>OZ260085.1:1740000-3910877 GCA_965284445.1 Crocinitomicaceae bacterium | reverse complement strand
GAGCGGGATTTACTGTAATCGTCATCGTTGTATTCGCAGCACATTGTCCTGCATCAGGCGTGAAAGTATAAGTCGTTGTGGATGTATTATTGAGCGCAGGACTCCAAGCTCCTGTAATTCCTTCTAAAGAAATATTCGGTAAAGGAGATAATGCTGAGCCAAAACAAATTGGAGGAATCTGGGTAAAGGTTGGAACTGAATTAGGAGTAACAGTTATCACTCCATTAACATTTGCTCCACCCCAAAAACCACCACCAGCAGCACTATATCCTCCGTATTGAAAAGAACAACCGTTCAAACTAAATCTATATGCATAATAATAAGTTCCTGCAGTCAAACCAGAAACAGTTCCCATATACTCATCGTTATTGGGATTCAATAATGAAACTGGATTGTACGTCCCAGCTGACCATGCTGAGGCAGGCCAAGTAGAAGGATCAGTATTTGAAGTATATACACCATATTCAGCAACAATTCCAGCAGCTTGAGAATTTGGTTCTGTTAAACCAGCTTCATAAACTTGTCCAAAAATAGCCACTGAATTTCCTTCACAAATAGTAGCTGATTCAGGGTATTGAACATTTACGAAATCTAATCCTGCACCAACATTGACAGTAAGTGTGGTTGAATTAGCGCATTGTCCTGCATTTGGTGTGAATGTATAAGTTGTTGTAGCTGTCGTATTTACCGCAGGAGACCAAGTTCCGGTAATTCCTTCCAACGAGGTAGTTGGCAGAGTAAAAGTTCCACCTGAACAAATCGCGGGAATAGCTGTAAAAGTCGGCGTTCCACCAGGATTAACCATCACAGTTGTTGTTGAAGTTGCAGTACAACCACCTACAGTTGTCACCAAAGTATAAACTCCTGCATTTGCTGCAGTAGCATTCGGAATTGTTGGGTTTTGAAGATTCGAAACAAAACCATTTGGTCCCGTCCACGAATATGTTCCTCCACCAGCACCATTTAATTGTATCGTTGAACCGACACAAAAAGGACCTGTATTTGTAGGTGTTGATGTAACAGAAGATGTTGTGTAGGTAATTGTTATATAACCAGGACCATTATTTGAACCAGTCGTACAACCACCTCCTGCGGGAGTAAAACTAGAACCTCCGCCTCCACTACCACCTCCATATGGAGAACTTGCAAAGCAATCAGAACCGCCGCCGCCGCCGCCATAAAAACCGCCACCACCGCCACCTCCTGGTGCAACGTTATAGCACGGATCTGAAGCGCCATTTCCTCCCTGCCCCAAAGAACCTGCTGTTCCTGAATTTCCACTTGATATCCACGGTGGCCCGCCATTCCCTCCAGCTGATTGACTAGCGCCGCCGCCACCAACACCAAAAGGCGAAACACCTGCAGCAGATGTAGCACATCCACCAGCAGCACCGATAGCATCAGAAGTTCCGCCACCCATTCCACCTCCACCGGAGGCAACCAAAACTCTATTTGCTGTTCCGAATGGAGAAAACCGTAAATCAGTTGCACCACCACCACCACATGAACTATTAGCAGTTGAATTGGCGTTTGCACCATTTCCTCCTCCATTAAATCCAGCACCTGGGCAATTTCCTGAACCACCAACTGTCAATTGAAGCACTTGGCCAGGAGTCACAGCAATAGTCGCAGATACTACTGCACCATTTCCTCCGTTTGCTCCACCTCCTTCAGCACCGGCCGCAACTACAGAAATACTTGTTACACATGGAGGTACTGTCCAAGATTGAGCACTACCTGTATAGTTAAATGTGACAGAAGTTGATTGTGAAAAGAAATTATTCGAAAAAAATAATATCAAAACAAAAAAACAAGTGAACTTGCTAAGCTTAGAAATAGCAAATAAATTATTTATCTTGAGCATAGTATAAATATCAAGTGTTAAATATACTATTTTAAAAACTAAGATTTAGCTTGAGATAAATTTGAGAACAAAACTCCTCGGAAGAAATGTATAAATAGTATTTTTCAGCGAATATTTATAGCACTTTATCGAATAAACAACAACTTCAATGAAATCAAAAATCAGTTATTGAAAAAATTCAATGTCCCATTTTTCATTTGGTGATAAGCCCTACTTAAATAAGCTGCTAAAATTCTCATTGAATCAAAAGCTTCTTCTGTTTCAGCACTAATATCTTTCTTTTGAAGACGTAAAAGTAACTTCATATAAAGCGCATGAAAAATGATTTCAATGTGATTTTTGTCTTTCAAATTCGACTTTTGCTTAAACTCTTCAATATGAGGTACTGCAGCTTCGTATAATTCTTTATATCGGACATCATCAGACATATTGAGCAAGGTGTTGTGCAAGTATGATAGTTCAATAAGTACCTCTTGAATCAAATATAAATGACCAGACTTCTCAATCTTTTGAGATTGCATTTGCATAATCAATTGTTGATACCAAGTTTTATATTGGGCTAAAAAAGACTGATCTGGCAATTGAACACTTACGTATTCATTTAAAATTTTATTTAAATCAAAATTATATGCACGAATAACGTCTTCTATCTGATACATATACAAAATGTATTCAGCTACATTTTCGTTTAACTTTTGTTGGGCTGTAAACATCTTACTTTTTAGTTTTCCCCATGTCGGCTTCGATTTCCTTTTGATTTTGATTCAAATAGGCAATAAACTCAGTTGTAACATCCATTGTAGGACTAACATAAATAAATTGACCAGCCGCACCATGCATCATCAAAATATCAATTCCATGCTTTTCAGAATATTTCTTTCCAGCCAATTCTATTTTTTTACTGATTACACTTAGTAATTCACCAGTTTCTTTTTCTAATTTCATTCCTTCAGTTTCCTGATATTGCATCAAAGCTTGTTGTCTTCTTTGTGCTTCTTCCTGGATTGATTGGATTTCAAAACCTGAAAGCGCTCCAGATTTTGCTTTTTCTTCATTAGATAAAACATAGTTCTGCAACGTTTTTTCTCTCTTTTGCAATTCAGCTTGAAAACGCAATTGCTTTGATTTCATCAACGAATCCATTTCAACATAATAATTGAAATGTTTGGTCAAACTGTCTTGATTATAAAACGCAATCTTAAGTCCATTTGTTCTAATTGTAGGAACGTTTGGCGTAGTGTTTTCTTCCTTCTTTTTATCTTCACCACATGCAAAAATAAGTGTACTAACCGTGGCAAAAATTACAAATGACTTAATCAATTTCATACTCAGAATTTAAATGTTTTTATTTTTTAAAGAAAATGAATTCTCCCAATCTGCCCTCATACTTATAAATCGTTGAAGGCAATTTTCCAATAATTCATCTGTTACCATAGATTGAATTTCTTCAATTCCATTTACGTCCAATTCTCCAATTTTAAAAACTTGTTCAAATTGACCTAATTCAACTTTTACAATGTATTTACTATTGTAATTGAAAATCTGAATTTTGTATCTTTCGTGTGGTATTTCAGCGATTACTCTCACAATCTTTTTTTTACAAAAATAATAGATTAAAATCAATGACAATTACTTCTAATAAAATTAAGTGTATAAAATCAGTTTAGTCTATAAACAAAAAAACCGCTTCGAATGGAAACGGTTTTTTTGGATTTTATGTTAAAATCAATATGCTAACGATAAGTCGATATCTCTGTATGCAATAAATTCAAATGGAACTTTTACCATATATTCGTAATCTTGGCCAACTTCATGCATGTCTTCATCAGTTTCTTTATAAAACCAATTTACTTTTGCCTGCAATCCTTTTTCCACCAACTCATTTAACTTATATAGTAAAAATAGTATTCTTTTCGATGAGGAAATATTAAAGTATTCTAAATCAATTCTAAACTCTGTTATTTGACTTGGTATTGACAAATAATTATCAAACCAATCAAGACAATCTGACCAAAATTCTTCTGGGTCATTTGGAATCGCTCTTCCACTGATAGACATGATTCCAGTATTTTTAGAAAAATGTATCGATGGAGTCTGTATTGTCGATTCAAGTATAAAATCTTCCATATTGATTTGTTTTCTTCTGCAATTTGCGAATAAAATTTCTATCGCTTTGTTTAATAATTCAATTAAATTGCAATTATTAGATGAACGCTACTATTTAACAATCAAATGGAAGTAAAAAACAAACCAATTTTTTGATTAAAGTGTATGAATTGTTTATTTAAATGTATTCAACACTTTCTCAGTAGCGTAAAAAATAATTGTTCTCGAACTACTTCAACGGGATAAATCAAAAAAAGGTTTCAAATATTTGCAATAAAAAGTGTAAAAAAGACATAAAGAGAAATTTTATCGCCAAACAAACCTATTTACCATGCAAATGCTTTATCAGTAAACCAATTATCTTGACTTCTAAGTGTTTGCTCAATCACATCTCTGACGCATCCTTTTCCTCCAAAAATCGGAGATTGATAATCACACATTGATTTTATTTCAACAGCTGAATCTTGAGGACATGTCGATACTCCAACCAATTGCATCACTTTGTAATCAGGGATATCATCGCCCATGTATAAAACTTCCTCGTCGGAAAATCCATATTTCGCTTTGCATTGTTTGTAAACCGAGACTTTGTCATGAGAACTCAAAAACACTTCCTCAATGCCCAAGCCAATTAATCGATCTTTCACATCTACAGAATTTCCACCCGTAATAATTAAAATTCGATAACCCATTTTTACGGCATATTGAATCGCATATCCATCTTTTGAATGCATTGTTCGAATCACTTTTCCATCAGTCAAGATGACTTCACCTGTGGTCAAAACGCCATCAACGTCAAAAATAAATGTGGTAATTTGAGGCAATTTTTCTTTGTAGCTTTTCATGTTTCTTTATTGGTAAGTCTCTAAAATACTTTTAGAAATGGAATTATAAATTTCTCTGCTATTTCCATCTAATTGTTGAAGATGGTCGTTTATCGTTTTTTGATCATTTCTTCGTGCGGGTCCAGTTTGAGCATCAAATGGATCCATATATTGAAGCTTATTAATAGTCTCTTCAAGCAAGGGTTTTAATATTTCCCAATTTAATTTTTGAGAATCAATATATTGCTTTGATAAGTAAATTAAATGATTGGTGAAATTATTGACAAAAACAGCACCTAAATGCAGTTTTTTTCTTTCATCAGAATCGGCATAAAATACTTTATTACTTAACATTAATGCCAAATCAAAAATTTTTTCGCCAAATAAATTGTTATTTGATTCGATTAAAAAAGGAACATTTGTCAAATTTAAATCTTTGTCTTTCGTAAATGTTTGCAAAGGATAAAATACGCCCAAATTTTCCCTTTTTGGTAACGAATTTAGCTCAACACTTCCAGATGTATAAATGATTGGATTTGCCAATGGAATTTTTTCAACCACCGATGCAATAGATTCATCGTTTACGCAAATTATTACTAAACTATTGACAGGTAAGAACTTTACATCTTCTATTACTTGAGATTCAATAATAGATGCTAAAACTCTTGCTGATTGATTATTTTTACTTGTAATAGAATGAATTTTAACTCCTTGTTTTTTTAAACCCAAAGCTAAATGTGTTGATACATTTCCTGCACCTATAAATGAAACTGAATCGAAAAAAGTATTCATATACAAATGTAGTCAAAGTGTGAAAACATATTTGTAAATCAATAGAAAACCTCAATCAATTTTTTACGATTTTAATTTGATTGGAATAATCTCCTTTTTCAAAAATTACCTCCATCGTATATTCACCCCTTGCAAAATGACTGATTGAAAAATTAATTTTAGTTTGATCTTGTACAATATTTTCAATCTCATCAAGTACTATTCTCCCTGCATTGTCAATCATTCTGATTTGTAAGGTTCCGTTTTTCGGACTGAAAAAATCAAACGAAATATTGCCTGATGTTGGATTTGGATGTATTCCTCCCATCGAAACTTTATCCAATACATTCGCCAATGCAACAATGTTTGAATAAGAAAACATTCCGTTGAAATCAGTTTGCTTTAATCTATAGTAAGTAATTCCAATAAACGGATTGTAATCGTATTTATCGTAATGTATTTGAATAGAACTATTTCCAGCACCATCAACAATAGCAAATTGCTCAAAATCATATCCGTCAGCTGAACGCTCTAATGTGAAGAAATCATTGTTAATTTCTGTAGCAGTGGTCCATTCTAAATAATTACTTGGTCCCTCGCTTCTACCTTTAAATTCTAACAATTCAATAGGCAAAGGTGTGACTGATTGGGCGATTCCAAAAATAGAAAATCCTGACAAACCTGTTCTATTAACTACACTTGAAGTAGATGAACTACAAGTTCCATTCATCGCCCAAGATCCTGCAGCAAGGCTCGATTTTTTAATGATTGTCCAACTTGAAGTTCCTGCGACATTAGTTGAACCGTTTGGATAGAGGCTCAAATCATAATTTGTCGAAGTCCCAGAATTTGCAGTCAAAGTCCAATATCCATTATCTTGAGCATCGTATCCATACAAAATACTACAATCGGAACCTCCATAAACTGGAGGATAACCTGCACCACCTGGCCAATTATCAAATCGTCCTGTCATTGAACCAATCGTAGAAGTAACAAAAGAAGTTGTTGCTCTTTGATATCCATTTGACACATTTCCTAGCGGCCATTCGTAAATACCCGTTGCATTAAGTGAACGAGTTAAATTTCCATCAACAAAACTTATTGAAGACCCTGTTGAAACTGAACTTGTAGCCGTATTAAGAACATTTACCGCAAAACTGTTTGTAGTAATTGTTCCTTGATTTAATGTTAAATAACCGGTATTGGCTTTAATGAACATATTGGATAATAAGGTCAATCCAGAGCCAATTCCTGCTGAATTGCTTAAAATAACACCATTCAAATTTAACTGAGTTAAACCTTGGTCGTAATTCTGAATCCCACTACCATTAAATTCTAATTTACCAATTGTTCCACTACCAGTAAAAGTGTTACTTCCACTATAGTTTGAAAAGTCTTTACTAATAGTTAACTGCTTGCCGTTGCTATTAAAGATACTTGTAATTGAACTTGTGGTAAAACTTCCTCCCAAATCTAAATCGTTGTATAAGACTACATTCCCGGATACTTTGTTAACCGTTAAATTTCCTAATTTATTGCTAGAAGTATAGTTCCCTGAAATTGCCTGAGTCCCTGTTCCTTTGAAAACAATCGTTGATGTAGGATCGGCACTGATGGATCCAAAATTGGTAAAATTTCCACAAATTTCTAAAGTCGAATTTGATTGCAATGTCAAAGTTGCTCCGGCTTGAATTATCAGATCTTTGGTTGTGTAAGTTTGACCTGACAATAAAATAGGCTGATTTGTAAATGGTGCAACAAATGCATCTCTTGAACAAATAGGTGTTGCACATCCACCCCAATTGTCAACATCTGTCCATTGGGTAGGCGTTGTAATATCACCACCACTCCATGTTACTCCACCAGCAACTGAAAGAGAAGCGGCAAAATCGATTACTGATGTACCTGTAAAATTAATTCTGAACCCGGATGTACTAGATGTAAAATTACTTACTGCCAATAAATATACATCACCAACTGCAACAGTCAAAGTTGGTTCATAAGAACCTGAAAAAGTTGAAGTAGGATTATATCCACCAGGACAAGTGGGACAAACTGTAGTTGCTAATGAGGACGGAGGATTTCCAGCTGCTCCAATTCCTGTAACACCTAAAAAAGAATAATTGCATGCTTCTGGAGGAGCAGAACCAGCTGCAATTTGGGTACAATTATAAAAATCTGTCCCTAAAGTCCCTCCTGTTTCTCCAATTTTCCAAATGGCGAAATCGTAATCGGTGCAGCTTTCTGTGACATAATTAAAATCATTCGGAACAATATTAAAATCAAATGTTCCAGCAGTTGAAATTGGTATTCTATACCAAACAATATTTCGTTCACCAGAAGCCAAACAATAACTCGTTGGCAAATCACATGAGTTCCCGAAACCACTGTAACCTGGATTTGAAATTGACATTACTGTATTACACACTGGATTTGGATCTCCACAATCTTGTCCCGGAATTGATGGAAACGAATTGTTTCCATCAATCGCTAAAATTGAAAATGTTCCAGTAGCTTGCAAATTCCCATCTATTCTAACAAAAATGGTATTTCCTGCGGTCAAACCAGTGAGAGAAAGTTCCGAATTTAATGTTGAAAAAGAGGCGCACGAAGCTGCATTGTCATTACACGCTAATAAAGTGAGTGAACCACAAGTACCTGTATAAACAGCAATTTGCGTGTTGAGCAAAGATCCCTGAGTTGTTCTAATTTTAACTTTTCCAGATGCTGGAACTACAACGGTATACCAAACAGAGTTTATTGTTCCTGACGACCAACAGCCTGGAGCTGCAGGTTCACTAGCACTTCCCGAACAGCTATTTTCTCCGCCAATGGAAGTTCCTAAAATTAAAGACTCTGCGTTACAAGGAAGATCATTCGTTGGTCCTGAACCTGTAGCGGTTACAATCATATTAAAATTAACGAACGAAGGTGTCGACCACGTATCGATTACTAAATAATAAGTACCTGCACTAGGAACAGTAAAGGAAGCTGCTAGCGAGCCGCTTGTTGCTCCACCACCATTTGCGATACAAGTTGTTCCTGCTACTCCAGGGCAACCTGAATAAACTTGAAAACCGATGTTATTCGTGGATGCATTTGACAAAATAAGATTCAAACATTGAGGTCCTGTCGTGGTAAACGAATAAACTTTATCCTCACCGCTTTCATATAAAGATGCTGGTGAACCAATACTTGCATTCGTGTAATCATTACCATAACATAATGTTGATTGATTCGTTACGGTATATGGAAAAGTCATTGCGACTGCATTCGAACAAACAGTTCCAGTCAAAGAAGTTGAAGATGGTGCAGAAATAGTAACATCGAATGGATTACAATTTGGAGAAGGATAAGAGTCAACAACCAAATAATAGGTCAACCCGTTTACAACTGGGACACAACCAATAGATTGATTACCCGCAGAACTTTGCGCATTTGCAACACATGTTCCTCCAGCGGTTGGACAACCTTGATACAACATCATCCCTACCCAAGAACCAGATGACGTTAAATTAATACTGATAGTACCAGAAGACGTAGGTGTAAATTGTACAACTTTATCTAAACCACCGTAATAACTACCTGAACCACAAGCATTAACTACATTAGAAGATGTAATATCATTTCCAGAAGAACAAGTAGTTTGAGCTCCAGAAGTATATGGCAGAGAACCTGCTGTTAGATTGCCTGAACCAATATTACAAGATGAGGCTGAACTTGTCACACAAATTGTAAATGAATTCGCTGCAGAAACTCCTGGTCCTGTTCCACTATGATAAACTCGAACATAATAAGTACTACCTATTGTTAATCCTGATAAACTAACTGTTTCTATTCCATTTCCACCTGTGATATCTGTGCAAGACAAAGATGTCATGCCACTTGGACAGGCGCCAGAAAAAACTTGAACAACTGCATTGAAGTTAGCTACTCCATCAACTGTTACTTGATGATTGACACTGTTCGCAACAAATGAATACCAAACATCATCATCGGCAATACCAGTGCATGTAGTTTGTGAAGATGCAGTTGCACCGAATGTAGTTCCATTTGTTGTTGTGCATGAACTGCTGCCACTTGCCGCTGGTGTTAAACTTGCAGAACCACCACAATCATTGTTTGTTGGAATTGTAGGACAGGGAGTTGAAACAACATTATAAGATCCTGAATTTGTTCCCCCTGATTGATTTGGAACAGAAACAGTTGCGCTTGCATTGATATTGTTTCCATTAGTAATATTGGCAATTACAATAGCAAAAGTTTTGTCTTTTCCGACATTTGTCGGTGTAGTAAATGTTAGCGTTTGTCCTGAAATTGTCCAACCAGCATTAATCGCAGTACCTTTAAAAGTACTTCCTGCCATAGTTGCAGTAGAAATATTAACCCCAGCGGGAAAAACAATTGTTACAGTTACACCAGAGCTTATTTTTGCATTATTGTTGTCAAAAGTTTTCTGACTGAAAGTATAGGATGAAATTGCACAACCTGTCGTATTTGAAAGGGTAAGTGATCTATTTGAAAAAGTATAATTAGCAGCAAAAAACTGATTGTTGAAAGCTACTAAAACAAAAATGCTTAAGAGTAAAATAAATAAAGATTTTTTCTGCATAAAAATTAATTTCGTTGACAATTTGCAACAACCATTGCTGAAGTTGTACCTTCTTTAAAAACTGGTACAAACTTTTTCGTTCTAGATTCTAAAACCTGAAAAGCTTCCCTGCTGTTTTTAAAAATTGTTGAGTCAAGTTCAAAATAAAAACAATTTAAGGATTCACAATATCCTTTCGATTTTATGCCATTTATTTGATTTATTTGGTTTATGACTTCGTCATGAAACTTACTATTATAATTTTCAAAAACTACTACAAGCTCAGTTTCATTTTCAAAATCCATGTATCGGATAAGACTAGAATCCATTGAACTCAAATTAAAACTAGAGAAGATAAGTAAAATGTTAAAAAGTAATTTTATAATCATATTTAATTGTATCAGAACCATAATCACCAACAATTAAACATTAAAATCAACCAAAGTCGATTCAAACGCATTACATCAGCAATTATAGTAATATGTACACAAAGATACCTTCAAAAGTGTGCTTTGTTCCTCCAAATGAATAAATCAAACTTTCATTTTTGAACACAAAAATGTTAATTGCAAAAAACACAAAACACAAATGACATATAAAAAACAAGATTACAAACACTTAAGTAGTGAAAAACCAATAATTTAACTAAATCAATAAGTGTTAAATTTCAAACAATCAAATTCGATGAATGAACATTTAAAATGAAAAGGCAAAAAAAATGTCCACCGAAGTGGACATTTTTTAAATTATTTTCCGTGACATTGCTTGTATTTCTTCCCGCTACCACAAGGACAAGGTTCGTTGCGATTGATTTTTGGATCGGCAATCACTGGTTGTTTTTTCTCTGGTTCACGAATCGAGTTTTGAATCGCTTCTTGGTAGCCTTCCGCTCCCTGAAAATTGGGTGTTTGAGTAGAAGTACTCACAGAACCCAACTGCGCTTTTTCATAACTATTTTGTGTAGTAACCTGCTTATTGGTGCTTTTTATTTCTTCTTGCAATGCAGGAATATCCATTTTCACCAACGTTTCAACAGTTTGAAGATTCAATCTCCCTAACATGGCTTTAAACAACTCAAAAGATTCCAATTTGTAGATCAAAAGCGGATCTTTTTGTTCGTACACAGCTTGTTGAACAGAAGTTCTTAAATCGTCCATTTCACGCAAATGTTCTTTCCATTCATCGTCAATCATGGCCAATGTAATATTTCGCTCATAAGATTTTGGTAAAGCGCTTCCATTAGAATTGTATGCTTCTTCAAGACTTACAACCATTTCCATCTCTTTCTTGCCATCAGACAATGGGAAGACGATATTTCTAAATTGATTTCCTGGTGTTTCATAAACCATTTTCACCTGCGGAAATGCTTTTTCTGAAATTCTTAAATTTTTATGGTTGTAATGCTCCTGAACTGCGTCATAAACTTTTTCTGCAATCACAGCCTTATCAGTGGTTGCAAATTCAGATTCGGTAACTGGAGATTCAATACCTAAAACCCTGTAAAGTTCTAATGTGAAATCTTCATATTGATTCGCATGTGGAAAGCCAAAAACAATTGATTCCGCAACATCATAAAACATATTTGCGATGTCCAAGCCAAGACGATCACCAAACAATGCATTGTGACGTTTTTTGTAAATTGCCTTACGTTGCGCATTCATTACATCATCATATTCCAATAATCTCTTACGCATTCCGAAGTTGTTTTCTTCTACTTTTTTCTGCGCTCTTTCAATTGATTTTGAAACCATACTATGCGTAATCACTTCCCCCTCTTTCAATCCTAAACGGTCCATGATTTTCGCGATTCTTTCAGAACCAAACTTACGCATCAAATCATCTTCCAAGGAAACAAAAAACTGAGAAGAACCTGGATCACCTTGACGACCAGCACGACCTCTCAACTGACGGTCAACACGACGTGAATCGTGTCTTTCTGTACCGATAATTGCCAATCCTCCAGCTTCTTTAACGCCTTCACCTAATTTAATATCGGTTCCACGTCCAGCCATATTTGTCGCAATAGTTACAGAACCTGCTTTTCCAGCTTCAGCAACAATTTCAGCTTCTTTTTGGTGATATTTTGCATTCAATACTTGGTGATTAATTCCACGCATTTTCAACATTCGACTCAAAAATTCGGAAATCTCTACTGTCGTCGTTCCAACCAAAACTGGTCTTCCTGCTTTTACTAATTTTTCAGTCTCGTCAATTACAGCAGCAAATTTCTCTCGAGCTGATCTAAAAACCATATCATTATCATCGTTTCTTGAAATTGGACGATTCGTTGGAATAACTACAACGTCTAATTTATAAATGTCCCAAAACTCTTTTGCTTCAGTTTCAGCAGTACCTGTCATACCACATAATTTGTGATACATTCTAAAGTAATTTTGAAGTGTAATAGTAGCATAAGTTTGAGTCGCAGCTTCAACTGTTACATCTTCTTTAGCTTCTATTGCTTGGTGCAATCCGTCTGAATATCGGCGGCCTTCCATGATACGACCCGTTTGTTCATCAACAATTTTGATTTTTCCATCCATGATTACATACTCAACTTCTTTCTCAAAAAGTGTGTATGCTTTCAACAATTGATTGATAGAATGAATTCTTTCAGATTTGATACTAAAATCTCTAATCAAAGCATCTTTTCTAATTGCTAATTCTTCTCCAACAATATTTGATTTAGACAATTTAGCTATTTCACCTCCGATATCAGGAATGATATAGAAATCTCTGTCTTCACTTCCAGAGACAAGATCAATTCCCTTTTCAGTTAATTCGATTGTATTGTTTTTTTCATCGATAACAAAGAACAATTCAGCATCAATTTTTTTCATGTGCTTGCCTTGTTCGGCCATGTACGTATTTTCTGTCTTTTGCAAATGTGCTTTGATACCCGGCTCAGACAAAAATTTAATCAAAGCTTTATTTTTAGGTAAACCTCTGTGCGCACGCAACAAAGCAATTCCACCTTCTTCCAAAGCTGTTTTTAAATCTTTTTTGTCATCCCCTGGACTGTTGATTACAGCCAATTGTTTTTTCGCTTCTACCAAACATTGAGTTACATAAGCCTTTTGAGCAGCAACTACTTTTTCGATGCGTGGCTTTAACTCGTGAAATTCATGCTCATCACCTTTTGGCGTTGGTCCAGAGATAATCAAAGGCGTTCTAGCATCATCAATTAAAACTGAATCGACCTCATCGACAATTGCAAAGTGATGTTTTTGTTGAACAAGATCTTCTGTACTGCTTGACATATTGTCACGCAAATAATCAAATCCAAATTCATTATTGGTTCCAAAAGTAATGTCAGCTAAGTAAGCTTCTTTTCTCTCAGGTGAATTTGGTCTGGTTTTGTCTAAACAAGAAACAGATAAACCATGAAATTGATACAAAGGACCCATCCATTCAGAGTCACGTTTTGCTAGATAATCATTCACTGTTACCAAGTGAACTCCTTTTCCTGAAAGTGCATTTAAATAAACTGGTAGAGTTGCAACTAATGTTTTACCCTCCCCAGTTTGCATTTCAGCAATATTTCCACGGTGAAGAACAGCTCCACCCATTAATTGAACATCATAATGAACCATCGACCATTTTACTGGAGTTCCAGCAGCAGTCCATTCATTGTGCCAAATTGCTTTTTCTCCATCGATTGTAATTCCGTCTTTTTGCGTCGCTAATTTTTTATCAAAATCTAAAGCTGTAACTGACAATTGTCCATTTTCTGCCCAACGACGAGAAGTTTCTTTTACCACTGCAAAAGCTTCTGGAAGAATTTCCTTTAAGACATCTTCGATGACAATATCGATATCTTTTGTTAATTTATCAATTTCGTCGAAAAGATCTTCTTTATCTAAAACGGAAATTTCAGAACCATTTGCTTTTTCTTTCAAAGCAATAATTTGCTCATCTAATTCTTTGGTTGCTTCCTTAATTTTTGATTGAAAACCAAATGTTTTAGCTCTCAACTCATCATCAGAGATATTTTTGAATTGCTCAAAAAACTGATTTGATTGATCAATAATAGGTTGATATTCTTTTCTGTCTTGAGATGTTTTATCTCCAAATATTTTTTTTAATAGTCCTGCAATCATGATTCTTTAAAATTCAGAAGCTCAAAAATAGTTTAAATATCCCTAAGCTTATTAATAAAAATTACATTTTTCCTTTGACAGAAATTGTTCCAAATATTAGATTCATGACAAATTGACTGAATAAAATATTTATACCAAATTTAAATGCATAAAAAAAGGGGATTTTCATCCCCCATTAAGTTTTATTTTTTTCCAATTACCTGAGCAAAGTAACACTTCCGATAATTTTTTTCCTTTCATCCGAACGTGTGGTTTTGAATTCGATTTTCCAGACATAAGTACCTTCTTTAACAAGACCATTTGTTCCATTGTAAGTTCCATCCCAACCATACTCTACATCATGGGTTTCGAAAATTAATTCTCCCCAACGGTCAAATATTTCCATTTTATAATCCATTGGATCAAATCCTGATGTGAAGATTGGTTTAAAAACGGGATTATGCTCATCTTCATCTGGAGTAAAAGAATTTGGTATGTAGTAAATTAAAGCATCTTGAACTTCAATATTTACTTTTGAAGTATCAGTACATCCAAATGCAGAAATCGCAATCAAAGTAATTTGATAACTTGCTGGATCGCTCGATGGAAATGTATGACTTGGATTCACATCTGTTGAACTCGGCGAACCATCGCCAAAATACCAAATATATGAACTAGCACCAGTTGTTTCGTTTAATAATTGAGTGTATGTGTCCATCAATGTCAAATCAGATGGATTTGTTGTAAAACCAGCAACGGGATTTGCATTTGCACAAACAATTGAAGGAATTGTCGTTTGACCAACACAACCATTTGGAGTAGTTGAAATCAACGTTACATCATAGCATCCAACTCCTGTGTAAGTTGTAGTTACAGAATTCGGATTTGTCGCAGTAACACCATTTCCTAAACTCCACTGATAAGTATTATTCGTAGGATTAGTATTCGTATAAGTCACTGTAACAGGGACACATCCTGAAGTAACACTCGGCGTAAAACTAACCAATGGCGTTGGAGTAACTGAAATAGTTACTTGATCAGTTCCTTGACAACCATTTACATCGATTCCAGTTACGTTATATGTCGCACTTGCTTGAGGAACAAAAGCGATTCCATTGGTAACATTATTATCCCATGTATAACTAGCTGCTCCTTGTCCTACTAATGCAATAGAAACACCATAACAAATTAATGTATCATTTCCAGCATTGACAGTTGGAAGCGGATTTACTGTCACTGTAACTTGATCTGAACCAGAACAACCAGTAGGATTATTATCTGTGGCTGTGTATGTTACTGTTCCAACTGCAGGAACAAAAGAAACTCCATCTTGTACACCGTTGTTCCAGGTATAAGAAGTACCGCCCGAACCTGAAAGTGTCACTGCTGTTCCACTGCATACAGTTTGATCTGAACCTGCATTTATAATTGAAGTACTATTAACAGTTACTATTACATCGTCAGTTGCCACACATTGATTCGCATCGACAACTGTAAGTGTGTAAGTTGTTGTAACATTCGGAGTAAAAGCCACACCATCAGTAATTCCCCCAGACCAAGAAGATGTGCCGCCGGAACCAGTTAAAGTGACAGAAATGCCATTACAAACCGCTTGATCTGCGCCCGCATTCGCGATTGGAAGTGGGTTAACTGTTACAACGACATCATCAGTTGATGTACAACCGTTAGAAGTTCCTGTTAATGTATAAGTAGTCGTCAAAACTGGAACAAAAGAAACTCCGTTTGTTACTCCATTCGTCCACGTTGTTCCACCCGAACCAGTCAATGTTACTGCATCTCCGTCGCATAAAGCGACATCATTTCCTGCGTTTACAATTGGCAATGTATTTACTGTTACAACTACTTGATCTGTCGCAGAACAAATAGTAGAAGTACCAATGACTGTATAAGTTGTAGTTGTTGTTGGATAAAAAACTACTCCATCAGTAACTCCGTTATCCCAAGAATAAGTTGTTGCTCCTGAACCAGACAGAGTCACAGGATCACCTGCGCAAATTGTTTGATCTACACCAGCATTTACAACTGGATTATTTACTACAACAGTTGTACTTGATGTACAAGGTTGTCCGCCATATGCAACTGTTAAATTATAAGTATAACTTCCAGGAGTTGTTGGTACAGGAACTGCTGTTGGATTTTGTGATGAAGATGCAAATCCATTTGGTCCTGTCCATGAGTAACCTGATGCACCAACTACAGTAGTTGCTGTTAAATCAACTGTGCTTCCAGGGCAAACAGGCCCTGAATTGCCAGCTGTAACAGAGCAGTTACACGAAGCAGGAGCTGTAAAATTTTGAGTTAAAGTACAAGTTGCATCCGCAGAAAAAGCCGCTGTCAAAGTACATGCAGCACCGTTTGCTGTTAAACCAGGCATTGTATAGCTCATAGGACTTATCCAAGGACCAGGAATATTTACCGAAGTTCCACAAGAACTACTGACCGTTAAAGTTCCTGATGTCGGTGGATATTGAAAAGTAATTTGACCAGTAACACTGTATTGACCCGTAGCAATATCACATGCACCAGGAGTTGCACTCAACGCTGTCATATTACACAGTACATTACAGTTTGTCGAACCAGTCCCACTTGTTTGAGAGAAAGTAATACTTCCCGGAGTATCGGAATAATTCGTCATCAGAAGAATATAAAACTGACCTGCTACCGCATTTGAAATATTTGCCTGCTCAGAAGCTGCTGTCGAATAACTACAATCGACTACATTGCTCGTTGAAATTCCAGCGCAGCCAGCAGCCAAAGATGTAAAAGGTCCCCACATAACAAAATCCACATCAATTGGACTTCCTCCAGCGGTTTCTTGACTAATATCAATAGTTATACTTCCTGAAGTTCCAATTTGCATGAAATACCAAACTGGATTCGGAGTAGAACTCAAACAGTCATAGATACCTCCACCTCCTAAATCTGCAACGCCTGTGCTATTTGGGAAATTATAGGTTGTCCCTGTACAAAAAGGTGAAGCTGTATTACAAGCAGCAGGTGGTGTAGTTGGTGTCGTACCTCCGGCAAAAACAGAAAGCGAAGAAAAGAACAATAAACTGAGATATATTAAATTTTTCATAGTAGTGGGATTTAAAATTCTAAAGTTCTTTTATCAAGTGAATTTTTTCACTTCCTTGTGGATAAATAACGGAGAAAAAACATTCATTTTCTGTTATTTCCGAAATCATAACATTGAATTTCTCAATATTTTGAGATGGAGATTGATTTTCTAAATAATACTGTTCAACAGAAAAACCTCCTTTGATTTCTGATATAACTTTGTATGATCTGACAATCTCGTCGTTCATTTTTAAATGAAAAACATTTGATTCAATCACCACTTTATTAAAATCTTTTTGCTGACCGACTTGAGGATCAAAAGTAAAATTACCAGAAACAGGAAAAATAGGGTTGTCTTGAACTTGGGCATTCAGGTTTACGTTGCTAAACAAAATAGTTAACAAAATAAAAAAAATCCTTTTAGTGATTTTCATAGTATGTAGTTTTAATTAATTAATGCTAACGACGTGTCGTTGTTTTGTAGACGCCCCATTAATCAATTGGTTGCCTACCCAAATACACATTTCTAGTAATAAGAAAAAGAATTTGAAACACAAATATAATTAAATCTTTATAGGTTCGTGATTTAAGTTGAAAATTGAACTAAAAACTTGATTAATTCACAATCGAATTAACTAAAGTTGATTTTCTAGGCACAAAAAAAAGGAGTCGCCTCCTTTTTTTTTATTTGCTAATATGTTTTACCTTAACAAGGTGACACTTCCGCTTAATTTTTTCCTAGCATCTGACAGCGTTGTTTTAAACTCAATTTGCCAAATATAGTCTCCTTCTTTTACCAGACCAGAAGTTCCTAAATAAGTTCCATCCCAACCAAATTCTGTATCGTGCGTTTCAAAAACGATTTCTCCCCATCGGTTATAAATAAGCATTTTGTAATCATATGGATCAAAACCTGATGTGAAAACTGGTTTAAAAACTGGATTGTATTCGTCATCATCTGGGGTAAACGAATTGGGAACGTAATAAATTACAGCATCTTGCACTTCAATGTTCACCGTTGCTGTATCTGTACAACCAAAAACCGAATAAGCAACCAATGTTATTTGGTAACTTCCCGGTTCATCCGATGGGAAAAAATGACCAGGATTAATGTCGATCGAAGTACCTGTTCCATCTCCAAAATTCCATATGTAATTTTCAGCACCCGTCGATTCATTTAGCAATTGCGTATATGTATCAATCAATGATAAAACATTTGGATCAGCAGTAAAAGCCGCCACAGGATTGTCATTTGCACATACGATTGAATTAATTGTAGTTTGCCCTACACATCCATTTGGAGTTGTCGAAACCAAAGTGACATCATAACAGTTGACGCCAGTATAAGTGGTAGTAACAGTATTAGGATTTGTAGATGTTACTCCATTTCCTAAATCCCACAAATAAGTATTCGCTGTAGGATTTGTATTTGTATATGTCACCACTACTGGAACACAACCTGCTGAAACACTTGCAACAAAACTAACTAATGGTGTTGGTGTAACAGAAACAATTACTTGATCAGTATTGACACAACCATTTGCATCAGTTCCAACTACATTGTAAGTAGTAGTTGCAGGTGGAGTAAACAAAATTCCGTTTATGACACTGTTATCCCAAACATATGAAACCGCACCTTGGCCAGCAAGAATCAAGGATACACCATAACAGATTAAAGTATCATTTCCAGCATTAACAATTGGTAAAGGGTTAACGGTAATTGTCACCTGATCAGAACCTGAACAACCTGTAGGATTATTATCTGTTGCTGTATATGTAATCGTCCCAACAGCTGGAACAAATGAAACGCCATCTAAAACTCCATTATTCCAAGTGTACGATGTTCCACCAGAACCAGCGAGTGTTACTGCAGTTCCACTACAAACAGTTTGATCTGGACCAGCACTGATAATAGGATAAAGATTTACAGTAACCAAAACATCGTCAGAACTTGTACAAAGATTGGCATCAACAAGCGTTAAAGTATACGTTTGAGTTACATTTGGACTAAACGCTAGTCCATTCGTTATTCCGCCCGTCCATGTTGGGTTGGGTCCAGTGCTGTTCAGCGTAACTGGACTTCCGATACATACCGCTTGATCTGGACCTGCATTAGCAATTGGAAGAGCATTTACGGTCACCACAACATCATCGGTTGAAGTACAACCATTTACTGTCGAAGTAAGTGTATAAGTTGTAGTTGCCGTTGGCACAAATGAAACGCCATCAGTAATTCCATTATCCCAAGACAATCCAGAACCAACACCAGTTAATACGATTGAAAAACCTGCACACAATGCAACATCATTTCCTGCGCTTAATATTGGAAGTGGCGTAACAGTAACCAAAACTTGGTCAGTTGCAGTACAACCGTTTGTAGTTCCTGTAACTGTATAAATACCAGTTGCAACGGGAACAAAAGGAACAGCATCCGTAACACCGTTGTCCCAAGCATATGTTGTAGCAAGCGCTCCAGCTAAAGTTACAGGATCACCAGCACAAACTGTTTGATCAACTCCTGCATCGACTTGTGGGTCGTTTACAACTACAGTCGTGGTAGAAGTACATGGTTGACCATTACCACCTATTACGGTTACAACATAATTATAACTTCCTGGTGCAGAAGGAACAGGTACGTTGGTTGGATTTTGCAAATTGGAAGTAAAACCATTTGGTCCACTCCATGTGTAACTTGAAGCACCTGCGACTGTTGAGGCTGTCAAATTGGCTGTTGTACCCGGACAAATAGGTCCGCTATTACCAGTGGTAACTGAACATGCACAACTGATTCCAGCGGAACCGTTGGATGATAAAGTTATATTACCCGAACCACCGTTATAGTTGGTTGACAAAATAATATAAACTTCTCCTGGCAATACGTTGGCCGCATCCATAGTTTCAGTGTTTGATGTAGAAAAACTACAATCAACATCATTGGTTGTTGACAAACTTGCACAACCTGTTGCAAGATCTGTGAAAGGTCCCCACATGATTGCATCAGCATCAATTGCACCACCCGAAGAACTTGTTTGAGAAATTGTGATTGACAAACTTCCAGGGCTTTGAACAGTAACATAATACCAAGATGGATTAGGCGTTGAACCCAAACATCCATAAATTCCATTTCCTCCTAAACTTGGGACACCAGTTAAACTTGGAAAAGTGGTTGAATTATCGTTGCAAAATTGCGTTGCTGAATTACAAGCTGCAGGCGCAGTTGTAGGTCCACCAGTACCTCCAGCAAAAACTGAAGTAGAAGCAAAAATTAATAAGAGGTAGAATAATATATTTTTCATATTTAATAAATAAATCTTGAAATTAATTTTCTCTAATTAAATGAATCTTTTCACTTCCCTGAGGATAACTGATAGTGAAAAAACATTCATTCTCGGTAATATTCGTAATTTGAACATTGAATTTTTCAATGTCTTGCGATGGAGACTGAGTTTCCAAGTAGAATTGCTCTACCGAAAAACCTCCTTTTATTTCAGAAACTGCTTTGTAAGATCTGACAATTTGATCATCCATTTTCAAATGAAAAACATTATTTTCGATGACAACTTTATTGAAATTTTTTACCTGACCAACTTGAGGGTCGAAGGAAAAATTACCTGTAACAGGAAATGTAATGTTGTTGTCATTCTGTGCGCTTACATTAAGACACAAGACAGAGAACAAAATAAAAAAAATGTATTTGAAGCTTTTCATTGTTTGTAAATATTTTAACTAATACTAATTTGTCTGTTAAAATAGACGGTCAAAGATAATCTAGGTTGCTTTAATTACAATACAATTTTTAACTTTTCTTTTCAAAAAAAGACTTCAAACTTGAATACAAGAAAAGTAAATAAAACGGAACAAACAAAAGGACTGAAATCCAATAAAATAGACCCGAAATTGATGAATAAAAAGTCGGCCCTTCAGCTAAGGAAATTTTTTGAGTTATTAAACCACTATTGCGGCCAATTCTTTCTTCCAACACATTTCCATACTTATCTATGATAGCAGAAACGCCACTATTTGAACTTTTTGCAATTGGAACTCGACTTTGAATCGCCATTCCAACATTGTTGTACAAATATTGCTTCGAACCAGTTAAATCTTTGTTCCAGTTTTCATTTGCAGCGATCACTATCAAATCAGATTCATCTGCTTTTTCAGCCATTATTAGTGGGAAAACACTTTCATAACAAAGCATTGGAGTGTAGTTAATTTTAGTTTTCGTTTGATGAGTTTCTACTCCATTTGGATAGTAAGAAATCTTGGCATTTCCACCCACCAAGTCTGCTAGATTTGCCATAAATGGAAATTCTTTCAAAAATGGAATTCGCTCTTGAAATGGAACAAAAAATTTCTTGCTGCGAATCGGTGAACGATCGCCATAAGTGATTGACAATGCAATATTATGTGTCAAATAGAAATATTTATTCGCTGGATCGTAAGATGCATAAGGATCTTCTTCAGAATTCGATTTGGTGAGTGTAAATCCATAACCTCCAGTGCAAATGGTTGTTTGAGGATACTTTTTTAGATGCTGATAAATCGATGTAAAAGCTTTTTCTTGATTGATGCTCATCAACCAACCTAAATTGGGAATCACCACTTCTGGCCAGACAATCAATTCACTTTTTTCTTTCAATCCTTTCTCTGAAAGATGAATTAAAGAATCTGTTATTCTTTCTGGATGAAATGAATATTCTTTGGTGTTTGAATTCAAAAAAGCATGCAATACGGAAATCTTTCTCAAATCTTCTGATCCTTGTTTTTGGTAAAGCGACAAGGAAATAAATATTGGAATAAAAATCACCGAAACAGTGATTATCATGGGCTTTACAATCTTCGCTTTCTGCTTGATTTTAATAATCAAATTGTAAATCAAAAAATTACAAACCAACAACCAAACACTTCCGCCTTCGATTCCAATAAATTCATAATGTTGAATCATTTTAGGAAACATACCAAAACCACTTCCCAAAGCAAGATACGGTGTTCCTAGCAACCAATTTTGATTCAAAAATTCTACACTCAACCAAGCTACAGCGAAAAATACAAACCGCCACATTTTTCCGTACTTCAGCCCAACCCAAATTGTCGGAATCAATGCCAGTGAAAGTGAAAGCGATTCAAAGGTAACTCCTGTTAAAAAAGATTGTGGAGAAGTCGTTCCAAGCCACTTCAAACTGATTACAATCCAAATGAAATGGGCGATAAAATTGGCAAAAAAGACCGCGAAATATTTCGATTTACCCGCGATTTTCTCAATTTCGTCAAAAGCCAAAAAAAGTGGAATCAATCCGATAAAAATCAGAGGAAAAATGCCATAAGTAGGCCAACCAACAGTCATCAAAAGTCCTGAAATAATCGGAAAAACCATTGTTCCCAAAATCCAGATTTTCATTTTTGACGGTTGATTCATATTTCCAAATTTAAATCATTTTTTTCCTTGCAGGTATTGTAAGGTTTTTTCTTCTCGTGAGCCTTTTTCTGGCTGAAAATTATACTCCCAATTGGCATTTGCAGGCAAACTCATCAAAATCGATTCAGTTCTTCCGCCGGAATGCAAACCAAATTTGGTACCTCGGTCATTCACCAAGTTGAATTCAACATATCTGCCTCTACGCAAATTTCTCCAGCGAATTTCTTCTTCAGTGAATGGTAAATCGCGCCCTAAAGTAGCTTGTTTTCCATAAATTTTAGGGAAATTCGTCCCTAATTCAATCGCAAAATCCAACAATTGTTCTTTCGATAAATTGCTATTATTTTCTGATAAATGGTCATAAAAAATACCGCCGATTCCTCGTGTTTCATTTCTGTGAGGAATGTAGAAATATTCATCTGCCCATCTTTTGAATTTTTCATAAAAACCAGCGTCAAAGTCAGCACAAATTTGCTTCAAATCGGCGTGAAACATTTCAGCCTGACTTTCGATTACATAATGTGGTGTCAAATCAATTCCACCGCCAAACCAATAATCGCCTTCATCCATTTGGAAATAGCGCACATTCATGTGAATAATCGGAACATGCGGATTATTTGGATGCAAAACAATCGAAACGCCGGTTGCGAAAAAAGTTTTCCCTTCCAAGCCCAATTGTTTGCTCATTTCTGGAGTCACATCACCATGAACTGCGGAGAAAGCAACACCACCTTTTTCGAGTAAATCGCCTTTGGTTATGATTCGCGTTCTTCCGCCTCCACCTTCTGATCTATCCCACAAATCTTCAGTAAATTTGGCTTTTCCATCCAAATCTTCTAAGCCTTTGCAAATAGTGTCTTGTAAGGTCTTGAATTGTGATGCAATTTCTTCCTTAGTCATTGAAACTTGCCAATTTGATGATTTCATAATCCACTTGTTTCAAAATAAAACAAGCTTTGTTTTCTTGACCATTTCCTGAACCAGTTGATGTCAATTTTATATCATTCATCACACCCGCTTTTGGTTTTCCTTCCATCAACAAAGATTGGATAAAATAAAAAGTGATGTCAAATCCTTGTGCGCCCCATTTAGATAAATCAGAATTGTATTCTCTTCTAAATGATCTCATCAGATTTTTCGTCTCCTCGTATGTATAATTGAAATCGTTTGAGGATGCGAAATGAAATTGGTATTTATTTTTGTAAAATCCTTTGATATCATCAAAATTGACCCATTCTTTCATACCATAAAAAGCGATCGTTCCAGTGCCAGCTTTAGACGCAACTTTATTCAAAGCATTGATGAATTTAGTTGCCACAATTTTATCTCTGGAAGGAACGATAAAAATCGTATTTCCTCCTTTTCTGATGTGCGTGCCCAAATCCAACATGTCGATTTCAATCAATTTCTGTTTAGAACTTGCTGCGCTCAAAGTCATGAATTTCTTTCTGAAAGCTTGGTAAAGTTCATCGTCTTTTGCGCCAGTCTTCACCAACACAATCTGATCTCTTGAATTATTTTCCACAATGTATTTGGCAATTCCTTGCATCAAAGTAATATCAGAAGTTACCGCATCAATCGCATATTGATTGTTTTTCAAAATCTCTGTTTGCGCAGTAACGGGTGAAATCATTCGTACTTTATTGACATTACACCATCTTGCAACGATGTCCAAATTTTTCCCCATCAAAGGTCCAATGATTAAATCGACATCTTTGAACTCTTTTTGATTCAACATCGATTTCATTTTTGCTGTGTCAACGCCGACATCCAGAATTTGAACATTTGCATTCAGTCCTAATCGTTCCAAAGAATCCAAGGCAACTTGCGCGCCCATCAAAAATTCGGTCGCAATACTTGTAATTCCATCAGGATTTTTATCCAAGCTAAATGGCAACAAAATTAGAATATTGTATTCGTTTTTTGTTTTGAAAATCAATTCTTCGTCTACTTTTTTGTCGATTACTTTTTCAACTTGGCGAATTTCAACTTTCGAGATTTTTTCTTTTTTGATTGGAATTTTCAAGGTTTCTCCCGCCTTGATTTTGGTACTTTTCAAGCCGTTCACTTTTTGAATTTCTTCAATTGAAACCATGAAACGTTTTGAAATGCTGGACATTGTTTCGTGATCTAAGACTGTGTGAACAATCGTTGTGTCGTAAAAAACAATTTTTGATTCCGCTTTTGGTGCTTTCGGTGGTTTGTTTCCTGCTTTTCCTTCAGGAATAATCAACGTTTGTCCGATAGAAATTCCATTTTCAATTCCTGGATTTGCTTCGACCATTTCTTCCATCGAAACATTATACTTTCGTGAAATTCCGTATAAAGTTTCCGACTTTTCAACGACGTGTGTTTTATCGTTGGATGAAACAGGCTTAATAATTACTGGGGTTTCAGTCGAGGCAACTGCAGGAATCAATAATTTTTGTCCTTCTTTCAAACCGGCAGAAAGTTCTGGATTTGTAGCCACAATTTCTTCAGCAGTAATTTTATATAATTTGGTCAAACCATACAAAGTATTTCCTGCTTGCACGAAGTGAACGTAATATTTTTTTCCATCCTTCCACTCTACTTCTGCGCCTTCTGGCTGCGCAGACAATTGAAATGTAAGCAATACAAACAATAAACCTAAAATATTCTTCATAATTTGAAATTAAGCAATAATTTAATTCAATGAATAACGCATCCATTTTGAAAAACGTGAATTTTGTTCTTCAAAAAATCTGCCAATGTTATTCCCACTCGATTGTTGCAGGTGGTTTAGAGCTGATATCGTAAGTTACACGATTGATTCCTTTCACCTGATTGATGATTTTATTTGAAATTTTCGCCAAGAATTCATACGGCAAATGACACCAATCAGCAGTCATTCCGTCAGTGGAAGAAACTGCTCTCAAAGCTACTGCATTTTCATACGTGCGTTCGTCGCCCATTACACCAACAGATTGCACAGGAAGGAAAATCGCGCCCGCTTGCCAAACATCGTTATACAAACCATCTTCTTTCAAACCATTGATAAAGATGCTATCCACTTCTTGCAAAATGCGCACTTTTTCAGCTGTCACTTCGCCCAAAATTCTGATTCCCAACCCTGGACCAGGGAAAGGATGTCTTTCCAAAATATTCGGTGAAATATGCAAAGATTTTCCTACGCGGCGAACCTCATCTTTGAACAACAAACGCAAAGGTTCAACCACTTTCAACTTCATGTATCCTGGCAAACCACCCACATTGTGGTGAGATTTGATGGTTTGCGAAGGTCCACCGTTGACAGAAACGGATTCAATCACATCTGGATAAATCGTTCCTTGTCCCAACCATTTGGCATCTTCTACCAATTTTGATTCTTCGTCAAAAACATCGATAAACACTTTTCCGATGGCTTTTCTTTTCAATTCTGGATCTGTCAAACCTTCCAAGGCTGCATAGAACTTTTGAGAAGCATCTACTCCTTTCACATTCAAGCCCATTCCTTGGTAAGAAGCCAACACCGAAGCGAATTCATCTTTGCGCAACAATCCGTTGTCCACAAAAATGCAATGCAAATTGGCACCAATCGCTTTGTGCACCAAAACCGCAGCAACAGAAGAATCAACGCCACCTGACAAACCTAAAATCACTTTGTCGTTTCCGATTTGCGCTTTCAAATCAGCAACCGTCGAATCAACGAATGAATCTGGCGTCCAACTTTGGTCGCATTTACAAATATCTACAATGAAATTTTTCAATAAAATACCGCCTTCTAGCGAGTGATAAACTTCTGGATGAAATTGAATCCCATACGTTTGTTCGCCTTGAATGTGGTAACCCGCAATCGCTACATCGCTTGTACTTGCTATGATTTCATAGTTTGCTGGGATTTTTTTGATGGTGTCACCGTGCGACATCCAAACTTGAGAACCAACGGTCATTCCTTTGGTCAATTCATGTGTAGAATCAACGCTTGAAAGATTGGCTCTTCCGTATTCTCTGATGGTTGAAGGCAAGACTTCGCCACCGTAATTATTTGCCAAATATTGTGCACCAAAACAAACGCCAAGCAAGGGCAATTTGCCTTTGATTTCAGATAAATCTGGTGTTGGCGCCTGCGGATCTCTGGTTGAAAAAGGACTTCCTGAAAGGATTACTCCTTTGATGTTTGGATTCAAGGTTGGAATTTTGTTCCAAGGATGAATTTCACAATACACATTTAGTTCTCTTACTCGTCTCGCAATCAGCTGTGTGTATTGCGATCCAAAATCCAGTATCAATATCATTTCTTGCATCTTGCAAAGATAAACGGATTCTGCGAAATGATTTTTTGATTTGGGATTTATTTAATAACAAAATTTGTTGAAAAACGATTGAAAGGATTAATTTTTGGGAGGTTTTGATGGCGTTGAAACTTATTCAAATGAAAAAAGAGTTACTCAAAAAAGTAACTCTTCTCTTGATGTTTATCCCGAAGCATTGCTAAGAGAAATCTTAAATATCTTTCGAACCATTTTTCAATAAAGCAAATATATAAAAACATTTTAAAAAAAGGCATCTCTTAAAATGGAAAAAGAGCTACTAAAAAGTAACTCTTTAACGGCGGTATAGGGACACCCCGAAGGGATACCCTAAATCTTAAATATCTTTTAAACCATTGTTTAATAGGGCAAATATACAAAAAAAATGATTATAATCAGCAAGGAGCTGCTATAAATAGCAACTCCCCCCTTGTGTATCGGATTGGCAGAACCGCTCCAAACTTTTAAATGTCTTTTAAACCATTGTTTAACAGGGCAAATATAATAAAAAAATAACCAAATCAAAAAGGAGCTACTGTTAATAGTAACTCCTTTTCTTGGGTATCGGATTGGCAGAACCGCTCCAAACTTTTAAATGTCTTTTAAACAATGTTTAATTAGGCAAAAATACAAAAATAAATGCTTGAGAAAAGTGATTTAAAAAGTTCGTTTAATCCGAAAACAATGACCAAATGAAAAAAGAGTTACTTAAAAAGTAACTCTTCTCTTGAAAGGTATCCCAAAGCAGAGCCGAGAGATTTCTTAAATGTCTTTTAAACCTTAGTTTAATTGAACAAATATATAAAAATGAATTTCGATTTCTGATTATACTATGAAGTTACACCTTCCACAATTTTAATTTCCTCTTCTGTCAAACCATACAATGCATAAACCATTTGGTCTATTTCTTTATCGGTTTTATCAATTTCTGTTTTGAGTTCTAGCGCTTTTTTCTTGTTTTCTTCGAATAAATCCATCCATTCAAACTCGTCTTTTTTGGTGAGTTGAACACCGCCAACAGCTTTGATTGCTTTGTTGAGTTCTTTGATGAAATCTGTAAATTCTAGTTCATGCCATTTTTCTAGTTTACCAGAGAGTTTTTCGATTTTGTATTGTTTGGAGAAATAAGTAGAAAATTTTTGAATAATATTCTGATTTTCAATATTACAATTAATAAGATAATTTGACTTTTCACTTAATATTTCTCCATTTTTAATGAATTTCCTGCTAATTGGAATAGTAGAAATTTTGTCTCGTCTGAAATCATAAAATCCACCTTGTAAGGTCGTACAAATATTTTTGAGAAAAAAGTAGATTAGCTTAGAATTTAATAGAGCTAATAAAGATGGAGAATCTGAGGAAATAAAAAAATTATTGTCTAAAAGAAAGACTTCACCAGTTGAATCAAAATAAAAATTACCTTGATTATTAATTCTTGGATAAATAATTTTAGGCAACTGCATTTCTTTATAATAGGCGCAAGACCTGAGATTCCAGTAATTCTTTCCTTTATCTCCTCTTTTTATCAATTCTGTTTTGAATTTATCAAGTTCAATAAAAACATCTGGGTATTTATCAGGTATATCAACATCAAATCCAGTAAATAAGAGGTATTTATTTTGAAAATTAAATACATTTCTTTTAACTTCCTTACCAGTAGCCAAAACCTTAATTATTTCTCCATTTTTTAAATCCTTATCTAGTAATTCATTTCTTTTGAAAGTATCAATTATAAAAGCTTCATTTTTTCCTGTAGTTAATCCTCTATATATTTTTTTTGAAACAAATTTATCTAAGGTTATTGAATCCAAAGTCAGTTTATTCATCAATTTTGAAGAAATCGAATTCTGAAAATTCCACGAAGATTCCGTTAACGAACTAAAAAAGACTTTGATTTTTTCTCTTTCTAAATAATCAATCGGATTTTGAGTATTTGTTCTTTTATTAATTTCAGAATAAAAGAAATAATTTTTCTTATCACAATTCTTACCCAGAATAAAAATTATTGGATATGTTGTTGCATCCTCGAAAACAGGGAAATCATCAAAATCAAATAAGATTTCAAGAGAACTAGTTTGTAACATTACTTTTCTAATTTCATTTCCGTACGAAGCTTTCAGAAATTTATTAGGAAGAATAAAAGAAAATTTTCCCTTTGAATTAATTAATTGTATTCCTTTTTCAATAAAGTAGGTATATAAATCCGCAACACTATTATAGCACTTATAATTTTTCTCTAAAT
This sequence comes from Crocinitomicaceae bacterium, assembly GCA_965284445.1. GTDB lineage: Bacteria > Bacteroidota > Bacteroidia > Flavobacteriales_D > Crocinitomicaceae > JAQVCM01. The sequence goes on along the minus strand of OZ260085.1, from coordinate 3,881,632 downwards.
AGGGCTTAATTTCTTTAAATAACTCCTGTCTCACATACGGTGGATTCCCAATAATCACATCAAAACCGCCATTTTCAAACACTTCAGGAAATTCTTTCTCCCAAGAAAACGCTTTGTCGCCTGCCACTGCTGGGTTGTCAATCAAAGAATTTCCTGCTTTGATGTTGTTGTTGAGTGAATTCAGTTTTCTGCCTTTTTGAGCGGTGCGCAACCACAAAGAAAGTTTGGCAATTTCAACCGATTCATCGTTCAAGTCAACGCCATAAATGTTGTTTTCCAAAATATGCAATTCCGCACCAGGAAAACCAATCGAAGAACCAAATAATTGGGCTTGCAACTCATCGATGTATTTGTGTTCTTGAATCAAAAACTCCAACGCTTGGTTGAGAAAAGCACCCGAGCCACAAGCTGGGTCGCAAATGGTAATTTGGAGCAACCAATCGCGGTAACTTTGCAAGTCACTGTCCAACTTTTGAATGGTTGTTTTGTTGCGGTTTTTGCGTCCTTTGGCAAATTCTTCATCAATGATGGCGAATTCTGCTTTTTTCTCTTCGCAAAGTTTGCCCACTGTATTTTCTACAATGTATTTGGTAATGTATTTTGGCGTGTAAAAAACGCCGTCTTTTTTGCGTTTGGTTTTGGTTTTGTCAATGACATTTCCTTCAATTTCAGATTTGATTTCGTCAATTTCATTCAAGGAATTTTCAAAAATATGTCCTAAAATATTGACGTCCACATCGCTGTCGAAGTCATAATCACTCAAAATAATGGAATGCTTGTGTAGAATATCATCGTCAATTTGCACATTGTCGAGAATCTCATCTGGCAAAAACAAGCCGCCGTTGTAGGCGAAAATTTCAAATTCAGCGGTAATGGCATCGCCTGTCTTTTTCCCAAAAGCGGGCAAAGTAACTTTTGCGCCTGTGTTTAAATCTTCAAAATAAACTTTGTAACGGTCATACAATGAAACCGGTATGCGTGCTTTTTTCAAATTCTCCCATTCCAGATTGATTCTTCGAATGAGGTTTGTTGGCACCAATTGTCTGTCTTCCGCAAAGAAAATGAACAAAAAGCGGTCTAATAATTTCTGTGTTTTCTTGAATAAAAGCAGTTTGTCAATTTGCGGATTTTTCTCCACTAAATTGTTGTACAAAGCGCGTTTAAAATCTGAATAGTCTTTGTAAAGTTGCTTCGTAATCTGACTTTCTTTGGAAACAGATTCATCTTTTAAATGCTTTGGAGAATTGGCTTTGATGTTTTCATAAGCCAAACAACAATACAGCAAATCGAAGTCTTTTCTTGAAAGCGTAAATAAATTAAACTCTATAAAATCAACTGCATTCTCGATGTAAAAACGAATTTTCTCAAAGTTTGAGGTAATGACATACACGCATTCTGGTTGATTGTTTTTATAACCAAAAGCTTGCGTTTCAATTTTGCTTAAATCTGTTGTATCAGTTCCTTTTAATTCAATGACGGCTCTAACGGTTTGAAAACCTTTACTATCTGTTATTAATATTGCTCCATCCGCCTTTTTGGAATTGGTTTGGTTTTTTTGTTCTGTAATTAAATTGTGATTTGGTTGCGGTGCTTTGGTGTAACCCAATATTTTGACAAACAAATCTTCCAAAAATTCACCTTGGTATTGTTCTTCTTTTAGGTTTCTAATTTGAGCCTGAATACTTGAATTCAAAAAATGCGCTGAATATTCAATCCACTTCGATTCAAGTTGTTTTTTATCGATCGCATTGAGGTGTTTTGTGATAACAGATTGTTGAAATAGTGCCATTTATGAATATTGAATTAAGTAGATTTCAAATATAATACAAATTGGGCTAGTTTTTTAGAAATCAAGGAATGAAGGGATTTATTTATTTTGAGGTGCTGACTAAAAATTTACGTTAAACATCAAAATAGTCTTTCCATCCAAGATTTTTACTTTTCTTTCCTTGATGAAAGTAAAGTAACAAAAGAAAATCAAGTCTTCGTGATTGAACTTGCTTCCGTAAACTACAGCATTTTTAAAACTTCTAAAAAGTGACTTCTATCGATGAGCTATCGCTATCTCATTCGTTTACACTTTTTATTGCGTTTCAAAAACCGTCCAATCACTAGGACGGCAATCTTCTCCAATTTCCAATTTTTTTTAAAAACTTTCGATTTAAGATCTGTTGCGTCAGGCGATCAATTACAGAACTATAAATTAGTACCTTTAAATTTTCTGAACTGAAAAATAGTTTAAGCACCTCAAAATACTAGTAGTGAGTTTATCGAAGTAAGTTTTACCTAGATTTGAAAGTTTGTGAAAGTGGTTTTGATTGATGGCTGGTTAAGAAGTTGGAAATCATGAGGAATGAAAGCAGTTGTGGATAGCGGGAAATAGTTTCTGAAAAGGCTTATTTGAAGAGAGATTTTTTGATTTCGTTATTATTTTTTTGAAATCTTTAAAGATCAACTTCAAAATAAATCAGAATGCGTTCCTGTTCTGACCAATGAAATAAGCTTTATTGTTTCATCTTGTTGCCAAATTAAGAGCCAATCTGGTTGAATATGACATTCCCAAAGACCTTTGTAATTTCCTTTTAAAATGTGTGGCTTATATTTTGAGGGTAGCTTTCCTTCTTTCTCTAAAATTTCAACTACAGTTTTAAATAAAGACATATTTAAACCACGTTTCAATGCCAATTTTACATCCTTGTTTATTTTGCCAGAATATTCAATTTTGTAACTCATATCCCAAGATTCTTAAACAATTCTTGTGAATTTTTCACTTTGGTTGTTTTCCCTTTTTGAACATCTTCAATGGCTTTGATTGTTTCGGCATTGGGAACATGAATAATTTCAACGCCTTGATTTTCTTCAGAACTAACTTTGATTAATTCAAGAATAATCTTACCCATTTTACTGCGTTCATTGATTTTTAAAGAAATGGTTGTCATGATTGAAGATTTTATAACAAAGATAAACATTTTTTAGATTCAATTTTTGACCATTAAATGATCAAATGTTGATAATAGTAGAATCGTATTTAAGCTAACAACATAATTTTTGAGATTGGGCAATATTTCAGCTATCTCTTCATTTCGGCATATCGGAATATTCCGATATGGCGATCTTACGCTAGAAACCCCAATCTGCTAAAATCAAAGCACAAAAAAAGGATGAACTAAAACCAAGTCCATCCTTCTTAAAAAGTATTTAAAAGTACTTATTCTTCGCCCATTTTAGCTAGAATTTCACTGCTTACACCTGTTGATGAGTAACCTCCGTCGTGGAAAAGATTTTGCATGGTCACCATTCTCGTCAAATCAGAGAAAAGTGTTACACAATAGTTTGCGCAATCTTCTGCTGAAGCGTTTCCAAGTGGCGCGATTGAATCTGCGAAATCGTAGAAATCTCCAAAACCTTTGATTCCTGTTCCAGCAGTTGTTTTAGTTGGAGATTGAGAAACCGTGTTGATACGTACTTTTTTCTCTACACCGTAATGGTAACCAAAACTTCTTGCAATTGATTCCAACATTGCTTTGATGTCTGCCATATCTGTGTAAAATGGATACGTTCTTTGCGCTGCCATGTATGTCAAAGCAACCACACTACCCCACTCGCTGATTGCGTCCATTTTTTTGGCAACAGCCAACATTTTGTGCAAAGACATTGCAGAAACATCGATTCCTTTGGCGAAATAATCGTAGTTAGATTCAGTATATGGGATGTTTTTTCTAATATTGACACTCATTCCGATTGAATGCAAAACAAAATCAATTTTACCACCCAACACTTCTTGCGCTTCAGTAAAAAGTTTTGTCAAATCTTCGATACTTGTTGCATCTGCAGGAATGATTTTTGAATTTGTTTTTTCAGCCAACGCATTGATTTCTCCCATACGCATGGCGATTGGAGCGTTCGTCAAAACAAATACTGCACCTTGTTCGTGCGCTTTTTCAGCTACTTTCCAAGCAATTGAATTTTCATCCAACGCACCAGTAATAATTCCTCTTTTTCCTTTTAATAAATCGTTTGCCATAATCTTTAGCTTTCGACAAAGGTAAATAAAAAAGGAAATTATATGATTTTAACTTGTAAAAAGCTTTGAACTAATCAATCCAAAGAGAAAGTTAATCCATCATATGCGGGAAAAACATTGGGTGGCAGCATTTTTTCGATTTCTTCGTGCGTTCCAAACAAATGTGAAATGTGCGTTAAATAAGCTTTTTCTGGTTGCACATCGGCGATGAATTCCAATGCTTCTTCGAGGTTGAAGTGTGAAATATGTGGAGATTGATGTAAAGCGTTCACGATCAAAATTTTTGAACCTCGAACTTTGTCGCGTTCTTCCTTTGAAATGGTTTTGGCATCTGTAATATAGGTAAAATCGCCAATTCTAAATCCGAAAACGGGCATTTTATAGTGCATCACTTGAATGGGCAGTACTGAGACTCCATTATTCAATTGAAATTCCTCATTGTGAATGATATTCAGATTCAAGTTAGGGATTCCCGGATATTTATCGCCTGAAAAAACGTAATGAAACTCGCGTTTTAGCGCAAATTCAACCGCGTTGCTGCAAAAAATCTCCATGTCTCGAGATTCTCTGTAATTAAAAGCACGCACATCGTCTAAACCAGCTATGTGGTCTTTGTGCTCATGGGTGAAAATAACTGCACGTAAAGACTTCACTTCCGCACGCAACATTTGTTGTCGGAAATCTGGTCCAGCATCAATTACAAAATTCTCTCTGCCAACTTCGATTAAAATCGAGCTTCTCAAACGTTTATCCTTGGCTTCAGGCGAACTGCAAACATAACAATCGCAAGCAATCACAGGAACACCTTGGGAAGTACCGGAACCGAGAATTGTAATTTTCACTTTCGCTGAATTAATTTTTTACTTGAATTTTCAATACCTTGATCAAAATCAAAGTCCAACCAACAATCATCAGCAGTCCTCCAATTGGTGTAATCGGTCCCAAAACTTTACCTAAAGAATCGCCTTTGAGTAAAAAGGTCAATCCATAAATAGAAAATGAAAAACAAATGACGCCGATTAAAATTAAAATTACCGCATTTTTGATTGAAAAGTTCAATTGTGGTTTCAAAGCAGCTAAAGCCAAAAGTCCTAGCGCGTTGAGCATTTGATATCTAACGCCTACTTCGAACGAATTTATTTTTTCTGAACTAACCAAATCTTTCAATCCATGCGCGCCGAAAGCACCTAAAATAATTCCTGAAATGAGGAGGATTAATGCGATGATGAGTGTGTTTTTTGTTTGCTTTTCCAAGGTTGTTTTATATTGTAACAATTGATAATTAATTATTTTTTAAGCATCTATGTAGTTCAAACAAGATTAAATTGTCCTCCCCCTTAGTCCCCCTCCAAAGGGGGAAAAATAAAATACTTTAAACTAATTCGCATTTCAAAAGTAATTCATTTATATCAAATCGGGTACAAAAAAAACGGCTAATAGAAATCTACTAGCCGTCCTTCAAAATATTAATTTCTACTTATTTGATATTGAAGTATTTTTTCAACTCTTCTTTTGATGAAGAAAATGAGAATAAATCCAACAATTTCTTTGCGTTTTGTTTGTCAACCATGTGATCGTAGCAAAATTTTGCCATTTTGATTTTGTCACCGTCGAAAGTGAAAGCATTGACAATTCTGTAAGCTTGATCTGAATTGATGCATTTTGTTTTCAATTCTTCTCTCACATATTTCATTTGATCTTCAGAGAAATTTGCTTCATCAATTCCAGCAATAATGTAATCTACATCTGAAATGGCACCATAACAACCCATCGTTCCATCAGGATTTTGAACCATTTGACCGTTTGAATTATTTACTTGTGTATTTGAAGTATTCGGAGTGTGAACAACCTGATGATTGTGGTCGTGCACAGTTCCATCTGCATGAGTGTGATTACCTGTTGCCTGCGTCTGACCATTCATTCCATTTCCTGTCACTTGAACTTGACCATTGGTTCCAATTGTTTGTGTTTGACCGTTGAATGTTGTTCCCGTTGTTTGAGTCTGACCATTCATTCCGTTTCCTGTTACTTGAACTTGTCCATTCGTTCCGTTGGTTTGTGTTTGACCGTTGAATGTTGTTCCAGTCGTTTGCGTCTGACCATTCATTCCGTTTCCTGAAACTTGAACTTGACCATTCGTTCCATAAGTTTGCGTTTGACCGTTTCCAGTAACATTGGTTGTAACTTGCGTAGTTTGACCATTTACAGTTGTTGTCGTTGTTTGAGTTCCATTAGAAGTAGTTGTTGTTGTTGAAGTCTGATTCACATTTGTAGGAATTCCCATTCCGTTCATGTCAATTGACACATTTTGACCATTTTCTGAAACATTCACATTCGTATTGAAACCAATATTTCCATTCATTCCCACATTCATTTGGATATTTCCTCCTTGCGTCGTTGTTTGGGTTTGTGTTCCATTGGTAGTCATTGTGACATTTCCTTGTGAGACGCCATTTACAGTTGTTTGAACTGAACCACCATGATAAACACTATCTGAATAAATATTCCCAGTTTGCGTTGTTGTTGTCGTTCCTGTAACATTCACATTTCCTTGTGGGACGCCATTTACAGTAGTTTGAACTGAACCAACTTGGTATGTTCCATTGGCATTTACATTTCCAGTTTGATTTGTCGTTGTTGTAGTACCTGTAACATTCGCATTTCCTTGTGGAACGCCGTTTACAGTTGTTTGAACCGTTCCATTTTGATTGGTTCCATTCATGTTTCCAGAAGTTTGTCCTGAAACATTGGTATTCATCGAGCCTTGGTTGGTTTGTGTATTTCCTGATTGATAAGTATTTTGGTCTGTGTAAACCGCATTTTCATTTGGTCTATATGTTACTGTTTCAGCTCCACTTCCGTAAGGAGAAGTGTTCAAAGCGACCATATTAAACAAACGTAAACTTCTTTTTTTAGAACTTTTGATCACGACTTGTGCTGAATACTCCATGTTTGGATCTAAGTAAATATTTTTGTCAATATCTCCTGTTTTTCCATCGGCAAAAATGATTTTCACCTTGTAGGCAGTTGGTGCCAGACCTTCCACTTTTACGTTGGTTTTAGGAACTGAATTTTGTTTGATGCCATTCAAAACAACGAAAAACTGTTGACCGCTGTTGTTGAAAATAATCAAATTAGAGTTTTGTGAAAATGCACTCAATGAAAACATCAGTGCTAAAAAAGTAAAAAATTTTCTCATAGTAATTTGTTTTTTTTTATCGCTTTAAGTAAAAAGCATGCCAAAATTAATTCATCAATGCTTTTGCATTTTGTAAAGCAGCTTCATTTATATTTTCGCCACTCATCAATCGGGCGATTTCTTCTATTCTTTGGTTTTGATTTAATTCAATAACTTCTGTCAATGTTGATCCTTTAGTGTTCACTTTTTGAACTTTCCAATGATTCATTCCTTTTCCAGCAACTTGCGGTAAATGAGTAATTGCCATTACTTGCATTTGTGCACCCATCTTTTGCAACACAACGCCAATCTTTTGTGCAACTTCACCAGAAACACCTGTGTCAATTTCATCAAACAGTAAAGTTGGAAGTTGTTTTTTAGCTGAAAGTAACAATTGCAAGGCCAACATAAATCGAGACAATTCTCCCCCACTGGCTGCTTTTTCAATTGGTTTTGGAGCAATTCCTAGATTGGGTGAAAATAACAAAGTCAAACTTGAATTTCCATTTTCATCCATTTTAGTAGCTACAGAAAGATCAAAAATAATTTTGGTATCAACTAACTTCAATTCATCCAAGACTGCAATTAATTGTTTAGAAACTTTGGGTGCGTTTTCAACCCTGTTTTTATGCAATTCTGAAGCTAATTTTTGAACTTCAGCGTCTAATTTTCCTGCTTGTTTTGCCAATTGTTCAATTTCACTTTCCAATTCATCTGTACTGGATTGTGCTTCAGAAAGCGTTTTGAAAATCTCCAATAGCTCAGTTTGATTATTGACTTGATGTTTTCTCAATGCGCGATTATAAACATCTATTTTTTCAGTCAATTCTATTTGTCGTTGAGGATTAGATTCTAAATTTTCTAATTGCAATTCAGCTTCTTCAGCAATGTCTCTCAATTCAATTAAGGAAGCTACAACACGCTCAGACAAGCTTTTTAGCGCTGGATTCAAATGTTGAACTTTTTCCAAATTGGACTTCAAAATTGACAATCGGTCCGAAATTCCATTTTCTTCAGAAATCAGGAAATTAGTTGACGCAAATGCGGCTTTTAAATCTTCCATTTTTTCAAAGGAAGCCAATTCATTTTCCAAGGATTCATAATCCTCAGCGTCTAAATTCAATTGATTCAATTCTTCCCATTGAAAGCGATTGTAATCAGCATCTTGCAATAATTTTGCGAAAATTGCTCGCTTCTGAACCAATGTTTGATTGATTTTTTTCCAATCTAAAAAAGTCTTTTTGAATGTTTGTCTCAGAACCGTATTGTCTGCTAAAACATCTAACAAATCCAATTGAAACTGCGGATTTTTAAGTTCTAAGGTATGGTGTTGAGAATGAATGTGCACCAATTTCTCTGAAAGTTCTTTCAAAACATTGAGTTGCACGGGTGTATCATTTACAAAAGCCCTAGATTTTCCCAAAGCAGTGATTTCTCTTCGAATAACCGTTTCATCAGCAAAATCCAAATCATTTAGATTGAAAAAATCTTCCAATCCAAATCCTTTGATTTTGAAAGTTGCTTCCACAAAGGTTTTCGCTGCTTTGTCTCTGATCACACCATAGTCAGCTCTTTCTCCCAAAATCAAATTCAACGCACCTAATAAAATAGATTTTCCAGAACCCGTTTCCCCTGTAATAACAGTAAAACCCGACTGAAAATTCAATTGGGCTTCTTCTATTAATGCAAAATTTTGAATATTTAGGGTAATTAACATCAGTTGAGAATTTCCATATATTTAGATGAATTGGCAGGATCAATTTTCTTCAGCAAATTGACGACATCATTTTTATCTTTGACTTCAGCGTCTGCATACAAGTTTTTCAATTCGACCAATTTAGCTTGTACAAAGTTGAGCACATTGATTGAATTTGGTCTGGTTGTAATCACTTTGTTCAATTTGTTCAAAGCTTCAAACATTGCTTTTCTTGCAGCGTCTTTGTTTTCGTACAATTTATCTAATCCTTTGCGATGATATTCATAATTACACTCTCTTAAAGGTTCGAATAATTGATGCAAAACATTATCAACCAGCCAATAACGATTCCTTTTTCCTTGTTCATTAGATTTCCAACCTGTGGCCCCAGAACTTTGCGCCAAAGAAACAATTTGTTGCGCTTCGTTGAAATATGGCGTTCCACCTTTTAAACCGAAAGAATCATAATCCATCCCAATGATAAAATAGGCGTAAAAAGCCAAAACAGACGTCAAATTATCTCTGTATTGATTTGGTGCATAAGAGATAATTGAATTTCTAGAATACGCAAAACTGATGTTTTCATCTTGAAAATTGAAAACCGTCGTATTGTATGAACTGTTGAACGCTGTGCGTGAAGATTGGATTTGCATGGCTCCTTCGTAAACACCTTGAGATGGAATTTTTGAAATTTGCAATTGGATATTGCAGTTGATTCTTTCTTCTGTTTTGAATTTATCTTTTGTCCATTGTGTGTTATTCATGAAATCATTCACAACTTGTTTCAATTGTTCCAACACTTCTTTATCCACAGTGGTAACTTCCAGTTTTGCATCCGTAATCAATGTTACTTGGCAATTCAATTCTTGGGCTTGAGAAAAAGTCCAAAAAAGGCAAACTAAAAATGTAAAAAATAACTTCATGATTCTATATTCTCTTTCAAATAGTTAACAATATCTAACGCAACTTGATGCTTGGGTTTTAACTCAAAACTAATCAATTTATTGCTTTTATCAATGATTTTGATTCGATTTGTATCAACACCAAAACCAGCACCTTTATCTTCAAGGGTATTGACGACGATAAAGTCCAATTTTTTTCGTTTCAATTTATCGAAACCATGTTTTTCGGCATCATTTGTCTCCAGTGCAAAACCAACTAATTTTTGATTTTCAGTTTTATTTGCACCTGCCCAAGCCAAAATATCCGGATTTTTAACCAAATTAATGGTCATTCTTTCCTCATTTTTCTTGATTTTTTGCACTTCAGGACTTTCAGGTCTATAATCTGCGACCGCAGCAGCAAAAACGCCTACATTCATCGTTTTCCAGCAAGATTGAACCTTTGCAAGCATCTCTTCAGCTGATTGAATTGAATGTAAAATCAAATTTTTGTGGGTCAATTTTTCTTTTGTTGGACCAGAAATCAAAGTAACTTCAGCACCTTGATTCAAAAACACTTTCGCAATTTCAAATCCCATTTTTCCTGAAGAATGATTTCCGATAAAACGCACTGGATCAATTTTTTCATAGGTTGGTCCAGCTGTAATCAATACTTTTTGACCTTGAAACGCATTGGATTTAGCGAAAAAATCTTCTAAAACAGCAACAATATTTTCTGGTTCTGCTAATCGACCTTGACCGACCAAACCACTAGCCAATTCGCCAGATTCTGCTGGAATAATTTGTACACCGTCCAATTCGAGTTGCGCCAAATTTCTTTTGGTTGCGGGATGAATGTACATATCTAAATCCATCGCAGGAGCCACAATAACAGGTGATTTTGCGGATAAAAAAGTTGCGGTCAACAAATTATCACTTTGACCATGAATCAATTTGGCTAAAGTATTGGCTGTTAAAGGTGCGATGAGAAATACATCTGGCCACATTCCAAGATCAACGTGATTGGTCCAAGTACCATCTTTTTGATTCCAAAAATCGATGCAAACTGGATTTTCCGAGAGTGTAGCAATGGTTAGCGGGCTAATAAAATCACAAGAGGCAGGTGTCATTATACATCTGACATCTGCCTCTTTTTTCTTTAATAATCGAATGAGGAAAGCAATTTTGTATGCTGCAATACCTCCTGTAATTCCAAGAAGAATGCGTTTCCCTTTCATCATTATTTTTTATCTTCTTCTACTCTTCTCAAGTAAAGTTTGTCTTCCAACATTTCAGTCATTGCCATAGCAACTGGCTTAGGCAATTTTTCATAGAATTTTGAAATCTCGATTTGCTCACGGTTTTCAAAAATTTCTTCTAAATTATCTGTTGAAGAAGCGAATTCTTGCAATTTACCTGTCAATTCTTCTTTCAATTCAGAAGAAATCTGATTTGAACGTTTTGACATAGCCACAATTGATTCGTAGATATTCCCTGTTTTTTCTTCAAAATTGATCGTATCACGTGTAATTGTAGATCGCTCAGAATTACTGTTTTTAAAATTCATGCTCATCGAATTCTATTTTTGTGTATTTGTTATTAAAAATAAATCTTCATTCAACTTCTCATTATAAGAATCAATTTCTTTACGATAAGAAGTATTTGGAAATTCGGTTACAAAGGTAAGATATCTTTCGATAGATTTTTCAATTCTTTCTAATTTTTTAGTCTCGATACTATTTATGGTCAATAAATAAGAATTTTTCACCAAAATATAATACGCTTCTTCTCTAAAAATTGATTTGGGGAATTTTGCTAAAAAGTTTTCAGCAGTTGTTGTCGCTGACTTAAAATTATCCATTTTAGCGTATAATTTTACACTTTCAAATTCCTTTTTTTCTAATTTCAATCTCAATTGATCCATGATAATATTACAAGTATCAATCAAAACAGAACCAGGATAACGATTGATAAACATTTGCAAATCATTCAACGCTAACTCAGTATCATTCTGATCAAGTGTGTAATCTGGAGAGTTTTTTACAGCACAAAGCGCACCCAAGAACATGGTTTCTTCATTTTTATTACTCATCGGAAACTTCTCAGGCATGGAACTAAAATAGTATCCTCCCATCAAATAGTCTTCAAGCGCAAAATAAGATTTGCCAATTCTATAATATGCAATTTCACCCTGCCCCGTTTTAGGCATACGCTGATAAACTTGTTCATATAGAGAAATACATCTCGCATACTGTTTGCGGTCATATAATTCGTTCGCCAATTCGAATTTTCTATCAAAATCGTCAGACCTAACAACACTATTGTAATTGGAGCAACCTTGAAGTAAACCTACAGCCAATAAAATAAAGAAAAATACTTGTTTCATCGAAGCAAAGTTAATATAAATCCTTTTAAGAATTTAAAAGTAGTTTTCAAAATCAAATTCTTAAACGAATAATTATAAATTATTATGAATTTGCTCTGATTTCCATTAGATGTAATAAACGATCAAAATCATTTTTATTGCTTTCGATGTAATCATTGGTCTCATTCAACAAATCTGTAATACTGTGTGATTCATCTTCAAATGAATAATTTGTAAGTGATTGTAAATTTGGCTGAAACCGGAAATAAAGTAACTTTTTATCAGAAAAACTTCTTTCTTTCATTTCTTGGTGAACGCTTTCTGCTTCAATCTCAAAATGATCTTTCAACATGTTTTCATGCGTACCTGTCCCTACACTTATTAAAACAATCGGATCCGTTGGATAAAATAATCTTGCATAATTATACGCCATTTGCGAAGGATTTTGCGTGGTTAACATCCCATCGACCAATTCCATTTTGCCTAATTGAACTGGAGGAAATACCCCAGGATATGCCGAACAAGCTGTCATTACTCTTGACAAGGCTAAATTTCTGTATCGATCCATTGTGTCAGAAAACGCAAAAGAACTCTCAGAAGTACTGTTATAACTAAAAAACAAGAAATGATTTTTTAAATCTTCCATTGTTATTTCACCAAAATAATGATCCAAGACAAAAGTCAATGGATAAATCGAATGTGAAGCATCAATTCCGGTATTTTTAGAGAATATTTGCTTACCTCTTTTGATATATAAATCTAATATTTCTTGTGGCTTGTGAATCGACTTTCCTTTGGAATCTTTTAGCATCATTGCACCTGTAAAAATAGTACTTGCACTTGTGCTTGAGAAAACATCTACCCACGTTGGAATATCCAAATCAGGATCAATCTCTTTAAAAATACGCTCTAAATGGGCAATTATTCGCAATGGAATCAAACCACGAATTCCTCCTCCATCTATTGATAAAACCACACGATATTTACAGACCATGTTGTAAGTTAGAAAATTAATTTTGAATCACCAAAAAATTAGGTGTATTTATTTTGATGATAATTTTAGAAGTTAATAAGATATTAAAATGAAAAGTGGTCAATATAGACTTAATGTTTTTAGCAGGCAATCCCTAAACTTACGAAGTTCATAAAAGTCTATAATCACTTTATTCGCTCCAAATAAAAATATCGGAATATCGGAATATGACGATATAGCGATATTCGAAGTAAATCGAGATGAAATAAAAAAAGGACTTATAATTTACTTACAAGTCCTTTCCAAAAAATAATGTTTTTTTTTATTTCACCCTTAATGACCTTCCAATTTGAAGTGTTGTAGTTTCTCTTATACCATTCAACTTACAAATAGAAGAAATCGTAGTTTTATTTTTAGAAGCAATTTCTGACAAAGTATCACCTGGTCTTACTTTATAGTATTTTTTTGTAGCGACTGGTTTAACAACTGATGCAACTCTTTCTGTCACATGATCATGATCTTCATAATAGTCTGTTGGTTTTGCACCTGGTCTGAATAATCCTTTGTGAACAAATAAATTCTCATCCTTTACTCCTTTAGCTGCAAAGTCAATCATTTCTTCAGGATTTATCGGAGCATCGTAAAATCTAACTTCAAAATGCAAATGGGGTCCAAAGGATCTACCAGTATTTCCACCTAGTCCGATTGGATCACCAGCTTTGATCTCGTCATTTGGAAAAACAAGATGCTTACTCAAGTGAGCATAAAAAGTCTCCAATCCATTTTCATGACGAATTATCACTAGGTTACCGAAACCACCATCATTGTATTTCGCATATCTAATTTTTCCAGACCAAGCAGCTCTTACTGTATCACCTATGTTTAGTCCAATATCAATCCCGTTGTGGTAACGACCTTTTCTATATCCGTATCTCGAAGTAATATATCCTGGATTTGGAATTACAAAAGCATTTGAAATACTATCAGATAAACAAAGCCACAAAGTATCTTGTAGTTTCGACAAATCATTTTTTCTATCCGACGTAAAACAAACATCATTGTCCCATGTTTGAACAAAATTCAAGGCAGACTCTGTGGTGATATAATCGTGAATATCTTTATTTAAAACACCATCAAACTTTGTGTCTTCAAGCATCTTCCAAGTACGATTTGAATAAAGTACCATTTTACCTTTCACCGTTTCAACAGTATCAATAGCTAATTGACTGAACGAAGTAAATCCGATACTCAGAAATAAAAACAATGCTACTTTTCTCATAAAATATTTTTAATTTTTTAATTAACTCAAGTCGGGATAAGAGGATTCGAACCTCCGATCTCGCGCCCCCCAGACGCGCACTTTAACCGGACTAAGCTACATCCCGAAATTTTTTAATTGTGCGAATGTAATGAAAATTTCGCACTTTTCATCGAACATCAGTAACAAAAATGTCGTAAAATAGACTCTCTCCTGGTTTTACAATATCGACTAAACCTTTGTCACCATAAGCTTCTGCAGGAGGAACAAGGACCCAAATTTTGTCAGCTCTTTTAGCAGAAATTAACGCTTTTTTTAAACCTTTAACAATTCCAAAATCGGAAAATTTAAGCGCATAAGGTTGATTTCGTCGATAACTAATGTCATATTTTGGATTAGATTGAGTACCAACCATGTAATGAAATTCAACAGTGTTTTCAACTGTAGCGCGCAATTTATTGGACTGATTTTCTTCGAGCAACCAAACTTTCGTTCCATCAATAATTCTTGTTGGCGAAATCACTCCTAAAACCCTAACATGAATGATATTAATTGCATTTGGAGGAATTAGACCTTTTACTCCATCTTTACCTCTTGCCATATTGCTCGGCAATACAATTTCTACAAAATCACCAACTCTTAATTTTTTGAAAGCAATATCCCAACCTTTTGTTTGCATTCCATACCCAACAAGGAATGGCAACCAATCACGTTTCAACAATTCATTTCCATCAACCAAAGTTCCATCGGCTAATCGAACGTCGTAATTGATTTTTACTACTTGACCGTCAATCAATTTTGATCCCTGACCTTGCTCAAACCACTTTATTTCTATTCCTGATTTATCTTCTTCGGAAGTTAATGTTTTGGTCGGTTTCAGACTTTCTTTTGCATCAGAAACTATTTGGACACTAGTGTGTTTTTTCTTAATTTCATTTTTAGTAACAGGATCTTTCTTAATTCCTTCAGTGTCACATGAAATAACAATTAAGCTAATACTTAAAATGATCGTAATTTTTGTAAACATATTTAACTTTTTCTCAATGAAACTAATTCTAAATCTACCACTAATGTAGTCAAAGGTGGTATTTTATCAAAATCACCCACAAGACCATGACCTAAATGACTTGGAATTATCAGTTTTATTTTATCACCAATATGCATGTATTTGATACCTTCTTGAACTCCTGTTTCGATTTCGCTTTTGTCGATTTTGAAAGTTTCTGTCTCCAAACCTTCTGTTTTATAACAAATTGTGCCGTCTAATTTGGTGATTTCAAATTTAACTTCTGCAGTCATTCCACTTTCTGCAAGCGGACCTGATCCTTTTTGATAGATATAATATCTTAATCCAGAGCCAGTTTCAGTAATTTTCCAGTCCTTTTTTCTTTGAAGAAATATTTTGATATCGATATCTTCTTCGATTGCCAAGTCTTTGCTGAAATCTGACGATTTTTGAGTTGTCCAATCAACACTAATCTCTTTTTTAGGTTCTTCTTCGCAAGCAACAAAAAGCAATATCAGAGTAAATAAAAACAAAAACTTAAGTTTCATTTTAAATTGGTTTTATAAAGTTAGAAACAACCTGCTTAAATAATTTTATAGCATCTTCAATTGAACCGTCAAATCTTCCACCTGATGCATTCGCATGTCCACCACCCGAAAAATAATTTGAAGCCAATTCATTAATTGGATTCTCTTTTCCTTTGGAACGAAAACTTATTTTCACGTAATCATCAGCTTCTGTAAACAAAACAGCAGCTCGCATTCCGTGGATCGACAAAGCAACATTTACTAAGCCTTCAGTATCTCCTTTTTGATGATTGAATCGCTTTAATTCTTCTTTAGTCAATGAAATAATTGCTACTTGATTTTCAGGTAAAATTTCTAATTTCTCTGAACAAGCATAACCTCTTAAACGCAATCTATCTAATGTATTTGTATCATAGACATTTTCATGTATTTCATAATGTTTCACACCTATTTCAATCAAAGATGCTAAAATTTGATGCGTTCTTACTTGAACAGATGGGAAACGAAAGGACCCAGTATCGGTCATAATTCCAAGATATAACGCCGTTCCAATATTAGAATTTAGTAAACTTAGATTTTCTGAATATTCTATTAAATCGTAGATAATTTGACTCGTAGAACAAATTGTTGGATCTGAAAGAATTATGTTGGCGAATGACGAAGGATTCAAGTGATGGTCAATCATTATCTTCTTAGCAGTAGACTGATCTAAAATTGGTTGCATTTCTTTTCCAACTCTACTAGTTTCGTTGTAATCTAAACAAAAGATTAAGTCAGCATCAAGAATTTTGTCTTGAACTAGTTTTTCATTTTGCTCAAAACTCAAAATCTCTTTTGTATTCGGTAACCATAAAAGAAAATCAGGAGCAGGATCAGGATGGCAAATTATTGCAGCTTTACCAAGTGATTTGCAAAATTCCTGCATCGCAATACTGCTTCCTATAGAATCACCATCTGGCGATTTATGAGATGTTATTACTATCTTTTTTGATTCTTGTATTACCGATACTATTTGTTTGTAAACATCCATTAATCTGTTTCTCTTTTTAAACTCTGAAATAACTTATATTACATGCAAAGTTACAAAGGTTTTGGTTCGAATAATCTAAAATTGTACATTTACAGCATAATCAATCCATTAAAAAATGAAAAAAATATTTTTATTAGGACTTTTATCCCTTGGAATTTCCTTTTCTTCCGAAGCTCAACAAGTTTTCTCTTGTAGTTCAAAATACGATGCTGATGTAAAAGTATATGTCGCAAGTTCAAAATATGACGCCGATCTAGTGGTATATAAGTGTACTTCTAAATATGATGCTGTTGAAAACAAAGGTCTTTGGTTTTTTACAGAAAGTAAATACGACGCTAAAAAGAAAATATTCTTTGTAGATAGCAAATATGACGCTGACATCATTATTTTCTTTGCAGATAGTAAGTATGATGCTGGCTGGAGAAACAATGCTAAAATGGCAAAAATGTATTAACATCATTTTTTGAAAACGGTTCGAGCTGAATAATTTTTTTTGAGAAGAATTATTCAGCTTTTTTTTGCCTATTAAATGTTCACTCTAGACATTAATCTCGTAAATTTTGTAACTATCGGCTCAACCAAAAGATCTTGACAAATTGATTGTAAATCGAAAGCTAGATTGAAAATTAAATCTAAAACAAATCAAAACATTTGCTTGGGTTAAAAAAATTAAGAGTTGTTCACGAAACTTTGATAATAAATCGGTGGCTGAGGAGTCAAATATGGATTTTTAATGTGTCGATCAAACAACGTAAACTTTGGATGGACACTTTTAACGTAGCGAATCATATTGTCCAAAGTTTGCTCTTCGATTTGGTAAATAGCAACATTACCAGCATGAAAAACACTTAATAGACCAGTATCCAAAAGTACCTTTAGATGTCCCGAAATGGTAGATTGCGCTAAATCAATTTTCGAACAAAGCTCTTTGCAAGTAAAACATTGATTCTTCAAAATGTTGTCAACAATAGCAATCCTAGCCGGATGACAAAGTGCTTTAAAAATTCTTGCTGCTTCAATGTATTCAGGGGAATGAATTTGTTTTTTGGTTGCTCCCATAATGTAAAAGGTATAAAATTTTAGTATACCTAAGTTAGCATAAAAGTTTAGTAAAAAAAAATTCTTTTACGATTTTTCTAAAAAAATGCAATATCGGAATATTCGGATATTCCGATATTCAAATATCTTAAATATCATAGGCATTTTTATTTCGAGAAAAATAAGACACACTAAAGTCTATCAACTAAAACAAACGAAACAACCAAATAATTCTTTAACAATCAAAAGTTTAACAAAAAAAAAAAAAAAAATAATTGTGTGATTCTTATCCAATTTTATAAATAGATTCATTCACTTTTCTTAAATTCTCATCAACAACAGACACCACCTTGAGTTTGTCTGTCTCATTGATTTCAAATTTTAGTTTCTTTTGAATTAAAGCTTGCTCACTTAATAGTTTAATTGTCAAAATTCTGTCATTTATGTCAATTTTAAATTTGATTGAAAAGTCAAAATTATTTCTTATTCTCAAATCTTTGTAGCCATAAACCACTGTTGCATCAGTTCCTAAAGGTGTGAACCTAGAATCATCTGTATAAATATCGATGGAATGATTAAAACGTTCGATAATTTCTAATCCGAAAAGTATACTTACATGATAAATTATACCTGAAACTTGGCAAAGACCCCCACCCTTTTCTTCAGATAGCTTTCCGTCTATAATACTTCTACTGAATTTAAAATCTCCATTTGGATTTCCTACAATTTTCCAGAATGAGAAAACCTGCCCTGGATATAAAATGTAGTCGTTTATTTTAGTTGATGCGGCTTGAATATTGTAAAGTTTGTTTTCAAAAGTTTCACTTGGCTTGACTTCTTGAGAAATTGTATAAATAAAATTAAAAACAGAATTTGATTTGTCTTTATTGGAAAACCTGAAATAAATTCCACTTACTAGATCTTTGAATAAGCGAATCAATATTCTTATCTTCAATTTAATCTTTTTCAATCGCTTACTCTTTTACAAATTCAACAACAAGATAAGAACTATATTCTTTCAAAAATGAATTAGACAAAATCAAATCTAATTTAATAAAAAATCTTCTTGAAAATTTTGGGAAGCGATGTATCGGAAGGAATAACAATCCATGTATGTTGGAAATTTTAAAATTCGGGTGTTGCTTTAGTTTTTCGACGGTTGTGCTATTTGCTCCATGCCAACCATTGCTTTTAAAATTGAATAGATTTCTCCGTTTAAAAGATGGTATATCAAAGATTAATTTTCCATCTTTTTTCAAAATCCTATGACATTCATTCAAAATCCCTGCGATTTTTTCATCATTCAAATGCATAAAAAAGTGGAAAGAAATTATTTTATCAAAAGTATCTGTCTCAAATTGCAATTGTTCTGCATCGCTCAAAACTAACTTTTTATTTTTGTGCTTTTTCTGTGCAATTTCGAGCATTTTTTCACTCGCATCAGTGCCAAATGATGCAAAATCGAGTAATCGTCCGCTCCCGCAAGCTAAATCTAATACCAAATCATTTTTATCGGTCAAGAGTTTATTTAAGAGCAGCCGTTCCTGCGCATCGATGAACTTACCATATTCATTTTCAAATCTGTCTTCATCATAAGTGGATGCCAATTCATTATAGTATTCGACTATTTTATCCATAGAAAGTTGAAAATTAAAGAAAACAAAAAAAGCTACTCCAAAGAAGAAGTAGCTTGTAAATATAATCAGACGATTATCCTAAAATCAGCTTTGTCTCTTGAGTAATTCTAGTCGCCAACGATGAAGATACAGGAACTAATGGTCGACGCATTGTCTGATTCATCAATTTCCTGTATTCCAAGGAAACTTTTACACCGCCAGGATTTCCTTCTTCGAAAAACATTCGAGTGATTGGCAATAATTCATAATGTAATTCTCTTGCATAGACCAAATCTCCTCTCAATGATGCACTTACCATCGCTGAGAATTTTTCAGGAAAAGCATTTGCAACGACTGAAATTACGCCATCAGCACCAGCAGCAATTAATGGCATAGTAATCGCGTCATCACCAGACAAAACGCCAAATCCTTCTGGTCTACATCTAATAATTTCCATTATTTGATCAAAACTCCCTGAAGCTTCTTTCATTGCAACAATTGATGGGATTTCAGCCAGTCTCAATGTCGTCTCAGCTAAAACATTTGACCCTGTTCTGCCAGGAACATTGTACAATATAATCGGTAGATCTGTTGATTCAGATAATAATTTATAGTGTTGAAATATTCCTTCTTGTGTAGGCTTATTGTAGTAAGGTGAAACAGATAAGATACCATTTACTCCTTGAGGAATTTGTGAAATTGTTTCTGCAACTTTCAATGTATCATTTCCACCAGCACCGAAAACCACTCGCAATTTCCCATTATTTACTTCTAAAACAGTATCAAGAATTTTACGCTTTTCGTCCGCACTTAGAGTTGGTGATTCACCAGTAGTCCCTTGAACAACTAAAAAATCCGTACCACCCTCTATCTGCAATTGAACTAATTTCTTTAATCCTTCAAAATCAATTGAAAAATCAGAATTAAATGGAGTAACCAAAGCAACTCCAGTACCTTTAAAAATATTCATGACTTGTAATTTAAGTTGCACAAAATTAATCAAAAATGGGAACGCAAATCGATAAAAACGTAAAGAATCGTGATGACATTTAACAAACCAAATAGATTCATATCCCAATATCGAGATATTCCGATATTTCGATATTCAGTTTTTCAAAACAATTTACAAAAACAAATCTACTGCCCAATCATTCTAACAAAATCATCCTCCGAAATAATCTCAACACCCAATTGCGTAGCCTTCTCAAGTTTAGCAGGCCCCATATTAGCTCCAGCAATCACATAATCAGTCTTTGAGGAAATTGAACCTGCATTCTTCCCACCATTTTGTTCTATTAATACTTTAAGTTCATCTCTAGAGAACAACGAAAACACACCAGAAACTACAAAGTTTTTACCTTTTAAATTCTCTGATGAGAGCACTTTTTCTTCAACTTCAAATTGAAGCCCTGCTTTTTGTAATCTTTCGATCAAGTTGACATTTTCCTCATCTAAAAAGTAATTCTGCACTGAAATAGCAATCTTTTCACCAATCTCATCCACGGCAACCAATTCATCGAATTTTGCCAATGCCAAAGCTTCAATATTCTTAAATCCCTTCGCCAACTGTTTGGCAACCGTTTCTCCTACAAATCGAATCCCAACTGCAAAAAGGACGCGCTCGAATGAAATTTGCTTTGAATCTACAATACCTTTTAATAAATTATTTGCCGATTTTTCAGCCATTCGTTCTAAGTCGATAACTTGATCAAAAGTCAAATCATATAAATCTGCGACATTTTTTACAAGACCCTTAGAAAAAAGCAAATCTACTGTTTCTGAACCTAATCCGTCAATATTCATTGCTTTTCTAGCGATAAAATGCTCAATTTTTCCTTTCACTTGCGGAGGACAAGTTTTTTCATTTGGACAAAAATGTTGAACTTCTCCATCTCGGCGAACTAACTCCGTCTGACACTCTGGGCAAACATCGACAAATTCCACTTTGACTGCAGATGAACTTCGTAGTCCTTCGTTAACACCAACAATTTTTGGAATAATTTCACCTCCTTTTTCAACATACACTGAATCCCCGATATGTAAATCCAATTTTCCTATTTGGTCTGCGTTGTGAAGTGATGCCCTTTTGACCGTTGTACCACCCAAATGAACAGGCTTCAAGTTAGCTACAGGAGTGATTGCACCTGTTCTACCGACTTGAAAAGTTACTTCTTCCAAAATAGTCTCAACTCGTTCTGCTTTAAACTTATATGCGATTGCCCAACGAGGAGATTTTGCAGTAAAACCAAGTTCTGACTGAATTTCATAACTATTTACTTTTATGACAATTCCATCGATTTCAAATGGTAAATCTCTGCGCTTAGTATCCCAATAATGAATAAAATCCATGATTCCATCGATTGAATCAGTTTTGAAAATATATTTCGCGTCCACAGTTGGAACCTTAAAACCCCAATCTTTTGCTTTTTGGACACTTTCCAGATGGTTATCAAATGGTAAATCATCGCCATAAATCCCATAAAGCATGCAATCTAGACCTCTTGAAGCAACGACCTTCGAGTCTTGCGACTTTAACGTACCAGAAGCAGAATTTCTTGGATTTGCGAATTCTGGTTCTCCATTCAATTTGCGCTCTTCGTTTGTCTTTTCAAAAGCCTTGATTGGAAAGTAAATTTCCCCTCTGATATCAAAATCTGCAGGAAAATCACCTTTAAGTTGAAGTGGAATTGTTTTAATAGTTTTAACATTATTCGTCACGTCTTCTCCTTGAACACCATCACCTCGGGTAACTGCACGAACTAACTTTCCATTCAAATAGGAGATTCCAATAGCTACTCCATCATATTTTAACTCGCAAACATATTCTACGGGGGTTTCAATTGTTTTTTTGATTCTATTTCCCCATTCAATAATTTCTTCCTCTGAATATGAATTACTCAGTGACAACATTGGAAAACGGTGTTTTACCGTCTCAAATTTCTTCGTGATATCACCTCCAACTCTCTTTGTGGGGCTTAAATCAGATGCAAATTCTGGGTGTTCTTTTTCAAGTTGCTGCAATTTTTGAAGCAATTGATCAAAATCATAATCTGAAATTTCAGGATTACTTTCGACATAATATAAATGATTGTGACGATTTAACTCATCAGTCAATCGCTGAATTTCTGCACCAATGTTCATCTCAATTTCCTTTTTTAATTGCTTTTAACATCCTTTTTTTTCCTTGCAAATCTAATTTTATTTCGACAGCTTCAAAACCTAAATCAGTAATTAATTCAAAAGTCTCATCTGCGTAATTTTCATTTAATTCAAAGTATAAATGACCTCCTGATTTTAAATATCTTTGAGCTTTTTCTGCGATTACGTTATAAAAAATCAGCGCTTGATTGTCTTCAACAAACAAAGCCATCTCCGGCTCAAAATCGAGAACATTTGCATGCATCAATGATTTTTCTTTCATCGGAATATACGGCGGATTAGAAACCCAAATATCGTATGAATTTGGTTCAAAGTTTAAATCTGTCAGTTCGTTTAAAACGTCAATTTTATTCAATTTAAGATCAAACTGAAGTATTTCTGCATTTTCATTAGCTAATTCCAACGCATAAGAACTATAATCAACACCATGAATGGTAGATTTTCCAAATTGACTTTTAAGTGCAAGAGCAATGCAACCACTACCTGTGCATAAATCCAATATTTTTTCTATTTGATTCCCTTTACAATCAGCAACAATCCAATCAACCAATTCTTCAGTTTCCGGTCTTGGAATTAGTGCTCGTTTGTCACATTTTATTATCAATCCATAAAATTCAGTATCTCCAAAAATATATTGCAAAGGCTCATTTTTTTGCAGCCGTTTAACGATGCTTCTAAAGTACAATAAATCCGATTCTGATAATCTCATTTCATCAGCCAAAAACAATTCTCCTTTAGTTAGATTTAGTCTAGAAGAAATTGCTTGATTGAGAATCAATTTTATCTCATTCGGTGAGAATATTGTTTCTAGTCTTTCAGAAAAATATGTTTTTACTGCCTTCACAGTATTTGATTGAACAAACATCCTTAATTTTTGATACAAAAGTCCATAAAAAAAGCCGATTCTGTTGAATCGGCTTAGTTAAATTTAAGAATAATTATTTTCTAATCAAATGGAAGAACCCTTGTCTAGTTAAATCCTTGTTATTTACTGTTACTGCTGTGACAGTATAAAAATAAACTCCTTCGGACGCTTCATTTCCATTTACTTTTCCATCCCAAGAACCAAACACCGTGTCATATTCATACATTAAGTCACCCCAACGATTGAAAATTTGACATTTAAATGTTTTGAATCCGTCAGGTTGTTGTAATGATGTAAACACTGGATTGTCTCCATTTCCATCTGGTGTAAATACATTTGGAAAATCTATCACACAAACATCTGTTAAAACAAAAGCTGAATCTGTATAAGATCCACATTCATTTGTTCCAGTTAAATAATAGTAACCTTGAACAGAAGTAGCAATTTGAGGACCAGTTTGACCTGTACTCCAAACATAACTATCGATAAATCCAATATCAAAAGATGTCAAATTAATTGGATCTCCAATACACGTTTCACCATCTGCGATACTCAACCATGGATAAGGAGTAAACTTGATTTGAACCGTATCAACATCTGAACAAACATTTTGATCAAAAATAAAAGTGTAAGTTCCGTAATCAGTGATGGTAACACTTGTTTGCAATGAGTCTACATTTGAGAAAACAGGAGGCGAAGTTGTGCTTGGACCTGCAATCGTTGACCAAGTTCCGTTTGGGTAACCAGTGTTAATTACTAACCCTATTGAATCACCACAAACATCTGGATAATCAAATAAAGTTACTCCAGGAATAATTGACAAATTTGCTGTAACAGACAATGTTCCACAAGCATTTGTACCCGTTAATGTATACTGTCCAGCCGTTGTAGCAACAAGAGAATTACCTGTTTGACCTGTATTCCACGTGTAGGTATCAACAAACCCTGTATCGACAGCTGTAAAAGTATAAGGTACATCAAAACAAGTTGATGCATCACTTATGGTAAACCAAGGTTGAGGAGTAAATACAACATCTACTGTATCCGTATCATTACAGCCAGACTCTGTATAAGTGAATACATAAGTTCCATAATCAGCAATATTTACGCTTGTTTGCAATCCTGTTGGATTAGAGAATACTGCTGGATTATTTCCTGGTGCAGACAAAACTGCCCATGTACCATTTGGATAACCAGTATTCAAGACCATTCCTAGAGAATCACCACAAACATCAGCATAGTTAAATAATGTTGTTTCTGGTTGTGTTACAATCGTAAAAGTAGTATCTCTTACACATCCCAAGACTGTTGTATAACTTGCTGTATAAGTCCCTTCAGCCAGGTTCGCTTCGAATAAAGTATCTAGTGCTGGATTCGTTAATCCCCAATGGTACTCTGCTACAACAGAAGAGTCAGCAAAGTACAAATATTCAGTTTCATTTGGACAATTGAAAAAGTCTGATACAAAATTAAAATTGGGTGAATCAACAATATTTATCACCGCCGTATCTTTATTTGTACACGAAGTATCTGAGTAAACAAGGTGATACAATCCCGGTGCTGGAAAATTAAACGTTGTATTTACATTATCAGCTTGAAATGTAGGTGTTCCAGGACTATTATAAAAACTCCATTGACCATCATTCGTTCCTGTACTCAACGTTGAAGTATAAAAATTTTGACAAATTTCACTAGGCAAGTTTAGAATAATTGGTTGTTTAACAGTAACAGCTACAGTTGTATCATAAAAACATCCGAAATTATCTTCAACGACATAAGTGTAATTATAAGTTCCTGGTCCAGGAGGTTGAACAACAATTAAAGTATCATTCATACCTGAAATAATAGACGGATCGTTCATCCAATATTCATCTGTAATTGTATTGTGATAAACTTCATTGTTAGGAAATAAACTTGAATTGAAATTTAAACCCCATTCGAAAATATAACCATCATCAATCCCTTGATTGTCTTGCACGTGCACAGTCCAAGCACCATTTAGTGGGCAACCATTAAAACCTGCAAAAGTTGTATTTGGCAAATAAACTCCATTAGGATTCATTGAATTTCCTGCTGTTGTAGTTGGTGTAACTGTTGTTGCGACAGTATTACCTGCAGCATACTCAGTAGCCATTGTTCCCCAAGTATTATTTACGGATGAAAAACAATATTCCCATCCAACGCCCGGTGTTCCATTTCCGTTGTCATTTGCTGAACCTAAATAGGTTCCTCCTCCTCCAAATCCACCAGCAAGTGGTCCTGAGCCAGAATAAGCATTAACGAGCCAAACTTGCGTTCCATTTGGACAAGTCAACCAAATTTCCAAATCCCCTAAAAATGAATGCTCCATTGTAATGCATATTTCCTGTAAATCTCCAGCATTCGAAAACGTAGACCCTTGAGGAAAATCAGTCATATTAATTGTGGTGGTATATTGTTGACCATTTCCATCCGGCAAATAAGTCAATCCAGCGACCACGCCTCCTAAAATAAAAGATCCATCAGGGAATTGAACACCAACTGTATCTGTTGCTGTTGTTCCTCCAATTAATTGAGTCGATTCATTAATACAAATAACAGGGTCAACTGGCCCTGTGCCAGCAAAAGAAGGCAATTGACTAACGCGTATTTTACAAAAAGTTTGAACTAATTGTGGAAAAACATCAGTCATTTTTAAAGTAACGTAAAAACCATTTCTAGTTTGCGGAACAAAATATACAGTATCATTATTTACATTCAAAGGCCCTGTACCGGTAACAGTCCAGTTGTAAGTAATATTTGTCAAAGTTTGAGCATAACCAATTCCGGTTGCAGTTGAAGAATACGGGAAAATCGGTTTTGCAACCAACATAATTGTATCATATAAACAAACATCTACATAACCTGTGTCAATAGGATTCATTGTGTTAATTGAACTTCCATTCACAAATGCTTCCATGTGTGGGTAAAATGGTTGAGCTGGGTTTCCACATGTGATACCAGCTCCCCAACCAGTTCCTTCATTTACTCCGTCAGAGTGAAAAACAAATGTCAAACAACCAGAAGGATTGTT
Organism: Crocinitomicaceae bacterium; assembly: GCA_965284445.1. GTDB lineage: Bacteria > Bacteroidota > Bacteroidia > Flavobacteriales_D > Crocinitomicaceae > JAQVCM01. Next base: position 3,854,964 of record OZ260085.1, on the reverse strand, counting down.
TTCAAATGACGCTCCATAAGATCCACCAGTTGCATTTACGCCTGTATTCAATGCTGTCAGCAGAGGCGAAGAAGTATTTGGTCCATCAAAAATGTAAAGCGTATCAGTTGGATTGATATCAAATGTAAACCCAATATTTGTTGCAAAAGTCACAGATACTTTTGGCCAAGTAGTTTGGTTTGTAATGTCTGGACAAATTGTAATCGTATCTGCAGAATTTGCTGCATAGTTCCCACCTGCTCCATTATCAAAAAAGTTGATTGCACCACCGTCTTGGTAGCTAGCACAACTTATTGGATTTGTTGGCCCAAAATCGGGATCTGTAATATTAATTGTTTGACCAAATACGGAAAAGCCTAAAGACATTCCTGCAAAAATGGTTAATAATATTTTTTTCATATTTTAAAAATTGTGTAAAATAAAAGAATCTATTTAATCAGATCCAAATTAGTTCTTATTCAAGACAGTAGGATCTAGAAAAATTCTTGGTTGAATGACTACCATCTTGTTAGTTCCTTTGATCTTAAAATATTGATATCTATCTAAGATTTCTTTTCCTAAAGACAAATATGTATGTTGTTTCTCAAGATTTAATTTAATTTCTCCATCAAACACTATGTCTTTCCCCTTTTCAGTTGGAATATCAGAAATAAACATTCCTCGATTTAACGCGTTAATTTCAAACTGATATTCGGAAGGATTTTCCGACATCATTTTTTTTATCTCAGACTTTTTGTATTTCACAAGTAATCTATTATCGATTTCTTGAGCTACTAAATTTGAACCAATCATAAAAAATAATGAGATGGTAAGAATAAGTTTTTTCATAAATATTATTTATTTTAACTAGACGAAATTAACAATAAATAGGTTGCAACAAAATCGAGCAAAAAAATAAACTTATTAAAACAAGAAAGTCGGCCCTAATGAACCGACTTTCTTTATAAAATTTAATTTTAATTTATTTTCTTATTAGGTGGAAAAATCCTTGTTTGGTTATTTCTTTTCCATTTTTAGTTTCAGCTACTACAGAGTAAAAATATACTCCCTCACTAGCCTCATTTCCATTCACTTTTCCATCCCAAGCGCCAAACACAGTATTGTATTCATACATCAAATCTCCCCATCTGTTGAAAATCTGACATTTAAATGTTTTAAATCCGTTTGGTTGTTGGAGGGATGTCCAAACAGGATTTTCCCCATTTCCATCTGGTGTAAATACATTTGGAAAATCAATCACACAAACATCAGCAGTCAAGAAGGCACTATCTATATAAGTTCCACACTCATTTGTACCAATCACGGAATAATATCCTTGATCAACAACTGTTGTTACAGGTCCTGTGGTTCCATTACTCCATACATAACTATCAATAAATCCTACGTCAAATGCATTCATGTTTACAGGTTCACCTATACAAGTTATTCTATCTTCCACACTTAACCACGGATAAGGAGTAAATTTAATATCAACTGTATCAGTATCGTTACAACCAGATTCTGTAAAAATAAATGTGTATGTACCATACGTTGTAATTGTTACACTTGTCTGCAAAGAATCTTGATTTGAGAAAAATGGAGGTGTCGTTGTTGAAGGACCACCAATTACAGCCCAATTTCCGTCAGGAAACCCAGTATTTAATACCAATCCAATTGAATCTCCACAAACATCTGGATAATTGAACAAGTTTGTTTCTGGTTGCGTTGCAATGGTAAACGTCGTATCATTCGTACAACCTAATAATGTTGTATAACTTGCGGTATATGTTCCTTGAAATAAATCAGCTGTAAAAAGCGTATCTAAATTTGGAAATACCAATCCCCAATGAAATTCAGATACTTGTGCTGAATCTTTAAATACCATGTGTTCGGTTTCGAAGGGACAATTAAAAAAGTCGGAATCGAAGTCGAATGGCGGCAACTCTACTATGGTTATTGTTGCGGTATCTTTATCGGTACACGACGTATCGGAATAGACCAAATGATAGACGCCGGTAGTCGGAAAAGTAAAAGTCGTATTCACATTGTCTGCCTGAAATGTTGGTGTTCCTGCACTTGCATAGAACGACCATTGACCATCATTTGTTCCAGTACTTAATGTAGATGTATATGTATATTGGCAAATAGCAGATGGAATATTTAACACAATTGGTTGTTTAACAGTAATTGCTACAGTTGTATCATAAAAACATCCGAAATTATCTTCAACTACATATGTATAGTTATAAATTCCTGGTCCAGGAGGCTGTACAGTAATTAACGTATCATTCATTCCTGAAATAATCGTAGGATCATTCATCCAATATTCGTCAACAACCACATTCGAGTAACTTTCATTGTTTGGATACAAATCTGAGTTAAAATAAATTCCCCATTGGAAAATATATCCATCATCAATCCCTTGATTATCTTGCACTGTAACAGTCCAGTTTCCATTTAATGGACAACCAATAAAACCACTCAATGCACCATCCGGAAGATAAACCCCATTCGGATTCATTGAAGTATTTCCGTAATCATTAACAATCGTGTATCCAGCAGTATTTTCAGCGCAAATTGTTCCTAAAGTTGCATTAGTTTCAGAGAAACAATAGGTCCAAACAGGACTTCCTGGCGCTCCACCATCAATATCAGTGTCGTTTCCTAATGCAGTACTTATCCCATTTCCACAACCACCTGGAACCAATTGACTCCAACCGCCTGGATTTTGATTATATGCATTCATCAAGGAAACTGTTTGTCCATTTGGGCAAGTTAAAACAATTTCTAAATCTCCAATGTAAGAGTGCTCAATATCTAAACAAATTTGTTGTAAATCTGAAGGGTCTGTAAAAGTAGTGGCTGCATCAAAATCAGTAATCGAAATCGAAGTTGAATACTGAGATCCAGAACCATCAGGCAAGAAAGTCAAACCTGCAAATACTCCTCCGAAAAGGAAATTTCCTTCTGGAATATGAATCCCAACAGTATCCGTTGGAGTAACACCACCAACTAAATAACCTAATTCATTGATACAAATAACGTCATCAACCGGTCCTGTTCCGTTGAAATTTGGCTGTTGTGAAACCCTTACTTTACAAGTAATTCTATTAATTTGAGGGAAAATGTCAGTAATTCTTAAATCAACAAAAAATCCAGATCTAGATGTTGGCGTAAACCAAATTGAATCATTTGGAAATTGTCCTACACCACCGCTAATTGTCCATTCATAATTACAATTGCCAACATTTTGAGAATATCCAAAACCAACAGATTCAAAAGAATAAGGGAAAAGTGGTTTAGCAATGAAAAGAATTGAATCTCCTAAACAGATATCAACATATCCTGTATCCAATGGATTCAAAACATTTGAACCTAAACCATTTCTATATGCCTCAATGTGTGGAAAAAATGGTTGTGGTGGATTATCGCAAGCTGCGTGCGCATCCCAACCTGTACCTTCATTTGCTCCATCAGAATGAAAAACCAATGTCAAACATCCAGTTGGATTATTTGCAAAAGATGCTTGTACAAATACACCTGTAGGATTTGTTCCTGAATTATACGCTCCAATTAATGGTGAAGAAGTATTTGGTCCATCATAAACATACAAGGTATCACTTGGATGAATATCAAACGTATATCCAATATTTACAGCAAAAGCGATTGAAACTTTAGAACCTTGCGTCAAATCTGGACAAAGCACATAAGTCTCATTCATATTTGGCGCATAATTTCCTGCGCCATCAGTAAAATTCAAGGTAACAGGATTGATTGACCCACAATCTAAAGGATTTGCTTGATCAAAGTCTGGACCAGTAATAACTAATTGTGCATTAACGTTTACTGAAACAAGCGCAATGAAAGCTCCAAAAAATAGTTTTAATTTTTTCATCGTTTTATTTTTTAGAATTTTTATGGTTTAGTCTCAAAACGAAAAGTGATTTTACCGCTAAAATCTGATCAGAACCTTCAATTTTGAAGTATTGAGTTTCATTTTCTTTCAATGTAATTCCACATTCTTTGTATGTTGGAACTTTATTGCCTTTCAACCTTTGAACCGTCCCTGCAAATTTGATTGATTTATCAGCACTATTTTGCATCAAACTTGTCGCATTTTTTAGGCAATATTTATCAAAACTTTCAAAAGTTTGTTGTTTTGATTCTGTTTTTGCAGGCTGACTTGCCTTAGAATTTTGACTAAATGTACAAATCGGCAATACGACCGCACAAATGATTACGATAAATTTTATCATCTTAAAATTGATTTAAATAATTGAATATCAAATTCATTTTCAAATACTAGTAGTTACAACTTTACTCATGAATTCTCAAAAAGCAATAGTTGGTTTGAAGACGAAATTAACACAAAAAAAGTTGCACAACAATTTTTACGTCAATTTAAAACGATTATAAACTTGAATTTTATCCTTGTGTTGAAAACAGATTTCTTAATACTGCTTAAAGTAATATGTGAATCCGAAACCGAAGGTCATGAATTGTGTGTTTTTGCTGAATTCACTCGCAGAATAACCACCGAAAGATTTAATTCCCAAATTGGTAGTATTGAAATCATTTCCAGAATAGGTATACCCGACAACAAATCGATAAGACGTAAACTCACCTGACGTCAAAATCAATCCAATAGTAGGCTCAATGAAAAAAGCGTTATCGACAAATGGTCCACCGAGGTTAGTTGAGTTTGAATCTGTCGCAAATTGATTTGAATTATATCCTATTTTCAATCCGTAATCTGTACCAAAACGCATGGAATGAAATTTTTCATAACCCACTTTTACAAAACCTCCAGCAGAATGAAAACCACCAGTGACTTTCTCAGGCACTCTAAATTGATTGATTTTGAAATAATTATAATTAGCTCCAACACCGAATGCTAAATGATTTTTTAATGTAAATTGGTAATAAGGAGAAAATCTTACCAAACCTTGCATCATAGATTGGAAAGGCTTGTTTGAAGTACCAACCGGCAAACCAAGTTCAATTGTGAAAGAATGCTTTGGAACAATGTCATCGTAAATATTTTCGTCAATATCATAATCATCCTCCTGCGAAAAAGCACTAAATGACAAACCAATACAAGTAACAAATAACCAAATATTTTTCATGACTTTATTTTTATTTCAATTAGTAAAACGTCTAAAACTGAAGTTTTATTCGAAATTATCGTTTTTTCTTTGAATTCTCTTTCAATTAATCAACTAATTGCATTTTCTTCAATAAAAAAGACGCATTCATATTCTTACAGATGCCTGGCTTTAAAGTGTAATCAAAGAATAAATTTTCTCCTTCGATTGTTGAATCAAAACAAGCATTTGTAAACACATGATTATCATTTGACAATTCACACAAAGACAAATCGTGCGTAGCTATTATTCCTTTTGCACCTTTGGATTGCAATTTTTTCAAAAACTTTTTCGATCCCTCCTCTTTGTCCTTGCTATTGGTTCCCTTCAGAATTTCGTCTAGTAAAATAAAAATAGATTGATTTTGATTTAAAGCATCCATAATAAATTTCAATCGCGTCAATTCGGCATGAAAATATGAACTTTCATTCGACAAATCATCGGAAGTTCTCATACTTGAATATAACTTAACTTTTGGGATTATAGCGGAGTCAGCAAAAACGGGAAATCCAGCGTTTGCAAAAACAAAAACCAAACCCAACGAACGCAAAAAAGTACTTTTACCAGCCATATTGGGTCCTGTCAAAATAATAAATTGATTATTTTGATTCATTTCAACTTCATTGGAAATTGCTTTCAACCTATTCAACAAAGGATGAATCAAACCGTTGATTTGAACCGACATATCATTTGAAAAATTAGCAAAAATAGTGTTGGGAGCATTGTATTTAACTGTAGCACCTGAAACGTAAACTTCCAATTCTACCAATGTTTCTTCCCATGCTAAAAACGCATTTTCATACTTCATTTTCCATTTTTCAACAGCATTTCTTTGAATTAAATCCCACGCAAAAAAGATATTTAACGGTATTGAAATCAATATATTCATTCTTAAATCTAACTGTTTGTTGATGTTCAAAAACTGCTTCAAACCAACAACCGCATTTAATTCAGATTTATTAAATTCTTTTTTGATTGCTTGCAAAGATTCATTTTCAATTTTTAATTCGTTCAATGCTTGAATTTGATCTAGCATAACGGATGCTTTTGCTGCATATTTACTCACTGATTCAGCAATTAGATTGGTAGATTTCACCAATCGTCCAGTAATCGACATTGAAATAGAAACGATAATTCCAAAAACCATCGAAGAAATCAAATCAAAATTGTATAAAATTAAAGCAGGAACTGAAATTGAAGGAATACAAAAAATCATCCATTTTACCCATTTTGGATTTGCGATTTTTTGACTAAACCAATTTTTAAAACTTTGATTTACCCCTTTTTCTCTGCTATTTATTGAACCTGACACCCGAAATTTCTGCGTCCATGCAATTTCATGAGATAGCGCTTCTATGATTTCATTGTTTTGTTGGGGATTTGCTGCACCATCTAATAGCAAATTTGCCAATGCGCTTTTTCCTTGAGCAGAAACAGTTCGATTTAAAAATCCAAACACACCTTTGGGGGCAAACAAATCTAAATCATTTGAAAATGGATGTATTCCACTTAAGAACTCTTTCCCATTTTCAAAACTACTCCAATCGCCATGTAATGCTAGAATTTCAGCTTCATTGATTCGCTTTAATTCTTTCGCTTTTTCAAGAGCTAATTTTGCATCAACTGATTTAGAAACCATCACTAAAAAAGAAGCAATTCCTATTATCAAGACAATACTAAAAATAAAAGTATTTCCCCAAATAAGGTAGAGAGCACTTCCAAAGATCGCAAAAACAAGCAACCGCAAAAAAGTAAACAATCTCACTTTTTTTACGCCGATTTGAATTAAATTTTCTGAGATTTGAAGTTGTTCCTTATAAAATATTTCTGCTTGCATTTTTAGGGCTAATTTGACAGTAAAATTAATCACTTTGTATCATTCACATTACAAAAATGGATTTATTATTGATTTACTCTTTTTGCAAAGCTTTTTAGCATAATTTAGTTCAAAATAGTAAATTTTCTTGTCACACTTTCTGTTTTCAAAAGCAAATGCAGGAAATAAATTCCATCTTTCACATTTTCCAACACAATCGAATTACTGAATACTTCTGATGAATAGATGTTTTCACCAAGCAAATCATAAATTGATACCAACAAAATTTTATCAACATTTCCATTAAAATCAATCTCAAATTTATTTTTTCCTGGATTTGGATAGATTTTTAAATCTGCTTCATTGTAAATGCATTTTTGTATTGAAATTGGACTATAAACCCTAGATGAACCATTAAAATCGGTTTGTATCAATTGGTAATATGACGTCTCAAAATATTGCTGCAAATCAACCAAATGATATTCACTAACGGATGAGGAATTTCCCACACCCGAAATAATTCCAACATTTATCCAATCAATTCCATTTGTACTTCTTTCAACAGAAAAATAATCACAGTTATTTTCAGAAGCTGTTGACCACTTTATAGTTATAAAATCCTCACTACAAATAGCAGTAAAAGAAAGCAGATTAACAGGAAGAGGCATCGGCGGAGGACAGTAGCAACTAGCCATTTTTTTGGCCACAATTTGATCAATGGCAATCGCACCGGTTGTTGAGAACATCCTTCCTTCTAAATTTCCACCTGCTGCCATTGAATTTGCCGCATTATTGGCAATCAGAGTTCCCTTCATGGTTGTTGAAGAAGCCATTGAAATTGCGCCTTCGGCGACCCAATAAATATTACAAGCTGATGAGCAATTAGTTAACACAACAGTTGTATTTGCACCTGTTGTAAAAGCTCCTCCAAATTTGAAAATAAATACAGCACTTGAATCTCCTTGACCATCTAAAATCAGATTCCCAGCAATGGATCCCGCTCCTCCTATCATATAAACACCAGTAGTCAAAATCTCATCATTTCCAAAGGCAGGTGCATGAGTCGAATTAGTCACAGGAACAGAGGTAAGTTGGATATACGCTGCTTGTAAATCAATTTTTGCTTGTTCAGTAATTCCATCAATATTGTAAAATGAACCAACTATTGTTGAAGTTTCAAAACCACTTATTGCACCCACATCAGAACCAATGTCACCTATAAAATAAGATGCACCTGTATTTCCGATAGCCCCAGAACTCGTAAAATGAACAAAATCTTCTGCTGACCCAAGAATAATATTGTAACACGGGCTTGAAAATGCTAGTGGTATGGTCGTTTCGCAGCTCGGAACGTATGCAACAGCAGGACCAAAGCTTATTGCCCCAGAAATAGAAAGTAATCGTCCTTCTAAATCACAACCTGATGCCATGGAGACAGCGCCATTTTTGGCGATCAAAGTGCCTTTCATTACAGTAGATGCAGCCATAGAAATCGCACCTTCTGAAACCCAAAACACATTGCAAGAACGAGTGCCATTTGTCAATAGAACTGTTGAATTAGCTCCAATAGCTAAAGCTCCACCAAACTTAAAGATAAAAACAGCATTGCTATCGCCTTGGCCATTCAATGTTAAATTTCCACCAATTGAACCGGCACCCGTAATTAAATAACTACCTGTCGTCAAACTTTCTCCACCACCAAAAGCAGGAGCATGCAATGAATTGGTTGTCGGTATAGATAACAATTGAATATACGTAGCTTGTAAATCTATTTTGGCTTGAGCAGTTACTAAATCTGCCGAAAATACATTCCCGTAAACAGTTGCTCCAGATAGACTAACAGCGCCTAAATCCGCTCCAACATCACCCGTAAAAGAGGACGTACCTGTGTTTGCAGTCGCACCATTACTTGAAAAAATGACGAAATTTTCAATTGTACCTAAATCTAAAACTTGAACAAAACAAGAATTTTGAAAAAATAAAAAAATTACAGTTATTAGAACAGATATACTTTTTTTCATGGATAATTAAAATTCTTTGAACTGCAAAATAAGTTTAATTGACCAAAAAGAACTTACCCGTTACATCAAATATTAGCCTTACTTTATAAATAAAAAAATAAAACAAATTATCGTACTAAAAAACTGAATTAAAGCAGGTTAAAAAGAAAATAAATAAAAGCAAATTGTTTTTGAATTGTTTAAAAACATGAAATTGGTATTTTTATACTCACAAGCTATTCAAAGTAAAATTCAATATTCGCATTAATATGAAAAACTTAGATCTTATTAAACAATATTACCAATACTTCAATTCTCAAAATTGGAAAGGAATGCTTTCAATTGTCGACGACAATATTTTGCACGAGCCAAATCAAAGTGAACCTAGAATTGGAATCGAAAAATTCAAAGAATTTCTTCAGAAAATGGACGAATGTTATGAAGAAAATTTGACCAATTCGATTTTTTACTCAGAATCTACTGGACAGAAATTTGCGTGCGAATTTATAGTTAACGGAAAGTACAAAAAAGGTGAAGAAGGTTTACCTGAAGCTCATGGTCAATCATACACTTTGCCAGCTTCGGCATTTTTGACAGTTGAAAATGGTAAAATTTCAAGGGTTGCAACCAACTATAACCTGGAAAAATGGATTGAATTAGTTTCTTAAAATGACTGAATTTAAATTCGTTCAAAAAATTGGCAAAGAAATAGAAACTGTTCTTGACGATTTTGCACTATTAAGAATAACTGTTTTTGCTGAATTCCCCTATTTGTATGAAGGAAATCGAGCATACGAAAAGGAATATATTCAAACCTATTGTCAGTCTGAAAGATCATTCTTCTTCGGAATTTATCATCAAAATGAATTGATTGGAGCCACAACGTGTTTGCCTTTGAGTGATGAAACGGAAGAAGTCAAAAAACCATTTGCAGATGCCAAAATCGATGTAAATCAAGTTTTCTACTTTGGTGAAAGTATCATTTTACAAAAATTCAGAGGTCAAGGATTTGGAAATTTGTTTTTTGATGAACGAGAGCGATATGCAGCACAGTTTAAGGAAATCAAATTTATCACTTTTTGTGCAGTTGAACGACCAAAAAATCATCCTTTGAAACCTGAAAATTTCAGACCAAATGATATATTTTGGACAAAAAGAAAGTATATCAAAAGAACAGAATTATCTTGTGAAATGAAATGGCTGGATAAAAATGAATCCACAGAAACCTTCAAAAAAATGACATTTTGGACCAAAAAAATCGAACGATGAAAATCAAAATTGCAAGTGCTCAATATCCAATTTCTTTTTTTGAAAGCATTGATGATTGGAAAAGACATATTAAATCTTGGATTTCAGAAGCTGTAAATCAAGGAACTGAAATATTATTGTTTCCTGAATATGGTTCAATGGAATTAGTGAGTCTTTTTGAAATAGAAGTGCAGCAAAATATTCAAGAACAACTAAAAACACTTCAAACCGTACTGCCAATTTTCATAGAAACATTTGAAGGACTAGCGATTGAATATAAAACGATTATCATTGCACCAAGTTTTCCTGTTTCAGAAAATTCAAAAATCTACAATCGAAGTTATGTTTTTGGTCCAAAAGGCATAATCGGTTACCAAGATAAATTTTTCATGACCCGATTTGAAAATGAAATCTGGGGAATAGATTCGGGGAAGAAAAATTTGGCGCTTTTTAAAACAGAGAATTTCACTTTTGGAATTCAAATTTGTTACGACATAGAATTTGCCATTGGTGCTCAAAAGTTAAATCAAGCAGGTGCTGATTTCATACTTGTGCCAAGTTGCACAGAAACGATTCGAGGAGCATCGCGAGTTCACATTGGTTCAAGAGCGCGTGCCATGGAAAACCAATGCTACACAATCGTTTCTCAAACTGTTGGAAATGCCGAATGGTCGCCTGCGGTGGATATCAATTATGGATTTGCAGCAATATATTCATCACCTGATGAAAATTTACCCGAAGAAGGAATTGTAGCGCAAGGAAAGTCGAATGAAATTAGGTGGTTGATTGAAGAAATTGAATTGGCGAAAAATGCACACATTCGACAAGATGGTCAGGTTTTCAATTTTAAAGATCATTCAAAAATGGAGCTTGAATTGAAAAATGAATCCATTGAAATCAAACTTTACCAATTCTAAAATTGATTAAACTAAAAAAGCCGCTTCAATAGAAACGGCTTTCAAAATCTGATTGTCAGAATCTTAACGTTTGTGGCTAGATTCGCTAGAAACAGTTAATTTTTTTCTTCCTTTAGCACGACGTGCAGCTAAAACTTTACGACCGTTTTTAGTCGCCATACGACTACGGAATCCGTGCTTATTTTTTCTTTTTCTAACTGACGGTTGAAACGTTCTTTTCATGACAAATATTTATTTATATCTTTATTTCTCTAAATTTCGGACTGCAAAGATACACAATAATTCTTTTTATACAAGTTAATTTATTAAAAAGATTAAAAAACGCACAATATTGCCAATCATACGTTACTTTTGCGTACATATTACAAAGATAGGAAATGCTTCGACCAAAGAAAGAAAAAAAGGAAAAAATAAAATTATCCAAAGAGGACATACAAAAGGCAAAGGGAATTTTTAAATACTTAAAACCTTATAGACTTTCATTCTCAATAGGTTGGTTATTTTTGGTAATTTCAACAACAACAGGACTGATTTTTCCATTATTATTAGGACAATTATTAGGTGGTGCAGGTCAAAATGCTCCGACGAACACAGCTGATGCGATAAAATTGATTGATTTAAGCAATATCAACACGGTCGCAATGGCATTGTTTATCTTATTCGGAATACAATCGTTGGCATCTTATTTCAGGGTCGTTATTTTCACAAATGTGACTGAAAACACACTTCGTGATGTGAGATACGACGCTTTTTCAAGATTGATTTACATGCCGATGGATTTCTTCAACCAAAACAAAGTTGGCGAATTGACTTCTCGCATTTCATCTGACATTTCGCAATTGCAAGAAACCTTAAGAACAACCATTGCTGAATTTTTTAGACAAATCGTCATAGTCGTTGGAGGAATTATTTTCTTGGGAATAATCTCTATGAAATTGGCATTGATCATGCTTGCAACCGTACCAGTAATGGCAATCATTGCTGTTTTCTTTGGAAGATTTATCAAAAAACTTTCAGTTAAAGCGCAAGACGAAACTGCGACATCTAATGTTATTATCGAAGAAAATTTGACTGGAATTTCAAATGTAAAATCATTTACAAATGAAGCTTTGGCTCTTTTTAAATATAAAATGAGTATCGATGAAATCAGAAAATTAAATATCAAAAGCGGACTTTGGCGCGGATTGTTTGTTTCGTTTATCGTTTTCTGTTTGTTCGGTGCCATTGTATTCATTATTTGGCAAGGACTATTGATGACACAAGGACCAAATCCTTCTTTGAGTGATCAAAATTTCTATTCTTTCATCATGTTGACTGTAATGATGGGCGCTTCGATTGGTTCGCTTCCGGAATTGTATGCCAACATTCAAAAATCAATTGGTTCTACTGAAAGATTGATGAGCATTATTCAAACTCCAGGCGAAAAGGAAACACTAATTGGTGAAGAAAAACCAACTATTACAGGAAAAGTTGAATTTAAAAATGTCAAATTCCACTATCCTCAAAGACCTGATGTGGAAGTGCTTAAATCCATTAATTTAACTGCGGAGCCAAATGAAACAATTGCTTTGGTTGGTTCTTCAGGCGCTGGAAAATCTACGATTGCTTCTTTGCTGTTAAGATTTTTTGAAACTTCAGAAGGTCAACTTTGCTTTGATGACATCGACAATAAATACATCGATATTGAACACCTTCGTTCGAACATGGCTTTGGTGCCGCAAGAAGTGATTTTATTTGCCGGAACGATATATGACAATATTGCTTACGGAAAACCAGAAGCTTCAGAAGAAGAAGTAAAAAAGGCAGCACAGCAAGCGAACGCATTGGAATTTATCAATTCGTTTCCAGAAGGCTTCAATACCGAAGTTGGAGATCGCGGAATTCAACTATCCGGAGGACAAAAACAAAGAATTGCCATCGCACGTGCATTGTTGAAAAATCCAACTATTTTGATTTTAGATGAAGCGACTTCTGCTTTGGATTCTGAATCAGAAAAATTGGTGCAAGAAGCATTAGAAACTTTGATGAAAGGAAGAACTTCTTTCGTGATTGCTCACCGTTTATCTACGATTCGCAATGCAGATAAAATCTATGTAATCGAAAACGGTCAAGTTGCTGAGCAAGGAAAACACGATGAATTATTGAATATTTCTGGTGGAATTTATGCCAATTTGGTGGAATTGCAGATGAAGTCGTAGAAGACTCTAGACTTAAGACTTGAGATATTAGATTTGAGACATTATACTTCTGTACTTCCCTAAATGGAGTTGACCGTTTGTTATAAAATCTAAATTATTGGAAACAAAAAAAGCCACGAAAAACGTGGCTTTGAAAGATTTTATTTTGAATTAGAATGGCAAATCGTCGTCTGCTTTTTCCATTGTCATTTCAGCTGTTGCAGCAGTAACTGGAGCTAAATTCATTGCTGATGGTCCTGAAGCTGGCATTCCTGTTCCTGCGCTAGCTCCCGCTCTGTCGATTCTCCAAGCGTCTAATGAATTGAAATATTTTACTTCACCTTGAGGACTTGTCCATTCGCGACCACGTAAATTAAAAGAAACATCAATTTGATCGTTAATATTAAATCCATCCAACAAAGAACATTTATCTTGTGTTAGTTGAAATTGAATATCCTGAGGATACATACTTGAAGACTCAGTTACTACAAATTCGCGTTTTGAGAATTTTTCAGATACTTGTACCGTTGGATTCAACACTTTTAAAGTTCCAGTCAGTTTAAACATAATTTATTTTTTAAAGTTATTATTTGTTGTTTGTTTTTCTATTTAATCATTGAATGAAAGCAAGGTCAACCAAGCCTCATCTATTTTGTTTTCAGCCAATAAAACCTTGGCGTGTTGGTGTAAAGCCAATTCCAATTCTTCCGCTTTACCATCTAAAGATAAGAAGATTTCACTTAATTCCAACAATTTGTATTCATTTACTTTGGTTTCGTCTGGTAAAGATTCAACTCCCGCAAGCAATCCCAATTCATTTCCTGAAAGTACTACTGATGATTTAACATCGTGCGGCAAATTATCAAAACCAATTCCGATTGTGGTGATCGGTTTCGCAATTTCAAACATGGAATCTGAATTTGCATGACAATACCAATTACCGCCCATTCTGGCAACTAAATTGATTTTATGTTGGTCAATCAAACCTTTATCATCCATGATTTCCTCTGCGATGTGAATTTTCACTACTTCGCAAATTACCAAATTTCCAGCGCCACCTTCAGTCCCCAATTCTTTCACTTCAATCACTTTGCACTCAAATTGAACAGGCGATTCCCCTACTCTCTTCGGTTTAATCAAATCAGAATCAAGCGCAGTAAAACCAGCTTTAATAAATTCATCTTCATTTGGCGCGTAAGGCGAACTACTCAAACTCATTTGTTGCACAATGTCGTAATTCACAATATTGATGACAACTTCAGGAACAACTTTCACATTGTTATATGTATCCTTGGTTGTATTCGTTCTTCCATTTCTTGCAGGCGAAAAAATCAAAATTGGTGGATTCGCGCTGAAAACATTGAAAAAACTAAATGGTGAAAGATTGTGATTTCCTTCTGAATCAATTGTAGATGCAAAAGCAATAGGTCTCGGCCCAATAGCACCCAGTAAAAGTTGGTGCAATCGAGGTATTGGCAATTCTTTTGGATCTAAATCAATCATGGCATTTTAATTTCTACAAAGTTACAGCGATTTTAAATGTCTTTCAGATTTAAAAATTGTTTTTTTCCACAAAATAAATAGGACGCAATCTGATCGTAAACATGAAATGCAAAGCATACTAATTAACTGATTTTATGGATTCTTGTTTTAATCAATAAGCACCGTTGATTCAAAAAGTTTTGAACCAAAAAAAATCAAATATCTAATCGAAACTAAAAAAAATCAAAAAAAGTCTGATTTTCTTGGTGTGAATAAAATAATCATTATCTTTGCGCACCATTTTAGGATGGGTTTTGAAATAAATTTAAAGAAAAGTTAACGTACTTGTAATTTAAATTTGACTTGCAGATGTGGTGGAATTGGTAGACACGCTAGACTTAGGATCTAGTGCCGCGAGGTGTGAGAGTTCGAGTCTCTCCATCTGTACTCGATTAAATGGTGTAAGACAACTTATGCCATTTTTTGTTTATAGTAATTAAAACAAATTGAAATGAACGTAATTCGTGAAGACGTAAATGCGATGAGTGCATTATTGAGAGTTCAAATTGCACCAGCTGATTATCAATCTAAAGTTAGTTCTGCTTTAGAAAAATATAGAAAACAAGTAAAAGTTCCTGGATTTCGTCCTGGAAAAGTTCCAATGGGAATGATTCAAAAGCAATATGGTAGAGCTTTATTGGCTGAAGAATTAAATAAAATGGTTAGCGATTCACTATTTGGTTATGTAAATGACAACAAAATTGAAATCTTAGGAAATCCAATTCCAAAAGATGACATCGAAGTGAAAGGCGATTTTAATAATCCTGGAGATTTTGAATTTACTTACGAAATCGGTTTGGCTCCTGAAATTAAAGTTACGCTAAGTTCAAAAGACAAATTTGACTACACGAAAGTGAAAATCGATGACGAATTAATCAACAAACAAATTGATGATTTACGTCGCCGTTATGGAAAATTGGTCGCTTCTGAAAAAGTTGCTGACAAAGACATGATCTTGGCTCAATTTGTTGAATTAAATGAAGACGATTCCATTAAAGAAGGTGGAATTATGCATTCTTCAACAATTTCAATGGAGTTTGTTGAAAATAAAGATGCTAAAAAAGCATTGAAAGGTTCAAAAATTGGAGACAAAGTAGTTGTTAATCCTACGCATGTTTCTAGAGGAGGAAAGGATACTGCAGCCATGTTAGGAATCACGGAAGAGGAATTAGCCAATGTTTCTGATAAATTTCAAATGACAATCAATGAAATTCGTCAAATGGAATTGGCTGAATTGAATCAAGAATTGTTTGACAAATTATTTGGTGAAGGAGCTATTTCATCTGAACAAGAATTGAAAGAACGTATCGCGAAAGATTTAGAAGCAATGTTTGCAAATGATTCAGACCGTTTATTGACACGTTCAATTTACGACAGTTTGATTGCAAACACGAAAGTGGATTTGCCAACTGAATTTTTGAAGAGATGGATTTTGTTGTCAAACGAAAAGCCAATTACCATGGAGGAAATCGAATCTCAATTTGAGAATTACGAAAAAAGCATGAAATGGCAATTGATTCAAGGTCATATTTTCAAAGCAAATAACTTGAAAGTGGATCAAACAGAAGCGTTGGAATACACTAAAAACCTTTTGGTGAATCAATATGCTCAATATGGCATTCCAGCGCCAGACGATAAAGAATTAACTCAATCAGCGGTTCAAGTTTTGACAAACAAAGAAGAATCAGCAAGAGTTTACGATATGTTGGCAGAATCAAGATTAACTGAGTACTTTAAAAGTACAGTGAAATTGACTGATAAATTTGTTACATACGATGAATTCGTAGAAATTGCTTCAAAATAAGTATTTGAAGTAAAATAAATTGCAAAGAAAGCTAGTCATTTTGACTGGCTTTTTTTATGATCATTTATTTGTAAATTTCTTGCAGAATAATAAAAATCCCCATCGCTAACACAAACCAACCAAATCCCTTACGGAGACTTGCACCGTTGATTTTGGAATTTAGAAACATGCCGATAAAGATTCCCAAAATAGATAAGCTAGAGAAAATCAATAAGAAATTCCAATCTATTTTTAGATGTTGTAAATCACCTGTAAAACCGATTAAAGAATTGATAGAAATCACCATTAAAGAAGTAGCAACCGCTTCTTTCATTGGTAATTTGGCAAAAAACACCAAAGCAGGAATAATCAAAAATCCACCGCCTGCGCCAACAAGTCCTGTAACAATTCCTACCAGCAAACCTTGCAGCAAGACCAATGGATAATTAAATTTTTCGTCTTTCTTTTCAACTTCTTCTTTTCTTCCCTTGATCATTGAATAACTTGCGAGCAACATGACGACAGCAAAAAAGAACATAATTGCTACTGATTTCAAAACTGTATAATCGCCAATTTGAAACATCTTTTCTGGAACCATTGGCAACAAAACCTTTCTAATCAAATAAACCACAGACAATGCTGGTGCGGCAAAGATTAAACCTGTTTTATAATTGATTAAATTTTTTCTAGCATTTTGAAACGAGGCAAACAAGGATGAAACACCAACAACAAAAAGAGAATAAGATGTTGCTAATTGTGGTTCAAATTTCAAAAGGTAAACAAAAACTGGAACGGTCAATATTGAACCACCACCGCCAATCAAACCTAATGTGATTCCAATTAAAACTGCACATAAATAAGCAGCAACTAACATCATTTCCATCTTTTTCGTTTAATACAACAAAGTTGCTTAAATAAATTGGTTTGGTAAATAAATGTTCATTTTAATATCCGGGTTTAAAGGAAAATTTAAACTTTCGTAGAATAAGCTTACCTTTGCACTCAATTTAAGCAAAAACATCATGACATTCGAGGATTTAAATCTCACCAAACCTTTATTAAACGCACTGAAAGATTTAGGTTATGAAAAACCTACAACGATTCAACAAAAAGGTTTTTCTGTCATGATGTCTGGTAAAGACGTGCTTGGAATTGCTCAAACTGGAACTGGAAAAACATTGGCGTATTTACTTCCTTGCTTGCGACAATGGAATTTCTCCAAAGAAAGATTTCCTCAAATTTTAATTATTGTTCCTACAAGGGAATTGGTTGCACAAGTGGTGGAAGAAGTTGAAAAACTGACACGCTACATGAACGTGACAACTGTTGGTGTTTATGGAGGTGCAAATATCAAAACACAGGCGATTCAAATTGCGGAGGGTTTAGACGTTTTGGTTGCTACACCAGGACGATTGATGGATTTGGCATTAAAGGGCGATTTGGCGCTAAAGCACATCAAAAGATTGGTGATTGATGAAGTTGATGAAACCTTGAATTTGGGTTTTAGAAAACAATTGACAACCATTTTAGATATTCTACCAACCAAGAAACAAAGTTTGCTCTTTTCAGCTACAATTACTGATGAAGTGGAGGCTCTGATTGAAGAATATTTTATTTCTCCTGTAAAAATTGAAGCAGCTCCAACGGGAACCCCGCTTGAAAACATCATTCAAAAGGCTTACCACGTTCCGAATTTCAATACAAAAATCAATCTGTTAAATTACCTTTTGGAAACTGAAGAAGGTTTAAATAAAGTATTGATTTTTACTGGAAGCAAAAAGTTGGCTGATAAAATGTTTGAAGAAATTGAACAAAAATTCCCAGAGGAAGTTGGTGTTATTCACTCAAACAAAGCACAAAACAATCGATTCAATACAGTAAAATTATTTCAAGACGGAACTTACAGAATTTTAATTGCTACAGACATCATTTCTCGTGGTTTGGATATTTCTGAAGTAACACATGTAATCAATTTCGACACGCCTGATGTTCCTGAAAATTATATTCATAGAATTGGTAGAACGGGTCGTTATGATCAAAAAGGAATTTCAATTACCTTGATTAGTCCTTTCGAAGAGAAATTTCAGGAAAGTATTGAGGATTTGATGCAGCAAAAAATTCCGATGGAAGCTTTGCCTGCAGATTTGGAAATTTCAGAAATCTTAACTGATGATGAAATGCCTAGAATCACGATGCCTAATGTGCAAATCAAACTCCCAAAAAGAGAAAATGTTGGCGCTGCATTTCATGAGAAAAAGGACAAAAACAAAAAAGTGAACAACAAAATTCGCTTGAAGGAAAAAATGCATGCCAAATATGGTAAACCAAAAACCAGAGGTCAAAAACCGAAAAAGAAAAAATAATTGGTTTATTCCAATTCTATTCTGATTTGTTCAACTTGAATTTCGATTACGTCACCCGCAATTAATTTGGCGCGTTTTCTAGTTTCAAGTTCTCCGTTTCTCATAATCATTTCTTCGTCAACAATCATTTTGGCGTGACCGCCAGTGGATGCAATTCCGATTGCTTTAAGCAATTGAATAAGTTCGATGTATTCTCCTTCGATTTTAAATTTGGTAATTTCCACTATGATTTATTTTTAAATTGTCTGTATAATTTTTCTGCCGCGGCAAAAGACGATATTTCGCCTTTAACTACTTGCTTTTCCAAGTTTGAAATTGCTTCTTGGTGAGATTCGTCTTCAAAGAAATCAGCTAAAATCAATTCTTTCAACGTTTCATGCATCCAAAATTGATCTTGTTCGTGTCTTCTGAGTTCAAAAAATTGATTGTCTGTTGTTTTTGCAAAAAACTCTAAAATCAAATCACTTATTTTTCCGATGCTATGACCTTCTAATGAACTACAAGTTAACGCTTTTGGAATCCAACCGTTTTTATTTGGCGGAAAAAGGTGCATCGCATTTTGATATTCTTGTCTCGCCAAGTTCGACTTCTTGACATTGTCTCCATCTGCTTTGGTGATTACAAGCGCATCTGCCATTTCCATGATTCCGCGTTTAATTCCTTGCAATTCGTCGCCAGCACCAGCCAACATGAGGAGCAGAAAAAAATCAACCATTGAATGTACAGCGGTTTCAGACTGACCTACTCCAACTGTTTCTACCAAAATATAATCAAAACCAGCTGCTTCGCATAGAAGAATACTTTCTCTGGTTTTTCTAGCAACTCCTCCCAAAGAATTTCCAGCAGGTGAAGGTCTGATAAATGCGTTTTTCGCCATCGAAAGTTCATTCATCCTGGTTTTATCACCCAAAATAGAACCGCCACTTTTACCACTTGAGGGATCGATTGCTAGAACAGCCAACTTTTTTCCTTGTTGAATCAAGTTCATGCCGAAAGCTTCGATAAAAGTACTTTTTCCAACACCAGGAACACCTGTTACACCAACACGAATTGATTTACCGGCAAAAGGCAAGCACATTTGAATCAATAAATTTGAAGCTTGTTTGTCTTCAGGTCTTGTGCTTTCTAACAAAGTAATAGCAGAAGAAAGAGCAGCAACATCACCAGAATTGATTCCTTCGAATAATACTTCAGGCAAAACCGTTTTTTTACGATTTTTGCGACTTTCCAACCAAGAATCAATGTGTTTATTATCCATAAAGCAACCTTGTTGAAACAAAAGTAAAGGTTTTACTACAAGTTAAAGCAGAAAAAAAGGAAAGAAATAGTAAACAAAAGTAATTTGACGTTACTTTGTATTAAAATCAGTTCAATTCAAAATGACAAAAATCGGCTTGCTTTCAGATACACATGGATATCTCGATCCAAAAATCTACGAATATTTCAATGATGTAGATGAAATTTGGCACGCTGGAGATGTTGGGTCGATGGAAGTAATCGATAAATTGCGCGCTTTTAAACCGTTGAGAGGAGTTTACGGCAACATCGACGATTATGAAATCCGAAAAGAACTACCCGAATTTAATCGATTTACCTGCGAAAACGTAGATGTTTTGATCACACACATTGCAGGAAAACCAGGGAAATATGCCAAACCGGCCATGGATGCATTAATCGAAAAAAGTCCAAAATTATTTGTTTGTGGTCATTCGCATATATTATTGGTCAAAATGGATCCAAAATTCAATATGCTTTGGATGAATCCAGGAGCGTGCGGTTACAAAGGATTTCATCAGGTCAAAACGATTTTACGATTCACAATTGATGGTGATAAAATCCAGAATTTGGAAGCCATTGAATTGGGAAAAAGAGTTTAAATCAATGAAGGAAATTAAAAATCTACTGAAATATTATGCTTTAATTTGCGTTAAGAATCACAGCATGAAAAAAATCAGTTTCTTATTAACATTGTTTATTCCATTTTTGACATTTTCTCAAATCGGCGGAAATACAACATTTGCTTTGTTGGACTTGACCTACAGTGCACGTTCAGCTGGACTTGGTGGTGATTTCATCACTGCAAAAGACGAAGATTTGAATTTGACTGTTGCAAATCCGTCGTTATATAATTCAAAAATGCATAATCACGTTGGTTTCAATCAAGCTTTGTTAGCTGGAGGAATCAATTATGGTATGATTAATTATGCGAGATCATTTAAAAATTCCATTACAGGAGGGGCATCTTTGCGCTATGTCAACTACGGAAAGCAAGAAATGCGCAATGAAGCAGGCACATCGATTGGAACATTTACACCTGGAGAATTTATTTTAGGAGCTGGAGCAGCAAAACAATTGAATCCACAAATAACGATTGGAGCAAATGTGAATTTGATATATTCTCAATTAGCTGGCTACAATTCATTTGGCGGATCGATTGATTTAGCAGGAACTTATGAGTTGGAGAAAGCAAATTTATTGGTAACTGCATTGGTTAAAAATGCAGGTTATCAATTTAAAAGTTACACAAAAAATAATCGTTCAAATCTTCCGACTGAATTTCAATTGGGAATTTCTCACAAATTAAAACATGCACCTTTTAGATTTTCGATTCTAGCTCACCACTTAAACAATTGGGATTTAACATACAATGACCCGAATGCAAAACCAACTGTAGATCCGCTTACTGGAGATACCGTTCAAGTCAAAGTCGCTGGATTTGGAAAAAAATTAGCAAACCACTTTACATATCAAGTTGAAATTTTAATCTCTAAAAACATACATTTTCGAACAGCTTTTGATTATCATCGAAGACAAGAAATGAGTGTTAGTTCAAAACAAGGCTTAGCAGGTTTCTCCACAGGTATTGGATTCTATTTTAAAAGATTCAGTTTAGACTATGGATTTGTAATTTATTCAAGCGCTGGATACAATAACATGATTACGTTGACTACTAATTTGGATAAATGGCGAAAATAGTTCGCTATACAACGTTTTAATAAGTTCTAAAAACAAGATGATAAATACCTAATATGTTATAAATCATTATCAAATATATTTTTTTTTTGATAAAATTATATTTAAATGCTTTGTCAATTAGATATTATGAGTACATTTGTACAACCAACAAATTTATATTTATATGAAAAAATTAAGTTTACTTATAGGAGGATTACTTTTTAGTGGTCTTATGATGGCTCAAACAGGAGAGCAAAAAGGAAGAATTTCTTTTGAAGGACAAACAACAACTTCAGGAACTGTTATTGGTAAGAAATTTGCACCAGGAGCTAGAGTTCGTTATTTTGCAACTGAAAAATTAGCTCTTAGAGGTACTTTTGCATTGGCAAATACAACAACTACGAATAATTACTTCAGTAATGAAGTTAACAATACTGGAGATAAAGGTACTTACACTGATAAGTCTTCTATCTGGAATTTAGCTATTGGAGCTGAGTATCATGTTGAAGGAACTGAAAAAATTTCTCCATATGCTGCAGTAGATTTCGTTTACGGAAATCAAAAAACTATTATCGATGCGACTAATGCAACTACTGCTGGTTACATGGCTAATTACACTAGAAATTCTGAAACTCCTGCTAAAAGAATGGGTGTTGCTTTGATGGGTGGTTTGGATTACAACTTCTCAAGCATTTTCTATTTAGGAGGTGAAATTGGAGTTCAAATTTCAAATTACACTATAGGTGAAGGTAAAACTACTACTGTAATGGGTGGTGTTACTACTGATGCTCTTTCAAATGAAGTTAAAAGAGGTACAGCAAGTGATCTAATCGCATCTGTACGTTTAGGATTTAGATTCTAATCTTAATAAAATATAAAAAAAAAGTCGTTCTTTTTGAACGGCTTTTTTTATGCGCAATTTTTCGAAAAACTCATTAAATGACTGATTCAAAAAAAATAACGATTGCTATTGATGGCTACTCTTCTTGTGGCAAAAGTACACTTGCAAAATCTTTAGCCCAAAAGCTAAACTATATTTTTATTGATACAGGAGCGATGTATAGGGCGGTAGCTCTTTTTGCATTTAAAAATAAATGGATCAATGAATTCGAATTCAATAGTCAAAAACTTGTTGATTCTTTAGAAACCATCAACCTTCATTTTGAAAAGAATGAGGTTGCTCGAAAACCTGAAATCTTTTTGAATGGCGAAAATGTTGAATCGCAAATACGAACTTTAGAGATTAGCAATTTAGTAAGTAGAGTAGCATCTATCAAGGATGTGAGAGTAAAACTTGTTTCTGAACAACAAAAAATGGGGGAAAAAGGTGGAATAGTTATGGACGGAAGAGATATAGGTTCTGTAGTCTTCCCTAATGCTGAGATTAAATTTTTTATAACGGCAGCACCCAAAATTAGAGCTGAAAGAAGATATAAAGAATTGCTAGCCTCAAATTCAGATATAACATTAGAGGAAATAGAAAAAAATTTAATTGAAAGAGATTTTTTAGATAGTACAAGATCAGAAAGTCCACTAGTTCAAACTGAAGATTCAATTTTGATCGACAATAGTTTAATGACTATAAATGAACAACTTGAACTAGCTTTAAAATACGTGCACAATAAATTAAATAATTAACAAAATTTTAAATATATTATGAATTAGATATTCCTTTTATTTACTACATTCGCATTTAGATAAGTCAAATCTCCAAATTGGTTTATTTTTTAATAATATGTAATGTTTTTTATTATTTTTTTTTAATTTTATACAATAATTTAAAATACAACAAATTATCAATTACCCCTTATTTCAAACTCCATGCTATCAATAGGAAAAATTACCGAAGATATTATTAACAGAAGTCCTTTTTTACGAGAAGCGATGACTGAAAACCTAGTTAATATCTCTGCTTTAGCTAGAAAAATTAAACCTGAGATTGAAGAACTATATGGTTCAGAAGTCAAAGAAGGTGCAATTGTAATGGCAATCAAAAGAATGACGCCAGGATTATACCACCGATTAAATCTTAAAATCGTCAATATAATGGGCGATTTAGGTGATTTTCTTGTCCGAAGTAATCTTGAAGATTTTACTTTTGAAAATTCAGAGTCTCTTAAAAGAAAACAAACTGATTTGATTCAGCTTTTAGAATCAGAAAATGATAGTTTTTATACAATCAGTAGAGGTGTCACAGAAACTTCAATTGTTACAAATTCAATCAATACTGAACGATTACTTACGCTACTAAAAAATGAAAAGTTAAAATCTCACACCAAGAATTTAGCTTCGATAACGGTCAAATTACCAAGTGTAAATACAGAAATTTACGGCGTTTACTATTATATTCTAAAACATTTAGCTTGGGAAGGATTAAACATCGTAGAAATCGTTTCAACAGCAAATGAATTCACTGTAATCTTTAATCAAGATGATGTTGATAAGGCTTTTAAAGTTTTAATGCAATTAAAACGAGGGATGTAAAAGTCGTTTTGAAAGATAAAAAAAGGTTGAAATTACTCTCAACCTTTTTTTATGTATTTAATATTGTTTAATAATCAAATGCGCGATCGAGTAGCGCCACTCTTTTTTGCAAGTCCATATTTCAAGAACAATTCAAATCCTCCTCGTGCCTTAGAAGCACTAGTTAAACTTGATACATTAATGTCATATGCGAATCCTACTGAATAATCGAACATTTCAAACATTGCTTTCGCTACGAACGCATCATTAGTCCGGTAGAAAGCGCCTATTGAAAGGTAGGATCCTTTATTAAATCCAGTTACTCTTGAAGCTTCTTGTATTTGATACCTCCAATATGTTCCAAACAAGAATTCGGTTGCTGTTTTTTGTCTTTGAAAATAAATAGCGGGCATCAACGAGTTTCGAGAATTACTAATTCCAATTACAGCATTCGCGAAACCTGAAAATCTCATGTAAAGCTGCTCATTATTGGCAGACATAAAGGAATAATCGGGCTTATTTAAATGATAAATTGCGAATCCAACATTAAAATCTTTTTGATTGTTACTTGTCATGTAATTCTCAGTACCTCTGTACGTGTAGACAAAACCTGTTCCAACATCGAAGTAGTTGATTTTATCAGCAAAAACAGATTCTCCACTTTGGATATTAGCATCGTAATAATCACCATTGTATTGACTTGCCCATTTTCCACTAGAGGTAGAAATCGATCGTTGCCCAAAACCTGCATAAATCCCCCCTCCTATCGTACTTTTTCTGTCGATTATTAAATGGTAGGCTAAATTCAAATTCGCGTTAGTGGTCGCTAATTTCAAATCTCCTGCTTGGTCCTTGTATAAATTTAACCCAACAGCAAAAATTCCTTTTTTCTGTCTTGCATTTTCATTCAATCTCATATCGAAGGATGCTGCAAAAGTATTATAAGGCGTTGCAACACTTTTCCATTGTGTTCTGTAATTTACAATCACTTGTGTAGCATTATTTGCTCCTGCTAATGCTGGATTTAATGTTAACGGAGAGTTTGAGGCCTGAGAAAAATGTACATCTTGCGCAAAACTCACTATTGAGTAAAAAGATCCTAAAACTGATACTACAAAAAGCTGTATGATTTTAATTTTCATAATCTAAATTTTATTGAGTTACAGTAATATTTCCAGATTGATTTACTTCACTTCCATTTATCAACTTCGCATTTAGTCGATATATAAAAACGCCAGAATTTACTTTTTTGCCTTTATAAAGTCCATCCCAACATTGATTTTGATCGGTTGTTGAGAAAACTTTTTCACCCCATCTATTATAGATTGAAAACTCCATCGACGCAATACAATTTCCTAAAACACATTGCTGATCGTTTTTTCCATCATTGTTTGGAGAGAAGATAGTTGGTACAAAGATTTCTTTACTACAAATTGGATTCACATATACAGTAACATATTCTGTACCTTGGCAACCCGTTGCACTTGTTACCACCACCTCATACGTTGTCGTTACCAGAGGACTTGCACTTACAGTATCACAAGACGTTGTTAAACAATTTATTCCAGTTGATGGAGTCCAAGTGTAAGAAATTCCACCAGAAGCTGTTAACTCAACTGTTTCTCCCTCAGTAATTGAAACTGAACTTGGATTAACTGATACTGGCAACGTTCCAACAACGTCTACTGTAAAAGTTGAATTAGCTGTACAACCACTTGCATCTGTCACAGTTACTGAATATTGGCCACCAGTAAGATTCGTCAATAATGGTGAATTAGGACCAGAAGGTGTCCAATTGTATGTAAATGGAGATGTACCACCTGTAATATTTAATGAGATTTGTCCATTCGATTGTCCGCAATTTTCATCCGTTACATTTCCAACGTTTACAATTTGAGCACTTCCTGGAATTACAGCATTTTCAGAAACTAAACATCCAGTTGCGTCAGTAACAGATACTGTGTATGTACCAGTTGTAAGACCAGATGCGGTTGCGCCGCTTCCTCCTGATGGTGACCAAGAATAAGTATAAGGAAAAGTTCCACCTGTGACATTTGCAGTCGCAGATCCGATACTTTGTCCGCAGCTCGCTCCAATAATATTTGAAATCGTAACAGTCGGTCCGCCAATTGCTGGTACATTTACCGGCAATGTTAACGAACAACCAGAACCATCTGTAATTAAAACTGAATAAGGTCCACTGCTTAAATTATTTGCTGTTGCTCCATTGCCTCCTGATGGTGACCAAACATAAGTGTAAGGAAGTGTTCCACCTGACGGCGTTACTGTTGCACTTCCATTGCTTGAACCGCAATTTGATCCTACAGTACTAGATGTTGATGTAACTGCAGTTGATGAACCTACTAAAATAGAGTTTGAACCTGTACAAGTTCCATTAGTGACGTTCACTGTGTAGGTAACGCCACCAGCAACAGGTGTTGTAGTTGAAGCAGTTCCTCCAGCTGGAGACCAAACATAACTATACGCTCCAGAACCACCAGTAACATTAACAGAAGCAGTTCCATTTGACAAACCACATGTTGACGATACTGCACTCATCGTTAAATTCAAAGTTGAAGCTTGTCCAATGGTAACAGTTGTAGAACCAGTGCAACTTGCTGCATCGACAACAGATACTGTGTATGTTCCAACTGACAAACTATTTTGCGAAGCACCAGTTAAATTTCCAGGATTCCAAGTATATTGATATGGAGCAGTTCCTCCAGATGCAGCAACAGTTGCGGAACCATTGTTAGTTGAACCACATCCGACATCAACTTGTGATGAAATTGCAACATTTATTGTTGGACAAGGATTCGAAGAACATGCAGGAATCGAAGCTAAACTTGTAATAAGCAAAGTTGTTCCGGCATTATCTACTAATTGAACTGGAAAAGTAGTTGGGGCGGGTATTGTGGTTCCTGTGGTAAATGTTGTCCAATTAGTTACGTTCACAGCACATCCAGGAGGAATCGCACATCCGAAAAGGCATGCACTACAATCTTGTGAAGTTGTTTGATTTTGCCAAGCGTAAGGTGAAACCCCATTTGAAGCAGTGAGATCACCATTTGTTTCAACACAAACCGACAGCGATACACATGGGCTTACTGTTATGCTTGTTGTAACTGCTGTTCCGCAACTTAACGTAAAAGTAACTGTATGTGTGCCTGCACCAGCATTCGCAGGAGTGAAAGTACCATTTGCAGCCATTCCTGGACCGCTCCAAGTACCAGTTACTGATGCGGCTGTACAGCTTACTCCAGAATTGGGCGCGGCGGCGGTCAACAAGAAAGGTGAATCTGTCACACAAACAGAACCAACAGGTGTAATATCTGCAAAACAACAAGTATTTGGGACGATACTTACATCATCAATATAATAATATGCATACTGGTTTTGCAAACTCGTTGCCCCTGTACTTACAGAATTTGTTCCTGCATCATTGAAAAAATTTCCAATCACAAAATACTGCTCTCCGCCTGCTGCAACGTAGTTCCATTGAATCCTAAACCATTGAGGAGTTGTATCATTAATAACGGCGCAAGAATAATTTAATTGAGGAGTAACATTTATTCTTGGACTTGATCCTGCACAAGCATCTCTTAAATATTGTGTATTTGAAAAGTAAATCCCCATGTTATTACAAGCCCATGGTGAATCATCTGCCAAACTTACAAACATTGAAACACAATAGGTTTGTCCAGCTACTAAAGCTGAAGTTGTATGACCTTGAATGTATTCTCTATATTGATCATTCAGACCAAATGGAGCAGAATAGCTAATAATTCCTGCATATTTATTTCCTGTTCTAGCATTTTGATAGCCTAAAGCATTTCCTGGAACTCCTAAAATGTTTGTTATGCCAGTATTACAAGTTGAGAATAAATCAGGAGATGAACAAGAATCACCAGGAGCATTTGAATTAGCATTGTCCCAATCATTTAAATCAGAAAATCCTTCTACTGGAAAAGGAAAACCAGCGCATCCATTAGCAGTATTTTCAAAACTAGGATTTATCACTAAGTTTTGAGACGATAAAACTCCAATATTTATAAAAAACAGGAGAAATAACAAATTAATTTTTGACATACTTTGAAAAGTTAATTAGCAATAAGTCGCATTATTATTTGATTCAGCAATACATTAATTGCAATAAAAAAGTTAATTAAAAACTTAACTTCTTGAAGTCGTAAAAATATGAAAGTTAAAAAGGTTTTACAGTGGGGCTGCCCCCTCAATAGATTTTCAATTTTTAATCAAATTCTTTGATATTATCTAAAATAGCCTTATTGTCCATGATCCAAAGTAAAAGACTATTATTTCTGGCATCTAAATTTAACTTTTTACAAATTCTTGATCTGTAATTTTCTACAGATTTCACTGAAACAAAAAGTAAATTTGCTATCTCTTTGCTTGACAATTTTTGGCTAACTAACTTTAAAGTTTTTAACTCTGTTTGAGTAAGACTGCCAATTAATTCAGAAATTTGAAGTTTTGCTTTGTCAGTGGTAAATAATGTTTGCCCTAGTTCTCTAACATCCTTCGCCATGAAAGTTTTTCCATCCATGACTGTCTGAATGCAATCGACTAATTCTTCAGAAGTGTTATCTTTCACCAAATAACCTTTTGCGCCATTGTAGAAAGCGAGTTTCAACATTTCAACATCTTTGTACATTGTCAATACAATGACTTTTGAATCAATTTCCATTTCTGTAATTACCTCACAGACTTCTAACCCATTTTTTACAGGCATGTCAATATCGACGATAATTATATCTGGCAGGGTAGTTTTAACAAATTCAATTAAATCTCCACCATTTTCAAACTGATCGATTACAATATTCTGAAACGAAGTTTCAAGCAAAAACTTCAGTCCGCTTCTAAATATTGGATGATCATCTGCTATAACTACATGCATGGCTTCGTTTTCTTTTTAAATATCCTTTAAAACTTCAAAATTAATCTAAATCCGTTTGAATTTGTAATAAAATTAACTTTCCCATTCAATTTATTACCTCTCTCTTTAATTGTCAAAATTCCAATTCCTGTTCCAGTTGCAGAAACATCTTTCATACCAATTCCATTGTCCTTGTAATCGAGAAAATAACTTTCGTCTTGTTTATAAACAGTTATTTTTAAAGCAGTTGCTTGTGCATGTTTTATTGTATTATTTACACATTCTTGGATGATTCTATAAATTTGAGTTTTGGTTTCCACTGGCAAAGATTCGATTTCCTTAAAAAGTTCCAAACTACATACTATACCTGTACTTTCCTGAATTTTCTCCATCAAAGACGCTAACGATCTCGACAAGCCAATTTTTTCTAAAAAAGATGGATGTAAATGGTGAGAAATACTTCGTGTTTGATTTATAACGTCTCCTAAATCAGAATCAAGCCCATCAATTGTTTGGATTCTACCCGTATTGAACATATTGATTTTTGACTTAATTACAGACAATGACTGACCAATATTGTCATGTAAATCTTTTGAAATCCTTCCACGTTCTTCATCTATGTTTTCAATCAACTTCTGAGAAAAGATAACTTGTTGACGCCTAGTAATAATAACAGAGCGAATAAAAATAATTCCTATGCCAAGTACTAATATTGAAAGCCCTAAAATCAATACAAATTTCAATCTAATCCGCTTGAGTTCATTCTCTTTTTGGAGCAAGGAATTTTTGCTTTTTTCATTTTCTAATTCTGATTCTATCCTTTCTTTTCCATAAACCACCTGCATCTCAGCCATTTTGTCTTGATTGGAAATATCAGACAAACTATCGTCGAGTTGATTGAACTTTTTGGTGTACTCAAGTGCCTTTTTGTAATTTCCTTCTTTTTCAGATATTGATGATAAAACTTGAAAAGAAAGCGCATAATCTTTTGGATTTGGATATCTTTTATTCATAACTAGAACTGAATCAACATCAGCTCGAGCTAATTTCAACTTACCCAATTCAATATTAATTGATGCTTTTAAAAGGTATGATTGACCTAAGAATTCTTTTTCGTTGTACTTTGTTAAAATCACAATAGCAGAATCACAGTCTTTCATCGCTAAATCTAACTGTTTGTTCTCAAAATAACAATTAGCTAAATTTATCATTGCCACAGCAGTAGCAGTTGGAAATCCTAATTTTCTTGCATTTTTTAATGTTTCTTTGTAGTGCTTTATCGATTCTTTGTAATTTTTTAATTCATCATTAACCAATCCTAAATTACTATGTAAATTAATAGCAAGCCTTGACTCTTCGGATTTAATAGCTAAAACCAAAGCTCTTTCGAAATCAATTTTTGCTTCTTTGGATTGTTTGTTGTAAAATTTAACAAGTCCAATATTATTCAAAATAATAGCTTGTTGGTATTGGAGATTATTTTTTTCCGCTACTCTTAACGCTTTGAAATAATATTCTAACGCCTCGTCATGAATTTTTCTGTCTTCATAAATAATACCAATCCCATTATAAGCTTCAACTGTATTCTCAGGAAATTTATATTTTATCGCTTCCTGTAATAAATAATTAAATTTCTTTTCTGCTGCAAGTTTATCAATATCACTGAGCATAAATGCCAAGCGAATTTCAGTAGAATTTTGTAATTTTTTGTCGTTGGCTCTTTTTGCTATTTCAATGGTTTTTTGATAATATTCTTTGGCTTTCTGAATATTTCGCGAGAAAAAATAGAAATTACCATAGTATTGATAAATCAATCCTTCTTCGCTCAATGAATTAATTTTTCGCGCTAACTTGATTGCTTTTGCCCCATTTTGAAAAACCGCAATCGAATCATAATAAGTACTTTGTCTGATTCTTTTTTTTAAGACATCAAGTTCAGTTTGATTTTTACTCTCAGTCTGCGAATGTCCCATTGAACAGGATACAATCAATAATATTAGTAATATGTATTTCAATTTTGTAAGATTTTACATCAAAGACGAAACTTTTTTTCGAAAGTAATCAATCTTTAACAAAAAAGAATAATTTATGATGTTTGATTAGAATCAGAAGTACATATATCCGTACTTTCAAATTTAAAATTTAAATTTATCCCCTATAAAAGTTATTTCCAACATGATTTCAAAAATTTACGCTACGTTTTTAAATATTTTGCAAGCCCCGAAACGTGAATTTGACGACTTTTTCGATGAAGCTGGATACATACTTGCGTACCGAATGGCGCTTTTTTTAACGGCGGTTTTGGGAACACTTGGAGTTGTTCTTATCGTTGATTACGGCGTAAAATACAGTATTCTTAGTTTCATTGGATTTTTTGTCGTTCTACTTTCATTATTATACATTAGAAAAACTGGGAAATATAAAGCTTTCACGCTTTATTTTAATCTATTTGGCGCTGTAATGTGTTTAATTACGCTCTTTGTAATCCAAGGTCAACCTCATCTTATAGATGGATTATGGATGATTATCAACATCCTTTTTACTTTCATGTCTGTTGGGAAAAATTGGGGCGTATTTCTAGCAATAGTGCATGGGATTTCGCTTTCATCTTTTTACTTTTTTCGCTTTAACAGTCAAATCCCTATGATTCATGATTTGACAAGCGAACAACTTTTTGGTGTATCAATCAATGTGTTTTTCTGTTTTATGATTATCTTTTATTTGAGTTATCAAAACATCAAAACGAACCAATACGCGCAAAATAATCTGAAGGAAGCGAGAGAAAAACTTCAAATTCAATTTGATACAATCAATAAGCAAAATGAAGAAAAAACGATGATGCTGAAGGAAATTCATCATAGAGTAAAAAACAACCTTCAAGTTATTACAAGTCTTTTACGCCTTCAATCTCGCGAATTAGAAAATGAAGAAGCAATATCTAAATTTCAAGAAACCACAAATCGGGTTATTGCCATGTCTATGATTCATGAAAAAATGTATCAATCTGAAGAACTTTCGAAAATTAATATAGAAGAATATTTCAGCAGTCTTTCGACCGATTTATTGAGCTCATATCAAGTTGCATTTCCCATTGATATCAACATTTACTGCAGCATTGAAACGTTAGGCATGAGACCTATCGTACCTTTGGCTTTAATTTTCAATGAATTACTCTCCAACTCTTTGAAATATGCTTTTTGTGGAAATAATAAAGCAAAAATTGACATCAGACTTCAAAAAATGGATCATGATAACTTTGTTTTGACCTATGAAGACAATGGAACATGGAAAACTCCAACTAGAAAAGATTCCTTTGGCATGGAATTAATCGATGCTTTAACCGAACAACTTGAAGGAACGATGTCTTTTTCTGACACGCCAGTAACGAAGTATGTATTCGAATTTCCGAATTTGGATTCATAAATTCAAAATCAATAGGTATTTCTTGTTTCTGTTAACTATTCCAATTAACTTTGAACAGCGAAAAAAAATAACATGACATCTACAGATTTATTGAAAGAAGTTCGAACAATTACTCAGAACAATTTAGAAGTTTTGAAGAAAAAATTTATGCATCTTTCAAAAGAACAAAAAAATTGGAAACCGTCTGAACATGCTTGGAATGTTCAAGAAATATTCGCTCACCTAAATCAATATGCCCATTTTTACCATGTTGCATTTTTAAATCGCATCAATAAAACAAGATTTAGAGAACCAAAAGAATTATATCAATCTTCTCCATTAGGACGTTCTGCTTGGAAATCCATGAAACTAGGGAACGCTAAAAATGTGAAAAGGAAATTCAAATCCGCGAGAAATTACAACCCCACTTTTGAACCCACTTTGTTGCACGAAAATGATATTCAATTATTTGAAAACGGACAAAAAGACTTACTCGAAATTATTGAAAAAGCTGCCACTGTAAACATCAGAAAAGTAAAAGTTCCAATTTCTATGAGTAAAATTATCAAACTCAGACTTGGTGATGCTTTACTTTTTGTCGTATATCACAACGAAAGACACGTTCAACAAGCTTTAAATGTACTGGCACATCAAAATTTCCCTAAAAAATAATGAGTGTGCAATTGGCATTTTGTAGGGTGAATATTTCACCTGTTCGTATCTCAAACAGCGACGCCTCAGAAATGGTCACTCAACTGCTTTTTGGAGAAGTTTTCGAAGTACATGAATTTGAGAAATCTTGGTGTAAAATAGTCATTTACAAAGACAATTATGAAGGTTGGATTGATGTAAAACACTTGGAACTTCTTACCCCAAAGGAATCCACACGCTGGCTAGACAATCAAACTTTAGAAACAAATTTATTACGAAAATTACAAACACCTTGGGGAATCCAATGGATTTCAAGAGGTTCCTTCGTTGGAGATTCGAATCAAGATTTTAAAATTGGTCAACATCCTTTTTCCTTTGTCGATCAACTTCCAAATTTAGTTTTCACTGCAAATACTGAATTAGCATTAGAATATCTGAACACTCCATACCTTTGGGGTGGAAAAAGTCCTTTTGGAATCGATTGTTCAGGCTTTACTCAGATTGTTTATCGATTCTTTGACATCAATTTACCCAGAGATGCATATCAACAAGCAGAATTAGGTTTATCGATTGAATTTTCACAAAAATTACCGGGAGATTTGGCTTTTTTCACTAACCAAGCAGGAAAGGTTATTCATGTTGGTATCATACTGGAAAAGAGTCAAATTATCCATGCTTCAGGGCAAGTCA
The DNA here is from genome assembly GCA_965284445.1 of Crocinitomicaceae bacterium. Classification (GTDB taxonomy): domain Bacteria; phylum Bacteroidota; class Bacteroidia; order Flavobacteriales_D; family Crocinitomicaceae; genus JAQVCM01. The sequence continues at coordinate 3,820,937 of OZ260085.1, read as the reverse complement.
GAATTGATAAATTAGTAGATTCTGGAATTTTGAATGAATCTAAAAAAGAGATTACACATACTCTTTTTGCTATTAAAAGAGTATAAACTACTATATTTGTGTTAAAATTTATACTATGCGTATTTTAATCACAGGAGGAGCAGGATTTATCGGAAGTAATTTAACCAAAAGACTTGTAAATGAAGGACATGAAATTACAGTTTTAGATTCTCTATTAAGAGGGAATAAGTTGGATAAAGACACTTACTCAAAAATCAATTTTATCAAAGGAGACGTAAGAGACGCACAATTGATGATTGAGGCTTCAAAAGGATGTGATTTAATCATTCATTTTGCAGCAGTTTTGGGAGTAGATATCGTTGCTGATAATCCTGTTGAAACAATGGATGTTGAAGTTATCGGGACCAGAAATGCGATTATGGCAGCTGAAATCAATAACATCAAAAAAATCATGTATGCTTCAACAAGCGGAATATATGGTCATTCAGCAATTGAAAACGCTTTAACTGAAGAAGTATTGGTTGATCCAAGAACGTCTTATGCTATGGCAAAAAGATACAATGAAATCTATTTAGCTTCGCACCATGAAGAAAAAGGATTGAATGTTATTTCTCTTCGTTTCTTTAACGTTTATGGTCACAATCAAGACAATCGCATGGTGGTTCCTTTGTTCTTTGAACAAGCTTTGAAAAATGAACCAATCACAGTTTTCGGAAGTGGTAAACAAACCAGAGATTTCACATATATCGACGATACAGTTGAAGCTTGTGTTAGATTGATGGAATTAGAAGGATGCCACATCGTGAATATTGCAAACGAAGCAGAATGGTGTATCAGTGAATTGGCTGTTAAAATAAAAGATATTGCAAATTCAGATTCTGAAATTATTTATATCGATGCACCTAAAAAACGCTACGACTATGAAGTTGAAAGAAGAGTTGGTAGTTCTAACAAATTATTGAAATTAACTGGATACAAACCTTTAACTACTTTAGATGAAGGTTTAAGATTGATTCAAGAAATCAATTACAAAAAATAATTTTTCACAATCGCTTTTTTTGAAAATATGAAAAGAGACCAACAGATTTTTGATTTAATCAATCTTGAGAAAAATCGTCAATTACATGGCGTTGAACTTATTGCTTCAGAGAATTTTGTAAGCAATGAAGTTATGGAAGCGATGGGTTCGGTTTTGACGAATAAATATGCTGAAGGACTTCCAGGAAAAAGATACTATGGTGGTTGTGAAGTTGTTGATCAAGTTGAACAATTAGCCATTGACCGTTTGTGCGAACTTTTTGGTGCCACATGGGCCAATGTTCAACCACATTCCGGTGCACAGGCAAACGCTGCCGTTTTCTTAGCTTGTTTAAATCCTGGCGATAAAATTTTAGGATTTAATTTGTCTCATGGAGGACATTTAACGCATGGTTCGCCTGTCAATTTTTCCGGAAAATTATACCAACCTTTTTTCTATGGTGTAGATCAAGAAACTGGATTGGTTGATTACAATGCGCTGGAAGAAGTTGCCCGCAAAGAAAAACCAAAAATGATTATTTGTGGTGCTTCCGCTTACAGTCGTGATTGGGATTACGCTCGAATTAGAAAAGTAGCAGACGAAATTGGCGCTATTATTTTGGCTGATATTTCACATCCAGCAGGTTTAATCGCTGCGGGATTATTATCAGATCCTTTAGATCATTGCCATATCGTTACTTCAACAACACACAAAACGTTGCGTGGACCACGAGGTGGAATCATCATGATGCGCCACAATTTTGACAATCCATTTGGTTTGAAATGGAACAATGGAAATTTGAAATCGATGGCCGCTTTGTTAGACGCAGCTGTTTTCCCAGGAATTCAAGGTGGACCGTTGGAACACGTGATTGCTGCCAAAGCGGTTGCTTTTCAAGAAGCTTTGTCTCCAGAGTATAAAACGTACATGCAACAAGTTCAAAAAAATGCAGCTGTTATGGCTAAAGAATTTGTACAATTAGGCTATAAAGTTATTTCTGGAGGTACAGAAAATCACAGCATGTTGATTGATTTGCGTTCTAAAAATGTAACTGGAAAAGATGCTGAAATCGTATTAGTGAAAGCAGATATTACGGTGAACAAAAACATGGTTCCATTTGATACTGAATCACCATTCGTTACTTCTGGAATTAGAGTTGGAACTGCAGCAATTACTACACGTGGCTTGAAAGAAAACGACATCGTTCAAATTGTGAAATGGATTGATGACGTGCTTTCGAATGTAAATGATGAAAACGTAATTAACAGAGTAAGAGCTGAAATCAATGCAAAAATGAAAGAATATCCTTTGTTTCAGTATTAAACCAAGGATTTTAAGATAATCAAAAACTGTTTCTCAAAAGGAAGCAGTTTTTTTTATTTCATGCTCCAAGAAATCAATAAAATCAACAACAAATCGATCCCATAAATAATGATCAAATCTTTGTGCTCAATGTACCAAGGTTGTTTGATTTTTTCCGCTTCTTTTTCAGGTACTTTGATTTCAGGCTTTACTTCTGCTTTAATTTCAGTGATCGGTTCAATAACTTGCAAATCTGGATAAAGCGTATTCCAATGAAATAATTCTGTTCCTAACTTCACTTTATCTTTTGGATTCAAAAGTGCAATTCCATTTAATCTAACTCCGTTGATAAATGTTCCTTCAGCTGAGTCTAAATCAGTGATAAAGATATTTCCGTCTTTGTCTCTAAAAAGCTGCAAATGATGCTCTGAAACATAGGGAAGATTTAAAATCACGTCGTTTTTATGCGAACGTCCAACTGTAATCGTATTTTTTTGATCTTGTTCAACGTATTTTTTCCAATTGAAAGGAATTTCATCACCAATTGTGACTTTGTCAAATGGATTTAACTCAACGGAATCATTGATCAGTCTTCCGTTGACTTTGGTACCAAATTTAGATTGTAAATCTGTCAAAAAAACATTCCCTTCAACATCCACGAAAATCTCTAGATGATACTTAGAAATTGTAGGGTCGTTTATAACAACATCATTGTCTTCTCCCCTTCCTACTTTTATTAACAAATAACTCATAAATTATGGTTTTGAAACAACTTTTTTCTCTGATTCAAAAAGAATCAAACTATCAAAAAATCAATTCGAACTTTTGTTTTCAGTGTCGAAATTAACCAAAATCTTTGGAAATAAAGATACAATAATTCGATTAAGTTTAAAAACCTGAATTCGATTATTCAAAGTCAGGTTAATTTCAGATTCAATTGATTATTTTTGCTAAAAATTTATATCAATGGAAGCAATTATTAAGACAAATAAAGGCGAAATGAAGGTTGCATTTTATGAAAATGATGCACCAAATACAGTCGCTAATTTCGTGAAATTATCAAAAGACGGTTTTTATAATGGATTATCATGGCACCGTGTGATTCCTGATTTCGTTATTCAAGGAGGATGTCCAAAAGGAACTGGCGCTGGAGGACCAGGATACAAAATCGATTGCGAATTGACTGGAGAAAATCAATACCACGACCGTGGCGTTTTATCCATGGCTCACGCTGGAAGAAATACTGGAGGTTCACAATTTTTTGTTTGCCACAGCAGAAGACAAACTTCTCACTTAGACAGAAACCACACTTGTTTTGGAAAAGTTTATGAAGGTTTGGAAGTGATCGACGCAATTCGCGAAGGTGATAAAATTGAATCTATTACAATTATTGATTAATTGTAAAAAACAATACCAAATGAAAAACTCGATGATTGCTCATCGAGTTTTTTTTATTTCAAACCTCTTGTTTTCTTGATATTATCGTAAGCTTCTTGAATTTTCTGAAACTTCTCTTTGGCGCCTTTTTGGTATTCATCGCCCATCTGCGCTACTTTGTCAGGATGATATCGAATTGCCATTTGTCGATAAGCCTTCTTAATTTCTTCATCTGTTGCAGTTGCTTCTAATCCCAATACTTTGAAATCCGAATTCACATCGCGGTAGAACATGTTTTTGACACTTTCGAAATCCATGTTTGGAACGCCCATCAACTGTGCAATTCTTTTCAAAATCAACATTTCTGATTCCTGAACATGCCCGTCAGATTTGGCAATACCAAAAAGATAGTGCAACAATTGAACGCGCACTTCTTCTTGCGTTCGCATTCTGATATCTTGACAAATTTGTTCCAATGGAATATCGTCAGAATCCAAGAAACGCTTCAATGTTTGCAAATGCGCTGTTGAAAATTGAGGACCAAATTGTTGACGAAAAAAAGATTTTACGAAATCTAATTCAGCTTTCAATACTTTTCCATCCGCGCGCATTACTGCTGCCGAAAGTGCAATCAGCATCGTCGCAAAATCAGTATTTGTCGTTCTTTGTTGGTAATACGAGAATAAATCATCTGCTGAAAAACCACTGCCAATTCCGCCAGTTGCACCTTGTCGTTGAGATACATTTGATGTTAGTAAATTATCAATAAATCCACCAACGACGAATCCAACAAATCCTCCAAAAAAACTTCTACCAAGAAGAAGAAATCCTCCGATAGCTCCTATCAATTTAAACAAATCTGTACATTTTAGGCAATTTTTTCAAACCGCCGATTATCTATTCTAACTTTTGAGCATAAAAAAATGCCATGCATCGAAACACATGGCAAATCTATGCTTTTTTTATACCAATTCTATACTTCTTTCAATAAATTGATTCAATGCTTCGCCTTTCAACATTCCTTGAGAAAGCAAGGCTAAATCAGTCAATTGTTTTGCTTTATCAGCGCGTTGAGCATCATCCGTTTTCAATAATTCACCTACTTTCGGGTGATTGCTATTTACAACCAATTGATATGTTTCAGGGAAAGCACCGAAAAAGCCACCGCCTCCCATTTTTTGCTGTTCCATCATTCTGCGGATAAACTCAGGCTGCGTCACAATGATTGGCGCTTCCGTTTCACTCATGCTTGAAAATTCAACTTTGAATTTCTCTTTGTTGACAGAACCTTCAAAGACAGTTTGCAATTGTTCTTCTTCCTCTTTCGAAAGTTTAGATGGAATTTCTTCAGATTTTTTAATCAATTTATCCAAAGTATCCGCATCAACTCTTGCAAAAGTTAGGTTCAAACCTTCTTGCTCCATTTTTGAAATCCAGTGAGGAACCAATGGTCCGTCCAAAGACAAAACATCATAACCACGATCTTTTGCAGCTTTCACAAAACCAAATTGTGCTTCTGCGTCATTCGTATAAAGTACAATGATTTTACCATCTTTATCTGTTTGTAAAGCCGTGATTTTCTCTTTGTATTCTTCAACTGTAAAATATTTACCTTCAGTATTTTTAACCAAAGAAAAACCTTTTGATTTTTCAGCAAATTTATCGTCTGAAAGTGTTCCATATTCAACAAAGATTTTCAAATCCTCCCATTTAGATTCAAAATCTGGTCGGTCTTTTTTGAACATTTCAGCCAATTTATCAGCCACTTTTTTAGTAATGTGACTTGAGATCTTTTTTACATTACTATCGCTTTGTAAATAAGAACGAGAAACATTCAAAGGAATATCTGGAGAATCAATCACACCGTGTAACAATGTCAAGAATTCAGGAACAATCTCTGCAACACTATCAGTAATAAACACTTGATTGCTGTACAAATTGATTTTATTGCGTTGAACTTCTACATTTTCCTTGATTTTTGGGAAATATAGAATTCCTGTCAAGTTGAAAGGATAATCGACATTTAAATGAATGTGAAACAATGGATCTTCGAAAGTCATTGGATACAATTCGCGGTAAAAAGCATTGTAATCTTCTTGTTTCAAATCGATAGGTGCTTTTGTCCAAGCTGGTGAAGGATTGTTCACTTGATTTGGGACATCAATCGCTACACGTTTTACGTTTCCTTTGTCGTCTTTTTCCCCTTCAGGAGAATCGATGTATTCTGTTTTGTTTCCAAAAATTACTGGAATTGGTAAAAACTTACAGTATTTATCCAAAATCCCTTGAATACGCGCTTTTTCTAAAAACTCAATAGATTCTTCATTGATATACAAAATAATATCTGTTCCTCTGTCTGTTTTTTCAATGTCTGTGATCGTATATTCAGGTGAACCATTGCTTTCCCATTGCACCGCTTGAGAACCTTCGTGGCGTGACAAAGTTCTGATTTGGACTTTTTCAGAAACCATGAAAGCTGAATAAAATCCCAATCCAAAGTGACCGATGATACTTTCAGCACCTTCTTTTCCTTCGTATTGTTTTACAAATTCTTCTGCACCTGAAAAAGCAATTTGATTGATGTATTTGTCAATTTCATCGCTCGTCATACCAATTCCATGATCTGAAATCGTCAGTGTTTTAGCCTCTTTGTCTAATACAACTTCCACTTTCAAATCGCCAACTTCACCTTTGAATTCGCCTGTTGAAGCCAACACTTTCACTTTTTGAGAAGCATCTACTGCATTCGAAACCAACTCTCTTAAAAATATCTCGTGGTCTGAATACAAGAATTTTTTAATGATTGGAAAAATATTTTCCGTTTGAACATTAATTTGACCTGTTTTCATAATTTTAAATTTATTACAATTTGATCCATTTGTGGACACATCTTTTCGTCAATCACTATGCCAAGGGAATGAGAATGACAAAATGTCGTAATTTGATTTTCAATTCAAGTTTGATAGGTATTAAAATGTCATTTTGTTAAAAAATTCCATATTTACATAGGTTAAATTCCAATATTACATAAATAAAATTCCATATTTACATAAAAAATATTCCATAATTACATAAAATGTATTATTTTTGGTTTATGATTCAACGATTGGCATATCAGAAAATATTGAAAATGGCTCAAAAATTTCCAGTTTTGGTCTTCACAGGACCGAGACAATCGGGGAAAACAACTTTGAGTAAGTTGGTATTTTCAGACTATCGGTATATTTCCATGGAAAATCCTGATATGCTTTATTTTGCGCAAACAGATCCGAAAGGATTTTTAGAAACTTATGATGACAAAGTAATTATCGATGAAGCACAAAATGCGCCTGAATTATTTTCATATATCCAACAAATCGTTGATGAATCAGGAAAAACTGGACAATATATTTTGAGTGGGTCACAGAACTTTTTGATGTTAGAAAAAGTAACTCAAAGCTTGGCGGGAAGGGTTTACATCCTTGAATTGTTGCCTCTCAGCCATGCAGAAATAAAAACTGTCAAGCAACTCAATATCTTTGAATCAATCATTCAAGGCGGATATCCGCGAACGTTCGACAAAGAAATTGCGCCGAATGATTTTTATCCATCTTATATTCAGACCTACATCGAAAGAGATGTTCGCAGCATGGTTAATGTGCATGACTTATCGACTTTCCGAAAATTCATCAACATTTGCGCGCATCATGTTGGGCAGATTTTCAATGCGAATACCATTTCAAAAGATTTGGGAATTGACATCAAAACGGTGCAACGCTGGTTGTCTATTTTAGAAACGAGTTACATTGCTTTTACACTCAAACCTTGGCATAAGAATTTTTCTAAACGCATAGTAAAATCTCCTAAACTGTATTTTTATGATACAGGATTAGTTTGCTATCTTCTTGGAATTGAAGATGAAAAAGAATTGATTATTTCCAATTACAAAGGCGCAATTTTTGAAAATTATGCACTGGTAGATATTATCAAAAACCACAAAAACAATGGCGAAATCAAAAATTATTATTTCTGGAGAGACAGCAATGGAAATGAAATTGATTTGATTATCGAAAGAGGATTGAAAATTCAATGCATTGAAATGAAAGCTTCGCAAACCGTTAAAAGTGAGTATATCAAATCATTGCATTACATTGATTCGTTTGATAAAACACTTCAGTTCAAACATTACTTGTTGAACACACAAGATAAAAGTGAAATCAGAACCAAAGAAATAATTGTCAGCTGGAATAATACGATTGAAATTTAGATCAATGTTATCGTTTTGCGTGCCAACCAACCCTGAAAAGTACAATATATCCTTCTTTTGTTGCAGCAATTGACGGCAAATCGATGTCTAAATTTCGCCCTGTTTGTACTGACGTAAAAATAGGCTCCTCTTGATTTTCTGGCAAATAATAGTCAATCTGATAAGTTCCTTTTTTCATCCCTTTGACTTGCAATTTTTGTTTCTTCAAATTGACCGCTTCTCTTTTTGCTAAATGTTGAATCTCAACTGGAATTGTCACGCAAGTATCTGCATTGTAAAAATTGTATGTTTTATTGGTTATTACACCAATCGCCTCAGATTTTTGACCTGAACGCAAATAAGACAAATCGGCTTTTCGCCAAGAAGCATCCATGGCTTCAGCATACTTTGCATTGTAATTCCAACGTTTCAATGAATCGCCATCATACAACTCACTCGCACCAGGATGCCAATCTCCATAAAGAAAATCAACTGTCGAAATCCATTTTTGCATTTGTCCGTAGACCTTGTAATTGTCAGTTTTATACCAACTCGACCAAGAAAGCGACGCCGCCAAACCAGAAAATAAACTTTGCCACTGACTGCGATTGATTTCAATTCCTAAACGTTCGCAATTTCTGACACAGTCAATTGGTTCTGACTCTGAAAACATCAATGGCTTGATATTGTAAGAAAAAACATTTTCCCCTGATTTTTCAGAAGACCTGACATTGTATGCATTTTCTGAAAGCTCCATTTCACTTTCGTTCAATAATCTTTTGGCAACTACTTTGGTGAAAAACTTCGCAAAATCTGGTGTTCCAAAATCATAAACGTTACTGGTCATAAAATCATAGGATTTTGACTTAAAAAAAGTACTGTCTTTTTGGCTCATTTCTCCGCTGTAGGAAGCAGTTAATAAGTGAATTTTTCCGTGATACAATGATTTCAAATAGTCACCCATTTCAATTTGCCAATCTTGAAAAACCTGGGTGTTTTTATTGTAAAATTCGTTATTGTCATCCGCTGTGGATCCAATATTACTGATTTCACTCATGATTTCAAATGCAGCGATATTGGGTGAATATCCCCAACGTGCCATGATATATCTCAAACGCTGTTTGTAATATTTTTTAGCGTCATCATTTGAGAAAAACTCGATTGGTTTTTCTAAGTTGAAAGCATTTTTGTAACAATAAGAAGGTGTACCGTCATTGTCGATCCAATCCCATTGCGTGAGATAGTAGACATTAAATTTGAAAGTATAATGTATCGCTAAATCCCAATGAATGAAGAGATTTTTCGCTTCAGCAAATTCAAGCAATTCATCCATTTCTTGTGCTTGATTGAGTCGATTTGTGTAATCGCCCAACTTTTCCCATTCTATTTCGGTTGAAATTGGATTCATGATTGTACGCACATAATTGACTCCACTTTCACTCATTTTAGACCAAATATCTTTGTATTTATCATAAACTCGTGGAACACAAAATCCTTTATCTCGATACATTTCTGGACGATACCAAGTCTTATCTTGCTCTTTAATAATATTGTAGGAAAACAAAGTCGAATCAAACTCAGGTGCAGTTTCTGGCCAAGGAGTATTCATCCCAACTGGATAAAAAGGACTACCGTCTAACTCCAAAAACCGTTTATTTTCACCAACTTGAACGTAACCGTGATTTTCACTTTCATCAACATAAAAATCAAAAATTGGTGACCAAAATAAATCATCGGCAGTTTGGATACGAATTTGCATTCTCCAACTTCCAGCTTTTGGCGGAGCAAAACGAATGTGAAAAGGAAATTGATTTTCTAACTTTCGCCAACCACCCAGTTTAAAATATTCTTCATCCGTATAATAAGCACCATTTTTTGGTTCAGGCAAAGGATTTTTCATGAAAGATTGGTAGTTCTGAAAGTAAAATCCATCGACCAAAATCGGATTTAATGTGTCATTTTCAAAAATGAATCTGGCTTCAACTTTCAATTCCCATTCTAAATAGGGATTGATTAAATAATTTGTATCACTTAAATATCGATCGATAAAATTGCGCACTTTTCCATTGACATTAAGCGGAAGTGTAACTCCAATTTCCATCCGTTGTAATCTCAAAAATGGATCTAGATTTTGCTGATTTAAAAATTTCACATCAAAACTTCGATCGTTAAGCATCTCATCGATTGGCGTATCCCTAGCTTCATTGTAAGCAGATACCGCAACCTTTTGTGCCATTGAATTGATTGAAGCATAAAAGACTAGAAATAAAAGCAATAGATTTCTCATAATCAAACTTTTGGGATACAAAAAATATTATCGTGATTAGGAAATTCTTCCCGTGAATTAATTTGAATCAATTTTGATTTTCGTTCTTTAGTACCTGACAATTTAAAGATTTCATAAAATCCAAAGCTTTCAATAAAATCAATCATTTCAAACGGATCGTACTGATTGTCGCGCGAAACGGAAAATTCAATAATTAAAATTGGTTTGCAATTTTTGATGATGTTTGTAGCACCTTTTAACACTTGAAATTCAAATCCTTCGACATCAATTTTAATCATTTTGGGTTGAAAATCATTTTGAATGACTTCGTCTAAAGTCTTCACATCCACTTCAAAACCAGTTGCGTTTTCAGTATGAATAACTAACGATGCGCCTCCGCGATTCACATTCCAATTATCGTAAATGGTTGCCTTTCCGGATTCGTTTCCCAACGCAAAATTGAAAGTAGCGATGTTTTCAATGTGATTCAAAGCAATATTTTCCTGCAATAATTGATGCGTTTCTGGATGTGCTTCAAATGCTAAAATTTTACCTGGACTTCCAACGCATTGTGATGCAAAAATGGACATCAAACCGATATTTGCACCAACATCAACAAAACAATCTCCTCTATTTAAATAAGTTGTAATGAAATAAAGCGTTCCTTTTTCATATGTTCCAGTTTGAAATAAACTCAATTCAACGCCAGCATCTTTAGAAGGATCGATTTTCATCAAAAATCCATGATTGGTTTGCAAAATGTGCGGACCAATTTTAGTTGAATCTGGCAATAAAACGCGCGGTAAAACAACCGATAATTTTCGAATTCCGCGGATATCGATGTCTCGCAAAATACTTATCAGCGCATGGGAAATAGGAAACTTATATTTTTTATTCACAGAATGTTTTTATCGATGGAAATGTTTGCCGAATTTAAGGAAAAAGAGTTGATTGAGAAATCAAAACAAGAATTTACAATTCAGAATCATGAGAAAACTAAAATAAACAGATTGAATATTTTTGTTTGAGCTTTTGTAACTTTACAGCAATTATCATGGAAGAGCACGAAGAAATAGAACAGCATACAAAATTCAATAGCGCTTTGCCGTTGATTTTAAAACTGCGGGATTTAATTTTCGGAGAAACTAAACCAGATGTTTACACTAGAATCACGGTCTATTTCAACGCCCTAATTTGGCTCATTTTCTTATTTTGGCACCTCATCAGTTATGCAAGTATTTCATTGCGCGAAGTGATTTTTACAGAAAAGAAAATCGACGTGGAAGCCTTGATTTTTGAAAGAGGAAAATTGCTGGGTTTTCAACCTTACGAATTTTTAAATTTGTTACTCAACTATCATATTATCAGCGCCATTTGTTGGGGAACAATTTTCATTGGCTTAATTTTGATTTGGAGAAAAAACAAACTGTTCAATTATTTCATTTTCATTCCATTGATTATTTATGCAGGAATGATTTTGTTTTTTCTACGATGGAGATATTTCATGGAAGATACCACCACTTTTGACAAAATCACTTTGCTGATTTTTGTTTTGAATATCCTGATTTATTGGATTATTCAAAGGGCGAAACGAACAGTTTTGATGGATTGAATTTACGCTCCTTATTTAAAACATGTATTTTAATCAATTTCGCTTCATCTTACTGATACTTTTAATTCATACAACTTCATCACTTTTATTATCTTTGAAAACTAAAATTACATTATGCTTAAAAATATTTTTGTCCTTTTTTCATTGATTCTAGCGACTGCAATCAACAATTTGAACGCAATGAATATTAGGTATTCCTTAAAAATGCCTAAACCGCAAAATCACTACTTCGAAGTTGAAATGCTGATCGAAGATTACAAAGAAGCCGAAATGGAAGTGAAAATGCCAGTTTGGGCGCCAGGCTCATACTTGGTAAGAGAGTTTGCGAAAAATGTAAACTTGGTAAAAGCTTTTGACGAAAAAGGAAATGCCCTAACCGTTTTAAAAACAAACAAAAACACTTGGAAAATCCAAAAAGGAACTGCGAAAAGTGTCAAAGTAAAATACGAAGTTTATTCCTTTGAATTGAGTGTTAGAACCAGTTTTCTCGATTTAACACACGGATATGTAAGCGGAACTGGTGTTTTTATGTACATCGAAAATCACCAAGAAAATAAAGGTCAACTTGTTGTTTATCCTTATTCAGGTTTCAAAAAGATTTCGACTGCGCTCCCAAAAGCGAAAGAAGGAATGGCCAGTGATGGCGCTGAAACTTTCGAGTTTTCAAATTATGATCAATTGGTAGATTGCCCAATCGAAATTGGAAACCACATTGAATTCTCATTCCAATCGGCAGGTGTAAATCACCGCGTTGCAATGTATGGTAATGGCAATTTTGACGTGGAACAACTTAAAAAAGACATGGCGAAAATCACTGTTACTGCAACGCAAGTCATTGGTGAAAATCCAAACAAAGAATATTTATTTATTGTACACAATGTTGTTGACGGTCAAGGAGGATTGGAACATATCAATTCAACAACATTAAGTGTCAATCGTTGGACATATCAAGGAAGCGAATACATAGGTTTTTTATCATTGGTTGCGCATGAATATTTCCACTTGTGGAATGTGAAACGCATTCGACCTGTAGAATTAGGACCTTTCAATTACGATGAGGAAAATTACACTTCTTTACTTTGGGTAATGGAAGGTTTTACTTCTTATTACGATGAATTGTTGTTGCTTCGCGCTGGCTATTACACGCAAGAACAATACATTCAAAAAGTGTTGAGCGGTTTGAATTATGTGGAAGGTTCAGAAGGTTCACGCGTTCAACCGGTGGCTCATGCAAGTTTTGACGCTTGGATCAAAAGCTACCGACCAAATGAAAATTCTGCCAATACAACAATGACATATTATTCTCGCGGTGGCTTGCTTGCAGCGGTTTTGGATGCTAAAATTGTAACTAAATTCAATGGCAAAAAATCCTTGGATGATTTCATGCAAAAATTGTATCAAGATTTCTACAAAAAACTCAATCGTGGTTTTTCGGAAGCTGAATTTCAAAAAACTTTAAGCGATTTTATGGAAGAAGACATGTCTGCCTTTTTTAGAGATTATGTCAACGACACCAAAGTTCCTGATTACAAATCAATTTTCGCACCTGTTGGATTGAAAGTTGAATACATTGGTAACGCAAAACCGTCTTTTGGCGCAAGTTTTTCTCAATCAAATGGAAAAGCAATGGTGAAAGCAATTCGCGTTAATTCCGCAGCTGAAAATGCTGGTTTGAGTGTCAATGATGAAGTGATTGGTTTCAATGGTTACCGTGTTGAAGCTGGAGATTTGGATGGAATTTTCGCAGGACTAACTCCAGGAGAATCAATCAATCTTTTGATTTCTCGCGACGATGTTTTGTTGGAGATAAAAGCAATCATGGGAAGTTACGAACGACCAACTTACAAAATGACGTTAGACAACAGCGAAAAAACATTGAAATTACGCAATTATTGGTTGAGATAAGAAATCTAAATTGAAGATTCTTCCTTAACTTTGAGCGCTAATAAATCGAAAAATGGAAATTATTCAAAACACCCTCAATAACGTTTGCACGATTACATTGAATCGTCCAGAAGTGTTCAATTCTTTCAACCAAAAAATGGCTTTTGCTTTGCAAGATGCGTTGAAAAATGCTGCAGCAAATGAAGAAGTTCGCACAATCGTCATCACTGGCGAAGGAAAAGCATTTTGCGCAGGTCAAGATTTAGCGGAAGCGACTGATCCAAATGGACCAGAATTGCAATCGATTGTGAAAGAGCATTACAACCCAATCATTGAATTAATTCGTACGATTGAAAAACCAATCATTGCAGCGGTAAATGGTGTTGCAGCAGGCGCTGGAGCAAATATCGCATTGGCTTGTGACATTACGATTGCCAAAAATTCAGCGAGTTTCATTCAAGCTTTTTCAAAAATCGGTTTGATTCCAGATTCAGGTGGCACATTCTTTTTGCCTCGCATAATCGGTTCGCAAAAAGCATTGGCGTTGATGATGACGGGAGACAAAATCACTGCCGAAGAAGCGGATCGCATGAACATGATTTACAAAGCAGTTGCAGATGAAACTTTCCAAGAAACGGTAACTACTTTCGCTGAAAATTTAGCTAAAATGCCAACGCGTGGATTGGGATTGACAAAGAAAGCCGTGAACGCAAGTTTCACTAACGACTTGACTGCTCAATTGGCTTTGGAAGAAAAATTGCAAACGGAAGCTGGTCAAACGTATGATTTCAACGAAGGAGTCGCTGCGTTTTTAGAAAAAAGAAAGCCTGAGTTTAAAGGAAAATAGTAAACTCGTTCAACGATATTTAATACATTAAAATTCATGAATTCAATTCATATTGGAGTAGTTGGCGCTGGAACAATGGGCGCTGGAATTGCTCAAGTTGCTGCTCAAAGTGGTCATCAAGTTATTTTGGTTGACGCCAATCCCGAAGCCTTGACAAAAGCGGAAAACGGTTTGCGTAAAGTTTACGACAAACTCATTGAGAAGGAAAAAATCACCCGAGAAAAAGCAGATGAAATTATTGCGCGCATTCAATTTTCCACGCAACTTTCAGATTTCAAAGAAAGTGGATTGATTATCGAAGCGATTATCGAAAAACTAGAAGTAAAACACCAAGTTTTCAGCGCGATTGAAGCAGTTGTTTCGGAAAATTGCATCATTGCGTCCAACACTTCTTCCCTTTCGATTGCTTCGATTGGTTCAGTGTTGAAAAATCCAACACGTTGCATCGGAATTCACTTTTTCAATCCTGCGCCATTGATGCCATTGGTAGAGATTATTCCGGCTGTACAAACTTCCAACGAAACATTGACTTTAGCGAAATCAATCATCGACAGTTGGAAAAAGATTTCTGTAGTGACGAAAGACACACCAGGATTTATTGTGAATCGTGTTGCGCGTCCATTTTACGGCGAAGCGTTACGCATTTACGAAGAAGGAATTGCAGATTTCGCAACCATTGACTGGGCCATGACAACTGTTGGTGGTTTCAGAATGGGACCATTTACGTTGATGGATTACATTGGAAATGATGTGAATTACACGGTTACTGAAACCGTTTTTGAAGCATTTTATTTCGATCCAAGGTTCAAACCTTCATTCACGCAAAAACGACACAAAGAAGCAGGGTATTTTGGTAGAAAATCAGGAAAAGGATTTTTTGATTACAGTGCAGATGCAAATCCTGCTACTCCAACAGAAGATTTGGTATTGGCAAAATCCATTTTTGAACGCATTATCGTGATGTTAATCAACGAAGCGACAGACGCGTTATTTTTAAATATTGCTTCAAGAGAAGACATAGATTTAGCAATGACAAATGGAGTCAATTACCCAAAAGGATTGCTCAAATGGGCGGACGAATTAGGATTGGAATTTGTCTTGAATTCATTAGAAAATCTGTTCCAAGAATACGGAGAAGATCGTTACAGACCAAGCGCATTGTTGCGCAGAATGGTTCGTGAAGGGAAGACTTTTTATTGATAAATAGTTTTACTTCACTGTTTCCAACAAATTGCTTTCATACATTTTTTGAGGAGATATTACCCATTCATGCAATGGAATATCTCCTTGATAAATCTCTTCCAATTTGGCAGCTACCACTGGATTTGAAAAATCCAAATCATTCATTTGTTGAAGCTTACCGATTTCCAAATTAAAAACTCGGTTGTAAATTTTCCAAACGATTTCTGAACAATACATTTCATAATCAGACCAAGCAAATTTTCCGTCATAGTTTTTATCCATGTATTTATTCATTTCCTCTTTGAATTTGAGCATCTTTGCCTCAGTAAAATAGGTCGCTCTATTTTTCAATCGCTTCACCTCAAATTTTTTCTCAGGATTTCGTGCAATCCAATCTTCCATCGGTACAACTTGAACTGGCTGAACCGCTTCATAAACATAATTTTTACCATCCAACTTTACAATCATTCCCATGTGACTGTATTTTGAATTGGAAATCAATTTTATAGCTGCACTGTTACCAAACTCAAAATCTTGAAAAACCAAATCACCTGTTTGATAAATATCTTGAATTTCATTTGATTGACAAGAAATTGTACTTACAAAAAGTACCACTAAAATCACTAGTAAAAATCTATTTTTTCTCATTCTACGCCAATATTCAAATTCAATCTACTTTAAAAATACACATTTCCTTTCGAAAACAAAAAATTTCAAACGTTTGCTTACCTTTGCATTCATAAATTAATAGGATGAAAATTCACAACAACATATTAGAAACGATTGGTAACACGCCAATGGTTCGATTAAATGTCTTGACAAAAGACGTCAAAGCAACCGTTTTAGCTAAAATTGAAACGACCAATCCTGGAAATTCTGTGAAAGACAGAATGGCCGTAAAAATGATTGAAGACGCTGAAAAATCTGGACTTTTGAAACCAGGTGGTACAATCATCGAAGGAACTTCTGGAAATACTGGAATGGGCTTGGCGTTGGCGGCAATTATCAAAGGTTACAAATTGGTTTGTGTGCTGAACGACAAACAATCCAAAGAAAAAATGGATATTTTGCGCGCAGTTGGCGCTGAAGTGGTCGTTTGTCCTACCGCGGTTGAACCAACTGACCCTCGCTCCTACTATTCAGTTTCAAGAAGATTGGCAAGTGAAATTCCAAATTCTTGGTATGTAAATCAGTACGATAATTTATCGAATCGCGCGGCACATTATGAATCAACAGCACCAGAAATTTGGGACCAAACAGATGGAAAAATCACGCATTTTGTGGTAGGTGTTGGTACAGGTGGAACCATTTCTGGAATCGGAAAATACTTGAAAGAGAAAAATCCAAACATCAAAATTTGGGGAATTGATACCTACGGTTCAGTTTTCAAAAAGTACCACGAAACGGGAATTTTTGATGAAAATGAAATCTACCCATACATCACAGAAGGAATTGGTGAAGATATTTTGCCTGCGAATGTTGATTTTTCGGTAATCGATCATTTCGAAAAAGTGACTGATAAAGATGCAGCAGTTTACACGCGTCGTTTGGCGAGAGAAGAAGGAATTTTCGTTGGAAACTCTGCTGGTTCTGCCATCAAAGGTTTGTTGCAAATGCAAGCTGAATTGACCGAAGACGATGTGGTAGTAGTTTTATTCCACGACCACGGAAGTAGATATATTGGTAAAATATTCAACGACGATTGGATGCGTGAGCGCGGATTCTTGGACGAAGGAAACAAAACTGCAGGCGATTTGGTTTCAAAACATGCAGATCAACCGTTGGTTTTTGTTTACGCTGAAGAATTGGTTTCTCACGCTGTTGCTAAAATGCGTAAATTCAATATTTCTCAAATTCCTGTGATGAAAGACAATGCTTTTGTTGGTTCATTAGATGATGTGCATACTTACCAAAGTTTGGTTGACAATCCAAGTTTGATTGACACGCCAATTTCTGGAATCATGCAAAAAGCATTTCCTGTTGTAAAAGAAAACACAACGATTGAAGAAGTTTCCAAATTGATCAACAAAGAAACATCTGCTGTTTTGGTTGAACTAATGTCAGGTAAATTCCACATCGTTTCAAGACAAGATATTATTTCTTCCTTGTCATAAAAAGATGATTTTCAAAGATCAAATGAATCGAACAATCCGCTTGGAAGCAATTCCCAAGCGGATTGTTTCTTTGGTGCCATCCCAAACTGAATTTTTATTTGATTTAAGTCTAGAAAATGAAGTCGTTGGAATCACCAAATTCTGCATTCATCCCGAAGAATGGTTTCGCTCCAAATCACGCATTGGCGGAACGAAAACCGTGAATATCGAGAAAGTCAAAGCATTGAATCCAGACTTGATAATCTCCAACAAAGAAGAAAATACCCAAGCCGACATCGAAGCTTTGGAAAAAATTGCGCCTGTTTGGATTAGTGATATTTCCACTTTAGAAGATGCGTTTGAAATGATGCAACAAGTAGGTGAAATCTGCGGAAAATCGCAAAAAGCAGATGAAATTGTTCAATTAATAAAAAGTCAATTCGATACTTTTGAAAATCTTTTTAAATCAAGTCATTCAATTCCAAAAGTGATTTATTTAATTTGGAAAAAACCATATCTAATAGCGGGGAAAAAAACCTTTATTGACGATATGCTCCAAAGATGCGGACTTGAAAATTTGACGCAAACTGATCGCTATCCAGAATGGAAACCGCAAGAAAGCGAAACTCCAGATTATATATTATTGAGTTCCGAACCTTTTCCTTTCAAACAAAAAGACCTAGATGAACTGCAAAATCAATTTCCCCAATCTAAAATCTTATTGGTTGATGGAGAGTTATTTTCTTGGTATGGTTCCAGATTGAAATTAAGCGTGACCTATTTTAAAACACTTTTTAAGTAAAATCAGTTATTCAAAGTCAACAAAAAACGCAACATTTCAGTCACCACTGTTTTTTCATTTTTGAATGCAAATTTCCCAGTCAATTTATTTTTCCCATTCATTGCTTTGAACTTAATTTCCGCCACTGAAAGTGATTGAAAAAGTGTTTTACTCGCTTTGTAGGGTGGATAAAAATTCAATCCAACAGTCATCAATCCTCCTCCGTTGATTTCTGTGATATTCGTCAAATCTCCTTCTAAAAGAAATAAATCTGTGTTTTTCTTTTGTAGCAAATTAGAAGTATTTGAACCGAAAAACAAAGTGAAATCATCCAAAATTCGCAAAGTGTAGGCTTTCTCTTCTTTGATTAAAAGTAAACCATTTGGTGTAGATGCTTCAACCACAAATCCCAATTTTTGCCAAGGGATTTGATTTTCCACCAATGCTTTTCTGTCCAATTTAGAATCAAATGAAATCAATAAATCACCATCAGGTAAAATGTTGTTTTCGCCAATATTTGTTCCTCTGTAATTGACAGAAAGACGATTTATTTTCGGCAAATTAAAACCATCTGCGATCATTTTAGACTGCAAAGTGTCCGCCAAATTTTGTGGAATAATTCCTGAAAGCAAATGAAAACCATCTTTTTTCAAAGTCCAATTGGATGTTGAAATATTATTTTGTGCTGCAAATTCCCCTTCTAACATCAACTGATTTGATAAGAGTTGTACATTCATTTGTCCCTTGCCAAAAGAAGATTTTGAAGAAGTAGAAACCGACAAAATTTGTCCTTCTTTGTTTTCTGATGTGAAAATTTTTGGATTGACATTTTTCTTAGTCAAGGCCTGTGATGCAAATGCTTTCGCTTGTTTATCAGAAATTCCTGAAGTTGTTGAAATCAAAATTCCCACGTTTTCGTTCGCATTGAAAAATTGATTTTCAGAAACCATACTCGAAATGTTTGATTTGAAAATCTTTACATCAGTTAAATTGAATAGAAAGCCAGTGATTTTACCTCCCGAAACTGATTTTTCAAAATAAATGACTTCTGAAAGCAAATCAATTCCAGCATCTTTCCATGGAGAATTATCAAAATCCTTTTGAGCCATTTTTTTGACTTGTGAAAAAACTTCCTTGTCTTTATCGTCCAAAAAAACATCGTAAATCGCAGATTGAAAAAAAGATTTTGCATCCATTTTAACCACTAATTCTGCTGATTCAGGAATATAAAAAGCATTTTCATTTATCTTTTTGGCAAACAAAAACTCTGACAATAGAAAGGTTCCCCACAAAAACAACAATCCGAAGAGCACTGGGAAAATTCTTTTTAATTTAAATTCTAATTGCATGGGATAAAGGTAATGATTTGGAGCGAAATTTAGGCATTAGGATAAAGGATTTAGGGAATAGGCCATAGGATTTAGGAATTGGGAATTGGGTTTCATATTGTGAATAGCGTTATCTTTGTGGTATGGGAAAGTTTTTGATGTTCATTTTGAAAATGTTTGGTTGGAGGATAGATCCGCATTCGCCTGAGGGTGTAAAAAAAGCAGTAGTTGTGATGGGTCCGCACACTTCCAATTGGGATTTTATCATTGGAAAAGTCGCGTTCATGCAATACAATATCAAAGGTACTTTTTTGATTAAAAAAGAATTGTTTTTTTGGCCATTGGGCTGGTTCTTGAAAGCGATTGGTGGAATTCCTGTTGATCGTAAATCGAACAATAATTTTACTGACCAAGCAGTTGATTATTTCAACAACAATGAAACGATGTTCATGGTTTTTACGCCAGAAGGAACGCGTTCATACAGTCCAAATTGGAAAAAAGGATTTTATTACATTGCTCAAAAGGCGAATGTTCCAATTTACATTGGTTACATCGATTACAAAAAGAAAATCGGTGGATTCTATCCTACTCTATTCCAACCAACTGGAAATTCAGATGCTGATATTGCAAGTCTCAAAGAAATTTTGAGCAAATATGAAGGTAGATTTCCTGAAAATGGAATTTTTACTGTGGAAGACGATGAAAAAAGAGCTTTAAAAGAATCGAAATAAATTACTTTTTTTCAATCGTACTTGTTTTCTTATTGAAGCCGTAAGGACAATGTTTGCATCCACTTTTGCAACAATATCCGCGCTTTAAATGATATTTTTCAGTAAAAACGATGTAGCCCTCTGGACTCAAATAATAATCTTCTGGATCCATTTTACTTCTTTTTGAAAAACCTGAAAAATCATCGCTCATGGTGCAAAATTAGTTTTTATCTTTGAAAAAGTTGCCCGATTCAAATTAATATGTCAGAAAGTCCAACGCATTTTATTCAACAAGAAAAATCCATTTTGCAACTTTTGCAAAACAAAGATTGGGATGAACGCAACATCGAAGTTTGGGTCAAAAGAGATGATTTATTGCATCCGGAAGTTTCTGGCAATAAATGGCGCAAATTGTATTACAACATTGAGCAGGCTAAACAATACAAGAGTTATGGAATCTTCACTTTTGGAGGCGCTTATTCAAATCATTTGGTTGCGACGGCTTTTGCTGCGAAAGAATCCGGTTTAAAATCTATTGGTTTTGTGCGCGGTGATGAATTAAATAAAGATTCAAATCACACCTTGCGAAGATGCACTGATCTTGGAATGGAATTGCAATTTCTATCGCGTGAAATGTATGTTTTGCACAATGACAAACAATTTATTGACGAATTGAAACTTGAAAATCCCGGATTTTATGCCGTTCCAGAAGGCGGTGCCAATTATTTCGGAATTATTGGTTGTCAAGCGATTTGGAAAGAACTTCCTGCTGATATTGACCATATTTTTGTTGCGCAGGGAACAACAACAACCAGTTGCGGATTATTGCTAGGTTTACCAGAAAAAACAGAATTACACGTAGTTCCAGTTTTGAAAGGATTTGACGTTCAAAAAACCATGCAAAATCATTTAAATTGGTTTTTGTTTGATGAAAATCTTGCATCAAATCTAGTGGCTAAAGTCAATGTTCACGAAGAATTTCATTTTGGTGGTTATGGAAAATACACCCCAGAACTTTTGCAATTCATCAAAGACACCTACCAAATTCATCAACTTCCACTCGATCCTGTTTACACAGCGAAAGCTTTTTACGCCTTGGTCGAAACCCTAAAATCGTCAGAATTCGACAATCAAAAAGTCGTTTTTTTACACACTGGCGGATTGCAAGGATGTAAGTCAATTGAAGAAAAAGAAAAAATCCGATTCTTTGACTAGGTCACAAAAAAAATGTGATTTTATTTCCATAATCAAATAATTATTATATATTTACAATTAAATGAAACTGATTACTACACAAAAGTTGAGCAAAAAAATCAATCTAAAAACCCATTTTTTTTATTGTTGATTTGTTAAATTTTAGTTGTTTTAACATTTAGGAAAACTATTAACTAATTTTATTCGTTAGTTTCACAAGGAGATTAATAATTTAAATCAATTGTTATGACAATAACAGCCATTACAGAAGGAATCAAAATTACTGTCGTAAGTCAGTTTAGACCTGAATTGTCTGGTTTACAAGTTGATGTTTTCTATTTTGATTATAAGATTAGTATCGAAAATTTCAATCCTTTTACCGTTCAATTATTGCGCAGAGATTGGTTTATTTACGATTCTTTGAATGCTCCAAAATATGTGAGTGGTGAAGGTGTTGTAGGTCAGCAACCAGTATTAGAAGCTGGAGAGACTTACACTTACTCAAGTGGTTGTGATCTCAAAAGTGAAATTGGATTTATGACTGGTCACTACACATTCGTGAACAAACAAACTGGAGTTGAATTTCCAGTATTGATTCCTCGATTTGATTTAATTACTCCTTCAAAGCTGAATTAAAGCTTTTTAGATGTAATATTTATCACACATTTCCACCAATCTTTTTACCATCATTTCTCTCAAACTCAAAGGCTCAATTACTTCTACTTCGCCTGCATAGCTTAAAAGTGATCTGATTAATTCCTCTGAAATCAAAACTTCCATAGAAAAAACAGTTTTGTTTTTACCTATTTTCTCTACTTTTTGACTATGATGAAAAGGTTGTGAATCAATATACTTGGCAGCAACATTATCTGCTTTGATGATTACTTTTTCAGGTGTTGCACTGTCGCTTGCGGTGATTCCAACTGCATTTTTGAAGAATTTTTCAGCATTGAAAGCAATTGGTTCATTGTAAACTTTCTTACTCATGATCACATCTTCCATTCTTTCCAAAGCGTAGGTAATGATGCTTTCTTTGTCGATATCATAAGAAATTAAATACCAACGATTTCTGTATTCCTTCAATAAAAGCGGAACAACTCTTCTTGATTTTTTCTTTCCGTTGACAAAACTTTCGTAATCAAAATGAATGATGTTTTTTCCGCGGATTGCATTTAAAATTGGCGCAAGAAATTCATTTCCAGTAGCTGAAACACCTACTTCAAATTGCACATAACTACCAATATCTGCTGCGTTTGGATCTGGTGAAATATTGACACGATCAAAAATTTTGTCGATGGCAAATCCAAATTGTTTGAACATTGCTGAATCCCTGAAATGTATCAAAGTATTGGTTGCGAATTTAATTGCATCGATATCGTCTTCGCTCAAAGGAATATCATTGATTGAGAAATCTTCATCAGTGTAATAATATCCGCCTTCTCTTTTGCTGTATTTGATAGGAGCATCATGTTCCATTTTCATGGCAAACATGTCTTTTTCTATGGTAGAATCGCAAATGTTAGCACCATCTTCACTTCCAAAAAGCGCTTCCTCACAGGCGGTTCTTAAATCACTTTTTGTTGGGAAAGGCTTGTACTTGTTGCGTAAACAACGGTCAATAATTCTAAATCGAATAATCGCATTTTTAATCTGTGGCATAAAACAAAGTTTTGCTTTTGAACGAAATTAGACATTAATCTTTTCTATGACAATGCGATAAAGGAAAGATTTCAACAATAAAAAATGGAAAAACCTACATTGATTTACAAACAGTTGACTATTTCTAGAATTTAGCGGATTGATTGCTGGTAAAAATTGTCAATTTGTTAAAAGTAATTAGCTTTGAAGCAACAAAAAAATTACAGAAAATTGAAGAAAAAACTTTGGATTACAGCGATTTCTTTGCTTTTGCTCAATATTTTACTGAAAGTTATTTTCATTTCAAGCGAGTCGATTGCCTGGGATGAACCTTTCAGTATTTATCATGCTCAGATGTCGGTGAAAAATATTATTCATCAACTTTATTTGGGGAATAATCCACCATTTTTTGAGCTCATTTTGCATTTTTGGATTAAAACATTCGGGATTTCACCTTTTTCAGTGCGATTTTTACCGATGATTTTTAGCAGTATGACGGCTGTGATGATTTTCTTACTTGGAAACAAAATGTTTCATTTTAAAGTTGGATTGTTCACTGCGCTTCTTTTTACATTTACCAACTTTCATTTGTTTTTTGCCCACGAAGCACGCGTTTACAGTTTGTTTGGTTTACTGACCGTTTGTGCGATTTATGTCTTCATTCAATTCATTGAACATACAGAAAATCGGAAATATTTTTGGTTACTCATACTTCTCAATACGTTGTTATTTTACACCCATTATTTTGGATTTTTCGTCTTTGCTATTCAAGGACTTTCAATCATCGTAATTTCAGATTTAAGAAAAAGATTTTTCTGGGAATTTGTATTGTCCGGAGTTGGCGTTTTAATGCTTTTCGCACCCAATCTATGGATTTTAATCGGCCGTTTTGGTCATTCTGCGGCGAATGGAACTTGGATTGAAAAACCTACAGGAATTGAAAGTTTGTACAACATGCTTTGGATTTTCTCAAACCAACCTGTCAATACCGTTTTGTGTTTATTGATTCTCGTTTCTGCGCTGGTAAAATGGATTGTGAATAAAGATTTCCAATCGACAACAACGAACGCAAAAATTGTCTGTATTTGGTTTCTATTTCCCTTTTTGTTCATGTTTGGAATTTCTTTTTGGATTCCGATTTTCATTGAAAGATACTTGATTTTCGTTTCGTTTGGCTATTACTTTGCCATCATTTGTTCATTGGATTATTTGTTCGGAAAACCAACTTTAAAATGGATTTTTTCTGGCGCAATCATTCTTTTGTTTGCCGCCACTTTCAAACCTAATTTAGACAATAAACGCCATGTTCGAGAAGCGGTTCACGCACTTAAAGAACTGAAAACTGAGGAAACTTCTGTCATCGTTTGCGGACATGATTTTGTACTCAATTTTGCTTATTACTATGACTTATCACTTTTCAAAGATGTAGATCAAATCAAAGTGTACGACAAAATGATTTCCAAATTGAATCAAGAATCGATTTATACTGTTTATTCGATGCCATTTGACGTGAAACTAAAATCCAAAGTAATTTATTTTGATGCAGGAGCCGACTTTTCTAATCCGGGAAATAACATTTTAAACACATTGAATCAGCTATACAACCTAAAAAAGATGCATCATTTTGAAAAAATTTACAACATTTATGAATTTGAAAAAAAATGATTTGTAACTTGAGCATGAATAAACGTTTTTAATCAAAAGTCATGAAAAAGCATCTTACATTTTTGATTTTCATTTTGTTTTCAACCTTTGGATTTTCCCAAAATGACAGCCTTGCTGATTGCGATGATATTCCAACTTTGAATGTGGGCGTTTTGAAATTTGTAAAAAGTAAAATCAACAAAAAAGTTGGTCGCGGCGAATGCTGGGATTTAGCTGCCCAAGCACTTGAATCTGTGGATGCAAAATGGAACAAGGAATATATTTTTGGTCAAGAGGTAAATCCCAACACAGATTGCATTTTTCCCGGCGACATCATTCAATTTGAAAATGTAAAACTAAAATACGTCAAAGACCAAGTGACATACACCGAAATGATGTTGCACCACACAGCCGTAATTTACCAAGTTTCAGGAACCGGAAAATACAAATTAGCGCATCAAAACATCCGAACAAGAAACAATCGCGTTGAAATAACGGACATAGATTTGAAAAATATATACAAAGGAGAATTGCACATCTACCGACCACAGTGAAAAGACCCGCTTCGCTTTAAGATATTAAGATTTTGGGACACGCTTCTTCGACGCTTTAAGACGGAATTGTCGTTGTACATTGTAACCTTAAAACGTTAATTTTTCTGTTGGGGCGCAATGCATTGCGCCCCAACAGGAATTAAAAACTAAATTCATTAAAATCTTTTACCCTATCTTTGCACTCCAATTCCCCACTATGAAAACATTTTTTTCAATCATTTTAGTTTCATTTTTGCCAGTTTTTGCATTTAGTCAATTGACGGCGATGAAAGACAAAGCGGCTTATCCTTTTTGGATTAATTTGCCAGCGGATAGCATTTTGAATTCAAAACCGCCAGTGTTGATTTTCTTGCATGGAAAAAGTTTGTCTGGAACGGATTTGGAGCGCGTGCGTCGTTATGGAGTGATTCATGAAATTGATAAAGGACGAAAAATTCCTGCGATTGTGGTTGCGCCGCAAGTCGCAACTGGTTCTTGGGATCCTGATAAAGTGTTGACGTTGTTAGAATATGTTCAAAAAACGTACAATACGGACAGCAGCAGAATTTATGTTGTTGGCATGAGTTTGGGAGGCTATGGAACCTTGCATTTTGCGGGTAAATATGCAGACAAAATTACCGCAGCAGTGGCATTGTGTGGTGGTGGAAATCCTAAAGACGCAGCTTGTTTGGCAACTATTCCTTT
The DNA here is from genome assembly GCA_965284445.1 of Crocinitomicaceae bacterium. Taxonomy (GTDB): domain Bacteria; phylum Bacteroidota; class Bacteroidia; order Flavobacteriales_D; family Crocinitomicaceae; genus JAQVCM01. Next base: position 3,794,598 of record OZ260085.1, on the reverse strand, counting down.
GTGGATTCAGCATGGAAATAAAGATTATGCGGTTCCAATTTCGGAATCAGAAAAAATGGTGAATGCCATCAAAGCAGTAGACGAATCAAATTTGATTTATACCATTCATCCAGGGGCAGATCATGGCGCTTTAGAACGCGTTTTTAGGACTGATGAAATGTATGATTGGTTGTTCAAACAAGTGAGAGTGATTGAAAAGTAATTTAGTCAATCTACGTTTTTCTCTTTTTCTTTTTCGCAGCTGGGAAAAGAATGTTATTCAAAATCAAACGATATCCAGGAGAATTTGGGTGTAAATTCAAATCTGTTGGCGGATCTCCAACCATGTGCTGAAAATCTTCTGGGTCGTGACCTCCGTAAAAAGTCCAAGTTCCTTGTCCCATTTCTCCGTGCAAATAACGCGCAGTTCCAAGTGATTTATTTTCGCCCAAAATCAGGACATTTGGTTTGATTAAATCTTTTTTGAAGTCTGTTGTTTGTCCCATAAATCCATCGATCACGTCGGTGTGACATTGGGTCAACATTGTGGGAACAATGTCCCATTTAGCAGAAAAGTCAAACAAAGTAAATTTATCTTGATTTTCAGGTAAACGGTGTAATTCCGTGCCGTCAATGTTTGAATATTCGTACATCAAAGGATCTTTCACCAACAAAAAATCTTTGAAAGCGAATGTATTGCCAAAATCCAATTCTTGCTGACAATTTGGATCAATTCCGTCGCCATCATACATGTATTCACAAATATCCGTATTGTGCGCTGCTAAAGCGATATCGTAACTATCAGTTCCACTGCACATAGTGAACAAAAATCCACCTCCTGCGACAAAGTTTTTAATGTTGTTGGCAACTTGCAGTTTCAATTCAGAAACTTTTTGAAATCCCAACATTTTGGCATCTGCCTCAGCATCTTCGACTTGTTTTTTATACCAAGCTTCACCGCGGTATCTCGCATAAAATTTACCGTATTGACCAGTAAAATCCTCATGATGCAAATGTAACCAATCGTATTTTGGCAAAACGCCCATTACCACGGCAGAATCGTAAATTTTGTCGTAAGGAATTTCAGCATATTCCAACACCATTGTCACCGCATCGTCCCAAGGCATTGTTCCCGCAGGCGTATAGACCGCAATTTTTGGTGCTTTTTCAAGTTGCACGACTTCCTGATTCACTTCAGGATTGGCGATTTGATTTTTGATAGAATTCGCTTGACCGTCAGAAACGATTTCATATTTCACGCCGCGAATAATCAATTCTTCTTCAACTGCTTTCAAATGCGGGAAAAGAAAAGAACCGCCGCGATAATTGAGTAACCATTCGATCACCAAATCATTTTCTAGCATCCAAAAAGCGACACCATAAGATTTTAGGTGATTGGTTTGCGTTTCGTCCATCGGAACAAGAATTTGAGAACTTCTTCCGAGATTGGCAATCAAAGCGAAAATGAATACTAAAAAAATAGATTTCATGGTTAAACAGTTGTGTTTATAAATACACTAAAATTGCATTAAAATGGCGTTTCATCAAGTTGATCGAAGTTGAAATTGTCTTCAGCCGCGTTCATTTTACTTGGAATTGTATAACTAGAAATCGAACTCGCTTCATCAAAATTTTGATTGGCATTCATTGCAGAACTAATTACCGGTTCAAATTCTGCGCCAAAAGAATCGAGGTTTTCAAATCGTGCAAATTCACCGATAAAACGAAGTCGCACGCTGTCTGTTGCACCATTTCTGTGTTTAGCGATGATAATCTCTCCTACTCCTTTGTTAGATTCACCGTCTTCATTTTGATGTAAATCATAATATTCAGGACGGTAAATGAATGACACGATATCGGCATCTTGCTCAATCGCACCCGATTCACGTAAATCTGATAAAATTGGTCTTTTGTCACCACCACGCGTTTCAACAGAACGACTCAGCTGAGAAAGTGCGATAACTGGAATATTTAATTCTTTGGCGATTTCTTTAATCGAACGAGAGATTGATGAAATTTCTTGCTCACGATTTCCTGGACCTTTGGTACCGCCTGCAGTCATCAATTGCAAATAATCGATTACCACCATTTGGATATCGTATTGCATTTTCAATCTTCGGCATTTGGCACGTAAATCGAAAATGCTGATTCCAGGCGTATCATCAATATAAATTGGGGCCGTTGCTAGTTTTGAGATGCGTGAATGCAATTGTTGAAATTCGTGTTCAGCTAAATTTCCTTTTCTCAATTTTTCAGCGGGAATTCTTGATTCACTTGAAATCAAACGTTTTACCAACTGAACAGAAGACATCTCCAAAGAGAAAATCGCTACACCCATTCCGTAGTCAACCGCTGTATTTCTCGCCATAGAAAGAATGAAAGCCGTTTTTCCCATTGCAGGACGTGCCGCAATTACAATCATATCTGAACGTTGCCATCCTGATGTTAATTTATCTAATTCTCTAAATCCTGTAGGAACACCTGAAATTCCGTCTGTATTTTTGGAGGCTTTTTCGATTTCCATGATAGCTTCGCGGACCACGTTTTGCATTACATCCACATTCTTTTTCATATTGTTTTCCGCAATAGAAAATAAGTCTGTTTCGGCTTTTCCAAGCAATTCGAAAACGTCTGTTGTTTCGTCGTAAGCATCTCTCAAAACCTCAGAACACATGCGAATGATCTCACGTTGAATAAATTTTTGAGAAATTATTCGGGCGTGAAACTCAGCGTGAGCAGCAGAAGCAACACGATTTGTCAATTGAGAAATATAAACAGCACCACCAGCCAATTCGAGTTCACCTTCCTGTCTCAATTTATTTGAAACGGTCAATAAATCAATCGGATTTGAATTTCCGAATAGTTCGCGAATGGCTTTATAAATGTAAAAATGTTTCGGATCATAAAAGCTGGCAGGAGTCAAAATATCAATGGTGTCATTGACTGCATTTTTTTCCAACATCATCGCACCCAAGACAGCTTGCTCTAAATCGACAGCTTGTGGTGGAACTTTACCAATTTCTGTTGCAATAATATTGGAGGCACTTTTAATGCGACTGATTGGCTTTTTTGAATTTCCTGTTTGATTCTCCATAAATGCAAAGTTAATTAACTATTGATTGGAAATCAAAAATGTGAGCTTCTAAATTTATCAACACAATTAAAATTCTGGAAATAAACTAATTAATCAAAATATTTTGCACATACAATTAGTTTTGTGATGCGAAATAATCTAAAACGATTATTAATTAGATTCAACAAAAATAATTTCAAACTATCAAGCTATCTTTGGAAAAATATTCAGGAATCATGGCAATAATATTTATCGGTTTAGGCAGTAATGAAGGAGATAGTTTTCAAATTTTGAGCGATGCATATTTAGATTTAAAAAAAAATGTAGGCTATTTAATTGTAAGTTCTTCCATTTATGAAACGGCACCTTGGGGATTTGAATCTCAAAATTCATTTTTAAATGCGGTTTTGAAATTCGAGACCAATCATACCCCTCAAGAAATTTTGAATATTTTGCAATATTTGGAAACAAAGGCTGGACGAAAAAGGAATGATTCTGAAAATTATTCAGATAGAACTTTAGATTTGGATTTGTTGTATTACGATGACTTAATATCTGACAGAGAAGAATTAGAAATTCCGCATCCTAGAATTTCAGAACGTCTTTTTGTGCTAAAACCAATGGTTGAGATTGATGCAGAATGGATTGATGTGAGACACAATAAATCAATGAAACAACTATTGAACGATACGATGGATAGCTCTTTGATAGAAAAATCGTCCAAATTCAATTTCCAATAACTGTTAATAAAATTCAAAATCAACTTAAAAATTCATTCAAAAAACTAAGTAAATAAATAAATGCTTAATATTGTATTGTAAAATAAAATACGAATATAAATTTTAGTTATGAGAAATCAGAGTATCAAAGGTTTAGCGGTTTTCGCTGTTGCTGGTTCGTTGGTGACTAGTTGTGACCTGATGAAAGATTTGAAGTACACAGTTACTCCAACTCCATTAGAAATGCACGGAGACAGCGTACGCGTTAAAGTTGACGTTACTTTCCCAGAAAAAGGAATCAAGAAAAAAGCTTCGGCTGAAATCATTCCAATGTTAGGTGGAGTTGCTTTGAAACCAGTTACAGTATTGGGAGAGAAAGCAGTAGGAAATGGAAATACCATTGCTTACAAATCTGGTGGTAAAATGGTTTACACAGATGTTATAGCTTACCAACCATCGTTTGAAAACACAACGTTGATGGTAACGGGTAAAATTTCAAAAGGAGGAAAAGAAAAAGATCAAATAGATCCAATCGAAATTGCAAAAGGAACAGTTGTTACACCTTTATTGGTAAACAAAGATTTCAAAGTAATGATGGCAGAAGATGCTTTTCAAAGAACTACAGAGCAATTTTATACTGCACAAATCAATTACGATAAAAGTAAATCAATCGTTAAACCAAACGAATTGAAAGACGCTGATATCAAAGCATTGGAAGCTTGGTTGGTTGCAGCACAATCAAATCCTAAAATTGCTATTAAAAACGTTAGTGTAACAGGTTTCGCATCTCCAGAAGGTGAGCAAGGAACAAATGAGTCTTTGTCTTCAGATCGTTCTAACACTGCAAAAGAAGCAGCAAAAGGAATTGCTAAAAAAGCAAAAAATGCGAAAGGACAAGAAGAAATCTATTCTACATCAGGAAGAGGTGAAGACTGGGAAGGATTCAAAACTGAATTGGCTAAATCTAACATGAAACAAGACGAAAAAGACTTAGTTGTTAGAGTTTTGGAAATGTACAAAGATCCAGTTCAAAGAGAACAAGAAATCCGTAACATGGCTAAAACGTTTACTTTCTTAGAGCAAAACATTTTACCAAAATTACGTCGTTCTGAAATTAGAGTAATCTATGATTTAACTGGATATTCTGATGAAGAATTGACAAACATGTCACAAAAAATGATTGATTCATTGGATTTAGAAGAAATTCTTTTCACTGCAACATTGACAAATGACTTAAACGAAAAATTAAGACTTTACAATGAAGCAAGTCGTTTGTTCCCAACAGACAACAGATCATTCAATAACGCTGGAGCAGTATTATTTATGCAAGGCAAAATGGATGAGGCAAAAGCTAAATTTGAGGCTGCAAATTCTTTGGAAGAAAATGCAATTTCTCAAAACAACTTAGGTGCAGTAGCTGGAGTTAAAGGCGACAGATTGAAAGCTAAAGAATTATTGGCTAAAGGTGGAGGTTCACCAGAAGCTAAATATAACTTAGGAATTATTGCTATCCAAGATGGAGTTTATGCATCAGCAGTTTCAAACTTAGGTGATGGTAATTTCAACAAAGCATTGGCTCAATTGTTAAACGGAGATGTTGCAGGTGCAGTTAAAACAATCGATGCATCACCAGACAAAGAATCTGCCCAAGGTTCTTACTTGAAAGCGATTGCTGCAGCTCGTCAAGACAAATTAGACTTGACAGTTACAAACTTGAAAAAAGCAATTTCAAAAGACAAAAATTTCAAAGCAAAAGCTGCGAAAGATATGGAGTTCTTGAAATATTTTGAGAATCCAACTTTTACTGGAGCATTGAACTAAGAAATAGTTAACCAAATAGAAAATCCCGGTAGCGAAAGTTATCGGGATTTTTTTTTTGAGTTTCTTATATTGAGATTAACTCTCAGTAGAAATTAGCCACGGAATTTTTTGAATATCTAGTTGCTGTTAAGATATAGCGATAATTGAACTCAAATCGAATAGTGAAAGTATATCGGGTTATTCCGATATTCCGATTGTTCTTTACCTAATTCAATTCGAGATATAGCGATATGTCGAATTCAATAATGAGAGAATGAAAACATCACGAAAACTAAAAAGCCAATGACTTTTTTAAATCATTGGCTTTTTAAAGTTTTTTAAACTCTTTGTATCAATCGTGAATCCACTTGTCGTTTCTAATTTCACCTAAAATTGTTACTTGTTTGCTTTTTCCATAGTCTTCCGCTGCAATGAGCATTTGTTCTTTGGTATCGCGTCTAATACGGATTCCTCCTGAACCGGAATTTTTAACTTCTATGTAAAATCCATCACGCAGTCTTGCTGGTTTTGTTGGCGGACGTCCCATACTTGATTGTATTTTTTATGTTTATTATTTATTCTAAATCTCTAGAATGATTCTAAATATAGCAATTAATTTTGGAAAAAGTTCTATGTTAACCTTTTTTAACTGCAAAAAACATTTATAAAGTAGAATTAGATTATAAAAGAGTAATTTAGTAGTCTCAATATTTTCCCATATAATAAACATTAAATGTCTGAAATTAATATCAAATCATTACTTCCTGCAATTAAATTTGAAATCACTGAATCTATGACTGAATCAGAGTTGTTTCAGAATCAAACACTCAGACCAATATTAAAATTTCAAGGTCCAGGATTGTGCCGTTTGACATTAATGTATTGCTTCCAGATGAATCCAAATTTTGGAAGTTTATCTGGGACAAAAAAGCGTAAAATGCTGAACGATTTGCTTTCAGGGAATCAGGCGCTACGAAATCATTTAATTGGAATGATTATTTCATTTTTTGACAAGCAAGAATGGGATTTTTACTCTAAACTACAGAAAGACATCAACAAAAGAATATTGGCTATGATTCAAGTTCGAGTGCTCGATTTTTACGAAAAATTTATGCCCTCAAGCAACTAAATGCTTAGGATTGTTTTTCATCAATTTCATATTTTACGTCGTCGTCATCGAAATTCATTTTTATCATCTTCCAATATACCAGAAGTGAAACGATTTGATCTATGTTCGACTTATTTAGTTCAGAAATTCTGTAAATTTTACTCAAAGTTAAAGGTTCATTTTCTTTGATTAGTTTCAGGATTATCAATTCTTTTTCACCAAAAATTGACGGTTTTCTTATTGCGTTTTGCTCAAGTCTCCAAATTTTTTGAATGATCTTATTTGCGATGAGCGTTTGATCTTTTCTTCTAATATAAAATTTCCAGTTTCCATCTTCGTCTTGTGCTTGAAAAATATGATTCGCACTTGGTTCAATTTTTACTTCAAGAACTAATTTCATCTCTTCCTGCCAAATCCTTGATTCAAATTCCAGAACTGGCTTACAATACATCTGAGCAGCACCTTGAATCATATGAAACTCTTCTTCTGGATTAATCCCTGAAATTTTACCATTGTCTTTGACCCCGATTAAAAGTCTCCCTCCATCAGTATTGGCGAATGCAACTAGCGTTCTTGCAATCTTTCTTTGATCTTCAATTCTAAACTTGAAATCCTGCTTCTGATGTTCACCCTCACTAATTAATTTCTTAATACTCTCCATTTCAATCTAATATTAAAATAAAAATCCTTGGCAAACGCACATTGTCGCTCACCAAGGATTGCTAATTTAATGAATAAAACAATTTTACAAATACTATTCTTTAATTAATCTAAGAATTGAATTTCCATACACAGTTTGAACTTCTAAAACATATATTCCTGGTTGAATTTCTGATAAATTAATCAAATCACCATTCATCATTCGTTGATTTTTAACCAATTTACCTTGAGTATCATAAAGCATAACGTCATACTGAGAAATACCTGAAGATGGTGGAAATTGAACATTTACTTCATTTCCTGCTGGATTTGGGAATAAGCAAACATTGCTTAAATAGGCAATCTCATCAATTCCAACTTTACTAACAGTTACACAGCTTGAAGTGTCTTTACATCCTGAATTATTAGTCACAATAACTGCGTAGCTTCCGTTGGTCGGTGCAGTGTAACTAATCGAATTTGCCCCAGTAATTTGTTGATTTGTTGAACAATTAATCCATTGATAGTTCATCCCAGCAGGTGAACCTGTAACTACATTTTCACTCGTCAAACTAGCTGATGCGATTGGATTAGAATTCACCGTAACAACTGTCGGTGATGATGTAGCAGAACAGCCATTTGAATTTGTGTTTGTCACTGTATATGTTCCAGCAGAATTGACAGTAATACTATTTGTTGTTGCTTGATTTGACCAACTGTTTCCTCCATTTGATGAAGCAGTTAAAACCACATTGCTTCCCTGACAAAAAGTTAACGGTCCATTTGCTGAAATTGTTGGAACCGTAGGTAAAGGATTAACATTCACCGAAATAATATTTGAAGTACCTACACAACCGTTGTTATCGGTTACTGTAACAGAATAATCTCCTGAACTAGTAACGTTAATCGATGCTAACTGACTGTTATTTGACCAAATATTACCTGTTGATTCTGATGAAGAAAGCTGTACATTTCCACCTTGACAAAACGTAGTTGCACCCGAAGCAGAAACTATCGGGCTTGGATTACTATTTAAAGTTATACTAACAGCTTCAGAAGTGGAAGAACATCCATTAGCATTTGTAACAGTTAGAATATAATTGCCTGCTTGAGAAACCACAATACTATTTGTTGTTTCATTCGTTGACCAAACATTCCCTGTCGCTTCTGATGAACTTAAAGTTACAGATGATCCTTCGCAAATTGCTGTATTTCCTTGTACATTAATAACCGGAGTTGAAGGACTTACAATTACTTCAACATCAACAGGTAGAGAAGTTGTTGAACAACCGTAAATATCTGTATATGTATAATAATAAGTTCCTGCGGTATAAACGATAATACTATTTGTTGTTTCTGAAGTAGACCATACAATTCCTTCATTAGCAGAAGCATACAATCCAACTTGATCACCTTCACAAAAAGAAAGACTTCCTGAAACTGAAACAATTGGATCCAATGTCACTGGATACACTTCAACCGTAACAGTATTTGAACTCGCTGAACATCCATTTGCATCCGTAACCACCAAAGAAATATCACCCGATTGATTCACGGTAATATTATTTGTTGTCGCATTAGTTGACCATAGATTTCCAGTTGTTGACGAAGAATTTAAGACAACACTACCACCATTACAAAAAGACGTTGCCCCTTGTGGAGTAATCTGGGCATTAGGCAACGCATTAACCTGAACGGTAACAACATTTGAAGTTGCTGAACATCCATTTTGATCTGTATAAACCACCGAATAGTTTCCGCTTGAAGTAGCATAAATTGATTCAGTATTTTGATTTGATGACCACAAGTTTCCTGTAGAATAATTTGAAGTCAATTGAACATTTTGTCCTTCACAGAATGTCAAACTTCCTACATTGCTGATAATTGGTGCAATGGGATTGGTGTGTACAGTAACAGATCTATCAGTTGTTGCAGTTCCACACCCTGTATTAGCTGTTGCTCTAACAACATAATTGCTTGTAACATTACTAACAGCTCCTGTCGTAGAGTTTATTGTTGCGCCACCTGAAAGTACTGAATACACTATTGATCCAGTTGATGTAGCTGTATAAGTTGAAGCACTACCAACACAAATATCAGTTAAACCTGATGTGAAAGTAGGTGTTGTTGGTGCAGAACAATTATATGATAATTGCATATCATCAATATAACCATTGTCAAATCCAGCAATAGTTGATGACATTTGTAATCCAAAATAATATGTCCCTGAAACAGTGGGAGTATATGAATATGTGAATTGGGTATAACTAGTTTGAGTTCCATTGTTTACGACGGTAGTTGTTGTTGTTGGTGCAGTTGTTTGAACAGTTGTTACTCCAACCTTCACTGTCATTCCAGCAGAACATGAACTAGAACAAACTCCTTTATAATAAAACGTTAGGTTATAGGTGGTATTTGCATTCAAATTTGCACCAGCTGTGATCAACCATCCTGTCCAATTATTTGTCATTTTAATACATCTGGTTCCTGTTCTAAAAGCTGTTGACGAAGCTATCCATGGATAATTTTTACTCGTCAACCAATTTGAGGGTGTACATGTTGTTGTAACAAGATTTGAACCTGAAGCGCTGCCACAAGAAGTTGTTAAACCTTCAAAACCTTCGCTCCAAACGATTGTTTGCGAGTATAAATTTAACGTAACCAAGGAATTAAACAGAAGTAGAGTAAGGATAAATCGTTTACTCAAAATAGTATTTGCAAGCTTTTTCATAGTCATAGTTAATTAATTCTGACTATAAATATAATACTAAATACTGACACAATGAAATAGGAACAGCCCCTCAAAAATGAGGCTTTCAAAATGTTGATTAATTTGTTTTCAATTGGTAATTGCCGATTCTCCATGATTTATTCCTCAAATCTCTAATTTCAAACCTTCATCATTCAACTGACAACATTTTCGTTGGCAAATAGATTTTCAAAAAAATAATGGGTCAAAAAAAAATCCCGTACAAATGAATGTACGGGATTTATAAAAGTGGCGTCGACTTACTCTCCCACCCTCAAAAGAGCAGTACCATCAGCGCAATCAGGCTTAACTTCTCTGTTCGGAATGGGAAGAGGTGGACCATGATGCAATAGACACCTAAAATCGTTGATTGCAGATTGCAGATTAATTGATTGCAGATTTAAAATTTGCAATTTGTAATCTGCCAATATGTAATCTTAATATTTTAAGAATGACAATTGGCGATTGAAGTAATAATAAGTAAGGACTATAAATCTACGGGTAATTAGTACTACTCGGCTTTGACATTACTGTCTTTACACCTGTAGCCTATCAACGTGGTAGTCTTCCACGGCCCTTAAAAGAAATCTCATCTTGAGGCGAGTTTCGTGCTTAGATGCTTTCAGCGCTTATCTCATCCATACATAGCTACCCTGCGATGCAGCTGGCGCCACAACAGGTACACCAGAGGTATGTCCACCCCGGTCCTCTCGTACTAGAGGCAGGTCCTCTCAAATTTCTAACGCCCACAACAGATAGGGACCGAACTGTCTCACGACGTTCTGAACCCAGCTCGCGTGCCACTTTAATGGGCGAACAGCCCAACCCTTGGGACCTTCTCCAGCCCCAGGATGTGACGAGCCGACATCGAGGTGCCAAACCACTCCGTCGATGTGAGCTCTTGGGAGTGATCAGCCTGTTATCCCCGGAGTACCTTTTATCCTTTGAGCGATGGCCCTTCCATACGGAACCACCGGATCACTATGCTCTAGTTTCCTACCTGGTCGACTTGTCGGTCTCTCAGTCAAGCACCCTTATGCCATTACACTCTACGCACGGTTACCAAGCGTGCTGAGGGTACCTTTAGGAGCCTCCGTTACTCTTTTGGAGGCGACCACCCCAGTCAAACTACCCACCACACAATGTCCCCGTCATTCGACGGGTTAGACACCAGATAATTCAAGGGTGGTATTTCAAGGACGACTAAACTACACCTAGCGATGCAGCCTCAACGTCTCCCACCTATCCTACACATGAATTACCCAATGTCAATGTGAAGCTATAGTAAAGGTTCACGGGGTCTTTCCGTCCCGTTGCGGGTAATCGGCATCTTCACCGATACTACAATTTCACCGAGCTCACGGCTGAGACAGTGCCCAGATCATTACACCATTCGTGCAGGTCGGAACTTACCCGACAAGGAATTTCGCTACCTTAGGACCGTTATAGTTACGGCCGCCGTTTACTGGGGCTTCAATTCAATGCTTCGCCGAAACTAACATCTCCTCTTAACCTTCCAGCACCGGGCAGGTGTCAGGCCTTATACGTCATCTTTCGATTTTGCAAAGCCATGTGTTTTTGATAAACAGTTGCCTGGGCCTATTCACTGCGGCCAACATTGCTGTTGGCGTCTCTTCTCCCGAAGTTACGAGACCATTTTGCCTAGTTCCTTAGCCGTGATTCACTCGAGCACCTTAGGATTCTCTCCTTGACTACCTGTGTCGGTTTGCGGTACGAGTTGTTATAACCTGAAGCTTAGAGGTTTTTCTTGGAAGCCTTTAGGGACACTATCCACTTGGCCGAAGCCTCATGGTACTATCAAGTTCGGCAAGGTCTGCGGATTTGCCTACAGTCCTTATACCTACACTCTTTAACGCACTATTCCGTCAGTGCGCGGTCCTTTCATCACTCCGTCACCCCATCGCAGTTATAACAAGTATGGGAATATTAACCCATTATCCATCGACTACCCCCTTCGGGTTCGCCTTAGGTCCCGACTAACCCTGAGCCGATTAGCGTCGCTCAGGAAACCTTAGTCTATCGGTGTGCAGGTTTCTCGCCTGCATTATCGTTACTCATTCCTACATTTGCTTTTCTATCCGCTCCAGCACACATCACCATGCACCTTCAACGCTGAATAGAATGCTCCCCTACCAGTTGTATTAAAATACAAATCCATAGCTTCGGTAATACACTTAATGCCCGCTTATTATCCACGCACGATCGCTCGACTAGTGAGCTGTTACGCACTCTTTAAATGAATGGCTGCTTCCAAGCCAACATCCTAGCTGTCTATGCAACCGCACAACGTTTGATCAACTTAGTGTATATTTGGGGACCTTAGCTGATGGTCTGGGTTCTTTCCCTCTCGGACATGGACCTTAGCACCCATGCCCTCACTGCTCAGTATATCTTATAGCATTCGGAGTTTGTCAGGATTTGGTAGGCGGTGAAGCCCCCTAGTCCAATCAGTAGCTCTACCTCTATAAGACTCAACCTGAACGCTGCACCTAAATGCATTTCGGGGAGTACGAGCTATTTCCCAGTTTGATTGGCCTTTCACCCCTACCCACAGTTCATCGAAAAACTTTTCAACGTTTACTCGTTCGGTCCTCCATTCCGTGTTACCGGAACTTCAACCTGACCATGGGTAGATCACAAGGTTTCGCGTCTACCCCCACTGACTAAGCGCCCTATTCAGACTCGCTTTCGCTTCGGCTCCGTTCCTTAAAAACTTAACCTTGCCAATGAGGAGTAACTCGTAGGATCATTATGCAAAAGGCACGCCGTCGCACCTAAATGCTTCGACCGCTTGTAGACACACGGTTTCAGGGTCTTTTTCACTCCCTTATTCAGGGTTCTTTTCACCTTTCCCTCACGGTACTGGTTCACTATCGGTCTCTGAGGAGTATTTAGCCTTACCAGATGGTTCTGGCAGATTCAGACAGGATTTCACATGTCCCGCCCTACTCAGGATACCACTATCTTGTAAAATTCATTTCAAATACGGGACTATCACCCTCTACGGTCGGACTTTCCAATCCTATTCTTCTATAAACATACTCAAATATCGTGGTCCTACAACCCCGGTGCTGCCGAAACAACACCGGTTTGGGCTATTTCCACTTCGCTCGCCACTACTACGGAAATCACTATTGTTTTCTCTTCCTGCGCCTACTTAGATGTTTCAGTTCAGCGCGTTCGCCCCCTTGCGGGTAACTGGTCTTCAACCAGCTAGGTTTCCCCATTCAGATATGTCTGGATCACAAGATATTTGCTCCTCCCCAAACCTTTTCGCAGCTTATCACGTCTTTCTTCGCCTCTCAGAGCCTAGGCATCCCCCGTGTGCCCTTATTAACTTATTAGTCGCCTAATTTCTTATTATTACTTCAATCAATTCCAATACGTCAAAGAACTTTGTTGTGGAAATAAAAATTTAATTTACTATTTCCTAACAATTACTCAGTGGTAATCTTTCAAAAAAAAGCAACCCATCGTTATGTGTTGCTACTATTGTGGAGAATATCGGAGTCGAACCGATGACCTCCTGCGTGCAAGGCAGGCGCTCTAGCCAGCTGAGCTAATCCCCCAATAAATTTTGAATGTATTTCTTTTAAAATTCTCGCTTGAACTTTAGTTAGAAATCAAAATCTAAATATTTTTTTTGTAGTCCCGAGCGGATTTGAACCGCTGACCCCTACATTATCAGTGTAGTGCTCTAACCAACTGAGCTACGGGACTTTTTCAAGTCCTCCTACTCAATCTCTGTAGAGAGAGACTCTTGTTTTTTTTTAAATTAGAAAATAAGAAAGGGAAACAGCGAAACCTCGAATTGGCTTCTCTAGAAAGGAGATGTTCCAGCCGCACCTTCCGGTACGGCTACCTTGTTACGACTTAACACCAGTTATCGGTTTTACCCTAGGCAGCTCCTTGCGGTTACCGACTTCAGGCACCCCCAACTTCCATTGTTTGACGGGCGGTGTGTACAAGGCCCGGGAACGTATTCACCGCGCCATGGCTGATGCGCGATTACTAGCGATTCCAGCTTCATAGAGTCGAGTTGCAGACTCCAATCCGAACTGAGATTGGCTTTAGAGATTTGCATCCGGTCACCCGGTAGCTGCCCTCTGTACCAACCATTGTAGCACGTGTGTGGCCCAGGACGTAAGGGCCGTGATGACTTGACGTCGTCCCCGCCTTCCTCTCAGCTTGCGCTGGCAGTTTCATTAGAGTCCCCGACATGACTCGCTGGCAACTAATGATAGGGGTTGCGCTCGTTGCGGGACTTAACCCAACACCTCACGGCACGAGCTGACGACAGCCATGCAGCACCTTGTAGACCGTCCGAAGACTAAAGTGTTTCCACTCTATGCGTTCTACATTTAAGCCCTGGTAAGGTTCCTCGCGTATCATCGAATTAAACCACATGCTCCACCGCTTGTGCGGGCCCCCGTCAATTCCTTTGAGTTTCAACCTTGCGATCGTACTCCCCAGGTGCAATACTTATCACTTTCGCTTAGACACTGACTGTATATCGCCAATATCGAGTATTGATAGTTTACGGCGTGGACTACCAGGGTATCTAATCCTGTTTGCTCCCCACGCTTTCGTCCCTGAGCGTCAATCCAGGCCTAGTGAGCTGCCTTCGCTATCGGTGTTCTATGACATATCTAAGCATTTCACCGCTACATGTCATATTCCGCCCACTTCGACCGAATTCAAGACTTACAGTATCAATGGCAGTTCTATTGTTGAGCAATAGGCTTTCACCACTGACTTATAAATCCGCCTGCGGACCCTTTAAACCCAATGATTCCGGATAACGCTTGCACCCTCCGTATTACCGCGGCTGCTGGCACGGAGTTAGCCGGTGCTTATTCATCAGGTACCTTCAGCTTCCTACACGTAGAAAGGTTTATTCCCTGATAAAAGCAGTTTACAACCCATAGGGCAGTCATCCTGCACGCGGCATGGCTGGTTCAGGCTCTCGCCCATTGACCAATATTCCTCACTGCTGCCTCCCGTAGGAGTCTGGTCCGTGTCTCAGTACCAGTGTGGGGGACCATCCTCTCAGACCCCCTACCCATCGTCGCCATGGTAAGCCGTTACCTTACCATCTAGCTAATGGGACGCATGCCCATCCTATTCCGTAACCTTTAACTAAATTGTGATGCCACATCTTAGTGCCATGGGGTATTAATCCGAATTTCTTCGGGCTATCCCCCAGAATAGGGTAGGTTGCATACGCGTTACTCACCCGTGCGCCGGTCGCCACCATCCGAAGACGTGCTGCCCCTCGACTTGCATGTGTTAGGCCTGCCGCTAGCGTTCATCCTGAGCCAGGATCAAACTCTCCGTTGTATAAAACTTTGAATTTTTGTTGTTAGCTCAATCCGATTTATTGTTACGCTGTTTCCTTATTTCCTAATTTGTCAAAGAACTTATTCTGTCAATCTATAAACATTCCTGCTCATAAACTCTTCTAAACCTCCACTCGTTTGCGGGGTGCAAAGGTAATCAACTTTTTTATTATTGCAAGCCTTTTGAAATAAAATTTATTTTTTTTCTTTCTGACCTCCGCAAAAACTTAATCGTAAACCTATGTCAATTTAACTTTATTTTCGCTCGTTAGCGGGGTCAAAGGTACACACTCTTTTTAATTCAACAAGCGTTTTCAACAATCTTTTTTTAATTAAATTTTAATAATGTAGTTAAACACTTGTAAATATGTGATTTAATCTTAATTAGAATTTAATAAAAAATAAAAGTTTGGCATTGTAAAAGTAGAATCCGGAAGTGAAATTAAGTGTTTTCGGACTTATTGTCATTGAAATATTCTTTTATTAAATAGAATAATTCTTTGTGGTTTCGTTCTAACACTAACGGCGATTCTTTATAGTACTCTATTATGACAGCAAAAAATTCTGGTAAGCTAACGGCACCATATGCATTAATGTCATTCGAAGTTTCCTGCAGCGCTTTAAACTCCTTTGAAAATAGTTCAATCCATTTGCTTCTTAAATCTAATGTCAATTCAACAGGTAATCCGTCAATAAAGCCATCTGCTTTGTCAATTAAATGCGCGAATTCATGAATACCAACATTTTGCTTGTCATTTGGGTTTTTAAAACCTGCCACTAATGCTGGTAATGAAAGTATCATTGTTGTATCCATTAATCCGCCGTGATGCACTTTCCCTAAAACTTGACCTTTCGGATCGATTTCATTTTCATGCGTAAAATTATTCGGATATACCAAAACTTCACTCAATCGACCATAGTTCCAATAGGGCAATCCCCAAAAAGTGACTACAGCAGATGATGCAACATACAAACAGACTTCTCTGTCAGGTACATCTTTACCAATTTCAGTAATAATAACATCTGTTACAAAAAGTGCTATTCTATCTTCAAAAATCTTTCTATCAGATATACTCAGCTTCTTATAAAAGTCAATGTTTTCGATCAGCCAATACCTGTCATTAATATTCAAATTAATTTTACTTGGTCTTCCTTTCGATTTATTTGCAAAATACAACCAACGACGAATTGCAAATGCAGTCAATACAACTGTAAAAATCCCTATAACCTTGGCTAGATTTTTCTGATCATTCATTGTTAAAATTGGAATACTAGCCAATAAAAGAATGAATACTATAATCCAGTATGAGAAGTTAAATTTAAAACTTGTATTGTTTGCTGACATTTATAAAAATGATTAATTACTTATTTTGTTCTCGGAAAATTTTCAATAGCCAAGGAGTAAGAATGATTAATAGCAAGGTTGCCCCCATCATTAAATAAAAATTCAACATAAAAAAAGATGCTTTGTCTTCATATTGATCCCACAACGATGCTATCACACCACTCAATTTGTTTCCGATGGAAGTTGAGATAAACCATGCGCCCATCATCAATGCAGTTAATCTAGCTGGTGATAATTTTGAAACCATCGACAAACCGATTGGAGATAAACACAACTCCCCTACTGTGATTACGCCATAAGCGGCAAAAAACCACCAGTAACTAGATTTGATTTCCCCGTTCATCGAAGAATTAACGGCTGCTACCATTACCAGACAAGATAAACCCGTAATAAATAATCCCAATACAAACTTGATAGGAATAGATGGTTCTAATTTTCTAAAACGCAAAAACCTGAAGATTCCAACAACTAATGGAGTCAAAATAATTACCCAAAAAGGATTAACGGATTGAAAAATATTGGTATTAAAAACCGCAACTTGATCTCCGTCTTTTAATTTATCAACTCCTTGGTAATTTTTAAAATAGCTTGGATACTGAATGCTCTTCTCTCCTTCAATTTTTCGAAAGTGTTTGTCTAACACTTGCTCTGGCTCTTTCGATTTTTCATATTTCACAACATCCGCTAAACTCATGTTCTTTAAACCTGAACTTATACTTTTAGGAACATCTCTATTCGTGTAATTATTGGCCCATGTATTCAAAACGGTTCCATTCTGTTTGAAAATCGCCCAAAAAGGAATTACTGCCAAACAAACGACTAAAATCGCACTCACTACTCTTCTCTCGTTTTTTGGTGCTGTAAACAAAATGTATCCAAAAAAGAAAATCACTGGAATACATGCAAAAAGGAACGCATCAGTTACATCATCCTTTACTAAAAAGGAGTGTGTATTTGTTTCTGAAGGAACACCATTGATGAAATATCCAACCACAGCAAAAATTAAGGCTGGTACGATTACTATTAATAAGTCTATCCACCAAGGTTTTTCACCAGGTGCTGCTACTTTTTTGACATCACCAGTCAAATAATGCTTATTTCCCAGCATAAAAACAACCACTCCTACAAACATACCTATTCCAGCGCCGACAAAAGCAATCGAATATCCATATTTGTTGATCAAAAAGGCAGAAACAATGTTACAAATGAAAGCACCAATATTGATTCCCATGTAAAAAATATTGTAGCCCTCATCTTTTTGACCTCTGAGTTCATCTGTATTGTATAAATTCCCTAATAAGGTAGAAATATTGGGCTTAAACAATCCATTTCCTAAAACGACCATTAACATCCCTGAATAAAGCATTCCAAAGGAGTGAATTCCCATCATGCAATATCCTATTCCCATCATTATTCCTCCAACAACAATTGGAAGTCGGTATCCAAGCACTCGATCAGCCAATAAACCTCCAATAAATGGCGTAAAAAACACCAAAGCGATAAAAGTTCCGTATAAACTCGCCGACTCAGCTTCTGATAATTCAAATCCTTGATTGGCATCTTTTAAATACAAAGTGAAAATTCCTATCATCAAATAATAACCAAATCTTTCCCACATTTCAGTGAAAAACAAATAAGGCAATGCCTGTGGATGTTTGCGATCTTTAGCCATAATTCTGAAAAAATTTAAATAGTTGTTTGATAAAAAAAAAGCAGCCCGTTTTTCATCGGACTGCTTCAAAAATATGAATTATAAATTAACGCACACCGTGCATCATTTTCAATAATCTTTTAGATAGTAAGAATAATACAACTGATGCCCCACCTGCCATGAAAACAAAAATCATGAAGAAGTTGTATAAGTTTTCAATTTTCATACCTAAGAACATTGGTTTTTTCGGTTTCAAATTCCAAACTTCAATCGTATTTGTATCTGGTTTACCTTTTTTACCAACAATATTTTTCAATACATAAAGCGTATTTCCATCTTTACTCAAAAAGTGCGCAAATGCAAATTTAGGCTCAGATCCAACAATTTGTTTTAAATGAAACTTAGAAACTTCATTTTTAGAAACAGAAGTTGGTTTAATTTCTAATAGAGAATCAGCTTTCTCTTTTTCGTTAGAACCAAAAAGATTTACCATCACTTGATCTACAAAACCTAATTCTTTTGGTTTTTCAAATCCATCAGACACTAATTTAATATCTGCCATTGAATTTGGAAATGCTTTCGCTACAGCTACTACATAATTGCTATCCAATGTAACATTTTTAGTTAATGTTGTATCTGCTGAATTAAACATGAATTTAGTCGCTGGAACACTTGTTTCCATGTGAACTTCTTCCGGATACAATGAACTCAAATCTCCAGCAAACTTATTCGCAGTTGCCGTTGACAAGAACCAAACTCCCATTAATAAAGAAGCAAAACGAACTGGCGCCAATTTCACAACCATTGACAAACCAATTGGTGATAAACACAATTCACCAAACGTATGAACAGTATAAAGTGTTACCAACCAGAACATGCTTACTTTCAAAGCTGGATCCAAATCTTTTACACCCATTGCGATAATCAAATATCCAACAGCCAATAAGAATAAACCCAAAGCTTGTTTTACTGGAGAAGAAGGTTCTCTGTCTTTTTTCCCTAAACGAGTCCAAATAATTGCAAAAATCGGAGCGAAAATTACGATTGCTACTGCATTGATACTTTGGAAATAAGAAGATGGTACTTCAGTTCCAAACAAACTTCTATCTGTTTGCTCTTGCGCAAAATAAGTTAGAGAAGCCCCCGCTTGCTCGAAAGCAGACCAGAAGAAAATCACGAAAAATGCAATGATAAAAATTACCCAGATTTTTTGTTTTTCAACAGAAGTCAAACTTTTATCAGTAATAATGGATGCTGGCGCAATGATACAAGCAGTATATATAAAGGCTCCAATCAAATCAAATCCTAACAAACCTTTGAAAACAACAAACAACAACAATGAGATTACTGCCCAAGTCAACATTTGTTTCACATTCAATTTTTTCTTTTCACCAACTGGTTTCACTACTTTCTTCGGAGTTGTACCAATTGCTTCACCTGTAGGAGAAACAACGTATTTATTTTTCAACAATTCAAAAGAAATAATACTGATAATCATACCAATACAAGCAGCCAAGAATCCCCATTTGAATGCGGCTGGAACAACCAAACCATCTTGGTCATAAACTTCACCCAACGTTCCACAAACCAATGGCGCAATAAATGCTCCTAAATTGATTCCCATGTAGAAAATGGTGAAAGCTGAATCGACTCTTTTATCTCCTTCTGGATACAGTTGACCAACCATCGTTGAGATATTTGGTTTGAAAAATCCATTTCCGAAAATCAAAAATCCAAGTCCTGTAAACATCATTGTTGTAGCAAAACCTACTTCAGTGTAAAAACTTCCAGCCAAGAACATGAAAAATTGTCCTATTGCCATCATCACACCTCCAATGAAAATAGACCTTCTATTTCCCCAATATCTATCAGCTACATAACCTCCAATTAATGGTGTCAAATAAACTAATCCTGTGTAATTTCCGTAAACGGTTGATGACAAAGATTTATCAAACATCAACGCATTGACCATAAATAAAGTGAAAATTGCACGCATACCGTAGTAGCTGAACCTTTCCCACATTTCTGTAAAGAACAACAGATATAATCCTTTTGGATGACCTTTTTGTACAGATGATTCCATAATTTATTTAATAGTTTAAGCCGTGAAAGTAAAAAAAAAATCCCAATATTGCCTTTTTGATACTTTTTCTTTCGCAAATGTTCGTCAACATACACACCCATTTTGAACAATCTGATGGAATTTTCATATTAAATGGAAAAACCAAAAATGATTTAAGTGCTTTGTATTCTTTTGGAATTCATCCGTATGAAGCGATGAAGATTGAATTCAATGAAGACATATTCAAAAAAGAAATAACTCAGAAAAACTGTCTTGCTATCGGTGAATGTGGTTTAGATAAAAACATAACTATACCAATTGAAACACAAATATCACTTTTTAAACAACAAATCGCCATTTCAGAAAAGTTTGAACTGCCACTCATCGTTCATTGTGTAAAAAGTTGGAATGAAACATTAGTGATAAAAAAGGAATTAAAACCCAGTCAACCATGGATTTATCATGGATTTCGCAAATCAAATTTGGTTGAAAGCGTTTTGGATTCTGGTTGCTACATCAGCATTGGAACGGCGATTATTTACGACCAAAAACTTCAGCAAGTCATTCAAAATATTCCTTTGGAAAAATTATTTCTCGAAACTGACGATGACACATCACACTCCATTCGAGAAGTTTATGAAGCTGTGGCGAAAATTAAAAACATCTCGATTGATGAACTTTCAACGCAAATTCTAGAAAATTTTTCACTGGTATTCAAAAAAGTTAAACGCTGAACTTCTTTGTACATTTCTTTTTTGAAGTACTTTTGCAAAAAAAATAAGAAATGGGTAATTGGCTGGAGCGCACAGAATTGTTGATTGGAGCTGAAAATCAAGAAAAACTGAAAAATGCACATGTTTTAATTGTAGGTCTTGGTGGAATTGGTTCATTTGCTGGCGAATTCATCGCAAGAGCTGGAATCGGCAAAATAACTTTGATTGATGGTGATTGCTTCGATGAAACCAATAAAAACAGACAATTAACCGCACTCGACTCAACGATTGGCAAAAACAAAGCTGTTGTGCTTGCTGAAAGAATCAAAGACATCAATCCCGAAGTTGAATTGGTTGTGATTGAAGAATTTGTGATTCCTGCGCGTGTTTGGGAAATTTTACAAGAATCAAAACCTGATTATGTGATGGATTGCATCGATTCTGTTTCTCCCAAACTAGAATGGATTATCGCTTGTAAAAGATTGAAAATTAAAATCATTTCTCACCTTGGAGCGGGCGGAAAGTCAGATCCATCCAAAGTACAAGTAGCCTTATTGGGAAATACAAACAATTGCAAATTAGCACTTCACCTCAAAAAAAGATTGAAAAAGAAAAACATCGATTATAGAAGAATCAAGACGGTTTTTTCTTCCGAAATTCAATTGAAATCTGCTCTAAAAATGACTGACGGAAGTAATTTTAAACGCTCGTTTTACGGAACCGTTAGCTACATGCCGGGGTTATTTGGACTTTACGGAGCTGCTGAAGTAATTAAACATCTGCAAAAAAAACAAGACTAATTCTGCACACAAATTCTTTCAATAAATTCAGAATTTAAAGCGATTAGTTTCACTAAATAAATCCCGTTTTCAAGGTCAATTGGAATTTCAATTTGATTGGAGTTTACTTTTTTCGATTCAATCAACTTTCCTGAAACATCCAGTATTTCAATGTTTTGAATTTCTATTTCTGATTCAATCACCATCCAGTTATTCAAAGGATTTGGATAGATTTTCACATTTTCAATTGCTTTTTCATCCTCAATTCCAAGAATGTAAGATGCTTTCCACGTTTCATTCAATCTTGCTACCGCGGAAACACCTGTTGAAATATAAAAATCATTGTTGCCTACAAATGAAACTCCGCCCCTCCTCGCTTCTGCAGGAAAATTTGTTAACGTTGCTGTTTCCCTTGTTTCCATATCAATCCTTAAAAACTGATTAGAATATGACTGATTTTCCAACATTCCACCGTAAATAAATCCATACTTGCCAATTTGAGCAAACATGGAATAAGTTGTTGGCGCTACATTCACTTGACTGATTAACTGCCAAGTATCAGAAACTGGCAAATATTGATAAAATCCAGTGTTCATATTTCCTCCGTTTAACTTTCCTAGCCCAATAATTCCAGCATCATTCCACGAAAAACCAACCCCTCGCCAAATTCCATCTATGGGAAGATTCCCTTTTTGAAACCATTGTTCTTGAATCAAATCGAAAGCCCAAACTTCATTGGAAATCATTCCTCCGTTGGTTTTACCACCAACAATATAAACCGTATCGTTAATCAAAAAACTTACTGCTCCTGCCTTTCCTGATGAAGGCAAATCTGGCAGGGAATTCCATGTGCTATTAACAGGATCAAACTTCCAAAAGTCATTTAAATAGGTAGGATTTGAATTTATTCCTCCAAAAATATATCCAAAACCTTGGTGTGAAAATCCAGTTGCATACTGTCTTTCTTCTCCAACGGGTAAACTTATTCCATTCGACCAAGTTTCAGTATTTAAATCGAAAATCTTAAAATCGGAAGTACAACTAAAGCCTGCATTCATGCCTAACCCACAGTAAACCTGACTGTTAATCTTAAACACTGAAGCATCATCTCTTGAATCACCCGTAAAATCGGAGATTTGGTTCCAATCTTGTGCATTTAAATCAAACAAAAAACAAATTACACAAATCGTCAAAACTATTTTCATGCAAGTAAGAACGTTTAAATGCGATTTAAATTATTCAAAAGCACACAATCTGCAACAAAAATTCCCACATAATCCACTTTTAAAGACTCAACCAATCAATTTTCCTTAATTTTGTAAATTCACGTTGAATTAAAAACTTAATTATGTCAGTTCACAAAAATGTAAAACGCGTAACTACCAATGTATTGCAAGAAATGAAAAATGCGGGTCATAAGATTTCCATGCTTACAGGTTATGATTTTTCAATGGCTAGAATCATTGATGCTGCTGGAATTGATGTGATTTTGGTTGGCGATTCAGCTTCAAACGTGATGGCTGGTCACGAAACGACTTTGCCAATTACATTGGATCAAATGATTTACCACGCTTCCTCCGTTGTTCGTGCAGTAGATCGCGCCTTGGTTGTGGTTGACATGCCTTTCGGTTCCTACCAAGGAAATTCCAAAGAAGCGCTTTCAAATGCCATCAAAATCATGAAAGAATCTGGTGGACATGCTGTAAAATTAGAAGGAGGACAAGAAATTTTAGAATCGATCAAACGCATTTTGACTGCAGGTATTCCTGTCATGGGACATTTAGGTTTGACTCCACAATCCATTTATAAATTTGGAACTTACGTTGTGAGAGCCAAGGAAGAAGACGAAGCGCAACGTTTGATTGAAGATGCAATCGCATTGGAAGAAGCGGGTTGTTTCGCCATCGTTTTAGAAAAAATTCCAGCTTCATTGGCAACAAAAGTGGCAAAAACGGTTTCTATTCCAATCATCGGTATTGGCGCAGGAAATGGCGTTGACGGTCAAGTATTAGTAGTACACGACATGCTTGGAATCAACAATGAGTTCAGTCCTAGATTTTTGAGAAAATACAACAATCTATATGACCAGATGAAACAATCTTTTGAGGACTACATAAAAGATGTAAAATCAGGTGATTTCCCAAACGAAAGTGAACAGTACTAGTTTGATTTTCAATTAACTGTATTTTTAGTAAAAAGTACAATATCCTTGAGTCAAATCTTTTTTTGAAATATTGACAAAATTCATTTCTTTTTAGGAGAAATTCTGCTATATTCGTTGACGAAACTTTTAATTCAATCTGACTTTGGAGCGTTTTATCAATATTCTGATCATTGACGACAATTTGACCAACCAAAGGGGATTGAAAGAAATCTTAAATGGCAGTGGGAACAATGTTTTGATGGCTACTTCAGTCTATCAGGCACTAGCCATTCTCAAGCAAAAAGAAGTCGGAATTTTATTAATCAACATTGACTCACCATTTTTCGGCGGAATAGAATTGTTACAATCGCTCAAAGAAGCGAGTACCGTTAAAAACGTCTACAAAATTGTACTCACTGAAAATTCTCAATCTGGTTCCAATTTGGTAAAAGGATTGAACGAAGGTGCAATTGATTTTATCCAAAAACCTTTTAATCCCAATTTGGTGAAAGCCAAAATTGAAGTTTACAAATCGCTTTACTACAAAGACCAAAGAATCGGTCAATTACTTGAAAATATTTTTCCTGAAAATGTACTTTCCGATTTAAATACTAACGGGAAATTTTCTCCAAAAAGGGTAGAAAATGGCGTGGTACTTTTCACTGATTTTGTTGGCTTCTCTCAAAAATCTCGTGCGATAAGTCCACTCAAATTATTGAAAAAATTAGAATTCTATTTCACCAAATTTGACGAAATCACCGAGCGTTACAAACTAGAAAAAATCAAAACCATCGGAGATTCATACATGGCTTTGGCTGGAGTAACTGAAAATGCGCCTCAGCCAGAAATCCGTGCTTGTTTGGCTGCCATTGAAATGCGCAATTTCATGATCAATGAAAGAGAAGTTGGATTGGCAATGAACAAAGAATTCTGGGAAATACGAATTGGAATCCATGCTGGACCATTGGTTGCAGGAATTATCGGGACAAAAAAATTCAGCTTTGATGTTTGGGGCGACACGGTAAATATTGCTTCTCGTGCAGAACAAGAATCTGAACCAGACAAAATTTTAATCACTAAAAAAGTTTTTTCAACCATTCAAGATTATTTTGAAACTACTTTTCATGGGAATGTAGAAATCAAAAAACGTGGCGGAACCGAGGAAATGTTTTTTCTAGATGTGATTAAAGATGAATATTGCTTGTACAAAGAAGGAAAAGTTCCCAATAAATACATTTTGCAAATTTGTGATTTGCCAACGGTTGATTTTCAGCACATGCAAAAAGACATTTTGAATAAACTAAAATCTTCTTTGCCTGATGAATTGATTTACCACGATTTGCAACATACTGCAAATGTTGAAAAAGCCGCCGTTCGATTTGCGAAATTAGAAGGATTGTCAGACCATGATTTGATGTTATTGAGAACAGCAGTTTATTACCACGACGCTGGTTTTTTGGTGACGTACCATAACAACGAAACGTTTGGGATGAAATTGGCGGAAAACAATCTGCCGAAATTTGGTTATTCTCAGACTGAAATAAATATCATCACCAAAATTATTGCAGCCACAAAACACGATGTTCAGCCTGAAACGATGTTGGAAAAAATCATGTGTGATGCAGACCATGATTATTTCGGTCGAGCAGATTATGCAAATGTCTCCAAAAAGTTGAGAAAAGAAATGGAGAACATTGGTGAAGTGATGACCGATTTAGAATGGATCGATTTTCAATTGAATTACATAGAAATCGAACACGAGTATTATACCGAAACTGCAAGAAACATCCGTGAATACGGCAAAAAAGCTAGAATTCAAGAATTGAAAGCTGAAAAAAATCGTTTACTACAAGAAGAAAATGATGACAATCAAATGAATTGAAAAACCAATTCTCAAAAAGTCGGAGTCAATAAATCTAACACCGCCAAACTTTTCTCATTTTCACTTTTTTTGTCCTTCTCAAATTCTGCTCCGGCATATATTCCATCTGAATGTGCCCAAGTGAACGTTTGCGTCGGTACGCTGGCATTTGCAGTGAAAGTAATCGCACTTCCTGGAGCGCAAAGGGTTGTAGTCGCAGAAGTCGCGCTAACAGAAATTTTGTCAGAAACTGTCGTTTCCTGCGCTATATCCTCTATTTTAACCTCATCCATTTGAGCAAGTTGAATGTTCAATTGTTCAACTTTTTGCTGTTTTTTTTGAGTAAAAATCGGACTTTGAACTTTGATCTCAACTGTTTCATTTACCTTTTCTTGAACTTTCGTACTTGAATTTGAATCGTCTGTTTTTGCTTTCTCTTCTAGTTTCGCCAATTGATTTTCAGCTACATCTTGTTTCCCAACAAAAGGCAAAACTGACAGCGACAAAATAAACAACGCAGCAACACGAAAAAGCGGTTTTTGATGAAACTTTTTCTCTGGCGCATAAATGGTTAGCCAAAGCGAATTGTACCACAAAATTCCTTTACTTTGGTAAGTTTGATAGAAAAGCGCATCCAAACTTTCTTTCGTGCTTTCAGCTGGTGAATCAAAATTGGCAGTTTCTTGCGCGTAATTTTCAACCGCAAAGAAAAAGTGTTTCATCTGCAAAAATTCTTCTTCAGAAGGACAAATATCCTGAATTTGCGCTTTTTCTGAAGCACTTAATTCACCATATTCTTTGCATAAAATATATTCTAGGTCGTCTGCTTGCATGACTATCTATTTAAAATGGGATTAAATTCTTTGAGACTTTCAGCCAAATATTTGGTCGCATAAAACAAACGCGATTTGATTGTACCTTCATTTGCCGACAAAACATCTGCAATTTCTTTGATCGACAATCCTTCCAAATGTCTCAATTTAAAAACTTCACTGTGTTTGATATCTAATTGTTCAATGTGATATTCAAACGCTTTTCCAAAAAACTGATCTTGCACTTCATTCATCACGTCGGTTTGATGATCTTTGATGACAAAATGTTCGTCCAAGCCATTGGAAGTGCCTTTCCTAACTTCTTGCTTTTTGTATTCGTTCTTGCACATGTTATTCGCAACGGAGAAAAACCACGTTTTAAACGAACGGGAAGCATCAAATGAAGCTGGATTTTTGATGATTTTAGCAAACAAATCGTGTACAAAATCTTCCGCTTTTTCAGCGTCGTTCCACAACATCCGCTTGAAATAACCTTTCATCATTTTAGCATAGCGCACATACAGTTCGTCGAAAGCCAACTTGTCCCCTTTTTCGAGGAAAGCCATCAGCTTTTCGTCCGACATCTCTGTATATTTGTTCGCTATTCTCATCAATTATTTTCCCAAAATCGTTTGAATCTGTTTCAACTTATTGGTCTGAATTCCAATTTTCTCAATCGCCTTATCTATTGGTGGAATTTCGTTTTTCTTGTTTTGCTTTTCATACAAATCTCTCAAGTAAAAAAGCATAGGCAAGTAATTTGCTGTCAATTGCTTTCCTTTTTCTGTATTTACATTTTCAAATGATTTTGAAAGACTGATTGTTTTCCAAATTTTCTGATTCTCCGTAGCCATACTTTTGGATGGATTTTTGAAAACATACACCAATCCTTGAACTTCCAATTGATTGATTTGCGGTAGCAAGTATGGTTTTGGGAAAGTCAAACTTAAATTCAAATTTTTCGATTGGTTTTGCGCACAGAAATCTTGGAAAAACTGTACATCCACCACTTGT
The DNA here is from genome assembly GCA_965284445.1 of Crocinitomicaceae bacterium. GTDB lineage: Bacteria > Bacteroidota > Bacteroidia > Flavobacteriales_D > Crocinitomicaceae > JAQVCM01. The sequence goes on along the minus strand of OZ260085.1, from coordinate 3,766,791 downwards.
GAATTGGGTATTTGAAAACCATCTTTTTGCAATGAATCTCGATATACTTTACTCTGCATCAAATCCAAAGAAACGATTTTGACATCATTTCTGACGTTGTTATTTTGTTGCAAATAAAAACTTCCATAAGCATCATCAAAACCGTGTGTTAATAAAACTCCATTGGTCGAAACAGAATTTAATAAGGCGTTGTCATAAGTCAACACATCTGCTTCGATTTTGCCCATTTGCACCAATTGCGATAATTCTTTGGTTGAAGCGCTTGTATCTGAAATAATTGTATGATAAGCTGCCATTTGAACAATCACATCGCTGTTGGTTGGCTTCAATTCTTTGGCTTTTTCCAAATGCATAATCAAATCCAAATTGTAATTCCCAGCGATGTAAGTAAAATAATGGTATTCAAAAGATTCTGGGGCGTTGAGTTTGTAGTAATCTATCGCTGTATTCATCTCAGCTTGTTGCTCCAAGGTTGGAGTTCTGGAAGTAATTTGTGTTGCTGCCAATTTCTTGTTTTTCAAAAAAGAAGTATTGGTTTTCATTTCGATTTGTTTCGAATTGGCACTTTTCTCAGAAGCAACTGTTTTTTTCAAAGTCACTTCTTCCAAATCATTTTCTTTTTCCTCTGGAACAGAAGATGGCGCAATGATTATCTCTTCCTTTGAATTTGTCGCGTTCGAATTATTGTTTTGAATCGTAGTATTAACATTCGCTTGCGCAAATACAAGATTTGTAAGTCCAAAAATCGAAATAAATAACAGCAGAAATTTCATAAAAACTGTATTGAATTGCGTCTTTGTACAATTCGAATTAACATTCGTTCAAATGTAAGACCAAAAAAAATGAAAAAAGTTGGTTGAAAATTAAGATTCAGCCGCAAATAAAAATTTATTCGGACTTACCAAGTTGGTTTTCACCGCATACATTACGATTCCTGCCGTGTTTTTTACGCCCAATTTCGCCATGATATTTTTGCGATGCGTATTTATTGTGTGATTACTCAAAAACAATATTTCCGCAATTTGTGCATTCGTTTGTCCTTCGGCTATGAAAACAATGATTTCATTTTCTCTTTCTGACAATAAAATGGGTTCACAAGAAAAGGATTCAAAATCTATGTCATCCACATCAATGCTTGCACGTTGAATGGTTTCCAAAATCTGTCCACAGAAAAACTTGTTGCCTCTCCCCGTTTCTTTCACTGAATTGATAATTTCAGAAACATCGCAATCTTTTTTGACATAACTTTTTACGCCACTTCTCAAGGCATTCACCAAGGTTTGTGCACTTTGTTCAGGCGTAATAGCCACAAAATTCACATTCGGAAATTTGGACAATACTTTAGGAATAATGTCAATCGAAAAGCCGGTAGAAGTATAATCAATCAAAACGATGTCAGACCCAAAATTTTTGATCAGCGAAAAAAGCTCATCGTTATCCGTCGCTTCGCCCACAATTTGCAAGTTCTTTTCAGAACTCAAGACGGCGCGCAAGCCAATTCGAATCAATTCATTGCTATCTGCGAGTATGATTTTCATTTAGAATGATTATAAACAACAAATATAAAGGTTAAATCAACACGAGAAATTTGAAAATGAAAAATTGGCTAAAAAAAACAAAAAAACGTAGTGAATAGGAAGTTCTAATCATGTTTTTTTTAATTGAATAAAACTCCTAAAACTTGGGGAAATTTATTTGTAAATTTTATTCTTGCAAGTGGAATTATTTAACTACTACTTTTTGAAGCTCAATTTCTTTGATCTATTATTGATTCAAGAAATTATATGTCATGCCAATCATTTCTTTTTTGCTATTTTTGTTTTTAAGTGATTCTAAATTTTACAATATTTTTCAATGACAAACGAACAACTCAAAAAACTAGAAAAAGACCTTTGGGATTCTGCCAATTCACTGCGTGCTTATGGCGGATTAAAAGCTGCAGATTATGCAGTTCCAGTTCTAGGATTAATATTTCTAAGATTTGCCGATAATAAGTATAGCCATTACGAGCCAGAAATCATGAAAGAGTTTGAAGCTGAAAAAGGCACCAGACTTGAAAGATCTATTGATGCAATTGCTTTGTCAAAATGTGGTTTTTACCTTCCCGATTTTGCACGATACGATTATTTATTGTCACTCTCAGGAGACGAAAGTTTAGCTAAAAAACTTCGTGAAGCAATGGAAGGCATCGAGAAATACCAAGACGACAAATTCAAAGACGTTTTACCAAAAGAAGCCTACTTCGATATAGAAAAAAAGAAAGCTGATATTCTTCCTCAATTACTTAAAACATTCTCAGATATTCCTAAAAATGCAACGGGAGATATTTTTGGTAAAATTTACGAATTCTTCTTGGGCGAATTTGCAATGAGTGAAGGACAAAAAGGCGGTGAATTCTTTACACCAACTTCTGTAGTACGTTTTATTGTTGAAGTAATTGAACCGTATGCTGGAAAAATCTATGATCCCGCTTGTGGTTCGGGTGGAATGTTTGTGCAATCGGCAACGTTTGTGAAAGAAGCCAATCACGATTTGAATGACATTTATGTGTACGGGCAAGAATATATGGGCGAAACGGCACGATTGGCAAAAATGAACTTGATGGTTAACAACATTCGTGGCGAAATTACAGAAACCAACTCCTATGAAAATGACCCATACGATGGTTTAGGAAAGTTCGATTTTGTAATGGCTAATCCGCCGTTTAATGTGAAATCAGTAAAAGAAAGTACCGTAAAAAACGACGAACGTTTCTATAAATACGGTTTACCCAAAAACAAAGGAAAAAATACCAACGATAGTATTACCGATGCCAATTATCTATGGATTTCCTTGTTTGCGACTTCATTAAACGATAAAGGAAGAGCAGGATTTGTTATGCCGAACTCAGCTTCAGATGCTGGAAATTCTGAATATGAAATCCGTAAAAAAATTGTGGATAGCGGCATAGTAGATTGTATGGTTTCTATGCCTTCCAATATGTTTTTAACCGTTACTTTACCTGCAACACTTTGGTTTTTTGACAAACAAAAAGTAAACACAGAGCGACAAGATAAAATCTTATTCATCGATGCAAGAAACACGTATCATCAAGTTGACCGAGCACATCGCGAATGGAAAGAGGAACACATCCAAAACCTTACTGCAATTGTACGTTTGTATCGAGGAGAAAACGAACGCTATTTAGAATTAATTAGCCAATATATCAAACAAGCAAACGACGCTATCGAGAAAGTCCCTGCTGCTTTTAATGATTATCTTACGATTATAAAAAACACTATAGTTAATTTAAAACAGTACACAAGAGATAGCGAAACCAAACACAAAGCGGATGCTTTCAAAAAGATTAAAGAAAGTGGTTTGATTGAAAAAATAGAGGAGCTGACCGTACAAAATTTGACTTTACCAGTTGCTCCAAATACAGATACAGCACAAACTAACGACAAGCAATTAACTTATTCTAAAACACTTAGCCAATACACAGCGCAACTAAAAGAACTGGAGCTTAGTTTAAAAGCAAGCAAAGACATTTTGCTGGAAATTTTAGCACTTGCGGACAAACAAATCAAAGTAAAAAACGATAAAGACTGGGTTGCATTGGGATTAAATAACGCCAAGCAAATTGAAGAATTGCAACAAAATTGGAAAAGCATTTTGGAAGAAGTTAGCTATTACCAAAGCAATTTAGACTGGTTGCAAAGCCGTTTTCCTGAAGCCAAATATAACGATGTAATAGGTTTATGCAAAGTAGCCGACAAAACGGAATATGTAGACGAACAGGATTATTCTATGAATGCAGGAAGATATGTTGGAATTATAATTGAAGGAGTTGAGTTGTCAACAGAAGAATTTAATTCCAAAATAAATTCATCATTTGAAAAATTTAAAACACTTACCAAAAGTTCAACAGAGTTAGAAAATGAAATTTCTAATAAACTATCAGAATTTATATTATGAGTAGTTGGAAACGAAAAAAAATTGGTGAAATCTTAAATTTTAAACGTGGATATGATTTACCGTCATCAGATAGAATAAAAGGTGAAATTCCGATTATCTCGTCTGCTGGAATTAGTGATTATCATAATGAATTTAAAAAAAAGGGTGAAGGTGTAGTAACAGGACGATATGGTACTTTGGGTGAAATATTTTATGTAAACGGAAAGTATTGGCCACTTAACACTACCCTGTATGTAACTGATTTTAAAGGTAATAATCCGAAATTTATATACTACTTTTTAAAAACATTAAAACTAGAGAGATTTAATGGTGCAGCCGCTGTACCCGGTTTAGATAGAAATGTTTTACATAAGGTCGAAGTTCTTTTCAATGAAGATATAAAAATCCAACAAAAAATTGCCTCGATATTATCTTCCTATGATGAATTGATTGAAAACAACAAACAACGCATCAAACTTTTGGAAGAAATAGCAGAAGAAATCTATAAAGAATGGTTTGTACGTTTGCGTTTTCCGGGTTATGAAAACACTAAAATTGTCGATGGTTTGCCAGAAGGTTGGGAAAGAAAACCAATTGATGAGTTTTTGTCTTTTAGTATGTCAAAAGCAAAACTAAAAAAGTTTAATGACACTAAAACATATATTGCTACAGCTGATGTTACAGATATAAATATTACAGGCAAAGGTGAAATTATAGATTGGGAAAACAAACCATCAAGAGCACAATTAGTCCCAGAATTAAATTCAGTCTTTTTTGCTAGAATGAGTAATACTTATAAAGTTTTGGTTTTTTCTAAGACGAATAAAGAGTTGATTGATGAATTAGCTTTAACAAGTGGCTTTTTTGGATTAAAGGCATTAAATGAAGAAACATTACCTTATTTGTTTTGGCTTATAAAAAGTGACACATTTCATAATTACAAAGATGTATTTTCAAATGGTGCAACGCAAGTTTCATTAACTAATGAGGGTTTTCAAAATATAAAATTAATTGAACCATCTTTAAATGTAATCGAAAAATTTGGAAAAACTACTTCTGCTTTTTTAAATGAAATAATCACTCTTAACAAGAAAAACCAACTTCTTCAAGAAACGCGTGATTTGGTATTGCCACGTTTAATAAGTGGTAAGTTGAGTGTGGAGCATTTGTTGGAAGAGGAAGCATTAAGAATGGTTGCAGAGCCGAGTGGGGAATATAAATAGAAAGTTATGGCTGAAAGTACCTTTACATTAAATGATTCTTTTACTAAAACGCTTTCTTATGATGAATTAGTTCAAGCAACAGAAATTTATAATTCGACAATCAAAAATGACTCATTCACACTGCCGGAACACGACACTGTTGCTTTTATGTTATGGGCAAAAAGAGTGAAAATAAATTTTGGTCCGTATCAGAATTTGACCTTTTTTGAAATAAGCAACCGAATACATTCTGATTTGGTTTTACTTGAAGCTGCTAAAATTTTGTTTGAAGAACATCATGTAAAAAGTGTTCAGCTTAAAATGAGTAATCATTCTGGTAGTGACTTAATTGTTATTGACAAAGACAATAAAGAAATCAAGGGCGAAGCTTTCAACACAGCATCCTCTTTTTTTCAAATAAAAATGAGAAGTGAACTTAAAAAGTTTGATAAAAACGGAGTTGGAATTATCGCTTTTAATGAATCCGCATTGAGTGAAAAGAATAGCGTGTTTTTGAAGGGGAAGAAAGACGAATATCCAAAGATTTGGTTTGTTGGGTGTAAAAATTTAGAAAGTAATGAAATTTAAGGATTAATTCAAACAAGTTTTGGTATGGCAAAAAACACAGTTCAAATACGCAATAGCACGGCAGAGTTTTTAATTTTCTCTAAACAAGCTGGAGAAAACACAATTGACGTTCGTATAGAGGACGAAACAGTTTGGCTTACTCAAAAATTATTAGCTCAACTTTTTGAAATAGAAGTCAATACAGTTAATTATCACATCAAAGAAATTTTTAAAGTAGAAGAACTTTCAAAAGTTTCAACTATTCGAAAATTTCGAATAGTTCAACAAGAAGGTAAAAGACAAGTAGAAAGAGAAGTTGAGTTTTACAATTTAGACTTGATTATTTCGGTAGGGTATCGTGTAAATTCAGAACGAGCTGTTCAATTTAGACAATGGGCAACCCATGTGTTGAGAGATTTTGCTATTAGAGGTTATGTTTTAGATAAAGAAAGATTGAAAAACGGTGCTTTTTTTAGCAAAATTTATTTTGATGAATTAATAGCTGAAATACGGGAAATACGGGCAAGTGAGCGTAGTTTTTATCAAAAAATTACAGATATTTATACCACTTCGATGGATTATACTAAAGACAGTTCGATTACAAAATCCTTTTTTGCAACTGTGCAAAACAAATTACATTTTGCTACTCACAAACAAACAGCGGCTGAATTAATCGTAAACCGAGCAAATTCCCAAAAAGAAAACATGGGTTTAACAAGTTGGAAAAATGCTCCATTAGGAAAGATAATAAAAACAGATGTTTCAATTGCAAAAAATTATCTCACAGAAAAAGAGTTAAAGTCTTTAGATCGAATAGTAACCATGTATCTAGATTATGCTGAGGATCAAGCAGAACGAGGGATTCCACTTTCTATGGAAGATTGGTCTAATAAATTGAATGCTTTTTTGCAATTCAACGAGAAAGAAATTCTAGCCAATTCAGGCAAGGTGTCTGCTGAAATTGCAAAAGCATTTGCAGAAAGTGAATTTGAAAAATACCGCGTCGTCCAAGATCAAGTATATGAAAGCGATTTTGACAGAGAAATGAAAAAATTAAACTCAAAATAAAGTAGTCATGGCATACCTAAACGAATCACACATTGAAGAAGCAGACATCAACTTTTTTGTTGAGCAACTAGGTTATACGCACATCAATGCTTGGGAGAAAAAATTGATGGGAAGAGAAACACTCAAAGATGTGGTGTTACTCGACCGTTTGCGTGCAAGTTTAGAGAAGCTAAATAAAAAATTACCGTCGGAATGTATCGATCATGCTATTTATGAACTTACAAAAAGCAGAGCTTCCCTGACGCCAATGATGGCGAATAAAGAGTTGTATGAATTAATTAAAAATGGAGTACAAGTAAATTATAAAAATGAATTCGGTCGTGAAGAAAATGATTACATAAAGGTCATTGATTTCAATGAAAAATCTGCCAATGATTTTGTCTTAATTTCTCAATTAAGTATCGAATACCAGGAAACACAAAATATTACCAGAAGACCTGATTTATTACTTTACATAAATGGTTTACCATTGGTAATGATCGAATTAAAAAATGCTACCGAAAAAGTTAAAGTAGGATTTGATAAGAACTTAAAGGATTACAAACGAGATATTCCACAACTATTTTGGTACAATTTATTTGTTTGTATTTCCAATGGAATTCAGACAAGAGTTGGAAGTTTCAATGCACCTTGGGACCATTTCTTTTCTTGGTTAAAACTAACAGATACAGCTATTACACACGACCAACCCACAAAGGATGAAATTGAAACGGAAAGCCAAATTACAGGAGAACATTTAAGTTTGAAGATCTTTGGAGAAGGACTTTGTAATAAGGATAACATTTTAGATTACTTCGAAAATTTTGTCTTATACCACAAAAACAAAGTCAAAATTATTGCCAAGAATCATCAATTTCTGGGCGTTAATAATGCCATTCTTGCGTTACAAAACAAAGAAACCAACAAGGGAAAATTAGGTATTTTTTGGCATACGCAAGGTTCAGGAAAATCTTATTCTATGATTTTTTTCTCTAAAAAAATCCATAGAAAAGTTACGGGAAACTGGTCGTTCTTGGTCATCACAGATCGGAAAGATTTAGATAGTCAGATTTACAGAAACTTTCTTGAAACGGAGGCAATTGTAGAAACTAAAGACCAAAAAGAAAATTATTTTAGGCCAAAAGACAAAGAAAAATTAAGAGAATATCTACAATCGAATAGGGCGTATGTTTTCACATTGATTTTTAAATTTGGTATTGAAAGTGGTAAATCGTATCCACAATTAACAGACAGGAAAGATTGGATTGTGATTGTTGATGAAGCACATAGGACTCAATATAAGAGTTTAGCAGAAAATATGCGCATCGCATTACCAAATGCGCAATATATAGCATTTACTGGAACCCCACTATTAAAAAGTGAGCTAACCAAAGATTGGTTTGGCTCTTATATTTCAGAATACAATTTTGCTCAAAGTATTGAAGATGGCGCTACAGTGCCAATTTTTTATAAAAAGAGCGTTCCTAAAGTTGAACAAATTAATCCAGATTTGGTTGGAGAAGCTGCTTCTATACTTGAAGATGAAAACCTTTCAGACGAACAAAAAAGTAAATTAGACAAAGAATTTTCCACCTTATTGAATGTTGTTCGAAGAGACGATCGATTGGAAGAAATTGCCAAACACATAGTCAATCATTTTCCTTACCGATTGGACGTGGAAGATGATGAAGGACGACGACGACCGATGAAAGCGATGGTAATAAGTATTGATAAATTCACTGCTGTCAAAATGTATGACAAAGTGCAATACCATCTAAATGAGGAAATCAAGGAATTAAGGAGAAAAATAAAAATCGAAAAAAACCCTGAACTAAAAACAAGATTTGAAAAAGCAATCGCTTTTATGACAGAAACCAAAATGGCTGTTGTAATTAGCCAAGAAGGAAGTGATAAGGAAGAAGAAAAAGTATTTAGTGACGCAGGACTTGATATTCGATCACATAGAAAGTTACTAGATCAACCTGATGATGACGGCAGAAATATCGAAGATTTTTTCAAAGACCCAAATAGTACTTATCGAATCGTTTTTGTAACTGCAATGTGGATGACTGGTTTTGATGCACCATCGGTTTCAACACTTTACTTGGATAAACCCCTTCAAAATCATACATTAATGCAAACGATTGCACGAACAAATCGGGTTATTGAAGGAAAGAAAAATGGTTTAGTAATCGATTATTTTGGTGTTTTTAGAAATCTTAAAATTGCCTTGGCTGCTTATGCTGAGGGAACAAAAGGTAGAAAATCTGAAGAAGATGAAGACGAATATCCAGCGAAAGAGTTTGAAGAACTGCTGTCCTTGTTAGACCAAGCAATTATAGAAGCTAAGCTATTTTGCAATGCTTTGGGAGCTGATGTAGATAAAATATTAGAATTGGGAGAAAAGGGCTTCAAAGAAATAGAATTGTTCCAAGAGTTTGCGAATATTATTCTAGCAAAAGATGAACATAAAAAACAATTGGGATTATTTGTAAATACAATTGCTTCGTTGTATGATTCTGCAAAACCTGAAGTCTATGAATTTCCTATTTTTAAGCAGAATAGGGATGTTTTACAATATTTACGAGATGTTGTAGATAGAAATGTAGATCAAGATGAAGCTGTTGAAAGGGCGAAGAAAAAAATAGACACTTTACTTGATAACAGCATAGTAAGCACGAATGATTTACGAGATTCAATAGATGATATTGTAATCTATGATTCCTCTCCTATTGATTTGAGTAAATTAAATTTCGAACAATTAAGAAGTGAATTCCCAGAGAAAAAACACAAAAACATTCAATTTGCAGATTTAAGAGAGTTACTCGAAACGAAATTAAAGCAGATGATTGGACAAAATAAAACCCGAGGTTCTTTTTTAGAGAATTTCCAAAAGATTATAGATGATTATAATACTGGAAGTATTTCAATTGAAGAAGCTTACGAAGAATTAGTAAAACAAGCTGAAAACTTAAATGAAGAGCAACATCGTGCAGCTAAAAATGAAATGACTGAAGAAGAACAAGAACTTTTTGACTTATTGAAAAAAGATAAATTAACTAAGGAAGAGGAAAAATCAGTTCGACTAGCAGCAAAATTATTGCTTGAAAAATTATTTGATGCAAATAATAAAATCTTGATTCAGGAATGGCACAAAGAAAAAGCTACTCAAGAAAAAGTTAAACGAGAAATACAAATTGTGCTTGGTAATTTATTACCTGAAACAAGTTATGACCGCTTAGTTTTCTCGCAAAAAGTAGACGTTGCATTTCAACATTTCTATGAACTAGCGCAATTAGGAAGAGGTTTTGCTGCTTAAAAAAACAAAAAAACGTGAAATCTCACTAGGAAATTTCACGTTTCAAAAAAATGTATTTTCAGTTGATTAACGCGTAAACAACATCTCTCTGAATTTTGGCAATGGCCACAATTCGTCGTCAACCAATAATTCTAATTTGTCTGCATGGTAGCGAATGTCGTCAAAATAAACTTTCACTTCATCGCAATAAGCAACTGCTTTTTCTTCGATGGATTCGATTTTGTTTGCTTTTTTACGCGCTTCCAACATCACATCACACAAAGATTTCATTTTGTTTAAGTGCTCAGAAATTTTAGTAATCAATTCCGTTTGCGCTTTAGCTGCTCCTGCACCATCTTTACCAAGAACAGAAATCAAACCTTGTACATTTTGAATCAATCTATTTTGGTAATTGATTACTGCAGGAATGATATGGTTTTGCGTTAAATCGCCAATCAAACGTGCTTCAATTTGCAATTTATGAACATAATTTTCAAATTCGATTTCTTTTCTCGCTTCAATTTCTCTGTGAGTCAAAACGTTCAATTCTTCGAAAATTCCGATGATACGTTTGTCATCCCAAATATCCAAAGAACGTGGCGTATCTTTGAAGTTATTCAAACCTCTTTTTTCAGCTTCTTGAACCCATTCGTCACCGTATCCATTTCCTTCGAAACGAATTTTCTTAGAATCTTTGATCATTTGTTGCAATTCTTTTAAAATTGCTTCGTCTTTTGAATCGCCTTTCTCAATTCTAGCATCTACTTGCGCTTTGAAAATACGCAATTGACTTGCCATAATGGTATTCAAAACAATCATCGATTTTGAACAGTTTGCTGAAGAACCAACCGCTCTGAACTCAAATTTATTTCCTGTAAAGGCGAAAGGTGATGTTCTATTTCTATCCGTATTATCCAACATGATTTGTGGAATTTTACCGATATTCAATTTCAATTCCGTTTTTTCTTCTGGACTCATTTTGCCCGCTTTCACACTTTGCTCTAAATCATCCAACACGGAAGACAAATAAGTTCCGATGAACGTTGAAATAATTGCTGGCGGCGCTTCGTTTGCTCCCAAACGGTGGTCATTGCTCGCTGATGCGATACAAGCACGCAATAAATCTGCATTGTCGTGGATCGCTTTGATTGTATTCACGAAAAATGTCAAGAATTGTAAATTCGTTTTAGGATTTTTTCCTGGAGCCAATAAGTTCACGCCAGTATTCGTTGACAATGACCAGTTATTGTGTTTTCCAGAACCGTTTACTCCTGAGAATGGTTTCTCATGCAATAAAACTCGGAAATCATGTTTGATGGCAATTTTTTCCAATAAATCCATCAACAATAAGTTGTGGTCGTTTGCCAAGTTGCATTCTTCAAAAATCGGTGCACACTCGAATTGATTTGGTGCAACCTCATTGTGACGCGTTGTAACAGGAATTCCCAAACGAATGGATTCTGTTTCAAAATCACGCATAAAAGCAGTTACTCTTTCTGGAATTGAACCGAAATAGTGGTCTTCCAATTGTTGTCCTTTTGCAGGTGCTTGACCAAATAATGCTCTTCCTGTCATCATGATATCAGGACGTGCATTGTATAAAGCTTTGTCAATCAAGAAATACTCTTGTTCCCAACCCAAGGTTGCGATAACTTTCGTTACGTTTTTATCAAAATATTGGCAAACATCCACTGCAGCTTGATCAACTGCGTGCAATGCTTTAATTAATGGCATTTTATAATCCAAAGATTCACCTGTGTAAGAAATGAAAATCGTTGGAATGCACAATGTTTTACCGATTACAAATGCTGGAGAAGAAGGATCCCAAGCAGTATATCCTCTTGCTTCGAAAGTATTTCTAATTCCTCCATTTGGAAAAGACGAAGCATCTGGCTCTTGTTGAACTAACAAATCTCCATCAAAACGCTCGATTGCTCTTCCTGGACCAACTGGCTTGAAAAACGCGTCGTGCTTTTCAGCAGTTGTACCTGTCAAAGGTTGAAACCAGTGTGTATAATGTGTTGCGCCTTTTGTCAAAGCCCAATCTTTCATAGCTGAAGCAACTTGATCAGCGATATTACGATCTAAACGTGCTCCACTTTGCATGGAAGCCATCATCATTTTGTACGCTCCATCTGGAAGATATTCACGCATTACTTCTTGGTGAAAAACATTTTCTCCAAAAATCTCAGAAATTTTCCCGTCAAACTCAATGTGTTTCGGGGTACGATGTAATACATCTTGATACGCTTGCTGTCTAATTGTTGCCATGAAAAATATTTTTTTTACAAAAATAGAAGTTTTTGAGGGGTAAACAATAAGAAAATGGATTTATTTTTCAACATACCCCCTATTTTTTAATCAAATTCATGAAAAAACTATTTTTTAAATCAGTTTCGCCTAAAAAAAGACCCCTTATTCAATATTTTTTACTTTTTTAAAAAATTCAAATCCAAAAAACTAAAAATCCAATAATAAATGGAAAATGAACTTCAATTTTGTGACAAATAGACTCTAAATGGATTATCTTCACCAAAAATTTAACAAATGAAACGTTCAATATTACTTTTTTGCCTTTTTGCTTTCAATGCAATCAATCTTTTTGCCGCTCCAGGCGACACAACTTGGGTAACAGTTTTTGAAAATAGAAAAATTGATCACTACGGGAATTATGACACAACAGCTGTTTTACCAGTTGCTGGAAATAGATATCGAAAAATTCGAATGCACTACATCTTGGGAAGATACAATTGTCCTTCTGGTTCTCAATATTGCGGTTCTTGGGATTACACAACTTTGGTTTACGCCAAACCTCAAAATGCAGATACAGTGGAATTAGCAAGAATCATCACGCCATATGCTACTGATTGGAATACCGCGAGAAAACACGATTACATTGTTGATGTTACTGATTACTCACCAATTTTGAATGGAAATCTAGACATGCAGTATCAATATGAAGGATATTCTTGGGGTTTTACTTTGACTTTGAAAATTGAATACATAGAAGGAATTCCACCAATGGATGTTGTGGCAGCGAAAAATGTCTACGATGGATATTTCGCTTATGGAAATACTTCAAACCCCATTGAAAACAATTTGGTTCCAAAGAATTTCACTTACAGTGCGCCTGTTACGAATGCTATTTTGAAAAACATTATCAGTGGTCATGGTTCTGACAACAATGGTTGTGGAGAATTTTGTAGTAAATATTACCAACAAAAAATCAACGGAACGCAAATTGCTCAAAAACAACTTTGGAAAAGCAATTGTGGTGTAAACAATATTTATCCTCAAACTGGAACTTGGTTGTTTGAACGCGCCAATTGGTGTCCAGGGGAAGTTGTTTATCCAATCATTCATGATATCAGCGACATCACCAATCCTGCTTCTGCTTTTGAAGTCAATATGGATTTTGAACCTTATACCTCTCCAGACCAAACGAACACCGGTGGATTCAATGTTGTGTCACAATTAATCACATACAAAGCACCAAATCACACTTTAGACGCTTCGATTGAAGATGTAATTGCACCAACGAACGATCCAAATTATGCGCGTTCGAATAGCGTTTGTAACAATCCAATAATCAAAGTAAAAAACGTTGGAACTGATCCTTTGACTAGTATGACCATCGAATATCAATTAGTAGGCGGTCAAGCGGCAACTTTCAATTGGACGGGGAATTTGGCTTTCATGCAAGAAGAAGAAATTGACTTAGGTTCAAACACTGCAGTTTTCAGCGGCAATGAATCAAACCAATTTTATGTTCACTTGACAAATGTTAACGGTCAAGCGCAAGATCAAAATCAATTCAATGATGAATACAAAACAACATTTATACATGTGAAATCATATCCGTTGACATTCAGAATGTATTTTAAAACAAACAACGCCACATCAACAAGCAATTCGCCTTACAATGAAACAAATTGGACAATCAAAGATGCTTCGGGAACGGTTGTCGCAAGTAGAATCAATAATGCCAATGATTCACTTTACATCGATACATTGTCTTTACCAACTGGATGTTACACTTTCGAAATGACTGATGACAACTGCGACGGAATTTCTTGGTGGTATTATCAATATTACGATGTAGATCCAGGGGCAGGTCAAGCGCGTTTTATCAAAGAAACATCTTTAGGATTGGTAAAAAATTTCAACGGAGATTTCGGTTGCAATATCAAAGAAAGATTTACAGTTGGATACGTCTTAGATGTGGAGGAAATTGAATCAGACGATAAGAAAATTGAATTGTTTCCAAATCCTGCACAAGATAAAATTCAATTGCAGTTTGATTTAGCAAAAAACGAAAAAGTAAAATATTCAATTATTGATTTAGCAGGAAAGAAATTGAAATCAGACAACATACAAGTTTCAAAATCTTCTTTGCTAACAGTAGATACTAAAGACCTAAAAGAAGGAATTTATTTCATCTCTTGTGAATTCGAAAACGGAAGTTCCACTTCTAAAAAATTCATCATCAAGCGATAATAAGCCATTTACTAATTTTAAAACGGGTTGATTTTTTTCAATCCGTTTTTTTTGTGCTGAATCTCGAAATAAAAATTAAACGAAATGATTATCCGTCTCTTTCCCAAATAACTCCGTAGGAGTGAAATATTTGTAACGACGGATGTAAATCCGTCGTAAAAGAAAAGGATAGATGCTGTTTTGGCGTGCGTTTTTGTTTAAAAACCATGACAAAACTACTCTTGGGAAAAGTACCGGATAATTATAGTAAACAATCTAGGTATCTGAATTAGATAATTTTACATAGTTAAAAGAAATCTAAAGTTTTACATTTTCAGCCTTTGAAGAAAGGTTTCACTACAGTGGCTGCTTCGCGGATTAAAGGTGAACTAAAAATGTGAGCTTTTAGTGGGCTTCCAAAGGACAAAGCGAAATAATATCACATTTTCAGACCGAGATAGCTCACGCAGTGAAAAAGAATAAAGAGCTTAAAACGGGTTGATTTTTTTCAATCCGTTTTTTTTGTGTTTTCAAATTTAATTCGTAACTTCAATTTCAGTTACCTTTACAACACAATTATGAAAAACGCAAAATCTGTATTAAAGCAGGTTTTTGGTTATGACTCATTTCGAGCCGACCAAGAACAAATCATTCAACACATTTTAGACAAAAAAGACGCCATCGTACTCATGCCAACTGGCGGTGGAAAATCCATTTGTTTTCAGATTCCAGCTTTGATTTTTGACGATGTCACTTTGGTGATTTCACCTTTGATTTCCTTGATGAAAGATCAAGTCGAAAATCTAATTTCCAATGGCGTGAAGGCTGGATTCATCAATAGTTCACAATCTGAAAGTCAGAAAAACGAAATATTGTATAATGCCAAAAACGGGAAATTAAAATTACTTTATATTTCTCCTGAAACATTGGTTGCTGGCATGCAAACTTGGTTGACCGACATTCCACTTTCGTTGGTTGCCATTGACGAAGCGCATTGCGTATCCATGTGGGGACACGATTTCCGACCTGAATACACAATGATTCGTGAACTGAGAAAACAATTTGCATCGATTCCTTTTGTCGCATTGACAGCTACAGCGGATAAATTAACCAAAAAAGACATTGCGCTCCATTTAGGACTGCATGAACCAACGTTGTTTTCTTCTTCTTTCGATCGTCCAAATTTGGCGTTGGAAGTAATGGGTAACATTCCAAAGAAAGACAAAGTCAAACAAATTGTCGATTTCATTCAGTCGCAAGAAGACAATTCTGGAATCATGTATTGCCTGAGTCGCAAGGAAACCGAAGAATGGGCGATGATTTTACGAAACAATGGAATTGCGGCAGAACATTATCACGCAGGACTAAATCCAGATGAACGCGCGAAAGTGCAAGAAGATTTTGTGAAAGACGATCTGCCCGTGATTTGCGCGACCATTGCATTTGGAATGGGAATCGACAAATCAAATGTGCGCTGGGTAATCCACACCAATTTGCCGAAAAACATGGAAGGCTATTACCAAGAAATTGGTCGTGCAGGACGAGACGGAATGCCATCTATCACGCGATTGTACTATAATTACAAAGACGTGATAATGCTGAAAGATTTTGCGAGCCAAGGCGAACAGCAGGAAATTTTGCTCGAAAAACTCGATCGCATGTTGCAATATGCGGAAGCTTCTACTTGCCGACGACGCATTTTATTAGCCTACTTTGGTGAAGAATTAACCGAAAACTGCGGCAATTGTGATGTATGCAAAAATCCTCCCGCGTATGTGGATGGAACCATTTTAGCCCAAAAAGCACTTTCTGCCATCAAAAGAACGGAAGAAAAAGTGACTGCGAATTTGTTGATCGACATTCTTCGTGGTGCCAAAACCGCTGCGATTTACAACAGCAATTTTCACCAACTCAAAACCTACGGAATCGGCAGCGATTTGAATTGGAATACTTGGTCGCACCACATAACAGAAATGAAAAACATTGGTTTGATTGAAGTTGCGTATGACGAACACATGCATTTGAAAATTTCACCTTACGGAAATAAAGTGCTTTTCGAAAATGAAAAAATTCAATTGACAACTTTCAATAGAGAATATAAAGTCGCTGAACCGAAAACCAAAACGAAAAAAGAACCAACTCCTTTGTCAACGCAAGAAGTTTTGTTCAATAAATTGAAATTGTTGCGAAGAAAATTAGCAGTTGAAAACAATGTTCCGCCTTACGTAATTTTCACGGATGCGAGTTTACACGAAATGACCTTAGAATTACCAAAAAACAGCGATGAATTTTTGGCGATTTCTGGTGTTGGAATCCAAAAACTGGAAAATTACGGCCGAGATTTCATGGATTTAATCAAAACCCATTTGGACGACAATCGACCGAAACTGACAACGTATGAAGAAACCTTAATTTTGTTGAAAGAAAACAAAACCGTTGACGAAATCGCGCAAGCCAGAAACATGCAATCCACCACCGTTTATTCGCATATCGCCAAATTATTCCAAGAAGGTTATCCGATTGAAATCGAAAATTTTGTGAGTCAAGAAGAAATCAATCGCATTACGCAGATTGTCGCTGAAATTGGTGAAACTGTCGCATTGAAACCAATTTTCGAAGCGCTAAACGGTGAAATTGATTACGGAAAAATCCGTTTGACACTGACTGTTTTGGATCGGGCAGAAGTTTGAGGAATTACTTCACCGTCTTCCGCTTAAAGAAAAACAAACTGAACGCAAAAGACAATCCGAAAACGACCAAGTTGGTCCATTCAGGTTTGGTAATCCATTCTTTGACGGTTCCAGCGGCAACAGCAAAACGATTTGGGGATGCGTAGGGTACAAATTCTATGTATTCCCATTTTAATCCTGCGGCGATAAGCGAACCAACCATTAAAAACAAGCCAATGGCCAATGTGATGAGAATGTTTTCAAAGAAAATACTCAATATAAATTGCAAACCAATGATTCCCAAAACAGATAAAAACAAGTGGTAAACCAACCAAATCATCAAATCAAATTGCGGGGAAAAGTCCAATAATTTCAATTCTGGATGCGCCGCACCTGCAATCAATCCAAAAAGCAATGAATTGATTCCAAATAAAATAATGGCAACAAAAATATGTATCAAAACATAGAACAATTTAGATGAAATCAAAAGTTCTTTTCGAATCGGCAACACAAAAAGCTTTTTCCAATTGCTCGATTTGTATTCGATATTTCCCAATAAACCGATTAAATAAATGACATACATCGGAAAAAGAAAAGAACTGACCGAAGCAAAATTGTTAATCAACAATGATTTCCAAGGATTTGAATTTCCAAATGGCACAAAAGGCGCAGGTTTCACAAACATCACCAAACAAACAACCATCGGAATGACCATTGAACCAAAAATTGTCAACCAAAAAGCAAATGAACGTTTCGTTTTTTTGTGTTCTATGTATAATAATTTCAATAACATACCTCCTATTTTGTAAGTTCTAAAAATAAATCTTCTAAATTGTTTTCCTTGCGCTGAACACTGTATAAATCCACACCATTCGAAACTATTTTTCTAATTAATTGCGCAATCTCTTCCTTGTTTTCTACTTCAACGCTAATTTTGTTGTCGTAGGTAGAAAAAGTCAATCCATCCAATTGAGCAGTTGCCAAATCTAAGTTGGAAGGTTCTATACTGTAAATCATCTTTCCAGCTTGGGCGTTTTTCAAATCGTCAATTTTGCCTTGGAAAAGCAACTTTCCTTTGGAAATGATTCCAATAAAATCACAGGTACTTTCAATTTCGCTCAATAAATGACTCGAAACAAAAATCGTTTTGCCTTCTTCTTTGCAAAGTTTGATGAGCAAATGTCTGATTTCCGCAATTCCGTGAGGGTCTAAACCATTCAAAGGTTCGTCTAAAATCAACAAATCAGGATCATGTAACAAACAAATCGCAATGCCTAATCGCTGTTTCATTCCCAAGGAATAACGTTTCACGATTTTATGTGCGGCGTCTGTTAAACCAGCAATCTCCAAAACTTCGTCAATTCGTTTTTTATCAATCGAATAATACAAAGCGAAAATCTCCAAATTCGCTCTACCACTCAAGTGATTGTACAACGAAGGTGATTCAATCATCGAACCAATACGTCTAAATATTTCAACAGAATTGATGTTTACTTCCGTGCTGTCGATATAAATTTTTCCAGCTTTGTGTTTCAACAAATTTAAAATCAATCGAATAATGGTCGTTTTTCCAGATCCATTCGGACCTAAAAAGCCATAAATTGTTCCCTGTTGAACATGCAACGAAACGTTGTGAATGATTTCTTCTTTGGAATTATAACCAAATGAAAGATTTTTAATTGTAATCATATTTTGCAAAATGAATTGATTAAAACTAATCAAATTAAATTGCTTGATATTTAATATTCTTTAAGCGGTAAGTTTTAATTACAAACGGTTGCGATGTGAATGATAAAAATTCACTTTAGTTCTTTTGGTTGTTTTCAAACCATTTCCAAAGCGAATCTTCTGGAACTGGCGCGGTGATTTGAATTGTTTCTTTGGTTGTTGGATGAATGAATGACAAATAGCGCGCATGCAAATGAATGGAACCATCTGCATTTGAACGTTTGGCTCCATATTTCAAATCCCCTTTGATAATGGAACCAATGTGCGCCATTTGTGCCCGAATTTGATGATGTCGTCCCGTATGCAACGTCACTTCAACCAAAGTATATTTGTCTGATTGTGCCAATACACGGTAATCTAAAATCGCTTTTTTGGAACCTGGAACTTCCTTTTGATGGACGTAAGCTTTATTCTGCTTCTCATTTTTCAACAAGAAATTCTCTAAATGTCCAATGTTGGATTGCGGTGCCTTTTCTACTACCGCCCAATAAACCTTTTGGGTGTCTTTTTCTCTGAATTGCTCATTGAGTCGAGTCAATGCTTTGCTCGTCTTGGCAAAGACAACTGCACCACTCGTTGGACGATCTAATCGATGCACAACACCACAAAAAATATTTCCGGGTTTGTTGTATTTGACACGCAAAAATTCTTTGATTTGATCAGGCATTGTAATGTCACCCGTTTTATCGCCTTGCACGATATCAGATGGTCGTTTGTTGACTACGATTACATGATTGTCTTCATGCAAAACTTGCAAATCGTTCGGGTTTATTTCCATGAATCAAATAACTTCTGAAATGCCTTTTTCAACGCCCAATAATTCTAAAATCTTTTGGATTACTCCATCGACGATTGCATCAGGACAAGAAGCACCAGAAGTAATCGCAATGGTCATTTTTTCTTTCTCCACTGGCAAAAAGGAATCATGTTGTTTCCATGTTTTTCCGTGAATATCAAAAGATTCAACTTCATTCACATCCCAAATATTTTCCGCTGAAGTGATGAAAAAAGTCTTGAACTTATTTTCAAGTAATTCAACCAGATGCGTGGTATTTGAGCTGTTGCTTCCACCAACTACAATGGCCAAGTCAGCGTCATTCTCCATCAAACCATAAGTCGCAGATTGATTGTCGTTGGTTGCATAACACAATGTATCTCTCGTATCAGCAATGTGTTCTTTAATTGTTTCTTCACCGTATTTTTCTATCATGGCATTTCGAAGCATGTCTGTGATTTCTTGCGTTTCAGTAGCCAACATTGTCGTTTGATTGACTACACCTATTTTAGCTAAATCTTTGCTGACATCAAAACCTTCAGTGAATTTACCTTCAAACAAAGTATAAAAATCGTTTGCAGGTCTTTGTCCTAAAATGATTTGGCACAAATACGCCGCTTCGAGAATGTCTTTAACTACGATTGATGGTGCATTTTGAGCACTGTGAGAAAAAGTCGCTCTCGTTTCTTCGTGATCAGCTTTTCCGTGGATGATAATCGTATGCTGGTCGCTGCCTAATTTTTCAGATCGGTTCCAAACTTTTTCAACGAATGGACAAGTAGTGTTGTAAGCTTGAACATTGACGCCAATTTTTGTCAGAATTTCTTCAGTTTCTAGCGTTGTTCCGAATGCAGGAATAATCACAACGTCTTCTGCTTTGATATTTTCCCAAGGAATCAATTGATTTCCGTGTGTATCTTGAATAAATTCAATGCCATAACTTTGCAAATCTTCATTAACACCAGGATTATGAATCATCTGACTCAATAAGTAAATCTTCTTGTCTGGATTTTCATGAATGGCTTTGTAGGAAATTTCGATGGCGTTTTCGACCCCGTAGCAGAAACCAAAATGACGCGCAATTAAAAATTCTACTGTTCCAAAATCCAAACGAGTTGGTGTGAAATCCTTTTTGCGAGGATCTTGCATTTTACGTTGTTGTTTGACCTTGCTAATAATCGGAGAACGATAATATGCTGGAATTTCGAATTGCTTCATGAAAGGATTTTTGAATTACAAATTTACGGAATAAAACACGTAACGCTAACAATTTTATCTGTCCAAAAGTTTAAGTTAGAATCAAACTTTTTCAGGCGTTGGTTTAAATTTCAAAATTTCATCAATGGTATTTTGCGAAACTGCGTGATAATTAGCTCTCGCTTCTGCATACACATCTTTCGCCCACTTCAAATCTGCTGGTCGTTTAGCTAAGGTTTTATAGATTGGCAATAAGAATTTACGTCGACCAACTTTTTTGAGGAATTTCTCCATGTTTGGACGAATATCTTCGTAACCTGCTTCCACCCCTAAAATGTACCATTCTGTTGCAATTTCAGCATTTCCCCAACCTTTGAAATCTAATTTTTTGTCCAATAATTTCAATTTATCTATAGAAATATTTCTAGGTAGACGACGAATAAATGCTAGCCACTCCTGCGTAACATACATATCGCGTTTCAAATCGATTTTGCGGCGACGTTTTTTGACTTTAATTTTAAAAATGTCTTTTCCTGCATTGAAATCATCTGCCATTTTCTGCATGGCTACAAATCGCGGAGAAACAATTTTAATACAATTTTTAGGAATTCCTTTGCCATACAACCAAGCCTTGGTGTTGAACTTGATTTTATTTGGCTTCAATAAATTATCTTCTAAATACTTTTCAAAAATTTCGGTAGTCAACGTTTTAAACTGAAATTTCTTGAAATAGCCTTTGACAAATTCATCAAATTTCTCTCTACCGACTTTTTCTTCTAAAGTTTTAAGGAAAAATGCACCTTTAACATAGGCAACTGAAGTCATTCCATCATCAGGATTTCTCCCGTCCAATGATAATTTCAAATAAGTATCTTCAGGATGGTCGCCATCACTGATTTCTTTTACTTCCGCTTTCAATTCTTGAAACTCGATTAACGCCAAAATATCAGCGATATCTTTCCCATAAAGCGACTCCATGATGCGATTTTCAAAATAGACGGTGAAACCCTCATTCAACCAAAAATCATCCCATGTAGCGTTTG
Source organism: Crocinitomicaceae bacterium (assembly GCA_965284445.1). Lineage (GTDB taxonomy): Bacteria > Bacteroidota > Bacteroidia > Flavobacteriales_D > Crocinitomicaceae > JAQVCM01. Next base: position 3,744,853 of record OZ260085.1, on the reverse strand, counting down.
TAACCAAGTTTCCTGACCAAGAATGTGCTAACTCATGCGCAATAACAGAAATCAAACTTCGATCTCCAGCTAATAATGTAGGATTTGCGAACGTCAGACGCGGATTTTCCATTCCCCCGAAAGGGAAGGAATAAGGCAAGACAATTACGTCATATTGTTCCCACTGATATTTGCCATAGATTCCTTCAGCAGCAACAATCATCTTACGCAGGTCTTTGAACTCCCAAGCCACTTGGCGAATCATTTCTGGTTCAGAATAAACACCGCAATTTTTGCCAATTTTTCTGTATTCGAGATTTCCAACTGCCAATGCAATCAAATAAACCGGAATTGGTTGGTTCATTTCAAAATGATATAAACCATCTTTTGATTTCTTGGTCGGATTTTTTGCGCTCATCAAGGCCATCATTCCTTCTGGCACTTTCACGTCCGCTGAATAGGTAATGCGATTCGAAGGTCTATCTTGAGAAGGAATCCAAGTTCTCGTTAAGATTGCCTGACCTTGAGTGTATAGATAAGGGAATTTCTTCCCTTTGGTCATTTCAGGTTTTAACCAATCGAGCGCTTCCGATCCTTCAGTTGTTTTGTAATAGATGTTAATTAACGTTGATTTCCTGTCAATTTTCACACTCAATGGGGCACCCAAAATGGAATCCTCAATACCTATTACGAAATTGGTATTTACTTCATGGTCTTTTTCTCCAATCGTGACTTTTTGAATTTCCAATCCTTTGATATCAAAAACGGCTGTGTCGGAACCTTTGTTGATCATTGTATGACGAGCGACACCGTAGATTGAATTATTATCAAAATCAACTTCCATATCTAAATGCAAGTGCTTGGTATAAACTTCCTCTATGTTAGCGTAACTATGAGATTCTCTAATTTGCTGGTTGGTTACAATCTTTTTACCCTCTTCGGATTGTGAATCGTCAAAATAATCACAAGCAAAAAGTGATAAAAACAATAAAACAGAAACTAGCTTAAAAAATTTCATTTCAAAAAATTATTCTCTTAAAGATAATCAAAAAGATTAACAAAAACAATAGATGTAATCTATTTAAGCTTGTTGAAGTGCTTTAGAAATTTCGTCCAATTCAGCGCTACTCAAGACCATTTTTTCTTGGGCAAAATTTATATCTTGAATTCCATTAATTGGAATCAAATGGATATGTGCGTGAGGAACCTCAAGTCCAATTACTGTAACGCCAACTTTTCTGCAAGGAAAAACTGCTTTTATTTTATGTGCAACAGTTTTGGAGAATGCCATCATCTTTCCAAGTTGATCGTCTTCCATGTCAAATATGTAATCTATTTCCAACTTTGGAATAACAAGTACATGTCCTTTTCTCAAAGGCTGGATATCTAAAAATGCGAGAAAATCGTCATTTTCAGCAACCTTGTGACATGGAATTTCACCAGAAATAATTTTAGAAAAAATGGTTGCCATTATCTATTAATTTCGATTACTTCAAATTTCATTGTTCCATTTGGAGTAATAATATCAGCAATTTCTCCAACTTTTTTACCTAATAGACCTTTTCCAAAAGGTGAGTCGATTGATATTTTTTTAGCCTTCAAATCAGCTTCATTTTCAGCAACCAATGTATATTCTAATTCCATTGCGTTGTCAACATTTTTGATCTTCACACGTGACAAAATGAAAACTTTAGAATTATCAATATTCGTTTCATCAATAATTCGTGCATTTCCAATAATCCCTTCAAGCTTAGAAATTTTCATTTCCAACAAACCTTGGGCTTCTTTTGCAGCATCATATTCTGCATTTTCTGACAAATCACCTTTATCGCGTGCTTCAGCAATTTGATCCGATATTGAAGGACGCATCACCGTTTTCATGTGGTGTAATTCATCTTTCAATTTTTTTAAACCTTCTTCTGTATAATAAGTAATTTGTGACATATCCTTTGAGTTTATAACAAAAAACAAGAGAGCCTTTTGGACTCTCTTGTTCTTACAAAAATATATAAATATTTTATTATTTCAAACTAATCGCTACACCAAGTGTGTGAATTACTCCAAAAGGACCAGCGATACGCATTGCATATTCAACACCAAGTGCAGATTTGTTTTTTCCAACAAGTGCATCAACAGAGAATCCTGCAGTAGGACCAGTCAAAGCATTTGTTCTATTTTCCATACTGAAAAGGTTTTTCTCATAAACATATCCAGCTCTAATATTGAAAGCAGCTTTTCCTGTTGTCATTCCATAATCTAACCCTAAACGGTATTGATCATTTGCGAATGAATTTGCAGTGAAACCTAACATTGCAGTCAATTTGCTTTTTTCATTAAAGATGAAATCATAAGATCCACCAATTGCTAATAAAGACGGCATTTCAAAAGCTTGCGAACGTTGCTCTAAAGTCGCTTTACCACCAGTAGAAACGTAATTGATTTGAGTTGCCAAACCATCTCCTTTATATCTCATCGTTGGACCAACATTTTTCAATGTGATACCAAATTTGATTTGATCTTGCTCACCAGTTACATAACGAATCCCAGCATCAATAGCCATACCCGTTGCTTTCAAGTTTGCAATACTTTCAGAAATAACTTTAAAGTTAATCCCTCCAGAAATTGATTTAGTAAATGACTTAGCATAACCAACATTGAAAACATTTACTCTTGGAGTAAATACACCGATTCCACCTTCTGGTAACTCAACAGTTGTGATGTCGATATCTCCAAAGCTCATTGCTTGGATACTTACAGCTATAACACTTGATTCAGACAATCTTTGAGCAAAACCAGCCGAAGAAAAACGAATTCCTGAGTTTCCTAACCAGTTTGTGTAATTGAACTTCAATTGCGTTTTGTCAGTAAAAGCCAATCCAGCGATGTTTGTAAAAGTACCCTCGATACCATTTACGTTTGCAATACCAGCATCAGCAGATCCTGTGCTACGTGCCCAAGGATTTACCAACAATTGAGACGCACCAGCAGAACCAACACGGTCTTCATTTCCAGCGAATACACTGGAGCAGGTTAAAACTGCTGCTCCAATGAATGCTGTATTTCTTAATATATTCTTAAAATTTTTCATTCTTCTATACTATTGAAATGAATAAGATTAAATGTTTTCAAGGTCAGGTTGACGAATTCCACCAAAGAATTTGACAATTTTCTCACCAACACCTTCCACTTCTACGTGAATCAAGTAAACACCACTGGCAATCGGAATGCCTTTGTTGTTTTTCAAATCCCAATCAAGAGAAGTAACAGGACTATCTTTTTTGAATGTTCTAATCAATTTACCATTGATGTTGTAAATTTTAACAACACATTGATCTGGTAAGTTTGTGATTTTAACTCTAACATCCAATCTTGTTGTTTCATAAGTAGAGAATGCATAGTATGGATTAGGAACAACATTAATCAAATTCAACGCTTCTGCTAATTGATCTTGACTTCCTGTTACAGTTCTAATGTCATCCATTTTCCAAGAGTACATTGGTTTACCACCATTTTTACCTGTAGCGATGAAATCATTGTATTCTTTGTTTACTCTTACTCTTAGAGTACACTCAGTAGCTAAATTTGTTTGACCAACAGTCAACAAAGGATTAGCAACCCAAACAAGACTCATGTATGCAGATTTGTAAGACGCTGAAGTAGCTTCTGTCATTCTATCATAAACCCAATTGTTAACGCCATCATAGTATGGACAACCATCACCATTGATATTATATCCGTAAACGTAAATCGGATGTTGTCCACCCATTACTGGACGACCAGAGTTATCAACCAATCTAGAAGATGGATTCCACGTCATGTCATTTCCGTTATCACTTCCTAAGAAAGAATTTTCTCCAAAAGCCATGTGTAAACGCATACCAGTTTCCATATCTACAGCATATCCTGGGAACCAGCTCATACCAGTACTTCCAGCAATATCATTTCCATCTTGGTCTTTACTTGCACTTTTTCTTAATGTTCCTGGTTTAGCTTGACCAACATTTAATGCTGGATCAGCGCCAAGTTCAATTACCGCACAACGCGTCCATTTTGATTTGTCAGATGTCAAGACAATATTAATACTTGGAATTCTAGAAATACTACTTCTTGTTCTGATAGTAGAAATTGTTCCAGCGTTCAAAGCACCAGTTCCAGTTGGATAAGCCAAAGGACTAAATTCAGCTTTATAACCAACCAATCTATGAGGTGCGATTCCACCGTTCAAGATTTTCTCATAGCTTTGAGTTGGATCTTTCCCGATTTCATCATTGTACAAATATGGACTTAAATACTTAGGTGTCGATGTTACTGTATCAGCTCCTTGAGCGGCATAAATTCCAGATAAAATCCAGTTTGTAGGGAAATAAGCATCGTTATCGCTTACAAAAGACAACCAACGTTTAGATGAATCTTTGAAGAAAATAGAAGACTCAATTGGTGATGTATATCTATCGTACTCCAAAGATTGTGGTGGCTGCACTGCGCCGCCATACTGATTTTGTTGAATTTCAACAGAAACACCCCATTTAGCGATAATTTGCTCATTTTTATTCGCAATAGTTCTTTCAGATACAGCAGAATCAAGTAAACTTGTTTTGTTCTCTGAATCATATCTGTAAATTACCCATGAAGCAGTATCTGTTCCTTTGTAGTTTGTAAACTCATCAACTCCTGTATTCGCATAATTTCTGAATTTACATTCGAAATAACCACCAGCTAAATTCAATGGGTCAACAACTTTAACATTTAAAGGACCAGCACCATAATCGTAAGTAGGATTTGTTACATAACCCTCAGTTAAAATTGAAGTCAATGAACTTGCAGTGAATTCCAACGCTCTGTTTCCGTTTCCAGTTCCATCTAATCTTGTGATTTGAGGAGTTGAACCGTAAGAAATATTTTGGAATGTTCCTCCTACTTCAGGTGCAGGATTGTGAGGAATTGCCTCAGTTGCAGTAATCGCAGATCCATCAGCATTGATACGAGATGCAATGTAAGGGATTTTTTGACCATCTAACAATGTTCCATCATCTGGATTGTATTTCTTAAATTCATTGAATGCATAAGCAACAGCGATATAGTAATATTTCTTGTGATTAACAAGTGTTCTTACCCCTTGAGCAAATTGATCTTCATTCACCAAGAATGTATGACGAATCCCTTTATTTTCACCATTCACTTTTTCATTTGGAATAGACAAACCTAAGTTTTCATCAAATTCGAAATTGATAATTCTTGCAACGCTGTTTACAATATCGCATTGTGCAACCAAACGAGCTTTATCGATATCTTCGATATCAGAAACTGAAGCTGTACCATCTTTCATTTGGAAAATTTGGTAACCTTCAAATCTGTAGAATTTATCATAAATAATTCCATTTCCTGGATCGATGATATTAATTCTATCCTCGTTTGCATATGTTTCGCCTTTATTATTTGATTGAACTGGATTATCTAACATTAAAACCAATTCATTTTCCAATTCTTGAATTTTCAATACTGGAGCATTTGGTGGATCTAAGATTTCAAAACAGTTATCAAACAAAGCTTGTGCTTTTGTATCTGCTCTTCTCAAAGCTCTTACCGAAGCAAATAAATCACCATCTGTACTTCTTGCATAAACGATACCAACAGTAATGTTATTAATCGCACCTGGTTTCAATGTAAAAGGACCAGCAGCTTGAACGAAACGACGGTCACCTGGAGGTGTACTTGTACCTGCTCCATCGAAATTGTTTTCAGCCCATGGGAAAGAAGTTGCTGTTCCAGCAGTACTCCAATACAATGGATCAGAATCAGAAGGGAAAACATAATCAGCGTGTAATCCAGAAGTTGATCCTTGAGAACCTTCAAAACCAGTTCCACCGAAAATTACATCATCACCAAATCTCCATTTACCGCTCATGTAATTGTAATACTGAGCAGCTGTAGTTGGATCTGACTGAGTCGCAGCAGCTGTACTTGTATAGTATGTAAAACGTTTCATTCCGTAACGCTCATTATCAATGATACCATCTTGGTAACCGATACCTAAACCTTTGTAAACGATTCCTTTTCCGTTGATTGCATCCTGCACGTTCATAACTGCTGGAGTAATTACACCACCAATTGTGTCTGAATGAGGACCGTAGTTATCAATTCCATCAGCATCTTGGTATGGACCTTCGAAGAAGTCAACCCCAATTGCAGGAGGATTTGCACCGTAACCTGGTTTACCACTCACTTCTTGGTCAAAATTATCACCATTGTAAGCATAACCTAAACCTCTAGATACATCACAACCAACATAATCATCATTGTAACCACCTAAATCTGCATCTACATATTGAGCAAAGTAAGTATCATACAAAGTTTGAGTACCTCTATTGATCATTTCATAGTTGTAGAAAGTCATTTTGTTCACTTCATCATTGGTAGTAAAAGCAAAAGCTTGCGCTCTGATCTCCATACCAATTGGATCACCTGTAGATTCAGTGTGGATATTTCCTTTATCATTGAAAATCCACCAGTGTGTTTCATCACCAAATAAAGAAATTCTTCTATCACTTCCACATTCGATATCATCTCTTCCAAGGATATCATCATACCAAGGGTAATCTCCTTGCTCGATTGGATTGTAAGAACCATCACCTTGTTGACCAACTTCTGCAGGTCTATCGTAGAATGGAGCTAAGTAATAATCTTGATTTAAAGAAACATCACCATGAGCCGGCCAAGCAAGAATTCTAGCCATAATCTCAGCATCTGGTTCAGGAACTGGATCCCCTACTGGAGTTTCTGCATGATTATATTCCCACCAAGTGATGAATGCGATTACTTCAGCTTTTCTAATTGTAAAAAACTTATCGTAAGATGCACAAACAGAAGGATCAATATTAGCATCACCGAAATCTCTTAATGCGTCATCTCCTACTGGAAACTTAGGATCGTAATTACCTGTTCCAGGAGTTGCTGTTAATGGACCAGTCCAGAAATCATTTCCATCTCCAAATTTAGCAGCGGCTAATTTAAGTTGTCCATTTACATCTGTTCCACCCATCCACAAAGCAGCTGCGTAAATTGCAGTTAATCTTGTACCAGAAGTACTTTTTGGCACCTCATAAGCAGCAACATTGTTTGCTCTATCTCTAAATAAAACTCCGTTTGTATTTAATTGTGCTCTTACATCATTGAATTCAAAAATCAATTTTGCAGTTGCAGGAGAACAGTTTGCTTTATTTACAAAGCCACCATTATTTCCTTTGTCTTTCTCTTTGGTTTTACCATCTACTTCATGGTAGGCAAAAGTATTCCCTCCTATAAGCAGGGACAATACTAATCCAATGTATTTCATTGTTGTTTTCATAATTTCGAATTCTTAAGGTTAGAAATCAAATTTAACTCCCAAACGAATTGTTCTTGGAGCACTAATGTTAAAAGCATTTTGAACTTTCATCGTGTAATAATCTCTGAAAGATTGCTCATCTAATTGATTTTGGATCGCTTGTTGGAATTGAGCAGCTGCTAAATATCCATCGTCATTCCAGTTACCAGTAGCTCGGTAAACATTCAAGACATTAAATTGATTTAACAAGTTTGTTGCACGAATGTAAACATTCAAGAAAGCTGCTTTTTTCTTGTCTTCACCTTTTCCTAATTTCAAGTCAAATGTTCTGTCTAATTGCAAATCTAATCTGTAAGACCATGGAGTTCTAGAACCATTCAACGTACCTGTCAAACCAGAACTTAAACTTCCGATAGCCTCATCTGTAATCGCTTGTTGAGCAGAATAAGGAGAACCTGAATAAATATTAGTTACAATGTTCAGACCTGTATTTTCCAAGATTTTCAAATCTCCAATCATTGGACCATTGTAGTCTGCACCACTTCCGTATCTGTAATCAAATGTAATTGCAAATGCATGTCTTTGATCGAAATCATAAGGGAAGATGTTTCTCAAGTTTGGTAAACCTGCGTTAATCAAACCTTGAGCTGATGTTGCATCTGAACCTGTACCTTCAGCAAACTGCAATGTGTAGGCCGCTGTCATACGAATGTTTCCAGTTCTTCTCATGTCATATGCAATTGTCATACCTTTTACAGTACCGAAATCACGGTTTCCGTAAGTTCTGTATGTATTAGGATAAGCTTCAAACACATTGATTAATTGAACATTGTTTCTTTGCTCACGGTAGAAAGCAGAGATTTTTAATGAAGATGTTTTAGATAATACTTGTTGGAAACCTAATTCATAATCAATTGTTGTTTCTGGTTTCAAGTTTGGATTGTTGATTACACCAGTTCTTGTTTGAATGAATTGGTAATCGATTGGATCAAAACGGAAACCTGAAGTTGGTCTTTTTGTCAAGATATCATAGTGAGCAAAGAAAGAAGCTTCATCCGAAATTGGGAAAGAGAAAGCAACACGAGGCATTACATTGATTTGTGGTTTGTATTTCTCAAATGCATCAGCATTAACTGTTTTTTGAGACGGATCAACTAACCATGGAGCAATACCTGCTGCACCTCTTAAAGTTTTTGGATCTTCTACCTCCACACCTTGTGCATTGTACCATTTGTCTCCATTTCGGAAACCATTGATTGCAGTTGGATTATTTACATCATTTACGTAAACAACATAATCATCACCAATTGATTCAGGAACGATTGCCCAAGAAGAGTTACCACTTGCATAAGATGCTCGAGCTTCACTTGCTTTCTTAGCATTGTATAACAAATATTTGTCTTTCAATACTGGTTGATTTGCATCAAATACATCGACACGAACACCAACGTTGAAAACGATATCATTGAATGCAAATTTATCCATTATATAACCTGAAGCATAAATTGGTTGGAAAGCTCCGATAAAACGTTTGTAGTTGTTGTTATCATCGAAATCATTAAAATAACTTTTGATATCAGTATTTCCTCTAACTTTTTTACCAGTTTGATCAAATCCCCAATAAGAAACAAAAGTGTTACCATTATTGAATAATTCATCTGCAGAGAACATATCTAAAGAGAACATTTTAGGATCGTAGTTATCAATATCGATGTAATCTTCATTGTCACCACTTAATCCTAATTTCTTTCTCAAGTTGTAATCAAAGAAAGATTGGTTATCGTTATTTTTTTGACCTCCAAATTCACCATTGTGCGTTGCAGCATAACCGGAATTCAAACGAGAATAGGTGATTTGCGTGAAGTTACCTGAATCAGCAACAGTCGCATCAAATAAATCTAACTCAGTGATATGGAAGTTAGCCAACTGACGAGCAATCGTCCAAATACCAATAGGTCCATTTGTTCCACCACTTGTAGTTGAACCTGCAGTCCATCCGCGGTCAAAACGTTGTTCAAACTCAAATCCTAAAGATAAAGAGTGATCACCAATATTTACAGAACCAGAACCAGTAACACGGAATTGATCGTTTTCAGTTTTACCAAAATAGTTATATGGTGTACCGATGTTACTCCAAATACCATAAACACTTTGTGGTTGGTCACCATTTCTCAATGCATTACCTTGTTGGATTTGGAAAAGATTTTCGTAGTGTCCAATAGGATCTCCTTGATAAATATTATAGTACTGAGTTGTAATTGCTGCTAAAGCTGCATTAGTTTCAGAAGGTGTAAAATCTACAACTACATCTTGAAAACCATTATGCACAAACGTTTGAGTTGTTGCATTAAATTCATAAGAAGGTCTTCTTGTTGTTGTAAATTTACCTACATGTCCGTAGCTGAAGATATCGTATTTGTGTTTATCATCATAATTCTCATCTTTCGATTTTGAGTAATCCACCATGATTGAGTAGAAAGCACTCTTAATTTTAGAGCTATTTCCTTCTTGGTTATTCACAAAACGTTGAGAAAAACGACCATAAACCCTCCAGTCTAAAGATCTTGAATTTCCGAAATTCGAGAAGTTCAACAATGAGTTACCATAAGAATAGTCTTTTCCATAACTGTAGTTCATTGATCCACCAAAAGTCAAGTTTACACTTGGACCTGTGTTTACATCAATTTTACCTGAAGCAGAAATAACTGTTCTTCTAGCATTCATTCTCCATTTAACTTGTTCGAAGTCATTTTTAGTCAGGAAACTTGTATTATAAAAAGTACCGATACCAGTTGATGTTGGTCTCAATGGATTAGCTAAAATCTCATCTCTTACTTCTTTTTTGATTCTGTAACCACCACCATTTGCTAATGGTCTGTTATCCAACTCATCTGTTAAGTTGGCAGAAAGCAAGAATCCTAATCTTGGTTTTGTTTTCTTTCCAGTAGAATCTTTCTGCATCCAAAGTGGACCAGAAATCATTCCTTCCATCAAGTTGTAACCATACTTATCTAAACCAAAAACTTTTCCGTCATAACCATTCACATCTTTACCATTAACGTAAAAACCTGAAGATACACCTTCAAAACTTCCAAAGAATTTAGACGAAGGTCCACGAGTTGTAACAGAGATAATACCTCCAGTTACATCACCATAGTTTGCGGGAACACCACCAGTAATAACTGATACCTCTTCAATAGCAGACTTTGGCAAATTCGAAGAACCACGAACTTTGATACCATCAATATAGAAATAAGTACCGTCTGAACGTGAACCTCTTACACTGATTTCACCTGAACCTTCTTGGGCATTTACACCCCCTACGGTTCCTGCTACTCCTGCCGCAGAACGGACTGGAAGCCTTGCGATGTCCTCACGTGTAACAGTTGCTCCGGAAGCACCACCATCTTTACTGATTAATGGAACTCGGTAAGCAACAACGTTTACCACTTCTAATTCACTGACTTTTTTACCTAAGGTAACATTGTCAAGGAAAGTAATTTTATCAGCCGAAACTACAACACCTGTTGTCATACTTGGTTGATAATCTTCTCCTTCATTTCTTACTTCTACATCATATTCACCCGGAGTAAGTGAATTGATTTGGAACTTTCCATCAAAGTCGGTATTCGCACCCGCTTTAATAGTTCCATTCTGTTTCAAAACAACACGACATCCGAAGATTGGTTCTTTTGATTTTACGTCAATAACAGACCCTCTAACGGTTCCCAAACCCGACTGAGAAAAACCATAAAAGGTTGTCAGCAAGACACATACTAATAACAAATTGAGTTTTCGTAACATAAGTACAGTTTAAATATTATACTTTTTTTTAGCAACAAAGCCCGTAAATATAGACAAATAAAACGTAAAAGAACCAGCCAAAATCTTTTTCGTTAAAATTTTCTTTAACTTACATTAACAAAAGTATGAATACCAAAGGAATAAAATAAGGATAAATGGTTGCATTTTTTTACAAACTATACATGTCTAAAATTTGACGCAAAATGACAAGATGTATTGATTCAAGTTTAAACTGCTCAAATTCACTTTTCTTTTGATTTTTTTCATTCTGGAGTTAATTTAAATCATATTGCATTCATTTATTTATAAAACAAAATAATTGAACTTACCGACGATTCTGAAAACGAGAAAGATTTAAAAATTCTATTAACTTCGCATCAATGGACTTCAAATTAGATCATATCAAGCATGGGAACGCAATTGTATACACTTTGTCATTTTCAGACTTTGATCCTTATAGCTATTTAGACCATTTGACATCCGACGAACTGCAAAGATTCGAAACATTTTCTCACATCAAAAGAAAGAGAGAATTTGTTGCTACTAGAATTTTGAGACATTCTATTTTTGGATTCAAACACATCCACTACAATTCCGTAGGGGCACCGTTTATTAAAGACGAAGGCTTTATTTCTATTAGTCATGCGGAAAATCTGGTAGGAATAGCTTTAAATCCCGATTATCAAATCGGATTGGATTTAGAATTGATTCAAGGAAAAGCACAAAAACTTTATCCGAAATTTCTGAATGAGGTCGAACAAACAAATTTTGATCTAGACAACAAAGAAATGATCACTGCTTGTTGGTCGGCAAAAGAAACACTTTATAAATTAGCGGGAAGAAAAGAAATTGATTTCAAGAGAGATTTACACCTATATATAAGGAGTGAAAATTTATGGGAAGGTAAAATTATTAATCCGACCGAAATCTTTTCTGTAAATTTGCAAATAATTAAATACTCAAATTACGTAATAACGTTTAATTCTAGTTCAATTGAAATTTCGCAGCGATAACATATACAATAAGTTTTTATCCTCTCGGGGACAAATAGCTATTTTAGTCGATCCTGAAAAAACGAATACCCTTGAACAAATAGAAAATTTGACTAAAAAAGCTGCTTTTGCTAAAATCGACTATTTTTTTGTTGGTGGAAGTACCGTTTCAAGAATTGATTTAGAAAAGACAGTTCATTTACTAAAGCAAAACACAACCATTCCAGTTGTACTTTTTCCTGGTGGATCTCATCAATTATCAAATGAAGCAGATGCCCTACTCTATTTGAGTTTGGTTTCCGGAAGAAATCCAGATTATTTAATTACTCATCATGTAAATAGTGCGCAGGAAATTGTTAAAATGAATATTGAACTAATTCCCACGGCATACATTTTAGTAGATGGTGGTACAAAAAGTTCTGTTGCCTATATCAGCCAAACAACTCCAATTCCAAGGGAACAAAATACGATCGCATTGAACACCGCACTTGCTGCTATTTTTCAAGGTAAAAAATTAGTCTATTTTGATGCAGGTAGTGGTGCAAAAGAACTAGTCCCATTTGAATTTGTTGAACAACTTAAACGAGAAATCGATATTCCAATTATTATCGGAGGCGGAATCAAATCTGTAGTCGAAATTGAGGCTTTCAAAAAAAGTGGAGTCAACGTAGTCGTAATAGGCAATCATATCGAGGAGAACATTGATTTTTTACTTGATATTCAAAATTACAAATTGTCGACTTTGAGTCATTAATTCATGAGCTTCATCTTCGAAGTAGCAAAATCATTTATTACACCTTCTCAAATATTAAGTCTTTTTAAATTGATTAATTTTCGTTTAAATTGCCATTTTTCTTTGACTATGTTAAGGAATTAGCATGTTATATTTTGAAAATATGAATTTCTACAACAAATATTCAATCTAATGTTAATTATATATTAATTTATTATCTCTTTTGGATTTCCTAACCCTTTCAAATTAACAATCTCTTAATTTAGCATTAACAGACCACTAAAGGAATAGCTTGAACTTTGTATCGAAATTTTAATAAGCGATAAAATGAAGTTACATGGCTATTTGACGTTAATTATTTGTATGATTTTCGGATTTGGAAATGCACAAACCACAGAGATCTCTGGAACAATCACCGATGAAACAGGAGCAACTTTTCCAACTGTTTTGATTTTCTTAGATGGAGCGACAGTTCCAGTTAGATCTGACATGGATGGAAATTATAAAATCAAAAGTGTCGAGCCAGGAAAACACACTTTATTATTTAGATTTCCAGAATACAAGCCTCAAGAAATGAAAGATATCACCGTCAAATCAGGTGATAAATTGGTTATTAATGTAAAAATGGAACCGGCAGCCCAAGAAATTGGAGAATTTACTGTAAAAGGAGAAATGGACAAAGGCGGAACTGCAAGTCTTGAAAAAGACAAACAAAATGCAGCCACAGTTTCTGACGGAACCTCATCTGAAGAGATGAAAAAACGTCCAGACACCAAAGCGAGTGATGCACTAAAAAGAATTAGTGGCGCGAGTATTCAAGACAATAAATTTGTCGTAATTCGCGGATTGAATGATAGATATAATGCAGCTTTTATAAATGGAGCACCACTTCCTAGTTCGGAGAGCGACAAAAAAGCTTTTTCGTTTGATATTTTCCCAGCGATGATGTTAGACAATATCGTGATTTTAAAAACTGCTACACCAGATATGCCGGGCGAATTCGCTGGAGGTGTAATCAACATAAACACAAAGAATCCTAAAGACACTAATTTTCAGTCTATTTCAATTGGTTCATCATACAATACATTAACAACTTTCAAAAATTTCAGCACTTACCAAGGTGGAAAATTAGATTGGTTAGGGTTAGATAATGGAGCAAGAGGATTGTCTAGCGAAATTCCAAGTACAAAAGATTTTGCAAGTTTAAGCACTGCTGAAAAAGGTCGACTTGCTCAAAAAGTAACACCTTCTTGGGCAATTGATAAAAAAATGGCATTGCCAAACCTAAACTTACAATATGGACTTGGTAGAAACATCAAAATTAAAGATCACAACCTTGGAGTTGTATTTGCTTACACTTACCAAAATAATTTTGCAACTAATAGAAACATTAGAAGAGAATATGAAGAACAGTCAGATGGTATCGTTTTGAAGTCAGAACTAGTTGACTCTGTGTACACTCAATCAATTTTAAATAGTGGTTTATTAAATTTTTCTTATGAAATAAACGCTAAAAACAAATTGAAATTCAAAAATATGATGAGTATCAATTCTGATGACAAAGTAAATATCAGAAAAGGTATTCGTGAAATGGACAGTGATCCACATCAATTTGAAAAATCTTCTAACAGATGGTTTACACAAAACGTACTTTATACAAGTCAATTAGAAGGTAATCATGAATTTACTGAGAAAAAACTGAAATTCAATTGGAACTTAGGGTACAGTGATGTTAACAGAACAGTTCCAAATATGAGAAGAGTAGTTTATCAGAAAACCGCTCTGCTTGAAGATGACACGACAGCTCAATATATTGCCGTTGTTCAGAATAATGGTACTATCCCTACTGCAGCTGGAAATATGTTTTGGTCAAATACAAAAGAACAGATTTACAGTGCGAAATACGACTTAATCATACCGTTTGATACTAAAAACGTAAAAACAGAATTTAAAATTGGTGGAATGGAACAATTTAGATCTAGAGATTTTAGTGCTAGAAATCTAGGTTTTTCAAGATATAAAGCTACTGGAATCACTTTCGATAACAGTTTATTATTGCTACCTGAAGACCAAATTTTTTCTGCAGATCATTTGGGTGTAATGTCGAATGGAATGGGTGGATTTAAATTGGAAGAAGCAACTAAAGTAAGCGACAGTTACCAAGCGTCATCCATGTTACACGCTGGATTCTTGATGTTTGACACAAAAATCAAAGAAAAATTCAGATTTGTTGGAGGAGCGAGATTAGAGTCTTACAACCAAAAATTCTCGTATACTGAAGCAGGTTCAAATATTGACAAAACAATTGACACAACTGTTGTAGACGTTCTACCATCCTTGAATTTCATTTATTCAATAAACAAAAAAATGAATGTAAGATTGAGCTACTACAAAACACTTTCAAGACCTGAATTTAGAGAATTGGCTCCTTTTGCATTTTACAATTTCGCGATGGATAACATTCTTTCAGGAAATACAAACTTGAAAAGAGCATTGATTGACAATATGGATGTTAGATATGAATTGTTTCCGGGAGCTGGACAAGTCTTCAGTGTTTCAGGATTCTATAAATATTTCAAAAATCCAATCGAACTTGTAAATAGAACAGGAGTTTCTGGAGCAAGTGAATTGTATTATACCAACGTTTCAAAAGTTGTGAACTATGGAGTTGAATTGGAATACAGAATAAAATTAGATGCTTTTGCTAAAGGTGCTTCTAAAGAAAACACTTTCCTTTCAAATACAACGCTTTACACCAATTTAGCCTTGATTAAATCTAAAGTCGACGTAAGCCAAATTATAGGCGCTACTGCATCTTCAAGACCACTTCAAGGGCAATCTCCATACATCGTAAATGCTGGAATTCAATATACTGAACCAAAATCTAATTTCACATTCAGTGCTTCATACAACGTAGTTGGAAGAAGAATTTATATTGTAGGAAACGTACAAGAACCAGATGTTTGGGAAAATCAACGAAATGTAATAGATCTGCAAATTTCAAAATCTTTCTTGGACAAAAAATTAGAAGTGAAATTGAATGTGAGAGATTTACTAGCGCAAGATTTGATTTTCTACCAAGATATAAATAAGAACAAAAAATACGACAAAAACGTTGACAATCGTTGGCAAGAAACCACATTTGGACAAACGATTTCATTGAGTTTAAATTATACATTTTAAATATCAATATTACCAGAAGGTAAATAACATATAAAATCAATAACATTTGATTAACATAATTGTAAAGCATCTGTAACAATCCGTTAATTTTAAGACAAGATCGAGTGCTTTACTTTGCATCATAAAATATTAAGAAATTATGAAGAATATTTATTTGAGTTTTGCTTCACTTTTTGTTTGCTCATTATTGAGTGCACAGCAAGCATTTTGGACACCTACTAATTACAAAGGTGCGTTTCCAGTAACAGACAATACACCAGCAACTGATTGGACGAGTGGATGGTCAAATTTTGACCCGGAAAACACAGTTTATCCTGCAACAACCACAACAGTTTCTGCAGATATCACAAGCAGTACAACTTGGAGTGGAGTGATTTTATTACAAAATAAAATTTATGTAAAAAACAATGCAACCTTAACTATTTTACCTGGAACAATTATCCGAGGTGATAAATTGACTCAAGGAACATTGATTATTACAAGAGGCGCTAAAATCATTGCTGAAGGAACAAGTTCGAACCCGATTGTTTTCACTTCTAGCGAAGCAGTTGGAAATAGAAACGAAGGAGACTGGGGTGGCCTAGTGCTTTTAGGTTTAGCAAAAAACAACCAACCAGGAGGTGTTGCAAACATAGAAGGAATTGCTCCTACAACTGACACACAGTTTGGAGGAAACTTTGACGACGACAATTCAGGATCTTTAAAATATTTAAGAGTTGAATTTGCAGGAATCCCGTTGCAACCAAACAAAGAAATCAACGGTATTACTTTTGGTTCTGTAGGTTCAGGAACGTCTGTTGATTATTGTCAAGTTTCATTCTCTGGCGATGATTCTTATGAATGGTTTGGGGGAACAGTAAATTGCAAACACCTTATCGCGTACAGAGGATTAGATGACGATTTCGATACAGATTTTGGTTACAGAGGTAAAATTCAGTTTGGATTAATCATCAGAGATAAAGATTTATCTGATGCTGCTGGTGATTCAAACTCATTAGAATCTGACAATGATGCTACAGGATCAAACTCGCAACCATTAACATCTGCTATCTTCTCGAATATCACAACTGTAGGTGCAAAAGGAGATGGTACTATTTCACTTCCTACAGGTGAAAAATTTGAAAAAGCATTTAGAATTAGAAGAAACTCTTCAATTTCAGTTTTCAATTCATTGGTTACTGGTTGGGAAAAAGGAGCTTCATTTGAAGGTACATCAACAGAAGATAATATCACTGGAGATTCTGCTTATTTTTCAAACAATGAATTAGTAAATCTTCCTGTTGGTTCAAATGCTGTAACTGCTTCTAGTGCATTCTATACAACTTTCTTTGGTGCTGAAAACAATGATTCGACTAAAACAATTGCTCAAATCAATTGGGTTAATTTATTCCCAAGTTTGGGAACAACTCCAGACGCAAGATTAAATGCAAGTTCAACTGCAGCATCAGGTGCAGATTTTACAAATCCAAAATTCTTCAATTTAGATGCACCAACTGTTTCTGCTTCGGTAACATATTGTCAAGGAGCTACTGCAACAGCATTAACTGCAAATGGTGAAGTTGGAAATACTTTTAAATGGTACACACAAGCAACTGGCGGAACGGCTGTAACATCTGCGCCAGTACCAAGTACAAGTGCAGCAGGAACTTATATGTATTATGTATCTCAAAACAATACAGTTGGTGACGAAAGTCCAAGATCTCTAATCACAGTTGTAGTAAATGCTTTGCCAGCCATTCCTACAATTTCTACAAGTGGTGCAACATCTTTCTGTACAGGAGGATCTGTAACTTTAAGTTCAAGCGCAACAACAGGAAACGTTTGGTCGAATACATTAAGCACTCAAGACATCGTCGTTACCACAACAGGAACATACACGGTTACTGTTACAAATACAGACGGTTGTTCATCAACTTCGAATGGAGTTAACGTTAGTGTAAGTAATTCACCAGTTCCAACTATTAGTTCTACCGCGACAGCTGCTTGCCAAGGAGAAACAATCACTTTAACATCAAGTACTGCTGACACATACTTGTGGTCAAATGGTGCTACAACTCAAACAATTGATGTGACAGCTGACGGAACATTTACAGTTGTAACAACTAACACAGATGCTTGTAATGGAGTTGGAACATCAGCGCCGATTACCTTGACATTTGGCGCAGTGCCAACAGCTACAGCAACATTTACAACTTCAGGAACTGTTGTATCGTTTTCAAACTCTTCGTCTGGAGCAACTTCATACTCTTGGGATTTTGGAGACCAAACAAATTCATCAGCTTCAAATCCAGTACATGCATTTGCAGGAAATGGAACATACACAGTAGTGCTTACCGCTACAAATGGTAACTGCTCAGATACTGCACACTTGACAGTTGTTTTATCTGTTGGAATTGAAGAATTGGAGACTATTGGTCAAGCAATTCTTTACCCAAATCCAGCACAAAATGAAGTGAATGTTGGTGTATATTTGAATGAATCAACAGAAGTTTCGATTAATATTTATGACGTAACTGGAAAATTGGTTTCAGAAGGATTCTCTGGATTCATGAATTCAGGTGAAAACATTGTAAAATTAAACACGACTGATTTAACTTCAGGTTTATACTCAACAGTTATTACAACTGGAAAATCTATTAAAAATATCAGATTGATATTGACAAAGTAGTCAATTTATATCTACCAAGTTTCAAAGACCATTCGAAAGAGTGGTCTTTTTTTTTGATCAAAAACTTTAAATCGAAATTAGACTACTTAATCAGTCGAAAATGACACTTTAATAAATGAGCAATTTTTATACAACAAATGTTAATACCTTTTTACTAGGTTTGAAAACGAAATGAGAAAAAAAATACGAAATATTAAAATTACATTCAATGTGAGTAGCCTTCACAAATTGGATATTTTTATTAATTTTCAAAACATCTTTTCAAATTTTATTGAATTGATTTTCAAACAAAAAAATCCAGCCCAAAGGAGAGTCGATTCATTTTACAACTTCGTTTTTCTTATTCCGAAAAAAATGAAGTATTTTACCAAACCACCTCCAAAACTTGTCTAAAAAATAAAAATTAATAACTTTAACCTAAATTGTCTTTTATAATTTGCTAACTTTGTATGAACTAATTATTATAAAATGAAACTAAAATTCAACTCATTTTTATTTGTGTTAGCTTTAGGGTGTTCTTTTTCTATGAATGCACAGGAGAATCACTTTAACTGTGGACACAACAAAAGAACACAAGAAATGTGGGCACAAGACCCGCAAATGAAAGCTGATTACGATCAACTTGTTGCTAACGCTCGCCAAAATAAAGGCACAGGAGCACAAGCAAAAACAACGTATATTATTCCTTTGGTTTTTCACATTATCCATGAATATGGAACTGAAAACATCTTGGATTCGCAAGTATATGACCAAGTAGCTGTTTTAAATCGTGACTACCGCAAACTAAATACTGATGTTTCAGAATTGGTTGCAGGATACGATACACTTGCTGCAGATGTAAACATCGAGTTCAGATTGGCAACAATTGACCCTTATGGAAATTGTACTAACGGGATTGAGCATATTTATTCTCACGAAACAAATAATGGAGATGATTATGCAAAACACAACCAATGGCAAAGATCTAGATACCTAAATGTTTGGGTAGTAAAATCAATGCGTGATGGTGTTGCTGGTTATGCATATTATCCAACGGCAACTGAAGGTTCGTTTTTCTTCGCTGACGGAATCATTATCTTGAATGGTTACATCGGAAGAATTGGTACAAGCAATGAAAATAGCTCTAGAGCATTAACTCACGAGATTGGTCACTATTTAGGATTGGCACACCCTTGGGGAAATACAAATGATCCAGGAGTTGCATGTGGAGACGACGGTATCGATGATACACCTGAAACAAAAGGTTTTAATTTCTGTCCACAAACATTGGCTCAAGCGACAATTTGTAATCCTCCGGTAGTTGAAAATTACCAAAATTACATGGATTACTCTTATTGCTCAGTGATGTTCTCCAAAGATCAAGCAGATTTCATGAGAAATACATTAATCGTTGAAACAGCAAATAGAAGTAACTTGTGGAAAGATACCAACCTAATGGTTACAGGTGCTTTGGCAAATCCAGCACCACTGTGTACTCCGGTAGCGGATTTCAGTGTCAGCAGTAAATTTGTTTGTGAAGGCGATGCGGTTACTTTCAAAGATGTTTCGTGGAATGCAGCAGTTGATTCTAGAGTTTGGTACTTTACTGACGGAACTCCTTCAACATCAACTTCAGCAACTCCTTCTGTTACTTTCTCTGGAATTGGTTGGAAAAAAGTAAAACTAGTTGTTACAAATGCAACTGGAACTGATAGTACAGTTCGTTGGGAAACAATCCATATTTCTCAAAACTGGGCTGACAAAGTTGGACCTTACACTGAGGATTTCGAATCAGGAAATGTTGTTTCTTGGTTGATTGACAACCCAGAAGATAACTACGCTGAATGGCAATTGTCAAATACAAATGGAAAAGGAAATTCTAAATGTATGAAATTGAACAATTACAGGGATGTATCAAATGCACAAATGTTTACAGATACTTATTTCTATAACTTCCGTTTAGGTGGTAACAGAGATGGTTTAATCACTCCTTCTTACGATTTGTCTACAACAACAGGTTCTGAATTGATTTTTGATTATGCTTATGCAACAAATGGTGCAACGTTGGCTGACATCACTGAATCATTGAGAATTTATGTTTCTAAGAACTGTGGTAAAACTTGGTCTTTAAAGCAAACACTTGCAACTACTGATTTATTATCAGCTGGAAATTCAACTGGAATTGATTTCAAACCTACAACAGATAACTTGTGGAAAACAGCTACTATTGCTGTTCCTGGAAACTCAAGTGACACAAGAACACGTTTCAAATTTGAATTTGTTTCTTCAGATGTTTCTAACAACGTTTACATTGATAATATCCGTGTAACTGGAGTTTTAAGTATCGCTGAAAACCCATTAAATGCAATGGACATTACAGTGTATCCAAACCCATCAAATTCTAATAATGGTATTTCAATCAACTATGTTGCAAATGAAAATCCAGTAGAATTCCAATTGATGGATTTACAAGGTAAAGTTATCACTACTGAAACTAACAAATCAATGAATTCTGAAGTAACTCATAAACTTGAATTATCAAGTCCATTGGCTTCTGGATGCTACTATTTGAAAGTTAGCCAAGGTGCATTTAACATGACTAAAAAAGTTGTTATTCTATAATTGCTTTTTAAAAATAATTGAAAGGACTGATTTTGAATCAGTCCTTTTTTTGTGTCCAAAAAATAGGTTTTCAAATCTTGGAAAAGATTATACATTATTATAACACTAGAAAGTTGGTTAGGAGGAAAAAAAAAACCAAATTTGTAAACCGTAAACTAGTGAGTTACAAAACTCATTTTTAAAAGATCAAATATGAAACATAATTTTGGTGCTGGACCTTGTATTTTACCACAAGATGTCTTTAAACAAGCTGCAGAAGCAGTGCTTGATTTCAATGGACTTTCAATTTTAGAAGTATCTCACCGCCATAAAGATTATGTGGCTGTTATGGATGAAGCGTTAGATTTAGTTAAAAAAGCGTTGAATGTTCCTGAAGGATATTCTGTTGCTTATCTTCAAGGAGGTGCGACACTAGGTTTTACAATCGCTGCTCTGAATATGATGCGCGATTCCAAAAAAGCCGCTTACTTGAACACAGGAACTTGGGCTTCTGGTGCAATTAAGGAAGCGAAAAAAGTTGGGATTGATGTACAAGTGTTGGCATCATCGGAAGACAAACAATTCAGTTACATTCCAAAAAATTATGCAATTCCTGAAGGATTGGATTATTTCCATTATACTTCTAACAATACCATATACGGAACGCAGTTTCACGAAATTCCAAAAACTAGTTTACCATTGGTTTGCGATATGTCATCAGATATTTTCTCTAAAGAAATTAATGTTGCCGATTTTGACTTGATTTATGCTGGAGCTCAAAAGAATCTTGGACCTGCTGGAGCAACGCTTTATATTGTGAAAGATTCAGTTTTAGGAAAATCTACTTCGCCTTTCATGCCAACCTATTTGGATTTGAAACAACATGTTGAAAAAGAATCGATGTTGAATACACCTCCTGTATTTTCAGTTTACGTCGCGATGCTAAACTTGCGCGATCTATTGAAAAATGGCGGTGTAAAAGCAAAAGAGTTGGAAAATATTGCCAAAGGAAACTTATTATACAACGAAATTGACACAAATCCATTGTTCGTAGGAAATGTTGCCAAAGAAGACCGTTCAAATATGAATGTTACTTTCAAATTGACGGATGAGACTTTGTCTGAAAAATTTGATGCTGCATGGAAAGGTGCTGGAATTGTTGGACTTCCTGGTCACAGATCAGTTGGAGGATATAGAGCTTCCATGTATAATGCATTGCCATTGTCAAGTGTCCAAGTTTTGGTTGATGTGATGAAGGAATTCACTAGGACAAACGGGTAATTTAGATATTAGACGAAAGACATTAGAATGAAGACATTAGATTTTAGATTGTTTTAATCTTTGGTCTTAAATTGAAAACTTATTTATTAAGTATGAAAATATTAGCAAATGATGGTATTTCTGAAGAGGGAAAAATCGCTTTACAGAATGCTGGTTATACGGTTGTAACAGATAAAGTTGAACAAAGTGATTTGGCAAAAGCTGTTAATGAAGAAAACTACGAAATTGTTTTGGTGAGAAGTGCCACAACAGTTCGCAAGGAAGTAATTGATGCTTGTCCGGGATTGAAATTGATTGGCCGTGGTGGTGTTGGAATGGATAACATTGATGTTGCTTATGCAAGAGAAAATGGACGAACAGTAATCAACACGCCAGCATCTTCATCTCAATCCGTTGCGGAATTGGTGATGGGACAATTGTTTTCATTATCGAGATTTTTGCCTGATTCATTCAAAAACATGGAAACAGGTGATTTCAATACTTTAAAGAAAAATTACGCCAAAGGAATTGAATTACGAGGAAAAACACTTGGGATTATTGGATTTGGAAGAATTGGACAATCTTTAGCTTCCTATGCCTTGGCTATCGGAATGAAAGTGATTGCTGTTGGTAAAACCGCTGAAGAATGTGAAGTTGAATTGGCAGAAATCCCAGGATTTGGAACGCCAAAAGTGAAAATTCAAGTGATAACTGATCTAGATTATTTACTTGCAAATGCAGATTTCATTTCATTGCATGTACCGAAGCAAGCAGATGGAAGTGCTGTAATTACAGCAGCTGAATTTGCAAAAATGAAAAAAGGTGTTCGAATAGCCAATGCAGCTCGTGGAGGTGTAATCAATGAAGATGATTTATTGGTTGCATTAGAATCAGGAATTGTCGTTGGAATCGCATTGGATGTTTATGAAAATGAACCAAATCCAAGAAAAGATTTATTGAAACATCCAAAGATTGCTTGTACTCCGCATATTGGAGCAGCAACCTTGGAAGCACAAGATAGAATCGGTTTAGAATTAGCTAATTTGATTATCAAGCAGTTCGGAACTTTTTAATATGCATTTTGAGTGGTGAATTGACTTTCATCACTCATTGTTTTCTTCTTTATGGCAAAATTAAAACCGTTTAAAGCAATTCGTCCAACAAGAGACAAGGTTCATTTGGTGGCTACAAGACCCGTTTACACTTATAAAAATTCGGTTTTGAAAGCCAAACTTGAAACAAATCCTTATTCTTTTATTCACATTATCAATCCTGAATTTGGAGAGATTGTGAAAACAAGACCAAATTCTCGCGAACGATTTTTGAACGTCAAAAAAGAATTTGACAATTTTTGCGATTTAGGAATTTTGGTGCAAGATCCAACGGAAACGCTTTACCTTTATCAACAAACGAAAGACAATCATGCCTATTTGGGTATTATCGCTGGTGCAAGTGTTGAAGAATACAATCAAGATTTAATAAAAAAACATGAAGCGACCTTGACTTCAAGAGAAGCTATGTTTACCGATTATTTGGATATTGTAGGGTTCAATGCAGAACCTGTACTCCTATCCTATCCGCACAATGAAACCCTAGAAAATTTATATACTGAGATTTCAAAAGAAAGACCAGAATTTGAATTTTCGACTACTGATATGATCAAACATGAACTTTGGATGTTGTCAGAAACGCAAACTGATGCCGTTTTGAAAGCATTTGAAGCGATTCCTGCGAGTTATATTGCAGATGGTCATCATCGTTCAGCCTCATCGGCTAGATTAGCTGAAATCATCGAAAAAAGAGGTGAAACTCCAAAAGGAGAAAATCACCATTACTTTTTGGCGTTTTTAATTGACGAAAATCGATTAAATATCCTCGAGTTCAATAGACTTGTCAAAACGTTAAACGGATTAACTGAAAAGCAATTTTTAGCTCGATTGGCAGATTCATTTGAAATAAACGAATTGGCAGGCGCTAGTAAACCAGCGCATGAACATCAAATCACCATGAATTTGAAAAATGTTTGGTATTCATTGACTTGTAAAGCGAACATTGTGCATGAGGAACATCCAGTTTCTTGTTTAGACCCTGAAATTTTGACGCAAGAAATACTCACTCCGATTCTAGGAATAGAAGATTTGAAAACCGACCAAAACATTGAATTTATCAGCGGTAATTTAGGTTTAGACGCCATTTCAAAACCAATTCAAGCGGGAAAAGCAGAAGTAGGATTTGTCTTATTTCCGTTAAACATGTCGCAGGTTAAAAGAGTTGCAGATCACCAAATGATTATGCCTCCAAAATCTACTTGGGTTGAACCAAAAATGCGCAGTGGATTAACGATTTATAACATCAAGGAATGATTGCTGAAAAACTATTAGCTCTGAAACAAACATTGCCTGCTTCAGTTCAATTGATTGCTGTATCCAAAACCAAACCCAACGAAGACATTATTCAAGCTTATCAAGTGGGTCAACGCGTTTTTGGCGAAAACAAAGTCCAAGAGATGGCCCACAAATACGAGTCTTTGCCAAAAGATATTCAGTGGCATTTGATTGGGCATTTGCAAACCAATAAAGTAAAATACATTGCTCCTTTCGTCACTTTGATCCATGCTGTTGACAGTTTGAAATTATTGAAAGAAATCGACAAAGAAGCAAAGAAGAACAACCGCGTGATTGATTGTTTATTACAATTTTTCATCGCATCAGAAGAAACTAAATTTGGTTTGACATTCGAAGAAGCAACAGAAATTCTTGAATCCAAGGAATTCATCGAAATGGAAAATGTGCGCATCGTTGGTTTGATGGGTATGGCTTCATTTGTGGAGGATGAAGAACAAATCAGAGATGAATTTAGAACACTTTACAACTACTTTCAGGTTATCAAAAGTCATCATTTTAAATTCAACGCAGACTTCAAAGAACTTTCCATGGGAATGAGTGGAGATTATGCGATTGCGATTGAAGAAGGAAGTACCATGGTGAGAATTGGGAGTAGTATTTTTGGTGGTAGGTAACGAATAAATTCATTTCAACAATACAAGTTCATTTTCATTGAAACTATATGAAACAAAAAACCCGCTTCGAAAAAATCAAAGCGGGTTTCTATATTAATCAGTATTCTTAGTTCTTAACAACTCTTAATCTTTCGATTTGAGTACCTTGAATTACTTCAATGTTGTAAACTCCTGACACAAATCTATTACCAATTTCGAATGTAGATAAGTCTGAAACATTCACTTGTTGATTTTCAACTAATTTACCTAACATATCATATACGTTTACTTGAATCATCTCATCCGTTGAAGCATTCACTTCTAACATGAAATTATCTGCAAATGGATTTGGATAAGCGATTGCTCCAAAAGAATTATCAAATGAGCTTTCAATAGATTTAGCACCACAAGCTTTGTAATTAACTGCAAAAGCTAAATTAAAAGCTTCAAAACAAGAGTTATAAAATCTTGCTCTATACCAAGTTTTACCTGCAGTTGGAGATGTGATAACATATGTTTGAGAATTTGCTCCAATGATATCTGTGAACCCAGTTGTAGCAGAAGTCATTGAAGATTGCCATTGAATTTCTCCACGGTATCCAGATCCAATTACTAATGTTTTAGTCAAATCATTTGTGCATAAAGCTGTACCTAATGTATTACCCGCTGTGGTTGTACTTGTAATTGTTTTTGATAAAGCAGTTGGAACTACCTCGATAACGATTTCATTACTATATATTGAACAAGGGTAACTTGTTAATTTAGCTTTAAATGCTGTTGAAGCATTTAATACACCTGTATTTAACGTATTTGAAGTCCCTGTTACTAATAACCAAGTTGGATTTGCATCTAAATAATTTGTTGATTTATACCATTTTATTGTACCAGAACTACCAGATAATGTCAAATTTGTGTTTGAACCTTTACATAAAGTAGTTGAAGATGCAGAAAGGGTTCCACCAACTGCTGGTGCTGCAATAGTTACCTTTTTAGCATTCGAATAAACAACATTACAAGAAGATCTAGATACTTTTGCTCTGTACCATCTAGTCGTTGTAATATTAGAAATATTCTGCGTAGCTAACGTTGCTCCGGCAACATCAGAGAAACCTGCAGTTCCTGATGTAGTAGAAACTTGCCATTGAATATCACCATTTGCACCTGTTAGTGTTAACACATTTCCGTCTCCAGAGCAAATAGTTGTACTTGCAATAGATAAAGTTCCTGCAACAGCATTTGAGTTATAAATCAAACTTGGGCTAGTATATTCACTTCCTGTTCTATTTCTAGCGACCCAATTTTCAGCAGTCCCATTTGCAGAAATAATTTGCACATTGAATTCAAAAGAAAGAACACCATTCGTTGTGAACTGACCAACTAATACCATGTTAGATGCATTCGATCCTTTGATACCACCTAAAGCAGCAATTGCACCATTGTTTGACAAGAAACTATTTCCAGTTCCTTGGTCTAACAAATTCAATTGAGTTGAAGTGATTCCCAAAATATTTGGATTAACTGAAGTCAAAGAAGTACTTGAAACCAATCCGTCTTGTGCATTTGTACCATTAATTGGTGCACCGTAGCAAGAACCAGGATTATTTGCTAATACACCTTGTGTATTTCCGATCGTTCCATCTACATCTTCAGATTTTAAAACACCAGATTTCCCAGCACAAACGCCGCCTGTTGTAAACCATGAATCAATAAGTACTGTATTTTTCTTTGCATTTGTTAAACTAATAGATGCTGGATTTGTAGTTGTACCGTTATTAGGATCGTTGTAAAAATTAGTAGTTGTATTCAACTTAAAATCGTGCGTTGAAGAACCATACAATTGAGAAAATTTATAGCCAGTTGCCATGTCAACATAAACTCTGTAAACCACAGTTCCCGTTGTCAAAGCATTTATTGCTGAATTTGCGGAAGCATTTGTTCCATCAGCATCATTTGTTTGGTAATATCTTTCTACAACTATTCCTTCAAGACCACCTTGAGCGAAAGTTGTATTCATCAATAAAGACAAACCAAGTCCTAAAATTATATTTTTAAATTTCATTGCTTTCTTTTTTAAAAAGAAAAAACAATATTTCCACGGTCAAATAACCCAGAAATATTGTTTTTCTTAAATTAAATATTAGTTACAAGATGTTCCAAAAGCTGGAGCGAAAATCAAGAAATCATCGATGTTTGTAATTCCATCTTTATTGATATCTGTAGCACAATCAACTAAACCTTGAGTAGCACCTAAGATTTGAGAGTATGACCAATCAGACAACCAGTTGTCACCTGTAGAAGCAAAAGCACCTCTGTAGTTAGCAGCTCTGAAGAAACCATCAGCTGGAGCAACTGGACAACCAGAAACAGACAATGCTGGATTTGGAACTACATCATTTTTAACTGTGAACGTGTTTGTTGTATTGTTAACAGTAATTGCATAGCTAAAACCAGGTAAGTTATTTCCAGCAACAACAGTATTCATATCAGTTACTTTAAATTGAACTGTATCAGAAGGCAAAACTGAAGCTGTTGAACTTCCAATAGTCAATGGATTTGTTACACCTACGAAAGTATTACATTTCACTTTCAAGATAGAAGAACCATTTCCACCAGTCGTAGCCCAGTTATGGTAAGACTCAGTTGTTCTTGGAGCAGCAAAAGATTTGATTACATTGAAACCATTTTTGAAGTTTGCAAAAATAGAGTTGTAAATTTCACCACCTGTTAGTTCTTTTGCATTGATTGCAGCAATTGAAGAGTTATCTGAAGTCAAAGTTGTTTTTTCATTTCCTACTAAAGTTACATTGTAAATTACAGGAATAGATCTTGGATTGTTGTTAGATTTTTGGTCATCAGAATCTGCTTCAAAACCATTGTCTGAATCTGTACTTGCGGTGTTGTCAGTTTTCATACCAAACAAAAATTGTGCTTTACCAGACCAACCTAAATCCCAGTCAAACATATCGTCATTTCCAAACAAAGTTGATACATATCTTACGTTTACTGTTCCACCAAAGAACTCAATATTATCATCTGCACAAGAAACGATTTCTAAATGATCAATTGTTGTTCCTCTACCAACAGAACCTAACGTAAGTCCATTTAACTCAGCACCAACTGATAAAATAGCTCCTGAATGTCTGATAGAAACATATTTGATAATTCCAGAGTTGTCATTATCATCAAAAGACTCACCCAAAGAAAGGTTAACACCATATTGATCTTGTGTATTTGAAGTTGCAAAACCTTCGATAGTTCCTAAACCATCAGCAACAGCTAATTTTCCAGAACCACCAGCAACGAAAGGTCCATTTGCAGCTAAAGTAAGGTTGTTAGTAGCTTTACCTAAAACAACAACTCCACCCCACATTCCTTTATTTGAAATTGAATAAGAACCATCCAAATTGTCAGCTTCAGCAGTAAAAACGATTTGACAATCTTCAGTACCTTCAGCCATAATTTTTCCACCTCTTTCAATTACAAGTGCAGAAGCTTTAGCTGGATCAGGAGTACCATTTAACAATGGAGCAACTCTTCCTTTCAAAACTGTTCCAGGATTAATGGTAATTGTTTTTCCAGCAGGAATATAAATTTTTTGGTCAATAATATAGTTGTTAGCACAACTCAACACTGCTCCGTTTGTCAATTCTCCTCCATAAGTCCCTGCAACTGCAGTAAAACCTGGCAAAGAAGACAATAAAACTGTTGGTCTAGATGCTACAGGAGTAGTACATCCACAAGCAGCACCTAAATTTGATTGGGCAAAGCTTGGTGAAATTGCTGCCAAAGCCAAAGTCGCAGAAGCAATAACTTTTCTAAAATGTTGATTTTTTTTCATTTTTTTCTTTTTTAAAATGCTTTATTAAATAGTTGTACAAATATCCACCGTTTGACCTAGAATTAGTTAAAGCATTTATTACCAAAAAAACAAGATTTCTGTTGTTTTTTATTAACCCAAAATGAATAAATCATCTTTATTTTTAAAAAGAAAAGAAGTTAATATAAACTCAATGTGACCAAATCAAGAAACCAACTAAAATCAATGATTTATATATTAGCAATTGAGTTAAACAAAAAAAGGCATGAACAAAATGTTAATTTGTCATGCCTTCAAAATTTGGATTTGATTCTTTAAAACCTGTAAAAAAGTGAAATTGTAGGATTAAAACTGTACAAATATCTTTCAATTGGAGTATTTAAAAGTGGAGTAAAAGCATGTTGGTAGTTTACTTCAAAATTGAACGCCCACCTTTTATAAATCGGAACATCGATACCAAGACCAATTATTCCAGCGATATTAATTGTATTTAAGTTATCCGCTTTAGCAGAAAATAGTTCTGTATTACCTTCTTTTCTGTAAGAAACATTGTTGGCTAAAAAATAAGAAAAGTTAGCTCCTCCAGTTACGTATAGTTTGGACTTTTTAGACAACAAATAGTAATTGAACTTCAGAGGCAAATCAAGGTAATAAATGTTATTTGTAAAATTAGAAATGCTTTCTAAAGATGCCGATTTAGAACTTTGTGCGCGATTTGCAAAGAAAAGTCCAGAATTGATTGAAAATCTTTTTGAAAATTGATATCCAAGATTGAGTCCTAGTGAATACCCTAGATGAGGCATTTCAATCGAGTCAAAATATTCTGCATTTGCGTGCGCTTCACTTTCCGCTTTCAAATATCTAGATGAAAAAGAGGGAGAGATAGACAATCCCAATTTGAGATTATTAAACTTCAACGTATCATTTTGCTGACCAAATACTGGTAGCGATATTAATACTATTAAAATGGAAATTACTTTTATCATGATTATACGATTAATCTTTAACACATCTGATGCTGAAACCATATTGTTGGTATGTATGCTGTCTAAAAATCTTTTTGCTTTTTCGATCGATGTATCTATACCAAGCCTCCTGATTGTCTGGAGTTGAAGTCCACCAAAATGCACAATTTGATTCGTTGTTAATTTCTCCATTAAACAGTCTGCATCCACCAGGCAAAGCTGAAAAACCACTCTCGTTTGTTCCAAAAACAGTTGATTCAGATGGCCAACCAATGGACGATTTAGGAATAATCTTTTCACATTCATTTGTTCCTCGCCAAGCAGTTAAATTGGATTGTTCAGTAGACATCCCAATACTTTTTTCCAAAGTTTTCCATTCTTCATCGGTTGGAATGTGCCAACCAGCTGGAGCTAATTTTCTTGAATCAACTACTGAAAACCAATTGTATAACATTCCGTATCGATTGTCTGTTTTACAAAAAGCGCCTTCAATTTGTGCTGCCCAAGTTGAATCTGTTTGAAGAGAGTCAATAAAAATAATGGAAGAACCATCGTTGTATTTCGTCACTTTTAAATTTTCTGACATCCACCATTGATCTCCGATTTTGACTGTCTTGTATACATTACCCTCTATGTCAGTCATGGTTCCTGTTTCGTTTTCTTTCACTTCCACTTCTTCTTTCTTACAAGAATTCAAGCTTAAAAGTGAGATGGAAAGTATGAGAAAAGCTATTTTAATTTTCATGTTTTTCATAAATCAATTGATTAACTGAATTAGTTTTTCATAAATAATTTGGTCTGAAATTGATTTCCGACGATTACTTTTATCAGGTACAAGCCTGCGTTCGCATTTGTCATATCAATTTTCTCATTCACCAATAAATTATTTGATTCAGCTTCTTTTTGAGTGATTACAACCCCAAATGAATTGTAAACGATATAGGAAATTTTATTTTCCATTCCTGAAACCACATTTAAAGTGATAAAATCATTCGTTGGATTTGGTGCAATTTCAAAATCAAAATTATCTCCCATCAAAGCAGGACAAACAACTGCAATATCTCTGTCTCCGCAAGAACCAGGATAACAACACAATGATGGAATGGAGAAATTTGCATTTGGATCATAGTTGCAAGACATTGGATCCATACAACCATAAACTACTGGAGTAATGCATGAACCTGGAGCCAAACATGCAAAACTTGGGTCATATTCCAAGTAGTTTGCATCATTGCAACCACAATCGAAAGGATATTTCAAAAATGGATTGAAAACCTCATCATTCGCCAAAATTGAATCATTTGCTACGTACTTCACAATCGTTGGAACACCATCTATCAATTCTAGTACTTCAATGTTGAATTCAAATGAAAGTTCTCCAAAAGTTGTCAATTGAGCAACTAATATTTGATTGCTATCAGGAATTACACCCATAACTCCCGAATTTTGAAGATAAAAATCATTGCTTGAAAATATATTTCCCGGAACTAAAGACCCAAAAATGGTACTGTCATTTCCTGAGAAAAAATCTTTTATTCCATTGTCCAACCAAGAATCTGGTGTATAGGTCATCGTATCCATTCCATCTGCAAAAGTCAACGGAAATTCGATCATAGGATCATTGTTTATCAATAAACCTCCAGCAATCAATTGGCTTCCTCCATCGTTGTTTATTCCACCGATAAAAGAACCATCGATATCCTGATTTTTCAATATTCCAAAATGCGTTTTATTACTTTGCTTTTTGGAAGTTTGCCCCAACGTCAACCAAGTATCCAATGCAATGGTACTTTCCATGTATTTATTTCTGATATAATCTTTCCCAAAAGTTTGACCATCTGCAGTGTGATTATAGAAAACTTCTGTACTTGCAAATTCAACTTTGTGATCGGCATCGGCATACATTTTCATCAATTTACTACCCGGTTTTAAATCAACATAAATCCTGTATGTAGTAGATCCAGATTTTACTGTTCCGCCATAAGTATCCGTTGAATCATGGTCATCTGAAATATAATACTTCTCGACAATTACTTTTTCTAATTGAGCAAACATTGAATTGAAACTCAAAATTGAAAAAAACAATAATATTATTCTATTGAAATTCATTGAATTATATTTAAAAAATTATAGTTTATAAGAAATTCCAGCGATGAAATTTGTTCCGTATCTGAAGCTGTCAAAGTCTGCCCAGCCAGAAGGAAGTTTATAGGCTCTTCGAACTTTAGCATTCAATATATCTCTCACTGTCAAACTAGCAGTGAAATGTTTGCCAATTGTTTTACTCATTTTGAAATCAATTGTATTACGCTGAATTTCATAAACATCTGGTCTTCCTTTCACGACACCAGTAATTGCCAATCTTGGACCTTGAATATTGTAGCTTAACGTTGTAGTCAATCCAATTGAATCCAATTTGTAAACGACAATCGCGTTGATGATATAAGGAGCTTGTCCGAACATTGGTCTGGTGATTGTATCGATTGGTGTGTATACTTTTACACCATCTACTAATTGTAAATCTTTGCGGATAAAAATTGAATTTGATTTTACCAAAGTAACGTTTGCTTTCAAATCAAAATTTTTGGAAATTGTTTTATTTACATCAATTTCAATTCCCATTACATTTGATTTATCAATATTTTGCCAAGTAATTCCACTACTTCCAAATCCCATTTCGATGTGGTTTCTAAAATCTTTGTAGAAAAGACTGACAGAATAATTGTCACCATTTTTAAAATAAGATTCGGCTCTGAAATCAAAATTCTTTACATGAACGATTTTCAAATCTGAATTTCCGTAAATCAAGGTTCTGTATTCATTGTCGTACACCGCAGCATCATTTAACTCTCTAATACTCGGACGAGCCACAGTTTGACTGTAGTTCAAGCGCAAGTTTAATTTGGTTGTGTCACTGTCAATCAATTTATAGATAAAGTTAGCACTTGGTAAAACATTCACTTCATTTAAATTAGCTGCGTTTACCAATGGAAATCCACCCAAATTCTCTCTTCTGATGTCATTGTTTTTGTAGCCTTGATTGTAATATTCAACAACATCAGTAAAGATTTTACCTTGTTCAACTCTTACACCACCTGAAAAACGCAATTTCTTTAATAGTTCATAATCTAGCATCACGAAACCAGCTGCTACGCTACTATTTCCGAAGGTATGGTTTCTGAAAAAATTTCTTTCATTGTAATAAAAATCAACTTTCCTATCAATTAATGTGAATTTATCTTCGCTCAAATAACTATCAATGTCATCATTCATCAATTCTGGCTTGTTTAGATTATTCCCATCTAACAAGTAAAATTCATTCAAATCTGATTTTCTATCATTTCGCTGATATGAACCCCCAAATTTGAATTTTCTCACCAATTTTTTAGTTGTATCTCCAAAAGGTAGTTCTGCAGATATTCTTGAATCTAAAATATTATCATCTAAATAACGGTAATATCTTCTAATTCCATCACCAGCAGTTGGTGCAAAAATATAGTCAGTGATAACACCATTTTCTTTCACGAAATCATATTGTGTAACCTTAAAATCTGGTGCGATACTGCTTCCTTTTGTGTATGAAGCGTTGAAATCAATTTTCATTTTTGATCCAGGAACAAAATGCTCTGATTTCACTTGATAAATCATTTGTTTTCTTTGCTCATAGAATTGATTTATCTGTGTTCTTCCTTCTTGTGTTGCGCTATTGTCGTATACAGTAGAAAAATTGGCTACGTCATTTGTACCAGTAAAATTGGGCATAAATAACAAGGAGAATTTATTCTTATTATTCAATTTATATGCTAAATTGACCAATGCACTCCACCCATTTGTTTCTCTACTAATTTGTGCATTATCCACATAATCAACAGGAAAACCTAATTCTTCAGCGCCAATTCTTTGTGAAACTCCGTTTGGATCATATCTCACTGAACTTCCGTATCTGAAACCGACAAAATATCCCATTGTTTTACCAAAAAGTTTCGTTTGATCTCCTACGCTGAAACTTTGTGAGATATTCAATGGTGCTCTTCGTTTTGTGGTATTCCAGCTATTCGAAAATCCATTGTTATAATTTGAACCATTTGGATTGATATTCTCAAATGCTTGAGGCTTATAAGTATTCAAATAAACTGTTTTTGCATTGTTGTATGCAACAGGGTCATTGATTAAACCTTTTGGCAACAAACCCAATTCAACTAATCCCAATTTGAAATACGTTTCACCTTGATTGCTGCCATCAATCCATCCTGTTACTCCAAGGTTTGAATAAAAATCCCCCAAACCTAAAGCGACTAATTCTTGATAAGAAGTCGGATTAAAATTAGGCGTCAAAATACTTTCTTGCGATCTATTTCGTAATCCGTTGTCAAACCCTAACCAATCAGTTTCACTTCTCTGAGAACTGATTATTTCTTTGAATGAAGTTTGCGCATTGTATCCAATTTGAAAATCACAACTTACGTTCAATTTGTTTGGATATTCTTTTGTTTCAACAGACAAATAAGCTCCAGACCAATCTCCTGGTAAATCAGGACTTGCTGTTTTAGTTATGATTACATTGTCAACCAAACTCGCAGGAAAAATGTCCAATTTCAAGTTGTTCGTCAATGGATCAAGCGTTGGTATTCTTGACCCATTTAAAGTAGTTTTCACATATCTATCACCAATTCCTCTCACAGTAATAATTCCACCACTTGAAGAAACACCAGAAACCCTAGCGGTAGCTGCAGAAACATTTTGATCTCCTGTGTTTTTCATTGTTTCACTGGAAATGTAATCAATTGTCGTTGCTGCATTTTCTTTTTTCTTGTCCATGTATTCGTCATTCCCTTTTGAACGACGCGCAACGATGTTTACGTCAGCGATTTTTGTAACTTTCTGTTCTTCAATTTTCAAAACAATGTTTTTCTCAATTACTTCATTTTTGAGCGGATTTACGATTAATACTGTAGTATCATATCCTATGTAAGCAATCAAAATGTTTTGCGGCTGATTACTAGTAATTTCGATGGAATAATTTCCTTCAAAATCAGATCTAACCACTTTCAGTTTATCATTTTTATTAAAAACTTTTGCATTGTAAACTGGCTCTCCTTTTTCGTCAAAAATTTTACCTGTCAAAGAACCTTGTGCTTTTAAAGATTCATTTGATAAAATAAAAAGTAGACAGCAAAGTGACATTTTCAACAAATTGAAATTCCTAAGAACGTTGAATCCAATTGTTTTTAGATGAAAGTTATTGTGAATCATAACATGAAATAAGAAATGGAATAATCTTCTAGATTTAGATTACTCTTTAATGATTTTATGAGTTGAATTTTTACCTGCTACAGAAATCGTAACAAAATAGATTCCGCTTGGCAAAGCAGAAATATCCACTTGTTGGTTAATTTTTCCATTGACAACAGTCAAATTTGATTTACTCAAAACAGCACCTTTGATATCTTGAACTTGGTAAAAATCATTGTTAGATTGATCTTTAAGTCCAATTACAACAACATTGAAAGCGTTTTTTGTAGGATTTGGGAAAATTGAAATGTTTTCTTTGACTAAAGTATTTTCATTTACACCAACATTTGAAACTGGAGATGTATAAATCAAACTAGGAATTGTCAATTCTGATGCCGTAGGATTTGAAGCTACATAAGTTTCACTTCCACCAGCCGTTGGCGTACCAATTTGAATATTCAACTCAAAATGCAAAACTCCATCAGTTGTAAATTGTCCAATTAAAACCATATTACTAGCAGTAACACCTTGCACACCACCTAAAGCTGCAATTGCTCCACCATTTGAAACAAATGAATTTCCTGGAGTTTGGTCAAAAATATCAGTTGAAGAACCTAAACCCAATGAATTTGGAATCACAGGAGTTCCTGCCATTAATCCATCTTGTGCTCCAGTTCCATTGATTGGTAAACCGATTGATGCATCTGCATTTGCTAACACTCCATGCGCATTTCCTATTGAACCATCTGTGTCTTCAGATTTCAAAACGCCCATTTGTCCGCTAGCGACACCTCCAACTGAAAGCCAAGAATCAATTAAAGTAGTATTTTTACGCGTATTGATTACACTTGTATTTTGAGGGAAAACAGTTCCATTATTTGGATCGTTGTAAAAATCTGTTGTTGTTGAAATTTTCAAATCATGTGTTGAATTTCCAAACATTTGAATGAAATTATATCCATCAGCTAAATCAGCAAAAACGCGGTAGGTAACAGAACCAACTTTCAAAGGAGAAGTCGCACCATTTAAATCTGCGTTTAAAGAATCTGCTAAATCTGATACATAGTACTTTTCAACTACAACACCTTCAAGACCTTGTGAGTGAGCGAATGAACTTGCTAATACACAAGCAAAAAACATTGTTTTTTTCATAATTTCTATTTTTTTCGTTTATTTTTTTTTGACTTTTTTGATGGACTCGAGTAGATTAATTGAGGCATCAAGATTTCGTTGCCGATTGGATTTTTGGCAACATATTTTTGTATTTCTCCAGTTTTAGTTGAACCAACCTGGATATTTAATTCAAAATTGAAATCACCATTGGTTGTGATTTGCGCAATTAAAACTGTGTTTTTGGTTAATGAATCCGCACCAACAGATCCTCTGCCTAAATATGCCCAGGCTCCATTGCTTGTTTTAAATTCAGAGCCTACTTTATTTTTAAAAACGGTTGCTGCAGTGTCAATTCCAAAAAAGGTTGGTCGAGGAATAATTTCGCTAGATAGTAAACCATCTTTTTCGAGAATCGAGATTTCTTTAGAATTCGCGCCAAACAATCCATTCGGATGTTTAATTGTTTCCAAAGTATCATCAGAAGATTTTAAGACGCCGTAGTATTTTTCACCAGCACCACCAACCGAGAGCCATGAATCCAACATCAATGCTTTTTTTCCTAGATTTCTTCTCGCAATGGTATTTGGAATAAAATCGCCATGTTCTATATCATTGTAAAAAGTCGTAGAAGTTGAAATTGTCAAAGGATGATTTGTATTACCATAAGCTGCTTGAAATCTGAAGTCAGGATTTAAATCTGCGTAAATTCTATACGTCACAGTTCCTTTCGGTAAACCAAAAACTTCTAACTCATTGTTATTTATCTCGTAATATTTTTCTACGATAATCCCTTCAAGCCCTTGCTGACTGGAGGAATTTAACACAGATAATAGACAAAAAAGCGTAAAGTAAAATTTGTTCATACTTATTAATTGAAAAACGATATTTTCTAAAAATTTGAACAAAATTACGCCATCAATCCTTCAACAAAATTAACGGAGTATTATCTTTGCGTTAAAGAGTAAACAACTATAAAACAATATATTATACTTTTTGTATTAGTTTAGTTTTAAAACAAAAAAGGAAAATTCAATTATTCACATGATTTTAATATTGGTTTAATTATTCCACAACTTAACATTACAACAAAATTGATGTTGTTTCATGAAAATTCTTAAACTTAAAACATTTGTAATTAAGAGAATAGCCATATAAAGAATCAACAACCAAATTAATTCGTGGTAAAAAAATACTTAATATTGCTTAATATGAATTTTAAAAGAATTTAATTCAATCAAATTAAGAAAAGGCTTTTGATTGGATTAAGCTTTCAACTTCTTTATCGTTGGCAAGAAAATATTGATGACGCCAATCAAGGGCAAAAAGGAGCAAATAAAGAAGACTTCTTCTATGCTTGTTTTGTCAGCCAATTTCCCTAATAAAGCGGAGCCTAACGCGCCCATTCCAAATGCAAATCCAAAGAAAAGTCCAGAAACCATCCCTACTCTACCCGGTAACAATTCTTGCGCATAAACAATGATGGCAGAAAATGCAGAAGACAAAATCAAACCAATCATCACTGCCAAAACAATCGTCCAAGTGAAATTCGCGTGAGGAAGCATTAAGGTAAAGGGAGCTACACCAAGAATTGAAAACCAAATTACGTATTTTCGTCCAAAACGATCTCCAATTGGCCCTCCGATTAGTGTTCCCGCAGCGATTGAACCTAAGAAAATGAATAGATAAAACTGGGATTGCTGTACAGAAACATGAAATTTATCAATCAAAAAGAAGGTAAAATAATTCGTCATACTTGCGGTATAGAAGAATTTGGAAAAAATAAGCGTCAATAAAATTACTATAGACAAAACGACTTTCGATTTCGACAAATCGTGTTTTTCTTCTTTCTTGATGTTTTTATTGTTCGCACGCCACTTCAAGTGTTTGTCATACCAAATACCGACTTTCATCAAAACAGCTAAACCGATAAATGACGCGATGGTAAACCAAAGAATGTGAATTTGACCATAAACAGCGACAATCAAAGCAACGAGCAAAGGTCCGATTGCACTTCCTGTATTTCCGCCTAACTGAAAAATTGATTGAGCCAAACCACGTTTTCCACCTGAGGCAAAAAATGCCAATTTGGAAGATTCAGGATGGAAAATTGACGAGCCGATTCCCACTAATCCTGCTGATAAAAGCAAGGTGTAATAACTCCAAGAAAACGATAATAAAATGATTCCAGAAAGTGTAAAACACATCCCAAAAACAAAGGAATATGGTTGTGGTTTTTTATCTGTATAAAATCCTACAAAAGGTTGTAGCAAGGAAGAAGTAATTTGAAATGTAAATGTGATTAAACCAATTTGAGAGAATGTCAAATCGTATTTTCGTTGCATCAACGGATACATTGAAGGAATGACCGATTGCAGTAAATCATTGATTAAGTGCGCAAAGCAGATTGCAAAAAGAATTGGATAAACAGTCTGTTGACCAATTGATTTTTCTCCCAAGCTGGTTTCTTGTTCCAAAGATTCGCTCATTTCTTCAATTTTTGATTCTTATTTTGGGGTAAAAAAGTATTCGCATTTCGCTTGTTAAATCTGTAGAGTGAAATTGCAGCAAAGATTGCTCCGATAATAAATCCAACTAACAAATTAAACTCCAAAAATAAATTTTCCAGCGCAAAACTATATTTCATTGGAAATGGCGTTTTGACTTTCAGCATGTCTGCATACTGCTGGTTCAAGCTGCTGATTTGTATAATCCAAAAAATAATTCCCGAGATGAAAATCGAAGCAATTAAAAATAACTTTTGCGTAAAAAATTCCAATTTCAAGAATTTTTGTGCGGCAAAAACCATCAATGGAATCAAGACAAACGAAGCAATGTACAGCATTTTCAATTCGAATTCAGTTCCAATTTGGACTGTGGTGATTTCAATTTTGTTGAGTAGCGAAAATGAAAAAGACTGAAAAAATGGATGAGTAACGAAACCAACTAATCCTAATCCGAGTGTAAAAAGCGTAACTTGCAAATACAATTTCCACGGAGATTCTTCGAACACATTGTTTGATTGTTTCAAATCAATTTTCTTGGAAATTTGCTTTTTTTGCTTTGCCATCTTGATTGCAAAATTACATTCAATTAAAAAAAGAAAGCTAAAAAAACCGTTAAATTTTATGTTTTTGAAGAAAATCAACTTTTATATTGGTCTTGTTTTTACCTTCGTTAGATGAAAAAATCACTTTCAATATTTTTGTTTTCGATTTTGTTATTGGCAGTTTCATGCAGTTGGACTGATAAAAATGAAAATAATCTTTCAGCAAAAGATTTATCGTTTATCCGCAGTTTGGGCATTCTTGATACCGATGAAAAAATATTGCTTTTCGAATCAAACGGTGGAATTTCAGGCTTGAAACAAAGCGGCAATTTTGTCACCGATAAACGGGTTGCGAGCTATTGGATCGAAAACAACCAAACAGAATTGAATTTTGCCTTTTATTCGCAAATTGATTCGATGAAATTAAACGACAAAACCACTGCAGTAACCATGGCTTCTTCCATCACTATTTATGCCCACGATAATACTTCGTTTGAACTATACGTTGATGCTGACAGCGCACGCTTGAATCAATTTTTCAATCAAACAGTTCAGCTTTGGGAGAAAAATAAATAATCAAATGTTCGATTTTACCATTGTTGAATCATTAATTGAAAAAAAATAATATTTTTAACCTAGCAATGAAACTTTTATGCGATTCCAGTACATGCCTTTTTTGTGGTTTTTCTTTTCGATGGCACTGGGCATTGTAATCGCTGATTTATTTCCTTTTGATTTTTACATTTCATTTTTTTCGCTGGTAATTATTCTGCTGATTTTTGCTGGATTTCAAACCTTGAAGTTTAAAATTGATTCAACAGTTTTAAAGCTTCAATTCATTTTTCCTTTGGTGATTTTCTTTCAATTGGGACAAACTTTGTACTTATTTGAAAACCCGAACAATGACATTTACCACGTTGAAAATCAATATTTGGTTGGCGACAAAGTAATGGTTGAAATTGAAGCTATTTCCAAAACGGCTGGAGTTTACAAAAAATGCGAAGTCGAAGCAAAATTCATCATTCGCTACAAAGACACTGTTCCTACCAGAGGGAAAATTTTGATGTTTTTGGAAGATTCTACTTCAAAATTGCAGCGAAAACAAATTTGTATTGTCAACGCAGAACTGACGAAAATTGGAAACAATCAAAATCCTGGAGAATTTGACAGCCAAAAATTCTGGAAACACAAATCGATTCAAAACAGTGCGTTTGTTACAGAGGATCAATTTATTGTGGTTGGAAAATCCGATTGGGAAATCATGGATTTATTCATCGGTTTGCGTGAAAAATTCGCATCCATTTTAGACACTTTCTTGAAAGGCGATGAAAATGCGGTGGCCAAAGGATTGATTTTAGGAGACAGAAGTTCTATCGACAGCGAAATTACCCGCAAATTTGGAAATACTGGCGCGATGCATGTTTTGGCGGTTTCAGGACTTCACGTGGCGATTTTAGTGCAAATTCTCACTTTGATTTTTGGACTTTTCTCCAAATGGATTTCCAAAAATCAAGCGCTGATTTTGGCGTTGATCATCGTTTGGATTTATTCTGCTTTGACAGGATTGTCTTCGTCTGTAGTTCGCTCAGCCTTGATGTTTACCGTTTTGGCTGGAAGCACTTTATCAGGCAGAAAATACAATGGATTCAATTCTTTGGCACTTTCCGCAGTAATTATTTTGGTTTGGAATCCGCACTTTCTTTTTGACATTGGATTTCAACTTTCGTATTTGGCGATGGTTGGAATTTTCTTGTTTAACAAACATTTAAGCGTGCTTTTTTACACCAAAATCAAATGGATTCAACTCGCTTGGGAAGGAACAATGGTTGGCATTGCAGCGCAAATTATGACGGTGCCGTTGACTTTGTATTACTTCCATCAATTCCCAAATTATTTCATCTTGACCAATTTAGGATTGATGGTTTTCTCCTTTTTGGTCTTGGCACTTGGTATCGCGCTTTTTGCAGTTGCTTGGTGGAATCCGCTCGCGAAAGCCGTTGCATTTTTGCTTTTTTGGACGATGTTTGCCATGTTGTGGATCATCGATTTTGTAGATTCACTGCCAGGAGCCGTATCGAATGGATTTGTGCTGCAATTCTGGGAAGTAGCTTTCCTTTTCGCTGTGATTATTGTTTTTTATTGGAGTTTAATAAACCAAAAAATCAAAGTTTTACAACCAATTTTGGTCATTTGCATTTTGTGGATTGGCTTGTTGGTCTCAGACCGTTTTCAAAGAATGAATCAATCGCAAATTTGCTTTTTTCAGGCAAATGAACCCACTTTCGTTGTTCAACATGGCGGTCAAAATTTTTGCTTTTTTGCCAATCGAAATAAAAATCCAAAAAAGGCGAAATACGTGGCAGAAGCTTTTCAAAAAATGTATCCAGGAATGCTGCATTATTTTGAAATTTCAGCAAACAGAAACACGGAAATCAAACTGAAGAAAGGATTCATCAAAATTGAACATTTGAAAGGCGGCTATGAAATCAAATTAAAAGGAAAATCTTATTTTCTAGCTACAAGCGATGAACATGCAGCCACCAAATCTAAAATCATTTATTCACCTTGGTTGGCAAACAAAAAACTTGAAAATCAATTGGCTTTCGGCGCAGTTCAATTTGATTTATAGTTGAAATTTTACATTTTCTCTTTAGAAATCAGCATCAAATAAGGGTCGAATTTCAAAATGTATCTTCTCAATTCGGTTTTGATATCACTCACTCTTTCTACAAATTGATAATCAACCAAATAGTAATCAACTTCATTTTTTGCATTTGAAAATTGATCTAATCTATTGAAAACAGCGCTTTCATAGTTGGTACTAACGCCATGAACTTCGGTTTTGGTCAATTCTCTCAAAAACAACTGTTTCTCTAATGATCTATTCGATCTTGCCAATTTCATCAATTTCAATGTATTGACGATGAACTGTTCTTTTTGGTAACCGAATAAATTTCCCGCTTGGGCTTTGTAATATTGATAAAATTCTACTTCTTCTTGAGCTGGTTGCTCGCTGAAAAACATGAATGATTCGTTCAACACATAATATCCGTAAAAAGATACCAAATTGGCAGGAATGGTGTACGCATTTGTAAATTCTACTTGACGAATTTCATTCTTGATGTTCAAAGCAAAATTTCCAGATAATACTTCAGCACTTGTGTCCGTTTCTAAACTGAAAACATGCTCTTCCATGTATAAAATTTCATTGGTATCTGTCTGACAAACCAAGCGTTGAATGCCAATTTTCTCATCCAATTTTCGGTCTTTTCGTCCCGTTTGTTCCAATTGGTATTTTTGCTCAAAAAGGGAATCTAATTTGATAAAACTTACAGGTTTTATTGTTGTAGTTTTCCCAAAAGCAATGGATCTGTATCGCTTTTTTTGAGGTTCAAACTCTGACTTTATTTTAGATTCGATGACTCTTTGTCGCTGTAATTGTCTGTCTTCCGGCGGTGTTTGCGGCTCGTATTGCAATCCACAACTGCTTAACATCGAAATTAATGCGCATGAAAAAATGAAAATTTTAGTCATTTCAAATATTTAGTTTAATCTGGTCACAAAGTGTGATTCAATCAAAGGTAATAAAAACTCTAAAGAAGATTCGAAATGACTTTGTAAAAAACGTTAGAAAATCGTTAATGATTCTATTACAATTGAAACCTAAAGGGCAAATTAAATTGCACTGGAACAATTTCGCCACG
The DNA here is from genome assembly GCA_965284445.1 of Crocinitomicaceae bacterium. Lineage (GTDB taxonomy): Bacteria > Bacteroidota > Bacteroidia > Flavobacteriales_D > Crocinitomicaceae > JAQVCM01. Next base: position 3,701,455 of record OZ260085.1, on the reverse strand, counting down.
ATCTTCACCAGGTTTCCAGCGTGGCATTCTGTTCAATAGTTGAATCACTTCCTGATCAAAATTCTCGGAACCTTCTACAGATTTTAAGATTTTTGGATCTGTAATTTCACCTTTTTCATTGACAACAAAAGTCGCGTAAACTGTACCTTGAATCTTGCGGCGTTTTTCCCATTTTGGATATTTCAATTTACTGTGAATATAAGTCATCAAAGCTTCCGTTCCACCAGGGAATTCAGGCATTTTTTCAACTATCATTCTCGGTTTTGGATCCATGATAATGTCACCCATGAGAACAGGTTCTGGAGCAACAATTTCAACTTCCATAGCACCTCCCATTTTTGGCGGTTCAATCATCATTCCGCCATCAACCGTTCCTTCAACTACTCGGATTTCTTCTCCAAATTTTCTATCAATTTTGGTAACGTCAAATTTCTCTTTTTTATCAGACTTTTGGCAAGTTTCATCGATTTTCACTTCTCCAAGCATCTCGGTTTGTTCGGTTTTCGGTTTTGTAGGAGGCAATTTCGGATTTGATTCACAAGCCATTAGCGACAAGGTGGCCATCGAAAGTAAATAATATGACAAATTCGTATTGCGGTGCTTCTTTTCCAAATCTCGGATGACAATCAACGTATCTTCGTGGCGAAAATCCAATTGCGACACTCTCACGTGACCACAAACTTCCTCATTGCGGTGTTCAATCAAATAACTCAAAATCTCATGACGGGATTTTTCCGTAAAATCCACCACAGATTTATCACAAACGCCGCAATGACGTCCAATTTGGCCGATTTTCATTTTGTTCCAATCTTCAGAACACGGAATGGGAATATTGGGTTTCATAACGCTTGCTTTAGAAAATGAAATTACACTTTTCGTTTGAATAAACCTGATCCAAAGATTCGTTCAAAATGGCAGGTGAATCAATGGAACGCAGTTTTTGGGTGAAAAAGGGGTTTTTGAAATGGTGATAAGCCAAATTTTACAGGGCGCTAAGTGATTCTAACGGATAATATCACTTATTGAAAATGGAAGTTTTTGGGAGCTATTTCCCGCTATCCGCTGTATTCCCGTCCCGATAGCTATCGGGATCGGGACCGGGAGATGCCGCTTCTATCGGGGCTATGGGATCCCAATTGCCCCCGAAAATTTATTTAGTAAAAAAGATCTTTCATTTATAATCTTAAAAACGCACCCACCCCAAACAAATCCCACAAATTGTTGACAAAAAAAGCAATCTTATCACAAATCATTTACGTATTTTTGTAGTTCGAAAAATTGAGTTTATAATCCTTCAGATGCTTGTAATCTGAAACAAAATACACAACATGAACAATTGGTTTACGGTAAAAGTAAAATATACCAAACAACTTGAAAATGGTGCTTTTAAGCGCGTTTCGGAGCCTTATTTATTGGCTGCAATGACATTCACAGACGCTGAAGCGAGAATATACGAAGAATTAGGTGCAATTATCCGCGGGGAATTTACCGTAACAAACATTGCAAGAACAGATTACCACGATATTTTCCAATACGAAGACAGCGATACTTGGTACAAATGCAAAATCTCTTTCGAAAGTGCAACTGAAGATTCTGACAAAGCGAAAAAAGTATCTCAAAACTTCCTTGTTGGAGCGCACTCTGTGAAAGAAGCATACGACCGCATGCATGAAAGTTTGTCAACCATGTTGGTAGATTTCTTGATTCCTTCGATCATCGTTTCTCCAATTGTGGACATTTTCCCTTACACAGAAGAATTAGACAAAGAAATTTCTCGTCGTCCGTTATTGGAAGATGAGCCAATCACCACCACTGGAAAACGTGTTTATTCAGCGCCAGGAAGTGATTTAGACGATGAAATTGAAGAAGAAGAGGAAGATTTCGAAGAAACTGAAGACGAACTGGATTCTGAAGATTTGGAAGAAATCGACAGCGATTTAGACGATGAATATTCTGAAAATTAATTTTTTCTACATTCAATTTTAAATTCAAAAAATGGAAGATTTTCTTCACAGAATGCGCAATGATCACCACAATTTCGACAAAGGTGTACTTTCAGACCATGTTGGAAATGATCCTTTGGCGTTTTTTAGAACTTGGTACAAAGAAGCATTCGACTCTACGCAAGCAGAGCCACACGCGATGTCGATCGCCACGGTGAGTGCTGACGGAAAACCGAGTTCGCGCATCGTTTATTTGAAAGAATTGAGTGAACAAGGATTTGTTTTTTATACCAACTATCATAGCCACAAGGGAAAAGATTTAGATCAAAATCCTGCCATTTGCGCGTTGTTTTTCTGGAATGTTTTGGAACGACAAGTGCGCATTGAAGGTGTGGCAAATAAAATCGACGAAGCAACAAGCGATGCCTATTTCGCTTCTCGTCCGCGAGAAAGTCAATTAGGTGCTTGGGCTTCTCACCAAAGTGATTTGCTTGAAAATCGGGAATCCTTACAGTCCCGTTTGGAAGCGTTGAGTGAAAAATATCCAAATGAAGTACCGCGTCCTCCGCATTGGGGCGGTTATTTCATTGTTCCTGAATCCATTGAATTTTGGCAAGGAAGACCGTCACGTTTGCACGATCGCATCGTATTTGAAAAACAAAACGATTCTTGGACTGTTTTTAGAAAAAACCCTTAATTCCAAGCATGATAGAATTAACGCCGAGTATTGTTTCTTTGAGCAATGGAATCCGTTTGGTTTACATGCACGCTCCAGCACAAGTTGCGCATTTGGGAGTGACGATTTTAGCAGGTTCGCGATATGAAGAAAGCAACGAAGAAGGTTTGGCACATTTCCTCGAACATTGTATTTTCAAAGGAACGAAGAAAAGACGTTCGCTTCACATCCTTTCGCGCTTAGATTCAGTCGGCGGAGAATTAAATGCTTACACGACAAAAGAAGAAATTTGTGTATACGCTTCTTTCACCAAAGAGCACTTGAATCGTGCTTCTGAATTGTTGGCAGACATTGTGTTGAACTCTAATTTCCCTGAAAAAGAAATTCAGAAAGAAAAGGAAATCGTGTTGGATGAAATCAATTCCTATTTGGATTCGCCAGGCGATAAAATTTTCGATGATTTCGAAGCTTTATTGTTCAAAAATCATCCACTTGGAACCAATATTTTAGGTACAAAAGAATCCGTTTCAGGATTTCACAGAAATGATTTATTGCATTACACCAATCGTTTTTTCTTCGCTGAAAATATTGTGATTTCATTCGTCGGCGACATTCCTTTAGATCGATTGGTCAAACGTTTGGAAGCAGATTATGGCCCATTGAAACACTCTGCGAAAATGGTTCAACCAAAACCTTTTACAGGTTACGAACCATTTAAAATTCGTTCCAAAGAAGCCAATTTTCAAGCGCATGCTGTGATTGGTGGAATTGCACCAGGTTACAACGACGAAACTCGCCGCGGAATGACTTTGTTGACTAACGTTTTGGGCGGTCCAGCATTGAATTCACGATTGATTTTATCGATTCGAGAAAAGTACGGTTATTCTTACAACATAGAAGCAAATTATTCGCCTTACGCTGATATTGGTTACTGGACGATTTATTTTGGAACAGACCAAAAGTACTTGGACAAAACCTTAAAATTGGTTTACAAAGAACTAAAAATCATGCGCGAGCAAGCGTTGTCAGTAGTTCAATTGAAAAAAGCAAAAGAACAATTGAAAGGGCATTTAGCGCTTTCATTGGACAGTAATTCTGGAATTATGCTTGGTTTGGGAAAAAGTTTGTTGCTTTTCAACCAAATTGATTCAATACAAGAGATTTACAGTGCAATTGACAAATTGACCACCAATGAATTGCAGGAAATTGCTGAACAGTATTTTGATGAAAAAGTGATTTCTGAATTGATTTTTGAAATTAACGAATAATCGTTCTAGCTTATCTCAATACATTCACCGTTCCTTGCTTACGGTAAGTTCTCGTTTCAAATGTGGTCACTAAAATGTCCCAAGTATAGGCGCCGTCTTGCACCAACGCGCCATTGTACGTTCCATCCCAGCCAACTTCTGTATCGTTTGATTCAAAGAGTATTTCTCCCCAACGATTGTAAATTTTTAAATTGTATGAAGCTACAGGCGCGGCAAAAATCGGTTTAAAAACATTGTTAAATTCGTCGCCATCTGGCGTAAATACATTGGGAACATAAATGACCAAACTGTTGTCGAAATTAATAATTCTAAACGTTGAATCTACGCAACCATTGTCGTTGTATGCTATTAGCGAGACATAATATTGATCTGAAACATAGGTCGGATAAGTCACAATTCCAGGTTGGAAATAATTGTAAAATACTGTATCGCCAAAACTCCAACTGTAAGTATCCCCACCCGTTGTTAGATTTGTGATTTCAACATCTGGACTAGCAATTCCAACATAATTTGGACTTAAACCAATTTCCGCATCAGGCGTTTCAAGTACACAAATAAAATCATTGTAAGTTACATTGTTAGCACAACCGTCACTGTTGGTAACTTCTAAATTGACATCATAGCAACCCTCGCCTGAAAAAGTGTGCACGATTTGGTTTCCAACACCATCTGTACCGTCGCCGAATGTCCAATTACTGGAAAATTGCTCTTGAGAATTGTTAGTCAAATTCACCACCAAAGGATCACAACCTACCAAAACATCTGCTATAAAAGAAACTTGAATTTGCGCAGGCTGCGTTAAAATTGTATTCAATGGAAAAGTACAATTGTTGTTGTCAGTGATGGTAACAGTATAATTTCCAGCAGCAATATTCACGTTATTGGCGGTTGTAACTCCACCATTCCATTGGTAACTGAAAGGCGCCGTTCCACCTGTGACAGAAGTAAAAATTGAACCATCTGCATAACCAAAGCAACTCGGTTCATCAATATTCGAAGAAGCAATCAAAGCCAAAGGCTGAATGACTTCAAATAAAAAGCTTCTTTGGCAATTATTCGCATCTGTTACAACAACCGAATAAATACCAGCTGTCAAATTGGAAATGTCTTCTAAAGTTTGCCCTGAACTCCACAAATAGGTATATGGCGCTGTTCCTCCTATAGTGGTAAGATTGATAGATCCGTCAGAATAGGCAAAACAACTCACATCAGTAACGACTGAATCAATTAAAGAAATTTGCGTTGGCTCGAAGATTTCAATTGATTCTGAAAGAACACAATTGTTTGCGTCTGTCGTTTGAAATGAATAAATCCCAGCGGATAAATTGGCATAAACTATTCCACTCACCGAATTGTCCCAAAGTGAAGTATAAGGAGCTGTACCGCCGGAAATTGCTACGGTTGCTGAACCTGAAGATCCACCAAAACAAACATTGTCAATCGTTGTGAAATTAAATGAAAGTGGCGCAGATGGTTCTGAAACTATATAACTTTCAGTGTACACACAATTGTTTTGATCTGTGACTGTTAAATCATAATTTCCAGCAACTAAAGTGGAAATAGATGTGGAAGTTGAAACTGTGCTCCAACTGTAGGTGTACCCAGGAACTCCACCAATAACAGCCACTTGAATTCCGCCATTGTTTCCTCCAAAACAACTAACCGCCGAGATCGTTTCAGTAATCACAACAGGACTTGGAGGTTGTGTAATCTGAGATGAAATTGAAAAATCACATCCATTGAAATCTGTTACCGTTACTGTATAATTACCAGCAGTTAAATTCGAAATCGAAGCATTGGTTTCTCCTGTACTCCAAAGAAAAGTATAAGGTTGGATACCATCAAATGGAAGCACTTGCATCGTTCCCGTATTGGCTCCGCTGCACAAGACATTTGTTTGCGAAATCGTTGCTGAAACAAATGTACTCGGTTGAGTTATCATTACTGATAAAAACTCACCGCAACCATTCAAATCTACCACATTTACCCCATAATTTCCTGCAGCAAGATTGAAAATGTCTTCAGTAACTGCTCCATTTGTCCAATCAAAAATATAAGGCGGCAAACCACCAATTACTGAAAAATCAACTGCACCAGTTGTTCCTGAAAAACAAAGTACATCGGTATGTGTTTCTGAAATTTCTGTTGTATTGCTAGGATCCAGAATTTCAATATTGATGGATGATTGGCAATTGTTGTTATCAGTAACTTGAGCAGTATAAATTCCAGCCAATAAATTCGTTTGGTCTTCGATAGTAGAACCATTGTTCCAAGAATACAAATAAGGATTTGTACCACCAGAAACTTGTAAATTGATGGTTCCCTGTTGACCTCCGATACATAGCGCATCCGTATGTGTTTCAACTAAAGTCAGCGCTTGAGCAGGTTGTTGAACATTCGCAGTAAGTGCCTCCTGACAACCCAAATTATCTGTAACGGTAACTGTAAATAAGCCGCTCCCGATAGAAATTAAATCTTCAGTTGATTGTCCAGACGACCAAGAGTAATTATAAGGTGAAGTTCCACCAGTGACTGAAACATCGATAGAACCTGTCGAATTTCCATAGCATAAGACATCCGAATGAGATTCGCTTATTAAAATTGGAGTTCCTGGCTGTGAGATCGTTGTAGTTGCAGAAACTGGACAATTATTGGCATCCATAATGGACAAAGTGTAAACTCCAATTGGCAGTCCTGTGAGGTTTTGTGAATTTGCACCGTTGTTCCATGCAAAAGAATAAGGAGCAACGCCTCCTGTCGGCGTTGTATTAATTGTTCCATTTGATTCACCAAAACACAAAACATCCGTGCCTAAAAGTTGAACTCCTAACAAAGGTGGTTTTGTCAATGTTGTTGATAAATTTAAAGTACATCCCAAATTATCCGTTACCAAAACCGAGTAATTTCCACTTTGTAATCCTGAAATCAATGCAGTTGTCATGCCGTTGTTCCACAAATAAGTATACCCAGGCGTTCCACCAGAAACAGAAACTAAAGTTGAACCATCAGAAACATTTGCAAAACAGCTGACATTGTATCCATTGTAATTGGACTGATTTTGAATATTGCCCGCTAATTGTGCATTTTGAGTGACGGTAAACGTTTGACTTACTGTACACGTAGCTGCATTTGTGACAACAACTGTATACGTTCCTGCGGTTAATCCTGTTGGGTTTGCTGTCGTGTTTCCATTCGACCAAGCGTAACTAAACGGTCCTCCTCCATTAGCTGTGATCGAAATCGCTCCAGTGTTTCCATTGTAGCAATTGACGTTTGTGATTGAATTTAGCTGAATCGTTGGAGGAATATTCACTGTTACTGATACAAAAGTATCAATGATGCAATCTAATCCATCATAAGTAACTTCAACATTGTAGGTACCTTGATTGGCAATTACAGCGCTTGAAATTGTAGGATTGTGAATCGAAGAAGTAAATCCATTTGGACCAGTCCAAACATAGGTGGCTGTTGTGGAAGCCGGAAATGAAAATTGAATGTTTTCACCAACACAAATCGGGCTATTGTAAGTTATCGCAGGAATTGGACAACTTGCGATATTAACGGAGAGAATTCCTGAAGCATTTACTGGACAACCTTGGGCATCATATAAATCAGACAAACCATTGTTATTGTAACTGTTTCCTGAAATATTTCCTGTTCCAAAAATATAGGCATTATTTTCAATTGTTTGGTCGCATCGAAATATCAAACAATCATTGACAACAGTTACACGAAACTTTAGCACTGTGCTATCAGCTCCTGTCGGAGAATTGGCAACTGAGCCTCCAACGATGCCGTTTGCTCCTGCGCCAATCCTAGCTTTCACAATTTTATTCACAGGATCATATTCCGCCTGATCATCTGATAAAGCATCTGTTTTTGGACCTAGATTTTGTCCATATGTAATATTCAAAGAATTGGGTACATAAACTGTTCTCGGATCAAGCGTATCAGTGATAAATGTTCCTAACGATACGTCAGAACCAATATTTTTCCCGACGATAGTATATTCCAATTGATCACCTGGATTTACTTGACCTCCATTCAAGTCGGAAACATACACCGTTGCGCGCAAATCAGGTTCAAAAACATCAATTACGGAGGTCACGACAGTCGTCAAAATCGTTTCTCCACCAGTGGTGATTTGGATATTGGCCGAATTGGTGTTATTACCAATATAATTCATTGAAGTATTGACAGGTACAAAAATACTTGCGTCATGCCCCAAGGTATTGTTATAACTAGGATTTCGAAATGGAGTTAATATTCCGTTGTATGCAATTGTACTGTTAAATACGTCATTTGTACTGTGCAACGCATCTGAAACATTTACGTATGAACCTGCACCGTTAAATCTCAGCTGATCTCCAACTTCACTGCGGTCGCCATCGTGTGAAACCACGCCTAACTCGAATGAAACTGGCCCAACTTGTGGCGTAACAAAACCACTGATAGGAATCGTGACAGTATTACCAGTACTCACATTGGCTAATCCATCAAAAACGGTCAAATTACGCATTGATTGATACACATCGCCATAAACTACAACAATTGTCCATCCACCGTAAACAGCTGTAAGACCAGTTCTTGTAACCAAATCCGCGACTGTATATCTCGCTTTCGTTCCATTACTTTGAACAATGGGAGTAATATTTTTGAAACAGTGATAAGTTTGATGTCCTACTGAATTGTCTAATAATTCATCCGCTGTCAATGATTGATAAGCACCATTGTTCACTTTTAATTTAATCTGATTTCTTGTGGCATAATTGGTTGTCGCTCCTGGTGTTCCATTTGTACTAAGACGCGCAGTCCAATACAATCCTGCCCACAAAACCTCGCTACAATCTGAAAGATTTAAACTGTCACTCGACGACATAAAAGTGCTGGCAACATTATCAATATCGACGTATTCCATGGTGAAAGCATTGTCTGTTCCAGTTCCATTGGGTGGAACTTCAGCTGTTGTTGAACTACAATTTGTGCAACTCACAGACACATTGGCAAGCATTGTTATTCCGCCTTTCTGTTGATTTTGATAGCGAATACTAAATGGATCAATCACTTGCGTAAAAGCATCCATCAAAAACAGCAAGATTGAGAGAGAAAGAAGAATGCTTTTTTTCAAGAGAAACGCCTAATTTAATTTTCTAGTTAATTATAGACGTTGAATATACACATAAGTTGGTTAATCGGAAATAATCATCTCTTATTTGCCTAATCATTGATTAAAGTGTTCGTTTTTGAAAATAAAATGGAACCGAACACTCGCGCGATTTAAAACTTTTAATAATCTATCAAGAAAAATCTTCTTAATCTTCCTTAAAATCCAGTTTCCTTCAATGCGCGCATCACGAATGAACTTTGTACTGTCGCAATATGTGGAATCGAAGCCAATTTTCCCTTCAGGAATTCAGCGTATTCGTCCATGTCTTCGATCTCTATAATCAACAAATAATCAAAATTTCCAGCAATGTGATAGCAACTTGTGACTTCTTGTAGTTCAATAACTTGCGATTCAAAAGATTCTAACAATTCCGCAGCATGTGATTTAAGTTGAACATTGCACAAAACTGTTAAATTTTTACCTAATTTCTTTTTGTCCAAGACTGCTTTGTAACTTTTGATAAATCCTCGTTTCTCAAGGCGTCGGATGCGCTCATAAGTGGGCGTTACAGTCAATCCAACTTGTGCTGCGATTTCTTTCGAGCCTAATTTGGCATTTTCAACCAACAAAGTCAAAATCTGTTCATCAATTTGGTCCAATTGATATTCCGGCGAATAATTTTCTTTTTCCATAACTCAAAATTGAATTTCAAAGATAAATATTCTTTAAATAACAAAATAAAAAGTTCTATTTTCTTCTATTTAATTTAATAAAGATTTATTTTCTACATTGTTTGAAATTTAAAGATATAACGATGGATCCAAAAAACATGCGCCCCGAAAGTTTGATGATGAGTTATGGTTACAAACCTGCTTTGTCTGAAGGAGCTTTGAAATGTCCGATTTTTCAAACTTCGACATTTGTATTTCAAACTGCTCAAGAAGGAAAAAATTTCTTCGAAGTTGCTTATGGTTTGAGAGAACAAGGCAAAGACGAAGTGATGGGATTGATCTACAGTCGCTTGAATAATCCAGATTTGGAGATTTTAGAAAATCGACTTTGTTTGTGGGACGGCGCGGAAGATTGTGCTGTTTTTGAAAGCGGAATGTCTGCCATTTCTACTGCGATGATGGAATTTATGGCTCCAGGAGATTTATTACTTTATTCTCGACCAGTTTATGGCGGAACGGATCATTTCATCAATCATTTTTTGAAAAAAATGCAGATTCAGTCTATCGGATTTTTGGCAACTGAATCGAAAGCAGAAATCATTGCGAAAATCGAAGCGAGTGGTTTGGGACATAAATTGTCCATGATTCATATCGAAACACCTGCAAATCCTACCAATGCCTTGATTGATATTGAAATGTGTGCTGAAATCAAACAACACTTTGCTCAGCCAGATCGCGAAATCATTTTATCGGTTGACAACACTTACATGGGACCAATTTGGCAACATCCGTTGAAACATGGTGCAGATTTGGTTTTGTATTCTGCAACCAAATACATTGGAGGACACTCTGATGTCATCGCAGGCGCTTGTTTAGGTTCCAAAGCTTTGATGGGAAGAATCAAAGGATTACGAACTTTCCTTGGAAACATGGCAGGACCTTGGACAGGTTGGTTATTGATGCGTAGTTTGGAAACATTGAAAGTGCGTATGGACCAACAAGCGACAAACGCTGTGGAAGTTGCCAAGTATTTGCGCAATCATCCAAAAGTGGAAAAAGTTTACTTCTTAGGATTTATCGACGAAGTGGGAACTGAAGTAGAAAAAACGATCTACCACAAACAATATTTATCCGCAGGTGCAATGATTGCTTTTGATGTGAAAGGCGGCGAAAAAGAAGCTTTTGCATTTTTAGACAACTTGAAATTGATCAAATTGGCAGTTAGTTTGGGTGGAACTGAAAGTTTGGCCGAGCATCCGCAAACAATGACGCATGCTGATGTTCCAATTGCTGACAAACAAGCGATGCACATTACAGAAAAATTGGTACGAGTTTCCGTTGGAGTTGAATTTCATGGCGATATCATCGCGGATATTGAACAAGCACTGGCGCAAATTTGATTACCTCATCAAAATATAGAAACAAAAAAAAGGCTGTCACCAACAAGACAGCCTTTTGCATTTATTGGAATAATATCACTTATTCTTTTACAATTCTAAAAGCATTTGCTCCAGATTCATTGGTTGCTTTCACAACATAAACACCTGAATAAAAAGCACTTAAATCAATAACTTCATTGTTTTGCATTTTTCCTGCATCAAGCACCAAATGACCTGTAAAGTCATACACTGAAACTTGCACAAAACCACCTTTTTCCAAGGAAACAGAAACTTTTCCATTCGTTGGATTTGGATAAAGTGACAATCCTAAATCTGCATTCAATTCGTCGAGAGAAACTTTCGAAACGGTTACACAAGATGAAGTGTCTTTACATCCATTTGAATTAGTGACAATCACCGCATAATTTCCATTGGCTGCTGCTTGAAAAGTTACCGCATTCGCACCGGAAACCGCTTGATTGTTTGTGCAATTGATCCATTGGTAATTTTGTCCTGCAGGAGTTGCTGTAATAGTGATCGCTCCTGTTGAAGAAGCACCAGCAACAGGCACTGCATTCACAACAACCGTTTGTACAAAAGAAGTAGCTGTACAACCGTTACCATTTGCTACTGTAACAGTGTAATTTCCTGCAGTAGAAACAGTGATTGCCTGCGACGTACTTGAATTTGACCAAGTATTTCCTGTCGCAGAAGAAGAAGTCAAAACAACATTATCACCAGCACAAAAAGTTAGTGGTCCATCAGCAGAAATGGTAGGCGTAGCTGGACTTTGATTTACAGTTACAGCAGTAGGTGCTGAAGTAGCTGAACATCCATTTCCACCTAATACAGTTACGGTATAATTACCTGACGTTGTTACTGTAATCGATGATGTAGCATTTGAATTTGACCAAGTATTTCCATTAGAAGCAGAAGAAGTCAATACCACATCAGCGCCCTCGCAAAAAGTCAAAGGTCCATCAGCACTGATAGTCGGTGTTGCAGGATTTGCATTCACATTAACAACAGTTGGCGTCGAACTTGCCGTACATCCGTTCACATCCGTCACAGTTACCGAATAACTTCCAGCTGTTGTAACAGTAATGGATTGATTCGACGTTGAATTTGACCAAGCATTTCCGTTTGAAGCAGATGATGTCAATACTACATCAGCGCCCTCACAAAAAGTGAGCGGTCCGTCAGCCGAAATCGTTGGAATTGCAGGATTTGGATTGACAACAACAGTCAAAGATCCCATGTTCGCGCATTGTCCAGCACTTGGAGTGAAAGAATACGTTGTGGTTTGCGCGTTATTCAGTGCAGGAGACCAAGTTCCTGTAATCCCAAATCCGTCCGTATTTGGCAAAGCAGATAAAGACGAACCACTGCAAATCGGCGAAACTGGCGCAAAAGAAGGTGTAACAATTGGATTAACTGTAACCGTCAAAGGAGATGAAGTAGCAGTACAACCGTTTCCATCGGTAACCGTAGCGGTGTAATTTCCTGAAGTTGTAACATTGATTTGCTGACTTGTTGCGGTGTTCGACCAAGTAATTCCGCTACTCAAAGAAGCAGTTAAATTGACATTTCCACCTGCACAAAAATTAGTCGCACCATCGGCTGAAATTGTTGGCGCTGAAGGATTGGTATTTACGGTCACAATTCGATCATTGGTTGTTGTTCCACAGCCATTGTTTGCCGTCGCGCGCACTGTGTACGATGAAGCAACATTACTCACCACACCAGAATTAGCATCGATTGAAGCTCCTCCAGATAAAATACTGTAAGACATCGTTGGTGTCGTTCCTGTTGCTGAAGCAGCATAAGTTGAAGATTGACCTTCACAAATGGTTGTTGCACCAGAAGTAAAAGATGGAACACCTGGCGCCACACAATTTGAAGTCGTTGTTCCTGAAATCACCACATTTTTATTTCTAAAAGCAGTGGTTGCAGCAACTAAGTCCATTCCAAAAACGCGCACTGTAAGTGTACTTCCACTAGGAACAACAATGTTCAAACCAGTATTCGTGTAACTATCAACTCCGCCAACAGCTGTATATGTTGCGAAATTATTCAAAGAATAGTACAAAAATGAAGAAGGTGAAGACGAAGATGCCGAAGCAGTATAATTTATTGAAGTAACGGTTAAGTTATTTCCAGTAGTTGGAGAAACTGTATATTGATAATAATCTTGATTGTAATAAGAACTTGTAACGTCAAATGACAGATACGAATAACTGATCCAATTGGTAGAACTCACGCCATTTGAACCATAAGACATCGAACTAATTCCGCCACTTCTATAACCTACGCCATGCGTAACAGCAGTTGCAGTAATATTTCCAGAAACAGCAGCATTACCGTTGGAAGTCAATGCCCAAGTGGCCGTTGCAGCTTGACTAAAACTCAGCATCCCAAAGGACACCACAAAGAAAAAAGTGGCAAAAAATGCCTTGAATTGTGTAATCGTTAATTTCATACTGTGGAATTTTGATTAATAAACAACCAAAGTAATAAAATTAAGCACACGAATTAGGTAGGCTAGCCCCTCAATTATTTGAGTTGCAAATAGTGGTTTATTGGATTAAGATGTTTCCTGAAAGTTGATTACCGTTTTGGTCGGAAACAACAATAAGATAGAGTCCTGCTTGGAGTTGATTATTGGCAAAATTGATTATTTGAACTCCTGAAGCAGCTTGCGTAGTTTGTGTTGAAATAACGTTACCTGTACTATTCAGAAAACTGATTTGAATGACATCAACAAATTGATCTGTGTTGATTGAAACTGAAAAATTTCCTGTCGTTGGATTTGGAAATATAACTAAACCTGCATCAGGATCCAAAAATGGAAGATCTACAGAAATACAACTGGAAGTATCCATACATCCACTTGAATTTGTAACAATTACTGCGTAATCTCCATTTACTTCCACTCCATAATTGATATCACTTGCTCCAAAAATTGGTAAATCATTGGCACAATTGATCCATTGATAGTTTTGACCACTTGGGAATGCCGTGATTGTATCAATGGTAAGCATAGAAACATTCGCTATTGGTACTGAATTTACAATAATCTGAATTAAAACTGAAGTTGCTGAACAACCAAGCGCATCCGTAAATGTTAACGAATAATTCCCAGTAGAATTTACCGTTATTGATTGTGTGGAAGCTCCATTCGACCATAAATTTCCATTCGATTCCGAAGAAGTCAAAACTACATTTCCTCCATCACAAAACGTCAAAGGACCGTTTGCAGTGATTGTTGGAATTGTAGGATTTAGATTTACTGTAACCGTGGTTGGCAATGAATTGGCTGAACAACCATTTAGATTACTAACAGTGACAAAATAATCGCCCGAAGTATTGACTGTTATTGATTGAGTTGTTTCACCAGTTGACCATAAATTACCTGTTGGTTCTGAAGAAGTTAAAACAATATTTCCTCCTTCGCAAAATGTCAAAGATCCACTTTCTGAAATTATTGGAATTGCAGGATTTGGATTCACAATAACCGTCAATGTTCCCATATTTGCGCATTGACCAGGAAAAGGAATAAATGAGTAAGTTGTTGTTTGCGTGTTATCCAATGCAGGATTCCAAGTTCCAGAGATTCCGTTTAATGAAATACTTGGCAAACTAGACAAAGTTGCACCACTACAAATAGGTGAAACTGCCGCAAAAGTTGGAGTAATCATTGGATTCACCGTAACGGTCACAGGCAATGAAGTTGCTGAACAACCAAGCGCATCCGTACATGTTACCGAATAATTCCCAGTAGAATTTACCGTTATTGATTGTGTGGAAGCTCCATTTGACCATGAATTGCCAGTCGATTCGGAAGAAGTCAAAACAACATTTCCTCCATCACAAAATGTCAAAGATCCATTTGGGGTGATAGTTGGAATTGTTGGATTTGGATTAACAGTCACTGTGGTTGGCAATGAAGTCGCAGTACATCCATTTGCATCTGTATATTCAACAATATAATCACCTGAGGAATTTACTGAAATCGACTGCGTCGCACTTGCATTTGACCATAAATTATCGCTCAATTCTGAAGAAGTCAAAACAACATTTCCACCGTCACAAAATGTCAAAGAACCGTTTGCTGAAATTATTGGAATTGCAGGATTTGGATTTACTGTAACCGTGGTTGGTAATGAATTGGCTGAACAACCGTTTAGATTACTAACAGTGACAAAATAATCCCCTGATGTATTGACTGTAATTGATTGAGTTGTTTCTCCCGTTGACCATAAATTTCCTGTTGATTCTGATGAAGATAAAAAAACATTTTCACCACTGCAAAAAGTCAAAGGTCCATTCGAAGAAATTACAGGAATTGGATTTGGATTCACAACAACTGTTAGAGGAAGTGAAGTTGAGGAACAACTATTTAAATCAGTATAAGAAACTTGATAATCACCTGATGTATTTACAGTAATCGATTGACTTGTTTCTCCATTTGACCATAAATTTCCTGTTGCTTCAGATGACGTCAAAACAACATTTACACCGTCACAAAACGTCAAAGAACCGTTTGCACTTATTAATGGAATTGATGGGAGTGAATTCACAACAATAGTCATTGTTGTACTTAATCCACATTGACCATAGGATGGATTGAAAGTATAAGTAGTAGTAGCTGTATTATTTAAAGCTGGAGTCCAATGACCATTGATTCCATTATTAGATTGGCTTGGTAGCGGTGACATTGAAACTCCTGCACATATTGGACCAACTTGTGTAAATGTAGGTGTAATTGGCGCGATAACAGTTACAGTTGGATTTACGTAAGTTGCACATTGACCTGCATCTGGAGTAAAGGAATAAGTATAAGTATTCCCAACTACCAGTGGAAGAGCTAGAGCAGGAGAAATAGTCCCATAGATACCCTCATTTGAAACAATCGGAAAGCCTGTTGATGTAGAGCAAAGAAACGGATTAAATGTTGGAGTTATAATTGGACTTACCGCAATTGTCATCGTGGTTGTCGATGCACATTGACCTGAATTTGGTGTAAATGTATAAGTTGTGGTTGCCATATTATTCATCGGTGGTTGCCAAGAACCGCTAATCCCATTAATTGACTGATTTGGCAAAGGACTCAAATTAAGATTTCCTACACATCCGCCATAAATCTGCTGAAACAACGGAATAATTGGTGTTACGCAAACCTGCGAAGTTACGCCAGAAATAACCACATTTTTATTAAAAAAAGAAGCACTTGCGCTTTGTAATTCCATTCCAAAAATGCGAATAGACAAAGTACTTCCATCTGGCACAATAATGTTTAATCCTGAATTTGAAAAACTATTAAAACTCCCAATTGCAGAGGAGGTTGCGAAATTATCCAAAGAATAGTATAACATTGTCGCAAAACTCGACGGAATTGCTGAAGCTTCAAATGAAATTGCGTTAACCGTTAAATCATTTCCTGCAATCGGAGCAACAGAATATTCGTAATAATCTTGATTATAGTTAGCACTCGAAATATCAAAACTTGAAGCGGCAAAATCAATCCAATTTACTGAACTTACTCCATTCGCATCAAAAGTCATTGCGCTAATTCCTCCACTTCTAAAACCAACACCACTTGTAATATTCGTTGCACTAACATTTCCAGCTATAGTTGCACTTCCATTAGAAGTTAAATCCCAACTAGCGCTCGCTGATTGACCGAAACTAATTAAACAAAAATTGCAAAAAATTAGAGTTAATAGTTGCGCAACATACTTTCCAAGGGGAATAAATTTGATCATTTTTGAGTAGTTCTTGTAGTTTCAGATACTCAAATGTATGACAAATAAATGAATAAGTGAAAAATCTTAGCACTAATTATTTAATTTACATCTGCAAATTAACGAACTACAATTTTCCCTGAAAGTTGATTCCCAAATTGGTCGCTTACGTTCACGAAATAAATCCCAGCAGGCAAAAGATTATTCTCAAAATAAATAGATTGCACACCACTCGTTACTTCGCTCGTTTTGGTAGAAATCAATTTTCCATCTGCGGTGTTCAAAGTCACTGCGATTTCGCCTGATAGCTTTTCGTTTTGAATCGACACCACAAAGTCACCGCTCGTTGGATTTGGATAAATCAAGAAAACAGATTCTGAACCACCGCAATTCAAACTGATTGGATCATAAATTCTTTGCTTTCCGTCGAAATCAACTTGAACCAAACGGTAATATCTCAAGCCTCGCGACAGGTTATCTGAAATCGTGTATTCTCTCTTAATACTTGAATTTCCAGCAGCGTCAATCTGTCCGACTTGAGACCATGAAACCAAATCGGTTGAAACTTCTACTTCGAAATAATCTGAGTTTTTCTCTGTTGCTGTCGTCCAATTAATGTGACTGGTTTTATCGTCGCAATATGCTGAAAAATCAATCAATTCAACTGGCAATGGATTCGCTGAATTTCCACCAAAACCAAAGTTCGACCAACCTGAAACGCCTGAACGTGTAACCGTTGGAACTGCTGTTGAACCTGAAGCAGCTACATGTGTTCCTGGAGCTGTCCAATTGCCACCTCCTACTCGTTTCAATAAAGTAATTCCAGCCAATGTGTTGACTGTCGTAAATCCTTCTCCTGTGATTGAAATTGTGTAATCACCATCGGTCAATTTACCTGATTCATTGTCAATTTTCCAATATCCTTGATTTTCTGTCGTCACGACGTCAAATCCAAATCCTCCTGTACTTGCGTCGGGTATAGTCAAGCCCGCCATTCCCATAGCTGATGCGATAAATTCAACTGTCAAATGACCGCCAGCGCTGGCAGCTGAAGTGTATTCTACTTTCGCAAAACGTTTTTTCAAACCGCTTTCATCAAATCCCATCGGGAACAAACCAGATGCATTTCCTGAATTGGTGCCATTGAACCAACGTTTCATCTTACCTAATACATAACCTGTAGTGTAATCCAACGTTCCCAGTTGTGCCGTTGAAACACCCAATTCCAAAGTATTTGCAGCAGTATTCACATGACCTTGAATCATTTTCAAAGTGTTTGTCACAATTAATGAATACGTCAATGTGGTAGTTGCAGAAGAACTTCCTCTTTGAACATATAAATTGACTATCGATTCTGGCAATCCATCCCCTGAAGATTGAGCCGTTGTTCCTACAAAACCATAACTTGCAGTTGACAAAAATGAGCGTGTTGCGGTACGCACATTTCCTGAAGCGGCACTTGCTGTAATTCCATTTGCACTTCCGTATTTCAACGTCGAACCTGCGTTAACGTTGAATGCTCCTGAACCATTTACTACATCGTTTGCATCCAATTGGAAAACAGCTGGTGAATTGACATTCAATGTTCCTGTTACGGAAAAACTTGCTTGGGCTCCAATATTTTTATCATCTGTATTTGCGCCAGCTGCATTCAATTCAACGTTGAAATAAGAAACATTTGAACTTGCATAGGTTCCACGAATATTGTGTGTTTGAGAAGCGCTCGTTCCATATAACTCAACCGTTCCACCAGTCAAAACATAAGGATTATTGACTCCAGTCAATTGAGGCAAGGTTACACTCAATTTCGCCATTCTCAATCTTCCTCCTGTCATCGTTAAACCAGCATCACCACTGAAAGTATTGGTTTCCGCATCCACAACCGGTGTTCCAGAAATAGTCACATTGTTTGTAACAGTTGTTGCACTGCTAAATCCTTTGTAATCCGTTCCTAAAGTATTGTTTCCACTGTAGGCTAATTTGTAGTAAGTAGGTGTGCCTGATAAAATTTGAATCGCATCATTTCCATTCAAATGAACAGTTCCACCTGTCAAAGAATAACTTCCATAACCTGAAAGTTGTGGTAAATAGTTACTCAAAGGTGTTCCAGTGATTGTTGAAATTCTGTATTCTCCATCTGACATCACCAATCGTCCTGTTCCAGAAAAATCGCCTGAATTTGTTCCAATCACAATTCCTTTTTGGATTTCCAATCGACCTCCTGTTGGTTCAATCGTTGTTGAATTTGAAATCCCAATGTCATTCGACAACGTAAGCGTCAAACTATTGTTCAATAAATTTGCATAAACCACTTTTCCTGTTGAACCAACTGACAATCCATCTCCAGTAACTTGATTTGCTTTTCCAATGTACCAGAATGTAGCTGTTTGATTGAATGTCTTATTGCCAACTGGTAATTGCACATTTCCTGACAAGGCGGTGTTTTTCACTAAACCTGAAGTTGAAGTGATATATAAAGTACTTCCTTGATTTGATGCAAATGTTCCTCCAGAGGTAAGGTTTGAAATGTACAAAGGTGTTACGCCATCTGATGCCCAAGAAAAGTGCATTTTCCCTCCATTTTCCACTGTAAATGTTGAGTTCGTTCCCAATTCTAGATTGCTGTTCAGTAATTGAACAAAAGCGCCATTCAATACCTTAAACTTAATATAGTTGTTTTCACTTGCGACTGAAGTTGCGACATCAATAGTTTGCGTTTTATCAGCAGTTGTTCCGTCACCTGAACCATTAAAATTGAAAGTTGATACCATATTAGTGTTAGATGTACTCAACAAAGCATTGCTTGTGGCAGAAAGATCACCTTTTAAATTAACAATTGTTACGGCACTTGCTGAACTTCCTAAATCTAAATTCAATTTACCAGAATTAGTCAATATTATATCTCCATCAACATTCAAGGTCACATTAGGACTGTTGGAAGTGGAAGAATTTGAAGCTCTAAAATCCAATGTTCCGTTGTGGATAAAATCACCATTTACTGTCACCGAAGATGTATTCGTTGTAGTAGTTAAATTGATCACTTGATTGTATGTACTTTCAACAACCAAATCGCCGCCCACAACAAATGAATAATTACCAGTTACAAAAGCACGATTATCAATTCCATGACGGAAAATTAAGTCTCCATTAGTCAATTTATTCGCTGTCATTGCTGCTGGAAATAGAGGGAATCTTCCATTTCCTTCCATGTCAATGATGAAATTTCCAAACATGGCTCCGTTATAAGCAGAAATAGCAGTCATGTCCTCTGAAACCAAATTTCCATCGCCAGAAGCATTGTCAGTTACTAAAACTATGAAATCTGAATTTTCATGAAACTTTTCTGTTCCTGCCCAAAGATTTGTAGCATGTGCTGTAGTATTTGTTCGAGTGAACGTAAATGTTCCTCCATCTTCTACTTCTAAAATACCATCAGCATCAAACTTAATTCCGTTACTTTCTTTGTTGAATCTTCCCCCAGTTTTCACCAATAAATTTTTAAAAGTTGGTGTCACAGTACTTGTACTCAAAATACCTCCAGATTCAATTATCACATTCTTTGCTGAATTCGTTCCAACCAACATAACTGTATGGCGAATATATACTGTATTGGTTGTATTGGTTGCAGGTGCTGAAGCGGAAGTCCATGCTCCTGAAACATATTGGTCCCAAGTGGTTGTTCCACTTCCCGTAGTACTGTGCCAAGTTCCAGCAGACGTTGTTCTATAAGCATTCGCAGGAATAATCACTGCTGAAATATCAAATGTTGTAGATGTTTTGGTATTAGAAAAAGCCAAACCTGTTGTTGTGGCAATCAAGGTAATTCCTGTTTGGGCAGATGAAAATGAAACGCCTGTCAAACTTAAAATCCCTGTGTGTGTCGCTGTGATTGTATATGGCGACGAAGATGTCATGTCGATTCCAGAAGTCGTCAACGTTACTGTTCGGTTATCGTCGAAATCTAAATTGTTGTTGGCATCCACAAAACTGATGGTTGGCGTTGGACTCAAAACTGTGGTGATACTCGTTGAAACTGGTTGTTGAGAGAAAATCATTCTATCTGCAGTCACTTCAATTCTGTTTCTGTCAGTTGTTACACTCGATGTCGCTGCTCCTGCATTAGCTGCCGCAAAAGATGAACCTGTAATATTTGATGT
The DNA here is from genome assembly GCA_965284445.1 of Crocinitomicaceae bacterium. Lineage (GTDB taxonomy): Bacteria > Bacteroidota > Bacteroidia > Flavobacteriales_D > Crocinitomicaceae > JAQVCM01. The sequence continues at coordinate 3,680,510 of OZ260085.1, read as the reverse complement.
CGCACTGTTTACTGTAAATTGCAATTGATGATTGTCTGTCACAGCAGTCAAGAAAGTAACATACAAAGTCAAGGTTTTTGAACCATTGTCGTTGGCTGTTACATTCGCGCCACTCAAACCTGAGAACGAAATATTTCCTCCGCCAATCGATGGTGCATTGTCCACCAAAGTAGAACCTTGAAACAAAGCCGCTGAACGAATATTCGCAATGTTTGCAACAGTAAAAGAAATTGCATTCAATTCTGTTCCCAAAGCATCTGCATCTGAACTTGCGCCTCCGTCTCTGATTGTAATTCCCATCACCGCAATTCCATTCGCAGTGGTTGAAATTGTTGCCGATTGGTAAGTGGCGTAATTGATATTGCTGTTGTACGTGAATCCTGTTTCAACAATAATATCAGAAGTATTGGAATTGACTCCCGTTCCTTGAATCGCAAAAGTGTAAGTTCCTTCGTCTGAATCGTCATTTGCAATGGTCAAAGTCGCGGTGCGCAGGCCAACTGCAGATGGATCAAATGTTACTTGAAAAGTAGTGCTTGAACTTGCTGCAATCGTTGAAGATGGAATCGCAGTGATTGAAAAATCTGCCGCATTCGCTCCTGAAATGGCTACGTAAGGCGAACTTCCTGTCAAGTTTAAAGTTGCAGCACCTGTGTTTTGAATCGTAAAAGTTCGTACTACGGTTCCGCCTGAAACTGATGTGTTTCCAAAATCTGTATGGTCTGCCGTACTCGGCGAAACATCTCCAGAGACAATATTTGTTGAATTTCCTTGAAGATTAATATCCGCAACATTCGAACAATAAACTTGTATATTATCTATTCTCCATGGAGAAGTCGATCCAGTCGTTTTATTGAAACGAATATAAACTGTTGAATATCCAGAATATGCAGAAAGATTAACCGAACAAGAAACAGTTCCACCTGATAGGGTATTTGTATGATCGTAAGATGCAACTGTGGAAAAACCACTTGATTGACTTGTTGTTGATATTTCTACATTTAAATTTTTTGCTGTCGTGTTTGTGGTTCGACTTAGATAAAAGGCTAAACTCGCAGGATTAGCAATTGCGACGGTCGTTACGGTTCCTGTATTAACAGACATATCAATGTAATTCGCTGTGTAAGAAATCCCTGAACCAGAATTTATCCATCCACTTGGTTGCGCCGCCGATGTAAAGTCTTCAGATACACAAGGTCCATTCAACACAACTTGATTTTGGTTCACATCACTTGCTGCAGCATAATTCACATTTCCACTTTGTGAAGCGGTAATTACTGTTGTTCCAGCGCCTACAATCGTTACTGTATTTCCTGAAACAGTCGCAACTGCTGGATTTGAACTTGTGTAAGTGACAGTCAATCCTGAACTAGCGGTTGCAGTCAAATTGAAGCTGGCATCTCCTACATTCTTATCCAACAATGAGCCAAATGTGATGGTTTGCGATGCTTGCGTGATGTTTGCTGTAATTCCTGTTGGTTGCGTCAAAGTATAATTTCCTGCGCCAGCACCACCCAAAGTTGCGGTAGATGTAATTGCAATTCCCGTTCCCGCGGTAGCTGTTGCAAATGTCCCTGATCCTGTGAAAGACACTACATCTGGTGAAACGACGCCTGCCAATGTTCCTGTAAAAGTGGCGGTGGTTGTATTGTCAAAAACTTTGTTATTTCCTGTTGCACTTGTGATTGTCAAAGCTTTGGCAGTAATCGTGGCAGACAAACTTGGTTGTGTAACCGTATAATTTGAATTCGGTGCTAGGATCGAACCAGTTCTTGTCAATGTTTGTAAACCGACATTCGCTGATGGAAAAGCCCAAGTAAGAGAACCTGAAGGCGTGAATGAATCTCCGCTTTGTAAACCTGAAAAAGCCGCCGTTCCTGATACTGAAACAGTTGTATTTCCATCATACGTTTTCCCTGAAGCGGAAAGTCCTGTGATGGTCAAAGTTGCGGGATTCACGGGACTTGAAACCGTGGCAACATTCACTGAACTTGCACCCGTGGACGACAAAACGATGTTTCCACTGTAAGTTCCTGCGTTGGTAGTTGCAGCCAAACGTACATAAATCGTAGTGGAAGAAACAACGCCTGCCGTTTGTGTTAATGTCAATGAAGTACCAAAACCTGATCCTGCTGAAAGCGAAACTTGAAATCCTGCGGGTGGTGTAACGACAATGTCATTGGTCAATGCAGATCCAGAAACGGAGAACGTTGCAGTACTACTCGCCGTTCCGTAAGTAGTGGAAAGCGCTGATAAAGTTCCTGTTGTTGAAATCGTCGGAGTAGAAATCACCGTCCATTGCGCATACAAGGTAGCATTCGCAGTAAAAGGAAAACTTGCACTGTTTGCGTACGAAGTTCCACTTCCATCTGCAGCAGTATTCCATCCTGAAAAGGTATAACCTGAACGTGTGAAAGCATTGGCTGTCAAATTAGTTGCAACGGCAGCCGTTTGGTTTGACATTGAACCAGTTCCTCCGTTGGTGTTAAAAGTAACTGTGTAAGTAATCAGCGTCCATTGCGCATACAAAGTAAAGTTGGCTGTTTGACCATGTGTATATGGAAAAGTAATCGCAGATCCACCACTTGAAGCGGCAAACCAACCATTGAAAGTATATCCAGCTCTTGTGGGTGTTCCGGGAGACGAAGCAATTGTTCCACCAGTTGTTGTTGAACCAGCAGAAATGGCACTTCCGCCTTGACTGTCATAAGTTGCAGTTAAAGTATTCGCAGTCCATTGCGCATACAAAGTTGTATTGGCAGAAAATGGAAAACTTGCTCCATTTGCATAAGATGTTCCGCCTCCACCAGCAATCGTATTCCAACCCGCGAAAGTGTATCCTGTTCTCGTGAATGCATTTGACGTTAAATTTGTTGCAACAGATGCTGTTTGATTTGTCATTGAACCTGTTCCTCCGTTGGCATTGAAAGTGACAGTATTCCCTACGGGAACATAGGTAATGCTATAACTTTGAATATATAAGCTATTGGTTGTAGCAGCAATCGTTATAACTACATTTTGACTAGCAGCAATATTATAGGCTATAGGAGTTTTAGTCACATTTACATAAGCTGTGCTATATGCTCCATTCCATGAGGCAGTTGCAAAATTGGCAGTAGGTGAAACTGATGAAATCGATGTACTACCTGCTACAACACTCAATGTACCAGCACCAGCACTTGTATTAGACTTCATTTCCAAAACAATGCTCGTAATTTTATATCCTGCGTAACCTGTTAAAGTTAAAGTAGCGCTATTGCCTGAAGTCATTTGCTTAGCGGTTGTGAATGTTTGCGTATAAGCCGCTGTTGACCCTGAAGGCGCTGTACCTGTCGCTGTTACAGCTGAGGTAGAAGTAACCGTATAAATCGCTGTACTTTGCCCAAAAGCAAAATTCCCTAACGACAACACAGCACAAACTGTGAAAATAAAATTTAGGTAAAAATTAGTTGTTTTATTAGATAAACTGCGAATCATCATTAAGCATAAATTGTTTTTCCGATTAGACAGTTTGCTGAAAGAAATCAGCAAAAGGACGTTATCCAATCGGTGCTACAAAATTACGACAATCGAAGGGGAAAAAACAAACTTTTTTAACAATTAATGATAACTTAATAGAACTTCTAAAACTTAATAATTAGTTAATTACAAGTTAAAAAAAATATTAAACTAATGAAATTTGAGTGATTTTTAACTATCGGTTTTTAGCGTCATGGAAATGAGCCAAGTAAATTTGTTCAGTTTGTCCAGGGGTTGGAATTAATCTACTGCTGGTATTCAAAAATTTTAAATCCATCAAGGTTGAATATCCCGAATGAGAAATAATAAATTTTGCACCTCGGATATATGAATCCATCAATTTCCAGTCAGTCGAGGGTAAACAAATTAAATTTTCGGGCAAATTTGAAGGAAGAGTCAACCCTTTTGGATAAATGCAAACATTGTTTCCCGATTGCATTTTTGCCATTCCGATACATTCATTCAAAAAATCTTGCGAATAAGGCAAAGGTCCGCTGACAAGGTATAAATTGTCACAAGGTTTAGACTCATTTCCCGGCAATTGAAAACGTGATTTCCAGCCAATATAATGTAAATCTTTGTGACCGATTTTTTCGCTTAATTTCCCAGCCAAAGTGCTTTTTTCATCATCTAAAACCCAAACTGAACTGAAATTTTGCATCAATTTTTGGTGAATGTATTGCATCGGTTTTTGAAACCATTTCACTGGTAAATGCAATTGATGTGTGATAAAAGCACTTGGTTTTGATTTCGAAAAAAAGCCATATCGATGGTCTGAAAGCACAGCATCAATTTGAAAATCAGCGATGTATTGTTCGACTTCTTTTTGTTCTTGTGCAAATCGTTCCAAGAGTTTCTTGCGTTGCTGAAATAAATCCGAAGCCCATTTTCCTTTTCCTGAAAATTGAAACGGATAAGGCCGATGTGCAATGAAATGCAATTGAGAAAAATAGACTTCAAAAACTGCTTTTTGATCATCGTCGCAAGCCACAAAAACCTGATTTTGTTGGTCAATCAATTGTTGTATTATCGCAATCGATCGCGCAACGTGTCCCATTCCCCAATTCAAAGGAGAAATCAGCACATTTTGATTTGAAATCGATTCTGGTAACACAAATCAAAGGTACTTAAAAAACCAAAATGAGAATGAGAAACAGAATGAGGAATTGAAACAGAATGAAAATGAAGATTTCTCCCAACATTTAACATTCTGAAAGAATCCTTATCTTTGCGCCCACATTTAGAATATGGCAAAGAATAAACTCCGCAGATTTAATGAAATGAAGGAATGGTCGAATGTTTTCGAACCAACTTTGGTTTCCGATCATTCGATACCTTTTGATTTGAAAGGAAAATGGAATAAAGATTATTTCAAAAATGAAAATCCAATTGTATTAGAATTGGGCTGCGGAAAAGGAGAATATACGATTGGTTTGGCAGACCATTTTCCAAATAAAAACTTCATTGGTCTCGACATCAAAGGTGCACGCATTTGGGTTGGAGCGAAAGATGCTGTGGAACGCAACTTGCCGAATGTTGCCTTTTTGCGCACCAAAATTGACTTCATTTTAGATTATTTCGCAGAAGGCGAAGTGGATGAAATTTGGTTGACATTTTCAGATCCACAACCAAACAAACCTAAAAAACGCTTGACTTCAAAGCTTTTCATCGACAAATACCGCCAAATCTTGAAAAAAGATGGGATTGTTCACTTGAAAACCGACAGCGATTTATTGTTTGAATCCACGGAAGAAGAAATCAAAGAACATGGCTACGATTGCTTGGAATTGACTTGGGATTTATACGGCACATTGCCAGCGGATTTAGACGAAAAAACCAAAGAGATTTTCCACATCAAAACGCATTACGAGCAATTGTTTACAGCGAAAGGTTCTGTGATTAAGTATTGTAAATTTAGGATTCACCAATAGTAAGAATTCCCAAAATCTCTTAGAGCAAATTGATTATTGAATCAACAAAGCCAAAGTTACACCGACAAAAATACTGGCTAATTTCGCTAAGTTGAAACGGTGATTTTCGCTTGCTTCGAAGATGATAGTGGTGGAAATATGTAAAAACATTCCGACAACGATGGCTAATAGAATATCCATGTTTATGAATCCCAAAGAACCTTGCGTGAAATAGCCGAAAATCAATCCTGACGGGGTCATTAAAGCAAAAAGTGCAAGCACAAACCAAGATTTTTTAAGACTGAAAGTGGAACTTCGAAGCAAAGTCATTAAAGCAATCGCCACTGGTGTTTGGTGAAAAATAATTCCCAACAACAAAGATTGACCTGAAAGATGCGAATGATGGTGTCCTGCTTCAGCCACTGCAGGAATCGCCAATGGAATTCCTTCCACGAATGAGTGAATTGACAACGAAATAAACAACATCCAAGGCATCGCTTTTCCTTTGTGAATGTGCACGTGGCCGTGTTCGATTCCACCTGAAAAATATTCTAAAATCAATTGAATCAAAAATCCTAGAATGACATACAAGCCAATGGAATTATTGTGCGCAGCGTACAATTCTGGCAAAAAATGATTGAAAGCAATGGCCAATAAAAATCCACCACTGAAGGCAAGCATGATTTTAATAAGATTTTTTTGTTTGTAAGAATCAATCCAAATCACCAGTAATCCACCCAACAAAACTGCGGCTATTAAAGCCAAAATACTCCAAAATCCTGTCATGCTTTTTTGCTTGCTACTAAAATGATTCTATCTGAAAGCTCAGCATCAAATGGGTTTAAATAAAAATCACCAAAAACATCAACCAATTCAAAATCAGCTTGAATCAATAATTTTTTGAAATCAGCTTCGGACAAACCTTGCACTTTTTCGGTATAAGAATGATTTTTATCTTCGGCTTCAAATTCAATGGTTTTGTAAATGTGTTTGCCGTCAAATTTTTTCGAAATGTGAAAATCTATGCCTTCAATCGATTTCACTTCCTGCGGTTTCATTTCACTTATTACACGTTGTAAATTGAAAAAATCGATGATCAACTTTCCTCCAGGAGAAAGCATTTCGTGAATCGATTTCAAAACTTTCAAATTATCCTCATGGTGATCAAAATACCCGAAACTTGTAAAAAGGTTAAAAATAAAATCAAACTGCATATTTGGAATTACTTCACGCATGTCATGCACAAAAAACTTCAACGTTTCGTTTTCTGATTTTTTCGCTTTAGAAATACTATTTGAAGAAAGATCTACACCGGTAACGTTTAACCCTAATTTATTCAATATTATCGAATGACGACCTTTACCGCACGCCAAATCAAGCACATTGTTTTTAGGCTCAATGTCTAGTTTAGAAACTAAATTTTCAACAAATAATTCAGCCTCTTTTTCGTTCCGATTTTGATATAAAATATGGTAATAAATTGTGTTAAACCACGATTCAAACCATTCTAAATCTTGTTTTTGATTTTCCATTTCTACACAAAAATAAGGAAGTTATTGAAATTAAATTGCATTAATAAAATAATGTTGAGAATTTGATTTCAAAACCAAATAAATCAAGAGTCTAAAACTACCTTTTTAATTTTTCAAAATTAACGAAATCTAACTCAATGTGAAAAAAATGTGAATCAAGCGTTTACAATTCATTTTTTTTAATATATTTGCTAAAAAACTACTGATAATTTAGTTCTAATGAACGCTAACAGCTTGTATAATTTTAATCATTTGATGAGTGAAACTGAGGTTTTATGTTCCTACAAGGGAATTGTAAATACTGAGTTCATCAATAATATTTTAGCGCTGATGGAATCTAAAATGGATGAATTAGAGCAAAATCAATTGGTTAAGAAAAAAGTTTATCACGTGATGGTTGAATGTTTACAAAACTTGTATCATCACATTGAACAAAGCGAACATGTTTCGACTGAATATTTTGAAGATATTCCACCAAAATCTGCTTATTTCATGGTTGCAAAGGAAAATGAGAGTTTTCATATCAAAACCGGAAATGTTGTCGATTCAATAAGTGCAGAAACAATTATCAATAAACTAGAGACAATCAATCAAATGGATTCGATTTCTTTAAAAAAGCATTATCAAGATACGCTTCATTCTGGTCAGCTTTCTAAGAAAGGCACTGCTGGCTTGGGATTCATAGATATTGCACGAAAAACAGGTAACAAATTAAATTACGAAATTATTCCTATCAATGAAAGAAACCATTTCTTCTCTTTGAACGTAAGGATTAATTAAATACTATTCAAATCATCACAAAACATGGAAAATTTAAAACTCGACAGATCGGCTAAAACACCAGCTATTTCATTTCAATCTGTTGGAAAACTGGAACTTAAAGGAAGATCTATTCCAGAAAACTCTGTTGAATTTTACAAACCTTTGAATGAATGGATTGACGTTTACAGCAAAAAACCAGCTGCAGTAACTGACGTTGATGTTAAATTAGAATACTTCAATACGTCTTCTTCAAAATGCATTTTAGATTTCTTCAAAAAATTGGAGTCAATCAATGGAAAAGGAACTGAAGTAAAAATCAATTGGTATTTCGAAACAGACGATGAAGACATGGAAGAAGCAGGTGAAGATTACCAAGCAATCATTTCCTTGCCTTTCAAAATGATTCAAGTGGACGAAATCTAAAAGTCACTCAATCTAAAAGAAACTGAAATCTTGGTGTATTCATTTACTCCAAGATTTTTTTTTGTACTTTCGTTTATATGAAATCAATTGGAATCACCGGTGGAATTGGCTCTGGAAAATCGCTTGTTTGCAAAGTGTTAGAAAAATTGGGATATCCCGTTTTCTACGCTGATGCAGAAGCAAAAAAAGCGATGAATGAAGACCAAGTACTGAAATCCGAATTGATTCAACTTTTGGGCGAAAATGCATATTCAAACAATGAATTGAATCGACCATTTGTTGCAGAACAGATTTTTAAAAACCACCATCTGAAAAATGAAGTGAATGCCTTGGTACATCCGGCGGTGTATCGCGCTTACGAAAACTGGAAGCAAAAACAAGATGCTAAATTGGTATTCAATGAATCTGCACTACTTTTTGAAACAGGTTCTTACAAACGTTTTGATGCCACCATTTTAGTTACAGCAAATCGTGAAACACGCATTCAAAGAGTAATGGAAAGAGACCAATCTAGCCGTGAAGCAGTTTTAGAACGCATGTCACACCAATTGGATGACCAATCGAAACAAAAATTGTGTGATTTTGAAATTGTGAACGATGAGCATTTACTGCTACTTCCTCAGTTATTGAAAATTTTGAATTTACTTTAAAATCTTCTCGATCTTAAGCTTCAAACTTTTGTCCGTTTTTGAAAACGATAAACGACTTGTTGAACAATTCCACCAAAACCAAGTTGCTGTAAATATTATAAATCGCATCTTGCTGTGTGGTGATTTCAGAAACTTTTCCATTCATGAAAGCACTTACACCACCCATTAAATTTCTAAAAGCAAAAACGCCATTTTTCAATTTGTAGTCTTTCGGTATGTAGGAACATATTTTGATTTTTTCTCCGTCTACATAAGCGTAAACCATGTTATTTTCTGCCCAAACAACCAAATCATCTTTCACTTCCCAAAAAGTAGCGGAGAAATTTGTCAAAGCAACTTTATTGTCGTCCTTGTAATACCACAAATTGGAATTTTGATCTTCATAGACAACAAATCCCCTACCCGATTTGTAACTTTTCACATAAAAAGATTCTAAGTCCACAAAATGGCCTTTTTCAAAAATAGAAAATGTTCGATTTGTTGGATCGTTGAAAGACAACATATCCGTACCTGCATTGAAAGTGATTCCTTGCATCCAAACGCCTAAATCGTATATGTTTCCGCGCCAAAAAACTTTGTAAAAATCACCGTTATCTTTGAAAGCGATAATGTTTTCACCAATCATTTCGGGCATATTGATTTCTCCTGTTGCTTGATACAAAGGATAAATCGTTTTATTGTAAACCACGCTCACGGTATTGAATCTTGTGTCTTCATATACAACAAGACTATCAGAAACTTCATATCTTCCGCCAAAAGTGGTTAAAAGTCGTTTTTCACCATTTTCCAAACAAAATAATCCAGGTCCAATTTTCCATGCCAATTGATAATCTGACATTTTATATTCGACATTCATGTTTGTCAATGCAATTTTATTTTCTCCATCAAAGACTTTAAAATCACCCCGATTATCGATGTATGCGATTAAATTATCGCCTGCTTGAAAAGACTGAATTCGTTGAAATTCGATTTGACGAAAGTTATTCATGTAAAATGTTCTGAAATAACCGTTGAAGTCGATGAACGGAGCAATTTGTGCAGCTGAACCAAATGAAATCAAAACGAAAACCAATAAAATCTTCATGCAAATGCTTTTTTAATGTGAAGTGGAATCAAAGTAACAAAAATAAAACCACTTTTCAATTCTTTGGATAAAAGTTGAAAATAAAGCTATCTTTTACCAGACGATTTCATCTTTGCGGTTCGATCTTAAATAGTCGTTTGTCAACTTGAAAACATTGCTTCCTTGAAAAGCAACGAAATCTTTTCCGCTTTTGAAAACGCCTAAAGGTGAAGGATGCGATGTTTTTATCACCAAATGTTTATTGCTAGCAATTAGATTTTCTTTCAAATGCGCATTTTTACCAAAAAGCAAAAAAACCACTTGACTTTGATTTTGTCCAATTTTTTGAATCACTTCGTCTGTAAAAATCTCCCAACCTTTCTTAGAATGACTGTTTGGAATTCCTTCCTGAACAGTCAAGGTTGTGTTTAATAATAATACTCCTTGTTTGGCCCATTTGGTCAAATCTCCATTGAGAAATTCCTTATCAGGATAATTGGATTTTAGCTCTTTGAAGATATTTTGCAAACTTTTCGGCAAGGGAAAAACGTCTGGTTGAACAGAAAAGCTTAAACCATTCGCATGTCCTTTGGTTGGATATGGATCTTGACCTAAAATGACAACTTTGACATTTTCAATGTCGCACAAATTCAATGCTTGAAAAGTCTGATTTTCACTCGGGAAAATTTTATCAGGAAATTGATTTCTCTGATTTTGAACAAATGCCGTTAAATGTTGGAAATAAGATTTTTGAAATTCATCAACTAAATTTTTTCGCCAAGAAGGACTTAAATGTTGAATCATTTTAACAAAGTCTTATTTCGTTTTAAATTTTATCGTCGTTCTGCGATTTAACTTCAATTGCTCTTCATCACAATTTGAGCAGTTAATCAATGGTTCTGATTCACCTTTATAACTTCCTGTGATTCTGCTTTTATCAATTCCATGTTCAACCAAATAAGCGATTGATCTTTTCATTCTTCGCTCTGATAGCCAATAGTTGTAGTGATTTGTCCCACGTTTATCCGCATAAGCCAACACAAAGATTTTCAATTCTGGCTTAGATTTCAAAATCGGAATCACGTAATCCAACACTTTCTTGTTCTCTGGATTCAAGTATGAAGAGTTGTCGTCAAAATAGATAATGTTATTTTTATCCAAATCCTTATTCAAATCTTTTTCCTTGCTTGCTGCCATCTCATCTTCATTGGCAAAAACTGGCACATCAATCTTCACTTCTGCAAATGCTTCTTGACCGTATTCATCCGATACACGCACTTTGTAGGTGCCTGGTTGCAAATCTTGTGGGTCTTGCACCGTATCGTTGTTGCTCCAACTGTATTTCAAGCGCTTGCCACCACCGTTCACTGTCAAATCGATGGCATGTCCTTTCTTTGGAACGGTTGATATGATTGGTAAAACTGACAAAGTAATTGCTGGTGGATAAAGTCTTGTTGTGAAATAAATATCACTCTTGTCCCCATCGCGGTTGCTTGACCAGTAAAATTGGTTGCCTGAAGCGATTAAGTAAGCATCAAATTTCGATGAGTTGATTTTGTCACCCATGTTTTCTGGCTCACTCCAATTGGTCCATGAATCGTCTTGTCTTACGGTGTAAAAAATGTCCGCATCACCCATGCCTCCTCGTCCATTGCTCGAAAAGTACAAAGTGTCAAGTCCAAGAGATAAAAATGGGGAAATCTCAAATCCTGAGCTATTGATCGATGTTCCTAAATTCAATGGATTAGACCATGAACCGTCGACCTGCTTTTTGATCAAATACAAGTCTTCCATTCCTTTGCTGTCCATTCCGGCATAACTCAAAATAATCACATTCTCGTCCTGACTCACAAAGAAATTGATGAAATCTCCCTTGATTTTCAATGCAGGGATTTTCAAGCTTTTTGGTTTGCCCCAACTTCCACCTTTCTTTTGAGAAATCGCAATACCACTTTCCTTTGGGTGTTTGCCTTCATAGCAGTTGATTAAGTACAATGAAGTCCCATCTGCATTCATTCCACAAACCGCGTTGTTAAGTTTATTGTTGAGCGCTGTCAGTTTCTCACTTTTGCCATAAAAGCCTTTCTCATTTTTGCTGCTGTACCAAATATCTTGGTCAATCGCTCCACCTGAGTTTTTGGCATCAAAGGTTCTCACAAAATACAAAGTCGAACTATCTTTCGAAAACATCGGCATACTTTCCTCTGCATTGGAATTGATGGTTTCACTCAGTTTACTCGCCGGACTGAAATCCCAAAACTGGGCATTGGCGCTGTAAACGGTTGAGACTAGAAAAAATAGAACTAATGTATATCCTTGTTTCATTTTGATTGCGTTTTGCTTTTGTTTTTTGCTTGGCTTTTTAATGATTTTCTTGCCTTTTGAGGGGCGATTCTATTTCTTAAAAAGTGGTTGGTGTTGTTGTCGTTGAACCTGATGTTGATGCTGGAGGATTTGCTCCTGGACGATTTCTTCCGAGCATGATTCCAAGTACCAATTCATGTCCGCCTGATTTGTAAGTATTGTATCGGTTGATTGAAAAATCAAATGAATAACCAAACTTAAATCTAGTGCTGATGTTCATTCCTACCATGCCTACAACTGCATCTTGGTGGCGGTATGAAGCCCCAAACCAATAGCGTTGTTTGTATTCTAGTTGCAAACTTCCTTCAATAGCTAGTGGCGCTGGATTCATGAACTTCACCAAAACCGCTGGTGTAAGCACCAAGTTTTCACCCATCGGGATCTTAACTCCACCGGTAAGCATCATGTGGATTTGTCTGTCAAAAAATGCTGTTCCTGAACCAAATTCAACCATATCGCCTGTCAACTGATCGGCTGAAACACCCACAAACACTTTTTGGGAATAAAGGTAAAATCCTGCCCCGATATCCAAATTGAATTTATTGCTTTGGTTGGCAACAAAAGTTTGGTAAGTAGCATCAGAACCTGGGGTCAAAGTAACCGCTCTGTCTTGCAAGAATGTATTGTTGGTCATCCCTACTTTCGCTCCAAATGCCAAGTTGAACTTTTTAGTAATTGGCAAATGGATGGCATACGTTCCCGACAAATTGATTTTCTGGAAAGCACCATATTGGTCAGCAATTACTTGTCCACCCACAGCGTGTTTCAATCTTCCAGTATTCACCTCAGGACTTTCGTTGCCGCCAACACTCGTTCTAATCCCTGGATTATAAGTGTCGCGCTTTCTTTGTCCCAAAACGGTGCTCATGGATGCATAAGCGGTTTTTGGTGTATTGTCAAATCCTATCCATTGCCATCTTCCACTCACCGTGATGTCTGTGAAATCATACACGCCCGCTGCAGCTGGATTGACCATAAACTGGTTGCGAAGGTATTGGCTATACTGTGGCATTTGTTGCGAGATACCTGTTAAAGATACCATCGCTAAAACTGCGGTAATTAATTTTTTATTCATAATCAAAAAGATTAATTTCTGATGATTGTTACTATTCCTGTTGCATTTGGTGTATCCAAGGCATCATTGAAGTCGATGATGTAGTAATATGATCCTACTGGCAAATCTTTGTTGTCAAATGTTCCATCCCATGGAATCAAATAACCATCAGAATTATACAACACTTGACCCCAACGGTTGAATATCGTTACATTGTTGTTTGGATAACGGATGCTCAACTCTGAAATCAACCAACTGTCGTTTACGCCATCGTCATCTGGAGTGAAGGCTGTTGGAACATCAAGTACAAAACAATCATTGATTGTAACCGAAACCAATGAAGCCAAACTCACACAACCTTGAGGAGAAGTCTCAGTTGCATAATAAGTTGACACACCTAAAACATCGTTTGGTAAAATAGAATCTGTTGATCCAATCAAGTTTGTCAATGACGCATCATCATACCAATTAAATGTACTTCCTAAAGTTCCTGTTGCAAATACTTTTTGCAAGGAATCACCTTTACAATATGTCGCATCAGAACTCAATATTGGTGCTGCAGGTAGGTCATAAACTGTTACATCAACTGTCGCAGGTAAACTTTGACATCCGTTAACTGTTTCAGTCACATAATAAGTAGATACTCCGATAATATTCGAAGGTACCGCATTAGTTCCTGAACCGATATTATTTGTCAATGCAGCATCATCAAACCAATTCAAGTTTCCACCGTTGTTAGAACTTGCAGTCATACTGACAAAAATCGCATTTGTACAATAGGAAGTATCGTTTCCTGCATTCGGACTCACTGGTACCGCATTAAACGATACAGCTTGCTGAGTAGCTGCAGGACAAATTCCTGAAACTGCATATTGAATAATATAAGTAGTTCCTAGTACTCCGTTTGAGATCAAACCAGTTGCAGCGTCAATTGTAGCGCCATCAGAAGGTACTGGAGTGAAACTAAATGTACCTCCGGCAGTTCCTGTGATAACTGGAGCTGATCCTACACCATCACAATAATTAGAGACTGTGAAAGAAGCGTCTGCAGTTGGGTGAACTGTTACAATCACATCAACTGGAATACCGGCACAACCATTCAAACTTGGCGTGATGGTGTATGTTGCAATTCCATCAACTTGAGCAGTCGCATTCAATGTTTGATTAAGTGTATTTCCTGAACCATTTATAGCTCCTGTCGTTCCATTTTCTACAACTGTCCAATCAATACTCGCACCTACAGGTGAAGTTGTCATAGAAATGATAGTCGCCTGACCAGAACAAATATCATCTACAGTCGGAGTAACAGTAATCAATGGTTTTGGATTAACCACAATTGTCATTGTAGTTGAAACTGCACATTGAGTCGCGTCTGGTGTAAATGTGTAAGTTGTTGTAGTCGTATTATCCAATGCTGGTGACCACGATCCTGTAATTCCTTCTGAACTAGAAGTTGGTAATGCAATTATTGGATCACCAAAACAGATTGGACCAACAGCAGTGAAAGTTGGAGTTACAATCGGATTCACAACAATAGTCATTGTAGTTGTTAAGGCACATTGTCCAACTGAAGGAGTGAATGTGTATGTAGTGGTTGCTGTATTATTCAACACAGGCAACCATGCACCTGTAATTCCTTCTTGACTTACTGTAGGCAATGGATTCAAAGTCGCACCAGCACAAATCGGAGCTACTGAAACAAATGTTGGAGTCACGTTTGGATTCACTGTGATTGACAATGTTGTTGTTATAGCACATTGTCCAGCCGCTGGAGTAAATGTGTAAGTTCCAGAAGTTGTATTACTAAATGTTGGTGACCAAGTACCTGGGATTCCCTCATCAGAAGGTGTTGGTAATGTGAAAGCTGCACCAGAGCAAATCGTTGTTGTAGTTGTGAATGTTGGCGTAACAATTGGATTAACTGTGATTGTCATCGTTGCAACATCAGCACATTGACCAATTGCTGGAGTAAACGTGTATGTTGTAGTCGCTGCATTATTCAACGCTGGTGACCAACCTCCAGAAATTCCATTCAACGAGATTGTTGGCAATGCACTCAAAGTTGCTCCTGCGCATATTGGTGCAACTGCTGTAAACGTTGGAACAGTCAACTGATTAACTGTAATTGTTAATGTTGTTGTCAACGCACATTGCCCTGCATCAGGAGTAAACGTGTAAGTCGTTGTTGTTGTATTATCCAATGTTGGTGCCCAAGTTCCAGTGATACCTTCGTTAGAAATCGTAGGCAATGGACTCAATACTGTTCCAGTACAAATTGGACCAACAGCAGCAAAAGTTGGAGTTACATTTGGATTAACAACGATTGTTAATGTAACAGGCAATGCACAAACCCCAGTGTTTGGAGTAAATGTATATGTGGTCGTTGTCGTATTATCCAAAGCAGGAGACCAAGTTCCGTTAATTCCTTCGTTAGAAATCACAGGCAATGGACTCAATGTTGCACCTGAACAAATTGGAGCAACAGCATCAAAAGTTGGTGTAACATTTGGAGTTACAGTAATTGCAAGCGTCGTAACTGTTCCGCATTGACCTGCATCAGGCGTGAATGTATAAGTTGCGGAAGTTGTATTATCAAACGCTGGAGACCATGTTCCAGAGATTCCTTCGTCAGAAACTAACGGCAAACTGTAAGAACTAGCTGCACAAATCGTCGTTGTTGTCGTGAATGTTGGAGTTAAAATCGGATTCACAACTATCGTCATTGTAGTTGGCACAGCACACTCACCGACATTTGGAGTAAATGTGTAAGTAGTCGTTGCTGTATTATTCAAAGCAGGCGACCAAGCTCCGTTGATTCCTTCGTTAGAAATTAAAGGCAATGCACTCAATGTTGCTCCATTACAAATTGAACCAACAGCGGCAAACGTTGGAGTTACAATTGGATTCACTGTAATGGTCAATGTTTGAGTAGTTGCACAAATTCCTGCATCAGGAGTAAATGTATATGTAGTTGTTGCAATATTATTTAACGCTGGAGTCCATGTTCCAGTTATTCCATTGTCTGAAGGATTTGGTAACGGAGCCAACGTACCGCCTGCGCAGATTGGCGCTACAGCAGTAAACAATGGTGTTACGTTTGGATTAACTGTCACTGTCATTGTTGTAGTCACTGCACATTGACCAGCATCTGCTGTAAATGTGTATGTTGTGGTTGCGGTATTATTCGGCGCAGGACTCCAAGTTCCAGTGATACTATTTGTAGAAACTGTTGGCAATGTCAAACTAGCTCCTGAACAAATTGGCGCAATCGGATTGAAAGTTGGAATAGCATTTGGAACAACTGAAATTCCCATAAAAGCTATTGTAGCACATTGACCAGCATCCGGAGTAAATAGATAAGATGTAGAAGATGTGCTGTTAACAACCGACGGATTCCAAGTTCCAGTAATTCCATTCAAAGAGGTTGTTGGTAATGTCATTGACGCACCAAAACAAATGGATGATACTGGAGTGAACGTTGGCGTAATGTTTGGATTTACCACAATCGTCATCGTTGTTATTGTAGCACATTGTCCAGCAGCAGGAGTGAACGTATAAGTAGTTGTTGCGGTATTATTCACAGCTGGAGTCCATGTTCCACTATATCCGTTATTTGAAACTGGAGGCAACGCAGCCAATGCAGCTCCAGAGCATATCGGAGCAACTTGAGTAAACGTTGGGGTAATATTAGGATTCACAACTATTGTCATCGTAGTTCCATTTGCACATTGCGCAGCTGAAGGAGCGAAAACGTATGTTGTAGTAACTGTATTATTAACCGTTGATGGAGACCAAGTTCCGTTGATACCCTCATTTGAAGACAAAGGAAGTGTATTCCCTAGTGATCCTGAACAAATCGGCCCGACCGCAGTGAAAGTTGGCGTAACATTCGGCGTAACAGTTACAGTCAAAGTAGTTGTTGTTGCACATTGACTTGCAATTGGTGTAAATGTATAAGTCGTTGTTGCAGTATTGTTCACTGATGGCGACCATGTTCCAAAAATACCGTTCAAATCTGTTGGACTTAATGAGAAGGTTCCACCCTGACAAACAGGAGAAATTGGATTGAACGACGGAACAACATTCGGTTGAACATTGATTGTCAACACAGCAATTGTTGCGCATTGTCCAGCATCTGGAGTAAATAAATACGACGTAGATGAAGTATTATTTATCGTTGCTGGTGTCCAAGTACCTGTCACACCATTCAAAGATGTTGTTGGTAATGGACTTACAGTCGCACCAGAACAAATCGCCGCAACAGGAGCAAATGATGTTGTCAATGATGGACTCACCACAACAGTCATGGTTGCTGTAGTTGCACATTGACCAGCAGTTGGCGTAAATGTATAAGTGGTAGTCAACAAGTTATTTGGCGCTGGCGACCATGTTCCAGTAACTCCCTCATTTGAAGATGCCGGTAAAGTCAGGGTAGCTCCAGAACATATTGGTGCAATTTGAGTGAACGTTGTTGTGATTGTCGGATTCACTGTAATTGTCATTGTTGCTGTGGTACCACAAGAAGTCGCATTCGGTGTAAATGTATAAGTTGTTGTGACTGTATTATTCATCGCTGGCAACCAAGAACCTACAATACCATTTGTTGACGTTGTTGGCAAGGAAGCTAAAGTCGCTCCTGAGCAAATTGGTGCAATTTGAGTGAATGTTGTTGTCGCATTCGGATTTACAACAATTGTCATTGTAGCGGTATTCGCACATTGTCCAATACTTGGTGTGAAAGTGTAAGTAGTAGTCGTGGTATTATCCAATGCAGGTGACCATGTTCCAGTAACTCCATTCAAAGAAGTTGTAGGAAGTGGACTTAAGGTAGCTCCAGAACAAATTGGTGCCACAGCTGTAAATGTCGGAGTCAAAATTGGATTGACAGTAATCGTCATAGTAGCGGTATTGGCACACTGTCCTGCACTAGGAGTGAATGTATAAGTTGTAGTTGCTGTATTATTCAATGCTGGCAACCAAGTTCCTGTAATTCCATTATCGGAAGGAGTTGGCAATGGACTCAATGTAGCTCCTGCACAAATTGGAGCAACTGCTGTGAAAGTCGGTGTCAAAATTGGACTAACCGTTACTGTCATTGTTGTGGTTGTTGCACATTGACCAAGTGTTGGTGTGAATGTATACGTAGTTGTTACCAAGTTATTCGCAACTGGTGACCAAGTTCCTGTGATTCCATTCAATGAAGTTCCCGGCAATGTAAATGCTGATCCCGAACAAATAGTTCCTATTGGAGTGAAAGTCGGAGTGACATTTGGATTAACCGTGATTGTCATTGTAGTTGTGACTGCACATGCACCTGCTGACGGCGTAAACGTATAAGTAGTTGTCGCTGTATTATTGATTGCAGGTGCCCAAGTTCCTGCTATTGAATTTGTCGATGTTGTTGGCAAAGCACTCAAAGCGGCCCCTGAACAAATTGGTGCTACAGCATTAAATGTCGGAGTCAAAATTGGATTGACAGTGATCGTCATTGTTGCTGTGTTTGCACATTGTCCTGCATCTGGAGTAAATGTATAAGTTGTTGTTGCAGTATTATTCAACGCTGGAAGCCAAGATCCTAAAACACCATTATTTGAAGTTGTTGGAAGTGCACTCAGTGCTGCACCGGAACAAATTGGTGCAACTGCTGTGAATGTAGGTGTCAAAATTGGACTTACCGTTACAGTCATCGTAGTTGTTGTTGCACATTGACCAAGTGTTGGTGTGAATGTATATGTCGTAGTTACTAAGTTATTCGCAACTGGTGACCAAGTTCCTGTGATTCCATTCAAGGAAGTTCCAGGTAATGTAAATGCTGCTCCCGAACAAATTGTTCCAATTGGAGTGAAAATCGGAGTCACATTTGGATTAACCACAATAGTCATTGTAGTTGTTACGGCACATGCACCCGCTGACGGCGTAAACGTATAAGTAGTTGTCGCTGTATTATTGATTGCAGGCGTCCAAGCTCCAACAACACCATTTGTAGAAGTTGTAGGTAAAGCACCCAAAACTGCTCCAGAACAAATTGGAGCAACTGGATTAAATGTTGGAGTCAATATTGGATTGACAGTGATCGTCATTGTTGCTGTGTTTGCACATTGTCCTGCATCTGGAGTAAATGTATAAGTTGTTGTTGCAGTATTATTCAACGCTGGAAGCCAAGATCCTAAAACACCATTATTTGAAGTTGTTGGAAGTGCACTCAATGCTGCACCGGAACAAATTGGTGCAACTGCAGTAAATGTAGGTGTCAAAATTGGACTAACAGTTACAGTCATTGTTGTTGTTGTAGCACATTGACCAAGTGTTGGTGTGAATGTATATGTCGTAGTTACTAAGTTATTAGCAACTGGTGACCAAGTTCCTGTGATACTATTCAAAGACGTACCTGGCAATGTAAATGCTGCTCCCGAACAAATTGTTCCAATTGGAGTGAAAGTTGGAGTAACATTTGGATTAACCACAATAGTCATTGTAGTTGTTACGGCACATGCACCCGCTGACGGCGTAAACGTATAAGTAGTTGTCGCTGTATTATTGATTGCAGGCGTCCAAGCTCCAACAACACCATTTGTAGAAGTTGTAGGTAAAGCACTTAAAACCGCACCCGAACAAATTGGAGCAACTGGATTAAATGTTGGAGTCAATATTGGATTGACAGTGATTGTCAATGTCGCAGTGTTTGCACATTGTCCTGCATCTGGCGTAAATGTATAAGTCGTTGTGATTGTATTATCCAATGCTGGCAACCATGATCCAAGGACACCATTATTTGAAGTCGTTGGAAGTGCACTCAATGCTGCACCTGCACAAATTGGGGCAACAGCAGTGAATGTTGGTGTTAACACTGGACTAATTGTTACAGTAAGTGTTGTTGTTGTTGCACATTGCCCTAAATCAGGAGTGAATGTATATGTTGTGGTTGCTAAATTATTAGCAATAGGAGACCAAGTTCCTGTTATTCCATTCAATGATGTTCCTTGCAATGTAAATGCACCACCACTGCATATTGTTCCTATTGGCGCAAAAGTTGGTGTTACTGGGCTATTAACCACAATTGTCAACGTAGTAGTTGTTGCACAAACCCCAGCAGCTGGAGTAAATGTATAAGTTGTGGTTGCAGTATTGTTAATTGCAGGAGACCATGTTCCTGTAATTGCATTAGTTGATGTAGTTGGTAAAGCACCCAAAACGTCACCTGAACAAATTGGAGCAACTGCAGCAAATGTTGGAAGTACATTTGGATCAACAGTTACATCCATCGTTACTGTTAGCGCACATTGACCTGCATCTGGGGTAAATGTGTAAGTTGTTGTTGTTGTATTATCAATCGCAGGACTCCATGTACCTGTAATTCCATTAGTGGATGTAGTTGGTAAACTAAATGAACCTCCACTGCATATTGGTGGTACTTGTGTAAAATCAGGAGTAACAATTGGATTGACAACAATCGTCATAGTTTGAGTCGTTGCACAAATTCCAGCATCGGGAGTAAATGTATACGTTGTCGTAGTTGTGTTATCAACTGGAACATCCCAAGTACCTGTAATTCCATTATTTGAAGTCGTTGGTAAATCAGCTAACGGATCTCCATCACAAATAGGTGCAACAGCAGTAAATGTTGGAGTAACATTTGGAATAACAGTAATTGTTAACGTTGGAGAAGTACCACACTGACCCGCAGCTGGTGTAAATGTATACGTTGTTGTTGAAGTATTATTAATCGCTGGTGACCATGTACCTGTTACACCTGTTAACGATGTTGTCGGTAAAGGTGCTAAAACAGCTCCTGAACAGATTGGTGCAACTGGATTAAAAGTAGAAGTCAAAATTGGATTTACTACAATGGTCATGGTAGCTGTTAATCCACATTGTCCAGGAGTTGGGGTAAAAGTATAAGTTGTTGTTGCAGTATTATTGATCGCTGGAGCCCAAGTTCCAGTCAAACCATTATTAGACGTCGTTGGTAAAGCACTTAAAGTTGCTCCATTACAAATAGGTGCAACTTGCGTAAATGTGGGTGTTACTAAAGGATTTACTGTAACCGTTTTAGTCGTTGTTCCAACACATCCATTTGCTGCAGCACCAAATACTGTATAAGTTGTAGTTGAGCCAGGTGAAACGTTAATTGACGGAGCAGCTAAGTTTACAGGGAACCAGAAATAGGTAATCCCACCAGTACCTGTTAACACTATACTTCCGCCAGCACAAATTGTTGACGAAACAGGATTTGAATTTACTCCAATCACTGGTGCTGGTAATACGTTTACAGTGATAACTTCAGTATCAGTACAAACTCCATCAGTTCCTGTGACAGTGTATGTTGTGGTAACCATTGGATTTGCACTTACTGTATTCCCAGTTGTGGCACTTAATCCTGTTGCTGGAGACCAGGTATATGTAACAGAACCAGAGGCTGTCAAGTTAGCTGGAACAGATGCGCCAGGACAAACTCCACCAGGTAAATCTGAAGAAACTGATACTGTATTTGACAAAATATTAATTGTCAATGTCGTTGTACTTCCACATTGACCTGCATCAGGAGTAAAAGTATAAGTTGTTGTGGCTGTGTTGTCAATCGCAGGCGACCAGGTTCCTGTTATGAAATTTGTCGATGTCGTTGGTAATGCAGGAATAACTGAACCTGCGCAGGCGTCTGCTACTGGATCAAATGTCGGAATTACAGTAACTCCATTAACATTGATTGTCATTGTCGTTGTGCTAGCACATTGTCCGACATTTGGAGTAAATGTATAAGTAGTAGTCGCTGTATTGTCTAAAGCTGGTGACCAAACACCAATAATACCATTATTTGAAGTCGTTGGTAAAGCAGCTAAAGCTTCACCAGAACAAATATCAGCAACTTGAGTAAATGTTGGTACAACAGCTCCACCGTTAACTGTTATTGTTAAGGTTGTAGTAGTTGAACATTGACCTGCATCTGGTGTGAATGTATAAGTCGTAGTTGCAGTGTTATCCAATGCTGGTGACCACGTTCCTGTGATTCCATTCGTTGATGTAGTTGGAAGTGCTGCCAATGCATCTCCTGAACAAATTGCTGCTACTGCTGCAAATGTTGGTGTTGTATTTGAATTGACTGTAATCGCTAGTGTTGTTGTCGTTGCACATTGACCTGCATCTGGTGTGAATGTGTAAGTCGTAGTTGCTGTGTTATCCAATGCTGGTGACCACGTTCCTGTGATTCCATTTGTTGAAGTCGTTGGTAATGCTGCCAATGCTCCACCTGAACAAATTGCTGCTACTGCTGCAAATGTTGGTGTTGTATTTGAATTGACAGTAATCACTAGTGTTGTTGTCGTTGCACATTGACCTGCATCTGGTGTGAATGTGTAAGTCGTAGTTGCTGTGTTATCCAATGCTGGTGACCACGTTCCTGTGATTCCATTTGTTGAAGTCGTTGGAAGTGCTGCTAATGCTCCACCAGAACAAATTGCTGCGACTGCTGCAAATGTTGGAGTTGTATTTGAATTGACAGTAATCGCTAGTGTTGTTGTAGTAGCGCATTGACCTGCATCCGGTGTGAATGTGTAAGTCGTAGTTGCAGTGTTATCCAACGCTGGTGACCACGTTCCTGTGATTCCATTTATCGACGTCGTTGGAAGCGCTGCTAACGCTCCACCTGAACAAATTGCTGCTACTGCTGCAAAAGTTGGAGTTGTATTTGAATTGACTGTTATATCTAATGTTGTCGTTACTGCACATTGACCTGCATCTGGTGTGAATGTATAAGTTGTGGTTGCAGTATTATCCAATGCTGGTGACCACGTTCCTGTAATTCCATTCGTTGATGTAGTTGGAAGTGCTGCCAATGCATCTCCAGAACAAATTGCTGCTACTGCTGCAAAAGTTGGAGTTGTATTTGAATTGACTGTAATATCTAATGTTGTCGTTACTGCACATTGACCTGCATCTGGTGTGAATGTGTAAGTTGTGGTTGTAGTGTTATCCAATGCTGGTGACCACGTTCCTGTAATTCCATTCGTTGATGTCGTTGGAAGTGCTGCCAATGCATCTCCAGAACAAATATCCGCTATTGCAGCAAAAGTTGGTAAAGACGAGTTTACAATATTGAATGTGACATCACTAAAACAATTCCCCACTGTTGCTCGAATTGTTACGTCTCCTACTGTTGTTGGAGTATAAGTCGTTCCTAAAATAGACCCCGTAGCTGTTCCACCTTGAATAGACCAAACAACTGTTGGATTATTGTGTGCTCCTCCTAAGGTTGCAGTTAGTGATTTTGTGTCTGTCAAGCAAATATCTGTGGTAGTTGTTGTATTTGAAATAGTTGTATTTTGTCGATATCTCAAAACGGCTGAACCTCCCCCTGTAACTCCACCTAATCCGCCTCCGCAAGTATTTGCAACAGCACAAGGTGCATTTGAAGAAACATTTATTTGATGAGTACCAGTAGTTGGTGCATTGAAAGATATTGTATTTACAGCCGGGGAACCAATTGGATCCATACTACAAGCCGTAGAACCTCCAGGTGACCAAGCCTGTAAATAAGCCGTTGATATGGCTGAACCACATGCTGCTGTGCCTTGATTTTCAAATGTATAATTCACTCCTTGAACTAAAGATGCTGGGACACCTACTCCACTTCCAATACATAAGTTTGACGAATAGTCTCCACATGCTGGCACAGTAAAAGATGTTGCATTTACTGTTGTCCAACCAACTTGAGCTGGAGCGGCTGGAGCATCTGGCGTCCAACGAAAAGCAACGTTATTACCAGGGTTTGCGTTACAAACAGCTTGATATCCTACAGTACCTGTTGCATTTTCAATTCCAATAGTTCCACTATTTGTTGTTCCTAAAGAATTAGATTGCACATGAACTTCTATAATGTTAGAGGTTTCATATAATTTTATTTGAGTATAAATATATTGACCACAACTTCCTCCAAATGCACGAAACGCAACCCAACTCGCGACATAGTATCTATTAGGTGCGGTACCGAACGTCTGATCATAAAAATATGATGGAGCACAGCTGTAATCAAAATACAAATCATCCCAATACGCCGCAATCAGATTATTAGGCGTTGCAGCAGTAGGAATACAAGCATTTGTTAACGAGGTAGATGTTCCGCCAAAAGTCATCAAACCGTTTGTACTTAGACCGACTTGTGTAAAATCGTTACAAAAGAATTTGAATGTGAACCCTATGTTTCTAGTAAAAGCAGCATCATCCGCACTTGCTGTTGTAACTTCATTTACTGGAGTTTCAAAATTAATAGCAATTGATGATTGAGTATAGGTTTGCCCTAACAAATGGGTTGATATCAATCCTAAAAACACTAAAAAAAGTAATTTTTTTATCATAAAATGTAACTAAAAAAGTTAAAATATGCTATTAATTCATTATTCAAAAAAAATCTAAATAATAAATTAATTTGTGAAATTAATCTAAAAAAATTAGACTTCAATCTATTTCACCAATATTTGATACGTTTCTAATCAAGATTTCGTTGCGTATTTTTAAAGGATTTTTTTTACAAATGAATATTGACACATTTTAATTTAATTAAAATACTGTAAATCAATTTGCTAAACTTTGACTTTTTGAATATATTTTGTTACACGAGAAATCAATCAATATTATTGATTGATAAAGCTTTAACTTAATTTTTTCGATTGCTTTTTTTGGTTATTTTACTACAATAATATTCTAAAAAGAAGATAGAATCAATTCGTTTTAAACTTAATAATCGTTCTACGATTCAATCTCAATTGCTCATCATTGCAATTATTGCAGTTGATTAATGGAGACGATTCTCCTTTGTAGTCACCTGATAAACGGCCTTTGTCAACGCCGTTTTTCTCGAGGTAAGCGATCACTCGTTTCATGCGTCTTTCTGATAGCCAGTAGTTGTAGTGATTGGTTCCATTTTTATCACAATATGATTGAATGAAAACTTTCAATTCTGGTTTCGAATTCAAGATTGGAATTATTTGGTCTAACACCGCTTTATTCTCAGCATTTAAGTAAGATGAGTTTTCATCGTAATAGATGATATTGTTGTTGAGTGCTTTGTTGAGCATGTCGTTTTTACTCGCTTCCATCTCATCTTCATTGGCAAAAACAGGCACATCAATCTTCACTTCTGCAAATGCTTCTTGACCGTATTCATCCGATACACGCACTTTGTAGATTCCTGGTTGCAAATCCTGTGGGTCTTGCACCGTGTCGTTGTTGCTCCAACTGTATTTCAAGCGCTTGCCACCACCGTTCACTGTCAAATCGATGGCATGTCCTTTCTTTGGAACGGTTGATATGATTGGTAAAACTGACAAAGTAATTGCTGGTGGATAAAGTCTTGTTGTGAAATAAATATCACTCTTGTCCCCATCGCGGTTGCTTGACCAGTAAAATTGGTTGCCTGAAGCGATTAAGTAAGCATCAAATTTCGATGAGTTGATTTTGTCACCCATGTTTTCTGGCTCACTCCAATTGGTCCATGAATCGTCTTGTCTTACGGTGTAAAAAATGTCCGCATCACCCATGCCTCCTCGTCCATTGCTCGAAAAGTACAAAGTGTCAAGTCCAAGAGATAAAAATGGGGAAATCTCAAATCCTGAGCTATTGATCGATGTTCCTAAATTCAATGGATTAGACCATGAACCGTCGACCTGCTTTTTGATCAAATACAAGTCTTCCATTCCTTTGCTGTCCATTCCGGCATAACTCAAAATAATCACATTCTCGTCCTGACTCACAAAGAAATTGATGAAATCTCCCTTGATTTTCAATGCAGGGATTTTCAAGCTTTTTGGTTTGCCCCAACTTCCACCTTTCTTTTGAGAAATCGCAATACCACTTTCCTTTGGGTGTTTGCCTTCATAGCAGTTGATTAAGTACAATGAAGTCCCATCTGCATTCATTCCACAAACCGCGTTGTTAAGTTTATTGTTGAGCGCTGTCAGTTTCTCACTTTTGCCATAAAAGCCTTTCTCATTTTTGCTGCTGTACCAAATATCTTGGTCAATCGCTCCACCTGAGTTTTTGGCATCAAAGGTTCTCACAAAATACAAAGTCGAACTATCTTTCGAAAACATCGGCATACTTTCCTCTGCATTGGAATTGATGGTTTCACTCAGTTTACTCGCCGGACTGAAATCCCAAAACTGGGCATTGGCGCTGTAAACGGTTGAGACTAGAAAAAATAGAACTAATGTATATCCTTGTTTCATTTTGATTGCGTTTTGCTTTTGTTTTTTGCTTGGCTTTTTAATGATTTTCTTGCCTTTTGAGGGGCGATTCTATTTCTTAAAAAGTGGTTGGTGTTGTTGTCGTTGAACCTGATGTTGATGCTGGAGGATTTGCTCCTGGACGATTTCTTCCGAGCATGATTCCAAGTACCAATTCATGTCCGCCTGATTTGTAAGTATTGTATCGGTTGATTGAAAAATCAAATGAATAACCAAACTTAAATCTAGTGCTGATGTTCATTCCTACCATGCCTACAACTGCATCTTGGTGGCGGTATGAAGCCCCAAACCAATAGCGTTGTTTGTATTCTAGTTGCAAACTTCCTTCGATGGCAAGTGGCGCTGGATTCATGAATTTTACCAAAACCGCTGGCGTAAGTTCGAAGTTATCACCCATCGGGATTTTAACTCCACCAGTAAGCATCATGTGGATTTGTCTGTCAAAAAACGCTGTTCCTGATCCAAATTCAACCATGTCGCCCGTCAACTGATCGGCTGAAACACCGACAAACACTTTTTGGGAATAAAGGTAAAATCCTGCCCCGATATCCAAATTGAATTTATTGCTTTGGTTGGCAACAAAAGTTTGGTAAGTAGCATCAGAACCTGGAGTCAAAGTAACCGCTCTGTCTTGCAAGAATGTATTGTTGGTCATCCCTACTTTCGCTCCAAATGCCAAGTTGAACTTTTTAGTAATTGGCAAATGGATGGCATACGTTCCCGACAAATTGATTTTCTGGAAAGCACCATATTGGTCAGCAATTACTTGTCCACCCACAGCGTGTTTCAATCTTCCTGTATTCACCTCAGGACTTTCGTTGCCGCCAACACTCGTTCTAATCCCTGGATTATAAGTGTCGCGCTTTCTTTGTCCCAAAACGGTGCTCATGGATGCATAAGCGGTTTTTGGTGTATTGTCAAATCCTATCCATTGCCATCTTCCACTCACCGTGATGTCTGTGAAATCATACACGCCCGCTGCAGCTGGATTGACCATAAACTGGTTGCGAAGGTATTGGCTATACTGTGGCATTTGTTGCGAGATACCTGTTAAAGATACCATGGCTAAAACTGCGGTAATTAATTTCTTATTCATAATCAAAAAGATTAATTTCTGATGATTGTTACTATTCCTGTTGCATTTGGTGTATCCAAGGCATCATTGAAGTCGATGATGTAGTAATATGATCCTACTGGCAAATCTTTGTTGTCAAATCTTCCATCCCATGGTATCAAATAACCATCAGAATTATACAACACTTGACCCCAACGATTGAATATCGTTACATTGTTGTTTGGATAACGGATGCTCAACTCTGAAATCAACCAACTGTCGTTTACGCCATCGCCATCTGGAGTGAAGGCTGAAGGTGCTGTAAACTCATAACAATCTTTCACCGTTACCACCACACTGTCCATTGGACTTTGACAACCTTGTAAGTTTTCACTCACGTAGTATGTGGTTGTTCCCAACGTATTTGATGGCAACAAATTGGTTCCTGTACCTAGTAAATTTGTCATCCCTAAGTCACTATACCAACTCGTTGTTCCTCCTGTGTTTGTTGCTGTCATACTCACAAAAGTAGATGTCAAGCAATAAGTTGTATCATTGGATAATACTGGAGTTGTTGGTGTGGCAACAAATGAAACCAATTCTTGAGAGAATACAATGCAAGATCCTGTCAATGTATATTGAACGATGTAAGTTGTTGCTGGAACTCCTCCCGCAATCACACCTGTCGTTGGATCTATTACTGCGCCATCAGTCACTGCAGGGTTGAAACTAAATACTCCACCTGAAAGTCCTGTTACAACTGGCGCGGCTCCTACTCCATTACAATAGTTAGAAACTGTGAAGGCTGCATCTGAGGACGAAACTACTGACACTGTCATCGTTGCGGTTGTAGCACACTGTCCTGCATCTGGTGTAAAGGTGTAGGTCGTTGTTTGGGTATTATCAATCGCTGGTGACCATGTTCCGGTGATGCCTTCAAGTGAACTTGTAAGCAAAGTATAAGTATTTCCCGCGCAAATTGGTCCTACTGCGGTGAAAGTTGGAACTGTTGGCTGATTGACTGTGATTGTCATCGTTGCAATGTCTGCACACTGAGATGCATCTGGCGTAAAAGTATAAGTAGTCGTTTGCGTGTTATCCAACGCTGGCGACCAACTTCCTGTAATGCCTTCAGTAGATGACGTTGGAAGTGCTGCCAATACATCTCCTGAACAAATTGGAGCTACTGCTGCAAAGGTTGGTAAAGACAAAGCATTGACTGTGATTGTCATCGTTGCAATGTCTGCACATTGACCTGCATTCGGCGTGAAAGTATAAGTAGTCGTTTGGGTATTATCCAAAGCCGGTGCCCATACTCCCGTGATGCCATTGGTTGATGTTAATGGCAATGCAGAGATTGTTGATCCAACACAAACTGGTCCAACTGCTGCAAAGGTTGGCACTGTCAACTGATTGACTGTAATTGTCAAAGTTGTTGCCAGAGCACATTGTCCTGCATCTGGAGTGAAGGTGTAAGTCGTAGTCTGCGTATTATCCAAGGCTGGTAACCATGTTCCCGTGATACCATTGTTTGATGTTAATGGCAATGCAGACAAAGTTGAGCCAACACAAATTGGAGCTACAGAGGCAAATGTTGGTGTCACGTTTGGTGTCACACTCACTGTCATTGTTTGCGTTGTAGCACAAACTCCCGTTGTTGGGCTAAAGGTATAAGTCGTGGTGGCCGTATTGTTAGGCGCTGGTGACCATGATCCTGTGATACCTTCGTTAGATGGTGTTGGTAAACTTAAAACTGCTCCTGCACAAATCGGTGATACTTGCGTAAAGGTTGGCGTTACGTTTGGTGTAACGGTAACACTCAACGTAGTTGTCACAGCACACTGTCCTGCATCTGGAGTAAAGGTGTAAGTCGTGGTCGCTGTATTGTTCACTGCTGGTGACCATGTTCCCGTAATTCCTTCGTTGGATGTTGTTGGTAAACTTAAAGCCGCTCCCGAGCAAATCGCTGCAATTGGATTGAATGTCGGTGTCACAATCGGATTCACAACAATAGTCATTGTTGCTGTCGTTGCACATTGACCCGCTGTTGGGGTGAATGTATAAGTAGTCGTTGCTGTATTGTTTACTGCTGGTGACCATGTTCCCGTAATGCCATTTGGTGAAATAGTTGGAAGCGCAACCAATGTCCCTCCTACACAAATTGGTGCTACTTGAACAAAATTCGGTGCTATGTTTGGATTGACTGTAATGGTCAATGTCTGAGTCGTTGCACAAACTCCCGTTGTTGGGGTGAATGTGTAAGTCGTCGTCGTTGTATTATCCAAAGCCGGTGACCATGTTCCTGTAATGCCATTGTTTGATGGTGATGGAAGTGGTGACAAAGTTGCTCCCGCACAAATTGGTGACACTGCTGTAAAGGTCGGCGTAACGTTTGGTGTAACTGTAACAGTCAACGTCGTTGTCACAGCACATTGTCCTGCATCTGGCGTAAAGGTATAAGTCGTTGTGGCTGTATTATTCACAGCTGGTGACCATGTTCCCGTTATTCCTTCGTTAGATGCTGTTGGTAAACTTAAAGTCGCTCCCGAGCAAATCGCTGCGATTGGATTGAAAGTCGGGCTCACAATCGGATTCACAACAATAGTCATCGTTGCTGTCGTTGCACATTGACCTACTGTTGGGGTGAATGTATAAGTGGTCGTTGCTGTATTATTTACTGCTGGCAACCAGTTCCCCGTAATTCCATTTGGTGAAATCGTTGGAAGTGCTGCGAGTGTTCCTCCTGCACAAATTGGTGCTACTTGAACAAAATTTGGTGTTACGTTTGGATTGACTGTAATGGTCAATGTTTGAGTCGTTGCACAAATTCCTGCATCTGGAGTGAATGTGTATGTCGTAGTTGCTGTATTATTCAATGCTGGCGACCATGTTCCAGTTATACCTTCGTTTGATGGTGATGGAAGTGGCGCCAATGTTGCTCCCGCACAAATTGGTGATACTGCTGTAAAGGTTGGCGTAACGTTTGGTGTAACAGTCACTGTCAATGTGGTTGTCACTGCACACTGCCCTGCAGATGGCGTAAATGTATAAGTCGTCGTAGCTGTATTATTCACCGCTGGTGACCATGTTCCAGTTATACCGTTTGTTGATGCTAGAGGTAAACTTAAAGCTGCTCCCGAACAAATTGGTGCGATTGGATTGAATGTTGGAATCACATTTGGAACAACTGTAACTCCCATAAAAGCATTCGTTGCACACTGACCTGCTGATGGAGTAAACAAATAAGAACTTGTTGAAGTATTATTTGGTGCTGGTGCCCACGTTCCTGTGATACCATTATTAGATGGTGTTGGAAGTGTGAAACTTGATCCAAAACAAACCGTCCCTACTTGAGTGAAGGTTGGCGTAACGTTCGCATTCACTGTAATGGTCATGGTCGTTGTAGTCGCACATTGACCTACAGTTGGAGTGAAAGTATAAGTTGTTGTCGCTGTATTATTTGGTGCTGGTGACCAACTTCCTACAATACCATTTGGAGAAACAACTGGCAAAGTAATCACTCCACCTGAACAGATTGCTGGGATTTGAGTGAAGTTTGGTGTCACATTCGGATTGACAACAATGGTCATCGTCGTACTTGTAGCACATTGTCCAGATGTTGGGGTGAATGTATAGGTCGTAGTAGCTGTATTATTCAAAGCTGGTGACCAGGTTCCTGAAACACCATTATTAGATGGTGTTGGCAATGCTGACAGCGTTGCTCCTGAACAAATCGGTGATACTTGTGTAAAACTTGGTGTCACACTTGGATTTACCGTAATGGTCATCGTCGTTGTTGATGAACATTGTCCTGGAATGGCCAAAGGCGTGAAAGTATAGGTCGTCGTTACTGTATTGTCAAATGCTGGTGTCCATGAACCAAAAACACCATTGTTGGAAACCGCAGATAAACTAAATGTTCCTCCTGAACAAATTGGAGCAATAGCAGTAAATGTTGGAATAGTACTTGGCGTCACAACGATTGTAAGTGTGGTCGTTGTAGCACATTGTCCTGCTGTTGGTGTAAATGTATAAGTCGTTGTCGCTGTATTATTCAATGCTGGTGACCAACCTCCTGAAATACCATTGGTAGATATTGTTGGCAATGCACTCAAAGTAGCTCCTGCACAAATTGGGGCGATTGCCGCAAATGTTGGCGTTACATTTGGCGTTACTGTCACTGTCATCGTCGCTGTACTTGCACACTGTCCTGCTGTTGGGGTAAATGTATAAGTCGTTGTTGTTGTATTATTCAATGCTGGTGACCATGATCCTGTTATTCCATTATTCGACGGATTTGGCAATGAGCTCAAAGCGCCACCTGAACAAATCGACGCTACTTGCGTGAAAGTTGGTGTCACATTCGTATTCACTGTCACTGTCATCGTGGCTGTTGTAGCACACTGACCAGCCGTTGGTGTGAATGTGTAAGTCGTCGTTGCTGTATTATTCACCGCTGGTGACCAACTTCCCGTGATGCCATTGGTTGACGTCGTTGGAAGCGTTAAAGATCCTCCTGAACAAATTGGCGCGATTTGAGTGAAAGTTGGTGTCACATTCGTATTCACCGTTACTGTCATCGTGGCTGTTGTTGCACACAGACCTGCTGTTGGTGTAAAGGTATAAGTTGTCGTTGCTGTATTATTTACTGCTGGTGACCAAGTTCCTGTGATGCCATTTGGAGACGTCGTTGGAAGGTTTATCACCCCTCCAGAACAAATAGGAGCGATTTGAGTGAAGTTTGGCGCAACATTCGGATTAACCGTCACTGTCATCGTTCCTGTACTTGCACACTGACCTACCGTTGGTGTAAAAGTATAAGTTGTCGTTGTTGTATTATTAGCAACTGGCAACCAACTTCCCGTAATACCATTGTTTGATGGATTTGGTAAAGTGAAAGATCCACCTGAACAAATAGGTGTGATTTGAGTAAACGTCGGTGCAACATTTGGATTAACAGTAACTGTCATTGTTGTAGTAACTGCACACTGTCCTGCTGTTGGTGTAAAGGTGTAAGTCGTTGTTGTTGTATTATTTGGCACTGGTGACCATGTTCCTGTTATCGCATTCGTTGATGGATTTGGAAGTGTAAATGATCCACCTGAACAAATAGGTGCTATCTGAGTAAATGTCGGAACAGTATTGGAATTAACAGAAATAGTCATCGTTGCCGTTGTTGCACACTGACCAACTGTTGGAGCAAAAGTATAAGTCGTCGTTACAGTATTATTAGGTGCTGGTGACCAAGAACCCGTAATACCATTATTCGAAGGTGTTGGCAATGCGGATAAAGATCCTCCAACACAAATTGGTGCTACTTGCGTAAACGTTGGCGTAACATTCGGATTAACAGTAATGGTCATCGTCGCTGTTGTTGCACATTGACCTGCTGTTGGTGTAAAGGTATAAGTCGTCGTCGCTGTATTATTCAACGCTGGTGACCAGGTACCCGTGATACCATTATTAGAAGGTGTTGGCAACGCAGAAAGTGAAGCTCCCGAACAAATCGCGGCTACTTGAGTGAAAGTTGGCGTAACATTGGGGTTGACGGTAATGGTCATCGTAGCTGTTGTTGCGCACTGACCTGCAGTTGGGGTGAATGTGTAAGTCGTAGTTGCTGTATTATTCAATGCGGGAGACCAGGTTCCTGTAATACCATTATTCGATGTTGTTGGCAACGCTGACAATGTCGCTCCTGAACAAATCGCGGCTACTTGAGTGAAAGTTGGCGTAACATTGGGGTTGACGGTGATTGTCATAGTCGCTGTATTCGCGCACTGACCTGCAGTTGGTGTAAAAGTGTAGGTCGTGGTTGCTGTATTATCTAATGCAGGTGACCATGTTCCTGTAATGCTTTCATTTGATATTGTGGGTAATGCGGAAAGCACTGCTCCCGAACAAATTGCTGCTACCTGAGTGAAAGTGGGCGTTGAATTTCCAACATTAAAAGTCACGTCGCTAAAACAATTCCCAACTGTAGCACGAATTGTGACACTACCTACTGAAGTGGGTGTGTAAGTCGTTCCTGAAATTGAACCTGTGGCTGTTCCACCTTGAATCGACCAAACAACCGCTGGATTGTTGTGACCACCTCCTAAATTTGCAGTCAAAGATTTGGTGTCAGTCAAGCAAATATCAGCCGTTGAAGTGGAATTTGACACAGTTGTGTTCTGCTTATATCGTAACAGAGCCGAGTTTGTTGTAAAATCACCCCCAAATCCTCCTCCACAAGTATTTGCTGTAGCACATGGAGCATTTGATGAAACATTAATTTGATGTGTTCCTGTAGTTGGTGCATTGAAAGAAATAGTATTAGAAGCTGGCGCCCCAATAGGATCCATGCTACAAGCCGTCGAACCTCCTGGTGACCAAGCCTGTAAATAAGCCGTTGATATGGCTGAACCACATGCTGCTGTGCCTTGATTTTCAAATGTATAATTCACTCCTTGAACTAAAGATGCTGGGACACCTACTCCACTTCCAATACATAAGTTTGACGAATAGTCTCCACATGCTGGCACAGTAAAAGATGTTGCATTTACTGTTGTCCAACCAACTTGAGCTGGAGCGGCTGGAGCATCTGGCGTCCAACGAAAAGCAACGTTATTACCAGGGTTTGCGTTACAAACAGCTTGATATCCTACAGTACCTGTTGCATTTTCAATTCCAATAGTTCCACTATTTGTTGTTCCTAAAGAATTAGATTGCACATGAACTTCTATAATGTTAGAGGTTTCATATAATTTTATTTGAGTATAAATATATTGACCACAACTTCCTCCAAATGCACGAAACGCAACCCAACTCGCGACATAGTATCTATTAGGTGCGGTACCGAACGTCTGATCATAAAAATATGATGGAGCACAGCTGTAATCAAAATACAAATCATCCCAATACGCCGCAATCAGATTATTAGGCGTTGCAGCAGTAGGAATACAAGCATTTGTTAACGAGGTAGATGTTCCGCCAAAAGTCATCAAACCGTTTGTACTTAGACCGACTTGTGTAAAATCGTTACAAAAGAATTTGAATGTGAACCCTATGTTTCTAGTAAAAGCAGCATCATCCGCAGAAGTTGTTGTTACCTCATTAGCAGGTGTTTCAAAATTGATTGGTATTGATGATTGCGTATAAGTTTGGGCATAAACAAAACAAGGAAATAATATCGTAGTAACGACGAGTAGTAATCGAGTAATCATAGTAAGTAACTTAACAGTCAATTATTATCAACTTAAATTCACACGGAACTGAAGAAGCTAATTTTAACAATTTGTACTGTGAAGTTAAATTAAAAAAATAATATTCATCAAATTTTCATCCATTAAATGAACAAAACCCTATTTAAAACAAATATTTTCAACGGATAATGCTAAATCTATGAAATAAAAAACACTAAAATCAAATTTGATATAAAAAACACTGATGCTTAGTGAGCAAAACAAATAAAAAATTCATCATTTAAATAAAGTCATTCATCCATTGAATTTTCCAATAATCATTTTATCTATATTTGGCATTCCTAAAAAAAGGATATTTGAAATAAATTAAACAAATCAATCGATTAAACATGAAAAAACATCTTTTTGCCATTGCAGCCCTTACCCTAGTTGGTAATGTTTGGTCTCAGCGCAAAATCGAGTATGTAGAATATGATTTACCTAACGGTATTCATGTAATCTTACACGAGGAACATGCTACCCCTATTGTTGCCGTATCCATAATGTACCACGTTGGTTCTAAAAATGAAATCCCAACAAGAACTGGATTTGCTCACTTTTTTGAGCATTTGTTATTTGAAGGTTCAACGAATATTGGACGAGGAGAATACAGTGAATTGGTAGAAAAAAATGGTGGAGCGTTGAATGCAAACACTTCACAAGATAGAACTTATTACTACGAATTATTACCTTCTAATCAATTGGAATTAGGTCTTTGGCTAGAAAGTGAGAGACTTTTACATGCGAAAGTTGACAATACTGGTATCGAAACACAACGACAAGTTGTAAAAGAAGAAAAAAGACAAAGAGTTGACAATCAACCTTACGCCTCTTTCTTAACAGAAATGTTCGCGAGAATGTATCAAAAACATCCATATAAATGGCAACCAATTGGTAGCATGGAACACTTGGATGCTGCGCAAGAAGAAGATTATGTGAATTTTTACAGAACATTTTATGTTCCTTCAAATTCTGTACTTTCAATTGCTGGTGACATCAATATTGAAGAAACAAAAAAATGGATTGCAACCTACTATGGATCAATTCCTTCAGGACAAGCAATCAATTTGTTTCGCGATTTTGAAAATCAAAGTGACGAAGCATTCTTGAAAACTTATGGTATTGCAAAAACTAAATTTGATGCAAAAAACTTTTTAGGTTCAAAAGACGCTGAAGCACAAAAAATCATCAAAAAATACAGTGCAATGCCAACCGTTATTCCAAGACCAGAGAGAAATGAGCCACCTTTCAAAGGCGTAGTCATTGATACAGTGTACGATAACATCGAACTACCAGCTGTTTTTATGGGATATAGACTTCCTGAACAAACAAATCCTGACGCTTATGCTTTGGATATGCTAAACACTGTACTTTCAGGAGGAACAAGTTCTAGAATGAACAAAAATATTGTTGAGAAAAAACAATTGGCAATGGCTGCATTTTCTTTTGCATTCCCGTTAGAAGATCCAGGATTGGGATTGGTTGCTGCAATTGGTTCTGCTAATGTAGATTTAATTACTTTGCAAAATGCTTTAGATGAGGAAGTAAAATCAGTTCAAGATGCTTTAATTTCACAAGAGGAATTTGAAAAATTGAGAAACGGTAAAGAAAATGACATCATTTCAGCCTACAGTTCAGTTGCTGGAATCGCTGAGAATTTAGCTCAAAACTACATGTACATGGGAAGTACAGCATTAATAAATAGTGAATTAACGAAATACATGGCTGTGACTAGAGAAGACATTCAAAGAGTTGCAAAAAAGTATTTCACTCCTGAAAATCGTGTGATTTTATATTATTTACCGAAACCAAAAAATTAATACGGAATCAAAATTAGAAGAATCAAAAGATTCAAATCCAATAGTAGATTTCATATAAATAGATATTCAAATGAAAAAAATAATTTTATCCGGTGCATTGATTTTAGTTGCTGCTACAAGTTTTAGCCAATTAGATCGATCTGTGCGTCCTAAAGCAGGAACACCACCAACAATAAATATCAAAGATTCAGAGGTTTTCACAACTGAAAACGGCATCACTGTTATTCTTTCTGAAAACCACAAATTACCTAAAGTTTCCATTCGATTGGTAACTGGCTCAGATCCAATGAATGAAGGTTCAAAAGCAGGTTTATCTAAAATTGCAGGACAATTAATTATGTCTGGAACAACCAATCGTTCAAAAGACAAATTAGATGCAGAAGTTGATTACATTGGAGCAACTTTAAATGCTGATGGAGAATCTATGTATTTATCTTGTTTGACAAAACATGTTGAAAAAGGTTTGACATTGATGACTGACGTTTTGTTTAACGCAAATTTCCCAGATTCAGAATTTGAAAGAATCAAAAAGCAAAATGAATCTGCATTATTATCTGCAAAATCAAGTCCAGATGAAATGTCTGACAACGCAGAAAGAAAAGCCAATTTTCCAAATGGACATCCGTACGGAGAAATCATGACGGAAGCTACCTTGGCTGCGATTAACAAAACGGATATTGAAAGCTATTTCAAAAGAGTATTTACACCAAGAGGAAGCTATTTAGTGATTGTTGGAGATGTAAATAAAGCACAAGCAACTGAAATGGTCAATAAATTTTTCAGTACTTGGAAAGGTGGACCAGTATACAAAGCTGAACTAGGAGAAGGACAATTTAACAAAGGAAATCGTGTGATTTTTGTTAAAAAACCAGGGGCTGTTCAATCTAAAGTTACAGTGACTTTCCCAGTAAAAATGAAACCAGGTCAACCAAATCAATTGCCTTTGACCGTTACAAACGGAATTTTAGGCGGTGGAGGTTTTGGAACACGTTTGATGCAAAACTTGCGTGAGGACAAAGCCTATACTTATGGATGTTATTCTGGAATTGATATTACTGACAATGGAAGTTGGTTTTCTGCATCTGGAAACTTCAGAAATGATGTAACTGACAGTGCAATTGTTCAAATTTTGAAAGAACTTGACAATATTGGAAACAGCTATGTAAAAGAGTCTGAAATCAATTTGACAAAATCAGCAATGGCTGGAGGTTTTGCACGCTCATTAGAAAACCCTCAAACGATTGCGAGATTTGCATTGAACATTATTCAAAATAATTTACCAAAAGATTACTACCAAACTTATTTGAAAAGATTGGATGCGGTAAATACTGAAAATGTATTGGAAATGGCTCAAACTTACTTCACATCTAAAAACTGTAACATAATTGTAGTCGGAAACGAAGAAATTATTGAGAAATTAAAAGTATTTGATGCTGACGGAAAAATCGAAATGTTTGACGCATTCGGAAACGTTGCTAAAGAAGTAAAACCAGCTGATATAACTAAGGAGCAATTAATTGAAAAATATGTTTTTGCAACTACAGGAACTACTTCAATGAAAGCTGCGAATAAAGCGATCAAAAAAATCAAATCTGTAAAACAGGTGATGGAAATGTCAGCACAACAAATTCCTGCACCATTGACGATGACAACTTATTTCGTTGCACCAAACACAGAGGCAATGAAAATTGAGATGCAAGGAATGATGATTCAAAAAGAATATTTTGATGGTAAAGCAGGAGCATCATCAAACATGCAAACTGGAAAGAAAGACTTGACTGCTGAAGAAATCGCGAGCAAACAGAAATCTGCAGGGCTTTTCCCAGAATTGACATACGCGACTTCTGGATTGAAAGTTGAAATGGTAGGAATTGAAGAAGTTAACAATACTGAGGCTTATGTCTTAAAAATTGTTGATGGAGACAAACAATCATTTGACTATTATGATACAAAATCGTTTATGAAAATCAAATCTGTTTCAATTCAAAAAGAAGGTGACCAAGTAGTTGAAGCTTCAAGGTCGTTCAGTGATTTCAAAAATGTAAATGGACTACAATTCCCTCATAAAATGAGTTTAATGATGGGTGATTTAGGTTTAGAAGGTAAAGTTATTTCAATTGAAGTTAACGGAACGGTTGACGAAACTACTTTTAAATAAATATCTCCCACACCCCTTTAAAAAGCCTGTGTTTTGAAAAAAATGCAGGTTTTTTTATTTCTCCCCCTTTAAAAAATGCTAAACTTATCAGTATTTAATTATTTTTGCTGAAAAAACTAGAAAAAGAAATGTTAGAAGCTATCAATTTAGGACACGTAAGTTACGAAATAGACAACCTAGGCATTGCAACTATCGAATTTGGACATCCATTAAGCAACTCATTACCAGGTAAAATCTTACAAAAAATAGCTGATACAATTACAGAACTTGGAAATAACAGCATTGTTAAAGTAATTGTACTAAAATCATTTGGGGAAAAATCATTTTGTGCAGGAGCTAGTTTTGATGAATTAATTTCAATCAGAGATTTAGAAACAGGTCAAAAATTCTTTTCTGGATTTGCGAATGTGATCAATGCTTGTAGAAAATGTCCAAAATTCATTATTGGACGTGTTCAAGGAAAAGCAGTTGGAGGTGGTGTTGGAATGGCTTCAGCAGTTGATTATTGCTATGCTACAAAAAATGCAGACGTTAAACTATCAGAACTAGCTGTTGGAATCGGACCTTTTGTAGTCGGTCCAGCGGTTACTCGTAAGATTGGAACATCTGCGATGAGTCAGTTAGCCATTGACGCAACTTCATGGAAAAGTGCTGAATGGGCGAGAGAAAAAGGTTTGTATGCTGAGTTATTTGATACAATCGAAGAAATGGATATTGCTATTGATAAATTAGCAGAAAATTTAACCAAGTCTAATCCTGAAGCCATGTCAATGCTAAAAAGCATTTTTTGGGAAGGAACTGAAAATTGGGACAACCTATTAAATGAACGCGCAGGAATGAGCGGAAAATTGGTGTTGTCAGATTTCACTGTTAACGCGATTAATTCTTTCAAAGCAAAATAGGTTAAAATAATACACATTGAAATGCGTCATAAAATTTAAATTTGTGACGCATTTTTATTTTTGCAAATTTCAATCTTAAAAGACAGTAAATCTGCAAATTCACCTCGTTATGAGTGCGAAATTGAATATATTTCAAATTTCGTTTGTTAATAAAATCTTTAAGTTGTATCTTTGCACCCCCAAATTAGGGGAATTGTCTTATTTAATTAATATTTATTGTGGATACATTAAGTTACAAAACGAAGTCTGCTAACACAGAAACCTCTGGAAAGAAGTGGTTGTTGGTAGATGCCGAAGGCCAAACAGTTGGTCGCTTGGCGAGTGAGGTAGCGAAGTTGATACGTGGAAAACACAAACCAAACTTCACACCACACGCAGACTGCGGAGATAACGTAATTGTTATTAATGCAGAGAAAGTATCATTTTCTGGTACTAAATTGGTGAACAAAGAGTATGTTCGCTACACGGGTTACCCAGGTGGGCAAAGAATTTTGACTGCACAAGAAATTTTACAAAAACACCCTCAACGTTTGATTGAGAAAGCTGTAAAAGGAATGTTGCCAAAAAATACTTTGGGACGTAATTTATTTACTAACTTGAAAGTTTACGTAGGTCCTGAGCACAAGCAAGAAGCTCAAAAACCTGAAGTAATTACTTTTAGCTCATCTAAAAAATAATTATGGAAATTATCAACACATTAGGAAGAAGAAAAACTTCTGTTGCCAGAGTTTACATGAAAAAAGGTACTGGTAAAGTTATCGTAAATAAAAAAGAATACAAAGAGTTCTTTCCTGTTGCGATGTTACAATCAAAAATTCAACACCCTTTCCAATTGACGGATACTGTTGATCAATATGATGTAACTGTAAATGTAATGGGTGGAGGTATCAACGGACAAGCAGAAGCTATTCGTTTAGGTATTTCAAGAGCACTTGTAAAAGTATCTGAGGATTTGAAACCAGCATTGAAAGCTGAAGGTTTGATGACGCGTGACCCAAGAATGGTTGAGCGTAAAAAACCAGGACAGCCTAAAGCACGTAAGAAATTCCAATTCTCAAAACGTTAATATTAAAATATTTTGGCGGTTGTTTAGTATCCAAGCGATTGAGTATATGCCTCTGGCTCCCTCGTTACGCTGATTACTAAAGGAACGTAAACAATTAAAAAACAATACTAAAATGTCAAAAGTAGGTTTTCAAGAGTTATTAGACGCAGGTGTACACTTCGGTCACCAAAAAAGAAAGTGGAATCCAGCAATGGCACCATACATCTTCGATGAGAAGAAAGGTATCCACATTATCGATCTAAATAAGACAATTGCTCATCTTGATCAAGCATGTGCAGCGATGACACAAATCGCAAAATCAGGTAAAAAAGTTCTTTTCGTAGCTACAAAGAAACAAGCGAAAGAAATCGTATCTGAACGCGTAAAAGCTGTAAACATGCCGTTCGTAACTGAACGTTGGTCAGGTGGTATGTTGACCAATTTCCAAACGACTCGTAAATCGATTCGTAAAATGGCTTCAATTGATAAAATGAAGACAGATGGAACGTGGGATACACTTTCTAAAAGAGAGCGTTTATTCAAAACTCGCCAACGTGAGAAGTTGGAAAAAAACTTTGGTTCTATTGCTGATATGACTCGTCAACCAGCAGCTATTTTCTTGGTAGATATCTTAAAAGAAAATATCGCTATGCACGAAGCAAAAAGATTGAATATTCCAATCTTTGCAATGGTAGATACCAATTCAAATCCAAAATTTGTTGATTTCCCAATTCCAGCAAATGATGATGCTACAAAATCAATTTCAATTATTTTGGATGCGATTTGTGACGCTATCAAATTAGGTTTGGAAGATCGCAAAAACACCAAAGATAAAGGTGCGGATAAAACTGAAGTTGCAGAAGAAGTAGCTGTTGCAGCTGCTCCAGAAGTTACTGAAGCGAAAGAAGAAACAAAAGAAGATTAATCAAACAATAAAAATTTTACTATCATGGCAATTACAGCTGCAGATGTAAATAAATTGCGCCAACAGACTGGTGCTGGAATGATGGATTGTAAGAATGCATTGACAGAATCTAATGGAGATTTTGAAGCTGCAATCGATATCCTTCGTAAAAAAGGACAAAAAATCGCTGCAAAACGTGGTGAAAATGAAGCAAAAGAAGGTTTAATCTTCTCTCAAGCTTCAGCAGATGGAAAAACAGGAGTAATCATGGCGTTGAATTGCGAAACAGATTTCGTAGCAATGAACGATAACTTCCGTGCTTTTATGCAATCTTTGGTTGATGTTGCTTTGAAACATTTGCCAAATACAATTGAAGAATTGAAAGCGCTTCCTTATGACGATAAATTGTCTATCGAAGAAAAAATCACTGAGCACGTAGGTGTTATTGGTGAGAAATTAGATCTTTCTAAATATGCAAAAATCAGCGCTGAGCAAGTTTCTGCTTACAATCACCCAGGTAACCAATTGGCTACTTTGGTTGGTTTGACAGTTAACTCTGCTGCTGCTGAAGACGCTGGAAAACAAGTTGCAATGCAAATTGCTGCAATGAATCCATTGGCATTGAATAAAGAAGGTATCGACCAAAACACGATTGATCGTGAATTGGAAATTGGAAAAGAATTGGCTATCCAAGAAGGAAAACCAGCTGAAATGGCTGAAAAAATCTCTCAAGGACGTTTGAATAAATTTTTCCAAGAAAACACTTTGCTAAGCCAACAATTTGTTCGCGATAACAAGGTAACTGTTGAGGAATTCTTGAACTCAGCTGAAAAAGGTTTAACAGTAACTTCTTTCGAGCGTTTCGCAATGAAATAAGTAATTGAAATATTTTTTTGAAAGGGTTAGATTTTTTCTAACCCTTTTTTTATGCCCATTTCTCTGTTTTGAAAAAGAAGCATTTCAAATAGTATCTTATTTTTTCCCTTTTTTGACTATATTTGTCTGCATCTTTCAAAAACTTGAATTTCATGAAATACAAACGCATCCTTCTAAAATTAAGTGGTGAGTCATTAATGGGCGACAAACAATTTGGAATTGATAACAATCGAATCAATTCTTATGCTTTACAAATCAAAGAAATTTGTGAAAAAGGCATAGAAGTAGCAATTGTAATTGGTGGAGGTAACATTTTCAGAGGAGTTCAAGCTGAAGAAGGAGGAATGGATAGAACCCATGGAGATTATATGGGAATGCTAGCCACAATGATTAATAGCATGGCTTTGCAAGCAGCTCTAGAATCTGTAGGATTAAAAACCAGATTGCAATCAGCCATCGAAATGAAAGAAATCGCTGAACCATATGTTCGAAGACGCGCTGTTCGCCATTTAGAAAAAGGTCGTGTTGTTATTTTCGGCGCTGGAACAGGAAATCCATATTTCACGACTGATTCAGCAGCTTCATTGAGAGCGATTGAAATCAACGCTGACGTGATTTTAAAAGGAACGAGAGTTGATGGTATTTACACTGCAGATCCATTCAAAGATCCAAATGCGACTAAATATGAAACAATCACTTTTGATGATGTTTACAGTAAAGGCTTGCAAGTGATGGATATGACAGCATTCACATTGTGTAAAGAAAATGATTTACCAATTATCGTTTTCGACATGGACACACCTGGTAATTTGAAAAAATTATTAGATGGTGAAAAAGTTGGTACAATCGTTCAAAACTAAGATTGAAAAATAATATATTTCCAATTTCAATTACAAATTGATTATGACTGAAGAGATTCAAATGATTTATGATGAGTTGAAAAGCTCAAATGCAAAAACATTGGTTCACCTAGAAAATGAGCTACAAAAGGTACGCGCAGGCAAAGCAACGCCATCTATGATTCAAAGTGTGATGGTAGATTATTATGGTTCCCCTACCCCAATCACTCAAGTTGCCAATATTTCAACATTAGATGCAAGAACGATTACTGTTCAACCATGGGAAAGAGCTATGTTGCCAGAAATTGCTAAAGGAATTATCAATTCCAACCTAGGATTTGCGCCACAAAACAACGGAGAAGTAATTTTGATTAATGTCCCACCATTGACAGAAGAACGTCGTCGAGAGATGGTTAAAAAAGCCAAAGCTGAGGGAGAACATGCTAAAGTTGGAATTCGAAACAACAGAAAAGATGGCATTGACATGATTAAAGATCTGAAAAATGATGGAATGTCAGAAGATCTAGCAAAAAGTGCAGAAATTGAAGTGCAAAATATTACGAATATATATATCAAGAAAGCTGAAGATATTATTGATGCGAAAGAAAAGGATATTATGACTATTTGATGAAAAATTAGCATAAAAATGAGAGGCTGTAATTTATTTTACGGCCTTTTTTTATGTGTTTATATTTGTGATTTTCGAGTATTGAGGTTGTTGTTCGACATATGCCGATATTTCGAACTTCAGTATAATCAGCCTTTTGAATGCATGTTTCAAATATCGCTATATTTCGAATAAAAATATTGCTCAAAATAGAACAATGAGTTACATAAATAAAAAAATTCCCAATCAAAAAAATTCAATTGGGAATAATGATTCAAATTCGAGATATCGCTATATCTCGAACTGGATTTTCCTCGATTTTAGTAACTCAACTAAAGTTCAATTCCAACAGGACAATGATCTGAACCATATACTTCATTCAAAATAAAAGACGATTTTACCTTTGGTAGAAAACTTTCAGACACTAAAAAGTAATCAATTCTCCAGCCAACATTTTTCTCTCTTGCTCCACCTCTGTATGACCACCAGGAGTATTTTACCTCTGTAGGATTTAATTTCCTAAATGTATCTACAAGTCCAGCAGCATGAAAAGCATCCATTCCATCTATTTCTTCCTGCATAAAACCTGCAGATTTGTTGTAATTGGCTTTAGGTCTAGCTAAATCAATTTCTTTGTGAGCGACATTAAAATCACCACAAATTACAACCGGTTTTTTAAGTTCTAACTTCTTTAGATAATTTAAAAAATCTGCATCCCAGGTTTGACGATATCCAAGTCTCAATAACTCACTTCCGGAATTAGGCACGTAGACAGTAACTAAAAAGAAATCTTCAAACTCAACACAAGTTACTCTACCTTCTTGATCATGTTCTTCCATTCCCATATCGAAAGTAACTGAAAGTGGCTCTGTTTTGGTCAAAATGGCTGTTCCTGAGTATCCTTTTTTTACCGATTCATTCGCTGAAATAAAATACCCATCCATTGGCTTCAAAGTATCCACAACTTGTTCTCTACTTGCTTTTGTTTCTTGCAAACAAATTA
The DNA here is from genome assembly GCA_965284445.1 of Crocinitomicaceae bacterium. Lineage (GTDB taxonomy): Bacteria > Bacteroidota > Bacteroidia > Flavobacteriales_D > Crocinitomicaceae > JAQVCM01. The sequence goes on along the minus strand of OZ260085.1, from coordinate 3,635,570 downwards.
TATCTGCATTTACGTTTAGCATATCTTGAAAAAAAGTCTTTTGTGCTATTGCTCTAATTCCATTGACATTAAAAGAAATAATCTTCATCGTTGTGTTTTTTTGGATAAAGTTAAAGAATAAGGTTATATTTCTGGTAAAAATAAAATTTATTGAAAAAAAATTCTAGCTTTGAAATTGTAAAACAGTTAATTATGATAAAATATTCCCTTTGCTTCTATTTAATTATTGCTTCGAATTTTATTTTTTGCCAAACAGCAGAGGAACATTACCAAAATGCAGTTGAACTTGCCTCAAAAAATGATTTTAAAGGCGCCTTAAAGTCAGTAAACTCATCGTTAGAAAAAGACGATAAAAATGCAGATATTTATATACTTAAAGCGCAAATTCAAGAAAAATTAGAAAAATATAAAGAGGCTTATGAAACTTACTCAACAGGAATTTCAAAAAGTGAAAAAAATCTAATTTTACTTTACAATGCAAGAGCCATTTTTCTGACTTCAATACAGGAAAATGATTTAGCAATTTCAGATTATAAGAAAGCGATGGAACTTGCTGACTCAGATTCTCTTCTTTCAATGACATTGACAAATAGAGCGGTTTGCTATATCCAAACAAGAAAATTTGAAGATGCATATGTCGATTTAATTGATGCATATAAAATTGATTCGATGTCAGTTACAATTTTGACCAATTTAGGCGCAATTTGTGATGAACTTGGAAAAGGAGATATGACCCTTGTATATCTCTTGAAAGCACATGAAATAGATCCTACATTTTATCCTATTTTAGGAAATATTGGTTACAAATATCAAGAAATGGGTCAACATGAAAAGGCAATAGAATATTACAACAAAGTCTTAGAAATCAACCCAGAAGAACCATTAGGTTTTAGCAACAGAAGTTACAATAAATTAAAATTAGGTGATCTCAAAGGAGCGATGAAAGACATAGAAAAATCAATAGATTTATATCCTGCAAATTCTTATGCTTATAGAATCCGTGCATTGATTTTAATTGAAGAAAAAAAGTACGCAAAAGCTTGTTTAGACATCGAACTCGCTATCAATAAAGGCTTTGTTGAAATGTATGGCGATGAAGTGTTAGAATTGAAAGAAAAATACTGTAAGTAATTCATATGAAAAGAAAACTCGCAATCAGCTTTGGAATCTTATTTCTCATTAGTTCATGTTTAGGAGGAAATAATAAGTTCAAAAAAATCCCAAAATTTGAATATGGAAAGATTGAAAATAATACCTACATAAACAGTTTCTTAGGGTTAGAAATCGCATTGCCAAATACCTGGACAATAGATACAAATAAAAAATATAAATCTCCTTTTAGCCCTCATTTTCTAGAAGCTGACTTTTTTGATCAAAATCAAAATGCGTTAATCTCTTTAAATATTGTCGGTCATAAGAAAAATCCATTTTCAAAAGATGAAACGCTGATTCAATACTTAGAAGATTCCAACAAAAATTTAGCGCTTTTGTATGAAAAAGATGAACATCGAGAATTTATGCAAGAAGTAAAAATAGCGAAATCAGATTTTATCAGAAATAGAGGTGTTCTTTTAGTAGAATCACAATCACTATTCATGGATGAATATGCCACTGAAAAAAATGGATACTATTATTCTATGACTTTCTCTTATTCCGACACGTTGAAAAGAACTGAAATAAGTGATATACTTACTCGAATAAAAATCAAATAATTATTCACTCGAACAACATTTTTTTACCGCTGTGAAAAATAAAATACTACTAATACTGATTTTGATTTTGGAAATTTCATCCAACAAAACGTTCGCGTATACAACTGCTGACACGGTCAAAATCAATGAATTAAACTCAAACTCTCTAAATTTAGCTTATTCAGATCCTACAAAAGCCCTTGAAATTGTCAAAAAAACAATCAATTACTCGAGAAAAGTAAATTTTCCAAAAGGCGAAATTCAGGCGCTAATAAGAAGAGGAATAATTTATGATGTGCTTTCTGATACCAAAAATGCGTTAAAAGCCTATGACGAGGCACTACTGATTGCTCGAAAAGTCGACTACAAAAAAGGAGAAGGCTCTATTTTGAATAATATTGGATTGATTTACATGAATCAACATAATTTATCGGAAGCCAGAATTTATTTTCAAAAAGCATTTGAAATTTTTGAGACGCTTAAAAATGATCAGTTATTGTCATCTATTTCAAATAATCTTGGAATGATTTATGAAGAAACAAATAGGGACAAAAACGCCATTTTTTGGTTTAGAAAGGCTTTAAACTACGCTGCCAAAATTGATGACAAATTGGAGAAGGCAAACATCTATGCAAATATTGGAGATCTCTACAATGGAAAGCTAATTGATTCTGCATTACACTATAATTTTAAAGCATTAGAAATATATGAAGAAGAAGGAAATCAATATTATTTAGGTAAAAGCTACAACAATATCGCATTGATTTACAGTGCTACGAATAAAGGAAAAGAAGCAGAGAAATACTATTTAAAATCTTACAAAATCTCTAAAAAAATTGGAAATAAATTCATGCTCGTCAGTACAGGGTATAATTTGAGTCAACTATATTACTTACAAAAAAACTCCAAAAAGGAAATAGAAACTCTAAACGAAATCTATCCTTTAATTGAAAAAGAAGGAATGCCCGAAATAGCTTATAAAGTTTGTCAGGCAATTGCTATTTGGAATTATAGAAATGGATCTCTCGAAAAAGCAGACATTTATTTCAATGAATATCTTAAATATCATGCCGCCTATTTTGACGAGAAGAGTAACCAAAATTTGACTGAAATTGAAAAAAAGTATGAGGTTCAAAAAAAGGAACAAGAAAATGCTCTACTCAAGAAATCAATTCAATTAAAATCCTTGAATCTAAAGAAAAATCAACAAAATTCAATCATTCAAAACCTAATTTGGACAGCTGGATTTGCGTTTATTTCATTTGTATTTTTGCTGGTTTACTTTTGGTATAGAAGAAAAAGTTATCAAAAGGATTTGGAAAATCAAAAGGCGATTTTCGAAGCAACATTAGCGGAAAGAAAAAGAATTTCATTTGACTTACATGACAATGTTGGATCACAATTAAGCTATGTAGTCAATAATTTAGAAATGTTGAACTCCCAGAGCAAAAATTCAAGTGCTATTGATTTCGAAAGAGTGGAACGAACATTCAAAATGAGTCAAGACGCTATCGATTCATTGAGAGATACAGTTTGGGCACTTCACATTGCTTCTATTACGATTGAAATTTTATCCTCTAAATTAGAATCTTATGTACGAAAAATGACAGAAGATCAAAAGACATTGACGTATAATTTCGTAAGCAAAATCACCAACAACAAAGTCATTTCTCCTGAACAAACTATGCACATGTTCAGAATTTTTCAAGAATCAATCAACAACATTATTAAGCATGCAAAAGCAACAAAAATCGATATAGTTATCGAAGAAACAAATGATGGTAAAATTGTTTTGAAAGTAAGTGACAATGGTATTGGAATACAAAACTTGTCGTCTCCCGATGGCCATTTTGGGTTGAAAAACATGTCGGCAAGGGCAACGGAAATCGGAGCGTTCTGGAAAATAGAACGCAATGATAATGGTGGAACAACTGTGTACATGGAAGTCTAGCTTCTCCAAACCAAAACTATCATGAATAAACGATTTTTTTCTTTAAATAATGCTAAGAATTATCAAGCTTGACTTTTTTGATGTGATAGCGGTATTCAACAACACACAAATATTCAAATTTAGGGACAACTTTTCTAACAAGTTCAATTATGGATTCAAGAAAATGCTCAATGACTTTTAGTGGTTCAGTGTATAAGAAAAAATATGAGCGCTTATTCTCCTCAAAAACGCCTAAAATCCCAACTTTAGAAAGTTCTTTTAAATGATAGGATATTGTCGAAGGCGCAAGATCAATGTGCTCATTTAAGTCACTAAAATTTGCTTTTTCACACTTATTAATATTTTCGATAATCGCAATCCTAGCAGGGCAACTCAAGGCTTTGAAAATTTCCGCAAGTTGCAGTTGTTCTTCGGTGTAGATGTGTTTTTTGGTAGTACCCATTGTAATAGATAAAATAATTGGTTATTATCTAAGTTAGTGAAAAAGTATTTATCGAACAAAATTTTTTGTCGGAAAATTTTTGATTTTTTTTGTTTCAAATATTACGATATTTCGAATGAGCGTTTGCAAGCGCTTTGCTATTTCAAATATCGCTATATCTCGAACAATTAAAAAAAATTGAAAATGACATATCGGCATATCTCGAACTAAAGCAAAAAACAATAAAAATCAGATATCGCTATATCTCGAAATAAGTTTACTTCATTTTAAACCAGAAAAACATCGAAAAATCAAAAAATATTCCGATTATCAATTCCAATCTAATCAATCTCCTCGAAATCATCAAACTTATTATCATCATTCTTGTTCCGCGATTGAAACTGACGATTTACTGTAACTAGCGGTGCTCCAGAAAGTAAATAAGAAAATCCATTCAACAGTTTGAACAAAATACTCATCAGAACAAAAAATCCTACTATTTTAAAGATGAACCCGAAAATGGGTGTACTTTCAATATCCAGAATACTATCGTAAAACCATGTACTAATTGGATTTTGAGCATATTCAGGAAAGAAAACAAAAGCGGTGAAAAATAAAATTGATAAAGTAATAATAGAAATCTCTGCTTTTAAATTAAACATGGTGGAAATCGCTGGCATTGGATTTCCTGCCATCTTGAAAATAGCTGAACGGTTTTGTCTGTTTTGCAATTTTCCTGTGAAATAAATAATCAATATTAAACCAGCAAGTATCAACTCATTTGGCATCAAGATGTTTGAATCATCTTTTTGAACACAGAATAGGAAAGTGACATTTACTAAAAAGAAATATTGTACGAATTTAAGCAGATACTCTTCAAAAATGGTTTTGGGTCGAGCACCTCGAAGTAATGTTAAAAGCAAATTCAAGATTCCCCAAATGAATCCAAAAATGGCAAAAACTACGCCCAATCGAAATGCTAAGTCAATAAATTTCACACCACAAATTTGCAAAAAATAAATGTTCCATCCCAAAATTTACAAAACTTTAGCGCTTTAAGTGATATATTTGAGCCACTAAATAAATTTTTATGAAAAGAATATTGCTTTCGATCAGTTTTGCCTTCACTTTTTTCTTGTCTCAGGCGGAAGAAGGAATGTTGATTCCATCACTTATTGCCGCTTTTCAAGACGACATGCAGGCGATGGGTATGAAACTGACTGCTGAAGACATTTACAGTGTGAACAAGGCGAGTATCAAAGATGCAATTTTGCAATTTGGTGGCGGATGTACAGCGGAAATCGTATCTGATAAAGGTTTAATTTTAACCAATCACCATTGCGGTTATTCGCAAATACAATCGCACTCATCATTGGAACACGATTATTTGAAAAATGGTTTTTGGGCTAAAAATTACGATGAAGAGTTGACAAATCCTGGATTGACTGCGACACGCATTGTGCGAATAGAAGATTTGACAAAGGAAGTTTTGAAAGGAACTGAAGGCATTCAAGATTTGGCGCAACGTCAAGCGATTATCGCTAAAAATATTGAAGCGTTGAAAAAGAAAATGGTTGAAGGAACAAACTATCAAGCCGATATCAAAGCCTTTGATTATGGAAATAGCTACTACTGCATGGTGACCGAGATTTTCTTAGATGTTCGTTTGGTTGGAACACCTCCGAATGCCATTGGAAAATTTGGTGGTGATACCGACAACTGGGTTTGGCCGCGTCATACGGGAGATTTTTCTGTTTTCAGAATTTATGTCGGAAAAGACAACAAACCAGCTCCTTACTCTAAAGACAATGTGCCATACACTCCCCTACACTTCTTGCCGATTGCTGCAGGAGATAGAATTCCGGGAGAATTTACGATGGTTTATGGATTTCCTGGAACTACCGAGCAACATTTAGTTTCTACTCAAATCAAACACATTATCGAAAAGGAAAGACCTGCTAGAATCAAAATGCGTGAGAAATCACTTTCAGTAATTGATGCAGGAATGCGCTCTTCAGATCAAATTCGAATTCAATACAGCGCCAAACAAGCGAGTATTGCGAATGCATATAAAAAATGGATTGGTCAAGTGGATGGTTTGGAAAGATTAGGCGCCGTTGCCATGAAAGAAGCTTCAGAAAAAGAATATACTGAAAAAGCATTGTCAAATCCATTGTGGAAAGACACTTACGGAACAGTGGTTGAAAAAATGAAGAAATTAATCAGCGACAATGTGCAATACGATTTCGGATATGCAATGACTTCGGAATATTTGAATATTGGACCTGAATTTTTCAAAGTTGCACGTGGCGTGGATGACATCGTTAAAAACTACGCAAAGTATAAGGAAAGTGGAGAATTGACAGCAAAAATTGCTAAATACCGAGATGGCGTAGAGAAATTCTTCAAAGACTACGACGCAAATATCGACCAACAAATCTTTAATTTATTGCATGAGGAATACATCAAACAAATGGATCCTGCGAATGTATCTGCCATTGTAAAAAAACAAAATACAGCAGCTTGGTCGAAAGCAATTTACAGCAAATCAGTACTGACAAACAAAGATCGATTGTTGGCTTTCTACGATAATTTCAAAGAGAAATCAGTTACATCAATCATGAAAGATCCTGGTTACTTGTTGTATTTTGAAATCACAACAGTTTACCAATCAAAAATTTTGCCGGGAGTAAGAAGTTTGTACACGCAAATGGACGATTTATTGAAAGTTTATGTGGAAGGAAAACAAAAAATGTACCCTGAAGGCAAACATTGGCCAGATGCAAATAGCACCTTGAGAATTACCTACGGAAAATTAGAAGGTTCAGCACCTAGAGATGGAATGACTTACACCGAACACACAACAACCGCAGGAATTATCGAAAAGTACAAAACAGGAAATCCTGATTTTGAATTGCTTCCTGGAATGTTGGATATTTACCAGAAAAAAGATTTTGGAGACTATGCGCAAAATGGCGAGTTGTGGGTTTGTTTTTCAGGTTCAAATCACACTACTGGAGGAAATTCTGGTTCGCCAGTTTTGAACGCCAATGGCTATTTGATGGGATTGAATTTTGATAGAACTTGGGAAAGTACCATGAGCGATTACATGTTTGACCCTACAAGATGCAGAAATGTGGTAGTCGATATTCGCTACGTGATGTGGGTGATGGACAAATACGCAGGTGCAACCCACTTAGTGAAAGAAATGAAATTGATGAAATAAACTAGATTATTTCTTAAATCTTAAATCCGCTGCATTAATTTGTAGCGGATTTTTTTGAACTAAAATTATTCAAGCTTACAAATGCAGATTGATCCTACGCGCGGGCGAAGGGCGGTAGCTTTTTGAAAGAAACAGCCGCGAACACGTGTTTTGCGGCTGCGACGAATGAAGCACACGCAAAACCACAGTGTTTCCGTGCTAGATCTGAAAAAACTTTAGCCCGAAGACCGATTACGCGCCCACAAAAAACTTAAAAAATCTGAAAAAAAGCTGTGCGTACATAAAATTTTTCTACATTTACAATTATGGAAAATGTACAATTAGAAAATGCGCCGTTGTGCTCCTTGTTGGGAATCAAATACCCAATAATCATGGCACCGATGTTTTTAGTTTCAAATGCAGAGATGATTATTGCTGGAATTCAATCTGGAATTACGGGTGCGATTCCTGCGTTGAACTACCGAACTACGGAAGAATTACGCACTGCCATTCGATTTATTCGTTCGAAAGCTGATGGACCTTTTGGAATCAATTTAATTGTCAATAAATCAAATTTTCTATACAAAGAACAACTGCAAATTATCTGCGAAGAAAAAGTGGATTTCATCATTACATCACTTGGTTCGCCTGAAGAAACCATTCTCGCTGCACACGCAGCTGGAGTGAAAGTTTTTTGCGATGTGACTGACGTTCGCTATGCACAAAAAGTAGAATCATTAGGCGCTGATGCGGTCATTGCGGTAAACAAAGAAGCTGGCGGACATGCAGGAAATATTTCTTACCACGAATTGATTCCTGCCCTTCAAAAAGCGGTTAAAATTCCCGTGATTTCTGCTGGTGGTGTGGGTGATTCGGCAAGTTTACAAAAAATGATGTCGCTTGGAATTGCTGGCGTTTCAGTTGGTACAATATTCATTGCTTCGGAAGAATCTGGCGTAACACCTGAATACAAAAAAGCTTGCGTTGATTACAGCGCAAAAGACATCGTGATGACAACCAAACTCTCTGGTTCTCCTTGCACGGTGATCAACACGCCTTATGTCAAAGAAATTGGAACACAACAAAATTGGCTGGAAAAAATCTTGAATAAAAACAAACGCTTGAAAAAGTGGTTCAAAGCATTCACATTTTACAAAGGCATGAAAAAATTGCAAAATGCGGCTTTTGGTGCGACTTATAAAACGGTGTGGTGCGCTGGTCCAACGATTGAATACATTCATTCTATTCGTCCTGTGAAAGAAATCGTACAAGAATTGGTGAAAAATGACTGAAGTGAAACCACAAATTAGCATGCGGAAAATGCAATGGATGATTTTCCTACTTGGATTGGTCAAAATTCCATTGATTGGATTTGTCAGACCGCGATTGATTGAACTTTCTGACGAAAAAGTAGCTGTTAAGATCAAGTTTCGACGACGCACCAAAAATCATTTAAACTCCATGTACTTTGGCGCTTTGGCCGTTGGCGCAGATGTTGCTGGTGGAATTCATGCTTTTTACTTTGCGGAAAAAATGAACAAAAAAGTGTCGTTCGCTTTCAAAAGCATGCATGCTGAATTTGTAAAACGTGCTGAAACTGATGTCATTTTTGAATGCAACGAAGGCGCGAAAATTGAATCAATCATCGCTGAAAGTTTCGAAAAACAAATCCGCATCAATCAGCTTGTGCGCGTAGATGCAAAAAATTTATCGAACGAAATTGTCGCCACCTTCGACATGGAAATTTCTGTGAAAGTAAAATAACTAAGCTTTCTTCCAAGCCCTTGTCATTTCTCTTTTTCCCGGAGGACCAGGCAAGGCTTCAATCGTAAATCCAGCTGATTTTAAATCTCTTTTGACTTGTCCTTTGGCGCAATAGGTAACCAAAATTCCGTTGGGCTTAAGTGAATAAAATAGCTTTTCAAAATGTGACAATTGCCACATATCGTCTTGCGTGCGCGGACCAAAAGCATCAAAATAAATCAAATCGTATTGTTCGGCTTCGAAGGTGAATTCTTCTAATTTTTGCAAGATTTTGCGCAAAGTGAAATTCGGAGAAATAACCTCATCTGAATCCCAACTAACATCGTGAATTTTGAGATAATTGGCTTTGCTTTCTTCGTTTTCAAAAAGTGAAACATAATCCAAGGCTTCAATTTCTTCGGCACTCACGGGATAAGCTTCTAGCCCATCGTAATGAATATTTTGCTGATTGATTTCAGCTGCTTCGCAAGTCAAAATAGCATTCAAACCAGTACCAAAACCAACTTCAAAAATTGAAACTTCCTTTTGATCTTTGAAACATTCCAATCCGTATTTTAAAAACACATGTTTTGCTTCTTGCAACGCGCCGTGAGAAGAATGATAATTTTCATTCCAATCAGGCATATGAATCGTTTTGGATCCATCTGCAGTTACAATAATTTCTCTCTTCACTTGCATAAAGCAAAGGTAATGGAAAGAAAAAGAATTAGCGCTTCCGATTCTTTTTGTTTCACTTTAAAAAGCGTTTATCCTTGTTTCTTGGTCCAATTGCAACCAACGCCTTCGTAAAAATAGGTGTCCTTGCATTTCTCATATTCAGCAGCGCGTTTTCGGTACAACTTCAAATTCTCATCTCCCCTAGCCGTCAATGCCAACATGTATTTTAGAAAAGCAATTTCTTCTTTATTTTGATTTTTTTTCAAAGCTTTCAAATAATATTGACTTGCTCTCGACATACAAATGTGGTTCGTTTTTCTCAAAAAAGCACCTCGGTCAGCGTTCCAAAAATAGGTCATTACATGCCAATTTTTTCCTTCAGATGAAAAGTTGTACCAGGCATTGCCCAAAGCAATCATGGCAGTGCGATCACCAATTTTTGCAAATTTTTCCAGTTCGACCATTTTGATCATGATTTGCTTCCTATTCATGGGTGTCAAATTTTCATAGTCGTGAATTTCTTTCACGATTTTAAAAGGTGAAGTTTCAAGTGTCTCTGCCCTGCTGTATTCTATGTCCCAATAAATATCTGGAATAGTAGACATTACCTCGCTGGCTTGATTTGTCTTTCCCGTTCGCAAATACATCCGTGAAAGCAAAATTCTGAATTCATAGTCATTTTGAAATGGCTGATAACAAAATTCTTCCAATGCTGATTTACGTTTTTTCTGAAAAATATGCACTAATTTTTCTACACTTCGGATATCTGTTTTGTTGTCATAATAATCGAAAGGACTGTAAAATGAAATGTTTTCATTGAACTTGGTTTTGGCATAATAGCTAAAAATTCCTGCAAAATGATTTAGTTGCTGACTTTCAAAAGCCTTTGATAAATAACTACATAAGGAATACATTGCTCGATCTGATTCAAAAACGCCGTTTCGCTTTTTAAGGAGGTATTTCATTTCTTTCGCAACGTCATTTTGGATTTGTTGAGCACTTAAATCTTCACTTGTCGCAATGATGCAAGTTTTTAAAATGTGTTTCTGAAACAAAACTTCATTGTTTGAACTTTTCACTAAATCCAAGTGCATTTTGGCATCTTCAACCCTATGTAAAAACAAATTTAACTGTGTCAACATCAAGTGATATTGCGCAGGATTCTTCTGTTTCCAAGTATTTAATGATTCTATTAAGTTCTTAAATCTTTCTAACTGAGGGTGTATATATTCAAATTTGACCTTTGAAGATTTTTCGACGTAGTAATCAGCAGCATAATAAGGATTGAATTCATTGGCATAAACGTCAAATGCCCGATCTCCTTGTTCTTCTTCAAACTTGTTGAATTCTCGCATTAAAATCAATTTCAAGTGTGGATGATTGGGCGAATATTTCACAATTGAATCGATCGAATTGAGGTCAATAAAATAATTATTGACTTGTTTGATTACATATAAATCAGCAATTTCTTCCGGGTTTTTAGCGTATTTTAGTTGCGATTTGAAATAAATAGGCCGATATAACTTTTTAGAAATTGGTTGTTTATTGCTCGAATGACGAAAAACTAGCGCGTGTAGATAATTTGAATAAGGATTTGTATTTGCCTTGCGCGCTTCATCCCACGCTCGATATTCATCGTCAGGGTAAAACCTCATCGGTTTAAAATCTGCTTGGCGTTCTGAATAATAATGTGTTGCCCACCAATCTAATACGGTTTTCTCTTTTCCAACGCCAAAATACTGATGATAAATTCGGTGAAATTGCGCCTTGTTTTCATTGTAAAAAGCCAATCTCAATAGCTGAAAGGCGTATTTCTTTTTCCAGAAGCGATTGTGTTCTTCTTGGATGATTTTTTCACCTTCAACCATCAATTTAGGCAAGGTCTTTTGACGTTCGATGTAGCTTTTTTCATCCCAAGGATCCAACGCCGTGATGTTGAATTCACATGATTTTGCAAAGATTACAAATCGTTTCAATTCTGAATTTTGTTGAATTTCTTTCCAAAATGCCAGACTTTTTATTTCAGATTCAGCGTGTCCACCGAAAAAGTAATCTTGAATTTCAGCAATGCTGCTTTTGAGTTTCAATTTATACTTCCATTCTTTAGACAGTGCAATTTCATCTGCGTTATTAGGCACACCTGCGTAACTTTGCAGGTTGATGCTGTAATACATCGGTCGCAGCGATTTTTGTTGAAACAAATCAGCATTAAAAAGCGAAAAACGCATATTTTCTGCAGGATAATACCAACCGCATGCATTTGCTTGAAAAACAAATAGCAGTGAAATTGAAGCCTTAAAAAGTGGCGAAAATGGATTTAATTTCTTTTGCATTGAATTCTATTTTTGAATGATCTAATTGATATAATATCAAGCGTGGATTTGGATTGGTATTTTTTTGACCTAAAATCTTCGTCAACTTTTCGACTGATTTTAAGTCAACAGTTTCTTTTCGAACTTGATCCCCTTCCTTCAAGGTCAAATTGGTAAATGAATAATTGCTTAGCACAGTAAATTTCATCACGCTCTCATCTGAATCTTGCTGCTTATTTTTTTCAAAGTTGAAAGCATAATCTTCCAAAATAGAGGCATCAAAAAGTGCATTTAATTGGCCATTTCGATAAGATGCACCCCAAGAAAAAATCGGCAGCGCATAATCTAATGGCAACGGATAATTGAATTTCGCTGGAAGGTATTTTTGAATCTCTTTCAGATCAAAAATCGAATTGATGCCATCATTGTGTTGAATATTACCAACATTATAGCACATTAACATGCCTTTGTCCACTGGCGGAACACCCATTTCTTTGCGGTATTTGAAAGGATAAAGTCGAATAGTCGCAGAAATTGTTTTATCGTTGAAACGCTTTTTACAAGAGCGCAGAAAAGTGAAATATTTTTCCTTGGTAGAAGGTGTCCAATCACAATCAAATTGAATTTCATTAAAGCAACTCATGTAATTGTCGACCAATGAATCCAAATTTTTGAACTTTTTGACTTCAAGTTCAGGATAAAGAATTTGGTATGGATCTTCACCTTCTTTATAGACATAATCTTCATATTGATTTTGATTATTCATTTGATAAAACAAAATCCTCAATTTTTTGTAAATCTGCTGTGGCAGTTGTTTTGCTGCAGAGTCAGATAGGTGCTTGAAAGTCTCGTTAGTGATGTAAATGACTGGAACGAAATTTTGAATTCCATTAAAGTCATCCACTGTATTTTCAAAATTCAAAGGTGATACTGGTACAACACAATCGAGTTCATCAGACCATTCAACATCAAACATGCGCACGTACAAGTGATTCGTTTTGAATTGAGCGAAATTGGGGTCATCTGCTGGATTTCTCCAATTCGTTTTCCAAGCGTAAAAACCATGTTCAGCTTTAAATTTGGGAATTAGCTTTTTGTTTTTGGAAGATTGATTTTCACAAGAAAAACAGCAAGATACAATTACGAGAAAAATGAAAATACGTCGCATGACTTTTAATTTATTTGAACAAATGTAACGTGTCGAGTACAATGCAATGCTTTATTTTCATCCAAAAGAAATGTTGATTTATTATTCGCAGACTATTTGAAATTATTCGCATCGACATCGATTTTTACGACCAAAATCAATAATACTTTATGTTTTTTTAATGTTCAATTAACTTCAAAAGTGATTTATTTATAGCGCATTATGTCATTTCTTGCGAAAAACATTATTTTTTTTCATTCAAAAAACTTGCACAACGGAAATATATGTGTACCTTTGCAACGCTTTAAGCGAGAAGCACACACAATTTTGAAAGTACAATCTGACTGTTGTCAGGACGTTTTTTAGAAAATGTTTTCAAATATTGGTTTGGTAGTTCAGTTGGTTAGAATACATGCCTGTCACGCATGGGGTCGCGGGTTCGAGTCCCGTCCAGACCGCTAAAAACCCTTGTAAGTCTTTGATTTACAAGGGTTTTTTCTTTTAGTGCTGTCAGAAGCGCTGTCAACTTGTATTTATCATTTACTAATGTTAATTTTACTTAATTAATTTTAATATTGATTTATGCCAATGAAATTAAGCTCATTCCTTTTTGATTTCGGTTGTTTAAAAGAAATTGAACTGGTTTCAGACGAACAGTTTTCCATTATCAATAATCTCCCGATTGAATCCCCCGATTACGACTTAAAATTAAGTGAATGGCTTTTTAATGAACTTAAATTGATTAGTGAATTAAAAAAACTTAAAGAGAAAATCAACAAAAGTATTCAAACAAAGCAAAACGTTCCAACTGAAATTCTTTCTTTAAATTCATTGGATGATGTTTATTTTTGGATAATTAATGTCGAATATGAAGGTGAATGGAATGAAATCGATGACGCCCTGTTAAATAAATTATTTGCAGCAATCTCTTACCTATACAAACAGCGTTTAAATCAATTTTATAATGAAAAACTTATTCTTCTTAAAATTAATTCAGTTAACATACAAAAGTTGTTATATTCCAAAATGCTAGCCATTGAGAAAAAAGGTGAAAAGGAAATTTTGAACGATTTCATAAAGTATTTAAAGGATTTTTATGCAGAAGCCAATATTGGACATCATGAAAATATTGACGGATCATTTAATAATGAATCAAATAACATTCTTCCCAAAGAACTTGATTGGTCGCCCTTTTCCGAAGATTTATTGAAATTTTATTTATTTCTTGAATCAAAATATGGCACTAATAGCAAATCGGACTTTTCAGCATATTGGCAATGTATAAGTGATAATGAATTAATTTCAAAAAAAACCATTGGGAGAATTAGACAGAGATTTATTGAATGGATAAATGAGAGGTTTGAATTTAAAAATGACAGTCTAATAACTAAACTTCAAACTAATTTAAGTGCCGATTTTCTAGATGGCTTAGATGAAGAATTTTTTCAGTATGAATTAGTGAATGGAAAACTTCAAAAATTCACTTAGCATTAAATTGTAAAGCCGAATAAGAAATCAAGATCCAAAAACTAAATAAAGCAAAATAAAAAGCTTAATTCTCTTTGACCATAAAAATCAAAAGCGTTTTTTCCAAAACATAAAATTGTAATATTGCCTTGGATTTTCCATTAATTCCAATTTTTTAATCAATATTTGTTACCTTAGCTATTGATAGATCAACTAGTCTAATTTTATAAACTTCTATTCAAATAAATATGGAATACAATTCAGAAAAACCAATGACTTTCAAAAGACCATCCGCAGAAAACAAGTTGAAATTTTTAAAAATTGACATGTTAAGAATTGCGATGTTGAGGAAAATTATTAAAAACAATAAACACATTGATGTATTAAACAAGTCTATTAGTGAAAATAGAGTAATTATCAATGGATAGAGATTGAATTACTAATTGTTAATTATAAATTTGGAATTCAATTTTTTGATTTTTTAATATACTATTTAAATAAAAATTTAAACGACATCACCACAAAACGGGATTATTATTATTAAATAATCTCTTTAATATTTAATAAGTCAAATAATGTCTGATTCTTCAATTTTCAAAAGTGCTTCAGGAGCAATTTCCAGCACTTCAGAAAGAAGAAGAAACATCTTCAGACTCATGTTCATCTTCCCTTTTTCGATACGCTGAATAGACTTGACTTCACAGTCTATAAAAGAAGCAAGTTCTATTTGTGTAAGATTTTTTGCTTGCCTTTTTTCTTTTATTCGAGTACCTAGATCAATAAGGAATTTTTCGTATTTCTCGTCCACCCTCAAAAGTCAAGAATTATCACAAAAAAGAAAGCGACATATTTGTCTTGTTTTATATTATTTTATTATTTTTGTTGATAATTAATGGAGTTCAGATACCATTCAAACGACGAGAAAACGAAAAGCGAAACGAGTAGTGCAATTAAATACAAATTAACTTAAATGAAAACGATTGTATTATCTATCATGTTTTTAACTTCTGGATTTGTCTTTTGTCAAAGCAAGAAGGAAGATAGAAAAGAAAAAAAAGAACAAAAAAAAGAAGAAAAAGAGAGATATCGTGTTCTTGTAGCGCAACGAAATAATCTAATTACTGAAATTGAAGCACAGCAGAAACAGATTGTATTATACGCAAGTTATAATAACGATTTCAAAGATGTTTATTCAGCAATGTATCAAGTTATAAGTTCAGAATTTAGTTCAATTACAAAAGAATCTGAATCAAGAGGTTTCATAGAGGCAAAGGCAGAAAGAGAATTATACAGAGAAACAATGAACGCTGAAATTAAAGGAAAAGAAGGTGCATACAAAGTTTCTTTTTTATCAAAAGCAGAACAAAGAACAAAGAATAAGGAAACAGGTGTACTTTCAAATTGGTCAAATTACAGCCTTTCTGAATCTTATTTCATTCGACTACACACCAAATTATACAATCAATTAAAAGGAGAAGTGCCATTAACAGCAGAACTCCTAACGAGAATAGAAGCATTCAATAATGATTGTGAGTGGGTGAATTTAGATTTAGTAAAAGGAAGAGATTATTAAATAAAGGTGTTTCCTGAAAAACCTAAAGAGTAAGGGTAATTTAAAATAAAAACAATGAGATTTTTAACATTAATATTAATTTTTGCAAGTGTCACTTCACTTTCAAGTTGCAGAAAAAAAGGATGCACAGACATTGATGCAGATAATTATGATAGCTCTGCTGAAAAAAGTAGTATCTGTCTGTTTAGATACGGAAACAATGTTACAGTTTACACCCCAACAAGTGTAAACTACGACCCTATTGATGCTCCCGATTTATATATGCGTTTTGCAAAAAGCTCAAGTTCTACGTGGGACTACAATACCACTACTGTAAGTAATAGCAACAGTTTAACTGCAGCTTTTACCGATTTTCTATTTGGAAACGAGCAATGGGATTTTGAAGTGTATGACCACGATACTTTGGACGCTGATGATTTAGTTTGTTCAGGCTCATTCAACCCTCTAACAGACGGTAAAGATGGTGTAATCACAATTTTAACTAGCGGATGTACAGTTAAATTCCAATATACTGTAAAATAATTGATATTTAAATAAAGTACTAAAAAGGGGATGTTGTATCCCCTTTTTCAATTTCAATATAAGTGAAAAGGAATGTAAATTCCTTAACTTTTAGCTTGCATTTCCATTTTTTTTCTGGCAATCTTTGAATATTTTCATTCTTCCATGTGTAGAGATTACCTTGCGATCAATAAATGTAATTTAACTTCGGTAATTTGGATTTTTCTTAAGATCATGTTTTTTTTTTGACTTCTGTTACTTTACAACAAAGTAGTAACTTTACAGTTCTAAAAGTATAAAAAAACGGTTTTTTTTGAACAATGAAACACAAATTCGTTCAAATTAATGCTAGAATTTAAGGGATCTTTAGACTTATACTAATACTTTCAAATTACCTAACTGTTGAATTAATAACAGTTAACTAGACTTATTTTTATATTTTAACCTTTTCTAAGCCTAAATTTATTTGCTCACAGGAGTTTACTTTGAATTGGAAGATGAATTTGGGTATGTGAAATTTGGCTTCATTAACAAAATCCCACAATCAAAAATAGTACAAGTACTAAAAATTCATGGTACAAGTACTAAAAATAAAAGTATAATTTTCCCTAAATGCTTATATATTTGTCGTGATTAGCAAAAAACTAAGCTTTCAGTTAAAATGAACGATTCTATTACTTTCTAATTTCGATAAATTTTAAAATTTAAGAGTATGTCATTCAATGGAAATGAAGGGTCAGTAGTTACCCTAGCGGAAGCGTCAGGTTGGACAGCAAATTACAGAGCAACGATTCCTGTGGGAGAAATCATTGGGCAATTTGTAGGTAAAAATCAGCTTAAAAAGATTTTGGATCAAAATGGTTGTATGGGGATTCGTTTCTATTATGGTATAGGAGATGACGGTAAAAAAAATCTAATTGCAGTCGGCGTAACTGCTGATGAGAATGATATGGTGAATGGAGTTATTTTAGAAAAGTTATATCCTTGTCCACCATTGTGCTCAACTCGCAATTCACTTAATAGTTAAAAATGCATAATTGAGTTTAATTTTCTTTAATATAATCAGCTTAATCGGTGTTGGCAGTTCATTACTACCAACACTTATTTTATTTATAAAACGAAAGTCAAATTACAAACCCAATTTTTTGTTGTGGTTATTATCCATTGAATTAGGAGCTGTTAATTTAAGTACTTTTTTACTTTATCTTTTTTCTAATTTCAATCAAGATTGGCTTATTTCAATCCACATTCTTGTAGAATCAATTCTATTATTAAGTTATTTATTTGCCACTTATAACAATCCAATAGTTAAAATTGGAAGTCTAATCTGTATCTTATCTACCATTTTTTCTTTTTCCATCATCTATTTTATTTTAGGGTGGAAAATTGAAGAGTGTTTAAGCTTTTACAGTTTTTTTATTCATGTAATGCTTTCTATTTTTGCCATTATAATATTAGTTGTTCAGTTTTTGAATAGTATTTACGACTCTTTACTAAACGACAGTATGTATCTTCTTGCGTCTGCAGTTTTAGTTTACAACGGGCTTCAAATTTATGTTTCCATTTTTGAAAGTATAATTAGGACTCATCAGAATCAATTGTTTTTCTATATATGGCCAATTGTCCAAATAAGTACAATTTTTTATCATTTTTTAATAGCTAGAGCTTTATGGAAATTGAAAATCTAATTCTAATTACAGTTTTGTCTGCGACTTTTTTCAGCCTAGGTTTAATATTAACTCTATTGGGTCTTACGTTCAACTTTCGTAAAAGGAAAATTATACAACAACAAGAATTTGAAATGCAACTCAAAAGCAAAGAGCTTGAATTAATGAATGCGGTGGTATTGGCGCAGGAAAATGAGAGAACGAAAATAGCTAGAAACCTTCATGATGAAGTAGGTTCAATTTTGTCAATGGCGCAGCGAAACTTAAATGCCACTTTAAAAGATATTCCTAAAGAATCTACTTATCATGATGACGTCAATTTTGTAATTGATGTTTTGGATCAATCAGTTACTAAAATTAGAACAATTGCACACGAAATGTTACCACATTTCCTTGTAAAATTTGGATTGGAAAAAACCCTGCAACGACTAATTGAGCAAACTCAACGAACCTTGGGGCAAAAATGCACTTTCGTGTCGGACATTGAAAGTGATAAGCTGCAACTTGAACAACATCAAGAAATACAATTTTATTCAATCGCGCTGGAACTATTGAATAACTTGTTGAAACACGCACGACCTCAGTCGATAAATCTATATTTGGAATTAAAGGATGAATATTTATTTTTGAAATTAGAGCACGATGGAATTGGTATTAGTCAGTCGGATTACGACTATCTACTTTCTCATAGTGACGGAGTTGGTTTGGAATCAATATCCCATAGATTAAAATTAATTTCTGGCGAATTACTTTTTGAGCGCTTTGCTCAAGGTGGTTCAGTAAAACTTGCCATGCCATTGATAAGTGCCTTTAAAATTGATGAAAAATGAAAAAATCGAAGTATTATAAATCAGGACAAATTGTTCGTGTAGCTGTCGTGGAAGATCACACTGTTGTTAGACAGGCCCTTGTTATGTTGCTTAAAAGGGAACCTCAAATTGTTGTTGCTTTTCAAGCTGAAAATGGAAAAGATTTTTTTGAAAAAATAGCTAATCATCAAATTGACATCGTCTTATTGGATTTAGACATGCCTGTGATGGATGGAAAAGAGACTCTTCAGATTTTAAGGAAAGATTATCCAGACGTGAAAGCAATTATGTTAAGTATGCATGATGATTTATGGATGGTAGCGGAACTTATTAGTCTTGGAGCAAAAAGTTACTTGAAGAAAAATTGTTCGTTCGATGAATTAATTGATGCATTGTTTGATGTTAAGTTTAAGGGGAATTATACAAATGATTTGGTTTCACAAGCTTTATTCTCTAGGTTTGAAAATGAAAATAATAGAGAAGAAAGTTTAATCAAATTCAAATTAAATCAGCGCGAACTTCACATTTTAAAAATGATTTGTGATGGCAAAACTAGTGATCAAATGAGCGGGAAGTTGAATTTATCCAGAAAATCAATTGATGCGACAAGATCTGATTTATCAAAAAGAATAGGTGCTAACAATCCAGCAGAATTTGTAAGAAAAAGCATAATATTGGGTTTATACGAAATCAGAACTGATGAGCAGATCGAGCAAGAAGAATCGTGGGAAAAACAACAGAAAATAGAGAGGAAAAATTCAAGGTTAAATGAGATGGCTAATAATTCTGACAATCAGAAATAGTATATATACTATTTTTTCATAGTATAAATACCATTTTTAAATTCCCGTAACTAGCCTAATCATTGGTCTTAGATAGAAAAGACATCTTTTTGCAAAAAAACTGCTTTAACTCTTTTTGTAAGTTTGGTTGAATAATCAAATTTAATAATGGCTAAGTATAGAGTTAATAAGCGCACAAGCAATCCCAACAACAATCATGAGGTTCATGTTGATACTTGTATTCACTACGGTTTACTTAATCAATATCTTGAATTAGGTGATTTTGTGTTTTGTTCTACTGCTTTACAGACTGCCAGAAACTTGGGATTTGAAAACGTTGATGGTTGTAAAAATTGCATTCCAGAATGTCATAGGGGTTAATCTTTAAATGGAAATATAATGAACATAGCTAATATTCACAATCCAAATGATTTGATTCATGAATGATCAAAAAAATCAAAGACTTTTAAATATTAACACTTTTTGAGAAATAAATTAAAATTATGATAAATTTCAAAATTTTTGTTAAACTAATTTAATTATAGTTTACTTTAGTGACAATCTAATAACCAAATACAAATTGCTACAAAGATTTCTAACATACTATCTTTTCCTCAATTGCTATACAATTGCATTTTCTCAAGCCCCACAAGAGGACCTGAAAAAACGCGCTTTTGTTAGTAATCCTTCAATGGAACTAAAGATAGGATCTGTTTATGGAATTCATCCTAATCTTCGAAATGAATTTCCTCAAGGTTATTATTTTTTCGAAGGTGTTTCTTCTGCAACGATTGCTGGATTGCCTCTCAATTTGAATTTTAGAAATTCAAATGAAGAATTAAGATTTGGGAGAGCAAGCTTTTTCAAACTTTCGTTTGATTCACAAAAATTCAGGGAGATGAACGTTTCACAACTTCAAGTAAAAATAGCAGGTGTTGATGGTGAAATTGATTCTAAAAGCAAGGCTCTTTTTGGACTAGAATCAAAGTTGAGCTATTTGTATCAGAAAAAAATAGAACTTGAAAATAAACTAAAACTAAATAAACCTAATCTACCTAAACTAAACCATGATTCTCTAGCTTTAGAGAAACCAAAACCCGATTCGTTGCCGAAAATTAATACGTTTGAAATACCGGATACCAGTTTAAATTTTAAAGAGTTAAACAAGTATAATTTAGATTCACTTAATGCCAAAATTCAAGGCTATCAAACTAAAATTGGGGATTTGAGTGCTAGCCTAAAAGATTTGAAAGTACAAAAGCAAAAACTTCAGGCGCTTTATTCTAAAAGTGTGTTAAGAAAAGCAACTTCTTTTTTATCGGGGATCAAGAAATTTGATATTGGTTTGACTACATTATCTAAAAGTAGTATGTCAAAAAATAGTATTCCATTACAAGGTGTACATTTTCAATATGAACGAGATAAATATTTTACCGATTTTGCTGCAGGATATACCCTACCGAATCAATTGTTTTCAAATCAAGCTTTTGATCAAATTGTTTACAACTCAGGAAATATTTTTAACCAAGGTAATTTCTTTCAAGTTAAGAATATCCAATTTGTTTCAAGTGCAAAGGTTGGTTATGGGAAAGAAGCAGGGAATCATGTAGCAGTTGAAAATTTTTATACTGGACCATTTATTGCAAAATTGGATCAATTTTCTAAAGCAGAGCCAAAATATACAACGAATGTGACAAGCAAATACACCCCTAATAAAATTAAAAATTTGACTTGGATTAATACAATAGGATATACATGGAACAAGCCTGCTGATTCGTTGAAACAATTAACTGATAAGGTTAGTAACCATATTTCACTTTTTTCAAATGTTGTAGTTGATTTTCCAAAAATGAGATCCAATTTCGATGCATCTTTCCGCAGAATACCTTCTTCATATGATGGTTTAACGCAGGGTATTTTTCTAAGTCAAACCGATAGGATTGAGTTTGGTTACAAACAAATTGTTACAAGAAATTTTAGAACTTCTATCAAAGTTGTTAGAGATAATTTTTATTTACAGACTAAAAGTATTTCATCTCGACAAATTGACCAAGCCACTTTAGACATGCAATTGAAATTAACTAAACACCTTGTTATGACATCCTCCTATTCGCTTTTGGCTATGAAAGATAGAAGCAGTGAACAAGTAAACTCTCCCGAACTGAGTCATTTAGGGAGATTAGGAATAAACACTGTTCATGAAATCTTAAAAAATGTCTTTACTACAAATCATGACGTAAGTTATGCTCAAATAAACGGTTTTGATTCAGTTCAAACTTTGACTCAAGTCAACAGTAAGTTGAATTATGAATTAAAACGAGTGAAGTTTGGTTGTGCTATCCAGTACAGCAATTTTAAAGGATTAACAAGAATATATGGACAGAATTGGTTGATTCAGCCTGAGTTTGGAATTAAAGTTCGAGATTTTACAGTAAGTGTAGCTTATCAGAAATTGTGGAGTGAACAATTTAAGAATCAACAAGGATTTACATTTAGGACTCATTTTTCCTTTTTCAAAAACCTAGATTTTGATTTGAGTATGCAAAGATTTTTACCAACTGAATATGTGCTTTTTACAGACAAAAACACCGATTTTAAAAAGCCATTTTATTTAAAATTTTCCACTAATATTCATTTAAAATAGTAAATATGAAAATAGGACTGACACTCTTTTTTGGGTTTATATTTTCAACAGTTTTAGCTCAGTTTGAAAACATACCCATTTCACTATCGATCCCTTTCGACACCGATACGATTGAAACAGTAAACCCAACTTTCGTTTGGCAGTGTAATTTGTCCGCGATTCAAAATGACCCTAGATTAAGTTTGCAATTTGCACTAGTGAAGTTAGAAGCAAATCAAACGCCTTCTGAAGCAATCGCGACTAATCCAACTATTTGCTTTATGGATGCAGTGATGTCTTCGTCCTTATCATATCCAAGTTCGCTAGAACCTTTAGAAAAAGGGCGAAGTTATGTATGGCAGGTTAGACTTTTATACAACCAGCAAATTGTGCAGGTATCAGAACCTTGGAAATTTACGATTGCTAATCCGCAACCGATTAAGCATCAATATATTATTGCTAGAAAAAAACTAGATGGCTCAACGTATATTATTCAGGAGCCTATTTTATACATCATGTTTAAAAATGAAGGCAAAAACGTTGACACGAATGTTTGGCTTGTGAATTCCAATAATGAAAAGCAAGCTTTAAAATTAAAGTCTGTTTTAGTGGATGAAAACCAACCTTCTAAATTGCTTTCAAATTTCTACTTCATTGCCGATATGAGTGATTTAGATCTAGAAAATGGAAACTACACTTTGAAGTGGGAAGCAGTTAAAAACGAAATTTTATTTATTAATTTTCAATTGCAGTAGCATGATTCTAAAACGTTTTATAACTATACTGTTTACTGTTTTGTGTTTAAGTATTCTGCTTTCATTTTCAAGTAAAGACAGACATAAAAAGTTGAATGCAAAATTGTATTATCAATGGTTCAAATCAAGCAGTTTTCCTTTTAGAGATACAATCGAAAAAGAAGGCGTAAAATTTGTTTACGAATGGGTGCCACGAGAAGTTGAGATTGCAAGAAAATTGGTTAGTGCAAATATCTCAGTACAAGATGCTAAAGATCAATTAGCGAAATCCGAAAGTATTTTAACTTTCAAGTTTTACATCATACTTCCAAAACCTGGAACTGATATTTTTAACTATCAAATTGGAGAGGGTGAAGATGGTACAACTCGAACCCAATACTTTTCATTTGACATGCAAAAAGATATTCATTTGAATTCAAAGAACGAGGATTCTATTGATTGTAATGGGTTTATGCACGAAAGAGGAATGTCTAATTTTCCCATTTCGAAATTTGAATTCTTCTTCATAGAGAAAGATATAGATGCTGTTAAATCGATTTACTATTTCGATCGGATTTATTCTAAGCAAAATATTGAGTTTAATTTAACTCACATGTCAAAAACTAAAATACCAACACTGATTATCTAATAAAGGATTATGAAAAAAGAAGCATATAATTCGAAACACGAAGGGGGCATAAAGCAAATGGCTTGGTTGCTTATTTTTATCTTCAGCTCAGAAATAATTCTACCCAATTTCGCGAAGGCTGGAGGACCATCACAACCAGAAGTTGCAGGCTTTACACCTATTGGTGTATCTGATATGGTTGATCCATTTACTGGAGATTTTACCTACAATTTACCTTTGATGAATATCGAAGGCTACCCAATTAATATTGCATATAATGCAGGGATTGGAATGGACCAAGAAGCAAGTTGGGTTGGTTTAGGTTGGAATCTAAACGTTGGTTCGGTAGTGAGAAGCCTGAGGGGGTTACCGGATGATTTTAATGGTGATTTGATCGGGAAGGAAAGTAATACAAAGCCAAACAGGACTTATACCGTAAATGGAAAATTGGATGTTGAACTTTTTGGAGCAGGCGCAGAAATACCTGCTGGTACTGCAACAGGTGGACTAAATGCTAGTTTAGCAATCAACTATAACAATTACAACGGATATGGTGTAGATTTTGCTTTTGGGCCAAGTTTTAGCCTTGCTGAGTCTTCTGGTCACGCAATGACTGCAGGATTTTCATTATCTGGAAGTAGCGAAAATGGAGCGTCTTTTTCACCAACGCTTAGTTTACAAACTTCATTAGATAGAACAACAAAATCTGAAAGTAATTTAAGTGCAACAATAGGATCAACTCTAAATTCTCGAGGAGGTTTAACTGAAATAAGTTATGGAGCAAAAGCTAAAATCGATTATGGAGCTGGACGTTCTTCAACAAAGAAGGCTAACTCTTCATATAATTGCGGGCTAGCTACTTATTCTCCATCTTCAGGTCCAAGTATGAAAAATGCGTCAGTAAACGGCTCGTTTAAATTTGGCTTAGATGTTTTTGGCTTAGACGGGGTTCTGAGTTTGGGACTTGGATTTTCATCACAGTGGATTCCTGACGATCAGAAGAGTATAACCAATCCAGCCTTTGGATACTTTAACCTCGAATCAGGACAAAATAAGGAAGATGCTTTACTTGATTTCAACCGAGATAATGATGGTTCATTTACCAAAGAAACTCCATACTTACCAACTGCTCAGCTTACGTATGATATTTTTTCGTTGAATGCTCAGGGAATAAGTGGTAGTTATCGAGGATTTAGAAATGAAATTGGCTATGTGTTTGACCCTGCAGTAAAAACAACCACTACAAATGGAGATATCGGAGTAGAGTTGGGCGGTGGTCAACTAGCAAAATTAGGATTTGATATTTCACTATATAGATCCGTTTCTAAGTCTGGAGGTTGGGATGGCAATCTTAACTATGCGGCTGATCATAGTTATTTTGATTACAATCATTTTGGTTTTGCAAAGAATTATTCAATGCAAGAAGCGAATGAAAAGTCTGTAGATGTTGATAATTTATTTGATTCAAATATTGGTGGAGATTCTCCGGTTGCATTTGAATTAGATGGATCCTTGAAATGGATGAATTTACAGAATAAATTGATGTATAAAAAAGGAAGTGTCGCAATGACAAATCCAACATATGTTCGACAACATCCTATCAAACGAAACCAACTTATGCAATTTTTGACCCATCATGATTTGGCAAATGGTTTGGGTGTCAACGAACTGCACCCTTCTATATACTCAGGTGCTAAGGGTCATCATATTGGAGAAGTAATTCAAACAGGAACAGACGGTAGAAGATATGTTTTCGGGATTGCTGCTTATAATCATTTACAAGAGGATGTAACTTTCGCCATAGGGAAGAGAATTAATGGAGATCCAGGATTGTCAACAACTGACGAATACAATGGATTGATCGATTATGGTAGTGCTTCGCCGACTATTGCGACAAAAGAAAATGATTTTGGAATTGACAATTATTTCAACGCTGCTACAACACCAGCTTATGCTCATTCATTTTTATTGACATCTGTATTGAGTGATGATTATATCGATTCTGATAACGAAAAAGGGCCAAGTATCAATGATTTTGGGACTTATGTCAAATTTGACTATGAAAAAATCGATAATTATTCATGGAGAACGCCAGTTGCCGCTTATTCAGCTTATAGGAACGAAGGAATGAAGACAGACCCTACTGATGATAAAGCAAGTTATGTTTATGGAGAAAAAGATCTTTGGTATGTGAAAGCTATTGAAACCAAAAATTATGTCGCAGTTTTTACCCTGGATGTCAGAGAGGACGGAAGGGCTGTTGATGGAAAAAATGGAGGAGTGTTTAATTCACTTAATCCGAGCATGCAAAGACTGATGAAGATATCATTGTATTCTAGAGTAGAATATGAATTAGCTGGATTGAGTGCCACACCTATTCAAGAGGTACATTTTGATTATTCATATGAATTGTGTGCAGGATTTCCAGGGAACTATAATGGTGGTGGAAAATTGACTTTGAAAGAAATTTATTTTACTTACCAAGGATCTAATAGAATGAAGCACAGTCCATATCGATTTCAATATAGTAGTACAAATCCAAACTACAACATGAAAGCTGTTGACCGTTGGGGGAATTATAAACCAACCTCTTCAGGTATTGAAACACCGATTGATAACGGAAGCGAAATGAACAATGCAGATTTCCCATATACTAGTCAAAACCCAAATGAAACCAATGTCTGGGCTGAAGCATGGTCTTTGACTAGAATCCACTTGCCTTCAGGAGGAGTAATCAAAGTTGAATATGAATCTGATGATTATGCATATGTTCAACATAAGAAGGCGATGAGGATGTTCAAAATCGTATCAACTCAAGAGAAAATAGATAATCCTGCCGAAAGTATCAATGTATTTGGAGTTCATTCGGTTTCAAATAGTAGCGATAAAAATAAACGAATCTATTTCAAATTGGATCCAGGACATGAAGATTTAAGCGAATACGCCACAGTAGGTAGCTATCTATATTTTAGATGTTTGACAGAGTTTATGGAAGATTTGGGCGACAATCACAAAAATAAATACGAATATGTATCCGGCTATGGAAAAGTAGATTCAGTAGGATTTAAAATAAAGCAAGGTGAAAAACTTGGATGGATTAAGTTCAAGGGGCAAGCTTTGACTGACGGAGGCACTGAAGAATATAGTCCAATTGCAAAATCAGCAATACAATTTGGTAGATTGCATTTGTCGAAATTTATCAATGATGTAGGCGTAAATGATCCCTCGGATAATAATTCTGAACAAGGGATTCTCGATTTTGGACAAGCTGTAATAAATAGTATCGCCTCATTGGGAGAACTATTTACAACTCCTAATATGTCAATCTACAACAGAGATCGCGGAAGAAGAATCGTAACCAATAAATCGTGGGTTAGGTTAATCGAACCTGATGGTTGTAAATTAGGTGGAGGATTAAGAGTAAAAAAGATTATCATGGAAGATAATTGGAATGCCATGACTGGTATGGGCGATTTTCAATATGGTCAAGAATATTTTTATAAAACAGAAGACGGAAAATCTTCAGGAGTTGCAACTTATGAGCCACAAATAGGAGGAGATGAAAATCCTTGGAAACAGCCGGTCGCTTACTCAAATAAATTGAGATTTTCACCAGATCAAAATTTGTATCAGGAAGAACCAATCGCTGAATCTTTGTTTCCCTCACCAAGCGTCGGTTATTCTCGTGTAACTATTAAAGACTTGACTAGAGAAGGTGTTTCGCGAACTGCAACTGGTAAAGTAATTAAGGAATTCTTTACAGCCAAAGATTTCCCAACCATAGTCGCTGCTTCTGAAAAATTGATGAAATCTGCGAATAGTTTTTTACCCTATCTGCCAAAGTATCAATATTTAGGTGTCTCACAAGGATTTACAATAGAATTAAACGATATGCACGGGAAGCCTAAAAAGGAAGCTGTTTATGCTGAAAATGTCGATCAACCAATTAGTACAGTTGAATATTTTTATAAAAAGCAGACTTTAAATTCAGCTGAGAATACTTTTAAATTAACAAATGATGTTAAGGTTATTAACTCTAATGGAACAGTAACGACTGCTGAAATCGGTGTTAGAAATGAGGCTGTTGCCGATTTTAGAAAGAGCACCACCTCAAGCGTCGGTGGAGCGATGGGATTTAATGTGAATACAATTTTGTTTGGAGTAATCCCCGTTCCGATTCCAACAGCGTTTCCATCTGTTTCAGCTACTGATAATGAGTTTAAAAGCGCTACCATGACTAAAATTATCAATCGATTTGGGATTATGGATAGCACGATTGCTAATCAAGATGGTTCAATTGTGAAAACCGAGAATTTGGGGTATGATGCTAACACTGGGGAAATACTTTCTACGAGAACTACAACAAATTTTAATGATAAAGTTTATTCTATGAATTATCCTGCTTACTGGAAGTATGATCAATTAGGTCAGGGCTACAAAAATTTAGATTTTACTAGAACTGAAGTTGATTTTAACAATGCTGGATTTGCATTAATTACAAATGCTGCCAATTTATTTGTTGAAGGTGACGAATTGAAAATAGAGCCAAAGGATATGATTTCATTTACTCCATTCAGGGCTTGGATTGAGCGTGTTTCGACTAGTGGCATCAATGTGATTGATAAAAATGGAAATCCTATTACCAACACAAATACAAAGATTACAGTAATTAGATCAGGGAGACGAAATAAGCAAACTACATCTATGGCGAGTTTGACAACATTGACTGATATAATGCCTGGATTGACATCTAACACTTACAAAAATGTATTGAATGCCGGAGCAGTCGAGTTTTCTCAAGATTGGAAGACCTATTGTCAGTGTAATAATGGAACTTTACAAAAACCAACAACAAATCCATATATTTTAGGTTTGAAAGGTAACTTAAGACCAGTTAAATCTTATACACACCTGACTAATCGTTCACAAAGCAATTATAATTTGAATACAAATATTCGACGAGATGGTGTGTTTACTTCTTATACTCCATTTTACAAAATGGAGGCTGGGAAATGGAAGGTTGATGGACGAAACTGGACATTTGTATCAGAAGTAACTCAATTCAGTCCAAATGGAATGACGCTTGAAACTAGAGATGCATTAGGAAGGTATTCCGCTAGTTTGTATAGTTTTAACAACACATTGACTACCGCAGTTGCTGCGAATGCTTCATTGAAACAAGTCGCAAGCGCAAGCTTTGAAGATATTCTTTTTCAAAGTTGCTCAGATCCGCTGTACCTATCTAATAAAGATCATCTAACACCTGCAGCTGCGCACACTGGTAGAGTTAGTCTTGCTGTTGATAACGAACACCCCATGCAGTTTTTTATAGAAGATAATTCTTGTAGACAAAAAACATGTGCGCTTAAATTGGGTCAAGTTGGAAACGATTATTACATCAATAATGGTAGTGCTCCCTATCAAATAGATGCTGATTTAATTAATGGCAATGTTGACGTATCGATTGATGCTACTGGTAAAATTACATTATCAGGAGATTTATCACAGTTTGAAGTGATTCTAAATATCACTGATTCTAAGGGCTGTAATTTAGTCTACAATCTCAACAATACTAATCATACACATTAAATAAAAATATTATGAAAGCAATTTTAAGTCTATTAATTTGTATCTGTTCTGTGTATTCGTCAAGTGTGTTTGCACACGAATCAACTGCTAAAATGACTGAACAACCAACTCCAATAACGAATAGAGATTGTTATGCTGCGCTTGAATTATGCAATTCTGGAACAATTTTTCAAAAATTTGATTTTAGCAAAGACCCTCGAGGGTGCTCTTTAGGAATCACTAAGCTATTTTATTTTTTTAAAGCGAATAGTAATGGCTCATTTTCAATTGGTAATGTTTCTACAAGTTTGCCTTCAACCTACCAAATTTATGGTCCTTTTGATCAATTTCAAGACGGATGTGAACGTATTAATTCGTTGTCCGTCAAAATTGAAAAGTCTGATACATCAACTACACACGACGTTAACTCAACTTTTCAAAATGGAAAATATTATTTAGTTGAAGTAAATATATTTGGTTGTGAAGGACAAATTCACTTTGAAGTTGATAATAAATTTATGAGTTGTGGAAAAGAAATATCCTGTGAAAACTGTATTCCTCAATTTAATCCGGGAAAGGGGCAGTATATAGTTTCAGCTTGGGTAAAGCAAGCTGATGCTACCCCTTCCACTACAACGTATCCTGATCCTCATGTGAAAATTTCATTTCCGAGTAGTTCATCCACTTTTGATTTTTACGCTAGTGGACAAATCATCGACGGTTGGCAAAGAATTGAAGGTACGTTCGACGTTTCGTCTAACGGAGACATGATACTTGAACTGTTGTCAGATGGTGGTACTTGTTTCTTTGATGACATTCGAATTTTTCCTTTCGATGGAAGTATGATTAGCTATGTATATGATCCAATCACGTTGAGGCTTGTTGCGGAATTAGATGAGCGAAATTATGCCAAAATCTATGAATATGATGAAGAAGGAAAGCTGATTCGGGTGAAAAAGGAAACAGAGAAAGGGATTATGACAATTCAAGAAAATAGAGAAAATTCAGTTAAATATTAAGGTAATCAATTGAACTAAATATTATGAAGCGTTTATTAGTAATTATTTCCATTTTAGTTTTTTCAAATTCTTGGGAACAAACAACCATTTCTAAGGCAGATTTTTCTAAACAATTAAAATCCATAGCAAAACAATTCGAAATTGAATCCTATAGTTTAAAATTTAAGCAGCGTGTATTACTCTCTGCGCTTGATGTTGATAAAAAGCCATTCTTTGAAACCGAAGGTCAATTTTTGCGAGGTCAGGACAAAGAATATCGCACTGAGACTGCTGGTAGTTTGACAATTCAGAATAATGATATCAAAATTGTTATTGACTCTGTTTCTAAACTTGTCCTAATTTTTGAGCCAGATAGTTTGTTTAACCCAATCACAAAGCAAACTGATGAAAACAATTTCCCAAATGCTACCTATACTGTGACCGATTCAAAGGAACATTCTATTTATAAGATTTTTTATAATTCTAATATTCATGAGTACGAATCGTTGGAATTTTGGGTAGCTAAGAAATCAGGAAGTGTTTCAAAAATTATCTTACAGATGGAAGCTGATAATTATACAGGAGAGTCAATTGACGATGAAACTGTTGAAAAGCCTCAATTGATAGTTGACTATTTTCCGATAATTAAGTCAAAAAGCAATCCAGCACAATTCAATATTAACAGATATGTAGTATTAGAGAAAGACCATTATGTGCTGACATCTGAATTGAAAGATTTTACCTTAGATGATTTGAGGTATAAAGAAAAAAACAAAAAATAGGCCTCTGAAAGTGAGGAAAATAAATTATAAAATTAAAAAACAATCGTATGAAATCACTACATCGATTTATCTTCATGGTAGCATTTTCTTTGCTATTTACTACTTCGTTACAAGCAACGATTGTTCCGTTCCATGAAAGAATTTACACTCCCGTTGGCGGATCAAGTGTTGTTGAAGTTGGCTATCCTTCGAGTAAGAGTGATATCCAAATAGTTAGTGGCGGTGCATCGGCTCATTTAGATTCGAAGAAAATTGGCGTTTTGACTTTTGGTGTTGACCATCATTATCCTGAAGTATTTGGTTCGATGAAAGTAAAAATAAAGGTATTAATTCAAAGATGGAGTGATTACACTTTGGCTTTGCCTGATTTGAGCGATACGATTATGACTTTTGAGATTTCTTATTCGCCCTTGGACTCTTTGAGTTTTCGCGACAAACAAAGTCTTACTTTGAAAGGTCTAGAAAAATATAGTGGAGAAATTACAGAAATTGAAATAAACGGGGTTTCAAATACTATTTTACCAGCAAATCTATTCTTGGATCTGGATTTATATGTTGACAGGTATTATGATTTTATAACAAGTTCAACCTTAGATAATACGATTGAATATACGCCTATCGATGAGGATTGTGATGAAATTTATGATGTTTTGAGACTTAATTGGAGCCCTATTATTGGAGCTGAGGAGTATCAATTGGAATGGACTTATATTAATGATTATGATGTTACGTTAGGATCTTATAAATCGGACTATGATTTGACTGCTAATTTTAAATGGAATTCAACGCGAATTTCCACTAGTGCAACTAGTTATGACCTAAGTTTAACATACGATCACGGTTATATTTGTTATCGAGTGAGAGCGATTGGGCGTGATTTGACAGACTTAAACCAACTAATATTCGGATATTGGAGTGCAGATGACGAAAATACAGTAGATAATTTTGATCATTTTTATCAAGATTGGAGCTATGAAGGGAACAAAAATTGGCAGTATTCAAGCACTTATGCTGAGGAAGGGAAGAAAAAAGAAGTTATATCTTATTTTGACGGTTCACTCAGAAATCGACAAATGGTTACTAAAATTTCATCAGACAATAATACAATCATAGGTGAAACAATATATGACCATCAGGGTCGCCCTGCGGTGCAGGTATTACCAGTCCCTGTGCCCAATCCAGAGTGTGGTGAGCAAAAGGCATCGCTGAAGTTTTATCCAAACTTTAACCAAAACATTAGTGAACAAGCCTATAGTCGAGAAGATTTTGACAAGAGCAGTGAGGAAGAACCGTGTGAAGCTGATAATAGTACAATGAGTACTTCAAGTGGTGCTTCCAATTACTATTCTTCCGATAACCCTAATCAGGCAGGCAAACAAGGATATGTTCCGGATGCTAAAGGTAGACCGTTTACACAGGTTGAATATACACCTGATAACACTGGAAGAATTCGTCGTCAAGGAGGAGTTGGTGAAGGGTTTGAATTGGGTTCGGGACACGAGACAAAGTATTATTATGGACATCCCGATCAAATACAATTAGACAGAATGTTTGGCTCCGAAGTTGGTATTGCGAGTCACTATCAAAAAAATATGGTGGTTGACCCGAATGGACAAGTAAGTGTTTCATATCTAGACCAGGAAGGAAGAGTGATTGCTACTTCGTTGGCTGGGGAAGCTCCAGAGAATATGAAAGCACTTGAATCAGCGACTGAAGGAATTGAACTCACCTCTGACATTTTAAATACTGACGCATACGGCATTCAAAATTCTAATGTCTTGTCTAGTGACGGAACAACTAAAACAGTCAATGAGGTTTTACTTTTATCTGCAACAACCAATGTTCATTTGGAATACGGATTAGTTGTTGATACTTTGGATGATGCCTGTTTGGCTGAGGGAATTTGTTTTAGTTGTGTTTATGATTTAGAAATCAAGATCTTTGACGAATGTGGAAACGATGTTCTTGCTTCTGAAAATATCCCAGCACAGATTGGAAAGTTTACAATAAATGAAACTACTAATGCGCTCGAGTTTACAACTATTTGTAATGAAGGAAGTTCAGAAACTACTTATGATAAAACATTGGATATTTCATTAGGTGTTGGAAGCTATGTAATCAGCAAAGTTCTTCGTGTCAATGAGCAAGCTAAAGATTTTTATGTAAATGCTTTTTTAGACCCCGAAGTAAATACATGCATCAAAACGTTAGAAGATTTCGAAGCAGCATTTTTGGCTGAAACAGATTTTAGTGATTGTGAACCAATAGTGGATTGTGATGCATGTATACTTGCCCTCGGAACATTGTCAGATTACGTAGCAGCGGGAAATGGCACAGCTGAGGAATATCGTTTGAATATCGAAGCATGCTTGGAACCATGTAAAGAGCCATCGATGTTTGAAGTTACACGCGATATGATGCTTGGAGATTTTTATCCAGATGGGCAATATGGGGAATATCAAAATGCCGATGGAACGACAAACGTAAGTGCATTTCCTTTGTCTATTTACAATCCAAGTAACGTGTTGCCATTTGGAGGTCATTGGACTTCTCCGCAAATTTTGATAAATGGATACATTCAAACGCAATATTTAGAAGAAGATTCAATCACGAGATCACACGTTACTTTATCAACTGTTGAGTTAGATATCGATGGAGTAACAGTTACTGCAACTAATCCAGAAGTTTCTGATTTGAGTCAAGTATTTTTAGATGCTACCACTAATACTTATTATACTTTTCCAGAGTATCTTAAATATGTCGATGATTTCATTAGTCAATGGAAAAACTCATGGGCATATTCACTCCTTTTATATCATCCTGAATATTCATTTTACAAAACATACCAAGAATTTACAAAAAAAATCAACAATAGTGACACTTACACAAGCGAGTCCTTCGACGCGTTATTGACTAGAATAGATACTTGGGATGGAGCAATTGCAGCGGGGTTGATTAAGCCAACTTACTTGAGCATTTCAACTGTTGAAGATAGATTGACTGATTGGTCTGCCATCAGCACAAATGCATGGGATCCATTTCTTGTTTACGGTACATCTAATTATGGAGGATACGAAGCAGATGTATTGACTAAAATTGCAGATTATACTGAGGTTGGTTCAACACATTATAATTTAGCTGAATTCAGCGCAGCAATTGTAAGATGTGGGACAAGTTTAGTTGGCGTCGCTCCATCAGGATCTTGTTTAAGTTTTGGAGATGATGTTGGTTCAGATCCAATTGTAAATGCAAATACAAGAGATGAAGAATGGAAGCGATACCGTTCATTGTATTTATCACTTAAAAAACAAGCACAACACGCGTTTGCAATTGATAGATCAATCAACGATGTCAATTTTTACGGCTATAATGGCTGTATAGAAAATACGGCTTTTAATCCATTGGACCATCAATTTTTCGATCTGATGACATTTCCTTTATCCATTTCGCTTACTCAATATTTTAATACTATTCAACCATGTAATTACATTAATCATGACTTGTACAAATATAAAATCCAAAGATTTAGAGATATCAGTGAATTGACTCATGAAGTTGACCCAAATCAAGTTGCTTATCAAACATATTTACTGACTGGTCAATGTCCAACAACTTCCAACTTGCAATATTTCTTAAGTGCAATTGTTTCAAATTCAGCATTGACTGACGCAAGTTTTGTAGTCGACAGCTATCCTTCGTTCGTTGGATTGTATTTGGCAGCTACCAATAATAACTCTAGCACTCCTATTCCATCGTTGGAATGGAATCAACAGTCGATTTCATCTTCATTATTGGAGGTAGATTTGGTTTTGACCTCAACAACTACAGTAATTTCAGAGCTATCATTGTTGATGCCATCAGTGATGCCTACTCCATTTACATGGAACGATATTATTTCCTTTAGCAATCTGCAATTTACAACTAAGATCGGTAGTGATTATCATTTTGAAGTAACAGCAAGTGTGTCCGTTTCAGGAGTTACTTTCCAGACGATTTTGAGTGGAACGACCAAAATTGATATTCAAAACTGTAATTTTCAAGAAATTTGTGAACCAAATGATTTAGGTGTTTCTTTGACGCCCCTTTTATCAAGTATGGCAATGACTGGAGACTTAACTTCTACTTCATCTATTCAAATAAAAGGTGGTGGTGCTAGCTATACTCCATTGGTGAATAATGCAATAACCAATGCAATTGTACCAGGTACGGCAAATGTATATTACGTTTATGACGCTACTAATCATATCTTTAAATTTTCACCAAGTAGTTCTGGTGGACCTGTTTTAGAATTGAAAATCAATAGCTATTATCCTGCAACTTTTAGTTTTTCAAGTTTGAATTTGATTAAATCATTTTCTGAACTTAATCCTACACAATCAAATAGTTTTGATTTAGTTGGCGTTGACAATACAGGAAATTACATTGCAACATTGAGGTGTGATGCGATTCACAGAAACAGTGGGACTTCCACTCAAGTTCCAGTCGGAAGTTGTCATCAACCTACTGCTCAAACATGCCAAGGGGCGCAATTTGATAATACTGAAAATCTTGGAGCTTTAATGGAAGATGTATTGAATAATCAATCATTTACTGCAGGATACAATCTAACAGCCAGCACTTTTTATAATTCATCATTAGCTTCATTAATTGGAACAACAGCAACATCCACCGGAAGCACAACCGTTGAAGATTTCGACGGAACACTGTTCACCTCTATAACTACAATAACTAATACTGAAATGTGTCCGATTGTATTGACGCATTCGGATAATAGTTCTCCAACACTGGAGATGGCAGATTTAGTATCAGTTAATGGATTTACTCCTTATGGTGAAACAGACGCATTTGGAAATAGACATGAATTTTATTTGTTGGCAAGCTACGATATAGGAGGGACAATCTATGAAGATACACTTTTTGGAACAACTTGCCTTCCACTGGGTATTTGTGAAACATGCACAAATACTGATACTCCGACATTGACAAATTCTGATGCTTCGTGCGACGAGGCATACGATCAATATCTCGAATGTTTAGAGAATTTTAATGATTGGGCCGATTTAAATGGATATAAACCAGCAAAAAAAATAGATCAGGAACTTTTTGAATCAAATAATTTATGTAATTGTGTGGATGCCTATTGCGCTTATTTAAACGATGTGATGGATGGCTTTGTTACTCGAATCGACTACGAAAATGGACCGGAAATTGAGGAGCAATGTGCCGAGGCGACTGCACCTCCATGTCAACCTGAAACACCAATAACTATTACGGAAGAATTTCCAACTGCCGTTTTTATAGACCCTTGTACTGAATTTTTGACTAACAATGCGCTGGCGAATGCTTGGAATGCATATAACGCTTATCTTGATAGTATCAAAAATCACATTGCATCTCAATATGTGAAACATTGTATAAATGCCGTTGAATATTTTACAAAAACTTATTATGATTCCGAATATCACAGAACGCTATATTACTATGATCAAGCGGGGAATTTGATTAAAACCATACCACCAGAAGGAGTGCAACTTTTGGAAACAACTAGTTCATTTGATGTGCAATCTGTTGCTATTAATAATGATCGCAGATACGGAACTCACGTGGTTATGTCGAGCCATCGATTGCCTACGACATATGTTTACAATTCATTGAATCAACTTACACATCAATCCATGCCTGATCAAGATCAAATGGAGATTTGGGAAATGAGATTACCTAATGGATTGCAAGTTGGATTGACTACGACAGCCATACAAATGGTAACTGCATCGAAAGGTTATCTAAGTGGATACATGAAAGTGGGCACGAAATATCGCGGGTTGCTTTACAAAACAGACAATGGTGGAGCAAACTGGACTAAAATACAAAATACCGTTGCCGCTAAACTAAACAAAGTAAAAATGGTAACAGCAACAGTTGGATATGCTGTTGGGGAAGACGGTGTGGCTTTGAAGACTGCAGATGGAGGTTCCAATTGGGATATGCTTAATACTTATGCTACTGGACAAGCGGTGACATTGAAAGATTTATTTTTCCTTACTCAAAACATTGGTCTTTTTGTTGCGAAAAATGGAAAAACATTATCAACAGTGGACGGAGGTAATACTTTTACGCTTGGAAATTTGGCATTGCCTTCAGGTGTGACAGATCCTATTATTGATGTTAATTCCTACGTTTATAATGGTGTTAGTTCTATATATGCGGTTACTTTAAATAGCTCTTCCGGCAGTTATGACTTAATTGTAAAAAATATATTAGGTGTTTTAACGTCTGAAAAAGTACAAGGAGCTGGCTGGTTTTCCGTTGATTATTTCTCAGCAACTGACGGCGTAATTGTAGGTAATGATGGAAATGTAGCCCAAATCAAAACTCCAGCGAGTGGATCTAGTTTTGACCAAAAATTAATAAAAAGTGGTGATGTTGGATTTTTCAGAACAGCCTTTTTTATCAATTTGAATAGAGGAATTGCGCTCAGAGAAGATGCTGAAACTGGCAATCCACAACTTGTTTATACAACTAATGGTGGTTTGAATTGGGAACTCCTTGATGACGGAAATAAATATCAAAGTTTAGAGTTGAATTACAGAGATGCAACAAATATGGTGTTGTTTGGATTGTCTGAATCTGGACAGCAAAAAACTATAAACTATTCATTGACTGGAAATCCTTACTTGGTAGATATGACTAATTATTTGATGCCGTTGAATTACTTTGCAAGTAGTGGTTCATTTAAAATCGGAACTAATCCTAAAAGGATTATAACAAGTGATTTTTCAGGTAAAATATGGTTGTCTTCCCCTATTTTTTCTGGTGCTGAAATCATCAATTTTACTGGAATCGTTCAATTAAATCCAAGTGACCTGAGCGAGTATGCTACAAAAATATTAGTACAGTCTTTTACAGGAGGACAAATTTCTGGGGTTATACTTTCTTCAAACGGAAAAGTTTATTCAATTTATAAATCTGCGAGTAGTTCAACTTTCTCAATCGCAACTATTTCTGCGTCAGGTACATCGTCACCGAACTTTACTGATATTGTCATCGATCGTGCTGGAAATCGTGTCTTTGCATATGAAAGTAATCAACGAAAACTTCATGGAATTAATTTACTTAGCTCAGGACTTACTGCTTCTAGTTCTACTTCACTAGTATCAAGCATTCCTGCTTCTGCAACTATGTCTACACTCGGATTCAACAGTGGAAGAGTTACATTAACGGGGAAGACAGGAGAAATTTATACTACTCCTGCGATATCAGGCGTGAATTTGACTTTGGTGGTTTTCACCAACAGAAGTGGTTTGAGATTGACACCTATTAGAAACATTAATTCGTTGACTAGCAGTTTGACTGATTATTGCGCTGTCGGTGATAATGGATTGATGATTCAAAAAATAGGAATCAATCCTGCAAAAATTGTTGGTCTGCAAACATTGTCAGATTTGAACGAAGCAGCGAGAATAATTCCAACTTCTCTAATAGTTGTGGGTACCAATGGTTATGCGAATTTTTACAATACTTCTACTTCATCAACTTCTCCTTTGTATCTCAACAATGGAGAAACAGTTGAAAGTAATTTTAGTAATTCTTTGTTTAAAGGGGTAACTACAGATAATTATCGCACTTATATCGTAGGAGACAAAGGAACGGTTTTGTATTCAGAAAATCCATTCTACTCGCCTTTTTCTTACACTACATTGGTGCACAATGTTGATTTCAATAGCGCATCTATCATACCTTCTCAAACGATTCCTCAACCAAAAGTTTATGCGGTTGGGAATGACTCGAAAGTCTATCGCTTTCAAGGTGTGACTGGAACACAAGTGAAAAATGTGTTCTCGGATTCAATTACAGATGTGCATTTTGCTGATGTCAATCAAGGAACTATTGTTGGAAAAAATTTCTTTGTACGACAAACGCTTGATGGCGGAAATACTTGGCGTATTGTGAAACCAAC
The DNA here is from genome assembly GCA_965284445.1 of Crocinitomicaceae bacterium. Taxonomy (GTDB): domain Bacteria; phylum Bacteroidota; class Bacteroidia; order Flavobacteriales_D; family Crocinitomicaceae; genus JAQVCM01. The sequence continues at coordinate 3,596,333 of OZ260085.1, read as the reverse complement.
CAATAGCTTAAGTGCACAATTCAGCGCTCAAATCAACCGTGTTTGGACGAAAGAAAATGGATTTGCTGTGTTAGGTGGAAATGGATATTTGGCAACTGTTACGAACGGATTGTCAACAAAACAGACTTTTACGCAAAATATGCGGGCAATTGAATTCCCCTCTTTTGATCCGCTTAAAGGTTGGATTACAGCGAATGGTTCAATTCAAAAAATCGAGTTAACACCAATCGTTGGAGGCTATTCTGTTGCACTTGGTAGCACCTATACCCCGTCCAGCGGACCTTCTCAGTTGCGCGCAATGCACATTTTTGAAAACGGAAATTTGATGACAGTTGGAACAAATGGGTATATTGGCTATTTCAATACGACTACCTCTACTTTTACAAATTATCCTGCCCCAGGTGTAACCGCGGTGTTGAATGATGTATTTTTTCACGATGATGTGGTTGGGTATGTGATTGGAAATGACGGTACATTCTTACGTTCAACAGCAGTAGAGTTAGACCCAGTGACCCATGCGCTAGATTTAATTTCATGGAATGAGCAAGACAATGATTTGCCAGAAGGTATTGCTAGCAACGGTGGAGATGATCTGATGCAGTTGCGAGCTTTGGCTTTTGGAACCAGATATTTAGGAGTGTTTGGTGGTGCATATCAATCTTCTTATGTAAACAGCCTGAATGGAGCTTGTGTGCGAACATTACGCGACGAATCTGAGGATTTTTCTTCAAGGTTCTATTATGATCGATTGGGTAGATTGGTGGTGAGCCAAAATGCCCGACAATACAAAAACAATAAATTTAGTTATAGTTTGTATGATGCGCTTGGAAGAGTATATCAAGCAGGCGAAAAAACTGAAAATGAAGGTTCATTCTTGTTTGCTAATATCTTTGGAACTAACGTCGGTGGACAATACATACCAACAGTGATTGATGATAATAAATTAAAAGTTTGGATCGATGAAAACGGTTCGAGAAACGAAGTGACGCAAAGTTATTATGACCAAACTGTAATAACAGGATTACCAAGTGATTTTGTGCCAAATCCGCAAACACAACGCAAGCGAATTACACATGTGACGTATGAATATCAATATGATGGTGATGACCAAACATACGATCATGCAACGCATTACGACTATGATATCCATGGAAATGTGAAAACTTTGTTGCAAGACAACCAAAAAATGGCACAAGATCCATTATTGGTTGACCAACAATTTAAACGCATGGATTACAATTATGACTTGATTTCTGGCAATGTGCACCGCGTGAGTTATGAGAAAGGAAAAATTGATCAATGGCACCACGCGTATGAGTATGATGCAGATAACCGAATTACAGAGGTTTTCACTACTACCACTACCCCATTAACAACGCCGGAACACGGACAAATTGCTTCTCAAAACGAACCAGGTATGACACCATTTTGGGACAAAGAGGCAAGATATGAATACTACGCACATGGACCATTAGCACGCACTGAATTGGGACAAGAAAAAGTACAAGGTCTTGATTACGTTTATACGATTCAAGGTTGGATGAAAGGAGTGAATTCAAATTCCTTGAACGAAACTTATGATCCTGGAAAAGATGGTGATGGAAACATCTTGGCGAGAGATGCCTTTGGATTTTCATTGCATTATTTTGCTGGTGACTACGGCTCCATAGCTGGAACAAATGATTTCTTAGCTGACCAATCGGGAAGTGATTTGATTGCCAACAGCAATGATTTATACAATGGAAACATTGGTCGCATGGTGACAACAATTACCGAACCAACAACTAGGGAGATTTTACCTTTAGGGAATGCCTATCGCTATGACCAATTGAATAGATTAAGTGAGAGCAGAAGTTTTGATAATTTAAATTTGTCAACTAATACATGGGGTTATACTGGAAGCTATGGAGGAAAATATTTCAACCAATTTAAATATGACGCCAATGGGAATATTATATTTCAGCGCAGACACAATGAAGCTGGAGCGACAATCGACGAGTTAACCTATCAATACAAACGTAATCTCTCAGGAAAGCTTTTGCAAAATAGGTTGTACCACGTCAACGATGCTGTTGTAGAAACTGATTTTTCAGATGACATAGATGATATGGACCTATTCGAAGCAACTATCGCGACGATTAATGATATCAACAATTATAAGTATGACCAAGAAGGACGATTGATCTATGACGAGCAAGAAGACATAGATAATATTGAATGGAGGGTTGACGGTAAAGTGTTAAAAATTACCAGACCTAGTGGAAGTTTGAAGAAAAATATTATATTTGAGTATGATGCGATGGGGCATCGTGTTGGAAAACATGTTTTAACTTCTGGTGACGTGCTTGAAAAATCGACATATTACATTTTAGATGCTAGTGGAAACACGATGGCCGTATATGACCGTGTGATTGATGAAATTACAGAAAGTGTGGATTATTACCAAGCAGAAAAACACATTTATGGTTCATCGCGATTGGGTGTTTTGAACGCTCACATTAAAATGTTAGGAACCGCAACAGATGTGATTCCAAAAGTGACAATTCATAACATCGGTAAGCGTAATTATGAATTAAATAATCACCTTGGAAACGTACTTACAGTAATTTCAGACAAACCTGTTCCACATCCTTCGACTTCCTCGGGCGGCGTCACAGTTGATTATTACATGGCAGACATAAGAACAGCGCAGGATTACAGCCCATTTGGGGTAACTTTGGATGGACGTAATATCAGCGTTGATGAGAAGTACCGTTACTCCTTCCAGGCCCAGGAACACGACGATGAGGTGAAGGGTGATGGGAATTCTGTGAATTACAAATACCGTATGCATGACCCTAGATTAGGGAGGTTTTTTGCGATTGATCCATTGGCAAAAGACTTTCCATGGAATAGTCAATATGCATTCAGTGAAAATCGAGTATTAGACTGTATAGAATTAGAAGGAAGGGAGGCAAGTCATGTAACTGAAACACAAAACCCTGGAACACCGGCAACAGGTGGATTACCTTTTACTGATATTAGTGTTTCTGAAGTTTTAAATGCTGCAAATCAACGGCAAGACTTGAATATTATTGATAATGCTACAGGACTAAGAGCTGCTGGAGCAGGACAAATTTTAACCGTTAATAAAAATGCTAGTGGTACAATTCAGGACCCAACTCCTGGCGACGCTGTGAACAATGTCGGCGCAGCAACTGCTGGATATAGTCCTGATCAAGCAAGAATTAGAACCCTAGATGGAGCTCCATCAACAACACCTTTTGTTCCCGGTGGGAGGTTTGATATTATTAACAACAATTTATCCGCTATATCTTCCGCAGGACCAGGACCAGGAGCTGCTGGTGTTCAAACTGTCGCAGCCTCAGGAACTCCTCAAGCTGGAAATAGATTTATAAGTTATGAAGGAAGAGTAATGTCTGGAGCAGAAAGCGCAGTAGGCGCCCCTGCTGGGCCACCGGCAACTTGGACGGGAGCAATGGGAAATAATGTAGGCAGTAGGTTGACGAGCATTTGCATTGGAGCTGATAATACAGTTTTAAATAATATAGTTATTGATATTCAATTTAATACTGCTGGACCCACGCCATACACTGCTGGAGTAATTGCTACACTAACTGCAGCTCCGGGCCCCAGCCCATCTTTAAATGCTAGCTTTTCTAGTGTTGTTGTAAATCCAGCCTATGGTGGTGTTGCACCTGCAGGATCCCCTACTTACTTTAACTTTCAAACATATATAACACCATGATTAGCAGCAAAATATTAGTTATTTTTATACTGACCTTTTCTTCATATTTAAATTGTCAAAAATTAACATATAAGGTTTCTGATACATTATTTACTTTGGAATTAAGTGGATCAATGGATAATATTAAATCATTCAAGAGTATAAACACAATTAAACCAAGAACGGTTATTTTCAAAAATATTCGAAACAATGAATTTGAATCCCAAGATGAATATGGACGAAAATATTTATTGGTTGATAGCTTAGTTGTATTTAAAACATACTTTATAGACACAATCATGAGTTTAAACGACATATTCACTTCATTAGATGTAAATGGTAAGAAACTTTTCCATCTGACTTTTTGCTACCAAGTGTTAAGCACCGACAACCGGATTAGTAATAGATTAAGTCCAAAGTTGAATTGCAAAAAGGTTGGGAAATTCTTAAATCAATTTATGGAGCATAATTCCAGCATTATTTTGAATTCTATAACCTATTATGACGACGATGGTAATCAATTCATTATTGATATTGGGAACGTCATTTTTTTTTATAAGTAAGAAAACGATGGTTGTGTGACACTGTTGTTGACGTTGCAATATTTATTTTAAAACACTTGATTTCTAAAGATTTAAAAATAAACAAAGAAAAGTGATTCAATAAATATCATTTTTTAGCAAATTGGATATCTCAAAATAAAGAAAAAGCTTAATCTTTTAGATTGAAAGTAAAAAAATACTATTTCAAACTTTAGTACAAATCCCATTTCAATTCTAAATTCATTTTCGTACCTTTGAATCAATGAGAATTCAATCATCATATAATCAGTCATTTACCGACCAGTACTCCTTCCAGGCCCAGGAACACGACAATGAGGTGAAGGGTGATGGGAATTCATACACGACAGAATTCAGGCAATATGATGCTAGGCTTGGGCGATGGTTATCACTAGATCCATTAATGTCAACTTTCCCATACGCATCGCCATATACTTCTTTTGATAACAACCCAACTTACTTTACTGATCCTTATGGTTTAAGTTCTGTTAACTCTACCGGAAATGGAGAAACAAAAACTGTAAATGGAGCTGGTGGCACGACATTAATTCTTCCAGAAAGAGCTAAAATATTGTCCAATTTAAAAGATTATGGAGGAGATGGAAAAATAGATTATAAAGGAAAGGTATTTGAAGCCAAAGATGGGGATTTAGAAAAATTTTCAATTGATGGTAAAGTATATTCAGTTTCATGGAATAGTGATGGCTCCTATAAAGGATATTTCAATTCCGATGGTGATAAATATACAAATCCCAGTGAAAAAATAGTTAATGAATCAGGTTATATTCCCCCGCCAAAATCTTTACCTGGATTTCCTGAAGCATCTAAAACAAAACCAGTTGGAGGTAGACCTCGATGGATAAATTCAGATGGTGATATTTTAGAATGGGACAGGCAGCACGGTGATGTTGAAAGATATAACAAGCAAGGAAATAAGCATAAAGGTAGTTATGATCCTGAAACTGGTAAAAAGACAAAAGAACCTGTCAAAGGAAGAACTACGACAAAACCATTTATAGATAATCCTTTCGACTTTGAAATTGAAACTATAAAGCCTACAATCAATATTCCTCCACCAAATCCGGTGACTACAACAGTGACGGTTGGAGGGATTTTAATAATTATTGGAATGATAATTTTAGCACCTGTTGGCGTATAAATAAATTTATGAAAAAAATAACTTTGTATTTAGAGTATTATAATAAAAATGACAACTCTTTTGTAGGTGAATTTGACATTAATAGTAAGTTTGAGTTTTTGAAACTCAAAAAGATTTTAAATAAAGAAACATGGCTATATTATGATCCTCAGCAGTTGGATGAAAACAACTTTAACCTTTTAAACATCTACGAATTTAAAGAAGAGCAAGTTAAATTTGAAGACTATGATTGGTTTTTTCAATTTAGAACTGATTGATTTGGAAATAAAGTAATTTATATACTAGTTGATTTCACAAACATTTTAATATTAATGATATTCAATAATATAGAGAGCCTTTAAAACCTTAATTAAAGGTGCTATTTTAAGAGAGTACCTTTTTTAAGCATTTTTGGTACTTTTAAATCATTAGCTAAGTTTTAATTATAAAAGATTGTGATAAATTCTATTTCAAACTTTAGTACTAATCCCATTTCAAATCTAAATTCATTTTCGTACCTTTGAATCAATGAGAATTCAATTGCCATATAATCAGTTATTTACCGACCCGTACTCCTTCCAAGGCATGGAACACGACGATGAGGTAAAAGGTGATGGAAATTCTTATACTACAGAATTTAGGCAATACGACTCAAGGCTAGGAAGATGGCTGACGCTTGATCCGCTTATGTCAAAATATCCTGATCAATCTCCCTATGTGGGATTCAATAATAATCCTATATATTTTATCGATCCATCGGGGCTGGAAGGTACAAATCCTTCAAATCCGCCAACAAATAGTAAAGGAAGTGTAATTGGTTCGGACAATGATAGAGTTGTTTTAGATGAAGTTACAGTTAAGCCAAAATTAACTGAGAAACAGGCTTTAAAATTAAAAGAAAAAAGGGGGGTAATTTTAAATTATAAATTAGAAGATCAAAGTCAAATTGCTGCAAACCCAACAAAAAGAACTTATAAATGTTCAAGCGTTTTGGATAAGGAACGGAAGGATTTTAAAATAAATGTAACTTATAAAGGAAAGGTATATCGTTTTTCTGTAGGTGGTACTATTGATGGATCTGGAACGCATCAGATACCTGAAAATTTTTATTGGTGGTATTATAATCAACATTTATTTAAAAATGATGATGGTACAATTGCTCAATTTGATGAAATCTTTTTGTCGAATGACGAAGAATGGAATTCTGTTGGAAATCAAATAATAATAGAATCGTTTCAAAAACAAGGAGGAGATGGAGACAATCCAACTGGTGCAAACGCAAATTTTGATAAATTTGTATCATCTAAAACAAAATGGAAATATTATTTTCCATATGGAACAAAAGAAACTGAATTTTCAGCGGGACATTTACGACAAAAAAAGCAAATGTTGAAACAAATTAAAAATGCAGAAATATTAAAATGTATACCTAAGATGAATTTGACTCCTGAAGATCAATTGGAAATAAAACGTGCTGAAGAAAATAAGAAAGCACTTGGCCTTTAAAATTTTAAAAATGAATGTATATAAACTTTTAATTTGTGTTGCGATTATCATTACAAGTTGTGATATTTCAAAATTAAGTCAAACTCCTATGTCAAAATTTATTGGTGTTTGGAGAGTAGAAGATCATAGTATTTTAAATAATTGTGAGCTTATAATAAGTTATAAAAGTAAAAGCCTAAAGGGTCGATTAATCAAATTGAATCAAAATAAATTAGTAAATCTCTTTTGTGACACAAATACAATTATTATAAGTTCAATAGCTAGAAAATCAAACTTTCAATTTATTGTAAAAGAAAAATTAATTGCATCGGAATTATTTAGTTCATACAATATTTCATCAGAAAAAAATATTGAAGCTGAATTTAAAAGTGAAAATACAATTATTTTAAAAAAACCTGAATCCAAAATTCCATTATTTAAACTTATTCGAATTAAAAAATAGTTTATCTTATCAAAATCCCTTAAGTAAAAATCAACTTTTAACAAATGAATAAAACAGAGCGGAAAAGTACACAGCTAAGTTAACTCGAAAATGTGTTAACGCAAAAAACAAGCAAATTGGAAAAGGAAGCTTCTCGATTTATTATAGGGACTAGAAACTTTTACATACCATGCAGTAGTTCAGTAGTTAAACAGTTTCAGACACTTTAAAAGTGGCGGTAAAGTTACTATAATTTGGTTTTGATGCGTTAGAAACCAAAAATGTAATGTATCCAATGTCCTGATTTGATTTACAACGTAAATACCTGATATTCAAAAATAAATTTAGTTATTGAAGCCGTAATTTAAAGGTGCGACTATGTGCGAGCACCTTTTTTTGTATTTTAAAATCTTATTTAATTTTGATTTGTATCGATTGAGGTGATAAGTTCTGATTGAAACTTTAGTACAAATCCCATTTCAAATCTAATTTCAATTTCGTACCTTTGAATCAATGAGACTTCAATCATCATATAATCAGCTATTTACTTACCCGTACTCCTTCCAGGCCCAGGAACACGACGATGAGGTGAAAGGTGATGGTAATTCTGTGAATTATAAATACCGTATGCATGACCCCAGGTTGGGGAGGTTTTTTGCGATTGATCCCTTGTCAGCGAATTATCCTTGGAATAGTGTTTATGCATTTAGTGAAAATCGAGTTATTGATGGTGTAGAATTAGAAGGGTTGGAATTTGCATTTGCTGTCAAAGCTAATTTTCTGGGTACTTATGATGCAATTTTTAATTCTTCGGCAAAAGATCACGGAATAGGTAAGCCAGGATTAGCATTTACTTGTATTGATGACAAAGGAATAGAATTTGTGGTTAAGCGAAAAATGATGGATTCAGAAATGGCACAAAATGCCGATGTGCTTAAAAAGACAAACGCAACACCTGCGAACGCGTTTGACAATGCAGTTGCTATAGGGAGTTATACAGCAAGAGAAACTAAAGTTGGAGGAAGTAAAACGGTTCCATTAATTGTTGGAGATCCTAATACAGTAACTAATTCTGTGAATGGAAAATTTGGAAATAGCGACAAAAGCATAGTTTCAGAGAGTATAGATTTGAATATTGCAGCGAAGGCAGATCAAATTTCGTTGAGTTTCATAAATTGGGCAGGTGCGACTAATATTTCAGTTACAGATCAAAATGGAAATTTGATTATTTCAAGTCCAGCGCCAGCGCCAGGGGAGGCAAACATGTTAACTATTGGTGCAAAGTTTCCGGCAGGAAGTGTTGAAAGTATAAGATTAACAATAACAGGAACTACTAACACAAATTCTAAAGGAGAGATCATAGATGGACATAGACAAGTTATTCCATCAAATTATACTATTGACCTAACAACAACTGGGGCAGCTTCAGATACTCAAAATCGAGCAACTTTTGAATCAAGAAATGATGCAAAAACCATAAATCAGTCTACTGAAGGTGTTTCAATTGATACTTCTGGTGCTCCAACTTCATTATCAAATCCAGTAAATAAATAATCAAATAGCTCATGAAAAGTCTTATGAAAACAATTTTCTTTTTTCTCTTGCTTTCTTACTGTCAAATTGTTTTTTCTCAGAAATTTACAGATTATCACAATAATGGAAAAATTGAAGCGGAGGGAACGATGGTTGATGGAAAAATGCATGGAAAAGCAACCTTCTATGATGAGTTTGGAAGGTTATTAAATACACTTAATTATGAACATGGTGTGATACATGGGATTGCTTATGGTTACTATACTTCTGGTGAATTACATTGGCAATCAATGTATAACAATGGAATTAAAGTTGGTATTGAAATTTATTTTTATGAAAGTGGAGCTGTTCAACAAATTCTTAACTATAATGAAAAAGGAGTTTCTAGTGGTCCGTCTATTCAGTACTTTGAAAATGGTATACTTGCAACAATTGATTTTTATGTCAATGGAAATAAGTGCGGTGTAACCGAAGGTTACTACATCGATGGCAAATTAAGATACAAAGGACAGTATAACGAAAAAGGTAAAATTGAAGGTGAATTTAAGAAATATAATGAAAAGGGAGACTTAATTGAAGTCATGCTTTTTTCCAATGGAGAATTAATAAAATGAAAGAACTCGAATTTCTATTCCACGTAATAGTTTCTTTCTATTTTATTTTGAAGGAAATACTTGTATAACTAATCGAAAGCTTCTTCAAATCGAACCTAATTTGAAAGCGAGTTCATAGAAATGATTTTAGAAAGTTTTGACCATTGTTAGGTATACTAAAAACCTTTTTGCGAGAACTTTTCTTAAATTTTTGATTAATTATAATAACCATTCCCCCTCCCCAACGTAAACCCCTTCTATGAAAAAAAAAGAAGACGCAACATTAGAGGGATTTAAGAACTTTTTGGCGGAGCAATTTAAGCCACAGAGTGTGACGACTTATTTGTTTTTGATAGAGCATTTTTTATGGGTGGTAAAAGAGCCGAAACATGCTAGCTATCTTGATTTAATCAATTATTTCAGCAAGCTAGACAAGGATCCCAATACCTCACTATATGCTGTAAAACACTACTACAATTATTTGCTAGACAGTGGAGAAATTTCAAATAATTTTATCCAGAAATTGACTTTTCGGAAAAAGAAAAAGCCCATTCAATTTCAAGATTTGTTCGATGCCAAAGAATTAGACTATTTGATGAATCGACCTTCACGGTATGCTGTTTTAAACTTTCGCAACAAAGCCATTCTTTCATTATTGATTTACCAAGGATTGACGAGTGAAAACATTGTCAAAATTCGAAAATTTGACATCAATCTAGCTGAAGGAGAAATATACTTAATGCAAGGAACAAGAAGCGTGCAGCGGGTTATCACTTTGAATGAAGCTCAAATCGGTTACTTTTCAAATTACCTGCAAAATGAAAGATCGCAACTTGATCGATTCAATCAGCGAAGCCTTTTTCTGAATAAATTGGGTGATCCAATCACCGTAAACGGCATTTTTAGAATGGTCAAACCACTCAATCATTTTTTCCCCGACCGCGTTTTGAATCCAAAAACAATTCGTCAATCTGTTACTCGAAATCTTTCACAATCTGATAAATTAGACTTAGTTCGAATTCAACAAGTTACTGGGCACAAACGCATTTCAAGTATTTTGAACTACCGTTCTGAAGACATGATGGAAATGAGAACAACGCTTTTGAAATTCCATCCAATGGATCAGTTTTAGATGGCATAATAAGCCAATTTAAGCGACTTTCTGTGTCTCACTGCATATAGTTGAGCTGTATCTATTTGAGAGTGCCCTAAAAACGTTTGAATGAACTCTAAGTCTGCACCGTTTTCTGTCAAATGGGTAGCAATGGAATGACGCATGATATGTAAACTTACAGGCTTTCTTTGTAGTTCTTTAAAACAAGTACGTTTTGCAATTTTCTTCAAAATCAAATTCATATGATTCCCTGTCATGCGCGTTCCTTGATTATTTAATAAAAATGCGGCCTCTAATTTTTGATGATAATCAATGATGTCTTGCCTTTCCTCTAAATAATACTCAATGCAATATTGCAATGATTTCTCAGAGATCGGTATTTGTCTGCGTTTGGTATTTTTACCTTCTCTTACAATAAGGTTCCCTGCTCCGAAATCAATGTCACCGATGTTCAATTGTACGATTTCATTTTTCCTAAGTCCGCAACCGTATGCAATGCTTAACAATGCTTTTTCTCTGCTAGAATCGGCAAATTGAAACATCATTTTTATTTCTTCTAATGTTAAATGTTCTCTTGTCGTAAGCAAATTGCGATTGTATTTTGGCAATCGAACCGTTTCTTCCAAAATATTGGATGTTTGCAAGTGGTCAAAAAACAAATTCAATGCAAACAAGTGATGATTGACAGTATTTAGGCTTAAAATACCTCCTAGTCGTGATGGTCTTGAAGTTAAATATCGATAGTACTTTTCCACCTTTTCACCTGTTATTTCTGTCAGATTGAAGATGGCTTGTTGCTCGAGATAGGCTAAAAACTCTCGAACACAATTGTTGTACATTTGACCACCCCCTGTTCGATAATTCCGAACCTTGATTGCTTTGGAGAAATGTTCGTAGGTAGCTTTATAAAAAGTAAGCATGGGTTGATTTTTAAACTGTTTGAATTATTTAAATTTTTGGATTTAATGTTTATTGAAGTACTTCAAGAGCTTTTACGTTTTCAATAATCATGGCAAAGTGCGTTTTAATTGCATGGTGTTGAGAATTGTAATTATCGTCTGAATTTAACTGATAGACATATCCTTTATTTGCTGTTCCACTGATAATATAGATATACTCGTAGTTTATTAGTTTTTGGATAAATCGAAATGTCTGTGTTTTACTCAAATTCATGCTTTTTCGAATTTCTGCCTGGGAAAAAGAAGTTTTGTTTTGGTCGATTAAAAGCGTTTTTAACTTTTCATAAAAAAGCCTAGATTGGCCATCCAAATCATCGGTTTTTAGTTCAATTACAGGGATAAATAACTCAATGGCTGATTCTACATCTGAAAGGGTGACAATCAGATTTCCATGCTTGTTTTTATTTCTCTGATGTTGATGAATAAAGGTAATTAGTAAAATTAGATGCTGCAGTTGTAAATTTGTGCGCCTAGAATATTGGGTATTTTCAGGTAAATGAATATGCGGAGCAAAGGGGTTGATGACATTGACATGGTTCAATTGCTTGACCAAATGTTGGAGTTGCATAATTGCAAAAAGTTGTTTTTCTGCATTAATTTCACCCGCAATTTGCTTATTTTGATATTCAATGATTCTTCTGCTTTGTTCTTGAGATTCATCTAATTGGATAGGGATAGAACGATTCAAATTATCTTGATAAATAGTAGTTTTAGTGGTAGAAGCAATACTAGAAAAATGCGCTTCCACAGTTCTCACTTTAGAGCAAAAATTACCGAGTCGATCCTTGTAGGTAGACGAAATCGAGACCGATTTTTCAGACTGCAACTCTCTAAAACTAAAAAGGGCTTCGTCTTTCAAACCATCTAAATCCTGGATAAAAATACTTTTGTTTATCAATTCTTGGTTGTTGTAATAATAGAGTGATTTTCCAGTCATTCTTGTGATACTTATAACATCATTGCTTGGTAAACACTGACTCAACACTTTGAGCAAATGACTCTTTCCAGCACCTGAAGCTGATTGGATAATGGCATGTAGCGGAAAAGGAGAACGGTAGGAAACAGCCACCAAAAACAAGAGTAAACGATTGGCATTTTCCCCAATAATCCCCGCATTTTCAAGTAAAATATCCAGTTCTTTAAGCAAATGAGGAGAAAGCAGAATCGTATTAATTTCATCTTTTTCCTTTTTTTCTAAACTGGACTTGGATCTTTTCCGAACTGTTTTTTGAAAAAGCTTATTTCTATGATTTTCAAGTTGCTCAATAAGTAACCGGAAGTCATTTCGAATAGTTTGAAAATCAAGGCCATATTCACTTTCCAAAATTTCGTAGCAAAAACGTTCTATTTCTTTGTTTTCGTACAAATCGATTTTAGCTCGATAACGGTTGTTTTCGCTGCGTTCTAAAAAAAGTATTGTCACTCTAAAATGACTCAAATTGACCGGGATTTCACCTAAAATGTGAAAATTACCACACTCACCTCGATACGATAAGTTCAACTCATGTATTTGGTGCAATGTCTTTTTCCGTTTCTTTTCCAATAGATTAAGTTTGGAGAATGCTACGAAAGAAATTGAAAAAGGTTATTTGGTAGTAGGTAAAAGATGAATCATTTCTAAAAAATAAAGTTAGAAGAACGATTGATAATTCATTAAAATTGAACTTGGGTAACTTTAAACCAATAACATTGTATTGATATTTTTTATTCTAAAAAGATATATTTTTTAGTTAGATGCAATTTTGCATATGCGGGAAACAATCATATTCTATTAATTTTTCTCACTATTTTATGCGGAATATTTTTCAAATTATTAATCAAAGCAATTGAAATTAATAACAATTATATTTAATATTTGAGTTTTTTGTAGATGAAATTAATTACCGCAAAAATGCAAAGCTGAAAGATAAAAAATAAACCATTCAGAAGAATGGTATCATTTTTAAACAAGTTAAAATCATGAATATAGCCATAAATAAAGTAAAAAAGAGGGTTAAAAACTGAATTAAGTAGGAAAATAAGTTCAACCCCATTAAAATCACCATTCCACGTTAGTATAATACTAAGAATAAGATAGACTAATGGAAAAATGTACACATTTCTTTTCATTCCAAATAATAAACTTGTAGAACTTATTATTGCTCCATATACTACACCTACTAACAATTGTTCATACCACTTTGAGGCAAGACTTAAATTGATGAAATAACTGACGAAAATAGCAAACAAATTAAGAATCGTTATTACAGAAATGGCTATTAATAAATATTTTAAAAACTTCATTTTTTATCAAGAGATTTTTTTAGAATTAGAGAATTGAGTACTCCTAAATTGGATTTCTTGTATACCAAGGAACCAATAGCTTCACCAGAATGATCAAGTAGCCCAACGCGAACAAGTCCAATTTGTTCCCCAACTGCATCAGTTTTTGATAATCCGCCATCATAATATTTTAATTGAATGTCACTTTCTTTTATCTCTGGCTAAGTTTTTCCGCTTTTACTTATATTAGCACCTTAAGCTTTGTGGGTTGGCAAAGTGTTGATTATATGGCCATTGATTTCTCATTGATTCAAAGGTATAAAAATGAATTTAGAATTGAGATGGAGTTTGTATTAAAACTAAAATGCTCTAAAAAGAAATATTTTTTCTTAATCAGGTATTTTCCGATTTTAATTTCTTTTTAGTAAATAATTGACCATATTTTTCTTGTAAAATTGATGACAATCCAGTAAAAGTTGTTTCCTGTAATTTAACTTTTAGTGTAGGTTGTTCACCACTCTTATAAGATATAATATCGAAGTAATATTTTGACCCGCTTATGCGGAGAAATAAAAATTCTGAATCCAAATTTGGTACTTGTTTAAGTTTGAGGAAACCGTCGAAAAATTCAATTTTATAAGCACAAGAAACGATTGTATTATATCCTTTTGGCAACATGAAAATCGCGAAAATTTCTTGTTGATTACTTTCTACACTAATATCAATATTAGTATAGAGCTGTGCACTGTATCTGTCGAGATTATACCAACCAAATGTTTCTGGACGAAACTCACTGAAAAATTTCGTTGTTGAATTGACAATCTCACTATCATGATATCCATAAATCGTATCACACCTGTATCCTTCCGCACGAGATCCGCAAGAAATTCCCTTTACATATTTTGTTTTCTGTTTTTTTCTTGAAATGTCTTTGGTACCAATTTTTACATTTTTGTTTTCCGACCAAACAATATTATTTGTGAAATATTTGCCCTCAAAAAACTTAAAACTAGAATCTACCTGAACAGGAGACTTTATCGTTAATTTGCCTTTATTCATAGTTAGTTCTTTCCCTTTTTGATCGAATACCTTTAAATAAATCATACCACGAGATTCTAACAATTTATCATCGTCAGTAATAGTATTTAAATTATTCAAAATAAAATCTTTCAAGCTATAGCATTCAATAAGTTTGACAAAAACAGTTTCATCTTCTGAATTAATGCATCTTGAATCGAATAAAATTTCAGTTCCTTTCTTCCCGATTATTTTTTTAGCAATCTTGGGATTTATCTCAAATTCTTGAGGTATACTTGCTAACTTACTGTAAAGTATCTTCGAATGTTCCGCAGCTAATGAATCATGATTAGCGACACTTTCTTTTTTATAAACTGGATTGTTTTTTTTGTTTTGGTCGCATCCGATTAATGCTATAAAAGCAGGAAAAAACATGAGAAAATGAATATGTGTTATTATTTTTTTTTTTGTGGAAATATTGTTAAACATATTTAAAAATTTAAGGTACACGATCAGTAATTGTAACAGCACTGTAGTAGGGGCCGTTGAAGGGGGTATGGTATGCAAATGTCGATTGTGTGATGCTTGAATTCTCATTGATTTAAAGGTACGAAAATGAAATTAGATTTGAAATGGGATTTGTGCTAAAGTTTGAAGTTGAGTTAAACGACATTTTAATTACACACAATTAAATTGCTGATTTTGAATTACAAATATTAAGCAAAAAAAGTGTTTACACCAATTAACACTTTAATTTCATTTCTTCGTGATTTGACGAAATACAATTTTTTTGATGATAATTCAATTTAAAAACAGTGATAAAATTACTCTCTACTTTCCATCATCTACTTGACAAAGTCCTTTTATATTATCACCAAAATAGAGATCATAAACTCCGTTTTCTGGTTCGGGTCTAATTGCGGTACTATCGTCAAATGCCAAATAAATTTCTGTTTGATTTACTGGAGCAAATGGAAGATTTTGATAAACTGAAGTTAAATTAAATTGATAATATCCACCAACATAAATATTATTACATTTTTCAGTATCAGATTTGATCGAGACAATTTTAAACCGTTTATCGTTTTTTAAGGCGTAAATTAAATAATAATTATTTAAAGAATCTATTTTATAAACTTCATAAAAAGAACCATTCAATTTAAGGAATTTTAAATTACTATAATTCGTCAAAGAGAGTAATGTTAATGTCAAAAATAAATAACGCATTTTCTTCATAATTTAAGGGTATGTAACTAAAATTGTACCTTTAGGTGTATAATATTCCATTTTTACTATATTTGCTTTGACTTTTGTGGGTTCTCCATTTACATCATAGCTAGAACCGTGAATTGTGCTCCTTTGAGGTGTCGCAGCAAGATGGGCTTTTGAGTAAACTGAATTTGGGTCTTTTCCTGCATTGAGCATAGGTTTCGTTGATTCTCCTGTTTTTTGAGCTATTAATGCTCCTTGATATGCTTCTGTTACTTCGTGCAGAGTAGAACTTCCATTTAAACCTTGCTCATTATCTACCGTTGAAAGCACTCTGGGATTAACGAATTGTTCAGCCACAACTAAATTTACTTTACTGTCATCTTCTCCCCCAGAAACTTCAATTTCGTTAGTACTTTCAGTGACTGTATTACCTCCAAATCCGCCTCCTACATAGGCTAAGCCAGGCGCAATCCATTTTGTATCGTCTGCATTCAAATTAACAGTGATTGTCTTATCGTCAATTGCGTTAACTAATTGTTGTGCATCTTGAGATAATGGTGTATCAGAATTTCGAGAAGTATACCCGAGTTTACCATCTTCCCCAGTCGATAAACACAACTCAGATTCTACAGATGATTGTAGTTCTTTAAATGCTTCTTTTTTCATCCCACCCTTAATAATAATGTCTTCTGCTGAACTTCCAGTCGGATCTACGTAGAGAATTGGACTATTATCAAATGTCGTGTACGGAGATTGAAATTGATGAACAATTGGATCTAAACTCAGCCATCTAGCTAACCTCGGATCAAAAGTTCGAAAATAAGTTGTATAATTTTTACATTCTCCCTTCACCTCATCGTCATGCTCCATGCCTTGGAAGGAGTACGGGTCGGTAAATAGCTGATTATATGTCTGTTGAATTCTCATTGATTCAAAGGTACGAAATTGAATTTAGAATAGAAATGGTATAAATACTATTTTTTTCTTTGGTGCATGAATTTTTAGAAAAGCTGGAACACAAGTAGCTTTTTCCTTTGTTTAAAGGGAATGTAGTGTTCCAAACGCGTTCCATTTGTATTTCATGTGCTTTTTTTAAATTAGAAATTACTGGCGAGGGCTTACTATTTTTGGTTTTGCAAAGCTTTTTGGAGGTTTGACGGTAGCAATTTTGATCGCTTTTCGAAAGGGATCAAACAAAAAATATAAGTTGAGGTAGAAAATGATAGACTCCTATCCTACCCTTTTCATTCTGCATTTCATATTTTTATTAAAATTAGAAATAGAAAACAAAGAAAGCTCCATGATCAAAGTGAAAATGGAGCTTTATAGCTATTAGATTTTTATGAAAAGGATGGTTTTTTGTGACGGAAATATAATTTTAATTGATTTTGAAATTAGCTAATCTTTATTCGACATTATCAATAATTACTTCTTCATCCAACTCAATACCGTCTTTTGCCAAACTATCATAGTATAATTTTGTTAGTTCCGATGTCAACAAATCATCATTCAAAATCTTAATTAACAAGTCTTTTGAAACACGTGTATCTAAATTAAATTGTGTATCATCCGCATTGTATCGCATTTTGTTTTTAGTAAGAGGGTGCGATTTTGAAAAAGCAATAATATCTGCATTTGGTATATTTCGTTGAATAACTGGCGAATTTCTAGCGACTTTTGTTAGTTTTCTAGCAAATCGTGCATCGCTTACCAATTCTTCTAAACTTTCAATATTGCTAATAAGTTGTAGATTTCTTATTACATCGAGGCTTATTGTTGCCTCTCTTGTAATTACATCGTGAAAACCAAAACTCTTTTCAATAGCCGATAAATCTACAATTATGATTTCACCTTGTACTCTTAAAACTTGAAATTTAGGACTTATACGTAGTAATTGATCATCAAATCGTTCAAATCTTTCGTTGGATTTCCACAAGATGTATCCACCTCGACCTACAACTTCTATGGGTGATAATTTTTTATACAATGCTATTTCATTTTCATCATCTGCTAAAACAACAATAAGTGAATTTATCCCTGATAGTTGATTAACTGCAAAGTTGAAATTTTGCAAATCGTCGTTGCCAATTGTGTCTTCCAAAAGTTGCAATTCAGCAGGCAAGTCCAAATCATATTGATAAAAACACTTTCCTCTTTCATCAGCAGTTGATAGCGGCAGTAAAGTGAAATCATCTTTCGCTACAATGGATGATTGTATTCCAGCAACAAACAAACGTTTTAATTCAGGCAAATCATCACCTTTTATATCCAACTTTTTTGGATCTGCTGTTCCATCAATATTAGCATATAAAATTATTTGTAACTCGCCTTTTGGTGCATTTAAAAATGCAAGTGCATTGTCTAATTCTTGTTTATTCATCTGTTTTTATTTTTGACACATAATAAATTCGTTCGTCGAGTTTAAAATATTTGACTCGGTCTTCTTTTGTCAATTTATCCTTGCTAATTAAGATTCTGCTTTCTCTTATTTCTCCGCTTCTAAATTCCCCCGTTACTTTGTAAATCTTGAATTGTAGGATTGCCAACGTAGGATTTACATAAAATAAATCAGTGCGTATGTATATTGCCCCTATCACTATTAGTAAAATAACAAATACAATAATGTATCTTAAATTTTCAAATTGAAAGCAAACCAATGGAATGATGTACGTGGTAAGAAAAGTTAAATGCTCATAGTCAATATTTTCAACTTCTGTAATCTTGAACGACAATTCGGGTGATCCCTTCATTTTGAATTTGAAATCGAAATAGGAAACAAACCCAATGACTAAGGCCAAAATGGAAAACAGCGGAATAATATTATTTGAAAGTAAATATGAAAAACCAACGAAAGAACAATCGTTGGAAAAGCAATATGGCACTTTTGCTGTTATGATAATTATAAAAATAAACAACAGCCAAAGTGACAAAAAGAAAAGTCCAATTTTTCTAGTCATATCTTGCTTTCTTTAAGAAATTTAACTTTTATTTGCCTTACATTTTAAAATTAAGATTTTTCTTAACTGACTGTTGATTAGACGTTGGATGCAGTTATTCTATTCAAGTTCAGAAATAGTTATCTGTCTTTCTAGATACTTTATTACTTTATTAATGTATGATGCCAAGTCGGGATCTTTTGTTTTTTCAATAAAACTATTAATATCTCCGAAATTCCAACTAATCAAATTTATGTCTTTTGCTTCAATGTTTAGTTCTTGTATTGCCCTATTCGCCTTTTCCCTTTCACTACCATTAAATTCTTTAAAAAGGTTTACTACTATGTCTAAAATAGTCAATACAATTAAATATTTCTCACTCACAATTTGTTTTCGGTGTTCTTTGGTGAACAAGGTAAGTGGTTTTTCCAGTATTATCAAAGCTTCGTAGTAATTCATAATATCTGCTTCTTCTACTTCTTCAATTTTTTCATTTTTAAGTTTCTGTTCGATTATTTTAAATGCACCTTCATAGCAATGTTTAGCAATTGTGTTCTTGTTGTTTTGATAGAAAAATCGTCCAGCTGTATGGTAGTAACTTTCAGTACTAATTAAATTGCCACCTTTGTCTATGGTAGTTTTTGAATTTTTTTCATTTGTTTCCGATTCTATAAAAGCTTTATAAATATATAATGAAGAATATAAAGGACTGTGCGAAATTCCATTGGTTAAAATTGCAATAGCTTCCTTAGTTTGACCAATTTTATTTTTTAATTCTGCAATTTTAATGTAGCAGATTTCTACTTTGTAATTAAGATCAATCAATGTTTGAAAAATATCTATCGCCAGCAGTTCTTTTCCTGTATTTCCTAAAAAAGATGCCTTTGAAAAAGTAAAATTATTTGACATTTCAGATTCTTTTTCTTTAAAATGGTTGACTGCTTTGTCGTAATAGATAATCGCATCACCATCTCTTTTTTCTTGTATCAAAAGATCTATCAATTCAGTGTAATATTCAGATTTATTAGCGTTAATTGACAATAAGCTTATATAATCTTTTATAGCTCGATCTAAGCTTTTTAGCATTTTTAGAACAGAAATTCTGTTGGTGTAGTAAAGTTCTTTTTTGTTCGATTTTTCAATTGCCTTATCGAGATGATCCAAGGCTTCTAAAAGATTGCCTTTCGCTTTGTATTTTAATGCAATATTATTTAAAGCTGAAGAATCAGAAGGATTAATTTCTAGTTGTTTTTTGTAATTTTTGATAGAACTATCAATATCATTTAATTCAGCGTATTCGTAGCCAAGATACCAGTATGCTTGACGATGATTTGGAACCTTTTCAATTAATTTCTCAAGAAGCAATATTGCTTCTTGATGCAAATTTTTTTCTCTGAGTAATTTTGCTTTCGAAAACAGAATTTCAGGGTCATCAGGAATTCCAATATTTTCAAAAAATTCAAGCCTTTTTTCTAACAATTCAATTGTCTTGATTGTTTCTTGCTCAACAGAAAAGCCTTGAATTTCTTCTGTTTTTCTTTCAGCTACTTCTTTAATTTTTGAAGTTTCTATTGCAATATCGCTAAATAGTTTATCTTTTATTATCTGAAGTAATTTATCATATTCACTTTGTAGTAATTTCTTTTTGTCATCGATCAATTCGTCAAACTCAGTTTTTTTATCTGTAACATAATTCTTTGCATCTTCAAGTGTTTTAATAGCATCTTTTCTTCTGTTTTGAGACTTCAAGCTCTCAAAACCTATATAAATTCCTGCTAACGCAATTAGTACTCCAAAAATTGAAGCGACAATACCGGTGAATGTTAGATAATTATTAATTCTATCGTTGGTTTGTTGGTAATGATTAGTAATATTGGAATACTGTTTGGAAAGATTTTGATTTTCAAATTCTATTCTATGAATCTTTTCATTCAATGTTTTGAAATTATCTTCGATTATTTTCGAATTATTATCTAAACTTGTGTTTCTAGAATAGTTATTATTTGTTCTTCCAAATATCATTGTAACAGAACTTAAAATAAATATGATTATTAAATATTTGTTTTTCATTTTATGTCTCTTTTATTAGTTGCTAAAGTTGAGTTTGTCTTTGGTTAAGTTAATTTTATACATGATCGGAAACTCACATAAATTTGTCAAGTCGCCTTTAATTACTAATAAGTCGGCCGTGTCTAACTGCTCGTTGTAGTTGTATAAACGATAGAGATAATAGTTAGCTTTTTCAATTTTGCTTTTTTCAAGTTCGTGTCGTGATAGGAAAAAGGTTGAGTTTTTCTTTCCTTTTGTCGTCTTAACTTCAATGAAGATTTTGTTCCCCTTTCTATCAAAAGATTGGATATCAAAGCCCGTTCCGTCACCTTCATCTTTTGAAGTATGTTTAATTTTGGCAATCAACTTATGCTTGTTTACTTCCTTTAGTTTTTCTATTTCGTATTTCATTACCCAAAGTTCACCTAAGTCCCCTAAACGCTTGTTCTCTATGCTGTTTTGAATGAAATTGACTATCTTACCTCGAAAACTTATTTGTTCATTCCTACCTATCAACTCTGTTGATAAAACAGTAGTTTCTATAACTTCAATTTTAGTTTCCGCTTTTGCTCTAACAGCAACATAAGGGTTTAAATGAGTTGTAACTGCATAAATGAAATCTTGCGTTAGAATGTTGAGATTTTCGTCAAAGTAACTGTTAGCAGTAATTCTGTTTTTATGAAGTTGTAATAGATCTTGGTCAAGAATTAGCTCATGCCGAACTAATTCACAAATACTGTTAAGATGTCCAATATTTTCAATATGTCCCTTAACAGGTCTGTATGTTAGTTCCAACTTTTTATGGAATTGGTTGAACATTTCAAACTTATAGAAGAAATAACGCTCTGGATAATGTAAAGCCAAATAAACAATCACTGCTCTGTCGTCTTGATATGTTTTCTTGTTTATAAAAATTTTATCGTTAATCGCCTTAATTCCTGATTGAAAATTTCGTATCCTATCATACAAATCTTCATCTTCATTATATAAATCTCTAAAAAGTTGCCTTACATCATTTGGACTATGTGTCGAATAGTTTAATAACATTCTCCGAGGAAAATACTTTCCAGAGTCCATTAAGTTTTTTGTCATGCGCAACGACGAGAATAGCATATCATGAAAATTCTCTGCATCAATGTCCCAATTATCTTGATAGCATTTTACCGCCTCCCATTTGTAAATCTCAGCTCGATTTACTTTCTCAAAATTGAATTTATATTCTTCTATATAGTGTTTAAGAATTTGTCTGTTCATTTGTTGTTGTTTTTTGATTCTCGCAATATTCAATTGATGTTAATACAGGGTTTTAACCTTCAATTTAGCGCTGCATTTTTTGAGAGCATTTAGGTTTAACACTAATTTGTTAATACCTGAAATCCATTATTTTTTAAAAAAAAATATTGTCAAATTCAATTTTTATTTGAAAGCAAAATACAGTATTTAAAATAGTCTCTAATTATAAATAATTCTCCTTTTGTAATTTGATTTTCAAAAAAAACCTAAATTGCAAAGAATAATGGCCTTGTCGAAGTGAAAGTTCTTTATTAGAGGAACAAAAATTTGGTATATGTACTATGATAGTTTAGTATTTGTACTAAGGGGAAATTCAATATTTCAATTATTTTGTGTTTTTTTAGAGACTTTATAATATGATAAGTACCGCACATTTTGCCAACCTAAATTGTAAATATAACGCCTTACAGATTTATGTGAGTAGAGCGAAAATAAGTTTATAAAGTACATCAAGGGAAAGAAGGAAAGTTGTTCGATAAATCATAAAAACTTCAAAACATTGAAATCATCAAATTTCTCCAGATATGTAAAGTGGGTAATTATCGTCGCAACGCAAGGAATCCATTTCAGCCCCTCAAGGGCTGCCTCTTATCTCCGTCGACCATTCAATAAATACCAAAAGAGAATCCTGAGGACTGGATTCGGGTGCATACAACCTTCCCTGAGGTTGGCCACCTAGTCCCCGCGCTGAAATTACCGCACTTCCGTCGGTCACATTGTTGTCCTCAGGATTCTTAATTCAAATATAAGATATTTGCTTCTAAGTTGAAAACTTTTTAGAGAACAAAATATTGATTTTTAGAGTAATATGAAGCAGTCTCCGCTTGCACGCCTGTCTGCGGAGATCACTTTTCTTTCAATTGTTTTTCTAACCATTCAATCTTTTCTTCCAGAAGTTTAATCTTGTCCTCGAACAGTTTTTTCATCTCGATCGGCATCAAATGATACGTGACCCGCCAATCCACTTTGCTGTTGAAATTATTGAATGATGTTGGCTGTCGTCAAATGTAATGATTTGTCCAACATCAACACTAAGAGCCTCTGCAATTTTAAAGAGTTTTTCGACGGTAACAGTGACCTCGTTCCGTTCTATTTTGCCGTAGCCTCTTGTGGACATGCCGAGTTCTTCGGTCATATTTTATTGGCTTAACCATTTCAATTACATGGATTTACGAATATTCATCCCGATTTTCATTCAGGACACTTGATGCCGTCATACTCAACACATTTTACCTGTTTGTCAATGTAGAAAAACTGGCCGTCAGGGAGGAAGACTTTCGCCTGTTCGCCATCGTTGAACTCGTAGTTTGTGATTGTCTTGAAATTCGGTTTGAGAAGAACCGTTCCATTGAAATCCACGATGCCAACAACATTTCGTCCTTCGATCTTGATCCAATTTTCATTCTCGGTGAACTCTCCGCTCATCAAAGGAATGATTTCGTTTCCCATTTTATTTAGCATCTTGACTTTGCCGTCACCGTCTTTCGCTGCAAACACATTCTTGCTCAGTCCAAAGAATTGTACCTTTTCGTATTGATGCCCTTTGTAAACGATCTTGCCTTGTCTGTGTAGCCAACAATGTCAGCATAAAGAATTGGAACCACAAGTTTGTTCATCGTGTCAACGAAACCAATCTTATGATTCTTAACAACAGGAAACTTGCCCTCAGAGCAGTCGCCGAAGTTGTCGTAAATCGCTGGAATGATGTCCTTGCCAGTCTTTGTGTCTCGAACGCCGACCTTCGTTCCTTCCATGGTGTTCTTGTTGACTGCTTCGTACCTGTTTTGGGCATAACAGTCTGTGGCGAGTAGCATCAAAGCCAACGCAAAAGTGTTAATTGTGATCTTTTTCATAGCATGTGTTTTTCGCGCATCAACATTCTCGCCGTCGTCGTGTTACACGTTTTTGACCCTTGCGTGTTTGTCAGCTCAAAACTAGTATGTTGCGATTTCCATCGTTGGAACTGCCAGTTGATGTTTTATCACTCCCAGTTGATATTTTGTTCCAAATCAAATCCAATCAATCTTGCCACTTTCAAGAACCTATTGAGGTTGGTTTCGTTCCTGTTTTTATATTGAAATTCCGCCTCATACAAATAGGTTTGTAGGTGTCTCCCTTTCAGTCGCTTGTGTATGCCACGGATTGAGTTTTTTATCAGCATCCAACAGTTCTCAATGCGGTTGGTCGTCACATCACCATTTCCGTATTCCCCTTTGCCGTGTGTTATGAAGTCATGGCAGTAGCCTAATGTTGGCAATTTCTTGTAAACCGCGTTTTCATCGCCGTAAACCGTCGAGCCTTTGGCGACGTGTTTCACGATCTGACCATTTAGAATCTTTCCAGACGTATCCGCAACAACACGGAACTTGGCTCGTCCGTTCCTTTGAACCATTCCCATGACAATGGTTTTGTTTGAGTGGCTGTTAAGCATTTTCCGCTGGTGTCTTCTTTTGTTTTTGATCATTCCGCCGATGTAAGTTTCATCCACCTCGATGATTCCTGACAGCAAATCAAGATTATCGTTCTGCATCGCTTCGCGAATTTTCATCATCATTCGATGGGAACATTTGTAACTGACCTCAATGTCAACCGCCATTTTGCTTGAACTGATTCTGCTTTTGTCGTTCACCATATAGAAAATTGCCTCAAGCCATTTCGCGACTGGTGTTTTACTTTTCTCCATGATTGTTCCCCGTCTTGGGTGAATCTGTTTCCCACAGTTCCCACATTCATAACAAGGTCTATTTTTGACGCGATAATATTTGGTTTCCTTCGCGCACTTTGGGCAGGGTTTTCCACCAAAACGGTTCTTGAACAAGTTCTCCAAACATTGGTCTTCGTTTGGGAGATTTTCTATGAATCTCCTCATTGATATTTCTTTCTTCATACCGATGAATGGTTCTTAACCTTGGCTGGGTGCACATCAAACTAGATTCATCACACAAGTCACTGATTGTCAATTGTTCCAAGACAAAGTGGAAAAGTTCAATTTGTAACAACAGCGATTTTGCGTTGTTTTTCGCTTATGAAAACACAATCAACCCCAAAATTCACATTCGACGATTTCAATAGGTTTTACCCGACAAACGAGGCGTGCTTGCAAAAACTTTTTGATCTCAGATTTGGGAACATGAAGAAATGCCCGAACCCAAAATGTGGAAAAGATGAACCAAAATATTACCAGGTGAAAACAAGAGCGGTTTATTAATGTGGAGCATGCGGACACCACATCAGACCTGCGGCTGGAACCATCTTTCACAAGAGCAGGACGCCACTCACCTCATGGTTCTTTGTCATCTTCCTATTTTCAAATTCCAAGAATGGCGTTTCTGGTAAAGAAATAGAGCGTCAAATCGGCGTTAGTTACGAATGTGCTTGGAGGATAGGACACAAAGTGAGGGAACTCATGGATGAGGGTGATATTGTCTTTGAAGGAATTGTGGAGGCGGATGAATCGCTGTACGGTGGTCGAGCTAAAGGAGGAAAACACGGTTGGGGTGCAGATAAGAAAAGTTGCATGTTCGGGATGATCGAACGAGGAGGCAAAGTGAAGATCAAGAAGGTTGATGGTAGGAATAAAGAAATCATTCTGCCAATCATGGGCGCTATGCTCATTGCTGTGCAACGGTTTTCACAGACGAATACAAAGGCTATCACGACCTGACTGCAATGGGATTTGAACACGAGACAGTAAACCATTCAAATTTTGAATGGAAGAAGGGCGATTGTCACCCCAATTCAATTGAAGGGTTTTGGTCAAACCTGAAATCTTCACTCGCTGGAACGCACACGTACGTCAGCGCCAAATGGTTACAGAGTTATTTGAACGAGTTCAATTTCAGACACAACCACAGGAAAGGGGTTGTAATGTTTGATGCTATTTTGGGAATGGTGATAAAATAAAAACCCGACCATAAAAGATCGGGTTGGTTATAATAACTCTCGATTTTTAAATGTGCAACTGGTATGAATTGTCCCATCCATTATAAATAAGTGTGCATACACTTAAGATATCTCTGCCAATCAGAGCATGATATGGCTGCGCTTCTAAATTTGCGCCTAGTGCACGAATAGGTAAAATGCTATTACTCAATCCAATCATTGAGAACCCAAGATCATACACTGACTGCTGACAACTCCCTGATGGTGTATTTACAGTAGCAACATCTCTTGAGATTAGACCCAATTCACTTGCGATTTTATCATTTATACATGACCCACTTGCACCAGTATCAATTAGCGCTAATACTTTTTTACTTGGAATGGTTTTACCCTCTCTTCTTAGTTGTTCTAGTATTGGTTGTGGTGGAACAATGATGACTTCAATAGTGGGACCGACTGATCTTAAGTCGGGAACCCTATTAGGAAAAACAGCCATTATGCAAACTTTAAATCACGTGTGAAATTTATCGCAATATCACTCTCATTAATATCTTTAACAAGAAAAAGAACATTACCATATTTTTCGATCCCAGCTTTCAAGGCATCCATTCTGTTATTCCATACTCCGAGGACTTCATCGTCCTTAATGACGACAAAACCAGGTCCCGAATGTTCAGCCTGTAGCTTCATTCTGACCTCGTTGTATTTTTTTAATTCTTGTTCTAACATTCTGTGTTTTTTAGTGGTGGTAATATGCAAATTTACGTAGTTTTACATCAGATATTTTGTATAAGGGCATATTTGTTCAATAATTTAACCTTAATTATAATCATTCTTAATAAGAGCTCATGGTTGAATATATATTCTATGCCCAAAGTCAACATTCTTCGTCGCGCTCCACTCACGGAGTCACCGATCCCGATTCAGTTTTCGGTTCCAATTCGCGAAGTTCTTTTCGATACCACTTCTAAGATTGACGTTCTTGAAGACTATAGAAAGTTTCTCACTGCCATAGATTCCAACCTTCCAAGGATTCTTCTTTGTGTTTCACACGAGGCCGATTTAGACATTTCCGCAAATGATGTTGAAAGAGTTAAATTGCTTAAGGGTGACAAAAACCCAATAGCTGTGTTGAGGAACGGCATCAAAGGAACGGCAAAAGGTGTCATTGACTGCGAAGGACTCGAATTAAAGTTTGAATTGAAAGGGAGAGAACTAAGATTTGAAATATTGAATCGGAGATAAGAGGTAAGCCCTTGGGAGGCTGAAATGGATTCCATGCGTCAAGAAGACAATTACCCCTTTAATCGCTTCTTCGGAACCTAAGATAAGATGTGCATTGGCAATTCCATAACAGGTTGTTTTTGCCATTTTTGCAACGGCCAAATGATTTTTGGCATTTTGTACACAAAGTTCATAGCCTTTATGATGATCCATGCCGCATTTATTTGTATTCAATATACAACGGGAAATGATCGCTATACACTGTTCTCCATCGCTTTAAACCATCTTTGTCCATATCTTTAGGTTTGAAGATGTTCGCCTTTGACTGAATAACATGCTTTTTTGCACTTTTGGATAAAAAAATATGATCAATTATACTTTTCAAATTGGTATCCATTCTTGTGGAACCGAAGTTTTTATTCACCATATGTGTATACTTCTTTTCTTCCAGGTAATCGATTATTAAGTCTGAGTTTTTAAAAGGATTGTCATTGAAATCGCCAAGAATGATAATGTCCTCCTCATTTTCAATTCCATATTTTTTAAGCTGACCCGTAAGATTTTGTTCCACCATTATCATTGAGGCCAGGTGATTCTCATAATTATCCTGACCGGAGGATAAATGTAAGTTAATGATAACAAACCCGTCTTGACTGCCTTTTGGGACAAAATATCCAATTAACGGTTTGCGATCGAATGCTTTTTTTTCGCCAATGCAGTAATTCGGCACTTCCATTTCGAATACAACTTTGAGGTCGACTTTCGCCTGGTCGTAGACAAAAGCGTTTTGCATTTCATTCTCGGACGAACTTCCTCCTTCGAAATTAGCCAGATAATATTTCCAGTCGTTTCCGAGGTTTGTAGTGATTTTGTCTAGTTCATTAGAATAAGACTTCCCTGATTCTTTTTTAGAGCTGGCTATCTCCTGAACACAAATTATCTCAAGGGATAGAGTATCCTTAATAAAAGATGCAATTTTTTTAAAGTCTTCTTCGGTTCTATTTCCCAAGGCATCATTGCCAACTAACTCTGGGAATCCCCGTCCACCGGAACCTAGATGCTCGATATTCCAAGTTGCAATGGTTAGTCCTGTTTGACCGAAAACAGAGGATACTATGAAGAATAGCAAGAAAAAAAAGTACTGCTTTTTCATGTGAAAATGATTTTAGATTATTCAAATATATTGATTTCGAGAAAATATATGGATAGCGAAGCTTAAAGTCGATCATATGATTACGATATTAAAGTTACGGCTTATTGGATTGGCTAGCGTGACTGATACTTGCCACGTGTAATTATTTAAAGATCTTCCCGTTCTGAAAACCTTGTTGTTTGAGAAAATCTAAAAACACCTTCATTTTTTGCTGTATTTCTGATTTTTCAAAATCTTCTAGGATGTCATATTTCACTGTTGCAATGAATTTACTGTTTGTATCACTCTGTTTGATTTCTTCAAAGGATATGTAATCGGTATGATCGTGAATATAATGGACAAATGCGGATGCAACCCGAGTGTATTTTGTGACCGTTTGAACCTTGTATTTTTTCAGAAGTTCTTGTTCGAATTTTTCGATTTCTCCATTCATTTTTCCAAACAAGTTTTCTTTCAAGTCAGCGCTTCCTTCTAGTTGTTCAATTCTGTGGTTTTGTAATTGTTCTGATTTTTCCTGCTGTTCGGCTTCCTTTTTTTTATTAATGTATGGCAACAAATGAACATAGAAAACATAGGAAATTAGTATAAATAATACGAAAATTTTTCTTGCTTTTGGACTCAGATACTGGCCCACAACATCAGCTACAGCAGCAGAAAAATCATCTTCTAAATATTTAGTTTTGAATCCATCAACGACTTTAAAAAAATTTTCCTTAAGGGTCGGATTTGACTCCAAAGCTTCAGTAAATTCCCGGACTTCAGTTTGAACTGTTTCATCATAATCCTCACTTGCTAAATCAAAAGAATCGATGTAAGCGGTTTCAAGCTCACTCACAAAATCTGCATTTTCAAAACTTTGTCTTATACTTTGATTGATAAAAGATGAAACCGATGGATTAATAATACTTGCCACGGATTGACTTTGTGTACGAAATTCAGAAAACAATCTGCTGAGTGCAGTTGCAGATGTTAATTGATTCATTTTCTCACTCATCGAAGTAACTGAACGTAATTTTTCCACGGCACTGTTTTCCTGAAGAGCTAACTGTACACTACTTTCAGTGATTGCCCATGAAGCTGAACGATTGAGCTTTGCCAGCTCAGATGTTTCACTGATCTTTCTAAGATGACTTTGCAAAGTGCTTTCAGTGAAAGCTGATGACAACGCGGTTGCTCCATTTAGCTTTGCTAATTTATCATTTTGATTCAGCCGTCGGACAAATGAATTATTAATTGAATTAAACGGGAACATTTTATTAATCAGTATTTCTTGTGCTTCCATTGCACGCAGATAAGAACTTAAATGGTCATCTTTCATTTATAGATTTTAAGTTGTTTCACTCACTAATTTATACGGTTCATTGCAGAATGAACTTGGAAGTTACAAAGAATAGAACAAATTTCATAGTGAGTTTCCATAAAGTTATAAAATTTTCTCAAACAAGAAATATGTATATTTATAACATTAAGGGCCAATGCTTTTATAATTTATAATTGCTTCTCAATATGTTAAAACTTTCCCACGAATATTTTAGATTAACAATGGAACCTTCACCAATGGAAGAAGTGGAAGTTCACAATATGATGCTTGAAACAGGATTTTCACTTATTAATTCCGTTCACGATGAAATACCACAGAGAAATGAACAAGTAAATGATGCGTTGATTGTTTTCCAAATGGTTATTGCAAAAGGGCTTGCTGTCAAAAGTCTTGCAGAAGGATTAAAATTTCATAATTCATTGAATGGGAAGAAAATGCAGCATTTTTTAGATCCTACATCGATTGCAGTATTAGCGCGTACTCAATTTGAAGCTTTCGCCACTTTCCATAATATTTTCAACTCTACTTCAGATCAAGATTTAACTGACATTTTATATGATTTGTGGGTAATAGCAGGACTAAAGGAACGTCAACGTACAGTAGGTGAAGAGATCGCCGTGGAACACAAGGAAAAAGTAGAAGCTGAAAATAGAAATTATCAAAGAAAACATTTTACAAAATCCGATTTATTTGGGGCTAGATGTAGAAAATCAGCAATGGTTAAGGGAACGAATAAAAAAACGAGATTTCGAGCTTTTGTATAAGGATGGTAAATTTACAAAACCTGGTTGGAGAGATTTGTTTATGAATGCTGGAGTTAATGAGGTGTTTATGCATTTATATTCATTAATGTCACTAAGCACGCATCCATCAAACATAACTGTGTTTCAGTATGCTCAAATGTTTGAGAAGAATTTTGATGCTGAAATGACATTTACATTTCTTGGTTACTCCAAAATAATAATGGCTTTCATGATTGCCGATTATTGTAAATATTTTCCAATAGCAAAGGAAAAATTTCTTGAATTGCCTGAAATCAATCAACTTCTTGTAGATTCTTTAAACGGAACCTTTAGAGGAAGAGATTTTGAGATTTCAGGATTAAGGAATAAGTATATGGCGGAATTTCAAGTTGAATTTGAAAAATTAATAAATAATCTTCCTCGGTGAAATAGTTAAAATGATTTCCATTCGGGAATAACTTGTTTATATGCTATATTAAACAAATTCTTCTCGTGGAAAAGAAGCCATATCGCAAGATCCTCAATTTTATTATTCGTAATTACTTCCCTCTTAATCCTCCTTATGAATTGTGATTTTATACTACAACGGAAAGTTTCCTGATCAAATTTAAGGGCAAAACTTATCAGAATCTTGCAGATTTTGAGGATGGATTTGGATTGACAGGTGAAAAATTTAAGGTGCTTTTACAGAAATTAAGGTTAAGAATTATCTCAGGAAAAGGATGCAGAGTTTTCATTTGATCTTGAAATCGGAATTGACGTGATCAAATTACTGTCAGTAAAAAACATCTTTTGCACCTTCAACGAATAAAATGATTGAGAATAAAAACGCTCAAACAGTTGCCAACATATTAACCTGTTTGAGCGTTTGCTTTGGTAAATCCAAATGGAGTAAAGAAATTATTGTTTTTTATAACCAAATAATCTTAGGAGCATTCTATTAACGTTCTTACGAATGATTGGCAGCACACTACCTAAAGTTCCAACACCAACAACTCCTATAATTAAAGTATAGTCATTTACTTTTTCTTTATACGATTCACTCAAATGGAGTAATTTATACAATCCAAAAAATATTCCAACGATGCATGCATTGTAAAAAACCACGCTAATTATTTTCATACGTGAAACAAATTTTCTTTCAAATTGGGTTAGAAAACTAAAGCTACTTTCTTCTGGAGTCATTTTTAATTCGATTGCTAAATCATAAGATCTAAGTGCGGTCAAAACATGAAAACCATTCTGATCGTCCAGCAAATCTATGTTCAATGATACGGATTTGTATGCATCGTTAATTAGTTCATTTTTCAATGATGGTGCTTCGATTAAGAATAAAAATGTCAGAGAAATCTCATGTAAATTTGACTTATTTACATAATTCTCGTTTAATAAACTGTCAAAAGTATTAGTTACAGGGTTGGATCTTCGTACTTGTATAACGTTTTTTATCCACCCCTTTTCAAAATTAAACTTAACTATACCTATAATTAATACGAAAATCAAAAAATCATCATGTATGAAAGGTGCAGGAGATTCAACGTTTAAAACCCGTCTGCTGATTTTCGAATAATGTTCTTCAAATTGGACCTTATTTGTATTATTGATGGAACTACAAATCCCATAGTAAATTGCTTCTATATCAGAGATATCATAGATGGGGAGAATAATCGGCTGTTTGTAAATTAAATTTTGGAATACTGAAAGTTTGGGACTTGCTTTCACTCGCTGCATCCAAGATAGTCTATCTTCTAAAGGAACCATTTTTTTCTTTTTAATCCATAATTCAAATTGTCTGCATCCCATCCATTTACACCTCTCATTTTACTTAAAAGTTTTGAAATGAGATTTGAATAAAGCATCGTGGCTGGTTCTTCCCTGGGCAGAAAACTTCTCCAGGAGAGATAGGTGAATGAATAAATTTGTTGAACAATGTAATTCAAATCATAGTACAACAAATCAGAGAGTCCACTGTCTACATGATTCCCTCTTGGAGTAACTATCTTTATTTGAATTGGAGAACTCATTCCATGTTTTGAAGTTTTGAGTTCGTTAGCTCCAAGCATTTGAATTAAACAAGTTGCCGAATCAAGAAATATATTACTGGTTCTGTTTGGAATGAATTCACCTTTAACTTCAGTTCTATTATACTTTGAAATACCTCTCTGATTTGTGTCAAAAAGCAAATGTGGATGTACTTTGCTAATTGTTACAAAAGCAAACTTGATCTTGTATTTGCTTTTATCCTTGATCAGTTGACTAATAACATCAAACTCAGTATTTTTAATCGGTTTGAAAATATGGAAGATTAAGCGTACAGTCTCGCCCTCTGACCACGCTTGTTCTTTTTCAAGCCTGTCAAATGAAGTATTTAAACTGTTTAGTAATTCAGAGAAATATTCTTCGAAAGCAACATCCTTAACTTTATCCCCTAACAAGTACTGTCCGTCACTTGACAAGAATGTTGTTATTCCGACTACTCGGTTCTGCTCTGCGCCTTTGAACTGATTTTTCCTAATCCAGCTGTGACCAATACCAATCACAATTTCATGATCAACCGATCGTGTTGAAGGCAATACCCAAGGTGTTCCTCCTAATTTAGCATAGATTTGAAGTGCAATGGAGTTAAGGATATATTCACTTGTATTTCTGGTTTTTTCCGATGTAATAAATTGCACCGGGATTTCAAGTGACAATAGCTTTGCCTTTACTTTGTAATAAGGGTTTTGAGAGTCCTCTAATTTCCTGAATTCACTTGGAATTTCTATGATTGCCAAGTGTGGTTTACTGCCCTCATGATTCTTAATTACTTTCATGTATTCATCAAGTGAATATTGGGTTATTTCATTGATTGAATACTGTACGTCTTGCAATTCGTATTTTTTTAACAATCCTTTCTTGAACCATTGTGAATTTGGCATTCCATCTTTCAACCCTGCTAGGAACCCTGAGAAAAAACCGCGATTTTCCCGATGACAGATGCAAAGTATATCAGGCGATTTGGTATCAAAGCTAATACTGTCATACGGGCCATAGTTTGTAAGTCCTAAATCAGGATTATTTTGCTGAATTTGTGTACTGGCATGATCAAAAATGAAATTTGGGGCTCGTAAATCAACACTGTTTGTTACCTCTAAGGGCGTACCACTAATGGTGAAACAAAATCCCTCTTTATTTTGAAACAAAATAGGTTCACCGGAAGAAGTAAATAATGCTTTAGAGATTTTCATTATTTCATTGTAAAGACTTTTGGCATTGTAGATTTCTGATCTTTTTTCTTCAATAATTTTTAATATTGCATCACTTTTTTCTCTATTTAACGCAAATTCAAGGTAGTTTCCGATATTGAATTTTGTTTTTCTGATACACAATTCTGTAAGGGGAAATTCAACGATTCCGACATTGGACTCAATGGATGCCTTGCCATCTTTGACTTCTTCAATTATGCCAATAAATTCTTCATTAGGTGCAAGAACATTCGTTAATCCAGGTAATGTTTCAAGATGTAAAACCTCTATCCCTCTTAAATCATAACCTTGATTATGCAATTCATCGCATGTCAATTCAAAAACCCAGTTGCGCCTGATATTTACAGTAAACCCAAATTGTTCTTTACCATTAATATTGGTTACTCTTAACTGAACTTCAATCAGTTTTTTATAGGCAATTCTATTTTGCAGATTTTCAGGAAGTTTATTAAAGATTATATCATCTTTTTGTTGTCCTGAAAAAAAACGAAAAGGATAGAAATCTACTGGAGTATGGCTAGGAAAATTTTCTTTGAATGTTCTAAAAAACAAATGTTTTATAAGTGAAGACGTAATACTTGCATCTCCATAAGTAGCCTTTCTTACGACCGTTCCAATTGGTGCAGCATCTTGACTATCTTTATTAGATATGTATATAGTATCTGCGTTTCTAAAGAAAGAATGCGTGGCATTATATTGATCTCTCAACTCACTCAACCGAGTTTCGGTATAAGGCTCAGTATCTATTTGATAATGATCGAATTCTATTATAATTGGAAAGTAATTTAATTGCATAAAATGTAATATTACAAAGGGGAACGATATAACCGTTCCCCTCCTGTTTTTATTTCTTCTTTGATTTGCCAGCTTGTGACAATGCGCTTGCAGCGATCGCCTTAGTGCGGGTACTTGATCTTCCGTCTTGCAAAGCTTTTGAAGCTTGCGAAGCAATCTTTGGGCTAGTTTTTTTATCAGCCATAGTAGTAACTATTATTGATTAGTTTCTCAATTTCGGTGGGAAACTTCCTAAACCCATTCTGTATTTATAAAAGAATATTAAATTTGTGTCGCGAAACGGATAACATTCATCCAAAGGAAAAAACAGGTTGTCAAATTCCTAAAGAGTTGGTTACAAACATTATGCCTTTTAGGAAACAGCTTGTTTATTTATTATAAAATCAGTCAAAATGTCACTTTGACTTACAAATTACATGTGCAATTATGTCATTTAATGACAGATGTCAATATTTGATCGGCGATTTTGAAAGTTATTGTATAAATAGCTAAATTCATCCTATTGCTTTAGTTTCACAATAGTTGTCCGTCTCAGATAGTGTACCTTTTCAGATTTTCGAAATGATACTTCAGCTGCCAAGTCTTTTAAAAGCTACTTGTACTTTTTAAGCAGTATTTTGAGGTTAAGTGCAGTACCAACTGGACGGTCAAGTAGCTTGCCTGACTTCTTCACAATTGCCAGTCCGGATTTCATGTGTTCAGAAATTTGCTGGTGTTCATTTGCTACCAGTTCTGAATAAGTGGCGATGTTAAACGTGGAGATCAAAGTCTCGTCTCCCTTCTGGTCCAGGCTCTCCACTCCAAGGTGCTTGAACACTACAGAAATATCTTGCTGGTGCAGCTCATTCAGCACGGCGCGAATCTCGTCCGGTTTACGTCCGATCCTGAAAACTTCTGTCACAATTAGTTTCTGTAACTTACCGGTTTTCGCGCCAGCAATCAGCTCTTGAACGTCTTCAAGTTTTTTGTTAGAGTTTGTTCCGTTTACAATTGATTCGATGGTTTGAACGATTTGATAATTCAGCGTTCACAGTCACTTTTCAAGACTGTTAATTGTCGCTGGTAATCCTGCTTGGTGGTGGATACACTCACCAGAAGACAGGCAGAATTTTTTCCTTCATGTGGTCTAAATTATTCATATGAATACCGCAGACCGCTTTCGGCTCATTTTTGCCTTTCACGGAATCAGTATAATCAAGCTCAAAAAGTCAAGGGTTTAAATCAGACCGCTAAATGAGCCTTTTCAGCGAGATGTCAAATCCTTGTGAACCAAAAAATATTTTAGAATCTATTGTAAAAAAGTTAGCTTGCCAGTAACAAAGTGTTTAACAAATAATTAAAAAATCAATCAATATGGAATTTTTAAAATAGCATACTGTTATTAAATAATTTTTCGCACCTATCCCTAAGGTTATTTTTACTTTTGATAAACCCTAATAAATACGTACTATGGCGGTAAATTTAATAGAAATACAGAAAAAATACAACACTCAGTTAAAATACTTGAATTATCTAAAGAATTTGAGATGGGGTAAAACTGTAACATGCACTTATTGTGAAAAAAGTGATGTTAGATTGACAAATTTTGAGAAACAACGGTACTTCTGCAAAAGTTGTAAAAAGCAATTTTCATTGTTTTCAGATACTATTTTTGAAGCAACACTACTTCCTTTGCCTACTTGGTTTCAGATTATTGCTCTAATGTTAAATGCAAAATCTAGCATGTCAGCAAAGGAAATCCAACGTAAAACAGGTGTTACATACAAAACAGCCTATTATGCTTGTATGCGTGTCAGAATCGGTATGCTTATGCCCGAAACAATGTTAAACGGCATGATTGAGATGGACGAATCGTATTTTGGCGGAAAACCAAGAAAATTCAGAAAGAACGAAGAAGATAATGTACCATCACTTTCAAATGTTACAGAAAAAAGCGGTTGAGGTACAAAAAAGGTTTCTGTTGTTGGAATGGTTCAACGTAAAGGACAAGTTAAAACCAAGGTATTTGAAAAACTTACAAAAAGGAATCTTTTAGCGATGTTAAAACAAAACGCTAAACAAGACAATTCAATTCTTATTACTGATAGTTTTAAGTCTTACAATGAACTTGAAAAATACATTGATAGGCTTGTAATTAATCACTCAAAAGCATAAAGTAAAGGTATTGTTCATATCTATACAATTGAAGGTTTTTGGAGTCATGTCAAAAACGGAATTAAAGGCAGTTACAAAGTAATTAGCAAGAAGTATCTACCGTTATACCTTGTTGAATTTGAATGGAAATGGAATAATAGAAATTATCGAGGTGATGAGTTCGAAAAGTTTCTTAAAAACGCACTTGACCAAGAAAAAGAGTTGCTTTATTGGAAAGCAAAGAGTAAAGAAAAAGTAAAACGAATAGCGTATGAGTAGTTTACAAGAAATAATTCTTTTCTTTGAAACAAAAAAGAAAAGAATATATGGAAATTTTATTAGTTTTTATTGGCTTAATAATAGGAATTATGTTGCATGATATATTCAAGGTTTTAAAGTTTTTTTTATGTTTTCTTTCATCATACAAATGGATTGATATTAGGTATCCAAATCAGTTACCATCATTAGAAAATTTAGATTTTAACTACATTTTATTTAAATTTCCATATCAGACAGAAGCTTTATGTGTTTTAGTTGCTTGTTGGGGTATTTTTTATTGGATTATCAACTTAATATTTCAAAAGTATGTTTATAAAATGTCTGAAAAGCAAAAAATAAGATATGAAAATTTCAAAATAGAAAATGATATGCCTGTTTTTTTTAAAATAGTGTATAATATTGCTTATTTTATTTCTAATTTGATACCAATTAATTATAGTAAAAAAGATTCGGAATTTAGTGTTGAAAAATTTGCTCACAATTATATTTCAGTTTTCACAATAATTTTACATTTCGGCATATTTCTATGTATATTATTTAATGATTTTATTTGTATTTCAGTCACTTGCTTGACAGTACTTTTAATTAATTTTATTGCATTACCGTCAATTTTTGGAATATACGATGAATTATTAAGATATGTAGAAAAATCATTAAATAAAACCTAAATCACAAAATAACCTTAGGGATAGGTGCGTAATTTTTTATAGTCATTGAAATTGTAGGAGTTGCTTTCAAGTAAAATTATTTTCTTTATGATTCCACAGAAGTTGAAAGTCTTCAAACTGTCCATACCTCCGCATTAGGAATTTTTTCAAGTCTTCTCCTCGCTTTCCTTGCTGCACAATTTTTTAAATCAGTGGTGAAAAAGTATGAAAGCAAAATAGAAATACATGAATTAGCAGATGAACAGTATGCATTTCGCAGGATGGTAACCTTCCATAAAAAACGAAATGTTTAAAAATGGAGGTAGTAAAATGAGGAAGTATAAAAAGTTCAAAGTTTAATGAGTCCCAAATCATTACGATTTTAAAGCAGCAATACTCAGGCATGACGGTGAATATCATTTGCCGTGAGCACGGAATTAGTCAACCGACAATTTTCTATTGGACGAAAAAGTATTTTTGAATGGATGGTAGTCATCTAAAGCGATTGAAAGAATTGGAAACTAAAAACACATGTTTAAAACAGGTGTTTGCAGATGTCAGTTTGCAACGTGATGCCTTGAAGGATTTAATTGAACGAAAGTTCTAACTCCTGTTGAGAAAAAAGAGTCTTATATGTTTTTAGTTCAAAAGCATAGACTGAGTATTCGAAAGACGTGTAGTATTTTAAAATAAAGCAGTTCTACCTTACATTATCGATCAAAAAGAAAGTCTGGTGATGAAATCATTGATTGCTTGAAAGAAATTTCAGAAGAAAACTATCGATGGAGATTTTGGATGATGCATGACTGCTCTAGAAATGAAATTAGCACTGTGAAGTAAAAGTAAAGAGCGTAATCAAAAACTGAAAAAGAAGTTCTTTTACAGCCGTTAGTGCCAAATTTGAATTGGTCACTGGATTTTACTATGGATAATTTAAGTGACGGAAAAAAGTTCAAAACGCTCAATGTAATCGATGATTTTAACCGAGAAGCGCTTGCAATAGTTCCATCAAAGTCAATTACTTCTAATCGAGTGGCAAAGAAACTAAAACAGCTAATTGAATGGAGAGGAAAACCTGATAAAATACGTGTAGATAATGGATCTGAATTTATTGTACAAGCGCTGAAAGTATTGATAGAAGAGAATAGCAATGAACTGAAATTTATTCAATCTGGAAAACCAGGTAAGAATGAGTAGTTTGAGCGCTTTAAAAGAACGTTTAGAGACGAAATACTAAGTATGCACCAATTTGATTCACTTGATCTCGTTCAGCAAAAAGCCAATAAATGGATTTACAAGTGCCACAACCAATCCCCACATAGGTCGTTGAATAGAA
This sequence comes from Crocinitomicaceae bacterium, assembly GCA_965284445.1. Classification (GTDB taxonomy): domain Bacteria; phylum Bacteroidota; class Bacteroidia; order Flavobacteriales_D; family Crocinitomicaceae; genus JAQVCM01. The sequence goes on along the minus strand of OZ260085.1, from coordinate 3,557,255 downwards.
TGTCGCCCATGAAATAGGGAAAACTCAATTAACAGGAAATAATAGAGTTTCCCCCATTCCAACAGGATAATAATAGTAAACAAGAAAAACTCTTTCTTTGAGTGCAGCGTGTTAGGGGAAGCTTACCTTACTGCACAGACAAAAGTTATGGGTGTATCTTTACGGTTAGTAGAAAAAGTACTCCAATTTTTTGTTATTAATTCTTTAACCTCAATTACATCAGGATTATTAGCTTCAATATCGGGGTCCAATGCAATCAGAGTATAACGTAAAACTTTTGCTTTACTCTTACTCAGTTTCTTTGATAATTCGTCTGCTGATTTCTTTACCTTCTCAAAATAACCGTCATCAGTAATTGGAAGTAAATTGGCATCTAAAAATTCTTGAAGCATATGTTTAAATGTAAATTAATTTTCTAAAAGTTTCAATGAGTCTAAACATTTGCCGTCCCCATTTTCTACACATTTCAATTTCTTTTTCTTGATTAGATTTTGAATTTTATAATCATAATAAAGGTTGATCGATTGAATACTATCATTAACACTTTGTTGTGGTTTTATTTTGACCACTTCTTGAGTACTAATTTCTTTTTTTAATCTTTGGGCCTGCAATTCTTGTTTGATAGATTTGTTCGGGTCACAATAATTATAACCAATTAAAGATGCAGTTAGACTTAGGATTGAAATTAGTGTAAAGAATTTTGCTACCTTAAGTTTTTTCTTTTTGTCTTGAACAATAAGTTTAAAACTGTCAATTATACTAGCAACATCATTAGGGTCTGCACTAATTTTTTCATCATTGTTGGCACTGGGCATTGAAACAATTGTGCAGAAATATCTTGCAAGCATAATAATTAAAATCGGTTGAGCAACCCAAATCAATTGCCAAACATTTGAACTAACGAAATTAAATAAACTTGCTAATGCAAATACTGATGTATAAATACCCCAAATCCAAGTTAGAAAGGTATCTAATTTTTCAGCTGCTTTTTCTCTGTTTTGAATGCTATTGGAAACTCCATCTTTTGCAAAGTCTAACCAGTAGTCTCTATCAATTCCTGCCATTATTGTGAATTTATATATTAACCAACTTTTTCAAAATCAGCAGGAAAATTGTAGCTTAAAGTATGCTTTATATTTTCTTCTTCCCCTGTGCATGTGCAAGTCACTACTCTTTTTCTCATTTCATCTGGAGTATTCGAAAAAATTTTGGATTCAAGTAAAAGTTTTGCAGGATAATAATAAACAGGACTTTTGCATTTTCTGCATAAAGTTTTCCACGTGCTTGTGTTAGTCATCTTTTCTATTATTTTTAAATTAAACCAGCGGCTATCGCTTTGCTTACAATATTTATAAAAGCTTCAACGACACCAGCGGCTTTTTCTATTGCATTAGCAACACCTGAAAGTTTATCAGCGGATTGCTTTATTTTATTTGATAAATCTTTCAAAGCGTTTGCATCAGCTGTTAGTAAAGCTACCAATTCTTTAGTTTCTATTCGGATGATAGTTCTTTCTAGATTCCTTAACTTAACAGAAGCTGTTTCTAACTCCAGTCTTTCATCAGAAGTTAATCCGCTGATTGCCCTTGCGTTCTCAACGATATCAATAGCATCTAGTACTTGATCGAGTGTTTTGATTTTTTCAGTATTCATTATATTAATTTTTATTAGTTTCTATTTTTTGAACGGTTTCTTTTAAATCTTTTATTTCTTCATAAAGGTCTTGAAGTTCCTTAATAGTTTGTTTTAAATCTTTAGTTTCATTGATTTCATTGAGTAATTTTTTATGAGCGGTTCTTAAATTCTTTGTTGCTGTAATAGTCTTTTGTTGTAACTTTTTGACACCATCAATACTATTCTTGAGTTCTAAATAATCTTTATCACTCTCAATAGAAGAATTAATGTTTTGTTGTAAAAAGCTTAAATAATTTCTCGTAATTCCTCTTTCTTCTATAAGTATCAAATTATTAATTTTTGTGGATGTTAGATATTCTAAAAGGTTAGAGGTCATAACTGATATTAATGTATCGGCAAGACTAACAAATTTCTTAATTTCTTTTGCTTGTTTATTTTTTACATATTGTTTACCTCCAAGGATAATCAATTGACTAACTGCACCTCCAATATCAGATGGTAATTTTTTACTTCCATCAATTGAATTGTTTAGTTTAATTAAAGAATCTATACCCACACCAAAATTCTTTGCTTGTTTTTCAATATCATTGACATACTTATCAGAAGACAATAATAATAATGACTGAGAATATTTATCAATAATTTTAAATGTTATATCAACATCTGATGAAACCGAATAATCAATATTTTTCTGAATGTAAATACTATCCAACTCAGCAATATGCAATTTCGCACCCTCCCCTTTTAATGTGTCTGTAAGTGAGTTTGCATAATATAATCCTCTCTTAAGTCTTATATCCGCTAATTCCGTCATAATCTTACTTGGGAAATCTGAAAAATCCTTTGTAGTTTGTGCAAACTGATTTACCGCCTCAACTTGAGTTTTTGTCAGGGAGGCACAGCTGCCTAGCATTAATGATATGCTGAATATGTAAAGTATTTTTTTCATTTTATAAAGAATTTAAAGCCGTTGATAAAGATTTTAAAAAACTAATTGAAGATGTATAAAAGTATTCTCCACCTTTCATTGATACAAAACCACTTTTCGGATTTGAGAAATTGCGCCAAGAAATCATTTTGTGCTTTTTCAAAAACTACTTTTTTTATCATGATAATTGGATTTACGCTTTACCGAAGATTAGCCAATCGGATTAAGTTGATCAACAGAATCACCCTGTGGTGAAGACTCCCGAACAAACCAAAGCAAATCTGTAAAAGAATAGAAATCCTCGTTTGATGGTAGTAAATCTGTATCAGGTTTCCAACCTATATTTTCGGGGTCAAGAATAGAACGTCTGCTTCCTTTGGCTAAACCGTGAAATGTTTCACAAATAATAGTGCTTGCTAATGGGCCAAACCTTCCACTTTCTCCTAAAACTTCTGCCTCTCTATTAATATAATACCAAAGTGGAGTCTTGATGTGCAACTCCCATTCGGCTAAAACCTTTTCTTGGTTTGAGTTCTGCAATATGTCTTCAGGAGTCAAAGGGGTAATTCCCATCTCCGAAGCAATATCCTGCGCAGAAGGTAAACCAATTCGACTACCTCTTATCAAGTTTTTAACTGCAAGATTCATTGGTGCATTTGGTGGTCCAAATCTGTGCAAGGTTTGAACCAGAAGGGTATCTATAGGCTCAGTAAAATTAAAGCCCTCGCCTCTGGGAACTCCTCTATGCGTAAAATCAAATAATCTTGTCCAGTCAACAATCCAATCACTTGTTAGTGATTTTTTCACTTGATTCCTAAGGCCCACTAACTCATCATTATTTTGTTTTCCAGTAAACTGAAATAGGAGTTGGAGCGTTCCGTTTGCTTTTCTGTCAGGCCCACCAATTTGCTCAGCATGAAAAACTTTATTCCAATTGTAAGCATCCCTAATTAAAGTGTGCCACCGATAAGCTGCACCAGAAAATTCTATAGGCATAAATGGCATTTCAGATGCTACAATCTTAAAAAATTGAGGATTATTGTTTACTATTACCCTTTTGTATACCTCTTCATTTACAAACCTCTTTAGAAAGTCATGTAATACAATAGATTGATAATGTAATATTACAATCTTCTGAGCATCTTCTCTAACTTTTAAAGGTTCAAGATCAGAGTTAAAATTTCTTCTTCTTAGCAGATCAACAACTGCATTATGAAACTTTAAAAACGATAAATGAATTTGAGCTACAACCAAATTTTCATCATTTCTAGGATCTCCTATCAAAGCCTTGGCAGGATTAGTTCCATCTAATTTCCTTGGCAAATCATTTTGAAAAGACTTATTCACAGGTTCAATTGGAAGTGTATTTCCTATTTGGAATTTAGCTAGATCATTGGAGTCCCAAGCTACAATTGATTCTGTTTCACCACTTCCATAAAGGCAATCCAAGTCAAGTGAAGGAGTTCTTTCTTGTATCCGTTTGCTGAGCTCTTCTTCTGTAAGTTCTTTAGGATCTCTTTCACCTAATGAATCTTTGCTAATGTCATGATCTATAAACTGACCCAGATAAGTATAGCCTGCTGGAATATCAGATTCCTTATCAGAAGAATTATCAATCATGGCTTTGCCTAAATCCTCCAAAGATTTATCGCTTGGTCTGAATGGTTGTAAATTAGGGAATAATCTCCCAAATCTATTTGGAAGTAATACTTCTACATCATTTTGTGCTTTTTGTCCGTGCATATTTTTTATTTTTAATTAATTATCTACCTTATATTATTTTACATTAAGCCTTCTATATAGTTATAAATCAGAAATAAAATATACCTATTTTGTATTTCGGCTATCAACCCATTCAGGATTCACCATATGGCTTTGATTCGCTTCAATATCACCAGAGGAAGTTACCAATTCACCTCGCCTAGTTATAGGATTTATATGGTCTTTTCTGAACCAATTTCCTTTGCGTTGATTTAATGGGATATCTAGTTCATTTGAAGGACATATTTGTTGCACAACAGCCTCACCTAAAATTTTCATAAGTGGAAATTTGCTAACATCCGCCATATCGATTTTCGATAATTGTTCGTTTGTTAATTCATGAAGCCAATCAGCAATCTCATTTGGAATAGATTGTAGTGATAAATCGGGCAATTTTTTCATCGCTACCTCATCAAGTGATAATTGATATCTTCTAAAATCTATTCCTTTTACAAGTCCACTTCGGAACATATTAACTTGCATTTCACTTGCATCTTTACTTGCTTCATTCATTACATAATTTAGCCAAAACATTGCATCCAAACCTGCAGGGTTCTCCGCTTCCTTAGGATCTACAAATCGAAATAATGTGGAGGTTCCAAAACTAAAAACCGTAAGCTCGTCAGCATTATATTTTTCTTTACCATCATACGTTAGTGCTTCTAAAATTGCAGCACCTACTGGATTATTATGACTCGTCGTCCCTCCATCTACAAAACGTTCGAAAGGAGAGAAATAAGTTGGTGCAGACATTGTTGCTTCTAACACAGCTCTTAGTAATACATCTTTATAAGTGCCTTTAGATTCCTCTCCAACTTTAAAACATGTAAAAAAAGTTTCTTCACTTGCTGAAATATCCTTTGATGTAAAAAGCATATCGATGTGTGATTGATCGTTTATTGATTTCAAGGATTCGTCACCAATAATAGTTTTCAGAAAATTTCGATAATTTACCTTATCAAAAGCTGGAGGATTATAAAATCTGTTAGCTAGAAAATTTCGAGAAGTGAAGACCTTTGAGATTAGTTCTTCATAAAATTTCTCGATTTCTGCTGCGCTTTTTTTATTTGCAATAAGACCACCGATAATTGCACCCGTTGACGTGCCAGCAACCATATCTACCCATTCATAAATTGGACTTCCTGCTAGCTCTTCTAATTTTTTGAGCAATTGAATAGTAAATATTCCTCTCATTCCTCCACCATCAATGCTGATAATAATCTTATTATTTATACCAACATTTAAATTTTCACGTGCAATTTCTTTTTTAGTTTTAGTAATCATAAATCCTATTTTTATTTCAAACTGTTAGATCTTTAGAAAATAAAACCATTTCATGATTTCTTTTTCGATTCAAATCTTTGATTGACTCTAAATTAGACTAAAGCATAGCTGTATTTTTTTTAAAAAAAATGAAAGAATTGATCTTCTAACATTTAATTGTTGAAGAATCCCAATGAAGTCAAGTATTTTGAAAATTTAAACAATTTAGAACATCATAAAAAATTAGTACAAATACCAAGAAAGTTTAGTACAAATACTAAAAAATCAAACTAATTCACTAAAAATGAATATACAAGAAATATCTTAGTTTCATGAATAAGTTCTTCTTCTTGGTATAAACTTCCACTTAAATTTTTCAAAATTCACTTCTCAATTTGACATTGAGTCAAACCCATTTTTCCAGCTTCTTTTAATGAAATTGTCTTAACGGTATGTGTACACTTTTTAAGACCTCTACATTGTTTTGATTGGTGATACTTTTTGCCAGATGGACTATCACAGTAGTAAATTGAACCAGGAGTGTTTGAGATTGATGCCAAAATATAAAATGCGGCAATTATTATAGTCTTCATAATGATCTATTTAGAATTATAAACAAATCTATTGCATTTTGATATTGGGTAAATTGGGATAAAAATTTGGTATATCAATTTTGATTCTTTTGCTGAAGAATGTTCTGTGGCAACTAAGGTTAGTAAATTGTAATTAGCACAATTTATCGGTATTCGAAAGATTACTAATCAATAGAAATTGGTCTGAAATTTTCGGGAAATTTAAATATGTATATTCGCATCAAAAATTTTCAGCCTCTATGTTATTTAGAATAATACTCTTTTTACCAATCATCTTAATATTTTCTTGTAGCGAAATTGATCGAAAAAACGCTAACAAAGTTGATTTTGACAGGACATTTCAAGGTGTGACTGAAGGGCAAGAAGTGACTATTCATTTAACCCATAGTGATGAACAAATCACTGGTGAATTAAAATTGAATAAGTTACGGCTCCAATTGGACGGACAACTTCAAAACAACGGTAAATTTGAGTTGAATTTGACTGACAGTGTTGGTGGACAAAATGGGAAGCTAATTGGTAGGATTAAAAATGGGGAAAAGCTAGTAGCAAAATGGTCGGAATTTTTAGGAAACAAAGAACATACACTTGCACTTTATCTTGTTTCCTCAACTACACCCGTAGATTTCAACGAAGTTTATAAAATGGCCAATGACTGGTGTTCACAAATAAATGCTAGAGATTATCAATCCATTTTAAATTCATACCATGACACAATTACGTTTTATACTGAATTAAGACCTAAGGATTATTGTATTAAATTGAAAATGAAATACATTGAAAAGTATCCTGACTATCGTCAACAACTAGACTCATCGCTCTTAATTACTGAATATGAAAATGGTTTGATAAAAGCAGATTTCAATAAAACAACAATCAGAAACGGTATTGAGAGAAAATATCCATCTTATTTGATTTTTAAAAGAATTAGAGATAACTTGAAAATTGTCGAAGAAGGAGATATGTTGACAAATACAAATCTCCATAAAACACTGGTGTTGGGTGACAGCAGGAGATCTGAATCTATCGATCATTTTAAGGTAAAGGAAATCCCTAAAGAAAGCCCAAAACAAGTAAATTACGGTTTGATTTTTTTAATATTAACTGTTGGAGGCGGTGGTATTTATTTATACAAGCGAAGGGCTTCAAAAGCTAAAATTGTTCCAAAGACAAATGAAAAAGTAGTCATTGTAGAAAAGGAAATAGTCATTGAAAAAGAAGTGGTGGTTGAAAAAAAAGTCGTTGTCGAGAAGGAGATTATCATAGAAGTTTCATCTGATAGAAATACTCCAGAATCGGAAATAAAAGGTTTTGAATTTGAAAAATTCATGGTGAAATTGTTTCCCAAAAAGTACTACGAATTGATTGAGTGGACCTCAGATAAAAGGATTGATGGCTACTATGCGAAAAACAGCGAAAATCCAGATTTGATTCTCGGTACAAAAACAAGAAATCAGTCTGGAGAATACGTTTTTGATGAACAACAGACAAGTTATTTTGCTGTTGAATGTAAGTACAGAACAACGATGTACAACAATCGTATCGAGATTTGCACGGAACAGCAATTAGCCAGGTATCAGGATTATGGAAGAACGCATCACCGGGATGTTTTCATTGTTCTTGGCTATGGAGGATTTGCAAGTAATCCAGAATCTTTGTACGTAATACCGATCAATGAGATATATAGAGGATATTTGTTTCCTAATGAATTACATCGTTTTTACAGAATGGCGAGCACACAGACCTACTTTTATTACATGAAGGAAAGTCATTATTTGAGTTAGGCAGAGAAATTGGATAAATTTGAATTCTAGAAGCCTAACGAATTATTCAAGTGTAATTATTTATCAAAAACAAAATGTATTAGCCATCGAGTTAAGTGAGCCCTCCTCCATTCCAACTTTTTATTTGCTTTGTTTGATGGTTCAAATTTTTCTTTGTCAATTACGGATTCTAAGTAACGTTTGCAATGAAATAAAATGTCGAATTAAAGATATTCTCTTGTCTTTCAAAACAACTTGAAAAGTTAGATACTATATTTTGTCAATTATGAATTGAGTTTCTTGCGTTCCATCAAAGCAAATTTTGCAGAACAATTATTCTTCCTTCTACTGACTATTTGTGAAAATTATTATCTTGTTACAACAAAAATTGAAAGAAGTTTTCACCTTTCAAAATAGATTTTTTTGATTAGACCTTTCTAAGTTTCACTAGTTTTTAAAAAATGGTATTAGTACTAAAAGAAATAGTATTTGTACTAGAATTTTTAAAGTTTATTTGAGTGATTTTATTTAGTCAGGTGTACCTAAAAAAGAATGGAATTGAGAAGAATATTTCTATCAATCTGGAATGAATTCGATCGCTTCAAAAGGAAGTTATGTGGAATAATAAATAAAATAACTTAGTAAATTAGAAATGTTACTTTGACCAAAAGTGATCTAAAACCACTAATACAAAAATATAAACACTTGATTATTAAATACAAACAGATTTTACATATAATTAAATTATTTTATTAAATAATTGATTTGTTCGTTTAAACTTGTTTAAACGGGTTTAAACCAGATTAAATTGGTTTAAACTACATTAAACTAGTTTAAACGCTGGCTTTTCAGAAATAAGTTATTATTTAACAAAATAATAACTTGAAAATTAGATTATTAAAAAAGATAAAACACTTTTAAGTTTGCAATTATTGTATTAAATAATTTTCAATTCTGAGAACCCGCTTGTGATTATTTTATTCAATAACTTGGGAAATTTTGATTTTTCACGTTGACTGTCAGATAGCTATAGGAAATAGCAAGTTGGTTAAACTTTAAAATAACCATTTGCGTTCAGTTTAAATTAATAGAATTAAATCTTTCCTAGGATCATATTAGTACTAAGTCGTTACATTCAAAATAGAACAGAATAAATTTTTAAGTTTAGAAATTATAGTCTTTTTTCAGTGGTTAATTTCACAAGTGAAAATAATTGTTTACTTTGTTTGGTAACCATGAACTTAAAAGAGTGATGAACCTCTGTTTAAAATCTACTACCCATTCATAAAATGGATTAAAACAATAAAAAAAACATCAATCAATGAAAGAACTCGAATCACTTAAAAGCATTTTCAAAGACCGACTTTTCAAAATTCCAGATTACCAGCGTGGATATGCCTGGTCAGTAAAACAATTATCTGACTTTTGGGAAGATATTGTAAGCCTTCCGGCAGATAGATTTCACTATACAGGACTTTTATCATTAAAAATGGTAGATAAAACGGTCTGGAATTTATGGCATGAAGACAGGTGGTTACTTGAAGAAAGAGGTTACAAACCATTCCACGTAGTTGATGGTCAGCAGCGACTAACCACCTTTGTTATTTTCATACAAGCAATTTCAGAACTTTTGCGCAAGCTTCCGGAGAATCAAGGTAAGAGTGATGATGAAATTTATTTGGGAACATTTAGTCTGAAAAATATCAAGGAAGAATACCTGGTAGTTCAAAGACCGCCTCAAAATATTATCAGTAGTTACAAATTTGGATATGAGTTCGACAATCCAAGTTTTAAATTTCTGAAGCATCGAATATTTAACGAACCTGATAGTGGCACGGTTCAGGAAACATTTTACACATTAAACCTTGAGAATTCAAAATTGTTTTTCGAAGAAAATTTGAGGTTAGCTTATGCAAAGAAAGGGATTGAAGAAATCGAGTCCCTTTTTAAAAAGCTTACTCAAAACTTGATGTTCAATGTCTACGAGATCAGTGATGATTTTGATGTTTTCGTAGCTTTTGAGACAATGAATAACAGAGGTAAAAAGCTTTCCAATTTAGAACTTCTCAAAAACAGATTGATTTATCTTACCACGTTGTATGAGGATCATGAATTGAATTCTGACGAACGAATTACTTTACGTGAGAAAATCAATGATGCGTGGAAAGAAATTTACTATCAACTTGGAAGAAACAAGAAAAAGCCTCTGAATGATGACGATTTTCTTGTTGCCCATTGGATAATGTACTTTCAGTATTCCAGGGAAAAAGGAGATGATTACATCAGGTTTCTTTTAGATAAAAAGTTCACACCTCAGAATGTATATGATAAAGTTGATATCAAGAAAGATTCTTTGGTTGGTGTTGAGGAGATTCGTGATACAGAAGATGATCAGGATGACGATATTTCTGAGCTGAATGAGAAACCCGCTAAAAGATCAAAATTAACACCGAAAGCAATAGAAGATTATGCAAACAGTTTAAAAGCCGCAGCGTTACATTGGTATAATACTTACAATCCTAAAAACAACCCTGATTTAACTGCTGAAGAATCATTGTGGATAGATCGCTTAAATCGAATAGGAATTGTTTATTTCAGACCGTTAATCACAGCATCCTTTCTTCCACAGGAAATTGACTCAAATAAACGAGTTGAGCTTTTCAAACAAGTAGAGCGGTTTATCTTCATAACGTTCAGGTTGACTCGTGCATTCTCTACTTATAGAAATAGTGAGTTTTATAAAATCACCCGTCAACTCAGGCGAAATGAGTTATCAATACCTCAAATAATTGCTCGTTTACATGAACGTATGGGATATTCTTTTCAGGTTTTGAAAGATGGAGAAATTTGTTTCGATCATTCAGATTTCTACAAATACATTGACAAAAAATTCAAGACAGGAGTTGGTTTCTATAACTGGAATGCCCTAAGATATTTCCTGTATGAATATGAAATGGAAAAGGTTCGATTACGCGGAAGCAATAAGATCGATTGGCGATTATTCGTAAAAAGCGAAAAAGATCGGGTTTCAATTGAACACATTTATCCGCAAACTCCGGATCCTGTAAATTGGTCATACAATTTTGAAAAACATTCGGGAAAGAAGCTTTACTTACAGCATTCATTAGGAAACTTGCTTCCACTTTCTCAAAGCATTAATTCAAGCTTGCAAAATGATAGCTTTGAAAACAAGAAGAAACCCAAGTTCAACGACAAGAATGAAAAGATCAGGCAGGGATATTTGGATGGCTCACACTCCGAAATAGAAGTTGCTGCTTATGATGAATGGACTCCTGAAACCATTTTGGAGCGCGGTATGAATCTACTTGCATTTATGGAGAAGCGATGGGAATTCAAATTCATAAATGATGATGCGAAGAAGCAATTACTCTTTTTGGATTTTATAATTTCTGAAACAAATGAAAGCCTTCTCGACGAGAAAGAATCATTAAACTAATCTAAGTCATGTATATCAAGGAATTAAAGATTCATAATTATAGGAATTTTAGAGATTTAACCATAGAGTTGAAACCAATAACATTGATTATTGGGGAGAATAATATTGGTAAATCAAATCTGCTAGATGCCATCGGATTGATATTTAGTCAAGATGTTTCATTTTTCAAAAGAAGAGTTTTAGAAGTTGCTGATTTCCATCATCAGACGATTAAAGAATTTAAAGAACAAATTCTAAATGATGCAATTGCTTCTGAGAACATTACTTTTCCGGAGATTAGGATTTCGGTTCGTTTAACGGACTGGAATCCTGATCAGGAAGCTGTAATAGCCGATTGGTATACTGATGATGCAGATTTAAGTGAAGCAGAATTAACGTATGTATTCGCACCTATCGGCAGCTTAAATAAAATAGATGAAATCAATGAACAGCGAGCATTTATCGATAAGGTGAAGACCGATATGGGGGCTGAAGATTTTGAAGCCATTTTACCAAGCGAAAAATTGGACCTGATCAACTTTCCGATTTCAAAATATCATTATACCATTTTTGGAGGAAATCAAAGAGAATCTCAAATCAACACTTATCACTTAAACCAATTAAAATTTGAATTGCTTGATGCCCTTCGTGATGCTAAAACAGAATTGGTAGCAAGTCACAATAATCGGTTACTTTTTAGAATTCTTAACTCCAAGGAAGAAAATGAATATCAAGATTTAAAAACAGAGTTAATTGGACTTCAAAAAGCAATAAACGACAACACTGCATTACAATCAATCAAAGCCAGTATTACTACACAACTTGAAAAAATATCATTGGCGAACGATAGTTCTTCGAATTTAGTTGATTTGATTTTCTCGATCCCGAACGTAGAAGACATCCTTAAAAAACTCAGTCTTATTTATGGAGATAATCCTATTCGAATAGAAAGAAATGGAACTGGGCGAAATAACTTATTATTTATTTCATTGATGCTGTCATTCATTGAAGATACCACGCGCGGTCAAAGCACTTATTTCAGAGTCGTAGGGTTAGAAGAACCTGAATCACATCTTCACCCTAATTTACAAGACCATCTTGCAGCCAATATTGAGAATCTAATTAAAATGCCAGGAGGTGCAGAGTATAGAAAAGACATACAGCTTTTGTTAACTTCACATTCAACACATATCACTACAAAAATTGATTTTCAAAACACCGTTGTTCTTTATCACCATGACAATTCCATAAAACCACATTACATTCTCAGTGGTTTTGATACATCAACTACTGCAGGTAAGTACATGAAGTATTTGAATAAGTATTTTGATGCTATCAACACAAATATTTTTTATTCAAGAAGGATTGTACTGGTTGAAGGTATTTCCGAAAAATTACTATTTCCAGTATTCTTTAGTCTTCATACTGGACAATCAATAGAAAAATTAAGTTGTTGTGTAGTTAATGTAAATGGTCTGGCATTCAAAAATTTTCTTGAAATTATCAAAAATGGATATTTTCAGAAATGCTTTGTGATAACTGACAGTGACACTGGAACTCGTGTAGAAAACAGAGCAGATACTTTAGCCCAAGAATATCAAAGCGTATCTCAAATTAAGGTCGGTATTAGTGCGCAATCTACATTTGAAAAAGATGTTATTTCTGCTAATAAATCAGGCGATTCACGAAGAGTTCTGTTAGAAGTTGTGAAGTTGGTTCGACCAACTTCCGGAACTGCTTATGTTACTACACTTGGTGAAAATGATATTGATATTGAACCGTTTTTTGAGTTAATAGAGAAACATAAATCAGATTTCGCCTACTATCTATCAATGAAATTAGAAGAGAATCCTGCTGATTTTGTTGTACCTCCCTATATAACTGAAGGGATTGATTTTATCATTAATCAATAGTTGCGAATGAAGCCGAAACTAGTTATTGCAGGACCTGGTGCAGGAAAAACTTATGGAATGGTACAATCCATAATTCAAAAAATATCAAGCCTTTCTTCGGCAAGATACATGATCGTAATTACATATACGAATTCTGCAGCAGACAATATAAAACATCGCTTAAGTCAGCACATGACTATTCCACCCAACGTGTTTATTGGAACAATTCATGCATTTCTAAATAAATTCATTGTCATTCCCTATGCTTCGATTAACAATGTCAATATAAAAAAGGACAAAATATTTATCCAGTGTCAAACGGATCATGTATTTGAAAGATATAAGAAAGATAAAGGACTCAACTTAACAGATCAATCTGCTTCGGCTTTAAAGAAAAGAATCCGAGAAACATTGAATATGAAAGGCTACATATCTTTCGATCAGACAATTAGTTTAGCAAAAGACTGTATTGATAATAAACAGCTTAGAAAAATTGTATCGAATAGAATCCAGTTTCTTTACATTGATGAATTCCAAGATACTAACAATCAAATCTTTCATATTGTCGATTCCATTCGGAAAGAGAAAAAAACAGAAATATACTGTGTAGGCGATCCCGAACAATTCATTCAGAGTTTTGACAATTCAATAAAAACATTTGCTAATCTGCCTTTCTTTAAAATGGCTTCAAATAGCATGTATGAGTTAGAGTTCAATAAATCCAATTACAGATCTACAGGGAAGATAGTAGATTTCTTGAATCATTTCAACTCTCGCAGTTACGGCGGTAATTCCTTCAGTCAGGAAAACACTACTGGTGTTCCTGGTGAATCAGTCAAATTCATAACGAAGTATGACGCTATCACTTCAATTATTCCACTATTTAATGAACTATGTGATCAGAAAGAGATTGGAAGCCATGACAGATGCATTATTGGAAAAAGAAATGATCTCATAAAACGAATATCCGCGGCATTATCGCATAACGTGAAATCTCCGGGGAAAAACAATTCAACTTCTCCAATAAAATCGGTTGTTGATACACTCTTATTTTCATTGAGAATGAATCAAACTGAGTTTTGTGAAAAGTATAAAACCGATGTATACACTTTAAGAAAACATGCAATTGCAATTTTGAAAGCATTGAAAAACGGAACCATAACAAATGAAGATACTTATGGAAAGTTTGTTATTGAGGAGCTTAAACTTGAAATGAAGGCCGGTGTTCCAATAAAAATTGAAAACATCAAAATTCATTACAGTTCAGATCTTCAAAACTTGGCAGTAACCATTTCCAATATTCATAGCATAAAAGGTCTTGAAGCAGAAGCTGTATTAGCTATTGCTAAAACAGAAGAAGAATTACTGCTATGGATTGAAAAAGATAGAACAATTAGAGAAACCTACCGAAATAAAGAAAGTACAGATTACCCAAGACTTGGTTACGTAGCATTTAGTAGGGCAAAAAAAATACTCTGTATAGCCTGTCTCCAACAGGTAAGCTCAGAAACTCTTGCGAAACTATCAGCATTAAATGTTGAATTAATAGGTGCTAATCCTGCGAACGTTGGAGAATCAAATCAGAACTGAAAATCAAAGAATTTAATTAAAAAGATTAATAGGAATCAATGAAAAAAATAATTAACTCTCTTCCAACAGATTGGATTTATCAATTGATAAGCATGTTGATGATTACAACATCAGCATTTTATATATTTCAATTTACCGATGAATATCAGATGGTAAAAGAATTTTGGGCAATGAATGAAAAATTCTACATATATACATTTTTGGCGCTTCAATTTACAATGAAAATAACTTTCTATTGGCTCCTTTTAGGATTAGTCAGGAAAACGCTATTCACCAGAATTAAAACAAAGGTTCTGGGTGTTATTCACGAACCCAAAAACAGAAAGGACTTGAAAGATTTAGCCGAGTTTAAAAAAGTCATTGCTCAGGCTTTCGGTATCCCGATCACCCTAGGTTGGGTGGACCCAAATGACTTACATGAAAAAATTGAAATGACAGAAGATGAATTTGAACAGACATTGAAGAGTATGATGAAATGGTTTTGTGTGTTCATACATTTGGGATTCACTTCAATTTTGATCTGGCGATTAAATGCATACTACATTATTCCGTTATTGGTTGTGGTATTAATAGCTATAGTTGTTTTTTGCTACATAGCTACTTTCCTATATGGAAATATTCATCTGATTGAAAAATTCAGAGCAGAAATTGTAAACCAAAATCCATTGCTGGAAAATGGCTCTGCCTTGAACTCTATCCAAGTAAATGACCAATTAAATCAAGGATGAAATTGAATGAAAAAATCAAAAAAGCATAGATCAAGTAATAGAATATCAAAACCTATTGAGAAAACAAATAGTGAATTAGATAACATTTTTAAAAGCAGAACCGGAGGTTCCATAAATATCAGAGGACTTAGTTTTCAATTATTATATGCTTGTAAGAGAATTATTTTTGATTTAACCGAAGCTTATCCGGAAAAGAAAATTCGTTTGGAAGGAATTGAAGATGTTGACATTATCAACGTAGAACAATTTGATTTCATACAATTGAAAACCTCAATTAATCCAATTGATGCAGGTAAGTTTTGGGATATGGGTGTTCTTCAGAATTTTTTAAAGGTCCACCTTTTAGAACCAAATTCAAGATTTACACTCGTACATAATTCGTCTTTTTCAAAAGGGCATTTAGCTAATCTTGCGTATGGCAAATTAACCGAATCAGATAAAGACTATTGGGCTGGAAAACTGAATGCTTTAGCTGATATAAATGTGTCAGAATTTCTAAATAAGATAACATTTCAAAAAGAGACTGAGGAAGAATTATTTAATTCCTGTTTAAAACAATTAGTTGAAAAATTTAATCTTGACGTTGGAAATTATGAACGATACTTCCAGGCGTTATACCACAATGTTTTCTTTTGGTCTAGAGATAGAGAAACAATTACATGGAGGAATCTTCAACAAATGATTCAGGAGGTTACAGATTCATTTTCAAAAGCACCTATAAATTTAGCCATTCAGAATAAATTGATTAAAAAAGTAGCATTCGAGGATTCTATCCTTGAAGATGACAGCTACTTTGAAGGCAAAGCTGCAAAACCAATTCATATTATACAAGGTTTGCCGATAAGGAGGTTAATATGGGAGAAGGTAATTGAAGATAGTATAGACAAATTTGATGTTACAATAATCAAATCATCTAGCGGACAAGGAAAATCAACATTAGCTTGGTGTGTAGCAAATAGTTTACACAAATTGAATTATACCATTTATCAGCTAGAATATTGCAAAACCCAGGAGGATATAGCTGGACTATATGATTTTCTTATTACGAGACTTAAAATTGGTGAGCACCCATTACTGATAATTGATGGTTTAAACAATATTGTAAGTGATTGGGATCGCTTATCAGAAAAACTTTATGGATTTCCTCTAAAGATTGTCGTAACAGCTCGTCAGGAAGACTGGTATAGATACGGCTGTGTTATATCCAAAGTCAGATTAAATTTAATTGATGTATTTCTAAATAGAAAGGAAGCGGAAGATCTTTTTAAGCAGCTAAAATCAAAAGGGAAAATCCATGAAACAATTCAACAATGGGAACCTATCTGGGAGAAAATAGAATCAAAAGGTTTGTTAATTGAGTATATATATTTATTGACAAATGGGAAAATGATCTCTGAAAGAATCTCAGAGCAAATAAAAACATTAAATCAGGAAATTGGAGCAGCTGCTAAAGTTGAAATTTTAAGATTGATTTCTTTAGCTGATATCTTAAATATTAAAATTCAATCAAAAAAACTAACCGATTTCATTCAATCTACAATAGGCTTTCAAACTGATCGAGGAGAGACTTATAAGCAACTGAAACAAGAATACTACCTTGATTTTGATACGGCATATATCGAAGGACTTCACCCGGTTCGTTCTCAACACTTGGTAAATACATTGCACGAAACCTTGCCAGTAACAGAGTCATTACTTTCACTATTTAAACTAATTGATTCTGATAGTATTTATGATTATTTTATTCATGTTCCAAACATGTTGAGTATAAACAATCGTCAGGATTTTTACGATTCAGTTGCACTAATAATGTCCGGATATAATTTTTCAGATATAAACAGTTCATTTGATGGCTTGATGCATAGTGAACCTTTGAATTATTGGAAGCAAAATGAAGAAATCTTCAACGAGGTATTCAATGGAGGTGGAATAGAGGTTTTCATTCAGGATACAATACCCTATTCGAAGGAGAAAATAATTCAAAATTTAATAAAATCTGTGAGGGATTTGGCACCTAATCTAGCCGTTTTATCTGAAAAATTTAAACAGTTGTCTCCATACGAAATGAATGATTCAGATGTCATTCTGTTTGCAAAATTACAATTGCCCTATCTGAATAAGAATGCATGGACGAGTTACAAAGGATTAGGGTTTATCGCAAAATGGTATAGACAATTGAATATTCCATTCTCGATTGGAATAGATTTTAATGAGGAGTCCTTTGTGGAAGTTATAAACCAAGGAAATTTCGCGGAAATCTCTGAATTATGCCAATACTTTATAACAGTAGACTACCCTAAATATCTAAAATTCACAGATAAATATAAAGATCAATTAATTTCTATTTTAAAGAAAGAAACCAATTCATTAGTTATTGAAGAAATTGGGAAAGAGATTAACATACAATATTTACTTACTGAAGATTTAGACAAGACAAGTGAAATGAGTTTTTCTAAGATTCAAACAATATTTGAAATCTTACCATTTTATGAAAAATATAATACCCAAGCGATCGTGCTACCTTTTCCTGATGAAGATAGTTATGAGATGATTTTAAGTGAATCAGCAAAGAAAATGTCACCAACCAACATAAAAAAATCAGATAAATTTAAGGTTCATTTGAATCAAATTTGGTATAAGACAATCATGGAAAATTATAAATCACCTACAATTTTTCACTGGCAGAGTCAGGCGGTTCAAATCAGAAAAGAGAGTTTGGAATTTGTGAAAAGAACAGTTAAATATTTTGAATCAGTAATTGAACGCAATCAGGTTAAAATCACAAATTCGATTAAACCAGTTGCTGAACAGAGATTGGTAATAGGTGGGTTATTGGTGGTAAAGAAAAATCTACCAAGTAAATCCAAAAAATATTTTTCCAAAGCACTTTTCCCGGCGGATGAGAAATCTTTCAACAGTTGGTGTTTTTCATTGAATAATTTTGTAACTCAGTTTTTGAATATTTTTCAGCCAGACACAGAGCAAGCTAGGCATGTAGCATTATTGAATTTGAAGGAATCAGTATTGAATTTATCTGAAATGCATATTGCATTTGATAATATTGTAAATTCTACTTCAGAATATTTCTTAACCAAAGAACTAAAGGAAGATGAATTAAGTTGGTATGCAAGATTAAGAAAATGTACATCATATTACATTGAAGAATTTTTGCAAGCAAAATCAATCAATACAACTAACGCAAAAAACTTAATTGAAACATGGTGGACTGGTCTGCAATTTAAAAAGCTACAAGAAATCCATTCAATTATTCAAAATTTCGGATCACAATCAAAATTCACGTTCCATCTTCCAAACAAAATCGAAGAAAAAGGTAAACTGAAATATCTTGTAATTGGAGTAGATTGGCTAGGTATTGAAAATGACGTAAATGATTTTAGTGATGTATCTGCTGGGTTATCACAACTCGCGAATGTTGATATTGATTTCTTCACGTTAGTTTACATTAAAGATTTTGAAGCTTTATATGGATTAAGATTTAGCAAAGAATTCTTCAGTAGAATTCGAAAAGTAATTGAAGAAGATATTGATCTCGAAGATGGAGTATTTGGAAATCCACGGCAAATAAATTTAGATTCTGTCGATTTAACAAGCTTGAACAATATAACTAAAAAGAATATCAAAGTTGGTTTAGATATAGAATCATATATGAATATGATACCGCAGATATGGCAACTTTCATTGTACAGGCAAAAGTTAGATGTTGAAAACTCAGTAGAAAAGCAGTGGTTAATCGAATTGGAGAAGAACTATGACGCGAAAATTAAAAAGCAACTAGAAGTTATCGAATCCCTATCTGATATTAACGAATATAAACTAGTAGCAGAATGGACAAATAAAATTTTAAAGAATGAATATTTGCCAACCACAATTGAACTAGTCGAACTATTATATAAAAAAGTGGATTCAATAAAACCTACTTTGTTCGAATAGTCAGCTAAACAAATTAATTCAAATAATAAATCAATAACTATGGGAACATTGAGCAATCAACCAGCAAGAAAGTATAGACATATTACTAAATCAGAAGTAATAGAACTAATTGAGGAAATTAACGCTGTAGCAAAAGAAACTAAACTGTCTTTTGATCAAGTATCTAAAATTTATGAGTTGAAGGAAAAGCAGCGTTCCAATTCATTATTTGTAGACAATGGTGATATCAAAGATGAACAATTATCAGGTTTCGGAGATTTGATTTCAGAACTAAATTCTCATCTAGGAACAATAGCTGAATACTTCGAACATAAATAGTAAGCAAAACCTGTTTGTAAATAAAGGTTTCATACTTGTTTCTTACAGCCTGAAAAGGCATAAAAACAAGGGTATTCAAAACGCTTCATAATAGCTCTTCATTCTCAAGGGGAGAAATCAACCTTCTTGAGGGTGCCTTATTTTATTAGGGTTTTGAGATGTCACGTTTTTTTGTTAACCGAATTGTTGTAATTATTATTACGTTTTTATGTTATCAAATAAAGAACGAATCTGCTCTACAAAGATACGATTTTATGTGGTATCTGACTACAAAATAAGCCGAATTTAATGAGAAAGGGACGCTTTTTTTGCTCCTCAACCTCTCTTTGTTTTCAGGGCTTGTAAGCCCACTTTATATGCTTTTATATGGCGTAAGACATACGGACTTCAAACTGCTTTTAGCGCGAAGCCTTTTGCGCCTATGGGAAAGCTATATTCTCAAACTTTTCTTCTGATATAGTTTTCATACACTATCCATACTTAAGGCGTACTTGCGCTATTCATTGTCTGTTCTCAAAACAAGGTGAAATACTTTAAAATTTATGGCTCATAACCCTGGTTTTGGAGCAAAATAAACCAAAGCATCACAAGTATTATTAGAGTTTGAAAGGAGCCGTTTTGTGAGTATAACTTTGATTTAACGGACCGATTTTGGCTTCTTTGTTGCTGAAATGGTTAGTTAATAAATAGATGGATTAGAATCGTTCTTTGAAATAGATTGTCTTGCAAGGTCGTTCGGGAAACTGGACGACCTTTTTCTTTTCCCGTTAAATTTCGCAAAAGAAGGAAAAAAACCAAAAAAAAAAGAAAGCACTTTTTCTGGGGCTTGGATTGACGGGAAGCAAGGTTTTTTGCTCAAAAAATACTACTCGACCTAATAACAGGAAATTGATAGGGACAGGAAGATTTGAAATGTGAGGAAAAAATGATAACAGGAACGCAAAACTGTGGGTGGAGATTATTTGAGTAAAACCCAAAGGGCTTGATCTAGCAGTAAAGCTAACCAAGCCCCAACTTTGCTTTCATTTTTTATTTTTGCTTATTATTGTTGGTTTTCAACTTCTTCCTCGTTCTTTTTTTCGTAGTTTTCTTTCCAACTATCAAACAGTATTAAATCTGCTCTTCCTAAAACACTATAGAAAAGATATTCAGGAATAATTGTGGAAAATGGATTTTTTTCACTTGGTGGAATTGTATTTATTGTTTTTTCGATTTCTTTAAAAAGTTTTGCGCGTTCTTCAAAATGCATGGATCTAACAAGCGCTTTGCTATTTAAATCATTGTATTCATCACTCGTAATTTTACCAATGGTTTTTAATGTTAAATACATGTGATGAACAACTGAAGTCCTTATAATATGGCAAACAAAATTCAACCAATTTTTATGAATTGCTTGTTTTGCTGCCATTGATAGTTGTTGAAGTAATCTCACATAGATTAATGAACCACCATGAATTGAGATTGGTAAATATGTCGCAGTAACTGACAAAGATCCTGTCTCAAAGAAACCATTTGAAATTGGATTAACCAAGCTGTAGGTTGGAGTTGTTCCGCAAGCTGATATAAACACAATTGGAGCATGAAGATTATTGTTGACTATATAATCTTGAGTAAGTCTTTGGTTTCCGATAATAAGATATGTTTGTTTTGTATCCTTGTCATATTCGCCGTGGCAATCGAAAATAAGTAATTTTGGTTTATGCTTATGAATTTGTTGCTTAACACCTTCCAAGGTTAAACATTTAGCCGTTTTGAAGCCAAGTTCTGATGCAGAATCATTAGCGATTTTTTGCCAATGCTGGAACATAGGTTGATTGCAGCCAAAAATCACCAACGTATTTTCGATGATTTCTGAAGGAATGCTAAATGACAGTAAGTTGTTAAATGTATAGTGTCGCATTATTGCATGCATTGGAGTTTCAGGTAGACGGCAAATATCATGAGTAAATGAAAGCGGGACATCATTTACTCTCGACCATTCAATTGGTAAATCACTAATTGTAACAATTTGACTATTTCTATTTTCCAAAATGGATTGTAGGCTTGGGGACATGTATTTGCTGGATATTGTATTTCCAATTCGAGTCATTAGCTTTTTTAGTTTACGTCTATATTTTGCTTTTTCCATATTCCCAAATGATAATGGACCCACAAATGACAAATCGGTATAAATACTTTTTCCTTTTAAGGGCATCCTAATTACAGGTGATTTAGAAAATGAACCATGTAAAGCTCCAACATCGTCTAGGAAGTGAAGGCGTTGACGAATAATATCTGCGACATAGATGAAAAGTTGTGGATTATCTGTGTATGAGATATAATTATTAGTTTGTTCAGTTAAAAATGGAATTATGCTTTCACTATTCCCATATAAAGATTTAATTGATGGGTTATGAAAAGGAAAGATCAATATTAGGGGAGCGTAACGAGGTTCATTGCTTGTTGATAATCGAATTTCTTTATTCTTAACAAGAAATTTAAGGAAGTAGTCTATGTCTGATATTTGTTCAACTAAAATTGATTGTCTTTGCCATTGTTCCGGATTTTTATTTGCATTCTCTTGCTCTAGTATCTGTAATTCAGGTGTCCTGTATTGGGAAATATCAATTCCATAGTTCCCCATTAAAGCATTAATCTTGTAAAAATTGGTTTGTGATGGGGAAAAAAGAGAGTATTTTATCTTATCTGACCAAAATGTATCAACAAACGGTAGTATGGAATCTAATTGAACATTTAACGTTCCAAGAATTTGACTTTCTTGCTCCACAATTTCAGACAAAAAACCGAGAGGATCACTTATTTCGTTGCCAACCTTTTTAACTACATTTCCCAAGTTTGAAAAGAAACAGTAGTACCACAATGAATTGTTTTTCCCTGATAATTTGAAGTGAGCTCTTAACCAATCTCCTTTATCACAATCAATAAAATATAAGGTCAGTCTATTATCATTTGGAAAATCCAATACATGTTCATATTGTGTGACCATAAAATCATATCCTCCAATAAAGCTTAAGGTGCTTAATTTGTGGTAATCCATTGGAGAATGTAATTGCAGTATATCTTCTGGACATTGACGAATAAAATCGACTACAAAATTATTCGCTAGGGACACGGGAGGCAATAATGGTGTTACAAATGGAGAATCACTTGAAACAAGGATGTATCTTATTGAAGTAATGTTTTTTGGACGTAATTGCATAGTGGAATATTTAAGTCGAGCATAAATTTATCAATTTAAATGAATCACAGGTAAAACAGCCTTTAGCACTGCCGCTTGGAGCAAGGCAGCAGGCGAACCTCTGGAGGTTCCGGAAGCAGGGAAGCAAAAGAAATAAGGCACGACTGGAACGTCGCGACCAGCCCGCGAGTTGAGCGAAGGTGGAAATGGATAGTAGCTGGTAAGCAGAGGGAATGCAGTATGCACGAGGGGCTTGCGGGACTTTTATTTTGCGGATTGGGAAATACAACGGTGTTTTTTTTAACAAGGCTGTGTGGGATTGGATGGAGCTGGTACATTAGAGAACCGCCAGAACACAGTTTACGGGTTCGCGGATTCGGAATTTGGCTGCTTCACAGGAACGTGGGCTGCAAAAGGCATGACAGCCCCGAAGTCTGAGAGATTCAGCAGGCGAGCATAACACAAGCGGCGGTGACACCCCATGAAACTATTGTGGACGAGAGTGAGGGACGAGCTTCCGGGAACACCTTTTCAGGGGCTTGGGGTGGCAGAGTAGCCGCGACTGACGACGCAGGACGAACAGGCAAAGAAAACAAGTGAACAGCCAAAAGTGAATTCTGAACTATTGGCTAGGTGAACGCTGAAAACAAGGGCGCAGAGTAACGGAGCTTGTTATACCCTTGTTTTTATGTTTTCTGAAGCTGTGAGAACCAGGAGGAAGACCGCTTTACCTACCATGTATTTGTTGCGATTACTTAACTGAGATAGCAGGTTGTAAAATTATTCCTGATACTGAAATCAATTGTTCTTGGTAACTCTTCAAAACTTTTTCCAATTTAATTCTTAGATATTTTTTTTCCATTCGAATTGCTTTGATATGCATATCAATTGAATTTAAAATTCTATTAATGTTCTCAATACGTGAATTTTCACGATCAACATAGGTGGCATCGAAAAATGGTTTAACAAATTCATCGCCAATCTTGAATAAATCAAATTCCCCGCTGTCTACATGCGGTATAATGTGCGTTTGCATTAATTGATACATTTGTTTTGCGCTAACTATTCTTGGGTCGGATTCTATATATTCAGCATTTGCAAAATCCCAATATTGAACTACCAAAATCTTAAATTCATTTAACAAAGGGTTAATCAATGAAATATGGCTTGATACCTCAGTTGTCATTATACTTATTTGATCTTTGTAATACTTTGAATTATGTTCAATCAGTTTGACTACATCATTTAATTGCCCAGCAAGAATTACTGATTTCCTATAATCAAGTTTGTTTTTACCACTATTAATATAATGAATCAACCCTTTTTCATCAAGTGAGGAGAATTCTTGACAATCTAATCGCATACTGAAATACGGATCAGTTATTCCAAAATGATTTTCGTCATTTAATGGTATGTAATCGCTCAATTTTTCAACTTGCGTTCTTAACGGCTCCTGCAATTGAATGAAATATTCAACCCATTGAGAACCAATTTCTTTTAATTTCTTTTTACTTGTAAATCTTTCATACCATTTATTAAGTATAAAACCAAGGATCAATGTGATAATTGGAATGATTGCGGCAAGATAATCTGTTTCATTTTCAGGAATATTATTCTGAATTATAATTTGGGAAGTATTGCTTTTAAATGGACTATGGTTTAACGCCTTTTCATTCAAATCAGCTTTAACTTTCGTAGTTTTAGAAACTGATGACCTGTTTGGAATCGCTGTCGCACTATCAGCATATAACTGTGAAAAAGTCATCATGAACATTATAATAGCTAAGATTGTTTTCATATTTAAATGGTGTAATAATGGATAAAAAAATATGTAGTTGGATTACTTCTTAATTAAATTTACAACAATAAGTTATTCTGCCATAATTGAATTAGTTCCACAATGTCATTAATGTAATCTTTTCTTTTAATAGTCCTTTGTGAAGGATGGTAAGCGTCAATATACAGTTTCTCATTGTTCACAATATAATCGACAGTTCCTTTTCTAATTGGAGTTTGCTCTGTTAATCCCAAAATTGGTCGATACAAATGGAAGGTGTTTGCAAAAATCAAAACATTTGGATTTAACAGTTGAACCTGCCGAAGAAGAAGATCAGAATTCTTTGATATAGATTCATGTAAATCTGTAAAATTAGTGCGTGTAACTACTTTTGACGGCAATTTCTGACAATTGATAAATACAGTATTTCTAACTACATCGCACATTTCATGTTTATTCCGTATGAAGCTCATATCGTCCCATTTCAAGAAAGCATTGTACACACTATAAGTGACATAAATGATTGGATGCCAAGTAGATTTATGCCCTCTATTAAACTGATTTAAATATAAATTTCATTCTCCTTAAACATATCGAAGTATGACCATCCTCCACCTTTTCCATCGATATCGTCATACGGTTCTTTCAACATCCAAGCTAAACGAATGGAATTGGCGAAGTAAACATCAGGCTTCATTACTCCATCAGTAATTATATATCTTTCATTTTGTGGTTCATTCATTCTAGCATCCATATCAGCTAAAAGTTGATTGTAATCCTTCTCAAAGTTTGGAGATTTCATTTAGAGGATATTAAATTTGAGTAAAAAATCCAATTTCAGGATTCTCATACGAACCAATTATTGTTGTTCTATCAAGAAGCATATTGAATTCTTCACAACTTGTTTCTGGTACAATACAACAATTGTGGCAAGCTGCACCATTTATGTTGTCTGGACCTTGACCACTCGATTGACCAATATCTGAACAAACTGGGTCAGCAGAACACCATTTAGCATCTTCAATTGATTCTTTAATAAGTTTACCTAGAAAATTGGATTTCCCCTGTCTAACTAATCCCCCAAGTGAACCTTCTGAATCTCCCGAAGAGGTATAGATCAATAAGCCGTTCATCCTGTTTTCTGGATCTGAATCGAAGTATATTTTTTCTCTTAAAGACGATGAGCCATATCCACAATGATAACAGAGTTTCTTTATTAATAGATGAGATAATGTATGGATGATCAAAAATCTAGGATCAATATTTCTAGGACTTTCGCTAGGTCTCCTATTTAGCATTGCAGCTTGATAGCGTTGTATAACACTTGAAAAAAGATGCCCGTTTTTGGCATTCCAATTATCAAGTACTTCATCTTGAAACTTTATAAAAATACCTTCTCCATAAACTTCATTAGCAGGTAGCCACTTTATTGTTTCAGAGGACAGCTCACCCATCCCAATCCTATTGTTTGGATTGATCCTTGCAAACGAACGAAACACCCTTGTTTCTTTTAATTTTTCAATTAATACGACATTTTCAAAGTATTGATTTAGAAATTCAGATTCCAAATAATCTTCGAAACTTTTTTTAATTGCCTTGAAATCTGAATTTTCAGATTCACGGCCAGCAAGAATATATTTATATTCTTCCTGACGCAGTGTATCCTCAGAGGTATATTCTGTTGATTCCTCATTTTCATCAGATTGTTGTAACTCCTTGATTACACCTTCTAGTAAATCTTCTTTTGAAATCAGACCATTTCTAACAACTGATTCTCCTTCTAGAATTGCTGGCAATAAATCCAAATCATAAAACTTTTTAAAAAAATCAATTCCTTTTTCTTCGATCGCTTTTGAGACTTCAGGATTTGCTTCTTCTGAAACTTTTGGAAGGTACAATGCTGAAATAATTTCGGAGAAATGGACATTAGAAGCACCTCTGATCAACACTTGGAGATGATCATTACATTGAACAGGATTATTGACTCCATCAAGCCCCAACCAAGGTCTATGACCTTTACAGTATTCACCTTCTGGATTGTCGTTATTCGGATTGTCTTCTGAAAAACTAGTGGAATCGTCTTTATTCAATCCAATCCTAGCGAGAGCACTGTCAAGAATATTTTCACCGTTCTTTCTGATATTCATTAATCCTGCTAGAGTTCGACTTTCACCACATGAACATTTTATAAGTATACTACCTAAATCACCAGAGCCAGACAATGAATGATATGAAATATTATGCACTTCACTTGTGTTTCGAATTTGACCATTATGAACCCATTCTCTGAAAGGAATATCTTGAATATGACCTCTTGAGCAAGCTGCCACAAATCTGACCGGAATCATCTTAGACTTATATCCATTTTGAGATTGTGCGCATGCGTCACATTCAATTTTTTCATCAGCCATCGTGAGCTCGATTTCTCTCATCCGCCCACATTTATGGTTAGTACAATGATGCCACCTTGGAAATCTAACAGCGGGGATTGTAAGATGTTTGTTTTTTATTCCTGAAGAGCTAAAAATAAATGGCTTTACGAAGTACTCTACATTCAACAGTTTTTGAAGACGAGGTTCGTTTATTCGCAGAGCAGCTTCTTCAATATTATTGTAGCCGGCTTGCGCTTTTCTTTGAGCAATTTTTTCATCCCAAAGATTCAATCCGCATACCATGTATGAAACTTCCTTCGGGAAATTTATTATTTGTCCCACTCCAAAAGGAGACAATAATTGACTACTTCTTACATTTTTGTTATTCGCCATCTTGGTATGTATTTGAATAAATGGACAATCTTGATTCACCGTCTACGCCGCGCATAGATGTTGGTGTGGCTAATGATCTGTTATCACGAACAATTTCTTCTCGCACTTCTGAACTAGTTGAAAACATTAAAGGAACGTATCCTTCTTCTTGAAGAATCTTAATATTTGCGGCATCTCCATAATGCTGAAATCCATTTCTCCAGAATCGAATATTGCGCGCGATCAGGTTTTGCGTATTTTCAGCTTCATCTTGATCTATAATCGTACATCGATCCACAATAAGCTTGGAAATAATCTTGCTCAATCCTTCAAATTCCTCATTAATTGTTGGTGAGTATTTCATTTGTGTACTTGAGAAATGACGAATCAACCCTATCAAAATTGCATGAATTCCTTTTTCTCTCGCATTAATTGAAAATGGAGTAACTGAAGTAGGTTCTACATTAGAATAAATTCTACTATGGTATGCCTGAAACTGTTCATACTGGGATTTATCGCGTGGTTTAGATGGACTGTAAAGAGTAATGATTATTCCTGGTCCGTTTGGCACTTCTCGTCCAACTCTTGAACTAGCTTGAATATATTCTGCTGTGGTTTTTGGTTGACCATGAATGAACATTAACCCTAATCTTGAGATATCCACTCCAGTTGCCACCATATTCGTTGCCAAACAAATATCAAGAGCCTCATTCTTGTCTAAGCTGTAGGACTTTTCTAATTTCTTTAAAGTTCCAGGGATTTCTGAAGAGCTAATACGACTTGTCAGTTCTTCAATCTTATTTATGTATCTTTTGTTGTTATGAGTAACAAGATCTCTGTTTTGAATTTGACCTAGCCTCTCTCTAATATCTCCATAAACCAGAGAAGAAGCTCCACCAAGTTCACGAATACTGTTAAAATATCCCATCAAGGTCCAATAATAATCTAATTCATTAGGAGTCGCTTTTACGGCTAATTCTTTTATTTTTTGAAGAACGGCAGCATAACTTCGAACAATCGAAGTCTGCGCGGAAGGAAAACCTGAAGCCAAAATTCCTATATACTTCCTTCCTGGAAATTCTGGATTATCATTTGCTTCAATAGGTTTTTCTTCTGAAAACCAAGTATCTCCAAATGATAACCCCTGGGCAGGAAATATCTGTAATTGTTCCCTAGATTCTATTCCGTAAATTCCTTTAACCTGTTCAAATGCTCTACTAATTGTAGCGGACGATGCTATTATTTTGGGCGATATATATTTCGCATCATCCTCAATGAACGGAGGTTCTTTTCTATTGTAATTATTGCAGAGAGTCTGAACCATGGTTTCATAAAGCCCTACCATAGTTCCTAATGGACCAGCTATTAAATGTAACTCATCTTGAATTATTAATTCAGGAGGTTCAATTCTGTATGCACCAGTATCTTTTTCTCGAAAGCCAAATAATTTCCCTGCTTCTCGTTTCCATGGAATCATAGCAAATTTGTCGACTGTACCAATAAGTAAAGTTGGTGGTGTATGATAAATTAGCTCGTCAACTACTTGTAGAGGCAAGGGTTTGTTATTATACTCACATTTGATGTTTTCACATTTGAAATAAAAGCTGCCTTCTGGTCCTTCATTTACAAATAGCCCTTTAACTCGTTGAATTTTATCTGTATTTCGTACACCATCGATTTTACCAATCTGTGCTCCACAGCAAGGACATTTCATTACAACAAAATTATACTCAGCTTTGGAATCATTTCGAAGTGATGTCAGTTGATCTCTAGCTTCCTTATTCTTGTTAGGGGATGACTGCCCACCAACCCATAAACCAATAGAAATCGGAGTTTCACCGAGTGCCATTTTATTTTCTTCACGGATAATATCACATGCACAAATGAGTGAGGCAGCTCTTTCATACTGCTGAGTTGTCAACAAACGAAGAGTATATCTCATAATAACGGTTGTACCGTCATATTCACTCCAGTTCCAAGAAGCTTCTCCCTTTAATCGCCTAAAAAACACATTAAATGCAGTCAAGCCTAAGTAGGCTTCTGTTTTTCCTCCACCTGTTGGAAACCAAATTAAATCGACTATTTGACGTTCTTTAGATTCTGCATTGGATATAGATTCCAAATTCATTAGGATAAATGCTAACTGAAACGGTCTCCATCTCCCATTGAAGGTGCTTGAAGCATGAAATTCGTCTAAGGACATGAAATCTTGATTGTCGTAATCGTTATTGATTCCTTCCAAAATGAGTTCTGGCTTATTGTCAGGCCCTTGCTTTACCCATTTTCGAAGTTTGGTTTTTGATCTTTGTTGCTGCCAGATCATCGCTCTATTCATCCAGCGAAAGGACTTCACTATATTAGAGTCTTCAGTCGACTCTATAAGCAAATTAACTCCATTTCGAATTCTTGCTAACGATTCTCTACACTTCAAGACATTTAATTTAGCCTCTTTTCTATAATCTTCAAGTTCAGATGAACTATCAGCCATATGACTAATATTGTCTATCCATCTTCCATATTCTTCTGATAATAAGACAAGTTTATCTTTAGCGTCATCCCAATTTCCAATATCAGATAATGTGAGCATACTTAGTTCAACATGAGAAGTTGGTGCAACCTGTGATAATTCGTAAGTGGGGATAACTGAAGTGTAAATTTCAGATACTGACTCACCATCTTTAAACTCGTTACTCAACGTCCATTTAACTGAAGCTCCATGCCCAATAGAAAAAATTCTCTTTTTTCTATATAACATCTTCAGTTCTTCCTCTTCTGTTGTATCTACCGACGTGATTTTCTCTTTGTAGGGGGCAACTAAGTTCTGGGATTCTGTTATAAGCCGTAATTCATTTTGATAAAGAATTTTTTCAGAATTCACGGAATCATCCGTCACACTATTAAGTTCATTTACTATTACAAATGTTAAAGTGAAAAGATTTTTTTCATCGTCGGTTTTCGATGATCGATTAAAAACCCTAAGTTTCAACCAAGGACGACCTTTAGAATCGGTCTTTAAAATGAAGTCATGGAATTTTTCTCCGCTTCCAAACAATTTATACAGATTTAATGAAATCGGATCTAAAGTGATAGGTCTCCGAATCCAATATTCTGATTCTATAGACTGTTGATCCTTATTCTTTACTGTTACTATTTGGTCATCTTTATTCACATGTTTTTTTTCTGCTTTCGAGCTACTTTTTTCATAGTATGCAGACTTTATGCAAAGTTTGATAAGGTCATCACCTTCGTTTTTATTAAACACTGCCGTGAATCCCATGGCGGAAGGGAGATATTGATTAGCCAAACCAACAGGCTCTTCATCATCACCACCTTTTTCTAAATTTGAATCTACTCTTTTATTTTTATCAATGACATTTTCGACTTCTTCATCAGGTAAAAAAGGTTCATCTGTATTAATGTCATCGATTTCTTTGTTTATGGTGTGTTGGGGGTACAGCATGCCAGCGCCATATCTTGATTTAGGGTTACCATGAACATTCGCAAGAAGAATTTCTTCTCCAGTTTTTTCGTCTGTGTAAGCTGGATTTTGTGAAGGTCCAATTATTTCTCTAACTAGGGCATCATATATTTCAGTTCTAATATTCATTAGCTTATTTTTTGTGAATTATGTTGAATCAAAGAATTAAAGCTAGTTTCCAAAGTTTTATTCAAAACGATTAAAAGCTCTTGTCTTGGTCTGGATATACCAACGTAAAGAAGTTTTTGAGTTACCTCAGACGCAATTTCATCAAAGTCAAAAAGAATAACAATCGTATTTTCTAAACCTTTATAGGATTGAATTGTGGTAACAATTCCTCCGTTTTTGATAAAATCTTTAATAACGTCAGAACTGGCAAGAATTGACTTATCCGTTTTTTTCGGTGAAAGCATTGTTATTTTTTCAGGTGGAATTCCCTTAGCTAATAAATCAATGAGTAACTGTTCGATTACATCTGTTTGTTTACTGACATTAGGAAACTTTTTAGTTACATTGTTTCCATCAAGTATTTTGTGCCTAAAATCAGGGAAATCAACACCCGTAAGTAATGTATTTAACGAAGCTATCCTTTTCGAGTTTCGACAGTTTATTCTCAGAGGAGGGAATCTTGTAAAATTAGTTTGTGTACTGAGAATCTTGATGCAATCCTCAGGATTATTTAGAAAAATCGCCTGATTGGAAAAATCGCCAAACATAATCCACTTACCATTTTTGAGACCTCCTTTTAAAATCAAATCAAATACTCCAACAAAATAAGGTGATAATAAATCTTGGGCTTCGTCAATAATCAATATGTCGTACTTTTCTGAATCATCCAATTCATCATTATTAGCTAAAAACTCGAATGGTAAAGATTCTAAGTAATAACTCTGTTTATCATTCTCTTTTTCAGGTGGTATAGATGAAGTATGTCTAGATAAAAAGCTATGAAGTGTACCAACGAAATGAGCTTGATCTTTTAATACTTCTTCAAAAGCATCACTCAATTTTTTTCCCAGCTTAGTATTGAAACAAAAAAAGCCAATTTTCAAATCATTTTTTATGTTACGGTGTGCGATTTCAATAGCCATTAGAGTTTTTCCAGTACCTGCGGTCCCTTCAATCAGACAACGATCATTATAATTGACGAAGTCAAGCAGTTTGAATTGTTCTTTAGTGTATTCTTCGATAATGATCTCGTTATCATTAAGCTTATTCAGCTCGCTATAATCAATATCAAAATCACATCTAAGAATCTCAAGAACTAATTCGCATTCCTTTTTAGTAGGTCGTGACTTGTCAACATCATACCAACGCTTATTCTTATTTTCATTGTGCCATCCCGTACTTAAAGTTGAAATGTAATTGCCCATAGGAAGCATCAAACCTTGTTTTGTAAGTATCTGCCATTGATGTCCTTCTGTTCCAAAATCAACAAATTCATTCATACTCGTAAAAGCGACACCTGTTCCCCAAAGAATTTTTGATAGGCGAGAGTGGAGTATTTTGTTGTGTTCAATTTTTTTTAGGATGTAGCTCCTAATAGAATTCATTGAAGCATCCACCTGAGAGAATGGGCTTCTTGGAGTAGAAGTTGTTTTTCCATCTCTGTTTGTATATTGCCAATCTCCATTTTTTCGTGAAACACCGCCATGTTTTACTTCGATGGCGAAAATTCCTTTGTTTGGTGAAATGATTAAAAAATCTAATTCTCCGGAAATGTTTTTGCAATGATGGTTAGTAAACAGAGAATGTAATATGTACATCTCGTTTGTAGAATTGTCATTCTTAAATCTTAAGAATAAGATCTGTTCACCTTTTGAACTAAACTCTGTAACATTATCTGGAATCAACATAGTATTTTTCTTGTATTGTGGTAATCAACTTCCATTTCTAGTTCAATTTTTGAGGCTATAATTCTTGATTCTACGATGACTTCATGTCCCTTTACTTTTACATCAAAATCAGTTGAGTCAGTCAAACTACTTGAGATATGCTTTGTAATGGCTTCTTTTATTTTTGAACTTAATCCGATTGTGAACGAAAGAACGGATTTATATGCAAAATCAAGATCATTTAACTTTTTGTCAATATTTTCAATATTGGCCGCGTAAAATATAATCTTAAGATTTGAATTATCAGGCTTGATGGTTTCATCATCAAAAAGCCACCTTTGAATACTTGCCTTGATTGGATTGCCTTCTCCAATTTCAAATAAAGACTTAGTATCTTTAAGAAGCTTCTCTAGACTTGCGATATTATAATCACATTCTTTATATAATTGTTGTAATGTAGACCTCCATGTATCCAGTAATTGAAACTGTTTTTCGATAGTTGAATCTGTTCTTGAAATTTCTCTCAATGTCCCTCGATCCTTCTTGTATTTAAAAATTTTGGAGCCAACTTCTATTTCAGGAAGTTTCAATTGAGTAATTCTAGTCTGTCCAGCAACGGATTCGGATAATGCAAGTATTGAACTTCCCTTAGGTAAAAACATAAAACTACCATCGTTAAAGTTCATCACATCACATTTGACTTTGAATGAATTAGTTTGTCCTGATCCACTTCCATAACCTTTGTATTTGAATGTATGCAAGTGCGCCAAATCTGGTTCCTGCTCCGTTTCCAGATTATGATACTTTATGTTCAATGTAAAAAAACCGTCAATCTCCTCAATTATTTCTTTATCCGATTTGATTAATAAAGTCTCATTAAATGGAATCAGTTTTGGAAGATTATCCATAAAGTAACCAGATTTAAATCGACGCTTCAGATAACGATGAGTCAGAGATGACTCTACTGGCCAGCAAAGAATATCAATATTTGGCACAAAATTTACGAATACTGCATTTGACAAATACTTACCAATGTATTCATTATAAGGATAACCTGTAAATAGAATGGATTCAGTTAGAGAATCAGAATCCTTTATGTAACGACGGTTGTAAGGAATAAATAGATCTGTATTGGGAACTATATTTGAAAAGAGGTATTCGCTTTCATCATACTTTTTTGAATTGTCTCCAATTTCTCTTATTGTTTTTATTGCTTCTTCGAAATCTCCACTGATTTCCGTTGGAATGCCAGTATTTTTGACGAGTTCAAAATCAGACTCAAACTGGGAAACCATCGCTAACATTTTATCTCCCAATCTTTTTGAATTCTTTATTGAGTAAAGTGATGGATAAAAATTATTGTAGAATGATGTTTGTAATTTTTCAAAGAGATCTAATTCTTTTACATGAGCAATAAGCTTTGGAATTAAGGAGTCAAGGGTATTACCTGAAAAAACTGTAATGTTAATCTTTTGATTGGCATAACGTTCGCATGCATCCCACAGTTCTTTATCGAGATAAGCCTCTTTTGTATCGAATTGAATCAACTCCTTGATTTTTTTTCGATTCCAGTTTAGCCTGAAATAATCATTGTTTTCTTTAAAAAAGCTATTGAAAAAGTCTAATTCAACATTGGATTCAATATTGCGATTTGAAATTACAATAACTGGAATTCCCGATTTCAAAAAGCTATCAATAGTACGTGGGTAATATTTAACCTGCTGCACATCATTTATTACTACAGCTCTGAGATTTTCTGGTAAAGCCTCTTGATAACCCGGATATTTCTTTTCAAGATGAACTAATCGTGGAATTTCACCAGAAAATGAGTTTGAAAAATTTTTAAACAGACTATCAAACTCCAAGGTAATGATGTTCTCATCGATCAACTTTTGAGACATAAGAGAAAGTTGTTTTTTCGCTTCTTCTATATCCAATGATTCTATTAAAAGGGAAATAAGCTCTTTAAATTCTTGGATTTCCTTTTCACTATTATCATTAAATGCTTGGGAATAACTTTTTAAATCTGTGGTAATTATTAAGTTTTTCTTTGGTGGGTATATCTTCGATAAAGGCTCATCGTAAACCGTTGTACTATCCAGAAAGTCATGAAAGAGCCGAACATTTCCTCTGCCAGCAACAAGGAGAATTTTAGAATCAAGGTTATTTTGATTTATTGTTTGATCATCCTTTGGTATTAATATTTTAGATATTGTACTTCGTAAATTTTTAGCATTTTTCCTCTTAGCATCGTACGTTCTTTTTAAACTCAATTGCCTATTAGCATGCACTTTACTTAATTGGGCTTTTAAATTCTTATTAATAGGTATACCACCTTGATCTCTAAAATTGAGATATACTACATCGGAAGTCACTCTTTGAACTTCAGCTATACAGTCAAATATCTTTACCTTATCAGAACTCTGAAACTGAATCCCTCCTGTTTCATTATTAACGTAATCTTCAAAAAAGTAATTTGTTAGTGCTATTATCGAAGTCCAAAGTGAAGCAGTTTTCTTTTCTGGAAAACACAAGAAAAGAGGTTGTTTATATGTATTATCTGTTTTGATTTTCTTGCAATATTCCAAAGCAATGCCCGCACTAATTTGGGTTATTGGACTAAACGAATAATCACCTAATTTTAGATGGTTATCTTTTTCAATATAGTCGAATAGTGGCTTCATAGAATAGTGGGAATGATTACTTAGTTAAATAGCTTTAATACAATCCGAGCTATCTGACGTGCTAAATATGGAGGAACAGCATTTCCCACTTGGTGATATTGAGCTGTTCTTGGACCACAAAAAAGATAATTATCAGGAAAGGTTTGAATCCTTGCAGCTTCTCTTACTGTGAAACTTCTGCATTGTTCGGGATCGTAGTGTATAAAATAATGTCCATCCTTAGAGATATGACTGGTTACAGTAGTAGCAGCCGAGTTTTTTAATTGAGTTCTGAATCTATCGTTGAATTTTCCCGACTCAGCATTCTTGTGATTTGGCATTAACGCCTCACTATGTTTTTTAAAATCTTCTAATCTTGGAAAACGATTATATGTTTCTGCATAGAGACTTGAAAAAAGGTATCTTAATAGGTCTTGTTTTAAATGTGCTCGTGATTCATGATTACAAACACCCTTTAGTTTATCATCTTTATACCAACTTCTTAATGGATTATTTTCCGAAGGAGTATCACAAAAAATAAACTCACCACCAATACTTTTAATTTCTCTGAATTTAGGCAGCTTTAAAGCATCCTTTTTAAAGCCATTCCATTCAATGATCTCTGTCAAATATTGACCAACTGATTGAGTCCAATTTTCAGGTGAATCGCTTTCTTTGGTATAACGCGTCAATCCATCGTTTGATATTGATTTACTAATTCCACTTCGTAGTTTGGGTAGGTCACCAATAACCTCCACAACAGTTATTTCTCGTTTGCTCTTCTCTAATATATTAGGTGTAATTTCTATATCCTCTCTTATTCCTAAAAGTATTACTCGATGCCTTTTTTGAGGAATTCCAAATTCTTCTGCCTTAATCAAATAATCCATGTCTCGATTGTAGACTGGTTGATCATCGGAGTCAAATAAATTTGTTGCAGTAGACAATGAGTAAATTTTATATTTAGGCGATCCCAATTCTGGAAAAACTAAGGAGGGGTCTTTCAAATCCTTTTTTATCAAATCGAATATTCTGGTATCATTCAATTTTGCAGATAATAAACCCTTTACGTTTTCCATTACGAAAACTGCTGGATGATGCTTCGCAATAATTCTAAGGTATTCTTTGTAAAGATAAACCCGATGGTCCTCCTCGTCGATACCACCAACTCTAGAACGACCTACAAGTGAATAAGCCTGACAGGGAGGACCGCCGATGAGAAGCCAATCTCTTCGGTTGCCAATCTTTTCCGCAATCCGGGCATCAACAATTTCGCTGGAATATTTTTTATTACCTAGTTCACATAACCAAGCTTCGTCTTTTGCGATAGAAGCTTCTACAGGATATTTATCGAATAACTTTTCTCGAAGGTTCTCTCGTTTATGAAGATTTGATTCCTGTAGTAATTGATAATATTCTAATGGTAATGATCCTTGTCTAAATTGTCTGACAAACGCCCTCAATTCTAATGTTTTGTGAGCGTTCTCATCCTTCTCTATCGAAAGTTTAATTTCAAAAGAACTATTTGATTCTGATATTAATGAAGAAAAGCCTTCTCCCAGACCTCCTGGCCCTGCAAATAAGTCAATAATGGGAATGGGCATTCTACTAATTATTGGTTTCGCTACAAAGTAAACAATTATTTCGATTTGTTAAATAAAACAATTCAGAAAAGGCGAAAATTTATGGTTTAGGTGTTTTGATGGCGGGATTTGTATTCGGTTGTATTATAGCGGTTTATTGAAATATTTTTTTGTTATTTAATGGGCTGAGGGAGGTGGGTTTTTGGTGAAAATTTGGACTTTTTTCCGTTTGGGTTGGACTTCATGAAAAATAAATCGACGTCGAAGGCTTATTTTTAAAGGGATTGACGGTTTTTCAAAATCTTGACTACACTTTGTATAAACTTACTTTTTGATTTCTGCAAGTTATCTGCATAAGTTTGGTGGGGTTATGTACTCACAAAACTGTTAAATAATATGAATTGGAGGAAAATGTTTTCAATGAATAATGTGTCATCTATTAAAGTTGAGCTGATAATCAAATTGTATCGATCGCTTGGATTTGGTTTTTATCGGAACATGTGTATCGCACAGGGTTTGATTAACAATGGCGCATCGATTCAGTTGACTTCGGGAAGTACTATCGATGTGGATTTTGGTTCGACTATCGGGAATTCTAAGAATCTGGACAATGCTGCTTTTACAGGAACAGTGATGAATTCGGGCACATTGCTTGTGAGTGGTGACTGGATCAATAATTCGAATGATGTTGTTTTTCCTTCCAATTGCGGAACTGTTGTACTTAATGGCATATACCAGTGAATTAAAGGTAATACAAAGACATATTTCAACAATCTTACTTTATCGAAATGAGGTCTGAAAACACTTGAAGTTAATATGCCAACAGGGGGTGTTTTTTGGTCATTTTAACTCTCGACCCCGTCGTGTTATCGATTTCAGATAATACGCCTAAAAAAATGCTAAAAATCTTTTTAGCAAGACATTCACTTATGAGTTTTTCCCTTACACGAGAAAATTTTTACAAAACGAAAACCACTCAATTCAGGATCAAAAATCTACACGAACAATACCCAATCGATGACGCTTGTCTGGACAAAATCTTTAACCTCAGATTTGGCAAAATGGAAGCAAGCCAAAAGTGTGGTTGCTCTCCAGCACGCTAAGCCAGAGTGCAGAAACGCAATTGCTACGAATGCAAAGATTGTTTGAACCAGATTTACCAAATGGCTTGAACAGTTTTCGAGGGAACCGCGACACCGTTGACCTCAAGGTTTAATGCCTTCTTTCTCTTAGCCAGTTCGAAGAATGGAGTTTCTGGGAAGGAAACTGAACGTCAGATTAGCGTCACATACAAATGCGCTTGGCGAATGGGCCAAAAAGTGCGCAAACTCATGTACGAGGGAGACATAATGCTTCAGGGAATGGTGGAGATTGATGTGACATTGATTTGTGGAAAGGTCAAGGGAGGCAAACTTGGCTGGTGTGCGGAGAACAAGATCTGCCTATTTGGAATGATCGAGAAAGGCGGAACGGTGAAAGTGACCAAAGTCGGTGGGAGAACGAGAGTGATTTTGCTCCCAATCATTGGTAATTCAGTTGTTGAAGGAACGATGATTCACACTGACTAGTTCAAAGTTTACCGTTCATTGAAAAGCATAGGTTTCGAGCATAAGACAGTCAATTATTCCAGCTACGAATGGAAGAGAATCGAATGTCACACAAACTCAATCGAAGGATTCTAGTCGAATCTGAAAAAGTCATTATTGGGAACACACACAAGTGAGCGCTAAGTACATGTAGAATTATTTGAATGAGTTCTAGTTCAGACATAAGAATCGGAAAGATGTCGTGATGATCAATGAAATATTAAATCAATTATGTATCATTTAGTTCCAAATATGTTTTTATATTTGAGGCAACTTAAACACTATGAGCAGAAGAAATCAAAGTAAAATACCACAAATCCCCAATCAAGACAAATACAATTCTAAAACCATTTCATTACTCGATTTGATGGAGGATGGCAAAGAATTTGCTAGTATGCTACAACACAAAAAAGTTAGTGTGAATCTAGCGACTGATATCAAATTAGCCCTTTCAGAGATAGTGGCAGTTAGGAACCGTCCTTGTATTGTTTATGTGGCCAATATGGTAAACAATAAAATAAAAGAAAGTATTTCCATAGATTATGGTGATGATCTTCCTTTTGAAGAATTGATAAACACTATCCCCAAAGATATAAAAGATATAGACATTTTATTGGTAACTCCAGGTGGTTCTGGTACTCAAGTAGCTAAATTTGTTGATAAACTAAGACCACGATTTGACAATGTCTCTTTCATATTACCTGATATGGCGATGAGTGCGGGTACAATTTTTGCTATGTCAGGAGATGAGATAATTATGAACAACAGATCATATATTGGTCCTATTGATCCGCAGGTCCCTAATCGTGATGGTGCATTTGTCCCCGCACAATCAATTCTTACACTCATTGAGGACATAAGGGAGAAAGGGCAAAATGAACTGAATAAGGGAAGAACACCATCATGGACTGATCTTCAAATACTCAACCAAATAGATAAAAAAGAAATAGGAAACGCAATTAATGCGAGCAAGTATTCAGTTGAATTAGTGGAAAATTATTTGTACAGTTATAAATTTAAGACTTGGACTCAACACTCGGATGGTATTACAGTGGTTACAGATGCAGACAAGAAAAAGAGAGCAAATGAAATTGCCAGTCAGTTGTGTGAGCATTCTTTGTGGAAGTCGCATGGGCGAGGGATAACAAGAGAGGTTGCTTGGGATATTTGTAAATTGAGAATAAATCATGCCGAAAACACTGAAGGACTTGATCGTGCCATGCGTCGTGTGTGGGCGCTTTTCTATTGGATTTTTGAAAATACAGGAATATATAAGATATTTGTATCGGAATACTACATGCTATTGAGGACGGATGCAAATATCAAAGTTTAAAACTAGTATTATGGAAAAAAATGAAATGTTAAAATCAATTGGTTTTTCTGATCAATTGATAAAGGAAATCGAGGATATTGGACAAAGAATTCCGAATGTCAATTTTGAAACAATTTCACACAACGAAAGTCGTATTTTTGATATTTCTGACACGACTGGGACGCTGATAGTCTCTCTTGAAAGCAGCTATGCAGAAGATTTAATCATAAAACATTAAGACAAGTACTTAAGATATTTGTTGCCGTGTCATATGATAGATATGGAGATTTTTGAATAAAATCAGTTCGCATTCTTCAACTCAAAGAATCTTCTTTCAAAGAACCTGTTCTTTCTCTTGAACTCACCTTTTCCGTCACAGATGTTCTTAGCAATCTTGATGCCAAGATCGATTTTATCCTTACGCTCGTTTCTGCCATTGTCACCCATTTACCAAACATTCTGTTCCTTGTAACAACCGAATCGTATCCAGACGTTTATAAGTCGGATGTTACAGGAGATGAAAATGGTAAATGACAGCGAGAACGGTCTGATTCCGTCGTTGGTAAAAAGAAAAGACTTTACCGCATCAGAAGGTGTGATCAATTATGAAGGAATCACATTGACGTTTGAAATGAAAGGATGAAAGTTCATGTTTGGAATAGTGGGGGATGGCTTTAGGTAATAATTATCTAGAATAGATCCCAATTTAAATTATTGTTGAATGCTGTTTTTTTTTGTAACGCAGTACTAAAAAAGAAAAAATGGTATGCTGTCATATTGAAAAAGATGCTTTGTACAATCAAAAAAGAGAAAATCGATAGAACACAAAAAATCGGCAATACTAGATTTTTATTTTGAACATTTGCTTAAAGATCTTTTTCAAAATTTTCATCGATAAGAGTCAACTTAAATGGCTCAAAACCAAGAAACAAACTTATTAAAAAGTATATTAAGCGAAGTCTATAATATTATTGAAGGAAGTTACGATCTATTCTGTAAAATCATTTTTTCGAATAGTTACCATGTCTTCCAGTAATGAGTAACAAAAGTTAAAACGACTAAACGTGAAATAAATAAAATTAAAATCAAAAGGATCAGAATTAGAATCATAATCGAATAGAGTTGATGTCATGTCAATTCCCATAAGTTCAAAATAATCTACGTGAATTGTATGTTCAGGCTTATGATCTAAAATTAGTTCAAATTTTCTTTGATACTCTTCAGCTAACGCCAACAAGTCGATAACGTGATCTGCAAAAGCTACTTTCGTCACTCTTTTTGAGTAATTGTAAGCATTTTTACATCTATTATTATTATCGCAATACTCGCGACCTGCAGTTGAAAATGGTAACTTTTTGCCACATCCACGATTCTTACAATGAGTGTAGATTTTCTTTTCTTTCATCTTTTTTTATTTAACAATTTTAATTTAATGTTTATTATTAGTGTAAAGTTTTATGCCGATTTCCAGCTACTTACAATTTTTTATATTCTATGTGCTTTGTGAAAACTATCAACTTCGGTAGTTTTCCAAAACTTAAGGTTTTCCGACAAAAAATGTGTGTTTGCCCTCTTCGTGTGTGTGTTTTTTATCAAACTAAAAAGCGCGTGGTATTTTTCTTGATTCAACAAGCTTATTTTTTCGCCTTTAGAAAATCAATTACTAATTGCTTATTATAATACACGAAACCGCCTAACTTGATATGATTTGGAATTATTTTTTTTACAGTCCATTTTCTGAGTGTCGGTAAACTAATTTTCAATTCTTTTGCCATTTCGCATCTAGTTACTAATTTAAATTCATTTGTATTTGATAACTGATCTTTGTGTTCTATTGTCGAA
The DNA here is from genome assembly GCA_965284445.1 of Crocinitomicaceae bacterium. GTDB lineage: Bacteria > Bacteroidota > Bacteroidia > Flavobacteriales_D > Crocinitomicaceae > JAQVCM01. The sequence goes on along the minus strand of OZ260085.1, from coordinate 3,515,399 downwards.
TGAGAAAAAGCATCGCTTATCAGATTTCTGAAATCATCTTCATTGAGTTCTATTATACTGTCATTGAGTTTTGCTAGAGTTTCATCTAAAGCAATTTCTGTTTTTTGATTGTTAGCAGATTTGACGGAATTTTCAATCAATTCTTTAAATTCACGAACTTTTAGGTGAATGATACTTTTCATGACTTTGCCTTTATATTTCATATTTAATCTCTATGTATTGTTTTTAACACTGCAAATAAATGTAGAATATTTTATGTGGGATTTTAAAGAGTAATCGATTTCTAATCGGTATCTAATCGGTGTTTAATTAAAATCCCAATTCATTAACTGAATGATAAAAAAACAGTATGATTAAATGCTTGATATTGTATTGCTTAAAAAGAAAAAGGTTTTTATTAAATATTTTTTAAAAATCAAAAAATTATAGAAAAAAAAAGGCACTTACGCACCTTATTTTATCGTATTTTCATCAAACTTACTTGAAGAAATGTTTATACTGTTCAAACGCCACTTCATTATCAATTTTTAAATAACGGAGGAAACTACGCTCGGTTTTGTGACCAGTAAATTTCATTATTCCTTGCGCTGGCATACCATCTAAAAATTTCAGTGTACAAAATGTACGTCGGCATGTATGAGAGCTCACTAATTCATACTTTGGATAAACATTTTCAATTAGTTTACCTCCTATTTTTCTATAGATTACCACTTGACTAGTGATTCCTGCTTTTTCAGCCAACTTACGAATTTTCTTGTTGAAGCTTGCTGAATCTGAATTGTATATTGGTGGTATACCGTTCCTTTCATTTAATATCTCACGAAACTTTGTACTGATTGGAATCTTTACTCTTGCCTTTTTATTACTTTCAGATTTTGGTGGATTTAACGTAAGTTTTTCCTCAATATCATCTATATATCGTGGCTTTAATCGAGTAAAATCACAAAATCTAAGCCCAGCTTCAACACCAATTATAAATAAATCACGAATTAATTTTTCATCCTCATTTAAATCTTTAAGATTATAAATTGAATCAATCTCTTCCTGTTTAAGGTAAATATTATCAACTTCTTCCTGTTTTGAAATTATATGCGAAGTATCAAATTTTACAACATATTCATTTTGAAAGCACCAATTAAGAAACACTTTGAGATTTTTAAATTGCTTACCAATTGTATTTACTGTTAATCCTTTTTCACCTTTCGAGTTTGTAGCATCCTTAGTAAGATATTCTTCAAGCATTTCTATGAAACCATTATGTTTTAACTTTAAAGAAGCAAATGTTAAAGTCTTTTTCCATTTTTTTTCGCAAATTAAAAGATGCTTTCTTAAGCTTTTGTCATAATCCCTGATATCGGGAAAGCTTTTTGCTTTGTATTCGACAAATTCATCAAATAATTCCCAGAATCCTTTATTCTTATTCTGATTTGTTGGACGGAAGCGCTGATTTTCTATTTCCTGCGTTAACTCTTGACTAGATGGAATAATACCATCGCGAATGAAGTTTTTGTGAATTTCGGTAATCAACGATTCTAAACTAACTAATCGGTTGTTTATTTCTAAAGAATCTGGTTCGTCAATTACGTCCCTTACTCGTTCTGCGCGATTATTCCAATGAGCAGGAAAAATTTGTTCTCCAGTTGATAACCTGATTCGATTTCCTGAATAGGTAAATGATAACATGATTGATGTTTTTCTTATCGCCTTTGGATCTCTTAAAAAGAACTTAACTATTGCCATTATTTTAGTCTTTAATGTTTGATAAAGCAAATGTAAAAATTATATCAATGTGTCAAAGCGTTGTCAAAATAAGTTTAATTTATCTTAACATATCTTAATCTATCTTTACTTTTGGCAGTAAATAAACAAATTAAATCAATGATTAACAATAGATTAAATTACTTTTAGATTAAAAATCGTAAACACTCGTAAACTTAAGTATAAGTCCCGTCCAGACCGCAAAATCGTTTAAAGTAAAGCTTCAGAAAAATCTGAAGCTTTTTTTTTGCAATTTTGTATACTTCAAAGAAAGATATTTAAAATTTTGGAACGCTACGGCAATCCGAGAACTGAAAAGGGCTGAGGTGTAAACTTTAGCCTTTTTTAGTTTAAAGTATTCATGAACAGAAGCGGCACTGCCAATCCCGACCAAAAAAGGGGAATTACCGTTACAGGTACTCCCCTTTTCAATTCAAAGAAAAATATTTTAGATTTTAGAACAGTCCTGCCAAACCATTTCATTGAAAAAGCCATTTATTAAGTGGCTTTTTCTGATTATTAAACTCTGAGAATGTTCATAGAACCTTGAAAAACTAAGTTTCTACAAAGCGAAAGGAGCGTAATTAAATTTTTTTAGCACCAATTCCTTTAGTAATGCCGACAAAAATGCGTTTAAGATAAAAGTAAAAAATCAAGTTTTTATTTTTTACTTCATATCGTTCGATCATAAATTTTTTAGGTGGAATAAAAAGGTCAAATAGATATTTCAATTTATTTTGAGTTCCATTTATTTTGGAATAAGTTAATTTGTAATTGTCATGCCTCGTTAATACCAACTGTTCAATTGCTTCCTCATCATTTCTTAGATAATGAATAAACAGAAGATGTGGATCAAATTCGGATTGCCCTTCGAGTAAATTAAAAACCTCATCAGGAATTGTTGTTTCAAAATAATCGCGACAAATTTCTAAAATATCTCTTATCTCAACTTGACAATTGTAAAGTTTACTTGTTGAAATAAGTTTTTTCCAATCAATTTCTAATTCGAATTTTTTTATAAAAACCTTAATATCAATAAAATGTTTCAATTCTATGTCGCGTTCATTGATCAAATGATTGTGAAGATGAAAGCAAAGATGTTGTAAGAAATCAACAGTAGATAAATGGTAAACACTTCCATTCAATAAATCAATTTCCGACGCATTTGACCAATAATTTTTGAGATCGATTTGGTAACTAGACAGACCTGAATGGAGCTTATTATGAAGTTCAATTTTGGTCTTATCCTTGACGAATGTATATGGATGTTGAGAATCACTCATTTGCGTAACAAATTCAGATATCTCCTTGGATGTGTCTATTTCCCATCCATTATGCAATAGCATATTTTTAAATTTTTCGATATCCTCATCCTTGACAAGTAAGTCTATATCTGACATTCCTCGAAGTCCAAGGTCTTTATAGATAAAATGAATTAGTGGAATTCCTTTTAATGGAATGATTGGCAAATTATTTTTATTACAAAGATTAATCACATTTTCTAAATCTTTGTGCTTTTGAGTATTATTGATATAAAGATTGATGTACCTTTTTTTAAGGTTCAACATGATTTCTTCTGGGATGACATCAGTAGATAAATGAATAAAATTTTTATAAACCAAGGAGGCCAATCCCGATTCATCAATTTGCTTTGCAAAAACTTCCCAATTATTAATTTCTAGAAGTAATTCATTTAATATAATTAATTCTGATTCATTTAAATAGGGATTTGCAGCAAAAATAAGCGCTTTTTCTTCTGGTTGTAATTTCAATTGCCTTCTTTTATTTTGAGTTTTATATACCACTAAGTTTACAACTTGAAATTTTAATAAATGAGTTTTGAAAATGCTCGTCAATGACTGAACAAATTTTCGACAAAGTTAAGGTGTTTTAAAGAATTTGATTTAAAAAAAATGAATTGGTGATTGAAATTCCATTGAATGTTGAATCCCATGATTTTGCAGGACCAAAAATGCTGATGTTTTTGAATCTTTTCGCTTGACGGAGTATTTTAGATTAATATTAAAATAACCCAGTTGAACAAAATTGAAAACTGTACTTTACTTGAGGAAGTATTAGTGATTTAGCATTAATCGATGGATTTGATCATTTAACAAAAAAGAATATTCACTTTTTGCAAGGTCTTCCAGTAAATCATCATGATTTTGAACAATTTCAGAATATTTTTTACTATATGTCTTTGATAAGGAAGCTTTTACTTTAGCACTTTCAATACCTAAAAAACCGAAAAGGTTGTCACATGTTTTTTGCCATTCATTGTTGTCCAATAAATCTGTTTCATAAATAACAGTGTGATGATCAAAGTTTTTTAATAACTCTAATTCATGGGTTTTTTGATTTACTAAATTTTTAATTCGTTTAAAAAAATCATCTTTGTTTATCGTAATTTTATTTACTGATTCACTTTGATTATTGATGTTCCTGTGCCATAATCCAGATTCTACAGCTACTAAATGAGAAAAAACTTGTTCTATAATATCGTTTCTGTAAAAATGGATAATTTTCCAATTTCTAATAGTTAGGCGTTTGAGAATGTAATGTTTTCTTTTATGATCTGAAAACAAAAGTGTAAATCCATAGACTTTTGTTTTTGCAAGATAATTCCGATAGTAAAAAGTGTAAATTGGAAATGCGTAGGCAATTTTTCTTATCAATTTATTGGTAATATAATTTTCTTTACTGTTGTACAATTCCCCTTCACAGCAAATATCAGGATGTGAATCTAATAATTGTTTTAGAAGAGTAGAACCAGATCGCCCTTGTCCAATCATGATAAAATTGTGCTTTTTTGTTTTTAAAATCATTCTAAAGGAAATTACAGTTATCTTTTTTTAATGAATTTTGAGTCAAACGGACTATTTACTAATTGAGATTACGAGCAAAAGCCAAACCTTAATCACCAGGGTTTTGTCTCTTGCGATGTAAAGACTCCCTTAGCACCTTTATGTAATCTTTTACATGCTCTTTTTTATAGATTCCCATGTTGTTATTATGGATTCGCCTTTTCAATAATTTGGTCGGTAATACATGATGGCTAAGTCCTAAATCGATGGCGCGACTGTGCCAATCTATAAATTCTCCTAATTGAAGTTGCTCATTGAAATAACCAACTTTTAAGAAATCTGTTTTTTTAATAAGGATAGCACCAGGTAAATATCCGGGCATATTTTGCAGTAAAGGATTTAATTTGTTGCTGTCTTCTGCGGATAATTCTGGGCTGATAAATTGTTCGACGAATCCCGAGACAATTTCCGTTTCGGGATGATTTTTCAAATAATTAATTTGTTGTTCTAATTTATTATCTATCCACAAATCATCGGCATCTAAAAACGCAAGATATGAACCTTGTGCTATCTTGATACCTTCGTTACGAGCGGCACCAGCACCTTTGTTTTCCTGATCAATTATTTTAATTTTATTTCCAAATGATTCCAATGAGGCTAAACTTTTATCTGTGCTTCCGTCATTAATTACAATGATTTCTAGTGGTTTTAAAGTTTGTGTTAAAATACTTTTCAACGCTTCAACTATGTAGTTTTCGGCGTTATAAAGCGGCACAATCACGCTAATTGAAACGGTTGACTGATCTATCATAATTTTCAGTTTAAACTTTCATTTTATATTTCTTTCCCTTGCCAGAATGTTAAAATATCATCCAATTGATTCAATCTAGGCAACGATAAAGAACTATCTTCAGAATTATTTCTTCTATTTAAAGATTTTTTATGCACTTTCAGGAGCTCTGAATTTACCATTTTTTGATCATTGCTGATGTTCTTACCGTGAATTCTAAAATAGTGAACTATTTGCTTGTGTATAATTAATTGGATCTTTTTTTCTCTTGCTCTAAAAAACCAATCAATATCTTCTCCTGATTTAAATTCAGTATCAAAGTTTCCAACGTCTTTGAAAATACTCTTCTTGATTAATGAAGCGCCTAAATTTAATGCAAAATAATTATCATTTTGAGCATTGACTTTTATCTCTTCAAGAGATTTAGACATGGGTGATTTATGAGTGAAACCTACAGTCACTCCAATCTTTGGATTATTTTCTAAAATTGAAATTTGTGTTTCTAATTTATCTTCGCTCCATAAATCATCTGCATCTAAAAAGGCAATGTATTTTCCTTTAGCATGCTGTATTCCCAAATTTCGTGCAGACGCCACACCTTGCTGAACTTGATAGATGTAGTTAATATCCAATTCTGTCATTTTAATTATTTCAGCAGTTTGATCTGTACTTCCATCATCTACCACAATTATTTCCAGATTGGAATATTTTTGCATCATTACATTTTCAATTGCATCGGCAATAAAAGCAGCACCATTATGCACAATGATAATTACGCTGATTAATTCATTCTTTTGATTTAGTGAAATGTTTTTTGCCATTGGTGGTTTTGTACTTTCTCCACTATCAATGCGGTCTTTTTTCTTTTTAAAAACCTTTAATATATTAAGCTCCACCAAATTCTTTCCCTTGGTCATGTTTGATTCGTGCCTTTGAACATACAAAGTAATATCCTCAATTCTTTTCATTGGGAAGTTTTTTTCTTCGGCACGATTAAACCAATCACCATCTTCTCCAAAACGCAATTCTTGGTCATATAAGCCAACTTTATCAAAGATTGATTTGCGATACAAGCCAGCTCCAATATAACTTGGAAAAGATTCTTTAGCATTTCCCAAATACTCGATGTTGTCCAATTCATCTTTTCTAAAAAGCTGAGCATAACCACGCACTAATTCTAGTTCAGAATCATCCTTTAGTTCATTCATCAACGTGTTCAGCATATTTTCTGGCCAATAATCGTCTACATCCAAAAAAGCTATAAAATCTCCTGTAGCATTTCGAATCCCTCGATTGCGCGCAGAAGCTGGTCCACTGTTTGGTTGATAAAAATAACGGAGGTCTATTTTTAAATTATCTACAATTTCTTTTGTGTTATCTGTACTACCATCATCAACAATAATAATTTCTATTGGCTGATAATTTTGCTCCAAAATATGATTAACAGCATCATTTAGAAACTTTGCACCATTAAAGGTAGGTACTATAATACTAATTAATGGATTCTCACAATCTGTGTAAATTTCTTCATTTGGAATTGAATACGTGTCAGAATCAATAAAATTTTCAATCACTTCTGGCACCATTTTTAAATTGAAACCAAGTTTTAATGTGAAACAAGGCAATTTGGTGATAAAATCATTTATATAATTTTGCGTATGTTTCCCCACAGAGGGAAGCTGTGTCATGGTTGTAAATGAAATTGCACGTTGTATCGGCCAGAAATAAGTGGGAGTTATTTCAGTTATTTCTGCATTTTGTATAACAGGAGTTAAAATAGCAACTAGCGGCATCTTAATTACAACTTGATCCTTTACTTTAGGGAAAATAAATAAAACATCTTTTTCTTGATCTTCAACTATTTTGGGACTTATTAAATCTGTTAATTCCGAAAATTTTACAATATCATTTACGTTAATTTTAGCGCTACAATACAAACTGTAAACATATGGAATGGGGTCTTTTTTAACGATAACATAATCGTCTCCTAGGAATTTTAAACCATGAGTTAAACATGTTAATGAAGTGGTTGACTTACCTGAGCCACCTTTTCCTGTAATTAAAACAGCTTTATTGTCAAAACAAACAGCAGCTGCATGCAGTAGTTGGCATTCATTTTTTTCCATCCACCAATGAATCAAAGTTCGAAATGGCGAAGAATATACCCAATAAGGTAAAGATTTAGAATTTTTAACCCAATATACACCTGTATTGATTTCTAAGTCAAGCAGATTCACAGAATATTCACTCCAATGAAATGCAGTTTTAATTCGTTTACTATTGAACCCCCAAATATCTCCTCGATCTGTAAAACAAGACCAATCACACGGCGGAGCAGGAGCAATTACACCAGTAGATTCAGAGTCAAAAACATTAATTGTTATGTCAGGATTAGAAGTATATGGTACACTAAGATGCGCAAGTGCATTTGTTAAAAGATTGACCAATTCAGGACCAGCAAAATTTAAGCAGAGTGTTGTTTCTGCTATTTGAAAAAATAACTTAATCTCACCTGTTTTCTGGGCTGCCTGATTAAATTTAGCTAGAAAATTTTCAAAAAAAGATATTTGTTCTGACTCTAATTTTTGAGGTTTGTCCATGGCTACTTATTTATCGTTATTTAATTATGCGTAGATTTAATCGAGTTTGAACTTTTCAATTTGCCTAATTTCCCTTGTTTTAGTTCAAAAACTTCATCACAGACTTCAATTACCTTTGAGTCGTGACTAATTATTAGCATCGCTGGATTATAATGTAGTTTTTTTAAATTATTAATGATTTCAAATACAGTTTGATGATCTAAATGATTAGTCGGCTCATCCAATATTAATAGTTTTGGTTTTCGAACCAATGCACGTGCAATGGCGATTTTTTGACGTTCACCACCAGAAAGTAAAATGCCGTTTTCACCAATATTTGTATCAATGCCTTTGTTTAATTTAGAGATTAAATCATTTATTTTTGCCAATTCCAGGACTTCATTTAATGTTTCAACACTCACTTCATCTGAACCATAAATGATATTTTCCGCAATCGTTCCTTCAATAAATTTAACGTGCTGTGAAACTACACCTATCTGCTTTCTAAAATCTTTAAAATCTATTTCATGAAACGATATGTTTTGGCTATAACAATTTCCTTTGTTTGGCTTGTAAAAACCAAGGATTAACTGAATGATTGTTGATTTTCCAGAACCATTTTCCCCAACAAAACCGATTCTTTCTCCAGCTCTAATTTCAAAACTAATATCATTAAGTATTAATTTTTCTTCGTAGCTAAATGAAACGTTTTCAAACTTGATATTACCATCAAAATCAAAAATTGTAGAACCAATATAAGGGTCAACATTTTGTTGATTTGACACTTCGAAAATTGTAGCAATTGATTCGTTTCCAACCAATAAACTTAAATAAGAATTATTAATGACCACTAATACATTTTGCAATCTACTAACTGCAATGTAAAAAACCATTAATTCCCCTAAAGTCATCATGTTTTTAAGGTAAGAAATAGCTCCAATTACCAAAACAAATACGCCAATAAGTGCAACCAGGACGTTTTGAACGCGTGAGCTAATTGTTTCGAAATGCGTTTTACTAATCGTTTTATCTTTTAATTCTTCTAATATTTCAGTGTGCTTTTTGCGCTCATCGGCTTCTGTGGATTGAATTTTTATCAAATCCATGAATTTAAACAAATACAAGGTTTCTTTGCTGAATAAATCAAATGCATTTTGGTGTTCTGAAACATATTTCTGAAGTTTTTTACCAATGTATTTATTGCATAGATACATAATTGGCAAGTAAAGTATAATCAGTAAAAACAAATAGATATTTAAAAATGCAAGCGTACTTAGCAGCGCTATACTTATAAAAATGGAAGGTATTAATTTGGAAACAATACTAGCTCCCATTCGAGAAACACGCTCGGTATTTTGAATAATTTGAGAATGGAGTATACCAATGTCTTTTCGAGTGTAGTAAGATGTTGAAAACAAAAAGAATTTATCCATCAAATTTTTCCGCATATCAACAGAGATGTTTGCAAATATGATGTTGTTTTGTTTTGTAAATAATGCATTTAATCCTCCATTTAATAAACGAAAAGCCAAAACAGCAAATCCTGCAATAATAAATAGGCTGATTTCTTTTTGTGGAATAACAATATCAACAATGTATTTACTCAACCACATCGATGGAAAAATCAAAAACGAAATTGCAACAAATCCAATACTAATACCGATAAGTTTAGATTTGTAGGGCTTAAAAAATTGGTAGTAATACATCCAAGCTTCCCGATTGAAATGTATTTTTTTTATTTCGTGAATAGATTTTTTTTCCCTCATATACTTTTTGTGTTGCATTAAAATAAGAGTTAGCATTATTTCAACACTAACTGTCTTTTTTTATTTCTGTATATGTATTTTAACAGACCTATTTGCTTTAAAAACCAATTTTCTTGATATGTTATAGAATTATAATGTTGGTAAACATATATTAATTTTTTTGTTTTTGTTTTTAGTTTTCTTTTTTTATTCAATAAATTTATTCGTTTTTCCAAAATTAACTCTAACCTATGCTTTTTCTTTGACAATAATACTTGGTAAACTTTATCAGGAACAACAATTTCGCATGTGTTTTTCAAATATTGTAACACTTGATGCAGAGATTGGGCAAAGTTTCTATTTTGAGTTTCGGCAATAATTAATTCCCAATTCAATTCATCAGACTTAAAAATAATAATTGTAGAAATATCAATCAAGTTAAGAGAATCCTTTGAATGATTTTTAATCAAATAAATGAAACAATCTGTTACTGATGAGAAATTGAGATCTTGTCCTCCATAAGAAATCAAGCTAGATCTTTGCCACAATTTACTTTCTAATTTATTTCCGAACGAATCAAAATCGGGATACCAGTGAAGTGTAATGTCACAGTTATTTTTTTTAGAAAATGAAATGTTTGTTCCATATTTAAATATGAAATTTTGATCAAACTTATTACCAATTGATCTCCAGCCTTCTATAGTAAGATATTTAATCACATCTTTTATTTGACTCTGTTTTATAGCAAAATCAAATTTTCCGATATGCCTATGAGCCAAACTTTCATATAAGATAAATGCCGAAGCTGTTTCTGGTAAAATTAAGGGCGTTATTTTGTTTGCTGATAAATCTTCAATCAATGAAATTAATTGCTCACAAATCAGCTGATTATTTATCCAACTTTTTCTATAAATACCTTTGAGTCGAGGCATCAATTCATCTTCTATTTCCTTTTTAGATAGCTTTTGGTAAAGCAGTGGTAATAATTTGAAAGAATCACTGTCTATATCGTGCTCAAAATCAATATTTTCTTTCCATTTAGAAAAAACAACTAAATAATTTTCATTGTCTAATAGAACTGCTTTAAGTAAAAGTGCGTATTTATGAGACGAAATCAAATTAGTCAATTTTTGCTTCTGGCCAACCTTGTTCACCAACGTCATGAATAGGATCCAAAAGTAATAAATCCTGCATATCAATATGCTTTCGAATATTAGGATAAACATACGGATTCGCAGCCGACGACAATTGATGACTCAATTCTGTAATATCTTGAAATATAGGAGGATTTGTGTCTTCAAATATGAGTTTTTCTTCGATTAGCTTTTCAACGAAATCATTTACCATTTGTGTTATTTCTTCAAGCTTGTCGGGGTTTACTTGCTGCAATATCATAATTACTTGCTCAACACTTCCTGTCTTTTGAATAAACTCCCAAATTAAGGGCCCCAATCCATCAAAACTATAATAAACACCTGATTTAAAATCCATTAGAATGGTTTCGTTATCGATGGTTTCATGAACAATGTTGGGTTCATTTATTTTAAGCATAAACTAATTTTAATATTTGCAAAAATAATCACTAGAAGGCGATTAGAACACATATTTATGTTTTTTTATTTCAAAATTGTTGATTTTATTGGTGTAAAATTCCTGAAGAAAAATAATACGATAAAAAAATGAACTTTCTTTATTCGTCAAAGACAGAAAATGATCCTATAAATCTAAATCCACTTTCGATTTATAAATGATTTGAATTGCTATTACAGCATACACAATCCAATTTTTTTTTGAAACTCTAAAATTAACCTAATTTACTTGAGTGATGAATCGATATTTTTAAAAGAAAAATCTGATATTATTCAATCCCAAGTTATTTACATATAATACACCAAGTCTTTGGCGTACTTTTTAGTATTTGTACTACGGGAATTTGGTATTTGTACTAAATTATCAATTGCATACCTAGCTAAATAGGCTCACTTCAAAACTGTTTATATCTTTACTTAAAATGCAGACTGAGGAACTCGAAGTCTGCATTTGGCAATCATAGTCTGCATGTTGCAAACGTAGTCTAGACTCGCCAATCAAAGTCAACATCTGACAATCGAAACCTAAATAAAATGAACGCTTGCAAATAATAAATTTGTACATTCATAACACTATTGCTTATATTTGCCTTTTTTAGGTACTAATCATTCAGGTGATTACTTTTTTTATTTTTTAGATGACGAATATTTTTATTGCAAATTTAGATTGGGAAATTACTTCCGACGACTTAACAGCAACCTTTTCCTCTTTTGGAGTGGTTACTTACGCGCACGTTGTTTTTGACAAAGTGACCAAAAAATCGAAAGGTTTTGGTTATGTTGAAATGGAAACGACCGATGGCGCAATTGCTGCGATTGAAGCGTTGAACGGAATGGACATCAATGGTCGTAAATTAGACGTTAAAATAGCTTCCCCTAAAGGAAATCGTCCTGAGAAAAAAGTTTTTGAAAAGAAACCTTTTGAGAAAAAACCGTTCGAAAAAAGACCTTTTGAAAAGAGACCTTATCCTGCTGGTGCAAAACCTGCTTACAACAGTGATAGACCATCGAGCGCAGGTTCAGAGGAAAGAAAACCATTCAGAAAAAGAGAAGATTAATTTTTCGATACACTGAAATCTTTTTGCCATTCAGAATCGTAAGTGGTTTGCTCATTTTCTATTTAAAAGAAAGATTATGATGTTTAAACGCTTAGGTTCAATTTGTTTCGCAATCGCTTTTTTATTGGCAATTGTCGTTTTCACAAATTATGGTGGAAATTTTATCCCACGCTATTTGGCGAAAACCGGAATGATTATCTTTGGTGGAACCGCGTTACTCATGAATTTGATTTCTTTTAGATTTGATAAATCTTCCGAAAATAATCCAGTCTACTGGATCGGAAGTGTGGGGATTTTTGTAGGATTAATTCTGAAAATGAATCGTGTACCATTCAATCAATTTCTACTCATCGCAGGGATTTTTATTGTCGGACTTTCATTTTTCTATAATCCTTTTGCTAAAAATAACTCAACGCAAAAAGACGATGACCTTCTGGATCAATAAAATACAATTTAGGGTTTTTAAAAATTTATCCAATCTCCTTGTTCTCGCAATTTGTGGTCTTTCCGCGTTAACAACTTTTGCCCAAAAAGCGGTAAAACTTGATCTGCAAAACCCAAATAAAATTGAACTTACCGACAATAACTTTTGGTTTTGGGAAACGAAATCATCCAAAGAAAATGATTTAAATGCAGCGATAAATGCACAAAGTAGTTTTCAAAACCTTCCAAATTTATATCCAAATTTTGGCTTCGTTACTTACGACGTATGGTTTCGATTTGTGGTTACAAACCAATCCAATGACACGATTCAAACCTTGTTAAGTGTCAGTAATCCAAACATGGATGAAATTGATTTGTATCAAAAATCAACCACAGCAAATTGGAAAAACATTGCGCAATTGGGCGACAATCGTCCTTATGACAACAAAAAAATTGCCAACCGAAATTTTATCATGCCAATCGATTTGCTGCCTAACGCAACAGATACATTTTTACTGAGAACAAACAACGGTGGCGAACAATTTCACTTCATGCCGGCTTTGGTTACCAACCAATTTTTCTTGGAAGACGATGCCGATACACAACTTTACTTCGGTATCTATTTCGGAATTATCGCTTTCATTATCATTTTCAACCTCTTTTCATATTTCGCCTTGAAAGACAAAAACGCACTTTGGTATGCGTCTTATGTTTTCTCTTTTGGAATGTTGAATATTTCCTTACTTGGTATTGGTTCCTACTATTTTTGGAGCGGAAATTATATGGTTGACCGAACAAATCCATTTTTTGCATCTACCAGTTTGCTCTTTTTGCTTTACTTCTGCATGGGCTACTTGAAAACAAAAATTAATCTTCCCAAAACGCATAAATTATTCAGATTTTTCCTGTTTTTCGCGTATGTTTTTTCAATTTGTTCATTAATTCCTGGCGAAATATTTTATCAAATCTCCGTAGTCGGAATCAATGGTGTTACTTTGATTTTAAACATTTTAATTATTCCTATCGCATACGTTGCCATCCGAGAAAAAATTCAAGAAGCCAAATTGTTTTTGATTGCTTTCACGATGCTTGCCATCACCGTTTTTGGTTTTATTTTGAAAAATTTTGGTCTAGCTCCATCCAACTTCATTACCGATTTTGGAATGCAAATTGGCTCATCTTTGGAAGCGATTTTATTGAGTATTGGTATCGTTTTAAAATACAAAACGACGCGAGAAACAGCCTTGAAAAGCCTGAAAGATTTAAATGATTTGACAGAACAAGCGAATGTAATTCTCGAGCAAAAAGTAACAGAACGAACCCAAGAAGTGGAAAGTCAAAAATCCATGTTGGAGTTTAAAAACGGCGAAATTTTAAGCAGTATCACTTATGCAAAACGCATTCAAGATTCCTTGCTGCCATCCAAAAGCACATTCCTGAATGCTTTGCCCAACTCATCGCTTTGGTATGCTCCGAAAGACATTGTAGCTGGTGATTTTTATTGGGTGCAACAGATTGAAATAAACAATCAAAAATGGACCTTTTTTGCAGTAGGAGATTGCACAGGACACGGAGTTCCGGGAGCAATGATGAGCGTTTTGTGTTTCAATGCTTTGGAATCTGGACTGAAAGAACTCACTGAACCAAATCCAGGATTATTACTCGAAAAAGCAGCGATTTATTTGAACAAAAACCTGCAAAATGAAAACCAAGATTTGGCCGATGGAATGGATATTTCTGTGGCTTGTATCGATTTTGAAACCAAACAATTGTTTTGGGCCGGGGCTAATAATCCACTGTGGATATTGAGAAATGACGAAATAATTCAATACACTGCAACTAAACGTCCAGTAGGAAAAACGGATATCAAAACGCCCTTTGAAAGTCATGCAATTGAAGTGCAATCTAGAGACTCATTACTTTTATTTTCAGATGGATATGTCGATCAATTTGGTGGAGAACAAAACAAAAAATTCAAACGAAACAACTTTATTCAATTGATTCAAACCTATGCAAAGTTGTCCATTCACGACCTTATGAACGAAATCAAAAAAGCGCATTTCAATTGGAAAGGCAATGAAGAACAAGTCGATGATATTTGTGTGATGATTGTTGAAATTGATTGAGAAAGTCGAAAATCATCAATTTGTCATTTCTAAAAACCCGCCTTTTGTGAGCAATTTGGTCGGCGTATTTTCCACATACAAACCACCAGTTCCTAATCCTTGAAAAAGTGAATTGTCATAATTTGAAGTGAATTGCGCAATGTGATTCAAACCAACATTGGACTCCAACGCAGAAGTAATCCACCACGGAATATTCATATTTTCAGCGATTTCAATCCAAGATTTCGTTCCCGAAATTCCACCGTGTAAACTGGGTTTCAAAATGATATATTGCGGCTGAATAGTTTCCAATAAATTTCGTTTTGCATCCAAGTCTTGAATGCCAATCAATTCTTCGTCCAACGCAATTGGTAATGGCGATTTTTGACACAATTCCGCCATCGCTTCCCATTGATTTACATGAATGGGTTGTTCGATCGAATGGATTTCCAAAGTTGATAATTGTGTCAATCTTTCCAAGGCTTCGTTAACCGAAAAAGCACCGTTTGCATCCACGCGCAAAGTCAATTGATCTGCCGGAAAGCGCTTGCGCAAAGATTCCAAAATGGCGAATTCTTTTTCAAATTCTATCGCGCCGATTTTCATTTTGATACAACGATAACCTTCTTTCAATTTGTCCTCAATTTGCGCTTGCATAAAAGCTTCATCGCCCATCCAAATCAATCCGTTGATGGGAATTTTCGTTTCACTTCTGGTAAACGTCGTATCGTAAAATAGCGATTTTCCACCATTTCTCAAATCCAATAATGCGGTTTCAATTCCGAAAACGATGGAAGGAAATTCGACGATTTCTGCACACAAACTTTCGATTGACTCAAAAGTGAAAGCACTTGAATTGATTTGGTCGCAACAAGATTTTACTTGTTTTTCATATTGTTCAAAATCAACAAAATCAGGCGAAAGTCCGGGAATAATACTGCATTCTCCCAAACCAATAATCGAAGGATTTTCGGAATCTGAAAGTGAAATAAACCAAGCGTGTTTTTCTGTCAATACTCCCCTACTCGTTCCACTTGGTCGCTTGAAGTGAAAAGTTTTTTTCTCGAAAGTCGCGCGAATCATCGAACTAAAATGAAGCGTGTAAAACAATCGCCACCGCAAAGAAAACGCTGATAGCAAAAGCGGACAAAGCAACTTTTTTCAATTCCGGGTCAAAATTGCGTTCTTGGACAATGCTCATGGCTTTTCTCAGATGTGCAATCAACAAAATCAGAGGCAACAATGAAAGCGCCATCCATTTATTTTCCGATTGAAATTGAAAAACGAAAATCGTGAAACAAGCAATTCCGCCTAAAATCAAAAAAGCGTGGTAAAACTTCGCCCTTTCGCCGCCCAACTGAACAACCAAGGTGCGTTTACCTACTTTAGCGTCGTTTGTTCTGTCGCGCATGTTATTGAGATTCAAAACCGCCATACTCAATAAACCAATTGTAGCAGCCGGCAATAAATTTTCAAATCGAAAAGTCGAGAAATTGAATTCGGGCAAATACAAATGATAAACGCCTAAAACGCTCACCAAACCGAAGAAAATAAACACGAAAAAGTCGCCCAGTCCGTGGTAACCATAAGCGCGTTTTCCAACAGTGTAAGTGATTGCTGCAAGTACACAGAAAACAGCCAAAACCGCATAGAAAACCCAAAATGAAATCGTTTTATTCAACGAAGCAAAATAGATCAAAGTTCCTGCGGAGATAAACGACAAAACGCTCAATAAAATCACAGCATTGCGCATTTCTTTCATCGAAATCACACCAGATTGAACAGCTCGTTCAGGACCAACGCGCCCTTCATTGTCCGCGCCTTTTTGACTGTCGCCCAAATCATTCGCTAAATTGGACAGTATCTGAAATAAAACAGTTGTCAACAAAGCAAAAATGAAAATCGTTGTGTTCCAAAAACCATTTGATTTGGCAACAAAAGAGCCCAAAATAATTCCTGATAATGAAAGTGGAAGCGTTCGCAATCTGCATGCGTGAATCCAAGCTTTTGTTTTTGTCATGCTGTAAAATTAATCAATCTGATACTACAACACAATTTTCGTCAATAGGTTTTTTAAATTCTTTTTTCATTGAAATTCCCTAAAAAAATCACAATGAATCTGATTTACAAATTGCAGATTCATTTCTGTTTTGTAATTTCGTAGTTAGAAGAAAAAATCTGTTTTCCAATTATTTTTTTCACAGAAAACAGATGAATAACAGCATTCGAACAAATCAGATTTTTGTTCAACAAAAGCACAACACATTCATGAAAAATCGCATTACACAACTTTTCAATATTCAATATCCAATCATTCAAGCGGGAATGATTTGGTGTTCCGGTTGGGAATTGGCTTCTGCTGTTTCCAACGCTGGAGGATTGGGAATCATTGGTTCCGGATCGATGTATCCGCAGATTTTAGAAGAACAAATTGCCAAATGCAAAGCGGCGACAAATAAACCTTTCGCAGTCAATTTGCCAATGCTTTATCCTGATATCGACAAACACATTGAAACAATCATCAAGCATCAAGTTCCCATTGTTTTTACTTCTGCAGGAAATCCAAAAACTTGGACAAAACATTTGCAATCGCATGGAATTGTGGTTGTTCACGTTGTTTCAAGCGTAAAATTTGCTTTGAAAGCACAAGAAGCTGGTGTTGACGCGGTCGTTGCTGAAGGTTTTGAAGCTGGAGGTCACAATGGTCGTGACGAAACAACGACTTTTTGCTTGATTCCGATGGTTGCTGAAGCGATTTCGATTCCTTTAATTGCCGCTGGCGGAATTGGAACTGGAAAAGGAATGTTGGCCGCAATGACTTTAGGCGCTGATGCGGTTCAAATTGGAAGTCGATTCGTTGCTACTCCAGAAGCGAGTTGTCACATCAATTTCAAAAACGAAGTCATTTCATCGAAAGAAGGTGATACACTTTTGACTTTGAAAGAATTAACTCCTGTACGATTATTGAGAAATCCATTTTTTGACCAAGTTCAAGAAGCATACAAAAAAGGAACAAACGCCGAAGAACTCGAAAATCTTTTGGGTCGCGGTCGAGCAAAAAAAGGTATGTTTGAGGGCGACCTAATCGAAGGCGAATTAGAAATCGGTCAAGTTGCGGGATTAATCCATGAAATTAAACCTGCAGCAGAAATTGTCGCTGAAATCATCGCCGAATACAAAGAAAACATTGCATTACAAACTTCAGATAAATTTACATTTTAATGATTCAATTCGAAAGATTTTCCCTTGAAAACGGACTCAAAGTAATATTTCACAAAGACACCACCACGCCTCTGGCAGTCGTAAATACGCTTTACGATGTTGGTGCACGCGACGAAGATCCTGAAAAAACAGGTTTTGCGCATTTATTCGAACATTTGATGTTTGGCGGTTCAGTCAATATTCCTGATTTCGACGCGCCTTTGCAACATGCCGGCGGGGAAAGCAACGCATTTACTTCTAACGATATCACCAATTACTACGACGTTTTGCCAGCGCAAAATATCGAAACTGCTTTGTGGTTAGAATCTGACAGAATGTTGTCGCTTGGTTTCACGCCAAAAAGTTTGGAAACACAAAGAAGTGTCGTAATTGAAGAATTCAAACAACGCTATTTAAATCAACCTTATGGAGATGTTTGGTTGAAATTAAGACCTTTGGCATACCACACACATCCATATCAATGGGCGACGATTGGGAAAGAAATCAGTCACATTGAAGATGCAAAAATGGAAGATGTGAAAGCCTTTTTCCATAAATTCTACAATCCTAGCAACTCGATTTTATGCATTGCTGGAAATTTTGAATTAGACGAAGTAAAACGATTGGTTGAAAAATGGTACGGCGATATTCCGATGAAAATGAAACCTGCCAGAATTTTGACTGCGGAGTTGCCACAAACTGAATTTAGAGAGCAAATTATCGAACGCAATGTGCCTTCTGACGCATTTTATTATGCTTTCAAAATGTCGGAACGAAAATCAGCGGAATATTACATCTCCGACATGCTTTCAGACGCTTTGGGACGAGACAAATCTTCTCGTTTGTACACATCGATTCAAAAAGAGCAAAAATTGGTAACAGAAATTGGCGCTTATATTACTGGTTCTTTGGACAATGGATTGCTCGTTATCAGCGGAAAGCTAAGTCCTAATGTGACTTTTGAAGAAGTCGACACCGCGATTTGGAAAGTGTTGAACGACATTCAAACTGAAAAAATCAGCACGAAAGAATTAGATCGATTGAAAAATAAAATCAAAACGGCAAAAGCTTTTCAAGAACAAGGTTTATTGAATCGCGCAATGAATTTGGCTTATTTCGAATTATTAGGCGATGCTGACGGCGTGAATCAAGAAGCGATTTTATACGAACAAATTCAACCAGAACACATTTTAGCAAATGCGCAAGACATTCTACAAAAAACAAATTGTTCTTTATTAAAAGTAAAAGCCATTCAATCATGAGTTTAAGAAATACAGCACCCGCGATACATCCTTTACAAAAAATCCAATTTGTAGAACCACATATTTTTGACATCACGCCTACCGTGAAATTGTATTGGATGCAACCTGTTCCAGACGAAACAACGCGTATTGAATTTCACTTTGACGCAGGAACAATCCGCGGAAATCGCAAAATTGCGGGTTTTGTGAACAGTCTTCTACTTTCAGGAACTGACGACAAAACAAGCACACAAATCAATCAAGAATTGGACGGTTTGGGTGCGTATTTGGATCAAGAAATCGCACAAGAATTGGCAATTGTCAGTTTGTATTGTTTGAAAGAAAACGTAGAAAAAGCAGTCGCTATTTTAGTAAATGCGATTCAGGAAGTCGCGTTTCACGAACACGAAATCAGCGATATGTTGCGCGAAAAGAAGCAACAATTTCTCGTTTCATCTGAAAAAGTAAGCGTTTTGGTACGACGTGCATTTCAAAAACAATTGTTTAGCAATTCAGAAAACTACAACCGTCAGCTAGAATTGTCCGATTTGGAAGATGTTTCTGTACTCGATTTGAAAAGATTTCACAAAGAATTTTACCTGCAAGGTTTGCGCAAAGTAATCGTTGTTGGAGATGTTGAACCAGCGTACATCGATCGTTTAATCGATACCGTTGGCGCTTGGTCTAAACCAGGAAATTGCGAATTTGAAAAAGATTTCATCAATATTCCAGGACGTTTGCACATCGAGAAAAAAGATGCTGTTCAAACGGCGATTCGCATGGGAATTCCATTGTTCAACAAAACGCATGAAGACTTCCTTGATTTTCAAATTCTTCAAACCATTTTTGGCGATTATTTCGGTAGTCGATTGATGTCTAATATCCGCGAAGACAAAGGATATACTTATGGAATCGGTTGTGGCGTTGCAGAATCAAACAATGCAGGCTATTTCATTATTGCGACAGAAGTTGGAAAAGATGTGGCAGAAGCGACATTGACTGAAATCAAAAATGAAATGGATTTGTTGAAAGCAGAATTGGTTCCGCAAGAAGAATTAGATTTAGTCAAAAATTATCTCCTAGGTCAGATTCTAAAAAGTGCCGACGGACCAAATGCAATGATGGATTTATACATGGCAGCACATTTACACGGCAAAGATTTTGAATATTACAACGATGCGATTCAGCACATTCAAAACATTTCGCAAGAGCGCATTTTAGCCTTGGCGAATAAATATTTGAATTGGGAAAGTTTTACGATTGTTACAGCTGGGACGAAAGACTAGTTTCAAAAAAACATATTCTAAATGAAGCGACAGATTTGATAACTGTCGCTTTTTTTATTTAAAGAATATTCGACGAAACATTTTATTCATAAAAGGAAAAAATTCAAGAGACTAAGAATATTTAATTTTCAGCGTCTCGCAAATCGAAAGTTTTAGACTTTTGGCCTTGGAAGAAAGGTTTTTAAAGGCGCACTGAAAATGTAGACTTTTGGAGGAAGCTAAGTAGCGCTAGCAGATTAGATCACCGACAAAATCACGTTTTCAGAAGCTTTTAAAATAAAGCGCATGAAACAGAAAACTAAAAGCGTGCGAAAATTTGCGCTTTAACTTGATGACTCAGCCTTGATTTTTGGGTTCGTTTTGATCAAGCAAAAGGAACAAAACTCTAATAGGTGGAGGAAATTATAATTCATAAAAAAAGTCCATCATTTCAAAAACGATGGACTTTCAATATTTGTTAATTCTAGCCTTAAGCTACTTTTAATCGAGCAACTTTAGATTTCGAAAATTGTTCTCTAGCGTAGTCCGCAGAAACCCTGAATTCTTTGATTTTCTTAGATGGTAAATCAAACATAGCATCATTTAAAATGCCTTCGCAAATGGAACGCAAACCTCTGGCGCCTAATTTAAACTCAATCGCTTTTTCCACGATAAAATCCAACACATCACCATCAAAAGCCAATTTGATTCCGTCGATTTCAAACAAACGAACATATTGTTTGATCAACGCATTTTTTGGTTCGGTCAAAATTCTTTTCAAACTTTTTCCATCTAATGGCTCCAAGTAAGTCAATGAAGGAAAACGACCAATCAACTCTGGAATTAATCCATAAGATTTGATATCTGTAGGATTGATGTATTTCAAGAAATTATCTCCATCAATGCGCACATCATCGTTGCTACTGAAACCAATTGTTTGTGTATTTACGCGTCTTGCAATGATTTTCTCAATGCCATCAAACGCACCACCACAAACAAATAAAATGTTCTTTGTATCAATTTGAATCATCTTTTGTTCTGGATGTTTTCTTCCTCCTTGTGGCGGAACATTGACAACCGAACCTTCCAATAATTTCAATAAAGCTTGCTGTACACCTTCACCTGAAACGTCACGAGTAATGGAAGGATTATCACTTTTTCGTGCGATTTTATCAATTTCATCGATGAAAACAATTCCTCTTTGCGCAGCTTCCACATTGTAATCTGCAGCTTGAAGCAAACGAGAAAGAATACTTTCAACGTCTTCACCTACATAACCTGCTTCAGTTAAAACAGTGGCATCAGCTATACAAAATGGAACATTCAACAAGCGAGCGATGGTTTTCGCCAACAACGTTTTTCCCGTTCCTGTGCGTCCAACCAAAATAACATTCGCTTTCTCGATTTCAACATCGTCTTTTGTTACTGGTTGATTCAATCTTTTGTAATGATTGTAAACCGCTACAGACAATACTTTTTTAGCATCTTCTTGTCCTATTACATATTCATCCAACTTCGACTTGATCTCAATTGGTTTCAAAATATTCAACGGCGCTTCCTTGAAAGCATCCGTTTTGGCTGCTTTAAATTCCTCTTCAACAATCGAATAACCTTGCGTAATACAACTTTCACAAATATGGCCTGATAATCCAGCGATTAACATTCCTACTTGCGAGCGCGGTCTTCCGCAAAACGAACAAGATGTTTCTTTTTTTGACATATTCTAGTTTGACAAAAAAAGCCATCCGCCAAGCGACGAATGACCTTTAAATAATTAATTATAAGTGATTTATTTTGGATTTCTCACCAAAACTTCATCAACCATTCCGTAAGCTTTTGCTTCTTCTGATGTCATCCAATAATCACGGTCTGAATCAGCAAATACTTTATCGTAATCTTGTTTTGTATGGTATGCGATGATGTCATACAACTCCTTTTTCAATTTACCGATTTCACGTGCAGTAATTTCGATATCAGAAGCTTGTCCTTGCGCGCCACCCAATGGTTGGTGAATCATTACACGTGAATGTTTCAAAGCTGAACGTTTTCCTTCAGCACCTGCACACAATAAAACCGCACCCATTGAAGCTGCCATTCCTGTACAAATTGTTGCCACATCTGGTTTGATATATTGCATCGTATCGTAAATTCCCAATCCAGCATACACAGATCCACCTGGTGAATTCATGTAAATTTGAATGTCTTTTTTAGGATCTACTGATTCCAAAAACAACAATTGCGCATTGATAATATTCGCAACTTGGTCATTAATTCCCGTCCCAAGAAAGATAATTCTATCCATCATCAAACGAGAAAAAACATCCATTTGAGTCATATTCATATGTCTTTCCTCGATGATATAAGGAGTCAAAGAAGATTCAATATAACTGTTCAGAGACATACTGCTGATTCCCTGATGTTTTGTCGCGTATTTTTTAAATTCGTCGTTTCCAAACATATTGTTCATTTTTTAAATTGTCATTGAGACGTAAATATACATTCTATTTATAGGATTGAATTCCTTTTGAAGAATAAAATCTTAAATATTTATCAACTTTTGAAAGTCAAGAATGATGCCACCAGAAAATTTCAATCATTCAACACTTGCATCACACTTTTGTCTGTCAGTTTTACAGTATTTAGAGACAGTTCGACAGTTTAAGCCCCAAATTCGACAATATTTTTGGAAATCATTTCCATTTCCAATCTGAAAGAACGTAAAATGGAACTCCTTCGTTGGCTTCAAAAGACTCAAAAAACGGTTTCAATGTTTCCCAATTTTCGATTTTATCTTTCGGTAAAATAAACGATTGATTGGTTTTCAATTTCAACAAAAACATTTCAGGAATCTCAGTAATCGATTCAATTTCGGAATAATTGATTTTCGTCTCAGAAACTTCATCTTTCGCTTTCACCACGGGAGCTTCAAAACTCAAAGTCGCTGGACGACCAAATTTGTTGTTCATATTCTCTTTGATAAACTTCTGATATTGTCGTTTGTATACATTTTTGTCGTGAAAAGGATACAAAAAATACCAAACGACTGCCAAGAAGCCAAAAGCGATAATCATGGTGATATTTCCCTGATAGAAAAACGTAACTGCCAATAACAAATATGCAATCGCAGGCACCAAACGTGAAATAAACCGACGCTTTTTTACCAACGCTGAATTCGACGCGGTGTATAATTGAAACGTCAAATAATCATTTTCATCAATGGAATAGGTGATTTTCATGTAATCAATTTAATATTTTTTCAAAGGTAGGGGCAATTTTTGGAAATGGGAAATTATATGATTTTTAAAAGATGAGATTTGGTTGGATTTGATATAACGCTCCTACGGAGCTATTGATATGGCGCTCCGATGGAGCTATTATTGTGGCGCTCCGATGGAGCTTGTTGATGGTCGAACTAGCTTTGTTTTTGGGACGAAATGCCCCATCGGGGTATTGTCTCATTAAAAAATAACGCACAATTCCGTCTAGCTCCAGAGGAGCGACATATTTATCGCTTTTTTGAAGAAACTTTTTTGACAACTAAAAACTAATTCTTAACTTTAAATGAATAACTTTTGATAATTGCTTTTGTGAGCAAAACCAACCAACTAAAACTTTAAAAAAAAACGAATCTATTATTAACAACTTAAAACCAAAAAAAAATGGCCAATACATTTTCTCAAATTTACATTCAAATTGTATTTTCCGTCAAAGGACGACAAAACTTAATTCAAAAAGCTTGGAAAGATGAATTGCACAAATACATTTGTGGGACAATTTCGGCAAAAGAACAAAAGGTTTATGCCATTGGCGGTGTTGCTGATCATATCCATATTCTTGTCAGCATCAAACCAAATATTTCCATCTCAGACCTTGTGCGAGACATCAAGGCTAATTCGTCGAGGTGGATCAACGAAAAAAATCTCGTTCGCGGAAAATTTCAATGGCAAGAAGGTTTTGGTGCGTTTTCATATTCTTTTTCTGCTTTAGAGAATGTCATCAACTACATTTTAAATCAGGAGAAACACCATGAAATGCAAACATTTAAAAAAGAATATTTGGATCTGCTAGACAAATTCAATATTGAGCATGACGAAAAATACTTATTCGATTGGGTATTGTAAATTCGCTTCGCACGAGGATTTTTGTACTTTTTATTTCCAAAAGAAACCAATATCTTTACACCCAAATTCAAAAAAATGGCAGCAGATATTACCGTAACAATCATTGACAGAGAAGGCGTTTCACACGAATTGATTGCTCCAACAGACATGAGCATGAACATCATGGAATTGTGTAAATCTTACGATTTGCCAGTGAAAGGTGAATGTGGAGGAATGGCAATGTGTGCTACTTGTCAATGCTATTTGGAATCGGACACCGAACTTGATCCTCAAGGAGATGCAGAATTAGACATGCTTGACCAAGCGTTTTTTGTGAAACCAAATTCTCGTTTGGGTTGTCAAATTCACATCACAGAAGAAATCGACGGAATCGTTCTAAGATTGGCGCCAGAAGCTGAATAAGCTCGATTTTACTTTTTAAAATTTGCTGGAATTTCACATACTGGAATTGCTTCCATTTTGTGTCTATTGACGGTATTGAATCTTCTGTAAATCACCAAAACCACTTTCTCTCTCTCGGTCAATTCGTTTTCATCACCTTTGAAATCCATCGCCCACTCCAATTCTGGATATGTTGCTCCTATTTGATCTTCGTCGCTTCGACCATCTTCCCACAAACCATCTGTAGGTTTGGCAACTTGAATCGAATTTACAATTTCCAAATATTTCGCCAATCCAAAGACTTCTGTCTTCGTCAAATCAGCTATCGGACTGATATCCACGCCACCGTCGCCATATTTGGTGAAAAATCCAACTCCAAAATCTTCAATTTTATTTCCTGTTCCTGCTACCAATAAACCATTGCTTTGCCCTAAAGCATACAAAGTCATCATGCGCAAACGCGAACGACTATTAGCCATTGATAGGAAATTCTGAGTTGTTTCTTGTGGTAAAATTGCTTCAAAAGCGCCAAAGGTTTCTGTCAAATTCAAATCAATCGATTCAACATTGGAAAAACGAGATTTCAGGTTTTCGATGTGTTCTGTCGCACGTTGAAATTCTGCGACAGTTTGGCGAATCGGCATACTCAATGCAAGTACTTTTTTGCCCGTTTGTGCACAAAGCATGGAAGTGACAGCAGAATCAACTCCGCCAGAAATCCCAATAATAAAGCCATTCATTTTTGCATTTTCAGCATACTTTGAAAGCCAATTTACGATGTGTTCGTTTATTCCTTTAAAATCCAAAATCTGTTGCTTAAAATAAAACCGAAACTTTCAACATCAATTGAGATTGCGTTGCAGCATTGGAGAAAAATTTATTTCCATCAACCAATGAGCTTGTGTATAAACTCATTTTATCTTCTTTCGGTGAATAATACAAAGGAGTAAATCCATAATAATAACCCAATTCTGCCATCAAACAAGTTGAACCTGTGAAATTCCATTCAGCGCCACCACATAATCCAATTGCACCTTTGTAAAACACCATTTCGCTTTTGCGCTTCATGTTTTCGTTCGTTCCTTCAACTGCGACTCCATTTGCAAATGTATACCCAATGTCATTTGATTTTGAATCTGCCAAAATGCTATGTCTCAATCCAAATTTCCCGAAATACCTGAAGTATCCAATGAAATTGGTTCTAAACAAAAACATAGTTGGAATTGAAATGTATTTTGAATTTTGAGTTCTTTCAGTCAATTGAAAAACTGAATTATTTGCTCCCCATTCACCTTTTCTAATAATTTCTGTATCGTTGAATTTATAGAAAACAGGGTTTGTAGAACTTGCTGCGTATTTCGTAGTAGAAATATCAAATTCTATTCCTGTATTGAAAGCAATGTTTTCGTTGATATTGAAATTTAAATTTGCACCAATGTTAAAATCGCCACCAATTCCATTGGTATTAAGATTCTTGGTTCCCATTTTTTGAAAATTCATTCCCGTTCCGATAATCAAACCAGCTTGCAATTTTTTATTCGCTGCGTCTTGCGCTTTAGATGTTAGAGCGATACTCAAACCAATCACTGTAAATAGAATTTTCTTCATCTTATTTGATTTTCAAAGGTTATCAAAAATTTGTTTATCCATTCGCAAATTGCGCGAATATGATTACTTTTGACTACAATATTAAAGAATTTTAATGACCCGTAAAAGCATTTTATCTATTGGTTTCGGAATCTTGTTGCTTAGTGCATGTACAAGTGACCCTTTGGATGTGGATTCAAGTGGAATCAATGTGAAACTGAATTTTGTGAATTTGGATTCCATTTTCTACCATTTGCCTTCCGCTGAAATACAAAATTCAATTCAATCTACTTCATTGAAAGAGAATGAAATATTGGCGTATGAATTGGGACAATGTATCGGCGTTGGACCGTTGAGCGACTCAGGAACAACAGCGAGAATCAAGCTTTTTACCAACGATCAATTTATCAGTCAAATTGAGAAAGAGATTCAAGTTAAATTCAACAATTTATCGCCACAGAAAACGAAAATAACCAATGGATTCAAGGCTTTGAAATACCATTTTCCTGACGGAAAAATACCGCAAAATATTGTTTTCATGAATTCACTTTTCGCGAGCAATGCTTTTGCAACTGAAAATGAAATTGGCGTTGGACTAGAAAGATATTTGGGAGCAAAATCTCCTGTGATAAAAAAAGTACCAGACCCCATTTTTCAATGGATCAAAGACGGAATGGAAGCAAAATTCATGGAACGCGACGTTTTGACTGCTTGGATCATGACACATTATGTAGCCGAAGTAAAAGGAAATACCGCAGAACAAATGATTCGTTGGGGGAAAATTTTGTACCTCACCGAAGCTGCGTTGCCAAACGAAGATGAAGCTATCATCATGCGCTATACCAAACCGGATTTCGAATACGCACAAAAAAACGAATATGCGTTTTGGCAATTTTTGGTCAAAGAGAAAATGTTATTTTCTGAAAAAGAACGCGACCATTCTAATTTCTTAAATGAAGGACCCTTCACCATAGGTTTGCCGCAAGAAAGTCCAGATAGAATGGGTCAATTTATTGGATGGAAAATGATTCATTCATACATGACTGAAAATCCAGAAACGACTTTGAAAGACTTGATTAATCTACCTTACACAGAAATTTTACAAGCCTACGAAATAGCAGAATAATAAATCTCAATTGACAGATTCAACAAACAAAAACAAAGTTAAAACACTGATTATCTGTTAAAAAAATCAAATCATCATGGAAGAAGAAAAAAAAACAGTTAAAACATCAGAAATTAAAATCAATGTTGGTGTAAACGAAAATCACGTGCCGATGCGCATGATGTGGAATGCAACTGACGGAAATATTGAAAATGCAGAAGCACGTGCTTTGTTGCTTTCTGTTTGGGATCCAAAAGCGAAAAACACCTTGAAAATTGATTTGTGGACAGATGAAATGTCTATCGAAGAAATGAAACAATTTTTCCACCAAACGCTTTTGACCATGGCTGATACATTTGAAAAAGCAACTGGAGAAACCAAAATTTGTGAGGATTTGAGAGATTATTGCTTCCATTTTGCTGATAAGATGGAAATTATGCCTGAGTGATTTGTGGTGAAAGCTACGGTTGCATTTAAGTTGTAGCCACGGATGCACGGATCTGGAAATAGAAATTTGATGATAAACTTTTCAAAAAATAATCCGTGCATCTGTGGCAGAAAAATCTTTATCCCCATTTCTGAAAATTCTGAGGTACAATGGATCTTCAAAAGAAAATAGTATTCTAAAAAATACCTCTTTAAATAATCCGTGCATTCGTGGCAAAAAAAACATCATCCTTCCAATCCAAAAGTTAAATTTTAACAAATAAGTTAATTCCTGAAATTTTGAATCATAATTTGAAGTAACTTTGAATCAGTGAAAAAGACAATTGCCATATTATTCATTAGTCTTTACGTGTTATCTGCCACGGAGTTGAATCAATTTTTCAAACTTCCGATTCTTTTTGAGCATTTTTCAGAACACAAAACGGAAAACAAAAACATTACTTTTCTTCAATTTTTAAAAATCCACTACCTAGGAAACCAAATTCCTGACGAAGATGATTTTAAAGATAAAAGATTGCCGTTTAAATCACATGGAAATTCCTTTTCAACACAGATTTTTGCGGTTTTACCTGCATTTTCTGAAATTGAAATTCCTGTATTTTCTGACAACAACAAAAGTGTAGCCATTCACAAAAACCAATTCATTCCAACACTTCAGTTGGAATCTATCTGGCAACCGCCCAAATACTGTTAATTATTTCGTGTCGACACTTGTAATTCATTACATCTAAAATGTTTTGAATGATTGCAATGTGTTTTTATTCACCAATAATTAATAGAATTTATGCTTAATAAAATCATTGAGTTTTCTATTAAAAACAAACTAATCGTTGGGATTTTTACGATAGCATTGTTTTTATATGGAATTTTCGAAGTCACGAAGCTGCCAATTGACGCAGTTCCTGACATCACCAATAACCAAGTTCAAGTAATCACTGTTGCTCCTTCTTTTGGCGCAGTTGATATTGAACGCCTTGTTACTTTTCCCATCGAACAAGCGAGCAACAATATTCCTGGATTGAAAGAAATCAGAAGTTTTTCTCGATTCGGATTATCCGTTGTGACCATCGTTTTTGACGACGAAACTGACATCTATTTTGCCCGTCAACAAGTAGCTGAAAGATTGCAACAAGTCCAAAATGAAATCCCCAAAGGAATTGGTACGCCTAAATTAGGTCCTGTGTCGACAGGCTTAGGTGAAGTGTATCAATATGCTGTCCGAACAGAAAAGGGATATGAAGATAAATACAGCATCACCGATTTAAGAACCATTCAAGATTGGATTATACGCCGTCAATTGTTAGGTGTAAAAGGTGTTGCAGAAGTCAGCAGTTTTGGCGGAAAACTCAAACAATATGAAATCGCCATCGACCCAAATAAATTACAAGCATTTGGAATTACAATCGACGATGTTTTCAGTGCCTTGGAAAAAAACAACCAGAATACTGGAGGCGCTTACATTGAAAAAGGTGCGAGCGTATTGTACATCCGAAGTGAAGGCTTGGTCAAAAACATCGAAGACATTCAAAATATAGCTGTCAAAAGTTTGGAAAATGGAACACCGCTCTTTATTAGAAATGTTGCAGAAGTTAAATTTGGTTTCGCAACCCGTTATGGTGCCATGACTTTTAACGGTGAAAAAGAAGTATCTGGTGCCGTGGTAATGATGTTGAAAGGTGCAAACAGCAATGAAGTCATTCAAAACATCAAAACACGCGTGGAAGAAATTCAGAAAATTCTACCTGAAGGCGTTGTGATTGATCCATTTTTAGATCGCACCAAAATGGTAAACAATGCGATTGGAACAGTTGAATCAAACTTACTCGAAGGTGCACTAATCGTGATTTTTGTGCTGGTACTTTTCCTTGGAAATTTCCGCGCAGGATTATTGGTTGCATCGGTTATTCCATTGGCGATGTTGTTTGCAATCATTTTGATGAACATTTTCCATGTCAGCGGAAATTTGATGAGTTTAGGTGCCTTAGATTTTGGTTTGATTGTCGATGGCGCAGTAATTATAGTTGAAGCCGTGATGCATCAATTACACAAGAAAAACCAATTGGGATCAAATGATTTCAGTCAATTGGAAATGGACAACCAAGTAAAAGGAGCTGCTGGAAAAATGATGAACAGTGCCGTTTTTGGTCAAATTATTATTTTGATTGTTTATTTACCGATTTTCACCTTGCAAGGAATTGAAGGAAAAATGTTTAAACCGATGGCCCAAACGGTTGGTTTTGCATTGCTCGGTGCGTTTATTCTCTCTTTGACCTACATTCCGATGATGAGTACCTTGGTTTTGAGTAAGAAAAAAGGACACAAGACCAATATTTCTGATAAATTGATGAATCGTTTAGGAGAAAGTTACCGCTCACGATTAGCAAAAATCATCCAGTATCCAAAAACAGTAATCGCGACAGTTTTAGTGCTTTTTGTTTCTTCAATTTATATCATGAGTACTTTGGGTGGAGAATTTATTCCATCAATTGAAGAGGGTGATTTTGCAATTGAAGCGAGGGTTTTACCTGGAAGTAATTTGAATACTTCGATTGAAAACCTTCAAAAAGTGGAGAAAATCTTAAAAACTCGTTTCCCAGAAGTAAATAAAATTGTCACTAAAATCGGAAGCGGCGAAGTACCAACAGATCCAATGCCCATCGATTGTGGCGACATGATAGTTTCTTTGAAAGACAAGCATGAATGGACCTCCGCAAAATCTTTCGATGAATTGGCTGAAAAAATGACGTTGGCTGCTCAGGAAGTTCCTGGTGTAACAACAAGTTTTCAGTATCCAGTGCAAATGCGATTCAATGAATTGATGACAGGTGCAAGACAAGATGTAGTTTGCAAAATCTATGGCGAAAACCTAGATACTTTGGCGCGATATGCCAAGAAATTAAGCGAATTGGTGAAAACGGTAAAAGGAACCGATGAAGTTTATTTGGAAGCTTTGATGGGGTTACCACAAATAATTATTGAATACAACCGTGATGCAATGGCGCAATACAACATCAATATTTCAGATGTCAATCGGGTAATCAATACCGCCTTCGCAGGTCAAAGCAGCGGATTGATTTTCGAAGATGAAAAACGCTTTGACTTAGTTGTAAGATTAGACAGTAAAAAGCGAGAAAGTTTGGAAGATGTTCAAAATCTACTAATTCCAACGACAAGTGGATCACAAGTTCCATTGTATCAATTGGCGAAAGTCGAAATGAAAAATGGTCCAAATCAAATTCAACGAGAGGATGCCAAAA
This sequence comes from Crocinitomicaceae bacterium, assembly GCA_965284445.1. Classification (GTDB taxonomy): domain Bacteria; phylum Bacteroidota; class Bacteroidia; order Flavobacteriales_D; family Crocinitomicaceae; genus JAQVCM01. The sequence goes on along the minus strand of OZ260085.1, from coordinate 3,483,943 downwards.
GACGCGTCATCGTTGGTTTCAATGTAAAAGACCGTGATGTAGAAAGTATAGTAACTGAATTGCAGCAAAAAACAAGTGAAAAATTGGATTTACCTGATGGTTATTCAGTTCAATTTGGTGGCGCATTTGAAAACTTAAATGCTGCGAAAGCACGATTAACTATTGCAGTACCTGTTTCTTTGTTTTTGATTTTCTTATTGTTGTATTTCGCTTTCAAGTCAATCAAACAAGGATTATTGATTTACTCGGCGATTCCACTTTCTGCCATTGGAGGAATATTATTGTTGGCACTTAGAGGAATGCCTTTCAGCATCAGCGCTGGAGTTGGTTTCATTGCGCTATTTGGAATTGCTGTATTGAATGGAATCGTGTTGATTGCAGAATTCAATCGCATCAAAGAATCGGGAGAAACTTCCGTGATTCAAATCGTTCTCAACGGAACTCAAAATCGTTTGCGACCAGTATTGATGACCGCATTTGTGGCTTCGCTCGGATTCTTACCAATGGCATTGAGTAACGGTTCCGGTGCAGAAGTTCAACGTCCACTTGCAACGGTCGTTATTGGTGGATTGATGATTGCTACTTTCTTGACATTGTTTGTTTTGCCAATCCTTTATATTCTTACAGAGAAAGGATTCAAGAAACCAAAAAACATCGAAAAAATTGTTGCAAGTTTGATTTTCATCGGCGCAATAAATTTTTCCCAAGCGCAAAACATCGGCTTAAATGCTGCAATAGATACAGCTGTAAAAAACAATTTGAATCTGAAAAGTGAAAAATTGAAAGTTGCCTATCAAGAAGCATTGCTAAAATCTGGAGTCAACATTCAACAAACAAATGTAGTTGCTGAATATGGACAAATCAACAGTTTTTTCCATGATTCAAGAATCAACATTGGACAAAGTATTCGTTTTCCATCAGTTTATTCAAATCAAAAAGCCATTTTAAATGAGGCTTGGAAAGAAAGCCAATGGGGACAAGCGATTCAAACTTCTGAATTGATAAAACAAGTTGCTTTGACCTATTATGACTTGCAAGTGATTTATTCTAAAGAAAAATTACTCACCAAAAACGACAGTATTTACGCAGAATTTTTGCGCGTGTCGGACTTAAGATTTAAAACTGGTGAAAGCAATTTATTAGAAAAAACGAGTGCTGAAACGCAACGGTCACAAATTGCGATGCAATTAAAATCTTTGCAACAAGAAAAGGAAATTTTGCAACTGAAATTTGATTGGTTATTGAACGCGCAAACAAGCTATCAACCAGAACAAAATCAGTTAAAATCCAATTTATACGGAGGCGAAAATCTTCAAAATGGTGCGCATCCGAGAATGAAATTGTTGGAACAACAAAACAGCATGGCTTTGAAAATGACAAAACTTGAAAAATCGTTGTTTTTACCAGACCTCTCCCTTTCATACAACAACATGAGTATGATTGGAACAGGAGCCGACAATATCAGCTACAACCGTTCAAAAAGATTTCAATCAGTGCAAATTGGTATTGGAATCCCTTTGTTTTACGGGGCACAAAAATCGAAAGTGCAAGCGGCAAAAATGAATGAATTGTTGTCAGAAAACAATTTTCAAGCAGGACTCAATCAATTTGAAAATGAATGGAAAACCAATCAGATTCAATATTTGAATGCAGCAGAAAATGTTCAAAATTTCGAACAAAATTTATTGCCAAATGCGGATCAAATTTCCAAGCTCGCCAGCGAACAATTTGTGAAAGGCGAAATCAATTATTTAGAATGGTCGATGCTCATCAATCAAGTGGTAGAAATTCAAAGTCAATATTTGAATGCTGTACAATCCTTGAATATCAGAAGCATCGAACTCAATTACCTATTAACGAAATAAGACACAAAGATGAAAAAAATAATTATCGCTTTGATACTTCCTCTCTTGGTTTTTGCCTGTGGAAGAAAAACAGAAAAAGTGGAAAATACAGAGCCAACTTTGCAAAATAATTTGGTTCAATTAACTGATGCGCAGGCAAAATCAGCTGGAATTACTTTCGGCAAAACTTCCATGAAATCGATTTCGGAAGTTTTGAAACTGAACGGAAAAATTGACGTTCCACCACAAAATTTGGTTTCTGTCAGCGTTCCGTTGGGCGGATATTTGAAATCGACGGAGATGTTGCCAGGGATGAAAGTAACGAAAGGTCAATTGATAGCAACCATTGAAGACCAGCAATTTATTCAAATTCAAGAAGACTATTTAACCACGAAAGAACAACTTTCACTCGCTGAAAATGAATACAATCGTCAGAAAGAATTGAATCAAAACAAAGCGACAAGCGACAAAGTTTTCCAACAAAGCCAGTCTGATTTTAGAAGCAAAAGAATCGCTGTCAATGCCTTGGCAGAAAAGTTGAGATTAATTGGCATCAATCCACAAAATTTGCGCGAAAACAACATTTCTCGAAATATCAGAATCACTTCACCGATTACAGGATATGTAAGTAAAGTAAATGTTAACATTGGAAAATACTTAAATCCAGCGGATGTTTTGTTTGAATTGATTGATCCTCGTGATATTCATTTGAATCTGAATGTATATGAAAAAGACTTGGAAAAACTTTCTATTGGTCAAAAGTTAACTGCATTCACAAACAATCAAACTGATCAAAAATATCCTTGTCAAATCTTATTGATAAGCCGAAATTTAAGTGCCGAAAGAAGCGGAGAAGTCCACTGTCATTTTGATCGTTACGATGAAAAATTATTGCCTGGAATGTACATGAATGCAGAGATTGACGTCCAAAATAATTTTACGCAAGCACTACCAGAAAGCGCTATTGTAACCTTTGGAGAGAAAAGTTATGTTTTCATCGGTAAAGAAAAGAACCTCTTTGAAATGAGAGAAGTGGAAGTTGGAGAAACTGAAAATGGTTTTACGCACATAATTAGTCCATTAGAAAATCAAAAAATTGTCATGACAGGGGCTTATTCGCTGTTGATGCAATTAAAAAACAAAGAATAAAGAAATTTCAAGAACTGCGGTTTTTGAAAATCAGAAATCCTGCGGCGATCAATTTATCATGTTCATAGTTATCAATGAAAATAAATCGCTGCAGGTTTTTGAAAATTAAGTATATTGCATAGAATTAATTAATAAATAGAAAGTATGAACGACGCTCATTTACACATGATTTTTAATCATTTGCCAATCATTATTCCAATAATTGGTATCGCTATATTAATTGGCGGTTTTATCACCCGCTCAGAAGTTGTCAAAAGAACAGCTTTGTTGGTTTTCATTTTAGGAGCTATTTTCACAATTCCAGCTTTTAGCACAGGCGAAGGTGCTGAAGAAGTAATCGAAGAAATCGGAAGCAAAATAGACCATCATTTTATCCATGAACACGAGGAAATGGCGGAAACTTTCGCTTTGTTGTCTTATGCTTTGGGATTCATTTCGATTGTCGCACTTTGGGCAAATTACACTAAAAAATCTTTCTCAAATTTAATCGCGATTATCGTGTTGGCTGGAAGTTGTGTTGTTGTGTTTTTCGCTCAAAAAACAGGAACTTCTGGCGGTGAAATCAGACATACTGAAATCAGAAATGAAAATGTGGCGACAGATTGACTTTCTGTAAAATAATCCAAATGCGTAATTGCGCGCTACACTTTTTTAGTCGAAATTTGTGATTATGGAAGAAATCAAACTCGTGTTGGTCGATGACAAGGCTTACAACATTCAAGTATTAGAAGAAAAATTAGCGTCAAAACCTGAAGTAAGAATCGTATTTACTGCATGTAATGGCGCTGATTTTTTAAATAAATTGAACGATTCAACCAATTTGCCGCAAGTCGTTTTCATGGACATTGATATGCCAGAAATGAACGGTATTGAAGCTGTTCAAATCGCCAAAGCGAAATTTCCAAGTATACAATTTGTGATGATTACCATTTTTGATGACGATGAAAAAGTCTTCAAAGCCATTCAATCTGGCGCAAGCGGTTATTTACTGAAAGACGAATCTGCAAGTAATATTCACCGAGCCATCGACGACATTATGCTATACGGCGGCGCTCCAATGTCTCCACAAATTGCCAGAAAAGCGTTTCAATTTATCCAAAATCAAGCACCACAAAAACAAGACGAATTACCTTTAAGTTCGCGCGAGATGGATATCCTTCGAGAATTAGCAGAAGGAAAAAACTATATCGCCGTGGCAGAAAAATTGTTTATCAGTCCGCATACTGTTAGAAAACACATGACAAACATCTACGATAAGTTGTATGTGCATTCAAAAGTCGAAGCTGTCACAATGGCGATGAATAAAGGTTGGATAAGATAAATCAACTCGTTTTATCATCCGTTTTTTACATTTACATTAGCCTCGAAAAAATCAATTTTGCAACTATACTATTTTAGCAAATTCCTTGATTCTTTTTCCCTTTTTGCGGATTTTCTGTGAAAATTATTCCTCAATTTTACACATCGAAAATCAGTTGCTCAAATTGAAATAATTTACTCAATTTAACTACTAAAGTTATGGAATCAGAAATCAAAGAAGTCAAAGCAAAGTCAGCTTATCGCCTTCAACATATTCAAAGTATCCAAGAAAAAGAAGCTTTTTGGAAAAAACAAAGTGATTTGCTTGCATGGTTTAAAAAACCAACTGAAATTTTGACCAAAACGGGTGATTTCACTTATGACTGGTTCAAAGATGGCGAATTAAATACTTGCTATTTGGCTTTAGATTTTCACATCGAACAAGGACGTGGCGAACAATTGGCTTTAATTTACGATTCTCCTGTAACCAATACAATCAAAAAATACACATACAACGAACTAAAACGACTAGTTGCCAAGTTTGCTGGTGGATTGATATCAAAAGGAATTTCCAAAGGTGATACAGTAATTATTTACATGCCAATGATTCCTGAAGCGGCAATTGCCATGTTGGCTTGCGCGAGAATTGGGGCAATCCATTCAGTCGTTTTCGGCGGTTTTGCACCACACGAATTGGCCATCAGAATCGACGATGCACTTCCTCGTGCAATCATCACGGCTTCCTACGGAATTGAAGTAGACAAAAAAATCGCCTACAAGCCGTTAGTTGATGAAGCAATTGAAGAAGCTACTTTCAAACCAAAATTTACCATCCTTTTTGATAGATTCAATGATCATCAAGAAATCTACGATGACCAAACGCTAGATTTTCAAACCTTGTTAGAACAATCTGCGGAAGTCGGCTGCGAAACTATGAAATCAACTGATCCACTGTATGTTTTATACACTTCAGGAACCACAGGAAAGCCGAAAGGAATTGTGCGCGACCACGGCGGTCATGCAACTGCTTTGCGTTTTTCGATGGAAAATGTTTACGGTCTGAAAGCAGGTGAAGTTTTTTGGGCAGCGAGCGACGTTGGTTGGGTTGTTGGACATTCATATATCGTTTATGGTCCACTCATCAACGGAAGCACAACCGTTTTATTTGAAGGAAAACCAGTCAAAACGCCCGACGCAAGTGTATTTTGGAGAATCATTGAAGAACACAAAGTGAATGTAATGTTCACCGCACCAACAGCGATTCGAGCAATCAAAAAAGAAGACAATTTGGGTGAAATGATTACCAATTTTGATATTTCGAGCTTGAAAAAATTGTTTTTAGCTGGCGAAAGATGCGACACTTCTACGTTTGAATGGATTTCAGATTTGATTGAAAAACCAGTTGTTGACCATTGGTGGCAAACAGAAAGCGGTTGGCCAATGTTAGGCACGATGTCAGGTGAAATTGAATTGAATTCTAAACCTGGTTCAGCTGGATTGCCGATTTTAGGTTTTGATGTTCAAATTTTATCCGAAGATGGAAAACATTTACCTGCAAATCATGAAGGATTAGTCGCATTGAAATTGCCATTGCCTCCAGGTTGTTTATCAACACTATGGAAAAATGACCAAGGCTATATCGACAGTTATTTATCCCAACATGAAGGCTATTATATCGCTGGCGACAGTGGCTATTTTGACCAAGATGGTTATTTCTACATCATGGGACGTGTGGATGACGTGATAAATGTGAGCGGACACAGATTGAGTACCGGCGAAATGGAGGAAATTGTGGCGAGTCATCCTGCGATTGCTGAATGTGCAGTTGTTGGAATTCATGATGAATTAAGAGGGCAAATCCCCGTTGGATTGGTCGTTTTAAAAGATCGATTTGAACTCGAAGAAGACAATTTAGAAAAAGACTTGATTGCCTTAATTAGACATCAAATTGGTGCTGTTGCGGTTTTCAAACATGTTGTTTTGGTTAAAAGGTTGCCGAAAACAAGATCTGGAAAAATCTTAAGAAAAACGATTAGAAACATTGCGGACGGGGCAAATTTTCAAATTCCATCCACGATTGACGACCCATTGATTATCGATGAAATCAAAGAAGCATTTCAACACAGAAAAATCGGAGATGCATACATGCATTGATTTGAAATGAAAATCTTCGCTGAAATCGGGAATTAAATCTAGGATTTTATCTTATTTTCACTCCCCTACTGGTAACCAATTGTTCTTTGGATGTTTTGGCGGTGTCCAAACTGAAAGCAAATGTACTTCCTAATCCGACAGTACTTCTAACGGTAATATTTTGTTTGTGAGATTCGATGATGTATTTCACAATTGCCAAACCAAGTCCTGAACCACCTTCATTGCGCGTTCTACTCTTTTCAACTCGGTAAAAACGCTCAAAAAGTCGTGGTAAATGATGTTCTTCTATTCCAGGGCCATTGTCAGAAATTTCAATCAAAATCAAATCATTCATTTCATAAAAACGGACATTGGTTCTTCCTCCATCGTTCCCATAATTGATTGAATTATTGATTAAATTGGTCAAGACTTGGCTAATCTTTGATCTATCTGCATTGACTATAAAATTGGTGTCTTTAGGAAAAGTCAGATTGATATTTTTCTCTTTAGCTTTGAGTTCTAGCGATTCAACCACTTCTTTCACGAGATCCCGAATGTTGAAATTCTGCAAATCTAGTTTAAATCGGTTTGCTTCCATTTTGGTAATTTCATCTAGATCTTCCAATAAGTTTACCATTCGATCTACTGACAAAGAAGCACGTTCCAAAAACATTCGATTCACGTTTGGATCTTCTAATCCGCCATCCAAAAGCGTCAAAACATAGCCTTGAATAGAAAAGACGGGGGTTTTTAACTCGTGAGCCAAATTCCCCAAAAATTCGCGTCTATATTCCTCTTGTTCTTGTAATTTAGAAATTTCAACATGACGTTCTTCAGCCCAAATCTTTGTAGCTTTTTCAGCTTCTGCAAAAACCTCATCGGTCATTTTGAATGAATCGATTTTGTCTTTCGTGATTTTGCCTTTTCTTATTGAACGATAAAGGACTTTCAAACGGTCATTGATAAATCTTTCAACAAAAAAGTAAAAAATCCCAAACGAAGCCAAGCCCAATAAAAGAGGAAGGGAAATTTCAACCCACAAAGGGAAATTAATTACCTGGTAGTCTAATACTAAAACGATAACAAGTGTAATTGCAAAAATTATTGCACTTCCACCGAAAATCATATTTACTGGCTTGCTATTTTTCACTGTCTACAAATGTATATCCAACACCTTTTATAGTGCGAATATAATCATCTCCCAGCTTTTCGCGTAATTTTCTTACATGAACATCAATTGTGCGTTCACCTACAATCGCTTCGTTTCCCCAAACAAGGTTTAAAATTTCATCTCTGGTAAAAACTTTTCCTGGTCGGCTAAGTAACAATTCTAATAATTCAAATTCCTTTTTGGGTAATTGTATTTGCAAATCTTGCTTTTCAACAATGAATTTTTCTCTATTAACAGAAATACCTGAAACAACTGTGTTTTTTTCAGTTTGTACGTCACCTCTCAATCTTCTCAATAGAGATTCAACCTTGCTTACCAATAATCTTGGTCGAATTGGTTTTGCAATATAATCATCGGCTCCAGCTTCAAATCCAGCAACTTGAGAATAATCTTCCGCTCGCGATGTCAAAAATGCGATAATCGGTTGCTGAATACTAGAATCATTTCTAATTGTATAACAAGCTTCAATTCCATCCATAACAGGCATCATAACGTCAATCAAAACCAAAGAAGGACGGATTTTTTGAACCATTTCTACACCTTCTAAACCATTTTTAGCAGTATATACCTTATATCCTTCTTTTTCCAAATTGTATTGAAGAAAATCAAGAATATCTGGTTCGTCATCAATCAATAAAATCGTTTGAGCACTTTTCACTTTTGCTTGCATAGGCTGCATTGTTTCTGATATAATATTTGTTGCTATCATACGAGACAAAAGTAAAGTTTCGATTTTCATTGGGTTTTAAGGTAAGTTTACCCTTGTGTTAAGGATTTTCAATGGTGTTATTAACATGTTAAGGATCGACTTAAAATTGAACAAAAAGAATAAAATCGGAATATGGCGATTTTCCAATTTTGATTTTCTAACTTTGAAAAATAAATGTACTAATACATGATAATGAAGTGGTTTCTCAGTATAGTTGCTTTTCTTCTTATTGGAGAAACAAAATCCCAAAACCTTGCAATTCCAATTCGAGAAGACTTTCAAAAATATTATACGCAATTTGATGTAACAGGAACTTTTGCTGTTCTTGACGAAAAAAACAATAAGCTTACCTTATACAATCCTTCAAAATATTCAGAACGAGTAACTCCCGCGTCAACCTTCAAAATTTGCAATGCTTTGATTGGTTTAGAAACTGGAACAATGAAAGATAAATATGAAATTTTCGAATGGGATAGTGTCGTTCGTAATAATGAAAACTGGAATAAAAATCAGGATTTGCAAACGGCTTTTAAAAATTCAACTGTATGGTATTTCCAAAAAATGGCGCGTGAAATTGGCGGTCAGGAAATGAAATGTTGGCTCGACAAATTAAACTATGGAAATGCTGACACCACTGGTGGAATCGATTTATTTTGGCTCCAAGGAGGAATGCGAATCAGTCCCAAAGAAGAAATTGAATTTTTGCAAAAACTAAATAACTTTGAGTTGCCTTGCACTGAAAAAAATATGCAGCAAGTCAAAGATATGATGCTGATTGAGCGAACTGAAAAATATGCAATCTATGGCAAAACTGGTTGGGGAATGAATGGAAATAATGACCTTGGTTGGTTTGTTGGTTTTGTAGAAACAAATAACAATGTTTTCTATTTTGCAAATTGTATAGAATCGAACGACGAATTATTCTCCAATTTTGCAATCGCAAGAAAAGAAATTACCTATTTGATTTTAAAAGAATTGAAAATACTTTAAACGATTTCTTCCATGCCTTTTGAGGGGAAAACCCCTCGACATTATCACAACATTAAACTTAATTTTGTTAGATTGTCGTATCTGACGATGACAAAAAAAATTGTTTCTATGAAAAATGATGCTCCTAAAACCCAAACAATGATTAAAAAAAATATTCCGTTTAAATTATTGTCACTTTTGACATTTCTGTTTGTTTCAATCTTTACAATTGCTCAAACAACGATCACTATTGGTACTGGAACTTCAACAAGCAGTGGAACAAATCCATCCAATGTAATCTATCGATCTGGAACAACGAGCACCTATCGACATGCTAAAACAGTTCATATCTTAACTCAGGCTCAATTATCAGCTGCTGGTTTGACTGGGATTTCTCAAATCACCAAATGGGGTTACGAAAAAGGGTCAACTTCTACTCCAGACGCTTCAAGTTCTTGGGTATTGAATGTTTATTTGAAAAATACTACTGCAACTGCATTGTCAAATTCGACTCCTTGGTCAACGATGGTCAATGGAGCCACTCTGGTTTATTCAAATATTATCACGAGTTCAAATATGCCTGCTACCACAGGTTTTTGGGATTGGACATTAAATACTCCATTTATTTACAACGGTGGTGCGATTGAATGCTACATTGAATTTTATCCAAATTCTACAAACCCAAATTCTACTGCTGGATCAAATTCTGGCGCATTCCTTTGGAAATATACAAATGCTTCTGCACTTCAGGCAATGGGTGAAAACAATACGACGACAATTCCCAACTCTTTTGCTGCTTGGTTTGACGATGGAAATCGTTTTTACAATACTCGAATTACGCATCAAACGTGTACCCTTCCAACCAATTATTCGATTACTGGCGGAGGAATGTATTGTGTTGGCGGAACTGGAACTACAATCGGTTTAAATGGATCTCAAACTGGCGTCAATTACCAATTGAAAAAAGATGGCGTTAATATCGGTAGCCCAGTTGCAGGAACTGGAAGTGCCATTTCATTTGGAAATCAATCTGCTACAGGCACCTACACTATTGAAGCTTCGGGAACAATTTATTGTACGAATTTAATGTCAGGAAATACTGTCGTTTCTATCAATTCTACGTATCCGTTTATCACACCAATAGCTGGAACAACAACTGTAAATGTTGGTCAAAATAGTACACTCAGTATCAATGCTCCTACTGGCGGAAATATTACTTCCTCAGGCGATTATAGACTTCATACCTTTTCAACTGTTGGAAATGCAACATTTGATGTCCCAGCGGGATTCAGCACTGATGTTGAATACCTTGTTGTTGCTGGCGGCGGTGGTGGCGGCGGAATTTCATCTGGAGCTGTTGGTGGAGCTGGAGGCGGAGGTGCTGGAGGTTATAGATATGGGAATTTAAGTGTAACACCGCAATCCTACTCAGTCACAGTAGGTAATGGAGGTACTGCTGGAGCAAACACAATCAAAGGTGGAAACGGAGGAAATTCAGTTTTTGCATCAATCACTTCTACTGGAGGTGGTGGCGGTGGATCAGTTGGAAACGCTGCTGGTTCAAACGGCGGTTCTGGTGGAGGTGCATCTTATTACACAGCTGCTTCTGGAATTGGAAATACACCTGCAACAACTCCTTCACAAGGTAATAATGGCGGAAGTACTTCGTCGAGTAATTTTGGTGCTGGAGGTGGTGGAGCTGCAGGTGCAGGTCAAGCTGGAGGAAGCGGTGGAATGGGCGGCGCAGGCTTATCCAATTCGATTTCTGGAGTCGCAACTTATTACGCTGGTGGAGGTTCAGGTGGCGTTTACAATACTTCAACTGGAGTTGCTGGTGGAATTGGCGGTGGAGGAAGTTCTCCAGGAGGAAGGGCAGCTGGAGCGAATGGGACAAATGGTCTTGGAGGTGGCGGTGGCGCTGCTTCTGGTAGTTCATCTGGTTCAGCGTTAAATGGTGGAACAGGAGGTTCTGGAATCGTGATGGTCAGATATTTTAATCCTTTAGGTGGGACTTGGACTAGTGACAATCCTTCAATCGCAACTGTAGACGCAAACGGAGTAGTTTCTGGCGTTTCCGGTGGTACAACTTTGATTCATTACGCAGTAACAAGAGGTGGTTGTACGACTGAAATTACAACATCTTTTACTGTAATTGGAACAGGATGTGCACCAACAAGTTCAACTTTAAATGAAACTGCTTGCGGAAGTTATACGTTGAACAACCAAACTTATACTTCGTCAAATACATACACACAAACTATTCAAAATGTCGCAGGTTGTGATAGTACAATCACGTTGAACTTGATAATCAATAATCCAAGTTCATCAACGCTAAATGAAACAGCTTGTGGAAGTTATACGTTGAATAATCAAACTTACACTTCATCAAATACATATACGCAAATCATTCAAAACGCAGCGGGTTGTGACAGTACAATCACGTTGAACTTGATAATCAATAATCCAAGTTCATCAACGCTAAATGAAACAGCTTGTGGAAGTTATACGTTGAATAATCAAACCTACACTTCTTCAAACACATATACGCAAATCATTCAAAACGCAGCGGGTTGTGACAGTACAATCACATTGAATTTAACTATAAACAATCCAAGCTCGTCCACGCTAAACGAATCAGCTTGCGGAAGTTATACGTTGAACAATCAGACCTACACGTCGTCAAATACTTATACACAAGTAATTCAAAATGCTGCTGGATGTGACAGCACGATTACATTGAACTTGACAATCAAAAATCCAAGTACTTCAACTTTAAATCAAACAGCTTGCGGAAGTTATACTTTGAATAATCAAACTTACACTTCATCGAATACTTATACGCAAGTGATTCCAAATACAGCGGGTTGTGACAGTACGATTACTTTGAATTTGACAATTGTAAACATTAATAATAACGTTGCGAATAATTCAAATGTATTGACAGCAAATCAATCTAATGCAACTTATCAATGGATAAATTGTGCAAATAACACCCCAATTGCTGGTCAAACAAATCAAACATTTTCTCCTTCAACTAACGGAAGTTATGCTGTTGAAATCACAATGAACAATTGCACAGAAACTTCTAGTTGTGTGATAATAAACAATGTTTCGTTAGAGGAAGATTTGATAAATCTTTTTAAAATATTCCCTAATCCAGCAAATGATGTTGTTACCATTCAATCAAATTCGAATGACAACGGAAATATTACAATCAAAGACGTTACTGGCAAAACCATCTATAATTTTACAATTGCTGGAAATGAATCCCTCAAAATTGATTTAACGAATTTTTCAAGTGGGTTATATTTCATTGATTTTATTCAATCCAACCAGCAATTGCAACAGAAGCTAATCAAAAAGTAGAGTTATCACCCCAAAGGAAATGCGTTCAATTAACTTTGAACGCATTAAATTCTAAAGCTTTGAAGGGAATAATTAAGTTCTTTTTAGCAATAAAGTTGCACGAAGGTGGAAACGTAAGTCCCTTCCCTATTGAATTTATTGATAATCATGATCAATTGAGGCATATCAAAAGGAGAATAATAATTATCAACTAAATTTGAAAAACTTAAGCAGTGGAATTTACTTGATTCAGATAAAGGATTATGAAAATTCATTTATACCGATTAAGTTTGTAATTAATTAAAAGAAAATACTTTATTGATTCTGTTTTGACATGAAGAAAATATTCATCTTAATCCTCTTCTCTTTCTTATGGATTAATGAATCTTTTTGTCAAAACAGGATCAAAACAAATGATGAAAAAATCAATTCATTGATAAAAAAAATCAATGAAAGTTCTTTCAATGATTCTTTAAAAGTTGAAAAAGATGTCAATCAAGCCATTGAATTAGCGTTAAATAATCGTTCCAAAAACGACGTTGCAGTTATCTATTATCAACACGGAAACTACTATTTCAACTACAGCAATTACTCCAAAGCAAAAAGCATTTTTGATCAAGCCATATTTTATGCACGCATTTCCAAAAACGCGCAAATTGAAAATGCTACAAAAATTCGATTGGCATTCATTCTAGCTGAAAAAGACATCTTTTCAGCTGAAAAAGAACTCAAACTCCTGTTTGAAGAAGCTAAAACAAATAACTTCATTGAAAATCAGATTGAAGCACTTAATGGTCTTGGACAATTATTTGAAAAACGACAAATACAAGACGAAGCAATGTCCTATTATTTGAAAGCTTTAAAAATTGCTGAAAAAGAAAACTTAACTTATTATCGTGCCTCACTAATTAATAATATTGGAATTATTAAACTCAATAACAATCAATTAGTAGACGCGGAAAGTGATTTCAAAGAAGCATTGAAATTGGCGCAAAAAAGCCAAACCTTCAGAATGATTTTTAGCATTGAAAACAATTTAGGCTCACTCAATTTAAATCAACAAAAAATTGAATCTGCAATAAAGTATTTCAAACAAGCACTTTTTGACGCAAAAAAATTCGGTTTTGAAAGAGGAAAAGCCATCGCCTACGGAAATCTGTGTAATTCTTACCATTTTAAGACAGACTATCCAATCGCATTAATTTACATTGATTCAGCAATCAGAATTTTTAAAAAAGAAAATGATTGGGACTATATCGCTAAGTCTCACATGGTAAGGGCAAATCTTCATTTTGAACAAAATGAATTCGATCTCGCACTGAATGATGTAGATGAAATTTTAATAGCAAATAAAAATTGTCCAATTATTGAAAACTATCTTCAAGCACAAAAACTGTTGTCCGATATTTACGAAAAAAAAGGAAATCCAAATTTGGCAATCGACTATTTAAAAAAATACAATCGAATCAAAGATAGCATTACAAGTACCACCAACTGGGAAAAATTAGCTGAATTACAGGTGCTATATGGGAAAGAAAAATTGGAATTTGACCTACACAAAGAAAAAAGCATCAACCTCATTTTAGCCAAAGAAAATGAATTAAAAAAAGCCAATTTTAGCTTGGTAATTATTATCTCCGCACTGCTATTAATCAGTATTATTTCAATTTACTTCATCAGAGATTTTAGAGCCAAAAAAAGAAATCAAATGATTTTTTCGAACAAACTTATTGAAAACATTGACGACGAACGAGCGAGGATTTCACGAGATTTACATGACGACATCGGCCAAACTCTATCATTAGTGAAATCTAAAATTGATATGTTTGAAAAAAACAAATTAGAAAATCTCGAAGAAGTAAAAAATGAAATTTCTGAAATTATCAATCAAACTAGAGATATTTCACACAACCTCCACCCTGTTTTCATTTCCAATATTGGACTTTTTAGATCCCTCTTTTCTTTACTCTCAAATACCGAAAAAAGCACTGAACTGATTTGCTCTCTTGATGCCAACGAGTCTATCAATCAAATTGAAATTGAAAAACAAGTCCAAATTTATAGAATCTTGCAAGAATGTATTAATAACACGATTAAACATGCTGATGCAAAATCACTCAAAATTCAAATTTTTTTCGATGAGAATGAAGTTTCAGTGAATTACTTAGACAATGGAGTAAACGCGCTAAAAAACAACAAAAAGAATGGTATTGGATTAATGACTATTCAAGAAAGAACGAAAAAAATTGGAGGGAAAATTCACTATGAATTCACTCAAAAAGGTTTCAGGTTAAACATTAAATTTCATCCATAAAATGCACGCCTTAATTGCAGACGACCATCATCTTTTCTTAATTGGACTCAAATTTTTACTTGAGAATAATTTTGACAATGTAAAAGTTGATCATTTTGACAATGGTCAAAATGTAATTGAGTTCATAGAAAATAAGATTCCCGATGTTATAATTGTGGACATTGATATGCCAAAAAAAAGCGGATTAGATGTTTGCAAATTTGTATTTGAAAAGCAAATCGACGCAAAAATCATCATCTTAACCATGCACAAAGACATTGAAATGTTGCGCATGGCGTTTCACTATGGTGCGAAAGGTTTTTTAGTAAAAGAAAATACTTCAGAAGAATTAGTTGAATGCATCCAAACTGTTGTTGAAGGTGGTAATTATCTATCAAAAATAGTTAGAGATCAAGCTAACACTCTGTTTTCTAATCAACAAATAAGCAATAAAATCACCAAAGAAATTCAATCTTTGACTCAAACCGAATTGAAAACCTTGAAATTAGTGAGCAAAAATTACTCAAGCAAAGACATCGCAGAACTACTTTTTATTTCAGTGAAATCAGTTGACAATAATCGATCGAGAATTTGCAAAAAACTAAACCTAGATCCAAAAAAAAATAGCCTACTCATGTGGGTAATGGAAAACAAACACATCATCGATAATATTGACGAAATCAATTGATTTTAAACACTTAGCTAATTAAAAGAATGCAATTGCTATTATTTCTTAACTGCACTCAATGCATAAACCATGGGAATTCTATTTCCTAAATGTTTAATGATATATCTATCATCCTCAATTTTCTCTGTTCCTCTAAAACAATTGTATGGCGAATAATCAAATTCCTGAAATTGCTTCAACTCCAAACCTCGATTAATCAATGCTGTCAATACTTCTCCTAAATCATGGTTCCACATCATATACGTTTGTTGAATGTCAGCAGATCGATCTGCATACGTTCCTGATTCATTTTCGACAATCGCTTCCACGTTAAAATAATTGTAAGCGACTTTTTCAAAAGCATCATCAAACATCCAGACAACAGGATGAAATTCCACAAAAACAAATTTACCTTCCCGTTTTAAAAAATGAGAAACAATTTCTGCCCATCGATTCATGTCAGGCAGCCAACCGATTGTTCCGTAACTCGTAAAAACAATATCAAACTTTTCATCCAAGTGATTTTTCAATTCATAAATGTCAGATTGAATAAATCGAGCATTTACATTTAGTTTTTCCGCAAGTTCTTTTGCTTTATCAATTGCTTTGTCGGATAAATCAACACCAATAACTTCTGCCCCCATTCGCGCCATAGAAATTGAATCTTGTCCAAAGTGACATTGTAAGTGCAGCACTTTCTTTCCTGCTAAATTTCCTAACAATTCTAATTCGATTGATTTCAAAGACGATTTTCCATTCAAAAAATTATCCATGTCGTAGAATTCGGACGAAACATGCGTGTCTACCCTACTATTCCATGATTTTTTGTTAATTTCAATATAGTTGTCCATCATACTTATATTTGTGAGCCTGAATAAAGATATCAATTCAGTTTAAATTCATTATCAATAATTCAAAAAAAAATGAAAATTAAATTCTTTCTTCTGCTGATTCTAATCGCATTACTCGACAACCAAATATTTTCTCAACTTCAAGTAGTTGGGGCAATGAAAAACGTGATGTGGAAAGGTCAACTACAAGGAGTTATTAACTTAGATACCATTAAACCTAATAATCACCTATACGGAATGGGACCTGTAGAAGAATTAAGCGGTGAAATTTTAATTCTTGATAGTCATTTTTACCAATCTAAAGTCCAGTCGGATTCGAGCATGAAAGTAATCGAATCTTCTAAAGTAAAAGCGCCTTTTTTTGCATACCAAAACATTGAAAATTGGAAAGAAATTGTTCTTCCTGATTCAGTTGTTGATTTAAAAACATTGGAAAACTATTTGATTGCCTCAAAAGAATCTTTTCTAATCGCTGGATTAGCACAACCATTTTTCTTTAAAATTTCAGCTAAAATTGATGAAGCCAATATTCACATTGTCAATCATCCGAAAGGTCAAAAAGTGAAATCTCCTGCAGATGCACATCAAGGTCAAAAAAACTACTATTTAAATTCCGAAAAAGTTGAAATTTTAGGTTTCTTTTCTACAGAACATCAAACCATTTTTACGCATCACGATACATTTTTGCACCTCCATTTAATAACTGAAGACAAAACCAAAATGGGACACTTAGAATCAGTTCAATTTCAAAAAGGAACAATCTCATTTTTTATTCCAAACTAAAACAAAAAAGTCCTGAAATAAATTCCAGGACTTTCAAAAAATATAGATGATCTTATTTGAAAAGTAAGATGAAATAGTAAATTCCAGCAGCTAATAACGCGCTTACGGGAATTGTTAGAATCCATGCCCATAATAAATTGATGGTTACACCCCAACGTACAGCACTTAACCTTCTTGTAGCTCCAACTCCAATAATGGAACCGGTGATTGTATGCGTTGTTGAAACTGGAATTCCTAACTGAGAAACCGTAAACAATGTCAAAGCTCCCGCAGTTTCAGCACAAACACCTTCCAATGGAGTTACTTTGGTAATTTTGGTTCCCATCGTTTTCACAATCTTCCAACCTCCCATCAACGTACCTAAACCAATCATCAAATAACATCCAAAAGAAATCCAAAATGGCATTGTTTCTGACTTCACTTTGGTTTTAATACTGTGACCTTTTAATAATTCTGGCTCTTCTTTTTTGATATGTTCATCAAACAAGGAAGCGTATTTGTAATTCTTATTCAACTTATCTTTCACAAAAATCAATTCTCTTGAAGTTGCATCAAAAATTGAATCACCTTTGGTGTAAATATGTAAATGATCTCCTTCTTCATGCAAGCTATCTGTTACAATATATTCAGGTTTGAATTTTTGTTTATGTCCATCTTCACTGTGATATTCAATTTGCATCATTTCTGAAATCTGCAAATATTTTGGGATATCAGCATCCACTTTTCCATCTCTGGCCATGTTTCCATAAACCATCAATGCTGCACAAATAATCCCCATTACCTTTTGAGAATCAGCACCACCGTGTCCTAACGAAAAGGCTGCTGAGGAAAGCAATTGTAATTTTTTGTACATGTTCGACTCTTTCATCGCAGATTGTTTATTGCCATGAAACAATTGATACCAAGTGTAAGTCAATACAAAAATCAACAACATACCAATTACAATATACATCATGATTGGTTTCATATCCATGTAATCAATCATGTACATCATCATGTAAATAGTAATCCCTGACAACAACAATATCCAAAGTATTTTTTTTGCAAAAGACCTACTAATCGTAACAAGTGCTATCAAAAATGCTATAAAACCACCAATAAAAGGAGCCAAGAATATAAAAAGAACAACTTTTAAAATCTCACCTGTTGCAATAACATCAAAGCCCGCATGAGCAACTGCTGCACCTGCAAACCCACCAATTAATGTATGTGAAGAACTGGAAGGTAACCCAAGTCTCCAAGTCAATAAATTCCAAAAAGTTGCTGCAATTAAACCAGCCAAAATAACCCATAGATCAATGGCGCTGTTATCTACTGTTTTAGCAACTGTATTTCCTACACTCATGTCAAACACCCAGAAAGCAATAATATTGAAACCTGCGGCCCAAATAACTGCTTGAAAAGGTGAAAGCACTTTTGTAGAAACAACTGTTGCAATAGAGTTTGCTGCATCATGAAAACCATTTACCAAATCAAACAATAAGGCAATGACAATCACAATGATTAATAATGTAAACATAGTTTCTTGTTTGAAAGTTTAAGTAAATACTAAGCGTATTTAACAACAATAGATTCAATCACGTTACCTGCATCTTCACATTTGTCAGTTGCAACCTCCATGATTTGATAAATTTCTCTTTTCTTGATTAACTGTTTTGCATCTGGTTCTGTATCAAACAAACGCTCAATGCTCATATCAAAAATATCATCCGCTTGATTCTCTGCAGAATTAATTTTGATAACACACTCAACAATTTTTTGCGTGTTTTTCAAGTTTCTCAATTCACTAACTGCACTATTTACAGCCAAAACAGCATCATAAATTACGTCAGCCATCTTTTGAATTCCTTGATCAAATGGATCAACCTTATAAAAATTGATTTTTTTGGCAGAAGAATAAATATAATCACAAATGTCATCTAAAGCAGTTGCCAAACTATGAATATCTTCTCTATCAAAAGGAGTAATGAAGTTCTTACCTAATTCAACAAAAATCTGATGCGTCAATTCGTCATTATGATGCTCTAAATCTTCCATTTCATGGATGATCGATGCTCTTTTATTGAAATCAGACTCATTTACTACTAAAACCAATTTACCTGCAATCGCTTCAAGATTAGAACTAGCAGATTCAAAAAGTGTATAAAACACTCTGTCTTTAGGAAGAAAAAACTTTAAAATATTTGCCATTTTCGTGTTAATTTTTAGGCAAAAGTATATGGATTTTTGAGAGTTTCTAAAATTGGAGCTATTTGTTAACGTAATGATAATTTAAGTAAAATTGAACTTGCGTTAACCAAACTAAAATGCTGATTTATAAATACTTGAAATTAATACAGTTTTTTAATGTTACCAAAACGTTAACGTATATTAAATTAATATTACCTATTTATTGGTTTGTTAATGCAAATTAAAAATATGACCGCAGAAAAACCAAGAAATGATGGTATTTTGGTGTAAATGTTACCAAATCATTAAGAAAGTTAATTAAAAGTTACCTTTTATTAAATCAATATTAATTCAATGTTAAAAGAGATAGTTTTGCCCAACCAAAATCAAAAAAATGAAAACTATATTAACATCATTAATTTTAATCGCTTTAATTAACGTGCGAGCGCAAGGTTGGGCAAACAATACAAGATTCCAAACAGGTTCGTGGAGTATTGTTAACGTTAAATGTTCAATCACTCCAAAATTTAATGTAATCGGAGAAGCTCAAATAAGAAGTCAAGAAACCTTAAATGATTTTGTGTACTGGGAATCAAAACTAATAGGACACTATTTAGTTAATGAACAAATGTCACTCGGAGGAGGCCTTGGAACTTATCATCAATATAATGACTACGAAAATTTTGTCGGTCCACAAAAGCAAAAAGAATTCAGAATTTGGCTTGAGATGGTCACTAAAAATAATGTTGGTAGATTTTTCTTTGATCACAGATATAGACTAGAACAAAGATTCATCCAAAAATGGAACGCAGGAACATCTGCATTTACAAATAATTTCTATTCAAATAGCAATGATGACGATCGTTACCGTTTCAGATATAGAATGCAATTAAATATTCCAATTAATCACAAAAAAATGGAATCAAATACGTTGTATTTTAATGTTTCAAACGAAATTCACTTGTCTCACGAGAAACCCTATTTTACACAAAATAGATTTTTCACAGGTTTTGGATATAAAATCAAAAATTCTCAAATCCAAATAGGCTTAATGCATCAATTTTTGAATGGAAATAATTTTGCAAGAACTAAAGACTACATACAAGTAGCTTATTCGTTTGCAATCCCTGGAACGTTGGTTAAAAAGGATAAAAAATAGCTAAAGTAATTTGAATCTTCATCTATTAATAAGATGAGGATTCAAACTTATAACCAATGCCTTTTACAGTTTTAATATAATTATCTCCAATTTTTTCTCTCAACTTTCTAACGTGAACATCAATCGTTCTATCTCCAACAACAATATCAGAACCCCATACCTTTTCTAAAATTTGATCTCTTTCAAAAACGATATCTGGACGAGAAGCTAAAAGTGCTAATAATTCAAATTCTTTTTTAGGCAAATGAAGCGGTTCACCATTCTTGTAAACCAAATATTTTTCTCGATTAATAACCAAGTCTTCAATAACTTCATTCTCTAATTGAACAGGGGCAGATTTGCGTCGCAAAATCGCATTGATCCTACTTATCAAAACACGAGGTTTTACTGGCTTAGAGATATAATCATCTGCTCCTGCATCCAATCCAGCAATTTGACTATAATCTTCTCCTCTAGCCGTTAAAAAACAGATTAATGTAGATTCAAATCCAGGAAGCTTTCTTATCGCTTCGCAGACTTCAATTCCATCCATTTGAGGCATCATTACATCTAAAATGATCAAATCAGGCTTAAATGATTTAGCGATTTCAATTCCTTCCAATCCATTGGAAGCAACTTCAACCTCAAATCCTTCCTTCAATAAATTGTATTTTAATATCTCTAAAATATCAATTTCGTCATCTATGATTAATATTGAACTCATGGAATTAATTTAAAAATAATAAAACCTTAATTAGATTACGAATTTAATGTTTTTTATTGGATTCTTAAAATCAAATATTGAGAGAAAATAAACCACGAAAAATCGACTAAGCGTAATAATGACGCTTAAAGATGTTTTAAATAAAATCTCTAAAAAACTGCATACTAGTAATCTCAAAAAAAAATAATTAAAATTAACACAAAAAGTATGTTTGTGTTATAAAAAATTAGTTACATTTGTACCAGTAGTAGTAGGTTAGGTTGATTAGTGTAGCAAGAGCTTTAGACGCCCGTTTAAAGCTCTTGTTCGTTTTATATAGTTCAACATTAACACATTATACCCTGAAATACTAGATCAATTATTGAATAATGAACAAAAATTGATTTCAAATTAAACTCTACAATAACATTTCTCATAATTAAAATAAAATCGACTTTTTACAGTCAATATTCTTTATATGTTAATTGATAAGCATATTGAAATTCATAATTTAAACAGCATAAAAAAAGCCCTCACAAAATTGTGAGGGCTTTCAAAATATTTAATTAATGCTATTAGAAGTGCCAAACATCATGCTCTAGCGTTCTAATCTCTTCTGTAATCTTCTCAGACTCCATCAAAGCATCAACCCCAGCTCTGTATGTTTCAATTTTACGATCGAATACATTACTTTGCTTGTAAATTGTACTAGCAAATTGTCTTTTCCAAAATAAATCATCGAAACTCATCCATTGTGCATCATTTTTTGGATTATACACAAAATAATTATTAAATGCGAAACGACATTGTGGGAAATACAACCAAAACAACTCTCTCATTCCTTCAATTTGACCAGATGAGTTCTTCTTGTAAACTACCGGAGCAATTCCTAAGATTCTTACATCTAAAACTGAACGTTCTTTGTCAAAAAACCAATCTTCTTTCAAACGATATTGAACAATATCCTTAGAAGTAACCCAAATAACTTTTCTTGGCTCATATTGAACTAACAAATCACCATTAGCCATTTGAATAACTGAATCCTCGTAAGGAGGAATTCTACTTGGAATTGGAATCAATGCTCCTTCTTCTTCAGCTCCTAATACTTGAAATTCAACTAAACTTTTAGCATACAATGAATCAGTATAAAAGTTTTTTCCTGGTTGAACAGCAACTGGATATTTAAATTGATCTCCATCTACTGAAGCTTGCTGAATTGGATTAAATGGATAGTAAACTTGAACATTTGCATTGATAATGTTTGTTCTAATTACCGTCCAAAGACTCCAACGAGATGAGTTTCTTGTCCATGTTGTTCCGTCTGGAGAAAATTCATCAAATGGAAAATAAAGTGTGTGATTCATTTTCTCACGCATGTCGATTGATCTCCAAACACGTTTACTCCAAATCATATCTGCTTCACGAACATGTTCGTAAGGGATCATCTTTTTGGTTGGAATGTGCTCTTGAATAACAATCCCGTCAATTACACCTTCAACAGGCACATTGATTGGACCTCCATTCACGTCTGGTTGTGCGTAGCTTGCAAAGCTCGTTGCCAAAATACCCACACTTGCGATTAAACTTCTCATAATTTTTAACTCTAATTTCACTAACAAATTTTTCAAAACGGATCTCCAAATCTGACAATAAATTAATTTTTGGTGTAAACGAAATTACAATTTAAATGTCTCGTAAATTCTATTCACCTTTCCATCAGGACCTCTTACACCTGCTTCAATGATTACCATTGAACCTGGTTTAGCTTGACCTAATAATGATCCGATTCCTTGTAAAGAAGAACCTTGACCTTTTTTCTTACCCATGATTCCTGTTACAGAAGCTTCCCAATCTAATACAGAGAACTGTGCTTTCAAAGGAATTTCTGGTGGATAACCTGCATTCAAACCTCCAGGGTTAGTACTGATTTTTCCTCCACTAGCTACTGATCCAACGAAAATCGAAGGTTTTGGTAAAGCTTTCACACGGAATTCAAATTTTCCAAGTGCAACTGTTTTGTTTGCGATAGAACTTTTACCAGAGACTGTGATAACAGCAGTTGCTCCAGCACCAGGTGAACCAATCCACGTAGCACCAGATTTAGACAAACTAACATTTGTCGTACCAGTTAAAACTGTTTGGTCATACCCTGAAGCCACACCTGTTACAACGTTCTTGTAACCTCTATAAAGAACGTTCATTTCTGGTAAAGTTACAGTTCCTTCTGGTTTCATAATTTTGATTACTTTCTCCCAAGGCAACGTTTTGTCCATTCCAGACTTGTTCTTTATAGAAACCGTACCTGACAACTTCATCTCGTTTGAACCTGAAACTTTCACTTTAACAAAGCCTTGACCATTACCAGGGTAGGTTATTGAACCACTAGAGCTAGTTACTTTAGGTTGCTTATCAGAATCAAAGGCAGCCATCATCACTTGCAATTGGACTTCATCACCTGAATTAGCCAAATCTGGACCATAAGCCAAAGGCATAATCTTGTTGAAAGAATACTCTCCTGTACTTACTCTACTTTTGATGTGCATTATTGCTGTGGCTCTTGCAGAAAGAATTTCTTGCTGCATGGCTGTCAAAGAAGCAATAGCAGCAACTAAAGGCGAGTGATCAAAAGTTTTACCTAACCAATGAACAGGACCTTCTTCCATTTCAACAGTTTCTGGTTTGGTCAACTCCATGTACAGCTGCTTCAAGACTTCGGCATCATCACCATCATTTACATTATTTTTAGCAATCATAGCATCAACAGCTTTGCCAAGAACAAGGTTGTCATCTTTGTATTCATTGATTGCAGTTGGCTTGAATGACCAAGATTTTCCTCCAACACTGTAAGTTCCAACAAGGCTTGTGATTTTTAATCGAAAGTCATTGTAACTATTCCATAGCTTTAAACCTTCTCCTTTTGGTTTCTTCAATTCCTCACCAATCATCACCTCCATAGGAACGTCATATTGATCTTTAGCTTGAACAGCTTGCAAATTCAGTTTAGCTGGAGTTAGTGGAGTCTTTTTATCATAAGCTTTCCAAACAATCGTTTCTTTGTTTTTATCAGCTACTTTTTTAACATCCTCACCACTCTTTTCTAATAGAAGAAACTTGAGCTTATCGATTTCCTCAATTCTCTTCCCTGTCTCTTTGTCTATAGACGCAATAATGTCTAAATAATACCTAACTTTTACGACTTTCTCTGGATTAGTTTTATCAGCTAGTTCACCATCTAATTCGGCCTTAGCTTGATTTCCTCTGTCCAAATGAGTAATACATGATTTTTGAGTATTTAATTCAATTGCCACGAAAGCATCCAAAATTGCTTTTGATACGTTAAGTGCTAGAAGTGCGGTAAGTACTAAGTACATCATACCGATCATCTTCTGTCTGGGGGTTTCTTTTCCTCCTGCCATGATTAATTATTTTTCTTTTAAATATTAATAATTAATTAATGTTCAATAACATTAATAACTTCTGAATAATTGAAAAAATTATCCTTTAGTTATTGTCATAGCTTTCAACATGTTTCCGTAAACGCTATTCAAATCAGTTAAGTTTTTAGATAGCATTGCCATGTTTTCTTTGTACAATTTAGTATCTTGAGCTGAATCAGAAAGATTTTGCATCATTTCAGTAACTTGAGCTTGGAATTTTTCAGTAGCTTCTAAATGAGAAGAAGAACCTTTCAATTGTAACTCATAAACGTTATTCAAAGCAGCCAAGTTTTTAGAAACTTTTTGCATTTGCTCACCGAAAGATTCACCCTCTTGCGTAGATGAAGTCATTCCTGAAATTGAAACAGATGCTCTTTCGTAAGCTTCAGATAAGTTAGATACTTTGTCTGATGCAGCTTGCAAACTAGATACGTAAGAATCTGTTGCAGCAGCAGCAGAAGTTACACCTTTCAATTGTGAAGCATTTTCACCTAAAGCACGCATTCCATCTCCAAGTCTTTCTAATAAAGCGCTGTCGATTTTAGCTTCTTCAAGCATTTTGTCTAAATGTTCAGTAACACCAGAACCGCTTCCGCCACCTCTACCTCCTCTTGCTGGAGCGTTGTGGTCAAGTTCAGCTTGGTGACCCAAACCTAATTCTGGATAAACTAATTCCCAGTTTGGATCTTGATGTAAAGGTTCAAACGCTGAGAAAATAAAGATAACTGCCTCTGTACCTAGACCGATTACAAGCATCGGACCCGCACCTGGCCAGTGCATGATTTTAAATAAGGCTCCAACAATTACAACTGCTGCTCCGAATCCGTACAATTTAGCCATGAATTTCTTAAATCCTTGACTTTCAAATAGACTACCACTACTCATAGTTTTTTGGTTTTTTAAAAATTATAGTTTTGATTTGTTTGTTTATTCTTAGCGAAGTTGAATATCGCTTTGAATTTCTTCACCACCTTCTTTAGTGAAATCTCTTCCACCACGTCCTAGGTGCGTCATTACGTTTCTATATCCGATATATGACTTTGCAGTATCTTGGTATTCAAACGTTCTTGTAGAAGTTTGCAAATAGTAACCAATATCTTTCCAAGAACCACCTCTTAAAACTTTACGTTTCATACTTGGTGGATCCCAATCCATTGCATCATATCTGTGATCTGTATTCAAATCATGAGAGAATTCGTACATAGACTCGTCATAAGCAGTTTCACACCACTCAGCAACGTTTCCTGACATACAGTATAATCCCCATCCATTTGGATTGTAAGAATATGCTTTTACAGTATGGAAACCTCCATCTTCAAAATATCTTCCTCTCATTGGTTTAAAGTTTCCTAAGAAACATCCTGACTCATTTCTGATGTAAGGACCACCCCATGGATACGGAGACAGAGCTAAATCTCCACGTGCAGCTCTTTCCCATTCAGCTTCAGTTGGCAAACGGAAATCATTTACATATAAATCACCCATTGCAGTCAACCAATTATTCAATAATTGAGTTCTCCAAATACTGAATGCTTTGGCTTGTTGCCAATCAACTCCTACTACTGGATAATTGTCAAAAGCTGGATGCCAGAAGTACATGTTAGTCATTGGGTCGTGGAAAGAGTAAGTAAAATCTCTAACCCAGCACAATGTATCAGGGAAAACATTAATCATTTCATCGATAATAAAACGACCTCTGTCAGCATGCCCTCTAATTGCAGTGTTTTGACCTTTTTTGTTGAAAACACCCATATCTAAATCTTGACCTTGAGGATCGTCAGTAAATGGATGTGGAGGTGTATTCAATTCACGGTGAGCAGGAACAACTTTGTTACCATCGTTATCATATCCATTCGGAACGATTTCAACTCTACCTCTTCTTGCAGCTTCACGCAAGTCAATCCAGTAATAACGGTAATTTAATTTACGCGTATCAATTTCTCTTCTTTTGTAGAATCGTTCTTGTTGAGGATAATACATGTCAACCAAAAGAGGAATAATGTCTGGATCTTGGTAATCAAAATCTCTATCCCAGTTTAATGAAAACAAAGATGCATTAGGATCACTAGTACTTCTGTTCACATCTCTATCACTTGGTTCAAAAGGAACGATTTCAGAGCCAGCTTCATCAAAATACTCTTCAGTATAATTGATATACTTGCTTGCTTCGTCATCATCTTCCAAACCAGCATAGATTTTCTCTCTAGCGATGGAATCACGAACCCAATTTACAAACTGACGATACTCGTTGTTTGTAATTTCAGTTTGATCCATGTAAAAAGCCTGAACCGATACAGTTTTTGAATGCGTCTGATGCAAAAAAGGCACATCTTGGTCATTCTCCCCCATATTGTAAGATCCAGCTGGTATGTAAACCATACCCAACGGTATTTCCGGCTGATATACCGTCCTACCCATTACACCGGTCACGTGTCCAGTTCTTGTGCTGCAAGATGCAAGCACAATACCAATAAGACCTACTAACAAAAGTTTTTTCATTCTACCTCTATTTTGTTTACCGGAATATCATTAACAATCTACAGGATCAATGTAATTTCTGATATAACGGTACCCTCTCTAAAATGGTTACAAAGATTTATAATTTTTTTTGAATTTTACAACCAACGAGGATGTTTTGACTTGTGAACTGGCGGAGGAGGCAAGAAATAACAGTATTTAACTACTACTTCGTGCGTACCTCTTGAGATACTAGACAATTGATTTATTGTTAAATCGTATGAATAACCTACTGTAAAGTTTTTAACTGGAGTAAAGCCTGCCATCAAAGCGACAGCGTCACTTGTACGGTAAGTCAAACCAGCATAAAATTTACCTTGACTAACATAACGAATATTTACATCTGCTGAAAATTTCACTAAATCTGTTCTTGACATTACTTGAATATCTAAATCTTTAGATGCTCCAAACAAATCCATGAATTTATATCCTCCCATAATCACATAGTGACGAGCATTGGTATAATACAAAGTTTTAATTTGAGAACCAGATAAATGTGTTGAAGACAATCCAACATAATAGTTATTATTTTTCTTTTTGAAATACAAACCAGCATTTAAGTCAAAAGTTGTTCCTGATGTTTTTCCTGGTAAAGATGGATCAACCATCGTTACTGGTGGAATCCATGTTGGATCTACACCCATATTCAAAATCCCAAGACCAACTCCAATACCTAAAACATGATCGTTTAAATCAATCGGATAAGAATAATTCAACAAGGCACTGTTTTGACGGTTAAAACCAATCGCATCGTGATAAATAGAAATACCTGCACCTCCTGGAATAAATCTGTTCAAATTAGCTTCAACATTAAATACAGCAGAATTTGGCGCACCATTTACTTTGTCCCATTGATTTCTGTAAATCATGGTACCACAAATCCCATCATCCAAACCTGTTGAGCCTGGATTTAAGCTCATCTTATCATAAATAAAATGAGTCAATAATTTGTCTTGTTGACCAAAGGAAACCCCCATGGTTAGTACAACAAAAGCAGATAATGCAAGTAGTCTTTTTTTCATAAACAGCGTTAGTTTGCATGTAAATAATACCTCAAAAACCTTCGTATAGGCTCCCAATTGGGCACTAAAATAATTAATTTTCTTTACATTTTAATTTTTTTGTGAAAAACTTATTGGTTTTCCACAAGATGATGTTGATTAAGTGCGAAAATAAACAAATTAATCGAGTTGTGCAACTTCTAAGTTATTCTCATCGTCTTCCAACGTTTATATCAAAGAATTGTTACGTCTAACTTAAAAATTAACTCAACTTCTGAAATGTTTTCCACCATAAATCTGGCATTTCATTTTGCATAGCTAACTGATAATCTTCATGATTACAAGGCACCATGTGGTGTCTTTCAAATTTCACCCCAGATTTCAACGGATAAGGAACTTCCATCCACCAACGATCTGATTTATTGCTTTTATAAAACACTAAATCGTTTTCGTATGATTCCATATGGACAATAAATTTTAAATAATCTTTTTTGCTACCAATTGGAAAATCACCCTTCCTTTGCGAGATTCCATCTAGAAAATACCAAATTATCTGTGCAACCAATTGGTTTGAACTTTCAGTTATATTTCCTGGTAACAAATTAAATATTCCAAAGCTTGTCAATTTATCACTGATACCGGCATATCGAACAATTTGACAAATTTGATCTGCATAAAAACCATTTGGTGAGTTATAAAAATCACCTTTAAAATCAGAGTTTCTTATTGATTGTAAATCCAAACTCATGATGTCGGCATTTCTTATCAAGGGCTCTGCAACCTTGTAATTGGCGTTATACTCGCCTAATCTGCATGCATCGAAATACAATTTTTCAAATAAGTCAACTTCTGTTTGCCTTACAAATGGAAGTTGAATTCCTATTGAGCTATGATTAAATAAAAAACAAGGCCTATGCATCAAAATTTGACTCAAGTATCCGTCTTTACTGATTTGTTCTTCTGGAGAGCCTAAATCAAACTTAGAATCAACCGAAACCAAATTAACCGTTTGTTCTAATTGCTGGTATGCTTGATATAACGGAAAGGTTAAATCTTGTGTTCCACCAATCATCAAAGGCATAATCTGCGCTTTGACCAATTCAGCAACTACTGCAGAAATAGCGAAATAAGTATCATTGATATTCTCACCGGGAAGAATCGTTCCCAAATCATAAATTTCGAATGCCCAGGAGAGTCCTGGAAATAAATTCCAAAGTTCATTCCTAAATCGATCGTCTCGTTTTTGGTGAAGCTGTTCTTCCCCATTTCTAAATTCAGGACAATAAAAAATAGCGATTCCATTTTTTTTTAAGTCAGGAAAATTTCCTTCTGTATGAATTTGAATAACACTACCCAAAGATTCGCTTTTTGCTTCTAAAGCTTCGACAGGCTGAAAATAAATTGAAATATCTTTCATCTTTTAAAATGGTCTAATTAATATCAATTAAATATCCAACTACTTACTTTTTAGCAGCGGGCTTTTTCTTTGCAACAGGTTTCTTTTTTGCAACGACCTTCGTTTTAGCGGCTGGCTTTGCTTTTGCAACTGTTGTTGCTTTTGCTGGTGCTTTGCTTCCTGGTTTGCGTTTTGGCGCAGGCTGATTTTCTGCAATTTCCAAGCATTGCTCCAAAGTTAAATCTTCTACAACAATGTCCTTCGGCAATTTATAATTGTCTTTGCCAATTTTCAAATAGGCACCCCAACGACCATTTAACAACTGTAAATCTTCGCGCTCCGGAAATATTTTAATGATTTTGTTTGCGTCGTCTTCTCTTTTGATCAAAATCAATTCTTCCGCTCTTGCCAAATCAATTGTCATTGGATCATCTTCTTTCTTCAGAGAAATAAATGCTTTTCCATGTTGCAAGTAAGGTCCAAATCTTCCAATATTTGCTTTGACCGTTAAATCTTCAAACTCACCCAACGTTCTTGGCAATTTGAATAATTCTAAAGCATCTTCCAGCGTAATCGAATTAATAGATTGTTCTCCTCTCAAAGAAGCAAATTGTGGTTTCTCACCATCTTCTTTTTCATCACCCACTTGAACCATCGGTCCGAATCTCCCGATACGAACAATGATTTTCTTTCCTGAAACTGGATGAACTCCCAATTCTCTTTCTCCTGTTGCTCTTTCAGAGTTTTCTAAAGTATCCTCAACGTTTAAGTGAAAAGGGCTATAAAAATCGTGAATCATTTTCGTCCACTCGATCATTCCTTTTGCAATCTCATCGAATTGCGCTTCCACTTTTGCTGTGAAATGGTAATCCATAATTCTGTCGAAATGTTCAACCAAAAAATCAGTTACAACAATTCCTATATCTGTAGGAGAAAGTTTGTTTTTTTCTTTCCCTGTAATTTCTGTTTTCTTAGATTCAGTAATAGATTGATCTTTCAACTCAAAATAAGCAAAAGCTCTTTCTTCACCTTCACGTTCTTTTTTCTCAACATAGCCTCTTTTTTGGATTGTTGAAATCGTTGGCGCATAAGTTGACGGACGACCAATTCCTAACTCTTCCAATTTTTTAACCAAAGATGCTTCTACATATCTAGGTGCAGCTCTTGTAAATCGTTCTGTTGCTTTGATGACTTCTCTATTCAAATTCTCTCCGACAACAACTGCTGGAAGTAATCCTTCAGTATCTTCTTTTTCTTCATCTTCTTCTTCATCTGCAGAAGATTCTAAGTACACCTTTAAAAACCCATCAAATTTGATTACCTCTCCTCTTGCGGTGAAAACCTCTGGTAATTTTGACGATCCTATTTTAATAGTGGTTCTTTCAAGTTGCGCATGACTCATTTGAGAAGCGAT
Source organism: Crocinitomicaceae bacterium (assembly GCA_965284445.1). Taxonomy (GTDB): domain Bacteria; phylum Bacteroidota; class Bacteroidia; order Flavobacteriales_D; family Crocinitomicaceae; genus JAQVCM01. The sequence goes on along the minus strand of OZ260085.1, from coordinate 3,452,955 downwards.
AGAGCGTTTCCAAATAAGGTCATATAATCTTACCTCATCAGACTCACCAGAAATTGAGTGCGCACTAAAATCTGTCGGTCGAATTGCTTCGTGGGCTTCTTGCGCGTTGGCGTTTTTAGTCTGATATTTTGTCGGCTTGGAATAATTTGCTCCATAAGCTCTTTTGATTTCTGCTTCAGCACCATCAATCGCAGTTTGAGATAAATTCACGGAATCCGTTCTCATATATGTGATTTTTCCCGCTTCATACAAACGCTGTGCTACTGACATTGTTCTTGAAACTGAAAAGCCTAATTTCAAACTGGCTTCTTGTTGAAGCGTTGAAGTTGTAAAAGGAACAGCTGGTGTTTTGGTTGCTGGTTTCATTTGCACATCCAACACCTCAAAATTAGTATCCTTACACAAAGCTAAGAATTCTTTCACTTCTGAATCCGTTCCCAAGTTGCGGCTAACTTCAGCTTTTATTTTTTCTTTTCCTTTTAAGAATACACCTTGAATTTTATAGAAAGATTCTGAATGGAAACCCATGATTTCTTTTTCTCTTTCTACAATTAATCTAACAGCTACAGATTGAACTCGTCCGGCTGACAAACTTGGTCTCACTTTTTTCCACAAAACTGGAGAAAGTTCAAATCCAACCAATCTATCCAAAACACGTCTAGCTTGTTGCGCATTGACCAATTCTTGATTGATATTTCTTGGTTTATCAATTGCTTTTAAAATGGCTGATTTAGTGATTTCGTTGAAAGTAATTCTTTTGGTTTCTTTCTTTTTCAGGTCTAAAGTCTCATATAAGTGCCAAGAAATCGCTTCTCCTTCGCGGTCCTCATCCGTTGCTAACCAAACCACTTCGGCTTCCTTCGTTAACTTTTTTAATTCTGAGACAATTGCTTTTTTATCTGGAGAAACTTCATAATTGGGTTTGAAATTATTGTCAATTTCAATCGCTATTCCTTTCTTTGCCAAATCTCTAACATGACCATAACTAGATTTAACAACAAAATCTTTCCCGAGATATCCTTCAATGGTTTTTGCCTTTGCAGGGGACTCGACTATAACTAAATTTTTGGCCATGAGCTGATTTATTTTAAATGATTTGCTTTAAAAGCTGTGCAAAATAAGCGTAATTCTATTCAAAAAACAAATTCAGTTTTTTTAATTATCAATTGTTCAATGTTAATAGATGGATAATTTCACAAAAAACAATCTTTCGAATTTGTTAAATATATTCTCCAAAAAAAACTTAGAACAAAAAAAAGCCGTCCAAAATTGAACGACTTTTTTCATCTTAAAAACTGATATTATTTAATAATAACTCTTTCTATAAATTGCGCATTTGAAAAATTCACTTCTAACAAATAAAGTCCTTTTCCAAACTCAGAAAGATTAATTCCTCCAACAAGTTCATCTTTCGAATTGATTGATTTTACAATTCTTCCAGACATATCACGAACATTGATATTGAATTGATCATCTTGAGAAGTAACTTTCATGTAAACAATTCCTTCAGAAGGATTCGGGAATATTGCAAATGGTTTTTTCTCTAAAACAGAGATTCCTAAAGTTGAATTGAAAACAGCAGATTCATACTCACATCCCAAAGAAGTTGTTAAAACCACTGTATAGTTTCCTCCATTTGTTATCGGCAATGTGTTTGAAACTGCATTTGGAATTGCAGTTCCATTTAAGTACCATTGTACCAAATCTCCATTTACATTATTAACAGATAATTCGCTCGCTGTTTGCGTAATTACTGGAACTGCTTGATTACAATAAACTGCGTCTAAAGTATCAGAAAAAGCTACACATCCACCTCCGCTAATAGCTACTAAAGAATATGCACCTGAATTATCGATTACCAAAGATGAAGTTGTAGCACCTGCAATAGGGCTGCCTTCAAAATACCATTGTAAATCATTGCTGATTGAATCAGTATGTAAAGTGTGATTAATTGAATCGAAATAGATATTTGGTACACCTGGAATTCCGTAAACATGAATTGTATCAGCAGAAACAACCAAAGGAACAGGCAAAATAGTTTGCAACGTAATTGAATAGTTGATATTTGCTGAACCAGCCGCACAACCATTACAACCACCTATGTTCATTGTGTGAATTCCCATATAATCGTCAGCTCCAAATCCTATTTCGCCAGCATCCGAATCCCAAATTTCGATTGTATATGTTTTTGTTGGATCTAGTAAAGTACTTGCTGTCCATGAAACCGCAGGGTCAGTGTCTGCTATAATCGAAGAAGTACCTACCAAAACACCGTTTTCAAAAAGTTTATAATATGTATCAGCACTTTCGTATGAAGGAAATCCTTCACCGTATCCGCTCATTGAATTAACAGTAACTCCAGTTAATGTGTAAACATTGATGGTTGTTAAATTATCCCATGCTTGGTAGTTTACAACATAATCTCCAGGTGTTGTGTAAACTTGGGGAGCAGGATTTTCAGAAGAAGATTGGTTACCGTTTCCAAAATTCCAAGAATATTGCAATAAGCCTGGATTGTTGTTTGTAAATTCAACAGTTACTGGTGAACAACCTGAGAAGCCAGACATTGAAAACCCGTCATTGGTTGTATTTGTTTGCGCTGGATTAACTCGCATGAAAACCTCAAAAGTTGATGGAATATCACCCACAACTTCCAATGTAGCCAAAACAGAGACAGTAATATTATAATCCCCTGCTAACAATGGCGTACCTGAAACGTGAACACAACCGTAAACACTACTCTGAGGATTGTAATTACAACCATTTGCATCATTATTACAAACCCAGCTTAAACCTACAGGAAGTGAAATCGAAATGATTTTAAAATTCGTAAAATTAAACCCACTTGTATCTGTTGGCATTACAAAAGTAATATCTTCAGCATAAGGCTGAGAAACATTACCTTCTGGCATTGTATCAGGATAAATTCCTGTAGAAGTATAAGTTGTATTTGGCGTACATATTTGTGCATAGGATTGAGCCCCCACAAATACCATACAAACAACTGTAATTAAGGTAAATAAATGCTTCATAAAAGAAATAATTAATTAAATTTTGATATGAATTTACAATTAAAAAAGATAAATGCAACAAAAAACCACAATTTTGAACCAATCTTAACAAAATGCGATAGACCTAATTCACCAGAAACTGGAAAATTTAAATAAAAAAAGCTGCTTCCAAAAAGGAAACAGCTGTCTCATTATCAAACCCTTGAAATATTATTTTTTCTTCATTTCCAAAACTGAATTGACAGTCATTTTCACACCCATCATATCAACTTCAGTATTTAAATTTCCCTTAACATTTTGAAACATGCCATTTGTATAATCGAATGTTGTAGTGATTTTTCCTGACATCTTTGGTGACATCGCTTTTGCAGAACCTAAAGCCATTTGGTCTTCATTCGTTAATTCAACATCTTCCATGCTTTCCAAACCACCCATTCCAATATTGAAATTTCCTTCGCTGGTTTGTCCTTCGGCTCCGCCACCAAACATATCCTTGCTTTTGTCGGTGCTTATTGTGTTGTCAATCGAAGCAATTCCAGCAGCCATTGATTTTACCAAAATATCAATTTGATACATCCCAGCCGTTGCTTTTACTTTGTCTCCAGCAGCAACTTGACCTTCTGGAACAGCTAAAAACTCTAAGAAATCATAGGGAAAAACATCAATTTCGTCAGTCTCTTCTGTTACTTTAACATCTACCTTTTTGGTTGTTTTGATTGTTTGTGCAGAGTAACCTGTTTTCAGTGCACCAGTTTTAGGATCGAATTCAGCATAAACATCCACTTTTGTATTTCCAACTTGTGCGCCTGCTTGAACATTATTTTGGGTAGCGTTTCCATATACCAAGACATTGCCTGTGGCAGTTGTCATTAAATAAACTCTCTTTAGAAAGGTGAATTTTCCTTTTTTGTCAACTGTAACATCACTTTTGATGCAATTTTTTGAAACATTCAGGATGTTTGCTAACATTTTTCCTTTTGAATCTGTGACTTTGAAGTTGGTTAAATACAACGTTCCTGTTGCGGTTCCTTTGGCATTTACAGCACTAATCAATAAGACAAAATCAGTCGTTGTCGTAAATTTTTCTTGCATGTTCATACCCATCGCTGAAGTCGTCACATTGTCGACAACAGATGCATTGAAAGCGTAAGATGCACCAACTTTCCAATTGTAATTTAATTCAGTAGCAGACAAGCAAAAAATGCTTAACTGAACCAATAACAAGGCTTGTAATATTTTTTTCATAACATTTCTATTAATAATTTTCCGGGGCAATTCAAATACTGTTCCAAAAGTAAAAATAAAGGAATATGTTTCAATTTCTATCTAAAAAATAATTCAATTCAAAAAAAATATTTACCTTGGTATTTATTTTATGAAATGCAGCGAAAAACATTTATACAAACCATCATGGGAGGATCAGCAATATTGGGATTAAGTTCACTGAAATGGATTATTGACGAAGAAGTAAACACACCAAAAATGCCCGTACTTTTTGTTGGCCATGGATCGCCAATGAATGCTTTGGAAGACAATGTTTACACTAAAAATTGGCAAGAAATAACCAACAAGGTTGAAAAACCAAAAGCGATTATTTGTATTTCAGCGCATTGGTTGACTAATGGAAGTTTTGTCACTCACGTTGAAAAGCCTGCAACTATTCATGATTTCGGCGGATTTCCGCAATCTCTTTTCGATGTGCAATATCCCGCATCGGGAGCACCGGATTTGGCCAAAGAAACTACTTTGTTATTTCCCGAGAATGTTTTGAAACTGGATGAAGATTGGGGATTAGATCATGGAACGTGGTCAATTTTAAAAAAAATGTACCCTTTGGCGGATGTTCCAGTAATTCAATTGAGCATAGACTATGGAAAGCCCGCAGCATATCATTTTGAGCTCGGGAAATATTTGGAAAAACTGCGTACAAAGGGAGTTTTGATTGTCGGAAGTGGCAATATGATTCACAATTTAGGCATGGTCGCTTGGGATAAAATGAATGAAACCAATTACGGATATGATTGGGCGATTGAAACCAATGAAATAATGAAAAAGAAAATTTTAGACCGTGATTTTAAAGCAATGATGGATTATCAAAATTTAAGTTCTGGCGCTAAATTGGCTATCCCGACACCAGATCACTACTACCCTTTGATGTATATCTTAGGTCTGGCAAAAAATGATGAAGAAATTTCGATTTTCAACGACTACACGATGGCTGGTTCGTTGTCAATGACTTCTGTTGGAATCGGGCTAAAAAAATAATTCTATTGAACTTTTCAATCAAATAAATACCTTGAAATTATTTGAACACATTGCCATTATTTGGTGAGCAATGTCATCTTTTCGCATTGAAAGTTTTTGTTAAATTTGCAGACTTATTAATCGAATTGAATGAAACCAACATTTCACACGCTTAAAATTTCTGACATCAGAAGAGAAACGGAAGATACAGTTTCCATTGCTTTTGAAATTCCAACGGATTTAATTGATGCATATCAATACAAGCCTGGACAATATTTGACACTTCGCGCTGACGTCAATGGAGAAGACTTGAGAAGATCTTATTCTTTGTGCTCGTCTCCAGATGAAAATGAATGGAGAGTTGCAATTAAACAAGTTGAAAAAGGAAAATTCTCGACTTATGCAAATCAAAATTTAAAAGTTGGTGATTCATTAGAAGTAATGACTCCAATGGGGAATTTTACAACAGAAATTGATTCAAAAAACAGCAAAAACTATGTGTTGTTTGCCGCAGGAAGTGGAGTTACTCCTATTTTTTCGCTAGCTAAATCAATTTTGAAAAATGAACCAAACAGCAGCGTTACATTATTTTATGGCAACAAAGGTTTTGCAAGCATCATTTTTAGAGAAGAAATTGAAGCGTTGAAAAACAGCTATTTAAACACTTTTAGAGTTGTACATGTTCTATCGAGAGAAAGTTTAGGAAATCAAATTCAAAAAGGAAGAATAGACAAAGACAAGTGTGAAAAATTGAATCACGCTTTTTTGAATGGAACAAAAGTCGACAGTGTTTTTGTTTGTGGACCAGAAGCAATGATTCATGCGGTAAAGGATACATTTTCTGAAGCGGGAGTGGATGATTCGAATATTCATTTCGAACTTTTTGGAACCAATGAAGCAAAAACTTCAGACGATTTGAGTTTACCGAAAGAACAATCTGTTGAATCAAACGTTACTATTATCCTTGATGGAGATTTGTTTGAATTGGATTTAAAATCAAGCGGTGAAACCATTTTGGATGCAGCATACAAAGCTGGTGCAGATTTACCTTTTGCTTGTAAAGGAGGAGTTTGCTGCACTTGTAAAGCAAAAATTATTGAAGGTTCTGCCCGAATGGATATCAATTATGCACTTGAAAAAGATGAAGTTGAGGCAGGATACATTTTAACATGTCAATCACATCCTACCAGTGAAAAATTGGTGATTTCGTTTGACGATTAATATTAATTATGGGATTTTTTAGCCGAAAGAAGAAAGAAGAAAATAATACACCAATCACAACAAGTCCAAAAGGATTTTTTGAATTGGAAGTAAAAGAAATAAAGAAACTTACACCAGAAAGCGTTCAAGTGAGTTTCAAAATTTCAGATGAATTAAAATCGACTTTCAATTTCATTCCTGGACAATATTTGAATTTGAGTTCAATAATTGGCGGACTTGAAGAACGTCGCTCCTACTCTATTTGCAGTGGAGTTGACGAAGATTTAGCTGTAGCGATTAAGCGCATCAACAACGGGAAATTTTCCAATTGGGCAAATGACACATTAAAAGTTGGAGACCTTGTAAAAGTTGCTGCTCCGCTTGGTAACTTTAAATTGGATGAAAATTCGAAAAACATTGTTGCTTTTGCTGCGGGAAGTGGAATTACTCCAATTATTTCGATGGCTAAAAAATTAGCTCAAAACGGTGGAAAATTGAATTTGTTTTACGGAAATCGTTCGTTAAATTCCATTATGTTTAAGTCTGAATTTGATTCTCTTAGCAATGTTGCCGTTACGCATTATCTTTCTGGTGAAAAAATTGAAAATCAAAGAGAAGGAAGATTAGATAAAGAAGCGATAAGTGCAATTATCAAAGAAGATTTAGCATTATTGAAAGCCGATGGATTCTATTTATGTGGTCCTGAAACAATGATTAAATCTGCCATTGACACATTGACTTTGTTTGGTGTTCCAAAATCAAAAATTCATTACGAATTGTACACAACTCCAGTTTTGTTGATTGAAGAATCAGCAGTTGAAAATATTGATTTTGAAGGAGAAAGCCGAATTAAGGTTTTATTAGATGAAGAAGAATTTGAAATAAAACTAAATTCATCAGGTAAAACGATTTTAGATGCCATTAACAAGGAAGGTTACGATGCACCATATTCTTGCCGAGGCGGAGTTTGCTGTACTTGCAAAGCGAAAGTTTTGAAAGGAAAAGTGAACATGAATTTGAATTATTCATTGACAGACCAAGAAGTTGCTGAAGGATATATTTTGACTTGTCAAGCCCATCCTGCAAGTGAAGAAGTAACCATAAGTTATGATGCGTAAAACAATTGTTGTAGTTGGTGCAAGCCGGGGTATTGGAAAAGAATTGGTTAAAATTTTGTCGCAAGATAAAAACAATTTGATTGTTGCGCTGGCAAGAAATATTAAGAGTTTAGATGAATTCAATCAACTGGAAAATGTTCAGATTCATCCTTTTGATTTGAATACTGATTCCGTTCGAGTTTCTGCTGAAAAAATCTTCCAAAACATTTCTAACATAGACATTTTAATCAACAATGCTGGCAAATTGGTAAATAAACCTTTTCTCGAATTGACCAAAGAAGATTTGGAAGAAAGTTACCAAGTGAACGTTATCGGTGTAATGGAAACAGTTCAAGCAGCAATTCCAAAAATGATCGAAACTGGCGGACACATTGTGAATATCAGTTCGATGGGTGGTTTTCAAGGAACAGTTAAATTTGCTGGATTAGCTGCCTATTCAACTTCCAAAGCTGCAGTTGCCAGTTTTACGGAATTGTTGGCAGAAGAATATAAAGACACCCGAATCAAAGTCAACTGCTTGTGTTTAGGTTCGGCGCAAACTGAAATGTTGGAAGAAGCTTTCCCTGGATTTCAAGCTCCTGTTTCTGCGCATCAGATGGCGAGTTATATTGCTGATTTTTCATTAAATGCTCACCAATGGATGCATGGAAGAATTATTCCTGTATCGTTGACGACGCCGTGAGTTGGATTATTCGATTTTTAGATTTTTAGATTTTTAGATTTTTAGATAATTGTACAATTCGATTTGTAGATAAAAATTGTTATTAGCTTAAATTTCTAAAAAATTGTTAAATTAGCAGAGAAATTTGAATGTGAGTTACTGCTAATCAAACGACTAATTCGCTTTACTTTTTTCGGCATTGTTTTTGCAATTTTTCACAAAAATTCAACGAAATGGCATTTATTTACTCTTTTTTAATTTCATTTTTAATCAATGTTGGTCATCCTGCTGATGTTCCTTACAGTGATTTAGAAAATGCCTTTGCTTCTGGAAATGCTTCTTCTATTGTTGCCATGGGCAAAGAGAAAATGCTTATTTCGATTTTTGACAAAGAAGCAGCTTACAGTCAATCACAGGCTACCTTGGTTTTAAAAGATTTTTTCTCGAAAAAACCTGCTACTTCGTTCAAATTTAATTTCAAAGGAAAAGAATCTGCGGATGGAACCTTTGCCATTGGCGTTTATACTTCGAAAACTGAAAATTACCGCGTTACCATTCATTTTAAAAAGATTGGGACTGAATTTAAAATTGAAAGATTGACGATTGAGAAGAGTTAATAAATTTTCTTTTAAATCAATTCAACACATTTCCTCAAAACCAAATTTCGAAATATTTCGAATTGGCACCCAAGCGACTTCAATCCAAATTGCATAACTAATAGCGTTGCGGTCATAAATCAAATTTACCTCTTCAATCATCCTTCAAATTTACACCTGACATTTTGACACACTTCAGTTTATTTACTTATTTTTGTATTTCAATATCTTGTAACACAAATGAGCAATACTGATTTAGAAAAAAACAAAGTCATCGATGAATCAAGACAAGGAGAAGCTTTGACCTTGGGAGAAAACACAAATAATTCTGGAAAAAAATTATACATTGAAAGCTATGGTTGCGCCATGAATTTTGCTGACAGCGAAGTCGTTGCCTCGATTTTGGCTAAAGATGGATTTCAAACTACTACCAATAGCGAAGATGCCGATGTTATTTTATTGAACACTTGCTCAATTAGAGAAAATGCGGAAGTTCGTGTTCGCAAAAGATTACATGATTTTAAGAAGCAAAAAAAATCTCAACCTGAGTTGGTTGTAGGAATATTAGGCTGTATGGCCGAAAGACTGAAACAAAATTTACTTGACGAAGAAAAATTAGTTGACATCGTTGCTGGACCTGATTCATACAGAGATTTACCGAATTTGATTGAAGAAGTTGGAACTGGACAAAAAGCAGTAAATGTTTTGCTTTCTCGCGAAGAAACTTACGCTGATATTTCACCTGTAAGATTAGACAAAGGTGGTGTTTCTGCTTTCGTAAGTATCACAAGAGGCTGCGATAACATGTGTTCGTTTTGTGTTGTTCCTTTTACTAGAGGACGAGAAAGATCACGTGATCCGCAGACGATTATTGAAGAATGCAAAAATCTCTTCGAAGCTGGTTATCGTGAAGTCACTTTATTGGGACAAAATGTAGACAGCTACCGTTTCAATATGACGAGCAAAGGTGAAATCAAAGAGGAAAATCTTCCAACCACCAATTTTGCTCAACTGATGGCGATGGTTGCGGAAGTTAATCCGTTATTGAGAGTGCGATTTTCAACGTCACATCCAAAAGACCTAACAGATGATTTCCTGGAAGTGATGGCGAAATACAAAAATATTTGTCCATATATTCACCTTCCGGTTCAGTCTGGAAGTACAGAAGTTTTGCATAAAATGAATCGCGGGTATACAAGAGAATGGTATTTGGAAAGAATTGCCGCCATCAAGAAATTTATTCCTGACGCAACGATTTCAACGGATATCATCGCTGGATTTTGTGGTGAAACGGAAGAACAACACAATGAAACCAAAAGCTTGATGGAGGAAGTCAAATTCGACTTTGCGTACATGTACACTTATTCAGAAAGACCGAAAACATTGGCTGAACGCAAATATGAAGACGATATTCCTGAAGCAACGAAAAGCAGACGTTTAACAGAAATTATCGATATTCAACGCCAAAATTCATTGCTTTCAAACCAAAAACAACTGGGTCAAATTCAAGAAGTTTTGGTGGAAGGAATTTCAAAAAAATCTGAACTTGAAATGGCAGGTAGAAATCCGTACAACTCTAAAGTTGTTTTCCCAAAAGGAAATGCAAAACCTGGAGATTATGTGATGGTTAAAATACTTAATTGCACTTCAGCCACATTGATAGGAGAAATCGTTTCACCAGTTTGATTTTTCAAAACGAACAGACAATAAAATGGATATTCAACAAATAAAACAGCGATTTTCAATCATAGGTAACGCGCCTTTACTGAACCGCGCATTGGAAGTTGCTGCACAAGTTGCACCTACAGATATTTCAGTTTTGGTGACTGGTGAAAGTGGAACAGGAAAAGAAATCATACCACAAGTAATTCATCAACTTAGTTCCAGAAAACATGGAGAATACATCGCTGTAAACTGTGGTGCCATTCCCGAAGGAACGATTGATTCAGAATTATTTGGACACGAAAAAGGTTCGTTTACCGGCGCAAGCGGAAGTCGCGAAGGTTATTTTCAAGTGGCTGATGGCGGAACAATCTTTTTGGATGAAGTCGCAGAATTACCGATGCAAACGCAAGTTCGCTTATTGCGTGTGCTAGAAACAGGTGAATTTATTCGCGTTGGTTCTTCTAAGGTAATTAAAACAAACGTGCGTGTTGTTGCTGCAACGAATGAAAATATGAGTCGCGCTATTCAAAGCGGAAAATTCAGAGAAGATTTATTGTATCGTTTGAGCACCGTGCCAATCAGTTTGCCACCTTTGCGTCAACGAAAAGAAGATATCAATTTGATTTTCAGAAAATTCGCCAGTGATTTTGCGGATAAATATAGAATGCCTCCAATTAAATTGACTGAAGATGCAGTGCATGTGTTGGAAAATTACAATTGGCCAGGAAATATTCGTCAATTAAAGAATTTAGTTGAACAAATATCTGTTATTGAAAACAAGAGAGAAATTGACGGAATCACTTTGCAAAGCTATTTGCCGAAAGCAGAAGATCAATTTCCAAGTGTGATTAACAAAAATGAACAAGAGAATTTTTCTGAGCGCGAATTGATGTACAAATTTTTGTTTGACATGAAAAGCGACTTGAATGATTTGAAAAAATTGGTTACTGAACTGATCAACCAAGGTCCTGAATTTCAATTAAATTCAGATCAATCTGCGATGATTAATCGCATGTACAACGATATCATTCCAGTGAATGACCACGCAACACTATTGCCTTCTATTGTGACCAATAATTCAGATTTCAGAGCCAAAGAAGAGCCATTTGTAAATGATTTTCAAGAACATGTAGAAGTGGAAGAATCCTTATCTTTGGAAGATCGCGAAAAAGAATTGATTCAAAAAGCATTGGATAAACACCGCGGAAAACGCAAATATGCGGCAGATGAATTGGGAATTTCGGAGCGAACGTTGTATCGAAAAATTAAAGAATATAATTTACCAGGATAAATGAAAGTATTGCTTTCCATATTGATATTGGCTTCACTAGCATCTTGCTGGCCGACAAGCGTTTCTTTCAAAGATTCAGGTTCTATGGATCCTCGTTGGAAGAAATTTACTGTCAAAACACTGGAAAATAATGCGCCCAATGCCAATTTAAGTTATCCTGCCCAATTGACGGAAGCCATCAAAGACGGAATTCAAAATAATACCAGATTGAAATTGAGTAATAATATCGATTCTTCGCAAGTGAATATTGAAGGTTCAATTACGAGTTATTCGATTACGCCAATTGCTTTACAGGCTGGAGATGTTGCAGCAAGAAACAGATTGACCATTTCAACCAATTACACGATTTTCATCAATGTTCCACCTTTGGAAAACGAACCATTGACCGAAAACAAAATGACGCTAACAAGCACACGTTTTGCAGATTACGATTCCAATTTAGATTTATCAACCGTTGAAAGTCAGTTGTTGGAAGAAATCAACAAACAAATCGTTCAAGACGTTATCAATAAAATACTTTCAAACTGGTAGACATGAATTTAGATCAAATATCCACTAGAATTGCTGATCCGGCTTCATGTTTAGGACAAGAAATCCCTGCGCTGAAAGAATTGACGGAAAAATATCCTTATTCGCAGATTTTTTCAATTTTATATCTGAAAGCACTTTCAAATCACAACGACATCGGATTTGAGGAAGCATTGCAAAAACACGCTTATCGCATTTCAGACAGAATGAAATTGTATGATTTGATTCATGGAGAAGCGGTTAGCAAAATTGAAAGTATTCAAGAACCAGTTGAATCCGTTGTTGAAAATGTTCAAGAAACAGCAATCGCAACTGAAGTAATAGTACCTGAAATTGTCGAAGAAATTAATGAAGTAATTCCAGAAATTGAAGTTGAAGAAGTTGTATCGTTGGAAATTGAACCTGAAACAATTGCTGAACCGGTTGAAATCGTCGAAGAAGAGCCGAAGGTTTTACCAATCGAACTTGTAAGAAGTATCGCAGAGCCAGAAATTGAAGCATCAAATGAAGTTTCTGAACAAGAAATTCCAGCTGACGAAATAAATGTCAAAGCAGATCAAAACGCGCAAGAAGACGAGCTCAATTTGGAAATTATTTCACAAGTTGTGGCGACTGTTTATAACGAAAATTTAGAAAATTCAGTTCCTGAGCAGAAAAAAATCGAAATTGAAGAAAAAATTTCTGAACAAATTGAACCAGAGATTTCAACAATTGAAAAACCAGATTTTACATCCAAAAGAAGTTTCACTTCATGGTTAAAAATGGGTGAACAGACAACACAAACTTTAGCTCCAAAAGAGAAAGAAATTATTGAAGAGGAAATTGAAGTCATTGAGAAACAAATAGATAAAATCATAAACAAGTTCATTGAAAAAGAACCGAGTATTTCTCGACCGCAAAAAGAATTTTATTCTCCTTCCAAAAAAGCCAAAGAAAGTATCAATCCAGATAGTCTGATTTACACAGAAACGTTGGCAAATATTTTCGCAATTCAAGGGAATTTTCCGAAAGCAATTGTCGCTTATGAACAATTAATGTTGACAAATCCAGAAAAAAAGATTTTCTTTGCAAATCGAATTGAAGAATTAAAAGAAAAATTAAAATAATACAAATGGGAGCTTTATTATCAATCATCATCATTTTAGCAAGTATTTTACTGATTGTTGTTGTATTTATTCAAAATCCAAAAGGTGGAGGTTTATCATCAGATTTTGGTGCAGCTTCTCAATTGGGTGGTGTTCAAAAAACGAATGATTTCATTGACAAATCAACTTGGACTTTAGCAGGTGTGATTATGGTATTGAGTATTGTATTGACAATTCAATCAACTCCTAAAAAACAAGCAGTGAAAGAAACTCCAACTACAGAGCAAGGACAAAACAAGCCTGCTCAATAAAAGGGTTTTCTAAAAATATTCAAAATGTCAGTATGTCAGTACTGGCATTTTTTTTGTGCAAAAATTTCCTCTTAAATGTAAAAATGTCGCATTTATCAGCGTGGCACAAAATTGGTCAAAATACAGCGAACATATAAATTTTATATATACATGTCAACATCATTTAAACCATTGGCGGATCGCGTTCTAATCGAAGCAGCGCCAGCAGAACAAAAAACAGCAAGTGGGATCATCATTCCTGATACAGCGAAAGAGAAACCATTAAGAGGGGTTGTCATCGCTGTTGGAAATGGTAAAAAAGATGAACCAATGACTGTAAAAGTTGGGGATAATGTCATTTACGGACAATATTCTGGTACAGAAATCAAGTTAGATGGAAAAACTTTCTTGATCATGAAAGAAGCAGACATCTACGGAATAATCTAAGGACAACACATTTAAAAATTTAAATCATGGCAAAAGAAATTTATTTCGACGTTGAAGCACGTGAAAAGCTTAAAAAAGGTGTGGACGCTTTGGCAAATGCAGTTAAAGTTACACTTGGACCTAAAGGAAGAAATGTAGTTATTGGCAAAAAATTTGGTGCGCCTCATATCACAAAAGATGGTGTAACTGTAGCCAAAGAAATAGAATTGAAAGATCCTGTTGAAAATATGGGAGCTCAAATGGTAAAAGAAGTTGCTTCTAAAACAGCTGACATTGCTGGTGATGGAACAACAACTGCAACAGTTTTGGCACAAGCGATCGTTTCTGCAGGAATGAAAAACGTTGCTTCTGGCGCTAATCCAATGGATTTGAAAAGAGGAATCGACAAAGCGGTTACAGCAGTCGTTGAGAACTTGAGAAAAATCTCGAAAGAAGTTGGTTCTGACAACGATAAAATCAAACAAATTGCTTCTATTTCTGCAAACAATGACGAGACAATCGGTGCATTGATTGCTGAGGCAATGAAAGTAGTTGGAAACGACGGTGTAATCACAGTTGAAGAAGCAAAAGGAACTGAAACAGAAGTAAAAACTGTAGAAGGAATGCAATTTGACAGAGGATATTTGTCTCCATATTTTGTTACCAATGCAGAAAAAATGATCACTGAAATGGAAAATCCATTGATTTTGATCTACGACAAAAAAATCTCCAACATGAAAGAATTGCTTCCAATTTTGGAACCAGTTGTTCAAGCAGGAAGAGCGTTGTTAATCATCGCTGAAGATTTGGATGGAGAAGCTTTGGGAACTTTGGTAGTGAACAGAATTCGTGGTTCATTGAAAGTGGCTGCAGTAAAAGCGCCAGGATTTGGTGACCGTCGCAAAGCCATGTTGGAAGACATCGCTATCTTAACTGGAGGACATGTAATTTCTGAAGAAAGAGGTTACACGTTGGAAGGTGTAACGATGGACATGTTGGGAACGGCAGAAAAAATCGAAATCGACAAAGACAATACAACAATCATCAATGGTGCTGGACAAAAAGATGCGATTCAAGCGCGTGTTGGACAAATTAAAGCACAAATTGAAGCTTCTACTTCAGATTACGACAAAGAAAAATTGCAAGAAAGATTGGCTAAATTGGCTGGTGGAGTTGCAGTTTTATATATCGGAGCGCCAACTGAAATGGAAATGAAAGAGAAAAAAGACCGTGTTGATGATGCACTAGCTGCAACAAGAGCTGCGGTTGAAGAAGGAATCGTTCCTGGTGGTGGAGTTGCTTTGATTCGTTGTATTTCAGCTTTGGACAATTTGAAAGGATTGAACGAAGACGAAGATACAGGAATTGCGATTGTGAAGCGCGCTGTTGAAGAACCATTGAGACAAATCATTGCCAATGCTGGTGGTGAAGGTGCAGTAGTTGTTCAAAAAGTAAAAGAAGGAAAAGATGATTTCGGTTACAATGCGCGTACTGAAGTGTATGAAAACTTGTATGCTGCTGGAGTTATCGATCCAACTAAAGTGACACGTATCGCTATCGAAAATGCATCTTCTATCGCTGCAATGTTGTTGACAACAGAATGCGTTATCGCCGACGAACCAGAAGAAAACGCTCCAGCAATGGGTGGAATGCCTGGTGGAATGGGTGGAATGATGTAATTGGAGACTAGAGACACAAGACCAGAGACTAAAGACATTAGACTTTAGACAAAAGACTCTAAGATTTTAGGATTTTAAAACGAAATACTTTGAGTAAAAAAAGTCTATTATAGATATTTTTGTTGGGACGCAATGCATTGCGTCCCAACAAAAGATTCCGAAATCTTACAGCGAAGCGGGTCTTTTTTAATTAAGTTTCGAATAGATTTATTATTTTTACATCACTTATAAAGAGTCGCTTTTAGCGGCTCTTTTTTCGTTCCCTCTTCCTGATTTATTCAGATAGAACGGAACGTCGATATATAAAATGCCTTCTCTGTTTTAGGACAGGGGAGGTTTTTTTTTAGCCCTGACAGCAGTGGAAATCTCCCGTCCCGATAGCTATTGGAACGGGAATTCAACGAATGGCAGGAAAAAGCTCCTAATAAACCTTAAACCATTGTAGAATGCAACTCAATCACCGTAATCTCCGGGCGAATCCCTACTCTACCCATATATCCCAAGCATCCCAAGCCGCGGTTGACGTACAAATGTTGATTTCCGTTTGGGTATAACCCAGCCCACTGAGGATAAATGTATTGCGACGGACTCCATTTAAAACCTGGAATCTCAATACCGAATTGAAATCCGTGCGTGTGGCCTGAAAGGGTCAAATCGATGTCGGTGTGTTGGTCCTTGATTTCGGCATTGTAGTGACTTGGATCATGCGAAAGCAAAATTTTGAACGGTAAGTGCTCTGACCCTTTTTTGGCTTCAGTGAATTTTCCGTATTTCTTGAAATTCAAGTTCGCACCCCAATTTTCGATTCCTAGTACGCCGATTTTTTCTCCGTCTTTTTCGAGTTCAACGTGTTCATTCAACAACAATTTCCAACCTAATTTTTCATGCAATTCGTGCATTTGTTTCATGTTATACGCTTTTGCTTCTGCATTTTCCCATTGCTCGTAGTCGCCATAATCGTGGTTTCCTAAAATACTGTAAACGCCCAACGGTGCAGACAATTGTGACAAAATCGGAATGTACGGAAAAGCTTCATCAGTGCGATTATTGACAATATCACCTGTAAAAAAAATCACATCTGGTTTTTCGGCTTTGATCAAATCAAATGCTTTTTGCAATTGGTGATTTCCTTGCAAACTTCCTGTGTGAATGTCCGAAATTTGAACGATTTTTAATCCGTGGAAAGCTTTTGGTAAGTTCGAAAACTTGATTTTTGGTCTGTGAATTTTGAAATCGTAAGCCGTTTTTATCAATCCATAAGCCATAGTTCCCAGCGGAAGGGCTGCAAAACCTAGTGCTAACTTCGCTGCAAACTGTCTTCTACCTAAATCTGTTGCGACTTTGGAAGCAGCAGCTTTTGATACAAATATTCCCTTGATGAATTGAATTCCAGTGGTGATTAAAAAAGCGAGTGCAATAACCAATTTAGCAATCAACACCAAAAAGAAAATATTGACCATCCAATTTTTAGCGTAATTGTTATGCATCATTCGACTACCAAAAACGAACGCGTAAATCAAAATCGTTGAAACAAACCAAATCCAATTAAACCATTTGAGTTGTGACTTTTGTTCCAGAAAAAAAGTGCGAATGGCAAAATAGGAACCAATTTCAGCAATGAGTAAAATAGAAATTAGAACGATGGGGAAAATGAGTTTTTTCATGGAGATTGTTTGTGAAACTTCGTGAATTTGTTCTATAAAATTGAAAAAGATATTCTTTTAATTAAACACGAAACGCACAAACATGTTTAGCATTTCACACTTAAAAATTGAAAATTATATTACAAAATTATAATTTATCCTTGATTCCAAATGTGTTTAATAGAAACCGCTTAAAGAATATTTCATCAAACTATACCTTTTTAACAAAATAAAGAAAAAAAACTTTCAATAACTACCCTACTTTTTGATTTATTCATTGTACATTTACAGCGCAAAATTTCAGAAAATGAACTTACACGAATATCAGGGAAAATCCATTTTAAACAGCTTCGGTGTTGCGACACAAAGAGGTGTTGTTGTTGACAAAGTTGAAGATGCAGTAGCTGCAGCTAAAAAATTAACCGAAGAAACTGGTACTGGCTGGTACGTTGTAAAAGCACAAATCCACGCAGGTGGACGTGGAAAAGGAACTGTTGAAGAAACAGGTTCTCACGGAGTTGTTTTGGCAAAAGGAATTGACCACATCGAAGAAAAAGTTAAAGGAATTCTTGGTGGACATTTGACTACCGCTCAAACAAACGGAAAAGGTAAATTAGTTGGAAAAGTGTTGATCGCTGAGGATGTTTATTATCCTGGTGAAACTGAAACTTCTGAATTTTACATGTCTGTTTTGTTGGATCGTGAGTTAGGACGTAACGTGATTGTTTACTCTACTGAAGGTGGAATGGACATTGAAACAGTTGCTGAAAATACACCAGATTTGATTTACAAAGAAGTGATCGATCCTAGAGTTGGTTTGCAAGGTTTTCAAGCTAGAAAAATTGCTTTCAATTTAGGTCTTTCAGGAGACGCATTCAAAAACATGGTGAAATTCATTCCTTGTTTGTACAATGCATTTGAAGGTTGCGATGCTTCTATGTTTGAAATCAATCCTGTATTGAAAACTTCAGACAATAAAATTATCGCAGTAGATGCGAAAGTTACTTTAGACGGAAACGCTTTATTCAGACACAAAGATTATGCAGCAATGCGTGATGTTACTGAAGAAGATCCAACAGAAGTTGAAGCTGGTGAAGCTGGTTTGAACTTCGTGAAATTAGACGGAAACGTTGGTTGTATGGTAAACGGCGCTGGTTTGGCAATGGCTACAATGGACATTATCAAATTATCAGGTGGAAATCCAGCAAACTTCTTGGACGTAGGAGGAACTGCAGATGCTGAAAGAGTTGAAAAAGCTTTTGGAATCATCTTGAAAGATCCAAATGTAAAAGCGATTTTGATTAACATTTTTGGAGGAATCGTTCGTTGCGACCGTGTTGCTCAAGGAGTTGTTGATGCTTACAAAAACATGGGTTCTATTCCAGTTCCAATCATCGTTCGTTTGCAAGGAACTAACGCTGTAGAAGCGAAAAAATTAATTGACGAATCAGGATTGAATGTACATTCAGCTGTATTGTTGCAAGAAGCAGCAGACAAAGTTAAAGCTGTCTTGGCATAATCTATCTTTCAAAAAAATAGTAAAAGCTGTCTCTCTTCAGGGGCAGCTTTTTTGACAAATATGCGCCAATGACTAAAATCTATCTAATCCTACTTATCTTTTTTCAGATTCAATTCTTGATGTCTCAAGAAGTTTCTGTGGAGAACAAAGCCAAAGCACTTCAATTTAGAATTCTTTCTCAGCACGTCCAAACAAAAACTTGGAATGATACACTTTCAAAACGTGTAAATTCTATTTTAATTGACTTTCTTGACCCAAATCGGATATATTTCTCGCAGGAACAAGTAACGGCTTTGAATGAAAAAGTAGGAAGTATTAGCACTGATATTCCTGATCGAAAAACTGTTTACCTCGATGCGATAAAATCAATTTATATTTCAGAATTAAAAGCGTACCAAACACTACTAACGACTGAAGCGCAAAAGGCTATTTCACTTAAAAATGAAAAAACGCCGAAAATTACTTATTCATTCGAAAAATTTTGTCCTGCAAGTCAACTCAAAGAACGTAGAAAACTTTTTATCCAACAACAATTGTTTGATGAATTATTTGAATTGCATGAAAATAAAGAAGTTGTTCCGACTGCTGAACTAACGAAAGACGAAGAAACTGCAAGAAAAAAACTTACAACAAGACAAGATTTGTTAACAACAATGATTATCAAAGACAGCAATATAATTGATGATTATTATTTGTATTCGATTGCGCAATCAGTTGATCCACATACACTCTATTTCACAGAATCATTGATGCGTTCGTTTAAATCCGAGCTTTCTGTAGACCAAGAGCGTTTTGGGTTTAACTACGGATTGAATGCAGAAAACAAAGTAGTTCTCAAAAAACTTTTTCCTGGAAGTTCAGCTTGGCTTTCTGGCAAATTGAAAGAAAACGACATTTTAAAAGAAGTTGGATTAAAACAAAATAAAGAGTGGAAATTCACAGAAATCTCAGACGGTCTGGTTGGTTTGAATGAATTGGAAAATCTATTGAAGTCATATTCTGAAAAAGAAATTCAGCTTGTTGTAGAACATGAAAACAAGGTAACGGAAAAAGTTTTGCTACTTAAAACCAAAATATACAACGACAATGAACTTGTAAAAAATGTCATTCTCGGAAATGAAGAAAAATTGGGGTACATACAACTTTCTGACTTTTATACTGATATGACAGGATTTAACTTTGGAAATGGCTGCGCAAATGATTTAGCCAAATGTATTTTAAAGTTGAAAAAAGATTCAATTCACGGTTTGATTTTAGACTTGAGAGGAAATGGCGGCGGATCGCTGAAGGAAGCAATAGAACTTACTGGAATCTTTATTGATTATGGACCTGTACTCGCTTATTTAGATCGTAGTGGCACTTTTGCGACGTTGAAAGACGCCAACCGTGGATTGATTTACGACGGACCATTAATGATTTTAATCGATGAAGAAAGTGCTTCTGCCTCTGAGATAGTAGCAGGTGCATTGCAAGATCATGGCAAAGCGCTAATTGTTGGTAAAAACTCATTCGGCAAGGCGACAAGTCAGCAAATTTTAGCAACTGATCCACTTGCCACATTTGGTGGAGCGAATTTGGATGCATCCAATGAGAATTTTGGGTTTGTGAATCTTACAGAAGGCATACTTTATAGAATCAATTCAGAAACAAATCAGCAAAAAGGAATTCAACCCGACATTCTTTTTCCAAACGCGCTGAGATTTGGTGAAGGTGAATTTGAAAAAGAACTGCCTGCAGCTATAGTTGCTCCTCCGATGACTAAAAAATTAACTTATACTCCTTCAACAACAATTCCAAAAGGCGCATTAGTAACTTGGAGTGAAAATTATTTCAAAACACCAGCAATGATTTCAGAACTGGCAAAGCGTCAATCGATTCGACAAATAATTGCAGAAGAAGAATATGTGTTTTTAGATTATAATACCTATTTTTCAACTTTGAAAAGATTGGAAAATGAAATAAAGGAATTATTAGACGAATCCATTTATATCGATAAGTCAATGATTCAAAGTAATTCATTCGACCAAAAACTGTACGAGCAAAATCAAATCTTAAGCACTTTTCAGACTGATTTTCAAGATCAACTTTCCAATGATATTGAATTGAAATTTGCAATGGAATTAATGAATCAATGGTTATCAATTATAAACAAATAAAATAAACATGAAAAACACAACCCTTTCTAAATTACTTATCGCGTTCTTGTTGTTCGCGACAAATACAATCAAAGCCCAAGATGCAGGTCAATACATGGATGTATTCTCGACTGAATTCCGAAAAATCCAACAAGATATGTGGGACTATACAAGTTCCGTTTCTCACGGAAAAAGCGCAAGAAAAGTTGAAAAAAGAAGAATTGAATTGATCGAAACTTCCAACATTGCCCTTCAAAAAGCAAAAGGTCAAAAAGGTTTTAAAAACTCGACAAGATACAAAGACTCAGTTGTGGAATTTTTCACCATCAACAACCTTGTTTTGAAACAAGACTATGCGAAAATTGTTGACATGGAGGCAGTTGCTGAAGAATCTTACGATGCAATGGAAGCATACCTTTTGGCAAGAGAACGCGCGAGTGACAAATTAGTTGCTGCAGGTGAAATGGTGCAAAGAGAACAAGCTTTGTTTGCCAAAGAAAATGATATCAATCTAATTCAACAAGAAGATGGTTTGTCTCAAAAAATGGAAATTGCAGGACAAGTTTACGATACCTACAATGAAATATATTTGATTTTCTTCAAAAGTTTCAAGCAAGAAGCCTATTTGATGGACGCGATTAATCGCAAGGATGTCAATGGAATTGAGCAAAACAGAACAGCACTTGTTGCCACTGCGAAAGAAGGTTTGGAAAAATTAAAAAATGTAAAACCTTACAAAAACGACATGAGTTTGGTTGAATCTACCAATAGACTTTTGCAATTTTATATTGAAGAAGGAAATGTGGAATTGCCGAAAATGATCGATTTTTTCATGGCAAGCGAAAACTTTGATAAAGCAAAAAAAGGATTTGATGCCGTTCCAG
The DNA here is from genome assembly GCA_965284445.1 of Crocinitomicaceae bacterium. Classification (GTDB taxonomy): domain Bacteria; phylum Bacteroidota; class Bacteroidia; order Flavobacteriales_D; family Crocinitomicaceae; genus JAQVCM01. The sequence goes on along the minus strand of OZ260085.1, from coordinate 3,430,980 downwards.
AAAAAAAGAGAACGCAAAAGGATGTAGACAGCTATAACAAGGCTGTCAATGACATGAATTCAGCTTCAAATTCTTACAACAAATCGAACGACTATTTGAATAAAATGCGTGGTGTTTACATCGATAATTGGAATAAAACTGCAGAAAGTTTTACAAACAAACACGTTCCAAAAGGAAAATAAAAATTGATTTATTCATTTTTAAAAGCTGTCGTAATTGGCAGCTTTTTTTGTTTGATTTGATTACATTTTCTTTAAAAACTTGAAACTCTTTGCGATTTTTAGCTGAATATTGCGAACACTTTGTTCTGAGTCGATTGGCGAAATTAACTGAAAACAAATACGTTGATTTGAATCTAATTCTGTTGAATATTCATAAACATGTCCAAAAAAAGGAATTGCACTTTCTATTAATGAAAAAGGAACTCCGTTTAAATTAACTTCTGAAACGGCAATAATATCGTTTTTCAATGTTACTTTTCGTTCTTCTGGAGAATCGTTGAAACTACCGATATCGAAGCTTAATTTTGAGCCATTCTCCCATTCCATATCTAAATGCGTATCAAAATTTTGGATCACTGCGCCTTCAGGATAATCTATTGAAAACCTTTGAACTTCATTGGTGAATACCAACCATTTTAACGGTTTTTGTTTCTCAGCTTTTGGTTCCACATCGATTGTTGTCTTGGCGTAACTCCCCATATTTGGTGCGATATAAACGATACCAAAAAACAGCAAATATCCCACAAAAATGGCGCTGGAAATGTATTTTGAACTTGATTTATTAGTTTGATTTTGATTCGCAGATTGTGGATTTTTCTTTTTATTTCCGACACTAGAAATGATTCCAAACGCAAATAAAACAATCATTTCGAGGATGATAAATGTAAACAACTCACTGTGTTGGTTCCAAAGATTGTGGTCGATTGCGTGACTTGATTTTGGATAAATTGCATAGATGAAATACAATACGTTACCAACAAAAGCTCCAGACGCGAGAAAAATCCAAGTATTCTTTTTCGATTGCTTCTCAATAAATAAAAAATAGGAAGAAGTAACGCCTGCAAAAAATAAAAGAAAAAGGTTGATGATCATGATGACGTTTAACTACAATTTATAAAAAAAACTTAGAACAATATTAAGCGATTAAATCGAATTGCGATAATCCACGTGAGGGATTGCAACGAAAATCCCGCAGTGAATCCCGATTTTTATCGGGTGAGCGAGGAATTGTAGTGTAAAGCCCGACTCACAAAAAAATCGGAAGCATGACGATTATTTTGGAGGCACGCCCAAATCTTTATGTTAAAACTATTGACTTTACACCTCAACTGTCGGCAGAATACGACTCGTAGAATGTAGATTTTACTACCTTTGCAAAAAATCTCGATAAGAGGTAAATTCAATCATTTAAAACGATTTATTTTGAGTTCTTTATTTGGCAAAGAAAAAATATTTTACAAAACACCTGCGGAAATCGAAATTATGCGCGAAGCTGCTCAAATTGTGAGCAGAACATTGGGCTTGATTGCAGCTGAAATCAAACCAGGCGCTGATATGTTGAAAATCGACAAAATGGCTGAGGAATATATTCGTTCTCAAAACGCACTTCCAGGATTTTTAGGCATGTATGATTTTCCAAACACACTTTGCGTTTCTTTGAATGCAGAAGTTGTGCACGGTTATCCAAAAGGAAAAATCTTGAAAGATGGCGACATCGTTTCTGTGGATTGTGGTGCTTTGTTTGAAGGATACTACGGCGATCATGCTTACACTTTTGAAGTGGGAGAAGTTGCGCCAGAAGCTAAAGAATTATTGAAAGTGACGCTTGAATGTTTGAATATTGGCGTTGAACACACCCGCGTTGGAAATCGCATTGGTGATATTGGATGGGCAATTCAAAACCACGCTGAAAAACATGGTTATGGTGTTGTAAAAGACTTGGTTGGACATGGTTTAGGTCGATCGATGCACGAAGAGCCGCAAGTACCTAATTACGGTCGCAGAGGTCAGGGAAAGAAAATCCAAGAAGGTTTGGTGATTGCCATTGAACCGATGATTAATTTAGGAACAGAAAGAGTGATTACTGCCGGTGACAACTGGACCATTTTGACAGCCGACAGAAAAATAAGTGCCCATTTTGAGCACGATGTAGCGGTTGTAAATGGATTGCCTGAAGTTTTATCAACTTTTAAGTACGTAGAGGAAGCGCTGGCTAAAAAATAGTCGATTCTATGGAAAGAGAAAGAAGGACCGTTTTTTTGGCGGCATTGTCGCTGATGATGTATGGTTTGGTAAGTGCACTTGGTGGTGGACCTTTTGCTTTTTTTCCTATAAATGAAATCATTTTCATTTTTATTGTGATTTATTTCGCTGCATTGAATTTTTCGAAAGCAAAGACGAGCTACATGCTATTGCTTGCATTTGCGGCGATTAGTTTGATTTATAATCAATTGTTTTTGAACTTTTTCATGGATAGCGAGGAAATGGTTGGGTTTTATAAAAATCCATTGATCTTAAAATTGAAAATCGCTTCTTATAGTCTACTTTTAATTGAAATAGTGCGGTTTTACCAAAAAACCAATTGGAAATACCATGTTTACACTTTGCCTCTTGCCCTACTCTGCTTGGTATCTGGCGTATATTTAAAGTTGTTTACATTGCAAACGTTGGGGCTTTTGATTTTTATCGGAACCTTGTATTTTTACTATCGAAAAACGGCAAATGAGTCTGAAATTTATCCAAAATCGTTGTTTTACATTTGGTATTTCTATACTTTTTTAAAACTTAGTAGTTTGTTAACCATGTATTTATATGATTTCAGATTTGATTGATATAAAAAAATGAAAATAATTTAGAAAAATCATCAAAATAAACCAAGCTTTTACTACTTTTGCACCCTAGTTCTTTGGAAAAAAAAATTATTGGAGGGATGGGTGAGTGGCTTAAACCACCAGTTTGCTAAACTGACGTACTGGTAACGGTACCGCGAGTTCGAATCTCGCTCTCTCCGCAAATTTTATGTATGAATGCTTTATTTTTTTGCGATATTAGAAGTCGCGCGAGTTCGACCGCCGAAAGGCAGCATCGAAGATCATCTCGCTCTCTCCGCAAGAAATAAATAGTAAGAAGTTAATCATTACTTTCACTATTTACAATAAAAGATTGCATATTAATAATTTTTTATTATCTTTGCACTCCGAATTACAGAAAAGAAGCGCTTTTAAAAGCAAATTTTAGAGTAATTTAAGAAACAAAGGTTTGGCAAAACCGATCGAATTTGCCAATTGAAATAGGGATTGAAACGAGATTTTCTCGGGGTGTAGCGTAGCCCGGTATCGCGCCTGCTTTGGGAGCAGGAGGTCGTCAGTTCGAATCTGGCCACCCCGACAAAGGGGATGAGAAATCATCCCCTTTTTTTTTGAAATCCAGTTCCGTTCCCGATAGTTTTCGGGAGGACCGAGCAAACGCTCTGTATTGACTGGAAAAATTTAGGCCCCGTAGCTCAGCTGGATAGAGCAACTGCCTTCTAAGCAGTAGGTCTTTGGTTCGAATCCAAACGGGGTCACTTTGTGAAAGTATAAAGCTTTGTAATTTAGATAATTGCAAAGCTTTTTTCGTTTTTGAGTGTAACATAGGTCAAACAAATACGATATTTTAACGATTTTAAGGATTTCATTCCTAATTTTCAAGTTTGATAAATTTCTTTATCTTAGCAATTCATTCAACCACTAGGCTTTCAATTTTTTATGCGGATTTTAAAACTTTCTTTAAATGCAATGCTAATTTGCGCCTTCTTTGCTACAAATTTGTGGGCACAAGAAGTTGTGTCTGCCAGTGGAGATTTTTTCACGAATTCCAACGGAAGCATTTCTTGGACCATGGGCGAACCAATTTCCGAGAGTTTTGTAGTCAATCAAAAGGTTTTATCGCAAGGTTTTCAACAATCTTCCCAAAATTATACAGCAATTTCTATTATCACTAACACAAATTTATTATCAATTTTCCCCAATCCATTTGACGAAATAATTCACCTCCAAAATCAAACTGAGGAAAAGGAATTGATGTTGTCATTGTATGATGAAAAAATGGCGCTTGTCAAAAAAACGACCATACAAACTGGCTTTAGCAATGAAAGTACAATTACTTTCCTAAACCTTGAGGCTGGTATTTATTTCTTGCACATACAATCGCAAAATGGAAAGGTTAATTCGATGCAAAAACTGATTAAAAAAACATTGTAAAATGAAAAATATTTTTCTCGCTTTCAGTCTTTTAATGTGCTTTTCACTCTTTGGTCAAGCACCAGAAGCGTTTAAATACCAATCGATTTTGCGCGACATAAACGGCGCTGAAATTTCTAATCAAACTGTCAGTTTACGTATTTCTGTCCATGACAATACACCAAATGGATTAATCATTTACCAAGAAAGTCACCAAGCGACTACAAATAATTTTGGATTGTTTTCACTCTCTGTGGGTTTGGGGAATCCATTCATTGGAACTTTTTCAGCTATAGATTGGGGAACAAATAGCAAGTACATTCAAATCGAAGCTGATTTAACTGGTGGAACCAATTTCACCTCATTCGGTACTTCTGAATTGTTAAGCGTTCCTTATGCTTTATATGCCAAAAACGCCACCTCTACTTTATTTCCATCTGGAACTGCGATAGGAAATACGCCTTTTTGGGACGGAACAAATTGGATTGTTTCGAGTAATAACATCTTTAACAACGATGGAAAAGTGGGCATCGGAACGGATTTACCTTTCAAAAAATTACACGTAAATGGAAATATCAATATTTCATTAGACAGCGCTTACTACATCAATAACAAAATTGTTTTGTCTTCCAAAGGAAACAACAATATTTTCGTTGGCAACGATGCCGGAACCTCCAATACCATAGGTTTCATCAATGCATTTCTCGGATATAAAGCTGGTTTCAATAATGTTACAGGATCGCAAAATACTTTCATCGGCGGCGAATCTGGTTCTTCAAATTCTGAAGGTTCAATGAATTCATTTATAGGCAGAAGAGCTGGAAATCTCAATACTACAGGAAACGAAAATACTTTTGTCGGTGCGTATGCAGGTCAATCCAACCAAGATGGATTTCACAATTCATTTTTAGGTGTTTCAACCGGTAATTCAAATACCCTTGGCAATGAAAACACATTTCTAGGTGCGCATGCGGGATACAACAATAATTTTGGAAACAACAATACTTTCGTGGGAAATTTTGCTGGATTAACGAATACCGCTGGAACAAACAATACTTTTCTTGGTTACTATTCTGGCGCATCTTCTAGCAACTTAACTAACGCAACTGCACTTGGAAACGGTGCTATTGTCAACGCAGACAATTCTGTCATGATTGGTAATACAGACATTACTTCCATTGGCGGACAAGTGAGTTGGAGTACGTTTTCAGACAGAAGATTGAAGCATTCCATCCAAGGAAGTAATCTAGGTTTGAACTTTATTTTGTTATTAAAACCAGTAACTTACGAATACAATGCTGCAGGCCAAAAAGGAATTAGGTACACGGGTTTAATTGCACAAGATGTTGACAAAACATTGAGGAAATTAAATGTAGAATTCAGTGGAATTGTCAAACCAAAAAACAAAAATGACTATTATTCAATTCGATATGGTGATTTTGTCGTTCCCTTAATTAATTCAATTCAAGAACAACAAGAACAAATCGAACAGTTAAAGTCTGAAAATGAATTGCTTTTAAAACGAATTGAAAAATTAGAAGAAAAAATAAAATAATTCTGAAAAGCAACTAGTTACTCTTTTTGGGAGTCTAAAACCAAATATTGAAAAAACTAAAAAAATACAAATGAACATACTAAAATTAACATTCTTAATTTCGATATTTTTTATTGGATTCAACCAAAAAGCGCTTGCCTGTAGTCCTTGTCAAGCACTTTCAAATGTTACTCAGACATTGAATGGGACAAATCTTGAATTGACGTTTTCTAGCAATGCCGGTTGGGAATGTTGTTATACTGTCGAAATAGAAATCGTATGTGCGAATGCTAATTTTACTGGCACGCCAAACTATTTCTCTTCTGAAATTTGTATTAATGGTGGAAATGCTTCTTCTACTACTTGGAATACTACCGTGCCATATCCAAATTTAATGATCGATCTATCTGGATATTGTCCTGGGAATTATAAATGGAGAGCAGTAGAAACAGGTTGCGGAATTTATACCCCAGAATTTACGTTTACACTAGGAGGTGCAAGTCCGATTCAAATTGCTTTAAATGCAGTTCAAGATACAATTTGCTTGAACCAAAATACAATCTTAAATTCAAATGCATCTAACGGTTGCAACAGCAATAATTTTACTTACTTATGGTCACCAGCAGCGGGACTGAACAACCCAAATTTAGCGAATCCAGTAGCAGCTCCAACTTCAACAACTACTTATACATTAACAGTTTCTGAAGCTGGTTCTTGCACACTCCCACAAACTTCTAATTTGACAATCACAGTGAATCCTTTGCCTGTGGCAACAATTAGTGGTACAATAAGCGTTTGTCAAAATGCGGCCAATCCCTCAGTCACCTTTACAGGCTCTGGAGGAACTGCACCCTATACAATAAATTATACGCTCAATGGAACGCCGCAAACAGCAATTGTAACTTCTGGTACTACCTCAATTACAGTTCCATCAAATACTCCCGGCGTTTACACTTATAGTTTGACAAGTATTCTAGACGCAAGTAGTACTCAGTGTTCTCAAAATCAAACAGGAACAGCAGTAGTGACTGTTAACCAACTGCCTGTAATCAATGCAGGACTTGATCAAGTTTTATGCGAACCAAATGACCAAACGCCTTCAACTGTTAGTTTAAATGGTTCTGGTGGTGTTTCTTACGTTTGGGACAATGGCGTAACAAACGGAACCGCATTTACTCCTCCAGTTGGGCAAACTGTTTATACTGTAGTAGGAACTGACGCAAACGGATGTACAAATTCAGACCAAGTGATGGTTACATCATTGACTTTACCAGTTGCTTTTCATGTTCCAAGTGATACTTTAGGAAACGTTTTATTCTCTGTCAATTTTAATAATTACAGTCAGTTTGGAACAACTTACACATGGGACTTTGGAGATGGAGAAACATATACAACAACTTCGACAGAAACAGTAACGCACATCTACGATGATCCAGGTATTTATACAATTACTGTCCTAGCATCGAATGGTATTTGTTCAGACTCTTGGTCATCAGACATCATCGTTTTACCTCCAATGATTGTTGAGCCACCAAATATTTTTACACCAAATGGCGACGGTGCGAATGATTTCTATTTCGTAAATGTTGAAAACGCAGAATTTTTTGAAGCCACAATTTCAAATCGTTGGGGAAACATCATGACTAAGTTAAATGCTCCACTGCAACCATGGGATGGAAAAACAGACGGTAAAGAAGCAGCGGAAGGTGTCTATTTCATTCAATACAAAGCGATCGATTATGGTGGAATTATCATTGAGAATCACACTTTCTTCCATTTGAACAGAAAATAAAAGCTAAAATTTAGCTTACAAAAAAGTCCATAAAACCAAATGTTTTATGGACTTTTTAATTATATTATGATTGATTACTTTCTAATAAAAATCGGCTTTACAGCAAACCAAATCAAAGCTGGAAAGAAATGCAAAGTGATTGCTAGAAATGGGAAATACATCGTGATTTCTTCATTGAAATCAAGAGGGAATTTGTACCCAATTGGACCTAGAATACTTGCAAAAGTTAAGATCGTAAATAAGAAATTGAAAATAATTTCACCGTATTTTGGAGAGATTTTTGTCAATCCCCAAAAACCGATTGAAGCTAATATACAGGCAAACATACAAGCACCAATCAAATTTGAAGCGTGTAAAACAGGTGAAAAGTCTACAAATGTAATTTCTTTGTAAACCATAGTAAAAATGATGGATGCAATACCAGCCAAAACGCCAGCTGTAATCCCTACAAATAATGACTTTTTAAACATAATTTTATTTTTTTGTTACTGGAACTTCGAATTCAATTTTCATGATGTCTGGAACAGTTTCACTTTTGTGACCCACTTTGAAATCAGATCTTTTCACATTGAAAGTACCTTCAAATTTAATTTTATCTCCTGAACCTGTTACAGAAGCATTGATTTTTGTTGGTTTACTAGTTCCTTTGATTTTCAAATCTCCGTAGATTGAAACGCCTTTTTCAGTTTTTTCAATTTTAGATGAAACAAACGTAATTTGAGGAAATTTTTCTGCATTGAACCATTCATCAATTTGCGCTTTTTTGTTCATCATTCCGTTTCCAGTACTGATTGATGAAACGTCGATAGATAGATCAAATTTAGAACCAGCTAAATCTTTTTCATCATACTTGATAGTACCTTTGAAAACTTTGAAAATTCCTGAAGGATCTTTGCTGATGAATTTAATGGAATAGTTTGATGCGATTTTCCATTCTTGTGTTGAAGTTGACATAAAAGCTGAAGTCAATAACAACAGACCTGCCAACATTGGATAAATAAATTTTTTCATTGTTTCTGTTTTTTAAAAGATAAAGATAATTGCTAAAACTATCCAATCCGATTCATTAATAAATATTTAACTAAATAAGGATAGTCAAAAGACGTACCACAAATTTTAATTGTTTTTTGCACCTTGGTTAATCCAGCAATTCACTTTTTGAATCAATGAATCAGCAATTTTATTTCCACCTTGAGGCATTGATGACGCTGAACCATCTTGTCTGATTGAACCCAATACTTTTCCAGTATTTTGTGTTACACCAGCAAAACTTGATAAATCATACCCACCTGACGGATTGTTCGCATCGTGACAGCTTGTACAATTATTTTGCATGATTGGTAAGATATCATTGGCAAAAGAAATGGTATCTGTACAAGTAGCATCGATTGGTGCAGGTTGTACTTTGTCTTTGGTACAAGCGGTAATTGTTAAATCAACGAACAACAACAACATTGAACCTGCTAATATATATTTGAAATTCTTTTTCATTTGTTTAATTTTAAATCTTTATAATTGAAATTTCTTACTCCTTCATGTATTTTCTAGCAATACAGAATCCCAATCTAAATTGACCTTTTGCCCAATCTGTATTGGTGTATGGAATAAATTGCACTTCACCAAAACCACCGGAATTGGTCAAGAATACTTTGAAATTATGTCCAAATGTTACCCAATCTACAGCGATTGATAGACTGTTGTGGTATTTTTCTCTGGTATCTTCTTTTTGAAAATTATTATAATACTCAACAGCTAAAGAAACTTTAGAATTGATTGCAAAATTTACTGCTGTTCCTAATGAAAATAATCCATTTACATCGTCTGCAGCCACATAATTTCTATGCACGTATGTTGGCATTAACGCCAAACTCCATCGTTTTCCAAATTTTCTCGCAATGTTGATTTGAGAACTGTATGCAAATCTGTGTGCTTGCTTAGGAAAATGTGCCACATCTGAAGCCAACGATGAAGCAGGCATGTAACTGTAAAACATAGACCCAACCAACGCAACAGAAACTGGCATTTTTCCTTTTTCTTGACGCAACAATCTGTATTTCACAAAACCGTCTAACAATGAATGATATGGAAGACTTGTACCTCTACTTCTACCTAAACCTACCATCAATTTATCAGTGATTCCGTATTCAAATGCGATGCGAATATCTGCAACATTATCCAGCCCATAAAGTGTATTTATACCTCCATTTGTTCCTGCAAGGTCTCCAAATTTATGCTCAATTCGAAATTCCAAAGTTCCTTTTTTCAAAGTTTCAACCGAATGTCCATTGATAATTCTAGTTGAATAAAAAGTTTCGATTGGTGTTACTTCTTCAACTTCTGAGTCAGGAATTTCTTCATAAACCACCGTAGTATCTTGCGAAAATGCAAAAGATGAGCAGAATACAATGAAATTTAAAATAAAAATTTTTTTCATGTTTTGATTGTTTTTTTTAAATGACAAAGTTAACATTTGTCTAGATTTTTAACGGTTAATAACCTAGAAAGGTTGGCGTATTTCCGCGTATTACTGAGAATTTTTGTTAAGTTTCGACGTTATCAGTTTATCAATTGTCTTTTTGATTTTGATTTTTTTAAATTGTGTATATTTGTAAAGTAACAAAGTTTAATATGTTTGGATTAGATCAAAAAGCAATCATGCTTCAAATGCAACAAGCATTGGAGTTAAGTAAAATGAAATTAGAGCAAACTACTGTCGTTGGTGAATCTGGTGGCGGACTTGTAAGAATTGAATTAAACGGAAACAGAAAACTTACTTCGCTTCAAATCAATACTTCCATCAATGAAATGGAAAAAGAAGATTTAGAAGATTTATTGACTGTTGCTTTGGGTCGTGCTTTGGATGAAGCAAATAAAATAAACGAAAATGAAGTTGCAAGTTCAGCGAGGCAATTTATCCCAGGAATATGAGTAAAACTAAGGCTGAATTAAGGCAATTTTATCTTTCAAAAAGGAAAGAATTAGCTCCTGGACAGCTTCAACAGTTGTCTGAAAAAATAGCTGAATTGATTTTTACACATTTTCAATTGGAGGAAAAATATGTCAGTTTATTTTTACCAATTGAAAGACAACACGAAATAAACACCTATAGAATTTGGGAAAAAGCCATTGAATTTGGCGCCAAAGTTGCTGTTCCAAAGTCAAATTTTGAAACCATGGAAATGAAGCACATTCTTTTTGAATCTGAAGATCAACTAGAATTAAGTGCTTGGGGCATCCCTGAACCTAAAAAAGGAAAGGTTATCGCTGCAGACCGTTTTGATTACGTTTTTCTTCCCTTAATAACAGCAGACGTAAAAGGAAATCGAGTTGGATATGGCAAAGGATTTTACGACAAATTTCTTAAAAAATGTGCACCTAACTGCCAATTCATAGGCCTTTATTTGTTCGACCTTGAACCAAAAATTGAAGACATTCATCCTGGAGACGTTCGACTAGATGCTTGTATTACACCAAATGGATTAATTCGCTTTGAAAAATAATCCAAAACACCAAGGTAAATTTCACTTGTTGGTCATTTTTGCCATACCAACGCTTCTCGTAACCATTTTTTTAGTTCAAAATATCTTTGTAATCCTTGGTTTAATTGCCTTTTTCCTAATAATCGCTTGGTTTCTTTTCTTTTATAAGAACCAAAACTCAAAATAACCGTATTAAGTTTCCAAAGGCGGTTGAAGGAAAATCTTCAATCCTTAAATTCGGATATGTATTTGCGGATTTTTTTACTTTTTTGTTGGCTGATTTGCGCATCTGTGGTTCAAAACCCTACTTTGAAACCAGTTTTTGGTGTGCAAGTTCGTTTTCAATCTGGAACTACCATGTATTCATTGGTAGCATTCTTAGATAACGGACGAGCGTTGACCTATAAAAAGATCCTTACCAAAGATGATTTCATCAAAATTGCATCTGGATATTGGCCAAGTATTTACAATCCAACGAAAGAAAATCTTTTTGAAAAGTACGAAATCTCTTGTGGAATGATCAATGACTCTATCCACATCAAGCCTATTCCCATGTGTTTTCCTGTCGATTCATTGTGGAAATTACGATTCTCCGATTTTCCTTTCATCAACTCAAACGAAAAAGGATGGTCAAGTGAGTTAAACCGACCATCCGCTAAACAAGCTGAATTTTTAAGAATCAATTACAAAGTGGACAACGTAGATCTAAATTATTTTTTAGATACCAATTTCTGGAACATTCTAAAAGATGTTCAAGATACCACTTGGGTTAAAAGTTACAAAGCACTTCAATAATTTCTATCTCGGCTTCGCAATCATTGGTTTCGGAGCAGGTGCTGGTGTTGGCGTAGCAACTTTCACTGGCGAACTTTGAATCACCGGTTTACTTTCAACTGGTTTTGGCGCCGGTGTATATGGCTTTGGAGTTTGAATTGGCGCTGGTTTCACAACTGGTTGACTTTCATAAACCGGCTTTGGCTTCTCTATTGGCTTGCTTTCAGTAGGTTTACTTTCGTAAACTGGTTTCGGTTTTTCAATCGGTTTTGGACTTTCCGTCGGCGTTTTCACAACAGGATTAGCTGGTGATTTCGTTTCAATCGGCTTCGTTGAACCTACATTTTCTCCCGAAACAACAGGTTTACTTTGAATTACAGGCGTTGGTTTGTCTGTTGGTGGCTCTTTCGTTTCAGAACCAATTACAACAGGTTTTGATGGTTTAACAGGTTCTACCGCTGGTTGTTTTGTTTCACCGCCAATTACGACTGGTTTTGTTGGAGTACTGCCTGTTTCTGGTTGTCGAGGATTCACATTTAAAACGCGTCCACCGCCTTGCATTACGGGTAAAACAACTCCTGCAGTTCTGTCAATAACCTCTGGTTGACGTGTCGGTGGTAATCCAATATGTCCACGATCAAAAATACAACCATCCAATTCGTTTCCTCTGATTCCGTCGTTTTCGCAATCTCTTCTGGCTGCATCACGCTGCGTTTGACTCAAATCTCTCACAGTTCTATGATATCTTGGAAAGGAATAATCAGTAAAATATTCTGTGTTTTGACCTGGTCTATAATCAAATAAAGTATTCAGCGGTGTAACTCTCCAAGCTGCACCAAATTCTCTAGCTAAATAAAATAAGTATTCTTTCTCAGCCTCGTTGCTTAAGGTTGAATTTGGAACACCAAACGCAGTACCAAATCTATTTGCAGATTCCATGTTCGCGTTGCGATTATTTCTTGTATTGATATCATCGCTAGGTGAACCGTTTGCATTGCCTAACAAACCTTCATAACCACCATTTGCACAAGGATAAATTTGGGTGGTAATATTCATAAAATTAAATGACGAACGATTGGTAATTTGAGCGGTGACGCTTTCACCTGTAGGCCAAGTTACAACATATTGATTTCCTGAATTTCTTACAGTTCCTCCATGCGGTAAATAGTAAACATTTGTAGAAGTGAGTCTCACAACTCTACCGTCCACTCTTAATGGATTGTTGAATTCATTGTCTGGTTTATCATCAGCATAAATACAAACTCTATCACCATTCACATTCATTGCAACCGCTGTATTTAGAGAAAAATCTTCTCCTTCAGGTCTTTGTCTGGTTTGAACTTGCACTTGACCATTTAAAGATTGCGCAAGTATAAATTCTCCCACTGTTTGCAACGAAAAAGATTTTCCATCAAAGGTAGACAAATGTGGATCACCATAACTGCGACCAGTCGAGGGTTGACAATTTGAACGGCTAATCATGTCCGACATTTGTGTCCAAACTTCTCCATTTAGGGTATTCGCCTGATTGGTTCTATTTGCATTCACAGATGTTGCAATTCTATCCCTAGAAGTGCTTGGCACCATTCTATACATTTCCGCCGGTGTAAAATCCTCAGGAAAGGTTCTATCAGGAATTGGTTGTTTACGAGAAATCGCAAGCATACTTTCGGCCAACCACTCCCCTCTTACGGGATCCCAACTTTGCAACTCATTTTTAATAGGGGCAAAATCTTTTGTCAATTGATCTTGAGCAAAAATTGTAGAAGTTGTACTTCCAAAAATGATTGCAAAAACGATTAAATAGCTTTTTCTCATAACGTTTCAATTTGATGATAGAAAATTAAACAATTATCGTTCCTCTTATTGTTAAAATGATGTTATTTAACAATCTCAAGACCGAAAACAAAAAAAGACGCCCAATTTGAGCGCCTTTTAGTTTGAGCTTTATTTGTTTATTCTATTTTTTTTGAGTTCTTAGCTCACCAATTGTATAGAAGAAAACCAATCCATAACCGATGGCCAACATCAAGTGAAAAGGAACCATTCCTAAATCGCCATAAATTGCACGATTAATCGCTGTACCTCCAAAAAGTAACATCAGCGCACCTTCACCAATAGTGATTAATGAAATGCTTTTCTTGTCGTATTTATTTCCTTTGAATTCTCCTTTACTTAAAACATTGAATTTTGGTGTTCTAACAAATGAACTTTTGATTCCTAAATAACCTTCCAAAACTGCTACAGTATTACTTAAAGATAATCCCATAGAAACAATTAGGAATTGGAAAAAACGACCAACAAATTGAATGAATGATTTGAATTTATTCTCCGTTTTATCTCTGTAAGCTAACCAATAGTAATACATCAAGAAAATGGTACTTAAAATGAAAATCGAACCAAATTGAATAAAGAAATTCAAATCAGAGAAACTGTCTTTGATATGTAAAACTGGTAAACTCAACAATGACATGATTAAGATAAACACGAAAACTGACGAATTGAATAAGTGAGATAAACCATGAACTCTATCTCCAATTTTAACATTTTTGAAAGTCAAAATTCTCCAAGCCATTTTTCGGAAACATTCTGCACCACCTTTCATCCATCTGTGTTGCTGACTTTTCAGAGCAGACATAGTGATTGGCAATTCGGCTGGCGCGATAACATGCTCACAATATTTGAATTTCCATCCTCTTAATTGGGCACGGTAACTTAAATCTAAATCTTCGGTCAACGTATCGTGTTCCCAACCGCCAGCATCTTCGATGCATTTTTTTCTCCAGATTCCACCAGTTCCATTAAAATTGATGAAATGTCCTGAAGCAGTTCTTCCTCCTTGTTCAACAGCAAAGTGACCATTCAATCCAAATGCTTGCAATTGTGTCAATACAGAATATGTTTTGTTGATGTGCCCCCAACGCGTTTGCACAACACCGATTTTTTCATCTTCGAAATAAGGCATTGTTTTTTGCAAGAAATCTGGTTCTGGTTCGAAATCCGCATCAAAAATTGCGATGAATTCACCTTCCACTTTGTCCATGGCAGCATCCAATGCACCGGCTTTGTAACCTGTTCTATCAACCCTGTGAATGTGTTTGATGTTTACACCTGTTGCAGCCACTTCAGCTACTTTTTTGGCAATAACATCTTTTGTTTCGTCTGTTGAATCGTCCAACACTTGAATTTCCAACTTATCAGCAGGATAATCAAATGCAGCTGCTTTCTCGATGATTCTTTCTGCAACATATAATTCGTTAAACATCGGCAATTGAACTGTTACCTTTGGCGCTTTTGCAGGATCAAAAACTGGACGAACTTCCACTTCTTTCTTCTTACGATTTCTAGCATAAGCAATTGACAATGATAATTGTAAAATACTATAAAAGAACACTAAAACCAAACAAGAACCATAAACAATCAGGATAATTTTAGCGACCAAATGCGACCAATAATGTTCTTTTGCACCTTTATCTCCCCAGTTAAACATCCAACTTACTTTCAACGAAACTTTGAAAGGTTCCATGTTGTAAGCAGTTTCATGTTCACCATCGATATTTACTGGAAAACCTCTTTTGGAAGCAGCTTTTTCTGGATCTCCTGGAAGAATATAATCTTTGTCTTCAATCAACAATTGGTATTCACCAACAGGAACATTTTTAAATAAAAAGATTCCATCGTCATCTGATTCAGTTTCGAAAGTTTTCTTAGAAGTCTTGCTTTTTAAGATTACATTGACTTTCTCAGTTGGATTTTCTGTTACCGCATCGATTAAGCTTCCTCGAACATCTCTTTTGGAAAATGTTTTCACTAGTTGCACTGAAGATTGCGCAGCTTTCGATACAAACGTATCTTTTGTATCAATTTTCACATTTGGATTAGAAACTGCAACTACCGCATACGACTGAAATCCAGCAAAAAAGACAACTAAAATCAATAAAAACTTGATCATATAATAATATTAATAGTTAGTGGACCTAGGTCCTTTTTTAATTCAGCGCATTTATTCCTACTAAACAATACACAAAAAAACCGCAAAGATAAATTTTATTCTTCACTTTTTAACATAATTTGAAACATCGATACACTTAAAGCTACAAATAATTCTCAAACCAGCTACAATATTTGCTAATAATTTAATATTCAATTGATAAGAAAGAGAATACTTTTAGTTCAATCTTTCGTAATTGAATTGAATAGAGTCTTGTTTTCCTAGGTCATTTTTCCCAAAAATTGTTGCACGTAAAATTGAATCTGAAACAACCAGATATCGAATTTCAGTTGGGAAATCATGTGCTGGATTTTTGAACGAAATTTGACTTCCATCCCATTTCTCTGATGTAAATACAACATTTTTATTGTTGTTTTGACCATTGACCCAATTTTCAAAATTCCAACTTTCATTTGAAAAATAAATTTTTGCCAATTCAAGGTAGATTGTGTCAGTTCCATTCAACTTATAAACATCAGATGTATAATGAGTGGAATCCGTTTTTTTCCATCTTTCAAAATGAATTCCATCTTCATTTTTCCATGTTCCGACTAATTTATCCAAAACAAATTCAGAGGTAATTTCTTCTTCACAAATTTCTTTTTGGGCTGGCCTGCAGGCAAAAAGAAACAGAACCAAGAGGCATAAAACTAACCTTATCATAATTGAGTACTATTTTGATTTTGAAACTGTTTGAAAAGCTTCTTCGATAATTTCTTTTAAAAAATCCAATTCTATTAAATTTAATTCAACGATTGTCCATCCTTGCAAACCCCATTTATTGGGCACAGGATAAACAATTTTAGGATCAAAAAGCGAGAACAAATCTTGAGATTTGGCAGTCAATTTAACCGTTGCTATTTGCCTTTTGGAATCAAGTGTAATGAAAATCTTTTTATTAATTCGAATTGAATTTTTCTCAAAATGAGGTTGCTCAGCTGTTTCTGGAAAACTTAATGCGATTGATTTACAAGATTCTAAAGAGACCATCAAAAATGATTATTGCGTAAAATAAATAAAGAATGCGTTTATCAAAAGTATCATTTTTCTTGTAAAACATCTTTACAGTTATCTTGATCGCATAAGAAATCAAAATACCTCCTAAACTTATCGGAGACTATAGCACTCTAAACTTCATTCTCACGACATTTCTGTATTTTTTATTGTTTTTTTTATTCACTGAATGAAAGGAAATTCTTTCTTCAGGTGGCAATGATTCGAAAGATTGATAAGCTACAATCAATGTTTTCTCACCTTTCGCGGGAATAGTATACTTCTCGCCTTCGCTGTAGTAAATCTGTTTGCTAGGCAACCAAATCTGTTCAGAATGCTCCCCTTTTGAAACCATGTTAACTTCGATATCATCACTACTTGAATTGAAACATTTGACAGTGAAAAATCTAGTTCCAGTTTCGGATGGTTTCAGATAAACGGTTGCTGTGTCAAAACTCAAAGGTGAAAAATTGATTTTACCTCTAGCCGTTAGTATTTTCGGTTCTTCAGAAGCGTTTGAAAATAACTTCCATTGGTATTCGAAATTAACAGAATCCATATTTGCCTTGGGGTAAAAATCCAATTTCAAGTCGTTGTTGATGGACAAAGTGTCGTACAACGTAACCAAAGGAATTGAATGATTTACTGATTCTATTTTATTTATTTTTAGCAAAGCTGTTCCAAAATTGAACATTTCAAAACTCGCAAAATCGCCCGCTTCCAAAGTACCAAAATTCACTTCTCTTTTGTCGAAATAAGCTACTGGTGCGGGAGTAATTTCTCCTTTTATTCTAATCGACATATTGGCTTCAACAGCATTGGATTGAATGTAACCTGATTTGTTGAATGGTCCAATTCTTTTGGTATCATACAAAAAGACGATTTCTGCAGATTTGTTTGGCATTATTGGTTCTCGAGTATACGAATGACACATAAACCCGCCATCTCCAGTAGTAACTCTCGTGATAATTAAGGGTTCATTGCCAATATTTGTGACTGTAAAATAACTTTTTAAGTTACTCCCACCATAAGGCATTTTCCCATAATCAATGGATGTTTTATCCAAAGAAATTTTGGGTTGAGCAAAAACCGAAAAACCGAAGCTACAAATACCAATAAACAAAAAAATTACACTTCTCATGCAACGAAAATACGCTGAAAAAGAAGTGTAATTTAAATATTAACAACGATTTAACGCTGGCTATTTCACGATAGAAATTCTCACTGTTTTGGTTTCAATAGCAGAAGAAATTTGTAGTAAATAAATTCCTTCACTTAAGTTTGAGTAATTCAATTCAACACTAGAACCATTTAATTGTTGGCTGTTCAATATTTTACCATTCAAATCTAAAAGTTTTAAATTCAATTGTTTTACAACAGTTGGAAAAACAATATTGAAAACACCATTTGATGGATTCGGCTGCAGGCTGAAGTTAATTATTTCAGTTTCATTTACGGCCATGTAATTATCTGTATTGTCGCAATTTTCATCTACGCCATTGTTTAAAATTTCTGGTGCGCCTGGATAAGCCGCAGCATTGTCGTCATCACAATCTGTATTGTTCAATGAATATCCAATTCCTGGATCAGAACAAAAATCGCCTGCGCTACCTTGTCCATAAGTATCTCCATCATTATCGATATAATAAACAGTAGTTTGTAATCCTTCATTGGTTTGACCATTGCAATTGTTATCAAATGCATCACAAATTTCTGGTGCACCTGGATAAACTGCATTTTGGCTATCGTCACAATCGGTATTATTCAAAACATAACCACTTCCAGGATCTACGCAAAATGCCGTTCCGATCGACGCACCAAAACCATCTGAGTCGTTGTCTTCGTAATACATAGTCGGGAAAGTTGACGACGGATCAGTATCATCACAATCACCCGAGATTAAAACATAATTTGCTGGGGAAATACAACCAATGAAAGTTGAGTTTTCATTTCCAACGTTATCGCTATCTGCATCTTCGTACCAAACAGTTGTTGGATTGATTGAACTGTTACTGTCGTCACAATCTGTGTCATTTGAAACATAACCTACAGGCGCGCTACATGCAGAAATTGTAACTGCTGTATTTCCATAAGTATCTCCATCTGCATCAGCATAAAAAATTTGCGGCTGAATAGGATTGATATTTCCAATTACTGTAACATTGTCGTTTCTCCAAGTAGAAAGACCTAAACCCATGTTCGTAATGTAAATTCTAAATGTAACTTGATTCACTAAATCAAAAGCAGCTGGTAAATTGATTGTATCCGTTTTATCAGTTGTAACTGCTGTTCCAGAAGCAATGTCTGAAGAGAAATTATCCAAACTTGATCGTAAAATCCATGTCGGTGTTCCACCAGTAAAACTGATTCTGTGTGTAAATATGATTCTGTTCAAATCCATTGCAAAACATTCATTTGCTGCTACAGAAAATTGATTGTACTCATCTGGATTAATTGTCGAAGCTGTGTTCCAACCACTTGTACTAAAAACATTTGCAGAGGCACTACAATTGGTTCCTAAAGAGGAATAATCACCGAAAACTGCATTTGTTGGTTGTGTAGTAACCGATACTGCGGTAACTGGACAAGCAGAAGCTTGCGTAAATTCATATAAACCAAGGGTTGAACCGATGGATGACGCATCTGCACCAGAACAATCTTCATCAATTCCATTGTCAGGAATATCTGTTGCATTTGGATTGATATTGAAATCATTGTCATTACAATCCAACGAATTCTCAGCGTATCCGTTTGGCACCACGCATCCTAAAGTTGTATTATTTAAATCTCCAAAACCGTCTAAATCAGCATCCAAATAGTACGTAGTATTGCCAATTCCAATTGCAGAACTTTGGTCATCGCAGTCGTCGCTATTCAAAACATACCCTGAAACTGGAGGAACACATGTATTGATACTGTTGTTGATATCCCCCAATCCATCGACATCAACATCAGCGTAATACACAACACCCGTTTCAATAGTTAAATTAATTGTAATGATACTGTCGCATGAATTGGCATTTGGAATGGTGTCAGTATAAATGCCAGATGCAGAATAAGATTCATCTCCACTTGGTACTATATAAAAATTACATGCCGTTTCGTTAATTGTACTAGAAGTATTGCAGCCAATCGTCCAAGCAATATCAACATCGTCAATACCTAAACCATCATCATTTCCTGGATGATTGATATCTTCCCATTTGATCATCATGTAATGACCATTTGGAATTGAAAGATTAGGAATTGAAATATTTGAAAGCGACACTTGATTGACAGCTAAATTTCCGTCTAATGCTCCAGCAGTTGCAGTATTAATTGGACTCGAAGTTGTCAAAACGGTAATTTGCGTCCACCCTGTATTGTCGCCGGGAGACAAATTCGAAATTGGTGAAGCGCTAATTTTATACCAAACAGTTACTTCATCTGGCGTTATATTTCCGGCGTTTCTCCATTGCTCTAAAGTGTAACTAACAGCTAACTGATTCAAGTTAAAACCTGAATTATTTTGCAACAAAACTCCATAAGCAAAATTCAACGCAGATGTATTATCCGAACCAACACTTCCAAGCGCTCGCTCAGTGCTTCCAGTAGATCCAAAACTGTATAGATTTCCGACTGTTGAAGATCCTGTGCCAGCTTGATAGGTTGTTCCAAAACCAGATCTTTGAGCAAAATAATTGGGAATTGTACTGTTATCATTCCAAGTGTTCACAGAACCTGTTGTCAACAAAGCATCGAAATTCTGAGTTGAATTTCCCGAAGTAGTAATATTAATCTGTGCAGATAATGCCATTGGCAGCAAACACAGTGCGATTAGTTTTAATTTCATTTCTTAAATTTTAGCATATAAAAATAAGAAAGAAAATTTACAAAATACTATTCTATCAATAAATTACATCCTCGAATATCTGAATGATCATACCTGCCCATCAACTGCAATTGATTTTGGGTTATTTTCCCCAAGTCTTGTGTCGAAATGAAAGCACAAGAATACAAATTTGCAAGGTCGATTACATTGACTCCACCCGTTTTTCCATTTTCAATAAATTCAAAAGGATCATTGACATCGCGAATTAATATTTGCATCCAATTCGGTAAATCAAATAAACCGTTTTGATCGCTGTAAGCTTGCGAAAGCAATTCACTCATTCCGTACTCAGAAGAAATAAATGGAACTTGAAACGCATTTTTTAAGATTTCATGCAATTCTTCCTTGCTGAGTTCTTTCCGTCTACCTTTCATTCCACCAGTTTCGATGATTCTTGCCTTTGAAAGATTGGGTTTTAAATCGGCTAAATCCAACAAAGCGTAGCTTACACCAAAAATAACAACGTCTTTTCCAGTTAGAATAGCTGTATTATAAGCTTGGATTAAATCAGTCAAATTATCCAAATAAAATCCTGAAAGTTTGTTTTTAGAAGCTTGAATCAAATGATCTACCATGTAAACCAAACTTGAATTTCCTTGTTCGATATAATTCGGCAATAAAGCCAAAATAATTTGATTTTCTGGATTCCCAATCTGATTGTAGTAACTTTTCAAAAATGAAATCTCATACATTTCAAGAGATTCGACGTGATGTTTACTTCTTTCTGAACCCGTTGTTCCGCTGCTCATAAAAAGTGTTTCGACCGCTCTTTGTCTTGAACGAACTTCATGCGACTTAAAAAATGAAATCGGCAAAAATGGAATTTCAGAGATTTTCCTGGGTGCTTTTCTATTCAATTGATTAACGAAATCGCGGTATATTTCACAATTATTACGTTGAAATTCGTAAACTTTCAAGGCTACTTTTTCAAAATCCGCTTGATTTTGTATTTCAAAAATAGCTTGCTCGAGTTTTTTCATTGACTTGTAAAATCTTAAAATTAATCGTCAATTGAACGATCCATGTCTTTTAACAATAATGCGATTTCACTGATTAAATGTTCTTTTTGCGCGTCTTTTGGATATACACCTTCATGGTAATCTTTCAATAACAATTGTGCTTCTAAAATCGAACTTTCTTCAAAAGGACCTTCTAGATTTTCTAAAATAGTCAGGCATTCTAAAGTCACCAAAAAATCTCCCTTTACTGCCAAAGCAATAAATTCAGCTAAATGCGCACTGTAATCGAGCGGACTGTTCCAAATCGTAGATAAAATTCTGATTTGTTGGTGGGCATATTGAGGATTTCTCAAACATTCCATCACAGTTTTTACCGCTTTTGTGCTTTTCAAACTTGATAAAAATTCAATAATTTCAGAAACACATTTTTCATCGGTCTGTAAATCTAGTGACTGAATCAAAGGTTCAATAATGCTATCATCTCCATGAACTTGCAAAGAATCCAAGGCAGTTGTTACTTTAGCTGGAACTCCACTTGCAACATCACTAAGTAATTTTACAATTTTTAATTTTCTTTGTTTCTGAGGTATTTTTTCTTCTGACACTTTCTGAATTTTTCACAAAGGTACAAAACATCGCATTTCAACTTGTATATTTGCGAAAATGAATGATTACATTCGCTCAAAGTTTATCAATAAGATGTTAGAAAAATCAAATCAAGGAGCTCATTACGCTGCAGTTCAAAAATTGACCTTCGGAATAAAAATGTTACTTGTTTTATTTTGCACATCCATGTTGCATTCTTGTTTAGTAAACGATGCTAAACCAGACAAAAGACAATCTGTTACTGTTTATACTGATTTTTTGACTGAAAACGACAAAGAGATTTTCAAAAAATTTAAAAAAACCGAGAAAATAAAGGTCTATTACAAAATCTTGCCTGCTGATAGTATATTAGAAATTATCAAATTAGAAAAATACAATTCCCACGCAGATCTGATTTTACTTCACGGCGCGGATAGATTGTTGGAAGGTGGAAAAATGAACCTATTTAGACGAATCGATCAGTCTGAAATTAATCCACGGATTGACGCAAACTATTTTTCGAAAAACAACTTTTGGTGTGCCATTTCAAAATCGCCCATTGTGATGATTTACAATAAAAATCTATTGAATGGCGACACAATTAAGTTTTACAACCAAATCAATCAGCCAAAGTGGAAAGGGAAAATTGCGTTGCAAGATCATGCAAATTCAACTATAAAAACACTTGGAATCAGCATGATGAATCTAAGGTCCAAAAAACACAAAAACTTTGTTTTTAATTTGAACCGCCAGTCGCAGGGAAATCCGAAAGGCAATGACTTGACTCAAATCAAAAAAATCAATTCAGTTGAAGCGCAGTTGGCTTTCATCGAACTTTCGTCTTTAGTGGAAGCAAATCAGCAAAAAGACACGTTAAACAAAAGATTGTATCGCAATGTAGAAGTGATTTTTCCGAGTCAAACGCAGAAAGGAACATTTTATAACATCACGGGTGCTGGAATTTATAAGTATGCAAGAAATCCTGAAAATGCACAAAAATTATTGCAATACTTGACGAGTAAAAAAGCACAATATGCGTTTGCTTCTGGAAGATTTGAATTTCCTGTTTTGTCAGATGTAAAAGCAGATCCAAGATTGGAACAATTTGGTAATTTTAGAGGTCGTTTTATCGCCAATCGTTTGGGAAACAAGGTCAAAAAAAAAGAGTTAACATCCAAATCGAACATTAACTCTTCAAAAAATTCTTATCCCTAAAAACTATTCTGCATCTTCCGCAACAACCGAAGTTACCGCTGGTAAATGTTGTTTTAATAGATTTTCGATTCCTCCTTTTAAAGTAGCTGTTGACGATGGACAACCAGCGCATGAACCTCTTAACAAAACGGTTACAACACCATCTTCGAAGCTTCTAAAATCAATTGCTCCACCATCAGTTTCCACTGCAGGCCGAACGTATTCATCAAGCAAATCACGAATTGCATCATCGTATTCTGACGGTAAATATTCTTTTACCGGACCATCAGTTTTCTTAGGTTCAACAGGTTTTGGAGCTGGCATTTGAATTAAAACATCTTTGCTGTCAGCAATCCAATTTTTGATGAATTCACGCAATTCCATGGTCACAAAATCCCATGAAAGTGATTCGTTTTTGGTAATTGTAACAAAATTACTGGCAATAAATACCCCTTTCACAAACGGAAATTGGAACAATTGTTCAGCCAATGGAGAAAATCCTTTTGCTTCAGAAGCACTTGTGAATTCAACAGATTCTCCTGTTAATAATAAATACTTATTGGCTACAAACTTCATCGTGGTTGGGTTTGGAGTCATTTCTGCGTATACATTTACTGGAACTTGCATCTTTTTTCGAAAATTAATTTGTGCTGCAAAATTACGGATAAGATTTTATTAAAAAATTAATGTGCTTGGAATTTTAATTTTTTAATAAATCAAATTTTTAACATTTAGAAAATTACTTACTTTCAATATTTTGGGTGTTTTGAATTAAATTACTTGAAAGAAAAAAGACAAACTATTTTTCTGCAATTTCAATTGAAAAATTTATTCAAAATAAGATAACTTTGTAGGACTGAGAACTGAAGTTTACAATTCTCTTTTTTGAGTTAAGAACCATAGATAATAACATGAAATATTTATTGATTTCAATTTATTCAATCGCAATAACTTTCGTTTTACACTTCTTTGTTACTATCGAAGAATGGTTGATTGAATCTAATTTTTCTTGGACAGGTGCTAAAATTGGTCCGTATTTATTGCTAATTATCTTCGGGTTTCTTGCTGCTCGTTGGTTCGGTAATTTTACTGTTTACCAATTAATCTCCAAAAGAATCAAAATTTTGAGACCAATTCTCTTCATCATTATAATGTCATTGCCTTTTATTGCTGGATTTGCGCTTAATCCAATTTATGAAGGAGATTTTTCCAAACAAGGTACAGCAATTGAAAAATTTCAACCAATAAAAGATTTTAAGGATGTAGATTTAGCAGTAATTGCTATTCCTGGATGTGATTATTGTTATCATTCAATAGCCAAATTGCGGCAAATAAAGTCTAGAAATCCTAAGATGAAAATCAAATTTATTCTCTGTTCTTCAAATTTCGCTGAACTAAAAGATTACATTGCAGAAGGAGGAAATACCGTGAAAGTTACGACAACTAGAAATATTGAATCATTGCAAAATCTGGCGGAAGGGAAATTTCCTGCGTTTATTATGGTTAAAAATGACAAAGCAGTATATCGCTGGTCAAATGATCAATTTGGTTGCATGGCAATAGACCACCTGGAAAGCGAACTTTCTAAATAATCTCATTTCAAGAATCCAATATTTCGACAAATTAGTCTGTAAGAGTTCAAATTTTAGGTTTAGCTTTGTATCGTGAAAATGTTACGTGGCATAATTATATTATTTTTTGCAATATCACTTTTTGTTGGTTCTGCTGGAATTCACGTTTTCGAACATTTCTGCAAAATTGACGGTACAGATTATAGTTTTTTCATCCCTCCTTCTCACGCTTGCAAACAAGCAAAAAAAATCAAGTCATGCTGTGAAGGTAAGGCTAAAGAAAACACTTCGTCATATAGTAAAAATTGTTGTGAAGAAGATTTGTTTTCATTCAAAATCACTTCCAATTTCATTCAAAAAGATTTTCAGCATCAGATTCTAATTGCAACTGTACCAATCTACAAAAAATTTATTTTTGATGGAACTTATTCAATCAAAAAGGAATTAATCTGTGATTATCCAACCAACCGTCCACCTCCTAAAAAAGGGCAAGAAATACTTATATTAAATCAAGTTTTCAGAATATAAAAGTTTGTTAAATCGACTATCGAAACGACGGTCTAAATGATTATTTAACAAACTTATTCAAATGAAAATATTGCAAATCATTGCTTTTTTATTGATTGTATCACCAAGTTATGGTCAATTAAAAGGCGTTGTTTACGGGAAAACGGTAAATGGAACTAAAGAGCATCTTCACAATGCAAAAATTACTTCTTTAAAAACAAATGAATCTGTAGAAACAGATGATCACGGCGTTTTTGAAATCACATTAGGAAAATCGCTTCCGGATACGCTGATATTTAGTTCGATTGGATTCAGAAATGACACTTTAATTGTAACTAACAAAGACCGATTTTCAATTATAGAAATCATCTTATATGAAAATCAAATTTTAGATGAAGTGGTCATCGTTTACAAAAAAACGACGCACAGTATTTCCAAACTGAAAACATTACTTGTAGAAGAATTGGGGGAAGGTGAATTGCGTAAAGCAGCTTGTTGTAATTTGTCAGAATCCTTTGAAACGAATGCTTCCGTGGACGTAAACATGACTGATGCCATTTCAGGAGCCAAGAAAATCCAAATGATGGGATTGGATGGCGTTTACACCCAAATTCAAATGGAAAACATCCCATACGTGCGTGGATTAGAAAGCGCATTTGGATTGGGCTCCATGCCTGGCACCTGGGTGGAATCGATTCAAATCACGAAAGGAACTGGAAATGTTGTGAATGGCTATGAATCGATGGCTGGATTGGTGAATCTAGAGCTCAAAAAGCCACAATCGATGGAGAAATTCTATTTCAATGCCTACGGAAATCGCTTTGGAAGAGCAGAACTGAATTCACATGGAAAATTAAATGTTGGTAAGAAATGGCAAACGGGACTTTTCGGTCATGCATCAGGTTTGTTTTCAGAAGTTGACAACAACAAAGATGGCTTCAGAGATATCCCAATGTCCAAAAACGCTTCTTTTCTAAATCGTTGGAATTACAATGGAAAACGCATGGAGGCTCAATTAGGTATTAATTCATATTACGAATCCAAAGAAGGCGGACAAACTGGATTTTCAGCAACCAAAACCAGCAATTTATATGGCGTGACGATAGAAAACAAGCACATCGATCTTTTTGCGAAAACGGGATTTTTATTTGCTAAAAAACCATATCAATCCATTGGGATTGTCTACAATTTAAAATATCAAACGACCAACGAACAGTTCGGAAAACGCATTTTTAATGGCGAAGAAAAACGTGGCTACATCAATGCAATTTACGACGGAATCATTGGAAACACAAATCATGGAATCAAAGGCGGTTTGAGCTTTGTGTATGTCGATTTGACTCAAAAATTAGATTCTCTCAATTTACCAAGAATTGAATATGTTCCTGGCGCTTTTGCTGAATACACTTACAAAGGATTGCGTTTCACAGGGGTTTTGGGCGCACGAGGTGATTACCATAATTTGTACGGATTTCAATTTTCGCCTCGCTTTCATGGAAAATTTAGTGTGACCGAAAAATTGGATTTAAGATTTACTGCAGGTCGAGGATTTCGAGTTCCGAATGTAATCATCGATAATATCAGTTTACTGGCAACGTCAAGAAATTGGGTGATTGAAAAAAATATCCAAGCCGAAGTTTCATGGAATGTTGGAGGTTCAATAGTACAAGAATTCAAATTTTTCAAAAGAAAAGCCAATGTCAGCATCGATTTCTACCATACATTTTTCGAAAACCAATTGATTGTTGATCGTGACATTGACATGAATAACTTTTATTTCAGCAACTTGACAGGAAAATCTTATTCCAATAGTTTCCAAACTGAATTTAGTTTGCCAATTTTACCTCGATTCGATGTCCGTTTGGCTTACAAATATTTAGATGTTAAAGCTGAATACGGAGGAAAAATGCAACAACAAGTCATGATTCCAACGCAACGTGGATTCTTAAATTTAGCTTACAAAACTAGAAACAAGCGCTGGGAATACGATGCTACACTTTCTGTTTATGGCAAAAGTAGGTTGCACATGGTTCACTATTCAGCGACTGAACATTCGAGTGATAACATGTCGAAAGTATATCCTATTTTAAACGCGCAAATTACCCACGTTTTCAAACGATGGGACTTTTATATTGGCGGCGAAAATTTGACAAATTACAAACAAAAAAATGCCTTGGTTGATCCGCAAAATCCTTTTGGTTCGTATTTTGATGCAACGAGAGTTTGGGCGCCGATTCAGGGAGTGAATGTGTATGTTGGGGTGAGATTCAAGCTTCGACAGGCTCAGCTTTCATCGATAGGTTTAATTTAAACTTCGACCGTCTCAGTTTAAAAAATAAATAAAAAATATGAAAACAATCTTAATTATCTGCATCGCCTTTTTGGCATTTAGCTTTAAGCAGGATGCGAAAACACAATTGGTAACAATCAAAACTTCTGCGGAATGTGGTGAATGCAAAGATCGCATCGAATCCAAATTGAATTATACAAAAGGAATCGTTTTTTCTGAATTAGATTATAAAACGCAAGTTTTAACGGTGAAATTTAAACCAACAAAAATAACACTTCAACAAATCAAGCAGATTGTTTCTGATTTGGGATATGATGCCGATGAAGTGAAAGCAAATGTAGATGCTCAGAAAGCGTTACCTAGTTGTTGTCAACCACATGGAATGGGAAAATAGAAATAAAAAAAGGCTCCAAAAATTGGAGCCTTTTTTTATTGAATTTTTTACTTGTTAATTAACTCAAACAGCGCATTCAAATTAGGAGAAATGATTACTTCAATTCTTCGATTTTTCGCTTTATCCGCTGGGTCAACTGGGTGAAATTCTGATCTTCCTGCAGCCATTAAAATTGCAGGATTCACTTTCGTATTCGCCGTCATGATTTCTACAACAGCCGTAGCACGCAAAACTGATAGTTCCCAGTTTGATTTTGGATGTGCTGTCGCCACTAATTTATCAGTATCTGTATGTCCTTCAACGATAACTTCTAAATCAACTTCTTTTTCCAAGACTTTCGCCAATTCTATAATCGCTTTTTTTCCTTCAGCTTCAACTGTTGTACTTCCAGATGTGAAAAGTAATTTGGCTTCTAGACTTACATAGATTTTACCATTTTTCTCAACAACTGTTAAGCCTTTATTTTCAAATCCGCGTAAAGCACCAGCCACTTTGTTTTTCAATAATTTCACCGCTTCATCTTTGCGTTGCATCATTTCTTCTAACTCGTTCACACGCTTTTCTCGGTCTTCCAACAATTGTTGTTTCGCTTTCAATTCGCCTTCCAATTCATTCAAAACTTCTTGTTTGCGCTGCAACTCTTCGTTTTTGCCTTCTAAATCAGATTGTAACGCTCCGGTTTCTTGTGCTCCTTTACTTCTTTCTTCTTCCAAGCGTTTTTCGTAAGCCAAATTTTGCAACACCATTTTGTCATACTGCGCTTGAACCATTCGATGATTCTGACCCAATTTACTAGTGTCTGCTCGCAACGATGTTACTTCATTCAACAAAACATTATATCGAGCTTCAATGTCTTTCGCTTTTCCTTCGTTGGTGATGGAATTGTTTTTAAAAGCAGCCAATTCTTCACTGCAAAGTTTTTCTCGCTCAACTAAATCATTGTATTTCTTAGCGGGAACGCAAGCTGCTAAAAGTCCTAAAACTGCACTAAAATATAAAACAGGTAATTTCATGTTGATAGCTTTGAATAAAATTGATGTGAAATGAAAAATGCATTGATACAAATTCTACTTCATCACCAACAAATATCGGAAGAAGTACACTCGAATAAACTTTAAATTTATGGAGTTTTAAACAAGTCAAATTTGATAAATGTCGAACTTTAATTGAAAATCAATCTTTCAGTCCTGTTAACGAAAAGTTTTTGCCAATTAAAATAGCGGACAACTCGTTTTGTTCGTGTTTTCTGATTTGCATGAGCTGAAACTCAAAGAAAGTTCATGAGTAAAATATTGATTTCTACCAATACTTGAAGTCACATAATCAAATGAATAACCGATTGCAAATTGTTCTTTCAACTTAAAGTTTAAAAACAACATGACGGCATCCGTATTCCTGTAACCTAATCCAAAACCAAATTGGTTTCTAAAATCGATCAATACATTTAAATCAGCTGAAACTGGTCCTTTGGGCGGAATTCTTAAAATTGCAGATGGCAACAAAGTGACGCCTTCTTGAATCGCCCAACGATACCCTCCATTCATAATCGTGTGGAAATTAAATCTTGAATCGTTTGAAATTCCTTGCCAACGACTTTTGGTTAACTGACTCAAGACCAATCCTGCATAGTAATTTTTACCATTCCACCAAAAACCAACTGTGGCGTCAGGTGAGATAAAAGAATTGCTCTCATTAATCAACGGATCTGAAACCAAAGTTGTTGCTTTTCCTTTGTCGTAATTAAATTGTTGCACTCCAGCAGCAATTCCAATTGAAAGTCTTGTATCTCTTGAAAAATTGAAGTGTCCAGCATAGCTAACATTGAACCTCAACGCAGTAAATGGTCCAAATTGATCTCTGTCAAATTTTATTCCTAATCCTTGTCGACCACTCAAATACTTTTTTCTTTTCGCGTAAAGTGGAACTGAAAAAGTAAATGCACCGCTAGAAGGCGCTCCTTCCAAACCAAGCCATTGCGTTCTGTAAATTGTTTTTATTTCTGTACAAGTTTTAATTCCTGAGTGCGCAGGATTGATCGCTAACTGATTCCAAAACCATTGAGAATATTGGGCCACTTGCTGCGAGGAAGCAGTGTAAGCAAAACAAAATGTGAATGCTAAAATTATAAATAATCTCATCGAATCATTGTTAAAGAACCTCTAATTGGTTCGGTGAAATCTGGATCACGCACTTCTATTACATAAAAATAAACGCCTGCTTCTAACAATTTTCCTTTGTGTT
The DNA here is from genome assembly GCA_965284445.1 of Crocinitomicaceae bacterium. Lineage (GTDB taxonomy): Bacteria > Bacteroidota > Bacteroidia > Flavobacteriales_D > Crocinitomicaceae > JAQVCM01. Next base: position 3,400,583 of record OZ260085.1, on the reverse strand, counting down.
TGCCGTCCCAAGCTTTTTTAGCATTGTAACCTGTTGTTTGAAAAATTGATTGTCCCCAACGGTCATATATTTCGACAAAACAATTGGCATATTTTTCCAACGATGGAATTTCCCATGTGTCGTTATAACCGTCACCATTTGGCGTAAATGTATTGGTAATCGACAATTTATCACTCACATAAACTACAGCTTCATCTGTAACTGTGCAAGCGCCATTGGTAGCAGAAAGAAAATAATGCGTCGTTTCATCTGGCTGAGCAATCGGATTCAAAATTGCCGGATTACTCAAGGTAAAACTTGGTGTCCAAAAATAGGATGCTTCAGTTGTGCTTCCTTGAAGGAAAACTGATCCACCAGCATTTATGTTATAATCAGGTCCAGCATCTACAGCAATAGTAACTACAGTAAAAGGTGCAGAAGTATCTGAAATTTGAACGATACAATATTCATAGCAAGTTGTTGTGACAGAAAGCACATCGCCATCTTGCAAAGCCGACGTTTCAAAATCGTTCGATTGCGTCACTGCCACTAATTGATTATTTATATACCAATGATAATCAGTTGTATCAGGACAATCTCCAGCATAAGCTGAAAAAAGTTGTGATTCACCTGCACAAATTAAATTACTTGTCACCAAAAGAGCTAAACCTGGCGGAATTCTTTGAACACCATTTCCTGAAACTGAAACATCCATCGTTGCTTGAGCAGGAAGTGTTGCTGGTGCATTTGTAGCTCCATTAATGACGATATAATAAGTTGTACTTGGCAAAAGTCCTGTTGCACTCAACACAAAATTTCCAGCAGCAGCAAATTCACAACTTCCTATTTGCGTATAAGTTGAAGCGTCACAAGGTGCAATTGCCTGAATGATTGTTGCTTGCATTTCAGTACCTTGATTCGGCGCAATTTCAATGGTTACATTGTTAAAATTTACATTCACATTTCCCCCAATGGCGTTGGTTTCAAACCTCATCCAAATAGAATTGGAAGGAGAAAAACAGTAATTGAAATCATCTTCGCAACCAGCACAAAGCGTTTTTGTCGCATCGTAATTGGTCACATTCTCCACTACAAGCGGACATAAGTAAAGTGCATCGCTACAATTATTGTAAATAGGCTGCGCAAAACTTCCCGTTGGAAGCATGCAAAACACTATTAACGAAAGATTAACAATTAGGATTCGAATCATTCTTAAGCCCTTTATTTTCGGTAAAAGTAAACAAATTTATCGTGACAAAAATTAACAAAAAATAAGATTTTAAGCGAAAATAGACATTTATAGCTATATTTTTATGAATTTTGGCACAATTATCGACTTTGGTCGACAAATCAAAAACAACGCGATATGAAAAGAATTATTACACTCGCATTTAGCCTTTTATTTGTTTGTACTCACCTTTTTGGGCAAGGCAAACTCGTTTATGAAAAAGATTCTAAATGGTTTTGGGGTTTAAACGTTGGTACAACTTGGCAAACTACTGATGTCAAAAACAAAAATAATTGGGGATTAGGCTTGACAATTGGAAAGTCATTTAACTACAATTATGGCAAAAAAATCAGTTTTGACATCCGTGGAAGATACCTATATGGAAATTGGTATGGTCAAGATGTTGATACAACTGGTTTTCAAAAAACAAATACTGCACTCAGCAGTGGATCAACCAATTATAAAGATGGAATCGGCTATTCAGTTTTAAATTATAAAACTGAAGTTCACCGTTTGGCTTTAGAGTTGGTAATTCATGCGAATGGAATCAGAGAGCGCTCAGGCTGGGACCCATATATTTTTGGAGGAGTTGGATTGACTTGGCACCAAACCTATGGTAATCAATTAGATGGAAATGATACCATTTTTAGTGGAATGTATGCATACGATCAATTAAATGGCGATTATTCTAAAGCAAGTCTAAATGCAATTCAAGACGGAAGTTACGAAACAGCATTAGACGGAACTACCAAAGGAAAATACAGAGTTGGATTTATGCCAAGTTTAGGATTTGGATTGGGTTACCAAGTAAGTCCACGATTTTCTCTAGGATTAGAACACAAAACAACTTTTACACGCATAGATAATTTTGATGGATTTGTTGACGCTTCAAGTAAATGGCCAAATGACATATATCATTACACTAGCTTTTATTTGAGATTTCAAATGAAAAATAGACGCAATTATGTGGATGACAACCCAAATAGTTTACACAATTTACCAAACTACGAAAACCAAACAAGTCAAGGTGCTAATCAACCACCTGTTGTAAACTTTACAAATCCTTCAGTCTCTGGAACAACTGTTTCGCAACCTAATTTTACTATCAGAGCAGAAGTAAAATATGTTGATGGAAAACAAAATATTACATTCAAACAAAACGGATTAAATAGTCAAAACTTTACGTACAATCCAACAACGGACGCTTTAGAAAGCAATGTGATTTTGGTTCCTGGACAAAATGTTTATGAAATTACAGGAGTGAATGCTGCTGGAACTGATTTTGAATCAACGATTATCATTTACAATAAAGTGAATGAAATTGCTCCACCAGTTGTAACTTTCAATAATCCACCAACAAGTCCCTACACAATTACAAATCCAGCGTTCAATTTGATGGCTACCGTATTAAATGTACAACAAGCAAATCAAATTACGATGACTGTGAACGGTCAATCATTCCAAAATTTCAATTTCAACCCTTCAAATAATGTAGTTACTGCAAATTTGAATTTGACTTTGGGGACTAATATTGTGACTGTTACTGGAACCAATACAGCTGGAACAGATGTTGAATCAACGACTTTGATTTACAATGTTGTAAACGAGCAATTGCCTGTTGTTAATTTCACTAATCCTGCTGTTTCAGGAACTTCAGTAGTACAACCGAATTACACAATTCGTGCTGACGTAAAATATGTGAACGGAAAGGAAAATATCACTTTCAAACAAAATGGTATTTACAATGGAACTTTCACTTACAATGCAACAACAGATCGTTTCGAAAGTAATGTTGTGTTAACTCCTGGTCAAAATATTTTTGAAATTATTGGTACAAACAGTTATGGGTCTGATCAAGAAACGACCATTATTGTTTACAATAAAACGACGATTTTACCTCCTCCAATTGTAAATTACACCAATCCAGCCACAAGTCCATATAATACGACTTCGCAATCTTTTCCTTTAACTGCAACGGTTTTGAATGTTCAACAAAGCAATCAAATCACCATGAAAGTGAATGGACAAACATTTACAAATTTTACTTTCAATCCATTGAACAATGTGGTTAGTGCAAATTTGAGTTTGGTTTTTGGTTCGAATGTCGTTGTAACAACAGGAACAAATTCAGCTGGAACTGACTCAAAAACTACCACGATTATTTATAGACCTGGTATTACTGAACAACCACCTGTAGTTTATTTCGTGGATCCACAAGTAAGTCCTTACACGACGATGAATTCTACTTTCCTAGTTAAAGCAGAAGTATTAAATGTTGCCGGAAGTCAAAATGTAACTTTCAAACAGAACGGAAGTGTAAATCAAAACTTTACTTTCAACAGTTCATCACATGATTTCCAAAGTTCTGTTGTTCTAACACCTGGACAAAATGTTTTTGAAATCATTGGAACAAATACTGCAGGTTCTGCGCAAGCAACAACTATCATCATTTATGAAAGACAAGCGCCAAAACCGCCGATTGTAACAATTACAAATCCTTCAGTAAATCCTTATACTACTGAGAATAGCACGTTCGCGTTGAGTGCGACTGTTTTGAATGTTACTTCAGCAAATCAAATTGAAGTAAATTTCAACGGTCAAATATTATCGAATTTCACTTATGTAAATGCAAACAATTCCGTAGCTGCATATTTGAATTTAATTGAAGGAACGAACACAATTTCCGTAAGAGGTACAAATAATGATGGTACAGATATCAAACAAACGATCATCATTTATAGAAAACCGGTTGTACTTCCTCCGCCATTTGTAACTTTCACAGCTCCGAATGTTGATCCTTACACAACTGATGTAGCTACTTATAATGTATCAGCATCTGTATTAAATGTTGCGAATTCTAGCGGCGTAAACGTGAATGTAAATGGCGTGAATATTACAAACTTCAACTTTAATCCAAGTACAACTGTTGTTACATTTCCTATTACCCTGATTGAAGGAGCGAATGTGATTGTGATTACTGGAACAAATACTGTCGGAAGTGATTCAAAAACACATACAATCATTTACCGCAAACCTCAAACTATCGTTCCACCGATTGTTACTTTCCAGGATCCAATTTCAAATCCTTTGACGGTTTTCAATCAAACATATAATGTGAAAGCGAGAGTGCAGTATGTTGCTGGTCCACAAAACATTCAATTGAAAATTAATGGTGTTACTTCAACCAATTTCACTTACAGTAATTCATCAGAAGTGATCGCATTTACTACAAGTTTGATTGTTGGTGCAAACATTATTGAGATTACTGGAACAAATGCCGCTGGTCAGGATACAAAAACGACCACGATTATTTTCAAAATGCCAGACCCAATGTTACCTCCAACGGTAACGATTACCAATCCGGCAAATAATCCGCATGCAACTACAGTTCCGTCAACACCAATCACAGCAACTGTTTTAAATGTTGATGGCGCTCAAAACATCCAAGTATTGGTAAACGGAACGGCGTACAATGCATTCACTTACAATGTTGCTACGAAACAGTTGGCATTTACCATGAGTTTGAATGAAGGAACCAATTCATTGGTGATTACTGGGACAAACAATGCAGGTCAAGCGAGCGACAACAGAACGATCAATTACAGAAAGTTAGTACTTCAGAATCCTCCATTTGTGACATTTATAAACCCTGCAGTTAGTGGAACAACAGTTACCAATGCCAGTTATGCAGTAAAAGCAAATGTGATCAATGTAGACAACATAACGCAAATTGTAGTTCAACAAAATGGTTTAACAGTCAATCCGAATTTATACTCTTTCAATTCAACAACGAAAGAAGTATTGTTCAACACCAATTTAAATGTTGGAAATAATACTTTTACAGTAACAGGGACGAATGCATCTGGAACACACAGCGCTACAACAAATATCATTTACCGAGTGCCTGTTGTTGCTTGTGACAAACCAGTAATTACATTCATTGCGCCAGCAACACAATCGTTAGAAGTTGCAGCAAATACATATGCATTCAGCGCGCAAGTGGACAATATCACTGCGGCAAATCAAGTACAAATATTTGTGAATGGAGTTGTGCAAGCTATTTTAGGAAATTACAATCCAACAACGAAAGTTTTCTCTCAAAATATTGGCTTGAGCGAAGGACAAAATACAATTGAAGTTGTTGCTACCAATTCTTGTGGTGTTGAGAAAAAGAACCGCATGATGATTTTCAAACCTGTTGCGGCGCCTTGTTTGGCTCCAGTTGTTCAAAGAATTTTACCAAATTTAGAAACAACGAACACACAAGAAACTACCATTCAAATCAAAGCAAGTGTTATTAATGTTGCGAATGCCAATGAAATAGTTTTAAAAGTAAATGGTGTTGCCGTTGCAGCAAATTACGACTTGGCAACCAAAGAATTGTCTGCGACTGTGAACTTGAAAATGGGATTAAATTCAATCGAAATTCAAGTGAGCAACAATTGTGGATCTGCAAGTACTTCTTGGACTGTAATGCGTCGAGAATGTAAAAAACCAGTCATTGTTTTAAATTCGTCATCTGCCGCAAACAATAGTTCTACCTATGCTGATGCTTTCAGTTTGAATGCAAGTATGACTGGATTATCTCAAGGATCTACAATCACAGTAACTCAAAACGGAAAACAAATCAATTTTGTTTACAATCAACAAACAAGTACATTGATTTTAGACCGTCCATTGGATGCAGGAAACAATACTTTTGTAATTACTGCAACAAATGAATGTGGTTCTACAACCATGACCATTACAGTAACCAAAACAAAAGATCCAAATGCGGTTCCACCAAAAATCAATATCACAAATCCTGCAACGACTCCATATAACACTGAAGTTGGTGCGATGAATATCCAAGTTAGCACGCAGTTTGTAACGGCAGCTAGTCAAGTGTCAATTACGGTAAACGGTGTTCCAACAAATTTCAATTTCAATGCATCGACGGGTGTAATTACATTCAATCAAACATTTGTAGTTGGAAATAATGTAATCGTTGCAACCGCAGTTAATAATTACGGTTCAGCGACTGATACAAAAACAGTCATTTACACAAAGAAAATTATTCCTGCACCTGTAATTACAATTACATCACCAGCAAATTGCCCTGCTACGTTGGCTCCAGGAATTGTTACGATTTCAGGATTTGTAACAAACATCAATAATTTAAGTGAAGTTACATTTACAATCAATGGACAACCAGTTACGAATGTCAATCCAGTGTTGAGTAATGGCAATTTGAATTTCTCTTTCACAGTAAATTTAGGTGAAGGAAGCACGGTGAATTTTCAAATCAATGCTGTGAATGCAGGAGGAAGTGATTCTAAATCATGTCAGCTAATTGCTAAAGTTCCTTGCTCGGCTCCTAGCGTACAAAGAGTTCTTCCAAATATTGAATCTTCTAACACGCAAGAATCAACAATCCAAATTAAAGCAAATGTGTACAATGTTGCTAGCGCAAATGAAATCAGTTTAAAAGTTAATGGTATTACAGTTGTTGCTAATTACAATCTTGCAACGAAAGAATTGTCTGCTTCTGTCAGCTTGAAAATGGGATTAAATTCCATCGAAGTTGTGGCAAATAATAGTTGTGGAAATGCATCCACTTCATGGACAATCGTTCGCAAAGAATGTGCAAAACCAGTAATTGTTATTAATTCTTCAACTGCAGCTAATAATAGTACAACTTATTCGCAAGCCTTTGGATTAAATGCAACAGTCAATGGACTGAGTCAAGGCTCAAATATCACTATTACGCAAAACGGAAAAACTGTCAATTTTTCTTTTAATCAACAAACAAGCACGATTGTTTTAGACCGTCCATTGGATATGGGAAGTAACGTTTTTGTAATTACTGCAACCAATGGTTGCGGTTCTACAACCATGACTATTACCGTTACAAAAGCAACAGATCCAAATGCTGTTCCACCGATTATTAATATTATTAATCCACCAACAACCCCGTACAACACTGACAATGGTTCGATGACTATTCAAGTAACTACACAGTTTGTTACATCTGCAAATCAAGTTTTGATTTCAGTAAATGGTGTCAATACAAATTTCAATTTTAATCCAGTGAATGGTGTGGTAACGTTTAATCAAAATTTTGTAAATGGAAACAACGTAATTGTTGCAACAGCTACAAACAACTACGGATCTGATACAGATACAAAAACGGTGATTTACAAACAACAGATTTCGCGCACACCACAAATTGTTATTACTTCGCCAAGAAATTGTCCTGCGAAATTTTCTCCAGGTGCAATTACAATAACAGGGTATGTAACAAATGTCTATAACGTTAGTGAGGTAACATTTACGGCGAATGGAAACCCGATACAAAATGTAAATGCAGTTATTAGCAATGGCACGCTTAATTTCACCTTTACTTTAAATATTGGAGATGGAAACAATTTGATCAATCTTCAAATAAACGCAGTAAACGTCGGAGGAAGTGATGCTAAATCATGCGAGTTATCTCTTGAACCAGTAGGACGTCCAGGAGGAACTCCGACTCCAACACCAACTCCTAAACCAAGAACGAACACTCCAATTCAAACCCCAAAACCAACGCAGACTCCTACTCCAACCCCTACACCAACTCCAATTAAAAGACCAGGAATTGGAGGATTAAATTAAAAATTCAAATTTTCACAAGCGTCTAGTTCTCACTAGGCGCTTTTTTTTGTCCAATTTTGAGCAAAAAAAATGCGGTTCAAAATAACTTGAACCGCATTTTCTGATAATCAACCTAACCACTATTCACTGAAAAAAGCTGTAAAGCTTATACTTTTCTACTTTAATAATGCAAAGATATTTCGGAAATAAATGCTGACAAATTCTTTTTTTTACGATTCTTAAAATGAATTTAAAATCAGAAAAATTTCGACAATAAAAAATATTTATTTACCGATTAAAAACATTTGTTAATGGTTAAAATGACGAAAATACTGTTGGAATCCCAACGTTAATTTCAAAATATAATCAGTTGAAATATAGTAGAGAATTATTTTATCATGAATTAAAAAGCAGCGTTTGCCATGACTTGCATTCCAGTCAACATGGATGCAACGTCAACGTCAAATTTTGGATGATGTACACCATAAGTAATTCCTTTTGCAACATTTCCAACACCTAATCGAAAGAAGCATACAGGCACTTTTTGAGAATAGAAAGCAAAATCTTCTGCGGTCAATCGAATCGGTAATTCTTCTACATGATTTTCTCCAAGTACTTGTTTTGCTTTGTTGCGCAATTTACTTGTTACTACTGTATCATTTGCCAAAAATGGGTAACCTTTGCTAATCTCAACTTCAACAGTTCCGCCCATCGATTCGGCAATCATCGACGCTTGCGCTACAATTAATTTCCATGCTTGTGTGCGCCAATTTTCATCCATCGTTCTGAATGTGCCTTTCAATTTTACTTTCGACGGAATGATATTGGTGTCTCCCAACCCTTCAAAATAACCAAACGTTAAGACACAAGGAATTTTAGGGTCGCATTTTCTGCTTACAATTTGTTGCAAAGAAGTCACGATATTCGCACCAATTAAAATCGGATCAACACATTGATGAGGCATTGCGCCGTGTCCTCCTACCCCATTAATCGTCATATAGATTTCATCGCATGAAGCCATGTAAATTCCTTCTTTGAAACCCACTTTTCCAATTTCCAGTTCAGGAAAAACATGCAATGCATACATTTCAATTACCTTGGGATTTTCCAAAACACCTGCTTCAATCATCAACGATGCACCTCCTGGATTTTTCTCTTCTCCAGGTTGGAAAATCAATTTCACTGGTTGCGGCAATTCGTCTTTCAAAGCGTGTAAAATTTCAGCAACACCCAATAAAATACTGGTATGCACATCGTGTCCACAAGCATGCATCACTCCTGGGTTTTTAGAAGCATAATCCACAAGGTTTTCTTCCAAAATGGGCAAAGCATCTAAATCCGCTCTCAACGCCACGCACGCTTGATTTTCAGTATGATTTTTACCGCGAATAATGGCAATAATTCCAGTTCCTGCAACATTTGTTTGGTGTTCAATCCCTAAAGTTGTAAGCACATTGGAAACATATTTAGCAGTTTCAAACTCTTGAAATGATAATTCGGGAAATTGATGTAAGTGTGCTCTATATCCACAAACTTTATCAAAAATTTGAATCGATAATTCCTTGATTTTAGAGTCAATATGTGTTGTTTCCATTTTCACTTTTTAAATGTCATAACCAATCGAAAAATATCCAATTGGCTTTTTATTGATTTGAAAATTTTCAATTCCCCAACCAAGGTCAAATCTAATAAAATAACCAAACACTTTGGTCCTTACGCCCGAACCAATTCCTCCTACAACTGGTTCACGTGAGTTAATCAATTGAATTTCCAAAGGTTTTGAATTGATCGACAAAGTATTAAAATGATTATTGGGAGAAAAAGGCGTACTTCCTGTCCAAGAGCAACCAGCATCAGCGAATAATATCCATTGAAAAGTTCTTAAAAATTCATTTCTCACTGAATGTTTCGAAAGTACTTTGAAAACAGGAATTCTCAGTTCCGAATTAAAAACAAAAAATGAATTTCCATTGCGCGCATTTTGGATAAATCCCCTCAACGGCGTTGCTATCGTTTGGAAAAAATAATTTTGACTGGTACTCAACGCTTGATTTTGATCGAAAGAAACATCTGGGCGAATGGTCCAATTATCCACCCCACCCAAATAATACACAATCGGTGCTGAACCAAGACTTCCCGCTCCTGCTAGTCGGTTGACCCAAGTAATTCCCTTAAAAAGCGGTTTTGAATTTCTGACATCTAAACCAAAATTTAGTAACCATTTTACACTTTTATTGGCAATCAAACCAGTTTCACCAAAAACTTTTGCACGCCAACCCTGCCAAGTATTTAATTCTGTAAATGTTGAATTATCCCAAATAAATTCAGACTTGAAATTCAATTGATGGAACAATATTTTCGGCATTTCTAAGGTGGTTTTGTCGGTCGCTAAAAACATTTGTTTGTCATTTCTATAACCAAATGTATTGCGCCAAGAAGTGGTTTCAGTGAATGGAAGCGACAATTTATATTTCAATTCGTCGACCGTCCATTTTGTGATGTAATCATTTGAATTGATGCTTGAGTACGTTTGTCGGTAGATTGAAATTTGATGGTCTAACTTGAATTTATTGACATCTAAAATTCCTAAAAACTCACCTGCATTGAAATTGGTTGGAATACGCATCGCTCCGCGGATTCTAAAATCTTCAAAAAAATCAGTGATCGTAGAACGAAACAAAATACTTAGTGGTGAATTATTAAAAGTCGATCCTGTGCCACCAAAACGTTGATAAGCAGCATTCAAAAATCCATTATTTACTTGAACTAAAACCAATTCCTTGGAAAAATTTGTTTCGTATAACTTGATTTCTGGTTTGTTCGATTTAACATTCAACGAATCATTCAACAAAGTATCCTCAAGTTGATATTTTTTCCATATTGATTCCAACAGAGACAACTCTTTTTTTCTAAAAAACGACATCGGGACCTCATCAATTACCACTTTTGAAAACGGTGCTTGATAACTTTTAAATCGCCCATTCTGAAATACTTGAAAAAATAATTGTTGATTTTTATTCGCAATTTGATAATCGATGATTGAAGTAGAAAAATTGTACATTGGATTTGCAATTGTTTGATATTGAAAGTGAATCAGTGAATCGACAAACAAAATGGATGAATCTTCATGTGCCAAGTAAAGATTCATTGAGCCTGACTTATCAGAAAGGAACGTGTATAAGTTTTTCTCTAAAATGTGAGGTTTGGACTCATTTTCCAAAGGTGAATTGGTGATTCTATTGCAAATCAATAATTTACTTTTCACTTTCTTATTTTTCTTGAGTGATAACGTGAAAACATCGAAACTGAAATTTCTATTTTTCCCGCTGAATTCATTGTCGAAAATTGTGTCATTCGTCCTATTTGAACTGAATATTATCGTCTGATCATTTAATCCAAACGATGGGTCGAGTTCATCGGAAATGTCATTCGTTAGCTGCTCTAAACTGCTTCCAGCGATTGTTAAGATATACAAATCTGTTTGCCCATTTTTGATTCCACTTAAAATCATTTTTGAGCCATCGATTGAAAAATCACAGGCTTGAACATGGTCTAATTGCGGCATTTTTTTGCTGTTCAACTCTTTGGTTTCTAAATCGTAAAATGCAAAATTCAGCCAGCCTTTAGATTGGTGAAAAAACGAGAGTAATTTTCCTGTTGGATTCCATTTTAACAAAGGTGAAGAATAATCTTGAAGTCGATTTATTTTGACGCCAGACTCAAATATTTTTGATTTCTCAAAAGTTGCGAGATCGCATAGCCATATCGCTGTTTTTCCTTCAAAGAAATCTACAAATGCTATTTTTTTGCCATCAGGCGAGGGAACAAAATTTTTGTACTGGTGATCTTTGTTCAAATTCAATTTCAGTTTTTCAAATGGAATATCAATTTGATTGGTCAACTCATTGAGGTAAATTTTCTTGTAATAATTTCCAAATTCTGGCAATAATTCTTGACTATTTTGACCAATTACATACCGCAAAGAGCGATCAACGTGTTGGGCAATCTGAGTCATTTTAAGTACTTGAAACAATTTTTCGTTGCCGTACATCAATTGAATGTAATTCCAAAATGAATGGCCTGCTAAAATGGCGTTTTCATCATTGAGTTGTGAAAAATCGTCTAATTGTCCACTTAGAAATGCGTCTTTCATTTTAGAATCCAACGCGGCGTTCCATGGTTGTCCGTAAAATGAAATGAAACCATTGATAAACCAAGCTGGATGATTTGAAAGTGGATTTGCGAGTAAAACATCTGACCATTTTTCGCCATAAAGCATTTGATTCAACATGTTTTCCGCCATCATTTTTTTGATTTGAATGTCTAATTCAGCGTGCGACGATTCATAATAAATCAAAGATTTTGACCCGACAAGCAAAGAAGATTTTCCAATTGTTTCACTTTCCTCTCTATTTGATCCGAGATTGCTTTGTCGCAAGTCGGTAAATGATTTGAATAGAACAAACTCCAATTCTTGACTAAATCTGAAATCAAATTGACTTTCTAAATTTTCTATTTCAAATTGAATTTTTTGTGCAACATATTCAACCAACTCCTCTTCTTCAGCGTAAAAATAAATTTGATAGCCTTGAAAATCTTGTGTTTTCCAAGTAAACTTTTTATCAAATTGCAAGGTGTTTTTACCAAATTCTTGTTGACTTCCAGTATAAAATTGTGCGTTCATTCTCGCGGAATAAAACAAGATGATTGCACAAAAGAGGAAGTAACGCATGGTTGAAATTACAAAAATAATTCTTCTAAATAACGACCTTTTGAAGTTGGCATGTCAAAATGCAACAAATTAGAAATGGTTTTGCTAATATCAATTAATTCAGCTGGTTGGTCGATTACACGATCTTTAATTACATCAGGTCCTAAAACCAATAAACTAATGTGTTTGCAACCTTCACATTTATCTCCGTGAGATTTAAAACCGTCTTTGTGTCCGTTTAGATGTCTTCCGTGATCATTGGTAATAAACAAAGTGGTTTTGTCTTTCATTTCTGGATTTGATTGAATTTCATTCCAAATCTGAAAAGCGTATTCGTCGCATTTTTTCAATGCTTCGAGGTAACCATTCCAATCATTTTGATGGGCGATGGCATCTACAGCCAATAAATTAATCAATGTTAAAGTCGGCGTATTTTGACTGAAAACCGCTTTTGTTTTTTCGAAAGTTTGAGCATCAGCAACATAATCAGCACCATTTCCTTTTGCGCCGCAATAAGTTGAGGGCATGTATAAACTCCACCATTTTTTGCAACTTGTATTCGCCAAAACTTCTAATTTCCCTTTGCTTGCAATAATCCATGCCTTGGATTTATCCGCATTTTGCGATTTCAAAAAATATTGAAACATCGATGGATTTTTAGGCAAATGTTTTCCAGCATTACTGATTCGTTGGTAAACTCCGGTTGTCATTGCGGTGTGACCAGAAATCGTATAAGTTGGTCCGTTGTTGCGAAAATTAGAATAAAAAGTTCCTTCGTGTTTCAAGGTTTGTCCTAGTCTCGGAATATACTGACAAGTTGAATCACCAAAGGTTTCAGAAAAACGAGGTCCGTCGATTACCAAAACAACGACAAATTTTGTTTTTAGTTTTTTTTCGGGCATTCTATCCAAAGGTTGGAATGATGTCGTCGTAAAAACAAAAATGAAAAAAGAAAAGAAAAGCAAAAATCGTTGAATCATTCGATTGGTATTTATACAAAAATAAGCAAAGAGAATGAATTGTAATTTATTGACTAACTAATTGTCTTAAAATCGAAAACTGACATGAATCATTTTCTTAATTTGCTTCCAAACATTTGTTCACGTGTGAATGTTATATCTTTGCAATGCGCTATATCGATCAAATCCACAATTATTTTAAAAAAACTTACAAATGACTGGTTTAAAAATAGGAGGTGTTCCTGAACATTTCAATCTTCCATGGAGATTAGCAATTGAAGAAGGCAAATTAAAAGATATTGGACTCGATTTGCATTGGAGTGACATGAGCGGTGGAACGGGCCAAATGATTCGCGGTTTGGAAACTGGTTCAATTGATATTGCAGTTTTACTCACAGAAGGAATCACCAAAGCAGTTTTACAAGGGTTAGATGCTAAAATTTTGCAAGTTTATGTTACTTCTCCGCTGCATTGGGGAATTCATGTTCCGTATAAATCTGACATCAAAACGGTGGATCAATTGGAAGCGCAAACTTTTGCTATTTCACGTGAAGGTTCTGGTTCTCAATTAATGGCTTATGTGAAAGCAGATCAAGAAGGATGGAACATTTCTGACTTGAAATTCAATGTTATCGGTGATGTTTACGGCGGACTTTGGGCTTTGGAACACAATGAGGCACAAGCGTTTTTGTGGGAAAAATACACGACTTTTCCTTATTGTGAACAAGGAAAATGTAGATACATTGATGAAGTGGTTACACCTTGGCCTTGTTTTGTAGTTGCCGTGAGTAACAAAGCATACGCAAAACACAAGGATTTATTAGACAAAATGTGTACAATTGTCAATCAACGTGCGCGGGAAATTAAGAAAGATGAAAACACCGTTGAAATCATCAGTTGGAGATACAATTTGCGTTCAGGTCAAGTAGCCAATTGGTTAATTGAAACAGATTGGAATTACGATGGAATCGAATATCCTTTGGCTTTTGAAAAGACTGTGAAGTATTTATTGAAATTAAATTTGATTAATGAAAATGAAGCTTCGGATTGGAGATCGAAGTTGTTTTTTAATTAAGGTAAATCCATAAAACTAAAAAAGGGTCGCAAAATTTGCGACCCTTTTCAATATATTGAAAATTGTATTTTCTTAAATTCCGAAAGCTGCTTTAACTTGGTCAACATAATCTAATTTTTCCCAAGTAAACAATTCAACTTCTACTTTCAATTCATTTGATTTTCCTGCATTGAAAACTTTCGTTACCACTTCATTTTTTCTTCCCATGTGACCATAAGCCGCAGTTTCAGAATAAATTGGGTTTCTCAGTTTCAATCTTTTTTCGATGAAATAAGGACGCAAATCAAAAATTCCTTCAACGATTTTAGCAATTTCTCCATCAGTCATGTCCACTTTCGCAGTACCGTAAGTATTAATATACAAACCACATGGTTTAGCAACACCAATCGCATAAGAAACTTGAACCAAAACTTCGTCGCACAATCCTGAAGCAACTAAGTTTTTAGCAATGTGACGCGTTGCATAAGCTGCAGAACGGTCCACTTTACTTGGATCTTTTCCAGAGAATGCACCACCACCGTGAGCACCTTTTCCACCGTAAGTATCAACGATGATTTTACGACCTGTCAAACCTGTATCTCCGTGAGGACCACCGATCACAAATTTTCCAGTTGGATTGATGTGGTAAATAATTTCGTCTGTAAACAAACCTTGTAATTCAGCTTTCAATTTCGCTTTAACACGAGGAATAACGATATTGATAATGTCAGCTTTAATTTTTGCCAACATTTCAGGCTCAGAAGCGAAATCATCGTGTTGTGTTGAAACAACGATAGAATCAATTCTTTGCGGAACATTGTCATCAGAGTATTCGATTGTTACTTGAGACTTCGCGTCTGGACGTAAATAACCGATTAATTCTGGCTCATTATTTCTGATGTAAGAAAGTTCTTGCAAAATTTTGTGTGCCAAATCCAACGCCAAAGGCATATAGTTATCAGTTTCTTTGGTTGCATAACCAAACATCATTCCTTGGTCACCAGCACCTTGATCTTCAGGGTTAGAACGGTCAACACCTTGGTTAATGTCTTCAGACTGATCGTGAATCGCTGAAAGCACACCACAAGAATTTGCTTCAAACATATATTCAGCTTTCGTATAACCAATTTTGCGAATTACTTCGCGAGTGATTGATTGTACATCTAAATATGTATTTGTTTTTACTTCACCAGCTAAAACTACTTGACCAGTTGTAACCAATGTCTCACAAGCCACTTTTGATTGTGGGTCGTAAGCCATGAAATTGTCAATCAGCGCATCAGAAATTTGATCCGCAACTTTATCTGGATGTCCTTCAGAAACAGATTCTGATGTAAATAAATATGACATGCTTTGATTCTTTTTAAGTTAATTAAGGGGACAAAATTAATCAAATAAATTCAAAAAAATAAATTGAGATTAATGAAAAGCATTTTCTAAAAGTTTTCAACTGAAATTATTATTTTAAAATCCATTGAAAACATTGAATCGTAAGTATAGAATTAGCAAAATATACTTGTACATTATTGCCAAACTGTGTATAAATACCAATGTTAAAATTTTGTTAACCGAATTTGAATTTATAAATTTGTTTTTATGATTGAAGAAAACGCAATTACTCCGAAGTCTAAAGAAATCATTCTTAAAAAGTTATCAAAACAAGAAAGAATTCACATCACTTCAGGAAAACGCAAACAGACTACTCAGAAAATAATGATCACATACTTAATATTGAGTCTAGGGTCAATTGTTACCTATTTAATTTTACATGGACTCACTTGGAAAATCGCGATTATATTTGGTGTTCTTGCAGTTTTATTTTTTCCCTTATTTCAAATTCTAAAAAAAGTGTCTGACATAAGTGTCAAAGGAGAACACATGATGATTAATCAGTTTAATTATCCTTGCAAGGTCACATCAATGAAAAGTATTAAAGATGTGAAAACAAGAAAGTTTATGCGTTTTACTTGTACAAGTTTATCTTTCAATATCGATGGAAATCGTCAAAAAATCATTCTTTTGAAAAAAATTAGACCTGATGGCAGCTTACCGGAGGTATTGATTAACTTTATTAAAGACGCTGCCTGAGTTGGTTTAGGGAAAAAGAAAAAAAAGCAAACCATAAGCCGGGTTCTGTATCTGCTTTGCAGCATATCTATCATTTATCTAGTTCCGAAATCACTCGCGGAATCCATCGACCCACCCTCTGAGTTGGACGAGCAGCCCTTTCATTGGTCTTTCGACCAACTTCCCCAGTTTACATGGTCTTTCAGTTCGTGAGGTTTACCTTGCCTCCGATGTTGCCACCTGAGCGGTGAGCTCTTACCTCACCTTTTCACCTTTTCTCTCGATAAATCGAAAGTAGTTTCCCTTTCTGTGGCACTTTCTGTTCCCAAATCCTTGAAGAAATGAGACCTTCCCGTTAGGAAGCACGATGCTCTATACTGCCCGGACTTTCCTCTCTTCCAATATAAAATCAGAACAGCGATAGACTGGTTTGCTTTCCGCAAAGGTACGATGAATTTGTGAAATTCTAATTCACCACGGATTCAACCAAATAATTCGTTCATCATGACGAAATAATTTTAATTTTGTTCAACTAAAAATCATTGCATGTTACGAAACACTAGCTTTTCAAATTTTCTCGTTTTAAGTTTTACATTAGCCCTACTTTTGTTCCAATTTTCAAGTTGCGACCAAACGCCAGACAATGCGAAAATCGACCAAGAAACAATTCAAGGAACTTGGCTTTTGCGCAGTATGGTTGGGAGAAAAGTAGAATCGAAATCCGACGACGAAATGATTATTGCAGCAGAAAGCAACGAATTGGTGCGCAGAGGTTACAGCTTGTCGTTTTTTGCAGATTCCAAATTCACTGATATTCGTGGAAACGGTGATTATGATTTCGGAAAATGGACATTAGACCTTGATTCAAAAACAATTAAACTAGATGGAAATACAAATAAAACAGAATTTTCCTACAGTTCAAAATTTGAAGATAAACATTTAGTCATTGAATTAGTAAACGAACAAACTGACGAAAAATTGACATTCGTAAGAATCGGAAAACCTTTGAAGAATTTCAAAGAAGATCAATTCTATTTGGCAAATAACAAATGGAGAATCAAAGCGAAACATACTGAATCAGAAGAGGAATTGAAAGAAAGAATGGCGAACTACATCAAGCATGTGGCTTACATTTTGAAATCTTCAGAAGAGCGAAAAGAAGGAACAATTTCTTTTACTTTTACTTTGGGACCAGTGAAAATCTTGAATGGCGGTATCGGGATTCACATTTACCGAGATATTTCTGAAGAATGGAAATCCGTATTTTTAAACGACGATCAATGTTTTCGGGCTTACCAAATTTACGATAAATACCTTGAAAAAAGTGTTTACAACGGCGCTAGTTCAGGCGATTGGGTGCATGATGATCGCTTGATTTTGGAAAGTATCTATACTGATTTCAAGTCAAAACCAATTCCTCATTAACTGAAAGAAATCTAATTTTTTGACCCTTTTCATCGAGATTTTTTGACTTCGAAGGAATCCATGAGGTTTTCGCAATAAATTCTTCTGATTTCGTAATTAAAGAATTATCTTTGCATTTCAAATTTTTAAAAAATGATTAAAGTAACTCTTCCGGATGGATCGGCTAGGGAATATGAAAATGGCGTATCCGCAATGGATGTTGCCCTAAGTATTTCTGAAGGATTGGCGAGAAATGTTCTTGCTGCAAAAGTGAATAACGAGGTAGTTGATGCTACCCGAACGCTTCCTGGCGATTGCACCTTGAGTTTACTGACGTGGAATGATGCTGAAGGTAAATCTACCATGTGGCACTCTTCTGCGCACTTGATGGCTGAAGCGATTGAATTTTTGTATCCAGGTGTGAAATTGGCGATTGGACCTCCAATTGCGCAAGGTTTTTACTACGATATCGATTTCTTGGACTACACCATCGTTGAAAAAGATTTGGAGAAAATCGAGCAAAAAATGCGTGAATTGGCGAAAGAAAAATTGACTTTCGAAAGAAAAGAAGTTTCTAAAGCTGACGCATTGGCTTATTTTACAGAGAAACAAGACTCTTACAAGTTGGAATTGATTGAAAACTTGGAAGATGGTCAAATCACTTTCTACACACAAGGAAATTTTACAGATTTGTGTCGCGGACCGCATATCCCAAACACTTCGCCAATCAAAGCGATTAAATTGTTGTCGATTGCAGGTGCGTATTGGAGAGGTGACGAGAAAAACAAACAATTGACGCGTATTTACGGAATCACTTTCCCGAAAGCTGCTGATTTGACCGAACATTTGGAAAAATTAGAAGAAGCGAAAAGACGTGACCACCGTAAACTAGGGAAAGAATTGGAATTGTTCACTTTCTCTCAACGTGTTGGACAAGGTTTGCCATTGTGGTTGCCGAAAGGTGCTGCATTGCGTGAGCGTTTGGAAAATTTCTTGAAAAAAGCACAAAAAAGATCGGGATACGAACAAGTAATTACGCCGCACATTGGAAGTAAAGAATTGTACGTAACTTCTGGTCACTACGAAAAATACGGAGCGGATTCATTTCAACCAATCAAAACGCCTGATGCAAATGAGGAATTTTTGTTGAAACCGATGAACTGTCCTCATCACTGTGAGATTTTTAAATCAAAACCAAGATCTTACAAAGATTTGCCTGCGCGTTTTGCTGAGTTTGGGACGGTTTACAGATATGAGCAAAGTGGCGAATTACACGGTTTGACTCGTGTGCGTGGATTTACGCAAGATGATGCACACATTTTTTGCATGCAAGAGCAAGTGAAAGATGAGTTCAAAAAAGTGATTGACTTGGTATTGTACATCTTCAAAACATTGCATTTCGACAATTTCAAAGCGCAAATTTCTTTGAGAGACCCAAATAATCCTTCGAAATACATTGGAAGCGATGAAAATTGGGAAAAAGCGGAAAGTGCAATCATCGAAGCAGCAGCTGAAAAAGGATTGCCAACTATTGTAGAGTATGGAGAAGCAGCTTTCTACGGACCGAAATTGGATTTCATGGTGCAAGATGCATTGGGAAGAGAATGGCAGTTGGGAACAATTCAAGTAGATTACAATTTACCAGAACGTTTTGAATTAGAATATACAGGAAGTGACAATCAGAAACACAGACCAGTTATGATTCACCGCGCGCCTTTTGGTTCGATGGAAAGATTCGTTGCAGTTTTGTTAGAACATTGCGCGGGAGATTTCCCACTTTGGTTGGCAACAGACCAAGTTGCGATTTTGCCAATCAGTGATAAATTCAACGAGTATGCAGAAAAAGTTTCAGAATTGCTAAATAATTCCGATATTCGCGGATTCGTTGACGATAGAAACGAGAAAATAGGTAAGAAAATTCGCGATGCTGAATTGAAAAAAATCCCATTTATGTTGATAATTGGGGAAAAAGAAGCAGAAACGGAGTTGGTATCTGTGCGTCAAAGACTTCAAGGCGACTTGGGATCGATGAGTACTGATGCTTTTACTAAAATTGTCGAAGAAGCTATCCAAAATGAATTAGCAACAAATGCTTAATTAATTGAATGAGAAAAGAACCAAGAAAAAGATTTACGCCACGTCAAGAGACTGAGCAACATCGAATTAATAACAAAATCACTTCACGTGAAGTTCGTTTAGTTATTGAGGGTGAGGAACCACAAGTTTTATCAACGGCTGATGCAATTCGCATGGCTGAAGAGCAAGAAATGGATTTGGTAGAAATTTCGCCAAATGCAGTTCCGCCGGTTTGTAAAATTTTGGATTACCGTAAATTCTTATACAACCAAAAAAGAAAGCAAAAAGAGCTAAAAGCGAAGCAAAGTAAAATCGTCATCAAAGAAATCCGTTTTGGACCAAATACTGACGAACATGACTTTAACTTCAAATTGGCGCATGCTAAAAAGTTCTTGGAAGAAGGAAGTAAAGTGAAAGCTTACGTTTTCTTTAGAGGAAGAACGATTGTATTTAAAGACAGAGGAGAAATTTTGTTGTTGAAATTCGTACAAGAATTAGGCGATTTAGGTGTATTGGAATCGATGCCTAAATTGGAAGGAAAACGAATGATCATCATGATTAATCCTAAAAAAGGAAAATAATTGATTGGTTTTGCCAATTGAAAGATGCTATATAGAGGTAACACTTTAAAAACGAAGAGAGATGCCAAAAATGAAAACTAAATCCAGTGCAAAGAAGAGATTCACAATCACTGGAAGCGGTAAAATCAAAAGAAAACACGCTTTTAAAAGCCACATTCTTACGAAAAAAACAAAAAAGCAAAAGAGAAATTTGACACATGCAGGATTGGTTCACAGTGCTGATGAGTCTAATATCAAATTGCAATTGTGCATGAAGTAAGACTTTCGAGTCTTAAGAACTTTGTGCCAGGTTCAGTAGTTTAACCCGGTAAATGAGTACACAAGCCTCCTGTAAAAGTGGAGCACTCTTTATTAAAAAAACAAAAAATTATGCCAAGATCGGTAAATCATGTTGCTTCAAGAGCTCGCAGAAAGAACTTTATGAAGCTTGCCAAAGGTTACTTTGGAAGAAGAAAAAATGTATGGACAGTTGCTAAAAACGCTGTCGAAAAAGGATTGCTTTACGCCTATGAAGGTCGTAAACAAAAGAAAAGAAACTTCCGTTCGTTGTGGATCACGCGTATTAACGCTGGTGCACGTCAACACGGAATGAGCTATTCTCAGTTTATGGGCGCTTTCCACAAAAGTGGAATGGAGTTGAACCGTAAGGTTTTAGCTGATTTAGCAATGAATCACCCAGAAGCTTTCGCAGCTGTTGTAAAAGCTGTGAAAAAGTAAGCAAAGAATTTACTCTGTATAGCATTACACCCGTCATTGATTTGGCGGGTGTTTTTTTTGTTGATTTTTTGAATCAGTTTAATCCAATGAAAAATAATAATATATTTGTTAAATGAAGTAATAGAATAACTTTGCTTTTTCGCGGCTTCGTGCTATTCTATATTTTAAAACAATCGAAACGAACTTTGCAAACATAACTAACCTAAGAAGTAAAAATGAAAAACATAATCACAATCGCAATAATTGCACTGGCAATGAATGTTACGGGGCAAGGACCTTCTTGGCAATGGGCGAAAGATATTCAAGGAAGAATCACTCCATACTCTTCAGTATCCGATAATTCTGGAAATTATTATGTAGCGGGATGGTTTATAGATTCAATCTTAACGGCAGATACTATTAACATAATAAACCCTAATCCATGTTGCTACAATAGAAATTTAGCTGTAGCAAAATACAATTCAATGGGAGATTTAATCTGGGCAAAAGGATTTAATTCTGGAAAAGGCTTCGCTGTTTCAATCACAATTGATAACAATGGTTTTCTGCTTATGACTGGAACTTTCGAAAGCCCTTCCCTTGAAATTGACGGCATATCGTTAACTAATACAAGCGTGGATGCTACTGATATTTTTATTTCTAAAATGGATACGCTTGGGAACTTAATTTTTATTAAAAATATAGGAGGTACAAGTAATGAAAATGCAACGGGAATTTCAACAGACGGTAATTTCTTTTATGTGTTTGGTTCTTCAAATAGTCCTTTCGTAAATTTTGGGAATAATATTTTAAATATAAGTGGCTCATTTATTTCAAAATACTCAAATTCAGGAGATTGTATCTGGATAAAACCTATAGGAACAAATGCAGGTTTTTACAACGGTTTACGAGATGTGACAGTAGACCAAAACGGAAATATTTACGCAACAGGGAGCTTCGGAGGTACAAGTATTACCTTTGATTCAATAACACTTCTGAATACAGGAATGTGGTACAGTAACGATATGTATATTGTAAAATACAATTACTTAGGTAATGTAATTTGGGCAAAAAGCTATTATTACGGTTTTGGAAATGATGAATCAGGAAGTAGGATTGTTACAGATAACTTTGGTAACTTTTATGTTTTAGGCTATTTTGATAGTGGGATAAATCTGGATTCTATTTTGGTCGAAAATTTATTATATTCAGGTTCTCCATCTATGTTTATAGCCAAATTTAATTCAGAAGGTACTGCAATATGGGCAGATGGTAACCATAGTGACGGAACTGATTTAGCAAAAGATAGTGATGGAAATATTTACATTAGCGGATATTTTTCGGATAGTACTGTTACTTTTAATGGCTATACTTTGACCAACTCGATTAATGGTAATGGCTATCTTGTAAAATACGATTCATCAGGGATAGTTCAAAGTGCTATTGGTATTGGTGGAGGAGGCAATTCTTCTTTACCTTATACAATTTCATTGGATGCTGATAAAAATGTTTTTATTGCTGGTAACTTCTCTAGCCCAGATCTTATTTTTGGAAGTACTACTTTGAATAATCTTGGAAGTCAGAGTATGTTTGCAGCAAAATATGGCATTCGATTTAACCTCGGATTAAATGACTTGCAGAGACAAGAAAATATAATTATTTCACCAAATCCTGTTGCCTCCAAAACCACCATTTACTTTTCTGAAGAACAAAAAAATTCTACAATTAGAATCTTTGATATGAAGGGGAAGGAAATCAGTACGCTATTTTTTTCAGGCAAAGAGCTTACGTTGGATAAAGGGACCATGGAAAACGGAATTTATTTTGTGCAGATTATAGATAAACAGTTTCACATTTCGACGAAAAAAATAATTATTCAGTAACGCTTTTAGGCAAGAAATAATTGAAACCAAAAAACCCAAATAACATTGGCTCATGGATAGCGCTGCTGATTGGTTTACCTTTTGGCATTATTTTCTCCATGTTGATTTTGTTTCTTTCACTTTTTCCCATTTTAGATATAATAATTGCAATTAACGGTGGTCGACTTTTTTGGCATCCAATTATTTGGGAAGGTGTTATTCCAATCACTTTTACGATTTTACTTTGGATTGCTGGCGGAAAAATTAAAAAGCACCTTGACAAAAATTATTCGGTAGTAATGACAAGTTTCCTATTTACTTTTTTTGTAAACAGTTGGCTCTTCGGTCTATTTCTACTTATTTTTCTTGTTGGTGGCCTATTCTTTAATCCTTTGCAACCAGATGGATCTTCAGGTTTTAGTTTAATTTCCATTTTTCTTACTTTTCTTACTTACATTTTTTCCACTGCGCTTACAACGTTCACGTTAGGACTCTTAATCGTGACCATCACAAAGCAAAAGTTGTCTAAAATTAAAATCATTCTTGATTAACACACCAAACCTAGATTTGAAGTAAAATACCTATTCTTCATTTTATTTTCGAGAATTAATTGGAAAATAAATGATACATTTAATGGATGAAAGTCGCTAAAATGAAATACAAACTCCTGCTCCTCAACCTCCTCCACTTCTTCCAATTAGCTGGACAAACACCTCCCACAACCAATTTGCCTTTGCCAGAAATAAAAGAACTTGAATATATTTCGATTCCATCAGATTTGGAACGGATTTTTCCACCGAATACTTGTCAGAAGGGTTTAATTGGTTTGTTGAAAAATTACGACCGGAAGTTAGAAAACATAGGCAGCTATGAGGTCTATTTGGTGAAACAAAGTTGCACGTTTTCTGAAGAATTTTGTCTTTGCTTTGAAACAACAGCGCAGGGCGAATTTGAATTTTTAATCTTATTTGATGCCAAGACTAAAAAGGCAAAAGCGCTTTTGGCGTCCTACGAATTTTTATCTGATTCAGAAGTTTACATGATGCAATTCAAGATTCGCCGCGATTTCATCAGTTTAACTAGCTCTGGTTTCACTGAAGGCGAAGGTGGAAAAGCGGATGAATTATCCAAAAATACATTCAAGGTCAAAGTTTTAAAAAATGGTGGAATTAAGGTTCGTTCCATCGGAGAATAATTGATTGATGTTTTTCTAAAATATTTTTAGCAGAAAATAAAAGAAAAAAATACACTTTTGAAAAAGAATTCACTCAAAAACGAGCAAAAAATGGACGAAACAAATAGAAATCAGATTGAAAAGTATTTTGAATATGAAATTTCCAGGTTAAATTTTAAAAGTTTGGTAATAAAATCCAGCTGTAAAAAATTTGAAATATCCCCAGAAGAAGCGCTTTTGATCTACAAAGACGTGCGACAAAGTATGAAAAAGCCACTCGCTATGCGCGCTTGGACTTATCTGTTGCTGGGCAGTATTTTTTTTGGTGTAGGATTATTTGGAACGCTTTCTAAAACTGGATACATTTTTTATGGTTCCTTGGCAGCTGGATTTGGAATGCTATTTACTTCCATTGGTTATTTTCGGATTTCATTGTTAAAATCGTGAATTCATTGGTTGAGCTACTTAATACAATTAATATTTATAAATTTTTTAGGTCGAAACTAAAATGAAAATATATTCACTCTTACTTTGCTTTTCTTTCTTGCTAACAGGTTTTAGCGACAAGAATGATAAAAATGAAATCGAATTGGTTTACAATGAATATGCAAAAGCTTCCAAAGAAAAGAACATTGAAAAAATGATTGAGCTCTCCAGCATTGAAACCATAAAGTATTTTGATGAAACGGTTGAAAATGCAAAGTATTTAGACTCATTGGAACTTGTCAAACTCACACCAATTGATAAAACACTCATTTTATATTTAAGACAAACATTGACAACAGCGCAACTTTCAATTTATACAGGAAAAGAATTGTTGTATTATAATTTAGAAAAATCGTTAAATACAAATTCCAGTGAAAAAGTAAAATTGATAGACATTGAAGTAAAAGATTCCGTTGCATTTTGTTCGATATCAGTAAACGAAAAACCTTCGAAAATGCCCTTAGAATTTAGAAAAGAAAACAATTTGTGGAAATTCAATTCGATTTACTCATTTTACCAATCGGCAAATGACAATTTTTATGATGCCATCAAGAAAATGAATGTTACAGAAAATGAATTTTTAAAGAGAATCGTTCAAAAAATGTCGGGCAAGGAATTTAATGATAAATTGTGGAATCGAATTATAGAAAAATAAAACTTAAACTGTATTTATCATTGTGTAAATAGTATAGCAGAAATCATTTTTTTCTTTTAAATTGCTTAAAATTTAAACCATGAAAACAATTCTACTTTTTTTACTGCTAATTTCGCTCAATGTTCGTGCTCAAAGTGATTATGCCATCGATAAAAATGCTACCATTTATGACATTTCAAATGGCGAATTATTAACTGCAGTCGTCATCAATGATACTATTTTTATCAAGCATCTTGACACAAACGGCGAATTAATTTGGCAAGATTTTTTGACTTTTTCTCCGCAATTTACTCCCGTGCATTTCAATGAAATTACGCGATTCAAAAACACCGACGAATACATCATCAGTGCACTGGCAGATGTTTCTCCTCAAACTCCATACTTGCAAAATTATCAAACAGACACCTTGATTTATGAATTTACCAAACTCAACTTGGCAAATCATACTTTTACTGGAAATTTGGTCGATACTTTCTCGTGTTATGCTACTCATTTAGTTGAAGTGAAAGATACATCGTTATATTTACTTGTTGCATCAAACACGGTCAGCCCAAATCAATATAAATATACAACCTACTCGCTCAATCCTTCCTTGGAAGTAAATTTAGTAGCGCCTTTTGATTCTATGTCCTGCGCAATGCAATTTTGGACAGAATACGTTTATGACGACACCATGTACAGACTGCATAATATTTCAAACTTTCTAAATATTGACAAATATACTGCTGATATTAGTTTGATTCAATCCATTTTCACAAGTGTGTCAACCAGTGAATATTTTAACGACATCTTCTTCAGAAAACCGATAAACAAGGACAGTCTTTTCATTTTCACTGAAGGTCGAGCTAACGGTTTTATGTCTAAACACTGGAAAATGAATTGGTTTGATTTAAATTTAAATAGTTTACATTCAGCAGAATTTGAAACACCCAAATTTTCTGCAGGTTCCGATTACTATAGTGTAAATTTTAATGCCATCGAAATAGACCAAATCAACAAACAAATTTTAGTAATGGCAACTTACTGGCTAACAACAACAAGTTCTAATAATCCACAGAAAATTTTTGTGTATGACTACAATTTCAATTTAGTTTGTGAAATACCAGTAAAAATTGGACGTGATGACATCAATTCATTAATTTCTCTGAACGATCGCGTTTATTTAAAAGTAAGCAACCCAACTGAAGATTTATTGTATGAAGTAAATTGTAATCTTCTTGGCATGGAAGAGCTTTCTTCCAGTTCTAAATTCGAACTTTTCCCGAATCCAGCAGAATCTATTATCAATCTTTTCAACCCTGAATCGAAAAAATTAACGATTTCAATATTGACCACCGATGGAAAGCAAATCTCTGAAATTACAGAACAAGCAAGTTCGATTTCAATCAAACTGAATCACTTGCCTTCTGGTATTTATTTGGTCAAAATATCAGATGGTTTGAATGGTGAGATTAAACGCATCATTAAAGAGTAGATTTGATGATTTTGAGTGGATTGGACAAATATTTGGGAAATTATTTGATATATTTATGAAATAAAAAAGAATTGAATTTTCGCAGATTCTGCTGAGTTTAGGTGTAAACGCGAAGATTTTGTTTCTGTTGCAATAAATTAGCAAAGTTTTAAAAAAAACGACGATAAATGACAAGGCTCACCTTTACAATATTACTAATATTTACAAATTTTTTAGTTTGTGCAAATGACGGTGCTTTTTTTGCAAAGGGAAATCAACTGATTCCAATTAATGAAACAGATATTAAAGTTAAGAAAGAAATTTTGACGCTTAAAAAAGTTAGAAATCAATTTATTGAAGTAACAGTTTATTACGAGTTTTTCAATCCAAGTGAAGATAAAAAGTTAACCGTCGGTTTTGAAGCTTTTTCACCCGAAGGCGATGTTGACGGTGCACCCAAAAATGGACATCACCCATATATGAGAGATTTTACAGTTGAACTAAACAACTCAATATTAAAATACAATGTTACTTATATATCAGACTCTTTATACAAAAACAATAGAACCATCAAATCTTTAGATTTGACAAAATTTGAAGGTAGTAAAAGTGGAAATTATGTTGACTTTTACTATGTTTATCATTTTGAAGCAAATTTCAAAAAAGGAATTAATATTATAAAACATACTTACAACTATGACTTATCTAATTCTATTGATTACAATTTTGATTTTGAATACGTATTAACTGCTGCAAATCGCTGGGCAAATAAACAAATAGACGACTTTACATTAATTATTGACATCGGAGAATTTGAAACCTTTTATATAAATAAATCATTCTTCAAAAATTCAAATGAATGGCTAATTAATGGAATTGGGAGATTGGAAGAGATAAAAGGAATACCAAATTCAATCATTGAAAAAGATGCTGTTAAATTTCATTTGCAAAAAGGGAATTTAATTTTTCAAAAGAAAAACTTTACAATTAATGGTGATCTTTTTCTGTTTGCACAAAATTATAATGGCATACAAAACTTAGATTATATTCCTTTTTCCTATTACCAAGAAGATAAAATAAATGAACCTCAAAATGAATTCCAACGAAAGGTTTTAAAAAACTTACCTTTTGCAAGACGAGGTTATATTTTTCAAAATCAAGACTTAAATAATTTTTACAGAAAACTAGAATGGTATATTCCAAACCCCAACTATGAGGCAAATTTAGAATTACTAACAGAAAACGAAAAGATGTGGATAGAGAAGTGGAAATAAAAACCACATCCAAAAAGTCCGCGACTCATTGTTGAGACAACTCCAAAAACCAAAAAACACCATGCCAAAAATCGAATTGAAAACCGAAATAAATGCGCCACTGCAAATTGTATTTGATCTTTCAAGAAGTATCGATTTGCATAAAATTTCTACGGGAAATACAAATGAAGAAGCAATTGCCGGAAGAACGAGCGGATTGATTGAACTAAATGAAAGTGTAACTTGGCGAGCTAGACATTTTGGAATTTATCAAACCTTGACCTCCAAAATCACCGATTTTAAAAGTCCTGAATATTTTGTAGACGAAATGCAAAAAGGTGCTTTCAAATGGTTTAAACACCAACATTTTTTTTCAGCAACAGCATATGGAACGCTAATGACAGATATTTTCGAATATGAATCACCACTTGGTTTTCTCGGAAGAGTCGCAGACATTTTATTTCTTAAGCGATACATGATAAAATTGCTCGAAAAAAGAAACCAAACAATCAAAGAATTTGCTGAGTCCGAAATGAAATGGAAAGTCTTATACCATGAATAGTATTGAAAAACGATGTTGATTGTTTTAATAAAATGAATATCTTTCTACTCATAATTTTTGAAATTTGGAAACAGACGCAAAATTTGAATTGGTATTGATTAAAGACAATAGCTTCAAAATAAAAGTGCTATTAATTTATTTTGCTATTATCATAATATTTTCATTCACATTTAAATATGGTCTGATTTACGCTTCAATCAGTTTTCTGTCGTTTTTTTACGCCACAAAAACATTTTTAAACAAAGATTATAGACAAGGAATTTTATTGCTACAAAAAGGTGAAATCGAGGCTGCCCAGCAGGCATTTGAATCAAATTACAACAAATTAAAAAATAGTCCTTTGTTTAGCAAGTATTTGCTTTTAGATATTTTTTACAGTAACAGAAAAATTTGTCAAGAGTTAAGTTTGGCCTATGTTGCATATTGCTACTATTTGCACCAAAATCAGGAAAAAGTAACTGCTATATATCAACAAATGTCAACTGAATTCCCAAAAGGTAAAATCCAACAAGCCATGAAAAAATCCAACGCATTGTCTGGAAGCTTGAAAAAAGTTTAATCCAAAAATAAATCCCTCAACCAATTCATGCCGAGGGATTTTCAATTTTATTTGGTAAATCTTACTTATTGTGCTCAATCACGTACGTCAACACTTTTTCCATCAAATGCACGCGGTCTTTGCCACTTACATTGTGCTTGTGCATTGGATATGGGAAGAAATCGACTTGAATGCCGCTTTCTACAAACTTTTTGACCATCGCCAAATTGTGTTGCTCTACAACCACATCGTCCACCGTTCCGTGAATCAACAATAAATCGCCTTTCAACTTGCTCGCGTGGTTCAACAAACTGTTCGCTTCGTAACCTTCTTTGTTTTCTTCAGGTCGATCCATATAACGCTCGCCGTACATGATTTCATAAAATTTCCAATCGATTACTGGTCCGCCCGCAACACCTACGTTAAACGTACCTGCTTGACGCAACATCAACGAAGTAGTCATAAAACCACCAAACGACCAACCGTGAACTGCCAAGCGATTACCATCCACGTACGGCAACGATTTCAAGTATTCAACGCCAGAAAGTTGGTCTTCCATTTCTAAAGTTCCCAATTGGCGGTGAATTCCACTTTCGAAAGCGAAACCTCTTTCTCCTGAACCGCGATTGTCTAATGTGAAAACCAAATAGCCTTGCTCAGCCATCCAATTCATCCACAAATTCGCTCCATCATACCAAGAATTGGTAATCATTTGCGCGTGTGGTCCACCGTAAACATACACCAAAACTGGATATTTTTTCGTCGGGTCAAAATTGCTTGGTTTGATCAATCTTGTGTACAATTTCGTTCCATCTTTTCCAGTAATTGAACTGATTTCTGTAGTTCCAATCGCGTATTCAGCCAATTTGTTGGTAGATTCCAATAAGATTTTTTTGAACTGTCCGTTTCCATCCAACAAAACTGAACGAGAAGGAATGACGTGATTCGAATATTCATCAAAAATGTAGTTTCCGTTTTCACTCACTGCAATGCTGTGTGTCCCTTCATCAACGGTCAATAATTTTTGAATTCCGTCTGTTGTTACGCTGTAAAACATGGTATTCAAAGGACTTTCGCCAGTTGCTTCAAAAATGATGGTTTTTCCAGCATTGGTAGATTTTAAAATGCTATTTACCACAAATTTATTCGAAGTCAATTGTTTGATTAAATTTCCTTCGATGTCGTAGTAATACAAATTATTGAAACCATCTCTTTCGCTAATCCAAACGAAATTATTCGAATTCGCATCAGGAAAAAATGCTGGATGCTCTGGCTCAATCCATTTGCTGTTTTGCTCTTCAAAAAGTGTTTTAATTAATTTTCCAGAAGCTGCATCGTATTTGTTTAACCACATGTGATTTTGGTCGCGATTAACTTCAGCAATCAACACAAATTTTTCATCTGAAGACCAGCAAACATTTGTCAAATAAGAATCAACGCCACTTTTTGGAGCGATGAAAACCGTCTTTTTACTTTTGAAATTGTAGATTCCAATTTTCGGTTTTTCAGATTTCTGACCAGCCATTGGATATTTGATCATTTTCAAAGCTCCTGGCGTTTGCGTGATATCTAACAATGGATAATCGTGCACTTCGCTTTCGTCTTTTTGTGCAAAAGCCAATAAATTTCCTTTTGGTGACCAGAAAATTCCGTTGGTAATACCAAATTCGCTTCGTGCATAAGTTTGACCTGAAACGATGTTTTTGTCTGTATTTTTGGTGATTGCAATTTGTTTTCCATCCGCACCAAGTACGTTCAAATTATTAGCAATCGTAAAAGCAATGCGTTGATTGTTGGCTTCGAAAGTCGCGTTTTCTGCGTTTTCATCCAATTTTGCAACCGATTTTCCAGTTTTAGTTTCCGTGTCGAAAGCGTAATAATTGATTCCATCATTCAACCAAAAAGTTTTAGAATCTTTCCACTCTAGACCAGAAAACCAGTTCAACTGACTTCCTAAAATTTTGTTTACATCTTGAATTGTGAACCATTCAACCGCTTTTTCGCCAGTGGCAGAACCTTTCATCAACTTCACATAACCGTCTAAATAAACGTAGTTTTCAGTTCCTGGAATCCATTGAAACATCAGCATTTTGTCTGGCGCGAAATTTCTGTATTGTTGTGTAACAGCGTCTTTCAACGTCAATTCTTTTTTCTGCGCGAAGGTGAAAGTTGTGGTCAAACAAACACCTACAAATAAAAATGATTTTAACATTTTATCTTTTTATTAATTCATTAAAAAATAATTCAACCGGTCTTCCTGCTTGATAGCAGTCCAAAATAATTTGGCCTAAGTTATCAGCCAAAATTGTTTCTGGTTCAAATTCGGCATAAAAATACCATTGTTTATTGAAAATAAGCGGTTCAATTTCTGCAGCTTCTTTCAATTCTTTGGGAATGATTTTATTTTTTTCGCCCAAGATATTTCCAAAAACCTTTACAAACTTGGGATCTTGGTATGCTTTTTTGAATTTTTCTGGCGCTGCGGCAATTCCTTCACGGGCGATCAATAAATCTTCTTTGTCGATTTCATAAACGCCACCATAAACACGCATTTTCTCTGGTCCCAATTCAAAATAAACGCCATTCACCGCCTTGCTTTTCTTTCCCTCAGGATTGATAATCGCTGAAACTTGTAATTTATAAGGTTGTTTGTCTTTCGAAAAACGAATATCGCGGTTGATTCTGAAAATGCAATCTTTCGCTTCCAAGTCCTTGAAGGTAGGATCAATCACCGCCATCTTGGTAATCAAATGTGAGACGAAATCCTTAAAAGGCTCTTTCACAAACTGTTCATAACGTTTGCGATTTATGTCAAACCAATCTTTGTGATTATTGGGAGCCAATTCAATGAAAAAATCTAAAAATTCTTGCTGAAAAAACATGTGTTTTGCTTTTTGAATTATTTTGTAAATGTAGCGATTTTGGAGAGTAGAGATATTAAGATTTTAGGATTTTAAGATATTAGGATTTTAAGACCGCAGACATTAGACTGGAGACATTAGACAAAAGACCATAAACAAAAGATTTTCTGAGTTTCTTGAGTTGTTTTTTAACTTAAAGTTGCAACGCAACAACGAAAATCAAAGTCTTAAAGTTGCATAGCAACGGCTCCTAATATCCTAAAATCTTTTAGCGAAGCGGGTCTTATTTCGACCATTGTAAAACCCAAAATAAAATTGCAAGAAAAAATAATTACTTTCAAGTCTTTGGCTTTCGGATAAATCCAAAATAGAAACAAACAAAGCATAAAACCAAATGCAAAGTGCCTCGAAAATAACCTAAATCTGGATTTTGAACGATGTTTGTGCCCAATACAGGAATTGAAACTTTGGCGAATGCTAAGTAGAGTTGAATACCGCCACTGACAAAAAAAGCGCCTGCCAAAAACTTTCTAAAATCCACGCTTTTAATCACAAAATAACCAGTCGCTAAAATCACCAAAAGAATTATTATGCCATAAAGTATGTTCATACTTGAAAATTTATCCTATTCAAATATATCAATAAATCATCGAAAAACCACAAAAACCACCAATTACCGCATTCATAACAACAACCCGCCACTCGTAAAAAAAAACTAAATGATTGGAAAGAAGCCTCTAAATTTGAACTTGAATTAATACAATTTAAAATGTCTGAAACAAAAGAGAAAAAAGTAACTTTTGGTCGAATTTTTTGGCCCAGTTTAGTTGCTATGTTGATTGCTTCAATCTTAGGATTGATTTTGTTTTTCTTGATTCTTGGTGGCGTAATCGGCGGATTGACAGAAACTCCAAGTTATTCAATCAAAGACAAAACGGTATTGCACATGTCTTTGAAAGGTCAAATTGCAGAAAATAGCAGTTCAACTTTCAATCCTTCAGCAATGGGAATTGAAAATAAAATCGGTTTAAGCGACTTACTTTTTGGTTTGGAAAAAGCAAAAACGGACGATAAAATCAAAGGTATTTTCTTGGAAATTGACGACCTACAATGTGGATTTGCGACGGCGAGAGAAATCAGAAATGCCATCAATGATTTTGAAAAATCTGGAAAATTTGTCGTTGCCTACAACGGTGGAGAAGTGATTACACAAAAAGAATATTACATCTCAAGCGCTGCGAATGAAGTATACGGTTTTCCAAATTCGACGATGGAATTCGTTGGCTTGGGAACAGAATTGATGTTCTTCAAAAACACACTCGACATGCTTGAAGTTGAAATGCAAGTGATTCGTGGAAAAAACAACGATTTCAAAAGTGCTGTTGAGCCATATTTCAGAACAGAAATGAGTGATTCAAGTCGTTTGCAAATTGAGAAATATTTGTCAAGCATTTGGAAAGATATCAGAATGGACATTGCAAAAGACAGAAAAATGTCTTCAAGTGAATTGAATGATATCGCGGAAAATTTAAAAATCCACCGTGCGGTTGACGCTGTGAAATACAAAATGATGGATGCTACCAAATACCGCGACGAGGTGTTAGCGATTTTGGCAAAAAAATCTGGAATTAAAAGTATCGACGATCTGGAATTAAACGAATTCGAAAAATACGCCAAAAAGAAGTTTTACAACGACCAAATGGGTGTCAAATTTGGAAAACCAAATATCGCTGTAATTCTTGCTGAAGGAGATGTATCAGTAGATGGCGACGGTTTAACTTCTCAAAAAATCTGCAAATATTTAAGAGAAGCAAGATTGGATAAAGACATCAAAACAATCGTATTGCGCGTGAACAGTCCAGGCGGAAGCGCTTTGGCGAGCGACGAAATTTGGCGAGAAGTTAAATTGGCAAATCAGAAGAAAAAAGTAATTGTTTCCATGGGAGACGTTGCAGCATCAGGTGGATATTACATTGCTTCACCAGCAGCGAGAATTTTTGCTGAGCCGACAACAATCACTGGTTCAATCGGTGTTTTTGGTGTGATTCCTTTCACTGGAAACATGTTGCAAAACAAACTTGGACTGACTTTCGACAGGGTTCAAACCAACAAACACGCAGTCCTTTCTACCAATAGAAAATTGTCGCCTGAAGAATTTTCGACAGTTCAAAATGAAGTCGATGTGATTTACGCGCAATTCTTGAATCGAGTTTCTACTGGTCGTGGCATGACAGTTGAAGCGGTGAATAAAATCGCTAGAGGTCGCGTTTGGACTGGAACTGACGCATTGAATATCGGATTGGTTGACCAACTTGGAGGAATCAAAGATGCAATTAACTATGCGGCGAAACAAGCTGGAATTAAAGATCAAAAAATTCGTTACTGGCCTGAGAAAAAAGAAGATCCAATTTTTGAATTAATCGAAGGATTGACCAAAGAAGACCAAGCAAAAATCCAGTCATCCTATTCAGAAATGCCTGAATCATTGAAATTTTATTACCAACAATTGAAAAAATTGGAACAATTGAAAGGAATTCAAATGAGAATGCCTTATGAAATCGTTCTATATTAAAAACAAATCTCCCTTGTTTCTAGAAAACCCCGAGTAAATCTTGGGGTTTTTGCTTTTATAAACTTTCAAAAAAACTTAATCAATTTTTTTATTCAGGTTAACATTTTTGCCAAACTAAAAATCCAAACTATCTTTGTTTTATGATTTCAGAAAATATTAGTCTCAAACCATACAATACTTTTGGTATTGATGTAAATGCACACTTTTTTTCGACTTTTGATTCAGTTGAAAAATTGAGTCAATTATTGAAAGATTTTCAGCATGTTCCGCTATTGGTTTTAGGCGGTGGAAGCAATATTTTGATGACCAAACATTTTGATGGATTGGTTTTGAGGAATGAAATCAAAGGAATCGAAGTAGTTTCTGAAAACGAAAATGAGGTCATCATAAAAGCTGGTGCTGGTGAAGTCTGGCATGAATTTGTACTTTTTTGCATTGAAAATGGATTTGCTGGCGTTGAAAATCTTTCTTTGATTCCAGGAAGTGTTGGCGCGAGTCCGATGCAAAACATTGGTGCTTATGGCGTTGAAATCAAGCAAGTCTTTGAAAAATTAGAAGCATTTGAAATCGAAACTGGAACTACGCATACATTTGACAACGAAGCTTGTGAATTTGGGTATAGAGAAAGTGTTTTCAAACGCAAATTGAAAGGAAAATTCATCATCACGCAAGTATATTTCAAGCTTTCAAAATCTTCCGTTTTAAATACAACTTATGGTGCCATCGAAACCGAATTGAAATCCAAAGGAATTGAAAATCCAAGTATCAAAGATGTAAGCGATGCAGTGATTGCGATTCGAAGAAGCAAACTTCCTGATCCCAAAGAAATCGGCAATGCGGGAAGTTTTTTCAAAAACCCAGTAATTGATGAATCTCAATTCCTAGAAATCCGTGCAAAATATCCTGAAGCTCCCTCCTATCCTGCTGGAGAAGGAAAAGTAAAAATGCCCGCAGGTTGGTTGATAGAAACTGCAGGTTGGAAAGGGAAAACGATTTCAAAAAACGAAGGAAACAGCGAAGCAAAATACGGCGTTCACAAAAATCAAGCACTGGTTTTGGTAAATTATGGCGGCGCAACAGGAACTGAAATTTTTGATTTGTCTACAAATATCTTGAAATCAATTTCAAACGAATTTGGTGTGGATTTGGAGCGAGAAGTAAACATTATCTAATCAAAATCAAAACTTTATCAGTCCTAAAAGATTACTAAACGAAAATTTAAAATCATTTATCGAATATTGGCTCAAAAAAATATTTTAAATGGAAAAAAAAGTATATTTTTACGTACATCTTAAAACTTTCTAAACTAAGATTTAAGCTTTTTAATAAAATTTAAATAGGTTGTAAATGTGCCAATGTTGGTTTTAGCAGATTTGCAGTTCATTATTATCAGTAGTAGAAAAAAAATCTCCTTCAAATTGAAGGAGATTTTTTTGTTTAATATATTCGTTTAGCAAATCTTACCATTCGTCGCCTCCACCTTCTTCGTCAATCAGTTTTTTCCAATTGTAAGAACCATCATCGGTAGCGCCCAAAATATCTTCGTATTCTCCGTTCGTCAATTCAAAACGTTGAATTTCTTCGCCTGTGTATTCCTCAATGTCTTCCAAGAAAACCATTTCATCTTTGCTACAAAATGAAAGCGCTTGACCACGTTTGTTGCCACGACCTGTTCGACCGACTCGGTGCACATAATTTTCAGAAACATCTGGTAAATCGTAGTTAATGACATAATCGACATCTGGAATATCGATTCCTCGCGCAGCGACATCCGTTGTTATCAACACGCGGTTTTCGTTTTTTCTAAATCGGTCTAAAATCGCGAAACGCTCTTGTTGTTCTACGCCTCCGTGCAAAAATTCAGTTTTCAACATCACGCGTTCCATCGCAGCAACCACTCTTTCCGCGCGAATTTTAGTTCTAACAAAAACCACAAATTTGCTTTCTTCATATTCCTTCAAGACATTTTCCAAGAAGAAACGCTTGTCGTCCATTTCAATAAAAACCACTGCATGATCAATGTTTTTCGCTACTGGATTTTTAGGTGAAATTTGGATTCGAATTGCATTTTTCACCACAGAATATGCCAGTTTTTTAATTTTCAGCGTAATCGTTGCTGAGAAAAATAAGGTTTGCCGGTGTTTTGGAATGTGTTTCAACAAATCTTGAATGTCTTTGTAGAAACCTAAATCTAGCATCAAATCGGCTTCATCCAAGCACAAAATTTCTAGGTTTTTCATGTTCAAATGTCCTTGAGAGACAAGGTCAAACATTCTTCCTGGCGTAGCAACTAAAATATCAACGCCTTTATTCAACTGCGCAATTTGTGGATCTTGCTCAACACCACCGTGAATGCATGCAGAAACAACTTTCAAATTCTGACCAATCGATTCAAAAACCTTGGAAATTTGAATTGCCAATTCGCGTGTTGGCGCTAAAACCAAACATTTAACGCCTTCAGTTTGCTTGCCTCTGGATTTCTTTTTTTCTAAAATCTCCAAGATAGGAATCACAAAAGCAGCGGTTTTTCCAGTACCAGTTTGCGCAATCGCCAATACATCTTCACCCTTCAAAATTGGGTCGATGGCTTTGAATTGAATGTCAGTCGGTTTATTGAAACCAAGAACTTTCAATTGGCTTTTAATTTGGGCAGATATGCGGTAATCTTCGAACTTCATATTGTGTGATTGTTTTGCAAAGGTACGGAATTCAAAACACTTATTTAATTAGAATTTAAGCATTTGATTTTTGGTGATTCAATGTTAAGTTTACATAAAATTTGTCGATTTTTTGGAACTCTATTTGCCGTTTTAAAAAAATGAATATCTTTGTTATATGTACATTCCAAAGGAATTTAAGGAAACAAATCAGGCTGAAATACTTCATTTCATTGGCAAAAATGCCTTGGGAATTTTAGTGAGTTCAACGGGTGTTTTTGAACCTTTGGTTTCTCATATTCCGTTCATTTCAAGCCTTGAGAATGACGAAATCATTTTGGAAGGACACCTTTCTATTCACAATCCGCATGCAGATCAAATCAAAAAAGGTAAGACTGCATTGGTCATTTTTCAAGGTCCGAATGCATACGTTTCTTCGTCGGTTTATACCCATGAAAATGTGCCAACTTGGAATTATCAGGCGGTGCATATCTATGGAACAGTTGAAATTTTATCAAACGACGCGTTGCAAGCGCATTTAGCCCAAGCAGTTGACTTTTTCGAATCGGGAAGAGACCCAAAATTAGCCTATTCGAATTTTTCTAAATCGATGTTGGAAAGTTATTTGAATGAAATCATTGGATTTAGATTGCGCGCATACAAAACCGAAGCAGCATACAAAATGTCACAAAACAGAAATGAGGTTGACTATCAAAATATTGTGACCGATTTAAGTGAAAGTAACAATCCGTCAGATCAAGAAGTTGCGAAAGAAATGGCTAATCTAAAAAAATCACAAAAACAGTAAAATACTTCCTTTTTTACAACAATCAATTCAAATTCAACCCTTACCTTTACTCTGCTAAAACTCGAAAAAAACCCAACAAAATTTTGAAGCAAATAGCTTCGAAACGAATTAAATTGATTTTTGAAATGTCGCAAAAACGTAAAAAAATCATTCTTGTGGGCGGAGGTTTTGCAGGAATGGAATTTGCCAAAAAAATGAGCAATTCAGATTATGAAATCTTATTGATTGACAAACAAAATCACCATCAATTTCAACCATTATTTTATCAAGTTGCCTGTTCGATGTTAGAGCCTGCAAGCATCATTTTTCCTTTCAGGAGAATGTTTCAAGGCACCAAAAACATGGAATACAGAATGGCAACGGTGCTGGAAGTCAATGATAACGAAAAATTTATTGTCACCGATGTAGGCAATTTTGATTACGACTATTTGATTCTCGCGCAAGGTTGTAAAACCAATTTCTTTGGAAATGAAGAAATTGAAAAACATGCTTTGACGCTAAAATCAACGCAAGAAGCCATCAAAATCAGGAACCACATTTTGTCCAATTTTGAAGCTGTTTTGGCTGTTGAAGGAAATGAACGCGATGAATATTTGAATATCGTAATTGTTGGCGCTGGTCCGACAGGTGTGGAATTGGCGGGTTCATTCGCTGAAATGAAAAACAAAATTTTGCCTAAAGATTACACCTTTTTCGATTTCAGTAAATTGAATATCATTTTGTTGGAAGGAAGTCCAAACACACTAAATCCTATGAGTGACAATGCGCGTAAAGCTTCCAGAAAATACTTGGAAAACATGGGCGTAATCATTCGCACTGAAACAGTTGTGAAAAATTACGATGGTCATGAAATCACCTTGCAAAGTGGAGAAACAATTCCAAGTAGAAATGTGATTTGGGCTGCTGGAGTTACTGGAAATAAAATCGAAGGGTTGGACAAGGCGATTATTGTTCGGGGAAATAGACTTACAGTCAATCGTTTGAATTTAGTTGCTGGCTACGATTCGATTTTTGCCATTGGCGATATCGCTTACATGGAAACGCCGTTGTATCCCAATGGACATCCACAAGTGGCGAATGTTGCGGTAAATCAAGCGAAAAATTTGGCTAAGAATTTACTTTCCCTCAAACCAATTTCCAATTGGAAAGAATATGAATACAAAGATCTTGGTTCGATGGCCACAATTGGAAAAAACAAAGCCGTTGTCGATTTACCACGATGGAAATTCAAAGGTTGGTTTGCGTGGATAGTTTGGATGTTTTTGCACTTGATGTTGATTCTAACCGTCCGAAATAAATTAATCATTCTCATCAATTGGGCATGGCAATATTTCTCAAGCGATTCCAGTTTAAGGGTGATTTTGAGTGATCCGAATAAGAGAAAATAAAAACAAAAAAAAGCGTGTATCTCAATTTGATACACGCTTTTATATTTTAAGTTGAAATCGTTCTTACAACATTTCAATCACACCCGCAGCGCCTTGACCTGTTCCGATGCACATCGTAACAACGCCATATTTCTGGTCGCGTTTTTTCAATTCATTCATGATTTGAACCGTCAATTTTGCTCCCGTGCATCCGAGTGGATGTCCAAGTGCAATCGCTCCTCCATTCACGTTCACCAATTCAGGATTGATTCCCGTTTCACGAATGACAGCCAAAGATTGCGATGCAAAAGCTTCGTTCAATTCAAATAAATTGATGTCGTTTTTAGTCAAACCTGCCATTTTAATCGCTTTTGGAATCGCGTCCACTGGACCAATTCCCATGATGCGTGGTTCAACGCCCACAACGGCATAACTCACCAATCTCGCAATCGGTTCGATATTCAATTCTTTCACCATTTTTTCTGACATCACCAACACAAATGCTGCACCGTCAGAAGTTTGAGAAGAATTTCCTGCAGTAACACTTCCGCCGTTTGCGAAAACTGGTTTCAATCCGCCCAACGCTTCCAAGGTACTCGCGCGCGGACCTTCATCTGTGTCCACAACGTAAGATTTCACTTGGCGTTTTTCGTTTTCATCTAAGAAAATATTTTCCACAGTCACCGGCACGATATCGTCTTTAAATCTTCCTGATTTGATGGCTGCAATTGCTTTTTCGTGAGAATGCAATGCAAAAGCATCTTGTTCCGCACGCGAAATTTTCCAATCGTTTGCCACTGCTTCAGCGGTCAATCCCATTCCCCAATACCATGTTGGATTTGCTTTTCCCACTTTTGAGTTTGGAACAATTCTCCAACCGCCCATCGCCATCACTGACATAGATTCAACACCACCAGCGATGATGCAATCAGCCATTCCAGCTTCGATTTTAGCTTTCGCAATCGCGATTGTTTCCAAACCTGACGAACAATATCTGTTCACGGTCATTCCTGGAACCTTGTAATTATCTAATCCCATCAAAGCGATCATACGCCCGACGTTCAAACCTTGTTCTGCTTCAGGTGTCGCATTTCCAACGATCACATCATCCACGCGACCAGAGTCCAACTGTGGAAATTGTTTCATCAAATGCTTGATCACATCTGCCGCTAAATCATCAGGGCGGTAGAATCTAAATCCACCTTTCCCCGCTTTCCCCACCGCCGAGCGGTAGCCTGCTACTATGTATGCTGTATTTGCCATTTTTATTTTTTTAAAT
Organism: Crocinitomicaceae bacterium; assembly: GCA_965284445.1. GTDB lineage: Bacteria > Bacteroidota > Bacteroidia > Flavobacteriales_D > Crocinitomicaceae > JAQVCM01. The sequence continues at coordinate 3,359,689 of OZ260085.1, read as the reverse complement.
AGATTTTAAGATGCTAGGACTTTAGGATTTTAAGACTTCAAATCGCCATTAATTTTTCGGATGAATCCACCAATCATCAATTGTAGTTGATTTAATTCACTCATGATATTTTCTACGTTAATTTTAAATAAATCTTCAACCAAAATCAATTGTGTTTCTAATTCATAGGAAGATGAAAGACTGATTTTTAAAAAATGTAAAAACTCTTTTTCGCTTGTTCTACCTGAACCTTCAGCGATATTAGATGGAATTGAAATAGAGCATCTGTTCATTTGAGAAATCAGTCCGAATCTTTCATCATTTGGCAACTCTTGATTTAACAAGTAAATCATTTTAACCAATTTCATAGACTCATGCCAAATTTTCAATTCTCTAAAATTATGCGCTTTTTTCATCTTCTTTTATTTTATAATTCTCTTAAAATCCTAACATCCTAATATCTTAATATCTTAATTCCGTAATATTTTCCCGTTCTTAACCAAACTTTCCAAGCGCTCTAAGGTTTTGCGTTCTTGACAGAGCTCTAGGAATTTTTTTCGTTCCAAGTCAAGCAAATATTGTTCTGAAACAATTGTATTTGCTGATAAATCGCCACCGCAAAGAACGAATCCTAGTTTTTCGGAAATCACTTGGTCGTGCACCGACATGTAGTTTCCTGAAACCATGGAACTCGCGCCGACATAGACAATTCCTAAGCCTTCTTGACCTAAAACCGTTATGTTTTTCTCGCGTTTTGGTGCGATGTAGCCTTTGTTTGCCATTTCCAAACAAGCTTGTTTAGCGCGCAACAATTGGTGATCGCGACTCACAACAACCTCATCAGTTCCTTCACGCAAATAACCTAAATCAAAAGCTTCATATGCAGATGTTGAGACTTTTGCTTGACCGATTGTCAAGAATTTTTCTCTCAACCGATTGATTTTGATATCGCCTTCACGCATTTCATCGGAAAGTCTTTTTGCAAATTCTTTCGAACCGCCGCCGCCGGGAATCAAACCAACACCAAACTCAACCAATCCCATATACAATTCTGCATGAGCAACCACTTTGTCTGAATGCATCGAAAGTTCACAACCTCCACCTAGCGCCATATTGTGTGGCGCAACAATTACAGGAATATTCGAATAGCGCACACGCATCATTGTGTCTTGAAAAGCTTTAACAGCAAAATTCAATTCATCGTAATCTTGCTCAGCAGCCATCATGAAAATCATTCCGACATTTGCTCCTGCAGAGAAATTCTGACCCGTATTGGAAATTACCAAACCTTTTTGATCTTTCTCTGCAAAATCAATTGCTTTATTGATTCCTTCAATCACGCCACCACCGATGGTATTCATTTTGGTGTGGAATTCTAAATTCAAGATTCCATCTCCCAAATCAACCAAAGTTGCATCTGAATTTTTCCAAACGGTATTCTCAGCACGCAATGCATCTAGAATGACCAAATTCTCTGTTCCAGGAATGATTTTATAAGTTCCTGATGGAATGTCGTAATATGATTTTTGTCCTTTAGATTGTTGGTAAAACGAAGTCGCGCCTTTTGATTTCATCTCTAAAATCCAAGCGGCTGGCTTTTTACCTGATTTCTCCAACATTTTCAATCCTTGATCAAATCCAAGAATATCCCAAGTTTCGAACGGACCTAATTCCCACCCAAAACCTGCTTTGATGGCATCGTCAATTTTATATAGTTCATCAGAAATTTCAGGAATTCTGTTGGAAACGTAAGCAAATAAACCACCGAAAAGTGTGCGGTAAAACTCACCAGCTTTGTCCATTCCCATGAACAACATTTTGGTGCGTTGTTTCAAATCGTCAATTGGTCGCGCCATGTCCAAAGTTGGAAATTTCACTTTCGAAGCAGAACGGTATTCCAAAGTGGTCAAATCCAAGCTTAAAATCTCAGATTTTCCTTCGGCATTCGTCACTTTTTTGTAAAATCCTTGTTTTGATTTCGAACCCAACCAGCCGTTTTCGACCATTTTGGCAACGTAATCTGGCAATTCAAATAAGTCTTTTTCTTCATCGTCAGGACAATTCGCTTTCAATCCGTTGGCAACGTGCACCAAAGTATCCAAACCTACAACATCACAGGTTCTGAAAGTCGCTGATTTTGGTCGACCCAAAACTGGACCTGTCAATTTATCCACTTCTTCAACCGTGAATCCCATGTCTTTGACCGCGTGGAAAAGTGCCATGATGGAATAAACTCCCACACGATTGGCGATAAATGCTGGCGTATCTTTACAAAGTACTGTTTTCTTGCCCAACATTCTACTACCAAAATCCATCAAGAAATCAACAATTTCAGGATTCGTTGCAGGCGTAGGAATGATTTCCAACAATTGTAAATACCTTGGCGGATTGAAGAAGTGCGTTCCACAAAAATGTGCTTTGAAATCGTCGCTTCTGCCGTCCAACATCAAATGAATCGGAATTCCAGAAGTGTTAGAAGAAATGATTGTTCCAGCTTTGCGAAATTTTTCGACTTGTTCAAAAACTGTTTTTTTGATGTCTAATCTTTCTACAACCACTTCGATGATCCAATCCGCGGTTGAAATTTGCGCCATATCGTCGGTGAAATTTCCAGTCTTAATGCGACTTGCGAAAGATTTTCTGTAAATCGGCGAAGGATTTGATTTTACGGCAAATTCCAAAGATTCATTCACAATTCTGTTTTTGAATTGCGGTGAATCTGTGGTTAAACCTGATTTTAGCTCTTTCTCTGTCAGTTCTTTGGGCTGAATATCCAGCAAGAGCACTTCACAGCCGATATTGGCAAAGTGACAAGCAATGCGAGAACCCATTACACCTGAGCCAAGAACGGCTACTTTTCGAATGTTTCTATTCATTTTTGATCTAATTTTAAGTTTGAAGAACTTTCAAACCAAGTTTATAATTTATTGAGCTAATTTTTGAAGTTCATCTTCTGCGATTTGGTCTATTTTGACCATCACTTCGAAATAAACTTTCAATTTGTTTTTCGGAATTTTTGAAAGCAATTTGTTGTTAAAATCCAACACTACTTTTTTAGAAATTTTTCTTTGCTCCAAGCCTTTTTCAGTCAAGAAAATCAAGACTTTTCGTTTGTCCACTTCATCCACTTTTCTGTAGATAAAACCATCATCTTCCATGGTTTTTAAAGTGCGTGACAAACTCGTTGGTTCCATTCCCATTCTTGGACCAAGTTGAGTGCTTGGCGTTCCATTTTTATCTATAATCAATAAAATGTAACCCGTGGAAATAGTCATGTTGTGCTCAGCAGCTTGCTGATTGTACATGCGAGAAATTTTGTGCCAAGTTTGACGAATAAAAAAATCTATGGTTGGATCTTGATTGTTTTCCATTTGTATCTTTAAAGTTGACCTAAAGATATAAAAATATTCTAAGCACGCACAATAAAATTTTGTTAAAAAAATTATGCGTACATAACAAAAGAATGGAGGAATTCTTTAAAAATTAAAGTTTCAATTTTACCACTTCTTTTCAGAAACGTGCACCGTTCCTTTGAATAAAGCGATCAATTTTTGGTCTTGGTTGGTGACTTTAACTTCATAAATTCCAGTGGTTTTTCCACGGTGAAGTTCTTCACAAGTTGCGAAAAGGATATCGCCTAATTTGGCAGGTTTGGTGTGAGAAATGGATGTTTCGATGCTTACACATTGATTTCCATAACTATTGGAGGCAAAAGCCAAAGCGGAATCAGCCAAAGAATAACTAATTCCGCCGTGTAATATATGAAATCCGTTGAGCATTTCTGAATTCACTTTACAAGAAACAGTGCAAAAACCTGCGCCAATTTTAAGAACTTCAACGTTCATCCATTGACTGAATGCATCATTTTGCATCATCAGATTGACTATTTCTTGCGGAGTTTTCATGCTGCTTTTACAGACCTTGAAAGCAATGTAGTAAATGCAATCATGACGATAAACAATTGTGTTGCAGTTTCATCGTCCAATTCAGTTCCGTCGTCATCCGGTTCGCTTAATTCAATTGAAATGAATCGCGCCAACTCTGGTTGATCACAAAAATCTTCCAAAATATCGTCTTCATTGTTGTCGAAATAAGCATCCAACATTTCAAAATAAGGTTCTTCGAAAGCGTCGATGTCATCATCTGTAACAGTATTTGTTACCAAACCTTCTTGCGTGAAACTTTCAGAAATCAAGCAATAGTAGTACAACAATAATCCTTCTAATTTTTCATTTTGATATTCAATTGCTGCAGACATAATATATCCCAACAACGTAGGTTGAGCCAACGAATGACGTTCAGACAATTGCTCTAGTGCGTCATCGTCTAAATTGTCAACAATGTTTATCGCATTTTCAATACTTTTTATGGAAACTTGGCTCATTTGAAATGTTTTTATTTTAAAGTGTAAAGTTACAATATTTATGAAATTGAACGAGTAATTTTTGAAATCCTCCAAAACATTACGCTTCCTTTTCTGAGATTCTATTATATTTGCTTAGATGGTATTTTTACACTTTCAATTTTATTTTAAAAAACTCAAAAATGGCAAGAATCTTCATTAACCTTCCGGTGGCTGACTTAGAAAAAAGTACGGCGTTTTTCAAATCTTTGGATTACGAATTTGAATCTGAAATGACAGATGACAATGCTACTTGCATGGTCGTTGACAAAAATATTTTTGTGATGTTACTGAGTCGTGAATTTTTCAAAACGTTCACTAACAAAGAAATTGCTGATGCAAATCAAACCACTGAAGTAATCCTTTCTTTGGAAGTAGATTCAAAAGAAAAAGTGGCGCCTTTTGTAGAAAAAGCGGTGCAAGCTGGAGCGACAACGCCCAATGACCCACAAGATCACGGATTCATGTATCAATGGGGATTTCAGGATTTAGACGGACATTTGTGGGAAGTTTTTTGGATGGATCCAAATGCGCAGATGATAGGGTAGATTGATTTTGATTTTTGATTAAAAGCATAAAAAAAGCGTTTGAGATTTTTCAAACGCTTTTTTAATATCTAGATTTTCTCTATTTCTTCATCAATTTCCAAGCACCGTGGATTGGTTTTGAAACGAATTCTTTTTGTTTGTTTTTCTGAATTTGATTCCAGATTTGATCAACAGATGACAACAATGCTGCTTTCTCCTCTTCCATCGCATCTTTTATTACCGTTGGGTCAGAAAAATATTGTTTGACGAAATTGGTATCAAAATCTCCAGAGCGGAAAGCTTCGTGCTTCATCACGTATTTTCCGAAATCCAACGTTGTCTTTAATCCTGAAATTTGATAATCGTCAATGGCTTTGATTGTGTTTTCGATGGCGATTTCTCTTGTTTCACCCCAAACGCACAATTTCGCAATCATTGGATCATAATAAATTGGAATATCCATTCCTTCTTCGAACGCATCATCCACACGAACATGTTTTCCAACAGGGATTCTATATCTTCTTAAATTTCCAATATCTGGTGTAAATCCGTTTAACGCATCTTCTGCATAAACGCGCACTTCAATCGCATGACCATTGATTTTCAATTCATCTTGCAATTTTGGTAAACGTTCTCCGCGCGCCACGCGAATTTGCCATTCAACTAAATCCAATCCTGTAATTTCTTCTGTCACTGGATGCTCAACTTGCAAACGTGTATTCATTTCCAAGAAGTAGTAATTCAAATCTGCATCTAACAAAAACTCCACAGTTCCTGCGCCTTCGTAGTTACAAGCTTTGCAAACCGCAACGGCAGATTCACCCATTTTTTGTCTGATTTCTGGAGTCAAAACTGCACTTGGAGCTTCTTCAATCACCTTTTGGTGACGGCGTTGAATGCTACATTCTCTTTCAAAAAGATATACGTGATTTCCCAAAGAATCAGAAAAAACTTGAATTTCAATGTGTCTTGGTTTGGTGACAAATTTTTCGATAAAAACCGCATCATCACCAAAAGACGAACGCGCTTCACTTTGCGCCATTTTCATTTGCTCTGGCAATTCTTCCAAGGTTTCCACCAATCGCATTCCTTTTCCACCACCTCCAGCTGATGCTTTGATCAAAACAGGCAAACCAACTTGTTGCGCAATTTGAATCGCTTCTTCAGGATCTGTAATTGCTCTATCAACACCTGGAACCAAAGGAACATTGTAAGCTGCAACTGCTTGTTTGGCAGACAATTTATCTCCCATCAAATTCATTGCGTGAGCAGACGGTCCGATAAATGTAATTCCAGCAGCTTTTACTTTTTCAGCAAATCCAGCATTTTCAGACAAAAATCCGTATCCAGGATGAATTCCATCTACCCCCAATTCTTTGCAATAATCTAAAATCGCATCTTGTCGCAAATAACTTTCTGCAGAAGGCGATTTACCCAAATAAACAGCTTCGTCGGCCTCCAAAACATGCGGAGCATTGGCATCAGAATCAGAATAAACAGCAACACTTGCAATGTTCATTTTTTTCAATGTTCGAATTACTCTTCGAGCAATTTCTCCTCTGTTGGCTACAAGAACTTTTTTCATCAATTTGGTATTAAATTTTGAAAGTCATCAAAAGTAAGTATAAACTTGAAAAATAAAGATTTTTTGAATGAAAATATTCAGCTAAATCAATAAAATTTGACTTAGTTTTCTTCGTCAGGTTTGGCGATCTTTTCAGGTTGTTTCAATGGTGGAACAGGCGTTCGTTTTCTTTTTCTTGTTAAAGTCACTTTTTTGTCTTTTCGGAAGAAATCAAAAAACGTTTGTAACAATTTAAAATCATTCAAAGTTTGAAAATCTTCTTGATATTGCAAACCAACTCCTTGGGTAAATCGACCTAAATTTCTATCTTGGATTACCGTATAATCGTTGGATTCATTGAAAATACTCACCCTAAAATTTCCATTGTCATCTAAAATATACTCCAAATTTAAATCTCCGATAAATGTACTTTGATTGGAACCTCCAGCATTTTTTTCAACCCCAAAAACGCCTGTAATAATTAATTTATCGTTCAAAGCATTCGTGGAAAATCCGATTTTTTGAGAATTTTGCCCTGTGATAATGTCGTTTTTCAAATCCACATTCAAACGAACGTCTTTGGAAAGTTCGCCCAACAAACTGTTGATTTGTCCTGACAAGGCATCCAACGCTGCATTGCTTCCAGAACCTGTTCCTGAAACGCCGACATTTGGTTGAAAACGATTGGCAATCAACAAGGAGAAAAATTGTTTGTTCAATTCATCTGAATTGCTGTTGATACGCTCAATAGCAGCGCGAGCACTTTCGGAAGCTTTCGGTGATTTAATTTCGAATCGAATCTGGGGATCTGACAACATTCCAGTCAAATACAAATTACAAAACACGGGCTGATTCGATGCTGTCGATTTCTTGCTTTCCAAATCTTGCACAATGTCGTTTACATTTGCGCTGACTAAATAATTGGATTTCAAATTAAGCGTTGCATCCTCTGCTCCACCACCATTCCACGAAATCGTTCCACCATTGTCGATGTTAAATGATTTTTTCAAAACGCCCAAAACGAAGTTGTAATTTCCTTGCGTCACGGTATAAGTTCCATCCATTGACAAATCATTCAAATTGTTCAATTTAATCCCAATTTGACCTCTTCCTTGTGCTGTAATTTCATCGCCTGTTTGATCGTCAAAAATCAATTTTAAAGTAGCGTCTGGTGTAACATTGAAATTCAAATCTAAATCAACACCAGTAAAATCAATTTCAGGTAAAATAATGACGGAATCTTTGATTAAATTCTCCCATTTGAAACTCAATTCGTCTTCCAATTCTGTGACGCCATACATCGGGAAATTGATGTGTGTATTGCGCTCAGTTTTCATGTTTACGATTACTTCCAAATTATCGGCATATCCAGAAATATTGGCATTTCCGGTGGCGTAACCTTTTCCATAATAAACACTTCCCTCCTCGTATTGGGTATTCAAAACCAGAAAATTATCGACCTTCACTAATCGTCTTTGGTCAACATCATAATATTCGTCAATATTGAAAAACAAGTCGAAATTCCAATCTTCAAAATCATTATGAATTACTGTTCCATTCATAGAACCGGTGTTACCTTCTTCATCAATTACCGGCATATTATTGACAATGAACATGTCTTTTTCAACTTCAATTCTACCGTTGAAACCGAAATTAACACCAAACATTTCAATTTTAGCATTTCCTCCAAGTAAGTCAATATCTCCTTCCAATTCAGGAGATTCTGGAGTTCCAGTAATGTGCATTTTTCCGTCCAACAATCCTTTTACATTTGTAACCACTTTGGGGTCCAAAAATGCACTTGCAAATTGAATATTTGTTTGATCGAAATCTAACACAAAATTGATATTGTTTTTGTCTTTGTAGATGTAATAGTCTCCATCAAAATTGAATGTTTTGTTCTTCTTGTAATATAAATCTCCATTCAAAACAATGCTTTCTTTCGATTTATTCCATTTTCCATGAAGGTTGACTTCACCCACTTCTTGGTTGTTTAGGTAAAAATTGGAAACTACAGCATCACCTTTAAAATAAATATTTTCAAAAGGATTTGACATGGTAACATCACCATTTACCTCTCCTTTAATCACGGTTTTGAAACCCATTAAACTACTGAAATCTTCTAATTGAAAAGCATTGATTTTAATATCCAAAGATTCTGAAGTATCAGCAGAAAGTGCACCATTCAAAGATATAAATTGGTTGTCTCTGTGCATTTTAAACTGATCAATATGAATATCTTGAGGAAGAAAACCAATTTCAGCTGCATTTTCTATATCCCAACGGTGTTTATTGATGCTAAAAAACGAAGGTTGTAAGTCAAAAATATAACTGCTAATTCCTTTCACCTTGGTATCCCAAATGAAGTTAGATTCATTGTCTGTTGCAGGATTCCAACTGAGTGAAGAATGTAAATTGCCTCTCACACCTGAAGTTAAAAAGGAAACATTTTTTACTTCCAGAGTATCATTCATTGAGAATGTTCCTAGTTGATAATCAGCAGTCAATGTAGAATCTGTGAACGATTGTTGAAGGTTCAGGACTTTAGATTCAAATATTCCATAGCTGACTTTACTCGAATTTAAATTCATCGAAAAATCGTTGGTGTATCCATCGTAATCACCGTAAATTGTTGTGCCTTTACTTACCTTCAAATCTGGAACAAAAATCGCCAATAACCCATTGATATCTTGAACCGTAACGTTATAGTTAAAATGATTTTGAATACTAGATTTTGGCGGTTTTTGGTAAGCAAATAAAGCTGGAAAAACAACACTAAACTGATTGTTAAAATCATTTGCAATCGTTTTGAAATCAATTTTACCGTTGACTGTGGCGCGCATCATTTTACTTTCCAATCTCAATTGGTCCATTTCAAGACTTCGATCAACATTGATATCCATTTTTGGAATGTCAAAAGACTTATTCCCCGCTTGATATTTCAACGAATGTAAGCCAACAAAACCAGAATAATTATTGATTTCGGTTCCTGAAATGTCGGCGTGAAAAATGGTGTTCAAGGTCAAAAGTGTATCTGAATCGATGAAATGCAATTTATTCATTTTGGCTTGATTGACAATGACATCAAAATCAAAATGTTGAACTTTATTAAAGTCTAAAAATCCGTTGTAGTTTAACACCACATTTTCATCATTCACATCGATATTGCCTGTAAAAACTTTGTCGATATAACTTGCTTCATTTACAACTACATTTTTGTACGGATAACCGTTAAAATCTATACGAGAAACTTCTCCATTGATTTTGTTGAAGTTGATTTTTCCATCGCCAAATATTTCTCCATTCATGAAAAAAGTTCCGTAAACACTTCCTAAGGTTGGTTCATTGAAAAATTTCCCCAATTGAAAACTATCAATTTTAACATCATATTCACTCGCTTGGGATTCCTCAAAAGTGAAAGATTTCTTGTTTTCACTTTCGCTAAACATGATTCCGTGATCCAATCGCACACTTCCCAAGGCAGTAGAAATCTTATCAGATTCAACCACAAACTGGGAATAAAAGCCATCTACTTTCAAATCTATGGCACGGAAATACCCCAATCGATTGACAGTTTCATTCAGTGAAATATATTTATCACCCACATCTTTCGGCAATTTGATTTGTTGCAAATCTTTCAAATCAACATAAACATAATCCAGTTTCTCCTGAAAAAATGCTTGATTAAATTCCCTGAAATCTGGCAAATTAACTGTTCCTTCCAATCTTGTGCGATTTCCAGTTTTTAACAATAAATGTGCAATTTTCAAGTTTTTCACCTTGTTTGTAACATCTGCTTTTATGATCACTTGCTGATCCATTCCTTCCAAAGCTGTTCCGAAATAGGAAATGTCTTTCATCGAAACATTGCTTTCATTCAATACCGCATCAAAAGTTACGCTGTCTTCAAATTCCTGAAAATCTTCCATTTCGTTCATCAACATGAACATTTTAGGAAAATAAACTTGGGAATTTTCAGTGATGATGTGTAAGCGTTTCAGCTTCAAACCTTCATCTGAAATATTAAAATCCGTCGAGAATTTCCGGAGCCTAAAACCACACTTCTCTCTGACCGATAAATGTTTGATAAATCCAGTTAAAACGCCATTATCTGATTTGAAACGACTTGCATACAAATACACATTATTAAACTGCAAATGGTCATAGTCCATTCCAAAAGTGTTGTAGCCTTTTCGGTTATCGTCGTAATGAAAACGAACGCGTTCCAAGCCGATATTGTCTAAAGTGATTTGATAAGGCGCGCTTTTGGTTGACTTTTTTCCTGAATCGAAATAATCTACAATGAAACCATAATTATACTCTCCAGTCACTTTTTCGCGACTCAATTTTACAATTCCTCCTTCTAACTTCAATTCATCCAATGCAATTTTACTACTGTATTGATTGAAAGACTTTAACGTTACAAAAACTGAATTAATGGAAGCCAATGTGTCTTTTTTCTGATCCAATACAAATACGCCATCTAAAGCGACTTTATTGAAAAAAATAATCGAAACTTTATCAACCTTAAACTTGGTTTTTAGTTCTTTAGAAAGATAATTGGTAACTTGCTGAGCCAAAAATGTTTGTACGGGACTGGTTCTAATCGCAAAAGCAAAAATTATAAAAAGAATTAAGAACCACTCTAAGAGTCCGCCCGTTAATCTTCCTACAATTTTGAGTAATTTTGACATTCTAAATACAAATTTAAGGAAATTGGGCAATAATCACACTATCATTTTAGGCATTGAGTCATCTTGCGACGATACTTCGGCAGCTGTAATCAAAAATAGCACCATTTTATCAAACGTAATTGCAGGTCAAGCGGTTCATGAAAAGTACGGTGGCGTGGTTCCCGAATTGGCTTCTCGTGCGCATCAGCAAAACATCATTCCGGTGGTTGATGCAGCGATCAAACAAGCGGGAATTTCTGCCGATGATATTGATGCAATTGCTTTTACACGCGGTCCTGGTTTACTTGGTTCGTTGGTTGTTGGAACATCATTTGCGAAAGCTTTTGCCATGGCAAAAAACATTCCTTTGATTGACGTGAATCACATGCATGGTCATGTTTTGGCGCATTTTATCGACCAAGAAAATCAATCCAAACCTCAGTTTCCATTTTTATGTTTGACAGTTTCTGGCGGACACACGCAAATCGTTTTGGTGAAAAATTATTTGGAAATGGAAATCATCGGAACGACCATTGACGATGCCGCTGGAGAAGCTTTTGACAAAACTGCAAAAATTCTTGGTTTGCCATATCCTGGCGGGCCTTTGATTGACAAATATGCGCAATTGGGAAATGAAAATCGCTTTGAATTTGCTAAACCAAATATGCCGAATTATGATTTCAGTTTCAGCGGATTAAAAACATCTATTCTCTATTTTTTGCAAAAACAAACCAAAATTCAAGCTGATTTCATGGAAACTGAATTGAACGACATTTGTGCGTCAGTTCAAAAATCCATTTTAGATATTTTGTTTGTGAAATTATTGAATGCAAGTAAAGATTTAAACATCAAACAAATCGCCATTGCTGGAGGTGTTTCTGCCAATTCTGGTTTGCGCAAAAAATTGAAAGAAGTTGGGAAAGCAAACGGTTGGGATGTATATATTCCGAAGTTTGAATTTTGTACAGACAATGCAGCAATGATTGCCATGACAGGATTTTTTATGTATCAAGAAAAAATATTTACCGACCAAAGTGTCAGTGCGCAAGCAAGAATGGAATTTTAAATCAAAGCAATAATCGTAAATTTAGCTCATGTCACTTCCAGAAGATTTCAAAAAACGTGTTGAAAATGATGCCTTTTTAGGTGTTGAATTGTTAGCCGCTTTGGAAACAGATTCTCCTGTTTCGATTCGCAGAAATCCTTTGAAGACAGAAGCTGAATTACCGATTTTAAAAGAAATCCCTTGGTGTAAAAATGCTTTTTATTTGACTGAAAGACCTTTTTTCACCAAAGATCCTTTGTTTCATGCAGGAACTTATTATCCGCAAGAAGCAGGTTCGATGTTTTTAGAAACCGTTTTGAATCAACTTGCGTTGCCAGAAAATCCTTTTGTATTGGATTTATGCGCGGCTCCAGGCGGAAAAAGCACACTGATTGCCAGTTTTTTAAACAGTGAAGGACTGCTCGTTTCCAACGAAGTGATTCAAGCGCGCTCGAAGATTTTGAAGGAAAACATGACCAAATGGGGCGTCACCAATTCCATTGTCACCAACAACGATCCTGCAGACTTTCAGCGCATTCCTGATTTTTTCGATTTGATTGTTGTGGATGCACCTTGCTCTGGCGAAGGAATGTTTCGCAAAGACCACGCTTCACGCAATGAATGGTCGCAATTGAATGTTGATTTGTGTGCAGCACGCCAAAAACGCATCGTAATGGATGTTTGGGAAAGTTTGCAACCGGGAGGTTTTTTGGTATATTCTACTTGTACATTCAACACCCAAGAAAACGAAGAAAATATCGCTTGGCTTTTGAATGAATTGCAAGCTGAAATTGTTCCGATTGAAACGACGCATTTCAAAAAAGGAAGAAACGATGTTGGCAATTACGCGTTGCCTTCGTTGGTGGATACTGAAGGATTTTTCATTTGCGTGTTGCAAAAACAGGGAACTAGAAATCAGCTGAAATTGAAGTTGAACAAAAAAGCGGAAGTCACCACAATCAAAGACATTTCACCGCTGACCGAATTCGCTGATTTAAATGAAATGAAAGCGATTCAGTGGACCAATTATTCATTCGCAGTTCCTGAAAAATTTACGGAGGAAATTATCTATCTTCAAAACCAAATGCGTGTCATCAAAATGGGAACTGAATTGGGCGAAATTGCAAAAAAAGGATTGATTCCCCATGAAGCGTTGGTGCTGAATCCAAAATTATTACGCAACGATTTACCCAAAATTGAATTGGATTTAAATCAAGCGTTATCATATCTACATGGTGATACTTTTTCAATTGAAGGTAAACACGGATTCAATGTGATGCAATTCCAAAATGAACCTTTGGGATGGATCAAACACATTGGGAATCGCTTCAATAATTTGTATCCAAAAGAATGGCGGATTCGAATGAAGATTTGAATGATTATTATTCGACGAAAAGACTGAAAAATATTGCTTTTTCAGTCAATACAACTATAAACTTGCCCATAAATCATTTACGTCGTCAATTCTACATCTCTTTTTACTAGCAGCCGATTTTTTAACCATCTTAACAAATTCAGGATTATAAGGACTCTTTTCTTCAATAATTTCAACACCTGGTTGCTTCGCAAAAAGATCGATTATATCATGCAGTGACTTTCCTGCTTTGGTTTTCTCGTTTAATTTGATAGTTATTGTTGACATGAAGTATGGTATTTAGACAAAGATATTAAAAAATTATATGATTTTCCACTACTCTCCTCAAGAGCAGTTTTGTCATGGTTTTTAAACAAAAACACACGCCAAAACAGATTTAATTCATTCATTTACGACGGATTTACATCCGTCGTTACAAATATTTCACTCCTACGGAGTTATTCGGGAATGAAACGGAGAATATTCATTTAAACTGCTTTTAGTCATTTTTGGGAATCGCTTCAATAATTTGTATCCAAAAGAATGGCGGATTCGAATGAAAATTTAAGGTTAATTCAAGGCAAAGAATTTCCCAATCCTGCGATATAAATTTTAAACCACTGTTCGAGCGACATTTCCAGTTCTTGCGCTTCGACTGCCAATTTTAGTCTTTCAATTTTCCCCGTTCCAACGACAGGCAAAATATTGGACGGATGTTTCATCAACCAAGCATAAACCACTTTTTCGATGGATTCTTCATTCAATTCATGTGCAACTTCTTGCAACGATTTGAAAATTCGATTTCCTTTTTCGTCTGTTGGATTCATCAATTTCCCACCTGCCAAAGGCGACCAAGCCATCGGTTTTACTTGGTTTTTTTGCATCATTTCAACCGTTCCATTTTGGAAATAATCCAAACAAAAAGGTGAAATTTCAACTTGATTGGTCACCAACGGATCGCGCAAAAAAGCATTCAATAAATCCATTTGATGTGGCAAAAAGTTGGAAACGCCAAAGTGCAATACTTTTCCGCTTTGTTTCAATTCGGCAAACGTTTCAGCAACTTCTTCAGGATTAAAAAACGGCGAAGGTCGATGCAACAACAAAACATCGAGGTAATCTGTATTCAAATTTGAAAGTGAATTTTCTACCGATTGAATGATGTACTTTTTGCTGTAATCGTAGTGTTTGATTTTTCGGTCAGGAAATTTTTCGGACATCAATTTGATTCCACATTTTGAAACCAACTGTAAATCTTTTCTCAATCCCGGCTGAATCGCAAGTGCTTCTCGAAAAATCGCTTCGCAACTGTAATCTCCATAAATATCAGCATGGTCAATGGTTGAAATCCCCAATTCTAGCGCTTGTGAAACCAAAGCTATCAGTTCTTGTGAAGACAAATTCCATTCACGCAAACGCCAATGTCCGTGAATAATTCGAGAAAACATGGGATGGTTTGGAATGGAGCTATTTTGCATACTTGAATTTTTGAATTGCAAATGTAAAGTAACTCTTTAATTATTGATTCTCAAAAAAAACGTTATTCTTCAAAATAAGTGTTAAATTGGTCACCAAATTATAACTTATAAAACTACTTTATGAAATTAAAATCAACATTTGCTGCACTACTCATTTCGTACTCCGGGTTCTCCCAAAATGTGAATATTGAATGGGCTAAATTAGACGACCCTAAAGCTCCTGTAAGGAATGTCTTTCAATTAAATGGAACGTCTTTTAACGGTTTGTCACTCGAAAAAGGTGGCTATAACAGAATTGTATCCTATAAAAATCTTGCTTTCACCACTACTTCATCTTTCAAAAGTGTAGTTAACGGTAAATCGACAGACGACATAGGGACCGTTGAAATTGGCGGCAAAATAATTAATTTTTCTTCCAAGGATAATGATGACAAAACAGCAAAAACAATCTATGCTCATGTATACAATGAATCTGCTGTTAAAGCTGAGATTGAAGGAAAAAAAATAGCCTCGTTCTTTTATAAAATGACTGTGGAAGAGCTTGTAAATTTAGCTGTTACAGTTTCAAATGATAAACAAAAGGCTTGCATCACCTATTATTCTTCGATTAGCAATGAAAGCAAAACAAAAAAAGGTTGTTATGGCTACTTTATTTTGAATAGCAATCTCGAAATAGAATCAAAGGGAATTATTGAAGATAAATTTGAAGAACTTGGAGAAAGAATTAGAGAATTTAAAATTACAAATAAGGGAGCGTTAGTTGCAGTTTCTAGAACCCATAAAATTCAAAGTGAAATACCTTTTTTAGCAGCTTATGTAGTATCAGGCAATGAATTAAATCCATTAGATTTAAAATTAGAAGACAACATTGTAAATCAATTAAAATTAATTGACGACAAGCAAGGAAACATCATAGTTACTGGTTTCTACGGTGCTAGAGCAATTTACGGTAAAGAAAAATATAATCAGGTGAAGGGAATGTTCTTTGCAAAAATTGATCCTTCAAACGAGAAAGTTTTGAATTTCGGTTCGCACGAATTAGATGAAAAATTTATTGTGAGGCCAAAAATACATGGAGACTTCGACAAACAAGACGCAGAAACAAGAAAAAGAAACTATGCAGATATCTTGAAATATTTCCAGATGAAATTCTTTGAAGCGACGGATGATGGAGGGTTTATAGGAGTATCTGAGGAATATATTGCACTTCCTGGTCCATCGTCCTACACACATCATTTTTTCGATTTAATTGTATATAAGTTTGACAAAGACGGTGAATTTGAATGGGAAAAAAAGATTCTGAAATCTCAAACACCGATTTTAGCAAGTCTATCTTCATTTGCTGTAAACCAAATAAAAGGAAAAGTCTTTATCTTCTTTAATGACGATATCAACAACTATGACCGTGCGACAAAGAAATATTTAGACTTGAAAGACCCTATAGATATGGGATCTGAAAAGGGGTCGACAGTAATCGCAATGGTTGAAATAAATTCTAAAAACGGCGAAATAAAAAGAAATGCAATAAATGTAGATCCCGAAAATAGAATGTTGGCAAGCTATTTTTTCTTCGACAATGAAAGTTCTTTTATTGCAGTATGCAAAACACCTAATTCGAAAGAAGTAATTGGTAGAATTACGATAAACGAATAATTCAAAACTTAGAAAAATTCAAAAGGCTGCTCAACGATTTGGGTAGCCTTTTTCTTTGAGAACTATTTTTAATGTGAAAGCACCATTTTTGGAATTACATTAGCTGTTTGAGCAATTTGTGGAAGAACTTTAAATTGAATTGTAGAAGTCGTCATTAAAAGGAACGTATTCATTGTTGATTTACAACAAAACACGAGTTTTTCAAAATAATTGTTAATTTGGTCGGATTATTCAATCTATAAAATCAATTCATGAAACTAAAATTAACCCTAATCACACTACTAACTTCATTGTTAGGATTTTCCCAAGACTACTCTTTTGAATGGGGAGATCAAATTAAAACCAAAACTTCCATCATAGATATTTATCAAGTCAATGGAAATTCATTTTATGCATGGACTTACAACCAGGGAAGTTACGGCAGGATATTGACCTACAAAAATCTAAATTATACCAACACAACTTATTTTAAGAACTTGGTAAATGGTAAACCTTGCGATTATGAAGGCACATTTGAAATAGGTGGAAGAATTTATACTTTTACGTCAGAGGACAATGCAGACAAAACGAACAAGGCTTTGTACGTACATGAGTTCAAAGAATCGACCGAAAAGAGAGAAGTTGAGGGCAAAAAAATTGCTTCTTTTGATTATGACAAAAAAAATAAACGTCGTTCTGGATTCAAACTTTTGGCATCTGAAGACAAAGAGAAAATCTGTGTAACATACTATTCATCAAACAGAAAGAAAAGTGATTCTAAAAACGGTAAATATGGTTATTTCGTATTGGATGCCAATTTAACGATCGAAACAGAAGGAAGTTTTGAAGATATTTTAGAAGAAAAGGGTGAAACAATTACAGATTACAAACTTTCGAATGAAGGAACCCTATTTTTGGTAACTAGTTTAGTTGTCAAAGATGAGCCAACAACTATCAAGTTTTATAAAGTTACCGGAGACGAAATCAATGCTTTGGAATTGAACTTAGGTGAGAAATATACCAGTCAATTAACCATTGCTGTTAACAAAAAAGAAAATTTCGTTGTTTCTGGATTTTATGGTGAAAGGGGAATTAAAGGTCAAACAAAAAGCACAGGTGTTCGAGGTGTTTTTTACTCTGTAATGGACCCTAAAAGTCAGGACATTTTAAGTTCAGGTTACCATGAATTTGATGATAAATTTATCATGGAAGGATTTTCAAAACGTCAGAAAGCTAAAACTGAAAAGAATAAAGAAAAAAAGGGAATTGAGCCAAGTTTGTATAATTTCAAGATGAGACATTTTGAAACAACGAGTGATGGAGGATATTTAGGAGTAGCAGAAGAGAGTTATGTTGTTGTTACAACCTATACAGATCCTAAGACAGGTGCCCGATTTACCACATATACATACTATGAAATGGATTTGATCGTATTTAAACTTGACAATCAGGGAGAAATGCAATGGAAAAAGAAAATCCAAAAAGCGCAAATTACAAGCAACGATGGTGCTTTTCGCTCATCTTTCGTTATGAGACAAGTAGGTGAAAAGGTGTTTATCATCTTCAATGATCATTTGAAAAACTACGATCCAGCTAGTTTCAAATACTTAAACAGCGACTCACAATATCCAATGACATTTTCAAAGAAAAACAATGCGATTGCTGTGGTTTCTGTAAACATTGAAGATGGGGAAATAGAGCGCAATGCGCTAAAAGGAACCAAAGAATTAGGCTCTATTTTGATTCCGAAACTTTGTATTCCTGACAAAGAAAATTCATCTATCTTAATGTATACAAGATTTGGTACTAAAGAAATGATCGGAAGAATGAATTTCAAAGATTAATCATATTATCTTTAATTACAAAAGGCTGCTCAATGATTTGAGCAGCCTTTTTCTTTGATAACTATTTTTAATCTTACAGCAATGTACTCGGACATACATAAGCTGTTTTCTCAACAGATGTGTTTGCAATTCCAGCAAAACCAGAATCTACATCTTTGAAATTGTCCCAACCTCTTTGTTTCAAGATGGACGCGGCAATCATACTTCTATACCCTCCTGCGCAATGCAAGATGAAAGGTTCGTTTTTCGGAAACTCAGCCAAATGTTGATTGATTTCATTCAATGGAATGTTAATCGCCCCAACCACATGTTCTGATTCAAATTCACTTTTCTTGCGGATGTCAATAATGATTGGAACTGATTTATAAACTGATTCAAAGGTTTGCGCATCCATTCTCTCAACCGTTTCAATCGCTTTTCCAGCATTTTTCCAAGTTTCAAAACCACCTTTCAAAAATCCAATGGCGTGATCATATCCAACACGTGACAAACGAATCACCGCTTCTTCTTCTCTTCCAGGCTCGGTAATCAACAAAATTTCTTGTTTGATATCAGGAATCATTTCTCCAACCCACATCGCAAAATTTCCTTCGATTCCAATGTTTATTGAGTTTGGAACAAATCCTTTTGCGAACGTCGTAGCGTCTCTTGTATCTAAAACCAATGCGTTGGTTTCGTTTGCTAGCAATTCAAACGCAGTTGCATCCAAGGCATGCAATCCTCTTTCCAAAACCGTGTCTAAACTTTCATACCCTTGGATATTCATCAATACATTTTTAGGAAAATATCCCGGAGGATTCGTCAAACCCGTCAACAATTCTTTGATGAATTCTTCTTTCGTCATATCTGCGCGCAATGCATAATTCGTTTTTTTCTGATTGCCCAAAGTATCAGTTGTTTCCTTGCTCATTTTCTTACCGCATGCAGAACCAGCTCCATGATTTGGATAAACAATTAAATCGTCAGACAAAGGCATGATTTTATTTCTCAAAGAATCAAATAAATGTGCCGCCAATTTATCTTGTGTTAAATCAGCGATGACATGTTGTGCCAAATCTGGACGACCAACATCACCAATAAACAAAGTATCTCCAGAAATAATTCCGTGCTCTTTTCCGTTTTCATCGATGAGCAAATAAGTTGTACTTTCCATCGTATGTCCTGGCGTATGCAAAACTTTGACAGCATAATTTCCTACTTTGAATAGTTGATTGTCTTCTGCAACAATAGCTTCAAATCCTGGTTTCGCTGTTGGACCATAAACAATTTGGGCACCTGATTTCTTAGCTAAATCTAAATGTCCACTGACAAAATCTGCGTGGAAATGGGTTTCAAAAACATATTTGATTTTGGCGTTGTCTGCCTTGGCGCGATCCAAATATGGACCAACTTCTCTCAATGGGTCAAAAATAGCAGCTTCTCCGTTGTTTTCTAAATAATACGCTGCGTGTGCGATGCATCCTGTGTAAATTTGTTCGATTTTCATGATTGTAAATTTTATAGAACAAATTTAAAAGATTGACATCTCTTTCTTTGATACAAAAGTCACATTCAGAAATGATTTACATCAGTTTTCGACGTCTTAGAGTTTACTTTTCAGCAAATTGAATATCATACAATTTACGATAGTATCCATCTGTTGCAAGTAATTCATTGTGTGTACCCGTTTCGATAATTTCTCCATGATCCATCACCACAATTTTATCAGCGTTTTGAATAGTCGATAAACGGTGTGCAATGACGATTGATGTTCTGCCTTGGGTCAATTTTTCAGTGGCTTTTTGAATCAATTCTTCTGATTCATTGTCCACGCTTGAAGTCGCTTCATCTAAAATTAAAATGTGCGGATTGTAAACATAAGCGCGAATAAAAGCCAACAATTGTCGCTGACCGACAGACAAAACACCTCCTCTTTCTCCCACTTCATAATCATAGCCTTGAGGCAATCTATCTATGAAATCGTGCGCGCTCACCGCTTTTGCGGCTTCAATTACCTGCGCTTTGGTAATGGAAGGGTCTCCCAACGTAATATTTTCAAAAATCGTCCCAGAAAATAAAAATACATCTTGCAGTACAATCGCAATATTTTTTCTTAAATAATTCAATTGAAGCGATTTGATATCTGTTTCACCCAAGGAAATCGTTCCTTTTTGGAATTCATAAAACCGTCCGAGTAGATTCACAATCGAAGATTTTCCGGCGCCAGTTGCACCAACAAAAGCTACCGTTTTACCGCTTTCAATCGTCAAATTGATGTTTTTCAAAACCCAATCTTCTTCTTTGTAAGCAAAATAAATGTCCTTAAAATGAATGTCTTGATTGAAATTGATGTCTTTAATTTCTCCTTCAATTTGAACATCTTCGTGCATGTCTAGCACTTCAAAAACCCTTTCAGCACGCACAATTCCGCGTTGTAAAATGTTGAATTTATCCGCCAACTGTCTGATTGGTCGAAACAACATGTGAATCCACAAGGTAAATTCAAAAATTTGTTCATACAATTTAGCTGGCTCTGGCGTGTTTTCTCCAATCAATTGAAATGCTCCCCAAACTAACATCAAAGCGATGGAAAGAGAAGACAAAATTTCAACAACTGGAAAGAAAATTGAAAAGGCCCAAATCGCATTCACTTGTGCTTGTTTGTGGTCGTTGTTGATTGATTCAAATTCTTTTTGTTCTTGCTTTTCTCTATTGAAAAGTTGCACAATCGACATTCCAGAAATGTGCTCTTGGACGAAAGTATTCAATCGCGTGACTTGCAAGCGCTCTGATTGAAACGAATTTCGCATCGCTCGTGCAAAAATCCTGGTTGCTAAAATCAACAACGGAATTGGAATCAAGGTCATCAACGTCAGTTGCCAATTGGTAAACATCATCATGATAATGATAAAAATCAGCATCAACAAATCACCTAAAATATCAATCAATCCAGAAGAAAAAACTTCGGAAATCGCTTCAATATCTGAAACCAATCGAGTAACTAAATTTCCAATGGGAGTTTGATCAAAATACTTCATTCTGAATGAAATAAAATGTTCAAACAATCTTTTTCGAATATCGCTGATAACAGTTTGGGCCAATAAATTACTGAAGTAGGAATTCATAAATTGAAAAACTCCTTCCACGAGCAGCAATAATAGCAGCATCATGAACCAATTAAATAAAGCGGATTCATTTTGGCTATTGATGATGAAATCGCTCACCATTGTTCCAATTAACATTGGTCGCAAAGGCGTTAAAGCAGACAACGTCAGGGTACAGAACAGCGAAAAGAGTAAATATTTCTTGTAAGATTTTACAAAAAACATCAATCTTTTAAAAACTTTAAAATCTAATTTCGACTGCTCTGACATTGAAAAACTTATAAATCAAAAATATGTTTTTCAGCATGGTAAGAAGAACGCACCAATGGTCCACTTTCAACATAACGGAAACCCATTTCCAAACCTTTGATTCTGTATTCTTCGAATCTTTCTGGTGTAATAAACTCTTGCACTGGCAAGTGTTTTGGCGTTGGTTGCAGGTATTGTCCTAAAGTCAGAATATCAACATTTACACTACGCAAATCTTCCATCGTTTCCAACACTTCTTCGTGTGATTCTCCCAAGCCCAACATTACACCAGATTTGGTTCTCATTCCTCCTTTTTTCAAGCGAAACAATACTTCCAAACTTCGGTCATATTTTGCTTGAATGCGCACTTGTTTGGTCAAGCGACGAACTGTTTCCAAGTTATGCGAAACAATTTCTGGTGCCACATCAATGATGTTTTGCAAATTTTCCCATTTCCCAGCAAAATCTGGAATCAAGGTTTCCATGGTCGTTTGTGGCGACTGATGTCTGATTGCTTTCACCGTTTGCACCCAAATTTCAGAACCGCCATCGTTCAAATCGTCACGGTCAACTGAAGTCAGAACGGCATGTTTCACGCCCATTGTTTTGACGCTGTGCGCCACTCTTCCAGGCTCATAAATGTCAACTTCCAACGGTCGTCCCGTTTGAACCGCGCAAAAACCACAACTTCTGGTACAAATATTTCCCAAAATCATAAATGTCGCAGTTCCTTCACCCCAGCACTCGCCCATATTTGGACAGCTTCCGCTCTCACAAATCGTGTGTAATTTATGTTCGTCGACCAAAGAGCGCACTTTGCGGTAATTTTCGCCTGTTGGCAATTTTACACGCAACCATTTTGGTTTTTTAATTCTTACTGAATTGTTATCTTTTTCAATGATTTCACTCATAACTAAGTTCTTTTTGTACCAATTAAAAATTTGGCGTACAAAGCGTTAAATAAAGATTTCGAGGGCGAAGCGTACATTAAATCAACAGGTTTGAAGAAATAATCTATTTTCGCGCCGATTTCGATTGCTCTAATTGACTGGTCAAATTTACTCAAATTGAACAAAACTCCCGCTTTTAATTGCAGTCCTGTTGTAAATTTTCCTTCCTTTATACCTGTCATGAAAGTGGATTTGCCATAAATATTTTCTTGATAATGAATTTCAGGATCATATCGCACATTCACAGGCTCTTCATAACCTTTACCGCCGATGTAAGGCTCTCGTATCAATAAGTAAATCGGTTTCAAATAAGCCAAATTCAATCCTGCACTCCAAACACCGCTAATTTCAACGCCTTGAAATCTTTTGCTTTCATACAATAGATGTGAAGCTCCAAAAGACGCATTTAGGTAAAATAAACTATTGATTTTTCCAAAATAATAACCGCGAGCATCTTTGTAATTGTTGTTGTAAATTTTGGATTGCTTTTCACTTTTTAAATTCCCAATCCCCAAACTGATCAACCAAGTCGTTTTCTTTTGCTTTTGAAATCCATAAAATCCTTCCGCTCCTACTCCAGTTGTTGCCAACAAGATTCCACCTCCAAATTGATTTTTGTAAATCGGATCCACGCTTTCATCCACAGGAGTTTGTCCGAACAAAAAGAACGGAAAAACCAATAAAATCAAAAGCGTAAATTTTCGAAACATTTTACTAAAATCTTAAACAAAAATACAACTTTTTAGTTCGTCAAAAAGAATAAAGTTGAAGTCTAAATTCATCGTCTATGGTTTTTTCCTACCTTTACTTTTCAAACAAAAAAACAATGGCAACATCCAAAGTAACATATCTCGGCGATTTAAGAACTTCATGCGAACATTTGGCATCTGGAACGAAGATTATCACTGATGCACCCATCGACAACAACGGCAAAGGCGAAGCATTTTCTCCCACCGATTTGGTTGCGACTTCTTACGCATCATGTATGATTACCATCATGGGAATTTACTGCAACAACCACGGACTTTTACTTAAAAAAGCTGATGCATCAATAACCAAAATCATGGCTGAAAGTCCGAGGAGAATCCAAAAAATCGTGATTGAAATGGATTTAAGCGGAAATGATTGGGATGAACACCAAACTCAAAAAGTGATTGCCGCCGGAAAAGCTTGTCCTGTTGCGAAAACCTTGGGTGATAATGTGGAGGTGGAATTTACATTCTTGCACTAAAAGGTAGTCTTTGACTTTTTAGTGTTTTTTATGCCGTTTCGGCACTGGATCATGTCCATGTCCGCCCCAAGGATGGCAAGAAGCGATGCGTTTCAAACCCAAATAAGTTCCTTTAAAAATCCCCCAAACTTGAATCGCTTCGATCATGTAATTGGAGCAAGTTGGTTCGTATCTGCAAACTGCGGGAAATAATGGACTAATTATCCATTGGTAAATTTTGACCAACAGAATCAACGGAAATTGGATAATTTTTCGAATGATTTTCACAGGCTAAAAGTACTACTTTTGAGATTAGAATGATTCAATGCCACTAAAATCATTATTATGCAAACGTTGCAAAAAATCACTTTTTGGTTAAAAAAAGGGATAATATCGAGCGGAAAACATTAAAATCGAATAAAAAACTTCATTTTTCGATAAAAAACCGTATCTTAGAGATTCAAACTTAAAGCACTCTCCATGCGATATTTTTTAATTTTAGTTTTCTCCGCTTTTTTAACACCATTTTATGCGCAACTTCCAAGTTGGGATCATGAATTGGTTGAAGTAACCAATCCTGAAAAAAGCGGCATTTTGATGAATTCCCAACCATTGTTCGATGGATTGTGGGACACTTTGCCACAACCGGCGTTTTGGAAAGAAATCATGAAATTGTCTCCAGATTCTTGTTTGATAAATGTCGCATCGAATCGACAAATCATCATGAAAATGTCGAACAAAGATTGGTCAAAACAATCAGAAGCTCGCAAAACGATTTTCAAAGACAGCCTCAAATTGGCGAACAATGTCGATTCTACCGACAAAATATTCGTAACCACTGGTAAAAATGATTTTTACAAATTCAATGAAGTTTATCCAAGCATTTCAAATGGCATTTTAGCTTTTGAAAGTCAAGGCGTTGATCCTTGGTATGCCCAAGCCATCTTGTTGATTGAAAGTCCAGGACAGTTGAAAAAATCTTCTGCTGGTGCTTATGGTGCTTTTCAATTGATGCCAGGAGTAGCAAGAGCACAAGGATTGATTGTCAATAAAACCACAGACGAACGCAAAGATTTCAATAAATCTGCCTACGGCGCAGCGCGATTAATCAATCGAACTTGTATTCCGGAAGCAAAGAAAATCTTGAATGACCACAACATCGTGTACAATGAGTCTGATTTGTGGTTTCGCTTGTTTGTGTTGCATGTTTACCACGCCGGTTCAATGAATGTGCGCGCAGTGGTGAATAAAATCAATCCTACTGAAGGCGGACAAAGTTTGATCAAAGCCATGTGGCAAACGCACGCAGCATCCTTTGGAAACTCTTCTCAAAACTACACGCAACTGGCATTGGCGTCGCAATTCATTTTGCACGACATGACGAAAAGCGAATGTGTAAAATTGTTTGATTGCGTTGAATAAATCAATCTTCAATAAATTTCAAAGAAATTGAATTGACACAATGACGTGTATTTTTGGCTGTAAATCGCTCTCCGACAAAAACGTGTCCTAAATGTCCTTCGCAATGGTTGCAAATTATTTCCACCCTGCGACCATCAGCGTCTGGAACTTGTCGCACAGCTCCGGGAATTTCATCATCAAAAGATGGCCAACCGCAACCTGAATCAAATTTTGCGTCAGAATGATACAAAGGCGCTTCGCATTGGCGACAAATAAAAGTTCCCGCCTTTTTACAAGAATTAAATTCGCCAGTAAATGGCATTTCTGTTCCTTTGTGAAGAATGACTCTTTTTTCTTCAGCAGTTAAATTGTTGAAATTTGATTTGTCTAACATGATTTAGTTTTTGTTTATATGAACAGTTTGGAATGAAAAAGGTTGCAAATATTAAAAGACAATTTAATTGGTCCTTTTTCTTTCCTCGCATTAATAAAGGAATTAAAAAGAAAATCAACTACTGATGAAACCGATCTTGTTTCCATTTTTTTGGATTTTCATATATATATTTTTGAATATTTTCAAATGACTGTTGATCACGAATGATATGATCGTGAAATAATGGTTGCCAATTGAAATTTGGATAATTATTTTTTCTGCACCAAGTTGTTACTGATGATTTAAATCCACGAACAATTGATGCCAAATTTTTGGATTGTGGACCAAATTTATTTTTTGTTTTTTTTGTTTCAAACGATGAAATTGTTTCAGATTGTGAAATTGTTGTCGACGGTGAAATTGTTTTGGACGGTGAAATTGATTTGGACGGTGAAATTGTAGGGACGCCATGCATGGCGTCCCTACAATTTTCATCCGTCATATTTCCATACGTGATATTTTCGCCTATTGAATTGTCGTTTATCAAATTATTAAATGAATTTACACCAATACCAATTACGGCATGAAAATGATTTGGCATGACAACAAATTCAAACAATTCCAAATTCATATCAGGTCTGATTGATGGTGTTTTTAACCATTCTGATTGAACAATTTTTCCAATTTCTGACAGAATCATTTTCCCGTTTTCATGATTTGTGGCAGAAACGGGTTCAATTTCGCCAAAAAAATGCTCACGATTTTGGGTACAAATGGTTATAAAATATAATCCTTCAGATCCGTAATCCCAATTTTGCAAACGAAAGGTTTGTCCACGATAGATGCCTTGGTATTTGTCTGACATTTTTACAAACGGGTAAATGAATAAATTTTTAGGTCTTTGAATAAATTTACAAAAAAAAGAACTCACTTGTATCAGTAGCAAATATAATTAATCAAAAAAAGTTTGTCTCAGCACAGCCAAAACAAACTTTCAAGTTCAATTCAAATTTTATTTTAAATCGCCATATTGCCCATCATATCTTTCAAATCTTGGGTATTTAAATCGATGATTTGTTTTAAAATATTTTGATTTGGATTCGTAGAATTAATCACCAGTTCACTGCCTTTATTGTCGACTTTAAAAGTGATGTTTTTGACTACATAAATCGATTTGTATGCGCCTGGCAAATAAAACGATTCAACATCTAAGCCTTCAAAATTGATGAAACCTGAAATTCCTTTTTTGCCGAAATCTTTGCCACAACTTGGAATCACCAACGACGACATGCCTGCGCCAGCATTTGGCGAAGAACCAATCAAGTTTTTGTCTGTGATTTTGTAAATAAATCGACCACCACTTTTGCTTGCAGCCCAAAGTTCGAATAACGGCTTACCTTCTTTTCCGATACCGACTGTAAAATTCAATTCAGGAACAAATCCCATCATTTGTGGTTCACCGACCAAAACCAATCCAGCGATGCCACTGAAAACTTTGTTTAGAGGTCCGTCACCCAAAAGCATAACTGCTAATGCAGATTTTGTGTCGCTATTGATCATTTTTTCTTTAAAATCAGCCGCAAAATCATCGATAAAGCTTTCTGCTTTTTTCATGTCGATGCTCGCCGCAATTCCAATTCTTGCTTTTCCTTTTCCAAGATTTGACAAAACGCTTGCATTTGCATCATCTTTGAAAAACATGCGTTTTTGTAATGCTGCTGAAAAAAGATTTTCAGTTTTGAAAACCATTTTACCTTTTTCGAAATTTAGCGTGGCATGCACATAAGAATCTTTGACCATTTCAGTCAATTCTTTTTGCTTTGGTTTACTCAACTTCGACAAACTTGTATTTGACGTTCCATATAAATTTTCCAAATTGGCATTGAGCGCGATGTCATTGTTTTTACTTAACAATTCATCCGTTTTACCACCAGAAATTTCTCCTTTCGTCTTATTGAAAGCGGCTTCAAGTGCTAGTTTTCCGTCGTAGTCTTCATTTTTGATTACAACAATTGCTAAATTTCCTTTGATTCCGACACTTAAATCATCGTTGACAGAATATTTCATTTCGCCTGCTTCTTCAATAAAAAGTCCTGATGAAGCCAAACGATCTTCCAAAGTATCTTTATTTTGAACATCTAAAAAGACATAAGTTGATTTTGGATTTCCATTTCTGTCAAATGGACCTTCCATGGCAAAATAAATGGGCGACTCAGGATTCAACGCATCAGATAATCTCTCTTCGATCAAGCTCCCCAATTTATCTATTTTCTTGTATTCAGCTTTATTAAGAATCTGGTTGTAATTCAAAGAACCAAAAGCGACAATAGACTCATTGTCATTCATAAAGGCAGAAACAGATTCCTTAATTGGACGATCATTGTTTCCGGAGCAAGCAACTAAGAATAAAAAGCCTGCAAAAATTGGTAAAATTTGTTTCAAAGACATATTTTTGTATTTACAATTCGTATTCAAAAGTAGTTGAAAATTAAGAACGTTCAAGCTACTTTTTATATTTTACAATTTATTTGCAAATTCTATTCCAAATTTAAAATTCTGACATGCATTTCATAGAACCATATTATCAATGGCGAGATTTTTATATTGCTTCCGAAGATCCTTCTTCCCCATTTTTCAACAGAGATTACAGCGAATTTGAATTTACAGATCAAATTTACAATTACTTGATTCATCCTCAATGGGACAATATGGGGTCACGCACTTTGGTGATTAAAATATTGTTTGTTGAATACGATGAATCCTATGCCATCATTGAAATGTTTGGCGAATGGAACGATGCAATTGAAAATGACATCATGACATTTAAACGAGAAATTATCGAACCGTTAATTGAACATGGAATCAATAAATTCATTTTAATTGGAGAAAATGTATTGAATTTTCACTATTCCGACGATTGTTATTATGAAGAATGGTTTGACGAAGTTGAAGACGGCTGGATTGCACTCATCAATTTTCACGACCACGTTATAAAAGAATTTGAACACATTCACATTGACAGCTATTTTGTAATGGGAGGTGATTTGGATGAAATTGAATGGCGCACTTTTTCCCCTTTTCAGTTTTATGAAAGAGTGAATCAATATGTTACAAAACGTTTAAATCCTTGATGAATTAATCTAAATTTGACACCAATTTATTTTTAAGTATCATTTTGTTGCCTTACCTTTACGACTGAATATATAAATATAGCTTATGAAAATTTTTACACTGCTTTTACTTTTAGTTCCTTTCTTAGGATTTTCTCAAACTACAGACTTATTTATCTCTGAATACGGAGAAGGAACTAGCAATAATAAATACATTGAAATTTACAATGGTACTGGTGCTTCAGTTGATTTATCTGTTTACACTTTGAAACTGTACAACAATGGTTCTGCAACGCCTAACGTAACGTTGGCTTTAACAGGTACATTGAATGACCAAGATGTTTATGTTGTAGCAAGCGCTCAAGCAAGTACAGGTATTTTAGCACTTGCAGATGTAACTTCAGGTGTAACTGGATTCAACGGTGATGACGCTGTAACGCTAGAAAAAAATAGCGTAGCAATTGATGTAATTGGAACGACTGGTACTGACCCTGGTACTTCTTGGGCTGTTGCTGGAGATTTAGCTGGTTCATTGGATAAAACACTTGTTAGAAAATCTTCAATTTGCTCTCCGAATGCAAACTGGACAATTTCTGCAGGAACTGATGCTAGTTCATCTGAGTGGATCGTTGGAGCTGTTGATGATATTACAAATTTAGGTGCTCATACTTCAAACTGTGGTGGTGTTCCATGTAATCCTATCGCTGCACCAACTGCAACCGGAGCAACAATTTGTAGCGGTGCAACTGCCAATTTGAGTGCAACAGCAAGTTTAACAAATTCCACTTTATATTGGTATGATGTTAACGTTGGCGGAACTTCGATTGGAAATGGAACTTCATTCACAACGGGCGCATTGACTTCCACTACTTCATTTTGGGTTGAAGAAACAATCGTAGGTTGCCCTCCAAGTCCAAGAACAGAGGTTGTAGTTACTGTTTCAGGAACAGCGCCAACAGTAAATGCTGGAAACGATCAAACAATTTGTGCAGGTGCAAGTGTAATTTTGACAGCAACTGGTACAGGCACAATCTCATGGGATAATGGTGTTACAAATGGTGTTGCATTTAATCCTTCAGCAACAACTACCTATACTGTAACTTTGACTAGCGGTGCATGTTCAAATACTGATCAAGTGTTGGTAACAGTTAATTCGCTTCCAACAGTTAGTGCAGGAGCTGATCAAACAGTTTGTGCTGGCGAATCTGTGACTTTAGTTGGTTCAGGTGTAACTAACTTAGCATGGAACAATGGCGTAATTGATGGAACGGATTTTACTCCAACTGCAACAGGAACATATACATTAACAGGAACTGATGCAAATGGTTGTTCAAATACGGACCAAGTTACGATAACTGTTAATCCTGTACCGACAGCAACCGCAACAATTTCAACAGGAACTACTTTAGTTGCTGGTCCAGCTGGTCAATCATACCAATGGATCAATTGTGCAACTAGCCAACCAATCAGTGGAGCTACGAGTGCAACTTATGTAGCAACTGCAAATGGAAATTATTCAGTGGTAGTAACAAATACAAATGGATGCTCAAGTACCTCTTCTTGTGTTACAGTTAATTCAGCTGGAATCAATGAGAACAAAGAAGAATCAACTATTTCTGTTTACCCAAATCCAACCAAAGGAAAAATTAATTTGACTATTCCCACAGAACAAGCGAATGTATCTGTATACAACGCTTTAGGAAAAGTAATTGCGAACTACAGCAATGTTCAAAATGGTGCTGCGATTGATTTGAGTAACAATCCAAATGGAGTTTACTTGATTCACGTAGCGACTGAAAAAGGAACATCTATTTTAAGAGTTGTAAGAAACTAATAAAAATAATTCAATACTTGAAAACGGGATACTTTAGGTATTCCGTTTTTTTTGTACTTAAATTTTAGGGTAAGATTTATTGGATTCTGCCTTTCACAGCATTTTCGATGGTTTCATCGATTGATTTAAATTGAAAGTCGTCCAAGGCATGTAATAATTTTTCACTGCTGTAAGTTGTGGTGGCCTGCGCACTTCTAACGGAGTCTTTGGTTAATGTTTGCTTACCAGTAAACAGACTCATGAACCATGATAAATTACAAGCTACTCCGCTCAAAAATGGACCTGCTAAAATGGTTGGTGCTTTGACTCCTAGTTGTTGTGCAACCTTGTCAAAAAATGATTTGAAACTGATATTCGTTCCTGTGACTAAAAATCTTTCATTTTTGATCTCAGATTGCATCAATTGCACCATAACAGTTGCAACGTCTCTCGCGTCTACAAATGCATTTGCGCCTGATGTATAAAATTTAAAACCGTTGGAAATGGTTCTCAAAATCTTCAATGAACTTTCATCCCAATTTCCCGGACCAATAATCATACTTGGATTTACGATTATTGCATCCAAACCTTCCTCGATTCCTCGCCAAACTTCTTTTTCAGACGAATATTTAGAAATGGCATAACCACTCGTTTCTGGTGTTTGAACCCATTTATTTTTTTCAACAAGTGGATTATCTGGATGATCAACATCGTTTGAAACCGCTGCAGTTGAAGAAACAAAACAAAGTTTTTTGACATTTAAACCAAGAGCGACATTGACAATATTTGCAGTTCCGCGACGATTGATTTTCATCATCTTGAAAAAATCTCTTCTCGCAAAGGAAACAATTGCTGCACAATGATATACAATTTCAGAACCTTGCATCAATTCCTCCAAAGTCAAGACATCCAAAACATCACAATTTACCCATTCAATTTTTGAGAACAAAGCCTCTGCATTTTCAGCTGAATAAAATTGGAAAATCTTGAAGGTTTGTTTGATTTTTGATTCGTCACGAAAAATCGCGCGGATAGAAACATCTTGTTGCGACAAATTGTAAAGTAAATGACTTCCTAAAAGTCCTGTTCCTCCTGTGACAAAAATCATGGGTACTAAGATACGGCAGTTAAATTTGATATTAATCAGAAAAAATACAAAAAATTCTAATTATCTATTTTTAAGAAACTTTTTGGTAACAAATGTTACTTAATTTAGTCGAAAAACCGAATGTTTACTGGGAACTTTGAAATGTTCAATTAAAAGTCGATTTTGAAAGAATTGTTAAAAAATCACTAAAAAACACAAAATGTATCCGTAAATTTGACATTATGAAAAGGATAAGTTTTATAATTTTAGGATTGGGAATTCTGGTAACTTCATGTCAATCAGAATACGGGGAAAGAATGAAAAAAGCCCTCCAGCTTAAAAGAGAATACCAAAAAGTGCACATTCACTTGCAAAACACAAAAAATCCAAATTTGATAACTCAACTGAGTGAAATCAAAAAGGAAATCCGTTTTCATGCAACGATCTCAGGAAACGAGCAATTGTTTTTAAAAGAAATCTGGAATAATTAATCCGCGAATTTCTAAAATTCTAATTCAATTATTGGATCCCAAAACAACAGTTTAAAATTCAGAACTTGATCATTTTCGGTTGCAATATTTTCAGCTTTTAATAGCCTTTCCATTTCATTTTCATCGGCAAAGTGCATTTTTCCAGTGAGCATTCCGTTGCGATTTACAACTCTGTGCGCAGGAACATCGGGTAAAACATGTGCTGCATTCATCGCCCAA
The DNA here is from genome assembly GCA_965284445.1 of Crocinitomicaceae bacterium. GTDB lineage: Bacteria > Bacteroidota > Bacteroidia > Flavobacteriales_D > Crocinitomicaceae > JAQVCM01. The sequence goes on along the minus strand of OZ260085.1, from coordinate 3,327,205 downwards.
CCAACCATTCTCGCTCCACTTTTCGTACCTAAATAATTCGCAATCGCGCCGTATGAAGTTACACGACCCCTCGGAATCAAACGCACAACTTCATACACTTGGTCAAAGAAATCTTTGTTTTTTTCTGATAATTTCTGAATCATAATCGCTCTTAAGTTTTTAAAAATAGCCAAACAATATTGAAACAGAAAATTTAATGTTGCAAAAACTGTAACCTGCAAACAAACATGCGTTCCACTAAAAAAACCAGAAAACATGAAAACGCTCGCTCTCCTTCCGTTTTTGTTTTTTGCCTTTCAATTAAGTGCGCAAGAAACTGACCCGAAAAAAATTGAAGAAACATCTGTATTTGAAGAAATTCAATTGTTTCCGAATCCAACCAGTGAAATTATCTTTATCAAAAATGGAGAAATGATTGATTCTTATCAAATCTTTGACTTCCAAGGTAGAGTTGTGCAAACGGGTATTAGCAACGCGCAAATAATTTCGCTGATAGACATGCCCATTGGCTACTATTTTATCGAAATGAAAATTGGGAGTGAAACAAAAAGAGTTAAAATTCAAAAGTATTAATTCTGAAATTTCTTAGAAAAAAGAAAATCGGTTTTTTTTGGCTAATTTTGTGGCTAATGCAAGAATAATCTTGTCATTTGAGTTTCCAACTTGAAAGGATTATGTTAAAAAAAATCGATTTCACTTCCTATAAAACCATTCTATTTGTAGCATTAATCTTTAGATTGATTGCGGCAATTTTCTCTGAAGGTTACGGCATGCACGACGATCATTTCTTGATTGTTGAGGCTGCATCTTCTTGGTCTGATGGATTTGACTACAATCATTGGTTGCCATGGTCACCCGGAAATGCTGGAACACCTGAAGGTCACAGTTTCACTTATGTAGGTTTGAATTATTTGTTTTTTGTCGTTTTCAAGTTCTTTGGAATTACCGACCCAAAAACGTTGATGATTTTCAATCGACTGATTCACGGCTTGATTTCAATGCTTGTAGTGCATTTCGGAATCAAAATCACAGAAAAAATTTCCAATCGAAAAAATGCAGTTACAGCAGGTTGGATTATAGCGATTCTTTGGGTTTTACCATTTCTTTCTGTCAGAAATTTGGTTGAAATGGCCAGCATTCCGTTCTTAATTTGGGGTGTATGGTTGACAATCAAAGACAATCACAAATTGGATTTGCTTTTTGCTGGATTACTCATTGGACTAGCAGTTTCTTTCAGATTTCAGGTGGGAATTTTCGCCATTGGCGTTGCCGCTTTCTACTTTTTTAAATGGGAATGGAAAAAATTCTTCCTTTTCAGTTTTGGCGTTGTACTCACTTTTTGCATCACACAAGGACTGGTTGATTACTTCATTTGGGGTTATCCATTTGCTGAATTGGCTGGGTACATCGTGTACAATATGCACGAAGGAACGGAATACATGGCAAACACCAATTATTTCATGTATTTCTATGTGATTTTCGGTGTTTTACTCGTTCCACTCGGGATTTTAATTGCCATTGGATTTTTCAGATCTCCCAAACATCAATGGTTTGTAATTGCTCCAGCTGGTGTAATGTTACTGTTACACATATTTCTTCCAAACTTGCAAATCTGGTGGATTTTACTTGTCTTTTTAGCCCTGATTGTTGCATCATTCCTTGGAAAATTGAAAAACATTCAATCACTTTGGATTATCTATCTACCAACCATTTTCTTTATTTTATTCCACACTTTTTATCCAAATCGACAAGAAAGATTTGTGTTAACCGTTTTACCACTGGTCATTATTTTAGGAGTGATTGGTTTTGATAGTTTGAGAAAAAGTGAATTTTGGAACAAAACATGGCGCATTTCGTGGGTCGCTTTTTGGATTTTAAACATTCCATTATTGTTGTTTTTTACAGTTGCATCTTCTAAAAAATCAAGGATTGATGCGATGTATTCCTTGCGCCATGAACACCTCGATCACAAAAATATATTATTAGAAGCGTCAGGAAAATCAAGTACTTCGATGATGCCTAAATTTTATGCAAATAGTTGGTATTGTAATTTTGAACAGCGCGAAGAGCCAACAGAACCTTTGATTGTAAGAGATAGTTCTCAATACAATTACATTTTCTTTTTTGGAGAAGATGATTTGGCTAAAAGAGTTGGAGATTATAAAGCAATTTATCCAAAAATGGTAAAATTCAGTCAGTGTGACCCAAGTTTGATTGACAAGATTCTATTCACATTGAATCCCAAAAACACCAATCAATACATCGAAGTTTGGAAAACGAATTACCGTTAATTGTAGATTCTAAGGATTAAATTTCCATCCCAAACAACTTGATATTGGCGCAAACCATAATCTGAACCTGACATAGGCGAACCATCATATAAAGAGAATCGAGCACCAGAACAAATATCGTTTAACTGCAAAAAATTGGTTGAATCTGGCATCAATGGAGTAGCACAATCTGCGCCGCCATCAGCTGGTGATTGTCTATCAAACGCCACAAATTGATCATAAGATTTTCTGTAAACAATTATTCCTTTTGCACCACCATTAACGTACGCCCAACTTCCTACTCCTTGTAAATCAGAATAACTAGGTAAACTGATATTGATGCTAATATCAAAAGGAATACTTGGTACAGGATGATTTTTGCTTTTATTGCAAGAAAAAATCAGTAACAATGCAGCGAATAAAAAAAATCGTATCTTCATATCATTGAAAGGATATTTACAAAGTTATGCAAATCAAAACGATAATTTTCATTTTATTATTGCTTTTAACAGGAAGTATTTCTTCATGTAAATCCACTGATGCGCCCGGAAGCAACAATCCCCAATCGGTCAAAGAAGCGGAAGAACAGCTCGCAAAACAGAAAAAAGAACAAGCAAAAATCAACAAAAAGGCCCAAAAAGCAGCTTATGATCGCTATTGGAGCATGCAAACCAAAGAAGCAAAAAACAGAATCAAAAGAAATAACAAAAGATTGAAAAAAGAAGCAAGAAAAAGATAATTTTACGGTCTAATTTTTTCATCAACATGGAGATTCTAACTGGTCTTGTCATTTCGCTCATAATTTTCGCTTCACTCTTTTTAGGATTCCCAAAGCTTCTCGGATTTGGGTCTAATTTTACCAAATATTGGAGCAAAGGAATTGTTCCACCAAATTTAGACCATAATGCTGATAGTTTAGCGTTGATTCACATTTCTCTCGCTGGACTTTTGGTTGGTCAGCATCCAGTTGAAGTGCATAAAAAATTGGTTTTCTTGTACAAATACTTGCTCAATGATAGCAGTTTACAACAATCTGAAGACAGTTTTAATAATTATTTTAACGATGTAAAAACATCCTTGATTCAAGCTAGAAAATATCCGGTCAACATCAATTCTGTCGCTGACTATCTCAATAGACATGGATTTAGTGAAAATTACAAATTCAAACTGATCCAATTTTTAGCAGATTTTGCGTTTATCGACCAACAAATTCATCCGCTTGAATTACAAGTGATTGAATCTTTGGGAGAAAAAATTCTTTTAGATAAAAAACTGGTGGAAGAAATTATTTTACCAATGAAAGAAACCCAAGAAAGACGCGCTCGACAAGAACAAGAATCTTGGAAAAATAGAACGAAGAGTAATTATACAAGCCCAAATTACAAAGCAAAATATTGCGCGATTCTGGGCATTGCTGTCACTGCGGATTTGAAGGAAGTCAAGAAAGCATATCGCAAATTAGCGATGGAACATCATCCTGATAAATTCATCAATGCGGAAGAACATATTTACCAAGCTGCGCAACAAAAATTCATTGAAATTCAGGTTGCTTACGAATATTTAGAAAAACAATTTTGATCTTGTGAATTACTTCGATTCTTTCAATGATTTCAAAATCTCATCGATGTAATTCAACAATTTTTCTTGACCAAATTTGGATTCGCTTGACGTTGTAAAAACTGGTGGCAAATCATCCCAATATTTAAGCATTTCTCTTTTGTAAGCAGCCAAATTCTTTTGCAAAGCGGAAGACGAAAGTTTGTCGATTTTAGTGAAAACCATCGAAAATGGCAATCCTTTTTCGCCGCACCAATTCATGAATTCTATGTCAATTTGTTGTGGTTCAAGGCGAGAATCGATCAATACAAAAATATTCATCAAAGGCTCGCGTTGCGTCAAGTATTCAGAAATAAATTTTTCCCATTTCAATCGCGCCACTTTAGAAGCTTTCGCAAAACCATAACCCGGCAAATCGACCAAATACCAATCTTTGTTGATTTCAAAGTGATTGATCAATTGTGTTTTCCCTGGTGTTGAAGAAGTTTTTGCCAACTTTTTTTGGTTCGTCAACATGTTAATCAAAGACGATTTTCCAACATTCGAGCGACCAATAAACGCAAATTCTGGTTTTCCATCCGTAGGACAAAGTTTGTGGTCACTGTTACTTACAACAAATGTTGCGGATTTGATATTCATGGTAAAATTTTTGGCAAAGGTACGGATAAACTTTGTTGTTGCAAGAGAAGAAAAAGTTTAACCAACCGACATAGAGTAATAAAAAATGCTGCCAATCATAACTCCAGCGGAGTTAAATATTTGTAGCCATGTTTACGATAGTTATCGTAAACATGGCGAAAACGGGCAGAATTTTTTTTGTGGCGTGCGTCCGTCGGTTGACGGACCATGACACAAAACCTTGTGAGAGAATTAATTATTATAAAAAATGATTTTCAATAGAATAAACATATTCAGAAATCGAATATTAAGATTTCTTCCATAATATTCACAAAGCATTTTAAGAATTTAAGACGCTTCTTTTTCTGGAAACATCAACGAAACTACCACCGACGCGAAAGCAAAACACCTGCCACCACAATCAACGAATGCGCTGAACTGATGTGGAAGAAAGGCGAAATCACCATTTTTAATCCGATGAATGACAAAATAATCGCCAAACCGTATTGCAATTTGCTGAACATGTGGATGAAATTCGCCAAGATAAAATACAAAGAACGCAATCCCAAAATGGCGAAAATATTTGAGGTGTAGAGAATGAATGGATCATCAGGTGCGATGGCAAAAATTGCTGGAATGGAATCTACTGCGAAGAGCAAATCTGTGAACTCAATCACGCCAATCACGACCAACATTGGCGTGGCAACTTTCAATCCATTTTCGATGGTGAAAAAACGATCGCCATCGTAGTTCTTGCTTACTTTAAAAAAGCGGTAAATGAATTTTGCGCCAGCACTTTTGGTGAAATCTTTTTCTTCATCAGAATCATCGTGTGCAAACCAAGATTTGATTCCTGCATAAATCAAAAACAAACCGAATAAAGTCAACACCACATTTACTTTGTGGAACAAAATTCCAAACAAATTAAAATCAGGTAAATAAGTCAATTTTATCAAGCCGATGCCTGCAAAAATGAAGAACGCACGCAAAAGTAACGCACCAATGATTCCCCAAAAAAGGACTTTGTGTTGGTTTTCTTTCGGCACTTGAAAAAAGCCAAAAACGAGGATAAAAACGAATAAATTATCTACCGAAAGTGATTTCTCTATCCAATAAGCAGATTGAAATTGCGAGAATTTTTCTAGGCCTACATTTACTCCATTTTCAAAGCCAAAACTGAAGTAAATCACTGCGCTGAAAGTCATCGATAAACCAATCCAAACCAGCGACCAAATGACTGCTTCTTTGTTGGAAATGACATGCCCTTTTTTGTTGAAAATCCCCAAATCGAGCAACAACATTACTACTACAACAATTGAAAAACCAGCAATTAATAAAGGATGATCGAGCATGTTGAATTTTGTTTTCGTTTTTGGAATTCCAATTTGGAATGTTTGAATTTGGTTGTAAAATTACGGGTTTTGGAGGGAAATAGCAAAATCCAATTTTACTAAAATGATTTGAAACAACTTTTTCAAAAATCCAACAAATAAATTTTCAACAGTCCACTAATTAACATTCACTCGAAAAATTATCCACAACGAAACATTTTCTACCACTTTTTACCACAAGCACATTTTTAAGACTAAATTCAATAAAATCAATACTTTTTCAAACATTCATGTAACCTTATTGAACCAAATACAGTAAGAAGTTATCAACATAGTAATCATTGGTGGTAAAAAGTGGAAGTTTTCTCCTTATTTTTACCCATTATTACCGTTATGGCAGGTTTAGTAGGAGAATATGAAGTAAAGTTAGACGTCAAAGGACGTTTCTTGTTTCCATCAAGTTTGAGGAAACAGCTTTCTCCTGCTGCCCAAGAAAATTTCATGCTCAACAAAGGTTTTGAGGACTGTTTGACACTTTATCCTATGAATGAATGGGAAAAATTGAGTGAAAAATTGTCTAAAATGAATTTGTTCAAGCCCAAAAACAGAATGTTCTACCGTTTGTTCCACCAAGGAGCAAAAGCATTGGCACTTGACAGCGCTGGCAGAATATTGATTCCTGTGACACACATGGAACGCGTTGGATTGAACAAAGACGTGATGCTCATCGCCTACAATGACCGCATCGAAATTTGGGATAAAACCAAATACTTCGAATTGATCGAAGGAAACATGACGGACTTCGCTGATTTGGCGGATGAAGTAATGGGTGATTTAGGAAATGACGAATAACGAAGAAACATACCACGTTCCTGTAATGTTGCAGCCTTGTTTGGATGGATTAAATATTCGTCCCGATGGAACATATATTGACGTCACTTTCGGTGGCGGAGGACATTCACGCGAAATTTTCAAACAACTTTCTCCAGCAGGAAAACTGATTGTTTTTGACCAAGATCCAGACGCGTTAGCCAATGCTTGGGAAGCACCCAATTTTCATTTTATCGCTGCCAATTTTTCTTTTTTAAAGAATCACTTGCGCATGATGAAAATCGACAAAGTGGACGGAATTTTGGCCGATTTAGGGGTATCTTCTCATCAATTTGATGCTGGAAACCGCGGTTTTTCGATTCGCACCAACGATCCTTTGGATATGCGCATGAATCAGAAAGGTGAATTTTCTGCTTTCAACGTGGTGAACGAATACGAAGAAGAAGACCTCATCAAAATCTTAAGAAAATACGGCGAATTGACTTCTCCAGGAAAAATTGCAGGCACCATTTGCAGAGGAAGACAAAAAGCGCCCATTCAAACAACAGGCGAATTGATGGATGTATTGTTTCCAATCGCACCCAAATTCAAAGACCACAAATTTTTCGCGCAAGTTTTTCAAGCATTGAGAATTGAAGTCAACAATGAAATGGACGTATTGGAAAAATTTCTGATTCAATGTCCAGACGTGCTTGTGCCTGGTGGAAGATTGGTGGTGATGTCGTATCATTCTTTGGAAGACCGATTGGTGAAAAATTTCATGAAAAGAGGTCATTTAGACGGTTCGATTGAAAAAGATTTCTTTGGAAATGTCTTGAAACCATTGACAGAAATCACCAGAAAGCCAATCGCGCCAACAGAAGAAGAAATTGCTTTGAATTCCAGGGCAAGAAGTGCAAAACTAAGAATAGCAGAACGCAATCATGAATGAATTCATTGACAAAGACGAAGCTGCTGAGAAAGAAAAAATAAAATCAAAGCAAGCTAAAAAAGCCGAAAAACGCGCGAAACCAAATGCGTTTGTTCAAATTTTGAACGGTGAGTTTTTAGCAAAAGATTTTGTTCTCAACAATTTGGCTTTTGTTTTCTTCTTGGTTTTCATGATGATCATGCTGGTTGCGAAAGGATATTACGGTAAACAATTGACGAAAGATATAGATACCGCACAAAAGAAATTAGATGCTTCATCGGCAGAATATGTCGAAGCAAAAGCAAAACTAGAAGAAGAAACAAAACGAAGCGAATTGGTTGACAAACTTGGTCCGAGAGGATTGAAAGAAACAACGAATCCAGCGAAAGTAATTAGAGTTAAAAAAGAGGATTAATCAAATGAACGAAAAAAAAGACATATTGTGGAAGGCTTACCTGGTTTATTTCGGGTTTGTTGTAGCGATGATTGTCGTTATTTTCAAAACCATTTCGATTCAATCTGAAGGTGTTACAAACGTCTTTGAAACGCCTGTCGAAAAAATTCCTACCCGCATTGTCAAAAGATCACCAAGATTGGGTGAAATTTTGGACGCCAACAGAACTCCTTTGGTGACTTCTGTTTCCAAGTTTGACATTTACATGGATCCAATGGTTCCAAGTCAAGAGAATTTTGACAAATACGTAACAGATTTAAGCATCGGATTATCGAAGCTTTTTCCAGATATGAGTGCAAGAGAATTTGAAGCTCATATCAGACGTGGAAGAACGATTAAAACGCGCTATTTATTAATCAAGAAGAAAGTTACCAACGCTGAAAGAAGATTAATAAATGAATTGCCGCTTTTCAATTTAGGTCGATACAAAGGTGGAATCATCGACAACGACGAAACGATTATCAGAAAACGACCACACGGAGAGATTTTGCGCAGAACATTGGGTTATTACCAACCAGCAACTGCAAATAGCAAAGAATATCGCGTAGGAATTGAAGGTGCTTTCCACAACTATTTAGAAGGAGAAGCAGGCGAAGAAGTTGAACAAAGAATTTCAACAGGTTGGAAAAAAACCGGCCAAATTGTAAAAGACGCTGTTGAAGGTGCAGACGTAATCACTTCGATCGACAAAGAAATTCAAGAAGTGGCGCACACAGAGTTGCAGCGACAAATGAAAACCAACAATGCAACCAGTGGTTCTGTCATTGTAATGGATGTAAAAACTGGATTTGTCAAAGCCATTGTGAACCTCACTAAAGCTGGTGATGGTGAATATTACGAATTGTACAACCATGCGATTGGAACAAAAGAAGTTCCAGGGTCAACTTTCAAATTGGTATCCTTGATGGCCGCATTGGAAGATGGTTTGATCAAAATCACTGATACAGTTTTAGCGCAACCTAAATACATGTATTACGGAAAAACATTGAATGAGGCGCATGGTGCAAATTATGGAAGAATCACAATCAAACAAGCCTTTGAAAAATCTTCAAATGTGATTTCGAAAGTGATTTCGAAAGCTTACAGAAATGAACCGCAAGCATTCATCGACCGTTTGAAGTCGTTTGGAATTGACCAACCATTGGGATTGGATATCGAAGGTGAAGCAAAACCGACACTTTATGAACCGGGTTCAAAAAACTGGTGGGCAGGCTCAATTGCATGGATGGCGGTCGGCTATGAATTTCAACAAACACCAATGCAAACACTCGCTTTTTACAATGCAGTGGCGAACAATGGAAAATTGGTAAAGCCGCAATTCGTGAAAGAAATTCGACGAGGAACAGAAGTTGTGAAACAATTCAATCCAATTGTGATTAAGGACAAGGTTTGTAGTGATCAAACATTGAGAATTTTAAAAGACTGTTTGGAAGGCGTAATGACAGAAGGAACAGGTCGAAATTTGACTTCTTCTTATTTCAAGATTGCAGGTAAAACAGGAACTGCTAGAATCTTGAACGAAAATGGCAAAGGTTACGGCAAAGAAGGTGAAGAAAGATATTTGGCTTCTTTCGTTGGTTATTTTCCAGTAAAAAATCCAATATATTCTTGTATTGTTTCAGTAAATGCAGTTGGAAATAATATTTACGGTTCAACTGTTTCTGGAAAAGTTTTCTCAGCAATCGCCAACAAAGTATATGCAACCAGTTTGAAATATCACCGCGCAATCAACGAAGCGAACCAAAGAATTTACAAAGCACCTGTTTCTAAAAATGGCAATTTCTACGATTTGAAAATCATTTTGAAAAAATTGAATATTCCATACACGCAGAATGAGCAAAACGAATGGGTAATCACGAAGGCAGAAGGAAATAAAATCGAATTCTTCAAACGTGTGGTTGGTAAAAACACCATTCCAAATGTTGTCGGAATGTCAGCGAAAGATGCAGTTTACTTGATCGAAAAAACAGGAATGCACGTGGTCATTCGCGGTGTTGGCTCAGTAACAAAACAAACCGTTCCGCCAGGATCAGAAGCTTACAAAGGTGGTTTGGTAGAATTAATTTTAGAATGATGACAAAAATTATAAAAGACATATTATATGGCGTTTCTATCGTTTCTGTGAAAGGAAACATGGACACTGCTGTTGATGCCGTAGTTTTCGATTCAAGATTGGCAAAACCAGGTGTTGTTTTTGTTGCAATCGAAGGAACAACAGTCGATGCACACAATTTCATCCCTAAAGTAATTGAGCAAGGTTGCACCACAATCATCGCACAAAAAGCGATTGATGTAGCTGAAAACATCAATTTGATTGTTGTGAACGACACTGCGAAAGCATTGGGAATTATGTCGGCAAACTTTTTCGACAACCCAAGTCAACAATTAAAATTGGTCGGAATTACTGGTACAAACGGAAAAACAACGACAACAACATTGCTTCACAAACTTTTCATGGAATTGGGTCATAAATCTGGCTTGCTTTCTACGGTTGTGAATAAAATTGGAAATGAGGAAATTCCATCCACGCACACCACGCCAAATCCAGTTGCGCTGAATGAATTATTGGCGAAAATGGTGTATGAAGGTTGTGAATATTGTTTCATGGAAGTGAGTTCACACTCAGTTTCTCAACACAGAATTGCAGGACTTGAATTTGCAGGCGCTGCGTTCACCAACATTTCACACGATCACTTGGATTATCACGGAACTTTCAAAGCTTACATCGAAGCCAAAAAAGGATTTTTCGATATGTTGCCAACAAGCGCTTTTGCATTGACGAATGTTGACGACAAAAATGGCATGGTGATGTTGCAAAACACGAAAGCCAAAAAATATACTTACGCACTGAAAACACCAGCAGATTTCAAAGCGAAAGTAATCGAAAATCAATTTTCAGGATTGGTCGTTAACATGGCTGGAACGGAACTTTGGTCAAGATTGATTGGTGATTTCAATGCATATAATTTATTAACAGTTTATGCAATCAGTCAACTATTGGAGCAAGACAAAATTGAAGTTTTGACGATTTTGAGTAACCTCGAATCTGTTGAAGGCCGCTTTGAATATATCAGAAGCAACGGCGGAATCACTGCTATTGTAGATTACGCGCACACGCCAGACGCATTGGAAAATGTGTTGAAAACGATTGCCAATATCCGCACAAAAAACGAAACTGTTTTCACAGTGGTCGGTTGTGGCGGTGATCGTGACAAAGCAAAACGTCCTGTGATGGCCAAAATCGCTTGTGAATTGAGCGACAAAGTAATCATCACTTCTGACAATCCTCGTTCGGAAGAACCAGAAATCATTATCGAAGAAATGATGGCAGGGGTTGAAGGTCAACATTTCAAAAAAACATTGAGCATCCAAGACCGAGCACAAGCAATCAAAACGGCATGTGCCATGGCAGAACCGGGAGATATTATTCTAATCGCGGGAAAAGGACATGAAAAATACCAAGAAATCAAAGGTGTAAAACATGATTTTGACGATATGAAAACGGTGAAGGAACTTTTTGAGAAGTTGGGGAAATAGGAATTACAAGATAGAAAGTAAGCATTAGTAAAAGATAGAATATGTTGTATTATTTATTTAATTATTTAGATTCAATTGATTTTCCTGGCGCGGGATTATTTCAATTTATTTCGTTCAGAGCTGCATTGGCTTTGATTACATCTTTGATTGTTTCAATCGTTTTTGGAAAGAGATTGATCAATCTTTTGAGACGCCAACAAATTGGTGAAACTGTCAGAGACCTTGGCTTGGCTGGTCAAATCGAAAAATCTGGAACGCCAACCATGGGTGGAATAATCATCTTGAGTGCGATTTTCATTCCAACACTTTTGTTTGCAAAATTGCACAATGTGTATGTAATCACGATGTTGTTAGCAACGGTTTGGTTAGGATTGATCGGGTTTTTAGATGATTACATCAAAGTTTTCAAGAAAAACAAAGAAGGTTTAAAAGGAAGATTTAAAATCGTTGGTCAAATTGGTGTAGGGTTAATCGTCGGATGCATTTTGTATTTCAACAACGACGTACGTGTACACAAAAAAGTGCCTGTAACACACAAATTGACACAAGACGAAACGGTTGTAACACACAAACATTCTGAGTTTTCAAAAGATTCCAATTTTATGTGGATCGAAACGCGCGACATGACAACCACTGTTCCATTTGTGAAAGGAAATGAATTCAACTACAATTGGTTGATTGGCGATACACACAAGTCTTACGGTTGGATGCTTTTCATTCCGATTGTTATTTTCATTGTGATTGCAGTTTCAAACGGTGCTAACATGACCGATGGATTAGACGGATTGGCTACAGGAACTTCCGCTTTCATTGGAATTGCTTTGGCGATTTTCGCTTATGTAAGTTCAAATATTCGTTTCGCAGATTATTTGGATGTGATGTACATTCCTCATGCGGAAGAACTCGTGATTTTCATCTCCGCATTCGTTGGTGCTTGTATCGGATTTTTGTGGTACAACTCCTACCCTGCACAAGTTTTTATGGGCGACACAGGGAGTTTGGCGTTGGGAGGAATCATTGCAGTTTTCGCAATTTCAGTAAGAAAAGAACTTTTGATTCCAGTGCTTTGCGGTGTATTCTTGGTCGAAAATTTATCCGTGATTTTACAAGTTGGTTATTTCAAATTGACTAAAAAACGCTTCGGAGAAGGAAGACGAATTTTCCTCATGGCGCCTTTGCATCATCATTATCAGAAAAAAGGAATCCACGAAGCTAAAATTGTTTCGCGCTTCTGGATTGTATCCATTTTGTTGGCAGTAATCACGATTGTAACGCTGAAATTAAGATAATGAACGGCGAAGGAAAAAATATCGTGATTTTGGGCGCTGGCGAAAGTGGCGTTGGAACAGCAGTCTTGGCTTTGAAAAAAGGATGGAACGTTTTTGTCACAGACTTTGGTCAAATCAAAGAAGAATTTCAAGACGAGTTGAATGAACTTGGTATTGAATGGGAAGCTGGGCAGCACACTTTTGAAAAAGTTTTGGCGGCGGATTTGGTGGTAAAATCACCTGGAATTCCTGACAAAGTAGCGATTATCCAAGAATTGAAATACAAATCGATTCCGATCATTTCTGAAATTGAATTTGCAGGATATTACAACACCGCGAAAACAATTTGCATCACAGGAAGCAATGGCAAAACAACCACCACCATGTTGACATTCCACATTTTGAAAAAAGCTGGATTTAATGTTGGATTGGCAGGAAATATTGGAAAAAGTTTCGCCAAACAAGTAGCGAATGAAAATTTCGATTGGTATGTGCTTGAATTAAGTTCTTTCCAATTGGATGGAATGATTGACTTCAAAGCAGATATCGCAATGTTGCTAAACATTTCTCCAGATCACTTAGATCGATACAATTACGAAATGCAAAATTACGTGGATTCAAAGTTCCGCATTTTGCAAAATCAAACTTCAGCTGACTGGTTCATCTATAATGCAGACGATGAAACGATAGTCAACGAAATAAGCAAAAGAAAACCCGAAGCGCAATTGGCTCCATTTTCTTTAAAAGAAGAATTTCAAGAGCAAGGCGCTTTTGCAGACGATAAACAAATAACAATAAACATAAACGAAACATTCACCATGTCAATCCACGATTTAGCTTTGAAGGGTAAGCACAATACCCAAAATACTTTGGCTTCAGGTTTAGGAGCAAGAATTTTAGACATCCGCAAAGATGTTGTGCGCGAAAGTTTCTCAGATTTCGTAAACGTTGAACACCGTTTGGAATTTGTAGCAAAAGTTCACGGAATTGAATTTATCAACGATTCAAAAGCAACCAATGTAAATTCAACTTGGTTTGCGCTTGAAAGTATGGAAAACCCAACAGTTTGGATCGTTGGTGGTGTTGATAAAGGAAACGACTATTCTGAATTGACAGAATTGGTTCGCGAAAAAGTAAAAGCAATCATTTGCTTGGGAACAGACAATCAAAAAATCATCGACGCTTTTTCTGGTGTAGTTGAAACGATTGTGGAAGCTGGTTCAGCAATGGACGCGGTTGGTTATGGTTACCGATTGGCGAAAAAAGATGAAACTGTTTTGCTTTCTCCTGCTTGTGCAAGTTTTGATTTATTCGAAAACTACGAAGACAGAGGAAATCAGTTCAAAGCAGCCGTTCGTTCTTTGTAATTCAATTCGATAATTCGCTCTAATTTTCAACATCATCCAATTTCAATTCGATGGAAAAATCAATCAGTAAATTAGCAAATCAACTTCTAGAAGCAAGAAATAGAAATCTTGAGCAAGTTGAAAAAAGCGCCTTGCGGCCACATGGCAAACTTTGGGGAATGGATGTATTCTCTTGGTATAATCCCATGACGTATGAAATTGAAAACGTTTTAAACAGTTTCCCTACGCCGGTTTTGTGGTTTGGAAATTCAGTCGATATTTCTAAGTTGCTGACTTCGAATACCGATTGCTTATCCAACTTAAAAATGATTTGCTGTCATGACCAAGCGGATTTATTTCTTCCGTTTGAAGTGATGAATCAGATTGAAACATTTTTCGGCGCAAAAGAAATCGACGATGCTTTGAAAATGCTCAAAACATTCAAAAAAGAAAATGGCATTTTACTTTTCACAGCAAAGGGCGAAAATTGGAAAAAAGACAAAAATTCATTTGAATTGTTTTTAGACATACATCAAACTAAGTGAAAAAATACTTTAAATATCTAAAAGGCGACGGCGTAATTTGGGTGATCACACTCTTGTTACTCGCATTCTCATTAGTGAGCGTCTATAGTTTTGTCCCCATTCTGGTGAAAATGGAGGGCGGAACTCCTTTTAAATATTTATTCAAACACATGGTTTATGTGTCCATTGCATTTACAACGATGTTTTGGATTCACAAAAAAAATCCAATCTATTTTTCGAAGTTGGCGCGCTTTAGTTTTTATGCTTCCATCGGATTATTGATTTTTACTTTCTTCTTCGGAACCAAAGTAAATGGCGCAGGAAGGTGGATTCCTATTCCGTTTGTTGGATTGACATTTCAAGCGTCAGATTTTGCAAAACTTGCGCTAATACTATACATCTCAAGACTTCTAGCCAAAAAGAAAGACGTTTTAAACTCATGGAAACAAGGCTTCTGGCCGATTTTAATTCCAATTATTGTTGTTTGTGGATTGATTGTAAAAGATAATTTTTCGACCGCAGCCATCGTTTTCATGATTTGTTTAGTCATTCTCTTTTTAGGAAAAGTTCCATTAGTCAAAATAGGCAGTTTGGTCGTCGGTGGAATATTGCTTTTTGCACTCGTTGTTGCTACCCATAAAGCGTTGCCGAACTTGAATTTACTTCCCCGTTATCAAACTTGGGAAAATCGTATTTTGAGTCGATTTGACATGAAACCTGAAATTGCAGATGAAATAGAAGTTGTCGACAATGCGCAAGCAAAAAATGCTGAATTAGGAATTTTCAATGGCGGTATTTTAGGTCAAGGACCCGGAGACGGAAAAGTGAAAGAATATGTTCCTGAAGCTTACGCCGATTTTTTCTTCGCCAGTTTTGTCGAAGAATTTGGACTTCTTGGCGCCATTATTTTAGTCATGCTTTATTTGATTTTACTCTATCGCATGATCAAAATAGCACTAAAATCAGATAAATTATTTGAAACTTATACTGTCTTGGGAATCGGGATTTTACTCCTTTCTCAAGCAACTGTAAATATGTTGGTTTGTACCGGTATTTTTCCTGTTACGGGACAAAATATGCCACTCCTAGCCATGGGTGGATCTGCACTCATTATGACTTGTGTAGGAATCGGGATTGTGCAAAGTATTGCCACCAGACAACAAACTCAAGATGAGAAAACCGACGAAAAAGAGAAAGAAATTCAAAATGCTTTTGTAGGATGATAAAAAGAGCAATCATATCAGGTGGTGGAACGGGAGGTCATATTTTTCCTGCTTTGGCCATTGCCAATGAAATCAAACGAAGAAATCCGGATGCGGAAATTCTTTTTGTGGGTGCTTTGGGAAAAATGGAGATGGAAAAAGTACCTGCCGCTGGCTACAAAATCATCGGTTTACCTATCGCTGGTTTACAAAGAAAATTGACTCTTTCAAATTTTGTTTTGCCTTTTAAATTGATTAACAGCCTACTTAAGGCTTATAAGATAGTAAAGAATTTCAAGCCAGATGTTGTTGTTGGAGTTGGAGGATACGCCAGTGGACCAACATTGAGAGCTGCGATTTTTGCAGGAATTCCAACATTGATTCAAGAACAAAATTCATTTCCAGGAAAAACAAATAAAATTCTTTCTGGAAAAGTAAATACGATTTGTACAGCCTATGATGGTTTAGAAAAGTTCTTTCCAAAAAATAAAATTGTCGAAACTGGAAATCCTGTGCGATCAGAAATGATTGACATTAAAGGAAAAAAAGACGAAGCTTATCAATTCTTTGGACTCAATCCCAATAAAAAAACAATTTTAGTCATTGGCGGAAGTTTGGGTGCACGCACTTTGAACGAAAGTGTTCTAGAAGGAATGAAATTGATAGAAGAAAATCAAGTGCAAGTACTTTGGCAATGTGGTAAATTCTATTTCGAAAAAATGAAAGAAACACTGAGTCAAACCAAACATGAAGGCATTCATTTGAATGAATTTATTGCGCGCATGGATTTAGCATACGCAGCAGCAGACATTATCATTTCACGAGCAGGTGCAATTTCAGTTTCTGAATTGTGTTTGATTCAAAAACCAACTGTTTTAGTTCCCTCGCCGAACGTTGCGGAAGACCACCAAACCAAAAATGCAATGGCTTTGGTGAATAAACACGCAGCGGTTTTGGTGAAAGACATCGATGCGAAAAAAGACTTGATTTTATCGACAATTGTCCTGTTAAAATCTGAAGAAAAATTACATAAATTAAGTGAAGCAATCGCTCAACTAGGAAAACCAAATGCAAGCGCGATGATTGTGGATGAATTGGAGAAGATAAATAAATTGGCAGATTAGGAAATTAGAAGATTAACAAATTAACAGATTGGCAAATTAACAGATTGGCAAATTAGAAGATTAACAAATTGGAATATAATTTAATAATTTGCAATCTGGAATTTACAATTTAACAATCTGCAATTATGAAATACGAATGAGAACATTAGAAACATATAAAAAAATCTATTTCCTTGGTATTGGGGGAATTGGAATGTCAGCTTTGGCGCGCTATTTCAATTTGAAAGGATTGAACGTTTCTGGCTATGACAAAACTCCAACTCCACTTACAAACGAATTGCAAAAAGAAGGCATCGAAGTTCATTTTGAAGATTTAGGTTCTCAAATTCCATCGAATTTTGCAAATCCTTCTGAAACTTTAGTCGTTTACACGCCTGCAATCAAAAAATTAGGAGAATTTGATTTCTTCAAAAACAACGGATTCACACTTCTAAAACGCGCTGAAGTTCTGGGTTTAATCACCAGAACATCGAAAGGTTTAGGTGTCGCTGGAACACATGGTAAAACCACAACAAGTTCCATGCTCACACACATTTTGAATGAATCTCATTTGAAATGCAATGCTTTTTTAGGTGGAATTTCTGCCAATTTCAACACCAATTTTGTCGCTTCCAAAACCTCAGAATTTACAGTAATTGAAGCAGATGAATTTGATCGTTCATTTTTGCAATTGTCGCCTTTTGGGTCGATTATTACTTCCACCGATGCGGATCATTTGGATATTTATGGCGATGCTCAAACCTTTTTGAAAGGTTTTCAAGATTATGCCAATCAAATCAATCCAGCAGGAATATTGATTCTTAAAAAAGGGTTGAACTTGACATCTTCCGCGCCGATAATCACTTACGCAATCAATGAAGACGCAGATTTCAAAGGTGAAAATTTGAAAGTGGAATCGGGTGTTTTTGCCATGGATTTAGTTTCTGAAAAACACAATTGGAAAAACATTGAATTGGGATTGCCTGGAATTCACAACGCAGAGAACGCCTTGGCATGTATCGCATTCTGCTTGTTTCTCGGACTTTCAGAAGAAGAAATTAGATTTGGATTAAAAACTTTCAAAGGTGTAAAACGCAGATTTGAATATCAAATTCGTACACCAAAATTGGTTTATATTGATGATTATGCGCACCATCCAACCGAAATAAAAGCATTGGTTGATTCAGTAAAATTACTTTATCCAACTCAATCAATTACAGGAATTTTTCAACCTCATTTGTTTTCTAGAACGAAAGATTTCATGAACGATTTTGCTCAAGAATTATCCAAAGTGGACGAATTAATTCTGTTGCCAATCTATCCAGCACGTGAGGAACCAATGGAAGGCATTACCAGCGAAGCGTTGTTGGAAATGTGCACTTTGAACAATAAAAAAGTCATGTTACCAAATGATGCTGTATCGTTAATGAGCGAAAGAGCAGAAGGAGTCATTTTGACCATAGGCGCAGGGGATATTGATAGAATTGTACTGCCATTAAAAGAAATATTGAGTCGATGAAAAAATGGCTAAAAATATCATTTTGGAGTGCTTTTACGATTGCAGTGTTTGTGCTATTGAGTATGGCCAAAACTGCTCAGTTAGAATCAGAACTTCAAGAACCAGATATTAATATCAATATCAAAGGTGAAAATGTATTTTTAACAAAGGCAGATTTATTAACCAGATTGAAAAGAGCAGGATTTGTGTATCCAGGTCAAAAAATAGAGAACCTCAAAATTGCTGAAATTGAAAAATTCGTCGGGCAAATGACGGAGGTCAAAGAAGTGAAAGTTTATTCCAATTTGGGAGGCACTTGGAACATCGATGCAGTCATCAGAAAACCAATCGCAAGAATTTTCAACATGTATGGAGAAGATTTTTACCTCGATGAAGAAGGAAATACCATGGCTCCATCGTACCTTTATACAGCTCGTGTTGTGGTAGTTACAGGATTCATAAAAGACAGAAAAAACTCAGAATCTGTTGATAAAATTATTAACAATGATACCTTGATAAGTATTCGAAATTTAGATGATATCTATCGAATTTCGAGTTATGTTTGTAATGATGCTTTCTTGAGTGCACAGATAGGTCAAATCAACCTCGAAAAGAATGGAGATTTTGTCCTTGTACCTCAAGTTGGTGGTCAAAAAATAATTTTTGGCTCAGCCCGTACAAACGAAGATGTTGCTGAAAAATTTAAAAAATTGACCGTTTTTTACAAAGAAGGCTTGCCTTACGAAGGTTGGGACAAATATGAAGTCATCAACTTAAAATATGACAGGCAAATTGTTTGTAAGAAAAAAAAGATAATCAGTGAATGAGGTCAAATTTCAAATGAAGTTTGATTTTAGTCATTAAAAGAAAAAGTAATATGGCACAGATAATTGTTGGACTGGATATTGGAACTACCAAAATTGCATGCTTCGTTGGAACTAAAAACGAACATGGTAAAATTGAAATTCTATCTATGGGGAAAAGTGATTCCCTTGGCGTTTCGCGTGGAATGGTTTCTAACATCGACAGAACAGTTCAATCTATCAAAGCTGCAGTTACTGAAGCGCAAGAGCGTGTGGATGGACAATTAATCATTCGTACTGTGAACGTTGGAATTGCTGGTCAACACATCAAAAGCTTGCAACACAGAGGAATATATACAAGAAATCAAGTTGAGGACGAAATTTCTCAAAAAGATATTGATGCGTTGATTGACGACATGTACAAATTGGTAATGCAACCTGGAGAAGAAATTATCCATGTATTGCCACAAGAATACATTGTTGACAACGAACAAGGAATTAAAGATCCAATCGGAATGTCGGGTGTGAGATTGGAAGCAAATTTCCATATCATTACTGGACATGTAACTGCTGCGAAAAACATTCACAAATGCATCGAAAGATCGGGATTAGATGTTAAAGACACGATTTTAGAGCCGTTGGCATCTGCTGAAGCTGTTTTGTCTGAAGATGAAAAAGAAGCAGGAGTTGTGTTGGTTGACATCGGCGGTGGAACAACGGATATCGCTATTTTCCACGAAGGAATCATTCGTCATACACACGTGATTCCATTTGGAGGAAATGTGATTACAAATGACATCAAGGATGGTTGCACAATCATGAGACCACAAGCTGAGAAATTGAAAGTTCGTTTTGGTTCAGCTTTGGCAAGTGAAAGTCAAGACACTGAAATCGTTTGTATTCCTGGAATTCGCGGTCATAAACCGAAAGAAATTACAGTGCGCAATTTGGCGAGCATCATCCAAGCTAGAATGGAGGAAATCATTGAACATGTTTACCATGAAATCCGAAATTCAGGTTATGAGAAAAAATTGATCGCAGGAATTGTGGTTACTGGTGGAGGTTCTCAATTGAGACACATCACGCAATTGTTTGAATACTTGACAGGAATGGATACAAGAATTGGTTATCCAACAGAGCATTTGGCAAGTTCAAATTCAATTGAAAACTTGACAAGCCCAATTTATTCAACAGGAATTGGTTTGGTGTTGAAAGGATTTGAAGCGTTGGAAAGAAGTGAAGCTGCCAATGCAAAATTGATGAAAACTGAGCCAACAGGTGTGATCGGTCACTCAAGTGAAGATGGAAAAAAAGGAAGTTTCTTCGGTAAAATTTTGACAGGTGTTAAAGATTTTATCAAAGAAGATGAAGAATAAGAAAATTGAACAACAATAAAACAACAAATAAATAAAGCAAAAATGATGGAATTCGATTTACCAAAAGACATTTCTTCAATCATTAAAGTGATTGGAGTTGGTGGTGGTGGTAGCAATGCCGTTAACCACATGTACAGTCAAGGCATCAAAGGTGTTGACTTCATAGTATGTAACACAGACCGCCAAGCATTAGACATTTCTCCAGTTCCAATTAAAATTCAATTAGGTTTGAGTTTGACAGAAGGACGCGGAGCAGGAGCAATTCCTGAAATTGGAAAAAATGCAGCGATTGAAAATATTGAAGAAATTCGTGAATTTTTGAGCAACGGAACCAAAATGGTTTTCGTAACTGCGGGAATGGGTGGTGGAACTGGAACTGGTGCCGCGCCTGTAATTGCACAAGTTGCCAAAGAAATGGGAATTTTGACTGTAGGTATTGTAACTGTACCTTTCAGTTTTGAAGGAAGAAAACGCCGTCAACAAGCTGAAGAAGGTTTGGAAGGTATGCGTAAAAATGTTGATACATTATTGGTAATCAATAACGAACGTTTAAGAGAAATCACTGGTAATTTATCTATTGGTAATGCTTTCTCTCAAGCTGACAACGTACTTTCTACCGCTGCAAAAGGAATCGCAGAAGTAATTTCTGTGACTGGAGCAGTAAACGTTGACTTCAATGACGTGAACACTGTAATGAAAGATTCAGGTGTTGCGATCATGGGTTCTGCAAGTGCTGAAGGTGAAAATCGTGCATTAGAATGTGTTCAAAATGCAATGAATTCTCCTTTGTTGAACGACAATAATATTGAAGGTGCAAATTACGTCTTATTGAACATCACTTACGGTGATAAAGAAGTATTGATGGATGAAATCGGTATCATTACAGATTACATTCAACAAGAAGCTGGTTCTTCTGCTGACGTTATTTGGGGACATGGTTATGATCCAACTTTGGGTGATAAATTAAGTGTTACTTTGATTGCTACAGGTTTTAAATCATCTCCAATTACTGGATTTGAAAAAGCGCCTGAGCGCACTGTAGTTACTTTAGACCAAGAGCCAAAAAATGAAATTACAGCGCCTCTTCAATCTCCAACACAAGCTGCAACTACAGTTGTAACGCCAGTTGTTGAAGCAAAAATTGAAGCGCCTGTAACGCCAGAGCCATATTTGAAAGCGGAAGATTTGAATGCTGTAGAAGCGAAAGTTGAAATTACGCAACCAATCATTTCTTTCCCTGAAGAAACAAAAATTGAATTCAAAAAAGACGAGCCAACATTGGAATTAGATTGGGAAATTACCCCAACTCCTGCTCACAATGAAGTTAAAACTGAAACTCCGAAAGTGAAAGTTTGGGGATTGGATGATGATGTTGAAGCTAAATTAGATTTAAACAACGCAACTCCAAGAACAACAGCTTCTCCAGAAGAGTCTCAAAGATTGGCGCAAGAGCGTTTGGAAAGAATCCAATTGTACACACAAAAATTGAGAAAAACTGACGGAATCAGCGCGTTGGAAAATGAGCCAGCTTACGTTCGTAGAAACATCAATTTGGATGCATCAAACCCAAGCACAGATTCAACTGTTTCTAGATTTGGTTTGACAGATGGACAAAATGGAACAGCAACGTTGAGAAGTAACAATTCATTTTTACACGATAACGTAGATTGATTATGACTTTCACAGAAAGAATCAATGCAGATATAAAAGCAGCCATGCTTGCCAAAGAAAAGGAAAAATTGGCTGCTTTAAGAGATATAAAGTCGAAACTGATGCTTGAAGCTACTTCGGGCGCAGGAGAAGTTTCCGAGGAAGTTGCGATGAAAATCGTGATGAAGTTGCACAAACAACGCATGGATACTTATACGCTTTATATCGAGCAAAATAGAGAAGATTTGGCGCATGATGAAATTTTTCAAGCGCAAATCATCGAAGCTTACCTTCCAAAAATGTTGTCAGAAGACGAGATCCGCGCGGAAGTGCAAGCAGCAATCGCTCAAACCGGCGCTTCAGGACCACAAGAAATGGGCAAAGTGATGGGCATCTTAACATCTAAATTAGCAGGAAAAGCAGACGGAAAAGTCATTTCTTCTCTTGTTAAAGAAGAGTTAAGCAAATAAATTAGGCTTTATTTTCCAGTGAGGGAATAACTTCACTAGATGTTGTTTAAAAGCTGTCTGATATTTTCAGGCAGCTTTTTTAGTTTTTGCGGTGTAGAGTTTATTGCTCAAAATCTGCCACAGTAGTGATCGAGAAGTAGAAAAAAATAAACCTGCATAATTATATCATTTGAGAGAAAAATACACTAAAAAAGCAAAAGTCACGTAATAATTTTATAAATTTGTACGTAAACTAAAGCATCATGAATACCAAGCTCACATTAAACTTAGACAAAGAAATCATTTTTGAAGCTAAAAATTATGCTAAAGATCATAAAGTTAGCTTATCGAAGTTGATTGAAAATTACCTCAATTCGTTGACCAAAGAGTCTAAAAGAAATTCGACTGTAAGTCCATTGGTTGAAAGTTTGACGGGTATTATTCCCAATGATTTTGATGAAAAAAAGGAATACAGAGAATACATCGATAAAAAATATTCCTAATGGACAAGATCTTTGTAGACACAAACATAGTCATTGATTTGCTTGCCAAACGCGAACCATTTTATCGAGCAGCCCAAGAATTGTTTACTTTGAGCGATAAGAAAGAAGTTCAACTTCAAATTTCATCTCTCACGTTTGCCAACGCTTATTATTCGATTGTCAGGCATTACAAATCGGTTGATGCGAAAAAATATCTATCCAAATTTAAAGTATTGGTCGAAATTTTGCCCTTGGAAGATAAAGCAATTGAATTGGCTTTGGCATCAGATTTTGTGGATTTTGAAGACGGTTTACAATATTTTACCGCGATGGATTATGAATCAGATATTATTCTTACTAGGAATAAAAAAGATTTTAAAACTTCAAAACTTCCTGTGATGACAGCGGAAGAATATTTGAAGAAATAATTCAAACAGCGACAAATTTAAAGTCAAAAATCAATACTAAATTCATCAAACCGCACTCCATGAAACAATCATATTCAATTTATCTCCTTTTTGCGCTCCTACTCTGTTCATGCAACCAACTAAATGGTAAAGACTCTGCCGCGTCCAACGTGCCTCTTGGTGATACAGCAAGAATTGATTCTGCTGCACCAGAAATTCAAGAAGCTTCGGAAGCTTCGGATGAACTAGAAGTTGCCGAGAAAGACAGTATTTTGCGAATGACTTCATTATTCAAAGCCAAAAACATCGACGCGATTTCTGAAAAGATCAGTTATCCTTTGGAACGCGAATATCCTATTCCTTCGATTAAAGACAAAGCGGAATTCAAGCAACGATTTCAGGAGGTTTTTGATGCTTTTTTGGTCGCTAAAATTGCCAATTCGAAGATTGAGGATTGGTCGGAAGTTGGTTGGAGAGGAATCATGTTGGACAATGGAGAAGTTTGGATGGGAAATTCTGATGGCACTATCACAGGCGTGAACTACCAAAGTGAATTTGAAAAGCAACGCAAGGAATCATTGATAGCCGAAGAAAAAGAAAAAATCCATCCTTCGCTCAAAACGTTTAGACTTCCAACCTACAAAATCAAAACGAAAAACTACTTGATTCGAATTGATGAATTGGAGAATGAAAAATACCGCTATGCGTCATGGAAAGTAAGCGACAATGAATCATCCAAACCTGAAATCGTGATTCAAAATGGCACAATCGAATTTGGCGGTAGCGGAGGAAATCACGTCATCACTTTTGTGAATGGCAAATATACCTACAAAGTTTATCGAATCATTCTAGGAGAAGGCGATTCACCCGAAATCAGGTTGATCGTCGAGAAAGATGGAAAAACAATTTTGACCCAAGATGGAGCGTTGATTTTGGATTAAAAACACAAAATAAACCCCGTTTTCGAATACTTCTTGTTTTACTCTTCCCCAAACAAACGTTTCTTGTGCTTATTATACAAAAATGAAATTACCAACAGCAACAATCCTAAGGAGATAAAAATCACCGTTTTGAAAATCGTGTCGAGTTGTGCGATGTCATAGAAGAACAATTTGATTAATGTGATTCCAAACAACGCAAAAGCGCCAATTCTGAGGTAGATTTTGTTTTTCCAAATTCCGAGTACAATCATGAATAGAGAATAAAAGCCAGCAAAAATACTCAATGCCAATTTGTAGGCTTGATTTGAGCCAAAAGTATGCATCCAATTCACGATTTCAGCACTGATAATCCAAACAATTACCGTGTGTAGAATGTATTCTGAAATGATTTTCATTGAGTTCCATTTCATCTGATTTTTCACGAAATGATGCATGATGAACATTGCAAACGCCACAATCGCATAACCAATATACCTGATGCCGACCAAACCAAAACCACGGTAGAAAACATGACTTTTTGCCGCATAGATGTATTTTAAATGCATGGAATTTAATTCATACAACCCTAAAGTCAGAAAGAAAAATAAGGCAAAGATAAAGCCCATGAAATAAATCATATTGAACTCTTCTGAGTTGTTCGTTTTTCTTTTGAAAAAACCAAGTACAGAAATAAAAATCAGCCCGTAAAAGATGCTTGAAACGGTTTTCATCGATTTCAATACACCGTCGCCGATGCTTGGCAGGTAATCATTCGCAAAAGCAACTTTTGTAATCGACTGTTCGTATTTCACCACCCAAAAATGATTCAATTCTAAGTGAATTCCCATATACAAAACAATCAACAATAAGATGAAAATCAAATTTTGGGTCAAATACAACATGCCTGGATTGTTTGCAAAAGGCGATTGAAATTTCGATAATTTCGACACTTTGTAGATGAACAATAAGATCAATCCATAAATCAATGAAGTCAGGAAGTTGATATTGAAGAAAAGATTAAAATCTTTGACATTTTGATAATAATCAGCATAGACATCCACCCAATTGATGACCAAACTCCCGAAGCCTAGCAACATCAGCGGATAGGCGAAAAATTCATAAATTCGACTGGCTTTCGTTCTTCCAATCCAAAACAACAATGCCGCTTCGAAAATCCATAAGAAAGTAATCCAACGACCATCTAACTCTATTGGCACATACAACGTGAAATACGAAATCGCCAAACCGACTGATAAAGTGTGGAATTTTTTGTCTTCTGTTTTCAAGAAATAAAGCAAAGCAGCGACAGCTAAATGAATTATTCCATTGAACAATGTAAACCAAGCTTTGTAATCGTTTAGTGATTCATGTCGCATCAAAATGGCTATTCCCAAACCGTAAAACAAAAACGAATTGAGTAATACCATCATCACGTTCAATTCATCAAAAATTTCTTTCTTGACGAGCTTGTAAGCCAAATTCGTAGCATGGAAAATCACGAAGAAAACCGTAACGAATATCATTGCCAACTTGAAATGTTTGACGTCGTTGAAACCTGTCGCAAACCACAAAAGGAAGATGAACCAAGTCAAACCAAAAGAAACATAATACAATGATTTCCAGTCTCTAAAAAAGGAAACTGCTAAAATTCCAATATTGATAATCGAAATATATGAAAAGAAAATGCCTACTCTACCCGATCCGTCACTCAGTAAAAACGGGACAGCATATGCACCGACCAAACCAATGTGTGAGATGATAATCAAATTGTACTTAATGGAAGCGTAAACCGTGGCAGCTGTAATCACCAACATGGCGACAAATGCAACCTGGACGGGAAATAGCGCATAAAAACTATATGCAAAAAAGGTGATAAAATAAAATATCGCCATCGAACCACTCAATAAAATGGCGCTAAATTGTTTGTATTTTGCTTTCAATTTCAAGGCAAAAAACAACAATCCTGAAGCCATCACGTAGCCCAAAATAATTCTCGTCAATGGACTGACTAATTTGTGGTCAATCGCATATTTCGCGCCAATTCCAACACCGATTACTGTGATGATAATTCCAATCACAGGAATTAAATTCTGGCCAATGTATTTTTCTAAACTTGAATTTGAAGAAGAATTTATGGCTGTTTTAATCGGCTCAACTTTGGGTTGTGGTTTGGGTGTCTCAATCGTTGGTTTTGGAGTTTCAACCATAGGTTTGGGCGCTTCAACAATGGGCGCTTGAACCTTTTCCTCCACAGGTGTTGGTTTTGGTTCTGCCAATGGAATGATTGGTTTCACCTCATCTTTCACCACCGAAATAGTTTCCTGTGTTGCAGTTTGCCCCTTGATCAGCGCAGCTAGTGCTTCAATCTCCAGCTCCAAGGCTTTGATGTCATTTTCAAAATAAGATTGTCGTTGTTTTAAATTTTCCAATTTAAGTTTCAACTGTTCTAACTGGTTTTGAGCATCCATTTTAAGCCTTTTTTTGAATGAAATTGAACTTCACTTTCAAACAAATATAAAAATATTATTGGTCAATTGGTGATTGAATGTTGTAGATCTGGCTTGTGAAAAATTACAGGCGTCAGAAAATAACTAATTCATTTTAAGAATTCGTTATAGAAAAGCAACTTGTTACAAATTAATCAAGTCTACTCAATACAATCACAAAAACCATGAAGAAATTTAAGTTCATTTTTGCTTTTTTAAGCATTGTCACTTTTAAGAATACTGCTCATTCTCAATATATAACTATGCCTACTGGTGGTTTTTCTAATTACTTACAATACGTTTACCCAGGCTCAATTGTTGGAAATATGTTAGATACGACTTTTGCTGGAATCACAAACGCTACTGTAGTTGATATTCCTTCCAGTTACAACGTCACCAACTTACAAGGCATCCAATATTTCGACAATTTAGAAATACTGACAATTAACAATCATCCTGTATCAAGTATTCCGTATTTACCTCAAAATTTAGTTGAATTAAATGCAGCTTATTGTAGTTTGACAAGTATCAACAATTTTCCAGCAAGTCTAGAAAAAATTGAAATTAGTTCAAACCTTAACCTTACGAATACACCATCACTTCCTAGCGGACTGATTAGTTATTATAGGTCTTCAACACCTAATTTACCAGTTGAAACTTCGCTGCCGTCAACTCTTGAAATTTATTACATTAGACAAAGTAACGTAGTTAATTTACCACCTTTGCCTTCTGGTTTATTAACTTTATCAATTGGATACAACTATGGGATAAACATTCCAATACTTCCAGCAGGACTGCAAACATTAGGAATTGACAATTTGAACCTTACTGAACTTCCTCCTATTCCAAATACACTAACCTATTTATGGGCACTTAGCAACAATTTTACGACTCTAGATTTATTTCCACCGAATTTAGAGATTCTTTACTTGAACACTTGTCCTAATTTAACAAGCATTGAAAATTTACCAAATTCCCTACAGCAACTTTATGCTCCAAGTTGCTCAATATCATTCATTGACAATTTACCAAACTCAATAATTTATTTAGATTTAACTGGAAATCAGTTGGTTTCATTACCAAATCTTCCATCTAATGCAACAACCATAAATCTTCAACAAAATAATCTGACTTCATTACCAGCATTGCCATCCATATTAAATGAACTATTTTTAAGTAACAATCAACTTAGCTGTTTGCCTTTTTTACCTAC
The DNA here is from genome assembly GCA_965284445.1 of Crocinitomicaceae bacterium. Lineage (GTDB taxonomy): Bacteria > Bacteroidota > Bacteroidia > Flavobacteriales_D > Crocinitomicaceae > JAQVCM01. The sequence continues at coordinate 3,298,970 of OZ260085.1, read as the reverse complement.
GACTATTTATTCTATTAATCTCGATAACAATGATTTCACTTGTCTTCCAAATATTTTACCTGCGATGAGTGCTGTTTTTCAAAGTTATCCACTTTGTGTATTAAATGACCCAATAAATAATCCATTTGGATGTCTTGGCGCTGAAGGAATTGAAGGCTATGTTTTTCAGGATTTAAATTTGAATTGCATTCGCGAAGGGAATGATAATCCTATGAAAAATGTGCCTGTACAAGTATATGACAATAACAGTAATTTGATTTCATCCACTTCGACATTTACAAATGGTCGTTATTTCTTTCCCCTCAATGCTGGACAATACATTGTCAAAGTTGATACAACAAACAAACCATATACTGAGGATTGCATTTTCCCAGGTTTGGATTCAGTAATCATTTTAAATGCTGGTAATCCATTGGTTGGAAATGTCAACTTTGGAATTGATTGTAAACAAGGATTTGATATCGGCGCTCAATCTATCAATACAATCGGGATTGTATTTCCAGGTCAAGTACATACGCTGAATACCATTGTTGGTGATCTTTCTAATTTTTATAACTTAAATTGCGCTGATGGAGTTTCTGGAACGGTTTCAGTTTCTGTAAATGGTCCTGTTACTTTTCAAAATCCGACTGCTGGAAGTTTGACGCCATCAATTAGCGGAAATACGTATACATATAACGTTGCAAATTTTGGTTCAATAAATCCCAATCTAGATTTTAGACTAGATTTCGAAACAGATACAACGGCCATTGTAGGAAATCAAATTTGCGTCAACGTAATTGTTACGCCAACTTCAGGTGACAATGAGCCAGTAAACAACAATTACAGTTATTGCTATGAAGTAATAAATTCATACGATCCAAATAATAAAGTGGTGTATCCAACAACTATTTCACCAGAATTTGATGGCTATTTAACATATCGAATTAATTTTCAGAATACAGGAAATGCTCCAGCATTCAATATCCGATTGGAGGATACACTTTCAACCATGTTAGACTTCAGTAGCTTTGAGGTGATTGATTATTCGCATGAAATGCATTATCATTTATCTAATAATAAGTTGACAGTATATTTTCCAAATATTATGCTGGTTGACTCCAACACTTCTTTCCCAGAATCAATCGGCCACATCACTTATAAAATCAAACCTCTACCTGGTTTTTCTGATGGTAACTTGGTTGAAAATACAGCGTACATTTTCTTTGATTTCAATTTACCGATTGTAACCAACGTCGCTACCACATCGGTTATTGAAGATAACTTAGGTTTAGCAACGCTAGACTTGGAAAATGTAACCATCTATCCAAATCCGACCAATGGAATTTTGTTTTTGAAGTCTAATAAAGAAATTCAAGGATTAGAAATCATGGATCAACAAGGTAGAAACGTTGAATTTGAAAAGAAAGCAGACCTAACAAAAATCAACTTGTCTCATCTAGAAAATGGAATTTATTTCATCAAAATAACGACAGACTGCAAAGAAGAAATAGTTAAAGTCAACAAGTATTAATTTGTCATTAAAATAAACTACGAGACTCAGTTAGGAAAAAATCTTAATTTTCTAGCTGAGTTTGATAAAATTTTATCTTCTTCTCTTTCCATTTTTTTGAAAAATAAAGTATCTTTAACCCAAACCGCAAGTCATGATTCACAATTTGAGTAACACGCAATCCATTTTTGGGACTTTTTTAGCAGAATTAAGAGATGTTCAAATTCAAAAAGATCCGATGCGATTCAGACGAAATTTGGAGCGTATGGCTGAAGTCATGGCGTATGAGATTTCCAAAACAATGGATTTCACCACTCAAAAAGTGACAACGCCATTGGGCGAAGCAGATACACATTTACTCAAATCTCAACCCGTTTTGGCAACCATTTTAAGGGCTGGCTTGCCGATGCACCAAGGTTTATTGAATTATTTCGACAAAGCAGAAAGCGCTTTTGTATCGGCATACAGAAAACATTCTACTGCGGAAGATTTCGAAATTCATGTGGAATACATGGCTTCTCCATTGATTGACAACAAAACGGTCGTAATTTCTGATCCAATGTTGGCCACAGGAAGTTCGATGGTCATGGTCTACAAAGCTTTGCTCAAACAAGGAAAACCTGCTCATGTTTATATCGTTTCTGCTATTGCGGCACCTGAAGCTTTGGATTACATTCGCAAACATTTGCCAGAAACAGTTCACATTTATGTGGGCGCAATCGATACAGAATTAACCGCTCAATCATACATTGTCCCAGGCTTGGGCGATGCAGGTGATTTGGCTTACGGTGTAAAATGTTAATTATGCAGTGGCACCTCTATTTTTCGCTTTTCAGTTTTTCCATGATCAAATTCATGTTCGCTCCTTTTGTGGGTCCGAATTTGAAATTGAGCTTCATTGAAACTTATTTATCTTGCGTTGCTGGTGCATTTCTAGCAGCATTTATCTTCTATTTCTCCAGCGAATTTTTCTTAAAACGCGCACACCAATCGAGAAAAGAAAAAATCAGAAAAGCCATTGAAGCTGGAATCGAATTGAAACACAAAAAGAAATTCACCCGATTCAATAAATTAATTGTCGTTTTGAAACGTAGATTTGGCATTTACGGCATTTCGATGTTTGCACCTTTTATTCTTTCTGTGCCTCTAGGTTCGATTGTAACTGCTAAATTTTACGGCAAAGAAAAAAAGACTTTCCCTTTGATTTTACTTGGTATTTGTACAACTGGTTTAATCACAACCAGTTTGGCTTATTTCGCAAAATCACTTTTCTAAATTTTCATGTCTGCCAAAAAACACCTTTTTTTTGATCTCGATCGAACCCTTTGGGATTTCGAAAAAAACTCCAAAAAAGCACTTCAAATTTTATTCAAGGACTTGAAATTGGATGAGAAAATTGAACATTTCAATCACTTTCACCATACCTACACGCGCATCAATGCGGAACTTTGGAAATTGTATGGCAAAGGAAAACTGAAAAAAGAAGAATTGCGCGATGCGCGGTTTATAGAAACATTGAAATACCACGAAATTCATGATGCTGAGCTCGCAACCACGTTGAGTAACGGTTACATAGAAATTTCCCCCAAACAAACCAATTTATTTCCAGATACTTTAGAAACATTGGAAGAATTGCAGCGCATGAAATACAACATGCACATCATCACCAACGGATTTGAAGAAGTGCAATATATCAAGCTAGAACATTCTAAATTGGCGCCGTTTTTCGATGTGATTGTTTGTTCAGAAGCAGTTGGTTTCAACAAACCAGATCCGCGTGTTTTCCAATATGCCATGCAAAAAGCGCAAACCAATGCCAACGAAAGTTTCATGATAGGAGATGATCGCGAAGTGGATATTTTCGGCGCAATGCAAGTTGGTATGCAAGCGATTTTATTCGATCCTGAGAATCAATATTCAAAAACAAAAGGCGAACCAAAGATTGAAAATTTAAATGAGCTTCCGCTCTTGCTGACGATGATTGGAAGGTAGATTAATCTATCTTTACTTGAAACACTTCAGGTCTTGAAATTTCAATCTTTTCCTTCTCCGGATTCCAAAAGTATATGTGAATTACATCAGAGTCCAAAACCTTTTCTGGCAAAGAAAAAGCATTAAAAAACGTCACATTTTTCGCTGTGTCCAACAACCGTGCTTGGTCGTATGCAGCATACAAAACCGCATTTTCTCCAGCCATCAACATATTCCCATCGCGCTCTAAAGTCGCTACTAAAAACAACGGACTTCCATTGGGAAGTTTTCCTTTTGCTTCGACAGTAAAATACTCGGCATTTGGGCAATCTTTTAACGTTTTTACGGGAATGATAATCGCTCCAATAAATTCTTCATTTGAAACAACAACCGACCGAAAAGTATTTTCAAATTTCGCTTTCAATTTCAGTTTTTGCATCGATTTAGAAACCGTTTTCTTTTTACTTAAAATCGTTGTTGCACTGTTGAAGAAAACCTGATGTTCATAGACATAAGGGAAATGATTGCGCAAAACCTCGTAATACATCGGCAAATGGAAATTGTTGCTCCAATTGTAAACAAAATAATTTTTCGAAGACTTTTTCGCTCGCTCCGCCAATTGATAAACCACTTCGGGATTTGTCCAGTCGATAATCGGTTCCTTTATCGGAATATTGCAATAATAGTTCAAGTACGTAATGCTATTAAAATTCGAAGCAAAATCCATGTTTTTTCTTCCCAACTTTTGGTCTGCTTGATTCACCGATTGACCAATTTCTCGAAAGACCCCAAAATTTTTCGGCTCCCATAAATTGGAAACAAAAATACTTTGCAAGCTAATCAAAATTGGAAAAATCAAAAGTGCCCAATTAAACGCTTTTCCTGTATAAAAATGAAAACCACGGAACAAATAGATGAATAGAAAAGGCAAAGTGTACAGCATCACTAATTCGCGCAACACAGGCGTATAAAACACAGAAAGCAAATGTCCAACCAAATAAGTCAACAGAAAAACCCGGATTACAAATCGTTCTTGCTTGGTTTTGAAATGTTCCGCTTTGACAAAAGAATAGACGATGATTCCAACGAAAAAGGCGAATAAAATCCACGAAAAATTGAAAAATTGGTAGCCAAAATCAAACAACCAATTCCATTTTGGCGGTGAGAGCCAACGCAAACCACCTTGATTTAGTTGAAATGCTGTTATTGGCCAATGTGGTAAAAAGGCTAAAATACTGGCAATTCCGCAAATCAAAATCACTTTGATATTGGGTTTTGAAACGTAGAAAAGTGCACACAATCCAATGATGGAAGCTGTAATAAAAGCGTAGTAATGTGATAACATTGCGCCTAGAAAACCGATGCTCAATCCAACAAACCAAAACGAAAATGATTTTTCCCTGCGTTCGATTTCAAAAATTGACCAAACGGAGAGTAACAAGAAAAAAGTACCAGAATTATATGGTCTTGCAAAAACAGTGTGGATAATCGTAAAAGTCAAACCAACATACAAAGCGACTACTGCCAAACCAATTTGTTTGGAGAAAAATCGCCGGCAAATTTGATAAATCATCCATGAATTGAGCAAGTAAAAGAAAATGCTTGTACCGCGCAACGCCCATTCTGAGTCTCCAAAAATGCGCACCCAAACCCACAAAAAAGCTTGGTAAAAAACAGGATGCATATCCCCTGCTTTGACTCCAAAATGCCAAAATGAATTCCAATCTGAAAATTGGGTTCTCACCCACCCGCTCAGTTCATCATTCGACAAACCTTGGTGATACATGAAAGAAAATCTAAAAATCAATCCAATGACCAACAAAGAGATAAACATTCCGTGTTGTTTCCAAAAAGACTGATTTTCGTTTCTATCCATACAATTCTTGTCTTGTGCGCTCGTATAAAATCATTCCAGTCGCTACTCCAACATTCAAAGAAGAAATTGTTCCTTTCATTGGAATTTTTGCTTTGATGTCGCACATATTCAAAATGTCGTTGGTGATTCCATCTTCTTCAGAACCCATAATGATTGCCACGCCACCACGCAAATTCACTTCATACAAAGGAACAGCAGTTTTTTCCGTACAAGCCACGATTCTGATTCCACTTTGTTGCAAATAGAACAAGCTTTCTTTCAAATTATCGGTTTTACAAACAGGAATTCGATTCAAAGCACCTGCAGAAGTTTTGATTGCATCGGCAGTAACCTGCACAGATCCACGAGAAGGAATCACGATTGCCGTAACACCTTGACATTCCGCTGTACGAGCAATTCCTCCAAAATTTCTAACATCAGTCAAACGGTCCAAAAACAAGAAACATGGTTTTTCACCATTTTCGATTGCTTTGTCAACCATTTCATTCAAATTATGGTAAGCCAAAGGTGCAATGTAAGCAATAACACCTTGGTGATTTTGATCGGTAATTTTGTCTAATCTTTCAACAGGAACAAACTGGATAAAATAATTTTTATCAGCTGTTTCTGCTTTCAATTCAAAAAACAAGTCTTTCGACATTCCTTTTTGAATCATTAATTTATTTATTTCCCTTCCAGCACGAATGGCTTCAATGACTGCGCGTACACCAAAAATGATGTCGTTGTTTTCTTTTTCGCGTGGATTTGGCTTGAAATCTTTTCTTCCAAAACCGGGATTCTTTTTGTATTCCATGATGCAAAGATAAGTATTTCTGTTTGATGCATTTTGAAATTCATCTAAACAGTAATTTTAGGCATAAAAAAACCTGCTATCTGTCGACAACAGGTTTCAAAATTAAATTTCGGAATGACTATCTCGCCATTTGAGAAATCTTGAAAGTTTTTCCATTCATTTCACTTGTCACTTTAAACCATGTATGTCCACAGTTTGAACCGTCAACATATTTAATCTCAGTTCCTGCAGGAAAACTCATTGATTTTGTGGTCCCTTTGCTGATTGTATTGTGACCACCATTTGCGCAAAATTTAAAATCATTTCCATTGTCGTTAACGATTTTAAACTCGATATTTCCCTTTTTAGCAACGATTTCATTGTTTTTAGAAAGATTTGAAAAAGAAGTCAAACCAAAAAAGAAACCTGAAACTAGAAATGAAACAAGCGCTAATCTTTTAATATTTTTCATAGCAAGTTATTTATTTACATTCAAATATAGTCAATTATAGAATAGTAACAACACCAAAATTTGAATATCACAGAGAATTGTTGTAATTTAACAGCCAATTATGACATTTAAAGAATTAAACCTCAACGAAAATTTGTTAGAGGCATTAGAACACATGGGATTTGAAAATGCAACTCCTATTCAAGAACAAGCAATCCCAAAAATTTTAGAAAATCGCGATTTAATTGCCTGTGCACAAACTGGTACTGGTAAAACTGCGGCTTTTATTTTACCGATTTTACATAAATTGACTGGCAAACCAGATTCATCTATTGACACCTTAGTGGTTGTTCCAACAAGAGAATTGGCGATACAAATCGAACAAGAAATTCAAGGTTTATCTTATTTCGTTTCCGTTGGATCGAAAGCAATTTACGGCGGCGGCGGCGGAAAAGATTGGGACGACCAAAAAGCTGCATTGAAAGATGGCACAGATATTATTGTTGCCACTCCTGGAAAATTACTTTCGCATTTACAAATGGGTTATGTAGATTTCTCGAAAGTGAAACATTTGGTTTTGGATGAAGCCGACAAGATGTTGGATATGGGATTTACGGACGATTTGGAAAAAATCATTTCATATCTTCCAAAGAACAGACAAACTTTGCTTTTCAGCGCAACGATGCCAACTAAAATCAGGAATTTAGCTGAAAAAATATTGAAAGAGCCTGAGCAAATCACATTATCGATTTCTAAACCGGCAGCAGGCGTTTCACAAAATGTTTATTTGGCTTTCGACAATCAAAAGAATGATTTATTGAAGCACATTTTGCTTTCAAGACCAGATTATACAAGTATCATTATATTCACTTCTTCGAAATCTAAAGTGAGTGAAATAGTTTCAGCCTTGAGAAGAAATGGTTTCAAGTCCCAAGGAGTTTCATCCAATTTGGACCAAGACCAAAGAGAAGAAGTTTTGCGCGGATTTAGGTCTAAACGTACCCGAATTTTAGTTGCAACGGACGTAATGAGTCGCGGAATTGACATCAAGGAAATCAACATGGTGATTAACTACGATTGTCCGCGAGATGCTGAAGATTATGTTCACAGAATCGGAAGAACGGCAAGAGCAAATACCAAAGGTGAAGCATACACTTTAGTGAATGAGAAAGACATGCCGAAACTTGTACGCATCGAAAAATTAATTGAAGCTGAAATTCCTAAATTAACTTTGCCGGAAGAATTAGGAGAAGGTCCTGCATTTACCACTAAATCAGAAGGTTTCAAAAAGAAAAAGAACTTCAAAAAGAAAAGAAAGCCTTTTTCAAACAAACCAAAAAGCGGTATTGTTAATGAATAAAGATGATTTTTTTGAAGTGAAAAAACATTTTTAAATACAACTTGTTATCAACTTTGACAAGCATGTAAATTACAAATCTAAAAATTGAATTTTTTATTCAGAAAGTAGTTTTGTAACTTTGCATTCTAAAAAACTAGAATTTAAATAAATATATGAATAACACACAAGAAAAAGTAGCATACAAAGTAGCTGATATCAGCCTTGCTGCGTGGGGAAGAAAAGAAATTATGTTGGCTGAGGCAGAAATGCCAGGTTTGATGTCATTGCGTGAAGAATATGCCGCTAGTAAGCCATTGGCTGGAGCTAGAATTGCAGGTTGTTTACACATGACCATTCAAACTGCTGTTTTGATTGAAACTTTAGTTGATTTAGGTGCACAAGTTAGCTGGTCTTCTTGTAACATTTTCTCAACTCAAGATCATGCTGCTGCTGCAATTGCTGCTGCAGGAATTCCAGTTTTTGCTTGGAAAGGTATGAACGAAGAAGAATTCAACTGGTGTATCGAACAAACAATTTTCGCTTTCGAAGGCGGTGAGCCTTTGAACATGATTTTGGATGACGGTGGAGATTTGACAAACATGGTTTTTGATCATTTCCCAGAATTAACTGCTGGAATCAAAGGATTGTCTGAAGAAACTACAACGGGAGTTTTGAGATTGTACGATCGTTTGAAAAATGGAACTTTGGTAATGCCTGCAATCAATGTCAATGATTCTGTTACCAAATCTAAATTTGACAACAAATACGGATGTAAAGAATCTTTGGTAGATTCAATTCGTCGTGCTACAGATACAATGATGGCTGGTAAAGTTGCTGTTGTTTGTGGATATGGTGATGTTGGTAAAGGTTCTGCTGCTTCATTGAAAGGTGCTGGTGCAAGAGTTATCGTTACTGAAATCGATCCAATTTGTGCTTTACAAGCTGCAATGGACGGATTTGAAGTTAAAAAATTAGATACAGTTGTTGGTTTAGGTGACATCATCGTAACTACTACAGGAAATAAAGACATCGTTGTTGGTCGTCATTTCGAAAACATGAAAGACAAAGCAATCGTTTGTAACATTGGTCACTTCGACAATGAAATTGACGTAGCTTGGTTAAATTCAAATTTTGGTTCAACTAAAATTGAAATCAAACCACAAGTTGACATGTACAATGTAAATGGAAAAGACATCATTTTATTGGCTGAAGGTCGTTTAGTAAACTTAGGTTGTGCGACAGGTCACCCATCATTTGTAATGTCAAATTCATTCACAAACCAAACTTTGGCGCAAATAGAGTTGTGGCAAAATTCTGCTAACTATGAAAACAATGTTTACACACTTCCAAAACATTTGGATGAGAAAGTAGCACGTTTGCATTTAGCGAAAATTGGTGTTGAATTGGATGAATTAACAGAAGACCAAGCTTCATACATTGGAGTGAAAGTTGCTGGTCCATACAAATCAGATGCTTACCGTTACTAATTAACGGATAAATCATAATTTTAAAGCCGGTTTCAAATTGAAATCGGCTTTTTTATTACAAAAAATTTTCAATGAAAGGACTTTACAGCATCTTGCTACTCATCGCCTCCAACGTTTTCATGACCTTGGCATGGTACGGACATTTGAAATTTTCAGAGCACAAAAAATTGGCTACGATTGGACTTTTCGGTGTGATTCTTATCAGTTGGGGATTCGCATTTTTTGAATATTGTTTGCAAGTTCCTGCCAACAGACTGGGATTCAAAGAACATGGAGGTCCGTTTAGTTTGCTGGAATTGAAAGTGATTCAGGAAGTAATTACATTGATTGTTTTCATCATCTTTTCTTTGGTGATGTTTAAGAATGAAACATTCAGAATGAATCACCTGATTGGAATGGGATTTTTGGTACTTGCGGTTTATTTTATTTTCAAAAAATAGAAACTCAACCAATCATTTTGCGGAATGTTTTCCACATAATCTGAATGTCATGCCCAACTGTTGGATTTGCCAAATATTTCTCATTCAACAACAATTTAGCTGGCATAATCTCATGAATGTATGTTTCGCGCGGATTTTCAGACTCACCTAAAATTCGATTTTCTTCAAAATATTCTAGCGAAGCGTAATCCGTGATTCCTGGTTTGATATTCAATATTCTTCTTTGTGCATCGGTATATAAATCAACATATTCTTGCACTTCAGGTCGTGGTCCTACAATGCTCATTTCCCCGCGAATCACATTTAAAAATTGGGGAAATTCATCCATTTTCGTTTTGCGCAAAAAATAGCCAATTTTCGTAATTCTTGGATCTCGCATTCCAACTGTCAGTTGCCCCAGTTTGTCGGAATTGGGTTTCATGGTTCGAAATTTTAGTAACCAAAAATTCTTGCCATTTTTCCCCACGCGTTGTTGGCGATAGAATATGCCACCGTGACTGCCGGTTACAATCAATATCGAAATAACGATTCCAACCGGGAGGAAAATTAATAGAATGGTGATGGAAACGAATAAATCGAAAATTCTTTTCATGAATTAATTCATTAATTCAGAAACCGCACTGATTACCGCATTGATTACCGTTTGAACCTGTTCATCTGACAAATCATAATATACGGGCAATGAGATTTCATTGTGGTATTTATTCCATGTTTCAGGATAATCTTCCATTTTGTAACCGCGTTTTTTATAGGCGGTCAATGTTGGCAATGGCAAAAAATGTACGTTTACAGAAACGTCTTGGTCAAAAATCAATTGCATGATTTTATCACGTTGGTTTTCTGTAATTCCATCGATTCGCAATTGATATAAATGATAACTCGTAATTTTATCTGCGGTTGTATGCAACGGTGTTAGCGCCCAAGATTCATTTTTAAATGCAGCATCATATTGTTCGAAAATGTATTTTCTGCGATCTAAATTTTCTTGATATCTTCCCAATTCCACCAAACCAATTGCGGCTTGTAAATCGGTCATATTACACTTAAAACCTGGCTCTTCCACATCGTATCGCCAATTTCCCTTTTGGGTTTTTGCCAAAGCATCTTTGTTTTGACCATGCAAAATCATCGTACAAAAATCTCTGTAAATGATGTCATGATCAAAATTTTCTGGCAAATCAAAACACAATGCGCCACCTTCTGCGGTTGTCAGGTTTTTTACTGCATGAAACGAAAAGGTAGAAATATCAGTCAATGAACCAGCTCTTTTTCCTTTGTAGATTGCTCCAAAACTATGCGCAGCATCAGAAATGATCAAAATTCGATTCAATTTTTCTTGATTTTCTCCATGTGGATTGAATTGCTTTTGAATCGATTCTTCATTAACCAAATTCATAATCGCATCGTAATCACAAGGAAAACCTGCTAAATCAACAGCAATAATCGCTTTTGTTTTCGGTGTTATCGCTTTGCGGATGGCATCCACAGAAATGTTAAAATCGGATTCATTTATATCAACCATCACCGGTTTTGCTCCAGAATGCACAATCACATTGGCACTTGCGCAATAAGTGTAGGCAGGCAAAATCACTTCATCTCCTTCACCAATTCCCCACCAATGCAACAAAACCTGCATTCCCATTGTCCACGAATTGACTGCAACAGAAACTTTGTTTCCACAATATTCAGTAATTTGTTTCTCGAACAATTTCGTTTTCGGTCCTGTTGTAATCCAACCACTTTTCAAAGCTGAAGTAACTTCATCAATAACTTTTTGATCAATGCGAGGTGGAGAAAATGGAATCATAATTAATTTTTTGTGGTAAATATACTAAATGATTTTGAGGCTAAATTCAATCTCTTGGGGTGAAAATAGAAGTAATTAAGACAAAGACTCTAAATCTTTCAAAAATTTCTCGGCAATCAAATCCCTGTTAAATGTCTTCATGGCATATTCTCTTCCATTTTTTCCCATTTCCAAAGCAATCGCAGGATTATCTAGAAGGAATTGAATTTTTTCAATCAACATTTCGACATTTTCAGGTTCGATAAAAAGCGCAGCATTCGCACGGTCAACAAAATGAGTACGTGCCTCGCCATCAACGCCTAACAAAATTGGAATTTCCATTGCCAACGTTTCAAAAACCTTGGAAGGAATAGCGCCAGTAAATAAATCTAATTTTCTCAAAGGAATAATTGCCACATCAATCTCTTTCAAAATACTTGGCATTTCGGTTTTGGCAACGGGTGGTAAAAAATGAACATTTTGCACCTTCAACGTATTTTTCAATTCTTGTAATCTTTCCAATTCTGGTCCCGCGCCTTGTATGATAAATTGCACTGTTGAATTGGAAAGAAAGGCCTTCGCCGCATTCAAGATAATGTCCAAACCTTGCGCGTAGCCCACAACTCCACCATAGAAAAACAGTTTTTGGTCTTCAGAAAAACCATGCTTTGTTCTAAAACCATTTTTAGATATCATGGTTGAATTGTAGAAAGATAAATCAACGCCGTTGGGCAACCAAACCACTTTTCGAATTGGAAAACGAGTCAAAATATCACTTACAATCCCTTGAGTTTGTCCTGTAATCAAATCTGCTGAATGATAACACTTTGCCTCTAGATTATAGGCTAATTTCAATAACCGCTTATTGGTAACTAAATCTAATTTTTCAGCACTTTCGGGCCAAAGATCAGAAACATTAAAAATAAGTTTAGCATTCAATTTTTTCGAAAGTGCCATGGCAGAATAGCCAAGAAATAAGGGAGGAGATTCAACCATTAAAAAGTCAAAACTCGGTAACTTTCTACCTCTAAAATAAGAGGTTACAACAAAACTGAAATAGTTCAATAATCGCTTAACAATTGACTTTGAAGTAGAAACAAAAATTCTTGAACGGTGAACAGGAATTCCTTCTATCACTTCCTCTTTGATTTTCCCTTTTCTATATGCTTCGTGAATTTCCATATTTGGATAATTCGGCATGGCGGTGAGAACTTCAACATCAACTCCACTTTTTTTCAGACGCACAGCTAATTCATGCAACCTATTTTGCGGCGCACCAATTTCCGGTGGATAATATTGAGTCAAAATGAGTAATCTCATGATATTTTAAAAAAGATTATTAGCAACTTCTTGAAAACATTGACTTTGCTTGAAACGTCCAGAAAGTAAAACAGTCTCAATCATTCTATATTTTTTTGATTGAGCAATCGGTATTCTGAAAGCATCATTAATAAACAAATCCCAAAAGTATAAAACATTATGCCGCTTTGACGTTGCAACATCGATTCAAATAACATATTGAATAATAAATTACAGACAAGGAGCATCAACAACCAATTTGAATACTTTTTGGCAATAAAAAGGCAATAAAATAAAGTTGCAATCAATATAAATAATCCAAACCATCCGATTTCAATTCCTGTTTGTAAATATTGATTGTGCGGATTATACTGAAGTTTTGCCAATTCTTTTTGATCCAATTTATTCAAATAAGCAGTCAAAACTTCATCTAGATTTCCTGTTCCAACTCCCAATGGATAATCTTTAAAAACCATGGAAGAAGCCGTCCACATGACCAACCGAGTTTCTGTCCCAGACATCGGATATTTTTTCTGCTTGATAAATGCTTTAGGATCTTTTATGTATTCTACAGCGAATTTTTTTGAACCTTCGTATTCGCCTTTAAATTGTGGAATGGATTGTATAATGAAAAATAATACAAATGGCGAAACAAAAGTCAGCAGAATGGTCGGCCATTTACCCCATTTTTTGTACACGAGAATTAAAATAAATACTGCGATTGCAAATATTAAAAATAGCATTCCTGCTAAACTCAGACATAAACCTGTCGCTAAAATAAAAACAAAACTTAACATCAACGCCAACCAGATTTTCATCCATCTAAATTTCATTTTGTAGGCGTACCAAACCAAAAATAAAGCGACAATATAATAGGCTGAAGCATAACTTGGATGATGGATAAATGAAAAATAACTAACTAAAAATGATGATATTCCAAGGTTCGTCGTTTGGTATAATTGAATCGAATGAATCAATCCAAAACCAATTAAGTACAAGCAAGCTAACAAAAATCCAAGTATGGGAAGTTGAAGATTTATTTTGTATTTAGGAATGAACGAAAACAACAACGGGAAAAGAATAAATGATAATTTGTATTCTAAATATTTCAACGCGATGTCATTATGTCTAGAATAAAGACAATAAAATAAGTAGAAAAAATAAATCAAAAAGAAAAGTATCGAAATTGGTTTTAATTTGAACTTGAAAAATTGTTGCTTCATTCCAACAATTGCCAACGGAACAAATAAAATAAATAAAATGGAAGTTAATTTTGGTGCCATGATCAGCAACAAAATGAAAATTCCTAGATACGCACTATACCAATTTTTCAATGTTGATTTATTTTCCATGAATCGCTTTTTGGTAGAATGAAACAAATTTCAAAACAGATGCTTGACGCGTTGCTTTTTCTTGAATAAGTTGTTGATTAATCTGAGTCAACGGCTCTTTATCTAATTCTAGCGCACTTTCAAACGGATTTAAATCTGCCTGAACTATAACGCCATTTTTCCCGTCTTGAATCCATTCTCTATTCGAAGGTAAATCTGAAACCACAGGAATACAACCCGCGGACATTGCTTCCAATAAACTTACGGAAGTTCCATCGCTTTCTGGAATACTGATATAAATGGAAGCTCTTGCATATTCTTTCTTGTTTTTTTCATGATCCAACCAACCTAAAAATTGAACTTTATTTTCGATTCCCAAATCACGAGCAAGTGCTTTTAAATTTTCTGTTTCACTACCTTCAGCACCGATTTTCAATATCCAATTTGGATTCATCTTTTTGAATTCATAAAAATGACGGATTATTTGGTCAATTCTATACAATGGTTCATGTAATCTATTTGAGTAAATCGTTTTTTCTTTTTCTGAAGCTGTAATTGGGTCGATGCCATATTGAATCAATTCATAATGAGTAGCAGGCACCATTTTCTGCATCGCTGAAATCATTTCATGTGCATCAGCTGTGACGATAAATGAGCGTTCAATGGTTTTCTTGACCAAAAAGTAAAAAAATCTATTTTTTCCAGGCATCAATAATACATCGCTTCCCCAAGCTGTTGTAACAATTGGAATATTCAATGAATTTGCAATTTTACTAACAAAATAGGCCATTCTATTAACCTGATGAATATGTATTAAATCAGGTTGTAACTTTTGAAGAATTTTTTTGATTTCATTTTGAAAAGCAATAATTCTCAATGGATTGAAAGTGTGAACTTTCACGACAAATTGTTCCTCAATCTTCACTTCAGTATTTACCGATTCTGATAAAAGATATTGCTTCAACTCACTTGATTGAATCGCATTCATGAATCTTGAAACATGAACTGAATTAGGCCCAACTTGCAATACTTTCATCAATTCAATAATTTTTTCAATTGATCACTCAAAATTTTCACTTGATGAGAACGATGTAACGATTGAATATTTTCTATGGAAGCTGTTTTCATCTGTTGATTTTGCCAATCTTTATAGGCTGCTAAGATAGCCTTTTTATTGTCTTCAATATCTGAACACTCCGCAATATAACCTGCATCAAAATCACTTACCAGTCGGGCGGCAACATCATCTGTATCGACCAGCGCTAAAACGGAACGTTGAACAGAAATGTAATCAAATAATTTGCCTGTGTAAACGCCTTTTCTGGTACTTCTTGGATTGATCAAAACGTTACAATCCATTTTTGCCATTGATTCAATAGCATCGGTGTATTTTAATGGCGCAACTTTATTTACTTTACTTAAAATCTTTTCAGGAATGTTAAAATTATTATGTGCTCCAACGATATTCAATTCAAAATCAAATTCTTTGTCGTCATTTAGAATTTCTACCAAAGCTTGAAAAAAGACATCTGGTTTAATCACGCCATAAAAGCTCCCAAAATATCCTAGTGTAAAAATACCATTCAATTTATTTTCTGAATTTGGCTGAAAATCGTGATCATAACCATTTCGAACTTCTAAAGACGATTTGACATTTGGGCACAAAACGCTAAAATCATCAACAATTGCCTTACTCACTGATGAAATGATTGTCGCATATTGATTTACTAGAGATTCTACAGATTTGTATAATTCCAGTTGTGAAGCTAAAATTCCTGGATTTTTTGACATTTCGTCTCGCATATCAGCTACCCAAATTAAAGACGGAAATTCTTGCACCATTTCTGCCGCGATTAAATGAGGTTCAATTGGAGCGTATGAACTAATGATGACATCAAAAGGAGCCAATTTGTGTCTGTTAACCAAATCAATTTTGGTGTTTTTTCTCCACCTTGCTAACGGATTGCTACTTAATTTCATGAGAATTACACGAAGTAAAGTTTTGAATTTATGCTTCCATTTTCCGTCAGATTGATTGCTTTTCAGTTTATCAAAAAGTGTATTAGAAGAATTATAATGAACCAAGACGTTGTCGTTCCAAATGATTTCAGATTTTTGATCATTTAAACCAAATACCTCAACCTCAAAATCATCGGCTAGATATTTTGCAAATGCTTCCATCCTATTGGTGGCAACACTTTTTTGAGGTGGAAACCAAGTAGTAATTAGCGCGATGCGTTTTTTTAAAATCTTATCCATTTTTCTTTGAAACTAAAGATTCCAATTTATTCAAAAGCGAATTAAAAATAGCATCTTCACTAAATTCATTCTTGATAAATTCCACACCTGCAATGTTAGGATTCAACGTTTTTTGATTGAACGAATCGTTGATTAACGTTAATTTTTCTACCATTGAATCGTATGTTGGTGTATAGATACAATGCGTAAAATCGTATTTATACAAAACCAATTTGCCTTTCGCGAGTGCTTCCAGTACAAAAGTAGCTAAGCCATCATGCTCTGGAAAACGAATGGTCACCTGACACAAGTCAAAATAATCAGCCATGTTTTCAATCCAACCAAGTGCCGTTACGTTCGATGGCAGAGGAGTATAATCTTCTGCTTTGGTTCCTGCGATGTAAAAGTGAATTTGAGGAAAATGATTCGCCAATTTCAGAATTTCTTGTATGCCGTAAAAGTCTTGTCTGTTGTCATTGATATACGTTAAAACATTCAATGTGTCTGTAGCGAAATTTTTAATTTCAAATTTCTTAGGAAAAGCTGCAAAATTCTGAATTTGTGCTTCGATTCCGATTTTGGATAACTCTTCTTTGATCCATTTTACTTCACAAAAATGAATGGCTTTTGTACGATAACTATCAATAAAATTATTCTTTGAAACCGCTTCAGTTGCCAACAATACATCAGTTCCAACCCAATTCATGACTAATGGAATGTTGTGTTTCAAAGCAAGGTCAAAAACTTTACTTGAAATTAGCGAACCATTGATTGAAAATATCAAATCAGCACGTGGAATTTCATACAGCGCTTTCAGTTGATCAAGTTTACTGTAGTAGGTATTCAAAAAAATAAACTTGTTCGAGGGAGAAAAACGCTTCAATTCTTCAACCAAACGTTCTGCAAAAAGAGGTAACCCGACAACTACTATTCTCATTGCGCTGCCCATGATTGATAGTGTTTCAATAACTCTGGATTTTCTTCTAAATAAGATGAATCCATATTTCTTGTATCACCAATAACTACCGCCGGATTTCCAGCTATAATGGAAAAATCAGCGTAATCGCCTTTTAGCATTGAATAGGCTGAAATCAAACATCCTTTCCCAATTTTTGTACCTGGCAATATGGTGGAATGCGGACCGATAAAACTATATTTCCCGATAACAACTTTGCCTTTCTTGTAGCCTTTTAGATTTGTATATTGCTGATAAGCATTTCCATACAAACGGATAGAAACATGACTGCTGTGCGAGAGAATAGAAATAAAATTAGTTATTTGAACTCCTTCCTCAATTTCAATTCCATTGGAAGCTTCGATAAAATTGTGGTGACCAATGAATACATGATCTGCCAAAACGAGCGATTCTTTTGCGTTGATAACCGTTGAATTACTGATTCTAGTATTTGGAATAACCGCGCCTAAATGTTTATAATGATAAATCATTTGCGGCTCAAACTTCAGTAACCTGCGTGTCACTTGCCATTGACGAAATTTCAAATATAGATTACGAATCATAGTCATTCTTTTTTGCTAATCGCAACAACCAAAATATGACGAAAGATAAAAAAACAAATTGAGTAGCACTCACAATCATCAATATTTGATCGAAAGATAGATGAAAACTAGGAAACAAATCGCCGACAGTCAAACTTACAATCATTAAAATTGCACTGGTAATTCCAAGAATAAAAAATCCTCTTTGTTTATTAAGTATAAGTGGAACTTGTGAAACTGGAGATATAAGAAAATTAATCATCAACCAAGGAGCCATAATCTGCGCATAAAATCCTGCTTTTTCCCAATGAGCTCCAAAAACGAAGGCAAAAATATCCGCTCCAAAAATCATCAAGATGGTAAATGGCACCAACGAAATCAAAAGCAGCATGAGCATGGTTTTTCTCAGCAAAGGATAAATTGGCTTTCCTTCATTGCGCTGGTCGATTGCTTTTTTCAGAAATACTTGTCCAATCGACGAGCCGATAATTGAAATAGGCAATTTCAACATCCTGAAAGATAAATCATACAAACCTAAAACTCCCTTTTCAAAGGCGTAAACCATATAGATTGCGATAAACAACTCTTTCATCAAATCTACCAATGCGTGCGGTAAATTTATTCTCGGAAAATCAGCATAACTTCGCGCGATGGCAAAATCACGTCCTTTCATTTTAAAAGACTTCATGTGCTTCTTAGCAAATTTGAAATCTCTCACAAACAACAATGTTCCTGAAAACATGGAAAGCATATAGGCTGCAATGATTCCAAAAACTCCCAAAGGATAAAGCGCAACGGACAAACTAGAATTTGAAAGTGATTGTGTTATCTTGGAGTAACTAATTCTTTTGTAGTCCTTTAAACGCACTGCCCAATTCATTCCTTGATTATACAACGCCGATAACAATACACCTATTGGAACTAATAATACGATGTTATTGAGTATTTTGTCTTCAAGCGGAAATACGAGGAAAAAAGTCGAAGCAACAAAACAAACTAGCACTACGATTATTAAAATTCTAAATGAGAATCTGTAAAGAGAATAAGCATGTTCAAATCGTTTTGGTAGTGCAAAAGCAAGCTCAAATCTAGCTGTAGCGATAATTGCCAACAAAGAAACAATACGTGTGAAGACAGATTGATAAGACATGTCTTCACTAGTATACAAACGGGTAATTAATGGTGATAAAGCGTATGTAAATAACTGAGCGATAATCGTTCCCGAAACAAGCGTTGCAACAGAGCCAACGAAATCCGATTTTCTTAGTTTTTTTAACATCCTTAAAGAATAATAAAATTGATCAATAGTATTGATTTACTTTCTACCATAAAATATTCTTCAATTTTACACACCCAAAGGAACAAGGACAAAAATCCAATTTCCAACAGTATTCACTACTTCGCGTAATTCACTGATCTTTTTTCACGAATAACAGTCACTTTCACTTGTCCAGGATAAGTCATTTCAGTTTGAATTCTTTGTGAGATAGCAAATGATAATTCATCCGCTTTCAAATCTGTAACTTTTTCACTTTCAACTAAGACACGTAATTCACGTCCTGCTTGAATTGCATAAGCGCTTGATACACCGTCATAAGAAAGTGCCAATGTTTCCAATTCTTTGATTCTTTTAATATAAGATTCAACTATTTCACGACGTGCTCCTGGTCTTGCACCAGAAATTGCATCACAAACCTGAACAATTGGAGAAATCAACGTAGTCATTTCTACTTCGTCGTGGTGAGCACCAATGGCATTGCAAACGTCTGGTTTTTCACCATATTTTTCAGCCAATTTCATACCTAAAATTGCGTGTGGCAATTCTGGCTCATCGTCTGGAACTTTACCAATATCATGTAAAAGTCCTGCTCTTTTAGCCAATTTAACGTTTAATCCTAATTCAGCAGCCATTACAGCACATAAATTAGCGACCTCACGTGAGTGTTGTAATAAATTTTGTCCGTAAGAAGAACGGTATTTCATTCTACCGACCATTCTTGTCAATTCAGGATGTAAACCATGAATTCCTAAATCGATACAAGTACGACGACCAGTTTCAGCGATTTCTTCTTCCAATGATTTTTTGGTTTTTGCAACCACTTCCTCAATTCTTGCTGGGTGAATACGCCCATCAGAAACCAATTGGTGCAAAGACAAACGGGCAATCTCTCTTCTTACTGGATCGAAGCAAGACAAGATAATTGCTTCAGGCGTATCGTCCACAATAATCTCAACACCTGTTGCAGCTTCAATCGCGCGAATATTTCTTCCTTCACGACCGATGATTCTTCCTTTTACTTCGTCAGATTCGATATTGAAAACAGAAACAGCGTTCTCAACAGCTTGCTCAGTAGCGACACGTTGAATAGTTTGAATCACAATTTTACGAGCCTCTTTATTGGCATTTAATTTCGCTTCTTCGGTAATTTCTTTGATGTGAATCATCGCACCAGTTCTAGCTTCATCTTTCAAAGCCTCCATGATATGATTTTTCGCTTCTTCAACAGACATTCCACTGATTTTAGATAATTCAGCTACTCTTTTTTGTTGAATTTTATCTAATTCTTGATTTTTAATTTCAATCGCAGTGTGTTTTTGATCAATTTCTGATTGAACTTTTTCCAAATCTTTTTCTTTGCGAGTCACCTCCTCCATTTTCTGAGAAAGTGTTTTTTCTTTTGCTTTAGAACGATCTTCAGAAGATTGCATTTTACGCTCACGGTCTTTCATGGCAGTTTCATGCTCTTCTTTCAATTTCATAAACTTCTCTTTTGCCGAAAGGATTTTTTCCTTTTTCATGGCTTCACCTTCATTTTCTGCATCCTTCAAGATTTGCTCTTTGCGCTTCTTTAGGATTACGTTTTGAATAAAGAAAGCCAATCCACCTCCTCCAAGGATGCCGACTAAAATTCCTAATAAAATATTTGTATTCATATGTGTTTAAAATAAAAATCCCACCCATTACAATTCATTTGAATCACAATAGCGTGGGAAACGTTAAAAATAATTGACCTATTTCAGCTTTTCAATCTCTAGCAACAAATCTCCTAATGAATTTTCAATCTCCGTATAATCAGGTTTTTCCTGAACAACAGAAGTTGTATTTCCAGATTTTGTGGCCAACTGTAAAGCTGTCATTGCCAATAAGTCTTGCATATCTTTTACCGCATAATTGTCTTGCAATAACTTAATGGCTCTATTAATATCTGATGCTGCTTTTTGTACCTTCACTTCCTCA
Source organism: Crocinitomicaceae bacterium (assembly GCA_965284445.1). Taxonomy (GTDB): domain Bacteria; phylum Bacteroidota; class Bacteroidia; order Flavobacteriales_D; family Crocinitomicaceae; genus JAQVCM01. The sequence continues at coordinate 3,277,753 of OZ260085.1, read as the reverse complement.
CCCGCTTGAACATTCAAAGGATAAGTTCTTCCAGCTACAACAACTTTTATAGATAATTTACTCATTTGTTATTGTTTTAATTGACTAATGCAGTGATCTATTTCCCTCACCAATTCGTCAATCTCATTGTCTTTGTTTATCAAAACAGAAGATTTTTGAGATTCTAATTGTTCATTTAACTGAATCAATTGATTTTGCAAAAATTGATTATTCTCTTCCAATTGAAAAATTTGCGCTTGATTTGCGCTAATCAACATCTTCGATTGTCCAATTTCAGTTTCAAGCAAAGCGTTCTTTTCACGCTCAGCAACTAATTGCTGATGTAAATCTTGAAATTTACTTTGAATCTGGTGGACAATACTTGATATCTGCTCTGTCATTGCTTTCAGCTTTCTACAAATTTAGTATTGTATTCTGTATTTTCAATGGTTTTTGTGGATACTTGTTAACATTTAGATTATTGAAAAAAAATCAATATTCACAATTAATTAATTTACAACTACTTAAACAAATGCTATAGTCATTTAAAAAATCACAAATAAATTTGAAGATTTCAAAATTACAAAATCTAAAAATAAAAAAAGCTTCCCGAAGGAAGCTTGAAAAATATTATGCTTGGGTTGTCGGCGGTCCAAATTTCATTGGTGGTGTACCAGGCATATCTTGGTCATTGATCACTCCCATAGCTTGTTCATATTTTTGAACATTTTCGATCAATGCAAGCATCAATCTTTTAGCATTTTGAGGAGTCATGACAATTCTTGATTTCACTTTTGCTTTTGGCATACCTGGCAACATCTGAACAAAATCACAAACAAATTCAGCTTGCGAATGAGTAATTATTGCCAAATTAGAATAAATTCCACCTGCAACTTCTTCCGTTAATTCAATGTTGATTTGATTTTCGTTATTCTTTTCCATATTCTAAAAGTAAAAAAAACGGGACTAAAAATAGTCCCGTTTGATTAATTATTTTGCTGATATCTCTTCGAGCGCCTCTTTGTTCGCTACAACCATTTTTTGGAATTTTCGGATACCTGTACCTGCTGGAATCAAATGTCCAACAATTACATTTTCTTTCAAGCCCATCAAGTGGTCTTCTTTTCCAGAAATCGCTGCTTCGTTCAACACTTTCGTAGTTTCTTGGAACGATGCCGCAGAAATAAACGATTGTGTTTGCAAAGATGCTCTTGTAATACCTTGTAATAATGGTGTTGATGTTGCAGGAACTGCATCACGTGCTTCAACCAATTGCTTGTCAGCTCTTTTCAACTGAGAATTTTCATCTCTCAATTTACGTGCTGAAATAATTTGACCTGGACGTAATTCTGTAGATTCTCCTGCTTCGATAACTACTTTCATTCCAAAAATAGCATCATTTTCTTCCATCACATCCGCTTTGTGTACAGATTGTCCTTCTAGGAATCTTGTATCTCCAGCATCAACGATTTCAGTTTTCAACATCATTTGACGTACAATTACTTCAAAGTGCTTGTCGTTAATTTTCACCCCTTGTAAACGGTAAACCTCTTGAATTTCGTTCACAATGTACTCTTGTACTTTGGTTGGACCTTCAATGTTCAAGATATCGTTTGGAGTCACAGCACCATCAGACAATGGTTGACCAGCTCTAACGAAGTCATTTTCTTGAACCAAGATGTGTTTAGACAATGGAACTAAGTATTTACGAATCTCACCTGTTTTAGAAGTGATTTGAATCTCACGGTTACCTCTTTTGATTTTTCCGTATTCTGCAATACCATCAATCTCAGAAACAACAGCAGGATTCGAAGGATTACGTGCTTCGAAAAGCTCAGTTACCCTTGGTAAACCACCTGTGATATCCCCAGTTTTTCCAGAAACTCTTGGAATTTTTACAAGAATCATACCTGCTTCAACTTTATCACCTTCATTTACAGAAATGTGAGAATCTACTGGTAAACTGTACTCTCTTAAAACCTCTTTTGTTTTCGGATCAATTACGTGAATTGCCGGGTTTTTCTTTTTATCTTTTGTTTCAGTAATTACTTTTTCAGTAAATCCTGTTTGCTCATCCACCTCTTGACGGTAAGTAATACCTTCAATTACAGAGTCGAAAACGATTTTACCAGCAACTTCTGAAATGATTACCGCATTGTATGGATCCCATTTAACAATAACATCACCTTTTTTGATTTTGATATTGTTTTGAACCATCAATTCAGAACCGTAAGGAATATTTGCAGTCATTAAAACAATTCCTGTTTTCTCATCTGTGATTTTAACTTCAGCAGAACGTCCAACAACAACTTCTTTAGTTCCCTCAGCAGTTTTCATTACAATCGTACGCAACTCTTCAATTTCCATTTTACCAGAAGCTTTTGCTTTCAAGTCAGAAATATCTGTTGTGTTAGATGCTGTACCCCCAACGTGGAAAGTACGTAATGTCAACTGTGTACCTGGCTCACCAATTGATTGAGCTGCAATAACTCCAACTGTATCACCTTCTTGTGCGATTCTGTGTGTAGAAAGATTTCGTCCATAACATTTAGAACAAACTCCTCTTCTCATCTCACAAGTCAATACTGAACGAATTTCAACTTCATCAATTCCTGCTTTTTCAATTTCTTCAGCAACTGATTCTGAAATCAATTCTCCAGCTTGAACAATGATGTTTTCAGTTTCAGGATAGAAAATATCATGAACAGAAGTTCTACCTAAAATACGATCGTACAATGGTTCAACTACTTCATCATTTTTCTTCAATGCTGTTGCAACCAAACCTCTCAACGTTCCACAATCTGTTTGATTAATGATAACATCTTGAGATACATCGACCAAACGACGTGTCAAGTAACCAGCATCCGCAGTTTTCAAAGCGGTATCGGCCAAACCTTTACGTGCACCGTGAGTTGAGATAAAGTACTCTAAAATCGAAAGACCTTCTTTAAAGTTAGAAAGAATTGGATTTTCAATGATCTCTTGTGCAGAAGCACCAGATTTTTGTGGTTTCGCCATCAATCCACGCATTCCAGATAACTGACGGATTTGTTCTTTAGATCCACGAGCTCCAGAATCAAACATCATGTAAATTGAGTTGAAACCTTGATTATCGTTTTTCAATTGATCCATCAATGTATTTGTCAAACGCGAGTTAGTGTGCGTCCAAATATCAATGATTTGGTTATATCTTTCATTGTTTGTGATAAGACCCATATTGTAGTTCATCATCACATCTTTCACTTCAGTTTCAGCTTTAGAAACCAAGATTTCTTTTTCCTTAGGAATGATAATATCATCTAAGTTGAAAGACAATCCACCTTTGAAGGCCATGTGGTAACCCAATTCTTTGATATCATCCAAGAATTGCGCTGTACGTGCTGTACCAGAAATTTTCAATACATTTCCGATAATATCACGCAATGCTTTTTTAGTCAATACATCGTTTACGAAACCAACTTCTCTTGGAACGTGCTCATTAAATAAAACACGACCACAAGTTGTTTCGATCATCATCAACGTTGGAACACCATCTTTCAAATCGTAAGATTTTACTTTAATTGGTGCATGTAATTCTAATTTTCCTTCGTTGTGTGCAATGATTACTTCCTCTGGAGAATAGAAAATTCCACCTTCACCAATCACTTTTCTTTCTGGAGTGGACGTTCTACCTTTAGTAATGTAGTACAATCCAAGCACCATATCTTGAGAAGGTACAGCAATCGGAGCACCATTCGCAGGATTCAAAATATTGTGTGAAGCAAGCATCAACAATTGAGCTTCCAAGATTGCAGCATTACCTAACGGTAAGTGGACTGCCATTTGGTCACCATCAAAATCGGCGTTGAAGGCTGTTGTTACCAACGGGTGCAAACGAATTGCTTTTCCTTCAATCAATTTTGGTTGGAATGCTTGAATACCAAGCCTGTGCAAAGTTGGGGCACGGTTCAAAAGAACTGGATGTCCTTTCAAGATGCTTTCCAAAATATCCCAAACTACTGGTTCTTTGCGGTCAACGATTTTCTTCGCAGATTTAACAGTTTTCACAATTCCACGTTCGATCATTTTACGAATGATAAACGGTTTGTAAAGTTCTGCTGCCATATCTTTTGGCAAACCACACTCATGTAGTTTCAAATCTGGTCCAACAACAATTACCGAACGTGCTGAATAATCCACACGTTTACCCAATAAGTTTTGACGGAAACGACCTTGTTTACCTTTCAATGAATCAGAAAGAGATTTCAAAGGACGATTTGATTCAGTTTTTACCGCTGAAGATTTACGAGAGTTGTCGAACAATGAATCAACAGACTCTTGCAACATACGTTTTTCATTACGCAAGATAACTTCTGGCGCTTTGATTTCGATCAATCTTTTCAAACGATTGTTACGGATAATCACACGTCTGTACAAGTCATTCAAATCCGAAGTTGCGAATCTACCTCCATCTAATGGAACTAAAGGACGCAATTCTGGTGGAATAACTGGAACAACTTTAACAATCATCCATTCAGGTCTATTGTCGATACGCGTTTGAGATTCACGCATCGCTTCAACAACCTGTAATCTTTTCAATGCTTCATTTTTACGTTGTACAGAAGTTTCTGTATTCGCTTTGTGACGCAAATCATAAGACATTTCATTCAAATTCAATCTTTTCAACAAATCATGTAATGCATCAGCACCCATTTTTGCGATGAATTTGTTTGGATCTGTATCCTCTAAATATTGGTTTTCCTTTGGAAGTGTATCCAAAATATCCAAATACTCTTCTTCAGTTAAGAAGTCTAAGTATTTCAAAGAAGAACCATCACCTTGAGTAGCTATACCTGATTGAATCACGACATAACGCTCATAATAGATAATTTGATCTAATTTCTTTGTTGGAAGACCTAATAAATAACCAATTTTGTTTGGCAAAGAACAGAAATACCAAATGTGCGCAACTGGAACCACCAATGAAATGTGCCCCATACGCTCACGACGTACTTTTTTCTCTGTTACTTCAACACCACAACGGTCACAAACGATTCCTTTGTATCGGATTCTTTTGTATTTACCACAGTGACATTCGTAATCCTTAACAGGACCGAAGATTCTTTCACAGAACAAACCATCTCTTTCAGGTTTGTAAGTTCTGTAATTTATTGTTTCTGGTTTCAACACTTCACCACTCGACTGCTCCAGAATAATTTCTGGAGAAGCCAATGAGATGGTAATTTTGTTAAAACTACTTTGTTTTTTTGGTGTTTCTTTTCTGTAAGCCATTATACATGCTTGTTTTCAAATTCAACAACTCGACACTGCCTCAGCAGCACCGTTGGTAATTAATCCATCGAAACGTTCAGTCCTAGACCTCTAAGTTCGTGCAACAATACGTTGAAAGATTCTGGAATTCCTGGTTCAGGAATATTATCACCTTTCACAATTGCTTCATACGCCTTAGCACGACCCATTACATCATCCGATTTCACAGTAAGGATTTCTTGAAGGATATTGGCAGCACCAAATGCCTCAAGAGCCCAAACTTCCATCTCTCCAAAACGCTGACCTCCGAATTGAGCTTTACCACCCAATGGTTGTTGCGTAATCAATGAGTATGGTCCTATTGAACGTGCATGCATCTTATCATCAACCATGTGCGATAATTTCAACATGTAAATCACTCCAACAGTTGCAGTTTGGTGGAATCTATCTCCTGTTCCTCCGTCATACAAGTAAGTTTTACCTGAACGTGGAACGCCTGCTTTAGCTGTCCATTCATCAATTTCCAAAGGAGTTGCTCCGTCAAAAATTGGTGTAGCAAACTTAATCCCTAATTTTTCTCCTGCCCAACCAAGAACAGTTTCATAAATTTGACCTAAGTTCATACGAGAAGGTACACCTAATGGATTTAAAACGATATCTACTGGTGTTCCATCTGCTAAGAAAGGCATATCTTCAGCACGAACGATGTTCGCAACGATTCCTTTATTACCATGACGACCAGCCATTTTATCACCAACTTTCAATTTACGTTTCTTAGCAACATAAACTTTCGCCATTTTCACGATTCCAGCAGGTAAATCATCACCTACAGAAATGTGGAATTTCTTGCGTTTGTATGTTCCTAATAAATCGTTAGCTTTAATATTAAAGTTGTGAATTACACGTCCAACCAAAGCATTTAAATCTGCTTCTGCTGTCCAATTTGTAGGATTCACGATAGAGTAATCAATAGCTAATAAATTCTTTTGAACGAATTTAGTTCCCTTTTTGATGATCTCTTCTTTAAAATTATTGAAAACACCCGCTGATTTAGTTTCTCCTAAAATTTGAAGTAACTTTTCAATCAACTTATCTTTCAATACAGCCAAATCTTTATCAAAATCAGAATCCAATGATTCCAAGATTGGTTTATCTTGAGCTTTGGATTTTCTATCTTTAATTGATCTTGAGAACAATTTTTTCTCAACAACAACTCCTCTCAATGAAGGACCAGCTTTCAAAGACGCATCTTTCACGTCACCTGCTTTATCACCAAAGATTGCTCTCAATAATTTCTCTTCTGGAGAAGGATCTGTTTCACCTTTTGGAGTGATTTTACCAATCAGGATATCTCCTTCTTTGATTTCAGCACCAATACGAATCAAACCATTTTCATCCAAGTCTTTAGTTGCTTCTTCACTAACGTTTGGAATATCTGAAGTTAATTCTTCCATTCCACGTTTAGTATCGCGAACCTCTAAAGTATATTCATCAATGTGAATAGATGTAAAAATATCATCACGAACAACACGCTCAGAAATTACAATCGCATCCTCAAAGTTGTAACCTTTCCATGGCATGAAAGCCACTTTCAAGTTTTGACCTAAAGCCAATTCACCAGCTTGAGTTGCATAACCTTCGCAAAGAACTTGACCTTTCTCAACTTTATCACCTTTCTTAACGATTGGTTTCAAGTTGATAGTCGTACTTTGATTCGTTTTTTGGAATTTAGTTAATGTATAACGAGTCAATTCACTATCGAAACTAACTAATTTATCATCTTCATTCCAGTCGTATCTGATTGCTATTTCATTTGCATCAACGTATTCTACAACACCATTACCCTCAGCGTTAATTAAAACACGAGAATCACGTGCAACCAATCTTTCGATACCAGTTCCAACGATTGGAGAATGTGGTTTCAACAAAGGAACCGCTTGACGTTGCATGTTTGATCCCATCAAGGCACGGTTGGCATCATCATGTTCCAAGAAAGGAATAGAAGAAGCCGCGATTGAAGCAATTTGATTTGCTCCAACATCCATCAAATGCAAGTTTTTAGGATCAACCACTGGGAAATCACCTTCGAAACGCGCTTTTACCAAGTTTGTTCCAAAGTTTCCTTTGTCATCTAATTTTGCATTCGCTTGAGCGATCATTTTTTCGTCTTCTTCTTCAGCAGTTAAATAAACTGGTTCATCTTGAACTTGAACGATACCATCTATTACTGAACGGTAAGGCGTTTCAATAAAACCTAATTTATTTACTTTCGCAAATACACAAAGTGAAGAAATAAGACCAATGTTTGGACCTTCAGGAGTTTCGATTGTACACAAACGACCGTAGTGCGTGTAGTGAACGTCACGAACCTCAAATCCAGCTCTTTCACGGGAAAGTCCACCAGGCCCTAGTGCTGACAAACGACGTTTGTGCGTTACTTCGGACAATGGATTCGTTTGATCCATGAATTGAGAAAGCTGATTGGTTCCAAAGAATGAGTTGATTACAGAAGACAAAGTCTTCGCGTTAATCAAGTCAATTGGAGTAAAGACCTCATTATCACGAACGTTCATACGCTCACGAATTGTTCTAGCCATACGTGCCAAACCAACGCCAAATTGAGCGTAAAGTTGTTCACCTACAGTTCTAACACGACGATTAGATAAGTGGTCAATATCATCAACATCTGCTTTTGAGTTAATCAACTCAATCAAATATTTAATGATACAGATAATATCGTTTTTAGTCAATACACGAGAAGTCTCAGTATCTTCTAATTGAAGTTTCTTATTTAAACGGAAACGACCAACTTCACCAAGATCATATCGAGTATCAGAGAAAAATAATTTTTCAAAAACATTTTTCGCTGTTTCGTAATCTGGTGGTTCAGCGTTACGCAATTGACGGTAAATGTGTTCAACAGCTTCTTTTTCAGAATTTGAAGTATCTTTTTGAAGCGTATTGTAAATGATAGTATAATCAGCAGTATTTACATCTTCTTCATGAAGAATTACTGTTTTAACACCAGCATCCAAAATCAAATCAACGTGTGCATCTTCGATGACAGTCTCACGATCCATTAATACTTCGTTACGCTCAATTGATACAACTTCACCTGTATCTTCATCTACGAAATCTTCAACCCATGTTTTCAAAACACGAGCAGCAAGTTTTCTACCGATCAATTTTTTCAAATTAACTTTCGTAGCTTTCACTTCGTCAGCTAATCCGAATATCTCTAGAATATCTTTATCAGTTTCATATCCAATCGCACGGAAAAGAGTAGTAACAGGTAACTTTTTCTTACGATCGATATAAGCATACATCACATTATTAATGTCTGTTGCGAACTCAATCCAAGATCCTTTGAAAGGAATTACTCTTGCAGAATACAATTTTGTACCATTGGCGTGACGGCTTTGTCCAAAGAAAACTCCTGGAGAACGGTGTAATTGAGAAACAATTACACGTTCAGCACCATTCACTACAAACGACCCTTTTGGAGTCATATAAGGAATTGTACCTAAATACACATCTTGAACGATTGTTTCGAAATCTTCGTGTTCAGGATCTGTACAATACAATTTTAGTTTAGCTTTCAGTGGAACACTGTAAGTTAAACCTCTTTCGATACACTCTTCGATTGTGTAACGAGGTGGATCAATGAAGTAGTCTAAGAATTCCAATACGAACTGATTTCTTGTATCAGTAATTGGGAAGTTCTCAGAGAATACTTTAAATAATCCTTCACTGTCTCTATTTTCAGGAGTAGTTTCTAACTGAAAAAACTCTTGAAAAGACTTAAGTTGAATATCCAAGAAATCTGGGTATTCAAATTGATTTTTGCTTGATGCAAAATTGACTCTTGTCGCTATATTGCTTGATGTTGCCAAGGCTAAAAGATTTAATTCAAAAAAATGACTTTTATGCACTTAATATAAATAAACAGGAATAGGCATCCCGACATTTCGTCGGGACACCTTTTCCTGATTATAAAGTAGAAATATTATTTAACTTCAACTTCAGCACCTGCCTCAACAAGGGCAGCTTTAAGTGCTTCAGCTTCGTCTTTAGAAATACCCTCTTTCAAAGTTGAAGGAGCAGCATCTACTAAGTCTTTAGATTCTTTCAAACCATTACCAGTTAATTCTTTTACAAGTTTAACTACTGCAAGTTTGTTTGGTCCTCCAGCTTTCAAGATTACATCGAACTCAGTTTTTTCTTCAACTGCAGCACCTGCATCAGCACCACCACCAGCTACCATTACTGCAGCAGCAGCAGCAGGCTCGATACCGTACTCATCCTTAAGGATAGTTGCCAATTCATTTACTTCTTTAACTGTAAGGTTTACTAGCGTTTCCGCGATTTGCTTTAAATCAGCCATTTTTGTTTATTTTAAAAAATGATTTTACAATAATTTATTTGTTGGAAGTTATTAAGCTCTTTCCTCGAGCGTTTTAAGAATTCCAGCGATTTTACCACCCTGACCTTTAAGCGCAGAGATAACATTTTTCGCAGGACTTTGAAGCAATCCAATGATTTCCCCAACCAATTCCTCTTTGCTTTTCAATGAAACTAGAGTGTCAAGTTGTTCATCACCGATGAAAATTGCCTCGTCAATGAATGCTCCTTTAAGAATTGGTTTTGCACTTTTCTTACGGAAATCCTTGATGATTTTTGCAGGTAAATTACCTACTTCTGAAAACATGATAGATGTTGGTCCAGCCAAAACTTCTTGCAATTGACCATAATCTTTTCCTTCAACTTGATTCATTGCTTTAGAAAGGAGTGTGTTTTTCACGACTTTCAAGCGAATATTTGATTGAAAACATCTTCTTCTCAATTGATTGATTGTTTCCACAGTCAATTCTGAAGTATCGGCTAAGTAAAAAACACCTGCCGTGGATAATTCTGCTGCTAATTCATCTATGTACTGAGCTTTTTGTTCTTTTGTCATAATTACTAAGTTTTTAAGCTACCACAGATTTAGCATCAATGTTAATACTTGGACTCATCGTTGAACTGATAAATACACTTTTGATGTATGTACCTTTTGCAGCAGATGGTTTCAATTTATTCAAAGCACCGATCAATTCCATTGCATTTTCTCTAAGCTTTGTTCCATCGAAACTAGCTTTTCCAATTGCAGTATGGATATTTCCGTACTTATCAACTTTGAAATCAATTTTACCTGCTTTCACTTCTTCAACTGCTTTACCAACTTCCATTGTTACAGTTCCAGTTTTTGGATTAGGCATCAAACTTCTAGGTCCTAGAATTCTACCTAATGCTCCAACTTTACCCATAACAGATGGCATCGTGATAATAACGTCGATGTCTGTCCAACCTCCTTTGATTTTCTCAATGTATTCATCCAATCCAACATACTCAGCACCTGCTGCAATTGCTTCAGCTTCTTTGTCAGGTGTACAAAGTACAAGTACTTTTACATCCTTTCCAGTTCCGTGAGGCAAAGCTACAGTACCACGTACCATTTGATTAGCTTTACGAGGATCAACTCCTAATCTTACACTGATATCAACAGAAGCGTCGAATTTTGTTGTTGTGATGTTCTTCACTAAATCACATGCCTCACCTAAGGTGTAAGCTTTTGCCAAATCATATTTAGCAAGAACTTCTTTTCTCTTTTTAGATACTCTACCCATGACTCAACAGTTATTTAGTTTTTGGTGCTTCACCACCTCTAACAGTTACACCCATACTTCTTGCCGTTCCTGCAATCATAGTCATTGCTGAATCAATTGTAAAACAATTTAAATCAGCCATTTTGTCCTCTGCGATTGCTTTTACCTGATCCCAATTCATAGAACCTACCTTCGTTTTGTTAGGCATTGCAGAACCTTTTTTAAGTTTTGCTTGTTCCAAGATTTGAATCGCGGCTGGAGGCGTTTTGATAACGAAATCAAACGATTTATCACTGTAAACAGTGATTACACATGGCAAAACCTTTCCTGGCTTATCCTGCGTTCTAGCGTTGTACTGCTTGCAGAATTCCATAATGTTGACCCCTTTTGCACCTAGTGCAGGACCAACTGGAGGAGCTGGATTGGCTGCGCCACCTTTGATCTGTAATTTGATCAATGCTGCTACTTCTTTAGCCATTTATTTATAATTTGTGCAGTCAATCATGGACGTCCAACGGGAAGCTTTATGACGTTTACCCACTCCTGCGGTTAATATACAATTATACTTCTTTCTCAACTTGCATATAGCTCAATTCTAGAAGATTTTTTCTTCCAAAGATTTTCACCATAACTTTGAGTTTTTTCTTTTCTTCATTGATTTCATCAATAACTCCGCTGAAGTTATTAAATGGTCCATCAATTACCTTCACTGGTTCACCAACAACAAAAGGAATTTTCATTTCTTCCTCTGTGCTTGTTAATTCATCCACTTTACCAAGGATTCTATTCACTTCTGAAAGACGCATTGGAACTGGATCACCGCCTTTTTCTGTACCTAAGAAACCAATAACGTTTGGAATTCCTTTGATTACGTGTTGAACTTCTCCAACCAAAGCAGCTTCAATCAAGACATAACCAGGAAGATATGCTTTTTCCTTACTGATTTTCTTTCCATTTCTAATTTGGAAAACTTTTTCAGTTGGGATTAACACTTGGTCAACATAATCAGTAAGTTTCAATCGAGAGATTTCAAGGTCAAGATATTCTTTTACTTTTTTCTCTTTTCCACTTACGGATCTAACGACGTACCATCTTTTTTTAATATCTCCCATTACGCTTAATTAAACATATTGTAAATAAAACCTAATGCTCCTCTCCAAAAAGACTTGTCGCTAGCTGAAATTCCAAAAAGGAAATCCATTACAAAAACCAAAAGCGCAAAAATCACGGAAGCAACAACCACAATAATGGTGTTGCTCTGCAATTCTTTCCAGGTTGGCCACGTTACATTGTGAACCATTTCGTTGACAGTTTCGTCAATATAATTTTTAATTTTCGACACTTTTCTCAGTATTTGCGCGGGCGGTAAGATTCGAACTCACGACCAATGGTTTTGGAGACCACTACTCTACCAGCTGAGCTACACCCGCGTAAAAAGGGGAGCGAACTCCCCTTTAAAATTATATAATCGGTGCTTATTAAGCGATGATTTCAGTAACTTGTCCAGCTCCTACTGTTCTACCACCCTCACGGATAGCGAAACGTAAACCTTTATCCATTGCTACTGGTACGATCAATTTAACATTGATTGTTACGTTATCACCTGGCATAACCATCTCACGACCATCAGTCATAAAGATTTCACCAGTAACGTCAGTTGTACGGAAATAGAACTGAGGACGGTATTTGTTGTGGAATGGTGTGTGACGACCACCTTCTTCTTTTTTCAAAACATAAATCTCAGCTTTGAAATCAGTGTGTGGTGTAGTTGAACCTGGTTTCGCGATAACCATTCCTCTTTTAATTTGAGATTTTTCAATACCTCTTAACAAAAGACCAACGTTGTCACCAGCTTCACCTCTATCCAAGATTTTACGGAACATTTCAACACCTGTTACAGTAGAAGATAATTTAACATCACCCATACCTAGGATATCTACAGCTTCACCAGAGTTGATTACACCTGTTTCGATACGTCCTGTAGCTACAGTACCACGACCAGTAATTGTAAATACGTCTTCAACTGGCATCAAGAATGGTTTATCAACATCACGTGGAGGAAGTTCGATATAAGTATCAACTGCATCCATCAATTCGTCAATTTTAGCAACCCATTGCTCTTCTCCGTTCAATGCACCTAATGCAGAACCTTGAATTACTGGAGCGTTATCACCATCATAATTGTAGAAAGACAACAACTCACGGATTTCCATTTCAACCAATTCCAATAATTCTGGATCATCAACCATATCCACTTTGTTCATGAAAACAACCATTCTTGGAACACCTACTTGGCGACCTAAAAGGATGTGCTCACGTGTTTGTGGCATTGGTCCATCAGTTGCAGCAACCACTAAGATCGCTCCGTCCATTTGAGCAGCACCAGTAACCATGTTTTTTACGTAATCCGCGTGACCTGGACAGTCTACGTGTGCGTAGTGACGGTTTAAAGTTTCATACTCAATGTGAGATGTGTTAATTGTAATACCACGCTCTTTTTCTTCAGGTGCGTTGTCAATTGAAGAGAAATCACGCACTGCTGCCAAACCTCTTGAAGAAAGAACGCTTGAAATTGCAGCTGTCAATGTTGTTTTACCGTGGTCAACGTGACCGATAGTCCCGATGTTAACGTGTGGTTTGGAACGATTAAAATTTTCCTTAGCCATTGTTTTATTTGTTACTTAGTTATTAATAAATTGCCTAACTTTTAAATATACAAAATTTCACCCATAAATAGTGGATGAATCCTTTGTCTGAGCCAATGACGAGATTTGAACTCGTGACCTCTTCCTTACCAAGGAAGCACTCTACCCCTGAGCTACACCGGCATCGTTCTTTAAAATTTTTATTGAGCGGGAGACGAGATTCGAACTCGCGACCCTCAGCTTGGAAGGCTGACGCTCTACCAACTGAGCTACTCCCGCTTATTATTTTTATTTCAATGGTTGTGGGGGTGGATGGACTCGAACCAACGATACCTTACGGTGACAGATTTACAGTCTGCTGCAATAGCCACTATGCGACACCCCCATTTTTGAGCCGGTGGAGGGACTCGAACCCCCGACCTGCTGATTACAAATCAGCTGCTCTAGCCAACTGAGCTACACCGGCACATTGAAATTTGGTAATATAAAATTTTAAAGAACGATTTCTGTGTTATTTTCCCGTTTGGGTTTGCAAATGTATGAAAGATTTCTGTTGTAGCAAGTCTTTTTCAAAGTTTTTTTAAAAATTTATTTCAAAAAAAAGTGGGTGGCAAAATACCACCCACCTTAATATTCTAATTTTCAATAAATAACTAAACTTTTTCTTTATGCTTAACAACTTGTTTTCTCAATGCTTCAACGACTAAATCTGCCGCTTCTTCAAAAGATTTGCATTGTTTTTTTGCAAACAACTCTTTGCCTGGAATTAAAATCTTTATTTCTGTAATCTTATTTTCTTTATCACTGCTTTTATCTAATCTTAAAAACACCTCACCTGCGATTATGTGATCAAAAAATAATGAAAGCTTTGAAACTTTGTCGTTGATGTAATCTAACAATTTTTGATCCGCATCGAAATGGATTGAATGAATTTTAATGTCCATAACTACTCTTTTTTGTGCCCACGTGGATGGGCTTGTGAATAAATATTGTTTAACTGTGCAAACGAATTGTGCGTGTAAACCTGCGTGGCAGATAAATTTGCATGACCTAATAAGTCTTTTAATGTTTCCAACCCTGCACCATTATTTAACATATGTGTTGCAAAAGTATGTCTCAAAACATGGGGACTTTTTTTATCTAAACTCGTTACACTACCAAGGTAATAATTTATTTTCCGATAAACAAGCTTTGGATACAACTTATTTCCGTTTTGTAGAACATAAAAATAAATTGAATCCAAACCCATTTGACTTTTAAACGCTAAATATTTTTGAATCAATACATTCAAACCATCGGTAATAGGAATTATTCGTTCTTTATTGCGTTTTCCTAAAACCTTAATATTTCTTAAAGAAACATCTTTTTGTTTTAATTCAATTAATTCAGACAAACGAATGCCCGTTTGATAAAACATTTCAACAATCAAGTGATCCCTGATTCCGTCAAAATCTTGTCCGAACATTGCTTCTGTCTTTTCGATAGACATTTCACTTTGCTTTGCAAACGAAGGAAGCCTTTTTTCTTGCTTTGGGCCTTGAACTTTGAGCATCGGATTATTTTCAACCAAAGATTGCTTTTGTGCCCATTTGTAAAAAGAACGTAAAGTTGAAAGTTTGCGATTGACAGATCTCTTGTCGATATTTGATTCTATCAATTCAACAATCCATGATCGGATTAATTGATGATTTACCTCCTTCAATTCTGAAATAGTAGTTATACTAGTAAAATTAAGGAATTGATTTAAATCATTGATATAGGCCGTAATTGTATGTTCCGATACCCGCTTTTCAGTGAGTAAGTAATTCTTGAAATCTTCTAAAACGAAAAAAGGAGCCATATAGACTCCTTTAACGTTATTTTAGAATAAAAGTTTCTTACATTTCTGCAGAAATCATTTTTTCTTTATAAGCCGCTTTGATATTTTCTTGACGATTGATAACAGAAGGCTTGATGAACTCTTTTCTAGCTCTCAATTCTTTCATTACATTCGTTTTATCGAATTTCTTTTTGTATTTTTTAAGCGCTCTCTCGATGTTTTCGCCTTCTTTTACAGGAATAATTAACATATCTTGATTTATTAAATTTCTTTCTAATTGGGTTGCAAAGATACTTCCAATTTTTGAAAAAACAAGTTTATTTTAAAATTTCTCTAGAAATTACTAATTTTTGAATTTCAGACGTTCCTTCACCAATGGTGCAAAGCTTAGCATCACGGTAAAACTTCTCAACTGGGAAATCTTTTGTATAACCATATCCACCAAAAATTTGAACTGCTTCGTTGGCAACAGTCACTGCAACTTCAGAAGCATAATACTTCGCGATTGCTGATTCTTTTGTCAAATTTTTCTTATTGTTTTTCAAATATGCAGCTTGATACAACAACAATTCTGCCGCTTCAATTTGAGTTGCCATATCAGCCAATTTGAAAGCAATTGCTTGAAATTGTGAGATTGGTTTTCCGAATTGTTCTCTTTCTTTTGAATATTTTACAGCCGCTTCATAAGCACCTTTTGCAATTCCCAAAGCCAAAGCGCCAATAGAAATTCTTCCTCCATCTAATATTTGCATGGCTTGTTGGAAACCTCTTCCTTTTTCACCAATCAAATTTTCAGCTGGAATACGGCAATTATCAAAAATCAATTCACATGTTTCTGATGCGCGCATTCCCATTTTATTTTCTTTTTTTCCTGCAGAAAATCCAGGTGTACCTTTTTCAACGATGAAAGCAGACATTCCTTTTGAATCTCCTTTTTCACCAGTACGGGCAATAACAACTGCAACGTCTCCAGATTTTCCATGCGTAATGAAGTTTTTCGAACCATTCAAAACCCATTCGTTACCTTCAAGAACTGCAGTAGTATTCATTCCTCCTGCGTCAGATCCAGTTCCAGTTTCAGTTAATCCCCAAGCTCCAATCCATTCAGCACTCGCTAACAAAGGCAAATATTTTTTCTTTTGGGCTTCTGAACCGTGGTAATAAATGTGACCCGTACAAAGTGAGTTGTGTGCAGCAACTGACAAACCGATTGATCCACAAACTTTTGCGATTTCAGAAACAACAGTAATGTACTCATCATAACCAAATCCAGAACCTCCGTATTCTTCAGGAATAAAAACGCCCATCAAACCTAATTCTCCAAGTTTTTTAAAAACATGAACTGGGAACTCTTGTGTTTCGTCCCATTCCATAAAGTTTGGACGGATTTCTTTTTCTGCAAAATCGCGCACCATTTGCGCAATCATTTTTTGGTTTTCGTTTAAATCAAAATTCATTTTAATGTGTATTGGGGTAAACTTTTGTTTTATATCAATTTTGCTTAATAGCGCACTAAATTAACAATATTCTCAGTATATTGTTTCAATTTTTCTTCACCGTTTAAAAAATCTAACGAAACCAGAAAGTTAAAGCCTAAAATTTCACCTCCGCACATTTTCACCAATTCAGCAGCTGCCGCAGCAGAGCCTCCAGTTGCTAATAAATCGTCGTGAATTAGTACTTTTTCTCCAGCTTCAATTGAATCAGTATGCATTTCGATGGTTGAACTTCCATATTCAAGGTCGTAAGAATAACCAATTTTATCGTAGGGTAATTTTCCAGATTTTCTAATTAACACAAATGGAATTCCCAATCGGATAGCCAAAGGATAACCAAATAAAAATCCTCTACTTTCGATTCCCGCAATTTTATCAATTTTTTGGTCTTTGTACATTTCCACCAAATGATCTAAAATCTCAGCGGACAAAACCGGATTCATCATGATAGGGGTGATGTCTTTGAAAATAATTCCCGGCTTAGGGAAATCTGGCACGTCGCGAATTACCGCTTTTATTTGATTTTCAATCATTTAATTTTGATTATTTGAAACAATTAAACCAAGAATGATTACCTAAAATAAGAATTCTTAGTAAATCAAAAATGGGCTTTTTTAGCTTGCAATTTTACGAAGAATTTACCGAAGAACAATCCTTGCAAGTTTGAATTTAATCAAATCTTTTGACGAGCGATTTTCATTCAACAGAAACGTAAGGTTTCAATTTTTCAAAAACCTCATCCGTAATTAGCACAGACTTTTTCAATTCTTCGATTTTTTTGAAAGTCCCAATTTGAGCGCGCATTTTTACAATTGAATTCGCGATGTTCCATCTTATGTATGGATGCGCCTTTAAAACCTCAACCGTTGCAGTATTGATGTTGATTTTTTGAATTAAACCTGAATTTACAGAAATGTTAGGACTGATGATATCCAATTTTTCTTGGTCGAATTTCCAAACTTCGAGCAATTGTTCTTTGTTAATAAATCCACCTAATTCTGTTCGTTTCTTGATTATTTGTTTTGCGAAAAATGGTCCGATTCCTTTCACAGTAAGCAATTCTTCTTCTAAAGCAGAATTTATCTCAATCTTCGCAACTTTTTTAACCTCAAATTCTGATTTTTCAAATTTGTTGAAAGCTGGTTTTGAAGGAAAAATCAATGAGTCTTTGATTACATTGTAAAATTGGTCCGAAATCACAAAGACACGCTTTAAATCTTCTGGTGAATAAAATCCTCGTTTGCCAAATTTCAAAATTATTGCTGCTTGTTTTGGACTCATTCCCAATTTTATCCAATCTGCTTCGCTATATTTATTCGGGTCAAATTTAACTCGTGGAACCTTGAATTTTGATGATTTTTTAAAATACTGCTTTTTTTCTCGCTTTCTAAATTTGAAGTTTTTATAATTTTCCTTTTGAAAAGCAGTTTGATGAAATGTAAATTTTTGAGGAGGATTGATCAAAAAATAGAATCTAGGAATCAACACAACAACAATCATTGTAATAGTAAAAATGATTATCGCTCTTCGTGATCTCTTTGAAAAATGAATAGGATTTTGCATCTAATTGATTCTAAAGATCTAAAAATACAAATTATCCAATAATCAGCAAAGATTTAATTAGATTTATTTTGAGTCATATAGTAAACAGGAATTCCGAGTAAAACGATTCCTAAGCCTAAACCAGTATTGATTGGTTGATAAATTAGTAAATCAACACAAATAGCCAATGTTACTAAAATATAAAGCGCTGGAATAAATGGATAACCAAAAGCTTTATAAGGTCTTTCTGTCTCCGGTTCTTTTTTACGCAAGATAAAAATCCCTCCGATTGTTAAAATGTAAAAAATCAAAGATGCAAAAGTTGAATACATCAATAAATCTCCATATTTGCCTGATATACAAAGTACACATGCCCAAATACATTGCAACCAAAGCGCAGTTGCTGGTACTTGATTTTTATTTAAGATTCCTGCTTTTCTAAAAAACAATTTGTCGTTTGACATCGCATAAAACAATCTTGATCCAGCTAAAATCAACCCATTGTTACAACCAAACGTTGAAATCATAATGAGTCCTGCCATTAAATAAACTGCAATATCCCCAAAAATCACAGAAGAAGCTGCCGTACCAACGCGATCGTCAGTTGCAAACATGATTCCTTTTCCAACAATTGTAGTTGCTTCATGACTTCCATGCAGCGGAAGCAGCGCCAAATAGGCTAAATTTGCTAAAATGTAAATGATGGTAACAATCAATGTTCCCAAAAACAAACTTCTTGGAATGTTCTTCTTCGGATCTTTTATTTCAGCAGCAATAAATGTTACATTATTCCAAGCGTCAGAGGAAAAAAGTGAGTTTATGATTGTTGCACCCATTGCGCCCAATAAAGCAAAACCCGCTAATGGAATAATTGCTACCACTTTATCATCTTTCATGATTGTTTGACTTGCCGTCCACATATCGTGAAAATTGTTTGCCAAAGTATCTGTTTTTAATCCGAATGCCAATCCCAAAACAATCAATGCAAAAAGCGCAATGAGTTTAGCAGATGTAAATATCAACTGCACTCTTTTACCATTTTGGATACCTCGAGTGTTGATGAATGTCAAAAACACAATAGAGAAAATGGCTAATAATTGGGCAAAAGTAAGCGCAAAAGATTTAGAAAACTGAAAAATGACTGCATTCAATTCAGGAAAAAAAACAGCCGTAAACTTCGCAAATGCAACTGCAACTGCAGCAATTACACCAGTTTGAATGACTGTAAAAACTGTCCAACCATAAAGAAATGAAACCATTCGGCCATATGCTCGCTGAATGTACACATATTGGCCACCAGCATTTGGCATCATTCCAGCCAATTCACCGTAACTCAAGGCCGCGAAAACTGTTATTAATCCAGTCAAAACCCACAAAACCAACAACCAACCAGCAGAACCAATATCACGTGCCATGATGGTTGTGACTATAAAAATTCCCGAACCAATCATCGAACCAGCGACAATGCTAGTAGCATCAAAAAGTCCGAGCGTGCGTTTTAATTCTTGATTTTGCGACATAAAAATTGGGGTATAAAAACAAAAAGTCAATCAAAAAAATTGACTGACTTTCTATTGTTAAAAATTTAGTTTTTAATCTTCTTTAGTTTCAATTGAATCTTTTGTAGAATCCTCACTTTGCTTATTCAACAAACTATGTCTTCTACTGTATCCAAAATAAATGAACAAACCAGCTACCATCCATATTCCAGCAACTGTTAGTGTTGTTAGATCAAGTGCTAGAATCATCATCAAACAAACCAAAATCCCCAAGATTGGAACTAAAGGAACCAATGGTGTTCTAAATGGACGATGAAGATTTGGGAAATTTTTTCTCATTACCAAAATACCAGCACAAACAATGATGAAGGCAAATAGGGTTCCAAATGAAGTTAAATCTCCTGCAACACTTCCTGGAACAAAGGCAGCAAATGAACCAACCATCAACAACAACATCAAATTCGATTTGTATGGTGTTTTAAATTTTGGATGTAGATCTGAAAACAATTTAGGAATCAAACCGTCTTTTGACATTGAATAAAAAACACGTGTTTGTCCCATCAACATCACTAAGATCACAGAAGAAAAACCTGCTAGAATGGCGACTGTAATACTTGTTCCTAACCAGCCATAACCTTTCATATAAGTGTTGACAGCATAAGAAACGGAAGCTTCTTTTCCAGCAGCACCATATTCTGACCAATGCGCTACTCCAGTTAAAACATGTGCAAAAAGGATATATAAAATCGTACAAACAACCAAAGATCCTAGAATACCGATAGGCATATCTCTTTTTGGATTTTTTGCTTCTTGAGCGGCAGTTGATACAGCATCAAAACCAATGAAAGCAAAGAAAACGATGGCAGCGCCACCAAGAACTCCACCCCAACCCCATTTGAAAATTCCGTTATGACCGATAGTACTTTCTGGAATCAAATAAGGCGTATGATTTTCTGGTTTGATATAACTCCAACCAATTACAATAAAAATAAGAACGATTGCAACTTTAATGAAAACCATGATTCCGTTAAAGAATGCTGATTCTTGTGTTCCTTTGATTAATAAAAGAGAAACCGCAACAAGAATTAAAAGTGCTGGAGAATTAACCAATCCATTCGTTGTGTGGACCAAGTTTTTAAGCGCTGGAGTAACTTTAGAAAGTTCAGCGTCAGTCAAGATTAATACTCCTTGTTTTGCATGAGAAGCCAATTTTGCAGAGAATTGCATGATATTATCATTTCCGATAACTTTATTTACATGTTCAAAAGGAGAGTGACACCATTCATAGGGTATGGCTCCGCCGAGCAAATTGTTTAAATATTCACTCCAAGCAATGGATACAGTTGCTGCACCTAAAGCATATTCCATAACCAAGGCCCAACCAATAATCCAAGCGACAATTTCACCTAAAGTTGCATAAGAATAGGTATATGCACTTCCTGCAATTGGAATTGTTGACGCAAATTCAGCATAACATAATCCTGCGAATGCACATCCAATGGCTGCAACAGCAAAGGAAATTGTAACACCTGATCCAGCAGCTTCTGCGGAAGCTTTTGCTGTATTTACAAATAAACCAGCGCCGATAATTGCTCCAATTCCAAGTGCAATCAAAGACCAAGCACCCAATGTTTTCTTTAAACCACCTTCATTTGCAGCGGCTTCTTTAAGAAGTAAATCAATTGATTTTTTTTTGAATAGTTTTCCTAACATAGTTTTGAAAATGAATTTCTAATAAAAAAAAGTAATTTTTTGTTGATTTTTATTTAGTCGGTAAAGATAAAATTTTTCAAAGATAAACGACAAAAAATGTTAAAAGCTTTCTTAGAAAGAATAATTAGTATTAAAATTCAATTAGCACTAAAAATTTAACTTTTACGTTAAGATTCTGAAGAAATACACATACATTATTTATAATTTAAATATTCAAAACAAAAATTTGTTTCACAATTATTTAATCATTATTTTTGGTAAAACCTTTCATTTGTTCAACACGAAAAAAAAACAGAAAAAAATATCATTTTTTGACCTTTCAGATTTTGAATCGTTTTAAATTAAACTACTTCACCTACTAACTACTTTTGAATTATTTAGAAATAAACGGAGTTTATGGAAAAAAGAAAAAATATCATTCCGAATAAATCTATTAAACCTGCTTTATTGGTATTGTTTTTTTGTGTGTTAATCTTTAGTGTTAGTGTTTATTGTGTAATTGAATTAAATAACATCAATACTCAAACTGAAAAAAATTACGAAAATCAAATTTTGCCTGAACCAAATTTGACTACCATACGCTTTTCGTTGAGTCATGGTATTTTAAAAAATTCACACGAAGCAAATATTTCAAAAATTGATTTTGAAGAAGCTTTAAAAAGAGTTGAATCTAAAGAAAAATTAATTTTAAAATGTTGGACTATTTTTAAATCAAAAGAAAGTAATCCCTTTGAAAAAAAGCTAATTTTAAAAACCGATAAGGCCATTAATCGTTCAATTCATTCAATTGATTTAATTAAAAATGAATTTAAAACGAAACGAAAAATTAATCTTCAAAAAATAATTGAATCCCAACTTACTCCAGCTATTGATACAGCAATAATTAATGTAAGTAGATTAATAAAATTTGAAGAAAATGGAATCAAGAATATTGATCGATCCAATAAACAAACATACGCTTCCATCGAAAGAAATTTGATTATTTCAATTTCAATTTCCTTTATTTTGATTTTAGCTTTGGTAATATTTGTGTTTTTAAACACTAAGAATATCCTTGTTGCTCTTGCTTCGAGAGGTGAAGAAGTTGCTGAGAAAGATTTTAGATTGCAGCTTTTTGTTGAAAAATCAGATGACATTATTCTCATTTTAGACCAAAATGCAAATATAATCGATGCAAATCCAGCTGCTTACAAATTATTAGAATATTCAGACGAAGAATTAATCGGATTACACATTTCAAGGCTGGTCGAGACCGAAGAAGAAATGCAGCACCAAGCAGATTTTTTAAATGAAATTAGGAAAAACAAAGTTGGAATCACTGAACGAAACATTGTGACAAAAAATGGAAACCATGTATTTGTTGAAATTCGAAATTATCTTCAAGAAGACCTGGGTTTTATTGCTATCATAAGAAATATAACTGAACAAAAACAGGCAGAATTAGCAATTAAAGAATCTGAAAAAAAATACCGATATCTGTTCAGCAAAGCTCCGGCATTTATTATTATTTGGGACGTGGAAACTTTGCGAGTGCTGGAGGTAAATGACTCCGTTCTTCAAAAGTATGGATATTCGGAAAAAGAATGGTCTAAAATGAATATGCTTGATATTCGACCAACTGAAGATCATCAATTAATCAAAGATTTTGCAGAACAAATGAAATCCAAAGATGAATTGTATGAATCTAAAAACAAATGGCGACACCTAACCAAAAACGGCTTGGTACTGCAGATGGAGATTTCATCTCATAAAATTATTTACAATGGCAAAAATGCCATCTTATCACTTGCCAGAGATATTAGTGAAGAACAAAAAACTCAATCTGCACTGAAAGAAAGTAAAGAACAACTGGCTTTATTTATCGAACATAGTCCTGCCTCACTTGCCATGTTGGATACCGAAATGAGATACATTGCAAGAAGTCGTCGATGGATCACCGATTATGGACTATATGGTCAGGATATTATAGGAAAAACACATTACGAAATATTTCCTGAAATTACAGATCGATGGAAAGAAATACATCAAAAATGCTTGCGGGGAGCAATAGAGAGAAGTGATGAAGACTATTTCATAAGAGAAGATGGAAGAAAGGAATGGTTGAGGTGGGAAATCAGACCTTGGCTTAAATCATCTGGTGAAATTGGTGGTATCATCATGTTGACTGAAGTGATTACTGAGCACATGAAAGCCAAGGAACTTTATGAATATCAATTTGAAAATTCACCTGATATAATCTTAATAATAAATAAATTTTTTAAAATCGAATCCATAAACCGCACAATTCCTGGTGGTCGACCAGTTGAAGATTTAATTGGACGAGATTGTATCGAAGTTTTACCAGAAGTCAGTAGAAAAGTTATATCAGAAGCACTTTCAAAATGCTTTCAAACAGGAGACAATCAGGAAGTTGAATCACTTTTAGGTACGCTTTGGACAAAATCAAGATTTGTTGCCATGATTAGCGAAGAGCAAGTGAATCATGTGATGATTTTTACAACTGATATTACCGAAAAGAAAAATACGGACGATGAATTAAAGAAAAGTTACCACAAACTTCAGGCGTTAACTGAAAATATTAGTGATGCAATTATCCTGATTAACGAAAACAGTTTAGTCACCTACAGTTCAGCAGCCGTTGAAAGAATAACAAACTATTTACACGAAGAAATTGACAATCAGAATTTTATAGACTTTGTTTACGAAGAAGATTTAGCTCTAAGTTTGGAGAAATTTGAAAAAGCTAAAAATGAACCCGGAATTTCAATTCCATTTCAATTGAGAATCAAACACAAAAATAGCGGGATTGTTTGGGTGGAAGGATCTGTCATCAATCTCTTAACAGATGAAAATATCAAATCTTTTATTGTGAATTATAGAGATATTACATCTCGAATTTCTTCAGAAGAAGATTTAAAATCTAGTTTCAAAATAATCTCCGATTATCGAAATGCGCTAGATGAAGCATCTATCGTAGCCATTACTGATACAAAAGGAACTATAACGCATGTAAACAAAAATTTCTGTGAAATTTCTAAATACTCTTACGCAGAATTAATCGGTCAAAACCACAGAATTATCAATTCTGGATACCATTCCCAAACTTTCTTCAATAATCTTTGGCAAACGATTTCATCGGGTAAAATCTGGAAAAACGAAATTCGAAACAAAAGAAAAGATGGAACTTTCTATTGGGTAGATACTACCATTGTTCCCTTTTTAGATGAAAATGGAAAACCGACTCAATTTGTTTCTATTAGGTCTGACATCACGGAGCGAAAATTTGCTGAGCAAGAAAAACAGGAAATTTATGATCGTACTATGGCAATTCTTGAAGATAAAGTTCTTGACCGAACAAAAGAATTACACAATATTAATCTCATTTTAAAGACGCACAATCAAGAAATTTCTGACAGCATCAATTACGCCAATGGAATTCAAAAAGCGGTTCTTCCAAAAGTAGATGATTTGCCTTCCATGTTTGCTGAAAGTTTTATTCTTTGGAAGCCAAAAGATGTCGTTTCAGGCGATTTTTATTGGGGTCATGAAGATGAAAAATACAAATATGTTGCGGCAGTTGACTGCACTGGACATGGCGTTCCCGGTGCGTTGATGAGTATAATCGCGAATCAGACACTCAACAGAGTAATCATTAAAAATCGCCACGATGAACCTAGTGATATACTCTTTAAACTGCATAAATCAATCACAAAATCGTTGAACCAAAAAGATGATTTAGTGAAAGACGGAATGGATATCGCCTTGATTAGATTCGAAAAAGCAACGCTTAAAGTAACTTTTGCAGGTGCGCAAAGACCGATGTACTATTTCGATGGAAATAAAATGCAAGAAATACCAGGCAACGACAAAGGTATTGGTGGATTCTCGAATCTTACAGAACCAGAAATTTATACACAAGTTACTTTTCAAACTAAAATTGGAGATATCATTTACCTTAATTCAGATGGATATTATTCCCAATTTGGAGGATTGAAAGGGAAGAAAATGTTGAAAAGAAGATACCTTGAATTACTTGAACAAAATGCAAATTTGCCGATGAGCATCCAAAAAGAAATGCTAAATAAATTTTTCATAGAATGGCAAGGAACAGAAGAGCAAGTAGATGATGTAATTGTTGTCGGGATAAAAATAGAATAGGAAATACTGAATAAAAAAAATCGTCCTGAAGCAGAACGATTTTCTTTTACTCTTTTAATCATTGATTCTCTTCTTTCTTTTTTGAACGTTGAAACCAACATTAACACCTGTCATTCCTCCGCCTTTTTGCGATGAATAAAAAACATTCACTGGGATATTTAGTGCGCCTGCTCTGAAGGTTCTTCCTACACCAAAAACAAACATTGTGTTCATGGAATATTTTCCTCTCGTGTCCCCAAACTTTTTGTCGAAGTTATATGTGTGATTGAATTTGTCTGGAGTTGGAGCTACAAATGTTCCTGTGGTATTGTACTCAGGCAAGTTGGAATAATTTCTTTCAGCATATTTTGCCCAATCATCTTCAGAAAAATATTGTTGATTGTCGCTAAACAAATTGTCTTTGTCAAAAAATCCATTCGAGGTTTGTTTGATCCCAAATCCAGGACCAAAAGCAATTTCCCAGCCTGATTTCCCAAATCTAAATCCATTCATTAAAGTCAAAGATGGAATAAATTGTCCTTGTTCTAATCCTGATACGTTGATGACACATTCAACCAGCGAAGAAAAGTTTTCAGTTCCTACATATTGTTTTTCCAACTGATAACCAATCATACTCACACCAGGAAAAATACCCAATCCGCCTTGAGATTCTGGTCGCACAGCGAATTCATTTACTGAACCTAATAAATAAGCCATCCCAATTCTCGGACCTGAATTGTTTATTTTACCAATGTTGTTTGAAGTAATCAGTTCATTTTTAAAAGATAAGCGATCACTCGTTTCTTTTGAGAACTCGATATCATGCATTTCCTTCAATAAAATTTCAATCATGCGTTGTAATTCCAGCTCTTGGTTGTCAAATTCTTTTACTGCAGATTTTAAAATGGTGTGATTTCTTACATCGACAATTTTGATTGTGATGGCAATTTTATTTCCCAAACCGTCAAAACTACCGCACATCACATAATCCACATTCAACTCCTTACCCATTTTGACCAAACAGTTTTGACCATAACATTCATTCAAAAATTCAGCATTTCCTTTCAATACATCTGCCATGTCGAAAACATCGTACACTTTGTATTTTTTCATTTTAATTAATTCCAAACGAATCATTTTGGAAACAGTTTCTGCTTTGAAAGTCAATCCATTTACATAAGGATTTGCAACAGCAAGTGTTGGAAGATTTGTTGAAGTAGTTGGTTCATTTGGTTTTTCTTGGCCGTTCACTTTTAAAAATGAAAAGCAAATTAATACTGAAAAAAAGATTTTTGTTTTCATACTTTATTTGTTTTTTGATTGAACAAATATTTCTGTAAAAATCCCGTATTTGAAAACTGAATTCAGCAGGTAACTTTAGTTGAGTTGCGAAATACGCAAATAATAAGCATTAACTTTCTAAATCAGCTTCAATTTTCTTTCTGAAAAGATGAATTGTTCGGTCGAATTCATAGAAGAAATGATTGCGCTCTTTCTCGTTCACTATGCTAATTAAACTAGAACTTGCCAATTGTTTATCGATAATCAACCTCGAATCAGAAACGTAACTTTGGTTGGTCGTCTCTAGATAATTCATAATGTTGTGTGTCAAATACAAACCTTGTTGTTCTTTGCTATTGTAATAGAAAGTCACGTCAGAATTAATCGTTTCATTCAAATACATTTCAAACGAATTTCCAGAAGCAGGTGCTTGGGTTCCAAACATGAATTTCTTTCCTACGTTTGCTTGTTCTTTCAAATGATTTGACATCAACAACATACGATCGAACAGAAATAAAGCATATTCTGGATCTTCGAAATGATGTGCTTTATAGTAATATTGAATTTGACGCATGAATCCACGCATGAAATCAAAGTCATAAATCTCTTTGGAAGGAATTGAATTGTAAATCTGCAATATTTCTTTCCCCAGTGCAAATGCATTTTCACTCGTCTTTTCATGTCGAAAAGGTTTGTCTTTATAATCAGGGATTTGCAAATGCGTTTTGGCCCAGAAGTACAATTTGAATCGAACCAATTGAGGGAAATTCAGTAATTGAAATAAATGAACATTATTCACCGACAAAATAATTTCAGGACTTGAAAGTGATTTTAATTTTTGAAAAGCTTGCAATATTCCTTCTAAGTAAGATTCTAAACTGAAATCAAAAGTATTCAATGGCGGATAAGAAAATACGACTTTCCCCTCACCCATTTCGCACAAAGCATCAAATGAAATCGAATAATGATAGCAAATTTTCTTCAATTCTTGAATGGTGAGTGGCGTTTCATTTCGATAACGGCGATAAACTGCATCGGGAGAAATACTTAACAAATCAGACAAGGCATTTCCCAAGGAATCGTCGCCAGCCATTTTTTGCTTGAGTAACTGAAATAAGGTCGTTTGAATATTTTCCTTCATAATTTTCCGCGAATAATTGCGTGGATAAAAGTACAATTTAAACCAACAAAAATAACTTTCTGATTGAACGAATTCTATGATTAATTGTATCGATAAAAAGCGTAAATTTATATTCATGTATAAAAACTTAAAACCATGAAAAATTCAATTTCAATCATATTCTTCTTTCTCGCTTTCGCTGTTTTTGGAAAGGAAAAAATAGCCTATTCAGCTAGTTTCAAAATCGTTTCGAATGAAAAGAACACCAAAATTCCAAAAGGTCAATACATCATTGAAGCGACAGTATATGAAATGCCAGGTAATACGAAATTAAGTGGAATTGTGGTCAAAACGAGTACAAAAAAAGTCCTTACAGATGCCAAAGGATGGTTTAAAATGACAAGCAAAATCGAGGAAAACTATCTACAAATCGAAAGAAAAAGTTTCCCGACCTATTATTGTGAAAATTATCCTATTCAAAGTCAACATCACATCAAAATGAAGATATTTATTGAAAAATATCCAATGAACGACGATTTACCAGCGGTCGAAAAACCGGTGATTTATTGTTATTCAGATAAATCGCAATCTTTTGAAATGACGCTACACTCAAAAGGTGATTTGTCATTTGCTTACCCTGCGTTAAATGCAAATCAATCTTGGAGTATGAATTTGGAAAACAATGAATTGACAGACACCAAATCAAAGCAAAAATATCCTTATTTATTCTGGGAAAGTCAGCAAGAAGGAGTCTATTTTAACGGAGAAATTTTCAAACAAGACAAAATTGAGATCAATGCTTCGATGGTTTCAAAATCAAAAGTTGTACCTTTTTTAGATTCTACGTTGACTGTTTTAGGTTTTAATTCACAAGAAAAAACTGATTTTATCACTTATTGGGGACCTAGAATGCAAGAGTCAAATTTTTATCTGATTCAATTCTTGCAAAACAACGAATGTGAACAGTTTGCCAGCTATGAAATCAATCCAAAACCAGATCATTTGAACCGTTTTTACATGCTTTTTATGGGAAATGAAACGAACGACTTTCCATACTTTGCATCGCCACAAAAACTCAAACCTATGGAACGAAATGGATTCTACATGGTCGATTGGGGTGGAATTCAATTGAAAAACTCAACTGAACCTGTAAACTAAATGATCATGAAAAGTCTCGCTTTCTTTCTTGTTGTTTTTCAATCGATTAATTGTTTTTCAGAAAAATACATTCCTTATCATTTGAGTTATGAAATTGTTTCTGATAAATACGACGCAAAAATTCCAAACGGGAAATATTTGATTGAAGGAACAATTTATGACTATAAATACAATGAAAATCAGGTTAGAGAAAAATTGAGTAAAGTCATTGTAAGCGCAGGTGAAAAAACGACGCGCAGTGATTCAAAAGGTTATTTCAGAATGACGAATCAACTCAAAGATTCTGTCTTGAAATTTGTGTTGATGGATTATAATTCATCTTACTTGGAAAATTATTCGTTGAAAAATAAGCACCGCATCAAACTTAGAATTTTCATGACCCAAACCAATCAAGAAACTGAGTTTATGGTCAAAAAACCAATTATTTATTGCTATTCAGATCAAAACACAAAGTTTTATTTTCAATTGATTTCAAAAGGGGAATTAACATTTGCATATCCAAGTTTAGACAGCACTCATACTTGGCAAATGAAACTTGAAAACAACGTCCTTTCAGACCAAAATTCACAGCAAAATTATCCTTATCTATTTTGGGAAAGCCAACAAAAAAACATCCATTTTGAATTGTCAAGTATCAAACAAAAAAAAGACGAAATTGGTGGATCAATCATTTCTAAAGCAAATATCGTTTCCTATTTAGATTCAACATTGACCGCTTTGGGATTCAATTTCAAGGAAAAAACTGATTTTATCACTTTCTGGGCGCCTCAGATGCAAAAACAAAATTATTATTTGATTCAATTTGTTCAAAATGGCCAATGTGACAAATTTGCCAATTATAAAATCAATCCAACTCCCAATCATCTAAATAGAATTTACATGCTGTTTGCGGGAAACACAGAACCTGAGTTTCCGTTTGAAGTCGTTCCACAACCATTGAAGCCATTGGAAAGAAATGGTTTTTACTTCGTAGATTGGGGCGGAATAGAAATGGATCTATCTAATTATTACGTCACTGAAAAAACCAATTAAATCTCAAATTATGAAATCAATTTTTAGTTTTATCTTCATTTTAATTGCTTGGTCTTCTTTTGCAAAAGAGGGAGATTTGAAGGAATCAAGGATTTTTAGACAAGTCATTGTAAATTCCGATATAGAAGATTTGTCGATTGCGAAAGGAAAATGTTTGATCAAGGGAAAAGTATTTTACGAAGTTGAAATGGATCCTTATTCAACTGATTTTATTTTGGCGACAGAATTAGTGCAATTCATTTATGACGTGGATGGGAAAAAAATCGGTGCAACCAATGCTTTGGGCGAATTTGAAGTTTTGGTCAACGAATCAACCAAATATTTGCTTTTCACTAAAGAACACGACAAAGATTCATTGTACGAAAAAATCTATTTTGAAAATCATGCATTTACAAGTCAGCATAAAATAGACATTTCGGTTTACATTCCTTTAAAATACTCTGGAAGAACCATCATGGTCGATAAACCTGTGATTTATGCTTACAGTGAAAATCCGATAGATTTTACGCTAAAAGTTATTCCGCAAGGAGTTTTGACTTTCACTTATCCAGCACTTCCTGCAGACAACACTTGGAAAATGAAAACGGATGAAAATGGAAATCTAACCGATGCGAATGGCGCAAATTATCCTTACTTGTTTTGGGAATCAAATCAAAATGCAAATTTACTTCGTGACAAGAAATCAAACTCACTTGAAATTATAGCGCAAAATGACTTGGTTCCTTTTTTGGAAAAAAATCTTTCAAATCTTGGATTAAACTCAAAAGAAAGAACAGATTTCATCACCTATTGGGCGCCGAAATTGCAAAAATTCAAAATGATTCAAGTCGAATTTTTTGTGGATGAAAATTGCAAAGTCATTGGTGAATTAGAAATCAATCCAAAACCGGATCATCTGAGACGAGTTTATGCGATTTTCAATGAAGTAACTATCATTTCAAACCAATTTGTCAACAAGCCACTTGACGTGAAACCTTTGAGAAGAAATGGTTTTACAGTTTTAGAATGGGGAGGAAGTCTTATATTAGAATAACTAATCTGGGTTTGGGAATTTTAACTTTGAAGATAGTTTAACTAAATTTCTTGAAAATCGAAAAAAACATCCAAATTTCTTATTTTAAGCGTTTTAGATTATAATTTCTTAACTGATTGCTGATTTAGCAAATTTGTTTTGCTTGAAATAGACAGCAAAATTGATTTAAAAATACCACCTTCGCAATCGCAGATAATGTTGAATCTATGAAAAATTATTGGAAATACTTATTTCTACTTATCCCTTTCCTTTCTGAAGCTCAAATTATTAATACAGGGGTGACAGACAACTTTGACTCAGTTCAGGTTGGCAAATTGTCCATAGGAGGTTTAGTAGATACCTATTATGGTTTTGATTTCAATGAACCAAAAGGCTCACTTCGACCATATTGCGTATCTTCTGCAAGACACAATGAAATCAATATCAATTTGGCTTACATTGACTTAAAATATAAAAACAAACATGTTCGTGCCCATTTAGTTCCTGGCTTCGGAACATATATAAACGACAATTATAGCTCTGAAAAGGGATCATTGAAAAACTTGATAGAAGCCAATGTGGGTGTGAAACTTTCCAAAAAGAAAGAAATTTGGGTTGATGCAGGAATTTTAAGCTCGCCGTATACCAATGAATCAGCCATTTCTAAAGACCACTTGATGTACACGCGTTCATTTGCACCCGAATTTGTACCTTATTACCTTGCTGGCGTAAAACTATCAGTCCCATTTAATGAAAAATGGAGTGGCTATCTATATTTACTCAATGGATGGCAGCAAATCCAAGACAATAACAACCCACTTTCAATTGGTACCCAAATTGAATATCGCCCCAATAAAAATATCCTTTTCAATTGGGATACATATGTTGGTGATGAATATTCTGCAGCCTTGCCAAATTATAGAACAAGGTATTTTACTGATTTGTATATCATTTGGAAGAAGAAAAAATGGTCGATGACTTCATGTGTTTACGTTGGAAGGCAAGATATTGTAGATTCTATCGGACAAAAAAGTCACTTATTTTGGGGACAAGCAAATGCGATTGCTGATTATAAAATCACGAAACGGATTTCTATTTCTGCAAGGGCTGAATATTTTACAGACCCGTCATCCGTTCAGATAACACCGATTACTTCTGCAAAAGGATTTGAATCATTTAGCACTAGCGGCTGTTTTAATCTCAAGATTTCAGAAAATGCGATTTTTAGACTTGAAAACAGGTTTTTCTTTTCTCCAAAAAAGGTTTACCAAAGTAGATCAGGAAATCCAATAAAGGAAAGTAATTTATTGATCGCCAACTTAACAGTTTGGTTTTAGTCAAATTTGAACAAGAATTCAATTTCTGAATCTTGCTCTAGATTCGCGACAGACCAATTTTTGTAATCACTCGATTCAAGATTTTTTTGCGCAATAACTTTAGATTTGGAATATTCTGAATCTAAATTTTTGGTCAAATCCCAAGAAATCATTTTGAAATGTGCCTCAAATTGCTGACAAGCATGGAAAAGTAGCGCTGTTCCTTCCACATTCACTTGATGACACAAATCAGGATGCTTTTCACAAAAGTCTAGATCTGAGATTGCTGCGGCATGCAAAATGTGCGTTGGATACAAAGTGTCAAAAACCTGATTGATTTCTAGTTTGTTGCAAACATCCATCGACAAATACAAATAATCAGGACAATTTGGATTGCGATTCAAACCTTTGGAAGTTGCAATAAAAGTCAATCGATTGGCGATACAATATTCAACCAATTTTTGGCCTAAAACTCCATTTGAGCCTGTGATTATGATTCGCATAATGAAAAATCCTGGAATTTAAAGCTCCCAAATAGAAGAACGTCTTTTGCGCTGAAATTTGAAAAAATGTTTGTGTTCCAAAATCCAAGCCATCGGCAAATAAATCAACAAAGGCGAACCAAGCGTAACGAAAGAAGCATAAATGAATCCTAAACGCACACGAGAAGAACTGATTCCCAATTTGCGAGCCAACCATGAACAAACGCCATAAGACCGTAATTCGAAAAAGAAAATTATTTTTTGAATGGTTCTCATACAATTCAATTTATCGTCCCAAAACTTTATTGCCAATTTTGCATGTCAAACAAAGTTTATTTGTACAAATTTCGTTCTTTAATTCCAATAATCCTTGAGAATCTTCAGCAGATTTACATCTTATTCCTAAATTTTTCCAACGTTGAATAATTTCGCTTTTTTCTGCAGGAATTTTCCCCAATAAAATCAATGCTTTCTGTTTGAAAATTTCATTCGAAATGTGATTTCCATACCACCATAATAGAGGAACTATCGAATTGATAATAAGAGTATGTTGGAATGAAATCGTCATTGATTTTACTTCATTTTTTTCATCAAAATTGAAATTACAATGATTAAAAAACAATAGCAATTCTTCTGGCGACTTCGAAAAAATAGAGAAGTCTGATTGCAAACTCGAAATAACGGACGCAAATTGAATGATTCTTACTTTCGGAAATCCCGGTGGTCGCAAACCTTTCCTTTTCCAAGTTGATTTTTCCATTGTTGTAAATCGGTGTTTCATCACCATAAATCGCCATTCTTTTTGCCACTTTTGAAGTTGAACTTCATCTTGTTCTTCATTTAAAAATCCGCTCGCTCCTAGCAACAATGGAATTATAGATTCATATCCTTCTCTCCATAATATTTTCAATGGCATGTGTTGCGTTAATTCAACAAAAGGCAAGGCGTTGATTTTCGCACCAAATGATTGCGCAATAACTTCATATTGCAATTGTTGTAAGTTTCTATTCAGCAATTGATAGCGAAGTTCTATTTGTGTCGATTTTCGTTCAAGTCGTTCTACAAGTGCATTTTCAATTTGCATCGAAACAAATAATTCATCCACTTCTTGAATTGATTTTTCACACGGAATCCAAGTTTGATTTTTAATCAGAGAATCGTAACTTGACCAGTCGTTTTGATCTAAATAAGATTTCAATTCCAAGGTTGGCAATTCTTCACCATTCACAATGACTGGTTTGTCGTATTGGTAAACAACATGTAAAATCACATTGTCGTACGCGGGATCGATTTGATGTTGATGTGCATACCAATCCGAAGATTTGATGTGAATTTCAATATTTCCGTTCCATTTGATTCCATCCAATTCGATTGAACCATTGAAAAAATCAGGTCCACTTTCGTGATTATGCCAACCAACTTGCTGAATGGTCAATTTTCGTCCGTCGGTCAGCTGTAAATCATGCATTGGAAGTCGCTTGGTTTTCCAAATTTGATGTAGGTATTCTTCTCTCATTTGTGTTGTATTTTTAAGGTCTGCTACTTAAAGTTAAGCAAAAAATATTCTTTCGCCAAAAAGTCTTGCGTATCTTTGCAAAAAAAATCAGTTGAGAGATTTCCTCTATTTGGCACCATTACAAAGTTTTACGGACCATCATTTTCGCAATGCGTTCCAACAAGTATTGGGAGATGTGGACGGATTCTATGCGCCTTATTTGAAAATGTCGAACGATGGAACAATCAAAGAAGGACCAAAATTGGATGTATTGCCAAAAAATAATCCGTTCGAACTGATCATTCCGCAATTGATGGCTTGCTGCACTGAAGATTTTCTTTTGATGTCCAATTATTTATCCGATTTGGGATACAAAGAAGTGAATTGGAATTTAGGTTGCCCCTACCCGATGGTTGCCAAACGCGATTTAGGTTCTGGAATTTTGAATAAACCAGAAAAAATTGTGCAAATTTTGGACGAAGTTTACGGCAAAACAAACTTAAAAATCGGTCTCAAAATGCGCATGGGTTATGAAGATACTTCTGACATTTTGAAATTGCTTCCTTTGTTAAACGATTTTCCATTGACGGAAATTATCGTTCATGCGCGCTATGGAAAGCAATTGTACAACGGACCTTGCGATTTAGATCGCTTTGAAGAAATTCTTCCTTTGTCAAAACGCAATTTAATGTACAATGGTGACATTTGCACTGTTGAAGATTTCAGAAAATTGAAAGCGCGTTTTCCTTCTATCAGTCGCTGGATGATAGGTCGCGGTGGAATTTCAAATCCGTTTCTTTTTGAAATGATACAAGAAGACAACGAAGAATTTCCAGAAGATTGGCAAGAAATTTTCAGCGAATTTTTGGAATTACTACTAGAAAGTTACTTGAAAGAAACTTCCAATGAAGGCAATATTTTAATCAAAATGAAGCACTATTGGGAATATTTCGCCGAAGGTTTGCCAGAAGGAAATTATTTGTCCAAGCCACTCAAAAAAGTCAAAAATTTGAAGTCTTATCAGGATTTTATTGCTTCGATAAATTGAAAAAGACCCGCTACGCTACAAGATATTAAGATTTTAAGAAACGCTTCTTCGAAGCTTTAAGACTTTAATTATCACTGTTGCTTTGCAACTTTTAGATGGATTCCAATATTTAAAGATGAATAATCCTCTTAAAATCCTAAAATCCTAAAGTCTTAATCTCTCAATTCGCCTTATCTTTGCATCATGAAAATTTCCAACGTCAAATTCATTCTAACAGATATTGAAGGCACAACGACTTCTGTTTCTTTTGTTTATGAGCAATTATTTCCATATTTTAGAAATAACATTCAGCAAATAAAAAATTTACTTCACCTTGAAGAAGTAAAAGAAGTCTTGGAACAAACGCAAAAATTGGCGTTGGAAGAAGGTGTTAAATTAGAAAGTATTGACGATCAAATTACGCAATTGTTGAAGTGGAGTTTAGAAGACAAAAAAATCACTCCTTTGAAAACTTTGCAAGGAATTTTATGGGAAGCAGGATACAAATCGGGCGAAATTAAAGGACATGTTTATCCTGATGTTGCAGCAGCACTTCAATTTTGGAAATCCAATGGAATTGAGTTGGGCGTTTTTTCATCTGGTTCAGTGGCAGCGCAAAAATTGATTTTCGGATACAGTGAAAGTGGCGATTTAAGACCTTATTTTTCAGCTTACTTTGACACCAAAACTGGAGGAAAGAGAGAAACTGAGACTTACACAAAAATTGCTGAAATATTAAAAAAAGCACCCGATGAAATCTTGTTTTTATCAGATATCATTGAAGAGCTAGAAGCTGCTAAAGAAGCTCAATTTCAAACAATTCAATTAGTTAGACCTGGAAATACAGCCAATTGGGAAAATCATGTAAATGATTTCTCAGAAATTATTCTTTAGATTCTGATCTTTTTTGAAGTTCATTTTCAATCAATGTAATTTCACCCTCTAACAAAATAATTTCGGCTTTAAGTTTTTCAATTTCGGCTGGAGTTAGCATGGCATTTTTTGTTTTTAAAGTCAATTTCCATTTAGCAATGATGGCATTACACTCTAATTTGTATTTTTTTAAACTCAAAATACTCATTTCTGACAATTCTGATTCGGTATAAAATGTTGTTTCACTGCTAATTTCATTGTTATCTTCGGAATTCTCATCCTCATTATTGCTTTCTGTACTTGATTCCTCTTTTTGACTTTCTTCCTCATTCTTAGGTTCTTCCGTAGACTTAGATTTCGAAGTTTCAATCAATTCAGAAGTTCCATAGAAGTACCCTTCTTTTTCTTTCTTCTTAAGTGATTTTTGTTCTTCTGAAAATGCATCCTCTTTACTTTCCAATGGTTCTTTTTCAGATTTATTCAATGGTTTGTAGCCCTTTGAAATTTGAAGATTAACTTTTTCCAACTTGATTTTAGAAATTTCTCGTTCCAATTCTAAATCTTTGATTTCATATGAAAGTTCACTGTATTCTTTTGATTGTGGGTCTAAATCATTTCTTTGTTTAGTCTTCTTCTCAATTTTGGAGTTCAAATTGGCAATTTTATTTTCTTGCATCAATTTCATGTTATCCATTCCGGCCTTCATGTCTTGTTGCATTTCTTCCATAGAATATTTTTCCTCTTTAACCTCTTCAACAGGCTTTTCTTCAGCAGTTTTCGTTGGAGTATTTGACAAACTTTTCTCTTCACTTTTTGGTGCACTTCCACCTTGACTACAATCATTGATGGTCAATCCCCAAGCAGCCTCTAGCATAGAAGCAGGCATTCCTGTTTCTTTTACCAAAGGTTCAAAATCAAAAGATGCGAATCCTTGTTCGTTCAATTGAATATAACCTTTGACATCCCATTTTTTGTCACCGCCCTGAAATGCTTTGTATCCGTATGCATCGATACTCAATGAATAAATTGTTGCATTATTGAAAGTTACTTCGCCTTTTTCGTTGGATTTACTTTTGGCAATCGTTGCATCACCGTGCTTGATGGTTACATCCCAGTTGCAAAGTGGATTATTTCTGTATTTCAAGATTAATTTTACATCCATTGTCTTCTGTGCAGACAATGAAAAAACTAGAAATAAGTTAAAAATAATGGCGAAAATCTTCATGATTGTAATTTTAATTCAAAAATAATGAAATCAGAAAGAATAATCAAACCTAAAAATTCCACTTCATATTTCTGTCGTCCAGCACGGCAAATGAGATTTTCCATGTAGCAGTTGGTTTGATGTGATTTCCATCTGACAACACGCCATAAATTCCAATTCTCAATCTGCGTCGTGAAAACTTGAAATTGCGTTCTAATCCTGCCAATACTTCGTAATGTTGGTATTTGTATTCAGTCACATACAAAGCTCCTGCACCGAAAACCAATCCTAATCCCGTTTTTTTCATGAATGGAATTTTATTCAAAATTGCGCCATTGTCATGATGAATAAAATGACCTTCAAAAATCCTGCGCTTGGTTGGTAAAAGTGTATCCAATCCTTGGAAAGAATACAAAGGATTTGAAAACCAAAATGGGTCGCTTCTTCGGTTGTATTTCATATCCGCATCTTTCAATTGCTTGGAATTTATGAAGGTTCCGGTTTTAATATGGTAGTTTGAAGTTCCCAACGTACCAATTTTGAATGTTTGCATGATTCCAAACAACAAATAGTCGTGGTTGATATCACTTCCGAAAAGTTTAGGAATTCCTTTTTGATAATAAGTGTAAAAAGTTGGCCAACGAGAACCCAAAACTACTTTTCGATAAGGCTCACGCATGTATTTTTGTCTTGGAATGTAGCTAATAGTAATTTCTGCTAAAGCCGCTTGATAAGATGCAAATGAAGTTGGATTGTCGTTTTTCAACGCATCGTCAAGTACTTGATTGAATTTATATCTATTCGTATCTAAACTTCTTCTTTCGGTAAAACTCACTTCAGGATTGATATAAAAGCCATTGAAAATCTCATATTCAGCAAAAACTTTCATCGAAGTTGTTTCAATGAAATTGGATCGTTTGAAAATTTGAGAAATGGCATCATAACTCCTTATCGCATCAAAATCATGGGATGCGCCAAAACCAATTGTTCCGAGATGAAATGGATCGTAGCGATATCGCCACCACGTTCGACCTTTGACGTCCTCATTCCTAAATCCATATGACAACTCGGTGTACATATCAATGGCCCGCTGGTCTTTCCATTTTTTGAAATAACTAAAACCAGGAGCAACGCGAGATCCAGCGATATAAACCGGTCTAGAAGATGCTGCAACCGAGTTGATTGTCCACTGCGTTTGTTTCTCTCGATTTCGGTGATCAACTCCAAACCAAACCACTTTCCAAAATGTAACTTTATTGAAAACCGCATCAATTGAATCCAAATATTCTTTTCGATTCAATCTGTCA
This sequence comes from Crocinitomicaceae bacterium, assembly GCA_965284445.1. GTDB lineage: Bacteria > Bacteroidota > Bacteroidia > Flavobacteriales_D > Crocinitomicaceae > JAQVCM01. Next base: position 3,238,721 of record OZ260085.1, on the reverse strand, counting down.
CGCAAACTGTCTTTCAAAATGATGAAATCTTGTTCTTCTTGTGTCAAGGTAGTTGTTCTCGCTGTTGCCCAAAAGGAAGTGTCTTTTTCGTAGGCTTCCTGCGCTGTGATCGCAACTTCATTTCCAAAAAATTTATTTGAAAATTGTGGGTTAAAAACATAGTTACTGTAAGTCGCTTCGGTTTTACAAGCTGAAATTTCATCTTTGAACTTCGTTCCGTATGTCAAAACTTGATTCGTTAATACACACATTGAATCACCTGGATGACTGAAAGTTTGCTCGATTTTAAAATAATCGTATTTCAACAAATTTCCTTTTTCCATCGATAATTCAAGCTTTTGAATCAACCAAAGTGAATCAATTACATAGATGTAACCTGACAAAGTGGTTGTCGCGGTACTTCGAGGAATGATTTTTATTTTGTGGATTTTCTGCCCATTTTCCTCATATTGAGATTCTAATCGATATTTGTAAGACAAAATTCCAGGACCAGAAATCGGCGAACTTACGGGAGATTGATGCAAATCATTGAGATGCAATAGATTTTCAAAAAAATTGAAATTAGATTTTACCGTAGTTGTATAATACAATTGCTTATCGGTTCCTCTCAAGGTGTAAGCATTTCGAATTTCTTTGACCTTGCTTGGTGGGGCAAAATTTCTTTGAATTTGAACTTCCAACAAGTTCATGTTGTTTGACTCTGCAATTATTTTGCGCTTTTCAGCTTCAAATGGATCTTCAATTTCTTTTCCATTGGAGTTGTCGTCGTCGTTCTTTTTTCCTTTTTCCTTTCCAGTTCTGGTGATTTTTTCTGTCGCTTTGATATAAACATCAACGGTGTGTGGAACATTCCATGGATTGATTTTATCACGCTTGTCGACCACTTTTAACATGATTTCCCTTCCAGGATTGGTCTTTTTGGTCGTTACCTCAAAACCTTCTAATTCTTGTATTTTAAGCGGAAATAGTTGAATGTCTCTTTTAGAATCCATTGGATTTATGACCACATAAGATTCACGGTCCTCATATCCGGTTGCAGAAAAAACCAAAAAATATTCTCCTTCAAACAAACGCATTTCATAATATCCGTTGACATCTGCTTGCGTTCTTAAGTCAGCACTCGTTTTGACATATACTTTTGCGAAAGGAATTGGATTCTTTTTTTCATCCGTTACAACTCCAGACAGCAATCTTTGAGCAAAGCCATTTGAAAGTGATAACAAAAAAAGTAATGAAAGAAAGATTTTAAGTAGTTTCATAAGTTAAGAATCCTCAGAAAACAAAAAGTAACAAAATTGCCGCAATAAAGTTTATCAAAAATAAAAAAAAGCAAATGAACTATTTCAAGATTGTGTTTAAAGCTAAATGATTCTTAAGAAAGTTCTATTTTCGTGATAAGTGGAAATCAAGCTTTATTTTCAGCTTGTCTTTTTTGCTCTTCTAAAAATAACATGTGCTTTTCCATGCGTTTGAGCATCCATTTTCTGACAAAAAACATCAACAAGGAAATTGCGCCGAAAAGGTAAAAGTGATACCATCTGTCAAATCCTGACTTTAAGCCCATTACAGTTACAGCAACAAAAATAAAAATGGCCATTACGAGCCAAAAATAAAGCATTACTTTGTTATAAATTCCCATGATTATTTTCTTTTGAATGCAAAGTTAAAAACAAGTTTTAAATACTGGTTGCTTTGGGCATGATTCAATCAATTCTCTCGAATTTTGAGCTACAAATTGTTTTTCATTTTCATTTGACCGCGAGGTTGCAAAAATTCGTAAGCTGAAAAATCTTGCTTGGTTCTAATTCCTTGACCAAAAAGAACGGCTTCAGGCGTTCGCACAATGACTGGTTTTTCAGAAAAAATAGATGAATCTCGTTGATTCCAAAACAACTCTTCGGTTTCTAATCGTTGCTTTTTATTAAAGTTATAAAGTTGAACAGAATCGCGCACAAACATCGTTCCTCGCTCTTGCTGAATTTCGCCGTACAAAGCTGTAAGGACAGACACAATTTCTCCATTTTCAGAAAAAAAATTGATTTTCACACCGTCTTTCAATTTGATTACTGGTTCTGGCTTAGAATACGTTTCAGCCAATTTGGCAAAAATCTGAACGCGGGCATAACCGCTATCAGTATAAAAAACCTTCAAATTGGTCGTTCTTTCATCGGGATCTGTTGCTTTGAATGTAACTTTTCGGATGGAATCCAAATCGTTTACGCAAGCTGTCATCAAACTACTAACGCAAGTCAAAAGGAAAAAATACAAAATTCTATTTCTACTAAAAACCATTTGACTTTGCAAAATGAAATAAATTAATCGATTTTGAATTTTCTGAACCAACGATCATTTATTCCTGGAGAAATGGTAACACCAAAATTTATCCCCATGTATCTTTCGTTGATCGACTGAGCATCACCAGTTCCTTGTTTTCCAAATACAAAGCCAAAATTTAAAGATGACGAAGATCTTTGCGTCGCAAATGGAAGTCCAATTCCCGCCGTGAAAGCCATGTTGGTTTGCTGCTTGTTTAGAGAAACTATTGGTAAAGTTCCATATTGAACGCCCGCCCTGTAACGAACTCTATTGATGAAACCTACCGTTTTATCTTTGTAATCATTGTGAGGCGTGAATTGTGCACCAACAGAATACGATGTTGTATTAGCAAATTTTTCAGTTGATGAAACTCCATTAAATCTCGCGTCATAATTTGACCAATCAGCCATTTTAAATTCAGCATTCAAGGTCAATTGATAAATCTTCTTTGATTTTTGAATGTTTTTAGGTCTCATTACATAAGTTGCACCAAATCCAAAAATGGAAGGCATGTCGATATATCCTTTGTAATTTGTAGCAGTATCTTGGTAAACAAACTTTGTAGAATTATTAACATCACTGGAATAAGCCAAAAACTGAGAACTGTAGGCACTTAATTTTTGAGCTGGTGTCAAAACTGCTGCAATGATTAACGTTCTGTTTTTATTCATTTTCCACGAATAGTTCAATCCAAAATCAACGTTAAAAGATTTGACTTTGTACGTTCTATTTTCAACACCTCCTGCGATTAAATCGGTTGATGTATAATTGGCATTGATGTATGAAATTCTTTCATTTAAGGTAGTTCCAAAAATGTAGCCGAAATTTCCTCCTACTCCTAACTTATGACCTTTATAATCAAATAAATTTGCAGCAAATCCAACAAAAACATGATTTGTTCCTCCCGAACCTCGGTAGATGTATTTCATCTCTTCTTGCGTCGACAAAGTCTGTAAATCATAGAAATCATATCCTGTTCTCGAATAAGGTTTCAAGCCAAATGCCAATCCGAATTTCTTCGAAAATGGAATCGCGAGAGCAAACTGCTCAACACCAATATATTTTGCGTTTGCAATAGCATCGCCTGACTTATATTCTGAAAAACGCGAAGAAATTCCAGTTGAAAAAAGCGGTTGTCCGTGCGCCAAAGAAGCGTAGGAAGACGGATTTGTTATATTTAAAATCGTAGAATCTAAATTGGAGATTGAAGTATTTCCCATGCCACTAAAAATCGCATTGTCTAACCCACCAAACTCTCCAATTCCATAGGAACTGAAAGGTGAATTTGAAAACTTTTGAGCATTAGTCAAAAGTGAAAAACCAATAAAAATAAACGTCAATAGTTTAATGTACATGTGCTTGAATTGTAATGAATAAACCCGTTAAGGTCAAATTTTCGTCTACAAAGATGTTGTTTTTTGATGCGAAATCAAAATACTGAGCATCTCCGCCGGTAATAAAAATTGTTAAACCGTCATATTTTGACTGATAATCTTGAATAAAAGCACTGATTTCAGCTTCTACTCCGAGCATCACGCCAGTATGCATACAATCAACGGTAGATTTTCCAATTAATTTTGGTTGGTCTAAATTATTTACCAATGGAAGTCCTGCTGTAAATTGATTCATCGCTTTATAACGCATTTGGATTCCTGGCGAAATCGACCCACCTTGATAAACGCCATCTTCATTCACAAAATCAAATTTGATACACGTTCCGATGTCCACCACCAATGCATTTCCTTTCGCTTTGGAAAAAGCAGCGATTGCATTCGCCAGGCGATCCGCTCCCAAGGTTTCAGGCGTATCGTAATTCAATTGAATTGGATAACTGGTCAATGTTTTAAACAACTTTGCTCCCTGCATCAATTGCAGCATCCATTTGGTTTCTTTTTGCGAACGAACGGAAGATAAAATGGCTTCGTGAAAACGGTTATCAATCAAAAAAGATTTCAATTGTGTGAGTTCATCACTTGTAAACAGGTGAATTTCGGCCAATTTATCGTTGTTGTAAACAGCGACTTTGATACGTGTATTCCCCGCATCAACAACCAAATACCTTTTGTTTTTTACCATTGCTTGCAAAGATACAAGTAAAAAAATGAAAAAAAATCTATTTTTAAAACTCCATATTAAATAAAGTTGTTATATTTGCACCCACAATTAAGGCGGGAACGTAGCTCAGTCGGTAGAGCAAAGGACTGAAAATCCTTGTGTCGGGGGTTCGATTCCCTCCGTTCCCACACAAAACCGTTTGATTTTATCAGACGGTTTTTTTTTGTTTCATGATTTTTCAGAATTAAAATCTATTTTATCTAATTCCTATATTTCAGTTCAGAAATAGCTTACAAAATCCAATTTCTAAAATAAATCCTATTTTTACTTTTTTATTCATAATTCTCAAGACATGAAAAAAACAAGCATCATCATCACTGCGCTTTTTGCAGCATTCTTTTTGGGGTCATTTGTGAGCGGAAATACAATCGTTTACAAAGATAAAACTGAAAAAAAACAAAGAAACTTAAAATTGGGTGCTTTCTCAATGAGTTTGAATGTGAAAGATGTCAAAATTTCCAAAGAATTTTATGAGAAATTAGGTTTCACTGTCTTTGGTGGAAGTTTAGAGAAAAAATACCTCATCATGAAAAATGGAAATACACTCATTGGCATTTTTCAAGGAATGTTTGAAGGAAACATGCTTACTTTCAATCCTGGCTGGGATGAAAATGCCAAAAATGTGAAAGATTGGGACGATGTTCGTGTCATCCAAAAAGAACTAAAATCCAAAGAAATTGCGATTGCCCCAGAAGCTGATGAAAAAGCGGAAGGACCAGCATTCATCATGCTTTCAGATCCTGATGGAAATGTGATTTTGATTGATCAACACAGGTAACATCAAATTGAAAACAACATGAATCCATTTGATAAAATCAGTCAATTAAATACTACCAAAAGGCAAATTGTTTCCATTTCAATTTCTGTGGTTATTGGGGGCTTGTTGACAATTTTGGGGATTTATGGAGTTGGCGAATACGGCATTGCTATTTTCATTGCAACACCTTTCTTTCTAGGATTTGCACCCGTTATTTTGTTCGGATATAAAAATAAAATCCGCGCGAGTGATTCAAGAAAAATTGGGCTTTTTTCGCTGACCTTTTTCATGTTGGGACTTGTTTTTTTCGCCATCGAAGGATTCATTTGCATCATTATGGCAATGCCAATCGGTCTTGTTTTTGCTTGGATTGGTAGTTATATTGGCTACCTGGTAATTCGCAAAAGTCACAAAAAAGGTCCAGTAGGAATGTTTGTTTTAATCATTTTTATACCTTCTTATTCACTTTTTGAAAAACAGATTGAACCTGAAATCTACAGTGTTGTAACCTCGATTGAAATAGCTGCTTCACCTGAAAAAGTTTGGGGAAATGTCGTTGAATTTCCTCAATTAGAAAAGCCGAAAGAATTTATTTTTCAGACTGGAATTTCATATCCTATCAATGCAAAAATTAAAGGAAAAGGAGTTGGAGCAATTCGATATTGTAATTTTACTACAGGAAGTTTCGTTGAGCCAATCACCAAATGGGACGAACCAAATTTACTCGCATTTGATGTGCTAGAACAACCGGCACCAATGAAAGAAATCAGTTTTTGGGACATCGACGCACCTCATCTTCACGACTATTTTGTTTCTAAAAAAGGCCAATTTAAATTGGTACGATTGAAGAATGGAAATACAAAATTGATTGGAACTACTTGGTATTACAATAACATCAAACCCAATTTTTATTGGAATATTTGGAGCGATTATATTGTTCATCAAATACACAACAGGGTTTTGAAACACATCAAGAAAAACGCCGAAAAATAAAATTCATTTTAATTCATTCAAATCAAAAACTCATGAATCCACAAGTTGACGAATTCTTCCATAATGCCAAAAAATGGAACGCTGAAATGCAGTATTTGCGCAAAATTGTGCTCGAATGCCAGCTGGTTGAAGCGTTGAAATGGAAAGTTCCTTGCTATGTTTTTCAGAATGGAAATGTAGTTTTAATTCACGGTTTCAAAGAATATTGTGCGCTCAATTTTTTCAAAGGTGCATTGCTGAGCGATACAAATCAAATTTTGCATCAACAAACAGAAAATACAACTTCTGCCAGACAAATTCGATTTGCCAATTTACAAGAAATCATCGCGCAGGAAAGCGTAATTAAAGCATATGTTTTTGAAGCGATTGAGGTAGAACGAGCAGGATTGAATGTCACTTATAAAAAAGCCGAAGAATTTGATGTTCCGGTAGAATTGACCAATAAACTAAACGAAAATCCTGCGTTAAAATCTGCTTTCGAAGCACTGACACCAGGTCGAAAAAAAGCCTATTATTTGCATTTTGATGGTGCAAAACAATCCAAAACCAAGGAAACAAGAATTGAAAATTGCATTCCTAGGATCATGAAAGGAAAAGGTTTAAACGATTGTATTTGTGGACTTTCGAAACGCATGCCGAATTGTGATGGATCGCATAAGTTTTTGAAAGAAGCGAATAGTTAAGATTTTAATATTTTTCACTAAATTTGAAAAATAAGTACTAATCTATTTTTTGAATTATGAAATTCCTTCTTTCAACCATTACTATTTTCTTTTTCGCTTTTTCTTTTGCGCAAACTGCACAAGAGCATTACAAAAATGGCGTTCAAAAACGCAACAAGGAATACTACAAAGGCGCCATCAAGGATTACAATAACGCCATCAAAGAAGACAAAAGTTTTATGAAAGCTTATTTCAACCGCGGTACTTGTTACCTCGCGCTGAGCAATTTCAGAGCTGTCAAAAAAGCGAAAATTTCAGCGGATTTGAAAACAAAATGGATTGCTTTTTTCAAAACGGCGAAGGTGCTGAATCAATAATTTTATTACTTGACCCAATGACAAAAACCCTAACCTCTCTCCTATTCTTTTTGACTTTTGGCTTGCCCGCATTTGCTCAAGACGATTCGCTCAAACCATTGACTCCAAAACCTTTGGTCGAAAAACCAATGAAGAAAGTTTCACTATTGGTGAAAGTGAAATTTATTCCTGTTCCTTTGGGCAAAAGTATGTTTTTGTTAACTGCTGCAGGAGCTGATTTTCGCTTCTTTAGAAATCACTCTGTTGGTCTCACCTATTTCAGAACACAGTTTGACCACAATGAAAAAAAGGTGACCGACAACAATGGAAAATATTACGCCGATTTCGTCACGAGTTCAAACGTACGGGAAGCAATTACAATGAATTATCGCTTGTATTTCAATCCAATAAAATTTAACAAAAAAACGGCTTTTATTTTCTATGCAGGACTCTATTATCGCATCGGGCAAAACAACATTCATTACGAGCCATTATTCACAAATCCAAGTTACTACTACCGAGGAAAAGATTATTCAAAAGGCGTATTTTTTGGAATGTTGAGTAAGTTTACCAAGCACATTGGATACGATTTCAATATTGGAGTGCACGAGCGAAAATCGACCCTGAAATCGTTAGATTCTGACGGTTACCACAACATTTCAAACACCAAGATAGGCATCAGACTTGACTTCGGACTGACATTCATTCTATAAAACCCTAATTGTAAACATTTTATTGTATATTTGAACGAGCTAAACCAAAATCTCTTGGTGCTAAAACAAGAAATAAAAACAGTACATTTAAACTAGAAAACCTAATTTAATTGATGATGATGAAATTACTACTTGCTTTTTTACTCCTTTTTTTCACGCTGGATGGTGTGGGGCAGATTACGTTTAATAAACGAATAAGTTTCTCACATGGGGCTATTTTATCTGATATCAAACAAACGAATGATGATGGTTTTGCAATTGTTGGAAATAAATATTCTCAAACAAGCTCTGGCATTATTTTAATTAAAACGGATGAGATAGGAGATACAAGTTGGATACAAAATTATTTCATTCCTGGATTTTATTCAACAGCTTCTGACTTTGAAGTTTTAGAAGATGGATATTTAATCGCAGGAACACGGAGAACTACGATCAATAATTACAACAGTTATGACTGTTTTTTGATACGAACGGACACTTTAGGTCAGGTAATTTGGTCTAAAATATACACCAATGCTTCTTTAAGTCAAGATGAAGTATCATTGATTAAAACAAATGACAATGGATTCATCATAAAGGGATCTGTATTAAATTTAACTAATAATTCTAAGAATATTAAAATTATTAAAACAGATTCGTTGGGTAATTTAGAATGGGATAAGACATATGAGGCATTAGAAAATGGAGGAAATAATTCTAAGGTTATTCAAATTGACTCCAATTATTTTATTTGTACGCATAAGTCATTAATTAAAACGAATGCAGCGGGAGAAATAGAATGGATAAAAGACTATGATTTACCTTATGGTTGTGCTACTTGTAATTGGATTAATAAATTTTATTTTTCAAGTATTTCGAAAGTCGATGACGGGCTTTTAATCGGTGGAGGATATTATGTAGATGACGAAAATAGAAATTCACTCGTTTTGAAAACTGACTTTGAAGGCAATATAGTTTGGGAAAAGTCATATAATATGAATGCTAATGATGGAGTAATATTTATTAATCCTGCAAATGATGGTTTTGTTTTAGGTCTTTATAATAATGCTGGAAGTAATTGGTCTAGTAGATCTTTTATAAAAATTGATTTTAATGGCGAATGTCAATTCAGTGGTGGAATAGTTACATCTCATGATTCTGAAAATTGTGAAATGATTCAAACTTCAGATAATGGGTATGCCTATGTTAATTTGGAAACAGACTTTGATATTGATCCTTCTTACATTTGTAATTTTTGGAAAATTAATTCAAATGGTCGTTCCAATTGTAAAAGTACCTTTAATTTAAACAGTGATACGATTACAGTAATTGGATTTGTTGGCGGGCAGTTTGATGTAATACCGAATACCTTTTCTCAATCAGCCATCAATGTAGAAATGTTCCGTGAAGGAGGAATTGTTGAAACGTTTTGTTTAAATGATACTAATTCTAACCACTCTTCTGTTTTAAATGAAACAGTATGTGATAGCTCTTATACCCTTAATGGTCAGGTATACAACCAGTCAGGAACGTACAATCAAGTTATTCAAAATTATTTTGGATACGACAGCACAATCACATTGAATTTAACCATCAATAATCCAACCACTTCAGCGCTAAACGAAACCGCTTGCGAAAGCTTTTCACTTAACAATCAAACGTACACACAATCGGGAACTTACATTCAAAATCTACAAAACAATGGAGGTTGCGACAGTACAATTACATTGAACTTAACAATCATCAATATAAATCCTGCCATAACCAACAATTCCAACATCTTAACTGCTCAACAAGCGGGCGCAAGCTACCAATGGATTGACTGTGATTTAGATGCAATAATCCCAGGAGCAACGAATCAAACGTTTACTCCAACTCACGTCGGTGAATATGCAGTTCAAATTATGATTGGTAATTGCACCGAAACTTCTAACTGCGTGGTGGTAAACAACGTTACTTTAGAAGAAAATCAATTGGAAAATGGTTTCGATATCTTCCCTAACCCTTTCACCAGAGAAGCGAAAATCGTTTTCAATATGCCACAAACGAACACGACAATTCGATTGCTAGATATTTTGTGCAAAGAACTGCAATCAGTGTCATTTTCTGGAACGGAATATACGCTTTACAGAGAATCGCTGAGCGCTAGCATGTATTTTGTTCAGATTACAGATGCGAGTGGGAAAGTGGCTACTAGGAAGATTGTGTTGGAGTAAGAAGAAATTAAAATATTGAATAGGATGAGATATTTATTGTCGATTTTGTTGTTGGGTTTCATGCTGGATGGTATGGGGCAGATTACGTTTGAGAAGAATTTAAACGGACCAAATAATGAATTTTTTAATCCTACTTGTATCAAAAATTCTACTGAAAATAAATTTATTATTGCAGGAAATCGAGTTAAAAATGGTATCAATTCTGTTTTTTTGATGAAAACGAATGAATTTGGAGATACTGTTTGGATTAAAGATTTTAGTGTTAGTGCTAATCATTATTCTTTTGTAAGAAGTCTCGAATTGCTTGATGATGGCTATATAATTTACTGCATTTGGCAAGAATCTACAACTCAACACAAAAATTATCTCATCAAAACGGATTTGGAAGGTGAATTAAGTTGGTCAAAATGTTATAACACCAGTTTCGATGTTAGTTGGCTTTCAAAATTTATTAAGCTAGAAAATGGTGGTTTTGCAATTAGTGGTAATGGCGCTTATCCTAACTTTAGTAATTATCTTCTTAAAATTGATGATTCTGGAAACGTAGTATTTGGAAAAAAATATTTTAATGCTGATTACACGAACAATTTTAGTAATATTATTGAATTGCTAGGTAAATTCTACATTATTACTGGGAATGGCATTCTAAAATTAGATTCAAATGGAGACATTTTAAGTTATAACCGTATTTTGAACGAAAATAATACTTTTAATTCGCCAGTTAACATTACAAAAACAAATGATAATAAAATGTTTGTTGGTTCTTTAAGAAATAATTCTTATAATTCTGTCTCAAAAATAGATACTTCACTAAGTATAAATTGGACTAAAAATATTGGTCAGCATGATGAATTGATTACTTCTATTTTTCAGACAACAAACGATGGTGGAATTATTTTTTCAACTTCGGGATCCAATTGTGATAATAATTCATGTGATTACTATGCATATTTTCAAAAACTAGATGCAAACGGCGATTATCAAAAATACTTTGATTTGCCTGGACAGGATAAAGATTTTTACCTCACAAGTATTACAGAAACGGCAGAAAATGGGTTTGCTGCTGTTTGTTATAACAGAATATATTCTAGGCCAGACTTTTATAAAATTGATTCTTTACTAAGTTCAAGTTGCCACCAAGGTAACTTAAGTTCTTTTATAAATCAAACGTCCATTTTTTCAATAGAAGAACAAACCCATAATTACTCCATTTCTGATGAATTTGCCGATTCATCTATTGTCTTAAATACTTTTAGGGGAGCTGGTAATATTTTAGCAAAGTGCAATTCAATTTCAAACATAATTACTTCTGATACAACCTATGTATCCGCTTGTGGCAGTTACTCATTGAATGGACAGACATACACTTCTTCAGGAGATTACACACAATTGATTCCAAATCAAAATGGCACTTTTGATACACTTTCATTGGTGGTTGATATTTTAGACAATACTTACAATACGATTTACGTTACCGCTTGTAATTATTATAATGTTTATAATTCTCAATGTAATGATTGTGACGCTCTCTACATAAATGAACCTGGAATATATCCGAATGCAAGGAAATACCAAAACGCAGCTGGTTGCGATAGTTTAGTTTCTGTTGATTTAACAATAATTCCGCGATTTTATATTTCTATCTATGACACCGCATGTCCTGGATATGTTTTTCGCAATTTGGTGTGGAACAACTCTGGAATATATGCTGTGAATACTGAAAATGGACCCTTATGCGATACAACTTTTACCTTGCATCTAACAATGTTCGAATGGAATACCGCGTCAATCACTAGTAAATTCAACATTTTAACCGCACCAAAAACTAATGCAACCTATCAATGGATTGATTGCTCCACAAATACTCCGATTTCTGGCGCTACGAATCAAACTTTTGCACCAACTTCAAATGGTTCTTATGCAGTTGAAATGTCTTTTGCAAATTGTCAAGGAACAACTGATTGCTTTGAATATGTATATGTAGAATTGCCTCCAACAACTTTCGAAATCTTCCCAAACCCTTTCACCAGCGAAGCAAAAATCGTTTTCAATATTCCACAAACAAACACCAAAATTCAATTGCTCGACGTCTTGGGCAAAGAACTGCAATCGGTTTCATTTTCTGGAATGGAATATACCATTTACCGAGAATCGTTGAGCTCGAGCATGTATTTTGTGCAGATTACGGATGCGAGCGGGAAAGTGGCGACGAGGAAGATTGTGTTGGAATAATTGAAACAATACTTTTGTCAAAACAGCGTTTTAAATCAAAAAGTAAATCAATGAAAACTAAAGCCAGCTTGCGATTTTTTGGTCTTTTGACATTTTTAATTTTTATCAATGCTTGTACGAAATCAAATTTTGATACGGGAATTAAAGGTAAAGTTGAATATGGAAGTGGTGATTGCATGCCGCCTATCGATGAAACCAATCGATCTTATGAAAAATTTAAAGGTGAATTGGTTTTTATCGTAAAAACTGATTTGGATAACCTAGGAAATGGAGATTTTGAAAATCTAAAACAGCATAGCATCAAAACGAAAATAAAAAGAGGAAAATTGGGGAAAGAATTGCCACCCAATACCTATGTGGTGATGCCTGAAAATTTGTATCTTTATTCTGAAGCCAACACCATTACCATCGTTGAAGGAGAAGTGCTTGCGAAAGACTTTCAATTTTGGAATTGCACATCCTACTAAATGAATTTATTTTATTTGTTAAACATTCATTTTTTCAAATCATTAGTTGCGGAAACTTCCTTAAAAAAACATTACATTTGATAGAATTAAATTCTGTCTCATGCAAAAAATACTGTGCTTATTGTTGTTTGTTCCGCTTATCGGATGGACACAAAAACCAAATGAAATCAACGTCAAATCGCAAATCAAGAAAGTAAAATTGTTCTTGACTGCTGGAGAAATGACGCATACAACGGAAGTCAAATTGTTGAAAGGACGAAATAAATTGATTTTTTCAGGAATTTCTGCTTTCGCTGATCCTCAAAGTATTCAATTTAGCGCCAACCAACCTTACAAATTGGTTTCGGTTTCCACTGAAATGGATTTCATGGCAGCGGAACAATTCAATCCGAAAATTTCAAAATTGAAAGATTCTTTGGATTTGTTGAAAGACAATTATCAGTTAAATTCCGATATTTTCAATTCTTATCAAGCTGAATTGGCAGTCTTGAACACCAACAGAGATTTGAAAGGTGACAACCAAAATCTAACAGTAGCTCAAATCAAGGAAGCTGCTGAATTTTTCAGAACAAGAACCTTGGAAATCAACCGCCAAATCACCAAATTAAACAAGGAAAAAAATACCTTGAATAATCAAATTGAATTGCTTCGCTTTCAACTGACTGAATTAAATTTCAATGAAAATCAACGAAGCAACCAAGTGATTGTATTGATTGATTGTGAAGCTGGAATCAACGCAAACTGCACACTGAGCTATTTGGTGAGCGATTGTGGTTGGGCAGCAACATACGATTTATCAGCGACAGATTTGAACCAAAAAATCAACCTCAAATACAAAGCGAAAATTTACAACAACACCGGAAATGCCTGGGAAAATGTTGATTTAGTGCTTTCGACTGCAGATCCTAAATTGTCGGCATCACAACCGAATTTACAACCTTGGTATTTGGATTTTTACAATTTGAACATGCAAGGAAAATCGAAATCCAAAGAATATTACGCGCCGCAAGCGTATGAAGAATCTTACAGACAACAAGCTGAAACCAATCTCAATATTGCCAATCAACGTGTTTTTGACAATTACATTCTTGGAAAAGATGCTGAACAGTCAAACAACGAGCAATTGGGCTGGAAAATGGACGGATTGACGCGTTTGAATGAACGAAAAGTTCAAAAACCGGTCGTTGCGATGAAACAAATTGAAATCTCAGAATTGACGACTGAATTTGTAATTGAACACAAGTTTTCTTGTCCAACCGACGGAAAACCTTACAGCGTTGATGTAAAAGAAATGAATTTGGACGCAACGTTTACACACGTTACCATCCCAAAATTGGACAACGGCGCATTTTTGATTGCCAATATCGTTGGATGGCAAGATTTGGATTTGATTCCTGGTCCGACAAATGTTTATTTTGGCGGTGTTTATGTAGGTGTTTCACAAGTAGATACGCGCAATGTGAGCGATACACTTTCACTTTCTTTCGGTCGTGATAACAAAGTTGTTGTAATGCGCAAATTGAAACAAGAATTGAGTTCTAAAAAAGTTGTAGGAAGCTCAAAAAGAGAAACGTACTTGTATGAAATCGCTGTGAGAAACAACAGAAATGTGCCAATCAAAATCGTGGTTTATGACCAAATTCCAATCAGCAAAAACGAAAGCGTTTCTGTAGTTACAGAACAAACATCTAACGCCAAAAAAGATGCTGAAACAGGCGAATTGAAGTGGGAATTGACCATTCAACCCACTGAAACGAAATCCGTTGAATTGGGCTACAGCGTGAAATATCCAAAAGATGCGATGGTCACTTTGCAAAGATGGAGAACGATTAGCGCGCCAAGTTTTTAAAATTTAAGAATATTGATTTAAATGGAGGTAATTCAATTATCTCCATTTTTTTTGCGTTTTATTCTGACCAAAATCATACAAAATTTTGTCAAAAATTGACTTTTAGAGACTGAAGAAATGTGTAATTTTGTTCTATGTTAAAAGACAAATTTTACAGCGTTTTTAAAGGTAAATGTCCTGCTTGTCACCAAGGAGATGTATTTGAAAGCGGTGAAATTTACAGTCCAAAAAAATTCGATAAAATGTACGAAAAGTGTTCCCACTGCGGACACAAATATGAAATCGAAAATGGCTTTTGGTACGGCGCAATGTATGTCAGTTATGGAATGACTGTAGCGTTTTCTGTAGCAACTTTTGTCTTGACCTATTTGATTTATCCAGATGCCGATGCTTGGTTGTATTTCGGTTTGATTGTTTTTGTTCTACTAGCATTAGTTCCAATAACCTTTAGATACAGCCGCTTGATTTGGATGAATCTATTTACAAGTTTCAATCCCAACAAAATACATTAACATGAGCAAATTTCAAGAAATCATTCAGTCAGAGACACCTACATTGGTAGATTTTTTCGCCACTTGGTGCGGACCATGTCAAACAATGATGCCGGTTTTAGATCAACTCAAAGACAAAATGGGCGACAAAATCAGAATCATCAAAATTGATGTCGATAAAAATCAAGATGTTGCAGCCAAATTCAAAGTGAGAGGCGTTCCCACTTTCGTGCTTTTCCAAGCAGGTGAAATCCTTTGGAGACAAAGCGGCGGAATGGATGTGAATACCTTGCAAAACAAAATTGTATCCAGCGCGAAATAATAATCTTTGCTAAATATTGGAAGGTACCAAAGGTACCAAACAATTCTAGCGACGGATTAAATCCGTCGCAATAATGAAGAAAATCAATTGTTTTTGGCGTGGTTTTTTTGTGAAAACCATGCCAAAAACCTAGTGAAATTAAAAGATTATCACATTCAAATAAATCAGAGTTGCGCATTTGCGAACAAAATCTTTAAAGAATTGTTTCTTGTAAAGTAAAAAATAAAGAAACATGTCAAAAAAATACGCTTTATCATTCGTTATCATCTTGTTGCATTTAATTTCATTCGGTCAATCGAAAGGAATTATCTTGGGAAATTTAAAAGATAAAAACACCCAAGAGACGATTTATCCTGGAACAATTATCGTTGAAGGAACAGAATTCAAAACGCAAACCGACATCGATGGAAACTATAAATTGGAAATTCCAGTTGGAACTTACAACATCAAAGCAATCTATTCTGGCTATGTTTCACTGATTAAATACAACATCGTTGTTTCCTCAGGAAATGCACAAGTAGTGAATTTTGACATGGAAGTTGTAACGACTGAAATCGGAGAAGTAACTGTTTCCAACGACAAATCAAAATCCGCAGTTGCGACAGATATGATTACACCTTTGTCGGTGCAACAATTGACAACCGAAGAAATCAAAAGTAATCCTGGAGGAAATTTTGACGTTTCTCGTGTAATTCAAACCCTTCCTGGTGTAGGTTCTAGCGCTGGAGGTGCAGCGCGCAACGACATCATTATCCGCGGTGGTGCACCGAATGAAAATGTATATTATTTAGATGGAATCGAAATTCCTGTTTTGAATCACTTTCAAACGCAAGGAAGTTCTGGCGGCGCGCAAGGAATTTTGAATGTTTCCTTCATCGAAGATGTAAAATTGAGTTCATCTGCATTCGATGCACGATATGACAATGCATTGGCATCTACCTTCATTATCAATCAACGAGACGGAAATCCTGAGCGAATTTCAGGAAATATCAGAGCGGGATTTACTGAATCAGTTTTGACATTGGAAGGACCAATAAGTAAAAAAACAACCTTTTTAGCTTCGGCGAGAAAATCTTATTTGGATCTATTGTTCGGATTAATCGATTTGCCGATACGACCAAATTTTTATGATTTTCAGTACAAAGTGACGCACAAAATCAACGACAAAACGACATTAACTGCTATTGGTTTGGGTGCTATCGATCGATTCACTTTTGCGACAACGAAAAATTCAACACCTGAAAATGTATTTATCACGCGTTCACTTCCCTATATTAATCAGTGGAATTACACAACAGGATTCAATCTGAAACGCAAAGTCAAAAAAGGATTCATGAACTTTTCGCTTTCTAGGAATATGTTTAACAACAGTTTAGACAAATTTGTAACTGGAGAACAAATTGAAGCCGACAGAACTTTCAAATTGGTTTCACAGGAAATTGAAAATAAATTCCGTTTTGACATCAATAAATACATAGATGGCTGGAAAATCACTGGAGGAGTATCCGCACAATATGTAAAATACAATACTGATTTATACAACAAAGTATCAAATAATGTACTTGATTCTGCTGGAAATGTAATTGTCCCTGAGCAAATTATCAAAATTAAAAGTGCTACTGTATTTTTCAAATATGGACTTTTTGGTCAAGTCGCAAAAAATTTCTTCAAAGAAAAATTATTGCTTTCGTTGGGTTTAAGAACAGATATGAATTCATTTACCAAAGAAGGAAATAATCCTTTAAAAACACTTTCACCGCGATTGTCAGCGGCCTACCATTTGACTTCGAAATTTGATATAACTGCTTCGATTGGAAATTATTACAAAATTCCAACCTATACTTCCTTAGGTTATCGTGATCAAATGGGAAATTTGGTGAATCAAGATATGAAATACATTCAATCAACGCATTATGTATTGGGAACACAATTTTTGCCAAACAAAGCGTTGCGCATTACTGTGGAAGGATTTTACAAACAATATGCAAATTATCCAGTCTCAGCAACGAGTGGCGTTTCACTGGCAAATCAAGGTTCGGAATTTGGATCGATTGGTAGTGAAAAAGTAATCAGCAATGGAAAAGGTGAAACTTATGGATTTGAGATTTTTGTGCAACAAAAGTTGATCAAAAAAATCTTTTACGTGGTAAGTTACACTTTCGTAAGAAGCAAATTTGCAGGTCAAAATGGACAATTGATTCCGTCTTCGTGGGACAGTAGACATTTGCTTTCAGCGACGTTGGGCTACAAATTCAAAAAAGGGTATGAATTAGGACTGAAATACCGTTTCGCAGGTGGAACACCTTTCACGCCTTATGATTTGGCAATTTCCCAACAAAATTATCTATTGACAGGAACAGGAACTTTGAATACCAATTTATTGAACACAAATCGTCTCCAAGCATTCAATCAATTAGACATCAGGGTTGATAAGAAAATCAATTTCAAAAGAACAGCGTTGGATTTATACATCGACATTCAAAATGTATTGGGCTTAAAAAGTCAGGGAGTTCCCGATTACACTTTCAAACGCAATTCCGACAATACAGATTTTCTAACCACTGATGGAAATCCTATCAAATTAGATGGATCAAATGGCGTACCTGTAGTATTGGATAATTATTCCAAAACGGTCGTTCCAACAATTGGGATAATTTTTGAATTTTAATTCGAATTTCTAACAAAGGAAATCAAGTTTCATTCATTGAGATGTGTAAAATACTCATCGGCTTGAAATTAATGTAATTTTCAAAACCATATTTTGTATATTTGTTAGTCTTTGAAATCAAATAAATGTTCATTTGCATTTTCAAGTCTAACTACTCATATGGAAAAAAAACTACGTTCAAGAATTTCATCAATAGGAATCATTGAGAAAATTGCATTTAAATCATCAGTATTGTTGATTTTCATGATTATTTTTTCTGGAAAAATTAGCGCGCAAACTTTTCCAAATCCTGCGAGTTTATCAACAGGTCAAGGTGCTGCAAATACCATCGATCCGCTTTGGTTGGCTTCACCTTGGTACACAACAAATCCACCAAATCCAATGGGTTTGACCTATATTTCAACGTTGATAAATAACAACTGTGCACCAGGCGCTTGGGTAGATCCAACAACACTTCCAGCGCCAGTAAACAATGGAAATTGGATTACAGGTTCTGACGGAAACTGCGCTACAAATACCAATAGCGGTTACAGATATTTCAGATTGACACTTGACCTTCCTGCTGATTGCAATGGATTTAGTGTCACAGTTGCGGGAAACTATGTATTAGATTTAATTGGTTATTCTGACAATACTATCAGTGACGTTTTTGTAAATGGAAACAGCACCGGAATTAGTGGAGGAAGTTATGCGGTTGGAGGACAATTAAACATCAATTTACAAGGTCCTTGGCTAGTTGGAACGAATTATGTCGATGTGTTGGTTTTCAATTCACCTTCATTAAACCCTGGAGATCAAAATCCTTACGGTTTACTTTTGGTGGCAGATGCAACAACAAGTGACAACATGGATACAGACAATGATGGCGTTTCCAATTTGAATGACTTGTGTCCATGTGAAGCGGGAACGAATCCTTATGGTTGTACCGATCCAAGTTTGTATAACTGTGACATCGATGCCATTAGACAAGCAATGACTGACGCAGGTTGCATTGAAATGCCAGGTTGTTCTAGCGATTGCAGCATTTATTTCTTGAATCCACAGCAAATGACTGGTTCTCAAGCACAAGCTTTCGCGCAAAATTTAGGTGCGAATTTGGTTTCAATTCAATCCCAAGAAGAAAACGATTGTATCATGAGTTCCTTGACAAACCTGAGTCAAACAGGGGTAATTTGGATTGGTTTTTCAGATGAAATCAACGAAGGATCTTTTGTTTGGTATGATCAATCCCCTATCGTTTATACGAATTGGGCGCCAGGTGAACCAAATCAATCGGGAAATGAAGATTGCGTGCAAATTTATCCAACAGGTGCAAATCCAGGAACTTGGAACGATTTATCATGCGGAAGTTCAAACTCTAAATCGATTATTGAAGTCAATCTTTGTCCTGTAGTAAACGCTGGAAATGACGTTTCAGTTTGTATCGGAAGTACTGCAAACTTAAACGCAAGCAATACTTTATTTGGCTCTTCGCCTTATACTTATACTTGGTCGAACGGTCCAGTTGTTCAAAGCAATCCAGTTTCGCCAACAGATACAACTTTGTATTCGATTGTAACTACTGATAGATACAATTGCACTGCATCTGACACAGTAATTGTAAATGTGATGGATTTACCGATTGTTA
This sequence comes from Crocinitomicaceae bacterium, assembly GCA_965284445.1. Taxonomy (GTDB): domain Bacteria; phylum Bacteroidota; class Bacteroidia; order Flavobacteriales_D; family Crocinitomicaceae; genus JAQVCM01. The sequence goes on along the minus strand of OZ260085.1, from coordinate 3,218,958 downwards.
TCGCTGGCGCAGACGTAGTTGTTTGTCCTGAAGAAACAGTAACCTTAAGTGGTTCAGGAGATTTAAACAACACGTATACTTGGAACAACGGAATTACGAATGCAACGCCATTTACACCGTTTTCTCAATCTACAGATTACATTGTTACTGGAACAAATGCCAACAATTGTCAAAATACTGATACTGTGAATGTTTCTGTACAATTAGATGGTTGTCCAAATTTCCCAAACAACTTTACTTGTGACATTGAAGCAATTCGTGCCGCGTTCACTGCGGCAGGTTGTGTGGAAATGGTTGGTTGTGTGAGTGAATGTAGTATCTATTTCTTGAATCAACAATCGCTTTCAGGGTCAGCGGCACAAGCTTTTGCGCAAAATTTAGGTGCCAATTTGGTTTCTATTCAATCACAGGCTGAAAATGATTGCATCGTTTCTTCACTTGTTAATTTAGGATTGAATTCCGTTTCTGATGTGATTTGGATTGGACACAATGACGAAGCGACTGAAGGAACATTTGTTTGGTACGATCAATCTCCTGTTACTTACACCAATTGGGCCGGAGGTGAACCAAACAATAGCGGTGGTGATGAAGATTGTGTTCAGATTTATCCAGACGGTTTTTGGAACGACTTGCCTTGCGGAATCGGAAATGCGCGTTCTGTAATTGAAGTAAATCTTTGTCCAGTAATGAATGCTGGTGCGGATCAGATTATTTGTCGAGGAGAAACTGCCAACTTAAATGCAGGAAATACCATTTTGGGATCATCTCCTTATTCGTATGACTGGAGTACTGGAGCGCAAACCCAAAATACGACAGTAACACCAAATACAACAGCAAGTTACGATGTAACTTCAACAGACAGATATGGATGTACTACTGGCGATACTTTGACAGTAACTGTTAATTCTGTCCCAACTGCCATTTTCTCAGCGAGCAATGTTTGCTTGGGAACAAATGTTATATTTGACAATCAATCAACGATTTCGGGAGATGTGATTGCACAAAATGATTGGACTTTCGGTGACGGAAATACTTCAACAGTTGCAAGTCCAACGCACAATTATGCGACAAGTAATACTTTTAGTGTAACATTAACTGTGACGACTGCCAATGGTTGTTCAGATTCGCAAACACAAGATGTGACAGTTTACCCGATTCCGGCAGCGCCAGTACTGACAAGTAACAGCCCTATTTTATGTCCAGGTGATGATGTCATTCTACAAATGAATACCACACCAAACGCGACGTATTTTTGGAATGGACCAAACAACTTTACAAGCTCTGATCAAAATCTGCAATTCCCAGCAAATTTTGACAACGAAGGAAATTATACAGCTTACGTTGAAGTAAATGGCTGTCCATCTCCAACAGTAGGAACTTTAGTTTCAATCATTGGATCATTGACAACTCCAACAGAAGATTTCCCGAATGTGATTACACCAAATGGAGATGGAATCAATGACTATTTAGACATAGATCAATATTTCAATGTTTGTTTGCCGTACTCACTTTCTATCTGGAATCGTTGGGGAACAATCGTTTATGAACAAAAACAAGGTTCACTTCCTTTTGAAGGTAAAGACATCAGCGGCGCTAAATTGACAGATGGCGTATATTTCTACAAAATCACTTTTGGTGACGAAGAGAAACAAGGCATCATTACCATTTTAAGGTAATTATAATCCATAAAAAAAGCGGAAATTCAAGTATGATTTCCGCTTTTTTGTTTTTAAAAATCTGTTATTTTTTCTCTGGAAACAAACTCAATAATCCCGCTTCCGAAGCGTCGCAAACACCACGTTCAGTGATTAATTTCGTTACGTATTTTGCTGGAGTTACATCAAATCCATAGTTGCTAGCTTTTGTTGTTTCAGGGCAAATCAGTACCGAGTCAATATGTCCTTCACTGTTTTTTCCAATCATGTATCTCACCTCATCTTGGTTACGTTCTTCGATTGGAATTTCTTTTAAACCATCGTTGATTGTCATGTCCAAGGTTGTGGAAGGCAAAGCCACATAAAAAGGAATATTGTTGTCTTTGGCAGCCAATGCTTTCAAATAAGTTCCGATTTTATTAGCAACATCGCCTTGACGCGTTGTTCGGTCTGTTCCCACAATCACCATGTCAACCATACCATGTTGCATCAAATGTCCGCCCGCATTGTCGACAATTAAAGTGTGATCTACTTCATGACGGGTCAATTCGTAACAAGTCAAATTTGAACCTTGATTTCTTGGACGTGTTTCGTCCACCCAAACATGCACTTTGATTCCTTTTTGAACCGCTTGGTAAATCGGTGAAGTAATTGTCCCCCACTCTACACAACCCAACATTCCAGCGTTGCAATGTGTCAAAATATTGACAACTTCCCCATTTTTTCGTGCGGAAATTTCTTCAATAATTGGCAAACCGTGTACACCAATCATGCGACAAGTTTCAACATCTTCCTCCACAATCGCAGCAGCAGCTTCCCAACTTGTTTTCAAGAAATCTTCTGCATTGTCCATCGCTTCACGCATTTTATCCAATGCCCAAAAAAGATTTACCGCAGTTGGACGAGAAGCACGCAATTCGGAAAAAGCTTGGTCAAGAAAAGAACCATCTAATTCGTTTTCAATCATTTCACGAACCGCCAAATAAATTCCATAAGCAGCAGTTGCACCAATCAAAGGCGCACCACGAACAATCATTTCTTTGATTGCATCCACCGCATCGTCGTAAGTTTCCAATTTCACAACCACAAATTCATGTGGTAATTTACGTTGGTCGATTACCTCAACATATTTATCTTCTGTTGGCCAAATAGTTCTGAATTTGCTCATAATGATTGTTTATTGCTTTGAAATAAAGTACAAAAGTAGTTTTTTCATTTTGATTGAAGCATTGAGGACACGCTTCGCTTTAAGATATTAAGATTTTAGGACACGTTGCAATGAAACTTTAAGAATTTAATTTAGGCTTCAAACTTTCAAATTAATCTCTAATCTTTACGAAAATCCAAAGTCTTAATATCCTAAAATCTTAACATCCTAATATCTTACACTAGTAATCCCACTTATCCGTAAACGCATTGTAAAAATTCACGCCCACTTTGAAATTGATGGAAGCTTTCGACAAACTGTTGTCTTGCGTAACTGCATAAACACCCACTTTGAAAATCGATCTTCTGATTCTGATTCTTCTTTCCAATCCAGCATAAAACTCGACTTGTGCGAAATTTGCATCTGGAATGAAAAGGAAATTTCCGCCTACAGTTTCTTGCAATTTCAAGCGATTTATCAGCCAAACTTTATTCAAGAAAAAACCGTTGAAATGATGAATATAGTTGAATTGAAAATAAGAATTTGAAGTATTTAATGCAGTATCCAATAGCTGTAAAGTATTGACAGGATTAGAGAAAAATATGCGATCTGACGGTCTGAAAAATTTATTTTCAATGACTCTCAAATTTTGTTTCTGCATGAAAACTCCTGCCACAAATTTCAAATCTGAATTTCCGAATGATTTAAAATTCAACTCATCTCGAACTTGAAATTCTGCAAAATCAAAATTGGATTGAGAACCAATAAACGATGGTATTCCCTTCTTGTAGGTCAAATTAATGATTGGCCAGGGCGAACCAAGCACGTATTTACGATTTTTTCGGATGAAATATTTCTGTCTGAAATGATATTCTAAATCAATGGTAGTCAAAAAAATACGATAAGGATCAAAATTCTGAGCTTGTTGAAAATTGCCAAAATAGGAAATCCAACTTGGATATTTTAAACTGTCAATCGATTGTCGATCTGAAAATAAAATACTTGATTTCAAATACAAACCATTGATCAATTCTCTCGAAAAAGACGCAGAAATCTTTTTATTTCGAACCCGATTGGAAGGGGCAAATGTTCCTTGAATATTTTGATTACTTGTCACAAAATCATAAACATCGCCAATTTCAAATCCAACTTTTGAAAAATTCAGCGGATTGTACATGAATGTTCCACCAATTCCTCCCTTCAAATCTTTATTCAAAAAACCATAATCTAAATCTGGTTCTACAGTGAAATATTTTCCGTTTTTAAATTCCTTGCGGTAAACAAATTGTAATCTATGGCGGTATCCACCAACCCCAAACGGAATCACTTGAGACACCAAAGGATTGAAAGTAAAACTGTATTTTTTAAAAGAATTTACATGACCAATTCCACTAAAAAATACTGATACCCAAGAAATTCGATTTCGGATGCTATCTTGTTGATGCAAATAAACATCACTTTCATGGTAATTGATGATACTGTCTTGCTTGTGGATGTATTCTTGCTCAATGTTATTCAAACTAAAAGGACGATTTTTCTCCCAATAACTGGAATCTCTGTCAAAAGCTTTTTCATCAAAACTGCTTGTTTCAAGCCAAAATTTACTCGGCTTTTCAATCTTGTCAAAATTAAATTCAGATTGACTCAAAGTCACATTTCCTTCTGTTATTTTTTTTCCTTCCTTGATCGTGTAAACAAACGATTTAGAAACAGGAACTATTCGCTCGCCCAGTCGCTGATAATTTGCTTTGATTCGGATATTTTTGAAATAAATCAAAACGCCTGGATTCACTTCTAAATCATAAGAAACCAGTTCCCAAGTGCTGTCTTGAATGTGAATTTTTCCTTCAAAAAGTGCTTCGTAACTGAATTTTGGTTTGACTGAAATCACATGAATAAGTCGTTGTAAACTGTCAGAATACGTTTCTTCGAGATAAAAAGCATAAAACAACATCGCATTAAATGCCAAAGGAGAAATCAATGGATTTTGAGTCAATCGTGGTGCTTCAATCGTGTTGTCAAGCAACGAAAAATGTGCTTCTTTCATTCCGTTTACAAACAAATACGGATTACTTGAAAGTGCGTCTCCTTTGGGAGCCAGCGAAGGATTTGATTCTATGTCAACGCTAAAACTAACATTATTATAATTTGTAGAATTGTCATTAAAATCGTTGTAAGCATAAAATTCATCTTTAAAACGAATTGGCTTTTCATAAAATGATTTTGCGCGCCATTCAATCATGTCAATCGTTTGTTTTCCAATTACAGAATCTTTGAAGATTGTATCGTATTTATCTTGTCTTAAGGTTGATAAACAATAAGTATTGCAACTAAATTCTGACAATAAATCTTGGTAAAAAGGTCGCTTCTCAATTGCTTGAAGCATGATTTCTTTGCCACGTTCTCGTTTGCTTAAACTGGAGACTGTTACCTCATCCAATATATTTGTCAACTCTAAAAGCACAACGTCGTGCGTTTGAGAATCATTGGAAATAACAATTGTGTCTACTTTCGATTCAAAACCGATTGCGGAAAAATCGATAAAATATTTACCCGGTTTTAATGTGACTTTATAAAATCCATCTTTATTCGCCGTTGCTTTATGGATGGTATTTTGAACTTTGACCTTCGCAAAAGGAATCGTTTCACCAGTTGAGTTTCTAATTGTTCCTTGTAATTCTTGTGCGCTCAAAAATCCCTGAAAAATCAAGAATAATGTGCAAACAAATAATTTCTCAAAGTTCAATTTCACCGCAATTTTTTTTGATTAGACTTTCATTCCGACAAAAAGTTACATTCAAACAAAAAAGGAACATACATCGAGCACATTCCTTTTCCAAAATCTATTTTTTCAAAGATTACAACCCCAATTGAGCATTTCTAACTTTGTAAATTCTTTCGATTATTTCAACTACTTTCAAACCTTCCAAAGCATTGGTTGTTGAAGTTGTTCTGCCTTTAATCGTATCAATCACATTTGAAATCACATAATGATGATTCGCTGCAGATCCTTTATAAGCACCGTAATCATTTCCAGGATTTGTTGGCGCCAATTCTGGCATTTCATATCCCGGAATGTTGCAAACTTCCACTTCATTCATGTATTGACCACCGATTTTTACACTTCCTTTGCTACCTATGATGGTCATAGAAGATTCTAAATTTTGATCTACAACTGCTGTTGAATAGTTGATTGAACCCATTCCGCCGTTGATAAAATCAAAACTTACAAATCCTGAATCTTCGAAATCTGTTGAATCTTTGTGCGCGAAATCAGCAAATTTACCTTGAATATTGTCGATGTCTCCAAACAACCAGTACATGATATCAATGAAATGTGAAAACTGCGTGAATAGTGTTCCTCCATCTAAATCTGAAGTTCCTTTCCATCCACCTTTTTTATAATATCTGTCGTCACGATTCCAATAACAATTCAATTGAACCATGTAAATATCACCCAAAATTCCATCTGCAACGACAGATTTAATCCATTCAGAAGGAGGAGAATACCTATTTTGCATCACACAAAATACCTGTTTGGACATTTGCAGGGATTTGAAAATAATTTGTTCGCAATTGTCTTTCGTTAAACCCATTGGTTTTTCACAAACGACATGTTTTTTTGCATCTAAAGCCGCAACACTTTGTGAAGCATGCAAACCATTTGGTGTACAAACGTTTACGACATCAAAATCCAAACCTGAAGACAATAATTCTTCGACAGTCTTGAAAAAAGGTACATTAAAATGCGTTGCATCACATTCCTCAGCACTGCGAATATCCACCATAGCAATCAATTCACCTTCAGCATCTCTGCTAATCATTTCTGCATGTCGTTTACCAATATGTCCAGCGCCAACAACAGCGAATTTTATTTTTTGATCTTTATGCATTTTCAATTTTTTTAACTGTTTGATTCAAAAGTTGATACTTATCGCCACTTTCTTTACAAATGGCAATTCCATCGGCATCAAATTCCAAACGAATACCATATTCGCTCATCCACCCCATTTGTCGCGCTGGATTTCCAACCATCAACGCAAAAGCAGGAACATGTTTGGTAACTACCGCACCAGCGCCAATAAAAGCAAATTCGCCAATATCATGCCCGCAAACAATTGTTGCATTTGCTCCGATTGAAGCACCACGTTTTACAACTGTTTTAGAATATTCTCCACGGCGATTGACAGCACTTCTTGGATTGATAACATTGGTAAAAACCATCGATGGTCCCAAAAAAACATCATCTTCACATTCAACACCTGAATAAATCGAAACGTTGTTTTGAATCTTCACATTTTTACCCAAAATTACACCTGGAGAAACAACTACGTTTTGTCCAATATTACAATTTTCACCAATCGTGCAATCTGGCATGACGTGAGAAAAATGCCAAATTTTAGTACCATTTCCAATATTGCAACCAGCATCTACAATGGCTGTTTCGTGCGCGAAATAATTTGTCATTTGATAATGTATTTATCGAAATCGTTGTGTTCTTTTTTATTCAATTCTTCTGGAGTTAAACTCAAGAAATAAGCATATGTTCTTTTCAATCCTTCAGCGCGATTTACCGTAGGTTCCCAATTCAGAATAGCTCTTGCCTTCGTAATATCTGGCTGACGCTGTTTAGGATCATTTACTGGCAATTCATGGTAAACGACTTTTTGATCTGTTCCTGTCAATTTAATTATTTCCTCAGCAAAATCACTGATAGTAATTTCATCTGGATTTCCAATATTCACTGGTTCAGCATAATCGCTTAACAACAATCTAAAAATTCCTTCCACTAAATCATCAACATAGCAAAAAGAACGCGTTTGTGAGCCATCTCCAAAAATGGTAATGTCTTCTCCGCGCAAAGCTTGACCAATAAATGCAGGTAAAACACGACCATCATTCAGTCGCATTCTTGGTCCATAAGTATTGAAAATGCGCACAATACGTGTTTCTAAACCGTGATATGTATGGTAAGCCATCGTGATTGCTTCCTGAAAACGTTTCGCTTCATCGTAAACTCCACGAGGACCAACAGGATTCACATTTCCCCAATATTCTTCAGGTTGAGGGTGAACAGTTGGATCACCATAAACTTCAGATGTTGAAGCGATTAAAACGCGTGCATTTTTCTCTTTCGCCAAACCCAAGCAATTGTGAATTCCCAAAGAACCAACTTTCAAGGTTTGAATCGGAATTTTCAAATAATCGATAGGACTTGCTGGCGAAGCAAAATGCAAGATATAATCTAATTTCCCCGGAACGTGAATGAATTTAGTAACATCATGGTTGTAAAATTCAAAATTTTCCAAGTGAAAAAGGTGCTCAATGTTCTTTAACTGCCCAGTAATCAAGTTATCCATCGCAATTACATGGTAATCTTCCTTGATAAATCGATCACACAAGTGGGAACCTAAAAATCCTGCAGCACCTGTGATTAATATGCGTTTTTTCATTTTAATTTTTAAAAGCGCTAAGTTACATTTTTTCGTGAAATCTTTAATAGCTGATGTTAGACTTTAAATTCAAACTAATTAGAAATATAATTTCTATAATAATTTTAAAATGATTAACATTTCGATTGTCTTTTATATTTTTACTAAAAATCAACCGTTTAAATAAATGGAAATAATATTAATTTGTATCATTTCAGCTATTGTTATTGCGTTACTTGCGGCGCTAATTCGACTTCAATCTAAATTCGATGAACAAAGAAAACGAAACAAAGAATTGAGTTTAAAGAATAAAGATCTATTGAATAATAATTTATCTCTTGAGGCAAATCAATTGAAGTTTTTACTTCAACCACACACTTTGAACAATGTGCTTTCAAATTTAAAAGTTTTTTCAAACAAGCTAAATAAAGGAATGGATTCACTTTCCGAAATTCTGGAATATATTTTTTACAAAGGAGAAAATCATTTTGTTTCTGTGCAAGACGAAGTTGTTTTCATTAAAAAGTATATGGCTTTAAATGACTTATTTATTCATGAAATCGAGGCAATTAAAATAATAGATTCAAAAATTGACACAAATTCCGAATTCTACAACTTGGAATGTATTCCGCATTTAATAACTGCTTATTTTTTGGAAAACGCATTTAAACATGGAGATGTAAATCATCCAGAATTTTTAAGAATTTATATTTCGTTGAAAAGTAATCGGTTTGAAATAAATGTAATCAATAGAGTGAAAGTTAACTATATCGAAAAGAAAAGTGGAATAGGATTAAAAAACATGAAAAAAAGATTGAATTTGTTGATGCAAGGGAAATTTGAAATTAAAAATAGTTGCAACGAAGAAATATATCAATCAACATTAATTATACATTTTTAAAAAATGAAAAAATTAAAAGTTGCCGTTTTAGAAGATAACATGGAGTTATTGAAGGATTTGATAGAAAATTTGAAAGAAACAAATCAAGTGGAAGTTACTTTATTTGCAACAAATTCAAGCGATTTTTTGGAAAAAATAAAGTCAAATCCTGTAGAAGCATTAATACTCGATATCGATTTAGCAGGAGATAGTATGAGTGGTATCGATGTTGCGAACAAATTGAAACTTCCAGTATTATTCATAAGTGGAAAATCACGAGATTTCATTGATCGAATTGAAGACTTGAACCTAAATCATGATTTTCCAATAGAATCCATTATGAAACCTACTTCGCAAGATAAACTCAATAAAATCTTAATTAAATTTATAAGCAGAATCAATCAAGCAGAAAAATCTGCTTTCGTCTATTTGACTTTCAAAGGAAACAGACGAGAAAAGATTGACTTCAATACGATTGTATATTTGGAATCTGAAACTGGAGGAAGCGGTGAATCAAATAATAAGAAGATTTATTTTACGAATAGAATTCCTGAGACTTTGATTGATTTTGCGTTCAGGAAGATGCATGAAAAAGGGTTTGACGAAAATGTTTTTAAAACACCAAATAGATCTTACCGTGTAAATGTAAATAAGATTAATTCTTACAATCCTGACCATACACTAGATTTAGAAGTTGTATTTGATAGCAACGGAAGAACCATTATCAAACATATACCCGTCTCTGAAAGTTTTCGTTCTGAATTTAGAAAATTCAAAAATAAATAGTCTTTCATTACTCTAAAAAGCCATTTCATTACTTTCTATTGTTTCTTATTACTGCCTAATAGGTGGGTTCTTTGCATGTCTGCACATTTGTTTTATAAATTTAAAAATAAGAGAAATGAAAAAAGAATTAAAGAACAAGAAAGTTTCCAAAGTTGAAAAAATCTGTGGATTTAATAAATCTGCTCATTTTTTATACCGTGAATGGGATAGGAAAATTTCACCTGAATTATTAAAGTCAATTCTTAGTAAGGTGAATCCAAAAGCTCCAAACAAAACCATTTTCATAATTGGACGAAGAATCACAGTAAAATTTGACAAATCTAATCGTGATTTATTTTTGATTATCCACAAAAATATTCTAGTTACTTACTTTTTCGATGAATTGCGAAATCAATTAGGTAAAAAAGTCAAGGAAAATTATATCCTAATATCAGAATGTTGAAAATATAAAAAATAAATCAATAGTCAAATAAAAATAAATTGAACATGGAAATTAATAGCAAGAACGTCAGAATTGACTGGAATGGTTGGCCAAATCTTACGATAAATGAAAATGGAAAGTCTTTACAAGTTTTTATAAATTTTAGAAATGTAGTCAGTATTTCTATTGAAAATGGAGAAAATACAATTACTATTCAAACGATTGACAAAATCTATAAAATCCTTTGTGATAGAAATGATTTCTGCAGATTAAAAGAGCTTATTGAGAGATACTTCATTAATAAGAATTTGTAATAGCAATATCGCCCAAGCCCAAAAGCGAGCAACCGAGTAGGCAGTCACTATAAAATCCAATAAGATGGGAAATAATCCACGTCCATACAACGGACCAAGCACAACTGGAAAACCTTCAGGAGGTAATCGAGGAAATAATCCTCCACGACCAACAACTCAAGGACCTAAAAAATAACAACTAATAAGCAGGAAGAATAAAATCTTCCTGCTTTTAAAACCACTTTGCGAAAATCGCAAATGTCAGTCAAATTTCGCCTTTTATCTTGAAAATGGGTAATTTATATTTGTCGCTATCAACGAACATGAAGCTACACGATAAAATAAAACTAATTCGGCTAAGTAAAAACTTGACACAAGTTTATTTAGCGGAAGAACTAAACATTGATGCTGCAAACTACAGTAGACTTGAGCGCGGAGAAACAAAAATTTCGACAGAAAGACTATTAAAAATTGCAAAAATATTTGAAATTGATAGTTCAATTTTACTTGAAAACAAAGAAGATGTAGAAAAAAAAGATTCCATTTCTTCTGTGGAAATACTTAGGGAAATATTAACTGAAATAAGAACATTAAATAAATTATTAACCAAATAAAAAATAAAATGAAACCAAAAAACACGATAATTTTAATCTTATTTGTAGGTTTAACATCTATCTTTTCAAGCTGTCAAAAAAATAAAACTGGTGACTTAGAAATAAATGTTATCGATGGTCTCGGCAATTCTGTTGGAAGTGGTAGAACGGTATTTCTTTACTTTGGCAACGCAAATTACACAAATGGAACTTATACTAAAACATTCATAACAAACAGTTCCGGACAAGCACAATTTTTTGATCTTGCACCAGGAGATTACTATGCAGATTGCGATTGGCAAAATCAACTTGGGCAGACGGTTACTAGCAGTGGAGGTGGCTCAGTTGAAGCAAAAAAAGTAACTTCAATAACGATCGCACCATAAAAAAAGCCCAATAATATTGGGCTTTTTTTTCTTAACTTTTTACCGCATTCCTTCCTATGCTCGCATAAAAATATCCTTTTTCAGTCATTTCCTCTAAATCGAACAAATTTCTACCATCGAAAATTACCTTGTCTTTCAATAATTCTGAAACTCTTTTGAAATCAGGATTTCTAAAAATTCCCCATTCAGTGCAAATTACCAATGCATCAGCGTCTTCAAGTGCTTCATATTCGTTGTTTGCATAACTGATTTTGTCACCAATCAAATTACGCACATTTTTCATTGCTTCTGGATCAAATGCAGTCACTTCTGCACCAGCGTTGGTCAATGCCTCTATCATATACAATGCTGGAGCTTCGCGAATATCGTCTGTGTCTGGTTTGAAAGCCAATCCCCACATGGCGATTTTTTTTCCTTTCAAATCTCCACGAAAAAAGTTTTTGATTTTTGGGTAAAGAACTGTTTTTTGATCTTCATTTACTTTCATAACAGCTTCCAAAATTTCAAAATTGAAACTTTGCTCTTTACCAGATTTCACCAATGCTTGCACATCCTTTGGAAAACAAGAACCGCCATAACCAATTCCAGGAAATAAAAAGCGTTTCCCGATGCGTTCGTCTGATCCAATTCCAATACGTACTTTGTCGACATTTGCACCAACCAATTCACAGAAATTAGCTACTTCATTCATGAAAGTAATCTTCGTTGCTAAAAATGCATTTGCTGCATATTTTGTCAATTCCGCAGATTTTTCATCCATGAAAATAATTGGATTTCCTTGTCTAACAAATGGTTTGTACAAACTTTCCATCACTTTCATGGCTTTTACATCAGACGTTCCAATAACAACACGATCTGGTTTCATGAAATCATCTACTGCAAAACCTTCACGTAAAAATTCTGGATTAGAAACTACTGCGAAAGGAACAGTAGCATTTTTTGCAATTGCAGCATGTACTTTTTCCGCTGTACCTACGGGAACTGTACTTTTATCAACAATTACTTTGTAATCAGTAATCAATTTTCCCAATTGATCCGCCACACCCAAAATGTAAGACAAATCAGCAGATCCATCTTCACCCGGTGGTGTTGGCAAAGCTAAAAATATGATCTCAGCATCTTTAATTCCTGCAGCTAAATCGGTGGTAAATGAAAGACGATTCGCTTTGATATTTCTTTCAAAAATGACATCTAAATGTGGCTCGTAAATCGGAATTTCACCGTTTCTCATTTTCTCCACTTTATTTGCATCGATGTCAACGCAAATCACTTGATTTCCAGTTTCAGCAAAACAAGTTCCTGTAACTAAACCAACATATCCTGTTCCGATTACGGCAATTTTATTCATTTTACTTTTTGTTTACGTATGAAGCAACATGTGCACAAATGTAATTCAATTGTTCTTCGTCTAATTCTGTATGTATCGGCAATGAAAGCACTCTTTTAGTCAACCAATCTGTAATTGGCAAATCTTGGTTTTCACATCCAAAAGATTCAAACATTTTTTGCTTGTGCGCTGGAATCGGATAATAAATCATCGACGGAATTCCTTGCTCAGCCAAATATTTACTCAAGCCATCTCTGTCAATTCCATCTAATTGCAAGGTATATTGATGAAAAACATGTTTCGATTTTGGATCACGAAAAGGGGTTGTAATTCCTTCAATGGACGCGAAATAATTATCATAAAAATCAGCCGCTTTTCTGCGAGCGTCACAATAGCTGTCCAACAAAGGCAACTTGATACGCAACACTGCTGCCTGAATAGAATCTAATCTAGAATTACAACCAACTACTTCGTGCACATATTTCACTTTCTGTCCATGATTGGCAATCTTTTTCATTTCAACTGCCAAATCCGAATTGTTGGTACAAAGCGCACCACCATCCCCGTAACAACCCAAATTTTTGGATGGGAAAAACGAAGTTGAGCCAACATCTCCAATCGTACCTGTTTTAGAAACTCGTCCATCATCGTGCCTGTAATCGCAACCTATTGCTTGTGCATTGTCTTCCAACACAAACAAATTGTGCTTTTTAGCAATTGCCATAATCGAATCCATGTCAGCAGATTGACCGTATAAATGCACAGGAACAATGGCTTTCGTTTTTGATGTAATGGCTGCTTCGATTTTAGTTGGATCAATGCAAAAAGTTTTTGGGTCCACATCTACAAAAACTGGTTTTAAACCCAAAAGCGCGATTACTTCAGTGGTTGCAATGTAAGTATATGAAGGTGTGATCACCTCATCACCTGACTTTAAGCCCATCGCCATCAAAGCGATTTGCAAAGAATCTGTCCCATTCGCACATGGAATGACATGATTGACACCTAAATAATTTTCTAGTTCTTTTTGAAAAGCAGAAACTTCAGGTCCATTGATAAATTCAGTTTTTTCTATAACACTCAAAATTGCTGCGTCAACAGCTGGTTTAATGTGGTCATATTGCGACTTTAAGTCGACCATTTGGATTTTCTTCATCTCTTTTCAAATTGATAGTGTAAAAGTCCGCCAAGTTAAGGAAGACAAAGATAAAAAAAGGATTGGAAACGTGAAATTTGAGTGATAAAATCAGTTTTATTTCACTTTCTCCATCAACATCAAAAACTCCATATTCCCATCTCCACCTAAAATTGGCGATTCGATGTGTTTCAAATAGTTCAAATTACTTTTCAATGCTTCTGATTTGATGTCTTCTATCATTTTGGGATACAGCGATTTGTTTTTAACAATTCCGCCTTTTCCAATGTTTTCTTTACCCACTTCAAATTGTGGTTTTACCAACACGATTAATTGCGCTTGTGGTTTCAAAAAAGCGTGAATGAATGGGAAAATTTTGGAAAGTGAAATGAAAGAAACGTCAATTACACAAATATCAATCGGTTCTGTAATCAAATTGTTTGTCAATTCTCTCACATGCGTTTTTTCTAAGTTTATAGCACGTTCATCGCTTTTCAATCGTTCGTGCAATTGGTCAGAACCCACGTCCACACAAAAAACTTTGTTAGCACCGTGATGCAACGCAACTTCTGAAAAACCTCCGGTCGAAGCGCCAATGTCTAGAACAACTTTTCCTGAAAAATCGATATTCCAAGCGTCTTTTGCGCGTATCAATTTCAATGCCCCGCGAGAAACCCAAGGAATTTCGTCTTCAATCAATTCAATTTTTACATCGATTGGAAATTTTTTTCCTGGCTTATTGATTAATTTTCCATTGACCAAAACGCCTACTTCTTGTATCATTTTTTCACAACGAACTCGCGTAGTGATTAATCCGCGTTGCATGATGATTTTATCAAGACGTTCTTCTTCCATGTTTTCCATGCCACAAAGGTAAGCTGAATTCTAGAGTCTCGCTGAGAATTTCAAATTTATTGTCTCGAATCATCAATTATTTTACTGAATTTCAATACATTTGAAAAACAAATTCTTTTAAAAGCAATAAATTTTCTTTGCATGAAATTATACAAACAGCTCATATTCAGAGAAAAAATCAATCATCTGATTATAATTAATTTCATACTTTTTTCACTTTGCATAAATCAGTTCGGATTCTCGCAAAATGCAGATATCAATTTACTGAAATCAATCAATGTTGACCGTAACAAATCTTTGGATCCAACCTTCAAAGTCATTACGCACAGCGTTACTCCAATTAGTATTGGCGCTCCAATCGTAGTTTTTTCTGTTGGTTTAATCCAAAAGGACAGTACGTTGAAAAACAAAGGAATATTTTTGGCTGAAACGTTTGTTGTAAATGGATTTATCACCACAGCTTTGAAATATTCTGTGCATCGAGATCGACCATTTGTCACTTATCCGTTCATAGACAAACAAGCCGATGCAGGAAGTTTGTCTTTCCCTTCAGGACATACTTCAACAGCTTTTGCAACTGCAACCTCACTGAGTTTGGCTTTCCCAAAATGGTATGTGATCGCGCCTTCATATTTGTGGGCAAGTTCTGTTGGATATTCTCGCATGCATTTGGGTGTCCATTATCCAAGCGATGTCCTCGCAGGTGCATTTGTTGGTGCAGGTTCAGCCTTTCTGTCGTACAAATTGAATCGGTGGATTACTGGGAAATATTGTAAAAAGAAAATAAATAAAATAGGGTGATTTAGAATTTTAAAATGTCTTTAGTCTAATGTCTTAAATCTAACGTCTTAAAATCCTAATATCCTAAAGTCTTAAAATCTCCTATTTACATTTCCCAACCAAACTTCTCCAACAATTTTTGATCAACAAAATCACGAACAGCTTGATTTTCAATTTTCTCCAACACTTCACCAATAAAAGCTGAAACCATCAAGGCGCGAGCTGATTTTTCGGAAATTCCTCTTGCACGCAAGTAGAAAACTGCTTCTTCATCCAATTGTCCAGTCGTTGAACCATGTGAACATTTTACATCATCCGCATAGATTTCCAATTCTGGTTTGGAATTGATTGTCGCATTGTCGCTCAGCAACACATTCCCATTTGATTGAAAAGCATTGATTTTCTGCGCATCTTTTCGCACAAAAACTTTCCCGTTGAAAACAGCAGTTGAATTTTCATCCATTACGCCTTTGTACAATTCATTCGAAAGACAATGTGCCACTTTATGATCTACGACAGTATGATTATCTACATGTTGTTTTCCTTTCAATACATAAGCACCAGATAAATTCGTTTCAGAATTTTGTCCGTCAACAGCTATCGAAAGATTATTGCGGACCAATCCACCATCTAAAGTGATTGTATTGATGGTAAAAGTGGCGTCTTTTTCTTGTTTTACTTGTTCAGTTGCAATCGTGAAAGAAGTTTCATTTTCCAACTGAATTTTGTCGATTGTCAAATTCGCGTTTGCTCCCACAAAAATCTCAGAAACTACATTTTGAAAAGTTTGCTCCGCATTTTCAGAGAAAAATCCTAGACTGATGTGTGCTGAAGCAAAGTCTTCACAAACAATCACATTTCTATTTGTAGCGTAAACATTTGCACCTGAATTGATGAAAACAACTTGAACACTTTGTTCAATATTTGCTTTTTTTGCAACGTGAATCGCTACACCGTCAGTTGCTGTGTATGAATTCATTGCATTGAAAATTTCACCATCAAGCGGAACAATTGAATCCACGTAACAAGTTGTCCAAGAAGGATTCTGACTCATTGGAGAAATCGAAATTCCTGATTCAGCTCCAAGTACAGAAAGTGTTTCATTGTAAAATCCATTCACAAAGACGATTCTTGAACCTTGTAAATTTGGAATCAAAAAAGGTGTCAAATCCAAATTTTCATTGGCTCTTTTGGAAACAGAAAAAGTAGTGTTCTTGATTTTTGCAACGCGTGTATATTTCCAAGCTTCCATTCTGGTTGTTGGATATTCCAGTGTTTGCAGAATTTCAGCCGCGCGATTTCTATTTGCCAAGGGTAAAACGAAATTGACATCAGAAGCAATGTTCAAATTTTCAATCTCAAATTTTAAATCTTCAATCATTTCTTTTCTTATTGCGCGAATTCCGCTTTGATCCAATCGTAACCTTTTTCTTCCAATTCCAATGCGAGCTCTTTCGGTCCCGTTTTCACGATGCGACCATCATACAAAACATGCACAAAATCTGGAACGATGTAATCCAAAAGTCTTTGGTAATGCGTGATAACAATAGATGCATTGTCTTTCGATTTCAATGTATTGACACCATTCGCAACGATACGTAAAGCATCGATATCCAATCCTGAATCAGTTTCGTCTAAAATTGACAATTTTGGATTCAACATCGCCATTTGAAAAATTTCATTTCTCTTCTTCTCACCGCCAGAAAATCCTTCATTCACTGAACGAGAGGCCAATTTAGCATCCAATTCAACGATTTTAGATTTTTCTTTCACCAATGCCATGAAATCTTTCGCTGAAATCTGCTCTTCTCCGCGGTATTCGCGAATTTCATTCAACGCTGTACGCAAGAAATTCACATTTGAAACACCAGGAATCTCCACTGGATATTGAAAAGCCAAAAACATTCCTTCACGCGCTCTATCTTCCGTCGCCATTTCCAACAAATCTTTGCCGTCAAAATCAACAGAACCTTCAGTCACTTCATATTCCTCGCGACCAGCAAGAATCGACGCTAATGTACTTTTTCCAGCACCATTTGGTCCCATGATTGCATGAACTTCTCCAGCTTTCACTTCTAAATTCAAGCCCTTTAATATCTCTTTGCCATCGATTGAGGCGTGTAAGTTTGTAATTTTTATCATCTAATTTTAATTTTCAGATTGTAAATTGGCAAATTAGCAGATTGAAAAATTAATAGATTACAGGCAATATAATAATTTGTAATCTGATAATTTGTAATCTGATAAATTACAATCTGCAATCTTAATTTTTACTTTTTTTCCTCGTATTTTTTTAAATAACTTATAAATCCAGAAAGCTGTTTACTTGTTGAAAGACACTGTTCATTAATTTTCACAAATTCCTTTTCATCCAAATAATTCAAATTTCTCGCAATCATCAATTGTGTTCTCAACTCACCGCAAGATCCCTTCGCAATGACTAAAAAATACAAAAATTGACGTTTGCTATCCCTTTCATATCCTTCCGAAATATTGGATGGAACTGAAACCGCAGAGCGACGAATTTGGTCTTTCAATCCAAAATCCTTGGAAAAAAACTCAGAATTTGTAAGTTTATATATCTCTGAACATAAAGCCATACTCACTTTCCAAACCTCCAATTCCTCAAACCGATCAATCCTAGCCAAAATTTCTATTTTAAATTAAAAATTTATTCTACTTCAAATATGCAATTTGTCAATCTGCAATCTTCAAATCTGCCAATCTCCGCTACCCCACGGATCCTTCTAAACTAATCGCTAATAACTTTTGAGCTTCTACCGCAAATTCCATCGGCAATTGATTCAACACTTCTTTGCAGTAACCATTCACAATCAAACTAATTGCTTTCTCTGTGCTAATTCCACGTTGATTACAATAGAAAATTTGATCTTCACCAATCTTCGAAGTTGTAGCTTCATGCTCAATTTTCGCAGAGCTATTTTTACATTCGATGTATGGAAACGTATGCGCTCCACATTCGTCTGTCATTAATAATGAATCACACTGAGAGAAATTTCTCGCATTGTCAGCACTTTTGTGAATTTGTACCAAACCTCTGTATGAATTATTCGACTTTCCAGCGGAAATTCCTTTCGAAATAATTGTGCTTTTAGTGTTTTTCCCCAAATGCACCATTTTGGTTCCAGTGTCTGCTTGCTGATAATTATTGGTAACAGCAACGGAATAAAATTCGCCTACTGAATTATCACCTTTCAAAACGCAAGATGGATATTTCCAAGTAACAGCTGAACCAGTTTCCACTTGCGTCCAAGAAATTTTTGCATTTCGTTCGCACAAACCTCTTTTGGTCACGAAATTGAAAATTCCACCCAATCCATTTTTATCTCCAGGATACCAGTTTTGAACCGTTGAATACTTAATTTCTGCATTATCCAATGCAATCAATTCAACAACTGCCGCATGCAATTGGTTTTCATCACGTTGTGGTGCGGTACAGCCTTCCAAATAAGAAACATAAGCGCCTTCATCAGCAACAACAAGTGTTCTTTCAAATTGTCCCGTTCCACCTTCGTTGATTCTAAAATAAGTAGATAATTCCATCGGACATCTCACTCCTTTTGGAATGTAGCAAAATGAACCGTCAGTAAATACTGCACTGTTTAAGGCTGCATAGAAATTATCGGTTGTCGGAACAACAGTTCCCATGTATTTTCTCACCAATTCAGGATGATCTTTAACTGCTTCAGAAAACGAGCAAAAAATAATTCCCAATTCGGCCAACTTTGCTTTGAAAGATGTTGCGACAGAAACAGAATCCATCACAAAATCAACGGCTACGTTCGTTCCAGTCAATCTTTGTTGCTCTTCCATTGAAATTCCGAGCTTCGCCATGGTAGCTTTCATTTCTGGATCAACGTCATCCCAACTTTCGTATTTTTTAGTTTGTTTTGGTGCAGAATAATAAATAATGTCTTGAAAATCTGGCTTTTCGTAATGAACATGTGCCCAATTTGGTTCTGTCATTTCTTTCCAAGATGCAAATGCTTTCAATCTGTATTCTAGCAACCAATCTGGCTCTTCCTTTTTAGCAGAAATGAATCTAATGATATCTTCGTTCAAACCTTTAGGAGCTTGATCAGACTGAATATCCGTTACAAAACCAAATTTATATTCTTGATTTTCTAAGTCTTTCGCTAATTCGTTTTCGGTATAACTCATTTTAATATTGTCTCTTTTATTCAAAAATTAATTTTGAAATCATTAAACCGCAAAACTTTCGCCGCATCCGCAGGTTCTATCTGCATTTGGATTGTTAAAAACAAATCCTTTTCCATTCAAACCGCCAGAAAAATCTAATGTAGTTCCAATAAGATATAAGTAACTTTTCTTATCCACAACAACCTTGATGCCGTTGTCCATAAATTCCTTGTCACCATCTTTTTCTGTATTGTCAAACGTCAATTGATACATCAATCCTGAACATCCACCACCTTCAACACCAACACGGATAAAATAACCATCTTTACCTTCATCTTCCATCAAACGAATCGCTTGCTTTTTGGCTGTATCTGTAACTTTTATCATAATTTCATTTCAATTTCGTGATTCATTCTATTTAGATTAATTATAAATAGAGCTAAATTTCGCTACAAAAATACCTAATTTATGGTATTGATGCAATAAAAAAACAAATTATAATATCAGAAAGTTTTCGCAAACTAAAAAAAGGATGAACTTTTTGTTAATTGAAATTTAAATTTCCAAAAAAACGAATTT
The DNA here is from genome assembly GCA_965284445.1 of Crocinitomicaceae bacterium. Taxonomy (GTDB): domain Bacteria; phylum Bacteroidota; class Bacteroidia; order Flavobacteriales_D; family Crocinitomicaceae; genus JAQVCM01. The sequence goes on along the minus strand of OZ260085.1, from coordinate 3,198,528 downwards.
TTTTATTCATTCTACTAAAAAACACCACGTTAGACAAACATTTATAAAACACGAGAAAAAATATTGTTAAAATCTAAACAAAATACAATAAAATAATTTTTAATCTTTAGATTTACGAACGTTAAACGTAATCTCAAACGCAACTTGTTTTCCGAATCTTACGTCTAAGACGAAATTTATATCAACCGAAACAATATTGTTTCACAAAAAAAACTACAAAATGAAATTCAAAGGGATTTTTATTTTTTTAATAGCCTTAACGTGGTCGTTTAATTCTAGTGCTCAAGCAAAATTGCCAATTACAGGTACTTTCAAAGTTTCTGCTGACAGCAAAGGAGTCAGAGAGTACGATAAAATTGTCATTACTGAAAAAGGTTATTCACTTCTAAAGGGTGAAAAAACCTTAAGCACTTATAAAGTAATTTCTAAAAATACCGAGGGCTATCTTGTTGAACAATTCTTTCAAGGAAACGAAAAAAAGGACAAACCTAGGTTTACTGTTTCTTTAGACAAGGAAGAGAATTCAGTCTATTACATTACTGTCTTTAGAGGAAGTAAAGTTGAAAAATTGAAATTAACTAAAATTAAATAAAGACAAAACCAATAATATTATGCTAAATATTAAAAAACTACTAATCATTTTGCCATTCCTTGCATTTGCTTCTTCAGCAATTGCATCAACAGGTGGAGGCGGACTTGGTAACCCAACTTCTCCAGCGCCAAACTGTGCCGTGAATGATCCAGCAGGAAATACATGTGCAACAGCTACTCCAATTTGTGATTTAAATGGATATTGTGGAAGTACATCTGCATCTTATACTGCTGATTCTTGGACTGAATTGGATGGTGAATTTTGCGGTTCTATAGAAAATAACTCTTTTTTAATTTTTACTGCTTCGGCAACAACTATGACTTTCAATGTTTGGCTAACAACAAGCTCAACTGGTGATGGAATTCAGATCATGGTATTTTCATCAGCTGGTGCTTGCTCAGGTGCTGTTACAAGCTATGTTTGTTGGAGCCCAGGAACTGGTACTGCAGGACCAACTGCTGTAACTGCAACAGGATTGACTCCGGGAAACAATTACTACATCATGATTGATGGTTTTGCAGGAGATGTTTGTGACTATATAATTGGAATTCAAAGTGGTGCTTTAATTCCCGTTGCTGCAACCTCCTCTATTACAGGAGGTCAAACTATCTGCTTGGGAGAAAGTGCTACACTTACTGCCAATGGTGGTGATGGCAATTACGCTTGGTCTAATAATGATGGAATTTCTGCAACTTCTGGAGCTTCAGTTTCTGTAACTCCACCAGCAGAAGGAACATTTACTTATACCGTTACATCTGGGGCTGGAAGTACTCTTTGTCCTTCAACAAACACGGCCAATGTTCAGGTTCAAGTAATAAATTGTACCTGCTCAATCACAGCCTCAAATAGTGGAAATATATGTCCTGGTGGAAATGCAAATATTACTGCGACAACTGTCACCGACGCTACAGGATATTCATGGACAGGTCCAAATGGATTCAGTTCTACAGATCAAAATGTTCTTTCAATTACACCACCCACAACACCAGGAACATATGACTATACAGTAACCGCAACAGTTCCTTCTGGAACTTGTGCTTCAATTACAACAATTACTATTTATGAGCCGCCAACAGTAACTTTACCAGCTGACTATGCTGTGTGTAATCAAACGCCAATCGCTGCAACTGTGTTAACAAGTTCACCAACGGGTGCTACATATACATGGACAAATTCTAATCCATCGATCGGGTTAGCAGCAAATGGAATAGGAGATATTCCTGCATTTACTGCAACAAATTCCACAAATGGGATTTTACAAACTACTATTACTGTAACACCAACGTTAAATGGCTGTGTAGGAGTTCCTTCTTCCTTTACAATATCAGTAGTCCCAACACCGATTATGGATCCAGTTTCTGCCATCGTACAATGTGACGGTTCAACAGTAAACGATGTGGTTTTTTCTAGCGTAATTCCTTCAACTACCTTTTCTTGGACAAGCGATAATACTGCAACTGGTGTCGGCGCAAGCGGAAATGGAAACGTGACTGGATTTACTGCAACAAACACATCAAATTCTGCAATTACATCCGTTATTACCGTAACTCCTGCTTTAAACGTTTGTGTTGGTTCACCGATAACTTTCAATATCACAATAAATCCATTACCCGCAATCGACGCTGGTTTACCCCAAGCTGTTTGTGCTGGAACGAATGTAACCTTAACAGCATCTGGCGGGACAAGTTATACTTGGGATAATGGAGTAACAAACAACACTTCTTTTACACCAAGTGCAACAAATTCTTACACTGTCACTGGAACAGATATTAATGGTTGTCAAAATACAGACATTGTTACTGTAACTGTTAATCCTCTGCCAGTTGTAAGCGCTGGACAAGATCAAGCATTGTGTATTGGAACTTCGACAACATTGACCGCAACAGGAGGCGCAGGAAATACTTATTCTTGGAATAATGGAATTAATGATGGAGTTTCATTTGCACCAAATAGTACTCAAACTTATACTGTTACTGCTGTTGACGGAAATAACTGTCAAAATACAGACCAAGTTACTGTGACAGTAAATCCATTACCAACTATCAATGCAGGAGCAGACCAAAGCATTTGTGCTGGAACGACAATTATTTTAACTGGATCAGGCGGAACGACCTATACTTGGACAAATGGTGCCAATAATGGACAAGCCTTTAGTCCGAATATTGGAACAAATACATATACAGTTACCGGTACTGATGTAAATGGATGTGTAAACACAGATGGTATTACAATTACTGTTTTACCTGTTCCAATCGCTGACTTCACATCTGATGTTACTGAAGGTTACTCGCCTCTAAATGTAACCTTTACAAATAATAGCACGAATGCAAACCAAATAAGTTGGAATTTTGGTGACGGTACTGTTCCCACTGTAAACAATAACACTACAGTGAATTACACGTACACAAATATTGCTTCATACATTGTCGTTTTAAATGCCTCCAATGGAATTTGCAGTGATACAGCTTTAATAATGATTACAGTACTACCATTTCCAGATCCAATTATTCATGTTCCTAATGTATTTACACCAGATGGAGATAGCATAAATGATGTTTTTTGGATTGATGTAGATTATGCAGCCACTATCGATGTATTAATCTTCAACAGATGGGGAGATTTAATGCTTGAAATGAAAAGTTTCACAGACAGATGGGATGGAAAAATCAATGGAAATGAAGTAAGTGATGGAGTGTATTTTCATAAATATACCATTGTTGACCTAAATGGAAAAACAATCCAAGGTCATGGAAATATCACGATCGACAGAAAATAAAAGTTTTAGCTAGAATCGAAGCGGAGCAAATGAATATTTGTTCCGCTTTTTATTTGGTTAAAACCCAAAAATAATTTCCAACGTGAAATGATTACTTTTGCACTAAATATATTGTAAAAGAAAATGATTGATCCAAATATAGCTGATGAATTCGAATTAGAAAATTCACAAGATGCCGAAGATTTTGAAACTGGTGAAGATGAATTATTCGAACACCATAATATTAAAGCTGATCGCGGACAAGAAGTAATTCGAATTGATAAGTTTTTGCTTGATCGACTGCCAAACACTTCTCGAAACAAAATTCAAATAGCAGCTAGAAATGGAAACATTTTAGTCAATAAAAAATCGATTAAACCAAATTATAAAGTTAAACCAGCTGACGAAATTTCAGTGGTTCTGCCCTATCCAGTTAGAGAAATTGAATTAATTCCTGAAAATATTCCAATTGAAATAGTATTTGAAGACGAATATTTAGCGATCGTGAACAAACCGTCAAATATGGTCGTTCATCCCGCGTACGGAAATTACACTGGAACTTTGGTAAATGCAATGATGTATCATTTTGACAACTTGCCTACCAAAACAGATGATTACTACGGAAGACCAGGATTGGTTCACCGTTTAGACAAAAATACAACCGGTTTGATGGTTATTGCCAAAACTGAATTTGTGTTGACAAATCTTGCAAAGCAATTCTATGATCGAACCACCGAAAGACGATATCACGCCTTGGTTTGGGGAGATGTAAAAGAAGAAGCAGGAACAATTACAGGGCATATTGGACGTTCATTGAAAAATAGAAAAATGATGGCAGTTTTTCCTGAAGGTGAACATGGAAAACATGCTGTAACTCATTATAAAGTACTCCAAAGATTTGGCCTTGTAACACTTATCGAATGTAAACTTGAAACGGGAAGAACCCACCAAATTAGAGCGCACATGAAACATTTAGGTCACCCACTTTTCAATGACAATGAATATGGAGGTGATTCTATTTTACGTGGTACAACGCATACGAAGTACAAACAATTCATAGAAAATTGCTTTAATTTAATTCCTGGTCAAGCACTTCACGCTAAAACTTTAGGTTTTTTACATCCTATGACAAATGAATTTTTACAATTCGATTCAAACTTAGCTGATGGCTTTCAAGAAATATTACAAAAATGGGAAAAGTACACCCAAGCATTAAATGAGTAGAAAATCGTTAAATATTTAACACCTTTTTGTCAAAAAATTAAAGTGTTGATTATTAAATAAATAGATACAAATATTTAATATTAGATTAACTCAACTTTTTTTTTTTTTGAATTTCAACTAAAGAAAATTGTTTAAGAGATAAATTATAGCTTAATTCGGGGTTGATTTATGATTATAAACACAAATAATATGAACTTTAAACTACTGTTTTCACTTGTATTTGTTAGTTTGTCATGGCTAGCACAAGCTCAAAAAAATTACGTTAAAGAAGCGAATGATATATATCGCAACGAAAATTATTGTGAAGGAGCTGAAAAATGTGCATTTGCTTACACAAAAATTGTACGTAAAAGTACGGGTGCTTTGAAATTAAAAGGTGATATGGCTTTTAAAACAGGCGAATGTTACCGTCAAACAGAAAACCCTAAGAGTGCTACTGAATGGTATGAAAAAGCATTGTTATTAAAATTCCAAGAAGTTGAGCCATTGGTGTATCTATACAATGCAGACATGTATAGAATCATGGGTGATTTCAAAAAAGCAAAAGAAAATTATATTGCATACAAAACACTTGTTCCTGATGATACTCGTGCTGATGTTGGACTAAGTTCTTGTGAAAAACACGAAGAGTTTAAAGCTAATAAAACGAAGCACATTGTTTCTAACGAAGAAAAATTGAACGGTTCTGGATACGAAATGGCGCCAATGTTTGGTGACAAAAAAAATGTCCAAATGATTTACAGTATCTCAAAATCATCAAAAGGTGGAGATACTGACCCAAGAACTTGTGAATCATACATGGATCTTTGGATGGCAGAGTTAGATAAAAACGGAAACTGGATGCCTCCGCAAGCTTTTGAAGGTGAAGGAATCAATACTGAGGACAATGAAGGAACCGTTTGCTTTGATGGAAGAGGTAAAAAAATGTTCTTTACAAGATGTCCAAATGTAAAAAAACAAAATTTAGGTTGTGACATTTGGGTTTCTGAATTATCAGGAAAAAATTGGGGTGCTCCAACTAAATTAATCTTAAAAGCAAGTGATTCAATTTCTGTTGGACATCCTTGTGTATCTGACGATGGCAAACATTTAGTTTTTGCTTCTGATTTACCAGGTGGTTTTGGTGGAAAAGATTTATGGTACACAACTTATGACAAAAAATCAGATAGTTGGTCTACTCCTGTTAACATGGGTGCTGGAATCAATACTCCTGGAAATGAATTATTCCCAACATTAGCATTGAATGGTGATTTATTCTACGCTTCAGACGGTCTACAGGGTGTTGGAGGATTGGATATCTTCAGAGCTTCTAAAATTGGTGACGAGAACAAATGGGAAAACCCTACAAATATTGGAATGCCAATTAACTCTGAATTCAATGATTACGCATTGATTGAACATGACGACAAAAAAGGTTACTTCACTTCTGAAAGAAGAAAAAGTGACAAAGACAACAAAGCTGACATTTGGAATTACGTAATGCCACCAAACTTGTTCGACTTAACAGTAACTGTTGGTGAAGTTGGTGACATGACTAAAAAGAAAAGAGTTTCTGACTTATCTGTTTTTGTTGTTGGTACAAACGGAGAAAAATGGGAAGGTGTTACCAACGCTGACGGAAAAGTGTTCTGGGAAAAGAAAACAGACGGAAGCAGATATATCAAACAAGATGTTGCTTATGCTGTTAGTTTAGGAACCAAAGCAGGTTACTTAGAAAATAAGAAAATCGAAAATCTTACAACTGTTGGTTTGAATTATAATCAAAGTTTTGTAATTGATATGCAAATGGTACCAAATAAAACTTTCAGATTACCTGAAGTTCGTTACCCTTTCAATCAATGGTCTTTGTTAGTTGATTCAACAATCAATTCTAAAGATTCGTTAAACTATGTATTTAACTTGTTAAATGAATATCCAGGAATGGTTTTACAGTTGAATTCTCATACGGATTCACGTGGTAATGACAAATACAACCAAGTTCTTTCTGAAAATCGTGCTAAAGCATGCTACAAATACTTGGTTGAAGAAAAAGGAATTGACCCAAGAAGAATTGTTCCAGTTGGTAGAGGTGAAAGTATTCCTCAATTGTTAACTGATGCAACTACCGGTCAACCTGTTTTGGATGCTACTGGAAAACAAATCGTTTTAACAGAAGCTTACATCAATTCTTTCAAGAAAACAAATCCGAAAGAATTTGAGAGATTACACCAATTAAATCGTAGAACAGATGCGAAAGTTTTGACAATGGAGTTTGATCCAGCGACAGCTCCTGTAGCTCCTGTGATTTACACTCAATTTCAAAAATTACCTAAATAAGGTTTAAATATTTTCAAAGAAAGACTGTCAATTTTGGCAGTCTTTTTTTGTTTTAAGGATTTATCCAAGTTGGACTTTCCATAAATCGGTGCTTTTTATTAATTTTGTACCTTTCAATACTGTTATGTCAGATACAAGATACAATTTACGAGGAGTCTCAGCGGGAAAAGAAGATGTGCACAATGCCATTAAGAATGTTGATAAAGGTTTATTTCCACAAGCTTTTTGTAAAATTGTTCCTGATACACTTTCTGGTGATGAAGATTATTGCATCGTAATGCACGCAGATGGCGCAGGTACAAAATCTGCCTTAGCTTACATGTATTGGAAAGAAACAGGCGATTTATCTGTTTGGAAAGGCATTTCTCAAGATGCGCTTATCATGAACATTGACGATTTACTTTGTGTTGGTGCAACCGACAATATATTGCTCTCTTCTACAATCGGTAGAAACAAAAATTTGGTTCCTGGAGAAGTAATTTCAGCAATTATCAATGGTACAGAAGAATTACTTGTTGATTTGAGAAACCAAGGAATTGGAATTCATTCAACTGGTGGGGAAACCGCAGATGTTGGCGATTTAGTGCGCACGTTAATTGTTGATTCCACAGTGGTTTGTAGAATGAAGCGCAGTGACGTAATTTCTAATCACAACATTCAAAATGGTGATGTAATTGTAGGACTTTCCTCTTTTGGACAAGCAACTTACGAAACTGAATACAATGGCGGAATGGGAAGCAACGGTTTAACTTCAGCGCGTCATGATGTTTTCAACCACAGTTTAGCGACCAAATATCCTGAAAGTTTTGATCCTTCAGTGCCTGAAGAATTGGTTTATTCTGGAAAATATAATTTAACGGACAATGTTGAAGATTCTCCAATCAATGCCGGAAAATTAGTGCTTTCTCCAACGAGAACTTACGCGCCAATTATCAAGAAAATTTTAGATTCTCATCGTTCTGAAATTCACGGTATGGTGCATTGTAGCGGTGGTGCACAAACCAAAGTATTACACTTCGTAGACAATGTCCATATCATCAAAAATAACTTATTTGATGTTCCACCTTTGTTTAAAACGATTCAAGAAGAATCGAAAACAGAGTGGAAAGAAATGTACAAAGTTTTCAATATGGGACACAGAATGGAAATTTATGTTCCCAAAAATATAGCGCAAGAAATTATTTCCATCTCAGAATCTTTTGGGGTAGCCGCACAAATTGTTGGTCACGTTGAATCTTTTGAAGGAAAAAAACTCACCATTCAATCAGAATTTGGAGAGTTTGTTTATTAAAATCATATGCAAGATTTATTAAAAAAATTAGAAGCGATTCAATATCGTTTTGTTGAAGTGGGTACATTAATTGTAGATCCGGATATTATTTCCGATATGGATCGTTATGTCAAACTGAATAAAGAATACCGAGATTTAGAGGAAATTGTAGGCGTTTATACGACTTACAAAAATGTACTCGACAATCTAGAAAATGCCAAAGCGATGCTTGCAGGTGAAGAAGATCCTGAAATGCGTGAAATGGCCAAAATGGAGATTGACGAATTAGAGCACAAAAAACCTGATTTGGAAGAACAAATCAAAGTATTATTGATTCCAAAAGATCCTGAAGATGACAAAAACGCCATTCTGGAACTTCGCGCTGGAACAGGTGGTGACGAAGCTTGTATTTTCGTAGAAGATTGTTTCAGAATGTACACGCTTTTCTTCAAAGAAATGGGTTGGACATATGAAATCCTGAATTCAAACGAAGGTGGAACCAAAGGAATCAAAGAAATTTCTTTAGAAATTCAAGGCGCTGGAATTTATGGAATGTTGAAATTCGAATCTGGCGTACACCGCGTTCAACGTGTACCAGAAACTGAATCTCAAGGTCGTGTGCACACTTCGGCAATCACTGTTGCAGTTTTGCCAGAAGCTGAAGAAGTCGATTTTGAATTGAACATGACTGATGTGAAACGTGATACTTTCCGTGCATCAGGAGCTGGAGGTCAACACGTCAACAAAACAGAATCTGCCATTCGATTGACGCATTTACCTACAGGATTAGTAGTTGAATGTCAAGATGGTCGTTCACAACACAAAAACTTAGAAAAAGCAATTTCCGTTTTGCGTTCAAGATTGTATCAACGAGAATTAGATCGTTTGCATGAAGAAAGAGCGGCACACAGAAAAACGTTGGTATCAACTGGTGACCGATCTGCAAAAATCAGAACTTACAATTATCCGCAAGGAAGAATTACCGATCATAGAATCAATAAAACGATGTACAATTTAAGTATGTTCATGAATGGTGACATACAAGAAATGATTGACGCATTGAAGATGGCAGAAAACGCAGAACGAATGAAAGGTCAAGACAATTAATTTCAAATCGCTGTAGTATTTCTGCAGCGATTTTTTTATATGATTTCTAAATCCACTTATCACTTTTTACATTCTCTTAACACATTTTGCTGATTTACTAAAAATTAAAATCGCAATTTTGCACCCTAAATTGTCTATTTCAAATGAAGAACTTTTTAATACTTTTCGCACTGTGTATCTTTTCAATAGGAGCATTTGCACAAAATAAATTTACCATCAGTGGAGGTATCAAAGACGATGCAAAAGGCGAAGAAATCATCAGCGCAAGAGTCAAAGTGAAAGACCAACCAATCGGAACAAATTCAAATGAATATGGTTTCTTTTCATTGACTTTACCTGAAGGAAAATATACTTTAGTTGTCTCAGCATACGGATTTGTTACTCAAGAAATTGAAGTTAATTTAATTCAAAATGTTCAATTGAGCGTTCAAATGAAAAATCCAGTTCAAGAATTGGATGAAGTAAACGTGACTGCAATCAGACAAGATGCAAACGTAAAAGATGCCGTAATGGGCGTTGAACGATTGGATCCAAAAGAATTGTCGAAACTTCCAGTGCTATTGGGTGAAAAAGACATTATCAAAACCATGCAATTGCTTCCTGGTGTTAAAAATGCTGGTGAAGGAAGTTCTGGATTTTACGTTCGTGGTGGTGGTGCTGATCAAAACTTGATTTTGCTAGATGAAGCACCTGTTTACAATGCTTCTCACCTACTCGGCTTCTTTTCGACGTTCAATTCTGACGCTATTAAAGATGTAACTTTATACAAAGGAAATCAACCTGCCAATTTTGGAGGAAGATTGTCGTCAGTGCTTGACATCAAAATGAATGAAGGTAACAACAAGAAATTCAACGTCAGTGGTGGTTTGGGTTTGATTTCTTCAAAGTTAAATGTTGAAGGTCCGATCGTGAAAGACAAAGCATCGTTTTTAGTTACTGGACGAAGAACTTATGCAGATGTTTTCTTGAAAGCAACTGATAAATTCAAAGATAACAAGCTGTATTTCTACGATTTAAACACGAAATTAAATTATAGAATCAGCAAAAAAGACCGCGTTTATTTATCAGGATATTTTGGTAGAGACAAATTGGGATTCGGTGAAACTTTTGGTATCGATTGGGGAAATGCAACGGCAACGGCAAGATGGAATAGAATTGTGAATGAAAAACTTTTCTCGAATACTTCGTTCATTTTCAGTTCATACGACTACAAAATTTCAATTAAAAGTGGTGATGTTGATTTTAAGATTTTATCAAAAATTCAAGATTTCAATGTCAAACAAGAATTTCAATATTTCTTAAACACGAGAAATAAATTGAGATTCGGTTTAAATGCCATTCACCACGCGATCACGCCTGGACAAGTGGAAACAAATTCTTCATCAGGAATTTCTACAACAAAAATCAATCCCTTGAAATCCATCGAAAGTGCGATTTATATTACCAACGATTGGACTGCATCTGAAAAAATAAACGTGAGTTATGGTGCGAGATTGACTGGTTTCTCTGTACTTGGAAATGGCTCTGAATCATATACTTTTAATGAAAGTGGCGATGTGGCTACAACCAATAAATACAAGAAAAATCAAATGGTGAAAACGTATTTGATTGTTGAACCACGTGTTTCGATGAGTTATAGTTATTCAAAAACGGCTTCATTCAAAGCAGCTTATGCAAGAAATGCGCAGAATATTCACTTACTTTCTAATGCTACTTCAGCCTCACCAACAGACGTTTGGTTGTCGACTACATTAAACACCAAACCTGAAATTGCAGACCAAGTTTCTGTTGGTTGGTTCAAAAATTTCAAGAATAATGCCTACGAATTCAATGTTGAAACCTACTATAAAAAGATGCAAAACCAAATCGATTATCGAAATGGTGCTAATACCCAAGCAAACGAAAAATTAGAAGGCGAATTGCTTTACGGAGTTGGCCGCGCATACGGTTTGGAAATGATTTTGAAAAAGAAAACAGGTAAATTTACTGGTTGGATTGGTTACACGCTTTCTAGAACTGAAAGAAAAATTAACGGAATCAATGAAAACAATTGGTATGTTGCTAAACAAGACCGCACGCATGACATTTCTGTAGTGGGAATGTATGACATCAACAAAAAACTTTCTGTTTCTGCATTATTTGTTTTCTACACAGGAAATGCAGTTACTTTTCCAACAGGAAAATATGAAGTGAATGGCGAGACGCAATTTTCTTATACTGAAAGAAATGCAGCAAGAATGCCAAATTACCACCGTTTAGACTTAGGTTTAACGTGGATTCGAAAAAACACAGATAAATATGAAAGTAGCTGGAATTTCTCAATTTACAATGCGTATGCGAGAGAAAACGCTTATCAAATAACTTTCAGACAAAGTGAAAGCGATCCAAATAAAACGGAAGCTGTCCAAACCACATTATTCAGAATTGTACCAGCAATTACCTGGAATTTCAAATTTAAATAAACCTTGATTAAAGCTAAAAATCATGAAAAAATATTATTTCATTTTCGCCATTTTATCAGTATTGAGCTTAGCATCTTGTACCAAAGTAATTGACGTAGATTTAAATACTGCCGATCCAAAATACGTAATCGAGGGTTTTGTGACCAAAGGTGAAACCGTTCACGAAGTGAAAATAACGAGAACGTTAAATTTCGATGAAAGCGTTGCTTTTCCCACTGTTGACAATGCAATTGTTGTAATCTCTGACAACGCTGGAAATTCGGAAACTTTGACGTTGGCATCACCAGGTATTTACAAAACAAGTAGTTTGTTAGGCGTAGAAGGTAGAACATATACTATTACTGTAACTGTTGACGGAAAAGTTTTTACCGCAACAAGTTATTTGCCAACAGAAGTAAGTTTGGACGGTCTAAATGTGATTGTTTTTCCATTCGGCCTAGATACCATTAGAGCAGTAGTACCAAATAGAATGGACCAAGCAGGAATTGCGAATTATTACCAATATGACATTTTCCAAAATGGAGAACAAGTAAAAGGTGTGAATTTGCAAGACGACCAATTTTCTGACGGTGTTCAAAATCAGCAACCTTTGTTTGGTGGCGATTTCATTCCGGGAGATACTGTCCGCGTTATTATGTATTGCATCGACAAACCAGTTTATAAATATTTGTTTTCAATAGAAGCAAATACTGGAAGCACAGCTGCTCCAGCCAATCCAGATTCAAACTTTGGTAAAAGTTGCTTGGGATACTTTTCTGCAAGAACACAAAAAGAACAAACGGTTATAATTCCGCAATAAGTTTTCAGAAAAAATGTAAGCTTTGATTATCTTTGCGCCACAAGATTGAAATATGACCAGAAAAGAACTCATTGCAGAGATTAAAGCTAAAAAATCATTTTTATGTGTTGGTTTAGATACCGATTTAGACAAAATTCCTGCGCATCTTTTAGAAACAGAAGATCCTATTTTTGAGTTCAATAAAGCCATTATCGATGCAACGAAAGATTTTTGTGTAGCCTACAAACCAAATATCGCATTTTATGAATGTTTGGGTGTAAAAGGCTGGGAATCTTTGAGAAAAACCTTAGAATACATTCCTAAAAATATCTTTACAATTGCAGATGCAAAACGTGGCGACATTGGAAATACTTCAAAATATTACGCCAAAACTTTCTTCGAATATTTGAATTTTGATTCTGTGACCATAGCTCCTTACATGGGAGAAGATAGTATTACTCCTTTTCTTGAATTTGAAGATAAATGGGTGATTGTTTTGGCATTGACCTCCAACAAAGGCGCTTTGGATTTTCAATTTATGACCGATACGCAAGGTGAAAAATTGTACCAAAAAGTTTTGAAAAAATCCTCCAAATGGGGAACGCCTGAAAACTTGATGTACGTGGTTGGCGCTACAAGAGCAGAAGGAATTGGAGAGGTTCGAAATATCGTTCCAAATAACTTTTTCTTGGTTCCTGGTGTTGGCGCGCAAGGCGGAAGTCTGCAAGACGTCGCACATTATGGTTGGAACGACGATTGTGGTTTGTTGGTCAATTCTTCACGTCAAATCATTTATGCTTCCAACGGACTAGATTTTGCTGAACAAGCGAAGATCGAAGCACAAAAATTACAACAAGAAATGGAAGCGATTTTGATTTCCAAAGGTTGGTAAATTTCATTTTAACTGCTAATATTTATTGTTGAGCAACTAAATTTGCTTTCTAGTCGTCTTTGGTAAAATTGATTGACTATGAAACTATTTAAATTTCTTCCTCTTTTTGGATTATTATTCGCTACTCCTGCGCAATCGCAAGAAATTATTTTTCAAGCTGCTCCGAACGACATTCAACAAATCGTTACCAATATTTTTGGTTTACAATGTCAAAATATTGGAACTGTTGCGGTAACTGGTGTACCAGTTGGATTTGGAATCTTCTCCAATGGTCAGGCAATCGGTTTAAATTCAGGAATAGTTCTTTCTACTGGAAATGTATTTTCAGATACAAGTTATAACGCTGACTATTTCAGTAGCACCGGTTTTGGTGCGGCAGGCGATGTAAATATCGACCAATTAAATACAGGTGCTTTAAGCTATGATGCCTTAAGCATCGGTTTCCAATTTACGCCAACAATTACAGATACAGTTCGATTCAACTATGTTTTCGCTTCTGAAGAATATCCAGAATACAGCACTTCAAACTTCAATGACAGATTCCTATTTTTGGTTTCTGAAAACAATGGTCCATCGCAGAACATTGCGGTTTTACCAAATGGAACAATTGTGCAAATCAATTCAATCAATCAATTTACAAACACAAATTACTATGTTGACAACAGCTCAACTAGTCCTACTTACCAAGATTTTGTTTTTGATGGATACACTGTTCCTTTGCAAGCGAAATTTTATGCAATTGCTGGAAATACCTATACAATTAAATTGGTGATTGCAGACGTAGCTGACGATGTTTTTGACAGTGCGATTTTCTTAGACGAACAAGGAAGTTTCTCTACGATTTCTGGAAATTTAGCCGTTGCAGGAAATCCTGCGCAAGATGGAGTGATTCAAATTTTTGATGCCGCTGAAGATTCTACCGTTGTGAATCCGCTTTACACGGTTCCTGTAACAAACGGTACTTATTCAGTAGACAGTATTCCTGGTGGAAATTACCACGTTCGTTATTTGCCAGATTTGGTTTTAAATCCTTCTGCAATGCCATCATATTTCACCAATGGAACAACTTGGTCAACAGCAGATTTGATCGGATTGCCTTGCTTCTTCAATAGCACAGATTTAAATTCAACATCAGTTTCATTGACTGGACCAGGTTCAGTAAGCGGTACAATTTACATCGATTCTTCTTTCCAAAAATCTTTGCCTTTGCCTTGTCCAAATGCAGTAGTTTTGGTGAGAGAGGTTAACAGTGGCGAATTTGTTGATTACACAAAATCAGACATAGACGGACATTACAACTTTGAAAATTTACCTTATGGCGAATATCAAATTTTGTTAGATGTTCCTTACATGCCTCAAGTTGATACGATTACTTTTGTAATTGCAGCTGGAGCGACACATGGTGGAAACATCAATCACAGCATCGAAACGGACGGAATACATTCAGAACTTTCTACTTTAGGTTTGGGAGAAAATACTTTGAATTTCAATATTGTGCCAAATCCAAGTAAAGGCGAAATCACGATAAAAAGTGAAGGATTATCTGGTATGAATGTCCAAATTTTTGAAATCAACGGACAATTGGTTTACACAGGAAAAATGGAATCAAACATCCAAAAATTAGACGTTTCAAGTTTAAGAGCTGGAGCGTATTTCGTGAAAATTGGAAATGAAAATAAAATCAAAACATCGAAATTGATTTTGATGGATTAGAAATTGTAACCTACAACTACAGAAAAAGGGAAGTGAATGCAGATTTACTTCCCTTTTTTCATGCACAACAAGCGCAATTAACTTTAAAAATCAAAATAGCTCCATAGGAGCGAAATATTTGTAACGACGGTTCCGATATATATCGGAATCGTCGAACAAACAAATACGTGAATTCGTTTTTTGGCGTGTATTTTTGGTACAAAAATCATGACAAAAAACCTCTTATTAGAAAACTACTTTTTGAAAGAGTGCGCCTTTTCTATACTGATTTCTTTTAAATTAAGTTAATTTTGCCCCAATGAAAACAATGAATCAACAAATAGCGGAAACAATTCGGGCGTACCACCAAAAAGGTTGGTCACCAGCTACATCCACCAATTATTCTTTTAGAACCGAAGCAGATGCAAAAACTATTTTTGTTTCTCGCTCTGGAATCGACAAATCTCAATTTCAGCCTGAAGATTTCATGTGTGTTGATTTTGAAGGAAATCCAACCGCGGATTTTGAAGGAATTAAACCTTCTGCAGAGACATTGATTCATTGTGTTTTGTATGATTTGTTTCCCGAAACACAAGTGATTTTGCACAGTCATTCAGTTTATTCTGTCGTGATGTCGCAAAAATTTGAAGATGAAATCACTTTTGAAGGTTATGAAATTCAAAAAGGATTTGCCGGACAAACAACCCATGAAAACAAAATTTCCGTTCCAATTTTGCCCAATTCGCAAGACATGCAGGAATTTGCTACTTGGATGCGCGCATCAAAAGATCGTTTTGGGAACCATTGTTTTGTAATTCGAAATCATGGAACTTACGCTTGGGGAAAAAATCTTTTTGAGGCGAAAAGACATTTGGAAACATTGGAATATTTGCTAGAAGTTCGTCAAAAATTAAATGACTAATCTCAGGAAAAAAACCAACAAAATTACGATTACGATTGCCTGCAAATCACTAACTTTATCAGGTGATTTTGAACAAACAATTTTAAAATAAAAGCCATGGCACTACTTTCCATTCCAAGCGAAAACAAACAATTAGAAAATCCAATTCACATTCGTGTTTTCATGGAATCACGCGGTATTTTCTTTGATCAGTGGACTTGTTCAGTTGAATTTGAAGACGATGCAACACAAGAAGTGATTTTAGATGCGTACGCAGATGAATTGCGTCATTTCATGGAAAAAGGCGATTATGAAACTGCAGATGTGATTTCAATCAATCATTTGACAGAAAATTACGATGCGATTCGCCAGAAATTTTTAGCAGAACACACACATTCAGAAGATGAAATTCGCTTTTTTGTGGACGGAAAAGGATTGTTTTGGTTTCATTTAGAAGGCGAACCCATTTTCAATTTATTGTGCGAAAAAGGCGATTTGATTTCCGTGCCTGCTGGAACGAGACATTGGTTTGACGCTGGAGAAAAAGATCCTTTTGTGAAAGCAATCCGCATTTTTATCGACACTTCAGGCTGGATTCCAGATTACACCAATTCGAAAATTGAAGAGGAATACGCTGATTTCAAAATGCCACGATAAGGAAATATACAGCATTTTGGGTGTAAAATGAGTTTACATATTTCCCATCGGCGTTTTGATCGCCTTTTGTCCGTTGCACTTGCGCTTGTGATTTTTTTGTGTTGCGCAAGAATCTATCAATAATGTCAATGCGAAAAGGAAAGTGATTACCAAAAAAAGTTTCTTGAACATGGCGATGGATTTTGACGTTACTTTTCTTTGAACGAGAAAATTGGAATTTGGATACAAGAAAACGAGAAATTTATTCAACTTTGTTGAAATTCAAATTAGATTATTAATTGCTTTTTGACCAAGACATTAATTTGTTTGGTAATTTTATAAATTAAGAATGAAAAAAAAGATAACATTTCTACTTGGGATATTAATGCTAGTTGTTTCTTGTAAAAAAGTTCAACCACAGATGGCAAATTTAAATACCAATTGTGATTGTGCTAAAGAAGTAAGTGCAAATTTTACTGCTGAAGAAGTTTTTGGTTATCAATTCAATGATACTAATCACAGATTTAGTACAATAACTGATACGGCATTTGCAGCAAAAAATATCGTTTTCACAGCACTAGAACCAAACGCTGATTACACATGGTATATCGGTAACGAAGTTATTTCGGGTCAACAAGTCGCTAGATATTTTGGGCTAGATCAACAATTCACTGATATCCCGATCACATTGGTTGTGCGCAAAAAACCCAATTCTATTTGTTTTCCAAATGATGATGGCTACGATTCAATCGTAAAACTGGTCTATATCAAAAGTAAAGACTATGATATAGACACAACACTTCTTGAAGGTACATTTAGACTGAAAGGAAGTCATCTCAATGATAGCATAGATATGGTTATTGATTATAAACCAGGGCAAGGAACCCAAGAATATTCGATGTATTTTGATGTTTATAATTATGACGGACTTGGAAATAATTCTCTGCATATTAATCCTGCACTGATGAATTATAGGGAATGCTTTTCGAAAGGGTATGTTTGGGGTAAATTTAAATTAGATATGGATGGAATAGCTACTTTTAGATTCACCTATGATGGAAATGAAAAGTATTATTACAGAGGTCGAAAACTATGAAAAAGTACTCAGCCATATTTCTTATATCAACTTTGATTATTGTTTCTTGCAACAAAGAAAAACGATTCTCAAAAAGATTAATGAACGGGGAAACTTGGATAGTTAATGATATTGAGGTAGATGCTACTAGTTTAGGTGTTTTTGGTACCTGGAATATTACTGAGAATGTCGATATCTACGATACTGTTCCAAGAGTTTTGTGGCAAAACGGGAATGAAGACGCTCAATTTGAATGGCAATTTCAAGACAAGGGAAAAACCTTTCAGCTAAATTATGTTCAACTATGCACTGAAAATGAAGGGACTCAACTCGATAATTTAGATTATACAACTTTTGATTTAACAGGAAGTTACAATGTTGAAAGACATTCTAGTAAAAAAATGGAATTTATAAGTACTAGTACACTTGGATATTTGGGTAAAAAAGTTGTAATCTCATTAACTCGCAAGTAAAAAAATCCAGAATAAACGTATATTAAACTTATAAGAAAACAACCCTTGAAATATTCAATTTTAAACGTTCAATCTTTTGGGCAAATCAACAGGATTGGATACAAGAAAATGTGAAAAGCTCTCGATTTCCTTTTGAAATCCTAAAATTCCTTATTCCATTTGGGCAATCTTCCAAAAAATTCGAAATACTTTTTCAACAAACTATTTTCTAAAATCCTAGGACAATCGGTGAATTTATCATTGTGTGTGACATACCAATAAATGTGCAATTTCTCGATATTTTCAATTATAATTTGTCGTTTCCAAGATGTTTTTCGGGGAATCTTACCAAATTGATGTCCATTTATCATTCGATCCTTCATTCCACCTTTGCGGATAAATAAAGAACCGTCCTTTTTAACTTTCCCAGATATGCCAATGTAAATCAGTTCTTCATCTCCATCTTTTAGAGCATAAATTAAATAAATCCCGCTTTTGTCATTTGGTGCATTGCAGACATGTCTCAGATTTTCTTCAGCCCTCAAAAAGAAATGATTGTTGTCTTTGTATTTAGATAGTTCGTCAAACATTCGATTGTTTTTATCTTGGAGTTTTCAAATTCGATTATGATGATTTAAATCAATAAACCTGCAATAAAACATCCGTTGGAATATTCAATTTTTCGTGCAATTGACGAATCATTGTTAGCGTCAATTTTCTCTTTTTGTTTAGAATTTCACTTGCACGACTTTTCAATCCAATGATGCTTGCGAGATCAGATTGACTGTAGCCCATTTGTTCCATTCTAAATTTTATCGCTTCGATTGGGTCGGGCAAATCGATTGGAAAGTGTTCATTTTCATACTGATCTATTAAAATACCAAGCAATTCAAGTTCGTCACCTTTAGCAGTACCTATTTTGGCATCAAAAAGCGTTTCCAATTTTTCGATTGCTTGATTGTAATCGTTTTCTGTTTTGATTGGCTTGATATTCATATAATTAAATTTCGTTCGCATTTACTCTATCGTATTCAGCGTGAGTTCCAATAAATCTCACCCACATCATTTGATAATCAAAGTTTATTTTTACAATTAATCGATAGTTATTCCCTTTAATATTAAAAACAACTCGATTATCATTCAAAATACTCGCACTAGGATAGTTCTTTTTAATTTCATTTGGATTCTTCCATTTAGCTTTAGAAGATTCCAAAAACCACGACTTCAACTGTTGCTCACAATCTTCGTGTTTTTCCCAAAAATCACGCAATATTTTTTTTGAAAGAATTCTCAAATCTTTAACCTTTCAACAAATATATTAAAAGTTCCCAATATGGGAAAATATTTTTCATTTAATTTTTGTTAAACAATCTACTCATCAACCCGAATACAGCTATATTTAGCAATCAAACAAACAATTTGAAATCATACTTTTCTATTCAAATCAAAATCGCGGCGCGGAAATTCTTGGATTTTGGAGTTCATCCAGTCTTGGGTGTTTTATTGATTTTAGTTGGATTTATAGCATTTTCAGAATACCTTTTCCACCAAATTAGTTTTGCGGCCTATTTGTTTGCTTTTGTTTCTTTGACCTTCACTTCTGCCCTTTCAGCGCAAAAAAGAAATGATTTTCTGCAACTTTGTTTTCCCGAAAAACGATACAAATCGGTACGAACGATTGAAAATACCTTGGCAGCATTGCCGTTTGTGATTTTTTTGGTACACAAGCAGAACTTACAAGTTGCTGTGATTCTGCTTTTCATTTCTTTGCTTTTTGCTTGGAGTAATTTTCGCACAAATTTCAATTTCACTTTACCAACTCCGTTTTACAAAAAACCTTTTGAGTTTATTGTCGGGTTTCGAAAAACTATTTTATTGCTCATCGGCGCTTGTTTCATTGAATTTATCGCGCTTTCAGTCAATAACTTCAACTTGGGGATTTTTGCATTGGCAGTCGTGTTCTTGATTGTCCTTACATTCTACACAACACCAGAAAATGAAATTTTTGTTTGGAATTTTATCATTTCACCAACAAAATTTTTAGTATCGAAAATTAAAATTGCCTTGATTTTTTCAAGCCTCTTGAGTTTGCCATTTGTCGTTACTTTGATTACATTTTATCCAGAAAAATACGGCATAATATTGGCTGCTTGGCTCATTGGATTCATGTTGATCATCTCCGTCATTTTAGCGAAATATGCTGCTTATCCAAGCGAAATGAATCTACCAGAAGGCATTGTCATCGCACTCGGATTGTCATTTCCGCCTTGTTTGCTGATTTTTGCGCCTTATTTCTACTTCAAAGCCATTCAAAAACTGAAACCATATTTGCCATGATCGAAATCAAAAATTTGTGTAAAAGCTTTGGAAATAAACAAGTATTGAATAACATCAATATCCAATTTGAGCATGGAAAAGTATATGGAATTGTCGGTGAAAATGGCGCAGGAAAAACCACCCTTTTTAGATGTATCGCTGGATTAGAAGATTTTGAAGGCGAAATTCAAGCTACCAAAACTCCGCTGAAAAACTACTTGGGATTGTTGTTTACAGATCCATTTTTCTTCCCCAAATTGACTGGAAAAGAATACATTCAATTGCTTTGCAACGCACGAGAAATCGAGCTCGGTGACATTGAGGCACGAAACGTCTTCGATTTGCCCTTGAATCAATATGCTTCGACTTATTCAACAGGAATGAAAAAGAAGTTGGCAATTACAGCGATTTTGTTGCAGGAAAATGATTATTTCATTCTCGATGAACCTTTCAATGGTGTTGATATTCAAAGCAATATAATTATCACAGAAATTATCCACAAACTCAAAGAATTGGAAAAAGTTGTATTGATTTCATCTCATATTTTCTCTACTTTGAGCGCAACTTGCGATGAAATTCACTTGCTCAAAGACGGACAAATTATCCGCTCGGTTGAAAAACCAGAATTTGATGTGTTGGAAAATGAAATGAAAGAAATTGTGATGGAGAATAGGATTGATCGACTTAGATTGAAATAGAAGAATTAAAATCTCTGCTTTTTTTAACGTCTTTCAAAAGTATTTGTAAATTGGTCATGTTTTAATTTTAATACTATTCAAATGGATGCTCAACTCTTTGCGGAAAAATGGATTACGGCTTGGAATTCTCATGATTTAGATGAAATTTTAAGTCATTATTCGGAGGATATTAAAATCACAACTCCAATGATTAAGTTGGCTGCGGGAATCGATAGTGGAACGTTGAAAGGAAAAGAAAACGTCAGAAATTACTGGGAAAAAGCGTTGCAGCGAATTCCGGATTTACATTTTGAACTTTATGATGTAACGACTGGCGTAAATTCAATCGGTCTTTATTACAAATCCGTCATGAATAAAAAAGCGATTGAAATCATGTTTTTTGATGAGCACGAAAAAGTAAATCGAATGTTTGCCCTTTACACTGAATAAATTTAAGCTACTGGTTTTGAAATCGATTTTCTTTGCACTGTTTATTGCCATCCAATTTGTTTCGCATGCACAAAGTGATTTGAAATGCGCTGAAAAGTTCATTGCGCGTTTGAACGATTGCGACAGCACCAGTTTAGATTCACTTCTAACTCCTGATTTTGAGTTGAAAAGAAACTTTGTAAACTTTCATCACGACCGTGAAAGATTTATGGGAGATTATCTCATGTACAACCAAAATCTGAAAGGAAAATTTATAATTTTAGAGACCATTTCATCTAAAAATCCAGTACAATTTCTAGTAGAAGACCAAAGTATTTACTTTGATAAATTGCAAATGCAAAATCCAACTTGGAAAATTACGCTCTATGTCGAAAATAATCAAATCCAAAAAATGGTAATCGATTCAACAAACTTTTATCATCAATATGTCGAAGAATCAAAGGTAAAAGCAACCCCGTTTCACGATTGGGTCAAAGAAAAATATCCAGATGAAACAAGTGAAATGCGCTCGCAAACTCCTGGTTTGATGGAAAAAAGATTAAATGAATATTTGAAACAAAAGAATAAGCGATAAATGGACTATTTTAAGATTTTACTAATCATTCACATCATCACAGGTTGTATTTCCTTGTTTGTTGGCTCCATTATTCTTTTCACTAAAAAAGGAAATGAAACACATCAAAAGTTAGGTAAAGTTTACTTTTCTGCTTTGCTAACTTCGTCCTTGGTATCGCTTGTGATGGCTATTTTACATGGAAACATTTTCCTATTTATTGTGGGAATTTTCACAGCCTACATGCTTTTGTCAGGCACAAGATATTTGAAAATCAAAAGTATATCCGATATCCATTTTGCAGATTGGACGTTGGCAATCACTATTACTTTGTTTGGTCTTGGCTTTGTAAGTTTGGGAAGTTACATATTGATGCATGAGGACTTTTTCGGAATTGTATTGCTCGTTTTTGGTGGGATTTGCTGGATGTTTGCGCTGCAGGATTTTAAAAATTTTCGCAATAAATCGAAAGTCAAAAATTTTTGGTTGACGACGCATATCCAAAGAATGACAGGAAGTTACATCGCTTCTGCGACTGCATTTTTGGTCGTGAACAACACGATTTTGCCTGGAGTAATTTCATGGTTGTTGCCTACAGCAATTTTGACACCTTTGATAGTAATTTGGGTGAGAAAATATCAGGTTTTGAATCAAAAATGATTCAATTTATTCCTCGTCTTTGAACCAACTGGCGTATTTTACATAATTATTGGCAATGCGTTGAACTTCGCCTTCAAACAATTCTGGAGAAAGTGTTTTCACTTTTTTGGCTGGCACTCCTGCGTATATGCTCCAAGATTCAACGCGGGTTCCTTCAAGTAAAATCGCGCCGGCGGCAATGATGCAATTGGATTCAATGTAGCAATTGTCCATCACGATAGATCCCATGCCAATCAACACATTGTCTTCTACGGTGCAACCATGTACCAATGCGTTGTGACCAATCGAAACATTATTGCCTAAAATCGTTTTGGTTTTTTCAAAAGTGCAGTGAATCACCGCGCCATCTTGAATATTGACTTTGTTGCCCATTTCGATAGAATTGACATCACCACGAACAACAGCAGAAAACCAAACTGAACATTGATCGCCCATTTTTACATCGCCAACAATTGTCGCATTTTCTGCAAACCAACAATCGTTTCCAAATGCTGGATTTTTTCCTCTACAAGCTTTGATCAATGCCATTTTTTCTTGATTTTAAATTTCAATTCTTCAATGAAATTGTTTGCTTTCAAATGTAAGGGAAAAGTTTGAATTTATTGCGTCTAGAGAATATTTCCACCTTTTTTTCATTACTTACCTTCGGTCAGTGAGACCGTTTCACTAAGTTGCCAAAAAAAGGTGGAGCTAAGAAAAAGCGAAAGCTTTTGAAGACGAACAATTTCAAACGTTAGTGCGAAAATTGTGAGGAAAATCTAGTCCTGAACTTGATAACTTGAAAATTACGTTTCACTTCACTGTATGCAGCCAAACTCGCAAACGCCTTTCACTTATTTTTAAAAAAATAAGAAGGCTGAGCTCAAACAAGGCTTTTACAACGTTGCATTCAACTTATTTTCTTACGTTATCTGCATTAGGGACAAATAAATCAAAATCATTTTCCCAATTATCAGAGTTTATTCCATTGGATTCTGCGAAAATCATCGGAGGAAACTGAAAATCAATATTTCAAATTGCTTAATTATTAAAATAAACCGGGTGCTTCATGAAGTATTTTCTGGTTTTCAGGATTTCATTTACGATACGGTCGTCTTCTAGATTCCAGGAACGCCAATCTTTTTGTTGGTGTTTTTCCATGAATTTATCAATGCGCACTTTGAGCATTTTATTGAATAAATCTTCAGACAAACCAATCAAATAATAATTGTCGTTGTGGGGCATTTTATCGCTGTGATTCAACAAATGCGCATAGCTAACTTCTTCCAATTCAAATAGATAATATTCGCGCTCGATCGAAGCTTTGTATTTTATATTGTACTCCAAAATCAATTTATCCCAGTTAAACAAAGTACTGAAAACCAACACTAAAAACAAGGACCAAACATTGTATCGAATCAAAAACCAATTGCTTTTGAAAGTCGTGATTTTAAACAAAGTGGTAACTAAAGCGATGAACGTCACGAATAAATAAAAGTAAACACCGATTCTTTTGTAAGTCAAACCGCTATCCATGATGTAAGAGAAATTTTTGTGGAAACAAGTCGCTAATAAAATGGCATTCAACAAAATCCATATAAGTGCAATGAATTTCAGTTGCTTGCTTTTGGCAACATAATTCAAATTTCCGCGGAAGAAGTACAACATCACAAAAATCGCAATGACTACTGAAAAAATCGAGCTGTTAATGCCTTGGTGCACATATTGCGAATAGTTAGTGATACTTTTCATTTGACCGCTGAAAATGAAATTCAAATCCAAGACATTTACAAGTAAAAGCAACACATTCAGCAACCCAAAAGTCATCATCGCAGCACCCATTTCTTTGGATAAATCTTTGAACATACCTTTTTCATTCGGCAAAATTCCGCCTGAAAGTTGATTGGAACTCGATTCATCCAAATGAACCAATCGCTGACTGTTGACTGGAAAATAGAATACAGATAATAGGTATAATCCAACCAACATAAAACCGACGAAAGTCCATGAAATGAAATCCAAATTGAGGTTGTCGATGAACTTCGAAAATACAGGATTGGAATATTTGTAGATTAAAAAGAAAGTCACTAAAACCGCAATTGGAATGATGAATTTCAGCAAATCTGCAAAGGTAAATTCAGATTTCGTTTCCTCTGTTTCTCCCTCTTTCAAAGGTTTGGGCGTGAATATTTTTTCAATTTGAAGGAAAATACTGCTGATCAAAGTCCAAGTGGATTGAAGAAACGCAAAAACCAAAGTTGATTTTGGATTGTAGCTCACGTAAGCTAAGAAAAGCAAAGAAATCACGTTTCCGATGACAGATAAAAGATTGCCGTACAAGAAGGCACTGGTCGCGGTAATCAAAGCACCTGCTGCAACGAGCAACCAGTTTAATCGCTTGACCAAAGAAAAATCAATCGAAATGGATGCAAAAACTAAAACGACATTGAAAATCAAAAAATTGATTCCAATTCCTTGATTGTAAAATAAGTAGCAGTAAGCGAATACCGAAACGAATAATAAAATGGTTTTCTTTTTCATGGTTTTTATTTTTAGTTAAAATTAAAAGCACTTTGCAACTCAAAGTGTAAGTTCAAAAAAATATTAGCGTTTTAAAAGTTGTTCAAGGGCGTTTAAATGTTGGTTAAATGCTTCTCTTCCTAGCGGAGTAATTGTGTAGGTCGTACTGGTTTTTTTACCTACAAATTTCTTTTCGATGGTCAAATATTCCGCTTTTTCAAGTGCAGCAACGTGACTGGCAATGTTTCCATCGCTGGCATCTAACATCTCCTTGAGGCTCAAAAAATCGATTGATTCATTGACCATCAAGACCGACATGATGCCTAGTCTAATCCTACTTTCGAAGGACTTATTTAGCTGACTGATAAAATCTTTCATTGTTTGTGTTCGTATTTATAATACATGGAAATTCCGTAAACAATGTGTAAAATTCCGAATCCAAAAGCCCAAAACCACAATCCCCAACCGATGAAAAAAGTGGCGATTAAACCGACAATCATTTCGCAATAGCCCAAATATTTAATATCATTCAACGTGAATTTGCTTCCATTTACCAGGGCTAATCCGTAAAAAATCAAGGTTGTTGGCGCAATCAACCCTAGATTTCCATGCAGAAAAAGTGAAACACAAAAAATACCGCCAGCAAACAATGGAATAGCTAAGTTGATAAGCATCAATTGCGAAGTTTTATTCCAAGTTTTATGTCCTAATTTCTTTGCTTTTTTAGTGGTGAAATAGTAGCCGAAAAATAGCGAAAGAAACAACACTCCCATTGCAACTAAAAACAAGTGCAATACCAAATCTTTCGACAATTTGATGATATCGTTTTCGTACCAAATGGCGATGTAGAAATTCTTAAGGATGTAATACGCTGAAATAGAACCCGCCAAAGCGAAAACTCCTGCAAATACACCTGCCAAACCACTCAATGAAATAAATCGAGATGATTTTTCCATCATCGAACGAATCTCCGTTAAATCTTGCAAATAATCTTTTTCTTTTTGATCCATAGCTAAAAGCACTTTGAATTGCAAAGTAAATGAATAAATTTAATTGTTGATTAAATTAAATGTGAAAAAATGGTAAAATTTGGATTATTCGATTTTTAGATCGTTGGATTTTTAGAAAGATTGTCTTTCGAAAACCCACTATTCCCTAATGCCTAAGCACTATTTCCTAAAAAGAATACGCACTCCAACTGACTGAAATCCAATCTTAAAATCTATATTTCTATATTCTCTGATCCGATTGTTTTTATGCAAAAAGTACATCGTTCCGTCGAAAAGCATTAGAAATCCACCTTGTAGCAATAAACTTTGTCCGTAACCTTGTTTCGTGTCAGTTTCATTTTTTGATAATAGCAATCCAGTGCCAACGCCCATGTAAACTAAATCCAAGCCACCATTGATGAGAAATATTTTTTCCAATTTTTTTTGTCTGGCGTTTAGATCCTCAAGACTTTTAATTTTAAGTTTTCGCTCTTGCAACAAACCTCCAATGGATAAACCCAAATTCACCGTATTCCACATTGCATTCATTTGATGAAAATAATGGGATGAACCTTCTGTTTGGGTGGAAGCAATTGTGCCCGCAACGATGTTTGTACAAGACCAACCCAACAAAGTATACATTCCGGATTTGTTGATACTACGTTGATTGTTAAGATTGATTTTCCAATATTCCTGTACGTTGAAAATGGTATCTTTTTGAGAAAGTAAGCTTTGTGGCAAAAAAATACAGAGAAATAGGAATCGAATCATGGGAATGTTTATTGGTAAGACAAATTTAGGTGATAAATGTTGTCATAGTGGTAATTTATAATGAATCGAATTTCTTCCCCCTCCGAGGGGCAAATCTTTATACGAATATTCTAAAGTGATTTTTGTCATGGTTTTTGGATCAAAAACACACGCCAAAAACAATTTTCTAAACTCCTTAACACGCTGGACGATGTCCATCGCTACCCATATGTGATACCTAACGGTATCATGATCTTTTATTTAAATTGCGTGTAAAGATTTGCTCCAAAAAGGGAAACTAAATAATCATCAAACTTCGAGTAATTTCTTAAACAAAAAGACAATCAAAAAGTCCAATTTCTAATTTCTTTGGTCTAATGTCTCTTTCACAAAACCGCAATGCACGCTTCTCGAATTTCCCAAATTTCTTCAACCGTAAAGGAAAAATTTTGTCGTTTGAGCCAGCCTTCCAAATAATGTTTGTGAATCATCGGTTTCCATTCAATCATTTGGTTGGGCTCGCAACGTTGTTCGCGCACGATGAACGGCTCAATCGTTTCAATGCTTTTGCCTTTGGCTGTGAAATCATATCGTTTTCCATCGTAACGGAAATATGCGTGTGCTTCGGGGATGGATTTCAAACCGTTCTGAGCTAAAATCGGTCCGACCGCTGGATGTGTTTCAGCAGACATCAAAAAAATGCCGACCATCAAATGAATGTCATTTTGCTCATTTTCCTCAGCCAAAAGCGCCAACAAACCGTGTTTTGACGAGCATGTTCCTTGGTTTTCTCTTAAGACCAAATTGAAATCTGAAGGATTTGAAATTCTTCCATATTTTAAGTTTTGAACATGGAAACAAGCAGCGTTGAAATCAGTAATATTCAACGCTGTAAATGCATTTGTCGCTAAACCGTTAGCTGCGAACTGAAAATTTGGAATCATGGTTTTTTCAAGAAATTCAAATCTTTCCCACTGAAATTTTTAACTTGATCGATGTCGATTTTTTTCGAAATTCCAAAAACTGAACCTTTGATTTTGCCTTTGAATCTTACAGGAATTTCATCTTTCGTCACCAATTTAAACAGTGAAAAGAAAGCACCGTCTTCCAGTTTTACCTTGATTTGGGTACTATAAACATTTTCCTTTTTCTTCTTGAAAACAATTTTCTTGTCTAAATGGACCGTTCCCATTTTTTTGTCAGACACAAAAACATCAATCTGCGAAGGCTTTAATTTGATGTTGAAATTATTGGGGTTTTCCAATTTGAAACTCAAATCAACCAAAATCTCCTTGTCGTCCATTTTGGGCAACTTTACACTTTCAATGCCCTTGAAATTGACATTTTCAAACTCAAAACATCCTTGTAAAGAGAAAACTAATACAAAAATGGCAATCCACTTGACTATTTTCATCGGGTAAAATTATTTAGATAATTCAGCAAAATGTTTGTAGAAATATGGAATCGTTTCAATGCCTTTGTAGAAATTGAATAAACCATAATGCTCATTTGGTGAGTGAATAGCATCAGAATCCAAACCAAATCCCATCATCACTGTTTTCAAACCCAATTCTTTTTCAAACAAAGCCACGATTGGAATACTTCCTCCACTTCGCACAGGAATTGGTTTTTTCCCGAAAGTCGTTTCGTATGCCAAACTTGCGGCTTGATAACCGATAGAATCGATTGGAGTAACCACAGGATAACCACCATGATGCGGAGTTACAACAACTCGCGTTCCTGCAGGCGCAAGCGATTCAAAATGTTTTTGGAAAAGTTCTGTGATTTCATCAGGCACTTGATGAGGAACCAATCGCATGGAGATTTTTGCATAAGCTTTAGAAGCAATTACCGTTTTGGCGCCTTCGCCAGTATATCCGCCCCAAATTCCATTCACATCCAAAGTTGGACGAATTGAACCACGTTCTGGCGTAGAATAGCCCGTTTCACCATACACGTTGTCGATGTCTAAAGCTTCGCAATATTTTTCGTGACTGAAAGGTGCTTTGGCCATTTCATCACGTTCAACTTGAGAAAGTTCTAACACTTTATCGTAAAAACCTGGAATGGTAATGTGATTATTTTCATCATGCAATGAAGCAATCATCTTCGTCAACACATTGATTGGATTGGCTACACAACCACCATATAAACCAGAATGTAAATCACGGTTTGGTCCTGTAACTTCCACTTCTACATAACTCAATCCGCGCAAACCAGTTGTGATCGACGGCGTATCATTTGACAACATTCCCGTATCAGAAACCAAAATGATATCTGCTTTCAATAATTCTTTGTGTTCA
Source organism: Crocinitomicaceae bacterium (assembly GCA_965284445.1). Classification (GTDB taxonomy): domain Bacteria; phylum Bacteroidota; class Bacteroidia; order Flavobacteriales_D; family Crocinitomicaceae; genus JAQVCM01. Next base: position 3,169,179 of record OZ260085.1, on the reverse strand, counting down.
GCAACAAAAATTCCCAAATTGGCACTTCCAACTTCTTCTTCTCCTTCGATCATGAATTTGGCATTACAAGCTAATTCAGCAGATTTCACCATGGCTTCAAAAGCCTTGACATGCATAAACATTTGTCCTTTGTCATCACAAGCACCGCGCGCAAAAATGGCTCCTTCTGGATGAATTGGTGTGGTTTTGATCACTGGTTCAAACGCTGGACTGTGCCACAATTCGATTGGATCTGCAGGTTGCACATCATAATGTCCGTAAACTAAAACAGTAGGCAACGAAGCATCGATGATTTTCTCTCCATAAACGATTGGATAACCTGCAGTTTGGAAGATTTGTACATTTTCAGCACCAGCAGACTTCAAATGATTTGCCACATTTTGAGCGCAATCATGCACATTTTGCGAGTAAGCAGGATCTGCAGAAATGGAAGGAATCTTAAGTAAATCGATCAATTCATTTAAAAATTGCTCTTTGTGATTTTGGATAAAATGTTGTGTTTTTTCCATGTTATTTGATGAATTAATTTCTAATTTTCTGTTTATAAAAACTTGAATTTTAAACTTCAAGTTTTTCAATTGTCAAATTTACATTAAATTCGCAATATTATTCAAGAGGTGCAACCAAATATTGTGTTTCAAAGTCTAATAAAAAAACAAATCATATGAAAAAAATAACATCACTTCTTTTAGTTGGTTTTTTATACATTTTTTCGAATGTAAATGCACAAGTAACTGTTTCAAGTACAATGACTCCTGCTCAATATGTTCAAAATGTATTGATTGGTCCTGGAGTACAAGTTTCCAATGTAACTTACAATGGTTTAACAGGTTATTCAGGAAATCAAATCGGAAGTTTCAATTACACTGGAACGCAAATTCCTTTTGCATCTGGTTTGGTAATGGCGAGTGGTGCTGTTTCTGGTTTGGCAGGACCGAATAATTCAGGAAGTAGTACAAACGCCTTTACGGGTGGAGCTTTATCTAACGACCCAGATTTAGATGCGATTGCAGGCTTCTCTACTTTTGATGTTGGAAAATTAGAATTTGACTTTATTCCAGCTGGAAACACAGTTAGTTTCAATTTCTTATTTGGAAGTGAAGAGTACAACGAATATGTTTGTGGATCTGTAAATGATGTTTTTGGATTCTTCGTTACTGCATTAACTGCAGGAGGAGGAACATACAACAATACAAATCTGGCATTAATTCCTGGTACAAATATTCCGATTTCAATAAACACAGTAAATAATGGAACTGTTGGTGCAAATGGATTTGTAACAAACTGTTCTGATTTAGACCCAAACTGGGCCACAAACAATATTTATTTCGACAATGCACCAGGCGCAGATTTTCAAGCAGATGGAATGACTGTTTTAATGAACATTACATTCAATGTTGTTTGTGGTGAAAGTTATCACTTCAAATTTGCAGTGGCTGATGGTGGAGATTCCGCTTTTGATTCATGGGTACTTTTACAATCAGGATCTTTTACATCCGATGCAGTTGATGTAAGTGTTGCAACTGTAACTGGAGATTCAACAGTAATCGAAGGTTGTACAGATGCTAACTTCATTTTCACTAGACCTGAATCTCAAATGGATGACACATTAGTTGTTAATTATGACATTACTGGAAATGCAATTGAAGGAACAGATTATAATACTTTACTAAATCCAGTAACATTTTTACCAGGTCAAGATACTGTTATTATTACACTTACTCCAGTTCAAGACGGTTTAACAGAAGGTCCTGAATCAGTTACTTTGACTGTTTATATTGTCAATATTTGTGGAGACACTTTGGTTTCAGAAGGTACAGTCTACATCTTAGACAAACCCAATATTACCATCAATGAAAATGATCCAACCGCGCTCTGTGCAAATGATTCGATTCAAATGACAGCAGCTGCAAGTGGAGGTTTTGCACCATATACTTACACATGGAGTAACGGTCAAACGGGAAGTCCAGCATATGGTGATGTTTCAATTAATGGTCCAACGAATTACATCGTAACAGCAACAGACTTATGTGGTTTTCAAATGACCGATACTGTAACGATTACATTAAACCAAACTTTAGCAATAGATTCTATGCAGCAATATCCAGCTTCTGCTTGTAATCCAACTGGAACAGTTGTTGGTTTTGCTTCTGGATTTTCAGGAACACCTATCTACAATTGGGTTGGACCTGGCGCAAACAGTACAAACTCAATCAATGCATCTGTTTTTCAAAACTTATCTGCAGGATGGTATTACTTTACAATTACAGACAATGTTTGTGTTGTAAGCGACAGTATTTTATTGAACCAAGATTTAGCTCCAATAGCGAATTTCTCTCCAAGTGCATCTTCAGGTTGTACACCGCTGACAGTAACTTTTACCAATAGTAGCCAAAATTCAACTTCGTATGCTTGGGACTTTGGAAATGGACAAACGGCAAACGTAAATGATTTAAGTTCACAGACACAAACTTATACAGCGAATTCAGTTATCAGATTGATTGCAAGTGCCAATGGATGTAGTGATACTGCTTTTGTAAATATTAGTATAGCAGTTTGTGGTTGTACAGATCCAGCAGCGATCAATTATGACCCAAATGCACAAGTGAATGACGGAACATGTATGTATCCTGTTCCAACAGTGGAAATTCCTAATGTATTCACTCCAGATGGAGACGGAAATAAGGCGAATGAAACTTATTTCTTGACTACAACGAATGCATTGAATGTTGAATTTACCATCTTCAATCGTTGGGGAGATATCATGTTCTCAGGAAGTGGAATTAATCCAACTCCAGCATGGGATGGAAAATCAAATGGAAATGAAGTAAGTGAAGGTGTTTATTTCATCGAGTACAAAATTTCAGGATACAATAATCAAGTATTAGAAGGTCACGGATTTTTACACTTGATTAGAAAATAAAAAAGTTTTAAAGTTTAGATCAATAGCCACTTCAACGGAGTGGCTATTTTTTTTGCTTACCTTTGCCAAAATTCCAATTCATGTTAATAGAAATCCAAGACAAAGTCGTTTCTTTAGATTTATTTGAAAAAAAATTCGTGTGTGATTTAAACGCATGCAAAGGTGCATGTTGTATCGAAGGCGATGCAGGAGCACCAATCACAGAAGAAGAAATCGCTATATTGGAAGATGATTTGGAATTTATCAAACCGTATATGCGACCAGAAGGAATCGCAGAAGTTGATAAAACAGGCGTTTTTTACATGGATTGGGACAATGATCCAGTTACAACTCTAGTCAATGGCGCTGAATGTGCGTTTGTGTTTTTCGATGAAAAAGGAATTACCAAATGTGCCATCGAACAAGCGCACAAAGATGGAAAAACAAGTTTCAAAAAACCAATCTCTTGTCATTTATATCCAATTAGAGCGCAGAAATATGCACAGTTTGAAGCGTTGAATTACAACGAATGGAAGATTTGTGCACCAGCTTGTGCTTGCGGAGAAAATTTGAATGTCAAAGTATATAAATTTCTCAAAGAGCCCATCGTTAGAGCTTATGGTGAAGCGTTTTACGAAGAAATGGAAATTGTAGACAGAGAGCTCGAAAAGCAAAAGAATAAATAATTTCAAAAAAATTATATTTACTGCCAACCTTTAAATTTAAAATCACGTCTATATTTTAAGTCGAAACAATAACGATTGTGCGACTTAGGTTTTATTTTCCCTTGCAGGTACCTGAAAAGAGTTTCTACCTCAAAAAACAAAGGATCAATGTTGTTTTTTATGAACTCTTTTCAGGTTTTTTTGTGCCTAATAAATTGAAAAACAATTTATTTCACATAAAAAAAGCTACTCCAAAATAACTTGAAATAGCTTTTTCTGATAAACTAACTAAAAATCAATGATCTGAAATCATTCCAGCTTTTTCGCTTTTTTTGTATCTAATTAATAACACAATCGGAATACAGCACAAAATCAAACATCCAACCATGAAAAATGCTTGATTGTAACTTACCAATGCTTGTTGTTTGAAAACCAATCCTTCCATTGTTTTGTAGGCAAGCATTTCAGCATCTCCAGCGCTGTAACCTTTTGAAAGAAAATTTTGCGTTAAACCAGCAATTCTATCTGAACTTACATTGTCATATTGGTTCACATATCCAATCATCGAACCGCGGATTTCTGCATTTTTTTGGGTCAAAAAAACATTGATTAATGCAATTCCAACTGAACCACCCAACTGACGAATCATATTGGCCAATCCAACGGCTTGTGTCATGTCTTTTCCGCTCAAACCATTTACTGCTAATGATAAGATCGGCGACATCATAAACGCCATTCCAAATCCCCTCAAAACAAATGGAAAATAGAAATTGCTTTCGCTCGAATCTGGCGACGAAAACGCCAACATCATCAAGAATACAAAAGTCATAAGCACACCCGAAATGATTATTTTTTTCGGATTCGCTCCTTTTCCTAACATCGCGCCAACCATTGGCATAGCAAAAGCAGTGAAAATAGCTCCAGGAATCATGAAAACGCCAGTTTGTGTTGCCGTCCAGCCTAAAGAAATCTGCACAAAAAGTGGAAAAACAAAAACAGAACCGAAAAGCATTAATCCCAACATGAAGTTCATCAAACTTCCCATCACGAGATTGTAATTTTTGTATAATCGAATGTTAACCGCTGGATAATCGATAGATAATTCCCTATAAATAAACGCAATAATTCCAAAGACAAAAACAAGAGTCAAAGCAATTATTTCATCACTTTCAAACCAATCTTTGGCTGTTCCTTCTTCCAATACATATTGTAATGAACCTATGGAAAGGACCAAAAACAAGATTCCCCACCAATCAATCTTTCGCGGTTTGGTCGCTCCTATTCTATCAGTAACATAAGTCCAAGATAAAATCGCAGCAACAATTCCAATTGGAATATTTACAAAAAATACCCAATGCCAAGAAAAATTATCAGTGATAAATCCTCCTAAAGTAGGTCCAAAGGTTGGTCCGAGTATAATTCCCATTCCGAAAATCGCATTTGCTGTGCTGATTTTGTTGGGGGGAAAGCAACCGATGATAATTGTTTGTGCTGTAGATAATAATCCGCCGCCGCCTAGTCCTTGCACGAATCGCCAAAAAACCAAGGTCCATAAATTGGTCGAAAATCCGCACATCAAAGAGGCAAAAGTGAAGATAATCACTGAAGAAGTAAAATAAACTTTGCGACCGAAAAAGTCTGAAAGCATACTCGTGAGCGGAATGATAATTACATTCGAAATTGCATAAGCAGTAACAACCCAAGCAATTTCAGTCGTTGTGGCGCCAATGCTTCCACTGATTTCTCGGAGGGAAACATTTACAATCGTGGTGTCAATCAATTCCAATATCGCACAGCTAATCGCTGTGATAATGAGAATCCATTTGGTAGCACCCGTTGGATACTCGATTGCTGCTGGCTTTTGAAGTGTAACTTCCAAAATTTTACTTGATTTTAACTTCTACAAATGCACTCAATCCTGGAAATAGAACTTTTCTATCAGTTTCAGAAAGATTGATAATATCAATTCGAATCGGAACTCGTTGTACAATTTTCACAAAATTTCCTGTTGAATTGTCTGGAGGAAGCAATGAAAATTTTGCGCCTGTCGCTCCAATGTACGATTGCACTTTTCCTTTGATTTTCATGTTTGGATAAGCATCAATTTTAATTTCCACAGATTGACCTGGATGAATCTTACTTACTTGCGTTTCTTTGAAATTGGCTGTAATCCACAATTGCGTATTGTCGATTGCTGAGCACAAAGGTTGACCAATCGTGATGTATTGACCTTCTTCAACTGCTCTACGGGAAACAATTCCATCGCATGGAGCTTCAACGGTTGCGTAATCCAATTGCGTTTGTGCTAAAATCAATTCCGCTTCACGTTGTTTTACCAATGCTTGAGCCAATGAAATCATCGCACTTTGCGCTTCTGCTTGCGAACGAACGCCTAAAGAAGATGCGGAAGATGATTTGAATTGATTGATTGTACCTGCATATTGTGCTGATGCAATATCTAATTCTGCTTTCGCATTGTCGTATTGAGATTGGGTTGCTGCTTTGGCGTCCAACATGTTTTTAATGCGTTTAAAATCTTCTTGCGCTCTGGTCAATCGTGCTTTCGCAGCGTTGATATTTTCTTCGTTTGAGGAAGAGGATAAGACTGCAGCATCTGCATTTTGACTTGTCGCTTTGGCACTGCTTCTCACTGAAATTAAATTTGCTTTGGCATTTTCTAAGGCAGCTTCCGCTTGCGCAACACGTGTTCTTAAATCTGTATCATCAATAGTGAAAAGCAATTCTCCTTTTTTAATGAATTGATTGTCTTTGAAATGAATTGATTTGATGTAACCTGAAACGCTCGATTTAATTGGTACAATATCAGCGTCTAATTGCGCATTGTCTGTTGATTCATAATTGGCGCCTAGGATAAAATAGACAACACCAATAGTCAATAGAACACCTGCAATTCCTGCAAAAATTTTGACTTTATTTTTCTTTTTTGGTTCTTTTTCCATGATTTCGTTTGATTATTTTTTTAAAAAATTTGATTAAAATTGATTCACGCCTCGCGTGGTATTGTAAGAAGTCATGGCGTTCATTAACTTCACTTCATGTATCTTTTGATTCAAAGTCGCTTGCATTTCAGCATTGAGTTGAGTCAAATAATCTGTCACTGTAATTTTTCCATTTTCCAATTGAGTGGCGGCTGTAACAGTTACATTGTGTCTTTTTTCGATGATTTGTTTGTCTTTAGAAATCATTTCTTCCAATGCTCTGATTTGTGCCTCTTGAGAAATCATCGTGTTTTTCACATTGAAAAGAAATAATTCACGTTGTAAATCTATCATTTGATTGTTTAAATTGTACTTTGTTTTTTCTTTGCTCAAACCGTAAAGTGAACTGATATTCCATTTCAAACTCAAAGAAGCATCTCCGAAAAAACGCAAGTTTTGATTGATGAAATTTGGACCCGGACGACCATAATTTGCGCCCACATTCATCGAAACTTTTGGCAAAGCCATTTTGTTTGTCAATTGATATCTTGAACCCAACAATTCTTGCTGAATAGTCAACATTTTCATTTCAGGTCGAGCGATATTTACTTGTTTCACAATTCCGCCAACTGGCAACAATGTCAGCACTGAATTGTCATTCAGAGGTTTTGCGATAAAAGTCGTCAAAGCTTCATACAATCCATTTAAATTTTCTGTAGCTTCAATAATAGATTGATCTGTTTTCAGAGATTCTGCATCCAATTCATCTAAATTACTTTGCAAGGCCAGTCCATTCACCAACGAAGCAGCCAAATTTTTACGCTTGTTGTTGAGGTCATTTTTGTAAGTATTCAAAATTTTAAGATTTTCTCTAGTGAGTAAAATATTGACATACAATTGACTTATACGCTCAATCAATTTGTACAATTCGACTTCATTTTTTTGAATTTCGAAATCAGCATTGAGTCTTTCGATTTTCTTTTGTTGGGCTGTTTGTCCACCGTCGTAAAGCGTTTGCTCCAGACTTACATTCGACAAATAAGCATCATGTGGAAAATTGTAATTTGTTCCAGGCAAATTAAACGCTACAACTTCTGTTTGATAAGTTGCTCGCGCTAAAAAAGACATTTTTGGATACCAATTTTCATTGATGGAGCGCAAATTATTCGCAGAATTTTCCGATAATAAATTGTTTTGTTTGATCAGCGGATAGTTTTGTTTCGCCCATTTGATACAAGAATCCAAAGGGATACTCGCCTCTTGCGCATGGACAAAACCTCCTGACAAAATCAATAGAATGATGATTTTTTTCATTTTTAATTGTTGTTTTTACTTAGTTTAAATTCGACAAATTCTTTGACTGATTGTTTTAATTTTTGATTTTGGGCATCTTCCCAATCCATTTCATTGCTATTGACAATCGCTTTGAAAATCGGTGACGCCAAAAAAGGATACGCACACAAAGAGTGAAGATTAATCATAAAAACTATCGGCTCAATCGGAGCGATTTCATTGTTTTCGATTCCTTCGTTCAATGCCGCCAATAAATTGGATGTTTTGTCTTTTTTCAAAGACATCACTTTTTCCCGGAAAAGTTCAGGATTGATACTTATTTCCTTGATGATAAACATCGACATTTGAGGATATTCAGACAAGAAATCGATAATCTTTTCCACATAAGTCAACACGCGCTCTTTTACGGGAATTGATTTATCAGAAAAAATCCACATATTTTCGAAATACTTCGAAAGCGCTCCTTCAAAAACTTGGTCGAAAAGCTTTTCCTTGTTTCTAAAATAATAATGTAGCAACGCTTTGTTTATGCCTGCTGAATCAGCAATATCTTGCATTCTTGCACCATACAAACCATATTTCATAAAGACTTCTTTGGCAGCCTCCATGATTTTTTCTTCTGTGTTAGTATTAAGAATTTTCATATTAATCAAAAAGTTTAACCAAATGGTTAAAGTGCAAAAGTAGGGATTTTTGAATTGGAAAATGATTTTTAAGAAAATTTAATTTGAAATCGTCCAATCTTTCAATTCTCTCGAATTAAAAGATGAAAAATGGATAAAACTGTAATATTATTTATCAGAAAACTTTCCATAATAAACAACTTTCACCGCACAGTGAAAATCATTTACCTTTGATTTTGGATAAACCGAAAACACGGGATCTAATTCGACTTTTTCAATTGGTGTCCAAGTTGCAGGCGCGACTTTTACGGTGGAATTTACCTCAAAAACACCTTCATAATCTTTGTCGATAAAAGCAACCGTGTCTTTTTGGTCGTTGATTCCAATGATGAAAGCTGGATAAACGCGGTCAAAAACCAAACGATTTCTGAAAAGTAAAATCTTGACGTTTGTTGGTTGACTCAAATCTTGGTAGGTCCAATTTTGTCTGCAAGCTTGCATTTTCGTTTCTTCGCGCGCCCAAAATTTCTTGGTGCGGACATAACAACCTTCCAATAAGAAGATAGATAATGCGAGGATTATGGTGAATCGAATCATTGAATGATAATACCTTTTAGTCCTAAAATTGGAATCAATTTCATGTTTTTTTCTTGAATTGTCTCTGGAAGAAAAATGAATTTTTTGTCGTACATCGTATCGTTGATCCAAAAACTCACCCAGTATTCGTTGGTCAATCCAAAAACTTCTTCCATGATTGGTTCGACGCGAGCTGCTTCATTGGGCAAAAGGATTTCCATGCAATGACGCAACATCGAAGTTTTTATTTTCTCGCCAGTCGCTACATTTTCACCATAACCATTGCTTGTGATGATGATTCCTTCCATGATATCGTCGCGAAGATTGATCAAATAAGTATTGTAAATCGGATGATTGTCTTCTCCAAATTGCTGCACAACTGCAACGGCTACATTCTCTACTTTTGGACCTAATAATTCTTCGCGCATTTTGAATTTATTTCAAATAAAGTGCAAATTTACAAGGATAATCTGATAATCAAAATGAATAATGTTGAAGATAATTCAATCATTTTGTCATTCTCTTTCCAATCGAAATATATTTAATAATATCCGTAGGATGTCCTAAAATGCGTTCGTATTTTTTCAAATAAACTGGATCATTTTTCATTTTTTCTGGCAAAACGAAATCTGGCGTTCTTTTAGAACCTGTGCGCACAATCACTAAGTTTTTGGAAGGAATCGATAAAATGTACTGACCTAAAATTCCACGGCAATAATAAACTGGCGTTGCACCTCCTGTGAAAGTCCAAATGTGCAATCCATATCTATAATTTGGAACACCTTCGTTGGTTTTCATGGCTGGCGTTTTGACCATTTCCTTCATGTACCAAAGCGGCACAATTTGTTTGCCATTCCATTTTCCTTCTTGCAAAATCATTTTCCCCAAACGACCAAAATCCCTGGAAGTTCCATACAAGCAACAAAATGCTTTTTCTGCACCATTTTCCTTATCTAAACTCCAATAAGCATCGTGTTCTGTTCCGATTTTTGACCAAATTTTGTTGTAGGCGTAATCCGATAAATCAGCACCAGTTGCTTTCTCAATGATGAAACCTAACAATTGCGAATTTCCACTTTGGTAGTTGAATCTCACACCTGGTTTTTCAATCGCTTTTTGGCTTGTTACTAGTCCATATAAATCAGTTCCGTAATAAGATTCAGCATTGTCTGACAAAGGATTTTTGCCACTTTCTTCCCAATCTAATCCCGATGACATTAGCAATAAATGTCTGACCGTAATTTTACTTTTCTCGCCTTCTTTAAATTCAGGAATATACGTTCCAACAGGTTCGTCCAAACTTTTGATTTTTCCTTCTTCAATGGCAATTCCGACCAATAAAGAGACAAAAGTTTTGGTTGCAGAAAAGCAGTTTGAAACCGTTTCTTTTTGGTGTTCGCCCCAATATTTTTCAAAAATCAATGAATCACCTTGAAAAACTAGAAACGAAGAAGTTTGCAAATTTTCCATGAATTTCGTTTCGTCTGCAGTCAATGAAAAGCGCGATTTTGCTTCTTTCCACTTGAAAACCTCATCGGAATGTTTGATGGTCGAATACGCAAATACGTCTTTGTCGTAAATCCCCGGACCCGTTTTTCCTTTTAAATATGTGCTAGCGATGCCTTTATACAAATAAAATCTTCCAGAAAGAATGATGAATAAATTCGCGGAAATCACGAGAAAAAGCAAAGTAAAAAGAGTGATTCGGATAAATTTACGAATCAATTTGCGTAGTTTGGATTGATTTTTAGACATATTGAAAATTAAATTGTTGCGCTAACTTTTCTTTAAAAACGGTTGCAACTTCTTCAAAATCCAAAGCCACACCCAATTCTTTCTGCATGGAAGTTACAGCTTTATCATCAATTCCGCAAGGAACTATGTGATTAAAATACGATAAATCACTATTTACATTAAATCCGATGCCGTGCATAGTGACCCAACGCGAGCATTTTACGCCCATCGCGCAGATTTTTCGGGCATTTTCTCCATCTGGTTCAATCCAAACTCCAGTATAGCCTTCATAGCGATCGCCAACAATTCCGTATTCAGCCAAAGTGAGAATGACTGCTTCTTCTAAAAATCGTAAATATTTGTGGATATCGGTGAAAAAATAATCCAAATCCAAAATCGGATAAACCACCAATTGTCCTGGTCCGTGATACGTGATATCTCCACCACGATTGATTTTATAAAATGTCGCGTGATTGCTTTTTAGCCCTTTTCCGTCTAACAATAAATTGTCCAAAGAACCACTTTTTCCAAGTGTGTACACATGCGGATGCTGACAAAAAAGCACTTGATTTTCCGTCGGAAGCGTTTCTACACCATTGCGAAGATTGATTTTACGTTGAATGTTTTCAGCAAAAATTTGTTCTTGCAAATCCCAAGCTTCTTTGTAATCAATCAATCCCAGATTTTTGTAGTGCACCGTTGTCATCGCGAAATATTTCTACAAAAGTAAGGATTTATATTTGGTCGAAAATGTAAACAATTTAGGATTTTAATTGTCATTTTACTTAGACAACGATTTTAAAATGAGCGAAGATTTATATTGTTATTACAGCGATTTGCCTTCTCCGATGGCATATATGAATTTGCAAACTGAAGAAGATGAGCAGTCGGAATTGTCTGAAATGGACATTAATCGAATCATCGAAATGGCTTGGGAAGACCGAACACCTTTCGATGCGATTGAATATCAATTTGGCTTGAAAGAGGCGGATGTCAAAGCGCTGATGAAAAAGAATTTGAAATTTAGCAGTTACAAATTGTGGCGCAAAAGAGTCGAAAATTGCAAGACCAAACATGCCAAAACGCGTTCGTCTGAAATCAATCGATTCAAATGTAATTTACAGCGAACAATCACAAACAACAAAATATCGAAACGATGAAAACATATTTATTTGCAGGCGCATCAAGTAAAATGGCACAAGAAAGTGCTAAACAACTACAAGCAGCTGGTCACAAAGTGATTGGAATTTCCACCAAAACAGAAAACTTTGATTACGATGAATTTTACACCGTCGAAAAGTACGATTTCAATGCTTTTCCTAAAATCGAAGGAACGATTGACGGTTTGGTCTACTTTCCAGGTACAATCAATTTGAAACCTTTTCACCGTTTGAGTGAAGCTGATTTCCTGCGTGATTATCAAATCAATAGTTTGGGTGCGATTGCGTTTATTCAAGCTTTTTTGCCCAATTTAAAAAGCAGTGATTCTGCAAGTATTGTTTTGATGAGCACCGTTGCAGTTGCTGTCGGAATGCCCTTTCATGCATCAATTTCGATGGCAAAAGGAGCGATTGAAGGATTGACCAAAGCTTTGGCTGCAGAATACGCAACAATGATTCGCGTCAATTGCATTGCACCTTCATTGACCGATACGCCATTGGGAGAAAAACTATTGAATTCACCTGAAAAAATCGAAGCTTCACAAAAAAGAAATCCTATGCGCAAAGTTGGAACTGCGACTGAATTGGCTGATGCAGTAACTTTCTTGTTATCAGAAAAATCAAGCTGGATTACCGGACAAGTTTTGGCGGTTGATGGTGGGATGAATGTGTTGAGATAAGGGATTAGGCAATTAGGCAGTGGGATTCAGGGAATAGGAATGGGGGAAAAAGGGCTAAATGAAAAAACTCAAATAGCCCTTTGAATGAAAATTATCTTTGGATGATGATTACATTACCGTTGTTCATGTTGTTGCGTTCTTCGGTGAATTTCATTCCGTTGATTAATACGAATGTGTTTTCAGCTTGTTCGTTCACAGCATTGTTCAGAATCAATTCATTTTCAACAATCATTTTAGCTACAGATTTTTTTCCGCCTGTGGCATCAACTTCACATTTTTTTCCATCACTGAAGAAAGTCGCTTCAAAATAGGTCACACGGCCTTTTGGATTTCCACTTGTGATTCTACTTGGATTATTGAAATCTAGAAATTTCAAGAAAAATAAATCTTTTCCATCCAATGATTTTACTTTGAAATCAAATCCTAAACCAGCACTTTTATCTAAAATGGCGTATGAGACTCCATTCACTTTAATGGTATCTTCCTCTAGGGTAACCTTTTGTTTTTGTGCAAATGAAACTGTTTGAAATCCAACTAAAAGGATTGTAATTGCGAAAAGTTTTTTCATGAATTTATTTTTTGTTTTCAACAAATATAAAAATATCTATTGATGAAAGCCTGAAAAATAAGTGATTAATCCAAAAAGTGCACTAACAATTATCCAAACTATCATGTTGATTTTAAATTTATACAGCGCGAAAAACGAGATTATTCCCCAGAAAAGATAGATAAAATCAATTTTATCAAATGAAAATGTTTTCGGAAAAATAACTTTCGTTCCTAAATAAATCGTCAAATTTAAAACGACGCCAACAACAGCAGCTGAAACAATGGACAGCAATTGTTTTAAATAGGCATTATTTTGCGTTTTTTCTATGATTGGCGCCCCAACAAAAATGAACAAAAAGCAAGGCAAAAAAGTGTAAAAAGTGGTTGCAATTAGACCTATCGCACCAAGGGCAATTGAATTTCCAAAATGGCTGTAACCTGCCATATAACCGACAAAAGCTAAAACCATGATTAACGGCCCTGGCGTTGTTTCACCCAACGCCAATCCATCCATCATTTGAAAACTTGATAACCAATGAAATTTTTCAACACTAACTTGCGCTACATACGGTAAAACAGCATAAGCTCCTCCGAACGTAACTACTGCAGCTTTAGTGAAAAACACTGCAAGCGAATTCCAAAAACTGAAATCTTTGGTGAAGTAATAAAACAAAATCATCGGTAAAATCCAAAGCGCTGCCGCAATACAGATTTGTTTAAATATGCGTAAAATATCAAATCCACTTTGTTTGAAAATTGTATTCGAATTGATAAAGTAATCACTTTCTAATTTTAGATTTTCCTCAACGTTTACCGCTTTTTGTTTCAATAAAACTGGAAAAAACTGTTTCGTAATAATTGATAAAATAATGGCGCCCAAAATAATCAGTGGAAAAGCTATGTTTAAGAAGAAAATACAAATAAATCCCGCAATCGCAACAAAATAATGAAATGGGCTGATCAAAGATTTTTTGCCGATTTTTATTAAAGCCAAAACAACAATCGCAATAACAGCAGGCTTCAGTGCACCAAACATGGCGTAAATCCATGGAATATTTCCAAAAGTTGTGTAAATAATACTCAATCCGAGCAGCATGAAAACTGAAGGAAGAACAAATAAAATTCCCGCAGCCAAACCACCTAAAGTACCATGCAACATCCAGCCAATATAGGTGGCTAATTGCTGTGCTTCAGGGCCAGGTAGAATCATACAAAAATTCAATGCATGCAAAAATTTACTTTCACTGATCCATTTCTTTTTTTCCACCACAAATTCATGCATGATTGCAATTTGGCCAGCAGGACCTCCAAAACTAATGAATCCTAACTTTATCCAGAATTTTAATGCTTCTTTAAATGTTGGCGGCGTCATAGATGTCAAATTTATCTATAAATGTAACTTAAAATATCTATTCCACAATCTCGTTCAGTCGCTTAACAGCCTGATCTATTGTCATCACGTGACTATAAAGTAATCGTAATTTATCATTTTTCTCACTCAATTTACAATCTTTTGGATTGCTTTGAACGAATTTCAACACATGTTGGAAAATCCCTGAATCGTAAAACGGAGACTGCGGATTTGAAATGAAGTAACAAACCATCGAACCAGATTTCATCACCAATCTTTCAATTCCTAAATCTTGCGCTAACCAACGCAATTCAAATGAACGAAAAAGTTCTTTCACTGCGCGCGGCAATGGTCCAAAACGATCGATTAAGGTTTGACCATACTTGTCTAGAGCTTCCTTGTTTTCCAAACTGTCGAGTTTTTGATACAAACTCAATCGTTCAGCGACATTGTTTACATAATCATCTGGAATCCTGATTTCTAAATCTGTTTCGATCACACAATCTTTGACGAAAGTCACAAACTGATCTGTATTTCTATCCGCAAATAAATCCTTGAATTCTGACTCGCGCAGTTCTTCCATCGCTTCGTTCAAGATTTTTTGATACATCTCAAAACCAATGTCTGCAATGAATCCACTTTGTTCGCCACCCAATAAATTTCCTGCTCCACGAATGTCCAAATCTTTCATCGCAATGTTGAATCCAGACCCCAAATCTGAAAATTGCACCAAAGCTTCCAATCGTTTTCTAGCTTCTGAAGTCATTTCGTGGTATTTCGGCGCAATCAAATAACAAAATGCTTTTTTATTCGAACGTCCAACGCGACCGCGCAATTGGTGTAAATCACTCAATCCGAAATTCTGCGCATTATTGATAATCATCGTATTCGCATTCGAAATATCAATTCCAGACTCGATAATCGTTGTTGCCAACAAAACATCGTATTCGCCTTGGATGAAATCCATCATGATTTTTTCCAACTGTTTTCCGTCCATTTGTCCGTGACCAATTCCCACGCGCACGCCAGGACACAAGCGTTGAATCATTCCAGAAACTTCCTTGATATTTTGCAAACGATTGTGCACAAAATAAACTTGTCCGCCTCGACTTACTTCATACGCAATGGCATCTCGAATCGCTTCTTCATTGAACTGAATCACTTCCGTCAAAACGGGTTGACGATTCGGCGGTGGCGTATTGATGATACTCAAATCACGCGCGCCCATGAGTGAAAATTGTAGGGTTCTTGGAATTGGAGTGGCTGTTAATGTCAAAGTATCGACAGTCGCTTTCAATGTTTTCAATTTGTCTTTTACTGCGACACCGAATTTTTGTTCTTCGTCAATAATCATCAATCCCAAATCTTTGAATTTGACTTTTTCTCCGACAATTTTATGCGTTCCAACTAAAATATCAATTTCGCCAGCTGCTACTTTTCTCAAAGTTTCTGTGACTTGTTTCGCACTTTTGAAACGATTGATGTAATCTACAGTCACAGGAAAATCTTTCAATCGCTCGCTAAAACTTCTGTAATGTTGGTGCGACAAAATCGTCGTTGGAACTAAAATAGCTACTTGTTTACTATCTGTCACCGCTTTGAAAGCTGCGCGAATGGCCAATTCTGTTTTCCCAAAACCAACATCTCCACAAACCAAACGATCCATCGGTGTAGGCGATTCCATGTCTTCCTTGATTGCTTGTGTGGTTTTCAACTGGTCGGGCGTATCTTCATACATAAAAGACGCTTCCAACTCATTTTGCAAATAAGTATCTGGCATAAATGCAAAACCAGGTTGAGATTTTCGTTTGGCGTAAAGTTGTATCAAATCAAAGGCAATTTCTTTGATTTTTGATTTGGTTTTATTTTTAAGTGTTGTCCAAGTTTGCGTTCCCAATTTATTCATTTTGGGCGCAGTACCTTCTTTTCCAGTGAACTTTGAAATTCGGTGCAAAGAGTGAATACTCACATACAAAACGTCGCCATCTTTGTAAATCAAGCGAATCGCCTCTTGCGGTTTTCCATTGACATCAATCGTTTGTAAACCAGAAAATTGTCCAACTCCGTGATCGATGTGCGTCACATAATCGCCTTTTTGAAGGTTGTAAATTTCCTTCAAAGTCAACGCTTGTTTGGCTTGCGAAAATCCTTCTTTGAGCTTGAAACGGTGGTAACGTTCAAAAATTTGATGATCCGTATAACAAACCAATTTCAAATCTTGAAAGATGAAACCTTCGTGCAACGCGATTGGCATCGAAATGAATTCAACGTCAGCGCCAATGTCTTCAAAAATAGAATACAAACGTTCAATTTGCTTCGGCTGATTGGAGAAGAATAGATTGGTAAAACCAGCTTTTTTTCTTGCAGTTAAATCGTCTTTCAACAATTCGAAATTCTTATTGAAAGCAGGTTGCGACTGCACTTTGAAATCGATTTCTACGGTTGGTTTAAACGAAAAATCTGGTCCCCATTCAACGACTGAAAAAGCTTCTAATTTTTCAAGCCATTCTGTTTTGTGCGTATATAAATCTGATGGAATTGTTTGTTTGATTGTATGATTGAGTCCTTCGTAAATCTTCACCGCTTTGTCGTATTCTTTGGACAACATATTTACGATTAGCTGATTGGAAGAAATCCAAACGGTACTTTGTTTTCCAACGAAATCCAAAAAAGTACCAAAACCATCTTGCATTAAGTGGCGTTGCACATTAGGAATGATATTGAAAAAATCGTGGTTGTTTACAGAAAGTTGGTCTACTGGATCAAACGTGCGAATTGAATCTACTTCATCGCCAAAAAATTCAACGCGAAAAGGTTGATCGTTGGCAAATGAGAATACATCTAAAATTCCCCCGCGGATAGCAAACTGTCCTGGTTCGTATACAAAATCAAGTCTTTCAAAGCCATATTCAAGCAACAATTCATTCATAAAATCCAAGGAATAAGTTTTTCCTTTTTGGACCTTTAAAGTGTTTTCAGTCAGCTTTTTTTGCGTTGGGATTTTTTCGAACAACGCTTGCGGATAAGTAACAATCCAAGTGTTTGTTCCATTGTTGATTTTCTCGAGCACTTCTGCACGCAAAACAACATTTGCATTGTCGGTTTCTTCAAAATGGTATGCAGAACGATAGGAAGCAGGATAGAAAACAATGTGTTTTTCGTTTGGAAAAAGATTTTCTAAGTCATTTAAGAAATAGGCAGCTTCTTCTTTGTCGCTCAACACAAAAAGATGATTTCCTGGAACTTGACTAGCAACCGCCGAAGCAATTGCAGCACGCGACGAACCAACCAAACCTTTCAACTGAATGCGAATTTCTGCTTCTTGCAAAGCATTCGCCACTTGATCTACTTGATTGTATTTTTTAAAAAGCTGTAAAAATTCCGCTTGATTCATGCGTTTGAAGAAAAATGTTTTTGTCTGAAATGAAAGAGTTCAATTAAAGTACAAAGATGCGGATAAAATGTTTTAATGGCAATTGGAAAGCGAAGCTAAATGAGCACTAAAACAAAAATCATCAAAACTTGCAAAATTTACACGTTTTGATGATTTAAGACTTAAAATATTTAATTACAAATATTTAATAAATGATAATTTTAATCAATTTCCACTCAACTTCTCACTATACTTTTTGAATAATTCGGTTTGTGTATTGGTCACATCAATCCATTTTCCATTCATCAAAATAGACGTAACCAAATTGGTGCGCATATCTAACGCATTTCCTTTTGAGACAAAAAGTGTTGCAATTTTACCTTCTTCGATTGAACCGAATTGTTTTTCCATGCCCATGATTTCACAAGCGCTTAAGCTGATCGAGCGAATTGCTTCTTCTTCTGTCAAACCATAAGCCATCGCAGTTCCAGCAAGGAAAGGTAAATTTCTGGCATTCATCGCTTCCATGTCGCCTTCGTTTTGCAAACAAAATTTTACTCCAGCAGTTTGCAATAAATAAGGAAGTTTGTATGGCAAATCAACTGCATCTTCTTCTAATTCTGGTAAACTGTGTAAACGTGGAAGCATGACTGGAATTTGTGCGTCTTTCAATTGTCGTGCGATTAAATGTGCATCATAACCGCCAACAATTACTGGAAATGGAATTTCGAAATTGTGCACAAAATCAATTACATCTAGCAACTGCTGAATGTCGTTTGCATGAAAATAAACCCTTTTATTTCCTTGAAACGTTGCTTTCATAGCTTCAAATCTCAAGTCTAAAACAGGTTCTTTTGCTTTCGCATACGCTTTCGATAAATTGAAAAATTGTGTCAATTCTTGTCTTTGAACATCGTAATTTTCATTGCGTTTTTTGCTCGCTGGTTCTGCCCACCAACCGCCACCTTGCATACTTTGCGGCCAGTTTACGTGGATTCCGTCGTCTGTTTTGGCAACTGCGTCTTCCCAGTTCCAACCGCCCAAATGCATCACACTTGATGTTCCTGTAATTTGTCCGCTTCTAGGTGTTGCTTGTGTCAATAAAACGCCATTTGTTCGAACTGTTGCAATCACTTTAGATTCTACGTTGTAAGCAATCAAAGCGCGTACATGCGGATTGAAAATTCCCACTTCAGCAAAATCTCGCGTTGCTCTAACAGCATCGATTTCTGTCAATCCCAAAGTAGAATTTGGCGCTACAAATCCAGGATAAATGTGTTGATTTGAAATGTCGATGATGGTGTCCCAATCTTCTTTTTTAATCGTGTACGCCAACGCATTTTTCACCAAGATGATTTTATCGCCTTCAATTCCGACCAAAGATTTTTCAATCACTTTGCCGTTTCCAACATGTAAATAACCATTGATAAACAATTTCTTATTCGCCTTTTGCGCTTGCACAGAAACACACAAAAACAACGCTATAATTTGAAAGATAAACTTCATTTCTTCAATATTTTAATTCGATAATTTTTTAATGCTCGTTGGCGCCTTCACTTCCTTCTTCGCCGATTGTATTGCAATGAAATTCCTTGCGTTTTTTCTTTTCAAATGTTTTAGTTGGTTCACCTTTTTCATTTGAAATCAACATTTTGGAAATAATTCTCGCTTTTTCTGAGGCATTTCTGGTACGCAATGTCAAATCTCTTTCAGCATCAAATAAAATTTCGCCGTCGATGATTGTCTTTTCCACTTTCGCTTCGATGCTCAATGGATTAGTTGACCAAATCACAATATCCGCATCTTTCCCAATTTTCAAACTTCCCATTTTGTTGTCTAAATGCAACAATTTGGCTGGATTCAAAGTCACCATTTTCCATGCGTCAATCTCAGAAACTCCGCCATATTTAACAGTTTTTGCCGCTTCTTGATTCAATCTTCGTCCCATTTCAGCATCGTCAGAATTGATTGCTGTCACAATTCCTTGCTGATTCATAATGGCAGCATTGTATGGAATGGCATCGTTCACTTCAAATTTGTAAGCCCACCAATCTGCGAAAGTTGAAGCGCCAACTCCATGTTTTTTCATTTTGTCAGCCACTTTATATCCTTCCAAAATGTGGGTAAAAGTATTGATTTTGAATCCCATTGAATCTGCCACGTGCATCAACATGTTGATTTCTGATTGTACATAAGAATGGCAAGTGATGAATCTTTCGCTTTTCAAGATTTCACTCAAAACTTCCAATTCCAAATCAAATCTTGGAGCTTGGAAACCTGATTGCGCTCTTTTTTTCTCTGATAGCGACAACCAGTTGATTTTGTCGGCTTGGTATTTTCTCGCTCGTTCAAAACCGTCGTAAAAAACTTGCTCCACACCCATTCTCGTTTGCGGAAATCTAACAGAATTGTCATCTCCCCAATTGGCTTGTTTCACATTTTCTCCCAAAGCAAATTTGATGAATTTTGGCGCATTTGGAATCACCATTTCTTCTGGTGTGTGTCCCCATTTTAATTTGATAAGTGCAGATTGACCACCAATTGGATTGGCAGAACCGTGCAACAATTGCGCTGCTGTAACACCTCCACTCAATTGTCTGTAAATATTGATGTCGTCAGATTTCACAACGTCGGCTATGCTTACTTCCGCTGTGATGGATTGACCACTTTCATTCACGCCTTTTGAAATTGCAATGTGCGAATGTTCATCGATAATTCCACTAGTAACGTGTTTTCCTGTCGCGTCGATTGTTGTTGTCCCTGCTGGAAGTGTCGGAGTTTCTTTTCCAACAAATTTGATTTTTCCGTCCACAACCAACACATTTCCTTTTTCTACAATTCCCTCAGCTTCATTCGTCCACAGCGTCGCGTTTTGAATGAAAATCGTTTGTTTTGTTGGAATTGAATCAAAACCATAAGCCAAATTTGGGAACCATGGTTTGCCCAGCGGCAAGGAATCTAATTTGAAAGGTTTCTTTTCGTCGGGTTTTTCATTTAACTTATTTCGAATCGCTGTCCATTTGATCCATCTTCCGTCAGGCAAAGTTCCATCGCCTTCAAAAACTCCTACTTTGGCGTTCACTTTAGCATGTAAATTCACACTTCCGTCCCATTTTTGATTTTTGGAATTGAATTGAATTGTCAAATCATTTCCTATTAAATTTGAAAAGCAATTGGTTGAAATCGTATCTGTTTTTGCGATTTTTGTGATTGTATCTGTTTTGGTTACCAAGGTCTTGAATTTCACCGCAGGTTTTTCAATTGTTCCAGTAATTTCGAAAGGAATTGTTTCACCATCAATCAATGCGTTGTATTTTCCTCTAATATCATTGGTTTGTTTTTGAACAAGGATATTTTGCTCACCCAATAACCAAGATTCCAATAATGTTGCTTCTTGCATGAAAGGATTGTTGTCATAAATCACAAAACTTGCTTTTTTGCCATTTTCCAAGGTTCCAAATTCTGCTTGAATTCCCAATAATTCTGCGGGTGCAACCGTCAAGGCACGCAAAGCTTCTTCAGCTGTTAGTCCTCTAGAAATCGCTTTTTGTATGTTTTTCCAAAAATCCGCTGGCGTAGCATTTCCTGTTGCCGATAAAATGATGTTGATGCCTTCTTTGCGCAACAAATAAGGGTTTGAAGGAGCCAATTCCCAGTTTTTCAGATCACTTAATGGAATTTGCTTTGCGATATAAGGATCTTTGACTTCGAATGCGTCTGGGAAATTAATTGGTAAAACAAGTGTTCCGTTTAATTTTTTCAATGCAGGAATGATTTCGTATTCATTTCCAGAACCGATGTATGCGAAATTCAAGTTAAACTCTTTGCCGATTTTTGCTACTCGTAAAATTTCCAATTTGTCATCTGTTTGAAAAAACAAAGGCAATTTCAATTGTGCAGATAAAGCCTCAAGCGATAAATTCAATTCTTTATTTTGATTGCTTTGATACCATTTTTGGTCGTAGAATGTTTGTCTTATCAGCGCAATACTTCCCATTTGTGAAGAAGGATACGTTTGACTAGAATTTCCATTCTTAAATGAAAAATAAGCTGCTGATTCACTTTTCAAGACTTGTTTGTTGTAATTCGATTTACCCAAAGAAACCAAAGTTCCCGTTCCGCGCATGATTCCGTCGTTGATGTGCGTTGAAACCATTCCAAAACCCATTTGTAACCATTGTTTGCATTTTTCTTCGTCAAAAGTGTAAGAATCAACTGCATTTACTTCAGGATGAATCGTTTCATTCCAGTGATAAGCGCCTTTTTTGGAAGTTTCCAATTGAGGAGAATTCCCGTGTCTTCTTCCCGTTGGAGCAGGTAAACCCAAATTGGTGTTCGTCTCAATGAAAGCCGGCATGATCGTTTTTCCTTCACAATCAATCACCACTGCTTCTTGTGGAATTTTGACCGTTTTACCAGTTTCTACAATTTTATCGTCCTTGATTAGGATGGTACCTTTTTCAATTTTCACGGTTGGAGAAACGTAAATCGTGGCGTTCGTCAAAGCGTAATAGCTTGCTTTTGATTGCGCTGTGCCGTTTTTTGGAGAAAGTTCTTGCGCGTTTACGCAAACTGAAAAGCATAGAAATAGAAGAATAATTATTCTCATAAGAAGAGTTTTAGCGCTGTGAATTTAGTTAAAAAACAAAACATAAGGAATTAATGTTTTTGAAGTTGTATAAAAGCAATTACTTATTTGAAAATCAATTATTTGTAATGAATATTGTATTTCCCCCTTCGGAGGGGGATAAAGGGGGAGGATTCATATTCAAGTTGTTAGAATTTTGTTTTTTTGCGATTTTCAGGTTTTTTAGTTGTAGATACATGATTTTTAGTTTGGTTTCAGAAAAACGTTGGGCTATGTATAACTACTAGGTTTCTTCTAATGTCGTCCCTAACGGGACTTTAACTTGCTGGGGATTTATTTTTTACCCATTTGTCGTGCCTAATGGCACTTTTTGTTCTTCTTTTAAGTTATCTAGTTATTGTAAAATCTAAAAACTTACATAGCTTCGTCCCTTTGGGGATGAAATGTGGGTAAAAACCATGCACCTCTCGTGAACTCGTCGCACCAGGGACGAAATTTTTGCATCATGTCGTCCCTACGGGACGAAAACTAGGTGGAGTGTTGTTTTTTACCCATATGTCGTGCCTAATGGCACTTTTTGTTTTTATGATAAATTTTTAATTATTTACGATTTAAAATCTTCCAATTCACCATCCCACTAGGGATGAAATATGGGTAAAAACTATGTCTCACGTAAGAACTCGTCCCAGTAGGGACGAAATCTTTGTGTCCTTCCGTCTCCACGAGATAAAAGTTAGTTGGGATGTTGTTTTTTACCCATATGGCGCGCATAATGGCACTTTTGTGTTTTTCTAATAAGTTTTAGTTTATTCTGAGATCTAAAATCTACGACAACTTTATCCTGATAGGGATGAAATGTGGGTAAAAACTATGCCCCTCACGTGAACTCGTCGCACCAGGGACGAAATCTTTACATCATAACGTCCATACTGGACGAGAATTAGTTTGGAGTGTGGTTTTTTACCTTAATGTCTAGCTAAATGGAACTTTTAGTTTTTTCTAATGAATTATCAAGTTATTAAAAATAAAAATGTTTGTCCTATCTTTCTTTCCCGATAGGGATGAAATGTGGGTAAAAACCATGCACCTCTCGTGAACTCGTCCTGCTAGGGACGAAATCTTTATTTGTTCTCCTCACCACCAGATGAAAGTAAGTTGAAGTGTGGTTTTTACCAACATCTAGCGCATAAACGAACATTTAGTGATTTTCTGAACTTCTTTATCTAAATTTATTCTAAATAATAAAAGGAATCCAAAACGAAAATCGATAATATCATTAACATTCGGTATTTTTGTGTTCAAACAAACAAATTATGGAAATTTTAAGACACGCACATTCAGGTTTACGTTGGGTTGCTTTGTTATTATTGGTTATAGCAATTTTCAACGCTTTATCGTCAAAGGGAAAAGGGAAATACGAGAAAAAAGACAAAATGCTGAATTTATTCGCAATGATCTTTTTGCATATCCAATTGCTAATTGGATTGGTTCTATATTTCACCAGTTCAAAAGTAAACTTCATGGAAGGTTGGATGAAAATGAAAGCATACCGTTTTTTCGGTTTAGAGCATTTATTGATCATGATTATCGCCATAGCTGTGATTACAATTGGTAGAAAGAAAGCAGAAAACGCATCGAATATTGCTGTAAAACATGGAACAATTGTAAAATGGTTTACAATCGGATTGATTTTAATTTTGGCTGGTATTCCTTGGCCATTTAGAGGATTTGGAACAGGATGGTTTTAAGATTTTTTGCCATTGGAATCTTACTTTTCCTCGCCAGCTGTGGTTCAGGAGAAGTGAAATCAATTGAAAACACCGAAGATGTTGCTTCAGTTGAGCCTAAATCGCTTTACATTTTACATTGTGAAGCGTGTCATGGATTGGACGGCAAAAAAGGAAGTTCCGGCGCTGCTAATTTGGCAATCAGTAAATTTTCAGACGCTGAAATTAAAAATGTCATTTCTAACGGAAACGAAAAAGGAATGATGCCTTACAAGGATATTATCACCAATGAAAAAGACCTGAATGGTTTGGTTGAATTTGTTAAAACCCTAAGAAAATAGATGGAAGAAGGACATGTAATGGTTGATGCAGTAGAAGAAACGTGTGTTCTTGTGGGCATCATCACGCAATCTATTTCTGAGGAACAAGCCAACGAATACCTCGACGAATTGGAATTTTTGGCTGAAACGGCGGGTGCAACTACGCAACGAAAATTTTTGCAAAAAATGCCCATCGCCAATCCAAAAACATTTGTTGGAAAAGGAAAATTGGAAGAAATTCGCGAATATGTGAAAGCGAAAGACATCGAATTGGTCATTTTTGACGACGAACTTTCGCCTTCTCAATTGCGCAACATCGAACGCACCTTGGAATGCAAAATCTTGGATCGAAACATTTTGATTCTTGATATTTTCGCCAGCCGTGCGCGAACATCTCATGCCAAAACGCAAGTTGAATTGGCACAATTGCAATATATGTTGCCCCGTTTGACTAGAATGTGGACCCACTTGGAACGTCAAAAAGGAGGAATTGGATTGCGCGGACCGGGAGAATCTCAAATCGAAACTGACCGCCGAATCATCCAAACAAGAATTGCGTTGATGCGCGAAAAATTGAAAGACATTGACAAACAAATGTCGATTCAGCGCGGAAATAGGGGTCAATTGGTGCGGGTTGCTTTGGTGGGTTATACGAATGTCGGCAAAAGTACTTTGATGAATTTACTGAGTAAATCTGAAGTTTTTGCTGAAAATAAACTTTTCGCGACACTCGACACAACCGTACGCAAAGTGGTTATCGAAAATTTACCATTTCTCTTGACCGACACCGTTGGATTTATCAGAAAATTGCCACATCAATTGGTGGAATCTTTCAAATCGACTTTAGATGAAGTACGCGAAGCAGATCTATTGATTCATGTTATTGACATTTCACATTCGACTTTCGAAGATCAATACCACGTGGTGAACGAAACCTTGGCAGAAATCGACAAAACAGAAAAACCAGTGATTTTGGTTTTCAATAAAATCGACGCATTCGAATACATCGAAAAAGACGAAGACGATTTATCTCCAAGAACTGCAGAAAATATGTCTTTGGACGAATTGAAGCGCACTTGGATGTCGAAAATGAACAACAAAAATTGCGTTTTCATCTCAGCCGAAAACAAAGAAAACATTGAAGATTTGAAAAGTGTGATTTATGAAGAAGTCAAACGTATTTTTCAGATTAGATATCCTTACAACCACTTTTTGTTTTAGGTCAAGAGCAATTTTGCTTTTCCTATTTTCGGAAATATTTGAGTTGATTCTGTTAATGTAATTTGAGTTTTGTTTTTTATTTAACTGAAATTAATATATTTATGAAGGAATTTAGGTTGTCTAAGATTTAAAACAACTCAATTAAAAGGCAAAATAGCTGTAATGAAATCAATATTTCTCATTCTTTTTTTGGTTGTAAATGCTTCATTGAGTTTTTCTCAACATGTTTTCAATAAACAATACTATGATACAATCCTTAATAGTCAAAATGACTTTCAAAGATGTAATGGAGTAATTCAAACTTCGGATGGGGGCTATTTAGTTTGTGGTGTGGGAAATAGTGGAAAAAAAATGTCATCTATAAAACTGGATAGAAATGGAGATACGCTTTGGTCATTTATTGGGGATTTAGGTCCTGGTTCTTCTGACTATCTTATAGCTACAGCAGAAGCAAGCGATAGTAATTATCTCGTGGTAGGGTATTCAGGAGATACGACGTTATCAAAATCCCATGCTGATTTAATAAAATTAGATAAAAACTCAGGTGATACAATGTGGTGTCGCAAAATAGGCTTGCCTCTCCAGTCAGAGCGTTTTTACAGCATCAAAAAAACCAATGACAATGGATTAATTTTAACAGGGCTTAGATATAGAGTAGATTTAAACGGTTCAACTATTGATTCAGACCTTTATATTGTCAAAACTGATAGTTCAGGCATCCTTGAATGGGAGCAAACATTTGGTGGAAATGGCTATGAATGGGGCCAATCTGTTGAAATAGCTGATGATGGCGGTTTTATGGTATTTGGAAGTACTAATTCATACGGTGCAGGATCGTATGACGCTTACTTAATTAAAACTGACCCTAATGGCACCATGCTTTGGCAAAAAACCTATGGTGCACAGTATGTTGATTATGGCGGGAGTCTCACCAAGCTTCAAAATGGAGATTATGTATTAGCAGGAGGTTCAAGTATCAGTTCTGATTCTACTGTTGCAGTTGCAATAAAAATCAATTCCGAAGGAACAGAAATTTGGAATAGAAGATATCCTCCAACTGTTCGATCAATGGAGTTTACTGCAGTCAAACAACTTTCTAGTGGAGAAATAATGGTTACTGGCAGCGATCAAGGCGATACGCTAAATAACTCCTTTTACGGAATTTTAAAATCGCTAGACTTAAATAACGGCGATATCATTTGGGAGCGGCAATACCAGCTTTTTGAAGATGATTCTACGCAACATTATTTTTACAGTATGGACACTTGCAGTGACGGCGGTTTGGTAATGGGCGGCATGATTATCGATAGGCGAGGTATCAACTCCATTGTTGGTAATTCTTATTGGGTGGTAAAAACCGATTGCGCGGGCAATGAATACGCTTGGGACAATGATGCGTGTCCCAAATTTGTTAGTTTAGAAGAAATTGAAAAAGATGCGCTTTTCAACCTCTACCCAAATCCATCCACAGGTGCAGTAACTTTAGATTATTTCATTCCGCAAAACTCAACTTCCAATCAACTCACGTTTTACGATGCAACAGGCAAAAAAGTACAAACCTTTAACTTAAGTGGCGAAGGGCAAGTGCAATTGAGTTTAGATTGCGCTAATTTTGCGAATGGTGTTTACAGTGGTGTGGTGATTTCGGATGGAAAAGTTTTGTTTATGAGGAAGTTGGTTTTGATTAAATGAGATTTATGCGAAGTTCTTTCTTTTACCTTGATGTAAAAGAAAGAACCAAAGAAAACATCAAGGCTGCGCAATCAAAGCTAAAAAATTACAATTTATGACTAAACAAAAGTAAACTCGCAACAAAGTGCGATTTAGTTTTGAAGTTCTTCTATGCTCAGACAGTACTTTTGTTTGGTCGTCAGAAATTCCAATTTTTCTTAACGCTTTTATTGCTGAGGCCGGAAAATGTCGTGAAACTTGGGATTTTCGTTTTTTCCTCCCCCTTTACCGCCAAAGGCAGCAACGCAGTTAATCCCCCTCCAAAGGGGGAAACCTAAATTTTCGCCAACATTGAAAGTTTCAAAACTTGGCTAGAACATTTTCATTTTTTAAATTATTGATAATTTGGTATTCCTGCTCCTTTGGAGGGGGAAGACTCAATATCAAAATATCCTGAAATCGAATAACAAACCAAGTTTTTTGATTAATTTTGTTCTTTGAAAAAAACACAAAAATTCATGGAACTTCTCGAAAAAAGAATGATTCAATACGACCGTACCGGTTTTGAAGATCAGGAATTAATTTCTATCTATAAATCCATTCTAAAACCCCGCTTAATTGAAGAAAAAATGCTCATCTTGCTGCGCCAAGGGAAAATCTCTAAATGGTTTTCTGGTTGGGGTCAAGAGGGAATTTCTGTAGGCTCGGCCTTGGGAATGAATGATGATGAATATTTATTGCCGATGCACCGCAACTTGGGGATTTTTACCACGAGAGGCATTCCGTTGAATCGTTTATTCGCACAGTTTCAAGGAAAAATGTCAGGTTTTACAAAAGGTAGAGACCGCTCTTTCCACTTTGGTACCAATGAATACAAAGTAGTGGGAATGATTTCTCACTTAGGTCCACAATTGGGAATCGCTGATGGAATTGCTTTGGCTTCCAACTTGAAAAACGAACAAAAAGCAACGCTTGTTTTCACGGGCGACGGTGGTGCAAGTGAAGGAGATTTTCACGAAGCATTGAACGTGGCTGCAGTTTGGGATTTACCGGTAATTTTCGGAATCGAAAACAACGCTTGGGGACTTTCAACGCCGAGCAACGAACAATTTAGATGCAAACAATTCATCGACAAAGGCATTGGCTACGGCATGGATGCTTTTCAAGTGGATGGAAACAATATTTTAGAAGTGATTTCAACTGTTAGAAAAATCGCTACTTCCATTCGCCAAAAACCAAGACCATTTTTGTTGGAATTCATGACTTTCAGAATGCGTGGTCACGAAGAAGCTTCAGGAACGAAATATTATCCTGAAGGAATTCAAGATTTATGGGCGAAAAAAGATCCTGTTGTCAATTATGAAATGTATTTGAGAGAAATCAACGTGTTGAACGACGAATTGGTCAATCAAATTACCGCTGATATCAAACAAGAAATTCAAGACGGTTTGGATTTGGCTTTTGCTGAAGGAGCAATCGTTCCAAATACCGAGGACGAAGTAAATGATTTATTTGCGCCTTTTGATCAAAAAATCATTGAACCAGCTTCAGACAAAAAAACAGAAAAACGCTACATCGACGCCATTCAAGATGGTTTAAAACAATCGATGCAAAAATATCCTGAATTGATCATCATGGGGCAAGATGTTGCCGAATATGGTGGTGTTTTCAAAATCACAGAAGGTTTTGTGGAAGAATTTGGCAAAGGCAGGGTTCGAAACACACCTATTTGTGAATCAGCCATTGTTGGAGCAGGTTTGGGATTATCTATCGCAGGAATGAAAGCCGTTGTAGAAATGCAATTTGCTGATTTCGTGACTTGTGGATTCAATCAAATTGTCAATAATTTGGCGAAAATTCACTGGCGTTGGGGACAAAATGCAGATGTTGTGGTGAGAATGCCAACAGGCGCAGGTTCCGCTGCAGGACCGTTCCACAGTCAGAGCAACGAAGCATGGTTTTTCCACACTCCAGGACTTAAAATCGTTTACCCAGCATTTCCAGGCGATGCGAAAGGTTTGCTTGCAGCAGCGATTGAAGATCCAAATCCTGTGATGTTTTTCGAGCATAAAAACTTGTATCGTTCCATTCGCGAGGATGTTTCTGACGATTTTTACACGGTCGAAATCGGAAAAGCGAGAACTGTTTCTGAAGGAACTGATATTTCTGTCATCACTTATGGAATGGGCGTTCACTGGGCGATGGAAGCAGCAGAAAAAAATGCTTCGATTTCAATCGACATAATTGATTTGAGAACATTGGCGCCATTAGACACGGAAGCGATTTACAATTCTGTGCGCAAAACTGGAAAAGTGATCGTGCTTCACGAAGATTGTTTGACAGGAGGAATTGGTGGTGAATTGGTTTCAATTATCAATGAGAATTGTTTCTCGAGCTTAGATGCGCCTGTAAAAAGAGTCGCTTCGCTTGATACGCCAGTTCCATTCACAGATTCATTGGAAGATAATTTCTTGCCAAAACAAAGATTCTTTGAGGCTTTGGTGGAATTGGATAATTACTAGATAACTTACGATTTGTTGCGAATGTTTTTGTCATGGTCCGTCAACTGACGGACACACGCCAAAAACATTTATAAATAAAAATAGCTGGTCAAGAATAAATTTTGACCAGCTATTTTTTTTGGTACCTCTGGCACCATCTTATCAATCGAATTTTAAGTAGTCCTAGACGATTTTACTTCTTTGAATCTCTAGCAGCAATCAATTCTTGAACTTTCTCCACTTGGTTTTTGGAACCTGTGATGTAGCCACAACGTTGGTGCAAAGCCGTTGGAACGATATCTAAAACACGCTCTGTTTCTGTAACAGCCAATCCGCCTGCTTGTTCTGCCAACATCGCCAATGGATTGCATTCGTATAACAAACGCAATTTTCCCTTTGGAGAAGTCGTTGTTGCTGGATAAATGTAAATTCCACCTTTGATCAAATTTCTGTGGAAATCAGCTACCAATGAACCGATGTATCTTCCAGAATATGGTGCACCGAAATCATTTTCAAATGATTGGCAATATTTCGCATAATCTTTGATTCCTGGGTGACAAATTTCAATGTTCCCTTCATTCATCCCATAAAGTCTGCTTTTCTCTGGCATTCTCATGTTAGGATGTGAAAGACAATATTCTCCGATTGAAGGTTCTAATGTGAAACCATTCACACCATGTCCTGTAGTGTAAACCAACATAGTCGATGAACCGTACAACACGTATCCAGCAGCAACTTGTTTTGTACCTGGTTGCAACATGTCTTCCAAAGTTGCTTTCGTTCCAACTGGAGAAACACGTCTGTAAATTGAAAAAATGGTTCCGATTGAAACGTTTACATCGATGTTTGACGAACCATCTAATGGATCAAAAAGCACGACATATTTTCCAAATTTGGACAATTCACTTTCAAAAGCCATGAAATCGTCGTTTTCTTCAGAAGCAATTCCGCAAACTTCTCCGCCTGATTCAAACATTTTGATGAATTGACGATCAGCTACAACGTCTAATTTTTGTTGTTCTTCACCTTGGATATTCGTTTCGCCTTGTGCGCCCAAAATATCATCTGTCAAACCAGCTCTTCTTACATCGCGACTGACCACTTTCGAAGCCACAGCTATATCGTTTAATAATCTAGATAATTCGCCTGAAGCATATTGAAATTCAGACTGGCGATCCATGATAAACTCATGAAGTGTGGTCATTTTTGACATGGTGTTTTTTTTGGCAAATATACGCAGATTTTGAGAACAATGGGGTATTTAAAAATCTACTTATTTTCGTTTTTGTCATGATCCGTCAGCTGACGGACACACGCCAAAAATAAAATTCTTGCCACTTCAACACGATGGACTTTGTCCATCGCTACCCATATTTGATACCTGACGGCATCATAATTTTAAATCCTAATACGAAAAGTAAATTGGTTTTGTGCCTTCTGACATTAATTGATAAGTCAAGAAAATGATCAGCGAAACGACAATTACTTGCAGTGGCGCTGGGATTTTGGTGAAAGTGGATAAAGTGTAACTTTTGGTTTTTTCTGGTAACCAATGGATGATGTAGCCAATGACCATGATGATCAACGCAGGCATGAAAATCGTGCACATTTGACTGAAAGCTTCCCATGAAAAGTTGAATTTTTGGGTAATGTGATTCAACATTTCAATTGGTTTTTCTTCCCCTTTCAATCTGAACCACAAACGCGTGAAAGTAATGAAATTGAAGGTGATGAAAATTTTCCAAAAATGGACAGCCAACCAATTTGATTTCTCATACGGACTAACTTTTCGCCAGTGATTGTAAAGCACCAAACCTATACCATTCAATGCGCCCCAAATCACGAAGTTTTGATGTGGATTGTGCCACAGACCTCCTACGACCATCGTGATCAATAAATTCAAATCGCGGTAAATGTAGATTTTCAATTTAGGAATTAACAACACGATGATTCCATAAATCGCCATCAAACCGACATAAACGAAAATCAATTCATACCATTGAGTGATGAAAATTAAGAAGATAAAAATGATTGAAATTCCGACAAATGAACCAACGCCTCCGGTTTTGTTTCCGCCCAAAGGAATGTATAAATAATCTCTAAACCATGAACCTAACGAAATGTGCCAACGACGCCAAAAATCTGCAACGCTTGTAGATTTGTATGGCGAATTGAAGTTTTTACTCAAATTGAATCCCATCAATTTACTGACTCCTCGCGCAATGTCGATGTAACCTGAAAAATCGCCGTAAATTTGCAAAGAATAGCCCCACATCGCAACAATGCTCACAAAACCTGGATAATTTTCAGGATGATCAACCACCAAATCTACGAAGTGAACCATAATGAAATCTGCTAAAATCAATTTTTTAACCAATCCTTTGACAATCTGTGCAATCGCCCAGCTAAATCCTTCTTTGTCTAAAGAATATGGCGCATTGATTTGCGGAATGAAATCTTTTGCGCGGGCAATTGGTCCCATCGCAATGTGTGGAAAAAACGAAACGAAAAAGGAATAATCGAAGAAATTCTTGAACGGTTGTACCTCTTTTCGATACACATCGACTATGTAACTAATACTTGAAAAAGTAAAAAATGAAACCCCAAACGGAACGACGATTTTCTCTACAATGCTATTTCCAGCGGTTGAAAAACCACTTTTGAATTGCGCCATGATGTTGAAAACCTCGTAGTTGGTGTGAAACATTTCATTGAATGATTCAGTGAAAAAATAGGCGTATTTGAAATAACCTAAAATCAATAAATTCAATGCGATGCCAATAACCAAGAAAGTCTTTGAACCAATGGCAGAAGTACTTTTGGCGATTTGTCGTCCGGTGAAAAAATTGAAAAGCAATGAAATTCCCAAAATGATGACCGATAAACCTGAAGTTTTGTAGTAGAAAAACAAACTGATGGCGGTCAAAAAGATGCTTCTGACTAATTTGTTTTTGTGCAAGAAAGAGAACAATGCCATGACGAGCAAGAAAAACAACCAAAAATCCAATTGATTGAGCATCAAAGGATCTTGTTTGTCAAACAACCAAAAATGATTAAATCTTTCCATTTCCTAATTTTTCAGATTGCAATTTTCTCAATTCCATTTGTTCAATCCATTTGAGAAAAGATTCGTAAAACATGTCTCCTTTCAAGCGATAGCCATCAGCGGTAAAATGCACTAAATCAGATTTCATCAGCCCTGCTCTACTCCAAGTTTTCGCTGCGCCCAATTCGCCCATGATTCCATACATGTCCCAAACCGCAGCTTCGTATTTTCTGGCCAACTGAATAATCATTTCTCTTTCACGCGCCACGTTTTTATTCATGTATTTTTTCTGAAAATACGCATCATTCGGAACAGTCAATAAAATTGCACAGTTTGGATTGACACGCAACACAATTTGAATCAAAGAATCTAAATTCGCTCTAAAAACCTCTGGACGGAAATTCGCATAAGTTGTATTGGCATCATTCGTTCCAACAGAAAAAGCAAATAAATCAGGCGGGAATTCTCTCAATTGTTCCTCAAAATACTTGTTGTTAAGATAAGTTGGCAAACTTGCACCATTCACACCAATCGTAGTATAAGAAATTCCTGGCTGTTGATTCAACAACTGAAAACCCATGATTCTCAGCGCATAACTTT
Organism: Crocinitomicaceae bacterium; assembly: GCA_965284445.1. GTDB lineage: Bacteria > Bacteroidota > Bacteroidia > Flavobacteriales_D > Crocinitomicaceae > JAQVCM01. The sequence goes on along the minus strand of OZ260085.1, from coordinate 3,135,660 downwards.
CTATCGAATCTCTAGAGAAATAAGCATTGAAACTTTGCAATTCATCTGTAAAATAAACATCTGTATAGCCAATTTCAGTATTTGTTTGTTTTCTCAAAACCAATATCTCATCTTCGCCAAAATTCAATGAATAAGGCACATTTCCTTTGTTGTGGTAAATCCGCAAGTGATCAAAACCTGGTTTTACAATCGTTTTATCGTATTGAAATTGAATCTGAATCGCTGAATCTGCACATTCAATCACAGCGCCTAAAATTCCGTAATCCAAGGAATCTGGTCGATCGGTTACCGAACGGAAACTTTTCCATTTATTCGGCGATTTGAATTCGTAATTCCATGGATTATTCGTTCCAGCCAAATCGAAAGGAAAAATCAATCCGCGCTCACCTGGCAATCCTGCCCAATTGGTTTGCAAATATGTTCTCACTTGATGCGTGTATAAATCTGCTTGCAAATGCGACCCGCCGATGTGGTAAAAGTTTAATTTTCTGTCTTTCTGCTGAATCATTCTTTGAAAATCGTAGTACAATTTTTCAAAATTTGCACTGTTTTCAGTATAGAAAGTGAAATGATTTCGCTCAAAATGAATGAAAGGATATTTGGTGGTCATGGAAGTATCAACTACTCCAAAAAACACACGATTTTGGTAACTATTCAACGAATCACTTCTGCGAATAGAATCTTCTTGTCCGTGTGAATTACACGAAATCAAGCAAATGGCGAGCACTAATGATCCAATAATTTTCATAAATACTCCTTTCATTGCGTTTTCCATTTTGCATATTCAGCAGAAAAAGCATCGTAAAATAACTGAGAAGCGATACTTGCTCCTCGATTGCTAAAATGTATGTAATCGTCGCCTGCCAAACCACGTTCAACCCAAGAAGGCATTGAATTTCGTCCGCCCATGGCGCTGTATAAATCGTAATAACCTGCTCCGACTTCCATGGAAACTTTCTTCAAAGCCGCCACGCAAGCAGGCAAATATGGATAAGTAACGCGAACGCCATCCTCCAATTTCGACATGTCGCTTGGTCCGATGACGATAATCGCCGCAGAAGGACGCAACTTTCTAATTGCATTTAATTGACCTTTAAACTGTTTGGCAAAATGTCTCACTCCGCTGCTGTCTTTGAAAAATGGCACAGAATTTCCACCAAACTGCATGATGATTAATTCTGTATTCATATCAGCGTACATTTTCGCCGCCAATTGTTGATCGATATTTCCAAAAAACGTACCACTTGAACCACGCATCGCAATGTTATCCACTTGAACACCGACATCACCTTCCAAAGAAAATCCTAAAATATTCGGACTTACAGCACTTGAAAATTCATAGCGCAATTTTCCAGGCGTTGATGGAAAATTCAGATTTAATACATGATATTTACCGTCTCTGATTAAACTGTCTTCGTGAATCAATGTTCCTCTTTGATAAACTTTCACTGAACAAGGTCTGTAACAACTGGTGTAATACATGTCCACATTGTTGTATTGTTTCGCGCGACCAAAAGCCATTGGAGAAGGTTCGATTTCAATCCAAGCTTCTTTGATGGAAGTGATACTCATTCGCTCCGCTGAATCCATGTATTCTGGCGTAAAACGGCCAACGGTATTCATCGTTCCATATTTTCTGGATTTCAATTTTGAGCCACCAAAACAAGTATATCGTTGAAAATTGGGCGAATATTTTTGTTTGAATGAAAAAGTATTGTAAACATTCAAAGCGGGAATCATTCCAGGACCATTTCCACCAAATCTTTCTTGCACGCGCTGTCTGATATATGAAGTCATTCGATCTCCCTCAATTTGGGAATCGCCGTAATGCAAAATTCTCACTTTTTGATTTGAATTTACTGCATTTTCCATCTTGGTGAAAAGTTGGTGTAAGCGTTCCAAACCAATTTGATTGAATAAAATTTGAGTGGCACTTTCGGTACTGAGTTTTCCGCCGGTTGGTAATCCTGTTTTGGATTTTGAATTGTTTGCTTGTAAAATGGTATCATTCAATGGCGTTTCTACCATCGTGGTGTCCACATTCGTCACAATTTTGGTAATGTCTTTGTGTTCCTTTTTGACAGGGCTCATGAATTTATTGAAAGTCAAAAAGCGCAATCTGAAACCACCTAAATCCCAACCATCTGCAGGCGAAAACCAAACCAAAGGCGCTAACACTAACATTACAGAAAGCAAGAATAATAATACGTGGTGTGGTTTAAAAACTTTCATTTCTACAAAAAACGTCCACAAAAATACCTTAAGAAATTGTGGTATCAAGGGTTTTTAACGATTTTTTATCGCTGAACTGATTAAAAAAGAAGACAAATTGAAAATATTAGAACAATTTCAGGTCACTTTTATCAATCCAAACAATCATTTGATTTTGCAATAAGATACCGATTCGATTGTTGGAAAATCCATCGATTTTGTATCGACTTCCCATTTTTATACTCATGTCGATTTTCATGTTTCCTTGCGCGTCGTTGAACACAGAAGAGATGTCATGAAGTACAATCGCATGTGTATTTGAGTTTTGATAATTTGAAGCTTGAATTGCATTTTTTAGTGACAGCAACATAAAGCACAGAACCAAAATCCCAAAAATCAAGCTTATTTTTCTCGTCGAGGAATTACTTGAAGTCATGCGAAACCAAATCAAAATTGCGAGCACGAAAGCGGAAATCAAAGCACAAAAAGTCCAATTATCAGCGCCAAATGAAAATACTTTTTGCTCAAAAAGACTTAAATCTGAAGCACTGTAATCACTGATATTCAATTTATTGTAGCAAAATTGTAAGTTTTCTCTCGCTCCGATTAACTTTGGATCTAATTTCATTGATTTCTCCAAGGCCCAAATTGCTTCCGGATATTGATTTACAGCTGCCAATGTTGTTCCTAAATTGTACAAAGCATTCGCATCATTTGGATTTTTGTCAATGCACTTTCTGAATAAAATCTCTGCTTCATGCCAGTTTTTGGTCCTTGCAGCCTTTACACCTTCCTCAAAATCTGAAGAGAAAGCAGAAAGACTAAGGACACAAAAAAACAAACTTAAAATCAAACTTTTCATCGCTCAAAAAGATTATAAAATAGTTTGAATAAAAGTTTTTGCTTCCTCAAAAGTATGATTGAACTTGTCAACATCCTCTAAAAACGCATAGCGCGCTTCTTCACAATGGAGAATAATTTGCTGATATAGTTGAACCATTTCATCTGAAACGATTTGCTTTTCCAACGCTGCAGAAATTTCTAACATCGTCAGCTCACTCTCTTCTCGTTGCAACTTGATACTAATGGCCAATTTAACGGCTTTTTCAATGGAAGAAAATGCATTTTTGATTTCATTTTCACTCGCTTTGGAAGCAGCTTGAAGCATAAAATCATGCACTTTTTTCTGTCTTTCTTTGGCAATAGAACTTTGCGTAATCACCTTCACTATTTTTTTCCTTCTGGTGAAAAATAATCCGCCTAAAAATGCAATTGTAATGGGACTCACTAAGGTCGGCCAAAACAAGACTGATTCGATAAAGGATTTACCTTTGGAACGACTCGACGTATGACTTAAAACCGGTCTCAATTGCTCAATTTCTGCATTTTTACTTTGCTTTTTGGCTGGCATAGAAGCCTTGAAAGCGCTTGATTTTTCGCCGTAAACAGTCACTTTTTCTTCACTCAAGGAAACGTATTTCTTCAAATTGGGATCAAAATAACACAAAGACATGGGTTCCAACTCAAAATCGCCATCTTGAACGACTTGTAAATTGAATTTATAAATCATTTGACCTTCGGCTCCGCGTAAACCAAAAGTTACTTTTTCTTCAATTTCAGGATCGCCATAAACCACAATTCCTTTCGGTAAATTGAAAGTTGGCGTATTGATGTTGTGCAAATTTCCGTAACCTGAAATCGTGACGGTCATTGTAATCACTTCTCCTTGTTTAACTTGCGTTTTATCAAATGTGCGTTCGAAAGTGTATTTTCCAACAGCACCAATAAAATTAGCAGGTGCATTTGCAGGCAAGGGAATTACTTCTATCATACCGCCATTGGAGACAAAAGACGTTGATTCTGCATAAATGTCTCCTACTTCATACAACACCGCCATTTCAAAAGGACTGATTTTGTATTTTCCAGGCACAGTAAAAAACAGCACTTTTTTCTCAAATTCCGCAGCAGCAAATTTCTGACCGTTTAGGACTTCAGGAGTGAAAACCAAATCGGTAGAATTGCTCAATTCAACCATTTCAGCATTTCCAGCCACTTCAAACGGATGATATCCTTGCACGTTTACTTTTGATCTCGTGTAAATTTTTCCGTTAATCAAAACGGGCTCGCCTTCATAAATTTTCGTCTTTGATTTTTCAACCACACCAAAAACAGGTTGTTTCAAATCTCTTTGACTCAAACCACCGCTGTGTGTTACTTGTTTCACCACTTTGATGGTAATTGGCTTCGATCTGTAAACCTTGTTTTTACTAGTAATCAGCGCGCGCAAAGTATAATTTCCAACTTTAGAAAAAGCGCCATTTTGTGCAAAGAAATAAACCGTTGACACTTTTCCAGTGTTGTAATCCATCTCTTGTTGCATTCCATTTTGCTCTCCAGAACCACTCACAAATTCATCTGGAAAAGTGATATCCAAAGTGCCAGAAACTGTTGATTTAACAGTAATAATAACAGTTTCACCCACTTCCACTTCGTCAAAATCAGACGAAATTTTGATGTACGGCTTTTGAGCAAGCAAAATCGTTGCAAAATTGAAAAAGCAAAATATGGCGAATAAATACCTCATTACCAATCTTTTCCTGTTCGTTTCACACCAGTTCCTGAGCCTTTCACTCCGTCAAATTTCTTTTTGGTTTCCATTTCCTTTTTCACCAATTCATTCAACATACGTTCGGTTTTTTTGTATGAAAGTTTAGCAGTTTTGCTGTCAGCTTGCTGTTTTTCAGGATTTGACGGCGATTTAGATTGTGGTTGAGATTGATTTTTATTAGGTTGATTTGGATTCGATTTTTGGTTGGGTTTACCGTTGGATTGATTATTTTGACACTGATTTTGATTTTGTTGTTGCTCTTTTTGTTGCTGTTGCTTTTGTTCTTTCGCTTTTTTCAAAGCTTGTGTCAAATTGTATCTTGATTTACTGTCTTTCGGATTATTTCGCAACGATTCTTTGTAAGACTCAGCTGCTTCGTCATATTTACGCTGTTGCATTTTGGCGTCGCCAATTTGACGGTTAATGTTTCCCTTTTGCGTCGAATTTCCTTTGTTGGAACTGCTTTGTGCAAAAATCTTCTCTGCATCTTGGTATTTTCCAGCCTTGTATGCAGCATGTCCCATTTCATCAGACAAATCGATTTGCTTGGGTGCTAACTTTTGCGCTGAACGGTATTGTTTGTATGATTTTTCGTAATCGTGATTGACAAAAGATTTTCTAGCTTCACGCAAGGTATCCTTCCATTCTTGACCAAAAACAGGCTGAGAAAGCACGAATAAGAAAAATATGTACGTTACAATTTTCATTTTTTTAATACACCAAGCAATTGTTTTTTGTAGCAATATCTAAATGACTTTTGAACGAATTGAAAAACAACAATCAACGTTTCATTGTCCTAGTCATTCGTTTTGAAAAAAAATCTAAAACCGAAAAACAAAGTTATTGAAAATGATTGTAACTGTTGGTTAATTTGTGTTAATATGTCAAAACTACACTATTAATTTTTCACCCGTTTTCTGCGCCAAATGTCCAGTAAAAGATTAATGTTTTGAGGCAAAATCAAAAATAAAATCCAAAAAATGATTCCCAACATTAGCGGAAACTGATAAATATTTTGTTTCACATCAAACGAAATCGTTTTCACTTTCGTGCGTTTCATGCGTTTCAAATTTTCTAACAAGGTCGTTAAATCGGGATAAGGCGAATCACTGATAAGATACGTTCCTCCTGATTTCGAAGCCAGGGATTTCACCAATTCTGGATTCATTTTCGAAACAATCGGCGTGCCTGAAGGATTCAATTTGTAACCAAATTCTGGCTGATCCGGATTATTTGGAATCAATCCTCCATTTTCAGTTCCAAGACCGAGCACCGATAATTCTATTTCTTTTTCTTTCAATTGATTCAAGAAAATGTCGATTCCGCCTTCGTGATCTTCGGCATCAGAAATCAAAATAATGGCTTTGCTCGATTTGGTTTTGGTGAACATTTTCTGAGACACTTGCAACGCGGCTGCGATATTGGTTCCTTGGTTTGAAATCATTCCAGTTTCAATTTCACCGACAAACATTTTAGCGGCATCATAATCCATTGTCAGTGGCAACTGCGCAAAAGCGTCGCCTGCAAAAACAACCACACCCAATTTTTCTCCGTGCAAATTGTTGATCAATTGCACCATCGCTCGTTTCGCAATTCCCAATCGGGAAACGTTGTCGTCGATGTCTTTAACATTCATCGAAGAGGAAATATCAAGCGCAACAATCAATTCTAAACTTTCAATTGTTCCTGTTACTTTTTTGCTGCCAAAAACCGGTTGCGCCATGGCAAGAATGATGAACGCAATTGCATTTCTAAAAAAGAAAAACTTCAAAAACGCTTGCAAACTTGAAATAGGTGAAAGCACAACGCTTTGAATGTGGTGATTTCCTATCGTGTTGAATTTCTTGTTTTTCCATGAGATAAACCAAAGAAAAACCAAATTCAAAGGCAAAATCAAGAACAAATATGGCAAAGCATCTTCATTTTTGAATCCCATTTGGGTACCAACGTTGGAATTGCTGAAATAGCCCATCAACAACAAAAATCCGAAAAAAGTAATCCAAAAAATGAATTCCCAAATCAAAATTCCAGTTAAAATCAACGGAAATCGGTATGTAAATAAACGCTTATCCATTGGTTTTGAAATAAATAATTTGAAAAGCCCAAGCCAATAACGTTAGAACCAAAGCCCAATTTAAGAAAGGCAAAGGCGTTGTTGGTGGTTCAGATTTATAATCAATCGTTTTGATTTTTCGCTTTTCAAGCTGGTTGATTTGCTCATAAATGGAACGCAAACTGGCTTCATCTGTTGCCCTAAAATATTGACCATCTGTAATTTTGGCAATTTTCATCAGCGTTACCTCATCAATTTCAACTTCCTCATCGACGTAGCGCACACCAAAAGGTGTAAATTGAGGTGAAGGCGCCGTTCCGCGAGATCCAACGCCAATCGTGTACACTTTGATGTTTTTTGATTTTGCCAAATTTGCAGCTTCTTCAGGAGTAATATCTCCGTCCATGCTAACGCCGTCAGTCAATAAAATAATCACTTTGGAAGGCAAACTGTCGTTTCTCAATCTTGTTACGGCTGTTCCCAATCCGATTCCGATTGCTGTGCCGGATTCCAAAATTCCAGATTGCAATTGATCAATTTGTTGGTACAAAACCTCGTAATCGGTCGTTGCGGGACAAGCTGTAAATGCTTCCGCTTCGTAGGCAACCAATTCAATTCTGTCGCCTTTTCGACCTTTGATAAAATCTTTGGCGACTTTTTTCGCAACTTCTAATCGATTTGGGAGGAAATCCTGCGCCAACATCGAACCAGAAATGTCTAAGGCAATCACAATGTCGATTCCATTTTTGTAATCTGAATCGTTGTCGTCATAAGCAGACCAATGAAAAGGCCGTGCAAAAGCGACGATTAATAGTGAAGCAACCACCACATAAATCGTCAAAATCGACCAGCGAATGTATTTAATTCCATCCTTGCCCAAATTCTTTTGTTCGCGTTCAGTGCGAGAAAATTTGAAATCGCCGGCTTTATTTTTGTCGAAGTAAAACGCAATCCAAATCAAAAATGGAATGAGCAAGAGTAACCACAACCAATGTGGAGAAAGGAATTCATATTCCCAAATCGCTATGTTCCAATTTTTAAACATCGAATTCTAATGGGCTTGTTTCGGCAACAATTTGTTTTGCCAACGCTGAAATTCTCAAAATCTCAATTTCCGTAGGCAATGATTTCGCAAATTTCACCATGTCGGATTGTTCTAAAATCATTTGAATCGTTTCCACCGTATCTTCACTCAAACCTTTGTGCTTCAACAAAATCTTGGTTTGAAAACTCGTTGATTCAAGCAAATTCAATTCGTATCGAACGCCCAAATAAGATCTTAAAATGTAAGACATTTCGATGTAATGTTCTTTCAATATTCCTTTTTCCCAAAGTTTTGAATTGTCGAGCGCTTCAATGGCGAACAATGTTTTGTCTTTCAAGGAAATTTCCTTTTTGATTGGTTCAGGTTTTTTGTTTTTCCATCGGATGTAAAACCAATATAAAATGCCTAAAACCAGTATTAAAATCATCCACCAAAGATTGGATTTCAACCAATAAAATGGATCATCTGGAATGTCGGTGAACGTTGGATCAGTTTCCATCAATTCTTTGCCCGCAATCAATTTCGTTGGAACAACTTTGAATTGAATCGGTTGAAAATTCACCATGCTGTCTTTCCAAACAATGACTGGCGCTGGAATTTCAAAATGTCCTGTATCCCAGGCGGTAATTGTATATTTTCCAATCCATTTGACTTTCTTTCCATACGATAAACTGTCTTGAAATTTGCCGATGATTTCAATGTTCACTTTTTGTCCAGAAGAAAGTTGGCTGTTTTTTTGAACGATATCACAAGGTATCAATCTCATTTTAGGTTCAAAACGCACGGCATCGTTTTCAGAATCTAAATTCAGTTCGTAGTAAATTTCTGTTTGTTCGCCAATTTCCAAACTTGACTTTTGAATGCGCGATGTTTGACTTGAAACCACGAATGGCAAGCAAATCAAAAGCGATATGGAAATCCAAATTTTCATTTTCTGGTTTGAAAAAGTTGCACGAGTTTCGGAATGTAATCATCGGTTGTTTGAATCGTAGTTTGGTCGATTCCCAACTGTTTAAAAATATCATTCAACTGATTTTCAAAAGATCTGAAATTTTCCTCGAAAATCTGTTGCGCAACCACAGACGATGAATTGACCCACGTTTTTCTGCCTGTTTCAGCGTTGTATAAATGAATCATTCCCAAATCTGGCAATTTACTTTCGGCAGGATCTGACAATCGAATCGCAACCAAATCGTGTTTTCTTTTGTTGACATTGAATCCTTCTTGAAAGGAATTTGAATCGATGAAATCACTGATTACAAAACCAATGCTTCGTTTCTTTTGCGTGTTTCTCAAAAATTTCAAACCTTCATTGATATTGGTTTTCAAACTTTTGGGTTTCAAAGCAATCAGTTCTCGCAAAATATATAAAGCATGTTTTTTGCCTTTTGTTGGAGCGATGTATTTTTCAATTTGATCTGAAACGAAAATCGCACCAATTTTATCGTTGTTTGCAATGGCCGAAAATGCCAATACTGCAGCCAATTCAAGCGCTAAATCTCTTTTTGTTTTGTTTTGTGTCCCAAATTCAGATGAACCAGAAACGTCGATCATCAGAATGACGGTCAATTCGCGTTCTTCTTCAAATACTTTGACGAAAGGCGCATTGAATCTTGCCGTTACATTCCAATCAATCGTGCGCACTTCATCGCCCACGTTATATTCACGCACTTCGCTGAATGCCATTCCTTTTCCTTTGAAAGAAGAATGATACGCACCCGAAAATACTTGCTTGGTCAAACCACGCGTTTTGATCTCAATCAATTTAATTTTCTTCAGCAAATCGTTTGTGTCCATTGGATCGGATTACAACTTTTGAAATGAATTTATATTCCTCAATTAAGGAACTTCAACGCGGTTTAAAATCTTTACAATGATTTGGGCAGCATCCATGTTTTCTGCTTCAGCTTCGTAGGTCAAACCAATTCTATGACGCATCACATCCGCAGCAACCGCACGAATATCTTCAGGCACAACGAAAGCACGATTTTGCAAGAAAGCATGCGCTTTTCCAGCCAAAGCCAAATTTAAACTTGCTCTTGGAGAACAACCAAAACTGATTAATGGCGACAATTCATTTAAATTATAATTTTCGGGATTTCTCGTTGCAAAAACGATGTCCACGATGTATTGCTCAATTTTTTCATCCAAATAAACTTCTCGAACCAAATCGCGCAGGTTCAAAATGTGGGTTGAATCAACCACTTTGTTGACTTTCGCCAAACCTTCTTTGCGCACATTGGAGCGAATAATTTGCTTTTCTTCTTCCATTTTCGGATAATCCAACACCACTTTGAGCATGAAACGATCGACTTGTGCTTCTGGCAAAGGATACGTTCCTTCTTGTTCAATCGGATTTTGCGTTGCGAGTACCAAAAATGGTTTCGGCAATGGAAAAGTTTCATCGCCAATTGTCACTTGTTTTTCTTGCATCGCTTCCAACAAGGCACTTTGCACTTTCGCTGGCGCACGATTGATTTCATCAGCCAAAATAAAATTGGCGAAAATCGGCCCTTTTTTGACGATGAAAGCTTCACTTTTTTGGTTGTAAATCAAGGTTCCTGTAACGTCGGCAGGCAACAAATCTGGCGTAAACTGAATGCGGCTAAATTGTGCGTCGATGGCTTCTGAAAGCGTTTTGATGGCCAATGTTTTTGCCAATCCTGGAACACCTTCTAACAAAACATGTCCATCAGCCAAAAGTGCGATCAATAAGCGATCAACCATATACGTTTGACCAACAATTACTTTGGCAATTTCTTGACGCAACTGTTGGATAATTCCATTTTCTTTTTGGATTTTTTCCGAAAGAATTCTCAGATTCTCCGCAGGACTTAAAGTAGCATTTTCAAACTCCGACATATCATAAATTGGATGAACTCACAAAGTTGCTAAAGTTTGTGTGCAAAAACTTGCTGTTGCTGTTAAATATTGTTAACCTTGTTTTGTAAAATCAGACTTTCAATTTTATGGAACAGCGTGCTTGTCAGGAATGTGGTCAAAAGTTAAACGGCAGAAAGGATCAGAAATTTTGTTCTGATTATTGTCGAAACGCCTTTAACAACAAGTTGAACGAAGATTCAAACAAATACGTGCGTCGAATCAACAGCATTTTACGCAAAAATCGACGTATTTTAGAGAAATTGAACCCCAATGGAAAAGTCACCACAGACGGAATCACGTTGGCAGAAGAAGGTTTTAATTTTCACTATTACACCAATATTTACACGACGCAAAAAGGCGGACAATATTTTTTCTGCTACGAACATGGTTACATTAAATTGGAAAATGACCAGTATATGTTGGTGATGAAGCAGGATTATGTGAAGTAGATTTTAGGATGTTCAGATTTTAAGATGTTAGGATATTAGGATATTAGGATTTTAAGACTAGTTCACGCCTATTTTTTGGACGACCTCGGAAGATTGAGTTCGAATTTTGACAAAATAAATTCCTGCATCGATTTGCTCAAGATTTAACTTATAATCGTCATTGGGGAAATTTTGTTTGGTGAAAATTAATTGACCAAAAGAATTATAGACAGCTACTTTTTCTATTGGTTTATCTGATTCGATGTGGAGGATGTCGTTTACTGGGTTTGGGAAGATTGAGATTTGGTTTTCATTAAATGAAATATTTTCAGTCAAACCTACCCAGTTTTCACAAAATAATGAATCTGTGCTAATACACACATCATCAATAAAGTAGTAACTTCCTGAACCTCCAAAAGGCTGTCCTCCCCAAATAAGAGTATCTGTATTGTTGCTATCAAAAAAGTTACCAATCGAAGTATATTGATATGACTGATCGGCAATAAATGAACCTGATACCTTTAACCAATTTAATGTATCCATGTGTATACTATCAGTATATACATGAGCAAAATTATCCAAAGGAGGAAGATTGTTTTCTGTATAACTGTTTACGAAAAATCTTATACCAGTTTTATTAGTTCCAATTTTCTGCCATCCGGGTAAATATCCAGAATGATTAACCCAAAATGAAACATAATATTTTGTTCCAATATTTAAGGGTTCTATTAATTGACAACCGATATACTCTCTATAATTTGGGTAACCAGGAGCAAATTCCCAAACATAATTTACCATGCCCATCATTCCGTTTCCTGTTTTAGGATATTGGTAGCCGACATTAAGATTTGGTGGAACTAATGTGGAAATAGTTGCACAAGTGTTATAATAATCTGGAGTATTTCCAAAATTCAACCATTCTGCGCAATCTGCAGCATTATTATTTGAACTTGGACATTGATTTACATTTTCAAAACTAGGATTCGGCACCAAATTCACTTGCCCATGAACTTCCAACAAGGCAAAACACAAGAACAACGAAGAGATTAATTTTTTCACGCCATTAAATTAAGAAATAATGTTCAGAATAGGTTTGGTTTTTAAGTTTTTAACGAAATTCAATTCACCGCAGCTAGATTTTAATAGCCAAAAAAAATCCCGATAAAAACTTACCGGGATTCAATATGATTTCAAAACGAATTATGCCGTTTTGAGTTGTTGTAAAAAACGTTCTAAATTTGGGTTTTTGGTCAATGCGTCTGAACCTGTTGCAAGAATTGTTTTGCATTTGTTGCAGTCTAACCAAAGCGAAAAATTCGATACGGCAACAGACAAAGTTCCGTTGATGTCGATTTTGCTAATTCCACGTTGTTTTTGTTCAAATGCAGCCAATAATTCTTGTTGCACCCTATCGATATCGTGGTTTTCGTGAAAAAGCAACAAACCGTCAATTTGGTTCAATTGTTCTTCCGTTTTGTGATCAAATTTTACAGTTTCGATACCAATGCTTTCAGCCCAGTTAGAGATAGTTTTGCCAAAAGTACTTTCTTCGAAATATAATTGTGTAACTTTCATTTTATTAATTGAATGTTGTTGTGCACGTCAAAATGAGACCGCAAAAATAGGATTAAGATTTGATTAAATCTCCTATTATTATTTAAAAATGTTTATTTAATGTTAATTCAAATAAGAATTATTGTTGATAACCCAAGATTTTGAGGTAATCACTCGCTGTTTGCTCTTCTGAAAACAACTGTGTGAAGATTTTACCATTTTCATCTCGCTGAATCAGAATGTGCTTTGGCTCAGGAATTAAGCAGTGTTTCAAGCCACCAAAACCTCCAATTGTTTCTTGGTATGCGCCAGTGTTGAAAAATCCAATGTACAAAGGTTTGTTTTTATTGAATTTTGGCAAATAAATCGCATTCGAATGTTGCTCTGAATTGTAGTAATCATCGCTATCGCAAGTCAAACCACCCAACAAAACGCGTTCATAATCGTCGTTCCATCTATTGATTGGCAACATGATGAATCGCTGATTTATTGCCCAAGTATCTGGCAAATTGGTCATGAATGAAGAATCGATCATGCTCCATTTTTCACGGTCATTTTGTTGTTTTTGGTGCAAAACATTGAAAATCGCACCGCCGCTTTCGCCCACAGTAAATGATCCAAATTCAGTGAAAATGTGTGGTTCAGGAATGTCGTTGTCAGTGCACATTCTTTTCACTTGCGTCAAAATCTCTTTCACCATGTAGGCGTAATCGAAATCAAAAGCCAAGGATTTTTTAATTGGAAATCCACCGCCGATGTTCAAAGAATCCAAACTTGGACACACTTTTTTCAAGTCGCAATAAATGCGCAACAATTTGGTCAATTCGTTCCAATAGTAAGAAGTGTCGTTGATTCCAGTATTGATGAAGAAATGCAACATTTTCACTTTCACTCGCGGATTGTCGTGAACCATCGCTTTGTAAAACGGAACAATTTCACGGTAACGAATTCCTAGACGAGAGGTGTAAAACTCAAACTTTGGTTCTTCCTCCGAAGCAATTCGAATTCCGATATTCAAATCTTTGTCAGTCGCTGAAAGTAAATCTTGTAATTCTTGCGTGTTGTCAACCACAGGAACGATATTGAGATCCGTTTCAGACATCAAAGACGCAATATTCTTGATATATTTTTCAGGTTTGTAACCGTTACAAATCACATATTTTCCATCTGCAATTTTCCCTGAATTGTAAAGGTTTTTCACAATGTCAATATCAAACGCAGAAGACGTTTCAATGTGTACATCATTTTTCAAAACTTCATCCAAAACGAATGCAAAATGCGAACTTTTAGTACAATAGGAATAATAATAATTTCCTGTGTAACCAATGTTATTCATCGCTTCACGGAACCAACCTTTGGCTCTCTGAACGTTGTATGAAATTTGGGGTAAATAATTAAATTTCAGAGGTGTACCATATTCTTCAATCAATCGCATTAAATCAATTCCATGAAAAATTAGTCGGTCGTCTTGCAAGTTAAACTCATCTTGCGGAAAGTCAAAAGTTTGATCTATTAAATCGATGTATTTTGTTCTCATTTACCCTAATAATGTGTGCAAAGTTCCCTTAAAATATTGATTTTTGAAAGAAAGTGAGAAAAATAATTGAAAAATTGGGTTTGAAGTGGATTTCAAAAACATGAAAACGCTAGTAAAATCTGTACTTTAAGTGATTCTAACGGATAAAATCACTTACATCACCGCCATCGTATTCATAAGCTTTTCAATCTTTAAAATCAACGCGCTATTCGTACAATTGTAATTGTTAAAAATAAACGCAAAAGCCAATTCTTTTCCAGATTTCGTGGTGACATAACCAGCGTACGATTTTACTTTCGACATTGTACCACTTTTCGCTTTCACTCTGCCTTCACCCGCTTGATTTTTGCAAATATCTGCCATCGTGCCAGTTTCTCCTGCAATTGCCAACGTTTTTTTGAATGCCGCTGCATTTTTAGAATGGTGCATGTGTTTCAACAATTCACAAAAATGTTCTGCGCTGATGGCATTCGTGCGCGAAAGTCCACTGCCGTCTTTTAAAAACAAGCCCGCTGTATTGATACGCGAATCCCAAAACTTATCAATATAATTGATGCCATTTTCGGTCGAACCGTTTCCGTTTTTGTGAAAACCAATCCAGCAAACCAATTCTTCCGCGAAAAGATTGACACTTTTCAAATTCGTCCAATACGCAATCGAAGCAACCGTTGGACTTTTGTGCTTGTAAATCAAAAAATGTCCCACGCTGTATCTTTTCCAAGCGGATTCCAATTCCATATTTCTTGCGTTTTTTGCTTTTCCTGTCACTTCAATTCCCCTTGCGATGAGTGCATTTTTGAATTCGATTGCAAATTGCAGTTCAGGATCTGGAATACTTCCTTTGACAGTGATATTTGAATTTGCTTCCAAATAGCCAGTTCCAAAGCGATCTAAAGAATAAGGAGCTCCGTAGATGTAGGAATTATCTCCAGTTGAACTGCTTCCTTCGATGTAATTATTGAAATTGAAATTTTCAACGATGGGAAAAGTCTTCAATAATTCAGGTTTTGTTCCAATTCCATTGATTTTGAAATAGTAGCGCAACATGTTGTCGAAAATCGGCAAACCAGAAGGTCCAGCTCCGTAATAATTTCCCATGTCGTTCCAAGTCCAACCGTCGGGCGCACCTCGGTAGCCAAACTCGGATGCATCGCCAATTACATTTCCTTCAATTTTTCGCAAACCCAATTTATACAAAGTATCAGCCCATTTGGTGAGAAAACTGGATTCAGAACCGCTTTCATTGTAATATTTGCTGCCCAAAGTCACGTCGCCACCGCCACGAATCCACAAATCTCCAGTAACAATTCCTTTGGCAGAAATTTCGCTTGTGGTGTATAATTTAGTTTCAGTATGAAAATTTTCTCCCAAGATTTCAAAAGCGGTTGCCGTCGAAAAAAGTTTGGTTGTGGAAGCGGGAGAAAGTGATGTTTTTGATTGGTTTTGAACGATTTTCTCGCCCGTCTTGACATCTATGACACAAATTCCTACACTTGCATTGGCCAATAAAGGATCACTAACAATTTGATTTTTGATATTTTCTAATTCATTTTGTGAAAAAACAAACGAATTTTGAATTTGTAAAAAGACAATCAAATATATCAACAAACTTGTTAACTTCATGGCGTAAAAATTTTGATAAAAATGGGCATTAATCTAATATGCAATATTGAATTAACGAAACTTTATCAACATCGCTTCGACGAAAACGAAACATTAAATTAAGAAATAGTTTTATTGAGCAAGTCCAAAACAAAACCAAAACATTACTTTTGGAAATTCAAAGAACGATACAAGCAGACAAGATGATTAAAGTATTGAGGATAATAAATCGCTTCAACATTGGAGGACCCACCTACAACGCTACATTTTTAACTCGTTTTTTAAATGATGAATTTGAGACTTTACTGATTGGTGGATTGCCAGAAGAAGGCGAAGCAGACTCATTACACATCCCGCATGAATATGGCGTCGAACCTCAAATTTTGGAGGAAATGAAGCGAACGCCAAATTTCAAATCAGACAGAGAAGCTTACAAGAAAATCAAGGAAATTATTAAAGAATTTCAACCTGACATTGTCCACACACACGCCTCAAAAGCAGGTGCTTTAGGACGAAGAGCAGCGTTTGCTTGCAAAGTTTCTGTGGTTGTGCATACTTTCCACGGACACGTTTTTCATTCGTATTTTAATCCCTTGAAAACAAATATTTTCAAAGCAATTGAAAGACGTTTGGCACGAAAGTCGACTGGAATTATCGCCATCAGTGAGTTGCAAAAACAAGAATTGAGTCAAGTACACAAAATTTGTCCTGCCGCTAAAATCAAGGTAATTCCATTGGGTTTTGATTTGGAAAAATTCAGGGTAAATCTAGCTGAAAATCGCGTTTCAGTTCGAACAAAATATGGAATTAAGGACGAAGAAGTTGCCGTTGCAATTGTAGGAAGGTTGGCACCTATCAAAAATCACGATTTTTTTCTTAAATTAGTAGAATCAATCCTGTCAAAAGGAATCGAAAAAGCAAAATTTTTCATTGTAGGTGACGGCGAATTGAAAAACGAAATTGAAGAAAAATGTAAAGAAATCAATGCAAAATTTGGTGAAAAAGTGTTCATGACTTCTTGGATTAAAGACATTGCTACATTCAATGCAGGAATGGATATCATGTGTTTAACGTCTGATAATGAAGGAACACCTGTTAGTTTAATTGAAGGACAAGCAAGCAGTTTGCCAATCATTTCAACTGATGTTGGCGGAGTCAAAGACATAGTAGATGAAGGCTCTACAGGTTTTGTGATCCCAAAAGGCGATTTAAATCAGTTCACCGAGAAAATGGCCTTGTTGATAGAAAATGAAGAAATTCGCAAAAAAATGTCACAAAATGGATGGAACTTCGTAAGAGATAAATTCCATTACATGCGTTTGGCTTCGGACATGGGAAAATATTATAGAGAATTATTAAAAAAATAATGAAAAAATTCAGTTCTAAATATTACAAGTTCTTTTCGATATTGGCATTGCTATATATTTTCGCAAGTTGTGGAATAAATAGCAGTTTGATGTTGAAAGTTCCAAAAGAGTCTGAACCAAAACCAGATTCTTTAAAGACAGTTCAAGAAAAGTATTACAAACTTTATGATAAAGATTCAATTCCGTTGTTGCCTAGAGAAGATTACAGAATGTCTATTGATGATAAATTTACATTCAATTTGAGCACAAATGATGGAAAGAATATCTTAGAGGGATTGACAGGCGTTGGACAAGTTACAAATGCTGGAACTCAAAACGAATACTTAATTAGAACAGATGGTTTTACAGTTTTGCCTGTGGTTGGTGAAGTGAAAATTATAGGATTAACGATAAAAGAGGCTGAGGACTCTTTGAAAAAAATGTTTTCCAAACATTATTTAGATCCATTTCTGCAAATTAAAATTACAAATCAACGAGTCATAGTGTTTCCAGGTGAGGGGGGTCAAGCTAAAGTTGTATATTTAAAAAACAACAATACTTCACTGATGGAGGTTATCGCTGATGTTGGAGGGATTTCTTCAAGAGGAAAATCTAATTCCGTTAAATTAATTAGGTACATAGATGGCAAACGAGTAATATATCCAATAGATTTATCATCAGTAAATGGACTACTTTATGCTGATTTGTATGTTCAAGCAAATGACTACATATACATCGAGCCAAATCCAAATATTTCAGCAGAAATATTAAAACAAACAGCACCGATAGTTGGTATTCTATCAGGTGTAGCAGTCATTTTTACGATTATTAATAGATTTTAAATTCAGGATAGTGGGAACAAGTTCGAAAAAAGTAATAATTAACAAAGAATACAATCCATACATCTTAAATTCGGTTGTTAAACGATATTGGTACTGGCCGTTATTTTTTGTTTTTATTTTCACTTGTTTTGCTTATGTTTTTCTAAGATACACCAAAGCAATTTTTGAATCAAGTTCATTGATACAAATTGAAAATACAGACCAAGCCAAACAAATAATTGATGTTGAAAATATTAATTCAAAAAATAATGTTTCATCGGAAATAGAGTTATTAAAATCACAATTACTTTTTGAAAAAGCTATCGACAAATTAAACATGAATGTTAGTTTGTTCGCCAAAGGTAAAATACTAACAGAAGAATTATATCTACTGAGTACATTCAATGTACAACCTTATTCTCTGAGTGATTCAACTTTGTGTAATGTTCCTATTTATGTAAAATTAGAAAATAAAAAAGTTAATTTATCGTATACATTTAACGGCATTAAATACGCTGTAAGCGGGAATTTGAACTCAAATATTATTAGTAAACATTTTAATATTGTCATTAAATCTTCCAATATTGATGAATTTCAAATATCAAGTGACGCCAACAAACTTTATTTTACATTTAATGAAAAAGGAACATTAGTTGAAAGACTCTTGCCAGGATTGATTATAACGCCGATAAATTTAGAAGCTAAAACTATTCAAATTAGTTATCAATCTTATAACCCTGTTTTGTGTAATGATATTGTGAGGGTTGTAACAGAAGCTTTTTTTGAATATGATGAAAATTTAAAGAAACAAAGTTCTGATAATATCTTATTTTTCATCGAATCTCAACTTGACTCT
Organism: Crocinitomicaceae bacterium; assembly: GCA_965284445.1. GTDB lineage: Bacteria > Bacteroidota > Bacteroidia > Flavobacteriales_D > Crocinitomicaceae > JAQVCM01. Next base: position 3,116,716 of record OZ260085.1, on the reverse strand, counting down.
TTATCAGTGGAACTGAAGTTGTCTAAAGATAGTTTAGCAGATTTTCAAAGAAATTCAAATTTACCTGATCCTGAAATGGCGGGTTCAAAATTGAATGGAGATTTGGATAAATATAGTGATGAATTAAACATAACAAAGGAAGAACTAGCGACTTTAAGATTGGTTTCTAGCAAACTTAAAGCAGAACCAAATCGGTTAGAAATTTATAAAATCTTACCAGAAATGCTCGGCAAAAGTTATGAGAGTGCACTTTCTAATCAAATTGAGGATTTACATCAAATTTTAGAAAAGAAAGAAGATTTACTTTTTAAATTAAAACCTGAAAATCCTGAAATTAAAAATATCAACGAAAGAATTGATAATAAAATTTATTCCATTAAGCGAAGCATGTCGGTGATACAAGAAAGATTAACTGACAATATTAGAAATATTCAACTGAAGATTGATTTATTAGATGGTGAATATTATAAACTACCAGCTAAGAAGATGGAGTTTAATCGATTAAAATCTTTGCAAGAATTAAATGAAAAATATTACTCATTACTTACTGAAAAGAAAGCGCAATATGCCATTTCAAATGCAGGTTATGCACCAACAAGTCGAGTTTTAAGTAAACCATTTGTACCAGAAACTCCTGTAAGCCCAAATAGAAAAATTATATACATTTCATTCTTTTTGTTCGGTCTTTTGATTGGGATAGGCTTGATAATTTATAAGTATTTAACTTATAATGAAATAAATAGCATGGACGACTTGAAGAAACTCTTACCAGACAACATCAGTTTCTTAGGAGGGGTTCCAACGGTGAAAAAAAACATGGAATTTTCTCAAATTGTGGTTAATGAATCATCAAAATCAAGAATTGCTGAAGCAATGAGAAGTATTCGTTCGAATTTGAGTTTCGTGAACGAAAATGCAAAAGTTATTGCAATTTCTTCTTCTGTTTCTGGTGAAGGAAAAACATTCGTTGCACTGAATTTAGCGGGAATTATAGCCCTTTCAGGGAAAAAAACAATCATTGTCGATTTAGATTTACGTAAACCAAAAGTACATTTAGGTTTCAATGTTAAAAATGACAATGGTATGAGTAACGTAATTATTCATCATTCTTCTCTAGACGAATGTATTCAGCATTCTGATGTCAAAAATTTAGATTTTATTACTGCTGGAGAGGTACCCCCTAATCCATCTGAGTTAATTTTGAGCGACTCGTTTAAGAATATTTTAGAAACCTTAAAATCAAGATATGACTGTATTATCATTGATAATCCCCCAGTTGGACTGGTTTCTGACGGTATTCAAGTAATGGCAAATGCTGATATCCCAATTTACATTTTTAAAGCGAATTATTCTAAACGTATTTTTGCTGAAAGGGTTATCGAATTATTTGAGGTACAACAAATGAAATCTCTAAATGTTATTCTTAACGGAGTTGATTCTGGAAACAGAAGATATGGTTACGGGTACGGTTACGGGTATGGTCAAGGCTATTATGAAGACGATGACAGCGAAAGAAAGAAAAGAAGACGTAAACGAAAAAACAATTAATTTTTCTAGGCGTGAATTTTCTTCTGTTTGACTAAAGTGATAATAACTCTAACTTTTTTCTACCTTTGTGTTAAATATTATAAGTTTCGATTTTGATTGAAAAAATAATTTTATTAGGTGTTTTTTTTGTAGTAGGTATTATAGTCTCTTATATTATCAATATTCTGCTGTTACGTTTTTCTGAAACTTTAGGAATACGTAATAAAAATGATGTGGTGGTAAGATGGAGCAATCAATCTAAACCTTCACTCGGTGGAATTAGTTTTTTTGTTGTTTTTCTTTTTTCGGCAATTGGCTATAGTATTGTATTTAGCGAAGATCAAAGCATTTTTCAAAACAAACAATTTATTGGATTATTTGCAGCTGGTTCTATCGCTTTCCTCATGGGATTAGCAGATGACGCATATAACACCAAACCGTTAATTAAATTGGCTGTTCAAATTGGCTGCGGATTAATTTTTGTCTTCACAGATTCACTTATCGATTTAACACATCACTTTTGGATTGACGCTATTATTACTGTATTTTGGGTGATTGCAGTTATGAACTCGCTCAATATGTTGGACAATATGGACGGTATTACAGGTACTGTAGTTGTATTCATTTTAGCGGCTTGCTTGACTTCTTCGTACTTGGTTTTTGAGGTTAACAGAAATATTTGGTCCATTTTATTAGTTTCGCAAATTGGTGCCATGATAGGTTTTTTGAAATTGAATATCAATCCAAGTAAACTTTTTATGGGCGATGCTGGTAGTCAATTTATTGCCCTTTTTGTTTCATTTTTCGCCATTCACAATCTTTGGGATGCTGGTCAAAGCATAGACAGTCCTTCTTGGACAGGATTATTGATTTGTTTGGTTGCATTCACTCCTTCTGCGGTTGATACGCTAACTGTGGTAATAAATAGACTGCGAAAAGGAAAATCTCCAATGGTTGGAGGAAAAGATCATACAACACATCATTTGGTTTATGCTGGTTTAAATGATATTAAAGTTTGGTATGTTTTTGTTATTATTTCTTTGACTTCTTTGATTTTAAGCTCAATTATGGTTTACTTAATCATCTTAAAAATCTATTGGGTACTCGGATTTTTTGCTTTGTATTTTGTCATTGTTTTTGCGATTCTATTTAGACTTACGCACAAATATGCCCACAAAGTAAAATAATCTACTTTTCTTTTTTATTCTCCAACATGAAACTCAAATTACTACTTTTCATAACGCTTGTTGTGGTGAGTTGCTCCAACAATGAGGAAAAAGCAACCACAGATCAGAAGAATCAAAGCCCTGAAGCTGGTTTTGCTACCATTCCAAATTTACCAGAATCAATGACTTTTGCAGGCGAAAAAATTTTGTTGCAAGATGAAGACATCATCGAACGTTTAGACCGCGAAGTTTTGACAAATGCATATTACCAAAGCGCTACTACCCAAATGTTAAAACGCGCAAATCGCTGGTTTCCGATGATTGAGCGAATTTTAAAAGAAGAAAATATCCCTGACGATTTTAAATATTTAGCAGTCATCGAAAGTGGTTTGATTCAAGCTACCAGTCCAGTTGGTGCGCAAGGATTTTGGCAATTTATGCCTTTCACAGCCAAGCAATATGATTTGGAAATTAACGACGAAATCGACGAAAGACTGCATGTCGAAAAAAGTACGCGTGCGGCTTGTGCTTATCTTCGCGATGCGCAAGACACTTTGAAAGATTGGTTACTCGCTTCCGCTTCATATAACCGCGGAATTGGCGGCGTTCGACAAGATATGCGCTGGCAAGGAACTGATCACTATTTCGATACGGATCAAAATAGCGAAACCGCAAGATACGTTTTTCGAATTTTAGCAGTCAAATTAATCTTTGAAAATCCGAAAGCTTATGGCTTCAATACGGATAAAATAAAATTATATGAACCTTTTAAAACAAAGCGTGTTGTAGTTAAGCAAAGTATTCCGAACTTAGCAAGATGGGCATTGGAAAAAGGTATCAATTTTAAGATTTTGACAAAATTAAATCCTTGGCTAAAAGGAAATAAATTAACAATCAAAAACAAAACATATCAATTACTTTTGCCCTCGGAAAGTGAAAACTTAAAACCGTACAAGCAATATCTCAAATGAAAGAAGAAGTAGAAGACGAACAACAATACATCGAAGTTTACGGCGCTAGAGAACACAATCTCAAAAACATAGATTTAAAAATTCCGCGCAATAAATTGGTCGTTTTCACTGGACTTTCAGGTTCTGGAAAATCTTCGCTTGCTTTTGATACCATTTTTGCTGAAGGGCAAAGACGTTACATCGAAACTTTTTCCGCATACGCAAGACAATTTTTGGGCGGATTGGAACGTCCTGATGTAGATAAAATTGATGGATTAAGTCCTGTGATTTCTATCGAACAAAAAACCGTTTCTCGTTCTCCGAGATCAACCGTGGGAACAATCACTGAAATTTACGATTTTCTCCGACTTTTCTTTGCGAGAGTTGGTACTGCCTATTCTTACGAAACAGGTGAAGCAATGGTCAAATATTCTGATGACCAAATTGTAGACCTCATCATCGAAAATTACCAAGGTAAAAAAGTGGTCATTCTTGCTCCGAAAATCAAGGGACGAAAAGGACATTACCGCGAACTTTTTGAACAAATTAGAAAAATGGGTTTCTCCAAAGTGCGCATCGATGGTGAAATCAAAGATATCGAAAGCGGAATGCGCGTGGATCGTTACAAAGTTCACGACATCGAAATTGTCATCGACAGATTAATCATTGATGGTTCTGACAGAAAACGCATTTATGATTCTGTAATCACAGCCATGAAGCAAGGATCAAAAGCGATGATGGTTATGGATTTCGAAACAAATATCGCGCGACATTTTAGTCGTGCTTTGATGTGTCCAACCTCAGGAATCAGCTATCCTGAGCCAGAACCGAGTTTGTTTTCTTTCAATTCGCCTTATGGTGCTTGTCAGACTTGCAACGGTTTGGGAGAAATTTCAGAAGTGGACTTAGAAAAGATAATTCCAAATTTCAAATTATCCATCAAAAAAGGTGGGTTGGCTCCTTTGGGAGAATATAAAAAAACGTGGATTTTTGAAAAAATTGACGCGTTCTTAATTCAAGAAGGATATTCAATCAATACTCCTTTGGAAGAAATTCCAGAAGATTTGTTGCATATTTTATTGAACGGAAATGAAGGTATGGAACGATCTCCCAAAAATAAATCAATTGTTTTTGAGGGAATTGTAAACTTTTTGACACGCCATTCAGACGAAAGTTCTGCTGCTATTCAGCGCTGGGCACAAAGTTTTATGAATCGTGTGATTTGTCCAACTTGCCACGGAACAAGAATTAAAAAAGAAGCCCATTTTTTCAAAATCAATGGTAAAAACATTGGCGAGTTGGCGCAGTCAGATATTGGTGAATTGAAAATTTGGTTTGATACCTTGGAAGAGAAACTTTCGCCTTCTGAACTTCAAATTGGAACTGAAATCATCAAAGAAATCAAAGATCGATTAAATTTCATCATGGAAGTTGGTTTAGATTATTTGTCCTTGCATCGTTCAGCAAAAACCCTTTCTGGTGGAGAAGCGCAGCGCATTCGATTGGCAACGCAAATCGGTTCTGAATTGATGAACGTGTTGTATGTTCTAGATGAACCGAGCATAGGATTGCATCAAAGAGACAATACTCGATTGATAAATTCACTCAAAAAATTGCGTGATACAGGAAATTCAGTCATTGTTGTAGAGCATGACAAAGAAATGATTGAAGCGGCTGATTTTGTCGTAGATATTGGTCCAGGAGCTGGAATTCATGGCGGACAAATTATCAATGCAGCGCCATTTGGCGATTTACATTCCAAAGATTCTTTCACGACCAAATATTTGCGTGGTGAAATGAAAATTGAAATCCCGAAGAAAAGACGCAAAGGCAACGGAAATAAAATCAGTTTGTTAGGTGCAACCGGACACAATTTACAAAATGTTGATTTACACATTCCATTGGGTACTTTTACTTGTATTACCGGTGTTTCAGGAAGTGGAAAATCGACATTGATCAATCATACTTTGTATCCCATTTTGAATGCGCACATTTACAATGGAGTTAAAAAACCAATGCCTTATAAAAAGTTCAATGGCTTGGAATTTTTAGATAAAGTAATCGAAATTGACCAAAGTCCGATTGGACGAACGCCTCGTTCAAATCCTGCGACTTACACCAATGTTTTCACTGAAATCAGAAGTTTGTACGCAAGTATGCCTGAAGCGCAAATTCGTGGATATAAACCAGGAAGATTTTCGTTCAATGTTGCGGGAGGAAGATGCGAAACTTGCGGCGGCGGCGGTGTGAAAGTGATTGAAATGAACTTTCTACCAGATGTTTACGTCGATTGTGATGGCTGTCAAGGAAAACGCTATAATCGTGAAACATTGGAAGTTCGTTACAAAGGAAAATCCATCAGCGATGTACTTGAAATGACGATTGAAGATGCAGCTGTTTTCTTTGAAAAAATCCCTAAAATTTTCCGAGTGTTAGACACCATGGTTTCTGTCGGATTGGGTTACGTCAAATTAGGTCAAGCGTCCACTACCCTTTCTGGTGGCGAAGCGCAACGTATCAAATTGTCAACAGAACTTGCCAAAAAAGGAACAGGAAGTACGATTTATATTCTAGATGAACCATCAACTGGATTGCATTTTGAAGATATTCGTTTACTGTTGATTGTGTTGCAACGATTGGTGGATGAAGGAAATACCGTTCTGGTTATCGAACACAATTTAGACATTGTGAAAGTAGCTGATTATGTCGTTGACATTGGTCCTGAAGGAGGAAAAGGCGGTGGAGAAATTTTATTTTCAGGAACACCAGAAGACATGGTCAAAAAAGCGATGAAACGTTCTCATACCGCGCAATACTTGGAAATTGAATTGAAACAGTAAAATTTCAAAACAATTTCCAAAGCAGCATTCACATTTAAAATTTTGTATTACCTTTAAATTTCAAAGGATAAAACCAACGGTATTTGTTTTTTCGCGGAATGATTTCCCAAAAACAAAAAAGACACTTCACTATCCGTACTTAAAATTAATTTTCTTAAAAACTATTTTATGCACGCAAAGAAAGATTGGAATGCCATCAAAACAAACGACAGTTGGGCAATTTTCAAAATCATGTCGGAATTCGTTGAAGGATATGATCGCATGGCGCAAATTGGACCTTGTATTTCTATTTTTGGTTCAGCGCGCACCAAGCCTGACAACAAATATTATCAATTGGCAGTAGAAGTAGCACATAAATTGACGAAAGCAGGTTATGGCGTCATTACTGGCGGTGGACCTGGAATAATGGAAGCGGGAAACAAAGGTGCGCAAGAAGGAGGTGGCGCTTCTGTTGGACTGAATATCAATTTACCTTTTGAACAAAGCCACAATCAATACATCGATTTAGATAAAGTACTTGATTTTCGCTATTTCTTTGTCCGCAAAGTGATGTTTGTGAAATATGCACAAGGATTTGTCATTCTACCTGGCGGAATGGGAACAATCGACGAACTTTTCGAAGCGCTAACCTTGATTCAAACCAAAAAAATCAAGAAAATGCCTGTTGTATTAATCGGTCATGACTATTGGGATGGTTTGGTTGATTGGATTCGAACAGTAATGCTAGAAAAAGAAAACAATGTTTCTCCTGAAGACATGCATTTATTGAAAGTTGTTGATACTGCAGATGAAGCAGTTAAATACATAGAAGAATTCTACAAATCTCATGAGTTGAGACCGAATTTCTAATTTAAATTAAATCTTTGTGAACCCATTTGACTTTTCAAGTGGGTTTATTTTTTGTCAAATAATTCCAATACCTTTTCTATCGGTCTTCCAATTGCAGCTTTATTTCCGTGAACAACGATTGGACGTTCAATCAATTTTGGAAATTGAACCATCGCTTCAATCCATTCAGCTTCAGTCAATGTTTTGCCTTTGAAATTTTCTATAAAAATCGCTTCTCCTTTACGAATCAAAGCTTCAGCAGGAATTTGGAGCAACTTCAAAATCGATTTCAGTTCTTTGGCAGAAGGCGGATTTTTCAAATATTCAATTACTTCTACTTCAGCATCTAATTGCTTAACTGCTTCCAAAGACAAGCGACTTTTACTGCATTGATTGTTGTGATAAATGACTGTTTTCATTGCAAGAAAATTAATTTCCGTAGGTCATCAAATATGCTTTCAAAAATTCATTCAAATCGCCATCCATTACTGCTTCAACGTTTCCTGTTTCGTGACCGGTTCTGACATCTTTCACCAATTTATATGGATGCATGACGTAGTTTCTGATTTGAGAACCCCATTCGATTTTCTTTTTGTTGGCTTCAATTTCATTGCGTTTTTCCATGCGCGCACGGTATTCCAATTCGTACAATTGAGAACGCAATAATTGCATTGCTTTTTCTTTATTTCCAAGCTGAGAGCGAGATTCAGAGTTTTCAATGATGATCCCAGAAGGCGCGTGTTTCAAACGAACAGCCGTTTCAACTTTGTTTACGTTTTGTCCACCTGCACCGCCCGAACGGAAAGTGTCCCAGGTAATATCTGCAGGATTGATATGAATATCTATTGTATCATCCACCAAAGGATAAACATAAACTGATGCAAACGAAGTGTGTCTTTTGGCGTTAGAATCAAACGGAGAAATACGAACCAAACGGTGAACACCATTTTCGCCTTTCAAATAACCAAAAGCAAAATCTCCTTCAAATTCGATTGTCACTGTTTTTATTCCAGCAACATCGCCTGCTTGATAATTCAATTCTTTTAATTTGTAGCCATTTTTGGTGCCCCACATCATGTACATGCGCATCAACATCGAAGCCCAATCGCAACTTTCTGTACCACCAGCTCCTGAAGTGATTTGTAATACCGCGCTCAATTGATCTTCTTCACCAGAAAGCATGTTCTTGAGTTCCAATTCTTCCACTTTAGCAGCGAGTGATTTGAATGCTTCATCCACTTCAGATTCTTCGGACATTCCTTCCTTGAAAAAATCAAAAAGAACTTCCATATCGTCCATTCCAGATTTCAATTCGTCGTAAGTTGCGATCCAAAATTTAAGCGTTCGAATGGATTTCATTTCCACTTCCGCTTTTTTAGGATCATTCCAAAAATCAGGATCTTGCGTTTTCAATTCTCCTTCTTGGAGTTGAACGCGTTTTTCCTGAATTTTCAAATAATCAGAAATTGCTTGGATGCGCGTACTCAGTTCTTTCAGCTGTTCTTGATTCACCATAAGGACACAAAGATAATGCGATAATTTGAAAAGTTAGAATGGATAGGATTGTAAAATCAGTTCTTGAAAAACTAGAATGAGTATAAATACCGCACAAAAGTCTAAAGTAACTTCCAAATCTCAAATAAAATAATAAATTTGCATGATAAAATTAAAGACTAAAAAAATGAGTATCCCAGCTGAATTAAAATATACGAAAGACCACGAGTGGGTTCGTGTTGATGGAAATATTGCTACTGTAGGTATTACTGCATTTGCTCAAGGCGAATTAGGTGATATCGTTTATGTTGAAATTGAAACAGAAGGCGAAGAATTGGATCAAGAAGAAGTTTTTGGTTCTGTTGAAGCAGTAAAAACTGTTTCTGATTTGTTTATGCCAGTTTCTGGAAAAATCATCGAATTCAACAGTGCATTGGAATCAAATCCTGAAGCTGTAAATTCAGATCCTTACGGAGATGGTTGGATGGTAAAAGTTGAATTGAGTAATCCTTCTGAATTGGATGGTTTATTAGATGCTGCTGGATACCAAGCGCACATCGGATAATCAAAAAATATTTATTTACAATCCCTCATGCAAATTTGTTTGGGGGATTTTTTATTTTACGCTATGAAATCGATACTGCTTTTCTTTTTGATATTTCTGACCTGTAACTTATCTTTTGCAAAAAAAGGTGAAGTTAGAATCAATTTAACGGATGACTTTCAGGAAATGTATATTGCTAATGTTCAGATTTTTGATGAGTCTAATAATTTGATTGGAAAAACGGATAATGGCGGTGACTACTACTTAGAAAGTCCAAAAACTCCTATTAAAATAAGATTTTCAAAAGTAAACTACCTTGATACTGTCATTACAATCAACTCAAAATCCAACTCCATCTTTGTGAAAATGAAATTACTTCCCGATGTAATTATCAAACTGAACGGAGTTATTAGGGATGAAGCTTGCATCAGTGAGATGCTAAAAATTAAAAATGATAGCTCCGTCGTCGACCCCTATTATGGATCTCCAGGAAAGGAAACTTTATTCAATTATCTCTCAAAAGAATTAATTTATCCTCTATTTGCTATAGAGCATGGTATTGAAGGTAAGGTATATGTAACTTTCATTGTTGAAGCGGATGGTACAGTCTCGTGTGCAAGCATCCTAAAAGGTGTTTCTTATTGTTTGGACATAGAAGCAATTCGTATCGTTAAAGCAATGTCAAAATGGATACCTGCTCAAAAAAATGGAGTTTCAGTTCGCTCAGTTTGTAATTTACCTCTAAACTTTAAGCTGCAATAAATTTTAACTCTTTATCCTAACTTTTCTATCTTTGAATCGATTTAAAAAAATTCATGGTTTTTAGTAGCATCACATTTTTGGTTTATTTCCTTCCGCTGTTTGTCTTGATTTATCATTTCATCGCGAAAGAATACAAAAATTGGTTCATACTTTTATCTAGTATTTATTTCTTCAGTTGGGGCGCACCAAAGTTTGTTTTTGTACTTGTTGGCGTCACGATTTTAGACTTCTATCTTGTCAAATTTTTATTTGAATCCAAAACGGCGCTTCGGAAAAGAATCTTGCTGATAACTTCACTAACCATGAATTTAGGAATGTTGGCTTATTTTAAATACGCCAATTTCTTTATCGAAAATGTGAACCGATTTTTATACAAGGAAGGATTTGAAACTATCGAATGGACCAAAATCGCCTTGCCGATTGGAATTTCATTTTTCACTTTTCAAAGTTTGACTTATGCAGTAGACGTCTATCGAAATGTACACAAACCGCTTGACAAGTTGAGCAATTACATGTTGTTCATCGTAGCTTTTCCGCAGATGATTGCTGGTCCGATTGTGAGGTTCAACTACATTGCGGATCAAATTACAGAACGAAATGAAACCATTGATGACAAACTGCAAGGATTCATTCGTCTGTGTATCGGTCTAGGAAAAAAAGTGTTGATTGCCAACGTAATGGGACAACAAGCCAAATTATTCATGGAAATTCCTGTTGATCAATTAACGATGGCTTCCGCCTGGATTGGGATTTTAGCTTATACTTTCCAAATCTATTTCGATTTTGCGGGTTATTCCGATATGGCGATTGGACTGGGAAAAATCATGGGATTCACTTTTCCTGAAAACTTCGATAGTCCATACATTTCCAGAAGTATTACGGAATTTTGGCGCAGATGGCATATAACTTTGGGAACTTGGATGCGCGACTATTTGTACATTCCGTTGGGCGGCAACAAAGTGAAAACAAAAATGCGTCTGTACATGAACTTGTGGTTCGTTTTTGTAATTTCAGGCTTGTGGCACGGAGCATCCTGGAATTTTGTCATTTGGGGAGCATTTCACGGATTTTTCTTGGTCATAGAACGATTGTTTTTGGGGAAAATTCTTTCAAAAATCGGCATGATTCCGAGTATGATGTACACTTTTTTAGTCGTAATGATTGGCTGGGTTTTCTTCAGCATCGAAAAATTCGACCATGCAAAAGCTTACATTTTCAAACTCTTCACTTTTGACACAAAAGGATTGCCGACCATGCTTCCTGTGTTCAAAATGACCATTTTCTTGGCGATATTATTTTCATTTATTGGAGCCTTCAAGAAAGCAAAAGATTGGGAAAACAAAATTTATTTCAATGCCAATCCATCGATGTCTTGGTATTATTCGTTTTTAGGAATCTCTTTGCTACTATTCGTGCTTTCTTTGAGTTCGATTGCTGCACAAGGATTTAATCCATTCATTTATTTTAGATTCTGATGGAAAAGCAAACTAAAATAAAACAATATTTGTTCGGTGGAATCATGATTTTACTGCTGCTTCCCATGTTGCAAGCCAGTTTGACCATTTTTAAATTGGAGCCACTGAAAGGAGCAATCGAAACATTTGAAAAACCTGATTTCACTTTTGAAACTTGGAAAACAGGTGAGTTTCAAAAGAATTATGAAAAATACTTAGACAACAATTTTGGTTTCCGCAGCACTTTTATTCGCATCAATAACCAACAAGCTTATAGTTTCTATAACGAAGCCAAAGCCAACGGTGTGATCATCGGAAAAGAGAATTATCTGTTTGAAAAAAACTATTTGAAAGCATACTTAGGTACTGATTATATTGGCGAAAAAGCCATTGAAAGTCAGGTTTTCAAATTGAGAAAAATTCAAGACACTTTGCAAAAACTAAACAAAGATCTGCTAATGATTTTTGCGCCTGGAAAAGGAACTTTCTTTCCCGAATACATGCCAGATTATTGTGCAAAGCAAAAACTAAGTAAGACGAATTATGCTGGTTATCTATCAGCAATGAAATCTCAAAAAATCAATTATTTAGATTTCAATCAATGGTTTTTGAATATGAAATCAAATAGTAAATATCCACTTTACGGCAAAGCAGGAATACATTGGAGTAAGTACGGAGAATATTTGGCTGCAGATTCTATCATCGAAGTGATCGGGAAAATGCGTAAAACAGCAATGACAAAATTGGTGTTGGATAAATTGGAAGTCAAAAAAACCAATGAACAAGGCGATTATGATATTGGAGAAGGGATGAATTTGTTTTTCATGATGGATACTTATCCGATGGCTTATCCAACTTTTCATTACGAAAAACCGAAAAACCAGCAAAAAGCGCCAAAAGTTTTGGTTGTCTCTGATAGCTATTTTTGGGGAATGTTTAATGCAGGAATTTCGCGAGAAGTTTTTGATGATGGACAATTTTGGTTTTACAATCAAGAAATTTATCCCGACAGTTACGAAAGTCCAAAAAATGTAAAAGACATTGATATTCAAGTAGAAGTAGAAAAAAATGAAGTGGTTGTATTGATTTGCACTGATGCCAATTTATTCAAGTTTGCTTTTGGATTTGTAGATCAACTATACGCTAAGTATTATCCAAAGTAGAATTATTTAGAGTTGAAAAACGATCAATTCTCAAATAATCCTTATTTTTCCAAAAAAAACGAATGAAATTTTATTATCTATTCGGTATTCTATTGACCTTTCTCGCTTCTTGTGTGGGCAAGGAAGTTAAATCGAATCTAAATGAAGAAAAATCGATTGAATTTCCCCAAGAAATCAGCTCCCAACTTGCTAAATTCCCTTTAAAAAGGAATGATTTTACGATTGATTCACTTTATTTTGCCAAAGATTCTACATTCAAATTTTCAAAGGGAAACCTTGACATAGAAACAGTTAAATTGCTTTCAAAAAAACTGTCAACTGATGAAATTACGACCAGAGAAAAATACTATTTAAACGATTTTTTCCACGTTCAAGAAGCGAAAGAAAAAGGGAAATTTGATCAATTCAAGAAAAAACTAGACATCGGAATGACAGAAAATGCCGTTTGTAACGCTATCGGAAGAATTGAATATGGCGATTCAGCAGCACTGCTTTTGTGGGAAATCGTTTACAAATCTTATGACGCTTGTCCGTTCTACTTTGGTCATGATGTGATGGGAACTTTGGTAAAAAACGGTAAAATTATTTCATGTATTACATTGGCTGCCAAAGAATCCGGTGCCGATGCTCCCATGTCATACGAAATGTATCAATTGGTTAAAATAGATGAATTTGGACAAATCTTCATCAAAAATTATTCTCAAACGAGCGAAGAAAACACCGTCATTGAAAAATCAAAATTTGCTTCGAGATACAAAATCAATTCTTTTGGTTTTGAATGGCAAAAATAATTGCTGATTTGAGCAAACTATTTCCTGTTTAGAAGGATTTTAAATAAGCAAATTGTATCTTTGTATCCGATTATGGATTCAATTATTAAAAGAAAGTTTAGCGTTAGAGAAATCAGAGAAGATTTCCCCGCTTTACGTCAGACAATTTACGGTAAAAATTTAATCTATTTCGACAACGGAGCGACTTCACAAAAGCCTCAGTATGTTTTAGATGCAATCAATCAATATTACAGTAAAGACAATGCGAATATCCACCGCGGTGTTCACCATTTAAGTCAAAAAGCAACTTCAGAATACGAAGCTTCACGCAAGTTTATTGCTGCATATCTAAACGCTAAATCTTCAGATGAAATCATTTTCACAAAAGGAACCACGGATGGAATCAATTTAGTTGCTTCCTCTTACGGTCATCTTTTGAATGCTGGCGACGAAATCTTGATTTCAGCAATGGAACATCATTCCAATATTGTTCCATGGCAAATGCTTTGCGAGCGAAAAGGCTGTGTTTTGAAAGTGATTCCAATCAACAAAAAAGGTGAAATCATTCAAGATGAATATGAGAAATTGCTTTCATCTAAAACCAAATTGGTTGCTGTGACGCACATTTCGAATTCTTTGGGAACGATCAATCCAATCAAAGAAATGATTCAAAAAGCACATGCAGTTGGAGCTAAAGTTTTGATTGACGGTGCGCAAAGTATTCAGCATGACAAAATTGATGTCAAAGATTTAGACTGCGATTTCTTCGTTTTTTCTGGTCACAAGGTTTTTGGACCTACTGGAATTGGCGTTTTGTATGGAAAAGAAGCCTTATTAGATCGCATGCCGCCATATCAAGGTGGTGGTGACATGATATTGAAAGTTACATTTGATAAAACGACTTACAACGAATTGCCCTATAAATTTGAAGCAGGAACACCACACATTGCTGGTGGAATTTGTTTGGGAAAAGCGTTGGAATATTTGAATCAATTCGATATTGAATCTATCAAAAAACACGAAACTGAATTGGCTGATTATGCCCAAGATTTGTTGTTGACTTTTGAAGACATGAATATCATTGGTGAATCGAAAAAGAAAACGAGTGTTGTCTCTTTTATTGTTGATGGAATTCATCCTTTCGATATGGGCACATTGCTTGACAAACAAGGGATTGCAGTAAGAACAGGGCATCATTGCACACAACCTTTGATGGATTTTTACAAAATTCCCGGAACAGTTAGGGCCTCTTTTGCGTTTTACAATACGAAAGAAGAAATTGATACATTTATCGCTGCAGTAGAAAAAAGCATTGGAATGTTGAAATAGAAATTTCAGCAAAAACACTTCAGTCATGACATTAGAAGAAAAACAAAAAGAAATAGTTGAAGATTTTGCCATCTACGATGATTGGATGGAAAAATATGAATACATCATTGAGCTTGGAAGAGATTTGCCCATCATAGAAGAAGAGAAAAAAACAAAAGACAGAATCATCGAAGGTTGTCAATCACAAGTTTGGTTAGATTCTAGTTTCGCAGATGGCAAAATGCATTTCAAAGCTGATTCTGATGCAATTATCACCAAAGGAATTATCGGACTTTTGATTCGCGTTTTAGACGATGAAAAGCCTGAAGATATTGCCAAATGTGATTTACATTTCATTCAAGAAATTGGGTTACACGAACATCTTTCACCAACACGTTCAAACGGATTAGCAAGCATGGTCAAAAAAATGAAAATGTCTGCTTTACAAGCACTAACAACAAACGATTCAGAACAAAAAGCTTAAACAATGATTGAACTAGAAAATAAAGTAGTTGAGGTTCTTAAAACCATTTACGATCCTGAAATTCCAGTCGATGTATTTGAATTGGGATTGATTTATGAAGTCAACATTGATGCTGACAAAAATGTTTCAATCGACATGACTTTGACATCTCCAAATTGCCCTGTTGCTGAATCGATGCCGAAAGAAGTAGAAGATAAAGTTGGAGCAATCGAAGGAGTGAATAGCGCAAAAGTAAACATCGTTTTTGATCCACCTTGGGACAAGGACATGATGAGCGAAGAAGCGAAATTAGAGTTGGGGTTTTTATAGAGGCGGAAAATTGCAGATTGAAAGATTCACGGATTTTATAGATATTTTAAGATGAGAAGAGTAGTAATAACAGGGCTTGGGGCTTTGACTCCGGTGGGGAACGATGTTGATACCTTTTGGAAAAACATACAAGCTGGTGTCAGTGGCGCTGGGAAAATCACGAAATTCGATACATCAAAATTCAAAACATCTTTTGCTTGCGAATTGAAAGATTTTGATGCAAAAGCACATTTTGACGTGAAAGAAATCAGAAAATATGATTTGTTTTCTCAATATGCTTTGGTTTCTGTGCAACAAGCTGTTGAAGATGGAAAAATTGATTTTGAATCGTTAAATAGAGATCGAATTGGCGTTATTTGGGGTTCTGGAAATGGTGGAATTCAAACATTTCAAGACCAAATGATTGAATTTTGTGAGGGAGATGGAACACCGCGTTTCACACCTTTTTTCATTCCGCGTATTTTGGTGGATATCGCCTCAGGAATCATTTCCATCAAATATGGTTTACGTGGAGTGAATTTTTGTCCTGTTTCTGCTTGTGCAACTTCAAATACAGCATTGATTGAAGCGTTTAATTATATTCGCTGGAACAAGGCTGACATGATTATTTCAGGTGGTTCTGAAGCAGCAATTACGCAATCAGCCATTGGAGGTTTTTCTTCTGCGAAAGCACTTTCAACTTTAAATGAAACTCCGGAATTAGCTTCTCGTCCTTTTGATGTTCATCGCGATGGATTTGTTATGGGTGAAGGAGCCGGTGCTCTGATTTTAGAGGAATATGAACACGCAAAAAAACGTGGAGCTAAAATTTATGCCGAAGTTGTAGGTGGAGGAATGGCTGCCGATGCATATCATTTAACTGGTACACATCCTGAAGGAGATGGAGCCGTTTTAGGAATGAACTTGGCCATAGAAGAAGCAGGAATTACTGCTGAACAAATTGATTACATCAACATGCACGCAACTTCAACTGCGCAAGGTGACACGAGTGAATTAATTGCTGCAAAACGTGTTTTTGGTGAACGAAAATCTTTGAGTATCTCTGGAACGAAATCCATGACAGGACATTTATTGGGTGCTGCAGGAGCAATTGAAGCCATTATTTGCGTGAAAGCTTTGCAAGATAATATGGTTCCTCCAACAATCAATACCCAAGAAATTGAACCAGAATTTGCGAATTTATTCGATTTTCCGCTAGAAAAAGCACAAGCCAAAGAAATTCAATATGCTATGAGCAATACATTTGGTTTTGGTGGACACATTGCTTCTGTCGTTCTGAAAAAATGGGCTGAATAATTCAGCTTTAGAAATAAAGTAATCTTCCAGAAATATCATTTCCTCGGAAAACCAAGGCTGGAAAGGGAATTTTAATCACATTAAATGGGCTAAGTACTTTCTTTAACCATGTTTTTTTGATCGGCAATTTTGTCACATCTAAATCTAGGGAAAGTATAAATTCTCGCTTGGCTGTAAAACTCTTCAAGCCGTCAGCAGTTTTAAAAAAATCGTTGCTTCCAACGAGTTTTGCATCGACGCTATACCCCGCAGCAATTGCTATCCAAGCAGGAATATTACTTTTCGGAAAAATGGATCCTGGGGAAAATGTCAACCAATACGTTTGTCCGTTATAATCTTTCAATAATCTTTCTGGAAAAGTTGCACCTAAAATCGCAGGTCGATACTGCGCGAAATCACTTGGACTGTAGGAAAATTTTAACTTCAAATATTGTTCTTGCCAAAGCAATTCCTGAGACAAAAAAAGTCCACTTCCAAATGTGTTTGCACCTACATCTGACCAAGAAAATCCCCATCCAGCACTTTGAGCATCCAAAAACTCAAAAGACATTTGGTAACCCCATCCAACACCAGCTCCGATCAAAGCACTTTTTTTTCTGTCGAGTCCTGACCAACGATAAAGTTTATAAACCTTGTCGCTCAAATGATAAGCTGTAAAAACATGCCCCATTTTATCCATTTGCATCCATTCACGGGAATCATCAAATGTGTGAAATGAAGATTTCGGAAAATCTTTGTACCAAACTGTCGACAAGCCAATTATACTTCCCGACCAAATAACGCCAGTACTAATTGAAGAACCAATCAATCTTTTATTATTCAGAGAATCTGAAGGAGAAAGTAATGTAGATTGAGACCATACATTGAAACCTATCAAAAGCGCAAAAAAGATTTTACAAAAATTGGATAACATGGAGCGAAGGTAAAAAAATATAGGAGGAATTTTTTTATATCAAGAAAAAAGAATAAATTTGTGGATAAAATTTGTCAACATTATTTTTGTCAACATGGAATTATCTTTTTATTTAAAACAAGGAAGAATTAGTAAGGAATGGAGTTTACGTAAATTAAGTGCAGAAACTTCCATTGATTCTTCTTTGCTCAATAAATTTGAAAAGGGCGATAGAATTCCTACGAAGCCACAAATAAATCGATTACTCGAAGTTTTAGAATTGGATAAAAAACAAACCCTGACACTTTGGTTGGGAGAAAAAATTTATCGCATAGTTGAGCATGAGGAATTTTATGCAGAATCTATGAAGGTTGCAGACAACAAAATTTCTTACGGTTTATCGAAAGCAGAAAAACTTCAGAATGAATTACCTGAAAACATTCAAATATTACTTTTAGCATGTGACTCATTGAAAGAAGATTGGATCAAATTGAAACCGCTCAAAGGAATACAACTTCAAAAAATGAACGAGTATTTTCGTTTGAATTATACGTATGAAAGTAACCGAATAGAAGGTAACACATTGACTTTGCAAGAAACACATTTGGTCATCAATGAAGGATTAACGATTGGAGGGAAATCGATGCGCGAGCACTTGGAAGTAGTAAATCACTCAGAGGCAATTGAATATATTTCTGAAATTGTTCAAAATAAAGTTGATTTTAACGAGCGTATTTTAAAACAAATTCACTACCTAATTTTAAAAGGAATTGACAGAGAAAATGCAGGAGTATATAGATCAATTGGCGTAAGAATCTCAGGAAGTTCACATTTGCCTCCAGAGCCATTTCTTCTAAACCGAATGATGGAAGAAGTATTTGAATACTATCAAAAAAATAAAAACTTACTTCATCCTATCATTTTAGCAGCGGAAATGCACGAACAAATTGTACGAATTCATCCCTTTATTGATGGCAATGGACGAACAACCAGACTTATAATGAATTTGATTTTAATACAACATGGTTTTCCAATTGCAAATATCAAAGGAGATTTAAATTCACGTTTAGCATACTATCAAGCACTTGAAAACGCACCTAAAGAAGATAAATCGTCATTTTACGAATTGGTTGCCCAAACCGTTCGAGTTGCACTCAACGAACACATTGAGCTAAGTAGATAAAACAAAAAGAGAAATTACTTCCGCAATTCCTCTTTAAATTTATGAATACATTTTCTTGTAATATTCTTGATATGCACCGCTGGTAACTTCATCTACCCAGTCTTGGTTATTCAAATACCAATCTACGGTTTTTTCTAGTCCTTCTTCAAATTTGATTGAAGGTTTCCAGCCTAGTTCTGCAGAAATCTTAGAAGCATCAATCGCATATCTTTGATCGTGTCCTGCTCGGTCTTTTACATAAGTAATCAATGAAGCGCTTGTACCTGGTTCACGATTTAATTTTTTATCTAATAAATCACATAAAAAATTCACCAAATCGATGTTTCTCCATTCATTCAGTCCTCCAACATTGTAGGACTCACCAATTTTTCCCTTGTGAAAAATTGCGTCAATAGCAGAAGCGTGATCTTCTACCCACAACCAATCGCGAATATTGTCACCTTTGCCATAAACAGGTAGCGGTTTCATATTCACGATATTTCCAATCATCAATGGTATCAATTTCTCTGGAAAATGATGACTTCCATAGTTATTTGAACAATTTGACATTTTAATTGGGAATCCATACGTATGGTAAAAAGCACTAACAAAATGATCTGAAGACGCTTT
Source organism: Crocinitomicaceae bacterium (assembly GCA_965284445.1). Lineage (GTDB taxonomy): Bacteria > Bacteroidota > Bacteroidia > Flavobacteriales_D > Crocinitomicaceae > JAQVCM01. Next base: position 3,097,137 of record OZ260085.1, on the reverse strand, counting down.
AGAAGCCGAATATGGACTGCGAGGATCGTAAGGTGTTGTTTCCATAAATAATCCTTCCTCACCTAGACTTCCATAAACCTCATCGGTAGAAACGTGGTGAAAAACATGTTCTCCTTCAGTCCAAAAAGACTTCGCAACAGACAATAAATTCAATGTTCCAACCACATTTGTCATTGCAAACTCTAGAGGTCCTTCGATTGAACGATCAACATGAGATTCAGCAGCCAAATGGATTACGTGGGTGATATTGTGAGTTTTAAATGCATTTGTTACATCATCAAGAGAACAAATATCTCCTTTAAAAAAAGTATATTTAGGATTGTCTTCAACATCCTTCAAGTTTGACAAATTACCAGCGTAAGTCAATTTATCAAAATTGATAATATTGTAATTAGGATAAAATTTTAAAAATCTTCGCACTACATGCGAACCAATAAAACCAGCACCTCCCGTGATTAAAATATTCATTTTCACTTAAATTTATGTGTCAAAAATAAGTAAAAAAACTGACTATAAAATGAAACAAAGTTTGATAATCAAAAGTTAATCAAGCTATAATGAAACTACTTCAATTCCACATCCAAAATCTCTTTCCAAAAATTTTGAATAGTATTTCCTTCACAAGCAATCATTTGGGGTACCAAACTCGCAGGTGAAAATCCAGGTGTCGTGTTTACTTCAATCACATGTGGAACGTCATTAACCAACATAAAATCGATTCGAGCGATAGATCTCAAACGCAACAATTGGTAGATTTTTTTGGAAATTTCTTGCACATTTTTAGAAATTGAATCAGAAACTCGTGCAGGCGTAATTTCTTGCGAAGCACCTAGATATTTTGCTTCATAGTCAAAGAAATCATTTTCAGTAGCGATTTCTGTCAACGGAAGTGCATGAATTCCGTTTTTAGTGCGATAAACGCCACAAGTGACTTCCGTTCCGTTTAAAAACGATTCAATCACGACGGTTTCACCTTCAGCAAAAGCCTTTTCCAAAGCAGGTTGCAATTCTTCCGCTGTTTTCACTTTAGAAATTCCATAACTAGAACCGGAATCAGAAGGTTTCACAAAACAAGGTAAGCCTAAAGTTTCCAAAATATATTGATTTTCAAACGCATCGATGGAAGTCAATAAAAGTGATTTAGCAACAGGAATATCAAATCCTCTTAAGAATTGATTACAATACCATTTGTCAAACGAAAGCTCTGATGCCAATGCACCAGAATTGATAAATGGAACATCTTTCAGTTCAAGATATGCTTGCAACTTTCCGTTTTCACCAGGATTTCCATGAATATAAATGATTGCTGCATCAATCTCAATTTCTTGATTTTGAAACTCAAAACTCAAATTCCAAGGATTAAAATCCAACCTTTCATTTCTATAAATCGCTGTCCAACTTTCTTTGGTAATTTCAACCAAAAAAGGATCGTATCCCTCTGGGAAATTAGCTAAAATAGTGTTGGCGCTTTTGATAGAAATTTCAAATTCAGAGGAATATCCTCCGCAAAAAATGGCAATTCGCTTCATACTTTCAATTTGAGATGCAACTAAAGAATTTATGTATTCCTACATATATCCAAGAACAAAGGTAAAGCTGAAATATCTGTAATTAATCAATTTTAGCAAAAGTTTTCAGCAATAAAAATTGGATAAAAACGATAATCAAATTGATAAATAATGTTAAGTGAGATTTTCTCAGCCGTATTTTATATATTTGTTGCTCATATTGACTTTCATTCATGGAATTTTTAACGAAGCTCAAAAATTTTATCTTGTCTAAACATTTTGTTAAACACCTTGGTTTGGTGATTTTAGCATACATTGTTATTGTAGGTGGAACAGTCTTAATGCTTGATAGCATTACCAATCACGGGCAAAAAATTGAAGTTCCTTCTCTTTTTGGGAAAAATGTAAAAAACATTAAAGGAATTATCGAAGAAAGTGGATTACAATATGAAATTTTGGATTCTATTTACGCTCCAAATAAACCTGAAGGAACTATTTTATCGCAAGATCCGCGACCAACTGATTCAACTGATGTATTTGTGAAAGAAGGAAGAATTATCCGCTTGCGTGTATCGAAAAGATCTCGTTTGGTTGAAATGCCAAGTTTGATTGATAAATCGCAACGTTTTGCTGAAAGTGTTCTCAAAAATCGTGGTTTGAAATTTACGATTGTTTTCGAAACCACTAGAGAAGCTGATGGAGCTGTATTGAATCAAAAATACAAAGGATCAGTTATCAAAGAAGGAACTAGAATTCCAATTGGTTCGACGGTGCAACTTGTAGTTGGTAAAAATCAAGCTGGTGAACCTGTTCAAATTCCTGATTTAGCTTGTTTAACAATAAATGAAGTTAAAAGTCGTTTAGCTGAATTGTCTTCAATCACTTTGTTTGAATCGTACAGTGGTTGTAATAATGCGGAGGATAGTTTGAACGCCAAAGTAATGTCACAAACTCCTGAATTTATCGATGGTGTGTTGAGTCCCGCTGGATCTACAATCACCATATTATTGCAAAAAAATGGCTGTACAGATTAGTTGCGAAGACAAAAACAAAAGCTTCAATAAATGAAAATTATAGTCACAATTGCCGCAATCATTGGATTTTTCCAATTTACATTTGCACAGGGAGAAGGAATTTACCCACTTGCTAGCAATGCAGATATTGTTAAACCAATTCCGATGAAATCAGGTTCTGAAACCTTTGATTCAACTTTCATTTACACTTCAGATACTTTAGAAATTACGCTTACCAAATCTATTTTGGATGATTTTTCCAAAGATCATTTTCAAAAATATGTGGCTAATTATGCTGATCCATCAGTTACTTTTGACAAAAGATATAAACTGTTGAACCGAAATACCAATCTTCCGTTGCCTTTGGATGCCAAGTATTCAAATATTCCAACTTTCAGAAGAATTGTTTCTCAAGCTTCTGGAACAAGTGTAAACGAACCTCTTCCTTCCGATACAATAAAAATTACCAACTTTTTGGTATATCCGCCAGTTTACGATGAAACAACAGTTTATCCACCTTACATCATTTACGACACTTTAGATTTTCCAAATGATCCAGATACAGTTTGGCAAATTCCACCGTTTTTTGTGCAAGATTCAGCGACACAATTTTTTGCAAATATTCACGATCAAAATGCTTATTGGATAGATAATTATGCTTATCACAATTACCGATTCGCCAAAAATCCTTGGACACTTGGCGTGGTTACTTTCGATGGTTTAGATGAAAATGGATATCCTTACAATTTTGGTTCAAGTGCAGTTGGATTAGCGGATGTTTTACATTCCAAACCAATTGACATGACAGCAGTAAACAATGCCAACGAAGTGTATTTTAGTTTTCTTTATCAAACTGAAGGATTGGGAGATATTCCCGAAGAAACAGATTCATTGGTACTTGAATTTTATGCACCTACAGTTAATCAATGGTTTAGAGCTTGGTCAACAATTGGAGCACCTGTTGAAGATTTCAAAAAAGTGCACATTCGAATTCAAGATGCAAAGTATTTCCAAGATGGATTTCAATTTAGATTCAAAAGTTACAGTGGTTTATCTGGAAGCTTAGATCATTTTCATGTTGATTACGTGCATCTTAGAGCTTTGTCTGGTGCGCAAGATACACTTTTCAAAGACTTTGCTTTTGTTTATCCTTTAGGTTCATTTTTGAAAGATTACACCTCTGTGCCGTGGGATCACTACAAAAATAACTTCACTGATAAAATGACTGATTCAGCACGAATTTTTGTTAGAAATGGAAGTAATATTCCTGAAAACAGTCAAATTGGAGAAGCTTGGGTACAATATAACGGAACAACTGAAGGCTCGTTTCCATTAAGCACTTTGGTACTTACAAATCAAGATCCTGTTCAAAATTACCAACCGCGCACGTTCTACGAAAGTTTCCATGATTTTTCTACAGGATATCATTTTGATGAAACAAAAACTGGTGACTATCAAACTTTTGATTTACAGGCAACAGCAACTTCGCCATTCGCACAAATCACATTGAATGATTCAACAGTAGGTCAACAAGTTTTTGCCAATTATTACGCATATGACGATGGATCTGCTGAACAAGCATATGGAACAACAGGAAATCAATCTCGTCTTGCGTATCAATTTACACCTTACGAAGCAGATTCTTTGATTGGTGTACAAATGCATTTTGTTCCAAGCGTCCAAGATGTTTCTGATAACTTGTTTTTATTGTGCGTTTGGGATGACAATAACGGTAAACCAGGAAATGTGATTTATGAGGATGAATTTTTCTTCCCTCGTCAACCTAAATACGAAAATGAGCGAAATAAATTCACCAACTATTATTTGAAAGATACTGCTAAATTAGCGATTACTGGAACTTTTTATGTTGGTTGGAGACAATTAGAAGCAGATAAATTATGTATCGGATTTGACAGAAACACCATCAATTCTGATAAGATTTTCTATAGCGTTGACAACGGTACTACTTGGCCTAATACTTCATTCGAAGGTTCTGTCATGATTAGACCAATTTTCTCAACAGCAATGGATGCTTCTTTAGGGATGAAAGAAAATTCGATTGCTACAACACAATTTGAAGTTTATCCAAATCCAGTAAATCAAACGTTGCATTTGAGTGTAGATAATACACAATATAAAGGAGCATTGATATTTGATTTGCAAGGAAAATTGATGTTTGAAATCGATGCTTCCAACACTGAAATCAATGTCGAAACATTGACTAACGGCATTTATTTTGTGAAAGACTTACAATCTGGAGCTACACGTAAAATCATTAAAAATTAATTTTTTGCGTGAAAGTTTACCAAGATTTTGAAGAAGTTGGAAAAATTCCAAATGCTGTATTAACGATTGGTACATTTGATGGTGTGCATCTTGGACACCAAAAAATCATTGAAAGATTAAAGGAAGAAGCTAGAAAAGTAAACGGAGAAACGGTGCTTTTTACATTCTTTCCGCATCCAAGAATGGTTATCAATCCCTCCAATCACGGTTTAAAACTCATTCAAACGCAAGCTGAAAAAATTGAAAATTTAGACCGATTGGGACTTGATCACTTAATCATTTTTCCGTTTACAAAAGAATTTTCAAACTTAAGTGCAGATGAATTTGTGAAGGATTACTTAGTAGATAAATTACATGTAAAAACCATTGTGGTGGGCTACGATCATCAATTTGGTAAAAACAGAGAAGGAAGTTTAAAACAACTACAAAAACTGTCAGAAACGCTTCCTTTTGAGGTAATCGAAATTCCTGCGCATGAAGTAGATGAAATCAATGTCAGCTCAACGAAAATACGACAAGCTATTGAAATCGGTGATGTTCAAACAGCCAATAGTTATTTGAATGAACCGTTTGAGATTTCAGGGAAAGTGGTAAAAGGCAATCAAATTGGTAGAACAATCGGTTTTCCAACGGCGAATATCGAAATTGGTGATGATTTAAAAATTGTTCCCGCCATTGGCGTTTATGCAGTGGAGGTAATTTTGGAAGACCAACGAAAATTGCAAGGAATGATGAATATCGGCATTCGTCCGACGGTTACAGATTCTAAAGAAGTCAAAATTGAAGTTTTCATTTTTGATTTTTCTGAAGCAATTTATGATCAAAGTATTAAAGTATATTTGTTACAAAGAATTCGCGGAGAACATCGCTTTCAATCATTAGAGGTGTTGCGCGCTCAATTGCAAGAAGATGAAAAAACTGTTCGTTCTATTTTTAGCCATCAGCCTTAAACCATTCACTCTCAAGGCAAATGAACCTATCAAGGTTTATTCTTGGGAAGAAGCATTGATTGCGAATCCTGATTCTGTTTTTGCGATTTCATTTGAACGTTTGAAATTAGATTCATTGCCTCAAGCATTGAGTAAATTTAAATCTATTCAAAAACTAGATTTAAGCAAGAATAAATTGACTCATTTACCCGATTTTATTAAGGATTTTGAATACTTAACAGAACTCAATTTAGACAAAAATAAATTTGCAGTCTTTCCAATTCAAATCTGCTCCATGAAGCGATTGGAAAAATTAATTGTGAGTAGAAACGAATTTACCAATATTCCCGAGTGTATTCAATACGCCACTAATCTGAATTATTTGGACTTGTCAGATTCACCTGTAGGTTCTTTTCCGGAAGCATTTGTTTTAATGCCAAATTTAAAAACCCTAAGTTTACATGGATTGGCTTACCCTCCAAGTTTCCATGTTCGTTGGAAAGAAAGGCTACCGTGGATGCGTATCGAGTTTGATCCACCGTGCCATTGTATGGAATAAATTAATTAAATCGAATTGCCTTGACTGGAGAAATTCTTGTGATTACGTATGACGGAACAATCAATGCTAGCAAGCAAACAATCAACGTAGCGAGATTCAAAATCAATATCGAAAAAATGTTGATATCAATCGGAACTGCGTTTAAATAATATACCTCTGGATTTAGTTTGATGATGTGAAAATACTTTTGCAACAAACACAAACTAATTCCGATCAAATTTCCCCAAAACATTCCACGTAAAATCAAAAATCCAGCTTGATATAAAAAGATTTTGCGAATGCTCCAATTTTTTGCGCCCAAGGCTTTCATCATTCCAATAAAATTAGTTTTGACTAAAATCATCACTAATAATGCTGAACCCATATTGATCACACCAATGATAATCATCAAAACCAAGATGATATACACATTGATATCCAAAAATCCCAACCAAACAAAAATGTCGCTTTGACTGTCAACAATACTTGTCACACGCAAATCTTCTCCATTCGGCTGTTGAAATTGTATTTGCTTTTTCAAAAATTTGACGTCATTTTGCAATAAATTCCAATCTCTTAAAGTAAATTCAAAAGCACCTACATATTTTTGAAAACTGCCTTTTCCATCTATTTTTTGAAATTTGATTTTCTTTGTACCAGCAGAAATTTCAAATTGATATCCTTGCTCATCGAGATAATTTTTGGCTATTTTATGATCTGAATCTAAATCATAAGGAAAAAGAGAAGCTTTGTCTCCAGAAATAGTCACTTTCAAATAAGCAGTATCTGGAACACTCGTCTGCTCGCCATTTCCATCTAAATACATCCAGTAATCTGAAGCAATCAATCTTATTACAGTATCTTTCTTCGGGAAAAATGTAAATCCTTTGTAATTTTCATATCCTCTACCCCAATCGTAGCGATAATTGCCATTTCCTCCAACAACTTCACCTTCGACGATTAAATGTCCATTCACCAAAGTGTCTGATACTACTATGGAAGCTTGAATTCCCCAATCGTTCAATTTTTGTATTTGACGAATATCTCCCAAAACCATTTCTCGGTCAAAATCTTCTAACCCAGTCTCAAAAATACCGACGATTTTAAACATATTTTTGATTGGTTTATTCTTCACAAAAAACGTTCTGGCTTCGTCACCAACTTTATAATTCAAATCTTTGGCAATCTTTTTTGAAATGATAATTTCGTCGGAAATTGTATCCTGGTGTATGTTTGGAACTCGACCAGAAACCAAATGCTGTTTGAAAAAGGACCAATCGTATCTTTCATCCACCCCTTTCATCATGATTCCTTGAATCTCTTGCGCCGCATTTCCATCAGCATCAGATTGCAGCAAAGCTGGCTTATAGGCTACCGCTTGAATGTGCACTACTTCATTGGACAATTCCAATCTTGGATAAAAACTTTGATCTTTTAAAATTGGATCGCTCTCGAAAATGGATGCTTCACCCGATTTTGTGACTACCGCATGTGCTCCAAATCCAATTACTTTGTCTCTCACTTCTTTCTGAAAACCAGTGACTACCGCTACTGTTATCAGATTTACTAACATCGCAAGGCTGATACTAATTATAGAAATGCGGACGATAGGTCGGGAAACTTTCTTACCTTCGACCTCATTTTTAAGGATTTTTCTCGCTATGAAATACTCGAATTTCAATGTATTTACTAATAAGTCGCTAAAGTACGCAAAGCTTTTGTGCCTTAAAAGTATTTTATTGATTTTGATGTTTTCTTGTAACATAAAAAAGAAATATTACGAATTTCAAGAGAAAAAAAACAACGCTGAAAAACATGTTGTTACGGATCCAAATGAGAGCCAAGAACTTTTGGTAGAAGAAAAATACAAATCGAATATCCCCATTTTAGGAGGTGAAAGAATGAATTTGTATCTCGATTCTTTGAAAGGAAAAAGAGTTGCAATCGTTGGAAACCAAACTTCTACAGTTGGAAATTCGCATTTAGTTGATACCTTAATTTCTTTGGGAATAACGATACAAAAAGTATTTTCCCCTGAACACGGATTTAGAGGCGATGCGGATGCTGGCGAAAAAGTGTACAGTGGAACGGATTTAAAAACTGGTCTGCCGCTTATTTCTCTATACGGAAATAATAAAAAACCAAAGCCGTCTCAAATGGAGGATGTGGATGTTGTCATTTACGACATTCAAGATGTTGGCGTTCGTTTTTATACATATATTTCAACACTTCACTATGTAATGGAAAGCTGTGCTGAAAATAACAAACCATTGATTGTTTTGGATCGCCCAAATCCGAATGGACATTATGTTGATGGGCCCGTAAGAGACAGTTTGCACAAATCATTTATTGGAATGCATCCTGTGCCAATTGTTTACGGAATGACCATCGGTGAATATGCCTTGATGGTGAATGATGAATGCTGGTTGTCAGATAGTTTACATTGTCGTTTGAGTATTGTTCCTTGTAAGAACTATTCTCGAAAAATGAAGTATTCCATTCCGATTCCACCAAGTCCAAATTTGAGATCTGATGCGGCGATTACTTTGTATCCTAGTTTGTGTTTGTTTGAAGCGACATCTGTAAGCATTGGTCGAGGAACTGAAAGACCTTTTGAATATTACGGTCATCCTAATTTTCCTAAAACAGATTTTACGTTTACCCCTATTTCGAGTTTTGGAGCGAAAAATCCAATGTACGAAAACAAATTGTGTTATGGCTACGATTTGAATGCTGTGACGAAAAAACGGAGTTATGACATCAATTTGAATTGGCTAATTGAAGCCAAAGCCTTATTGGGTGATAGCAATCAATTTATTGATCAACCTGCATTTTTTGATAGATTAGCAGGAACGGCAGAATTGCGTAAACAAATCAACGAAGGTTGGACAATCAAAGAAATTCGTGCATCTTGGAAACCAGAAATTCAGGAGTTCAGAAAGATTCGTGCAAAATATCTACTCTACGATTAACCAAGATTTTTGCCGCTTTCTAGTACCGCTTGCTTCAATTCTTCCATATAATCAGACAATCTTTGTAATAGATTTTCATCTGAAGTAGCTATCATTTTCGCAGCTAAAATTCCAGCATTTTTTGCAGCATTCAAAGCTACAGTAGCTACAGGAATTCCATTCGGCATTTGAAGAATCGATAGAATACTGTCCCAACCATCAATTGAATTGCTCGATTTAATTGGAACACCAATGACAGGAAGTGGAGTCAACGAAGCTGTCATTCCTGGCAAATGCGCAGCACCACCAGCTCCAGCGATAATCACTTTGATTCCGTTTCTATGGGCATTTTTCGCGTATTCAAACATCAATTCTGGAGTTCTATGTGCAGAAACAACATTGATTTCATAAGCAACACCTAATTCTTTTAGAATATTTGCAGCTTCTTGCATAATTGGAAGATCTGATTTGCTTCCCATGATGATTCCTACCATAATTTCCTTTTTATAATGTTTTATTTAAGCTTCTACTTTTATTAAATCTTTGATTTCTCTGCCGATTTTTTTTGCTTCTTCAAGACTTTCAGCAGTGATTGTGACATGCCCCATTTTTCTGAAAGATTTAGTGTTTGCTTTTCCGTAAATGTGCGTTTTCACACCTGGAATTGCCATAGCGGCTTCCAAATTTCTATAAATTGCAGCACCTTCAAAACCTTTTTCACCCAATAAATTAATCATCACCCCTGGTTGAATAATACGCGTTGAACCTAAAGGTAAATTCAAAATACTTCTCATATGTTGTTCAAACTGCGAAGTAACATTACATTCAATGGTATGATGACCGCTATTGTGCGGACGAGGAGCAATTTCATTTACCAACAATTCTCCAGATTTTGTCAAGAAAAGTTCAACTGCTAAAATTCCAACCATTTCTAAAGAATTGATAATTTTTACCGCTAATTTTTCAGCGGCTTTTTCGATTTCATTGGAAATATTGGCAGGAGCAAAAAGAAATTCAACCAAATTGGCTTCTGGATTGAACTCACATTCTACAACAGGAAAAACAGCCGTTTCACCTTTTTCATTTCTTGAGACAATTACGGAAAGTTCTTTTTCAAAATCAACAAAAGATTCCAAAACGCTTGGAACGTCAAAAGCAGTTTCTAGATCGGCAGCAGATTTGAGCGCAGTAACACCTTTTCCATCATAACCTCCTTTTCGCATTTTTTGCATGAAAGGAAATTCACCGATATATTTTTCTATTTCAGCCTTATTTTCGACTAAATGAAATGGAGGAGTTGGAATATTATTGGCTACGTAAAATTGTTTTTGCAAACCTTTGTCTTGAACCATTTTCAAAATGTTCGGCTGAGGAAAAACCTTTTTACCTTCTTCAACCAGCTTTTCTAAAGCTTCAATGTTTACGTGTTCAATTTCAACTGTCAATACATCTTTGTCTTTTCCGAAATTGTACACTGTTTCAAAATCATTCAATGAACCAATAGTAAACGAATGTGCCAAATCAACGCAAGGAGCTTGCGCATCAGGATCTAAACAATGAACGTAAACATCATAATTTACTGCTTCTTGAATCAGCATTCTTCCCAATTGTCCGCCACCTAAAACGCCCAATCGAAAATCTTTTCCGTACCACTTTTTCTGCATGCAACAAAGATAACGGAAAGAAATGAAATCTTCGAAAACGGCAACCTAGTTTTTAATCTCAATGAAACGAAAATTAACTGTTACCAAAACGATAAAATCATCTTATAAACAATTACTTGCGGACAATTAAATCCAAAAGTGAAAATTTCAGCCCTTGAATTGTTTTTTTTTGTACCGTGAAAAATATTGTCTTTTTTATATTGTTGTTTCCTTTCTGTGGAAAATCACAGTTCCTCGATAATTCGAAAGGAAATGCTTTTTCTGAGATTCCATTTTTTAATGAAAAATTTGTAAAAAACAACAAAATTAAAAGTTTAAAGGGAACTTATACTTTCAAAAAAATGGGCGATATCATGAGAGAAACTGATTATGTTTTTCAATATGATTTTGATAATAAAGGCCACTTAATTCAATCTTTTGAAACCAATAACGAAAGTCGCAAGATTGATACAACACTGCTTCTTTACAGCTATTACAAAGATGGAAATTTGGCATTTGTTAGAAGAAAAGACAATATTGGATATTACTCTACACATTATTTTTATGATTCAATAAATCGCGTTATTAAGGAAGAATACAAACGTGATATCGACACAGCAGGAACTTTTTTTGTCCCTAGTTTTGAAAGAAGCATGTTGCTAAATTTTGAAACAATCAAATATGAAAAGACTGGGGTTTTTGAAAAATCTACCGTTCACAACAGCTATGGACTGCCTTTCAAAGAAATTATTTCTACGCATGATTCAACTGGATACCTAATTTCAAAAGAAGAAAAACTAAAATTTGGCAATCAAAGAACAATAACTCAATTTGAGTACAATGAAAATGGATGGATTTCAAATATCAAAATAACCAATTCTAATAATTCTAAGTTAAATCAAGAATTGCGTTTCAAATATGACGAATTTGGAAATTTAAGCGAGAAACACATCTATAAAAACAATCAGTTTATTACAGATATTCAAGTAATTTACAATCTAAAAACTGGTCTTATTTCATCCATTCTTACGAGAGATGTTGCTACCAACTTTATTTCAATTTTGAGATTTGAAGTTGTAAAATTCTATTAAATAAAAAAATCAAATCTTTTTTAAACTAAAAATGCCCTAGAGGTAAGCCTAGGGCATTTATTCCACAATATTCATCAGTAGTATTTAATCTTCTTGTGGTTTTAATTTCTTTACGAGTTCAAATATATAGTTGAAAACCAGTTTGTGCAACTTATGTTACAGGACAACTGTTGGACATAGAAATTAAAAAATCAGAAAAAAAATTAAAACATTGATTTGCAAACATTTAAAGACAAATATAAGTTTACGCCAACTGTAATAAATATCTTTGAATTGTATTTTCTAACCCAAAATATAGCGCATCAGAAATTAATGCATGTCCAATTGAAACTTCTGCAAGTTGTGGGATATTTTCTTTAAAAAATTTCAAATTTTCTAAACTCAAATCGTGTCCAGCGTTTACTTCCAAACCTAGTGAGGTTGCTAAATTTGCAGCATCGATATATGAACTGATTGATTTCTCAGCATCAATTGGAAATTCCTCGGCAAATGGTCCTGTATATAATTCGATTCTATCCACGCCCGTTTTAGCTGCACATTCAATATTGACTAATTCGGTGTCAACAAAAATAGATGTTCGAACTCCCTGAGATTTAATTTCTGCAATCAACTTGGTCAACCATTCTAAATTGGCTTTGGTATCCCACCCAGCGTTAGATGTCAATACGTGCGGCGGATCTGGAACTAAAGTTGCCTGTGCGGGTTTCAACTCTGCAATCATTTGCATAAATCTTTCATCTGGATAACCTTCGATGTTTAATTCAGTTTTTACAACTTTATGTAAATCATAAACATCTTTTGTAGTAATGTGTCTTTCGTCTGGTCTCGGATGAATTGTAATTCCATGAGCTCCAAATCGTTCACAATCAATTGCTACTTGAACTACATTCGGCGTATTTCCACCACGCGCATTTCTTATCGTTGCAATCTTATTGATATTGACACTTAATTTAGTCTCCATAATGTTATTTTATCAATTGAAGTTCATCTGTTACAGACCACAAATATACTGATTCAAAAACCATCAGAAATAAGAAAAATGTGCTATTGTTGATTAAGTTTCAATTTTAAAATGGAAGAAAATTGATTTTTTTTCAAAAACTAATTGAATTGAAATTTTAGAAATATGAACTAATTTAGTACTTTGGCAACACAATGACAGCAAAAGATTTAATTACGGATGAGATTCCACCTTTAAAACACACAGATTCAGGTGAAATTGCTTTGAGATGGATGGATGAATTTAAAGTTACGCATCTTCCTGTTTTAAAAAACGGAAATTTTGTAGGTTTAATTTCAGAATCTGACATTTTAGATAAAATGGATTTGGACGAAACGTTGGACAAGCTTTTTGAACATTTGCCTAGACCTTATGTTCGAGGAAATGCACATATTTATGAAGTACTATTCAGGGTTGCAGAACAAAAAATTTCTGTTGTTCCCATTCTTGATGAAGATGATTCATATTTAGGTTGTACAAGTATTCATCAGTTAGTTACGATGATTGCCAATACTGGAAGCATCAAAGAAAGCGGTGGAATTATCGTTCTTGAAGTCAACAGAAATGATTATTCTTTAGCTCAAATCGCTCAAATTGTTGAAAGCAACAACGCCAAGATTTTGAGTTCTTATATAATGTCATCGCCTGATTCAACAAAACTTGATATCACTTTGAAAATAAATCAAGTAGAACTGGATCGCATTCTGAGAACTTTTGAAAGGTATGATTATACCATCAATGCTTCTTACCAGAAAAGTAATTTTGATGATGATTTACAACTACGATTTGATTCTTTAATTAATTTCTTGAACATTTAGTTATGAATGTCGCCATTTATGGAAGAAAAGTCAATAAACAAGATGTTGCTGACTATGAAAATTTGCTCAAAATCATCAAAGATTTTGGGTGGAATGCCATTCTCGAGAAAGATTTAAAAAAGGAATTAGAAAAAAAATCCAACATCGGTTCACATTGTGAAACTTTTTCAACCCACAAGGATTTCAAAAAAGGAATTGATTTTGCTTTTAGCATCGGTGGTGATGGAACATTCATAAAAACAGTAAGTTACATTCGTGATTCAGGTGTGCCGATTTTAGGAATCAACACTGGAAGATTGGGATTTTTAGCGAATATCAGTAGAGATCAAATTCATTCAACAATGGAAATGATTGATCAGAAAAAATACGTTTTCCAAAAACGATCATTGTTAAGGGTTGAAACTGAAGATAATCTGTTTGGTGATGACAATATTGCTTTGAATGAAGTAACGCTTCACAAAAAAGATACTGCATCGATGATTACTGTTCATGCATCTTTGGATGGGAATTACCTAAATTCTTATTGGGCTGACGGATTAATCGTTTCTACTCCAACTGGTTCCACGGCCTATAGTTTGAGTTGTGGAGGACCAATTATTACTCCCGGTTGTCAAGTGCATATTCTCACTCCTATTGCGCCACACAACCTCAATGTGCGTCCGGTAGTTGTTCCAGATCATATGCCAATCAAATTGAAAATTGAAGGGCGCGAGCGAAAATACCTCATCAGTTTAGATGCAAATTCAAAAAATATCCCACAAGGTTCAGAGCTGATTATCAAAAAAGCTGAATTCATGATTAATGTGATGAAATTCGAAGACAATAATTTCTTGGATACAATCAGAAATAAAATGCTTTGGGGAATTGATAAAAGAAATTAAGCGTAACAAAAATGGCATTTGCCATTATATTAACTAAAACCAAAATGCGAATATTTCTTTTATTTTCCTTTGTAATCGTTCAACAATGTTGCAGTTTTGCTCAAGTTGAAAAGTTTATTCCAATGCGGAGTAAAATACCACCCTATGATGACTCTATCATTAAACTTTCGAACCAAGAGTATGAATTACAATACTATAAGGAGAATCAAATCCCAGTAAAATTAAAAGATAATTTAGTAAGCTTTACCTGTTACTTTGACTACAAAAGCAAGAATTTTGCCGTTGATTCGATTCAAAATCTACAAAATTGGGTCAAACAGTATACTGGAAAGAAGAATTTTAGCCTCAGTTTAGTTGCTTATACCGATACCATTGGAACGACTAAATCAAATATTGAACTAGCAAAAAACAGATTGAATTCAATCGAAAACTTGCTAAAAACGAACGCTATAAAGATAGAAAAACGATATGTTTTAGGAGAAAATTATCCGCAATTCTACGAATACAATCATCGTAAATATAGAAAAGTCGCTGTTTTTATTGAATTTGATAATGAAGATGTTGTCAATCCCGAACTTCTTGGAAGAATGGAAGTTTTTGCTGCAGCTACACCTGAAATTCCAATTAGCTTAAACATTCAATTTGTTGGAGATCAAGCTGTGTATTTAAATGAATCGTCCATTCTCGAAGTGATCACTTTACTCGAATTTCTGAAAAAAAATCCCAATAAAAAAGCATTTATTCGCGGTCATGTGTGTTGTGCAAATGATGTTGAACTTTCAATTCAAAGAGCTTTTGCCGTTTACAATGATTTGCTTCTTGAAGGAATCGACGCATCAAGAATTTCCTACCAAGGTTTTGGAAACTCTCTGCCAATTTCACCAGAATTAGACGAACAAACGCGTCAATTAAATCGCCGCGTTGATGTAATATTTTCCGACATCAAGTAATACTTTACTCAAATTTGGCTTTCGCTTCTTTGTCTTTGTTTGGTCCGATCAAGATGTTCAACCCAGTACTCAAATGCGCATTTTTGGCGCCTTGTGGAGCCATGAAAGCTAAAATATTATCTGAAATAACGTACCATTGAAAAGGTCCTCCTTTGATAGAAAATCCTAAACCAATATTGGCAAATGAACGTGCATAAGCAGAATAATTTAAACTTGCCGCAAACCAATTATTCACTTTCAGGTTTCCAGAAAGTATCAGACCTGGACGATAATGTTTCTTTATTATTTCATTGTATAAAGTCGCGCCGAAAGCAAAACTTTTTGATATTTGATAGGTCGATCCTAAATAAAATCTGGTGTAAAGACCTGAAGTATATGAATCTGAATTTTCATAACCGTCAAAAACTTTCGTCAACGTATCAGAAATTGCATCCACAAAAGAATAGGTACTGTCATTCAAATATTGGTTTAAATCTACTCCTTCGAACTTAAAATTGACATCATTTGAAACAAAATTTGCATTTTGTGTATTCCATTTGATAGCGCCCAAATCAAGTAAACTTGCATTAAAAGCAAATTTTTCATTCAATTGATAAGTAGCACCTAAATCAACCGCCATTCCAAAATTTTTGAAATTTAAAATACTTTTAAACGGATTGTAAGTTGCTGTATTCGTTTCATAAAAAGGTCTTATTCCAGAAGTATTCACTTGTGCAGCGCCATCAATTGTCAAATCAAAAGTAGTTGCATCTGTTGTGATTCCTAATCTACTTTTTCGTGTATCGACATTGGCAATTCCTGACAACAATTTGAGTCTACCACCTATTGTTAGTTTGCTATTTATCTTTCTGTTATATCCAAATGCATATTCGATATATGAATTCAAATTAAAACCCAAACCGTCTAAAGAAGCACGCTTTCCAAGCAATGATTTTCCATTTCCTTCAATCGCAAATCTGAATAAATCACTTGGGTAAGTAAAATTTGAAACCAAATGGTTGGTCAATGAAAAACTGAAATAGTTGTCTTTCGCATTGAATCCAAAAGCAAAAAGTTCATTGTGCATTTCCGCAGTCAAAAAATTAAGCTTCGCCATTTTGTTCAAGGCATTGTTTGGATTTAACACCAAAGAATCATCACTTGCTCTAGTTTGAAGTAAGTCATTCAATTTGAAACCACTATTTGATACGCCAAAACTCTGATAAGCAATTGGCAAGCTCAAATAAAACTTGGCTTTGGTCTTAAAAGCTGGATTCAAATAGTGCGCTTGTGCAGTTTCATTTAAACCATAAAGCGTGAAATTTTTCTGTGCAATGAGTTTACTAGAACCCAATAATACAAGGAGAAAAAATAGATATTTTAAATTCATCTGAAATCTTTATCAATATTAATACTTTAACTAAACCGACTTACAATCCAACTTTTCCTTGAATTTGCATTCCCAATTTCAATCCCAATTTATAGGAATCATAGAATTTTACGATTTGTCCATTGGTTCCATCCAATGTTTGTGCAACTCCGTTTATCAGTACATATTTTACTTGATTCAACTGACTTATTTGAAGCGTATTTAAAGTTGCATCTGTGATTTTCAAAGTGTTTTGATTTACTTTTCCACCATTGTCGACCAATGCGGATTGCACAACCGCTTCAGGCGTGTTGAAAATTGTAAATAACGGACTGTAATTTTGATCTAAAAAAACGAGCTGTGTCCTAAAATCGACTGGAAATCCATTGTCAACGTTGATCCGAAACATGACAGATTCAATAACCGAAACATCTTCATTGAAGTTAAACGGAACCGTATCTTTCAACTCAAATCCATAAGCTAAACCTTCCAAAGGCAATTCGACTTCAGTCCTAACTTTAAATTTTGAATCTGCTTCAATGAAATTTAAGTTTGCAGTTTGTCCACTAGGATTGGATTGTGCTGTAGCTGCAAAATAAAAATACTTTGGAACTGGCGTAATCACTGTGGATAAATTGGGTGTATTTGTAGTATTCAATTCCAAAGTAGAAGTTGCCGTTTGTCCCATTATTGCAGGAGCATTAACATCAAAAACATTTGGAAAACCTGACAAAGGAAATTCTTGACCAGTAGCTACATTGATTGTTTTTATTTCTGAAAAATTAATTCTTGAGGGAAATCCAAATGAATTTTCCACGATGAATTTCACTTTTGGATTAACCAATTCAAAATAACCAGTTGATGCCGTTTCAAAGATTTTCATCAAAATGGTATCATTTGAAATCCCCAAATTTTGTTGACCAAAATAACCTTGAACGTTTTCAAATGCTAAGTTAGATAGATTGAAATCAATTTGAATATTTTCATTTCCAACAACCGGTTGACCAGTTCCCGTAATGGTTGTTTGACAATTAACTTTAAAAGTATTGACCGTTGTATTGCCTAAAGTAAAATCCCCAACCACATTCGTTAAATCAATTGAAGTCGAACCTGTTTGAGGAATTCCGCCTGTATAAGTTAAGTTGATGGTTCTTGAAATGGGAACATTATTCAGTTTCAAATCAGGAAAAGTCAACACAGCAGTTATATCATGTTGTAAGTTGGTTGTAACTGTCAAATTTAAGGTTCCATTACTAAAATCTACCGTATGAATTTCAACGCCAGCGTTTGTATTGAAGACAATATTATTTGAATTATTGGTGCTAATCGTTCCGCTTAATGCTGGCAAAGTAACCAAATTCAGGTCTGCGAGTGAAAGTACAGTCTGCGAATTTTGATCGTTTAATTGAACTATCGACTGTGCATCATACGAAACAACTTCACCCTTGTAAACCAATGCGATTGCTCCGGTTGTATTATCAATCACCACAATATCAGTGGAATCCTGTCTAGCCAAAATATCATAAACTCCAAAATTGGCATGTGCTAGCGGAATTGCTAAATTAGGATTCCAGGCATTTTGAGCCAATTTGTCAAACTCCAACTTTTTACATGCTGGAAAAACTCCAACAACAAGAAAAATGAGTGCTAAAAATTTGATGTTTTTTTTCAGTGAATTCATATACAACCTATTGATTTAAAACTGCCTGTTGTAAATATAACAATCTAAATCTAGAATTGCAAAATTATCTCATGTACAACAAAATAACATTTCAAATTGAATCAACTGAAATTGAAATTTCACAATTAATTTTTCTGAAAATTGTAATTTTCTTCGTAATTTTCCGTTCTTTTTTGGAATCATCTAAAATATGAAATTTAAATTAATCATACTATCACTTTTGTCTGTTATGCAGGTTTTTGCACAGCGCCAGAATTTTAGATCCAAATCTGAGATTGGTGTGATGGGTGGAGGTGCATATTATATCGGTGACTTAAATCAATACAATCATTTCAAAAATTCAAATCTATCTTTAGGATTGGTTTACAAATACAATGTAAATACACGTTTGGCTTTTCGTGCTAATGCGATGTTTGGAACGGTTGAAGGAAATGATAATCAAGCGTCAAATCCTGTAATTGTCAATCGAAATTTATCCTTTTCTTCAACAATCTATGAATTTGCTGCGGGTGTAGAGTTTAGCTATTTGCCTTTTCAAATCGGTAATTCTCGCTATTTTGGAACGGCTTATTTATTGACTGAAATCGGCATTTTTCAAATGAATCCTACGGCTGATTTCAATGGTGACAAAATTGATTTGCAATCTTTGGGCACTGAAGGGCAAGGAACAAGTCTTTCATCAGAAGCTCCATATAAAAAAACACAATTAACAATTCCTCTTGGAGTTGGTTGTAAATTTGCCATTGGTGGACGAGTAACTTTGAGTTTAGAATATGGAATTCGCAAAACGTTTACAGATTATTTAGATGATGTGCATGCCAATAGATATGTGAATGCAGATGATTTAGCTGCCATTAACGGTCCACTTTCATCTGAACTTTCAAATCGCAGCTTGGATGGATCTGCATATGGTAAACGAGGAAATGCGACAACCAAAGACTGGTATGTTTTCTATGGTGCGATGTTCAGTATTCGACTTGGGGGACCAAGAAAATGCAACATGCCTAGATAATAATTATTGTTGTTGAAGCATCAATTTTGCAACATATTTTCCAATGATATCAAACTCTAAATTCACGAAATCATTTACTTTCAATTGATGAAAGTTGGTATGTTCGAAAGTGAATGGAATGATGCAAACAGAGAAAGATTTAGACATTGAATCTACTACTGTCAAACTCACACCATTTATTGTAATTGAACCCTTTTCTACGGTTACCTGATCTGTCAAATATTCAAAAGTAAATTTCCAACTTCCATTTTGATCTTCAATCGCAACACATTTCGCAATTGTATCTACATGTCCTTGAACGATATGACCATCCAAACGACCATTCATTTGCATGCATCTTTCTAAATTTACTTTTGTTCCAATATTCCAAGAACCCAAATTCGTTTTGTTCAAAGTTTCTTGAATGGCTGTCACTTTGTACAAATCTCCTTGAATATCAACTACTGTCAAACAAGCACCATTATGCGCTACACTTTGATCGATTTTTAATTCTGAAGTAAAAGGTGAAAATAAAGTAAAATGTATATTTTCTTGTTCTTGTTCAATTTGACGGATTTCTCCAAGTTGTTCGATAATTCCTGTAAACATAATTGTGCTTTTATTTAACCTAAAAAGGTTTTCAAATTTCGGAATTCTATCTGATTTAAGAATATAAAAGATGAAACCTTTTGACTATTTTAATAAAACGACATGGCCGGTAATCGTTTCCTCAATGGCTCCGGTTGTAACATATTCTATTTTGTAGACATAAACTCCATCCTGCACTCTAAAGCCTTTGAAAGTACCATCCCAAGCAAAATCTAATTCATCAGATTCGAAAATCAATTCTCCCCAACGATTGTAAATTTTAACGTTCAATTTCGCAATGTTTACCGTACTCGCTGAAAAATAATTATTTGAACGATTTCCATCAGGTGTGAATGCATTGGGAACGTAAATATAGTACTCTGGCAAAATTATAATTGGTTTACTCACAGTATCTTTACAGCCCAATTGATTGGTAGCTATTAACGTCACAGTATATGTTCCCGGAACTTGGTATGTGTTATTAGGATGCACCATGGTTGAACTATTTCCATCACCAAATGTCCAAAAATAGGTTACTCCTCCAGTTGTTAAGTTTTGAAAAGTAACCGGCAAACCTTCAAAAAGTGTGTGACTTGAGATAGCAAAATCTGCATTTGGTCGGATTACTTCAACAACTGCTGTACCTTCGACTGTAAATGTTTGACATTCATCTGAAACGGACACTTCATACAATGTAGTTTCGGTTGGCTTGACCCATATTCCATCAGTTGTTGCCCCATTGATTGCCCAATTATAATAATATTGACCATAACCACCACTAGCAGTAACAGAAACATATGCAGAATCTCCTGGACAAATTAATTGAGAAGGCGACATGGTCAAAATTAGTGGTGCACTTGTAATTGTATAAACAACTTGCTCATTCGTAGTATTTCCACATTGATCAGTAATTAGTACATTATAACTCGTAGAACTTGACGGCAAGACGTCTTGTGTTGAAGCAGTACCTAAATTCGTTGATCCAGCCGACCATTGATAAGTATAAACACCTGATCCACCCGTTGCTGTAACCGATAATGTTGCCGGAATATAAGGACAAATTTCAGTAATATCTGGAGATGAAGTAGCCGTTAATGGCAAAAATACTGGCACATTCACTGTCCCAGATCCAACAGCAGTCTGAAGTAAACAATTGTCAGTTACAGATACTGTATAAGTTTGTGTACTCGTTGGATTTACAAAAATACTACTTGTTGTTTCTCCAGTATTCCATGCGTATACATAAGGCCCTACTCCACCTGTTGCATTGGCAATCACTTCAATTGGATTTCCTGGACAAAGAACATCATCAGATATAACTGTGACTTGAACTGGAGCAACATCATTGATTTTTAAATTTATTGTTTGATTCGCATTTCCACCGCAAGGATCTGGAATGGCAAAAACTAAGTTCACGGTTTCAATTCCTTCAGCTACTCCGTCTGCCAATGCATTGAAAGTAAATGAAACTGAAGTTTGTCCTGCAGGAAAAGTAATAGAACTTGGAATCGTTGAATAATCAACTCCTGAAGTTGCTGTTCCGCTCACGGCAATTGGAATCGTTAATGGAACTGTCAAATTATTACTCCCTCTCGTCAAAGTCACAGTCGTGGAAACACAACCTTCTGCCATCATTGTTGGATCATTGAAAGCATCATAAGACATCGTATAATCTACAGATACAGGCACTTTGGAAGTCAAACTATTTGCTTGTAGAAAAATTCCTGAATCAAAAATTCCATCACCAGCATCAGCTATGGCAATCACCAAATGATATGTTTGACCGCATTGAACTTTGGAAACAGCTTCCAAGGGTTTTGTAAAACCATCATATTGAATGTATGCATTGCTTGCATTATAAGGTCCATTATTTCCTGTACCATTGTATTTATAATAAGCACAATTAGCGCAATTAGGTACATAAGGCCCTGTTGATTCTGAACCGTCATTCACATTGTTAATCGTAACTGTTGTATTGTTTGGAAGTTTGGCCATATTTTGGATTCCTCCAGGAATTCCAGGACCTGAAATGAAAAATGCAAAAACATCATTGAAAGTTGAGTTTACATATTCTCGATATTCTTCGGATCCAAACACATAACTAAATCGAACAGTATCTGAATAGGGTATAAAATCAAACTCTAAAACTGCTGCGTTAAATGTAGAAGATGGACTAACTAAATTTGTTAGTCGAAAATAGCCAGGTGCGTTGTTGTCAAGTCCAGAATTTGTTGAATTGTTTGGTCCATGCGGTCCATCTCCTCCACTATTTAAAACTGTTCCAGTAGTAAGGATAATTCCTTCGGGAATTTCTAAGTTTGTTCCTGCAGCACTAAAATAACCAATTGCTTGCTGTGAACCAGAATAACTTATATTCGAAACTGTTACTCCCGGACCGAGCAATACATTTTGCACCAAACCATTTGGAGTTTGGGATGTATTGGTCACCAATTGACTGAAAGCCAAAAACGGAACCAAAAAAGCTATAGAAATAAGTAATTTCATCAACAACTATAACGATTGAAAGCCCTGAATAGTTGCGAAATTGCGACTAAAAAAAACGATCAATGATTAAAAGGTACAAGTTACTGATTATACTGAAAATGGCGCTTGATTTTATCAGTAATTTAACAAATTATAAGAATCTATTCCATTCCTTGCATGGCGCAGAGATTGTAATACATCCCTCTTTTTTCAATTAATTCATCGTGAGATCCTTGCTCTACTATTTGACCTTTTTGTAATACAACAATAATGTCTGCATTTCTAATTGTACTCAAACGATGTGCAATAACCAAAGATGTGCGATCTTTCATCAATTTTTCAAGTGCGTCTTGCACCAATTTTTCTGATTCTGTATCCAAGGCCGAAGTCGCTTCATCTAAAATCAACAAAGGTGAATTTTTCAAAACTGCTCTCGCAATACTGATTCGTTGTTTCTGTCCACCAGAAAGTTTATTACCACGCTCACCAATATTGGTATTGTAGCCTTCATCTAAACGAATGATAAATTCATGCGCATTAGCTACTCTAGCTGCATTCTCAATGTCTTGATCTGAAACATGAGGCATTCCAAAAGCAATGTTATTTCGCACTGAATCGTTGAATAAAATCGATTCTTGTGTCACCATTCCAATTTGATCTCGTAAGTCAACAATTGAAGCACTTTTTATTGGTGTAGAGTCAAATAAAATTTCTCCTTCAACAGTGTCGTAAAACCTTGGCAACAAATCGGCTATGGTTGATTTTCCGCTTCCGGATTCACCTACCAACGCAACCGTTTTTCCAGCTGGAATAAACAGATTGATATTTTTCAAAACCATTGTATCACGGTATTTGAACGAAATGTTTTTGTAGGTAATTCCTTTTGTTAATTCACCTAATTTGATCGGATTTTCAGTTTCATAAATGTGTTCATCCGCATCTAATATTTCATTGATTCTATCTTGAGACGCTTTGGCTTTGTTCAAGTTAGCTACACTAGTCGCAATACCTTGTATTGGTCGCAATAATTGAGAAAAAACGATGATAAAACCAAGAAATTTTTCACCTGTCATTCCTGAAGAATTTTTTGCATCCAAAATCATCGATCCGCCAAACCAAACAATTCCAAGCATTACTGCAGAACCCAAAAACTCATTTAAAGGTGGAGATAAATCTCTTTTTCTAAATGCTTTCGTTATTAATTGCTGATGTCTTAAATTAATTGTTTTGAATGACCCTAAAACATAAGGTATGGCATTGAAAGCCTTGATAATCCTAATTCCACCTAAATTTTCTTCCATCGAAGAAAACAAAATTCCCATTTGCGCTTGACCTTCTTTGGCTGTCTTCTTCAAGCTTTTTCCAATTCTTGAAATTACGAACGCTGAAATCGGTAACAGTAAAAATGAAATAATGGTCAATTTAGGACTCCAATAAAGTAAGGCTATCAAGTTGATTATGATGGCAATTGGTTCCCTGAAAATCAACTCAAGTACACTGACAACCGCGATTTCAATTTCACCGACATCATTATTCATTCGCGCCATCAAATCGCCTTTTTTCTCTTCAGAATAGAAAGCCAAAGGCAAATTCATCGCTTTTTCAAACATCTTGTCACGCAAATCACGCACAACCGCCATGCGCAAATGTGATTGATGATAAATCGCTAAATACCTAAACAAATTTTTCAGAAAAAAGGCAAAAAGCACTGAAATGCATACCATTAAAAGGGCATTTTTGGGACTTTCAACCACCATGGTTTTCATAAAATACTGGTAATAATCAGAGCAATATTCGAAAAACTTGATAAATCCTCCATTGTAGATGGGCTCAATAATTTCTTCTGGATGAAGGATTTCATCTTTTGGGAAAATCAATTGAAGAAATGGGATGAAAAGAACCAGTGAAACCAGGTTAAAAATCACAAACAACAAGTTGAAAATGATGACTAAGATTGCCTTTAACTTGTAAGAAAAAGTCAATCGATATATTTCTAAAAGTGATTTCATATTGAATACAAAGTTAAGTTAATTCTTAGTATTTGAAAATTTGTACGCAAAAGAGCATTTGAAATTGATTTAGAAATTAATAATTGGTAAGATTTTCCCTCATTTTTAGTAAATTTGCACCATGGGATCGATTAGACAAAATAAAATAGAAGGTGTAATTCAAGAAGAATTGGCCATGTTTTTTCAAAGAAATATGCATGAAATCTGCTTGGGTGCAATGGTGAGCGTTACTGTTGTCCGTATCACTCCTGATTTGTCATTAGCCCGAGTTTATTTGAGCATTTTCGCCGGACCAGAAAAAGAAGAGGTTTTGAAATCAATTCAAGAACACGCTGGAAAAATCAGAGGAGAAGTTGGAAGAAGGTTGAAAAACATGCGTAAAATTCCTGAGTTGATCTTCAAAATAGACGATTCTCTAGATTACGCAATGGAAATCCAAAATTTGTTGGCAAAAAAATAATCGCTAAAACTCCCGATCATTAACGTTCCTTTTTACATAGCAAGAAAGTATCTTTCTTCCAAAAAAAGGAAGAATGTGATTCATTTGATCACGCGCATTTCTGTAGTTGGAATTTCCATTACTACAGCTGCACTGGTTATCCTTATTGCCGCGTTCAACGGAATCGAAAAGATGGTTGAGCAACTTTACAGCGAATATGACACCAATCTTACGATTCGTTCAACCAAAGGAAAAACATTTGATGAATCGAAATTAGATATCGATGCAATTCAAAAAATAAAAGGTGTTTATCTTACTTCAAAAGCAATTGAGGAAATTGTTGTTCTCAAGCACGAACAAAAATGGGTGAATGCAAGAATGATAGGAATCGAGCCGTCGTTTTTGAAGATGACCAATATGCCGATACATATTGTAGATGGTTTTCCAACTTTGGAAGAAAACGGTGAACCAATGGCGTTAATCGGTGCAACATTGCTCGATAAACTAAACGGATTTATCCCTCAAAATACAGGTTATGAAACAATTGACGCATATTTCCCAAGAAGAAGTGCGAAAATTGGCAACTTCACCAATCCGTTTAACAACCAAATAATTAAAATATCTGGAAGGGTTAATTTCAATCGAGAAGTAAATCAAGAAGCATTTATCATTCCTATTGAATTAGCAAAAGCAAATTTGGATTATCAAACAGACATTACAGCGCTCTATGTAAACATCGAAAAAGGATTTGAAGCGGAAGATGTGAAAGCAGATATCCAACAAAAAATTGGGAAAAATTTCATCGTTAAAACACATTTAGAAAAAAACGCTTTGATTTATCAAACGAGTAAATCAGAAAGATTCATTGTAATATGTATTTTAATTTTCGTATTCATCATGGCAGCTTTTAATTTAGTTGCTTCTTTGACAATGTTATACATCGAGAAAAAAGACAACATCAAAACGATGGAAAGTTTTGGTGCAAATGAACAATTCGTCTTTCGGATTTTCTTTTACGAAGGAATTTTGATTGCAAGCAAAGGAATTATCATTGGTTTAATTTTAGGGTATGGCGTTTGCTTTTTGCAAATTTTCGGACACGTATTGGAAATGCCAAATTCTGGTGGCGAGCCATTTCCAATCAACTTGACATGGGGCGATGGAATTTTAGTCTTGTCATTGGTTGGAATTCTTTCAATACTTGCTTCCTATCTACCAGTCAAATATTTGGTTTACAAAAACAGAAATTCAAATTAAGTTTACTCAATCAATCATACATTTTACAATATTTATTGCTTAAACAGCGTTTCTTTTCTTTGTCTTTACTCGTTTTCTTTATCTTTGAGATATGATTTTTAGAATATTATTTTTTGTCTTTTGCTTAGCTCTCGGATTTCAAGGATTTTCGCAAAGAAATTTAAAAGATTCAGTAATTGGAACTCCTTGGGTGGCTATTCATTATGGAGCAAATGCTACTTCAGGTGATTTAGCAGACAGATTTGGATTTTTGAATCACATTGGCGCCGTTGCTGGATATAAAACTTCAAAAAATTGGTTTTGGGGATTGGATGGAAATTTCATTTTCGGAAATAAAATTAGAGAAACAGGAATCCTTGATAATTTAGTTGATAGCTATGGACATGTTACTGATATTAATGGAGATATAGGTAAAGTTTACATTTTGGCTAGGGGATTTAATGTCAATTTAGCAGTTGGAAAAATTGTTCCAATATCCAAGAAAAATAGAAATTCAGGTTTGTTTTTTCATGCTGGCGCAGGTTATCTATTGCACAAAATGAGAATTGAAACACAGGATCAAGTTATTCCGCAATTGGAACTTGATTACAGAAAAGGTTATGATAGATTGACGATCGGAATCAATACGCATCAGTTTGCTGGATATGCATTTTTAGCACATCACGGTTTCGTCAATTTTTACGGAGGATTCTATGCACAGCAAGGATTTACCAAAAACCAAAGAGACATTTTCTTTGATCAACCTGGAGTAGCCGTTGACAAAAAAATTAGATTTGACGTTCAATATGGCCTGAAAATCGGCTGGTTTATTCCTATCTACAAACGTCAACCAAAAGACTTTTATTTCGACTGATGAATCTACTGTACTCGCTAGGAATTAGAATTTATGGTGCTATTTTATGGTTGGCACAATTTTTCAATCCAAAAGCCAAAAGCTGGGTTGCAGGACGCAAAAATTTTTGGGAGAGATTGCCTCGAATTGAAAATCAAGAAGTTTATTGGTTTCACTGCGCTTCTTTAGGCGAATTCGACCAAGGATTACCGCTTATAAATCAGTTAAAAAGTAACAATCCATCGATTTATATTTTAGTTACATTCTTCAGTCCTTCAGGTTATGAAAATTACCATAAAAGAAAAAATTCAGCAGATTTTGTCTGTTATTTACCTCTCGATACCAAAGCGAATGCGCGCAAATTTATTCAACATTTTAAGCCGGTAAAAGTCTTTTTTATCAAATATGAATTTTGGACGAATTACATATCTGAAGCAAAAAAATTAAATGCTAAAGTGTATTCGATCAGCGCATTATTCAGAGCCGACCACAGATTTTTCAAGTGGTATGGCGGGCAATTTAGAGAGACTTTGCGGAAAATCGATTACTTTTTTATACAAAATGAATCGTCTTTAAAATTGTTGCAAAGTATAGATATAAATCAAGCTACACTCACAGGTGATACGCGTTTTGATCGCGTCATCGAGAATAAAGAAAACGTTCAAAAGGATGCAGTCTTAGAAGCGTTTACACAAAAAGATAAAGCATTTGTAATTGGAAGTTCATGGCCGGAAGATGAAGATCTACTGCAAAATTTAATTTTAGCTTCTAAACTCCCAATTATTATCGCTCCGCACGATATTTCTGAAAGTCATTTGACACAAATCGAGCAAAAATTTGAAAAAGAAACAGTACGTTATTCAAATTGGAATGCGGAATCAAATAAAAATATTATTATTCTAGATTCCATTGGAAAATTAGCAAACGCTTATAGCTACGGACAAATCGCCTATGTAGGTGGCGGATTTACAGGTAGTTTACACAACATTTTAGAACCCGCAGTTTTTGGATTGCCAGTCATATTCGGACCAAAACACAAAAGATTTCCTGAAGCACAAACGTTTATTGATGTTGGCGTTGGATTTTCAGTCGCAAATGACGAAGAACTAAATTTAGCCTATCAAACGATTCTGCAAAATCTAGAAGATTTGAAAATCAAAACAAGCAACTTAGTGCTTGAATCCAAAGGAGCAACACAAAAAATTATTGATTTTCTAAATAAAAACTGATTCTACTTGTAGAATGGCGAGATCATGTAGTAAACAATTACTCCAGTTGAAGCGACATAAAACCAAATTGGCCAAGTAAATACCGTCCATTTTCTATGACGAGTAATATCGCCTTTCCAAGCAAAAAGATATGAAAACAATACCAATGGAACAACCATGACACTTAACAAGATGTGTGTAATCAAAAGTATGTAATAAACCATGGAAGAACTTGCCACCATCGCTTTTTCATGTAAACTTACATCACCATTAAAATCTGAATCGCCGTAAAACGTTGGTTTGGAGCACATATGATATGCCACGTATAGCGCTAGAAAAATAATCGACAAGAACATGCAAACTTTGATAATTGACTCATGCAACTTGATGTTCTTTCTTTTTATTGCGACCAAAGCAGCAATTAACAAAATTGCAGTAATCCCATTAATGACAGCATAAATCGATGGCAATATTTTTACTTTATGTTCAATTCCAGGAATATGAACTTTAAAAAGAACTGCTACCACCACAGGAATAGCAATGGAAGCTGCTATAATTGCTATTCTAACTTTCTTTAATTTACTCTCTGATATTGGCGTTGTACTCATATTTCAATAATTTGCGAATGTCTTTTTCTAATCTATTTACATCATTGGTTGAAGTCCCAATATATAATCCCCTGACGTAACCTTCTTTATCAACCAAAACAAAAGTGTCGTTGTGTTCAAAACCGTCGACAGCACTCTCACTACGTTCAGCTCCTACGTGAAAAAAATCGTGGGCAAGCTCGTATGTTTCCGTTTCATCGCCTGTAAAAAACGACCAATTGTTTGCGGTTATTCCATGCAATTTAATGTATGACTTAAACTCAGAAGGTGTATCGTATTCAGGATCAATAGTAAAGCTTAAAAATTGTAAATGCTTTTCTAAATCTTTGGTCAAAAAACTAAGTCTCTTCATCTGTGAAGTCATTGGAGGACAAATTGTTCCACACGAAGTGAAGAAAAAATCTGCAACCCAAACTTTGCCTTTCAAAGATTTTGATGTAATCATCACTGAATCTTGATTAAGGAACTGAAAATCAGGAATTTTTGGATAGATTGTATCTACAACTTCCTTACCATCCACTGTTTTGTATTCTAAATCTCTATCACCAATGATTGGTAAAACCCTCTCTTTTGCTTGCTCTTCGCATGCAATCAGTGAAATCAAAACTACACAAGCAGCAATGAATTTAAGTTTCATGATTATTTTTTAGGATGTTTTTTTCGATATGCTTCCTTGTCATATTGCTTATCAAGCAACGCCATGTGTTGAAACATGGTTCTAACCATTCCTTCTTCGTTACCTTCTAGTACCATTCTTAAATGATTTTCTTTATCCGCAAGTAACAAAAGTTCCTGAAATGCTTCTCCACCAAAGTATTTATCTCCTTTTTGGAGTAAATTTTTGCCATTTCTAGAAATATTATAGACTTGCTTTGGGTCTCCTTTGGCTAGAATCCAGATTTTTGGATCATAATTAACGACTTGATCTTTCAAGATGAAATCCATGTCTTTTAAATTGTCAACAGATTTACCGTAACCGTCAGTAACGAAAGAAACAATTTTAACGTGGCCTAACTTCTTGGTGTTTTTTTGAATATTTTGATAGATTGATCTATCTAAAAACCAAAGAGATACGGAACATGAGTCAGGACAAGTAGGTTGAATTGTAGAAAAAAGAACAACTTGACCTTTGAAAGATTTTTCTGTGTACACTTTTCCGTCAACGCCAGTAAACGAATAAGATGACAGTGCACCCATATCGTCTAATTCCTTGAATTTGTGTTCACAACTTCTAGAGGAAAATAAAACCAACAAAGAAGCCGGACCAATCACTAAGAACACTAAAAATATTCTTTTGAGTAATCCGGCTTTATTTTCTTTTTGAGCCATTTATTAAAAATTAGCTTATGCTCCGTATAATTTCAAAGCTGCATCAATTGCTTTACCTTCCCAAAGAGATATAAAGATTAGATACAAAATAAAAATAAAGTAAGGAACTAAAATGATGTATTTCAATGTTTTCTTTTCATCACCTAAGTGCATGAAAACTAAAACGATGTAGGCAGCTTTTACTAAAGTTAATGCTATAAACATCCATTTAATAACTTGCCAATACTCTGAACTTTGTTTGAAAACAATACCTGTTCCAACTTCAAATGCAGTAATTACAGTTAAAATAGCTGTTACTTGCCAAATCTTTTTGCGAAGTTTCTTTCCGTGTGCTTCGTCGTGATGCGTATCTAAAGAATATTCAATAACGTCGTCTCTTTCCATGATATAATAGAATTATAAGATTAAACTAAATAGAAGAATGTAAATACAAACACCCAAACTAAATCTACGAAGTGCCAATACAAACCTGTTTTCTCAACCATTTCGTAATGACCTCTTTTGTGATAAATTCCTCTCAATACTCCGAAGAAAATAATGATGTTAATCATTACCCCTGAGAATACGTGGAATCCGTGGAATCCAGTAATAAAGAAAAAGAATTGACCATATTGCGCTGGTCCGTATTCGTTAGATGTCAAATTCGCACCGTAAGTAACTCGATTTTTTGTACCACTATTGATTGCTTCGTAATACAACTTATTCGCTTCGGCTCCAAAAATAGCTTTTCCTACTTTCGTAAATTTTGAACCTGGTTCTTTGATAATTAGTTTGAAATGCTCGTCAACTTTTGAATTTAATTTCACAACAGCTCCACCATGTGTAGTAAAAGTATTGTCTTTTACTTTTCCAGCTAAAATAGCGTGATGAAAATCGTGCAATAACTCTTCAGTTTCATAATTTCCTTTTTTGAAATCATGTCCTGATTTAGTAACAGTAAAGTTTTCAAATGAGTGACCAGAAACTGTAGCTTTTGATCCATCTGCTAATTCTACTTTTCCGTATTCCGAACCATGAATGAAGTGACTCCACTCCCAAGCTTGTGAACCCAAAAAGAAGAAACCACCAATAATAGTAGCTATCATCCATTTTGTAACTCCTTTGCGATCCATTCTATGTCCAGCTTCAACCGCCAATACCATTGTAACCGAAGATACAATCAAGATAAAGGTCATTAAAGCCACATAAATCAATGGATAACCATGACCCAAGAAAGGCAATGAATTAAAAGTTTCCTCCCCAATCGGCCAAGAGATTTGAGCGTCATGTCGAGTAAAACCGTAAGCGATTAATAATCCTCCAAAAGTAAGGGCATCCGATACTAGGAAGAACCACATCATTAATTTTCCGTAGCTTGTACTAAACGGAGAAACTTTTCCTCCCCACAAGGAAGAAGCGTCAATTTGATTTGTAGCGTGTCCAGCCATACTGCAATTTTTTTTGCAAGTTTAATGAATAAAAAGGAAAAATAGCAACAAATAGAGCCATAATAAACCTAAAAAATGCCAGAAAATTGCACCAAGTCTTAAGCTTAACTCGTTCTTGTCGTCAAAACTACTTGAAAATGAAATTTTTACCATTTTCATCAAGTAAATTAATGCGCCAAAAATATGTAAAAAATGTAGCACAGTAATTAGATATAAATAGGAAGTAGATGTATCTCTTGACTGATTTATCTTATTTTGAAGTGGCGCTGAAAGAATTTTATTCCCAAACATCAAACTTCTATTTTTGTAACTCAACTCTTTTCCTTTGTAATAAATGTGAAAATCTTTCCCTAATTTTCCTTTGTGAAAGAAATCTCCTCTTCCATCTCTAATATTCCAAGCTAAAAATTTCAACCTTTTCATATCCAAATATTGGATTACCTCTCCATTTGGTTTCATCAATTTACCATTTTGTAATGTCAATGGTTCATTTTTGAAATACAAAACAAAATTGGACGAAAGCGAAGGAATATTATAACCAGATGGCTTATCGGTATTTTCAAAATTCTTCACGAACGATTTCAATTCATTCATTTGACCTTCAGAAAGTACTTTTCCTTTAATTAAATAGTCATTTGCATCTACTTCAATAAATTGACCTTTGTATTTGATTTCAAAATAGTCGCCATATCTTCCGTCGGTAACCATAATTGAATTTCTGAAATTTGCTCCTTCATCAATTAATTGACCGTAACCTAAAATCTGAAATACGGCAAAACCAATCCCCGAAAGCAAAGTTGCTATCATAAAAACTTTAACTTGTCCTAAATTCCTTTTCTTAGCTCCTTTGATAGCAATAATGTAGAAAATACTACTTAATGCAATAAACGTGGTGCTAATCCAAAATCCTAGAGGAAGTGGGTATTTTAGCCAAAATACATCCCCCATTGAAACGATGTATCCTGATGTAAAACCGGCAAATAACATCACGATACTGAAAATACTTACATAAACTAAGTTTTTTTTCATTTTCTCTCTCACGACTGGATCGAGTTCTTTACTGTAATCTGGTTTCATACTAATTGTTTTTTAATGACATAAATTATTTCAAGGTATGACTCTATCGAATACGTATAGAAATTGAACTATCGGCAAGAAGAAGAAAGAGGCGAACATGACCTTTTTCGCATCTTTGTCATCACAGGAGAGAAACAATTTATATGCGTATAGAAAAAATATGAGTGAAGCTAAAGTTCCAATAATTAAGGTTGCAATTCCAGTCATTCCTAAAGCCCAAGGCAATAAAGTAAATGGAATTAGCAAAAGTGAATAAACACAGATTTGAAATGCTGAATTTTTTGATTTACCAAATTTGGAAGGTAATAAAGAATAACCTCCCGCTTTGTAATCATCGTATGCTACCCAAGCGATTGCCCAAAAATGAGGAAATTGCCAAACGAATTGAACAAAAAACAGTATTCCAGGGACTAAACCAAAATGATTAGTATGCGCAACTGCTCCTAATAAAGGCGGAATGGCTCCTGGAAAAGCACCGATAAAAACTGCCCAAGGCGAAATTCTTTTCATCGGTGTATAAATAAAAACGTAAGAGATAAATGCAAAAAGACCTAAAATGGCGGCTTTGTAATTCAATTGATAGAGCATAAAAGTTCCAACCAATAAAGTTAAAACTACTACAATATAAGCTTCTGTGAGTGACATTTTACCGGTTGGTAAAGGACGGACTTGCGTTCGTTTCATTAACTTATCAAAGTCTCTTTCCCAAATTTGATTTGAGCCGTTTGACGCTGCTGTTACAAGCAAACCTCCAACAAGTAAATAAAAAATTGCGATTCCACTTTTACCTCCTACAAAAAGGTATCCTGAAAGGGCGGAAAGTATCACTAAAGCTGATAAACGCAATTTAGTAAACAAAACATAAGCTTTGATTTTTTCACCAATTGTAATTTTTTCAATCATTGCGACCTCCACTCTATTCAAATTTGATACAAATGTACGGATTTTGATTTGAGAAAGTAATAAGTAAATACTTTTTTAAAGCATAAAAATGATTTCAAAAAAATGAATTTTCAGTAAGTTTAAATTAAAAAAATCAATAATTTGTTTCTACTGCTTTCATATTCAATTTTAAGTGAAATGAATAGCTAATTATTTAGAATTATAATGAATTAACGTAATCATTTAAATTAACGTCTTGTTCTAAATTCAATTTTTGCTTCAAACGATATTTTCCTTTTTCTACAGCTGCTAATGATACTGCCATTAAAGTAGCAATTTCTTTGTTTGATAGATTTAATTTCACGAACGACATCATTTGTTTTTCGTGGTCTGTCAACGATACATCTAACAAATCTAAGGCTGCATTGAAACTTGGGTGAAGCTTATTAAACAACTCCGTGAATTGCTCGTAACCCTTCAACATATTGTTACTAATAGTCAATTCGTTGATGTAATTTCTCATCGTTCGTGCTTGACTATCGCTCAAATTTTCGTGAAGAATAAAATCTTTTAAATTTTCAATTAATGAATGAAAAAATTCGTTTTTTCCAGCCAAAAATTTCGCATAATCTACTGTCTCTCTTTTTTTTGATTCTAACTCCATTTCCAGTTGCTTTTTCTCAAGCAAATAGATTGTGCGTTCTTTTTTGATGATTTCTTTCTGATGTTCAGCTTGTTGAATTACCGCAGTGATTCTCGCTTCCATCTCAATTGGTTCAATTGGTTTTCTCAAAAAATCTTTAGCTCCTAATTGAAGCGCTGATCTAAGAGAATTTGAATCCGTCATAATTCCAGTGTACATCATCACCGGAATTTCTTGTGTAAGCTTGTCTTCTTTTAGTTTCTCCAACACTCTTAAACCATCCATTTCAGGCATTTGCCAATCTAACAAGATTAAGTCTGGAGATTCGTTTTTAGCAATTTCCAATCCTGTTTCACCATTATTAGCAGTATAAAAAACATAACCCTCATTACTTTCTAAGTAATTAACGACTAAATTTCTTGTATCGGCCTCATCGTCAATGATAAGTATAATGTGTTTTTTTTCCTCTTGCATCTTTAAATTCTGAAAAATTTATTCTATTAGTCGCATTAAAGCCAAAAATGTATCTTGTTCTCCTTGGTGCACAGATTTTTCAACCTGTCTAATCCAAAGTCGCACTTGAGGGTCTTCAACATCTCCTAGAGATTTAAGAAAAGACCTGATTTGGGAAGTTTGATAAAATTTAAATTCAAGAATTGGTTCTAATTTTTCCCTCCATAAATCATTAGGCTCAAAAGCTCTCGTGATAACATTTAATTCATTGTTTCGCTTTTTTTCTCTAAAAATAGGTAAAACAATTGAAACTTGTGCACCACCATGTTTGCTTTCATTCGAAATTTTGAGTAACCAACCACTCATTTTTGACAGTACTTTACAGAGTGTCAAGCCCAAACCATTGTCAGAAGAATTCAATTCATTTTTTTCAATTTCAAAATTTTCCAGTACTTCAAGAGGAAATCCATTTCCGGAATCAGCAATAATTAACTGAATTTTTTCT
This sequence comes from Crocinitomicaceae bacterium, assembly GCA_965284445.1. Lineage (GTDB taxonomy): Bacteria > Bacteroidota > Bacteroidia > Flavobacteriales_D > Crocinitomicaceae > JAQVCM01. The sequence continues at coordinate 3,061,768 of OZ260085.1, read as the reverse complement.
TCATCTATTTGTTTTATTTCAATTTCAACAGTCCCGCCATTAGGCAATGCTCCGATGGCATTGCTCATGAAATTTCGAAGTAAAGTTTGCAAAATATTGGGGTCGACAAAAACAAAATAAGTTTCACTGTTATTAATAAATGTAATATTTCTCAATTGCATTTCTGGCAAATAAAATGAAATTACCTTATTAATTGTATCGCTTAAATTCAATTTTAAAGGACTGTAAATGTTTTGTTTATTGTCCATTTTAGACCATTGAAGTAATCTTTCAAACAAACCAATTGTCTCTTTCAATGTGTTTTCCATTGGTTCTGTAATTTTGTTTCCAACGGTTTTCTTAACGATTGCAAGTTCAACCAATAACCTGTTCAATGGATTTCGCAAATCATGGGCAATAATTGAAAATAATTTATCCTTTATTTGATCAGATCTTTGTAGTTCATTTGACTTTAATTTTATTTCGTTATTTTGCAATAAAGACTGAAAATGAAGTTGTTGAAGCTTGATTTTGTTTTTTCTTAGATTTAGAATCAAAAAGAGAAGAGCAACAATGACAAAAATTCCACATCCAAAAATGAGTAAAAAAACATTTTTTTGCTTCCGCTGAAGTTCACTTTTTATCTTAGTTATTTCTAGATTTTTCTTAACAATTTGCAGGTTTGACTCACTTTCATGTACTGCGGTAATTGTTCGTAAAGTGTTTAATTGTGAGGTTAAATTTGAATGTTTTATTGAATCATTCATAGCTATATAGCTAACAAATGATTTTTCAGCCAAAGGAATATTCTTAGTTTTTAAATAACACGTTGACAGGTCTTTGTAGGCAGTAATCAAAGATTCAAAATCTTTTTCTTTTTTGAGCATCGGCACTAAAATATTCAAAGTATAAATGGCCTTTTTAAAATTTCCCTGGCTAATTAAAAATTCTGACTCACGGAAAAAGGTTTTAAAATATTCTCTTTTGAAATTGGCATATTCGGCTATTTCTCTAGCTTTTAACAAATATGTGTTTGCCGTAGCGAAGTTCTTTTTTAAAGCGTAATAATCTGCGTAAGTTAAAGCAATAAAAAACGGCGTTTCCTTAAGCAAATCACTGTCTTCGCCTTTGTAATAATAATATTCTTCCGACAGTTGGATGTATTTTAGCGCGTTTTTTAGGTCTTTTAGCTTTAAATAAGTACTTGCTATAATGATGTAGTTACTTGCCAAAAATTTTACATTTCCTGCCGTTTTTCTCTCTTTGCAACTCTTTTTGAAAAAATCTATCGCTTCTGTGAATTTAAGCTGCTTTTCAGCAATTAAACCAAAGTTTAGGTCAATCACAGAAAGTGCATAGAAATCCTTTCTTTGAGTCGCTAATTCTTCGGCTCTTTTATAAAAAACAAGTGCTTGAGAGAAATCATTTTCTTTGAAAAAAATATTTCCGATATCTACCATTGTCCAGATGAACGCTTCTGAATTCCTGAAATCTTTTTGAAGGTGGTAAACGTTTAATGCGTATTCTAGTGACTTTGGAATGTTGCCAGAATCGTTGTAATACTGACGCAAATAATTGTAAAAATCAAATAAAAATAATCGATCACTTTTCTCCGATTTTAAAGTTCCTTTTTGAATTAAATTAAAAATCGCATTGGTTTTATAAACCAAAAAATGATTGTTCAAATAAGTTAACGTGTATTTTAAATCATTTGTATCATTCTGATAAACGTACCGTTTTAAAATAATCTCAGGTGACGCTTTTCTATCCCATCGCATTTGATCCGCTGAAAATGCAGAGAAGGTTGACATGAAAACAAGCAACAAAATAAACTTTCTCATATATTTTTCAACCATTATCAACATGCAATTAGTTATTTTGGTATTTAAAATACTCACTAAATTAAAACTTTATAATTACTTAATTAAAATTTAATCGTTAAATATTTAACAATGTCAACAGTCTTAAGTATTCCTTTTCATCCCCTTCATTTACAGCCACATCTAACTTTCCAAGCCACCATTTGACGTATTCATCATCAAGGTCTTTGTAGCTCTTCATTAACGTTCTTATTTGAGAAATTTGATAAAATTTAAAATTTTTAAATTCATTTAATCTTTCTTTGTTTTTTCCTGTAATGTTGACGTTACTGAAATCAATTTCCTCACTATTTACTTGCGAATCATAAATTGGTATTTCAATTGTCAAATACGCTCCTTTATTGTTTTCTATATTGCCAATATCAATTTTCCAGCCGAATAATTTAGCCAACAACTTACAAATCGACAATCCTAAACCTGTTGATTTTGAAATTATATTCTCGTTTTGATTGTAAAATTCCGAAATTAATTCATCAGTAAATTCTGGTCCAGAATTCGAAATATAAATCTGAACCATTTTGGGGTTTATCTGCCTCGATTTAATCTCGATTAACCTGTAATGATTTGACTTTGTGACATACAAAATCCCATTACTAATTAAATTTTTAAAAAGTGTTTGAATAATATTGATATCGGCGAAAACAAAATTTGAATCAAGATCAATTTGAACGTCGATTTGACGAAACTCAATCTCAGATTCATAAAACTTTAAGGTTTTATTTACGCAATCTCGCAAGTTTATTTTTGTTGGATTGTAAATATTCTTTTTCCCGTCTAATTTTGACCATTGCAACAATCCTTCGAATAGTTCTATCGTTTCTTTCAAGGTTATTTCCATTTGGCGAACTTGTTGATCTTGATGAATTGATTTCTTCAAGATAGCCAACTCAACCAACATTCTATTCAACGGATTTCTAAGGTCATGTGCGATAATAGAGAATAGCTTGTCTTTTAGGTAATTAGATTTTTCAAGTTCTTTTGAATTCAATGTAATTTCTACATTTTGATCCACCATTCTTTGGTGTAAAACTTTTAAACGTTTCTTACTATTTTTTTGAGTTAAAAATAATATAAAAAAGACAAAAAATGAGATTGCAGCAACAACAATAATGATAATTGAAGTGTTTTTTTCATTGATATTCAGCTGATAATTAATCTTTTCTATTTCAAGCTTTTCCTTGGATTCTTGAATTTCTGCATTGCTTTCGTACATTTCTGAAACAGAGCGAATCAGGTTTAATTTAGATTGTACGTTGGAATTATCCCAAAATTTCTCAAGTCTAATGTAGGATGAATATGCTTTATTTGCATTTTTATAATCCCCAATAAGCGCATAAATTTTTCCAAGAGACTTGTATACCTCTATCTGCTCATCGTTGATTTTATTTTGCTTCAAAAAATCTAATAAGTCAATTAGATTTTGAATTGCTTCTTTGTATTTTTTTTGAGTTAAAAATATTTCATTTTCAATTTTAATGTCATCAATATATGCTGAAAATAACATTTTTGATCTACTGTATTTTTTTGCCAATTGAATAGATTGATGAGCCTTTCCAAATTCCTTTTTGTACAAATAATACTTTGCGTAAATTAAATCAATCTGGTTAGGTATTTCAACCAAAACAGTAGAATTGATTCCTTTATTTTCGTAGTAAAATCGTGCTTTATGAAGGTAAAATAAACTTGAATCAGATTCATTCATCTTCAAAAAGATTTCCGCCATCTTTACGTAATTATCGGAAATCATCTTAATATTTGGACTTTTAAGCCTGTAATCGTTGCTTTTTCTCAATGAACTCAAAGCCAATTGATTATTTTTTGTTGCAGAATGGATCAATCCATAATTTAAATAGATAACTGCTAAAGGATGATATTGCTTTTCTAAAATGGCAATTTCTTCTGCTTTTTGATAAAAATTGTGTGCATTGTTATAGTCTTTTTGACTGTAAAAAATGTTTCCTATATCTATTAAAATCCATATTAAGTTTTCGTCTTTCTTGGTTTGAATGAGCAGTTTATAAATCTTCAACGCATAGTCAAACGACATCGATTTATTACCATTTGCATCATAATACTTTTTGATAATAAAATAGATTTGACTCAACTGAATACTGTTAATATTCGCTGTATGTTTTTCACTTTGCAATAGAATGGGCAACAATTCAGGTCTATTGTAGGAATCAAAATTTATTTCTAATTCATATAGGTTTGCAAAGAAATCAACAGTATCTTGAGTTGAATTAAATTTCTTTAAAAACTGAATAGGATTAACTTCTGCTGCGCTTAAATTTGTGGACACCAATATCATTACAAGAACGAATAATTTCTTGTAAAATCTAATTTTAGTTTGTCCTACTACTTTCATTTAAGCTGTTAACTTGTTTATTAATTCAGAATAATAACGCTCGTCACCTTCAATTACTGCTAATTCAAATTCGGTGATCCAATCACCAAGCAAAGGTTCTTCCAAAAGATTCAAATTCCGGATAAATTGCCTAATTTCAGAAGTTTGATAAAATTTAAACTGTGTAAGAGGAAACAATATTTTTTGAATCGATGAATTAACTTGTAAATTAATTTTTGACTCTTTAGATTCAACTTGATTGTAAATCGGAATAAAAATACTGATTGACGCGCCATTGTGTTTACTATTATTGGCAATTTCAATTTTCCAGCCGCTCATTTTCGATAGCACTTTGCAAATCGACAGACCTAAACCATTTCGCTTTGCATTGATTTCATACTCCATTTGATTAAATTGATGTAAAATCTCAACTGGAAAACCTGGTCCTGAATCAGAAATTAATAATTCAATCAAATAATGATTATGCACAAATGTCTCAATTTCTATTACTTTCGGAAAATCACACTTTCTCAACGCAGCGATTGAATTACTAATAATATTGCGCAAAAGAGTTTGGATAATATTTTGATCTGCAAAAGTAGATAAAGCAATACTTTTATTGATGACAGTTATATCCATTGATTGTATTTCATTTATGTAAAATGAAATCACTTTATTGATATTGATATCTAAACTTACTTTCGTTGGATTAAATATATTTTGATTTTGATCAGTTTTTGACCAATCTAACAGACCTTCAAACAATTGAATTGTTTCATTTAAAGTAGATTCTATTTTTTCAGTTGGCTTTTGGTCATTTAGAGAAACTTTCAGATTGAGTAAATCACTTTTTAATCGGTTTAAAGGTTCACTTAAATCATTTGAAATTATTGAAAATAAATTGTTTTTCAATTGATTAGACCTGTTTAGCTCAATTGAATTCATCTTCATTTTGTTGTTTTGTTCAATTAAACGATTGTGCAAATCAACCATTTTAATTTTGTTTTTTTGGGTATTTAAAAATAGACCAAACAACAAAAACACACAAAAAACAGAAATGATAGCTATATACCAATACTTGTTCCTTTCATTTTCTTTCATTGAAGTTTTGACTTTCTCAATTTGAAGATTTTTATTTGTATGGTTGATCTTAAATTTTGTTTCATAAACAGCGACAATAGAACGCATCATTTCTAGGTTGTCATCTGAATCAAAACGCTTTAAGCTATCATCTATTAACAGATATTTTTCAGCATAAAGTGTTGCGTTCTTATCATCATTTAAAGCGGTATAACATTTATGAAAAATATCATAAACATGTCTTTCAAACTTCAATATCTTATTTTTTTTGAAGAACGGAAGAAACTTATTTAAACTCTGAATTGCTTCTTTATACCTTTTACTTTCATATAAATAGCCTGCTTTAAAATTGTTAGCCATTAATTCTTCATAAATCATGTGATTTTCAACCGCATAATCAATGCCTTTTTGAATGCAAACCAAAGAACTGTCGTACTGTTTTTTATCTGCAAAATATTCTGCATAAACATAGTAGATCGAAAAAGGTGCTTCCTTCGCTTCTGCAGTCATTTTACTATCGATGTAATAATTTTTCTCTGCTTTGTGAATAAAATTCATGCACAAGGTTGGCTTCTTTAATTTTAAGTTGCAATAGGCTATCTTTATGTAAATCAAAGACAAAGAATTCTTTTGTCCAGAAATTGATCTAAAATAAACACTTTTTAGGTAATAGTTCTGTGCACTTTCGAACGAAAAAATTCTTTCTTTGAGCAATCCTAAATTCATATTTACTACTCCCAATCCGTAAAAAGAATTGGCTTTGCCTGCTGCAATTTCTGCTCTCTTAAAAAATTTATATGCTTGTTGATAATCTTGTTCTTCGTAAAAAACATTTCCTAAATCAATCAAAACCCACATCGTTCCCTCATAATCATTGGTTTTGGCCAAGACATTGTATGCTTTTAAGGTATATTCAAAGTTTTTAGAACGGTCGACTTCTGGACTATAATATTTTCTAATTAGAAGATATAATTCCTTTAAAGTGGTTAATGAAAATCTACTTTCAGATTTAGAAACTTCAATTAATAAATTAAGATTTTCTTGTGAATTGAACTGATCAAAATGATCACTCATGAATTTTAAGGTGCTAAAAATCTGATTAGTATCATTCTTTAATAGGAATTCATTTATTTGCTTCTTAGGTAGTTGAAAACTTGGATTTTTTGCTTTTGCAGCCGAATCAAAAGGATTGAAAAAAGCAATTGAAAGAATCACAATCACTGTGCATTTTTTCCATACTTTAATCCAATTAATATACCTTAAATTCATTTTTCTAAGGTAACAAATTAAATGGAATTGACATCTATTTTTTAGATTTCTTCAACTCTTAACTTGAAGTAAAAGTGAAAACTACTTTTTATCCCATTTTTAAGGATTTAATGTCTTGTAGTTTTTAAAACATTGAAAAATTCAGTGTGCTTTTAGATAAAGTCGAACTTTTCTTGTTTGAAATGAGGATTTACGCTTTTTTAAAAACTGGATGAGTAAATACCCATCCAGTTTTAATTTAAAATATTAATTTCCTGTTACAATAGTTTTATATGTAGATTTAAAAAGTCCTTTTCTAACTTGATAATCGACTGTTGCTACCTTAGTAATTTGACCTTTCTTAGCAGCTTTTTCAATACTGAGATCAATAGGTTTAATTGCTATTCCAAACCAAATTGTTTTTTCAGAAATACCTGTTTTTTCAGATGTATTTCCTGTTGCAATTCCTGGATAAGTAATTGCACATGATGACAAACATATTGCCGTGAATGCTAAATATATAATTTTTTTCATCGTAAATTATTTTGCTGTGACAATTAAAGTTTTCTTTGCAAAAAACGGATAAGAAACTGTCTTTTCATCTATTGTTGCTATTGCAGACTTAATTTTTCCATTATTTGCAGCCTCCTTAATACCATACTTTTTATTTAGGTAAATGGTATTGAATAAAACTACACTTTTAGATGTTCCTTTTAAAGAACCTATTTCAGCTCTAGAAGCTGTAACTGGTATGGTTACTGTGCAAGAAACTAAATTGAGCACCATTAAAGATGCGACAAGGTATTTAATTGTTTTCTTTCTCATTTTCTCTTGAATTTATTCACCGTAAACTTTTGTTGTTGTAAAAGTGAAAATACAAATTTTAGTCGTTATTTCCACAGCACCAATAACAGTAATTTTACCATTTTCAGATGCCTTTTTTATTGATGTATCACTATCACCAATAATTTTTGACTTAGCTACTCCAGTTTTTGAACCAATTGGTTGCCCAGTTAGTTGGTAAACCCTTGAGACAGTACATGAGCCAGCAGTTAGTGCTAATAGGGAAATATAAATAATTTTTTTCATTAAATATATTGTTAGTTTTTTCCTACTCTTAACGCTTTTCAGTATACGCGCAAAATTCTCTCGTCAATTTTGAATTACGGTTGCCATTCAGGTAACATCTGACAAATATAATAAACAGTCCGACGCTTTAAATTATTTTTCAATTTTATTTTAACTTTCATTCCGCTCCGCCTAAAATATTTTAACGCTTTTTTTTCTGAAATATAAAAGCTCAATTAAGCCAAGAACCACTTTGAATGTTACATTTGCAAAGCACTAAAAGAAAAACAAGACTGCTTTCAATTTGAATTTATGAAAAAACAAATATTACAAGGTAGCTTGTTGGTTGCGCTTGGTGCGGCATGTTACGGCCTTTTAGCCACTTATGTCAAACTTGCTTATGATGACGGTTTCAATATTGCAGAAATAACTGTTTCTCAATTTGTTATTGGTATGATTGGTTTGTTAATCTTGAATGCTTTTGTTAAGAAAAAAGATGAAACAGCAGTAAATTCATCAAATAAATCAAACATTTTTAAGTTGGTTTTGGCTGGTACTTCCCTTGGCCTAACAAGTACTTTTTACTATTTAGCAGTACAATTAATACCGGTTTCAATTGGTATCGTTCTGTTGATGCAAACAGTATGGATGGGTGTTGTATTGGATGTTATTTTGACAAAAAAAATGCCTTCATTCGGAAAAATAATTGCGGTTATTTTAATCTTATTTGGAACGATTCTAGCAACAAATATGCTTTTTGATGTCCAAAAAATCAATTTTGTTGGAATCGGCTGGGGCTTATTGGCTGCGGTTTCTTATACTGTTTCAGTTTATACTTCTGGAAAAATTGCTGTAGGAATGCATGCATTTCGAAGAACAATTTGGATGCTTTTGGGTGGTTTGATTATTGTACTTGCGATTTCTATTCCTTCAATGATTGAAAAATTTGATTGGCAAATCTTTACAAGTTGGGGGATTGTGCTGGCGCTTTTTGGTACTATTTTGCCTCCCGTTTTGTTTTCAATCGGAATGCCTAAAATCAATCTCGGACTGGGAGCTATCCTTTCATCAGTAGAAATTCCTGTGTCAGTTCTAATGGCTTATTTTCTACTCCATGAAAAAGTAAATTTGTACCAATGGTCTGGTATCATTTTGATAATGATTACAGTGATACTAATGAATTTACCAAGAAAAAACAGAAACTAATTTCTGTTTTGTTTCGCTTTTATTTTTTCCAAAATCGTCCAACCAACTAAATCTGCTCTTTGTTTAGCCATTTCTGCAGTTTCGCCCACAAATAATTCATCAATCGTTTCCTTGAAAAGTTTGATCCAAATTTCAAAATGTTCGGCCGTCAGGGGCATGTGTAAGTGTTTCTCGGTTACATTGGTTTTATAACCTGGGTCACTGATTAACACAAACGACCAAAAATGAACCATTTGAGGTTTATGTGCTTCAAAATCCAAACCTTTAAAAAAAGGCGCTAACACTTCATTTTGAAATACTTTTCCGTAAAAAATTTCGATTAAATTTTCTATTTCTGCTTTGTTTGTGATGTCTTTCATGTCAATCAATTTGGATAATTACAAGGTACAAAAAAAGCGCTACAAGTTGAATTTTGCAGCGCTTTAATTAGTCAATTATGATATAAATCACCCTGAACACATTTCGCATCCGTCTGGATCATCTAATGAACATGCAATGGCAGCTTGCTCTTCCTCAATTGATTTTACAATTGCATCTTGAACATTGCTTGCTGGTTGTTCTGTAATGTTTTTATCTACTGTGAACTTGATTGCATCCGTAGCTGCTTTCGTTCTCAAGTAATACATTCCTGTTTTCAATCCTTTTTTCCAACCATAGAAATGCATCGAAGTCAATTTTCCAAAGTTTGCATTTTCCATGAAAATGTTCAAAGATTGTGATTGACAGATGTATGCTCCACGATCAGCTGCTAATTCAATGATTGATTTTTGTGAAATCTCCCAAGCAGTTTTGTACAATTCTTTGATGTTTGCAGGGATTTCATTGATGTTTTGAACTGAACCATTTGAAGCCATCAATTTTTGACGCATTTCTTTGGTCCACAAACCTTCTTTCACCAAATCTTTCAATAAATGTTTGTTTACAATAATGAATTCTCCAGACAATACACGACGTGTGTAAATGTTAGAAGTATATGGTTCAAAACATTCATTATTTCCTAAAATTTGTGCTGTTGAAGCAGTTGGCATTGGAGCAAGTAACAAAGAGTTTCTTACACCGTGTGTTTTAACTTCTTCTTTCAAAACATCCCATTCCCAACGATTTGTTGGCGTAACACCCCACATATCGAATTGGAAAATTCCTTGAGAAGTTGGCGAACCTGCGAATGTTTCGTAAGCACCTTCAACTTTCGCTAAATCTTTAGAAGCTGTCATTGAAGCGTAATAAATCGTTTCAAAAATCTCACGATTTAAAGCTCTAGCTTCTTCTGATTCAAAAGGATAACGCAACATGATAAATGCATCTGCTAAACCTTGAACTCCCAGACCAATTGGTCTGTGACGTAAATTTGAATTTTTCGCTTCCTCCACTGGATAGTAGTTTCCGTCGATAATTCTATTCAAGTTAATAGTCGCTTGATAAGTAACTTCAAACAATTTATCGTGGTCGAATTTACCATCTTCAGTAACAAATTTTGGCAAAGCCAAAGAAGCTAAATTACAAACTGCAATTTCATCTGGAGCTGTATATTCAATGATTTCAGTACACAAGTTTGAAGACTTGATCGTACCCAAATTTTGTTGGTTTGATTTTGCATTCGCAGCATCTTTGTACAACATGTATGGCGTACCTGTTTCAATTTGAGATTCCAAAATTTTGAACCACAAATCTTGTGCTTTGATTGTTTTTCTTCCTTTTCCTTCAGCTTCGTATTTTGTATACAATGCTTCAAATTCAGCACTGTGTGTATCAGACAAACCTGGACATTCGTGAGGACACATTAAAGTCCAATCTCCATTAGTTTCAACACGTTTCATGAATAAATCTGGAATCCAAAGCGCGTAGAATAAATCTCTTGCACGTTGTTCTTCTTTTCCGTGATTTTTCTTTAAATCCAAGAAGTCGAAAATATCTGCATGCCAAGGCTCAACGTACATTGCGAAAGAACCTTTTCTTTTTCCTCCACCTTGATCAACGTAACGAGCAGTATCATTGTAAACTCTCAACATCGGTACAATACCGTTTGAAGTTCCATTTGTTCCTTTAATATATGACCCCGTAGCACGAATATTGTGAATAGCTAAACCAATTCCACCAGCCGATTGAGAAATCTGAGCGCAAGATTTCAATGTATCGTAAATTCCTTCAATGCTATCATCTTTCATCGTCAAAAGAAAGCAAGAAGACATTTGTGGTTTTGGAGTACCAGCATTAAATAAAGTTGGAGTTGCGTGCGTGAACCAACCTTCAGACATCAAGTTGTAAGTCTTGATAGCTGCTTGAATGTCATTTTTATGAATCCCTACAGAAACTCTCATCAACATTTGTTGAGGACGTTCAACGATTTCACCATTCAATTTCAAAAGGTAAGAACGCGTTAACGTTTTGAAACCGAAATAATCGTATCTAAAATCTCTGTCATAAATAATGCTTGAGTCCAAGGTGTCACGGTTCGACATGATTGCTTGGTAAACATCTTCTGCCAACAAACTTGCTGGTTGATTCGTTTTAGGATCAATGTAATTGTACAAATCTTCCATCACTTCAGAGAAAGACTTTTTAGTGTCTTTGTGTAAGTTGGAAACTGCAATTCTAGATGCTAACAACGCATAATCAGGATGATCGATGGTTTTAGCTGCAGCAACTTCAGCGGCCAAATTGTCCAAATCTGTAGTTGAAACACCATCATAAATTCCTTCAATGACTTTCATCGCAACAGCTTCAGGCGAAACCAACGGATCTAATCCGTAGCACATTTTCACAATGCGTGCTGTGATTTTGTCAAATTTTACGGCCTCTTTTCTACCGTCTCTTTTAATTACATACATAGTGCGCTCGGGGTTTTAAATGTTTAATATTATTATTTGTTTGGAATTTAGAAATCTTCATCAATGGTAAAATCTTGGGTGTTTTTACCGTCAAGCACGCCTGCTTTTTGGTATTCACCAACTCTTTTTTCAAAGAAGTTTGTTTTACCTTGAATAGAAATCATATCCATGAAATCAAATGGGTTTGATGCATTGTAAATCTTTTCATTTCCAAGCTCTTGCAACAATCTATCAGCAACAAATTCAATATATTGAGACATCAAATCGCTGTTCATTCCGATCAATTTTACAGGAAGTGCATCTAAAATAAATTCTTTCTCAATTTCAACTGCATCCAAAATGATTTGTTTTACTTGGTCTTTACTCAGTTTGTTTACAACGTGATTGTTATACAACAAACAAGCAAAATCACAATGCAATCCTTCGTCTCTTGAAATCAACTCATTTGAGAAAGAAAGTCCTGGCATCAAACCACGTTTCTTAAGCCAAAAAATGGAGCAAAAAGATCCTGAAAAGAAAATTCCCTCAACGGCTGCAAAAGCAACTAAACGCTCAGCAAAGCTTCCTTGCTCAATCCATCTCAAAGCCCAGTCTGCTTTTTTGCGCACACAATCCATTGTGTCAATTGCATTGAAAAGATAATTTTTATCTGCAGTGTCTTTGATGTAAGTATCAATCAACAAGGAATATGTTTCAGAGTGAACATTTTCCATCGCTACTTGAAAACCGTAGAAAAATTTTGCCTCCGTATATTGTACTTCAGATAAAAAGTTTTCGGCTAAATTTTCATTCACAATTCCATCAGAAGCAGCAAAAAATGCCAAAACATGCTTTACAAAATGACGCTCATTGTCGTTTAATTTGTTTTCCCAATCAATCAAATCTGGTGACAAATCGATCTCTTCAGCTGTCCAAAAACTTGCTTCTGCACGTTTGTAGAAAGACCAAATATCATCGTGTTGAATTGGAAACAAAACAAATCTGTTTTCATTTGCTTCCAATATCGGTTCATTCTGTGTCATTTTAATGTTTTTTTAGTTCAATATATTTAGCACATAAAACAAGATTTTGTTCTATTTTTTGTGACTTTTTATTTTTATTTTTTTCTCAAAAATCTTTTGGAGAGAAGATTTTCAATTTTGGGTTTTAGTATCCCTTTGAGGTGTACAAAAATTGTCATTTTTTATTCCTTTCGCAAGTAAAGAAATTCACAATAACCTCATCTTTTCAACATTCGATATACGAACCCCTTTGCTGTCAACCGTTAGATGGTTTATTAACATTTCAAATAAAGATATTCACAGCGTAAAACTGTTTAGTCATCGATATTTTAACATTATTCATCAATCTACTGAAACTAGTTTATTTATCCTTATTTTTCTATAAATTTAAACCCAAAATGGAAAGAAGTCAAGTTAAATTTTAGCTTGTTTTAAACAAACAAATGTTCATATATGGCATATCCCTTTCAAACCCAAATGAAGACGTCAAAATGGCTCAAAAAAATGAATTTATGGAAGGAAGATTTGTATCATTTAGTCTACCCTGCTAGTTGTCTTTGTTGTGAAAAAGAATTGTCGATTGGAATGCAAAATCTTTGTGACATTTGCGACGCGAATTTGAGATTTACCTACTTCGAAAATTTCAATGACCCTAGTTCACTTGACAAACTATTTTGGGGCCGATGTAATTTAACTTCGACTTGCGCATTTTTACAATTTGAACAAGATTCAAGCACTCAAAAAATTCTGCATGCAATTAAGTACAAAGGAAAAAAAGACCTTGCAGAAGAAATGGGAAGTCGATTTGGTGAACGTCTAAAACAAAATCAATCAAAATATGGTTCAATTGAAGTTCTAATTCCAGTTCCTTTGCATCCTAAAAAGAAATTTATTCGTGGTTACAATCAAAGTGAATGTATTGCTAAAGGAATCGCAAATAGCACAGAAATGATTGTGAACACTGTATTTTTGACGAAAGGAGTTCATACAGAAAGTCAAACAAAAAAAGCAAATCGATTTCTTAGATGGGACAATGTTTCTGATGTTTTTCACATTGATACAAGCAAGTTGAAGGATGTCAAACACATTGCTTTGGTAGATGATGTCGTTACTACAGGCTCAACATTGGAGTCGTGCATTCAAAGAATCCATCAAGTTTTACCCGAAATTAAAATAACTGTACTTAGCTTAGCGATTGCAAAATGACTGAAAAAAATAATAAACCGAAATTTCTAATTGTAGGTGCTGGATTGGCTGGTATTTGTGTAGCAAGAAGATTACACGAAAACGGAATTGATTTTAAAATCATCGACAATGGTCTTAACGAAAGCTCGCGCGTTGCTGCTGGAGTGATCAATCCTTTGGTTTTTAGACGCACAACAAAAAGTTGGAGAGTAGACGAATTCCTGCCAATTGCAGTTGATTTCTATCAAAATTTGGAGGAACTATGGGGAAATAAATATTATGAACCCATTCCAATAAGACGTGCGTTTTCGCATCTGCAAGAAAGAGAGACTTGGATTGAAAGACAAAATTGGGAGGATTATTGTCCTTACATGAAAACAATCGATGATCTAGATACCAATTTCGATGGCTTGAAAAATACTTTCGGCACTGGAGTAGTTTTACAAACAGCATATATTCACACGGATGCTTTTTTAACCGATGCTAGAAAATGGTTCAAAAACAATCAATTTTTAATCGACGCTGCATTTGACTTCAACGAAATGAATCCAGAAATAGGAACATTTCAAGGTGAAAAATATGATTCTATCATCTTCTGTGAAGGATATCGAGGAATTGAAAATCCCTTTTTTAATTATTTGCCTCTTGAAGCCACAAAAGGTGAAATTTTAACTGTTGAATCAACTCAAATTGCAGACAATGAACTTCTAAATCGCAAATGTTTCATCTTACCGATTGGAAATAACCAATTTAAAGTCGGTGCAACTTATACTTGGAGAAGTCCTGATACTGAATTGACTGAAGAAGCGAAAACATTGTTGTTTGAGCAAGCCAATTCTTTGGTAGATGCGGAAATGAAAATCGTACAACATCAGGCAGGCGTTCGTCCAACGGTTTTAGACAGACGTCCGTTAATTGGAACTCATCCGAAGTACTCCAAACTAAAGATTTTTAATGGCTTGGGAGCAAAAGGATATATGATGGCACCATTACTATCAGAAGAATTTGTTGCCAATTTGGTAACTGAAAGTCCTTTAGACAAAGAAATCGACATTGAACGATATAGAAAGAGATATATTCAAGAATGAATTAATCGCAAACACTAAAACAACCTTAATTTGGGTTTTACCTCACTCAAAAAGATTTATTTAACAAATCTATTTTTAATCATCCGATTCGAATTGTTGTTAAATTCAATTTGGTATATCCCTGATTCTAAATGAGAAATTAAAATCTCATTTTTCCCAAAAGACAAACTTCCCTCGAGAAGAATTTCGCCTAAGGCATTGGAAATTTTAAAATTGGTGATTTCACTGGAACGACTTTCAACATTCAAAAATTGACTTACTGGATTCGGGTAAATCGAAAATGAGTCTAATTTTTCAGCAGTCACAGACGCTGAATTTGTTGTAACCAAAAGAGCGACAGAATCAGATTTACCACAATTATAAATCGTTAAGGTAACAAAATATTGTCCTTGTTGATTGTATTGATGGGAAGGATTGGATTCATTTGAAAAACTACCATCACCAAAATCCCACGACAAAGAATCAGAGACGGTAGAATTATTTGTAAACGAGACCAAGTTGCTTGTCAGTTCTGAATAATCGAAATTTGCCATCGGATCAAAAATTCCAACATTCCAATTAATCAAACTGTCATAAACATTCAACTTGACAGCTTGTTGGATTTTTAATGCATCAGTAGCTGTCAACGTTGAATAATAAGTGATCAACGTTGGATCTTTTCTGAAAATCGTAGCATAAAATGTACATGCAGCCAAATAAGTCCCAGCTGTTGAAGGGTGACTTTCATCCGATTGATACAATTCAATCTCAGGATGATTTACTCTCATGTAATTCCAAACTTCACCCACAGGCGAAACGATTGCATCATTTTGTTCAGCCATCATTTGATATCTCAAATTCAACAAACTATCCATTCCGTTATAAGTACAAACTGGTGGCCAGGACGCACAATTTGATGCATCTCCATTTTTTCTTCCCCAAGTCATATAAAACACCGTTTCTGCACAAGAATTATATAGATTAACCAAACTGTCTAATTGATTTGCGTATGGAAAGACATCAGTTAATACCTGTTGATCAGGAAAAGAGGGCATTTGACTTTGTTCTTGTAAAACAACGTAATCCCAATCTCCAGCCATGATTTTAGCTAGCGAAGTAGCGTTTGTTGAATGTCCTTGAAACGTATAACCACCTGGAGCGTTGACATCAAAAATGACAGAGTCATTCACTGACAAAGCGACATCTTTAAACATTTGAGGCAAATTATTTACAGAAGTATAGCTGTTTCCTAGAAAAAGCACTTTTTGTGTAGATGTTTGTGCAAAAGACAAAAAACCTAGAAAAAGAAATGAAAAGACTAATTTATATTGCATGAAGACTTATTTTGTGAATTGATGACGCTTAAAATATTTTTCCGTTGCTGAATTAATTTTTCTTCAGCAATCCATAAACTGCTTTCTTGATGTTTTCAGCCATTTGATCTGTTGGTAAATCATTGTCGTCATATCCAAAAGGATTTTCAATTTCTTCAGCCAAAACTTCCATACTAACCAACACATAAAAGACAAAAGTTGCTATAAAAGCAGAAAAGTATCCAAAAATCGTCACAAAAGCCAAGGGCATCGTAACCACATAGATAAATATGAATTTTTTCAAGAACAAACTGTACGAAAATGGAATTGGCGTATTTTTAATTCGTTCGCAAGCACCACACGCATCCATGAAACCATTTAGATTTTTATCAAGAATGATGTATTCCCCATCTGAAAGCACACCGTGTTTCTTCAATTCGGAAAGCTTATTGAACATCAAAGAAACAATCGCCAGCGGGACATGGCTTTCCACACTGAGTATATTTTTTTCTTCAGCTGTCAAATCTAAATGTTCTAAATCAACTCCACTTCGCAAATGTTCTTTCATGGCAAAAGCGAAATTGGCCGTCATGCGTCCAAAAAAATCCTTTTCTGAAGCATTTGGAAAAATCGCATTGATTTTCAAAGCAAAATTTCTTGTATCGTTGACTAATTCACCCCATTTCCTTCTACCTTCCCACCAGCGATCATAAGCGGTATTGGTTCTAAAAACCAACAAAAGAGAAATTACAAAACCAATCAGTTGATATACCGAAACCAATTTTTCGAGAAAAACAGCTTCTGGAAAAAAATGGATTTCGATAAAAGCGATCAAAAGGGTTAAAAGGATCATGTAGATGATTTCTTTCCATAGCATTCTTAGCGTATCACTTTTGTGAATGGAAAAAATTAAGGTAAGCCAACTTTTAGGATTGTAATTGATCATATTTTAGAATTTCAAGACAAAAATAAGCTCTTTTTTGTCAATTTAACTTGGAGAAAAGGAAAGAAAAAGCAAAAAAATGGATAAACTTTGAATTAATACGGCAAGAATCGAATGCGAATAATCAACCTATACACCTGATTAACAATAACAATTCGAAACAAATTTTGAATTAAGTCATTAATAATTTTGTTTTTTAAAGCATATATTCTTTCTTTGCAAGCTGAATTAATCATTAAAAAAATTAGAAATGTCTGATATCAAGTCAAAAGTAATCGCAATTATCGTAGATAAATTGGGTGTTGAAGAAAGCGAAGTTACTCACGAAGCAAGCTTCACAAATGATCTAGGAGCTGACTCTTTAGATACAGTAGAATTGATTATGGAATTCGAAAAAGAGTTTAATATTGCTATTCCAGACGATCAAGCAGAAACTATCCAAACGGTTGGTGATGCTGTTTCTTACATCGAGAAAAACGTATAATCTAGAAAGAAATTAATTGTTGAATTAAGACCTATTCTGTATGGAATTAAAAAGAGTTGTTGTAACTGGTTTAGGAGCGCTTACTCCAATAGGAAATACTGTTTCTGAGTACTGGGATAATTTAATTGCCGGTAAAAGTGGAGCTGCTGAAATCAAACAATTCGATGCGTCAAAATTCAAAACTCAATTTGCTTGTGAGGTAAAAAACTTTAATGTTGAAGACTTCATGGATCGTAAAGATGCCCGCAAATTGGATCAATTCTCTCAATACGCCATGGTTTCTGCTTCAGAAGCCATGGCTGATTCTGGTTTAATGGAGTCAAATCCAAACCAAGATCGCATTGGAGTAATTTGGGGTTCTGGAATTGGTGGTTTAAAAACTTTCCAAGATGAAGCTCAAAATTTCTTTTCAGGTGATGGAACGCCGAAATTTAACCCTTTCTTCATTCCTAAAATGATTTCTGACATTGCGTCAGGTCATATTTCAATTAAATACGGTTTACGTGGTCCTAACTATGTAACTGTTTCTGCATGTGCTTCTTCTACAAATGCAATTATTGACGCTTTTAACCTAATCCGTTTAGGAAAAGCAGATGCAATTGTTACTGGAGGTTCAGAAGCAGCAGTAAATGAAATGGGAATGGGTGGATTTAATGCATTGAAAGCATTGTCAACTAGAAATGAATCGCCAGAAACAGCTTCAAGACCTTTTGATGCTGAAAGAGACGGATTTGTTTTAGGCGAAGGAGCTGGAGCATTAATTCTAGAAGAATACAATCACGCAATCAAACGTGGAGCGAAAATTTACGCTGAAGTTTGTGGTGGCGGAATGTCTGGTGATGCTTATCACATGACAGCACCTCATCCAGAAGGAATTGGAGCAAGAAATGTAATGATTGCCGCTTTAGAAGATGCAGAAATGAATGCCAATGAAATTGATTATGTCAATGTTCACGGTACTTCTACTCCACTTGGAGATATTGCAGAAACAAAAGCAATCCTTCAAGTTTTTGGAGAACATGCATATGATTTGAATATCAGTTCTACCAAATCAATGACAGGACATTTGCTAGGAGCAGCAGGAGCTATTGAAGCAATCGCTTGTATTTTAGCAGTGAAAAATGACATTGTTCCTCCAACAATCAACCATTTTACCGACGATCCAGAATTGGATAACAAACTCAACTTTACCTTCAATAAGGCCCAACACAGAACAGTAAATGTTGCTATTTCAAATACATTTGGATTTGGTGGACACAATACTTCTGTCATTGTAAAGAAATTCAAAAGCTAAACTTTGCTTAAGCGGTTATTTACGCGATCCATAAAACGTTCAAACGAAGATCTTCGTATTATCAGATTTGTGCTTAAACGTTTCGGCTATAAACCGAAAAATCTCAGTTACTTTTACGAGGCAATTACGCACAAATCCTTCAGTAATTTAACTGAAAATCAAATTTCTAATGAACGATTGGAATATTTGGGCGATGCCATTTTAGACGCAGTAGTTGCCGAACTATTATTTCTCCGATTTCCAGATCAAGACGAAGGATTTTTGACAAAAATCAAATCAAAAGTAGTTAGTAGAAAAACACTTTCGGAAATTGGCGAGGAAATGCGCTTAAGAGAAATTTTAAGATATCACAAAGGAAGAGCAATCAATCTAGCAAGCCTAGAGGGAAATGCATTTGAAGCGTTGATGGGCGCGATCTATTTAGATGGTGGATACGAAGCCGTTAAAAGGTGTATCAACCACAATATTCTCAGAAACTACGCTGACTTGAATAAAATTCTGGAAGAAGAAATTGATTTCAAATCCAAGCTTTTTATTTGGAGCCAAAAAAAGCATTTGAAATTAGAATTCAATGTAATTACAGAAGAAAGTGTCAACGGAAATTGGAATTATGAAATCATGGTTTCTATCAACGATACGCCTTACGGAAAAGGAATTGGCAATTCTAAAAAAATGGCGGAGCAAGCAGCATCTAAAGAAACGCTCACTTTAATGGGCGAAATATAAAAATACCACTTGTTGGTTGATTTTGGTTTAAATATTTAAAAAATTTACAGAAGCTTAACAACATACTTGGGTCATCATTTAAATAATGATTAACTTAGTGCTGTTATTTTTTTTCATGGCCAAACAACATAAATACAATCTCACGCTCGAGACAAATTATGACTACGATATGATAGGCATTTGTTCTCACCACAGTGATTACAGATTGGTTTGGGGATTGAATGAATTATTGAGATTGAAGTTAGTAAAAGCCGAAAATCTTTTTGATACACACAACAAAAAAACAGGTTTTTCTAAACATCCTTATTTCTTCCAAAGAAAGGAAGATGAAATGATTGATTTTTACTTGATTAAAAATAAACACGAAGGAAAGTTCTTGATTCCAGAAAAACAACAAATTGATTATTTCCTTTTTTTGGTAGGAAATCAAACAATTGATGTAGAAGATTGGTTATTAAGAATTAAAACGCATTCAAGTGTATTGACAGCCTTTACATTTGAACCAACAGATTTCCATTCAACTGAAAATCTAATTTTTGAAGAACAATATTGACTCTTAATGAGTTAAAATAAATTATATATGAAAAGAACAAAAATAGTAGCAACTTTAGGACCTGCCTCTTCTGACAAAGAAGTTTTGAGACAAATGTTTTTAGAAGGATTGAACGTTTGTCGTTTGAATTTTTCTCACGGAGCATATGAAGATCATGCATCTGTAATCAAAGTCATTCGTGAATTGAATGATGAAACAGGTTTAAATGTTGCTATTTTAGCTGATTTACAAGGTCCAAAAATTCGTGTTTACGAAATGGAAAACAATGGTGTTCTTCTTGAAAATGGGAAAGAAATTACCATAACGACCGAAAAAATGGTTGGAAATGCTGAAAAAATTGCAATCAATTATCCGCAACTTCCTGCTGACGTAAATCCTGGTGAGAGAATCTTATTAGATGATGGTAAATTAGCGTTAGAAATTATTAGTACTGATGGATTCAATAACATTCAAGCCAAAGTTATTCATGGTGGAATTTTATCTTCAAGAAAAGGGGTAAATTTACCAAATACCAAAATCTCATTGCCTTCATTGACTCCAAAAGACAGAGAAGATTTAGAATTTGCGCTACAACAAAATGTAGATTGGATTGGATTGTCATTTGTGCGCTCCGCTAGAGATATTATCGAATTGAAACATTTAATCAGCACGGCACACGGAAAAGCAAAAGTGATTGCGAAAATCGAAAAACCAGAAGCTGTTGCTGATATTGATGAAATTATTCAAGAAAGTGATGCGTTAATGGTTGCTCGAGGCGATTTAGGAGTTGAAGTTCCTTATCAAAATGTGCCATTGATTCAAAAAATGTTGATTAATAAATGTTTTGAATACGCGAAACCAATTATTGTGGCAACACAAATGATGGAAAGTATGATTACCAATATTTCGCCAACAAGAGCTGAAGTAAATGACGTTGCAAATGCAGTGTTAGATGGCGCTGATGCCGTGATGCTTTCTGGTGAAACATCCGTTGGTAAATTTCCAGTTGAGGTAATTCGTACGATGGCAAACATTGTGAAGGAAATGGAAACTTTTGAAGGTATTTACAACAAAGAGGTAATGCCAGAAAAAAACCAAGAAAGATTTATTTCAGATTCAATTTGTTTCAACGCTTGTCGATTGGCACAAAGGGTTCATGCAGATGCAATTATTGCTATGTCGTTCTCAGGATATACTGCGTACAAATTGGCTTCACAAAGACCAAAATCTCCCATTTACATATTTACGAGCAACAAGCAAATTTTGACACAATTAAATCTTGTTTGGGGTGTTAAAGGATTTTATTATGATTTAAGAGTTAGTACTGATCATACAATCGCAGACATCAAGTTTTTATTGAAAAAAGAGGGATTGGTTGATACAGGCGATATGGTTATCAACATCGCTTCTATTCCGTTAGATGACAACGGAAGATCAAATATGTTGAAATTAAGTCAAGTCGAATAAAAAATAAATTTCAAAAAAAAGCGGATTATCTCTTATGAAATAATCCGCTTTTTTATTTTAGTTGAATTCTATTTTATTGCAAAACGAAGGGCGATATTTCCATAAATACCAAAACCTACATAAGGAAATAATCTTACTGTTGGCGTAGCATCTACAGCAATGTTAAAAGGAATTGCAGCAAATGTGTACTCGATTCCAATCACGCCATCAACGCCGCCATAAGCACCATTATAATAATTGTCGCGGTACTTATAGTTGTAATTATTGTTCCATGTCCCAATATCACCTCCAATTCCATAGTACCAATTAAATCCTGAGCCCATGTCTTTGTTGATTTCAAACAAACCTTGAAACCATAGAAAATTTCTTCCACCACCAATAGATGCTTCAATGGCTGTTGATGAGCCCAATGCGTGTTTGATATTTAACGCACCAAAACCAGGAAATCCGCCTTTAAAACCAATGGCTGTTTTGTAATTTTGACTGTATGCAAATCCAGAAATCAGCATCGCGAATGTAAAAAGTAAAACACTTTTCATTTTATTTAATTTAATCATGTACTAAGTTACAACACCAAAGGCACTAACCGACAAAATTAACGAACGTTGTGAGAAATAATTTTGAAAATAAATTGTTGTATTTCAGTAATTTAAACTAAAATAGCGAAATACTTAATCCCAATTCTAAACCATTCAATGTAGTACTTTGCTTGTTTTTAAAATAAGGATTTAAATTGTACGACGCAGTGAGCGCCCAATTTCGAATGCCTATTCGCGCATGTACACTCATCAAAAGTGGATCTAAATCTTTAAAACCTGAGGTGATTGTTTCAACTTCCAATCCTGAATTGTTTTTAGTAAACAAATGCGTTTGCCCTAAAAATTGATATCCAATTCTTCCACCCAATTGAAATTTGAAATGTTTCCATCCAGCGGTGCGAAATCGCAATTCTATGGGAACAAAAATTTTATTGACTGTAAAAACTGATTTATCAATTCCTGAATTTAAAGGAATTTCAGTCAAAATGGTTGTTTGATTGCTATCTACATGATTTAATAAATAATCGGACTGAATTCTAGAATGTCCGTAACCAATCCCGAAACCCATACCAACGGTGTTGTTAGCGTTGAAAGGAATGTCAAAAACTGTTTGGATATTAAAACCGATAGAAGACCAATGATTCTTAAAAAGTGGCTGATTTTTGTTGATCCAATCGTTGTAATTTAAATCTACAATCAATCGGTCATACTTTTTTGCATCTACCAATTTGGAAGGTCTAATTCCTCCATAAAACCACATGAAACCTGGTCTGTATCTCGAAATTAAACTAGAATCAACTTTTTGAGCATTTATGTTGAATCCAAAAATAATTAGACAAACAACAATTGAAATTTTCTTACGCATCTTTAGGTCTTTTAATCTCCCAATTCCAGGCGTCTAGAATTGCATCTTCGACATCAAATTGCGCTTTCCAACCGAAATTGCTTTCGATTTTCGCTGGATTTGCAAAAATTTCTTCCACATCACCTTCGCGTCTTGGTCCAAATTCCCAATTCAATTTTTGGTTGGTCGTCTTTTCAAAAATATCAATGACTTCCAAAACACTTGACCCTGTTCCTGTTCCAACATTGAAAATCTCCACCTTTCCGGATTGTTGTTTTTCAAGCCAATTAATCGCCTTAACATGTGCAACAGCCAAATCTGTTACATGAATATAATCACGAATACAAGTTCCGTCTGCAGTTGAATAATCATTTCCAAAAACGGTCAAAGATTTTCTAATGCCAACTGCAGTTTGAGTGATGTAAGGCAATAAATTATTCGGAATTCCTTGTGGCAATTCACCAATCAATCCAGATTTATGTGCGCCAATTGGATTAAAATAACGCAATAAAGTAGCGTTACTATTTGGATTAGAAGCGATCCAATCTTGAACAATCTGCTCGCAAATCAATTTCGTATTTGCATAAGGTGACTCTGGATCTAATTCTTTGATTGATTCATCGACACCGTGAACACCTTCTGCTAAGATTGGGTTTCCATAAACCGAACAAGAAGAAGAAAAAACCAAACTTGGCGTTTTAAATTCTTCCATCATCTTCAAAATGGCAATTAAACCAGACAAGTTATTGTCATAATATTTCAAAGGATTTTTCACCGACTCTCCAACTGCTTTGTCAGCAGCAAAATGAATAACTCCTTGAAATTTATATTTTTGAAAGAGACATCTTAAATTTTTTTCATCCTGACAAGCGGCATTGATTAACTCAATTTTCCGTCCTAAAATCGTTTGAATATTTTCGATGATAAACGATTTTGCATTTCTAAAATCATCTAAAATTACCGGCTCATATCCTGCATTTACCAATTCAACGACCGTATGCGAACCAATATATCCAGCTCCACCAGTGACTAAAATGTATTTCGAGTTTTCCATATCTGTATCAAAGGTAAATATTTGACTTAACTTTGAAACATGGAAAGCAAACCAAATTTCAATTTTTCACAATATTCGCTGTCCAAACCGAGCAAAGGTCATTGGATTAGGAATATCATGTTCTTTGCTGTTATTATCATTTTAATCAGTTTGATTTACTGGCTTTTGACGAAACAAGTGAGAAAAATTACCCCAAAAACAAAACAAATCGAACTGATTGAACATGTCAAAATTGAAATTGATACAATCAGTTGATAAACAATTTAAGACCATTTTTGTTAATTCAAAAAATGATTGAAAATGCAAAAATTAATTTTACTCATCTTAACTTTCGGATTCTTGTCAGTTCAAACCGCTCCCAAAAAGTCAACATTATCTGTCGAAGTCCGAGGAATAAAAAAATCTGTCGGTAAAATATTCGTCGCTGTTTTTCGCAAAAAAGATGATTTCCCATCCTATTCTGGTCGTTTTAAATACAGCATTGTAGATGCGAAAGTTGGCAATACAACTGCAAATATTGAACTTCCAAACGATACTTATGCTGTTGCGGTTTTTCACGACGTCAATGACAATACAGTCCTAGATAAAAACATGTTTGGAGTTCCAACTGAAATTTACGGCTTTGGAAACAATGCCCGCGGAACTTTCAGTGCGCCTTCTTTTGAAGAGGCTGCTATTGAATTGAAGCAAGATAAAAAGATTGTTGTTTATATCAAATAATTACTTCACTAAATCCGTAGCGATTTTTGCTGAAAGCAAGCACAAAGGAATTCCGCCTCCTGGATGAACACTTCCTCCAGCGAAATACAAACCGTTGATTTTAGAGAAATTCGGATGTCTGAAAAAAGCTGCCATTCGGTCGTTTGAACTCGCGCCATACAATGCGCCTGCAAAACTAGAGGTGCGCTGTTCGATGCGAATAGGATCCAAATAATCTTCCTCTTCAATCAGGGATTCAATGTCAGTTTTCAATAAACGATTCAACTTTTGAATCACGTTTTGTCTGATTTGATTTCTCATTTCCTCCCAATCTTGGCCTGAATTACTTGGAACATTTACCATCACAAACCAATTTTCACCTTTTTCTGGTGCGTCGATTGCATTCATTTTGGAACTGATGTGCACATATACCGTCGGATCATCACAAACACTTTTATTTTCAAAAATAGTGCTGAATTCATTTTGATAATCAGCAGAAAAGAAAATGTTGTGCAAATCCAATTGAGGAAAATTTTGTTTGATTCCCCAATAAAAAATCATCGCTGAACTCGAAGGTTCTTGCGCCAAAGTTTTGGGGTTTAAGGTTTCCTTTGGAAGTAAGTTTTTGTAGGCTGGTTTGATGTCCGAATTGCAAAGTACGATGTCAGAAAAAATTTGCTCGCTACCAATTCGAATGCCTTTCACAGATTTATTTTCAACCAAAATTTCGTCTACTTTTTGATTGAGGTGAAATTTTACACCCAGCTCCTCTGCCAAAGTAACCAATGAAGTTGTGATTGAATGCATGCCTTTGGTTGGAAAAAAAGTTCCGATTTCTTGCTCCAAATGCGGAATAATATTTAAAATTCCGGGAGCCAAATAAGGATTTGAACCGTTATAAGTTGCGTAACGATCAAATATTTGCACCAATTTGGGATGATTCAAGGCTTTTTCATTCGCTTTGTGCATTGTGGTGAAAATATTAAGCCACGGAATGTAAGCAATGCAACGAAAGATAGCTTTGCTAAAATAGTTTTCGACTTTGTGCAAGGAATTTTCCAAAAAAGCTTGGTAGGTCGCCTTGTAAATCAATGCGCTGCGGTCGTAATGCAATTTTGTTGGTTTTGAATCGACTTTTAAGGTGCGTTCTATTTCTGCAAAAATCTCTTCTTTGGAAGCGCTGAAAGGCAGAAATGTACCATCTTCAAAGAAATAGTGACAGACCGTTTTACAACGTTCGTACTCAAAATAATCTTCGGGATTTTTTCCTGAAAGAGTAAATAACTCCTCCACCAAATGCGGCATGGTAAACAACGAAGGACCGGCATCAAATCGGTAATCTCCTAATTGAGTAACGGTCAATTTTCCGCCCAAATAGGCATTTGCCTCGTACACATCCACGGCGAAACCTTTGTTTGCCAAACGAATCGCAGAAGCAATTCCCGCAATTCCAGACCCAATAACAATCGCTTTTCTTGCCACTTTTGTATTTTTTGTAAAGCTATCTTTTTCTAGTTAGTTATGGAACAAAATTGGGGAGGAAAAGTTTGTGTATTTGAAAGAAACTAGATTTAATCAGTTTATAGATTTTTGAAAAACTTCCTACTTAAAATCAGCACAAGTATGAAAACGATCAAGTCGCCAACAATTATGTACCTTTCTAAATGAGAAATGTAAATTCCAAAACATCAAATCATCTTTTGAAACCTTGCCAATCTCAATTCCATTTTCCTTGCAAATAAAATAGTCTTCATTAAAATCAAAAAATTCGTAAGGATATGCATTAGAACTTCTTTTTTCTGGCACAAACTTTACAATCTCACTATTGTAAATCTCCTTTCCCACGTACAAATTTACTGTATCATTCATGAAAATACTTTTAAAAAGAGGTAATAGAAATAAAGGTTTTCCGTCAACTTCTTGATAAACTTCTAAAATTCCCCAAGTGTGCACTCTTGGAATAGTATAAGCATCAAAAATGGTATCATAAAAAAATCCATTTTCACTAATTCTGAGAAAAAAATCCCAGAATTCACTTTTTTTTGGTTCTTTGTCAATATTAAAATACTCACTAAAAATTAGCCAATCATCATAATAAATTGCTGAACTTAAATAATCATAGCAAACTTCACCAAAAATCGAATCTCCAAAAAGTTGATGTAATGTTAGCGTATCTTTATTTAAACAAGCAATTTTCACTTCGTTTAAATAGGTAAGAAAAGATGGATCGTAAACGTTTTTTTGAATGGAATCCAAATTTTGACCCAAATTTATGTTTGAGATAAAAAGAAATAGCAATAATATTTTATTCGCTGTACTCATGAAAACATATTCTAACAAGTCACTCTAAAATGAATTAATCAAATAAAGTTATGAATTTTAATTGATTTCCAAATCCAAAGAAATTTAAATTGACGCACAGTTTGTCGGAAATACCGACATACTTAAAATTGAATGAAGATTTACTGGAATTTTTGCCCACAAAAAAAAGGTTGCTAAAACTAGCAACCTTTTACTTTTTGTAGCGAGGACTCGACTCGAACGAGCGACCTTCGGGTTATGAGCCCGACGAGCTACCAACTGCTCCACCTCGCACTCTAAACGCTAAAAACAAACAAGTTTATTTTTTATCGTGGCACAAAGATACACCCTTTTTTTAGATTTACAAACTTAAATTTCAAATTTTAGTGAATTAACGAATTTTAACCATTAGAAAAGTGGGTCATTTTGGCGCAATTCTCATTTTTTTACGCTTTTTTAGATTTGAAATTCGATAATGTTTTCATTCTATTTTTATTCGTCTTACTTTTGTATTAGAATTCATTTTCAACGCAAGAAAAATCATTCTAAAACAGCAATTAATAAATCCATTTAAAAGAAGTGGCGCCCTGCGCTCAACAATCGATTCATGAATACAGATGCCAGAAGATACGTAATTCTCATTTTTTTCTTGGTCATTGGCGTGATTTATTCTATTCGCTTGTTTTACATGCAAGTAGTGGATGAAAGTTGGACCCTTCGTGCACAAGAAATTGCTGAAAAAAGACACGTTGTGGTTCCTCCTCGAGGCATTGTGAAAGACCGAAATGGCAAAAAAATTGTCATCAACAAAACGTACTACAACCTCATGATGTGCGAGAAAGATATCAAACATTTAGATACTGTCGCATTTGCAAAATTGATTGGCTGGACTCCTGAAAAAGTCAAATATCGTTTCAAAGAAATTTACTACGAAGAAGGCTTCGACAAAAATCCAAAAACGAAAGTAAGAAATGTTCCTCGTTACCAAAAAATGAGAAAATATGCTTTCGTGAAGGAAATGACTACCGAAGAAATGGCAGAAATTGCGCCCTATTTAGGGAATTTCCCTGGCTTTTTTGAGGAAATCACCAGTATGCGTAGTTATCCTTATGCCAATGCTGCAAATATTTTAGGATACGTCAGTGAGGTAAACGGACAAGAGGTGGAAGAAGATCGCTTTTACCGTTCCGGTGACAACATTGGTCGCGCTGGATTGGAAAGATTTTACGAAACCGATTTACGTGGAAGAAAAGGCGTTCATTACATCGTCACTTCTGCAATGAATAACGCCATTGAGCCTTATGCAAATGGCAAATACGATACAACTGCCAAACAAGGTCCTGTACTAAATTTAAGTGTTGATATTGATTTACAAGCTTACGGTGAATCATTGATGGTCAATAAAAGAGGTTGTATTGTTGCCATTGAACCTTCATCAGGTGAAATTTTAGCGATGGTTTCTGCGCCGACTTTTGACCCAAATTTATTTGTTGGTAAGCGCGCGACTTCGCTAAATTATCCGCGATTGTTGCTCGATAAAGACAAACCACTTTATCCAAGACCTTTGCAAGCGGAATATCCTCCAGGTTCGATTTTTAAATTGTTGCAATCTGTTATCGCATTGCAAGAAGGCGCAATAACAGTAAATACTGGTTTTCCTTGCAACAAAAGTTTGGTCGGATGTCACAACCATCCAAATGCTGGAAACATCATGGAAGCAGTGCAAATGTCTTGTAATCCATATTATTACCAAGCGGTTAGAAGAATCATTCAAGGTGGACGAAAAAAAGGATTGTATGCTGACGCCGAAGAAGGTTTGCGTATTTGGTCAAAATACATGCAAAGTTTTGGATTGGGTCATAAATTGGAAACTGATATTCCAGGAATTCGTGCTGGATTGATTCCTGATCCAAATTATTACGACAATGTTTTTCCATCCAAAAAACATCCTTACGGACATCATCAATGGGCATTTTCAACCATTCGTTCTATTTCAATTGGACAAGGAGAAGTAAAAGTAACTCCACTTCAAATGGCAAATATCGCCGCATTGATTGCCAATAGAGGTTGGTTTTATACGCCACACTTTGTGAAATCAATCGGAAGACAAGGTCCAAAACCAATTTACAAAAAGAAAAACTATACAATGGTGAAATCTCAGCACTTTGATCCTGTGATTGAAGGAATGAGACGCGTTGTAAATGAAGGTGGTGGAACAGCGAGAAGGGCTAGATTGGAAGACATTATTATTTGTGGAAAAACGGGTACTGCCCAAAATCCACAAGGAGAAGACCATTCTGTTTTCATTGCATTTGCGCCTATGAATAATCCCAAAATAGCGATTTCTGTTTATGTAGAAAATGCAGGTGCAGGTGGTCAATGGGCAGCACCAATTGCCAGTTTGATGATTGAAAAATATTTGAAAAACAAGATTACAGACCCCGAAAAAGAGAAACGCATTTTGGAAGCGAATTTAATGAACGTAGTTAAAAAAGGAAAATGAGTAGAAATCAATCACTGACATCAAACGTTGATTGGGGTTTACTGATCGTCTTTTTCTTGATGCTTGGCATGGGTGTTGCCAACGTTTATTCAGTTGCGTACAATGAAGATCATCCCAATTTCTTTGATTTTTCACAGAAATATGGAAAGCAAATTTTATGGATAGGATTTTCTTTGTTTCTCGGAATTGTTGTATTCTTGATCGATTCTGATATCTATCGAAAATTTGCCATTCCTATCTATTTATTTTGCATCGGAATGTTAGTGTTGGTGCTCTTCATGCCAGCTGTAAACGGTGCGCATGCTTGGTTAGGTTTTGGTTCTCTAGGTATTCAACCCGCTGAGTTTGCTAAAATCGGAACTGCTATAGCACTTGGAAGATATATCAATAGTTTGAATGTCAATCAACAAAATGTTAAAACGGTAATCCTAGCAAACATCATTTTGTTGGGGCCCATGATTTTGATTTTGATGCAACCTGATGCGGGATCATTTGTGGTATTTACTTCCTTTTTATTCGTAATGTATCGCGAAGGATTAACTTACGATCCGATCGTGTTGAAATTAGTAAACCTCATCCCTGGAATCAAATTTAAAAGCACTTGGGTAGGAAGTCACTTTATTCCAATTTTATTTGCGGTTGTATTTTTATCGCTTGTAACTTTATTGATGAGCAACAACGTGCTCACTTTTGAATTTTGGCCAGGATTGGAAATCCCA
The DNA here is from genome assembly GCA_965284445.1 of Crocinitomicaceae bacterium. Classification (GTDB taxonomy): domain Bacteria; phylum Bacteroidota; class Bacteroidia; order Flavobacteriales_D; family Crocinitomicaceae; genus JAQVCM01. The sequence continues at coordinate 3,031,464 of OZ260085.1, read as the reverse complement.
GGATTTTATGGCGTTTTGATTTCTCTTTTCTTGTTAGCACTCATTTCTTACTTTATTTTAAGATGGGTTTCATCCAAAAGAGACCGCAGTAAAGTTACTGTAATCGTGTTGATTGGATTCATCATGGCTGCAGGAATTTCAACTACAGTAAATGTTGGTTTTCAAGGATTGGCGATTCACCAAAAAGAGCGTATTGAGTTATTTTTGGGAATGAGAGAAGATCCCAACGGAGACGATTATAACCGAAATCGCGCTATGGCAGCCGTTGGTTCTGGTGGTTTGACGGGAAAAGGTTATAAAAACGCAAGTTTAGCAAGTGTTGAATCTAATCACGTTCCTGAAAGTGAAACGGACTTTATCTTTTGCCCATTGGCGGAAGAATGGGGATTTGTCGGTAGCGTGGTCATCATGTTTTTATTCATGTTCATGCTGATACGTATCATCACGATTGCCGAACGACAAAAATCACGTTTCAATCGGGTGTATGCTTATTCTGTGGCGATGATTATTTTCTACCATTTCGCCATCAACATTGGGATGAATATTGGATTCGCGCCTGTAATTGGTATTCCTTTGCCGTTTTTTAGTTATGGTGGATCTTCGATGATGTCGTTCTCTGTGATGATGTTTATCTTGATTAAACTCGATAGTCAGCGAAACGATGTTCTGAGTTAATTTACTCTTCAGTTTCCAATTCTGGATGCTTTTTCAATTTCTTTTTGGCTCTCTCTTTTGCCCTTTTGGCTTTTTCTTCTTTCGACAATTTTTCCCAATCATACGAATAGGTTAACGACAAAATATGTTCAGTTTCATTTTTAGGCAAATTGATACTGTGTCCAAAAATATACTTCACTTCCAGCGTTTGAGGACCTTTTAGGTTGTAAGAAGAACCAATAGCCAAGCGATATTTGTTGAATCTTTTTCCCAAATCTTTATTTGCCATACTGTAGAACCATTCTCCAGAAATGCCCGGAGTATAGTTGCTTTTTTTATTGATATGAAAAGTCAAAGAAGGTTTCAAACGAATGGCTTGATCAAATTCAGTTGAGTAATTTCCCGGTAATTGCAAAGTTCCAAAAGTTGATTGATATCTAAATCTAAAACCGGGATCGACATGTTTGAATTTCGCTTTTAATTCTACGTTAAAATTCAATCTATTATCAAAAATATAATTGCTAAATCGATTTTCTTTAAAAAGCATTCTATAATCAGCAGAAATTTTAACACCATCTATGATTTTATAGGATAATGAAAGCTGAGGGAAAATAGTGCCAGGAGCACTAAAATCGTAAAAACGCAAATCTAGAGAAGCTGCGGCTGTCAATTTTGAAGTTAACTTTCTATTGACTGCGCCACTTAGCCAAGTTTGCGGAACAACTTGCGCAAAAGTGAGTCCTCCAAAAAACCAAAAAGACAAATAACAATCTGTTTTTCATGCTCAATCTTTGATGGTGATTGTACCAACATCAACAGTTGATTTGTTGTCTGTAATTTCTGCTGAAACCAAAACCGTCTCTTGTCCACTTGGACAAGGATATTCAACTGTGTTAAAACACTTGCTGTAAACAAAAATTTGGTATTTGCCTTTTGCTAAATATGGAAATTCAAAACTCCCATCGTAGCTCGTTGCAATTTTATCATTGAAGTAAGTTCCATCAGCACCATAAATGATGTAAACGTCAAAATCTTGCCCAAAATATTCTGAAGTGATTGCAGTTCCTGAACTATTGTAATTTTGAACATACACTTTACCTTTGATTATTGATGTACCTCCTTGACCAGCAGATTTATTACATGAAGAAATCAAACTGAAAATAGCGCTTACACTTAGGAATAAAAGAAATTTTTTCATGGTGCTTTTTGATTTTTAGAGTGAATAAAAGTAGTCTAAAATTGCGAATTTGTATGCATTTGAAATCAACCATTTAAAATAAAAGTGCGTCTAACGTTAAATTTTTGTTTATTTATAGTTAATATTGAGTAAGCTTTTCTCATTAATCTTCTTAAAATCTCCAGATATGATGATGCGTTTTTTAATTTCTTTTGTATTTATTTTATGTTTATCAGCTTCATTTAGTCAAGTTGTTATTAATGAATATTCTTGTTCAAATATCGCTGGCCCGACAGATGCATTTGGGCAAAATGAAGATTGGGTTGAACTTTTCAACACTTCTGCTTCACCAGTTGATTTAACGGGATATTTTTTGTCGGACAAATCAACAAGTTTAGATAAATGGGAAGTTCCTTCAGGTACGATTCCTGGAAATGGTTTTTTGATGGTTTTTTGCACAGGAAGAAATACTGTACCAGGTAATCAATTGCATCCAAATTTTAAATTGACGCAAACAAAAAATGAATGGATCATTCTTTCAGATGCAAGTTTAGCTGTTCAAGATTCTATTAAAATTGTTCACTTAACTAAAAATAATCACTCTGTTGGAAGACAAACTAATGGCGCTACAACTTGGAAACTATTTTTAAATCCAACGCCAAATGCGAACAACACTGGAGCAATTAATTTCTACACAACAACACCTGTATTCAGTGTAGCTCCAGGCTTTTATCCAGGGGCGCAAAGTGTAACAATTACATGTCCTGATGCTGGTTCAACTATTAGATACACATTGGATGGTTCTGTGCCAACTACAACTTCCACACTTTATACTGGACCAATCAATATTGCTGCCACTAAAGTGTTAAGAGCCAAAGCATTTTCTGCGAATGAACCAAGTTTTACCAAATCTGGAACCTATTTTATAAATGTTGATCACACTATTCCAGTATTATCAGTTGCTGGTTTTGGAAATAACAGCGTTCAAACTTTATTGGATGGGAATTCCAGTATCACGCCACAAGGATTTTTTGAAATGTACGAAGCAGACAATAGTTTTGTGGATGCTGGCGAAGGTGAATTCAATAAACACGGAAATGATTCTTGGTCATACGATCAAAGAGGATTTGACTTCATCATGAAAGATCAATTTGGATACAATGACGCCATCGATCATCAAATTTTTCCTGAAAAATCAAGAACTTCATTTCAACGATTAATTATTAAAGCTGGTGCGAGTGACAATTATCCTTTTGAAAATGGAGCAACACATATTCGAGATGCTTATGTACACACACTTTCTCAAAAAGCAGACTTGAAATTGGATGAGAGAACGTGGAAACCTTGTGTTGTTTATGTAAATGGAGTTTATTGGGGAGTTTATGAAATCCGAGAAAAAGCAGATGATTCAGATTTTACTGAATATTATGACAACCAAGATAAGTACAACTTGCAATATTTAAAAACCTGGGGTGCAACTTGGGAGGAATTTGGTGCACCGAATGCATTGAACGATTGGAATTCTTTGAAATCTTATATTCTAACGAACAACATGGGAAATGCAACCAATTTCACGTATGTTGATAGTTTATTAAATTGGCAATCGTTGGTGGATTATTTCTGTATCAACTCTTACACGGTTTGTCAAGATTGGTTGAACTGGAATACAGCTTGGTGGCGAGGAATGGATCCTGCAGGTCAACACAAAAAATGGCGTTACACACTTTGGGACATGGATGCCACTTTTGGACATTACATCAATTACACAGGTATTCCAGACGATTCTCCAAGTGCAGATCCGTGTAACGTTGAAGCGTTGCCAGATCCAGGCGGCCAAGGTCATACGGAGATTTTACAAAAACTCATCAATGAAAATCCAGTTGTCGAACAATATTACATCACCAGATATGCAGATTTATTGAATACGCATTTTTCATGCGAATACATGACATTTGTACTAGACAGCATGATTGCACAAATTGCTCCAGAAATGCCCGGACAAGTTGCTCGTTGGGGCGGCTCAATGGCTGAATGGCAAGCAAATGTGCAAACCTTATACGATTTTATTAATGCTAGATGTGTAGCTCTAAATCAAGGAATGACGAATTGCTATAATTTAAATGGTCCTTACAACATAACAGTAGATGTTAACCCTGCACTTTCAGGAGAAGTAAAAGTGAATTCAATATGGGCGCCAAGTTACCCTTGGACAGCTTCTTATTTTGGAGGAATTGCGACCAACTTGGTTGCCAAACCAACGTTAGGTTACATGTTTGATCATTGGGAATATACGGTTGGACCAACTGCTTTACCAATCACAGAAGACACGAACAGCATGAACATCTTGCAACCAGAAAATATCGTTGCATTTTTCATAGCCGACAATCCAGACATTGATGGTGACGGAATTACAAACACAGATGAAGGCACGTTAGGAACAGACCCAACAAATCCAGACACGGATGGAGACGGAATCAACGATGGAACTGAAGTAACAAACGGTTCAGATCCGCTAGATCCTTGTAGTCCAAATTTAAATTCTGCTAATTGTGATTCAGATGGAGATGGAATTACCAATCCAAATGAAGGAGTTATCGGTACTGATCCAAATAATCCTGATACGGATGGTGATGGAATCACTGATGGAACAGAAGTAACCAATTCTAGTAATCCATTAGACCCATGCGATCCAGTTGCTGCGCTTCCAGAATGCACCATTGACACAGATGGAGACGGTGTTTCTAATGCCCAAGAGGGAATTATTGGCACAGATCCGAATAATCCAGATACTGATGGAGACGGAATCAATGATGGTATAGAGGTAAATAATGGAAGCGATCCATTAGATGCATGTGACCCTAACAAAGTCGGTGTGACTTGTAATCCAGGAATTTTAGTTCCGACAGGATTTTCACCGAATGGAGATAACAACAACGATGTTTTCAGAGTTTTTGCTGGAAATGATGTGAAAACGTTTAAAATTTCAGTGTACGACCGTTGGGGAAATAAAATGTTTGAAACATCTGAAAGTGGTTACAGCTGGGATGGAAACTACAAAGGAAAAGCATTAAATCCGGGAGTTTATGCATACATGCTTGAAATTATTTACAAAAATGGAACCGCAGAACTGAAATCTGGAAACATCACATTAATCCACTAAAAGATGAAAAAAATATTCTTATTTATCGCAATCGCAGGTGGTTTTAATGTTACTGCGCAAGACATTCACTTTTCTCAAACCGCTGAAACACCATTGTTGATTAATCCGGGCGCGACAGGTGTTTATAACGGCTGGGAAAGAGTTCAAATCAACCAACGAAATCAATGGCTGGGAGCAAGTACTCAATTTAGTACATCTTCCTTGGCTTTTGATGTCAATTTCCTGAAATCTGAGCGAGGCAATAATGCGCATCTTGGATTAGGAATGTTTTTCTATAACGATATTGGAGGAGATTCTAAATTTGGAACGCAATCTGGCGCATTATCATTGAGTGGAATTTTGCCAGTTGGAGGAGGTCACACCTTGTCAGCTGGGATTCAAACCGGATTTGCGAATCGTTCCGCTGATTTAAGCCGTGTCTTTTTTGAAAATCAGATTAATGGAAATGTTTTTGATCCTGCGCTTTCAAACGGCGAAAATGGAAACATAAATAATTTTAAGTATTTAGACGTCTCGTCAGGAATCTATTATCAATATGACTCAGATAAATCAACTTTCAGAAGAAATAACAAGATGAAGTTTGAATTGGGAGGCGCAGTTTATCATGTAAATCAACCTTCATTTAAATATGCTGGGATTCCATTTGACCGTCTTTATTCAAAATTTGTATTTCATTCTGCTTTTTCTAAAGATATTCAAGGAACAGATTGGGCGTATGATGTAAGCGCTGTGCAATTTATTCAAGGACCACACCTAGAAACTATCTTAGGCGGAATGGGAAGATACAGATTTAGTACAGGATCTAAAATTACAGGATTTAGTCGAGATGCTTACTTTGGATTTGGAATGTATATGCGTTTGAAAGATGCCATAATCCCAAGATTTACTGTAGATTGGAAAGGAATGAAATTTGGTCTTTCTTATGATTTCACGGTTTCAAAATTGAGAAGAGCATATAAAGGTGGTTCTTTGGAATTTTCACTTTCTTATACCAATCTGCAATACGCTTTATTGAAAAGAAGAGGAAGGTAAATTTTTATCGCTTTAATCTTGTAACAAAAACGTTTTATTCCATTATTGTTTGGAATTTAAACTATTTATGATGCGAAAAATATTCCTTCTAGTCTTGCTTTTCCCTTGTCTAGCAAATGCACAAAAATCTATGCAACAATTCTATGAATTAAATTCCTTGATTCATAATTATAACTTTTATGACGAGTCTGTTACCACTGCATCGTTAAGAAAGCAACTTCAAATAAAATCGGTAAAAACAACAGCAACGTTTAAAAATAGCAAGAAGAATTATTCAACCGATATGACCTACAACAAAATGGGGAAAAATACTTCTAGTGTAAACAAATATTGGTCACAGGAAAAGAAGTACTTAAATGACACGCTTGAATCCTATGTCGTTACAACAAGAAAAAAACAAAAAACAGAAGTCAAATCAACATATTCTGAAGGCTATTTAAGTTCCAGAACTATTTTCAACGACGGTAAATTACGTTCAACATACACGATTGCGTACAACCAAAACAAAAAAGTGACTAGTTCTAAACTCACGAGAAAAAAGAAGACTTACGAAATTCAAAATAGCTACAATGATGAACATAAACTCAATAAAACAATTTTTCTAATTAACGGAAAAATCAAAAAACAGTGGATTTATGAATGTAAACCTGAAGGAGAAATCGTTGCATCTAAAACCGAAGAATTATCCAGTTTTTGCACTTACAAAGAAGAATCTGCTGATGGTTCATATACAACGTTTACTAGAACTTTGAGAGATGGAAAACCTTATTTAAACAAACAAATTTTCAACAAAGATTCTGTTTTGGTTACTTCAAAAACCTATTTGAATGATACAATTTTAGTTTGGGAAAAGACAAAAATAAACAACGTCGAAACTTTCATCAACTATAAAAAATCAGGTAAATTTACCTACAAACAAATTGTTACCTACAATGATGCTGGAAATGTTATTTGTCGTGAATTCATTAATAGTAAAAAAGGACCTTCGTATTCGAAAAGAGTCTTCGACCTAAATTCGGATGGAACCACAAAAAATGAAGTTTATTACCATAAAGGTAAGTTGCAAAAAACAGTCAACTACGCGTACAGTTTTTATTAAGAAATTAGTTTCAGAAAACAAAAAAGAGCAGACTGATTAATCTGCTCTTTGCTTTTATTTCGTTTCTTCAACCTTCAGTCCAACATCTAAAACTTCATCGAGTTTATTCATCGTCACTCCTTGTTCAAGCGTGAAATAATAATTGCCCTTTTTAGGTAATTTTCTTCTGTTGAAATTCAGACTTGTTTCTACTACGGTTCCGGTTTTGACGCCAGCCCAAGTACCATCAGGATTGGTAATTTTGATTTCAAATGGCTCACGCGCTGTCAATCCATCTGGTGTTTTGGTATTCAAATAAAACCAAACATTATTGAAAGCATAATCAGTTGTAACCCTAAATGTGATTGTGAAATTATACGCTTTCATCGTATCTTCAATCGCAACCTTAAACGCTGGTTTCACTTTTTGAGACCATGAATTCCCTTTAAAAGAATAGGATTTTTCAAACATTGGTTGTTCCCCGCAACTTACTAAAAGCAGCGTCAAAATCAATCCAATACCTAGATATTTATTCCACATTTCCTGTTGGTTTATTGCTATTCCCGTCAGGATTTGGCTTTCTTGGCGGTCTACGCTTTTTATTTTTCTTTGGAGCTGGAGCAGTTCCGTCAGCATTCATCTGAACAGGTTTAACTTGTTCATTTGGCACTGGATTTCCTTTTTGATTCGGATTCACTCCCTGATTCGGATTGGGCTTCTGATTCGGATTTCTGTTCGGATTTTGATTAGGATTAGGGCGAGGAGGATTTGGATTTACCTTCATCGCCTGATTTCCTGCTGCATTTGCTTGATTTGGATTAGGAGCTTGACCTCCAGGACGATTTGGTTTTTTCTTCTTTTTCTTCTTGAAGTTACTATCAAATCTATTCAAACTATCTTGTTCGTCCACATTTTCATAATCAGGCTCTGCAATAACTTCTTCCTTGTGAGAAAAATCTTTCAAGTCTTGTGGCTTCACTTTGTTGATGTTCAGCTCGCGGACTTCTGCAACTCTTTCTGGTGAAAGTGCAATTAATCCAGAACCTCCTTCATACATGTACCACATCAAACGCTTGAAAACATCTGTTTTTACATGGAATGCAGCACCTTTTTCTGTGTAAAGTTTATTCTCAACAGCAGGAAATGATTTGATTGCATCCAAATACATGTCTAACTCGTAGTTCAAACAACATTTCAGCTTACCACATTGACCAGCCAACTTTTGAGGATTCAATGATAACTGCTGATAACGCGCTGCAGAAGTCGAAACTGAACGGAAATCTGTCAACCAAGTTGAACAACACAATTCACGTCCGCAAGAACCAATTCCACCCAAACGAGAAGCCTCTTGTCTGGAACCAATTTGACGCATTTCAACCCTAATTTTAAAGGTATCAGCCATGTCTTTGATCAACTGACGAAAATCTACACGGTCGTCAGAAGTATAGTAAAACGTGGCTTTAGATAAATCACCTTGGTATTCAACATCTGAAATTTTCATGTTCAGATTTAAGTTTACTGCCAAGGTTCTAGATTGATACATGACTTCCTTTTCAAGTTCCCTTGAACGGGTCCATTTCTCAATATCTTCTTGATTTGCAATGCGAAAAATCTTCTTAGCCTCTACAGACTTGAAGCTTGGCATTTTCTTTTTAACTTGTATTCTGGCGAGTTCTCCAACAACCGAAACCACTCCAATATCATGGCCTGGACTTGCTTCTACTACAATAACATCTCCCACTTGTAGGGTTAATTCTTTATTGTTTCGGTAAAAAGCTTTTCTACTGTTTTTGAAGCGAACTTCAACTATGTCGTATGGCGTTTGACCTCCTGGTAACTGCATGTTACCCAACCAATCAAACACACCTAATTTATTACATCCACCAGAACTACAGGTTCCATTATTTTGACAGCCTTTTGGAGTTCCACCTCCAGAGCTACAACTGGTACATCCCATATTTCCTTATTTTGATGTAAAAATACAATTTTTTTGTAAAGCTATTATCCTCAATTCGATTACATTTAAAACAAATTCTTGTGCATAAAAAAACGGCAGATATAAATACCTGCCGTTTAATGAACTTGAATTAAAGTAATTCACTCAGGGAACCTTTGCTATTGAAGTGAGAAACAACTGCTTTTCTATCACCGTCAAAATAATTTTTTAGCAAATTTTCACTTAAAAAATCTCTGTATTGTTCGCGGGTAACTCTTGGTAAATAAATGAACCCTCGTCCAACTGTTTTATGTTTTATAAACTTTTTTCTTTCTAGAATTCTTACAATCGTTGAAGTAGTATTGTATGCTGGTTTAGGATCATCATACAGTGCAACGATTTCTTTTACAGTAGTTTTCTCTAATTTCCATAGACGAAGCATAACTTGCTCCTCAGCGGGTGTTAATCTGTCCATCAGTATAATATTTGCCAACAAATTTAATTAAAATAGATTAATCTTCTGATTCACAGAAATAAGTTTTAAACATTTATTCTAAAAAAGAGTCTAAAGTCCTAAATTTGAGCGAATTTCTTTCGGAATTCCATCTTTATGTAAGTAAATATTTATCGTTTTTAAGTTGAAATAATTTTCAGAAACATACAAATATCCAGCTGGGTAATTACTTGTACCCCAAGAGTTTTTAACTAAAAAATATCTCGTTCCATTTTGATCTTTGTACAAACCTGTAATGTGCATTCCATGATCGTCAGTGGTTGTTTTATTATCATATCCAGTTTGACGAAGTGCTGGTGTTACTTTGATTTCTTTCACAGGTGTCAAAAATGCATTCGAAGATTTTGCTGCTCCTGGATCAGAGAAATTCTTGTTATCTCTTCCTTTTACTTCAATCGTAGAAGGATCTTCCGGTACGATAGCTAATCCTTCTCTGAAACTAAATCCTTTTTCAGAAACGTCAGCACCCCACGCCAATGTATAACCATTTTTCAAAGCATATTCAGCAATTGTTACTAAATCATTTAAACCAACGTTATAGCTAATTCCATTTCCCCAATTGTCTGGAATCGCCAATTGACAAGGACTATTTAAATCGTGATTTGTGAAAGAAGTAATTGATACATAATCATTCATGTTCAAATTCAAAGATGCTGCGTAAGACTTCGGAGTATATTTTTTCCCATTGAAATCAAATTCTTGGATGTCTTTTCCTAAATATGCATCCAAAATTCCACCCAAAGCCGCTTTCCAAGTTGGAGAAAGTCCTTTTCCATCTAATTGTTGCACATGTTTCAATAAACCTTCCATTGCGCCATTCAAAACAGTGTACATTTCACTGTGATCGTAAGATTCTGTTCCAGGATTGTATCCTTTGTAAACATCAGCAGGAACAATTCCGTAGTTTTTAATCACAAAAGGAATATCGTGAAAAGCTCCACCTTCTGAAAAATTTGATTTTCCGTCCATGCGAATAAATTTATCAGCTTTTGCTTCGTATGCTTTTCTTGCAACATACATTTCCGACAACGGTGCAGGATTTTTAGTTCCTTTTCTAATCATTTCTGATTCAAAAAATGACAATGCTGAAAAACTCCAACATGTTCCTGTGTAACCTTGACTTTGAACCGGAGTTGCATCAAGATGAACTTGTTTCGTAAATTCGTAAGTACTGTTTTCAGAATTTTTGGTTTTGTCTTGTGCAATTGTAGCAAAAGAAACCAATACAAATCCAATAGGTAAAATCCATTTTCTCATAAGCTGTTTTTATTATTGTTCTTTTCCAAAAATTAGGACAAAGAACTGAGTTTTGTTTTCGTAAAGATATACAAAACACAACAAAATGGTAAACAGGAAAATGATTAAACGTAATTTAGAATGTTTAAAGGTTGGAATAGGATTTGAAAAAATTTATTTCTTCAAAATCCAACTTCCTTGAATATCCAACGCTTCAACTTTAGTTTGAATGTTTTTCAATTCAGATGAGTTCGCAGATTTACCAGCACTCACGCGTTGCAAACCATTTTTTACATCTACTATTTGAGCATCGAAACCTTTTGATTTCAAGTAATTCACGAAATTCTTAGCGTTTTCTTCACTGCCAAAACAATTGGTAATCAAATAATATGCTGATTCCGCTTTCGCAATTTTTATTTCTACTTTAGGCTCTTCAATTTCAGGTGTTTCAACCTCTTGAGGGACTGTTTCAATAACTGTCGCTTGTGGTGCGCTCTCTACCTTAATTGGAATAAACAATTTCTCACTAAAAGGATAAGACCAAACTTGAACATTTGCATCGAGCTTCTTAATTTCCGATTCAACAGAAATAAATGTTGGCACTTTTTTATTTAATTCAATTGCAAAAGGTTTTCTTTCATAATTTCCTTTTGTTTGCTGGTGGAAAGGATTAAAATCTTGCACAGCAAAAATCCCTGATTCCAACACATTGGTTTTCATTGGAATCCAATAAGAATAAAATGCAACTGGCATCAAAATGGCCACTGCAGCATATTTCCACAATTTGGTTGTACTATTTTTTGCTGCTGAAATAGGAATAATTGGCGCCTCCTCTTGCTCTAAAGTCACTTTTTCAATGCCTTCTGGAATCAAGGTGATAATTGGTGTTTCTGTGAATTTAGTTTCAACAACCGTTTCTTTAACAAGTTGAGGACTAATAGTAACAGGTTGATTCACCAATTGAATGTCTTCTTCACTGACAAAGTGAACCTTTCCTAATCCGTAGGAATGAAGCAACAAATTAAAATATCGATCTTGTTCAAATCCAATATTTTTTTCTTGATCGAGAAACAAAAAACCTACTTTATCAATGTTTACTCTTTCTCCCTCATTCAAGGTAATATGCCAATTTTCAACCAACGTTTGTACTTCTTGAGAAGCCTCATCAAAGGTGATTCCCATCTCTTTGGCATAGGAAGCAATCAGCAAACCATCGTTGTTAATCAATTGTCTGTTAAATAACAATGACTTTTTGGGCGGTAACATGATACCGTTGACTTTATCAATAGAAGCAGCCGTTTGTTTTGCTACAAAACCTCCAAATGAAGGAACAACCACGCAATTGTGGCGCAACAACAAATCTCCTATTAATTTTTCAATTGACATAATTGCAAAAATACAAATTTAAATTCACAAACAAAACGATACGAAACAAGGGCTGTAAAGTTTCAGAACTCTGAAATGAATACAAAATATTAGACATAAAAAAAGGCCTTTAAAAAAGACCTTTTCAAAATTTTATGGTTGAGTTTAGTGTCTTACGACAACTCTTCTTGTTTGCAACAAAGATCCATTGGCGTACACTGTCAAAATGTAAACTCCATTTTTCAAATCGCGCACGTCAATTTTCTTCGTAGTATTCATTTTGTCATCCATTACCACATTTCCAAGAACATCAACTATTTTGACTGTATTCTCAGAAGACCCTTGAACACTTAAAGTTAAAAGATCATCTGCAGGATTTGGATATACACTGAAAGTTACAGAAGGCTTAACGTCTTTGATTGAAGCAAAATTAGCTATTTTCAAATCCATTGAATCTAATTTATTTCCACTTAAATCTTCAATATAGTAACGGTTGTGCACCATTCCCATTGAACCATGTGGATCAATGAGGACTTCAATATTTGCTTTATTCGTAGCGTCAATAATATAGCTGTTTGGTGATAACCAATTTGCATTACCGGCAGCAATATCAAAACAGTTTCCAATCGCATTTGGATCTGGTATTGGACCTGTACAAACTTGCTCAGTAACAGCAGTTGGAGGAGCAATCAAAGAAACGCGTCTTACTTTGACTTCAATAGGTGTACCTGTCAAATTTTTCCCAAAGAAGAAACCTTCATAAGTTGAAGAACCGACTTGCACTTGCACAGTTGTTCCAGATATGTCAGTAGTTGAAGATGCACCTTCATATATTGCATAATCTTGAGCGCTAGCTGAAAAGCCTAAAGTCAAACATGCAGTGATTGAGAGTAATAATTTGTTCATATTTTGAAATATTATAATTCGTGATTTTAAATCTTGTGAACAAATGTAAAGAAAAAATAATGCCATTTTACAAAATAATGGAAACAAAAAATTACAAGATTACAATGTAATGCCTATAAAACATTGTTAAAAATCAAACGTAAATCACTGCTTTTTTATGTAAAATGTACTTTTTGATGCGTAAACAGTCATTTTTGTATTTTGAAAACCCACGAATTTTGTAGAAAATTAAAATTAGGATTACAACAATGTAACTAAAAACTATTGGTTCAAGGCTTGAAAAATATACTACCTTTGATTTGTGGCAACGTTTTTGAAAACAAGCTACAGAATTTTAAACTATAAAACATGAAACGCATTTTATTTATTTTTTCTGTCATTGCATTTTGCTCGACTTCTTTCGCTCAAGAACATGAAACTGGTAAAAAATTACCTTCAGTTCAATTAAAAGACATGGAAGGTCATTCTGTAAATACAGGTGAGTTGGGATTAAAAGGTCCAGTTGTGATTAGTTTTTGGGCAACTTGGTGTGCGCCTTGTAAAAGAGAATTAAACACGATTCATGAATTGTACACTGACTGGCAAGCAGAAACAGGAGTTACTTTGATTGCTGTATCTATTGACGATGAAAAAACAAAAAACCAAGTTCCAGTATACGTAAATGGTAAAAGTTGGGATTATATGGTTTTGATGGATCCAAATGGAGATTTCAAAAGAGCGATGGGTGTGAATAATGTTCCTCATACATTTTTAATTGATGAAGAAGGAAACATCGTTTATTCTCACAACAATTATGCGCCTGGTGATGAAGAGAAATTGTACCAAGAAATTCTCTCTTTGAAAGAAAAAAGTAAATAAATCACCTTCGTCAAAACTATTTTGACGCTTTTAATGAAACTATGAAAATGAAATCGCTTATCAGTTTCGCTTTTTCGACCGTTGCGCTGGCAAGTTTCGGTCAATTGAATAACGGAACATTTACTGGGAATATTGATGCAACTTTTCAATATCTGAATGCAGACAGTTTGATCGATGCTAAACAGCCTGATTCAAAAGGTTTGTTGAACAGTTATGCCAATGTCTTTTATACCAATGGTAATTTTAAAGCTGGTATGAGATTGGAATCTTATTTACCAAGAATTCAAGGTTATCCAGATCGTTTTGAAGGTACTGGACTTGGAATGCGATACGTTGGTTACACCAATAGCTATATTGACGTAACATTAGGAAATTTCTACGAACAATTTGGTTCTGGTTTGATTTTCAGATCATACGAAGATAGAGCATTGGGTTATGACAACAATATGGATGGTATGAGATTGATTTTCAGACCTGCGAAAGGAGTTGTTTTGAAAGGCGTTTATGGCAAGCAAAGACTTTCATTTACAGATGGAAAAGTGGTCAAAGCAAGTGGAATAGTACGCGGAATTGATGCTGAAATTCACGTCAACGACTTATTGGAAAAATACATGAAAGACTCAAAATTAGACATCGTTTTGGGCGGTTCATTTGTTTCAAAATTTCAAACTGATGACAATCCAGATTTGATTTTACCTCAAAATGTGGGCGCATATAGTGGAAGACTAGGTTTGAAATACAGCAAATTCTCTTTCAACGCTGAATATGCAGTCAAAGAAAATGATCCTTCAGAAGACAACAATAATATTTACAACAAAGGCCATGCAGCAATCGCTAACTTAGGATATTCGCAAAAAGGTTTTGGAATTGTTGTTTCCGCAAAGTCAGTTGACAACATGAGTTTTCGTTCTGACCGCACCAAATCATTACAAGATGTGCTGATCAATTATTTGCCATCGATGAATAAAACGCATACTTACAACTTGGTTGCAACGCTTTATCCTTATGCAACGCAACCAATGGGAGAAGTAGCTTACCAAGCAGAAGTTTTATACACAATCAAAAAAGGTTCTAAAATCGGCGGAAAATACGGTTTGCCAATCAATGCAAATTTTTCAACCACTTACGGACCAATTCACCATACTTCAGGATTTAATCCAGCAGATTCAACAGGAATTTCATACAAAGGAAGATTGTTTGATCAAAGTGGATTGCAGTATTGGCAAGACATCAACATCAACATCACCAAAAAATTCAATGCGAAATACAGCATGATTTTCTCTTATTTCAATATTCGATTGAATAACGATATTTCTAAAGTGGCGGATGATGCACATGGAATCATTGAATCGCACATCGGCGTGGTTGAAGTGAACTGGAAAATCAACAAAACAAATTCTGTAAGAGCTGAATTTCAAGGACTTTTCACCAAAAAAGACAAAGGAAATTGGGCAACTGCGGTTATTGAATACAATGTTTCACCAAACTGGTTTTTCAGTGTGATGGATCAATACAATTACGGAAATCCAGTGAAAGATTTGCAATTGCATTATTTGATTGGTTCGTTTGGATACATTCGTGACGCATCTCGTTTCATGGTTTCATACGGTCGCCAGAGGGCAGGTTTATTTTGTGTAGGAGGTGTTTGCCGATTCGTTCCTGCATCTAACGGTTTAACATTGACATTTACTCAAAGTTTTTAATATTCAGCATTATGAAAAAAAGTATTTTCATCGCAAGTCTTTTAGCAGTAGTTTTCGCTTCGTGCGACAGGGTTGAACATCCTTACATTCCTGCTGCTCCAACTGAATTGGATCAAACATTATTTCCTGGAGATTGGAGCACTTATCCTTGGCCAACATTTACTGCGAATACCAACACAAATAGAAATATTTTGTTGGAAGATTACACAGGTCACAAATGCGTTTATTGTCCAGCTGCTGGAACAATTGCAGAACAGATTGAAACAGACAATCCGGGACGCGTTTTCGTTGCATCGATTCACGCTTCTCCTGGAGGTGCAGGTCCATTCCAACAAACCGATTTAGAATTTCCTTACGATTTCACTAATCCACAAGGAATTGCATACGGAACAACTTTCGCAAGCGGATTTGGTTTTGATGCCAATCCAAAAGGAACTGTCAGTAGAAAATATTTTAGTGGAACTATGTTTCAAGGTGCAAACAATTGGACAAGCGCGACGACACAAACGATGACAGACAATGTGGTAAATGCAAATCTTCAAGCAGTTGCCAATTATTTCCCTGCAACGCGCGGTTTGTTTTTGCACACTGAAATTGACACGATGACTCAAAATGCATCTAATTTATCAGTAGTTGTTTACTTGATTGAAGAATTGTACATCTCCAAACAAAAATTCCCTGGTGGCGTAATTGAGGAGGCATACGAACACCACAATGTGCATAGAGGAAGCATCGACGGCAAGGCATTTGGAAGAACTTTGAAAGCGGAAGATTTGAATGCAAATGGTAAATTTTATCAGAATTACAGCTACAAACTTCCTGCACAATACGATCCTGCAAATTGCCATTTGTTGGTTTATGTAATGGACAAAACCACGTACGAAGTTTACCAAGTTGTGAAAGTGGATATTCCTTAATTTATCAAAGGTTAAAAAATCACTAAAATTTATCGGCGCTTAAACATATTGACTAATTTGCTGTTTTTGAGATATGGAAAAGCAAATTATATTGTTGGCTGGTGGCACAGGATTGATTGGAAAACAGATGCAAGCATTCTTGCTGAAACAAGGTCATGAAGTTCGGGTATTATCCAGAAAACCAAGCGATTTAAACAAAAATATTTTTCATTGGCAACCAACGAAAGACGAAATTGATGTGACAGCTTTGAATGGCGTTACCACCATTATCAATCTTTCAGGCGCTGGTATTGCCGACAAACGATGGACAACAGATCGCAAAAGAGAAATGATAGATTCTCGCGTTCAACCAACCCATTTTTTGGCTTCCCTAGCGCCACAAATGCCTGATTTGAAACAATACATTTCAGCTTCAGGAATCAATTGTTATGGCTACGACAATCACGCGAAAGTGTACCAAGAAAATGATCCTTTTGGGAAAGATTTTTTGTCGCAAGTAGTTGAAAAATGGGAACAAGCGGCTGATTCATTGTCTCCTTTTTGCGTGGTTTCTAAAATCCGAATCAGTGTGGTGCTTACCGCAGAAGGAGGCGCGTTGGATACCATCGCCAAACCCATCAAAATGGGATTGACTTCTGCATTAGGCTCTGGAAAACAATGGATGCCTTGGATTCACATCGACGATTTAATCAGCATGTTCAACTTTGTGATGGAGAATCGCTTGGAAGGAAGCTTCAATGCGAATGCAAAAACCGTCAATAATCTAGAATTCACTGAAACTTTAGCCAAACAATTGCACAAAAAACGTTGGTTACCAAATGTTCCTGCATTTGTGCTGAAAACCATTTTGGGCGAAATGTCAACCGTGGTGCTGGAAGGCGTGAACGCTTCGAATGAAAAAATCAAAAAAGCAGGATTTGCTTTTCAGTATGAAAAATTGGGTGATGCTTTGAAGGAGGTTTATGGGTAAAAAAGCTATTTATTCCATTTTGAACTCACAATAAATAGGCAAGTGATCGCTTGATTTAATAAATTTCTCAGGCAAACCGATTTCTATTTTCCTTACATTGTCTCTGAATTCTTTCGAAGCAAAAATATAGTCAATGTGATGATTCTTCTCTGAATTTTTATAAAGAAAAAATGTAGGTTTTGATTCTTGTCCATGCACTTCTCCATTCGAGTTGTGATAGATACTTTCAATTCCAATTTCAGCAAGTTCATTTACGACATCAGAATGGTTCCACCAGCGATCCCATTCATCCCATTTTGAATTGCTATTGAAATCACCAGCGATAATGACATTTTGAAAATTCGTTTTGTTAACTTGTAAATACTTCCAAAACTGACCAATATATCCAAAATTTGGTGAATTATTCTTGTGATTCCAAACTGCTAAAAGATTGAACTTAGCGTTTACTGAACACGGAAGAAAGTAATTAACTTCGTGATTCTGATATAAATTTGACCAATCTAGCGATTTTAACTCTATTTCTTTTGAAGCGAAAATTCCTAAACCTTTGTTTTTGTTTTTTCCAATCCAAAGGTGATTTTCAGCCCATTTTTTGTACTCTAAATTTAAAGTGAGCAATGGATTCTCGCATTCTTGAATAATGTAAATATCGGCTTGATACAAGTCTAGTGTTTCAAATTTGTTTCTTAAAGCACCGTGACAATTCCAAGTTACAATTTTCATCAATTAAAAACTTTGAAAAATTCGTGATCAATTTCGTAAATTGTAACTGGCTTTAAACCAAGCTTGTATTTTTCAAATAAATCAACTAATCTTTCTCCATCTATTAGTTCAATTGGTGTAACCCCTTCCCTATTTGCTTCAGCTTTTGCCTCTTTTGTAAAACGACCAGTAGTGATTATTAAACCTTTTTCACCTCTGCCTTGCATAGCACCTCTAAAATCTCTAACATGATGAGGAGAAACTACTTCTTTGTATCTTTTGCACTGAAAAACGATATTTAAACTTACAACATCGTTTAATTGAACAATTCCTTTTCCATCGATTCCTTGATCACCACTTCCGCCAGTAATGGTAATATTTTTGATTCCAATTTCCGTCAAAAGTCTTTTGCATAACTTCTCAAAGCCACCTGGGGTTAAGCTTTGAATTAGTTGAATTAAGCTGATTGAGTGAATTTCATCTTCAGTCGAATTATTTTCAAATTCAGCATCTTTTTCCTTTTTTTTCGATTCAACTTTATCAACTTTTTTAACTTTTACTTGAACCTCCTTAAAAAGATTATAAACATCATCTTCATTTAAATTGGCTTCAAGTCCTTCATTTGTTAATCTCCAAATTCCTCTTTCGGCATTATCGATTAAACCAGCTTTAAATAAATAAAACCGTGCCCATTGAATTTGATTTCTAATTCTCGATGCGCCATTTGATGTTGCCTCTTCTAGATCTTCATCTGAAATACCCAAATTTTCAGTCACTTGATCTATAATACTTGATGAATTACCAGCTCCTCCATTTTGTTGAAGAGCTTCCAAAACTGGTTTAATGTAATTTAAAAATTGAGGACCTTTCATAGATTAAATATTTTTTTCTTCAAATTTATCCACTGCCTCAATCGCGATTGTCAAATTGATAAAATCATCGACAGACAATTGTTCTGGTCTTTGAGTCAAAAATTCGTGTTCGAAAGGTTTGTCGCCAATCAATGCTTTGACAGAATTTCGGATCATTTTGCGTCTTTGGTTGAAACAAGCTTTCACCACTTGGATGAATCTTTTTTCGTCGCAAGGCAATTTGTCTCGGTCATTTCTGGTGAGGCGAATTACGCCAGATTTCACTTTTGGTGGCGGATCGAAAACGTGCTCGTCCACTGTGAAACAATATTCTATGTCGTAAAATGCTTGCAACAAAACGCTGATGATTCCATACGCTTTAGAACCGGGTTTTTCAGCAATTCTCCAAGCAACTTCGCGTTGAAACATGCCCATGATTTCTGGAATTTGGTTGCGGTATTCCAAGCAACGGAAAAGAATTTGCGACGAAATGTTGTAAGGAAAATTTCCAACAACCGCAAAAGGTTCAGTGCCGAAGTGCAAAGCCAAATTGTCTTTCAAAAAATCCGCTTCAATGATGCGGCCTTTCAACGCTGGAAAATGGTCATTTAGGTAAACAATGGATTCAGAATCAACATCCATCGCCCACACTTGGTGGTCCTTATTTTCCAACAAAAAAGTAGTCAACGCGCCCATTCCAGGACCTATTTCCAACACTTTGGTGCAACCGCGGTGCGCTTGAAATTGATCGGCGATTCTTTTACTGACATTTTTGTCAATCAAGAAATGCTGTCCGAGGTGTTTTTTTGCTTTTACTGTCATACTTTAAATTCTTCAACCACTTGTAAAACAGTTCTAAAAGCAGCAAATTTTCCAATGTAACGCGATGTATGATCTGCTTGTAATTTAGGCGCATAAACTTGTTGATACTCATCGTATTTTTCTTGACTAGGCGCCAAATACATCACCGAAAAAGTGACTCCTCCCTCCTCTTCACCTTGAATTCTAGACAATCTACTTTCTAAAAAACAGCCTGTTGCCAACACTTCAGGAATATGTGTTTCACGCATCCATTGCAACCAATCTTGGTGTACAGATTGATCGATACTTACCGTTACATTATACAAAATCATGGTGTAAAGTTACGGAATATTACGCATTGAAAGAAAAGGAAAAATATCCCGTATTTTGGGAATAGAAAGTTACTTCTTCAATTCCTCAACCAATGCTTTAAAACAAGATTTGAGAAGCTTGATTTCAGATTTTTGATTTTCTTTAGTCAAATTGAAAGGTTCATTGTTTTCTACTTTGCTGAAAGAAACCATTTTTTTGTAGTCGTAAAACACAGAGCGATAAGTCTTTGCTTTTAAAGCGCTGAAATCGCATTCGTGGTTGGCAGTTTGATGCGTTTTGCAATATTCATCTAGATTTTCAGGTTCTTCGTATTCAAAACCAAATTGGACTGATTTGAATAATTTACCGTTTTCGATGTACCATTTGGTGTCGGTAAAACCCATCGGACCGCTGTAAAGCGTGTGGATGAGAATCAATTCATTTTTCAAATAATATCCTTTCAAACTTCCGCCACAACATGACATTTGAGGGAAAATTTTTTCTTCTAATGCCTTGACTTTGAAAAGAGAATCAATTTTTTTGGATTTAACGTCAATGAATTCTGTTTGACTGAAAACAGCATGAGAAAACAAGGAAAAAAATAAGCAAAAAAGCAGTTTTGAGTAATTCATTTTCAACTACAAATTTTCCAAAATTTTGAAGAAAATATCTCTTTTTGCAGGACTCAAAGGCACTTCTGAACCATCTTTCATTACCACTGAACCACCATTTCCTTTGTCATATCGTTCCACAAAATCAAGGTTAATTAAATGTGATTGTTGTACACGCAAAAAGTTGTAACCCGTCAAAAGTGTTTCATAATCTTTCAAGGTTTTTGAAACCAAGATTTTTTTGCCTTCAGTTAAGAAAAAAGAAGTGTAATTTCTGTCAGCTTCGCAACGCACAATTTTATCTAAATCAACGACATGAACGCTTTCTTGCGTTTTCAAAACCAACCTTCTTTTTTGCGTTGGTTGCATGTTTAATTGCAACGCTTCGAATTGGCTTTCTTCTCGTTTGTGGTCGATTGTATTGACAGCTCTTAGAACTGCTTGCTTTAAATCTTCAGAATCTACTGGTTTCAAAATATAATCCAAAGCACTGAATTTGATTGCTTTGATGGCAAATTCTTCATGCGCAGTGATAAAGATTACTTCAAAATTCTTCTGAGGAATCATTTTAAGTAAATCAAATCCAGTTCCGTCAGGCATTTGAATGTCTAGAAAAACCAAATCAGGATGAATCGTTTCAATCGCTTTTAAACCAGTCTCAACACTTTCTCCAATCGGAAAAGTCTCAATTCCAAGTCCAAAAGATTCAATCATTTTAGCGATTAATTCTCTTGTTCTTTTCTCGTCATCAATAATTACTGCTTTCATGTTTATGAAATTTTAATTTTGCGCATTAACACGATAAGGTATCGAAATTAACACTTTTGTTCCAGTTTCTTCAATTTTATTGTAATCTTCTATCAACATAAATCCTTCTGCACGGTATTTTTTGTTCAAATTATCTATACGATCACTCGTAATTTTCATCGCCATACTCTTGTGATCTGAACTTTTCTTGTTCTGTTCAGCACCTTTTCTGCCCACTCCATTGTCTTCAATCGTGATGAAAAGCATCTTGTTTTTTTCGAAGAAATGCACATGAATGAATCCATCTTCTTTCAAGTGCAAACGCCCGTGTTCAATGGCATTTTCGATGAAAGGTTGTGTAATCATCGGCGGAATAATTGCACCTTCATCTAACAATTTTTCATCAACCTTAATATCAAAATCGAAGCGTTCTTCGAATCTCAATTTTTGTATGCTCAAATATTTGTCCAAAATATCCACTTCGGTTTCCATCGGAATAAATTCTTTCGATGAATTTTCTAAAATCAATCGCATCAACTTGGAAAAATTAACCAAGAACCGCGAAGAATTTTGGGTGTCATTGTCATAAATGTAACTCTGAATCACCGACATCGCATTAAAAACAAAGTGCGGATTCATCTGCGTTCTCAACAACGTTTGATTCATTTCAGCTTCTTGTTGTTGCTGTTTAATTTTCGTCTGATTCCAACGATAAAATCCAATGACGCCACCTAAAACCAACAAAATGGCAAAACCTGTGATGATGTAAGCCTGCAAATTATTTTTCAGTTGGACATTCTCTAATTTGGTTGAAGTTAGCGTTTTTTCTTGTTTCTGACGCTCAATTGAATCCGCTTGCACCGAAATTAACCTTTCTCTTTGTTCGGAACGATATAACTCATTCAATTCCGCAATTTTTGCACTTGATTCGATGGTCTTTGCACTGTCGGCGTAATCGGCATATAATTTCAAATAATTTTGCGCCAATTTGTAATTTCCAGTTTTTTCATACACTTCAGAAATTGCCCTATATGTATTGTAAATCGCTCCTTTAAATCCAAATTGCGACCTGATTTCAACCGAACGATTCAAATAATTCAACGCATTTGCATGTTTCCCTTGTTTTTCAAAAACGATTCCAACATTATGATACACCGTCGCAATGCTTTCTTTGTTTCCGCTTGATTCAAAAAACACCAGTGCTTTGTTGTAATTACTCAATGCTTTAGAATAATTCTTCTGTTCGCGGTAAATATCTCCCAAGTTGTTGTGGGCGATTCCTAGGCCATCAAAATCATTTAAAGTGGTTAGTATTTTGACTGCTTTCGTTTGAAATTCAATCGCTTTCTCGTAATTTTTATCAATTCTGTAAATGATTCCTAAATTCACCAAAGCCAAGGCAATCAACCTTTTGTCTTTCAATCTTGAAGCAACTTCTTGCACTTGATTGAAATACAATTCCGCTTCTCTGTAATTCAAAATGGACAATTGCGATTCACCTAAATCTAGTGAATATTTAGCCATTTTAGGTAAATCTTCCACTTCAGAAGCCAACTGCAAGGCGATTAAGTTTTTGGAAACACTCAACTCAACTTGACCAAAATAAGCATAAACCAGCGCTTGCGTATTGAAAGCAGCAGCCATCGCGCCTTTGTTTGCAGACCTACGACCAAATTGAATCGCTTCTTTCACAAAATACATCGCGCTATCTTTTTGATTTCGCTGTATTTCTTTCATCGCAAACATCGAAAAAGTCTCAGAAATTTCTTTGTTATCTCTGCGCCTTTTACTCAGTTTCAACGCTTGTTTCAAATAAAAATCTGATTGATCAAAATCCCTAGAATTGATGTAATATTCTCCCAGTTTTTGATTGATTTCTAAATTTACTTTCGGTGAATTTAATTTTTCTTGGTAGGGCTGTAATTGCAATATTTTACGAAAATAAACATCTCTATCCCCATGGATTTTATCGATGTCGGCATCAAAAACCAAGGCGTAAAATTTCTCGTAATCCCCATGCTTTTCACAAAGATTCAATAACACAAATCGCATTGAATCAGCTTTTTGTAGATTTGAAGATTGGTATTTTTTTCCCAAATCATACATCTTCCAAAAATAGTCTTTGGAATTTTTATCGTTCCCGTACAGCTTAACTTGCGCAAAAGAAAATGTGCTCAAAGTGGTAACTAAGAGAAACATCATCAGCTGGAAATAAAGTGTTTTCGATTTCATATAGGGCACTAATTTAAGGTTAATTAGTGATTAATCAAATGTAAAATTCGACTCTTTTTATAAACCTCGAATCAATTATTCAACGAGTTGAATCTTCATTCATTTTGATTGAATCCAATATCGTTGATATTCCTATCTTTGCACCTTCAAATTGAATCACATCGACTATGGAGTACAATTTTCGTGAAATCGAAGCAAAATGGCGCCAATTTTGGGCAGAAAATCAAACATTCAAAGCGGAAGATAATTCTGAAAAACCAAAATATTATGTGTTAGACATGTTCCCTTATCCTTCGGGAGCAGGTTTGCATGTGGGACATCCACTCGGATATATTGCTTCAGATATTTTTGCGCGCTACAAACGTTTGCAAGGTTTCAACGTGTTGCACCCAATGGGATACGATTCTTTTGGACTTCCAGCAGAACAATATGCGATTCAAACTGGTCAACATCCAGACAAAACGACCAAAGAAAACATCGCGCGCTACCGTGAGCAGTTGGATAAAATCGGATTTTCTTTCGACTGGTCACGCGAAGTAAGAACCTCCAGTCCAGAATATTATAAATGGACACAATGGATTTTTACACAACTTTTTGATTGCTGGTACAACAATAAAACCCAACAAGCAGAACGCATTTCGGAACTGGAATTGATTTTTGCTAGTGTTGGAAATACAGTCGTTGATGCAACTACAGATTGCGAAGAAACATTCAATGCAGAAACTTGGAATGGATTTGATCATGAAAAAAAAGAAGCTATTTTACAACAATATCGCTTGGCCTATTTGGCTGATTCATGGGTGAATTGGTGTCCAGCATTGGGAACAGTATTGGCAAATGACGAAGTCATCAACGGCGTTTCTGAGCGTGGCGGTCATCCGGTGGAACAAAAGAAAATGCGCCAATGGTCGATGCGAATCAAAGCTTATGCAGAACGTTTGATCACAGGTTTAGACGGTTTGGATTGGACAGATTCAATCAAGGACCAACAACGCAATTGGATCGGAAAATCGCAAGGTTGTTCAGTAAACTTCCCTGTTTCGGAAGGAATCAATGAATCAATCGAAGTCTTCACTACCCGCCCTGACACCATTTTCGGCGTTTCATTTCTCGTATTGGCACCTGAGCATCCACTGGTAGCAAAATTGACCACTGAGGACAAACGCGAAGCCGTTGAAAATTATGTGAAAGCATCGTCTTTGAAAACCGAGCGCGACCGCCAAGCGAATGTCAAAAATATTACCGGAGAATTCATTGGTTCTTATGCGATTCATCCGTTTACGGGCGAAAAAGTGCAATTGTGGATTGGTGATTACGTTTTGGCATCTTACGGAACCGGCGCTGTGATGGCAGTGCCTTGTGGCGATCAACGTGATTGGGATTTTGCGAATCATTTTGGTTTGGAAATCAAGAATATTTTTGAAAACATCGATATTTCTGAAGCGGCATATACCGAAAAAGAAGGAAAAATTGCTGATTCTGGATTTTTGACCGGTTTGAATGTGAAAGAAGCGATGAAAGCCGCGATAGAGGCGATTGAAGCAAAAGAACTAGGAAAAGGAAAAACGAATTACCGTTTGCGTGATGCTGTTTTTTCCAGACAAAGATATTGGGGTGAACCGTTTCCAGTATATTACAAAAACGGAAAACCGCACATGATTGACGCGCGCTACATGCCGATTATTTTGCCGGAAGTAGAAAAATATTTGCCGACAGAAGACGGACAACCGCCACTAGGAAATGCGCCAGTTTGGGCTTGGGACACTGTGGACAATCAAATTGTGGACAATGTGAACATCGACCATGAAACCGTTTTCCCAATGGAATTGAACACCATGCCAGGTTGGGCTGGTAGTTCTTGGTATTTCTTGCGCTACATGGATCCGCACAACGAACAAGAATTTGTGAGCAAGGAAAAAGTGGATTACTGGAAGAATGTAGATTTATACATCGGTGGTTCTGAACACGCGACAGGACACTTGTTATACGCCCGTTTTTGGACGAAATTCTTATATGATTTAGGTTTCATTGGATTTGATGAGCCTTTTCAAAAGATGATCAATCAAGGGATGATTTTGGGGAGATCGAGTTTGGTTTATAGAGTTGCAGGATATAGTGTCTATGGAACAACCAATATCAATCCAAAACATTTCAAAGGTGAAATTTTAATTTCAAAGTCATCAAAACTGCTTGTAGATAAACACTTCGCAACCCCTGAATTATTATCTAGTGAAGAAAAAGAGTTAGTCAATAAGATTTTCGAACAAAAAGATAGTTTGGTTGAAAAACTTGAGTTAATGGATATTGATTTAAGTTTGGAAGCAATTCCACTCCACGTCGACATTTCAATTGTTGACAACGATAAATTAGATATTGAGGCGTTCAAAAATTCACGAGAAGAATACAAAAACGCAGAATTCATTTTCGAAGATGATGGTGAAACATACATCTGTGGTTCTGAAGTTGAAAAAATGTCAAAATCGAAATTCAACGTTCAAACTCCCGACGAGTTGGTTGAAAAATTCGGTGCGGACACTTTGCGTATGTACGAAATGTTTTTGGGTCCATTGGAGCAAAGCAAACCTTGGGATACGAAAGGAATCAACGGCGTACACAATTTTTTACGCAAATTTTGGCGTTTGTTTCACGATCAAACGGGCAATTTGTTGATTTCAGATGAAGTGCCAAGCAAAGATTCATTGAAAACCTTACATAAAACGATTCAAAAAATCAGCATTGATTTAGAGCGTTTTTCATTCAATACAGGCGTTTCAAACTTCATGATTGCCGTGAATGAGTTGGGCGAGCAAAAATGCAACAACCGCGCAATTTTGAAAGATTTGTTGATCATGTTGTCACCTTACGCACCGCACATTTCAGAGGAATTGTGGGTAAAACTAGGTTACGAAGCAGGTTCAATCAATGTAGCACCTTTCCCAACGTTCAACCCAGAATATTTGGTTGAATCAGCATTTTCTTACCCAATTTCCTTCAACGGAAAAGTTCGTTTCTCAGTTGAAATGCCAGCCGACATGTCGAAAGAAGACGTCGAAGCGCATGTACTAGCCTTAGAGAAAACGCAACATTATTTGGAAGGCAAAGCGCCTAAAAAGATGATTGTTGTGCCTGGGAGGATTGTGAATATAGTTGTTTAGATATTAGGATGCTAGGATATTAGGATTTTAAGACTTTTGAATTTCTTGAAGATTTACATATTATCATAAAACATAAGCAGGTAGCAAGAAACATGGCAAATAAGAGCTTATTAATTGCACTTTCCGTTGTATTCTTAATCGGATGTAAAGGAAATAATCAAACCGAAAACGTTTGTGTTGAACATTCAGAATGGCGAGATAATAATGGACCAGACTCATGTTCCTATTATTCAGCAAATGAAACCTGTAAAAAGTTAATTGGAAAACTAGAAATTAAATCCCGTTTACATAAAAATTCCTTAGATAACGGAATATTTCAGGGAGGAATGTCTAGTAGATGGCTTGAAATAAAAAAAGATTCAATAAAGTATTACACTCCAAATGGAGAAATTGATGACCGAGGAAAATGCAGCTGTTCTGATGGAAAATTAAAAATAGACTGGGAAAAAGGAGATAATTTACCAGAGGAAGCCACCGTACATTTCAATTCAAAAGATTTTGTAGAATTAAGGTACTATGACTTTCCATTTACCTTCAGTACATTACAATACGATAAATTAAAACCTAAAACTAATCCAACAAAAATAATCGGAATAATCGAATAATTTGAAAATTGTTGCGAAGCAACAGAAATAATCTAGTCTTAAAGTTGCGCAGCAATGGGTCTTAAAATCTTAATATCATTTAGCGAAGCGGGTCTTTTTTTAAGACATTAAGATATTAGGATTTTAGGATGTTAAGACGTTGATACGTCGCGAGATTAATTTCAGTTGTGGCGCAATGCATTGCGCCACAACCAAAAAATGAACGTCTAAAGGTTGCGTAGCAACATAAATAATCTAGTCTTAAAGTTGCACAGCAACGGCTCTTAAAATCTTAATATCTTTTAGCGAAGCGGGTCTAAAAAAAAAGGCGGTCAAACTTAATTGACCGCCTTTTTTTGAAAGTTTATCTAAGATTATTTCACGACTACTCGGAAAGTTTTCTCAGCTGAACCGTTGTAAACACGAATCATGTAGATTCCATTTTCAACGTTATTCAAATTAATTTCAGTTACAGATGAACCGTTGATAGCATTTTCTTTGTTAGCCACTTTGCGACCATTCAAATCCAATACTTCATAATTGTAAACATCATTTGAACCTGAGTAAGAAATGTAAACCATTCCTTCAGTTGGGTTTGGATATAAGCTGAATCCTTCTAATGAAGTTTCATTCAATCCAAGATAGTTACAAGTTTGAACTGCAACGATAACGATTGCTGTATCATTAGGACAAACACCGTTTCCTACAATGTATTTGTAGTTGTATTGACCTGGGAAGTTTTCAGCAACAACATTTCCGTTAGGAACAGTTCCAGCAGTTGGATTGTACCAAGTACCACTTAAGTCAGCAACTCCGCCTAAACCTTCAAGTAAGTTGAAAGGCTCGTTACGACAAACTACCAAAGAACCATCAGTTCCAGCAGTTGAAGGAGCGAAAACTTGCACACTTGAAACGATAGAATCGTATGCACAACCATTTGTCATTCTGTATTCGAATTGGAAAGTTTGGTAAGCCAAACCTGCAGAAGCAAACAATGAATCTTGCGCCAAAGCGATAGAAGGAATTACTGGAATCCAAACTCCACCATTGTCGTTCCCTGTAATTGTAGTGAACAAGTTAGTTGTGTCACCAGAACAGATTTGAGTTAACGTACCTGTTGTTGCACCAGCTTCTACAGAAATTGGCGTAATTTTTACAGAGTAGTTTCCATTATTCCAAGAATAGTAAGAATCATGCATCAAGTAATAAGTAGATCCAGGAGTCAAACCGCAAACTGTAAAGTTTGGAGCAAAGCTAGTTCCACCGATTTCATCGTCATTTGCAGCCAATAAATCGAATGTAGAGAATTGTGCACAGTTACCAACTGAATATACAGCCATTTGACCGTTGAATCCAACATCAGTACCGGAAATTCTTACTTGACCACTTGCAGGTGCTTGGAATGTAAACCAAGTTGAAGCAGAAATTTGATTATCTCCCCAACCTGTAGCAGTTTGAGCACCGTCAGCAGGAGGAGCGATTGATTGCTCTTGGTTTGTTACAACTGAATTTGATACAGTAGCATCAAAGTTGTTGAAGTAATAAACAGTACCATTAACGTTCAAGTTCTCAGCACCACAAACTAAGTCGTTTGTTAAAGGCATTGTGAATGTGTATGGACCAACATAATTTGAAGTATCAGTTCCACAAACAGACTGAACATACATGTCATAAGAAACACCAGAAACAAATACTGGAGCATTTACGATTGTATCAGCAAAGTTTGCACCGTTAGCAACAACCTCAGTTCCTGTGTACAAGTCAAATCCAACGTTTCCGTACTGAATGTTAAATCCAGAAACTGGAGAAACATTTACAGACCAGTTCCATGAAGCGAATAATGAGTCAGCAGCAGTAACAGCAGCCAAGTTTGTTGGATCAGCACACAAAGGTTTTGTTTGAACTGAAGCAATCAATGGCGCACTTGTTTGGCCATTTGCACAAGAAGCATAGATGTAAACATCATAAGTTGTCAATGGTGACAAGTTTGGAATTTGTTGTTCTGAAAGGTTGATGTTTGTCAACGTTGTTCCTGAACCTGGTGTAAATCCAGTTGTTCCGTATTCAACACTCCATTGAGTTTCAGAAGAAGGACCAGGAACCCAATCCATGCTGAATTCGTCAGTAACGATATTACTGAAAGCAACAGAAGCAGGTTTTGGACAATCTGTGTAATACGAAGTGAGCACAAGAGTTGTTAGACAAATAAGCATCATCATTTACAGAAACATAAATGTCTTGAGTTCCTTTGATTCCGATTTCAGCATCAGCACCATTGTTCCATGTTGGGTTACCCATCATTACGTCATTGTACAAGTAATAAAATTCCATTGTAGCTTCTTCGATCACTAATTCAAAGTTTGCACCATCTGTTGAAGCTGGGAAACCATAGTGAGGAATATTTGACCATTGGATGATGAATTTACGGTTTGGAGCAGTACCAATTGTTTCTTGGTAAACACCATTTGGAGATGTAGTTGTAGCTAAATCTTGAACCATTGGATACAAACCGTTAGAACTGTTACTCATGTCATAACCAAAAGTTCCTGTCAATGTGTTCAATAAAACGTATCCGTTGTTTGAAACACTGATATCATTTACGATTGCATTTTGATAAAAGAATGGGAAAGGCAATGTCAATCCTGTATTTGCATCATCAGTCAAGTTTAAGTTTGTTCCTGTTGTAGAAATATCTACGAAGTTAGAACAAGCATTGTCAGACTCGATGTATTGACCAAAACCGTAAGTGTTAAAATTAGCACTAATTGAATTGTTAGATGTAGATGTTGGAGAACAAATAGCTCTTACATAAGCTGTATAGAAAGTATTTGCAGTCAATGAAGAAAGTGTTGTTGAAGGAGTTGTTGTTACGTTAACAACAGTCCCTGAACCTGGAGTAAATCCAGCAACACCATATTCAACTTCCCATTCAGTTTCAGTACCACCAGCAGTCCAAGAAAGATCTGCAGTTGTAGTTGTACCTTCTACCCAAGTAAGTGCAGTTGGCTGAATACAAGAAGGTGCAGCACCGATTTCTACGAAGTAATCTTCAGTTTCACCGTAGCTAAAAGTTCCACATGCAGAAATAAACGAAGGATCTGTTTCTTCTGTATTGATAACTCTCATTTTAGTAATTCCTAAAGTCGCAGTCAAAGGAATTGTAATAGCTCCTGTTTCAACGTGAGGTCCATTTGTGAATGCAGTTGAAACATAAGCTTCTTCAGTAGCATCAAAAGTACCATCTTGGTTGAAATCAATAAATACTTTAGACATATTGTCATAATCACCACCACAAGTTCCAATTTCTAAAGACACAGGATAAGAAACTGTTCTTGACAATACTGGAGCAGTAACATCTGTAAAATCAGAATATTTATTCAATACAGAAGCACCAGTTCCAGTTGTAGAACAGTCAGAAGTGTTATTTAATGTTCCTAAAGTAACATTTAAAATATCTTCATCACCAGTGTAATTTGCACTACTAGAGCAGTAGCAATCTAAGAAAGAGTTCATAGGTACTGAAACAGCAACAGAAGTTGCAGGTGTTCCAGCTGAACAAGTTACGATACATTGGTAGTAAGTCAATGCTGTTTGAGCAATTGACAAAGTTGAGTTAGTTGCTGCAGCGATATCTGTGTAAGACAATCCATCAGGAGACGATTGCCATTGGTATGTTAAACCAGAACCATTTGATGCACCTGTCAAAGATAAAGTTATTGGTTGATTTAAACATGCGCCAGCAGACGAAGAAGTTGCAGTACCAGCCGAAGCAGGATCTGTACAAGCACTTGAAGCACCAATAAGTGTGACACTTGTTTCAATGTCAGTTGCTGACGCACCGCAAGCAATCGCTTCATTCCATTGCAAATGGTATGTTCCATCTGCAGGAGGAGTAAAACTGAAAGGTGTTGGTCCGAAAGCAACGGCAATATTGTTAATATCAAATACAGTTACATATCCACCCAAGTCAATGTTTAATTCATAAACACTAGCAGTTGAAAACAGATTAACTATTCCATATTCACCATAATAGTTAAATGAAGACAATACTACGGTTTGTCCATTTGTAGTCGGAGCATCATACTCCGTAAAGGGGTACTGATTGTCACCAAATGCACACTGAGCAGATACGTTGTACGAGCTCAACAAAGTAAGAAAGAGCAAAATTGCACCTCCGTACCTTTTAAGGCAAAGTAAATTTTTCATCATAAATTGTTTTTTTGTTTAGGCAAAAATAGAACTTTTTTAAAGATAATTTAGGCTTTTAGTTAACAAAACATTAACAACGTTGGTTTCCTAAAAAGAATTACGCTGCGTCGCAGAATCAAATATTAAACGAAATAAACTAAATGATTGGTGTAAAATGGACTTTGATAACTCTAACTAGTAATTTTTACATTCAATATAATGTATTTATTTTTTGAATTATTAACATCCTATTTCAAATAATGAAAGTGTTTCTTTATCTTCGCCAAATGAAAAACATCATGGATCTAAGAGGGAAAACTGCCATCGTTTGTGGTAGTACGCAAGGAATTGGAAAAGCAACTGCGATTCAAATGGCTGAACTAGGCGCAAATATTGTGCTTGTTGCTAGAAATGAAGACAAATTGATTGCTGTGAAAAATGAACTTTCAATTGCTGAAAATCAAGTACATTCATTCATTTGTGCTGATTTCTCAAAACCTGATGCTTTGAAAACTTCCATTGAACAATGGATTTCAAATGGAGGAAATTGCCATATTTTGGTAAACAATACAGGTGGTCCAAAAGGTGGCCCAATTAAAGATGCGGAAGTATCGGAATTTTATGATGCTTTTACACAACATTTAATTTGTAATCACATCCTTGTTCAAGCTTTGTATCCAATTATGAAAGGCAATGGATATGGCAGAATCATCAATGTTATTTCAACTAGCGTAAAACAACCATTGCCTAATTTAGGAGTTTCAAATACGATTCGTGCGGCGGTTGCGAATTGGAGTAAAACCTTGGCTACTGAATTGGCTCCTTTTAATATTACAGTTAATAATGTGCTACCAGGCGCAACAAATACGATTCGTTTGCAATCGATTGCAGAAACAAAATCTGCCAAAACAAATGAATCTGTTGAAAGTATTTTCGAAGAAATGGCTGCTGAATCTCCAATGGGAAGAATTGCTGAACCAGAAGAAACTGCCAATGTGATCGCTTTTTTAGCTTCTCCTGCAGCGAGTTATGTGAATGGAATCAATGTTCCTGTTGATGGTGGTAGAACCAAATCATTATAATTTTAATGATTATCGTCCGTCTAGAATTTTTTGTTCCTTTTCACTGCGTGACTGCTTGCGCGGTGCTTGATCAAAACGAACCCAAAAATAGCTTCGCTGAGATCGCCTTCGGCTAAGTTCAAGGCTGAGTCATCAAGTTAAAGCGCAGATTTTCGCACGAAATCAATTTTTTGCCTCAAGCGCTTTATTTTAAAAGTTTCTGAAAACGTGATTTTGTCGGTGATCTACTCCGCTCACGCTGCGTAGCTTCCTCCAAAAGTCTACATTTTCAGTGCACCTTTAAAAACACTTTCTTCCAAGGCCATATATCTAAAACTATTAATTTGAACCCCGCTGAATTAAAGTCACCTTAGACTGTTTAGTTTGTTGCTCTTTGCAAAAGTTACTTGTATTTCGATCCAAAAAGGATTAATATTCAATTTTCCGTGTTACTTTTTTTGTTTTTAGGTATTCCCCTGAAAATAGAAAAAGTAACAATATGAAAACGCTCATTTTAACCTTCGCTTTAATTTCACAATTTGGAATTTTCGCGCAATCTTGTTTTGCTCCAGTAGAAGTTTTGGTAACTGACCTCAACAAAAAACCCTATAGCGGTGACAAAATATTATTCTACGGAAAGAAAAATCACAAAGTCGTTTCAGCAATCAGCAATGCGAAAGGCGTTTTTGTTGTTCAATTACCTTGTGGAGATACCTACGACATCAAGGTTTCAAGTGTTGGTGAAGAACAAGACTACAACACCCTTGAAATTCCAACTTTAGGACCTGGCGAAGCTTTTCAAGACATGAAATTGCATGTGTATTATGAATTGCCTCAAGAATTTACTTTGCAAGACTTGAAATTTGAAACCGCTAAAGCGACAATCCAAACATCTAGTTATCCCTCGCTCAATCTAGTAGCCGATTTTCTCAAAAGAAAACCAACAATGCAAATCGAAATTGGAGGTCACACAGACAGCGATGGTGATGATAAGATGAACTTGCAACTATCCAAAGACCGCGCAAATGCTGTCAAAACATACTTGATTTCAAAAGGTGTTTCTGAAAAACAAATGATCGCCATCGGATATGGTGAAACGAGACCCATCGCAGAAAACACTAGCACTTCAGGCAAACAACAAAACAGACGTACCGAGATTCAAATCTTGAAAAAGTAGAATCAAAAAGGCTGCTGTAAAAACCAAAAAGGCGACTAGAGAAATCCAGTCGCCTTTGAAATATAAAGTCAATTATGTTATTGCTTGATTACTTTTTGAACTGATTCTGAAGTTGCAGTTTTGAAAACAACCTGATACATTCCTTTTGCAAATGAAGCCGTATTCACGTTTACCAAATTACCTGATTGATTGTAAATTGATTTCAATAATTTACCAGTCATGTCATAAATGTAAATCGATACCGACTCATTTTTAAGCGTTGACAAATCTATCGTCAATTGATCATTTACTGGATTTGGGAAAATTGAAATCGCATTCAACAATTCTTCTTCATTGATTCCTGCTGCAGAACATGGATTTGCTGAACCATCTAAAACCAAAACGCCCGTATTTCCTGGATCTAAGAAGTTTTTCAATGGTATATTTCCCGCAGTAGTATTTGATTGCCAGTGATAAGACATTTTACCATACAAATCTGGCGATGAAGTTGCATTACAATATGAACTTCCACCTGTCAAAGTTCCTACAACTCTTGAATTACCGCCGTTGTAAGTAAACAATGGAGAACCTGATGAACCACCTTCTGTCACTCCGTGACCATTCGTTGTTGCTGCCCAAACCAATTGCCAGTGAGAGTTAGCTGCTACTCCACCCCAAGTAGTTGAAGTTAAAGCACTCGTGTAAGCTGAAATTTTCTTGATATCCCCAGATGGATGGTGAATACTAACGCCACTTGTAGAAGTAGTATTGTTCGCATCCCAACCATTCCAATAGGCATTGAAATTAGCAGATCTCAAAGTATTGATTGTTGCTGCTTCGTTCGCCGCTGAACCCATTTGAACCAACAAAAAGTCAGAACCTGTGTCACCACCATTACAATTTGAAGTTGCTTTTTTCACACAACCAGTGATTACGTGACTCGCTAAAGTTCCAGTAGTCGTTGGATTTGTGCAAGTTGGTGCTTCATAACCAAAATAAAATTTCCATTGATTGAAATTCGCAGTCGTAGCATCAACACCACAATGTAAAGCTGTTAAAAAGTAAGGCTTACAATCTTTTGCAGTATTGTTTACCAAGGTTCCAGAACAATATCCTTGTCCAGCTGGATCAACAACTAACACTCTTGCAACTCCTCGTTTTTCATCTTTCCAATTATCTCCTTCAGGTGAACAATTAACGTTCACTTGACAAGCGTCTGATTCATTGATTTTTTGAATGTTTGGATTTCCAGTTGAACGGTAATCGTACATGATTTGATCCAATAAAAATTCAGAGGGTCTGGTACCTTTAGGCTCCAATAAGTTTAAAACCATTTCATCACCAAAACATAATTCAACGTGTTGCTGAAAATGATCCAAAACATCATTTTTTGTCAATGTTCTGTACAATGGATTTCCTTGATTGTCTTGCACCCAAAAAGAAGCATTGTCATACAATTTAAAAGTCGAAAAAAGGAAACTCAATGCTTCTGCACCTGTTGCTTTCACTTTCAATTGCCAAATTCTATCGCCATTGGAGAGGGTAGTCCAAAGTCCTGAAAAAGATGGCGAAATATTCGCATCTGTTGAAACACCAATTCTGTAATACAAGCCTTTTTTATCACGTTCCAAATCTTCGGCATTGATTGCGCTCCTGCTTGGAGGCGTGATTGTGTGTGTTGGAGCATATTTGTTAACAGCATATTTTTCAAACGTTTGCAAATTATTTTGCGCTTGTAATGAAAATCCACCGATAAAAATAGCTAATCCGAGAGAGAGTAATTTTTTCTTCATAGTTTGTTTTTTATCTATATTTTTATACCTAGTTTGAAACAAAACTAAAAAAATTAATACTTAGTTTAAATTTCACTGAAGTTATTTTTTTTAGATTTTTAACATATTAAAGGTGTTATTTCTTTAAAACACACAATTATTCTCACAAAATATGAAGAAAATTTGTCTAATTGAGGACGAAGCGAGTTTGTCTGATTTAATCAAAATGAACTTAGAGATTGATGGATATCAAGTAGATACAATCATTCATGGAACTGAAGCATTCTTGCGCGCAAGTGAAATGGAAAGCTTTGATTTGGTGATTTTAGACGTGATGCTTCCCGAAGTGAGCGGACTGACCATTTGCAAAGAAATTCGCAAAAATTCAAAGGTTCCGATTTTGTTTTTATCAGCCAAAGGAACAACACAAGACCGAATTGCTGGATTGAAACTAGGTGCCAATGATTATCTGCCTAAACCATTTGATTTAGAGGAACTTTTACTTCGTGTACAAGTGTTGATTGAAGGCGTAGAAGACATTCAAGCGGCGCCAATAAAATTGACCATCGGGAAATTGGTAATCGATTTTGCAACCTTTCAAGTTAAAAACACAGAAACGAACGAAATCCACGATTTAAGCAAAAGAGAAATCGATTTATTGAAACTTTTCAACGAAAAACGCGGTTTGGTCGTATCTAGAGAAGAAATATTGGACAATCTTTGGGGAAGTGACCAATTTCCGACTGCGCGAACAATAGATAACTACATTCTAGCGTTCCGTAAATTGTTTGAAAGTGATCCTAAAAATCCCCAATATTTTCACAGTATTCGCGGTGTAGGCTATAAATTCACCTTAGATGATTAATTTTGCATCAATGACTGACATAAATAAACAATTACGATACGACAAAGCATACTTAAGATTGGCGCAAACTTGGGCTGATTTATCTCATTGCAACAGAAAAAAAGTCGGGGCCATCATCGTGAAAGATGGAATGATTATTTCCGACGGATACAACGGCACGCCTGCGGGTTTCGACAATTGCTGCGAAACTGAATCGGGTGAAACACAATGGTTTGTTTTGCACGCAGAAGCCAATGCGATTTTGAAAGTGGCGAAATCAACCAATAATTGCGTTGGTGCAACTTTGTACCTGACTCTTTCGCCTTGTAAAGATTGCAGTAAATTGGTGTTGCAAGCTGGCATCAAAAGAGTCGTTTTTATCAATGATTACAAAGACACAACGGGCGTTGATTTCCTTAAATCCGCTGGTTTAGAAGTCATACAAATTGAAAATCCAACAGATGGAGAATAATAATTCAAAATATTTTTTGATTCCTTTGGGATTCGCTGTTTTTCTTTCCGCTGGTTTGTGGATTGGATTTCACCTTTCTCCGGGAAGAGAAAATCTTTCTACAGGTCAACAGAAATATGGTAAAATGCGAGACATCATCGAGATTCTCGACAAAAAATATGTGGATCCGCTCAATGCTGACAAGCTTTTTGAAAAGACCATCAGCAACATGTTGCACAAATTGGATCCGCACAGCAGTTACATTTCTGCCGCTGAATTACAATCTGCGAACGAACAAATTGAAGGTCACTTTGGTGGCGTTGGCGTGCGATTTAGCATCATCAGAGATACGATTTGCATCACACATGTAATCAACGGTTCACCTTCGCAACGCGCTGGATTGTTGGCTGGCGACAGAATTATTCAAGTAGGCGGAAAATCGATCGCATCTAAAAAAATCAAGAATGAAGATGTGATGAAAATGTTGAAAGGTCCGGAAGAAACGCCTGTCAATGTGGTCGTTTACAGAAACAAGAAAAAACTTCCAAAAACAATTATCAGAGGTTCTATTCCAATTGAATCGATTGTGTGCGCAACGATGTTGAATAAAAATACGGGCTACATTAAATTAGACCAATTTTCAGTTGAATCTGCACGCGAATTTAATCGTGCGGCGCTCAAATTGAAAGCTGCTGGCATGACCAAATTGATTTTCGATTTGCGCAACAATGGCGGTGGCGTGCTGCAAGTGGCTACCCAAATTGTGGATGAATTTTTGAAAGACGGCGCTGTGATTGTGACCACCAAAGGTTTACACACGAAAAAAGAAATTTACACCGCTTCGCTTCGCGGAAACCTGGAAAGAACAGAAGTGGTTGTTTTGGTGAATGAAAATTCAGCTTCTGCCAGTGAAATTGTGGCTGGTGCCTTGCAAGACAATGACCGTGCGACAATTATGGGAAGACGTTCATTTGGAAAAGGTTTGGTGCAAGAAGACATCGGACTGAAAGACGGTAGCAACCTGCGTTTGGTCGTTGCGCGTTATTACACGCCAACAGGAAGATGCATTCAGAAACCATATACGGATGATTACGAAGAATATTACAAAGACCAAATGAACCGTTACGAAAACGGTGAATTG
The DNA here is from genome assembly GCA_965284445.1 of Crocinitomicaceae bacterium. Classification (GTDB taxonomy): domain Bacteria; phylum Bacteroidota; class Bacteroidia; order Flavobacteriales_D; family Crocinitomicaceae; genus JAQVCM01. The sequence continues at coordinate 2,993,350 of OZ260085.1, read as the reverse complement.
TATGCCATCGACAGCACGCTTTTGGTAGATTCTTTGAGATTCGAAACGCCAAAAGGCAAGGTAGTTTATGGCGGCGGCGGAATTTTGCCAGATGTTTTCATTCCGTTGGATACAACTGGTTCGAGTTGGTATTTCACCGCGTTGCGATACAGCCCAGTTTTTCAGAATTTTGCTTTCGATTTTGTTTCCAACAAGAGAAATCAATGGAAAAACCCGATTGAATTCAAGAACAAATTCAACGTTTCAGAACAATTGCTCGATCAATTTTTGACCTACGCAGAAAAAGTCGAAAAAATCAAAAAAAGCAAAAGTGAATTGGCATTGAGCAAAAACCTCATCAAGCAAACGTTAAAAGCCGAAATCGCCCGACAAATTTGGACTGAGCAAGGATATTTTACGGTTACTTGTGATTATGACAAGGAGGTTCAGAAGGCGTTGAAGTATTTGGGGAAGTGAGGTGAAATGTAAGTGGCGCTTAGCGAACCGAATTGGGTTTTAATTGTGCAAAAAGTACTTTATTATCAAAATCTTATGAACGAAATCCAAATAAAAGAATATATTGAATCTTACAATGTAAGTCAAATATTGCAGAATTCGTTTATTTCTATAATTGAAAATAATTCTTGTGAAGATTTAGATATTAAAAGTAAAAATGTTTCAATTGACATCAATGATGTTGAATATGATTCGAGAAAAAATCCATTAATTATTTTTAAAACCAAAATTAATTACAATGGAAAAGCAATAGGTTACTATTCTTTGGTTTTTGAAAAGGACGGAAAAGTAGAAGATGATATTTTTGTCATTTTTTAATTCATAAAATGGATTTAATGAAACTTAAAGAAGATTTTGAAAATGGCGTAAATGGAAAATTTTTTTGCACATGTTGCGGGTACAATTCGTTATCGGAATTTCCAAATGGAACTTATGAAATTTGTGAAATTTGTTTTTGGGAAGACAACCTCTACCAAACAGAAAATCCAAATGAAAAAGGAGGTCCAAATCGAGTTTCTTTAAACGAAGCAAAAAAAAACTTTGAAGAATTTGGAGTTTGCGAACTGGAAATGAAATTGAATGTTAGAAAGCCGAGCAAAAGCGATATACGTAAAATATAAATTAATACTACTGGTATCAGGCGTTCGGAAAGATTACGGATTTTACAGTAAATTGAAGTTTATATTACGCAAGAAATTTTATCTTTAACATAAAATAATCAGTTTCGCCAATAACTTCAGAAGGACACAATGACCAAAGAAGAATTCAATAATCATTGGACTAAAACGTTTCCTAAAACGAACCCAATTTCCCATTTATTTAAACACGACTATTCAGAAAGATGGTTTAGAATTCACAGTTTGCCGGAATCAAAACGTTATGCTGCCAATGATGCTGACTGGGAAATACTTCTTTCAAGACAAAATGAAATAATTACTGATTTGTTTGGAGTTGACAACACTCTATTACTTGTAACAGGAGATTATGACTTGGAAGACCAAAAAACAATTCACGTAACAGACGATGAAGAAATATTCAAGCCTTTCTCATTTGTACGACTTGACAACATTGAATTGAATAAAATTGACGCTGAACGATATGACGAGTCCGACATATATAGACCAGCATTTGCACAGACTATTTGGAAACCAAACTATCACGACAAACTTTTAAGAGAAATTGCAAATGACAATACACGAGCATTTTTCGTTTCTTTTGAAAAAAATGTGATTGTTGCACCTTATGATGGTGGCGTTGATTTTGTGCTCAAAGACAGTTCAACAAGGGAAAAATATCAAATCAAATATAAACAATGGCTATCGGAACGAGAAGATGGACTTTAAAACCGAAATATTTCCATTTTTTAGTCAGTTAAAGGCAAAAAAAACAATTCATTAAATCTCTCAACCCTTTCAGCAAATGCAAATACTTTTTGATGCGTTTTTACGCTTTTTATTTATATTTGAGTGAATGAATTGCAAATCAAGTCGGGCTTAGCGAGATGGAAGGGGCGCTTTGTTGAGTATAAAAGTAAATTAGTGGCAACCTGAAGTAAATGATAGAAGAATACGACGATAATTATGAATCATGTCACGAAACTTTTGTGACATTAAGAATATATTCTGATAATCTTAACCCTGAAGAAATATCTAATTTTCTGAAAACTAAACCCTCTGAAATAGTAATTAAAGGAGATATTATAGGATTGAAAAGAAAAAAGATACGAAATCATCATGGATGGTTTTTAACGACAGAAGGATTGGTAAAGTCAAAAGATTGTAGACGACATATTGATTATTTAGCTGATAAAATCATAACTCTTAAATCAAATTTAAAAGAACTTCAAAAACAAGGATGTGAAATCGATATTTCCTGTTTTTGGTCATCAGAAAATGGTCAAGGTGGTCCAATATTGGCTCCAAAACAATTAAAAAAACTTGCAGAATTAGAATTAGAAATTTGGTTTGATATTTATTGAAAAATAATATTTTGAATACATAAAATAGATGAAAACAATAACTAAGATATTTTTGCTTATTTCACATATCGTTACTGCATTATTTACAATTTGCAGCTTCATATTATATCCCTCAATTTGAAAAGTAAAAAAAATAAACGGAAAATTGATAACAGATCTCAAACTCAAATTATTTGGAAGTCTTTTCTGTATGCAATAAGAGCGGTGATAAGTTCACTACGTCCTTAATGTTATTGATTAATAATTAATGCACATAAAAGCACCCATGAGCCAGTACAAATTCTCACTTCGTAAAATCATTTAATTACAACCAAACTATTCATATTTTTAGAAACTAATTAATATTAATGGGTTGTGCTGAGCGCCTTGCGTCAAAACTTTAAATGCCATTTTAATGACAACATTCAAGACCAATAAACATATCGAGTTTAGCGAAGGCTTTCAAGGTATAAACTTGACAGATTTTACTTTTGTGGTTCAGGAACTAATGAGCACAGAACAAATTGTTGACACATTCATTCGTTCAAAACAATTCTCATATGACAGTTTGCCTGACTGTGTTAAAGCTGAACCACACAAAAATTATTTGAAACGAGCTTTTGACGTAGATAAAATAAAAATAACGGACTTTAAAAAAGCAGACAAACAAGGAGTATCAAAATTTCTTTTTGACTTTATAAATCAACCAGACTGGGGTGACGACAGAAACGAATTTGCTAAACTGCTCAACAGTTACTTTGAAATCCATAATGAATTTGGGGAAATCGAGTTTTATATTTTATCAAAGGCGTGGTTTGACAAAGATGATGAAAGAGTAATTGAACCTGAAAGTTGGGTTTATATTTATTACTTTTTGATTATTTCTGTGGATAGAAAATCAAACTTATTGACTTTAACAGAATGGACGTATGATTAAGCAAATGATAGAAATTGAATTAATGGAATTTTTGGTAAGTCGACTCGCAAAGGAAATGATTGTCTCGCAAAATTTGATACCTTCTGTTTCCAAATAGAAAAAGATTCTGATAATGAATTAGATATCGAAACACATATGTATAGATTTAAAAAAACACGATGAAAATATTTATATTGATTATACCATTGCTCATATTGCAATCTTGTGTTCGCGAGTATAATTGCGTAAGACCCTATACAAAAAAAGAAAAAAAATTCGTGGACTCATTGGAAACAAACGGTATAAAGGTGAGTTTATTCAGATTCAATTATAAAGCACCGGACGAAAGAGTGCAGGCTTGCGGATGGAGAACGGATTATTCTGTCGAAATATTTAATGAAAAGTATGAAACCATTAATAATTTGGATTCCATTAGATTTAAAACGAGGGCAATTGCCTCAGAATTATTTAATCATGTAATTGAAGATTCACTTTTAGTGTTCATACCTGAAATTAAAATTAGTGTAAGCAGCAAAAAAACTAAGAAATATAGCTCATATGGCAATATCTACCAAGCTACGTTTATAAAGGAAGATCTGGAAAGCTTCTGCGGATTTACGGTTAAGGGAAAATATAATAGAACCTTCAAGGATGTATTTTACCGCGAAAAAGTAAACATAAAGTGGGATACTTTAAATATATATGAAGAACATTGGGATGATTTAGAAAAAAGGTAGTTCAACCGATTCGAGATAATCTTTATAGCTTTTTATTTATATTTGATTGAATGAATTGGTACGCCAGTTGCGCGAAGCGAGCCGAATTGGGTTTTAAATGTGTAATGATATTTCGCTTTATTGCCCAAAAAAATAAGTTAGAGGCCACTGAACTACTAAGAAAAAAAGTTTATCTTTATGTCATGATAACTCCACAACAGGAAAATATAATTAAAACTGTTACCCAAAGGGTTAAGCCTACACTTCTTGGTGTATTTGGCTCATATGCTCGTGGAGAAGAAAATGAAAAGAGTGATCTTGATATCCTTATCGACTTTGAAATGAAGGTTGATCTTCTTGAGTTAATTGGCTTAGAGCAAGAACTATCTGAATTACTTGGAATTAAGGTAGACCTAATCACCTTGCGCTCGGTAAATGCATCCCTAAAACCATATATTGAATCGGATTTGATCAGGTTGGTATGAAAAAAAATCCTATCATTTATATTGAGCACATTAGTGCATGCATTTCAAGAATCAAAGAATATACTGATGGAATTGATGAGGATGGTTTTTTCCAATAATCATGTTGCAATAGGAAAACAACCATTTTTAATCCCTTTTTTTATTCGTCCCAAATATTTACTAAATTTGGGACGAAAAGAATAAACTATCAGAGCGTAAAAAGATCGAAATGGGAAGACCAATCGTAGAAAATAAGATTGCTGAATTACTGAAATCATTCCCAAAAGGAAGTGTGCTTTTTGTGGATGATTTTTTGGATTATGGAAATCCAGAAAGCGTTAAAAAATCCTTATTGCGATTGAAGGAAAAGGAAGTTCTTGTTCGCTTGGCGCACGGCATTTATTTCTTTCCAAAAATCGACAAAGAACTGGGCATTTTATTTCCATCAACTGAAGATATTGCAAAAGCAATTGCGAGACGAGACAAAGCAAAAATTGTCCCAACAGGCGTTCAGGCATTGAACAAATTGGGACTTTCAACTCAAGTTCCAATGAAAGTGGTTTATCTAACCGATGGAGCTGCCAGAAGCATTCAAGTTGGAAAACGAATAATTACTTTTAAAAATACAAGTCCAAAAAATTTATTAGCAAAAGGCGAAATAAGCAGTTTGGTAATTCAAGCGCTAAAAACAATCGGTCAATCCAAAGTGGACGATGAAATACTAGTGAAAATTCAAACACTACTTCAAAAAGAAAAAATTGAAAATCTCTTGAATGATGCCAAACTTGCACCAGCGTGGATCAATAAAATTTTAATTCAAGCGACTAAATGAATACCAACTGGCTCACATTATCAAAAAAACGAAGAATTGAAATTCTTAATCAAGCAACGGCATTAACTGGCTTACCGTCAGTGGCAATTGAGAAAGATTGGTGGGTAACATTGGCTTTGAACGCCTCTTTTTCAATGTCATATAGTAAAAATATTGTTTTCAAAGGAGGAACTTCTCTCAGCAAAGGTTGGAATTTGATAGAACGATTTTCAGAAGATATTGATTTGGCAATTGATAGAAAATTTTTTGGTTTTGATGGCGACATCAGTAAAACTCAAATCAAAAATCTTAGGAAACAGTCTTGTGAATTTATATCCACTATTTTCCTTGAGGACTTGACGAAAATACTCACTGAATGGAAAGCAATTGATGAATGTAAATTAATTGCACAACCAATCAAGGATTCTGACAAAGACCCACAAGTGATTGAAATTCATTATAATTCTGTAATTGACACCTCTGAATACTTGCCCCAAAGAGTTTTGATAGAAGTGAGTTCACGTTCATTAATGGAACCAATTGAATCAAGAAAAATAAACTCCATTTTAAGTGAAAATTTCCCTCAACAAGGTTTTATAACGGTTCCTTTTGCCATACAGACTGTACTTCCTCAAAGAACTTTTTTAGAAAAAATATTTTTACTTCACGAAGAATTCTCACAAGATCCTGCAAAAATTCGCATTGACAGAATTTCAAGACATTTGTATGACTTAGAAAAGTTGATGGACACCAAACACGGAATTGAAGCCTTGAAAAACAAAGATTTATACAAAAACATTGTTGCGCATCGAGAAAAATTTAATCCGCTACGAGGACTTGACTATTCTAATCATATTCCAAGTAAAATCAATATTCTTCCACCAGATGCAGTGATAAAAGATTATGAAAGAGATTATAATGCAATGACTAGTTTTATGATTTACGGCGAGCCTCTAAAATTTGACCATTTAATGAAACGAGTTTTAGAATTGCAAATGAGAATAAATAGACTTTAAAACGAGTGGATTCATTGCATCTCTCAGCCCTTTCAGTAAATGCAAATACTTTTTGATGCTTTTTGTGCTTTTTATTTATATTTGAGTGAATTAAATCATCTATGCCGAAGACCCGAAATAATAAGAAACTTTTGAAAAATCTAGATTCAACTTTGGAAGATTCTAAATTTGATTTGGAACAACTTTTAGAGGAACACTTTTTCAATTTTCATTTCGAGGATACTTATGGTTTCGGTGACTTTCCAAATAAAGGATTAATTAGAAAACGCATCATTCAGTTGCTCTTTGAAATACATGACAATTGGAAAATTGAACTTGAGAAGTTAAATAAACCTTACTATTTAGCAATTTGGTTATGCGAACCTCAAATTATAAGATCTGATGTTGTTTGCGCTATTGATGATAGAATAGAAATGTATTCAGCTTCTTGGTTTGAAAATTCAGAAAAAGAAAATTCAATAAAAAAGGAAGACTATGGCAAAAGCCAAAATCAATTTGATAGATTCAATTGGGAAAGAAAAAAATTATATGACACGCATGAAAATAGTGAATATAATTGTCCAATAGAGCAATACGATAAAATTGAAAGCTATTACAGTGATCAACGATAATACAAAAGAGTATTAGCAAAATGTAAAAAAGTTGAAAAAGGTCAATACGGTAAAATTTATTATCAGGAAGTTGGAGATGTTTGGGTAGGAATTGAAAAATGACTTTTGCTAAGAGGTGTCTAGGACAAAAAAACAAAATCTATGTTACAATGAAAAGAACTTTTGAATTAAGCATAAAAGAACTCAACTGGATTAAAAATGGTTCAGGTGAAAAAGATTTTTGTGTCCACGGAAAAGTACTTCTCTATATCAACAATGAACTTGAAAATGATATTAGCAATAAAAACTGGTCTTTACATGCTACTGGTCTATACCTTTTAAGAACTTTAGAAAAAGATTATGAGCCAGGAGAATATGATTCTCAATTATTTCCATGTTGCGGTCATATTATTTTGGCTGTCGGAAATGATAATTTTGTTGCTATTTGCGGTTGTCCAAATGGAGAAGAATTGAAAATTGAACATACAAACGATAACCGAATCAAAATCACAACCCTAAAAGAAAGTACTTGTGAAATTGATTTCGAATTATTTAAAGAAAATGTGCTAACTTTTACAAATCAAATCGAGGAATTTTACAGAAAAAGTAATCCAAAAATTCTACCTACAGCAGAAGATGATGAAGATAGAATTGGCTATTTGACATTCTGGAAAGAATGGAATGCAATTAAAGAACGATATAATTTGAAAAAAAATCAACTACAATATAACCCATCTAAAACCCAATAAATCCAGCATCTAATGATACAAACACTGAAAATAAAGTTATTTGGAAAACAACCAGTTCCCAAAATAACAGAAAGTATTTTAGAGAAAATTATCGCAAGAGATTTTAAAGGCGAATTAGCGAATGTAAAAGATGTACTTGAAAAAATAGAAAGTGATTCAGATATTGGAAAGAAAAGAATTTCTGCAGCAATTTTGAAATTGGCAGATGGAAACCTAAAAGAAGTTGAAAAATATATTCAGGATGGAAATATAGACTTTAGAGATATTATTTCCCAAGCTGAATATCCACGCTGTTCAAAATTGGGATTTGAAGCAATTAATAATCCAAATATTAAAAAAGTCTATTTGGAAGATTGGAAAGAATATACAAAATGGTTAAATAAGTAAACGGAGTAACCACTATGACAATAGTGAAAAAACAGAAAAACATAGAACTTTAAAAAAAACTAGCATGTTAATCGTATTAGGACTGTTGAGTTTAGTAGCCAGTGGATGGATGGGATTTTCCATCGTTCGAGATCTTAGGTCAGAAAAAACGGAAGCACTTGTGCTTAAAAATCATGTTGAACATTCAACTTCCTCCAAAGGAATAAAACGAAAAGAGCATTTTGCTGAGATAAAATACACCTATCAAGGGCAGGAATTCTTGGATAAAATTTTTCAAAAGTCACGCAAAAAGGCTGGCGAAACAATCCTTATTTGTCGCAGGCAAAATAGTATTAACGAGTATTATCCCTTGAAGGATTTTGTGATTTTTGCCATTGCATTAACGATTGGATTAATTACTTTGGCTTTGATTTTAAAATTTTAGAGAGGTTCTAAAAATGGATAGAGAGGCAGCAAAAGAATGGATTCTAAAAACCTGTGGAGAAGGTTGGCTAAATTTGGTTGATATAATTTTTGACAATAAACCTGAAAACATTGAAATAACTGTAGTTTTTCAAAAGTGGGCTGGATGAAAAGTAGATTTTGTTGGCGAAGATGAAATTTTTGAGGAACTCCTAGATACAGTTTATTCGATAAGTCAAAAAATGTGCGAAAAATGCGGAAAAAGTGGAAGAGAAACTGTAATTGATGGCTGGGAAACAACCTTGTGCGACCAACATTATAACGCAATAGAAGGAACAAAGAAATATAAAACTGAAAAATAATGACCATAAAATTGGAATAAAGGATGAATCGAATTTTACTTTTAGCGACATTTCTATTATTAGCGCATACTGCCTCAGCAGATCAACTTGATGGTCTGCAGTCTTTAGATTTTCTTTTGATATTGGGTTTAATCGCTGCAATATGCGTCATAGTATTGTTTATTTCATTAGTGAGAACAATTATAAATCGCACGGCCGACGAAGAATTTAAAGTAAGTATTGGAATTAATATCTCCTGTTCAGCATTAATCATTTGCGCATTGTTAACCGTGACTGTGCTTGGTTCACGAATTGACCCTGGATTTCTAGTTGCTTGTTTAGGAATAATAATGGTTTCCTGTTTGCTAATATTTTTAAATTATAAAGTAGGTTCGAAACGCAAAGAAAATACAAGAGAATAGGTCTTTCAGAGGCGATTTTCTGTATTAACAACAAACAACATATTGCGAGCAACAAGCTACATTTTCAATAGGAAAGCAAAAAATAAAATGGCAAACACTTACATTGCGAAAATTCAAGGACACGATTTCTTAATTGCTGAGATAAATACTTTAAAATGTCTTACCCAAAATGCCATGTATAATGAATTCTCGGAAGCTTTCGGTTTCCCTTCTTCTCCAAATGAAGGTTCCAGCGATGTTTTTCTTGATTTTATGAGAGATTTAGCGTGGCAAAAACAGAAAAATTTCCAAGTCATCCTGAAGAATTTAGAAAAAGCAAAGAAAAAGAATCCTAATCGAGTAAAAGAACTCATTGAAATGCTTGAAATTGTTAAAGAACATTGGGATCGAGCATTTGAAAGCAAAAAAAGTGCTTCGGAAAATAATTTTCTGTTGGATTTTGAAAAGAAACAAAGTGTAATTTAACAAGCTGGTTTCAATTCTAAAATTTACTAATCTCTTTTTGTCAAAATATGAAGTCATTTATCATTGTCGAAAATACTGCCGAAAAAAGCGTTGCTAAGGAAGGAAATATCGATTTTGTTCCTGCTTTCCCGGGCATTTTCATTGACTTGGACAAAGAGGTGGATGGCGAAAACTGTGATCACTATCTCGGAACGACTGGACTTGGATGCGAATACCATCTTAAAGATGGGCAAATCAAAAAAATGTTTTTAGAATTGTTGCCTTTTGATTTGGTAGAATTCGTTCCAGAAAATGTTGCTGAAGTGATAAAAAAGCAGTTGGAAAAGGAGATTGTTCCCCATGAAGTTGTTTCTTTTCTAAACGCCAAATGTTTCAGTCCACAAAAGATTCTTTTGAATGAGGATTTTGATTTAGTTCAATTTTTCTTTTCCAGACCACAAATCGATGAATCGCTGCAAGCAAGTATTGAATCCTTAAACTACATGAAAGTTTCATCGAATGTTGCCTTTGGTTTAACAGAGAAAAACGAGCTGGCATCCATTATTGTCAAAGATTTCGCAAAGCGCATTTATGAGAATGATTTCATTCTAGAAAGCACGATTGACGGCAATTCTGAACGATTTAAAAAGTTTGTGAAGTTGAACCAGCAATTTTATGATAAAAATATTGATGGAAAAGATTTTGAGGCACTTGCTAAAAATTATTTGAAAAAATACCATCTTTCAGATGAAAAATCGCTTAATTTTAATATTGAAACTGAGATCTTAAACTCTTTAGTGAATGCGAAAAAGTCGCACCAAAAACTTTCAAAAAAATGAGTTCAAAAAATAATAAACGATTCTTACAGTGGAAAAACAAATGGTCCAATCCTAATGAGATAGATGAATTTGAATACATCAGTTACAATGTGCATCCCGAAGATTTTTTGATTACCAAAGAGTTGCTTTTTCCTGAGCTTATTGAATTTGATGGTGGAATTTTTTTGCACAAATATTTCAGTTTGGAGCTCTATAAAAGTATGCTCCCAAGGAACAAAACAGACATCGAAAAAGATTTGAACGCGCTCAAAGTATTTGAATTATTCGAAGGTTGTTCCGATACCGTGAATGAAGCAACCTTTGAAGAAATCGGTAAACTAATTCAACAAGCTTGGACTTATTACTTGCATTCAAAATTTCCCGGTAAAAATATATTGGTTGAACTGATCGTGGATGAAAGTAATTATGGTCCGATTGTGCGTTTTTTCCAGCAGGAGCAATAAACGATATGGCGCAAAATTTGAATCCTTATGGAATTTAGCATTATAAACAAACAGGCCATTCATATCATTTTAAATGATGAAAGATTATTGGAGCTAATTTCAATCTTGGAAAGAAATCGAACCAATAAATCAGTGAAGATTGTTTTTGATAAACCATTAAAATACGGAGGAAAACAGCTATTGGGTCTTGAATTCATTGATACTGAAGATGGAGAATACGTTTCCTTTCTGGACAAATTTCTTCACTTCGAAATAGAACATGAAATGTACGAAGATTTGCTAGTCGTGCTAAAAAGGGCAATTGTAGAAAAAGGATTTCGCACCCCAGAAATAATGCAGTTTCACGCAAAATCTAATGCAGATTGTGCGGTAACTTTATATGCCATTTATGATGAATTAAAAAACCACTAAGAATAAAACTAAAGATTGGTTGACCATAAAATCAGCATATGTAAATTAACAAGTTCTTTTGGCAGCGACTAATACATTATTCATATTTTAGTAGAAAATTACATGCGATTTTCGCGTGGTTTTAGATCAAAGAGCATTTTAAGAACCACAATGAAACAAATATTAAGCATACTGACATTTATTTTTACTTCCGCAACGGTCTTTGGACAAGCAGACAGTTTGATAATTGGAGTATATAAACATCTTGCACAAATAGGAATTCATGTAGAGCCGGGACATTCTTTCGGTGATATGCATTCCACATCATATATTTCTAAAGTTGACACGACGATCACAAGTACCTTAATATTAAACGCTGCAAATACCGCCATACTTGAAATTGATACAATAATTAATCCTTACAGTTCAATTCCAAGAGTAAACATGACTGGAACTTGGTCAGTAGAAGGCGATAGTATTACTGTTCGTTTTTCTAAAATTGCTTCTGTGTCCAGAATAAATTCGATTCCTGAATTGCCGGTTGAATATACAAATCTACCCCATGAAACCGTGATGTACTTTAAAATTGAATTCTATAAAGGCAAAATTGTGGATGCTTTAATACCAAAAAACAACCCTAGTGATTGGTCGAAATTTCAAAAAGTTAATGCAGAATGAGGAAACCATCAGACCTATTAAACACTATTTACGCAGGATTACCTGTTTGATGCTAGTTGAAGTAATTAGATGCAATTTCATAAATCCCAAATTGTGACAATTCAAAGAATAGGACTTATAAATAGACAAAAAAATAAATGATTGAATGAAAAATATCGCTGTTATAATCATAGTGTTTCTATCATTAAAAATGGCCCAAACGAAAAGGCTTTCACAATCCAAAAGAAAATGAAGTTAACAGCAAATAAGCAACACTGGAGATCAACTTTAAAAAGTTGCAGTTGAAAAACAAGCAACGAATAAATGCCAAAAAATAAGTTTGAGTATGTCTAAATTTAAAAAATGTGCGCTTAGTTTTTTCACTGAATTAGAAAAAGAAGTCAAATTGTTAGAAAAAACGAATCCAGAAAATGCCATTGTCTTAAAAAAGATCCTTGCTTTGAAGCAACATACGCTTGAATTTGCATTGGAGGATATTCTTGAGCAATTGGAGCGTCATCCTTTTTTGAACATCAAACCGCAAACGATGCAATGGGCGAACTTAGCAATTGAACATGCCAAAAATTGGCCACCTGAGCGTATTTCTCGGTAATTTTGGAACAAATGGAAGCATCATTACAGCATACGAAACAAAAAAAGCAAATTGATTTTTTGAAACTCCAACTAGAGAAATTTGGCTGGGAAATCTTAGATGAACAATCAAGGCAGTTTCTCGCAAGACCGCAGTGGCATCATTCAGATGAAATCCCGAATTTAGTTGCAACTTGGAACATTGGCAAAAAAGGCCATGAACTTCCAAAACAATTGGATTTCATTGCGCATTGGGATTGGACGAAAAACGAAACATTGACAACAGATTGCTCCCATTGTGAACTCAGAAACAGTGAAATTAAACTGAATTTTTTCAAGGATACGCAACTTCGCAGAGTCACCAATCAACTCACTTGGGAAAAAGATGTGGCACGATTTTGCGCCTCACTTTTGGAGAAAATGAAACAAGATGGAAAATAAACTTGCAAAGCTTAAAATGGTAATAGGCATTTCATCCCTTTTGGGTTTGCTTTTTGGACCCATTTTTTGGTACGAAAGCGCTCAATTTTACGGAGAATATGACGAATTACTGCAAAAAGGTAAAAAAAGTACCGCCGTTGTTATTGCCAAAAGCGCGAAGCAACAGTTTCGCTACCAAAAGTTTATGCTTGAATTAAAAATTCCCAGTAAAGATGGAAAAATGGAGAAAATTCAAACAGTTTCCGTCAACGCGTTACTCTTTGATAAGTTGATAATTGGAAATCGCGTAAGCATTTTATCAAACAAGGAAAGCACCATTTTAACTGCAAATTATCAAAATGAAAATGTCCCACCAATCAAAAAACGCTATTTGGGAATGATATTAACACTCGTTTCTGCTGTGAGTTTGTTAATTTTAAGGTTGGTGAAAAAACAGAATTGAGAAAGGCAAAAAAACAATTCATTGAATCTCTCAGCCCTTTCAGCAAATGCAAATACTTTTTGATGTGTTTTTACGCTTTTTATTTATATTTGAGTGAATGAATTGGAACGCAAGTTGCGCGAAGCGAGCCGAATTGGGGTTGTGTATGTGCAATGAAAGTTAATTAATGCGCGAATTATTAATTTCTCAGAAATCTATAACTGAGCCAGAAAGCAGGAGGTTGTTTTTTGAAATTCGTTATCTTTGAAAAATGAAAAAGAATCTTTACATAATTGCTGGTTGTAATGGCGCGGGAAAAACTACTGCTTCATTTACAATTTTACCAGAAATTCTGGATTGTAAAGAATTTGTAAATGCCGACGAGATTGCAAAAGGTTTATCTCCTTTCCAACCTGAAAAGGTTTCGTTTGAAGCTGGAAGAATTATGCTGCGAAGAATAAATGAACTTTTGGAATCAAATGAAAATTTTGCTTTTGAAACTACTTTGGCTACAAAAAGCTATAAATCAAAAGTTATTGAGGCAAAAAGTAAAAACTATAATGTTACTCTTCTTTTCTTTTGGCTTCAAAATGTAGATCTGGCAATTGAACGAGTAAAAACCAGAGTATTGGAAGGAGGACATAATATAGAACTTGATGTTATAAAACGTCGATATTTAAACGGCATAAAAAATCTTTTTGAAATTTATCTTCCAATTGTTGATGAAGCAATGATTTTTGATAATTCAGAAGGAAAACATGATTTAATTGCTGAAAAAACTTTCGATTCTGAAATCGACATTTTGAATCAAACCAAATTTGACAAACTTAAAAACTATTATCATGAAGCAATATAAAAGAACTCCAAACCAAACTAAGATCCTAGAAGGAATGGATAAAGTTTACGATAAACTGATTGAGTTTAAAAAGAAGATGAACAGTGAACTAGTTATACTTAAGGACAATAAAATCACGAGAGTAAAACCATAACACTTCTTGGTAAAAAAACAATTCACTGAATCTCCCAGCCCTTTCAGCAAATGCAAACACTTTTTGATGCGTTTTTGTGCTTTTTATTTATATTTGAGTGAGTGAATTGGAATGCAAGTTGCGCGTGGCGAGATGTCATAGCCACTTTAGAAATACTTACCCGATTTGACAAAAAGGAAACAATGAAAATTTTCAAAATAATACTTTTAATTATCCTAGTAGGGCTAATTTCTACAATCATCTTTTTTTTTTATTTTGCATTCAGTGGAACGACTTGGGGGGGATGGACACCACCGTCAACTGAATTAATTTTAACTCAAAAAGAATCAAATTGGAAAAAACAAGTTGAGACAAATTACAACTGTGAAGTAAATTCTATTGGTTTAGATGGTGCTTTTCAACAAGACTCTGTTATTTATATGCTCGTAACTTTTGGTGATAATTCAATTTTGAAAAATGATTTAAATGAAGATATTGAAATTATAACAAAAAAGATTTCGTCTTCATTTGTTATTTCATCCCAAAATAAGAGAAAACAAACTCATATTTTAATAGTGTATTCATTTATTCACAATTATAATAAGGACACTGTTGTAACTACCATTCCTACTGACAGGCAATGCTTGTATAACATAAAAAGTAAAACGATTATTCCAACGTACAAAAACTTGATTATTCCGAAATTTGGATATTTTGACTTCTCACCAAGGGAAAATGACTTATTCTACTACAAAATAGGCCAAAAAATGTACTGTTATTTTAATAGTTCAACGCAAAATGATACGCTATTAAAATATTATTACGTTCAACAACAATTTAAATTCAAAAGCCTTGATAGTTGTCAATCTTATACAAGTAAGTTACCGTATAAAATTGAGATGAGAGAAGGCTATATTGAGTCGATACACAAATATGTTTTTTTTGAAAATAAATGTGTTTCAGTAAAGGTTAATTACAAATGTTTTCCAAAAAACAAAAATATTAAACCAATGGACTTTATAAAAAAGGTCACTGAAATTTCTCCTCAAAGATTAAAAAACTCTAAAAAAGAAAAGCTTGACCTGATAGGCATCATAAAACGAAACAATTATAATTTGCAAAAAAAATTATTTGACGTAAAAGTAAAATTTAAAGTGGATAGTCTAAAACAGCCTTGGTCAATCGAATATGAAACTTCTTTAGATGAATTTAAATATTATAAAACTTATGAATATTAAAAATTGGCTATAACTCCATAAGTTAGAAATTAGAGGTTAAAGTTTTGAATACATCGTCAAAAGGTACCGAAATTAACTTTAAATCTTCGAAATTGAAATAATCCCTTTTTTTAGTCCGTTAATCGTAAAAAACCAATTCAAAGAATCTCTCAACCCTTTCAGCAAATGCAAATACTTTTTGATGCATTTTTATGCTTTTTATTTATATTTGAGTGAATGAAATGAAACGCAAGTTCCTCAATATGAAAAAAATTGGGTTTTATGCGTGGAGAAAAGTGCGGTTGTTGCGAGTTTAAGTAAAAGTTATTGACAAGCGACAAATAAAAGTAAGCATATGGGAATATTTGATAAATTTTTCGGAAAAGCCGACTCAATAAATTGGGTAGAAATTAGAAAAACTGAAATTGCATACCCTGAAAGTTCATTGTCATTATTGGCTCTATCTGACCAAAATGGAATGGCAACAACTGGTTGGATAGATTTGGCATATGAAGATTACGAATTCAAGAAATATTGCCCTGTAAATTTTCTACTCAAAATTGATTTATCAGATGAAATTGCAGAACAGAATCCTGATTTAGATATGGGTACAATAGAAGATTTTTTAATTGACGAATCGCGCAAATTTGGTGTTGCTCACATGGTTGCTAGATTGTCAACAGCCAAGGGAATGAATATTGAAATGTACTCAGACAATGCTGAAAAAGTTTTAGAGCATTTATGGACAATTTCTCAAAAACCAGAAAGGAAATTTACATTTGAAATCGATGCCAATAAAGATCCAAAATGGTCGGCTTTTAGGCAACTTGTAAGGTTGGTAAAATAATAATGCTGCAAATAAAGACGCAAATAATAGTAACTTTAAATCAGCTTCTTCGCACATTCCGAGCACAAGTTGTGCTATGGAAGTAAAATATACATTAACAACAATAATGAATGAAATTGAAAGCAGTCGTAAAAATATATTTCTTAGTAATTATCTTGAGCGCATGTCAAAGTAAAAACAAAATAAATAGTTGTGATTACTTTGCATTGGGAGGATTTTATGCCAACAATCATCGAGATGCAAAAGACAGCGCAAACCATTTTCAACATAACTGTCATTTTTTATTGTTATTGCAAGCTGACACAATCGAAGTTTATAATAGAAATTCAGATTTTCCTAATAAAAACGAAAGCTTTGCTAGACTTAAACTGAATGAAAATGAGATCAAACGATTTAAAGAAATCGTTAGTAAAATGTCCAATATGAAAAAAATAACCACTGAAAATGATTTAATTTATGATGGTTTAACTTATATTGCTAGTAAAAACACCTGTCAAAATACCGACTTTAAGATCCTAAATTTTGGAATTGACGAAAATGATGAAAACTTCATTGAGAAAATATTCGACAAAACGAAACTTAAGAAAAACCGCAAGCCTTCAAAACGAATCAACAAGGAAAAATACTTTATGACGGCTTTACTTCATCAGGAAAATCATAGAAAAGAAATATCTGTTAAGCTTAATGATTCAAGCTATGAAAAATAAAGTTATCCTATTAATGATAGCAAATTTGATATCGCTTTATTCAATGTGTCAAATGAAAGAAGCTAGCCAATGGGATAAATATGTGCAGCCAATACTGAATAATATTTCTCATGAATCTGGTAAAAAAATTTTTCTAGATCAAAAATATTTAAGAATGTCAAGAAGTCTTAATCCATGTATGGATTCACTATTATTTCATGAATACGGAATAGATCAAAATGAATGGTATTGTATCTATGACAGTTGGAGTAATAATAATGAAATAGCTGAAGAATGGAAAAAATCTATTTCGCAGAGAAAGAAGGACAAATTATTTAAACGATGGTTTAAAGAGCGATTTCTTAAAAATAGCATTTTAATATATAATATTCCACAAATAATTTTCATCCGGCCGAATGTTTATCTAATGGAAAGGTTCGTAATCTGCCCAGGTAATTGTGGCTCTTTGGATATTAGTATCATCGAATACGATGAAATACAAAAAAAGCCCATTGTGAAACACGGCTGTCAAATTTGGTACAGCTGAGAAAAGTCCAATAAATCCACCACCTAATGATTCATGCTATGCAAAATAAAGTCATCCAATTATTGATAGCAAATTTGATATCCCTTTATTTACTGAATTCTAAAGTAATTGATCAAAATGCAACTATTGAATAAAATCATCTCTATTTTATTGCTGCTACTGATGCAAAATCACGTATCTGCTCAATCTATTGTCCTTGTTGATATCAACAATAAGATTTTACCGACTGAGTATGATTATTTCGTAACCATCACAGTTGACAAAAAGAACATAATTTCACTTAAAGCCAATAATTCTGTCATTAACCTTCCTGAGTTAACTTGTGATAGTTTAATTGAAATAGAAATTAAGGGTGGACTAACTAAACGCTACTACAACCAATTTTACTGCCAACAATTTAAATCTATTGATACGATTCAACTATCTGATCGAAAAACAATTAAAAGCCAAACACCGCGATTGTTTTTAGGGAACGGATTTGAAAATGATTCAATTTTTATGGATCAATTATGGCTAAAAGATTGGTTAACAGAAAACGATGATGTT
Source organism: Crocinitomicaceae bacterium (assembly GCA_965284445.1). Lineage (GTDB taxonomy): Bacteria > Bacteroidota > Bacteroidia > Flavobacteriales_D > Crocinitomicaceae > JAQVCM01. The sequence continues at coordinate 2,975,047 of OZ260085.1, read as the reverse complement.
GTAGATGGCATCAGCTTTATGGTTAATAGTTCGGATAAATTAACAACAAAAGAACAAAAACTTATTCGAAAGTTGATTGCACGTTATTGTCATCTAATTGATAAAGAAAAGTTTAAAGACCTAGTTGTTTTTAAAAATGAATGTTACATTACAGGACAAGAAGATCTATTCAATGAAGGAACTGAAGTAACTCGTAGTTTTATCGATAATCAAAATACAATTGAAATGAAGGATAAAGCAGAAAAATACTCTATAGTAGTAACGGTACTTATTGATTGGAAAAGAAAATGAATTTTGCGAACCCCTGTTTTGGGGAAAACCAAAATCTTAGTCCAAAAAAACACATAATTAAAACAAAACGCTAGACAATATGAAACTTTTACTTTGGTTACTATTATTGGGCACATTGATTAATTGTACCCAAAAAAAACATGAAAAAGTGATTGTAATTCAACCATTCGGAAATTTTTCGAACCTTGAATCTAAAATTGTCTTCAATGAAATTCAAAAAGTGAATCCAAATGTGATTTTAAATAAGAACATCCCCTTCCCTAGTCAATCTTACTACAGTCCAAGAAACCGTTATCGCGCTGATTCTCTCATTAAATTTTTGAGCGCAAGAATTGGTAAAGATTCTGTTATCATCGGATTATCCGAAAAAGATATAAGCACTACAAAAAACAAAGTAAAAGATTGGGGAGTAATGGGTCTTGGCTATCGACCAGGAAACGCATGCGTTATTTCTAGCCATAGATTGTCTAAAAACAACAAAACAGAACAATTTTACAAAGTCGCTTTGCATGAACTTGGTCACACACAAGGTTTGCCGCATTGCGAAAACAAAACCTGTCTCATGCGCGATGCTGAAGGTGGAAATCCTTTAGATGAAGAGAAAGAATTTTGTTTATCATGTAAAAACTATCTGAAATCCAAAAACTGGAAAGTTTTATAAAACAACGCGGAACTTTATACCTCAGCTTAAAAGACGACAAATGCAAATACTTTTTGATGCGTTTTTACGCTTTTTATTTATATTTGAGTGAATGAATTGGAACGCCAGTTGCGCGAAGCGAGCCGAATTGGGTCTTAATTGAGCAATGTAAGTGCGCTTTGTTGCGCATATAATTAATTTATAGGCAAATGTACCGCCAAAAACCAGATATTAATGACTTATCAAAAAATCAATAACCAGCGATGAAAAATATAGCTATTTTTAAATTATTCTCTTTTAGTATTTTCACTTGCTTAATTAATTTTCATGCTTTCACGCAGACAAATGATACTTTATTATTGAGCAGAATTGAAAATTATGATGGAAATAATACAATGACAAATCTAGAGAATTGGAACTACAATAATTTAGGCAAACCCATTTTGTATACATCAATTTCTTTTGTATACGGCGATACTATTCGCAAGAACTTTTATTATGACTCCCTTGATCGTATTTTAGCAGAGTATCATTATTCTAGTAAAATGAAAAATATAGATAGCACAAAATATATATATCATTCCAAGGGAGAAACAAGAATTTATTACAACAAATGGGATTTAGGTGGTGACTATGTTACTATGTCAGTGATGTTAAAAGAATTAAATGAAACTGGATTTTGTTATTTAACTAACACCAAGGAAGAATCTAACAATCCATATGACCAGTCTTCAGAATTTGTAGATAGTAATTTTTTGTTGAATAATGGGACGCTTGTTCTAACAAAAACATATGATATTTTAGGAGGTCCTGATTTGTCCTCACGAGAAACATTTTATTCAGGAAAAAAATTATTACCAGGCACCCTCATTTCATCTAATGAAATAGTGAGAAACTCAATTGGAAATATGATAAGGCAATCCAATCAAGACTATATTTCGAACAAAATATCTTCCAGAGAATATATTTATGATACTAATAATAGAATTATAATGGAACTAAGAATTGTAGGTAAAGACACAAATATAACGCATCACTCTTATTTTCAAGAAGATAGTTTAATATCAGAAAAACAATGGACAAATCTAAATGATGGATATCTAATTTATAAATATCCAGTAAATGCAAATAACTTTGATTTCATTGAGTTAACTTCGTATGATTCAAAAAATGTGCCTTTGTCAAAAGATGTTAGGGAATATTCTAAAGGATATTTGATTCGAACTAAATCATATTATTATTCGAATGAAGTACCAATAAATTGTCCTGATCAAAAAATATCTGATTTTAATGGAAAAACAGATTATTATTATATCAACTTAAAGAAATAAAATGCCCCCAGCTCCGGCTTTACAAGAGATGTGGGCAGGCACTACGAATAATAAGAAATTACTAAATTTGAGTTCTACATTTTGAAAGGAAAATGGTGCTAAAAATCGCCTACGTCGCCAAGTCAGAACCCGCCAAACCCTATTGCGTAAAATGAAGTGCCTAGTAACCATCATATTGATTTTTTGCTGCTTCAAGCTTGTTGGACAAAATAGTCGTGTCATAAAATTGATTGATTCGTATTCATATGATCAAATAAATTTGAATCATTCTTTCAAAATAAAACAGAAAAATTATTCAATAGATTCGATAAACAATCTCATTATCATCGAAAAACCTTTTGGACGAAAGCTGACAATTTCAAGTAATGAATATGATTTATTTCAAGGAAAGATTGACTTTAAAACTAATCGTGAAGACACAATAAAAATTCAATTAAAGCCAAATCAAATGTCAATTATAAAAAGATATAATGACATTTGGAGTAAGAATATTCAACAAATGGACACAATTATTTTGGACAATCGACACTCTTTAAGTAAGAAAGTTTTATCCTATTTAAATTATTTGTCTGCTACTAATGAAAATTGTGATAATGGAACTTGTAGTTATTCGAACACCTACAGATATCAAATAAATTTTGTGAAAACAGGCTCTGTGTATTTGATTGAAAAAATCGAAAAGTTGCACCCACGGGAATATAATTGTGACGAACTAGATCAGCATTTGAAACAATTATCAAAGATTTTCCCTAAATTTATATTGAAAGAAGAAGTAGGAAATTTAAATCTTCAATTCACAATAATGTTATAAAATCTAACACCAAATAATTAATCCTATGAAAAATAAAATATCTATTATCGTACTCTTCTTGATTAAATCAGTAATTATTCTTGCTCAAGAAGAAGGAGTTGAATATTATCCTAGTGGTAAGATAGAAATGCGAAGAGAAAAAGTAAATGGTATTCAAAAAAACACCTACTACTATGAAAGTGGCGGTATTCAAAATGTTTCATACTGGAAAGATAAAAAAAGAGAAGGGGTTATGATTCATTATTATGAAAACGGAAATATCAAGTTATATTCAAATTATAAAAATGGTTTAAAGAACGGACCCACAATTATGAACTATGAAAATGGTGTGACAAGTGAAATCCAACATGTAATCAATGGGAAACTAGAGGGACCAATTACTGATTTTTATGAGGATGGAACACTCAGGTCTTTTCGTATTATTCATAATGATACAGTTATGGGTCATTCTGCATTCTATTATCCAAGTGGAAAGATTAAGAGAAAAGGATATGTGGATGAAAATGGTACTGGAGAAGATTATAATTATGATATTGATGGAAAAATAATTTCTGTAAGTTTTTATGAGAAAGGAGAATTTGTGAGGGAGGAAATTCGGTAGTGTTTTTTGGTTTATTTGGGGTTTGATTTTATATGCTTTTGTTGGGTATCAAATTGGGTTAACCATTGTAAGAGTTATTGAAATAATCCCTTTTTTAGTCCGTTCATGGTTAAATAAAAACAATTCATTGACTCTTTCGGCCCATTCAGCAAATGCAAATACTTTTTGATGCGTTATTGGGCTTTTTATTTATATTTGAGTGAATGAATTGGAATGCAAGTTGCGCGTAGCGAGATAAATTGGGTTGAAGATACTCAACAAAATTGCGCTTTGTAGCACATAAAGTAAGTTATCAAAAATTTTACTATATAACCTCACAAACAATAAATATGACAATAAAAACATTAAAATTTTTGACAATAATTTGTATTGCCAATATTACTTTTGGACAGACGATTTCCAAATTAAAACTTGATAACAAACTATCAATTTTAAATGATAGAGCATATTTTCAGTTTCCAACAGATGCAAAAAATGTTGCAAGACAAGGAGATATTATGTCCGCCGACCCTAATGAAAACGAAGAAACTCGTGTCATTCTTGACATTGACAAGCAACGCTTGGTATTTTTTGCAAGAGAGCTATTTGTAACGAATAGTTCAAATTTTTTAGAGACTGTAAAAAAGGATAATGGCGAAAATTTTGAATGCAAAATATTAACTAAAAAAGATACGATACTTTCGATACTTTCTACACCTTTAGAATTTGACAAAACTGAAAGTGCAATTTTAATAAATAAACTATACGTTAAGACTTCAGACAATTCAATATTTTTAATTGAAGCATATATAAATCCAGACGCATATAAAAACAAAAGTGAGTTTCTTCAACTTTCTGAAAAAATATTTTCAAGTTTGACGAAAGGGAAAAGAAAATTAAACTTTAGTGCCAGAACTGAAATATTACCAATATTTGAAGGGACTAAGAATTTTAAAATAGAATTGCCAAATGGCTTTGTTGTAACAAAAGATAAAAAATACGATTTTGAAGTTTTGAAATTTCAACAAGTAAAAGATTTTTCTGATACTAATTGGGTAAGTCTGACAATATATACAGGATATCACCCTTCGTATTTTTATGGTGAATACGATTTTGATGAACGCAATTTAGATAAAGTAAAAGGACAATTTTTAGACCAAAATATTGAATGGTTGTATTTTAAAAACTCTGAAAAACAATTTTATCTCAAAGAACAGAAAATTCCAAGTAACAAAATTGAAAAAGGGCTTATTGTTCATATTGCAATGTTAAGTAATCAAACAAAATCTATAGAAGAATTGACAAAAATAATTGAGAATATAAAATTGACAGACAAATAAAAAACAACTATTAACAGCGATTTTGCAAAAGTGGGGCTTAAGTGCAATATAGAAAATTTGGAATTCTAATGAACATTGTGCTAAATCTGAACATTCGTACTTCTAATCCCAGCCTTCGCAAAGCCCCAAACCGTTAATCGTCAATAAAAAACCAATTCATTGAATCTCTCAGCCCTTTCAGCAAATGCAAATACTTTTTGATGCGTTTTTATGCTTTTTATTTATATTTGAGTTAGTGAATGGAAACGCAAGTTGCGCTTAGCAAGCCGAATTGTTTTTTGTGTGCCCCATGACAGTGTGTTTTTACGTGCAAAAAGGTAAATTAGCAGAAATACCAAATGAGACAAATAATAATATTCCTTTTATTAAATACCATGTTGGTCTCATGTTTAGATTTGGGTGAAAATAAATGGGAAGATCATTTGAATAACGAATGCCAATGTATTTCATTTATTGAAGCAGTAGACCATTTAAAAGACAATAGAAATGAACCAGTAGCTTGTTCTAGGAAAATTAATGATACAATAAAATGGGGTTTTATTAACGGATCAAACTGTAAAGAAATAATACCATTTAGATTTGATGATGCAGATTTTTTTGGATGTGGTTTAGCTCCAGTAAAAATAAACGGATGTTGGGGTGCCTTAAATAAAAAAGGAAATCTTATAATTAAAAATAAATTCAAAAAATTAGAAACGTTTCATGATTCACTAGCTTCTTTTAGTGATTCGAATAATAACTGGGGGATAATAGATACTAGAGGAACTATAATTCTAAAACCTAAATATCAATTTATTAATCCATATCATGCTAATATTGCATTTGCTCAATTACATAATGGAAAATGGGTCATATTAAACAATAAAGGTGCTGAATTACCAATAAAAATTGACAATCTAGTTTCTGGATACTATTTGGATTACGATGACCATAGGAATATAAATGTACCATGGGGATATATTGGAGATCAGGAGGTTTTTGATTATCCTATATATTCGAACGGTAAAAAAGTAAATCTTTATGTTTTTAATAATAATTTTTCCCTTCTCGATGAGAAAATAGATACTCGGTTAATTACTGTTGGCGAGAAAAAAATTCCAAAAAATCAATTAAAATCAATTTATTAATTCTGCGAAGAAACGCTTAGCAAAAAAGACATAACCGAAATAATCCCATTTTTTAGTCCACTCATGGTCAAAAAAACAATTACCTTAGCATCTCATTCGCAAATTTGCACTGAACAAGAAGCGTTGAACTATTAGAACAAATAACAATCTCATAAATGCAATACATTCCTCTAAACAATTTCTTTGGGTTTCTTGAAAAACCTGTAAATGTTTATTCTTCAGAGGAATTGAATCTTTTTTCCATTGAAATCATTGAAAAATACCAAAATGGTGCTTTCATTTCAGTTGAAAATAAAGCGGTTTCCAAAGACGAAGCGATTGCATTTTGCTTGCGCCTCAATCATCCGGGAATGGTTGTTTTTGACCAATGGATTTGCCAGAACAAAAACTTGTTGCAGCTCTTGGTCAACAAAAAACTGTCTGTCAATAATTTTGACCCGAAAATCATCAACGGTCATTCGCTTTTTAGAGAATTCTCAACTTTTTTGAGTCCATTTTTGCTCCCGAGAATCTTGGAGGCGATGGATTCAAACAAAGACATGCAATTCATTCACGCAGGCGGTTACATTTCTTTGTTAAATGCAGACAGCAAGTTGGTTTTGCAAGACAAATTGACTTCTTGGTTGAAAACTAAATTGAGTGATTTACAAGAAAATTTGCCCAATATTCGCTCCGAACAACAATTGATTGAAACCCTCAATCCGCTGATCAGCGACCAAATGGTGGAATTTGTAAATCAATTCACCAAGGCATTTTACGCGTCCAAAATTGGCTACATCGATCAAATGTTAAACGTCTTCAATCATCCTTCGTGTTCCGCGAGGGTTGGTTCTTGGATTACAGGTCAATTGAAAAAATTAGCGCTCAATCCTGAGCACCACGAGAAAATTGATGAAATCAAATCAACCATCAAAACGGGCAAATTCAATTTTTCAAATCCACAAGGAAAAGTGCGCAACGAAGCAAAATCACTGCGAAATTTCACTTGGATTTTCACTGCTTTGCTCTTCGTAGGACTGATCTATCTTTTCTGGTTCAATCCATTGAATTTCTGGAATGATGTGCCCGAATTGACAGATTCCAAATCGTCGTTGGAAGAATTTTCAAAAGAAGAAAGAATGAAAATCGACTCCTTGATCAAATCTGTGCAACCAGAAGAAGAAGTGATTGAGCAGTCGGAAAATGACCAATTCATGCATTTGCCGCCAGTGGAAATGAATTCCATTTACCGCAAACCTTTTCAAAACAAAACCGCCGAACAATTTTACGACGATTGTTTGAAAGATGAAATGATGATGGAAAAAGGATTGATTGATTCTTGCGTTCCTTATTCCACCAAAAACCTTGGAATGAAGCTCAATCCAAATTTCAAAAGTTTGTCGCTACACACAGGAAATCAACCAATTTTTCTGCAAAACGAAAGCGAATATCAAATTTTAGTGCTTGTTTTCAGTGATAAAAATGATGCGCTGTATGCGTCAATCATTCAAAAAGATCAAAAACTGAATTTCAAGATGAATGAAGGTGAAATCGTGCTTTTTCTACCCGGAAATGACTGGGCAAAATTTGCAGCACAGCCAACGAAAATTACCGAAATGCCTTCCGAAAATTACCAAAATCACTTCTGTTTTCAGGACGAAAACTTCAAAGCGATGTTGTATTCGCCTTATCGCCTTAAGAAAACGAATGAGAAAATTGTCAAATTGATGTTCAACGAATCAACGCAAAGCGGAGAAGCTTTTGTTTTGCTGGATTTGTATGAGGCGTTAGAAGATTATTGATGGTTGAAAAATCATCGTCCAACTGAAGTTTTTGTTCCTTTTCACTGCGTGGCTGCTTGCGCGGTGCTTGATCAAAACGAACCCTCCCGATAAATATCGGGAAAGGCTGAGTCATCAAGTTAAAGCGCAAATTTTCTCACGAAAAAAATTTATCGCTTCGAGCGCTTTATTTTAAAAGCTTCTGAAAACGTGATTTTGTCGGTGATCTACTCCACTAGCGTTGCGTAGCTTCCTCCAAAAGTCTACATTTTCAGTGCGCCTTTAAAACCCTTTCTTCCAAGGCCAGAAATGTCAATTAATAATTTTTCCTCCGCTCAACCACATCGCAATTTCCATTTTCCTTAATTTAAAGCTTTTTGTCACACAACTTTGACAATGAATATAAAGCAATCTTCATTTTTTGCTATATTTGAATACATTTTACTGCAAGCATGAGCACAAAACAAAAAGACATACAAATTCCTGATTTCAGATTCACGCCAACGATTGATAAAGTAGGTGTAGAAGAGCGTGTTGCAAGAATTCAAACCAGAAGTATCAAAGGAGAATCGAAAATTCAAGGCATGAAAATGGTTTTGAATATGATCGATTTAACCACCTTGGAAGGAAAAGATACGCCAGGAAAAGTGAAACAAATGTGTTACAAAGCGCAACATTTACATGAAGCTTATCCTGATTGTCCGACAGTTGCAGCGGTTTGCGTGTATCCTTCGATGGTCAAAATTGCCAAAGAAGCGTTGGGAAATTCGAACGTGAAAGTTGCTTCTGTTTCAACCGCTTTCCCAAGTGGACAAGCACCGCGTGAAGTGAAAATCATGGACACCAAATTCGCCGTTGAACAAGGTGCTGACGAGATTGACATGGTGATTTCTAGAGGCAAATTTTTGTCTGGCGAATACAATTTTGTGTTTGACGAAATTGCCGCAATAAAAGAAGCGTGTGGAAAAGCGCGTTTGAAAGTGATTTTAGAAACGGGAGAATTGGTGACGCTCGACAATGTCCGCAAAGCAAGTGAAATTGCGATGTATGCAGGTGCTGATTTTATCAAAACTTCTACAGGAAAAATTCAGCCAGCCGCCACGATGCAAGTGACTTACGTGATGTTGATGGCCATCAAAGATTATTTCAACAAAACAGGAATCATGATCGGAATGAAACCCGCGGGAGGAATTTCCACGTCCAAATTGGCGCTTCATAATTTGCTGATGGTGAAAGAAACCTTGGGCGAAAATTGGCTAGACAATCACTGGTTTCGCTTCGGCGCGAGCAGTTTAGCAAACGACGTCTTGATGCAATTGATGAAATCAAAAACGGGAGTGTATCAGAGTGGGGATTATTTTTCGTTAGACTAGGAAGCATAGATTGCAGATTACAAATTGGAACATTACAGATTGCTCCGCAGTCAATTTGCCAATCTGCTAATCTGCTAATCTTCCAATCTAACAATCCAAATATCAAAAAAATATGAATAAAAATCAATCAACAAAATGGAACCTCGACCCAGCACCAGAGAGTGCGGGGCATGTTCAGTTGAAAACACAATATGAATTGTTTATCAACGGGAAATGGGAAAAACCCAACTCCGGGAAATATTTCGATTCTATCAATCCTGCGAATGAAGAAAAATTGGCTTCCGTGGCGCATGCGGATGAAACCGATGTGGATAAGGCAGTGAAAGCTGCACGCCATGCATACGAAAATGTGTGGTCCAAATTATCGGGGAAAGAACGTGGGAAATATTTGTTTCGCATTGCGCGTTTGATTCAAGAAAAAGCAAGAGAATTTGCTGTAATCGAAACCTTGGACGGTGGAAAATCCATTCGTGAATCGAGAGACATCGACGTTCCATTGGCAGCAAATCATTTCTTTTATTACGCTGGTTGGGCGGATAAATTGGAATATGCTTTTCCAAATCGACCAGTAAATTCTTTGGGCGTTGCAGGACAAATTATTCCTTGGAATTTTCCATTATTGATGGCCGCATGGAAAATCGCTCCTGCCCTAGCCGCTGGAAATACGGTGGTTTTAAAACCGTCAGAAACAACTTCTTTGACTGCGCTTAAATTGGCAGAATTGATCGAAGAAAGCGGACTTCCTGCAGGTGTTGTGAACATTGTTAGTGGATACGGCGATACAGGTTCGGCGATTGTAAATCATCCCGATATCAACAAAATTGCGTTCACAGGTTCGACAAATGTTGGCAAAATGATTCAAAAAGCAATTGCTGGAACTGACAAAAAATTAACTTTAGAATTGGGCGGAAAATCTGCCAATATCATTTTTGAAGATGCGCCTATTGACCAAGCGGTTGAAGGAATCGTTAACGGAATTTTCTTCAACCAAGGACACGTTTGTTGCGCTGGTTCGCGTTTGTTCGTGCAAGAAGGGGTTGCAGAAACCGTGATTCAAAAACTGAAAGACCGCATGGATACTTTGTATGTTGGCGATCCAATGGACAAAAACACAGACATCGGTGCGATCAATTCCAAAAAACAATTGGAAACAATTTCGAAATACATTCAAATTGGAATTCAAGATGGAAACGAAATTTACCAAAGCAATTGCGCGCTTCCATCAAAAGGATATTTCTGTAAACCAACGCTTTTCATCGACGTGGCACAATCAAGTCAATTGGTTCAAGAAGAAATTTTTGGCCCAGTGTTGACAATACAAACTTTCAGAACCGTGGATGAAGTGATTCAAAAAGCAAACAATACACCGTTCGGATTGGCAGCTGGCGTTTGGACTGACAAAGGTTCGAAAATCTTCAATTTAACATCGAAACTGCGCGCTGGCGTTATTTGGGCGAATACGTACAATAAATTTGATCCGACATCGCCTTTTGGTGGCTACAAGGAAAGTGGATTTGGCAGAGAAGGTGGTTTACATGGTTTAGAGGCTTATTTGGGCTAAAGGAAATTCGGCAAAAAACGAATATCTTAAATCATCATTCACTCTCTCATTCTCACACTCTCTCTCATTCTGTAATAAACTGTTGAACACAAGAAATTAAAAATATAGAAAATGACAAGATTATCAGTTCTTAAGACATATAAAATTTACATCGGGGGACAATTTCCTCGTACGGAATCTGGGCGTTATTATTCGCCTTTGGATGCTGCTGGAAAACCGTTGGCGAACGTGTGTTTATCGTCGCGCAAAGATTTGAGAAATGCAGTGGTTGCGGCACGCAAAGCGTTTGGTGGTTGGTCAGAAAGAGCAGCTTTCAACCGTGGACAAATTTTGTATCGCATCGCTGAAATGTTGGAAGGAAGACGATCGCAATTCATTGAAGAGTTGATGCTACAAGGTTCAAGCGAAAAAGCGGCGAATCAAGAAGTTGATTTGAGCATCGATCGTTTGGTGTATTACAGCGGTTGGACGGACAAATACCAACAAATTTTCAGCGCAGTAAATCCTGTGGCTTCGTCGCATTTCAATTTTTCGGTGCTAGAACCAATGGGCGTTGTGGGCGTTGTTGCTCCGCAAAATTCATCTTTGATTGGACTCGTTTCAACCATCATTCCAATCGTTGCAGGTGGAAATACGGTCGTTATTTTGGCTTCAGAAAAATTGCCTTTGTGCGCGGTTACTTTTGCGGAAGTTTTGCATACTTCTGATGTGCCCAGCGGAATTATCAATATCCTCACTGGAACGGAAAAAGAATTGATCGAACAATTTGGTTCACACATGGATATCAACGCGGTTTTGTATGCCGGAGATACTGCTGAAAACTACAAAACGCTGCAAGTTTTAGCGGCTGATTCAGTGAAAAGAATCGTGCAATTTAAATTAAATCCAAGCGATGAAACGGCTGAAAATCCTTATTTGATTCAAGATTTTCAAGAAGTGAAAACGACTTGGCATCCGATTGAAAATATTGGCGGTTCGAGCTCTAATTATTGATGCGATTCTGAATATTCGGACAAATTCAATAATTATCCGCAAACAACGTTGTACTTTCGTAAGTATGAATGTGATTGCAAAAGTTTGTTTACTTGTGTTGCTTTGCGTTGTTGGCGAAAATTCTTTTGCCCAACAATCGACCTTGCGCAAGTTCAAACGCGCGGTCACAAGCAAGGAAATAAAATTGGATTCGCTGAGTATTTATCCCAATTCTTTCCAAGTATTTTGCGGCAAAGAAGCATTGCGAAAGGAAGCTTTTCTCATCGATTTCGCTTCCGCCAAATTTCAATTACTAGAAACATGCGCCGATACACTCTTTTTTGAATATCGCGTTTTTCCGATTAACCTCACTAAAGTTTATCAACGCAGAGATACAAGTGTAATTTACGACGAAAAGAAAGGAAGTTACGAGCAATTTTTGATCACTTCAAAAGACGTTTACGGCGACATTTTCGGCAACACTGGATTACAAAAAAACGGAAGTATTTCTCGCGGTGTTTCGTTTGGTAACAACCAAGATTTATCGGTCAATTCAACTTTAAACCTCGAATTATCAGGAGATATCGCGCCCAATTTGAAATTATTGGCTTCCGTTTCTGATGACAATTTACCGATTCAACCTGACGGAAACACCAATAAATTGCAGGAATTTGACCAAGTTTTTATCCAAGTTTACAACGATAAATTCAAACTAATTGCAGGAGATTTCTGGATTCAAAAACCGCAAGGTTATTTCATGAATTACAAGAAGCGTGCGCAGGGAATTTACGGTGAATTCGGCTACAAACCATCTGAAAAACAAGAATGGAAATTCCAAGGAAGTGCAGCGCTTTCAAAAGGAAAATTCGCCCGGCAAATCATCCAAGGAATCGAAGGAAATCAAGGTCCTTACCGTTTGAGAGGAAATGAAAATGAGCCATTTATCATTATTCTTTCAGGAACGGAGCGCGTTTACATCGACGGACGTTTGTTGCAACGCGGACAAGAATTTGATTATGTCGTCAATTACAATACTTCCGAAGTGACTTTCACCACGCGCAATTTGATTACGAAAGACGTCAGAATTGTGGTTGAATTTCAATATTCAGATCAAAATTACGCGAGATCTTTGGTACAGGGAAGTACCGCTTACAGTTCTGAAAAATTCAATTTTTGGCTGAATGCGTATTCTGAACAAGACGCGAAAAACCAAACAATTCAGCAAAGTTTGACACTTTCTCAACGTCAATTGTTGTCCGAAATCGGCGACAGTTTAGAATTGGCGCGCACCAATAGCATCGATTCTGTCGGTTTTCAGGAAAATCAAAACTTGTACAAAATGGTCGATAGTTTATTCACTGACAGCGTGTTGGTTTATTCTATCAATGCAGATTCAGCGTATTACAGTGCGACTTTTGCTTTTGTCGGTGCGAACAAAGGAAATTATGTTTTCAGTAAATACAACGCCTTGGGCAAAGTCTATAAATGGGTGGCGCCAGTGGCTGGAATTCCGCAAGGCGATTACGAACCAGCACGAATCATCATCACGCCGAAGCAAAAACAAATGGTTTCCGCTGGATTTTCCTATAAAATTCGACCCAAATTAACCGTTGAATCAGAATGGGCTTACACCAAAAATGATTGGAATACTTTCTCCAAAAAAGATTCCGGAAACGACCAAGGCGTGAGCAACAAAACGCGATTGATTGGCTTGGTGTCGCTGAGCCGAGATTCCGCCAAAACTTGGTTGTTGAACACCAAAGCAGAAATTGAAATGTTGCAACGCAATTTCGCTCCCATCGAACAATACCGCGCAGTAGAGTTTGACCGCGATTGGAACACTAGAAACAAAGGTTACACGGGAAACCAATTCAATTCCAATTTAACTGCGGATTTCAAGAATAAAAAATACGGAAATTTGGCTGTCGAAGCTTCGCATTTCAGCATTGGAAACGAATATGTTGGACTCAAATCGAGGCTCTTTGGACAATGGAATCAAAAAGGATTTCGCGCCAATTGGGACGGCAGTTATTTGATGAGTGATGCGGTAGATAAAAATCAATTTTTGCGTCACAAAGTGGATATTTCTCAGTCGTATAAAAACATCCGAATCGGTTTCAAAGACGACCAAGAACGTAATTCTTACAACAATGGACAATTGTTGAGTTTGCAAAGTTATCAGTTCATGGATTACGAATTTTATGTCGCCAGCGCTGATTCTTCCAAATTCAATTACCGCATTTTTTATCGCGAGCGATACGATGGAAAATCCGACAGTTCGAGATTAATCAATGTGGCGAAAGCGAGAAATGTGGGAGGCGAAATCAAATTGATCGGCGGTCAAACACAAAAATTGAACATTTTGGTCAATTATCGAGAATTGAAAATCAACCAACCAACTTTGATTAGCCAAAGTCCCGAAAACACCTTGTTGGGACGAATCGACTACGAATTGAAACTGTTCAAAAGCGCAATTACGTGGAATACATACTACGAAATCGGCAGCGGATTGGAATTGAGAAAAGAATTTCAATACATCAAAGTAGCTGATGGACAAGGTGTTTACACTTGGATTGATTATAACGGCGACGGGGTGAAAGATTTGAACGAATTTGAAATCGCGCAGTTTGTGGATCAAGCAGGCTACATTCGTGTGTTTACGCCAAGCAACGAATACATCAAAACCTATTCGAACGAATTAAATCAAGGCGTTTTCATCAAACCTGAACGCGTTTGGAGCAACAAAAAAGGCGCTTTGGGCGTTTTAAGCAGATTTTCGGACCAAGCAAGGGTTCGTGTAAACAGAAAAACGAATACTTTCAACAGCGATTCTTTCAATCCATTTGCCTCCGAAGTGCGCGATACCACGCTGATTAGTACGAATAGCAATGTGCGCAACACGTTGTATTTCAATCGAACAAATTCCATTTTTGGTGCTGAATATGTGGTACAAGATGTTAGAAGTAAAACGCTACTCGCCAGCGGATTTGACGCACGCGTAAACAGTTACCAAGAAGGAAGTTTTCGCTGGAATATTATCAAGATTTTCGCAATCGAATCAACTCTACAATGGGGACGAAAAAGTGTAAACGCAGACTACACGACAGGCAGAAATTATGATTTGAAATACTATTTCGTGAAACCGTCTTTCAGCTATCAGCCTTCCACCTCTTTCAGATTGACTTTGGAAACGAGAATTTCCAATAAATTAAACGTCGAAGGCGAAAAAGCAGATGTGAAAGAATTGGGTTTAAAATTGAAATTCAACCAAGCAGAAAAAGGCAGTTTGCAAGCCGCAGTAGCCTTGGTCGACATCAAATACGACGGAAATCCCGGAACTTCGCTCGGTTTCGAAATGCTAGAATCACTTAAACCAGGCAAAAATTTCACATGGAATGCCGGCTATCAAAGGTCCATTTCCAAAAGCCTACAAATTTCCATACAATACAACGGAAGAAAATCCGAAACAAACAAAACAATCCATTCCGGAGGAATGGAAGTTAGAGCGTTTTTCTAGGTTTGTTGGGTTTTTTTTGTTTGATTTAAAACTATTCCTAAGCAAGCCTTTAATTATCAAATATTTTCCTCCCCCTTTATCCCCCTCCAAAGGGGGAATGCAAAAATTTCATACTTTCTCAAAATATGGTGCCGTCAGGTACCAAATATGGGTAGCAATGGACGAAGTCCATTGTGAAAAAGAATAGAAAATCTGTTTTTGGCGTGTATTTTTGTTTCAAAAATCATGACAAAAACCACCCTCAAAAAAATTTCCGCCCTTGCATAAATCTTCAACATCATTTAAAGCCCAAAGAATCAATTTCCCAATCAGAACAACATTAAAAAATGTGTCTAAAATTATCCTCCGAAGGAGGGAATACATACAATCATTTTTCCTCACCCACCTGCTGCCGCTAGGTAGCAAATATGGGTAGCGATGGACGCAGTCCATCGTGAAAAAGAATAGAAAATCTGTTTTTGGCGTGTATTTTTGCTTCAAAAATCATGACAAAAACCACCCTAAAGAAAATTTCCCTCCCACATAAATCTCCAAAATCATTTAATCTCATCGAAATCAGATTATCGAACAAAACCAAATTAAAATTTGTTAAAGAATCTCAAGAACAAAATAAAGCTTTTGATTGTTTGTTAAAAACAGCAGAAAAGAATAACTTTGTTAAATATATTGCCAACATGGGAGAATACAAAGCCGGTCCGTTTTTAGAACAAATTGAATTTCCGAAAGATTTACGTGAAAAATTCACAGTCAATGATTTACCACAAGTTTCTGACGAATTGCGTCAATACATTGTAGATGTCATTTCTGAAATCGGAAACAGTCACTTCGGCGCTAGTTTAGGCGTGGTTGAATTGTCTGTTGCTTTGCATTATGTTTTCAATACACCTGAAGATCAATTGGTTTGGGACGTTGGTCACCAAGCTTATGGACATAAAATCTTGACTGGCAGAAGAGATGTTTTCCACACAAATCGCATCAAAGGCGGAATCTCTGGTTTCCCGAAAAGAAGTGAAAGTGAATACGATACATTCGGTGTTGGTCACTCTTCAACTTCCATTTCTGCGGCTTTGGGAATGGCAGTTGCAAGTCAATACAAAGGAGAAAAACAAAAACAACACATCGCTGTAATCGGTGATGGCGCAATGACTGCTGGTTTGGCTTTCGAAGGAATGAACCACGCTGGATTTGAAAAAGACGCTAATTTATTGGTGATTTTGAACGACAATTGCATGTCGATCGACCCAAACGTGGGTGCGTTAAAAGAATATTTGACCGACATCACGACTTCTCACACTTACAACAAAGTGAAAGACGAAGTTTGGAAATTATTGGGGAAAATCTCCAAATTTGGTCCTGACGCGCAAACTGTTGCTTCCAAAATTTCGACAGCTTTGAAAAGTTCGTTGTTGAAACAAAGCAATTTATTCGAAGCATTGAATTTCCGCTATTTTGGTCCTGTTGACGGACACGATGTAGTTGGATTGGCAAAAATATTAGAAGATTTAAAAGACATTCCTGGCCCAAAATTGTTGCATTGCATCACGATGAAAGGCAAAGGATACAAATATTCAGAAGAAGGAAATCCAACGAAATGGCACGCGCCAGGTGTTTTCAACAAGGAAACTGGAGAAATCATCAAAGTGGTTCCAAAATCACCCGAGCCACCAAGATACCAAGATGTTTTCGGACATACGATTGTTGAATTGGCGGAGAAAAATGACAAAATCATGGGTGTTACACCTGCGATGCCGTCTGGTTGTTCGTTGACGTACATGATGGAAGCGATGCCAGAACGATCTTTTGACGTTGGAATTGCTGAGCAACATGCAGTTACATTTTCTGCAGGTTTGGCAACGCAAGGATTAGTGCCTTTTTGTAACATTTATTCTTCTTTCATGCAACGTGCTTACGATCAAGTATTGCACGATGTAGCTTTACAAAATTTGAACGTCGTTTTTTGTCTAGACCGCGGTGGATTGGTTGGTGCTGATGGCGCTACACACCACGGAGCTTATGACATGGCTTACATGCGTTCAATTCCAAACATGATTGTTTCTGCGCCAATGAACGAAGCCGAATTGAGAGATTTGATGTTCACTGCACAACAAGAAAACATGGGACCATTCTCTATCCGTTATCCTCGTGGAAACGGTGTGATGACAGAATGGAAAACTTCCATGAAAGCCATCAAAGTGGGGACAGGAAGAAAAGTTACTGCCGGAAACGATATAGCGATTTTGACCATTGGACATGTTGGAAATACAGCTCAGAAAGCGATTAAATCTTTGCAAGAAGACGGACTTTCTGTAGCACACTACGATTTGCGTTTTGTGAAACCATTGGACGAAATGTTGTTGCACGAAGTTTTTGCCAAATTCGACAAAGTCATCACGATTGAAGACGGATGTTTGATGGGCGGAATGGGTAGCGCAGTCTTGGAATTTATGGCTGATAACAAATATGCAGCACATGTTGTAAGATTAGGAATTCCAGATCAATACGTTCACCACGGAACACCGGATCAATTGTACGCAGATTGCGGTTTCGACCAAGTTGGAATCATCGCTGCAGTTCATAAAATGGTTGGTTTTCAAGCGACTCAAGTAGATTTTCAGGAGAAAGTAGGATAGGTTGAATAGCAGATTACAGATTATCAGATTGCAGATTGCTTCGCACTTCACATCAATTTGCGAATCTTCCAGTTTGCAATCTGCTGATTTGCAAATCTGTTAATCTGTTAATTTGCTAATCTGCTAATTTGCCAATCCAATAATCTGCCAATCTTCAATCCAATTTAAAATTCACTATCTTTGCATCTTATTCTAATTTCTGTAAACATTCATGAAAGTTATCGATCATATTCAAGCTGCTAAATCTACCCTGTTTTCTTTTGAAATCCTTCCTCCGTTGAAGGGAAAAAGCATCCAGTCGATCTACGACGGAATTGATCCATTGATGGAGTTTAAACCTAAATTTATCAATGTAACGTATCACCGTGAAGAGTTTATTTACAAAGAAAGAGACCACGGTTTACTAGAAAAAATCGCCATCAGAAAACGTCCGGGAACGGTTGGGATTTGTGCGGCAATCATGAATAAATACGACGTTGATGCAGTTCCACACTTGATTTGCGGCGGTTTTAGCAAAGAAGAAACTGAAAATGCACTCATCGATTTGCAATTTTTAGGCATCGACAATGTCTTGGCTTTGCGCGGTGATTCAATCAAAACAGAAGCCAATTTCAGACCGCATCCAATGGGGCACAAATACGCCGTTGAATTGATCGAACAAATCGTCGAAATGAATTCTGGAAATTATACAACCGAAGATTACCAATTAGAACCAACTGATTTTTGTATCGGCGCTGCTGGATATCCTGAAAAGCATTTTGAAGCAATGAATTTGACCACAGATTTGATTCACCTGAAAGCCAAAGTGGACGCAGGTGCTTCTTACATCGTGACACAAATGTTCTTCGACAACCAAAAATATTTCGATTTTGTAGATGCTTGTCGTGCTGCAGGAATCAATGTGCCGATTATTCCAGGGTTGAAACCTTTGAAAACATTGGAACACGCTTCGTTTTTACCGAAATTTTTCCACATCGATTTTCCTGAAATCTTGAGCAAAGAAATCGTTAAATGCAAAGACAACAAAGCGATCTCAGCACTGGGAATCGAATGGGGAAAACAGCAATCTAAAGAATTAAAAGCTGCTGGCGTTCCTTGCATCCATTATTACACCATGTCAAATTCTAGCTCTGTGAAAGCAATTGCTGCGGAGATTTTTTAACTTTATACTTTTTAATATGCGTTTCATCTTATTCATTTTCGCAGTTTTTGCCCTCAATTTTGGTTTTTCTCAAACGAAAAATTTGAAATTGAAAAACGCCATGGTGGTTGGTCAACTTGATAAATCTGAAGACCGTTTCACGATGGAAATCAATTTCACCGAATTGTTAGCTTCCAACGGAATCAAAGCGATGTCGTCATTGAACGTGTTGAAAGAAGGAACAAATATTAGCATGTTGGCTTCTGATTCAATTCAAAAAGTCATGAAATCGAAAGGCATTGATACCTATATTTTGGTTTCTGTGCGCGGATACGACAGACAATTCAAACCAGCAAAAAATCACGATACACTTTCTGTTGAAATCACTAACGGACATTTATTTCCTTTATATAGAGATGAAATCACATCTATTTCATTCGAATTCAATTTCTACCGTGACGGGAAATTTGTGGGTTACGACCTGATAAAAATTGGCGGAATTGGTTCACGTGAAGCAGTTTTGAAAAAATTCAGAAAAAAAATCGGTAAAAGAATTAATTCTCATTGGAAATAATTCCATAAAAATACTCAATAGTATGTTGCATTCAATGACCGGCTATGGCAAAGCCACCGGAAATTACGAAGGGAAAAAAGTAAGTGTTGAAGTGAAATCGCTCAACAGCAAAAGCATGGATTTATATGTCCGCACTGCGCCTTTTTACCGTGAAAAAGAATTAGAAATCAGACAACAAGTTACTGCACTTTTGGATCGTGGAAAAGTGGAAGTAAACGTCAATATTGAAAGTACCGGTGCGACGAAATCAGTTGAAATCAACAAAGATTTGGCGCTCGCTTACTACCAAGATTTGAAGCAAACAAATGATTTATTGGGCGAAAAATCAGTAGATTATTTATCCTTGATTGTGAAAATGCCAGATATTTTCATGCAAGCGAAAGAAGAAATCACCGCAGAAGAAAATGCATTTTTGACTGATTTGGTGGCACAAGCTTGTCAACAATTAAACAATTTCCGTCGTCAAGAAGGCGAAGCGTTGGAGAAAGAATTTACGGAAAGAATCAACGAAATCAAAAGTTTGTTGGCTGACGTTCCGAAATACGAAAACCTGCGCATCGAAATCATCCGCGAGCGCATGCGCAAAGGATTGGAAGACATGGACAATCCAAACATGGACGAAAATCGCTTCCAACAAGAACTGATTTTTTACATCGAAAAATTAGACATTACGGAAGAGAAAATGCGTTTGTCGAACCACTTGGATTATTTCTTAGAAACGATGGTTTTGCCTTCAGCAGGAAAAAAATTAGGATTTATCACCCAAGAAATTGGTCGCGAAATCAATACGTTGGGAAGTAAAAGTTACCATGTTGAACTTCAAAAAATGGTCGTTGACATGAAAGACAGCTTGGAAAAAATCAAAGAACAAGTGCTTAATACCTTGTAATAAAATCACATGAATCAAGAGCAACAAGGAAAATGCATTATTTTTTCAGCACCTTCGGGAGCGGGGAAAACAACGATTGTAAAACATTTACTTTCCGTTGAAAAGCGCCTTGAATTTTCTATATCTGCTTGCAGCAGAGCACCGCGCAACAATGAAACCGACGGCAAAGATTATCACTTTTTGGGCGTAGCAGGTTTCAAACAAAAAATCGCTGAAAATGCTTTTATTGAGTGGGAAGAAGTTTACACCGACAATTTCTATGGAACGCTGAAAAGCGAAATCGAACGCATTTGGGCAGATGGAAAATCAGTTGTTTTTGACGTTGATGTTATCGGTGGATTGAACCTGAAAAAACAATTTGGTGACCAAGCGTTATCCGTTTTCGTGCAACCGCCATCGATTGAAGAATTGGAAGTTCGTTTGCGCAGCCGAAGCACTGAATCTGAAGACAGAATTCAAGTGAGAATGGGAAAAGCCAGACAAGAATTGGCGCATGCCGAAGGATTTGATGTGGTATTGCTCAATGTGCACCTCGACAAAGCCTGCGAAGAAGCAGAAGCAATCGTCGCAAAATTTTTAAACGCGTAAGCATGAAAGTTGGACTTTATTTTGGCACTTTCAACCCCATTCATGTGGGACATTTGGTGATTGCCAATTACATGGCGGATTACACCGATTTGGACCAAGTTTGGTTGATGGTTACACCTCAAAATCCGCTGAAAGTAAAGTCTTCTTTGCTGGCCGATTACCACCGTTTGGCTTTGGTAAAAATCGCGATTGAAGACAACAACAATCTGCGCGCCAGCGACATCGAATTTAAATTGCCAAAACCAAGTTATACCGCTACCACCCTCGCCTATTTGAAAGAGCAATATCCTGAAAATGAGTTTGCGCTCATCATGGGAGAAGACAATTTACGCACCTTTCACAAGTGGTTCAACCACGAAACGATACTCAAAAACCACAAGTTTTACGTCTATCCACGCGTATTGACCATCCAAGAAGAACAAGAAGTGCAAGAAATTGGAAATCAACACGAAAACCTTTTTGCCGACCATCCAAATGTCATTTTTTGCAACGACGCACCAGTAATGAAAGTTTCCTCCAGTTTTGTGCGAAACGCCATCAAAGAACGCAAAGACGTGCGGTATTTGCTCACTGAGCCCGTACAGCGGTATATTGAGGAGATGAATTTTTATAAGTGAGGATTTTATTTTGATGCAAAAAGCAACATAAATTTTTCCTCCCCCTTAATCCTAGCGCTATCGCTGAGTCTTCAAAAGCTATCGCTTTTTCTCCTCCGAAGGGGGAAACTTAAATTTTCGTCAATATAGAGAGTTTCTAAATTTGGCTACAACATTTTCTTTTTTTATATAATTAATAATTGTGCATTCTTCCCCCTTCAGAGGGGGACCGAGGGGGAGGACCTTTTATCCAAGCTTAAATCAATCAGACTATTAGACAATTAGATAGTCTTTTGTCTAAAGTCTTAAAATCCTAAACCGCCGCAGGCAGCTGCGAAGCAAATCTTAACATCCTAATATCTCTGACACCCCACAATAAAACCCAATAATTTTAGTTATCCATGATGTTCGAAAAATTGGAGATTTTAAAGTAAATTCGCACACGCAAAAAGAAATACATGGAGCAAGAAAATATTGAATTTCAACAACAACGTCAAAATTTGATTCTGTTTGTTTGGAAAAAACGCAAAATTATTGGAATAGTGACCGCAGCAGCATCTGTAATCTCATTGGTTATCTCATTCTTATTGACTCCTTTATACCTCTCAACTGCCATCGTTTTCCCAACGGCTACAAGTACAGTTTCCTTTTCGGAACAACGAAATGCGAAAGCTTCTTCCATGGATTTTGGGGAAGAAGAACAATCTGAACAAATGGTTCAAATCCTGCAATCATCTCGTATCAGAGATAAAATCGTGCAACGTTTTGACTTGTTCAAACACTACGACATCGACATGGACGATCCGAATAAATTCTACAAATTGGGCAAAGCGTATGAAGAACACATTCTTTTTACCCGTACAAGATATGGCTCGATTCAAATTGATGTGTTAGACTCAGACAAAGAATTGGCTGCTGAAATCGCCAACAAAATTGTAGACCTCATCGATACCGTGAAAAACGACATGGTGAAGGAAAGAACAATTCCTGCGTTTGAAATCAGTCAGCGTAAAAAGCAATTGATTGAAACGAGCTTGAAAGAAATCAGAATGAAATTGGATAGCCTTTCTGCATTGGGCGTTGTTACTTCCGAAGGTCGCGCGACACTTTCTGCGGCTTACAATGAAGCGAAAGGTGCTGAAGACCGCAAGTTTTTCAAAGACAAACTGGAAATCAACATGAAATACGGTGCTGAATTTGACGGTTTGGCGATGTTGAGAGACGAAAAAATCGTGAAATTATCAGAATTTGAGGTTGCTTACGAACAAGCAGAATCTGATGCTTACGCCAATTTCAACCATAAATTCGTTGTAGAAAGAGCGGTTGTTGCCGACAAAAAAGACAGACCGAAAAAAGCAATCATCGTGATTGTAAGTGTTTTTGCTACTTTCATTTTCATGGTCTTTGCGTTATTGATTCAAGACCGCATTCAAGAATTGAGAAAAATCGCGTAAGTGCAGTTCGTTCGAACAAATCGTTGGTTGTTGTTGGTTGGCGCCTTGTTCATTGCGCTTTCCTCCTATTTCATTTGGAAAAATCAGCTTTACATGTTGGCTTTTCCGGTGGTGCTTTTGGCGATTTACAGCGCGGTTTTCAATACACAATTCACTTTTTTGTTGCTGTTTTTACTGACGCCACTTTCTGTTAACATTGAAGAATATGTCAACGGATTTGGTTTGTTTGTTCCCACTGAGCCTTTGCTTTTTGGTTTGATGCTCTTGCTGCTTTTTCAGCAAATCAAATACAAAGTTTTCCCTGATTTCATTTGGAAAAATGCCATTGTTTGGGCGATCGGATTGTATTTGCTTTGGGTACTTTTTACGTCTATCACCAGCGATTTACCGCTCGTTTCATTCAAATTTTTACTGGCGCGCTTGTGGTTTATGATTCCGATGTTATTCTACGGTTCACGCGTTTTCTTGTCAGAAAAAAACATCAAAACTTTCTTGTGGTTTTTCACCATTGGTATGACCATCGCCATGGTTTACACCGTTTTCATGCACGCAAGTTATGCTTTCGGTGAAAAAGAAAGTCACTGGGTGATGTGGCCATTTTTCAAAGATCATACGATTTATGGCGCGATGACCGCATTTTTGGTTCCAATCATTTTTGGCATTTACTTCTCCAAGAAACATCCACCGTTAATTCAAGCGATTTTGTTGGTTTTGATTGCCATCAATTTAATCGCACTGTTCTTCTCTTACACACGCGCCGCTTGGTTGAGTATCATCGCTGCCATGTTCGTTTGGCTTTTGATTCACTTCAAAATCAAATTTAGCTTGATTTTGGGCGTCGTGGCAACGATTGGCGTTTTCGTGTTTTTCTCTTGGACATCGATCGAACAAAGTTTATCGAAAAACAAATCAGAACACACGACAGAAGATTTCGGTAAACGCTTGGAAAGTGCTGCAAACGTAACGACAGACGCATCCAATTTGGAAAGAATCAACCGTTGGTCGTGCGCGATTGCGATGTTCCAAGAACGTCCGATTGTTGGTTTTGGTCCAGGAACTTACGCCTTTGAATACGCCAGATTTCAAGAGCCAGAAAATTTGACGATTATTTCCACGAACTTCGGAGACGGCGGAAATGCGCACAGCGAATATTTGGGTCCTTTGGCTGAAATGGGATTTATAGGATTGATTATCGTTTTGATACTGATTTCAGCGATTTTCTACAAAGGAATTACGCTTTACAACCGCTGGCCATCGGAAAAACGCGAAATGAAAGTATTGATTCTTGCGATGATTTTAGCGTTGGTGACGTACTTCGTTCACGGAATTTTGAACAACTATCTAGACACCGACAAAGCGGCTATTCCAATTTGGGGAATTTGTGCTTGTTTTATCGCGTTGGAGTATAAATTGAATGAAGTGTTAGCAAAGGAAAAATAATTTATTTACCTGCTTTTATTTCCCATCATTTTAAACAATTCTGATTTAGAATTGATATTCAACTTGCGGTATACTTTTTTGATATTCATTCGAACCGTATCAATGGCAATCTCATATCTATCGGCGATAAGTTTGTAACTCAAACCATCCAAAATCCCATTCACGATGTCTTTTTCACGGTCGGTTAATTGTTCCGAAATGTTTCTGGATTGATTGAAAAAAGTAATCACTTTTCGAGCAATTTTGGGTGTCATGTATGCCCCGCCATTTTCTATGCTTGAAAAGACTTCTTTGAAATTTCTTTGAAAACTTTGTTTGTCGATGTAACCTGAAGCACCCAATTGCAAAGCTTGGAAAATGGTTTCAGAATCATCTTTGATTGTATTCATCACGATCGTTGCATTGGGAAACAATTTCAAGATTTTGTCGATTGCTTCCAATCCATTCATTTCTGGCATCACGATATCTAGCAAATAAATATCCGCTTCAATTGGATTATTTAAGAAATCTAGTGGATTGAGAAAAACGTTTTTGCATTCCAAGGTTTCAATCGCATTGATATTCTCTAACATCAATTGCCCTAGGTGAATATCGTCTTCTATAATGATGATTTTTTTCATGCTAAAGGTAAATTTATTTCTATTGTCAATCCAGTTTCACCTTCCAAAATATAATATTTAAAATTACCCTTATTTCTTTTGATTCGCTTTTTGATGTTTCGTATTCCATTTCCTTTATAACTTTCTAATTCTAAAATATTGCAATATCCTGTATCTGAAATTATAATATTCAGTTTTTGGTCTACTGCCAAGAATTTTAATGACAATTTATTTGCATTTGCATATTTGATACAGTTTGTAACAATTTCATAAATCGAAAGTTTGATGTCTCTGAACAGTTCTCCCTTAATATTATAATCCCAATCAGTTTTGAATGAAAAATCAACAAGAATATCAACATCTGCGCATGAAATAGTAACAAAATCCTTTAATTCATAGGTTAAATCTTGTAAAGTATGTTTTTCACGCGAGATAGAATCAATGTAAGTCCTGAAATTATAAAGTGCCTCCCGCAAACCTGATTGTAATTGTTCCTTGTCTTTTTCTTGAAAGTTTTCCCTTTTACTCAACAATAATAATCGTGTTAAAATCGTTCCAGATTCGTCATGAAGATCCATCGCAATGCGCGATTTTGTTTCTGACTTGATGCGCAGAGAACGTCTTAATGTAAAGACTAAAAGTACAGAGATAATAATTACAACTATAAAGATAAAAATTAGAAATGTTGTTTTATAAAAAGGGGAAGTATTGGCAGATATAAAAAATGACTGCTCCTCAACAAGCTGACCAAAAGGATTGTACATTCGAATTTTCAATTCATATTCGCCATAAGTAAGATTTGAGATTAAAATCCAGTTTTTCTTATCTGTGTTAAACCAATTTTTAGAATCTATGCTGTATTGAAAAGAATATCCGCTTCCGAATTGATAATCCAAATTGGCTAGGTAAATTTTTATTGCTTCTTGACCTGTATTAAAAGTAATTTTTTGTCCATCCTGATAAGTTGAAAAGCATTTATTATTTTCGTTTTGAATCGTTTCAATACCAGATATAGAGAAGGTTTTGGCATATTTATATTCGTTCAATGCCTTTGGGTCTATGATTTCAAATGAATTCAGTCCTCCAAAAGCAATTTTCCCATCATTTAACAAACAAGCAGATTTATTATTGTATTCAAAATTATTTAGTAGATGACTTTTATTGATAAATCGAATTGTTCCATCTAGCGTATTAAATATCGTTATGCCCGAATAAGTAGATGCCCAAATACAATTAGATTTATCCTCGACTAATTTTACAACTTTAAGGTTTGAAACCTGATTTGGTTTAGTATATTCATGAATCTTTTTTAGATTATTTAAATTCAACACATGAACACCATTGTATGTTGCTAGCCAAATTTCATGTTGATTTTCTCTCAAAAGAATATCTCGCACTTCTACATTAAGTAGTTTTCCTGAATCAAGGATTTTAAAGCTATTTTCTGGGGTAAATTGAACTCGAAATAATCCTTTATTGGTGCCTAGATAAATAATATTTGAATTGTTATTTTTTACCGCAACTTGAATCACTGTTCCTTTTTTCAAATAAAAGGCTTTAGTATTTTTATTCGTTGGATTATATAATACCATTTTATTTCCTCCACACAATAAAATTTGAGAATCAGTAACCTTAATGATTGATTGAAAAGTTTCATGCAAACCAAGATGCTGATTAACATGATTGGTAATTTCTTTTGTCAGTAAATCAAAACTAACCAAGCCATCTCCTTCTGCGGTACAAAACAGTTCATCGTTAAAAATCAACCCATCATAGGTAACAAGATTTCTATTTGAAAACCGGCTGACAACTTGTTTGTTTTCTTCCAAAATCCTAGGAAAACCAATGTAAAAACGCTTGTTTTGGTACTCAATAATCTTGCGACGTTGCAAAATATAATTGTCAACATTCAAAGAATAATCATCAATTAAATAAGATAAAGCTGGTTTTTGCTCAATTCTAATTAAACCTTGATTAGTTCCTACCAAAATATATGTTTTATTCAATCTAAAAATAAATTTATTCTGAATGTTTTGCTTAATTGTTGGGGAGAAAAAACCTAACATTTGCCTTTCAAATACTACAAAAGGTATTTTATTTTTTTCAATATATAAGTGTTTTCCATCTGCGTCTTCACCAAAAAAGGTAATATGTCTTTTAGCAATAAAATCTGGATGATCAACCAACTGATTATTTCTGAGTACGCGCACAACATCTCCATTCCACAGTACAAGACCATGTATTTTTGACACAAAGAATTTACCCAAAAAATCAGTTTCTTGAATACCAATTTTGATTTGCTTTGTGGGTGATTTTGGACTAATTGTTATTAACTCCTTGTTATTCAAAGTAACAAAAACTTTTCCTTGATAAATGGCAATGTCAGTTTTGTCATACAAATTAAACTTTCGAATAAAAATGACCTTATTTTTAACCTTAAAGACCAATTTTCCGGAATCAAAAAGCATGGCCGTTGTATCATTTGAAATAGCCATTGCAATCGGATTTGCTGTGTACAATTTTTTGAAAGAAATATTGTGGGTGTTCAATTCAATTAATCCGTCAGAGGCAGACAATAAGTATAAAATTGAACCTTTTTTATGAACTTTAGTAATCCGGCTTTCTTTGAAAATGGTTGGATGCGTTTCATGGTTGAAATTGATGAAATTATAGCCATCAAATCTTGAAAGTCCATTGTCTGTGGCAATCCAAATATAACCAGCATCATCTTTTACAATGTCATTGACCTCATTGTGGGGTAAACCAGAATTTACATCAAAAAGCGGTGAAAGATAATTGTATTGACTCTCTGCATAATCCGACCATAGTACAAATATCAAAAACAGAGAAAATCTGAACTTTTTCAAAAAATGGATTTTCCAACCTTGATATTGAATTTTAGCAATCATAAACAAAAATACTTTTTTAAAAATTGTTAGCATCTGTTCATCTTAATAATGTAGTTGAATACACATTTTCATGCGTATCTGTTTATTTAAAATTCACTGAAAATAAAACTAATTTCGTGGCCTAGTCTGGTGGTGATATTTGCTAATTATTAAAAAAAAGAATTACCCCATTCAATGAAAAATAACGACGATCGCGACTTTATCCATTTTTTACTTTTTATCGCTTTATTGATTTTCGGTGCCATGATTTACATCATCTACTCTTTTTTTAATCAAACAAAAATAGGTCTTAATTAAATTAAACATGTCAAAGCAAATCGTAATTGTTGAAGATGAATTAATTATTCAAGCGCTTTACCAAGAGTATGTTGAAGAATTGGGTCATGAAGTTGTCGCAACTTTTGAAAGTGGCGAAGAGGCAATTGCATTTTTTCAAGAAAACACAGCAGATTTGATTTTAATGGACATCCGCTTAGAAGGCAGTTTAGATGGAATTGACACTATGCAGGAAATTCAAAAAATGAATTCAATTCCTGTGGTTTATATTTCCGGAAATACAGAAGAGCGAAACAAAGAAAGGGCGAAATCGACGAATATGAAGGCGTTTTTATCGAAGCCCATAAGCAAAAAAGGGATTGATGAAATCATAGATACCATGAATGAATTGACTGATTCGATGGTCTATGCACAAAAAATTCAAGAAGCGATATTCTTACAAAGAGATCAATTACAAGCCTGTTTTTCAAAGTCAATATTTATAAACAGACCAAAAGACTTTATTTCTGGAGATTTTGGTTTTTTAGTAGAAAAAAGTGCTGGGGAAGCCTTGATTGGAGGTATTGGAGATTGCACTGGTCACGGTATTCCTGGCGCCTTGCTTTCTGTTTTGAGCTATGAAATACTGGTTTCAAAATCAAAAAAGCACGATGATTTAAGAGTTATTGTCAATGAATTGAATGAAAAAATCATCGAAAACTTGGCAAACATTGATAAGAAAAATAGGATTTCTGATGCTTTAGATTTGGCTATTTTCAAAGTCATCCCTGAAAAATCAATTATCCAAATCGCTGGAATCAAAAGAATTGTCATCTACTATGATTCTACCGCCAACGAACACAAAATTTTAAACTTCAAAGGAAATTCCATTGGAGAACACTTTCAATCACTAGATGAAATTCCATTTATTGAAATAGACTATGCTCCCGATGACTTTTTCTACTTTTTCACGGATGGCTTAACCGATCAATTTGGAGGTCCAGATTCAAAAAAATTGAAAAGAAAAGGACTTGCTCATTTTTTAGAGAAAATAGATGGTTTAGATTGTCTCAAACGAGAAATTGAAATTGAATTTTTTCTCAGAAATTGGCAAGGAAATGAAGATCAAACAGATGATATTTTGTTAATCGGATTTGAACCGAATTCTTACAAATTAAAATAAAATTAGATTTTATAATTTTTAAAAGCTACTGTCCAATGAATGAATTTCACCCCAAATTAGAAGAACAAATAAGGCAGTTTGTTGGCGAAAACTCTAGACTAAAAAGGAAAATAGCAGGTTTGCTTTCGGTTGTGAATTCCACATACGAACAATACGAAGAAAATTTAGTCGACAGAAAAACTGTCTTTTCAAAATACGAGTCTACACTCTTAGAAAAAGGGATTTTAACGCACCAAAATGAGGTTTTAAGCAATGAAATTCAGCTGAAAAATTTTCGACTAGAACAATGTAAAATTCAAATTTCCAATTTTGAAAAATTATCCCATGCTGGCTCTTTTAAAATCAATTTAAGATCCGATATCATGGCTAATTCTAATCAAATGACTCGGATGTTTGATATCAATGAATACGAACCAACTTATAAAAATTTTACATCGCTTTTTGTAGAAGCTAATTCAATCAACGAAGCAATCTCAAATTGTAAATTGACCAAAAGCAGCATTCGATTTGACGAAGTTAAATCGATTAAAGACCAAAAATATTTTAGCATCAATGGCGAAGTTATTGATGAAAGAGGAGATGAATTATTACAAGTTGTTGTCAAAGATCTGACAGCGACTAAAATTCATGAACACGAATTGGAAAATGCCATTCTTAATTTAGAATTTTACAAGAGCGTGATTGATCAAACTGTCTTGTTATCAACCATCAATATAGATGGAAAAATCAGCTTTGTAAATCAAAATTTTTCTGATATTTCCGGTTACAAAAACCTAGAAATGATTGGCAAATCTTTTGATTTCTTGATGGTGGACAAAACAAAAGAAAATAGCTTTGAGGAAATCATTGAATGTTTAAAACTCAATGACAATTGGAAGTCAACTATCAAAAACATCAATAAAAACGGTGAAATTTATTGGCTTGACACGACGATTATTCCTTTCATCAAAGACGAAAAAGTGATTAATTATATCTCCATTCAGGTTGATGTAACTGAAAAAGTATTAAAAGAACAAAAAGTTGAAGCACTAAGAACTTTTTATGAAACAATTTTAAATAATCTTCCGCTTGACATTGCTGTTTTCAATCAAAAACACGAATATTTATTTGTCAATCCAATCGGAATTAAAGATCCAGAAACAAGGAAATTTGTGATTGGAAAAACGGACTACGATTATTGCAAGCAATACAACAAAGACATTTCAATAGCAGATGCAAGACAAGCTATTTTTGATC
The DNA here is from genome assembly GCA_965284445.1 of Crocinitomicaceae bacterium. Taxonomy (GTDB): domain Bacteria; phylum Bacteroidota; class Bacteroidia; order Flavobacteriales_D; family Crocinitomicaceae; genus JAQVCM01. The sequence goes on along the minus strand of OZ260085.1, from coordinate 2,944,250 downwards.
AAGTGCTAAAGTCTAAAAAACTTCTTGAATTTACTGATAAAGCGACCAACAAAGAAGGAAAAGATGTTTACGTTTTGCGAAAATTCTTCCCCTTCTTAAATGCGCAAAACGAACTTGAATATATGCTCGGAATTGGCTTAGATGTAACTGAAAAAACAGAACAATCTATGCAAATCAAGGAATCTTTGATTGAAAAAGATGCATTACTGGGAGAAGTTCACCATAGAGTAAAAAATAATTTGTCAATTTTCCTTGGTCTAGTGGAAATGCAGATGAAACGAATGAAAGATAAAACCATTATCAATGAATTTGCGGAAATAAAAAATAGAATAATTTCCATGTCTTTGATTCACGAAAAGCTATATAAATCAGCCAACTTTGCTCAAATTAATTTAAGAGAGTATACGGAGGATTTTGTTTCTTATTTGAGTAAATTTTTCGATGCCGAACAAAGAGTAAAAATCAATTTCGAATTAAATGAGGTTTTTGCAAACACCAAAAGTACTGTGCCGTTAGCCTTGATTATAAATGAACTAGTTACAAATTCTTACAAACATGCTTTTCAAGGAATAGAAAATCCAGAAATTACAATTCAACTTGCGGAAAAAAATTCAATTATCGAATTATCAATTTTTGATAATGGAATAGGATTAAAACAGGATTTTGAACTAATGAAACTAGACTCTTTGGGTATTAGATTAATAAAGATTTTCACTAAACAATTAAAGGCTGATTTTGAGGTGGTTAATGAAAATGGGCTTTGTTATCATATTAATTTTCAAAATTTTGGAAATATTGAAAATAAAATGAATTAAAGTTGATCTCATTTAAAATGAAAAAATGAGGCGATTTTGTCATTTCCTCTACTTTTGTGTACCTTTATTCCAAGATGTTACTAAAAAGATTTTTCTCCCTCTTGCTGATTTGCATTTCCTTGCAAGCCCATGCTACGCATAATCGATCGGGAGAAATAACTTACAAACATCTGTACGGCAACACTTACGAATTCACCATCACCACTTGTACAAAATTAACCAGCGAAGCCAACCGCGCTGACTTGGAAATTCAATACGGCGACGGCGTGATCGACACGATTCCACGCGTGGTCTTTTATGATTTTCCTGCAACCGATACGAAACAAAATTACTACGTCGGAACGCACACTTACACTGGTCCAGGCACGTTTTTGATTCAATGCGAAGATCCAAACCGTAACGCAAACGTGTTGAATATCGCCAATTCAGTCGATAAAATCTTTTGCATTCAAACCTTGCTCATCATCTCGCCTTTTTTGGGAACGCCCAACAACAGTTTGCAATTGATTGATTGTCCTTGTCCGGAAGAAACGTGCACTGGTCAACCGTGGATTTACAATTTCGGCGCTTACGATCCTGATGGCGACAGTTTGTCTTACCAACTCATTCCTTGCAAAGGCGAAGATTGTTTCGACATGTCGATTCCAGATGTATATCAATATCCGCAAGAAGTTGGTGGCGGTTTGCTGACATTGGACGCAATAACGGGAACACTTTTTTGGAACGCTCCAACTATTTCCGGCGAATACAATTTAGCGGTTGTTGTTACAGAATACCGCAGTGGAATTCGCATTGGATTTGTGATTCGCGACATGCAAGTGACTGTAAAAGGAGTTTGTTTGAATAATGCACCTTCCGTCTCATCAGTCAGTGATACTTGTGTTTTTGCCAACGAAAACATCGATTTTCAAGCATTTGCGCAAGACGACCAAGCAACAGTGCAAGACAATCCTGTGTTGCATTGGGAATATTTTGGCGAAGGTTTTTTCTTGGAAAATAATCCCGCAACTTTTGTTGCTTCACCGAATGGAAATCCAATTACTGGCGATTTTCACTGGCAACCGGGTTGCGAAGCGGTGCGCAACAACAGTTACATTTTCACCTTGGAAGCCACAGACGCTGGCCCAAATGTGATTTTGAAAGACTTGGAAACATTCAACATCACGGTCAATGCGCCGCCCGTTCAAAATTTGACTTTGACAGAATCATTGAACGCATTTGAACTCAATTGGGACGCAGCTGATTGTCCGCAAGTTGTTGGTTATAAATTGTATAAAAGCAACGACAGCATCGCATTAAATCCTGAAAATTGTTGCACGCCCAATTTCCCGTTGAGCATTGGCTACACGCTTTTAGCAGAAGTTGATGGAAAACAAACGACTACCTTCACAGATTCAAGCAATTTGGTGGTTGGAAATCAATATTGCTATTTGGTCACCGCGGTTTTTCAAAATGGCGCTGAAAGTTGCATTTCCAATCAAGTTTGCGGTGAAATGAATTTTCAGATTCCCGTGCTCACGCATGCAACGATTGGCTTCACAGATCCAACTTTAGGCGTTGACACTGTTCGTTGGACACATCCAAAAGAATTAGATTTGAACGCTTACGGTGGTCCATATCAATACCGTCTGTATCAATCGACTTCCAACGCACTCAGTTTTGAGCCCGTTTTCACCACTGCGCCACAAAATACCTTGACGCAATGCGATACATTTTTCATCAACCAAAATTTGCCCACTTCGACCAATGCTTTTCAATACAAAGTGGCATTGATCAACAACGGTCAAGAATTGGGATTCAGTCCAACCGCGACAACGATTTTCTTGAGTTTGGTTCCAAACGACAATCAACTGCAGTTGGTTTGGAATGAGATTGTTCCGTGGACAAATTCACTCTATGAAATCTGGAAAGAATCGCCGACCAATTCTGGGAATTTTGTGTTACTCGACATCATTTCTGAAAAAAGCTACATCGATTCAAACTTGTTGAACGAAACTTCTTATTGCTACAAAGTGCGCAGCATTGGCGCTTATTCTTTGCCGGGAATTCTTTCGCCTTTGCTGAATTGGTCGAACATCGCGTGCGCGCAACCAACAGATTTAACGCCACCTTGCGCCCCCACTTTAGGCAACTTGACCCAAAATTGTGAAACCTTTCAAAACAGTCTTTTTTGGGAGCAAAACCCAGCTTTTTGTGCGGAAGATGTGGTCGGATATCGCGTTTATTATTCACAAACGACCGACGGAAATTTTGAAGTCATTGCTGATTTTCCATCAAGTTCCACTGGTTTCGTTTTCAGTGATACGAGCAATTTAGCGGGTTGTTTTTATGTGACAGCATATGATTCTTTGCCCAATCAAAATGAAAGTGCAGCTTCCAACTTGATTTGCGTTGAAAATTGTGATCCTTCTTATGAACTGCCAAACGTTTTCACGCCGAATGACGACGACAACAATGACGTTTTTCACCCTTTACTTCCGTACAAATTCATTGATGCAGTAGATTTAGTCATTCTAAACCGCTGGGGAAATACCATTTTTGAAACCAAAGACCCGATGATTGGCTGGAATGGCAAAGACCAAAAAACAGGCGAATGGGTCACAGAAGGTGTTTATACTTATTTGTGTAAAGTGAAAATCAACACACTGAGCGGCGAGAAGTGGGTTACATTGCATGGATTTGTGCATGTGATTTTTGATAGATGAAATATTAAATTTTCACCCCAATTCCCACATAAAAAGTGCGCGCATTCGCTGGTAAAATTCCTGGTCCTGGATAACCTCCTGCTCTTCTGGTGCTGTATTTTTCGTTCGTCAGGTTGTTCACTCCACCTTTCAAGTTGAATTTTCCTTGAAACAAATAGGTGAAAGAAGCGTCCATCACGGTATATCCGTCTAATTTTCCAATCGTTGCAAGCGCATTTGGCAATTCTGTGTTGGCTGCATCGGTGTAGATCGCATCTACTTGATTGACTTGAAAAGTAGCTGAAAATTGTTTGTATTTGTAATTGAATCCATAGCGCAAAATTTGACGTGGTGCGTTTTCAACACGTTTGTTTTCAATCGATTTACTCGCGTCATTGGCAATCGCTGGATTGTTCCATTGCGTATATTTCGCATCCACAAAAGCGTAATTCACAAATAACTTGAAATTCCCAATTTTGGAAGTTGATCTGAAAATGCGAATCGGGTCCAATTCCACAAAACTCTCAATTCCTTTGCTTTCGGAAGTACCGATGTTTGTTCTGAACGCAGCGCCATTTTGTGATATTGTACCAATTCTGTTGTCGTAATTCACGAAAAATCCGCCAATGTCAAAAGTCAAAAATGCTTTTACATATCCTCTGTATCCAAAATCCAAGTTGTATCCCTTGGCATCTTTGAGATTTGGGTCGATTACGTCTGTTGTTGCGGAAGGTGTCAATTCTGAAAAAGTCACAGGACGAAAAGATTGACTGAAATTGGCATACACATTTGTGTTTTTGATTTTGTATTCCATTCCCAAACCAAGCAAAATTACATTTCTATCCGCTTGATTTTCATTGATATTTCCAGTCGCGGAAGTGTTGATGTATCCTTTGGCATTCGACTGAATCATTTCATAACGCACACCTGGCGTCACGTTTAAGTTTTTGCCAATTTTGAATAAATTCTCCGCAAAAACTGCCACATTTTTGGTGGTGAAATCCAACGAACGACCAAAATCTTTTCCGCTACTCAACGCGGAGATTGAAAAATCAATGTCGTCGCCAGTGGTGCCAATTCCCAATTGGTTGCGGTTTGTTTTTCCTTGATATACGCGCACTCCTGCCGCCAAAGAATGTGTGCTTTTGAAAAGCGAATACGACTGCAAATAGCGAATTTCCGCTCCCAAATTGTTGTAATTGTCTCTGTCAACCTGACGTGGATTGTAGGAACCAATCGCCGTGTTAAAAGTATCCGCAATGTTGATTGCTTTCGTAAATCCAACGCTGTTTCTTTGCGCGATGGTGCTGAAAATTTTGACATTCAACTTGCTGTTTGCATTGATTGCATAATCCAAATTCAAAGAAGTGGAATTCCAAGGTGTGCTGAACCAATTTCTGGCGCGCAAACTTTGTCTTGAATCAGCATTGTACATAGAATCTGTCAATCCGCCCGGTTGCTGACTTTGGTAATTCATGCGTGTATATTCGATGCTCAAATTCAACTTTTTGGTCAATTCAAAATTGAAATTGATGTAGCCAGTATTGGTTTTGTATTCGCTATTTTCTCTCCAACCATCTGCTCCTCTGTGGTGGAAATAACCATAATAAGAGAACTTTTTGTATTTCCCACTGATGGCGTTGAACGCATTGTAAAGTCCGTAAGAACCAAGCGTTTGTTGCGTTTCAAAACTGAAAATTTTGTTGGTTTGATTTTTCTTTACGACATAATTCAACAAACCGCCAAATTGCGTTCCGTATTGCAAAGAAGAAGCCCCTCGAATCACTTCAATTCTCTCCAAGGCTTCCATCGGTGGCGTGTAATATGCTTCTGGATAACCGTAAGCTTCCGAGCTGATATCGTAACCATTTTGGCGCACATTAAATTCCCATGAACGATTCGGACTCAAACCGCGAGTAGCAATTCCAACTTGAATTCCAGAGCCATCACTTTCCCAAACGGTTACTCCTGGCACTTTTCCAAAAACTTGTCGCGCATTGTTGGTTGATAAATCTGCATCCAATGCGCTCATATTGATTATTTCATTCTTTTTTCCAGATAAAATTCTTGTGCCATCTATTTCGTTTAAATAAAAAACATCTCTCACAATAATTTGCTTTTCGATTACCATCAACTCACTCAATTTTTGAACAAGTACTGAATCTTTTTTCAATGTATCAATTTGACTGATAGCAGATAATGAAGAAAATAGAACCGAAAAAAGCAACAAAATGTTTCGACCGAAAACCATGATAAAATGAATTTGATAAATATTTTTTTGCAAAGTAACGGACACATGAGACTTTTGACAATACCACAAAAAAGGTATTTTAGAATGATTCTAGATAAGAACGAAAATAATTCGCTGCGCTACAAAATTCAATATCTTGTTTTCATTTGATATCCCAACTTTTTACCTTAATTTTGCAATCCTTCGAGAAGGAATCAACAGTTTTAAAAACACACATGAAGCACATACGTAATTTCTGTATTATCGCACACATCGACCATGGTAAGAGTACTTTGGCGGATAGATTATTGCAAACCACTGGCACAATTGCCGATCGAGACATGCAAAATCAAGCTTTGGATAACATGGATTTGGAGCGCGAACGCGGAATTACGATCAAAAGTCACGCGATTCAGATGGATTACAAATACAAAGGCCAAGATTATGTCTTGAATTTGATTGACACTCCTGGACACGTAGATTTTTCTTATGAAGTTTCACGTTCAATTGCTGCTTGTGAAGGTGCTTTGTTAATTGTAGATGCATCTCAAGGAATTGAAGCACAAACCATTTCGAATTTATACTTGGCTTTAGAGCACGATTTGGAAATCATTCCAATTTTGAATAAAATGGATCTTCCAGGTGCAAATCCAGAGGAAGTGACTGACCAAATTGTTGAATTGCTAGGTTGTGATCCTTCAGAAGTAATTCAAGCAAGTGGAAAAACTGGTTTGGGAGTAGACGAAATTTTATCAGCTGTGATTGAGCGCATCAAAGCACCATCAGGTGACGAAAACGCACCACTTCAAGCGATGATTTTTGATTCTGTTTTCAATGCTTTTCGTGGAATTATTGCTTATTACCGTGTAAAAGACGGCGTGATTCGCAAGGGAGACAAAGTGAAATTTTTCAATACTGGAAAAACATACAACGCCGACGAAATCGGAATTTTGCGCATGGATTTAAGTCCTAGAACTGAAGTTCGTGCTGGAGATGTTGGCTATATTATTTCGGGAATCAAGCAAGCAAACGAGGTCAAAGTGGGAGACACAATTACCTTGGCTGCCAATCCTTGTGATACGCCAATCAAAGGTTTTGAGGACGTAAAGCCAATGGTTTTTGCAGGAATTTATCCTGTGGAAACAGACGATTATGAAGAATTGCGTTATTCGATGGAAAAATTGCAATTGAACGATTCATCTTTGGTTTTCGAACCAGAATCTTCAGCTGCACTTGGTTTCGGATTCCGTTGTGGATTCTTGGGAATGTTGCACATGGAAATCATCCAAGAACGCTTAGAAAGAGAGTTCAACATGACAGTAATTACGACTGTTCCAAACGTTTCGTATTTCACCTACATGCGCCGCGACCCTGAGAAAGCGATCATCGTAAACAACCCTTCTGAATTGCCAGATCCATCAGCCATGGAGCGCATCGAAGAACCATATATCAAAGCGCAAGTCATCACCAAATCGGAATACATAGGACAAGTGATGAGTTTGTGTATCGAAAAACGTGGCGAATTGAAAAACCAAGTTTATTTGACACAAGACCGCGTTGAAATCACATTTGAAATGCCTTTGGCAGAAATCGTTTTCGACTTTTACGACCGTTTGAAATCCGTTTCAAGAGGTTACGCATCATTTGATTACCATCCAATTGGATACAAAACTTCCGATTTGGTGAAAATGGATTTGATGTTAAACGGAGAAGTTTTAGATGCACTTTCAGCCTTGGTTCACAGAAGCAACGCTTTTGAACTTGGAAAGAAAATTTGTGTCAAATTGAAAGAATTGATTCCAAGACAACAATTCGAAATTCCAATTCAAGCAGCGATCGGTGCAAAAATCATCGCCCGTGAAACCATCAAAGCCTTGCGTAAAGACGTAACAGCCAAATGTTACGGAGGAGATATTTCTCGTAAACGTAAATTGCTAGAAAAACAAAAAGAAGGTAAAAAACGCATGCGCCAAGTCGGACGTGTAGAAGTACCTCAAGAAGCATTCATGGCTGTTTTGAAGTTGAACGATTAGACACTCGTTGCATCGTTCTGAAATAAATCTTATGGTAATTTTTTGGCCTTGGAAGAAAGGTTTTTAAAAGCGCACTGAAAATGTAGACTTTTGGAGGACTTACGAAGTATCCGTGCGAAAATTTTCGCTTTAGTGTTTCACTGGCCAGTTAAGAAAGTCAATGTTCGCTTCAACTCTTCCTGCGAGATTCCATATTTTTATATGTTGTCCAAATTCCAATTATTATACATGTTATTGCCGATGGTAATAATATTTTGAAGTCGGAATTATTTTGTCGAGAGTGGTCGTAATAGTTTAAAAATATGAATGTCAAGTAAATAATTGATGGTGATAAGCTTCCAAGTATGGTTAAGAATAATTTGGTGGATTTATCAATTGTTTTTATATACAACAAGAAATAGAAAAAATTCAAGACTAATAACCATAGTAGAACCATTAAACTTCCAACTATTATGAGAACAATACATTGATTGCAATCATGAGGCATTTGAATCAATCCTGACAGAATTGTCATAATTGCTGGCAAAAGTGATGCAAATAAATAGTAATAAATTATTTTCATGTTTTTTGTCATTGCTTTATTGATTGCCGTTTTCTGCTCTGTCCGTTCGTTTGCAACTAACTTTATGACAAATCCTTGAACTTTTACCCAATAATCTTCAACGCCAATCCACGCGCCTCCGCATCGACCGCAACAAAATCCTCATAAACGGGATTTTGCACAAACGAACACGTTTTCATAACCTTTTCATTGATTTCGGCAATTTGCAAAAACCCAATTTTCGTTTCTAAAAATGCCTGAACAGTAATTTCATTGGCTGCATTCAACGCGCAAGCAGCTGTTCCGCCCAAATCCATCGCGACGAACGCCAAATCCAAATTCTTGAATGTTTTTCGGTCGGGTTTTTCAAACGTCAATTGCGGATAATCCATGAAATTGAATCGCGGAAAATCTGTTTTAAATCGATCTGGATAAGTCAATGCAAATTGAATCGGCAATTTCATGTCAGGCAAACCCATTTGGGCTTTCATACTTCCATCTTCAAATTGCACCAAAGAATGCACAATCGATTGCGGATGCACGATGACATCAATTTGTTCAGGTTTTAAATTAAACAACCATTTCGCTTCGATGACTTCCAAACCTTTGTTCATCAAGGAAGCAGAATCAATCGTGATTTTTGCGCCCATCGTCCAATTTGGATGTTTCAACGCTTGTTGCGGGGTGACATTTTTCAACGCTTCCAAATCCCAACCTCTGAAAGGTCCACCGGAAGCAGTCAAATATATTTTTTCAATCGGATTGTGAAATTCGCCCACTAAACATTGAAAAATAGCGGAATGCTCTGAATCAACAGGATAAATGTTCACACCATTTTCTCTCGCCATTTTTGTGACCAATTCACCAGCCACAACGAGCGTTTCTTTGTTGGCTAATGCAATGTCTTTTTTGGCTTCAATTGCCGCCAATGTTGGTTTCAAACCAGCATAACCGACCAACGCCGTCAAAACCACATGCACATCTGTGTGAGTCACCACTTGCGACATCGCTTCAGCGCCCGTGTAAACGTGAATATCTTCGTCAATCAAAGCCGCTTTCACTTCTTCATACAACGATTCTTTCACGATGACAACGCTATTCGGTTTGTATTTCTTGGCTTGTTCAATCAACAATTCTGCATTGTTATTGGCGGTTAAAACCTGCAAATCAAAATAATCTGGATAAGCTTCAATTACTTCTAATGCTTGCGTTCCGATCGAACCAGTTGAACCAAGAATGGCGATTCCTTTTTTTGTTGTCATACCACAAAAATAACAAAAGTTCGTGCGCAAAATCAATTTGCTGTCCTGAACTTGCATACTGAAACTAATTGGAAAATAAGAGAAGAAAAATAAATGTCTGAAATTAGATAATTTCCGAAATTATTTTACCTTTAAAAAAAATTATTAATTCTTTCGCCATGAAATTAAAACTTTTATTGCTCCTTTTTCTTTTGCCAATCACACTTTCAGCGCAAGTTGTTAAAGTAAAAGCTACCATTTTGGATCCAGGTTCACTATACAGTACTTATGATTTTACCGATGATGTTGGTATGTTGAAAGTAGCCGCCAAATTGCAAGGAGCAAATAGCCTCGTTTCTGATATAACGACTTACTCACAAGAAGGTAAATGGCCAGAAGGATTGAATAATTTAGATTCTAGACTTGAAAACCGAGATGAATTTTTCAAATACAAAGTTTATAAAATTGTCTCAACTGGAGATTATTGTATTCTATTAGTTCCAGCGTCTGAAAACAAAGGAATGAGCGCCAAATTTAGACCGACCAGAGATATTTATTTCGTGATGGAGGGAATTGGAGTTGAATTTGAAGGAAATACGGCTGTAAAAAAAGACGAAGTTGAGGACGCTTATGTACCTGGAGATTACGAAGAAGAAGGTGAAGATGCAGAATCACAAGTATTCATCACAGAGCCAGGAGATTTGTATTCCACCTTTGATCTACAAAACAACGAAAGTGCCAAAGAAGCGCTTGTGTACTCCGAAATACTGACTGAAGAAGAATTTAGCTACTTGTCATCATTGTCTAATGAAAATAGTTGGCCAAGTGGAATGTCCACTTTGGATAAAAGATTAGCTGCTGCTGACGAAATCAAATTGTACGTGACTTACTTTGTGGCTACTTTTGGTCCAAATGGAGACGATTATGTGCTGATTTGGGTGCCGCTTTATGGCAACGAACACATGCCAGAAGCAATGCAACCTACTTCTGAAGAAGGATTTTACATGGTTTTGAAATCCAGCGGTGTGGCTTACGAATAATTATTTTTTCATCGTTTCAAGCAACATTCTCCATTGAAACATTTGGAAAACGAATGTGGCTATGACAGCTGAAATAATGAAGTAAAGCAAACTCCAATTCGAAATATTGATTTGTTGAAGGACGAAAATCGTTCCTATCAACCATGCTACAAATCCAGCATATCTTCCGAATTGTTGCCAATTGAATTGCAATTCAAAATACTTCCAAACGAAAAATAATTGTAAAATCGCCAATCCAGATTGAGTAATCAATGTTGCCAATGCTGCGCCCCAAGCACCCCAATATTGAATGAAAAATACATTCAATCCAATGTTTAAGATCAAGCCAAAAAGCGACAAGTAATTCAAAGTTTTTAAACTTCCGTTGGCGGTCAAAAGTGTTCCGAAAATCATGATGACACAAATCGGCAAAAAGCTCAACATGATCCACTGAAAAGTGGGCACAGCTTCTTCAATGTTTTGGGTGTAAATCAAATTGAGTATCATTGCTGGAAAGCAAAAACACAAAATGATCCCAACAAATGCAAAGGCAAACAACAACCTTGATGCAGAATCTAGCAAAGGTTTTACACTCGTTTTTTCTTTGATCAATCGCGAAAAAATCGGATATAAAATATTGGTAAACAACATGCCAAACATCACAAAAGCATCCAAAATTCGAAAAGCTTGGGCGTAAATTCCCGCTTCTTTCGCTCCTGAAGGATGTAAACGTTCAATCATCACCGCATCGACACGATTGTACAGCATCATCAACAAAATCAAAATCGCATACGGAAAACTGTGTTTTAGAATCACTTTGTTGAATGCCGGAGACCATTTCATCGTTGGAATTCCTATTTTAACAACGACCAAACTCACCGCCAATAAAACGGTGATGAAATAGCTGATTGTTTGCGCGCCGATGAACCAACTCAATTTAAATTTCCCTTCATATGTGGGACTATAAAGCAAATAACCAACAATGAAAATCAGCAAAATTTTATCCAACACTGACAACAGCGTATCGACTTTGAAGAGCAATAAACCTGCGAAATAACTCCGCAAATATTGCACAACGCTGATCAAAAATTGATTGAAAATCAAAATCCCAAGGAAAATAAATTGCCTGCCTTCGTAGTTCAAAAAGTAAGCTAAAACCAAGGAAAGAAAGATGTAAACGAAGAAAAGCAATATGCGCAGTGGCAGGATTTTCCCCATATAACGCTTCACCAAATGCGGATGTTGCGCTACATATTTGGTATTGTAATTGGTGATTCCTAAATCGAGAATGATATTGAAAAAATACGTGAAATTGAGCAAGGAAAAATACAAACCGTATTCCTCAGCGCCAATGCGATTTTGAACTGTTGCATCGATGCCAAAAATGGCAAGTGGCTTCACCAACAAATTGAGCAAAACCATCAGCATTAAGTTATTCAAAAATTTACGCTGCATGTTCTCAGTTCAAAAATACGATTTCAAACCAGACTATCTGGCTATAAAAATGAAATTCTGTTTGATATGTTTATCTGATTCAAAATGAACCAATTCTTCGTTTTCAACGACGTGTGTAGTGTAGCCCAAATCAGTCAACAATTCAAAACATTTGGTCCTGTTTTCATTGTCCCAAAGTTCAGCGTAAATGATTGGTTTATTATCAGTTAAAATTCTTGTTCCGCCTTTCAATGCGTAATATTCAAAATTTTCTACATCAATTTTGATTGCTTGAATCGGTTGTCCGTTTAACAAATTATCCAATTTATTAATTTCTACATCAAATTCTTCGCCTTCGTTCCATTCTTGGATACTTTCGTGCTTCACGTGGCTCAAACCTTGCATTTTGGTTTTACCTTGATTCGGCAAAATCATTTTTACAATTCCCTCAGAGTCACCAACTGCAAGCGTGTGCAATTTGATTTTTTTCAAGTGAAATTTTTCGATGACTTTTTTCAAAACCGAAATATTATCCGGAATTGGCTCAAAGGCATGAATCGTTGAATTTGGCAATTTTTGCGCTAAATGAACAGTCATGATTCCAATATTGGCACCAATGTCCAACACATCACCTTTTCCATCTTTCAATAAATTTAAAAAATGGAAAAAATCTTTTTCGTTAGAATCTGACTTTAAAGTCCTGATTTTGAAAAGTGAAAACACAAAAAGATACCTCTGAAAACCGAGTAAACTTTGCAATATGTATTTGACTGAATTTTTCACCTTCCTCTTAAACTCATCAAAATTAGAAAAAGTTAGCAGAGTTAGGGTTATAATGACGGATAAATTCAATCTATTTAAATTCGCTACGTGAAATATCGCAACAAAATCAAAACCCTGAAAGGGCGAAATGCAGCAAGGTTGGGCAACGCCCATCCGAATTCTCAAACGCTTACGTCCAAGCCCTGAAAGGGCGAAATCTCCCGATAATCTCAATTTCTGCATCAAACCAGAATTCTCACTAAAGCATGTTTCTTTACCAAACTTTATTAACTTCGCACAGATGCGAATCGCCATAAATACTCGGTTTTTACTTTCTCACAAAATGGAAGGTTTTGGTTGGTACACTTTTGAGACCACCAAACGCATGGTTGAAAATCATCCTGAACATACGTTTATTCTCTTTTTCGACCGACCATTTGAAGAACGATTTGTTTTTGGCTCGAATGTAATTCCTGTCGTGCTCAATCCGCCAGCAAGACATCCGATTTTATTTATTATTTGGTTTGAATGGGCGGTTTTTCGTGCCTTGAAAAAATACAAAGCAGATGTTTTTTTCTCGCCAGACGGATATTTGAGTTTGCGCTCCAAGGTTCCGCAAATCCCGGTGATTCACGATCTCAATTTTGAGCATTATCCTGAAGATATTCCTTGGACAGCGCGAAAATATTTGCGTTTTTTCTTTCCGAAATTTGCAAAAAAAGCCGCGAAAATCGTCACCGTTTCTCATTATTCCAAAAAAGACATTGTGGAACAATACAAGATTGACCAAGAAAAAATCAATGTCGGTTGGAATGGCGTTTCTGAGGTTTTCAAGCCAATTGATGCTGTCGAAAAACAAGAAATGCAGCAAGAATTAGCCCAAGGAAATCCCTATTTTTCGTTTGTTGGTGCATTGCATCCAAGAAAAAATGTAGGTCGCTTGTTGCAAGCATTTGAATTATATGTACAACAAGGTGGGAAAAATGATTTGGTTATCGTGGGTGAGAATTTGTGGAAATCCAACAACAATTACACCGATAAAATCAGCGAACAAACGAAATCAAAAATCCATTTTACAGGACATTTGAAAATTGAAAAACTCGCCAAAACAGTTGCTGCCTCTTCTGGATTTGTCTTTGTACCTTATTTTGAAGGATTTGGAATTCCTTTGGTGGAAGCAATGCGATGTGGCGTTCCAATTATTTCAGGGAATTTAACTTCCTTGCCAGAGGTTGTCGAAGACGCAGCTTTGTTGGTCGATCCATTTGATGTGGAAGCAATTGCAAAAGCACTTTTAACGTTCGATCAAGATGAAAAACTGACTGAAGAATTAGCTCAAAAAGGACTCGAAAGAGCACAATTATTTGATTGGAACAATACCGAAAAAGTGATTTGGAATACAATTCTGGAAGTACTCAATCAATCCAAATAATTTACTTCAACGCATTGATGTTGAATCCCAATCCTGCTGAAAAACGAAATTCAGTTAGACTTTTTTGAACATCGTATTTGTGACCGCCGATAACCAATTTGGATTGTACAAAAAAGTGGAAAAAACTACTCACATAAAATGTATAACCAACAGTTGGCGCCACCACAGGATTGACTCCTAAATGAGATTTAATTAACGTATTTTCTTGTTCATTCAATTTGGTAAATGAAACGCCAGGCTGCAATGCTAGAAGCAAATCATTGCCCCCTTTGGTGAAGTGATAACCCAAACCGAAAAATATGTTGTGGTTGGCATCAAACGTTTTTTTGTCGTTCAAAGAACCCAAATGGTAAAATCCTTCACCGATAAATGACACTTTGGGCTGTAAAAAAATCTCCAAACTTCCGTGCGCATAAAACTGCCCTGTACGGTCTTGAAACATGTAACTTGGCGCCAATGTCAACTGTCCGCTAACCAAGCCACTTGGAATACTTATCTTTTCTTGTGCATTCAAACAAATTGGAAACACAAGCAATAAAATCCAATAGATTATTTTTTTCTGTTCCATAGTTTGAAAATTTTGTAGTTTAAACTCAAGGTAGTCAACAAATGACCTTCCAAATGTGAACTTTTTTGTTCTGAAATGGTCACGATATTTCCATCAATTTCTGCTTCAATTTCTTTTGTCAAGTGTATCATGTATTGGCAAGTCAATGAAACATCAAATCTTTCTGTCAAGTTAAAATGTGTTCCGATTCCTGCTTGAGCAGCAGAACCCCAACGATCTTTGGTGTTTGAAGGATCTAAAATCGCCGTTTTACGATTGTAGTCAAAACAATGTCCTGCCAAAATATACGGTTGAAAATGTTTCGGATAATGCAATCCTTCAAAAGGATAAAACAAAACTGACCAACCGATGTGGTAATAATCGCTTCTCACTTTGTCGTTTACATTGATGGTGATATAATCCGCAAACCAATCAGTATTTACGCGATTATTGATTTGAATTCTGAATTGCCCACCTGTTCCTAATCCTGTGCCATCATGGTCAAAAGCACTCAACGTGGTGCGCGCTCCGAGCGAAAACCAACGAGGCAATTTTTCTTGTCCAAAACCGATTGTTTGGGTGAAAATGATGAAACTTAACAAACAAAATTTCATCCAAATTGAGTTTAAACCTAACATGACCTGAGTGTTTAATGAATAGTTTGAGGGGTATTTAACCCAAACTAATTGGCGTTAAAAGTAATGAAAAAGAATTTTGAAACAATCTTTTATATCTCTCTAGAACAAGAAAATTAAAAAAGGTTTCAGTTGAGAATAATGAATTACTCTAATTAGTAATTAAGGTTAAATTCAAAATATTGATTTGGAGTCAATGTAATAGTACTATCATAATAATTGGTGACTCCCATTCGCGTTACCTCCCATTCGTATTTATATTCGCCAATCGCTTTTCCCAAATAGTAACCTTTAAAACCGAAGCATCCATATTCAGTGTAGTATTCATTCAGTTCATCTTTCGAAACCCATGTGCCCATATACTTTCAATTGGTAAACCAGTGATAGGGTTCATTACATGTCCCTCAACTGCTCTTTTATTGATTTTACCGCAGGAAATAACTAGAAATATTGTGAAAATGATATAAAAATATTGTTTCATTTAATAGAAAATATCGAGATTGGTTACTCCAGAAGCATTCACAAAGATTGTATCATAATAAGTATTGGTCAGCCCATTTTTTGTAACTGCCCAATGAAAATAATGGTAATCTGAAGTCATTTTTAGTGGATTTGTGGTAATATCTATACACCCTGTTAGTGTCGTCATCATACCAATATTGTATCCATAGTTAGCTTTTGAAGCACCATCGTAATACAATTTAATTTCATCAAAAGTGTTGAAGCAACTTATGTTCTTAACATGTCTTTGAAGATTCCCATAAGGCACTGCATGAAAATCTACAGTTTGAACGTCTCCTTTTTCAATTGGAAAATTATTTCCTCCAGAATAACTACCATCTTTAAACCAACCGATGGGATGATAATTTCCAAAAGTATTTACCTGTAAATAAACAGCTTTCATACTTTTTTCTTCAATTTTGTAATATCCATTTGCATCTGTTACAGCAGATCCAATTGTTTTTTCACCCCCAGGTAAGCCGTTCGTAGTTTTAACCAAGCTCATTTTTACCCCTTCAATTGGTAAACCGGTGACAGGGTTCATTACATGTCCCTCAACTGCTCTTTTATTGATTTTACCGCAACAAAAAAGCACTGAAGCGAGAAATAGAATAGTAAAAAATTTCATAATTTTTGAATTTGTTTGGTTATTACAGAATTATCAGATAAACATACTTTTACTAAATATACACCGTCTTTTAAAAATTCTAAATTTAACTGAGCTCTATTTGAATTGAAGGCAATTAGTAATACATGTTTCATCAATAATTTATTACTTGCACATTTAATTGACCAGGCTGAACCATAAAATCTGTTTCGTAAACCGTTGTAACACCAAGCTTTTTCACCCTATAAATAGTATGTATATTACCCATTGGCACTTCAGAAACATCGGTAATTTTATTTACACAACCTCCTAAAACCCATTCATTGCCTAAAAACGAATTGACTTCATTTTGTGCTATAATTACTATCGTATCACCAACTCCATTGCACGAATTATTTATAATTGAAATTTGGTAGTCACCAAAAGGCACTGCATGAAAATCAGCATTTGTCACGTTCCCTTTTTTTGGAGATAAAATTGAGTACACCTCCCCATCTTTTTTCCATCCAATTGAATAGTATTCATTTCCATCCAAAACAACACTGGCTGTTAGACCTTTCAAGGTTTTGGCAGAAATATCGAAATTCCCTTCCGCATCCGTGTACACAGCTTCAACCGTTTTTAAACCTGAGGGTATTCCACTTCCTGATTTTTGCAAAATTACGCGAACATTCTCTATTCCCTGTCCTGTAACTGGATTAAGGACTTTTCCTTTTACGTGCGTTTTTAAAACTTTTCCGCAGGAAATAACTAGAAATATTGTGAAAATGATATAAAAATATTGTTTCATTTAATAGAAAATATTGAGATTGGTTACTCCAGAAGCATTCACAAAGATTGTATCATAATAAGTATTGGTCAGCCCATTTTTTGTAACTGCCCAATGAAAATAATGGTAATCTGAAGTCATTTTTAAAGGTGGATCTACAATATCTATACAACCATTTAATGTTGTTAAAAGGCCTATGCTAAACCCATAACTTGCAAAAAAAGCTCCATCGTAATAAAGCTTAATTTCATCTGATGAATTAAAACACGCATTATTTTTTATAGTTGTTTTTATTTTTCCAAAGGGTACTGCATGAAAATCAGCATTTGTCACTTTCCCTTTTTTTGGAGATAAAATTGAGTACACCTCCCCATCTTTTTTCCATCCAATTGAATAGTATTCATTTCCATCCAAAACAACACTGGCTGTTAGACCTTTCAAGGTTCTGGCAGAAATATCGAAATTCCCGCCCGCATCCGTGTACACAGCTTCAACCGTTTTTAAACCTGAGGGTATTCCACTTCCTGATTTTTGCAAAATTACGCGAACATTCTCTATTCCCTGTCCTGTAATTGGATTAAGGACTTTTCCTTTTACGTGCGTTTTTAAAACTTTTCCGCAAGATGCAATCAAAAACAACAAGATAATGAGCCTTAGATTTTTCATAATTTTTGAATTTGTTTGGTAGTAATCGTTTAATAATAGTTAGGTTCCAAAGTTAAAACTTGTGAAAGATTAATCATCAATATTTTGTGTATTTAGTTTGAAATGAGATTTTCCTGCTTATTACTTTCTGTTTAAACAAAACTAGACAAAAAAACAGAAACATTGCTTATCTTTAACGCTATGGAATTAGATACAATTGTTGAGTTTAAATCATCGCCTCGAATCATTGAGAAACTGAGCGAAAATGGAATCGCCAGAGAATTTAAGGCTGGAGATGTTATTTTGAACGAAAATGCCTACATCAACGCCATTCCGATTGTGACTAAAGGAAGCATTCGTGTAATCAGAACGGAACCTGATGGCAGAGAAATTTTATTGTATTACATCGTCGCTGGAGAAAGTTGCATCATGTCTTTTTTAGGCGGAATGCACCAAGATACCAGCAAAATCAAAGCAGTTGCAGAAGAAGATTCAGAAATTCTATTTATTCCGATTGAAAAAGTAAGTTCCATGATTCGTGAATTTCCCGAATGGTTGGATTATATTTTCAGATTGTACCACAAACGATTCGAAGAATTATTGGAAGTCGTAAATGCCATCGCTTTCAAAAAAATGGACGAACGATTGCTGGACTTTTTGAATAAAAAATGCAAATTGACAAATAGCAATACTTTGCACGTTACCCACGAACAAATCGCCAACGAACTAGGCACAGTGCGCGTAGTAATCACGCGATTGTTAAAACAATTGGTCGATGAAGGCGTGATTACCCAGGAGCGGAATAAAATTACAATGTTGTAAATAAAAATAATTTTTTTCGCAATTGTGACAATAGTCACATACTTTCACTTGAAAATGTCTGAACTTTGTATCACACATTCAAACAATCAAGTTATGAAAGCAAATATGGGAAATGTCGATAGAGTGCTAAGAGCAATCTTCGCAGCAGTAATCGCAATTTTATTTTTCACCAAAGTAATTTCTGGAACATTGGGAATTGTTTTGTTAGTGCTTGGAGGAGTTTTCTTATTGACAAGCTTCATCAGTTTTTGTCCATTGTATCTTCCTTTTGGAATCTCAACACGCAAAAAAAAGTAAATGAATTTTATCCTCAAATATAAACTCGTTTTCATTGGTGCTGCCGTTGGCGCATTGGGTGGTTTTATGTACTACTACTATGTAGGATGCGCGAGCGGTACTTGTGCAATCACTTCAAAACCATTAAACAGCACATTGTACGGCGCTTTTATGGGCGGATTATTATTCAGCAATTTCATCAAAAAATCATAAACACAAATACACACACATCATGAACATCGAAAACATCATCAAAGAAAAAAAAGGAACAATCGTCGATGTACGTTCAATTGAAGAATACAGAGGCGGACACGTTGCTGGTTCAATCAACATTCCTTTACAAGAAGTAGGAGCAAGATTAGAAGAATTCCAAGCGATGGAAGCTCCTTTAATCCTTTGCTGTGCATCTGGAAACAGAAGCGGAATGGCAACACAAATGTTATCACAACAAGGATTAGAATGCTACAACGGCGGTTCTTGGTTGGAAGTAAATTATTTTCAATCTCAAGCAATCTAAGTTATGTTAACAGCAATCAAAAATTTACTCGGATTTGGTCCGAAAGTAGATTATGCAGCCTTAATGAAACAAGGTGCAATCATCGTAGATGTGAGATCAAAAGCAGAATATGCTGGCGGACACATCCGAAATTCAATCAACATTCCTGTGGATGCTTTGGGAAGTAATTTGTCAAAATTGGCAAACAAAAACCAGCCAATCATCACTTGTTGCGCCTCTGGAATGAGAAGCGCAAGTGCGAAAGGAATTTTAAAATCAAAAGGTTACGCTGTTGTTCACAACGGTGGAAGCTGGATGAGTTTACAAAACAAAATCTCATGATTTCAGCACTTTTGAGGAATTGGAATTGGATGCGATTTATTCGCTTAGCCCTCGGAATTTACATTGCGATTGAAGCAATTCAACACTGGGACGCATTCACTGGATTTATCGCACTCTTTTTTCTATATCAAGCATTCGCCAATGTTGGTTGCAGCACTGGTGGTAGTTGTAGTACAGGAAATTGTTCAGTTCCTCAAAATCGTTCTAACGAATCAAGCAGCGAAGTCATTTTCGAAGAAGTAAAATAAATTTACCATGATTAAAGATATTGTATATTCTGTCGTAAGAAACAAATGTGCGAAATGTCACCAAGGAGATGTTTTTATCTACAAAAATCCTTACAACTTAAAAAAGTTTGACAAAATGCACGAACATTGTAGCGCTTGCGATGCAAAATATGAGAAAGAACCAGGGTTTTTCTTCGGTGCGATGTATGTAAGTTATGCATTGATGTCAGCGCTTTTCATCTCTTCTTTTGTGATTGACAATCTCTGGATTCATTCAGAAACTTGGCAATACATGACTTTTTTGGTAACCGCAATGATTGTTTCTGTTCCAATTACTTATCGCTGGTCACGATTAATTTGGATCAACTTTTTTACTAAATTTGACAAAGAAGCGCTTTTACAAGAAGCAAAAAATTAATTCTTTCCAACGAATCAACATTTTAATAATCAAATAGATATTTCATGAAAAATCTTTTCCCTTTCTTATTTGTAACTGCATTGCTTTTCGCAGCTTGCTCTAACGGACAATCACAAAATACCAAAACAGTATTGGCTGCTACTGAATTTGCAGCAAAAATCAAAGAACTTCCAAGCGCGCCAATTATTGATGTGCGTTCTCCCGAAGAATTTGCCAATGGACACGTTCAAAACGCTAGAAATATCAATTGGAATGGAAGTGATTTTGACGCGCAAATTTCGAAATTTGACAAGTCGCAACCAATTTTGGTTTATTGCTTAAGCGGCGGAAGAAGTGGTTCGGCTGCGAGTCATATGAGATCAAATGGTTTCAAAGAAGTCTATGAAATGGAAGGTGGAATGATGCAATGGCGCAGTGCCAAAATGCCAGAAACGACAGACAATAAAATTGTTTCAGCAGGAATGAGCAAAGCAGATTTCGACAAATTATTACAAACCGACAAAGTTGTATTGATCGACTTTTACGCGGAATGGTGCGCTCCTTGCAAAAAGATGAAACCTTCCTTGGATGAAATCTCCAAAGAAATGGCTGACCAAGTGGTAATTATTCGCATTGATGCAGACGCCAATCCAGCATTGTGCGCAGAAATGAAAATCGAAGCTTTGCCTGTGATTCAATTGTACAAAAATCAAAAATTAGCTTGGAATAACCTTGGTTTTACTGAAAAAGCGAAGATGGTTTCTGAAATTGAAAAGTTGAAATAAGAAACCTTTAAAATTTTAATAATCTAAAAAGGGTCTCGCCAAATTGACGAGACCCTTTTTTTAACACTAATTTTACTACTGATGCTAAGAAAACCTTGATTTTGAATTTGATAACCAAAAAATCCAATATTCAAGGTCAACATTTTTGACTTATTGTGTCAATATTTTGTAAAGTTCATCTTTCAAATGAACTCTTTTCAAGCGAAAATCATTCAAAACCTCATCTGAAGCAACTTCTGCACCTGTTTCAATCCTGTGCGTCGCATGGTTCACCTCGTCGTATTGCTCAAACAATTTTCTGAAATGATTGTCAGAAATTTTTAAATCGTGAATTTTTTGTTCCAATTCAGGAAACTCGTGGCGAAGATCGTGTTTTTCCATTTTTATATCTTGTTGATTTGAAACAAAATTACGTCATTTTCAAAGTGCCAAACATGACTAAAATCAGGCGGAAATATGATTTTTAGACAAAGTCTCAAAATTATATAAATCCAGAAATGTTAAATTAAAAGCACCGAGCAACAATTTGAATAGAATGAAGTTATTGTAAAAAACTGTTATTTCATTTTAGAAAATTACATTCTGGCATGTACTTTGATTTACAGTTTTTATCTAAAATCTATGATTATGAAAAATTGGTTTTTTGTATTGAGTTTGGTTGCTATTGTTTTCGGAATGACGAGTAGCACTTCAGTTGTTACATATCCTACAGTTACAAACAAAGCATTTCAAGCTGGAGAGAAATTGAGGTATCGAATTACCTATGGTTTTGTGGACGCTGGTGAAGCTGTTTTGGAAGTTACTAAGACATCTAAAAAAGCGGGAGAAAGAGAATTGTTGCACATGAAAGGAACAGGAAGAACGTTGGGAGGATTCAATACTTTCTTCAAAGTCAATGATGTTTATGAAAGTTACATCGACAAAAAAGGTGTTTTTCCTTGGCAATTCGTTCGCAGAGTGGACGAAGGCGGACACAAAGTGACCCAAGATTATACTTTCAAACACGACAAATTGAAAGTCAATAATGGAAATGGCAAAGAATTTACAGTTCCTTTGGCGATTCAAGACATGGTTTCTTCATTTTATTATGCGAGAACTTTGGATTTCAAGAAAATGAAGGTCGGTGATGTCGTTGAATTCAAATGCTTCATGGACGATGAAATCTGGCCTTTGAAAATCAAGTTTGTTGGCGATGAAGTAATCCACATTCGCAAAGGAAAATTCAATTGCAAAAAGTTCGTGCCAGTTCTGCAAAAAGGAAGGTATTTTAAAAACGAAAACGATGTAAGTTTTTGGGTTACCAATGACGAAAATCGAATTCCAATTTTTGTGCGCGCAAAAATTCCTGTTGGAATTGTGAAGCTCCATTTAGTGGAATGGGAAGGATTAAAACATGAAATAAACAAAGTAAAATAGGTTCAAATTTTAACAATTATAGTAAATGGCGTTTAATTAAGCGCCATTTTTTGTTTTAAACAATTGATAATCATAGGTGTTTAGTTGTTGTTAAATTCTGCACAAAAATTATTTATTTTTATGTTGATGTAAAGTTTATATTTGTTATTGTCAAACATTAACAATGGATATAACACCGGAATTAAAAGAACGACTTGAAAAGTTGCAGGAAAAGTACGCCTTAATTGGTCAAGATTTGAATGCATATTTGGATGGTTTGTTGTATGCAGATTCAGTTAAATACTGGGAATACATACAATTAGATAGCTTGCTAGGATTACAAAATCCACGTACTAGTTTTCCAGATGAGAAGATTTTTATCATGTATCACCAAATTACAGAATTGTATTTCAATTTGGCGTTGCATGAATTTGAACAAATAGGAAATCATCAAGCTTTAACAGGTAAATTTTTCTTAGAAAGAGTTACTCGAATCAATCGTTATTTTGAGGCGCTAACTGCTAGTTTTCAAATCATGATAGATGGTATGGAAAAAGAACAATTTCTAAAATTTAGATTGTCTTTACTTCCTGCAAGTGGTTTTCAATCTGCGCAATACAGAAAAATTGAAATGTATTCAACTGAGTTTATCAATTTGGTTCACAAAGACAAACGTGCCATGTTTGCCAATTCTGATGATATTGAAGCGATGTTTGAACACATTTATTGGAAAGAAGGCGCAACTGAAATTGCAACTGGTACCAAAACATTGACTTTAATTGAATTTGAAGCCAAATACAAAGACGAATTTATCGCGCTTGGTAAAACAAATAGAACGACGAATCTTTGGCAAGCTTATTTAAGATTGACTGATGAGGAGCAAAAAAATCCTGCAATCATTCAAGCGTTGAAGCAAAATGACACCAATGTGAATATCAATTGGCCTTTGGCACACTATAAATCAGCTGTTCGATATTTGCAGATGAAATCTTCAGACGTAGCTGCAACAGGTGGTACAAATTGGCAACAATATTTACCTCCAAGATTCCAAAAACGCATTTTTTATCCAGCCATTTGGTCAAATGAAGAAATCGAACTTTGGGGAAAATCATGGGTCGATAGTGTGTTGGCAGATCCGAAATTGCAATAGTTTAAAATACTTAAAATCAAGGTCTAAAAATAAACTGACCAAAATCATATTTCTATAAACAAGAAGTAAGGCCACTGAAATCACTCGATTTTAGTGGCTTTTTGGTTTATTTAAATCTTAAAAAAACTCCATCTGTTTGTGAAACCGAAAACATTAACAGCAAAAAAGTGAAATTTTAATTCTAGTTTATTAATTTTGAAGTAAATGAAAAAGTTAATTGCCATATTATTCATTGCCAGTCTTTGCCAAGCTATTGCTCAAAATAATTATCGATTCAGAAATTATACGATCAATGATGGTTTATCACAAAGTGCTGTAACCACTGTTATTCAAGACAATGTTGGAACACTATGGATTGGAACGCAAGATGGCTTGAATCGTTTTGATGGTCAAAATTTTGAAAATTTCACTTCAGATAAAATCGACGGACTTGAAAACGACTACATTCATTCGTCTATCAAAGCAACTGATGGTAAATTGTGGTTTGGTACCGCCAATGGTTTAACCTGCTACAACCCGCTTTTAGAGGTTTTTAAAACTTTTCAATTGAAGGGAAATGTGGCATTGCAAATTGAAAGCTTAGTTGAAGACAATCAAGGAAATATTTGGTTTGGAAGTGCGTCCAGTGGATTGTATTTACTCAATAAAAAAACCCAGAAAATTGAGCACCTAAAATCAAATCTTCCTTCCAATAAAATAAAATTTGTTGCTCAAAAAGATCTGAATCACATTTTTGTAAGTACTGAAGATCAAGGGCTTTTTACGCTAAATATCAAAACGAAAAAAGCGACTCCAATTTATATTTTTGGAAAAAAAGGAAGTTTTGTTCGGGTAAATACCATGCGTGCCATGGACAATTATTCTTGGATGATCGGCACAAACCAAGGACTTTATCAATTGAAAAATCATTCGACCAATGCGACACCCTTTCTTCCAGTTTTAGACAAATCCTTTGGTCTGTTGAATATTTCAGATATCGAGATTGAAACAGACAATCATTTTTTCGTCGCTTCGCAATCTCAAGGGCTTTTTTCAATCGATTTAAACTCAGAAAAACCAATCATTTCGCAAGCAACCAATGATATTTTTCAAAAAAACAGCTTACTTGACAATGATCTAAATGTACTTTTTAAAGACAAAAAAGGAACATTTTGGTTGGGAACAAATCGTGGTTTAGGCAGCTTTGATCCAATCAATGCAGGGTTTTTAAGTATCGGCGCAAGCGGAGATTTAACCAAAGGAATTCCTTCGCCAAGCGTTTGGTGTTTTGGGGAAGATCCAAAAACAAAATTTCTATTCGTCGGAACAGATAACGCAATTTCAAGACTTAATATTTCAACGGGAAAATTTGACCAATTCTTTAAACAAAAACAGTTTAACTCGCAAGGAAGTGTTGGTGAAACTTCGATTTTAAGCATTCACGTTCTCTCGGAAAACGACTTGTTAGTTGGCGCAACAGACGGGCTATTTTCACTCAAAATAGTAGGAAATAATTTCAAGTATGAGAAAATCAAATTCGATAAAATTAAAAACCCATCTAATTTTGAAAGAGTCTATAATATCGTGCATTGGAAAAGCAATCTCTATTTTTTAGCAACAAAAGGTGGTGTACTTTTATACGATAGAAGTAAAAACGATTTTACCGTTTTCGAGCACAATCCAAAAAAGAAAAAGGAAACGATTGCTCCGGGTGTTTGCCGCTTAATCTACAAAGATTTAAATGGGAATATTTGGTTCACTACAAGCGTTGGCGGACTGAATGAATTGAAAATCGATGGAAATAAATTATCTATTGTTCCTTCAAAATTAAACGGAATCATTTCAAGTCTTTCCAAAGATTACATCACACACATCAATCAATGTTCGAAAAATGTATTTTGGTTGGGAACCATGGGTTCAGGCATCATTCGCTTGGATATCAAAAATCAGAAAGGAAAGATTTTTAGTAAGAAAAATGGCTTGCCAAACAATGTAATTTACGGAATTTTAAATGATAACCAAGGTAACTTGTGGTTGAGTACAAATAAGGGTATTTCTAAATTCAATATTTTCAATTATGAAGCGACAAATTTCACAGAAGTCGATGGATTATTAAGCAATGAATTTAACCAAGGAGCTTTTCTACGTTCGAAATCTGGTTTATTGTATTTTGGAGGAATTTCAGGTTTCAATTATTTCGATCCAAATACCCTCAATAATGTCACTCGAAAAATGGAAGTGAGTTTCACTAAAATAAAATTAGATGCAAACTGGCTCAAACCAAATGACGAAACAAAAATTTTGTCGACCACCATTTCGAATACTTCTCATATTGATTTGTCTTATAAACAGCGCAGTTTTACGCTTAAAATCATGGCTGTCGATTTAAGTAATCCAGAATTAGTATCTTATAAATACTTACTTGAAGGTTCAGATGAAGGCGAAATATTGATGGGAAATTTTAATCAAATTCACTTTAATTCTCTCCAACCTGGTGCTTATGTTTTAAAAGTGTACGCACGACTTGGAAACGGCGAATGGAGCGAAGAACCCGCAACTCTTGAAATTGTAATTGCAACGCCATTCTGGCAAACAGCTTGGTTTTGGATCTTGATAATTTTAACTATTGGTATCGGTGTTTTTATTTTAATCAGAAAACGAATAGACAACGAACGAAGAGAACAAGTTCGCTTAGAAATGAAAATTGCTGAAAGAACAAAAGAGATTAGATTGCAAAATGTCAAAATTGAAAAGCAAAAAAGAACGATTGAGGAGAAAAAAGACAAGCTTGAGGAACAAAAACAATTGTTGGAAATTGAAAAGGAGAAAACTGAAAAACTGCTTAAGAATATCATTCCTGAATCAACCTACGAAGAGTTAAAATTAAAAGGAAAAGCACAAGCCAGAGCCTTCAAATCCGTTTCTGTGATGTTTACAGATTTTGTCGGCTTTACAAAAATTGCGGAAAAAATCAGACCTTCAGAACTAGTAAATCAATTGGATATTTATTTCAGAAAATTTGATGATATCATTATCAAAAACAATTTAGAAAAAATTAAAACCATCGGTGACGCCTATATGTGTGCAGGCGGTGTTCCGGTAAGGAATATTACCAATCCAATTGATGCTTGTGTCGCTGCATTGCAAATTCAAGATTATGTTAAAACGCTTAGACTTGAAGCAGAGAAAAACAACCAAGTCATTTGGGATTTACGTTTAGGAATCAATACTGGCGAAGTAACAGCTGGAGTCATTGGTTCTGAAAAATTGCAATACGACATTTGGGGTTCGACAGTCAATCAAGCACAAAGAATGGAAATGTTAGGCGATCCTGGAAAAGTAAACATTTCTGGAAATACATTCAAACATATTGAACCCTATTTTGCATGCGTTTTCAGAGGAAAAGCCATGTCTAAAAGTAAAGGTTATGTTGAAATGTACTCCGTTGAGGGAATCAAACCTGAATTATCGATAGACGGCAAAGGATTGGTGCCAAACGAAAAGTTCAAACAAATCATGAACTTGCACTTTTACAGTAGCATCAATTATTACAAGGCAGAAAAACACATCATGAAAATTTTGGAAAAGAAACTTTCTCCAAAATTGCACTACCATTGTATTGAACATACCAAAGACGTTTGTCATGCAATTGAAAGATTGGCACTTTCTGAAGGAATTACGGATGAGGGTTTGTTTTTATTGAAATCAGCCGCAACGTACCACGATGCTGGATTTGTTGAAAGTTATGAGAACAATGAACCTGTAGGAGCACGCATGGCAGAAGAAATTTTACCAAATTTCGGTTATTCTGAAAGTCACATCGAGCAAATCAAAGAATTAATTTATGTGACACAAATCCCGCACAATCCACAAAATCATTTGGAAGAAATCATTTGTGATGCGGATTTAGATTACTTGGGAAGAGACGATTTCCATAAAATTGCAGATAAATTGCGCCTTGAATTGCGCGAGCATGGTAAAATTGACAGTGATAGAAAGTGGGACGAAATTCAGGTCGGCTTTTTAACAAACCACCGCTATTTCACAGAAACAGCAAAAGCAGCAAGAAACGAGAAAAAAGCACAAAATCTGCAAGAAATCAAAGACAGATTGGCAAGGAATGAATATGTTGATTGACGCTAGATGGTGTCTTCTTTAATTCACTTCACCAAAAAATCAATCAATTCTTTGAAAATTTGCTTGCTTTCAGCTGATTGATTCAGGGATGCATTAAATCTTGCATAACCGCCATCGAGGATTATTTTGCCTTTTCCGAAATTACCAGATAAAATCAAAGGCTCATCGCCCGACCAAACTTCGACTTTCAAGCGATAATCCATCGGAAATGTGACTGTGGATTGTAGCGAAAAATCTTGGTTATTGTCAGAATCATCTTTTAGTAGCTTTTTTTCGCGTATCAATTCGTTGTTGTGTTGCTGATTTCCCCAATAGCGTTTTCCGAAAAAAACTTGCGTCAATTGATTGCTTTCCTCCACAAATGGCCAATTGTCAGCTCCGAGATACAAATTCCCGCCTTCATTGACGTATGCTTCGATTTTAGAAACCGCGTCAGTCGTGAGGTTTGAATTGGAAGAAGAAAAAATCAAAATGAAATCGTAATTTTTTAATGAGTCTACTGGAAATGTTGACTCATACTTAAGATGTATTGAACTATCAATTTCTGGCAATTGGATGTTACGACCCAAAATCAATCCTTTGCTCTGAGCATGGAAAGCCCCTATCACAAAAAATTGAATGAAAAGTACTGAAAACCATTTTTTCATGGAACGCAGTACAAATTCGACTTAAATTAGTTCAACAAAACTTTTTTATCCAAAAGCGATTTTAGCTTTTTCAACTTCTTTGGCAGCATTACCGATATAAACTTGTTCGCCGAAAATCATGAAAGGTCGCTTCAAAAAGGTATATTCTTCCAACATGTATTTTCTGTAATCCGATTCAGTCAATTGCATTTGATTCAATCCCATGCTTTTGAATTTCATTGCGCGTTTCGAAAACAAAGCCTCATAAGAGCCAACTTTCGACTTGATCCAATCCAAGGTTTCAGCGTCGATGTTTTGTACTTTGATATCAATCAATTCAACTTCTGCTGATGGACTGATTTCTTTCAATATGCGTTGACATGTTGAACAACTACTTAAATGGTAAATACGTTTCATTAAAACTTTAATTTGTTTTAAAAGTGAATGGAATAGTGTAATATGAATTTACTGGTTTTCCATCTTTTTGTGCTGGAATCCAATTTGGCATTGATTTGATAACCCGAATACATTCTTGGTCGCATTCAGGACAACCAGGAACACCTCGCATCACTTTTACGTTCACAATCAAACCTTCTTTTGTGACAACAAATTGCATGTAACATTTGCCACTGATTTCTTCTTCTTTTGCGCGAGGAGGATAAACCAAATGCTTGCTTAAAAACTGAAACATGGCCGATTCACCTCCCGGAAACTCAGCCGGCTTATCTACCTCAATCACAGATGTGCTATCGATGGTTTGCATATTTTTATCCACCTGTGCTGTGAAATCTGGAATCATAAATCCCACAAAAACCAAACAAATCAACCATTTTATCATACTCAAATGTACGATTTTCACCTTAATTTTAGAAATTCAAAATAATTTATTTTTTTTCGGAAAACACTTTTCAATCTATACTTTTTTCGTATCTTCATTATCAAATTAACAAAAAGAATGTCACAAACATCAGATCCTGCGGAATTTACAACTCGTTTCATCAACCAAACTCAACGCTCCGTTTTTCTGACTGGTAAAGCCGGAACAGGAAAAACAACATTATTGCACAAAATCATTGCTTCAACACACAAGCAAGCTGTCATCGTTGCGCCCACTGGAATCGCTGCTTTGAATGCAGGTGGTGTGACTATTCATTCGATGTTTCAATTGCCGTTCGCAGGATTTATTCCAGAATTTGGAACAGCACCTAGTTTCTCAGATCGAGCAAAATTGGAAACGAAAGACACCTTGATGCGCCATTTCAACATGAATAAACAACGCAAAAATGTGTTGCTCGGCATGGAACTTTTAATTATCGACGAAGTCAGCATGTTACGCGCAGATTTGTTAGATGCAATTGATTGGACGCTCAGAAATGTAAGAAAAAACAATGCGCCTTTTGGTGGCGTACAAGTATTGTATATTGGAGATTTATTGCAATTACCGCCTGTAGTTAAAAACGAAGAATGGGCAGAATTGCGTAAATATTACCCTGGAATTTTCTTTTTTCATGCCCGCGTGATCCAAGAAAATCCGCCTTTGTATATTGAATTGACGAAAATCTATCGACAATCGGACGAAAAATTCATTCACATCCTAAACAATCTGAGAAACAACTCGATTACGGCGCAAGACGTGGAGAATTTGAATGAATTTGTCCATCCAGATTTTGATTTAAAAAGCAATGAAGGCTATATCACTTTGACGACTCACAATGCCAAAGCAGATGAAATGAACGCCAAATCATTGGCAGAATTAAAAGGCAAAAGTTTCAAATACGACGCCACAATTACTGGCGATTTTCCTGCACACATGTATCCTTTGGAAGAAACTTTGGAATTGAAAAAAGGCGCACAGGTGATGTTTATCAAAAATGATCCTTCTTCTGAAAAAAATTATTTCAATGGAAAAATGGGCGTTGTGAAATCTCTTTCCGAGGGCGAAATTTTGGTTTATTTTCCTGAGGAAAAGAAAACGATTGAAGTGGAAACACACGAGTGGCAGAACATTCGCTATTCGTTGAATGAAAACACCAAGGAAATCAATGAAGAAGTTTTGGGTTCCTTCGTTCATTTTCCATTGAAATTGGCTTGGGCAATTACGGTGCACAAAAGCCAAGGTTTGACATTCGACAAAGCAGTTTTGGATGTTTCTCAGGTCTTTGCACCAGGACAAGCGTATGTTGCACTTTCTCGTTTGCGTTCTTTAGACGGATTGGTTTTACTTTCGCCGATGCGCATGAATGGATTGAGCAATGATCAACATGTGATGCAATTTGCCAACAACAAAGCGGATGAAAAACAGCTGGAAACAAGTCTAGAAATCGAAACGAAAACCTTTTTATTGAATACGCTAAAAAGTGCTTTTGAATGGCGAGATTTGAATGATGCGTGGAGAATCCATGAAGCGTCCTATGCAGGTTCAGGTTCGAAAACAGAAAAATACAAACACAAAATTTGGGCGCACCGACAAGCATCAAGCATGAATGAATTAGTCGATCCTTCTCAGAAATTCATGAATCAATTAGACAATCTTTTCAGAAGAGAACCTTTTGATATTGAATTTATCGCTGAAAGATTTCAGGCTGCTTTTGATTATTTCTACAAAACGTTGGATGGTTTGGTATACAGTACTTTGAAGAAAATCGAGGAAATCAAAAAGTTGAAACAAATCAAAGCGTATGTGGAAGAATTGGAAGAAATTGACGAAAAACAAATTACTGTCGTGCTCAATTTGAAACGTGCTAAAATTCTATTGGAGAATGTTTTAAATGGGAAAGAAATCACGAAAGAGACTGTTTTCAATACTGAAATTCAAAACTATAAAATCACCAAAATCGCTTTAATCAAACAAGAATCTCGACAAAATCCTTCACTGATGGACATAGACCACAGTTTTGAAGAAACAGAAATAATCGAAGTGAAGGTTGCAAACAAAACCAAAACCAAGGAAAAGAAAGAGAAAAAATCGAGTGTTGATTTGACCTACGAAATGATTCAAGAAAACAAAACAGTCGTTCAAATTGCAACACTCAGAATGCTTTCCGAATCAACAATTTTGGGTCATGTGGCAAACCTCATCAAACAGGAATTAATCGAAATTGAACAAGTTTTGTCGCCAGAAAGATTGGCTGCTTTGCAAACTGCCTTTGAAGGTTATTCAGAAGAATCACTTACGCCTTTAAAAGAAAAATATGGCGACGAATTTTCTTGGGACGAATTGAAGTTGTATCGCGCGAGTTTACTGAAGTGAAATTTTCTGTCTACGCTAAAAATAGGATAACAAACAGATTATTCGTTACTTTGCAGTTCAATTTAGAATACAAGAATGTCACATAAAGCAGGATTTGTCAATATCGTTGGCAGCCCAAACGTTGGTAAGTCCACGTTAATGAACCAATTGGTAGGAGAAAAACTATCGATTGTAACATCCAAAGCACAGACTACCAGACACAGAATTCACGGAATCGTTAACGAAGAAGATTATCAGATTGTTTTTTCTGATACGCCTGGCGTTGTGAATGCTGCATACAAATTGCACGAAGCGATGATGAGTTATGTTGAAAGCTCTTTCAAAGATGCCGATATTTTACTTTTCATCACAGATATTTACGAAAGTGAAATGAATCACGTGGCTACATTGGAGCGCATTCAAAAATTGAATATCCCTGTTTTGGTGATTATCAATAAAGTGGATTTGGTTGCAGATCAAGCGCAAGTCACAGCTAGAATGAATTTTTGGCAAGAAAAACTTCCTAAAGCGGAAATCATCCCAGTTTCAGCTTTGCACGGGTTCAATAAAGAATGGGTTTGGGACAGATTGTTGGAATTGCTTCCAGAATCGCCACCATACTTTGACAAAGAAGAATTATCAGATAGACCAGTTCGTTTTTTCGTTTCAGAAATGGTTCGCGAGAAAATTTTCTTGTTTTGCGACAAAGAAGTACCATATTCATGTCAAGTTGAAGTAGATACGTATTTAGACGAAGAAAAAATCATCAAAATTCGCGCAGTCATTGTCGTTGAAAGAGATTCCCAAAAAGGAATTATCATCGGAAAAGGCGGCGCCATGCTGAAGAAAATAGGTCGCGAAGCACGCAAAGACATCGAAAACTTTGTCGGCAAACAAGTGTTCCTAGAAACTTTCGTTAAAGTAGACAAAGACTGGAGAGCTTCTGAAGTGAAATTGAAGAAATATGGGTATTAAGGAAGATGTTGAGACATTAGACTTGAGACAATAGACATTAGATTTAAGACATTAGACTTAAGACATTAGATTATATACAGTAGACTCTAGAAAATAGATGGTAACCGAAAATTATAAGATCAATCCAGTCTCAGGTCTCAGGTCTCAGGTCTCAGGTCTTCGGTCTCAAAAAAAAGAAATTATGAGCAATATTATAGCCATTGTAGGGCGGCCAAATGTGGGGAAATCGACCTTGTTTAATCGATTGACAGAATCGTCGAATGCGATTGTGAAAGAAATTAGCGGTGTGACGCGTGACCGAATTTATGGTCGTGGGGAATGGAACGGAATGCCTTTTTCAGTGATCGACACTGGAGGTTATGTGCACGGTTCGGAAGATATTTTCGAAGGAGAAATCCGCAAGCAAGTGAAATTGGCGATTGAAGAAGCAAGTGTCATTGTTTTTATGGTGGACGTAACCACTGGAATCGTTGATTTAGACGAAACGGTGGCTGCGATGCTGAGAAAATCTAAAAAGAAAGTTTTCATCGTTGCCAACAAAGTAGACAATACACAACGTTACGGTTTGTCGTCTGAATTTTACCAATTTGGTTTGGGAGATGTGTATGACATGTCTGCTACAAATGGTTCAGGTACAGGAGAATTGTTAGATGATATCATCAATGCTTTTGATCCAAACGCGCAATTTGAAGAAGTTTCTGATTTACCGAGAATTGCGGTTGTTGGAAAACCAAACGTTGGAAAATCTTCTTTGATCAACGCTTTTACTGGCCAAGAAAGAAACATAGTAACCGACATTTCTGGAACAACGAGAGACGCGATCAATACCCGTTTCAAAGCCTTTGGTTTTGACTTCATGTTGATTGACACTGCTGGAATTCGTAAGAAAGCGAAAGTTACGGAAGACATTGAGTATTATTCAACCTTGCGTTCAGTGCGCACGATTGAAAATGCAGACGTTTGTATTTTCATGATCGACGCCACAGAAGGCATTCAAAAGCAAGATTTGCACATTTATTACATGATTGAGAAAAACCACAAAGGCGTGGTTGTGTTGGTCAATAAATGGGATTTGGTGGAGAAAGACCACACGACGATGTTGCAATACGAAGAAAAATTGAGAGAGGAATTGGCGCCGTTTAACGATGTTCCAATTATTTTTACTTCCACTTTGACCAAACAACGTATTCACAAAGCGCTTGAAACCGCAATGGAAGTGTATGAAAATCGCATCAAGAAAGTCCCAACTTCAGAATTAAATGATTTGTTGTTGCCGATTATTGATGCTACTCCTCCTCCATCGTTGAAAGGAAAATACATCAAGATCAAATACATCACGCAATTGCCAACACACGCACCAGCATTTGCATTTTTCTGTAATTTACCGCAATATATTCCAGACAGTTACAAACGTTTCTTGGAAAACAAATTACGCGCAAATTTCAATTTTA
This sequence comes from Crocinitomicaceae bacterium, assembly GCA_965284445.1. GTDB lineage: Bacteria > Bacteroidota > Bacteroidia > Flavobacteriales_D > Crocinitomicaceae > JAQVCM01. Next base: position 2,910,068 of record OZ260085.1, on the reverse strand, counting down.
CAGGAATTCCGATTCGTATTTTCTTTAGAAAGAAATAGAAGAATTAAGTTCAGAATACTAAAAAAGCCACTCATCTTCAACAGATTGAGTGGCTTTTATTTTTAACTAAAATATTTTTAAACAAACTTTGGATCTACCTCCATCACGTGTCCACAACTTTTACAAGTTCGCATGTCTTCCGAACCATAGAATTCTCTGAATCTTGGTAAGAAATCGTTTTCTATGTTTGAAAGCGGAAATCTATATGTTTGTAGCGGGTGATTGCATTTTTCGCAAAACCACATCAAACCGTCCATCAAATCAGTTCCTTTGCGGACTTTTTCGATTACTAAACCAACTGTATTTGGTCCGCGCATTGGATTGTGAGGAATATTTCCAGGCAATAAAAACATTTCGCCTTCTTTGATTTGGATTTCTTGCGCTTTGCCGTCTAATTGAACTTTCACCGTGATATCACCTTCAATTTGGTAAAAAAGTTCTTCACTTTCATTGTAATGATAATCTTTGCGTGCATTTGGTCCACCAACAATCATCACGATAAAATCACCTGCTTCTTTGTATAGATTTTTATTCCCAACAGGTGGTTTCAACAAATCTCTGTTTTCTTCAATCCATTGGTGCAAATTAAACGGCATCATCATAACTCAACAATTTTGAAACGAAATTACAAAAAGAATTGATGCAAGATGACCGACAAAATATGAAATTCGTCAGTTCTGATTAAATGCTGTTAACGCATCAACAAAAACCACCAGTAAAATGGGATTAGAATACCGCTTAACATCGCTATTTTGATGAAAAAATCTGCTCTTTTTAACGTTTTCTTGTCTATTTGTTTTTTCAATAAATAGACGATACTCAACAAATTCAAAATGCTAGAAAGTGCCAAGGGAAGCAATGCCAATAAATGAACAGCGAAATCTTTGTGTACTTGCAATAAAAACAACACTGTAAAACAAATCGGTGCTGAAAGTAAAATCAACATCGCGATCCAAAGTGATTTTTTGATTCCCAAAATCAAGGGCAAGGTTTTAGCGAAAATCAATTTGTCACCTTCCATGTCTTCAATGTCTTTGATGATTTCTCTGCTCAAATTCAATGTAAATGCAAAATAGGCCAACACATAAATGAAACGTCCTTTGGTCAACAAAAAGTTTTTCCAAACTGCAATGCTATCGTGTAAGGAATCAACCGACGGAAAAACTGAAATGTTTTCTTTTGGAAAATCAATTTGAAAATAGAAATGAATGCCACATAAAATTGGTACAAGCGCCGTCATTCCTGCAATCATCATGTTTCCAATGAAAGGTTTTCTTTTGAAATACATCGAATAAAACCACAAGCTATTGATGGTTACCAAATGAACAAAAACGTACCACAAAGTATGATAACGCGCACTCAAATATATCGCAATGGAAAATGCGACCAAATTGAGTACCCAATGACTGATAATTGCCCAACGTCGTTTGATATATTTGGTAATGATCAATCGTTCAGGTCGATTGATTCTATCTGCGCGAACATCAAAATAATCGTTGATAATGTTTCCACCAGCGGCAATTAATACCGTTGAAAAAACCAATAAAAAGAAGTCAAAACTTTCCGCCGAATTGCTTGAATGCGCACCTCCCAATACGAAGTAAAAAAATCGTACTGAATACATGGTCAGCGCAATGATGACCAAATTAATCGGGCGAATAAGTTTTAAAAAATGCATTATCTAGCGATGATTTTGTATTCGGTTCTACGATTCTTTCTGTGCGCTTTTTCTTGTTCTACAGTTGTTTTCAATTTGGCAATGTCTGCATCAGAAATTTTCGGCAATGTTTCACCATATCCTTTAGCAACCAATCGATCTGCAGCGATGCCTTCTTTAATCAAATAATCAACAACCGCTTTGGCACGACCTTGAGAAAGCACCAAGTTATCAGCTGCTTCACCTCGTGTATCTGTGTGACCACCCAACTCAATTTTGTAAGTTGGATTTTGAACCAAGAATTTTTTCAATTTGGCTAATTCAACGTAAGATTCAGGTAATAAGGCTGTTTTGTTGAAATCAAAGAAAATGTTGTCCAAAAGCACTGGTTCTGCACTAGTCAAAGGAATCATTGGAACATCCATTTTGAAAGATTCCAATCCTTCGGCAACCATCATATTGAAGTTTTTAGAAAAATTGAAATAACCTTCAAACTCAACGCTCAAAGCATAATCAGCATTCAACGGCAAGGAAACCATGAATTCTCCGGTGATTAAATCTGCTTGAGAACGAATGACTTCTTTTCCAGTTTTCACATCGATCAACTGAAATCTTCCAGGAACAGGTTTTTTGGTAACTGCGTCGTAGACAATTCCTTCGAAATACAAGGTTTTGGTAGGACGTAATTTTTCTGGCATCACGAAATAATAAATATCTAAATCGCCATAACCGCCCGCTCGATCTGAAGCAAAAAATGCGATTTCACCGTCAGCGCTCACCATCAAAGAGTTTTCGTCAAATTTGGTGTTGATTGGATAACCCAAATTCTCAGGTTTTCCCCAATTTCCTTTGTCGTCCATTCTTGAAACAAATAAATCTGTTCCTCCCATACCGACATGACCGCGAGAAGCAAAATACAAAGTTTTCCCATCAGGGTGAATCAATACAGACTCTTCATTTTGAGGAGAATTGATGTATGAAGGCAATTTTACCGCTTCATTCCAAGTACCATCTTCCTTCATCGTTGACATGTAAATATCATCATTTCTTGTGGTACTTTGTCCACGCATTCCACGAATAAAATACATTGTTTTTCCATCTGAAGAAAGCGAAGGCTGCGTCTCCCAATTGCGTGTATTGACACTTCCTGGAAGGTTAATCGGATTGGTCCAACGTTGGCCTAATTTTTTTGTAATGAAAAAATCACAACTTCCTTTTCCATTTCTGCCTTCGCCATAATTTTCGCCTGTTTGATCTGGACAACCAACAAAAATCAAGGTTCTTCCGTCAGGTCCCAAAGTTGGCGCCCCTTCATTGTTCACAGTATTAATGTTTACCGGCATTGGATCTGCTTTCATCCAAATATTTTTATCGCTCAAATGAGAGATGTAAAAATCTTCTTGTTGTTGTTGTAAATTTTCTGGCTGGTCTAAATGGCGCGGAACACGTGCATCAAAAATTCGGCGTGTAAACAAAATCGTTTTTCCATCGACCGTGATTGTTGGGAAATATTCTGGATCCTTCGTGTTGATTCCAGGTCCAATATTGATTGGTTCGAAATCAGAAGGATTATTCAACGCTTGAATTGAAAATTCGCAAGATGCTTGCAATTCTCTAGCAACTTTTACGTATTCTGGATTCGCATTTCGATTGGTGATAAATCCTTTCAGCAAGTCCAATGCACCTTTGTAATCCGCAACAGCAAATTTCAAATTGGCTAGATAAAACTGTGTACTTCCTGTAACACTGTGATTTGGATTGATACGCAATGCTGCTTCATAGTATTTAATCGCCTTGTCGTATAGATTGGAATATTCGGCAAATTCTCCAGCTACTAAATAAGCTTCCCAAAACATTGGATCTTTTTCAATCGCTTTGTCCATGAGGGCAATTCCTGCTTGATAATTCGGCATTCCGTTTGGACTAGCAGATTGATTGGGTGCTTTTTGTCCTTCTTCGAAAAGGGAAATGGCTTTTTTATTTTTTGTAGAATAAGATTGCTGTGCTGTTGCACAAGAAAGCAAACTAAAAAGACTGACAATTAAGAATATATGTTTCATTTTCAAGGAATATTCATGAATTTATGTGTTTGCAAAGAAACTCTCCATTTTGGATTGCTTTTTACATACTCGATGATGAGTGGCAATAATTGTTCCTGTTTTGACCATTCGGGTTGAAGGTATAACAAACAATTTGAATTTACAAGTGACGCGTGTTTTTCAGCCCATTCAAAATCAGACTTATGAAAGATTACGACTTTCAATTCTGCTGCTTTTTGGTAAGCTTCATCACAAGGCGCTTTGAACTTTTTAGGTGAAAAACAATACCAATCGATTGCGCCATTGAGCGGATAACAGCCAGATGTTTCGATGGCAACTTCCCACTTATTTTCGTGCAATTTTTCAACCAAGGTGGTCAAATCATACATGGCAGGTTCGCCACCTGTGATGACTACAAATTCGGTTGGAGTTAGTTTTATTTCATCGATAATTTCATCGATTGTCAAAAGCGGGTGAATTTCAGCATCCCAACTTTCTTTCACATCACACCAAACACAACCGACATCACAGCCTGCCAAACGAATAAAATAAGCGGCTCTTCCTGAATAACGACCTTCACCTTGGATGGTGTAAAAACGTTCCATGACAGGCAAAGCAACTTTTGAATCGATGTTTTTTACGTTCATAAATCAAAAGTAAGCATTCAGTTTGAGATTAGAATCCAACTAATTGTATTTCACAAAAAAATCCCGCTAGAAAACTAACGGGATTATCTTTTTGTTTTGGTTTATTTTTAATCTGCTAAGATTGAATTATGCTTGTTTTACAAATTGTAAGTTCAATAACAATTTGATTTCATCACCAACTACAACGCCACCAGCTTCAGTTACTGCGCTCCAAGTCAAACCAAATTCTTTGCGGCTGATTTTACCTGTAATCTCAAAACCTACTTTCTCTTGCCCGTATGGATCTGTTGCCATTCCACCCAATTCTGATTTCAATTTGATTGATTTTGTGATTCCTCTCAAAGTCAAATCTCCAGTGATTTCAAATTCATCTCCGCTTACTTTATCGAAAGATGTTGCAGCAAAATTGATTGTTGGAAAACTTGCAGCATCAAAGAAATCTGGTGATTTTAAGTGACCGTCTCTGTCTGCATTGTTTGTAGAAATGCTATCCACTTTCGCTTCAAAAATCGCATTAGCTCCAGCGATTTCATTTCCTTCTGTGTGAATTTCTCCTGAGAAATCTGTAAATTGACCTGTTACAGTTGAAATAACCAAGTGTTTCACTTTAAATTGTACTTCTGAGTGAGAAGGATCTAATTTCCAAATAGTTTTTGTTGACATAACTTTTAATTTTAATGTATAAATTCTTATTTGTGTTCAATTTTAATTGATGATACAAAAGTAATGTCATTTATTTACCATGGAAAGTATTTTTTATCTTTTTTATTGTACTTTTTACTTTAAAGGGTTTTTTGTGATATTACATTACCCCTTTCTCTAACAACGTGATTTTATTTCTTCCAAGTTGCACAAAACCTTCATCTTCCATTTGTTTGAGTAGTCTTGAAACAACAACTCTTGCAGTCCCAAGTTCAACCGCTAATTGTTCATGCGTAATAAAAATCGTGTCATTTTGAGCCATTTCAACCTTTTGACGAACAGAGGCTAAAATTCTTTCATCCATTTTTTTGAAAGCAATCGCATTGACAACTTCTAGTAAATTATCGTAACATTTATAGTAAATTCTGAAAATATAGTCTAACCATTCTGGATGCTCGCGATTTAGAATTGCTACTGTCGTTACAGGAACAAATAATACTTCTGTGTCACCTTCCGCAGTTGCTTTGATTCTACTTATTTGGTCATTCAAACTTCCTAAAAAACCCATGATACAACAATCACCAGGTTTGATATAATAGAGTAAAATTTCTTTTCCCTCCTCATCAGTTCTCATTACTTTAATACAACCACTTTTGACAATTGGAATTGAATTAATAAATGCATTTTCATTGATAATGATTTCGCCGTTAGAAAATGATTTTTCTAAACTTGTAGACAATAATTTATCAATTATTGAAGGGGCAGCTTTGAACTCTTGAATATTTTGAAGTTCCATGTTGAATCAAAATTTTTCGCCACCATAACGAATTTTCTTTTTTGAGAAGTCCATCAGTTAATATAGTAGCGTTGTACTTTACTTGTTATTATCCTAACAAATATAAACTATATTATTAATTTATTCAGCAACTTTTGTTACACAATTAATAAAAAAATTAAAAATTAATCACATGAATTTCAGTTATTTAAAAAATATAGCTTTTGCTATTTTTGTTACATAAAACCTTTAAAAAATGATAACATTTTAAAAAACAAATAGTTAATTAGTGTCTTTTTATCTGTGTGTAAAAATGACTCTTTTGATGAAAAAAAAACAATAAAATCGACCAAGGCACAAAAAATGCAGATGAAAAATCACCTGCATTTAAAACTTTGATTAATAAAGAATTTGATTTCTAAATTTTCCCAGCGATAATTTCTTCCACCACAGCAGGATCCAATAAAGTTGAAGTATCTCCCACATTTGCGAAATCATTTTCAGCGATTTTTCTCAAAATTCTACGCATGATTTTACCACTTCTGGTTTTGGGCAAACCTGTCACAAATTGAATTTTGTCTGGTTTTGCAATAGGTCCGATGATTCTTGAAACAGTTTGAATAATGTCCTGACGAATCAAATCTGGATCTTCCAAATTTCCTTCATAAATCAAGAACGCATAAATTCCTTGTCCTTTCAAATCATGTGGATAACCAACAATTGCACTTTCAATTACACCTGCGTGCATGTTCATCGCATTTTCCAATTCTGCAGTTCCGATTCGATGTCCACTGACATTCAACACATCATCTACTCGACCCGTAATTTTGTAATTCCCTTTGTCATCACGCATGGCACCGTCGCCAGTAAAATACATATTTTCATAAGTTGAAAAATACGTTTGTTTGCATCTTTCGTGGTCTTTATAAGTCGTTCTAATAATTGACGGCCAAGGTTGTTTGATACATAAATTACCAGAAACGCTGTTTCCTTCAATTTCTTTTCCATTTTCGTCTACCAAGCATGGATAAACGCCAGGCATAGGCAAAGTTGCTGTTCCTGGAATCGCTGGCGTCACTCCTGCTAAATTGGTAATCATAATAGCACCAGTTTCTGTTTGCCACCAAGTATCGACAATCGGACATTTTCCTTTTCCGATGTGTTCATCATACCAATGCCAAGCTTCTTCATTGATTGGTTCACCAACACTTCCCAACACTTTCAAAGATGATAAATCTTTCCCTTTCAATGGTTCTAATCCAAATCCCATCAAGCTGCGAATCGCAGTTGGCGCTGTATAAAGCGTGTTTACCTTGTATTTATCAACGATATCCCAAAAACGACCAGCATCTGGCCAAGTTGGAATTCCTTCAAAAATAACTGTCGTTGCTCCAGCGCTCAATGGTCCGTACAGAATGTAACTGTGCCCTGTAATCCAACCAATATCAGCAGTACAAAAGAAAATGTCGCCTGGATTATATTGAAAAGCATTGATAAACGAATAATTGGTGTTCACCATATAACCAGCTGTTGAATGCACTACGCCTTTTGGTTTTCCTGTCGAACCTGAAGTATATAATATAAACAAAGGATCTTCTGCGTCCATCGGTTCTGCATCGAAATATTTCAAGCCCAATGTTTCCACTTTTTTGATTTCTTCTTCCCACCAAACGTCTCTTCCTTTGATCATACTCACAGGAATTCTTGTTCTGGTGCAAACAATAACTCTTTTAACAAATGGACAAGCAATCAACGCATCATCAATCACACTTTTCAAAGGAATGTCTTTTTGACCTCTGAATGCACCGTCGCAAGTAACGATAAATTCTGCTTTCGCATCCAATAATCTATCCGCAATACTTTGTGCTGAAAATCCACCAAAAATAACTGAATGAATCGCACCAATTCTAGCACAAGCTAATACTGCAATCGCTAATTCAGGAATCATTCCCATATAAATACAAACTGGATCGCCTTTTTTAACGCCATTGTTTTCCAACACATGCGCAAATTGACAAACTTTTTTGTGCAAATCTTTGTAAGTCAAAACGCGGTGATGTTCTTCCGGGTCATTGGGCTCCCAAATGATCGCAGGACGATCTCCAATAGATTCAACGTGTCTGTCTAGACAGTTTTCAGTAATATTTAACGATGCTCCTTTGAACCATTCTACTTTTGGTTCTTGAAAATTCCAACTTAATACATCGTCCCATTTCTTTTTCCAAGTAAAATTTTCAGCGATGTCTCCCCAAAATGCTTCTGGTTGTTGGATGCTTTTTTCGTAAGCTTCCTTGTATTCTTCTAAAGAAGTGATTTGATAAGGATACTTTTTCATACTCTTTTGAATTGATTTATAGTTCTTTATAGTTTTTCTAGCGCTATCAATTGCAGTTGTAAATAAATACAACGACTTATTGGTTGCGAATTTAGACGATTGAAATAGAATTAAAAGTTAAAATTGAATTTATCTTGCTAAATTGATATAGTTATGTAAATTTAATATACTTGTTCTTGTATGTTTGCAATAATATTTGAAAATTATCACAGATGAAACTCAATAAATGTCCTAAATGTCAGCACAATGTAACCATTAAAAGTGGCATTGTAAAAGGAAGACAGCGCTATCAATGCAAAAATTGCAAATACTTTTTCACTGTGATGAAAGACGGTAAACAAATCGATCCATACTATGTAATCAAGGCTTTACAGCTATATATTGAAGGTGTAAGTTTGAGAGAAATCGAGCGCTTGATAGGCGTAAGTCACGTTTCTGTAATGAATTGGGTGAAAAAATACAAGATTCAAGCACCAGAAAACACGGACTATCACCCGACATACAAAGTGTTAAAGCACAGCGAATTAATTGAATTTTTGAGCGATCGAGAACAAATCAAAGATGCTGGAATGATTATTACCGAATTAGGAGATAAATACATGTTAATCAAATGGGAAAAATTCAAGAAATAACCGTCTAAAAGCTTGAAATAAATATACTAATTAACAGATAAATACATTAGCTATTGTTTTAGTCATTCTTTACTTCACATTTGAATCGAAATTAAAACCCCGATTCTATGAAAAGTAATTACAAAATCAAGCTTTTAGCGTTCTTTGTTGTCAGTTTATGCTGGCAAATGAGCGTAAAAGCACAAGGAACGGATAATTACGGCAGTGGACTAAAAATCAATTTAGATACCACTGGTAAAAAGTTTGTTCGAATCATCACTTGGCACCAAGTTTGGCTTCGCGTGAATGAAAACAATCCAGGTTCCACCATCAACGGTCAAAAATCCGCAAGCCAAGCTGACATGAGTTTGCGTAGATCGAGATTTTTGATTTATTCTCAAATCAATCCAAATTTCTTGATTCTAACCCATTTTGGAATCAACAATGCCAACCAAATCAGTGGTGGAGGAGTTGGACAAGGAGCCAATGCAGGCGCAGCTTCGATTGACGGGAAAAAACCGCAATTATTCATTCACGATGCATATGTAGAACACAGGTTATACAAAGATGCACTGTTCATGGGTGGTGGTTTGCACTATTGGCAAGGACCTTCAAGAATGACAGGAACCTCAACATTGAACTTCTTAGGCATTGATTCTCCGATTTTCAGTTGGGAAAACATCGATGCAACAGATCAATTTGCGCGTCAATATGGTTTGTATTTCAAAGGGAAATTATTGAAAGGAAAAAAATTAGACTATCGCGTTGCAGTCAATTTTCCATTCGCCATCGGAAAAGGAAACGCGCAAGGTGCTTTGGATACGCTTTCAGCTAGAAATGGTTTGAATTTGTCGTCCTACAAAATTGGCGGTCAGCCAAATCCAGCATTTACTGGTTATTTCCAATATCAATTTTTAGATGTAGAAAGCAATTTGTTGCCGTTCAACGTGGGTACTTATTTGGGAACAAAAAAAGTTTTCAATGTCGGCGCGGGTTTTTACCAGCATTCAAATGCGATGTGGACAACCAGTTTAAACACAGCTACCAACAAAGTTGATACAACCACGCACAATCAATTGAATGTTTCTGCGGATGTTTTTTTAGATTTACCTCTAGGAAAAAAGAAAAAATCAGCGTTGACTGCTTATGCATCCTACAATTATGTGAATATGGGTAAAAATTACATCCGAAATATTGGAATAAATAATCCAACCAATGGGACGATTGCCAGTGAAGTAAGTTTCAATGGTGGCGGAAATGCCCTTCCAATTATTGGAACAGGAAGTGTATTTTTTGCGCAAGCCGGATTCGTTTTCCCTAAAATCAAAAATATTGGTCGCTTCCAACCGTATGCTTCTGCGATAGTCGGAAAATATGAAAGATTGAGTGATCCGCTTTTTGTGCCAGATTTTGGATTAAATTGGTACTTGGCTGGTCATTCTGCAAAAGTTACTTTTAACTATAGAATTCGCCCTGTTTATGTGTATGAAAACCCAACACAACGATGGAGCGCAGTAAACAAAAGCACTACGAAAAATGAATTTACCGTTCAATTTCAAGTGTATTTATAAATCACAAGTAAAACTAAAAATGCTATAAACTAATAATTATGGATACAGTAGAAAAGAAAAACAGCATCATCAAAGTCATCGGTGCATCGTCTCTAGGGACCTTGATTGAATGGTATGACTTTTACATCTTCGGGAGTTTAGCTGGAGTCATTGGAAAACATTTATTTCCATCAGATTCAGGCGCTTCAGCCTTGATAAATACATTGGCTATTTTTGCCGCAGGTTTCATCGTTCGTCCATTTGGAGCTTTGGTCTTTGGAAGATTGGGCGATTTAATTGGAAGAAAATACACTTTCCTTTTGACCTTGGTTTTAATGGGAGGTTCAACCTTTTTAATCGGTTTGATTCCATCGTATGAAAGCATTGGATATCTGGCGCCGATTTTAGTGTTGATTTTGAGATTGGTTCAAGGTTTAGCACTTGGTGGTGAATATGGTGGAGCTGCAACTTATGTCGCAGAACATGCGCCGATTGGAAGAAGAGGTTATTTCACAAGTTGGATTCAAACGACAGCAACGATGGGACTTTTCTTGTCATTGGGTGTAATCGTATTGACACAAAACTTAATCGGTTCTGAAGCATTTGGTGCTTGGGGTTGGAGAATTCCATTCTTGATTTCAATCTTGTTGGTTGTCGTTTCCATCTACATCAGAATGAAAATGCACGAATCTCCTCAGTTTACAAAATTGAAAACGGAAGGAAAAGTTTCTAAAAATCCTTTGAAAGAAAGTTTCAGAAATAAAACCAATTTCAAAATGGTATTGTTGGCTTTGTTTGGAGCAACAATGGGACAAGGGGTGATTTGGTACACAGGTCAATTCTACGCACAATCTTTCTTGGAAAACACTTGTAAACTTGGCTTCAATGATTCCCGATACATTTTGCTTTGGGCGATTGCGATGGCAACTCCTTTCTTCGTGATTTTTGGTTCGTGGAGTGATAAAGTCGGAAGAAAATGGATCATGATGACAGGAATGGCGCTGGGAATTATTTTTTACAGACCGATTTACCAGCATTTCTTGGACAGTACAGATTACAAAACTTTACAGAAAACAGAATTGGTTTCAACTGGCAAATCTGAAACAAAAATGGAATTGGTCAAAGATTCTAAAGACAGTTTGATGACCGTTAAAACTCCAATGGTCTTGAAAAACGGTGCTAAATTCAACGAACTGCAAAAAACTGTGATTTCTCCTGATGGAAAAAAATCTAAAACTGAAATCACGCAAGTCGACAAAGAATTATCCTCAGGAAATTTCTGGATGTTCGTAGCATTGGTTTTCTTTCAAATCCTTTTAGTGACGATGGTTTACGGTCCGATCGCGGCTTTCTTGGTGGAATTGTTCCCAACCAAAATTCGCTACACTTCGATGTCGTTACCTTACCACATTGGAAATGGTGTTTTCGGTGGATTGGTTCCGTTCATCGCGACATTGGTTGCAAGTTTCCCAGGTTCTACACCTCTTTCAGGTTTGTGGTATCCGATTGGCGTGGCATCTTTGTGCTTGATTATCGGAACAGTTTATTTGAGCAACAAACGCCATACAACAGAAGATTAATTTCATTGTAAAACTTTAAAATATTAAAACATGAGCGCAATCAAAAAATTATTAGGCATCGTTTGGATCCTTTTGGCTCCAACAGCTGTAGTACTAATGTTCATTCAAGCATTTGAAAAAACAAGTGCTGCCGCAGAAGGAATTGCAAGAACAAATACCGCCCTTCAATGGGGAATCATCTTATTCATTTTCATTCCAATCAGCATTGGTTTTACCATTTTTGGATTCTATTCTCTGAAAGGCGAATATGATCGATTGGATGCAGAAGAATAAATATCCTGAGTTCATAGTTATCATGATTACACCCGCAGCATTTTGATGTTGTGGGTGTATGATTTTAGAGACTTTTCCTAAAATTCAATTTTTATAACTGAATTTATGTAACTTTAATTTAAAGTTGAAAAACTAGGATTTAAACTATTTAAAAAACGATCAAGACTAAGAACAATTGTTTGAGCGTATCAAACGAAAGTTGATTTTTAGTTTTACAATTTTGGCATTTGAAGAAAGGTTTTTAAAGGTGCGCTGAAAATGTAGAGTTTTGGAGGAAGCTAAGTAGCGCTAGCGGATTAGATCACCGACAAAATCACGTTTTCAGAAGCTTTTAAAATAAAGCGCATGTAGAAACAATTGATTTTGTTAGAAGATTTGCGCTTTAACTTTCTGATTAAGCCTTGACTTTTTGGTTCTTTTTTGTCAAGAAAAAAGAACTAGGAAATATTAAAAGATATGCAAAACAAAAAACAAATCGTCAAAGTTGGATTAATGGGGTTTTTGACCTTGTTATTGCTAAACTTTCCATTTCTATTGATCGCCAATAAAAAAGGATTTTTCGGTTCTTTTCCCAATTTGTTTTTATACGTTTTTGGATGCTGGATTTCCATGATTATCATTATTGCAATCACCTTAGAAAGACCTTTTCGCAAAAACAAATAAACAATCATGAGTAATTTAGTCGTCATTCTTTCTGCTTTTGCTTATTTGCTGTTGCTTTTTGGCGTCGCTTATTTTGCTGAATTTTTAGCTAAAAAAGGAAAAAGCATAATCAATAATGGCTATGTATATGCACTGTCGATGGCCGTTTTTTGCACCGCTTGGACTTATTATGGAAGTGTTGGAAAAGCGACAGATGATGGTGTCATGTTTCTTTCGATTTACATCGGTCCCACCATCATGGCTTTTTTCATGATACCGGTTTTAGGAAAAATTATCCGCATCACTAAGTTTCAACGAATCAACAGTATTGCAGACTTTATTTCCACCAGATATGGAAAGAATTTCACCATTGGAATTGTCGTTACAATCATCTGTATCATTGGGGTAATTCCATACATTTCACTGCAACTCAAAGCCATCACATCCAGTTTTGAAATCATTGTCAACAAAAATCCTGGTGGAAATATTTTCTTGGAAAACAGCACGCTCATCATCACCTTGATTTTGGCACTTTTCATCATTCTATTTGGTACAAGGTCTGTCGATGCCACTGAAAAACATGAAGGTTTGGTCGCAGCAATCGCTTTCGAAACGATTATCAAATTGGTCGCATTTATTTGTGCAGGAATTTTTGTCACTTACGGCATTTTCAATGGTTTTGAAGACATTTTCACACGCGCTGCAAAACATGAAAATTTAAACAAATTATTTGAAATCGATGCTGAAAAATCATCCTATTCATCTTGGTTTACCATGATGTTTATCTCCATGATGGCTGTTATTTTTCTTCCGCGTCAATTTCAAGTCAGTGTCGTTGAAAACATCAAAGAAGCGCACTTGAAAAAAGCAACTTGGCTCTTTCCTTTGTACTTGTTTTTGATCAATATTTTCGTGTTGCCCATCGCCTTCGGTGGAATCTTGATTTTTGGAAACAATTCCTTGGACGCTGATACTTTTGTACTCGCGCTTCCACTCCATTTCGGGCAAGATTTATTGGGATTATTCATTTTCATCGGTGGATTTTCAGCCGCAACCAGTATGATTATCTTGGAAACCATTGCCATTAGTACCATGCTGAGCAACAATATCATTATGCCGGTTTTTATCCGAAATAATCTATTCAAAAAAACCATCGACCAATCTTTTAGCAAAGTCATTTTATATGTCAGAAGAATCAGCATTGTGCTCATTCTCGTTTTTGCGTTTCTTTATGAAAAAAATGTCGCGCAACATTTCTCATTGGTTTCTCTTGGCTTGATTTCATTCGCCGCTGTAAGCCAATTTGCTCCTTCCATTTTGGGTGGAATCTATTGGAAAGGTGCTACAAAAAATGGCGCTTTGGTCGGATTAATCGCTGGTTTCAGCATTTGGTTTTATACGTTGGTTGTTCCCTCATTGGCCAATTCAGGCGTTATCAATTTCAGCATCATTGAAAATGGATTATTTGGTTTTTCATGGCTTAAACCAAATGCACTTTTTGGCTTGGAAGGTTTTGATAGCATCACGCATTCAGTGATTTGGAGCATGTTCTTCAATATTTTCTTCTACATCGTGATTTCCGTCAACGACAAACCAAATGCGCAGGAACTTTACCAAGCTGAAATTTTTGTCAATATCTACAAACACGCCAAAAAAGACAACCAAGGCGTTTGGAAAGGTGTCGCTTTTATTCCAGATTTAAATGCCTTGTTGGAAAACTTTTTAGGAGCAAAACGAGCGAAAAATTTGCTGCAATCTTATGCGCAACGAAACAAAATTCCAATTGATGCTGTGAAAGAAGCCGATCCGAGATTGGTTGACTTTTCGGAAAAGATTTTAGCAGGAGTAATTGGTTCTGCATCTGCGAGAATCATGGTGCGCTCAATCACGAAAGAAGAAGAAATCAGCATCGATGGTGTGTTGAAAATCTTGTATGAATCACAACAATTGATTCAACTCAACAAAGAACTGCGCAAAAAATCATCTGAATTGACCAAAGCGACCAACGCGTTGACCAAGGTGAATGAACAGCTGAAAATGATTGACATTTCGAAGGATGAATTTTTGTACACCGTGACGCACGAACTCAGAACACCGCTGACTTCCATCCGCGCGCTTTCGGAAATTGTGCACGACAATCCCGACATGGAAGAAGAACAACGCATGGAATTTATGTCAACCATCGTGAAAGAAACGGAACGTTTGAGTCATTTGATTACGCAAGTCTTAAACTTAGAAAAATACGAAAATGGCAAACAGCGATTGAATCTTAACTCTTTCGATATTATTGGTTTGGCTAAAGAAGCTGCAGATTCACTTAAACATTTGGCTGGAAACAAAGACATTGAAATCCAATTGATTTATCCAAATAGTTCCTTGCTCATTCATGCAGATGAAGATTTGTTGCGACAAGTAATTTTGAATCTCTTGAGCAACGCCATCAAATTTTCCACGAAAAACAATAAAATCGTGCTGCGCATTGTAGATGAACAAGATGAAATTGGCATTTCGATTGAAGATTTCGGAAAAGGAATTCCAAGTGCTGAATTGCCCTATATTTTTGATAAATTTTTCCAAGCGCACAACCAAACATTGAAAAAACCGCAAGGCAGCGGATTGGGCTTGGCGATTTGTAAAAAAATCATTGAAATGCACAACGGAAAAATTTGGGCAGAAAGTGTAGAAGGAAAAGGTTCTGTTTTTAGATTTTTAATCCCTAATTTTGGGGCTAGAAAATCAGAACAATAATGTCAGATCTTGCCAAAGTTTTAATCGTTGACGACGATCCAAATATCCTAATGTCACTCGAATTTTTGATGCGTAAAAGCGGTTATTCCGTTTTTATTGCCAGAAATGGAACTGAAGCGTTAGAACTTCTTGCATCCAACACCCCAGACATCGCGTTATTAGACATCATGATGCCCGATGTGGACGGTTACGAAATTTGCAAACACGTGAAGGAAACGGAAGAATTGAAAAAATGCAAAATTGTATTTATCAGTGCCAAAACCAAAGAATCCGACATCCAAAAAGGATATGACACGGGCGCAGATTTATACATTACCAAACCGTTTTCGACTAAATTTGTCGTCAGTAAGGTAAAGGAATTGTTAGAGGAAAATTGAGATTCTAATCTTTCATTCAAAAAAGTTTAACAAAATCGTAAAATTAAAGGTGTTTTTTTGATTTGATTTCATTAAAAATGACCATTTTTCGCTCAAAAATCTTAATTTTGCAGTAAAATTGCCAAATAGTGATTCAGATACTGGACAAAACATTCGAGACTTACATTTCACCTGAAAAAATTCAGGAAGAGATTAACAACCTTGCGCAAAAAATCAATCAAGATTATGCTGGTAAAGAAGTACTCTTTATTGCGGTGTTGAATGGCTCTTTTATGTTCGCATCTGATATTTTCAAAAAAATCACCATTCCTTGCGAAATTTCTTTTGTGAAAGTTAGTTCTTACAAAGGCACGCAAACTACTGGAAGAGTGGATGAATTAATTGGCTTGAACACAGATATTACCGATAAACACATCGTTATTTTAGAAGATATTGTCGATACGGGAATTACCATCGACAAAATTTTTACGCTACTTAGAGCGCATCAACCGAGTTCAGTAAAAATCGCAACTTTATTGTACAAACCAGACGCGTTCAAAGGAAAGAATGAACCCCATTATGTAGGTTTCACCATTCCGAATGTTTTTGTTGTAGGCTTTGGACTAGATTACAACGAAAAAGGACGAAATCTTGAAGCAATTTATCAACTAAAGGGCAATGATCCCGCACAATAGGCTATGTTAAATATTGTATTATTTGGTCCTCCAGGAGCAGGAAAAGGAACGCAATCAGAACGTTTAATCGAAAAATACGGATTGGTTCATTTATCAACAGGTGACATTTTTCGCGCCAATATCAAAGGCGAAACCGAATTAGGTCTTTTGGCTAAAAGTTTTATGGACAAAGGAGCATTGGTTCCTGACGAAGTTACAATCAAGATGCTGAAAAGCGAAGTGTTGAAACACGAAAACGCGAAAGGATTTATTTTCGACGGTTTTCCACGTACAAATGCACAAGCAACGGCATTAGACGAATTATTAAGTTCTTTAAACACTTCCATTACCATGATGTTGGCTTTGGATGTGGAAGAAGATGAATTGAGAGAAAGATTGAAGAAAAGAGCAGAATTCAGCGGTAGACCTGATGACGCCGATCCAGCAATCATTCAAAATAGAATCAACGTTTACAAAAACGAAACAGCTCCCGTGAAAGCTTTTTACGAGGCGCAAAATAAATTTATTTCTATTCAAGGAATTGGTGAAATTGACGAAATTTCAACGCGTCTTTACCAAGCAATTGACAATAGATAATCACAAAAAAATATGGCTTCAGATAACTTCGTAGATTACGTTAAAATTCATTGTGCCTCTGGAAATGGGGGCGGCGGCTCTACGCATTATCGAAGAGAAAAATACATTCCACAAGGTGGTCCAGATGGTGGTGATGGTGGTCGTGGTGGTCACATCATTCTGCGCGGAAATGCACAATTATGGACTTTGCTCCATTTGAAATTTCACAAACACTCCAAAGCGGGTCACGGTGCCCATGGAACTGGAAATTTGAAAACTGGTTCGCAAGGAGAAGATAAATACATCGAAGTTCCCATCGGAACAATCGCGCGTGATGCAGAAACAGATGAAATTTTATTCGAAATTACCGCTGACAAAGAAGAAGTGATTTTGGTACCTGGCGGACGAGGTGGAATGGGAAACAACCATTTCAAATCTTCCACCAACCGAGCGCCACAATTTGCCCAACCGGGAGAACCTGGACAAGAAGGCTGGAAAGTCTTGGAATTGAAAGTCTTAGCTGATGTTGGTTTGGTTGGTTTTCCAAATGCTGGAAAAAGCACCTTGCTTTCTGTGTTGAGTTCAGCGAAACCAGAAATCGGAAATTATCCTTTCACCACTTTACGCCCCAATTTAGGCATCGTTTCTTACCGCGATTACCGTTCTTTTGTGATGGCTGATATTCCCGGAATCATCGAGGGAGCGCACGAAGGAAAAGGCATTGGTTTGCGCTTTTTAAGACACATTGAACGAAATTCTCTATTGCTTTTCATGGTGCCCGCAGATAGCGACAATGTGGCCAAAGAATACGAAATTCTGCTCAACGAATTGAGACAATACAATCCAGAATTATTGCTAAAAGACCGTTTGCTGGCAATTACCAAATCTGACATGTTAGACGACGTGATGAAATCGCAAATGGAAGTAGATTTACCTGCGATTCCTTATCTTTTCATTTCCTCTTTGGCTCAACAAAACTTGGTGGAATTGAAAGACATGATTTGGAAGAAACTCAACGATGAATGATTGAATGGCTTGAATCTGTTGATCGGTCTATCGTTTTAGCCGTAAATTCGATTCACACTCCTTGGCTCGATGAATTGATGTGGCTCGTTTCTGGGAAGTTTTTTTGGATTCCATTTTACTTGTTTTTGCTTTTTTTGGCTTACAAAAAGTACGGCTTCAAAAAATCGATGCTCTTTTTGCTCGTGGCGCTGATTTGCGTTGGTTTGGCGGATTTAATCTCCAGTCAATTAATCAAAAATATGATTGAACGCTACCGCCCTTCACACCATGCTTTGCTAACAAAGAAATTGCATTTCTACGAAATAAAACCGGGCGAATTTTACAAAGGCGGACAATTTGGGTTTGTATCTTCCCACGCAGCCAATTTTTTCGCCATGGCCACTTTCATTGGACTTTCGCTGAAAAAATCCTACAAATGGCTGTTTCCAACACTGATTTTTATCGCGGTTTTGGTCAGTTTTTCGAGGTTGTACTTGGGTGTGCATTACCTCTCTGACTTAATCGGCGGCGCGTTGATTGGGATCTTGGTTTCTTATACAGTTTGGCGGACTTGGTGGCGAGGTTGAATTGAAAGAAAAATAATATTTTTTGCGTTTTTGTTATAATTTCTTACATTTAAGTGAAAATTCATGAATATTTGTTGGAAAAAAACAAACAACAAACTAAGATATTTTTGACTTTTTATTGTTTGATTTTCTGTGCTTTCTATATCCTATTGAACCAATTGATATGAAATTTATCCTTGCTTTTTGCCTATTCTTAAGTTTGAATGCTAATGCGCAATTGAAGTATTTTGTTGAATACAACATTTCAACTAATGTTATTACTAGTAACTTTCTTGTTTTAGATAACAGCCTTTCAGTTGGAGTTAAAATGAATAAAATACTCTTATCCATTGGTGTTGGCCGGGAGGATTGGTCAGCCGTTTACTTTAATAATAAATATAATAAAAATACTTCAAAATACACTTCACATTGTAGAACATATAAACTTTCTGCCTTATTAGATTACCAGTTTTCTATTCCCAAAACAAAATTATCGATCAGAGTTGGTGGAGGTGCGAAAGTGTACTTCTTAAATCAAATGAAAGATTCTCTAAGTCTCAGTAGTAGTAGTCATTTCTTAAGATCGTTAAAGCCTAGTGTTTTATTGAATGCAACAGATACATACGATAAGCCTTTTCAGGATATAGGTCTCGCAAATTATAGCTTCATCACAAGCGTTCCATATGCTTTAACAACTAATTTGGCAGTGCAATATAATTTTAAAAAATGTGCGCTTAAATTTTATTTTGAGCCGTATTGGATGATGATCAAAAGAAAAAATGCAAAACATTTTACTCCAGGATCTTATTTTGGTTTTTATAGTAATCTCGGCCTAGGCATAAATTACCCTTTAAATTTCAAAAAGAAAGACCAAAAAAGAACTACAAGCGAATAAAAATCATTCACCAAATGAATCCATTTTCACTCTTCCAAAGGGATCATTGCAAACTGTAATTTTCACTTTTTGCTTTCGCAAGCTGCGCCCAAAAATTCCTTTTGCGCATTTCATTAATTATCGTACTTTTGGCGAGTCATTCAAAAAGGGGGATTAGCTCATCTGGCTAGAGCGCAACGCTGGCAGCGTTGAGGTGATCGGTTCGAGTCCGATATTCTCCACAACAATTGCAAGAATTTCAAAAATTAAATTTTTATTCTCACTTGAATTCATTAAATTTGGTTGTTGAAAGCTTTTGCTTTTACTTAATTTCTACAGTTTAGATGCCAGAAACACAATCATATATTGAATCAGGAATCCTTGAAGCGTATGTTTTGGGTTCTTTGTCTGATGCCGAGATTTTGGAAGTTGAGTCAAAAATTGCTACCAATCAAGCGTTGCTCTCAGAAATTGAAAAAATCAGCGCATCTTTGGAATCTTTCGCTCGATTGAATGCTGTAGAACCAGATCCTACAATCAAACCTTTTCTTTTAGCGACCATAGATTACACTGAGCGCATCGAAAATGGCGAAACTGTTAGTTTCCCTCCAGCGCTGAACGAAAGTTCTACCATTGCAGATTTCGCGCATTGGCTTTCTCGTGAAGACATGGTGTTGGATAGAGAATTGGAATCTGTTCACGCTAAAATTATCGGCTACACGCCTGAGCAAACCACCGCCATCGTTTGGATCAAAGAAATGGCACCTGAAGAAATTCACACGAACGAATTTGAGCGTTTTCTAATCGTTGAAGGTACTTGTGACATCCAAATCGGAGAAACAATCCACCAACTCCAAGCAGGCGATTATCTTTCGATTCCACTTTTCGAAAACCATTTTGTGACTGTAACATCTTCCATTCCGTGTAAAGTCATTTTACAAAGAGTTGCCGCTTAAATCTTTTTTCCATTTTACCATTTTTTTCATGCAACAAGACTTATCTTTGAGTCATGAATATCCTCGAGCAAACATTGATTGAAAGATTTGGCGAAAACAATGTCAAAACGCACCTTTCTACGTCTGAAAATGATTTCCCTTTACTAGAAATCAAAATCGAAATGCGCTCAGAAATCATCGTTTTGATGACCAATGGTTTGAGCGACTATGCAATGCCTGTTCCTGAAAAATACAAAGAACGCAATCACGCAGAATTGTATTTTTGCCTTCCAAGTTATTGGGATTTAACCACCGAAAATGGAAAATGGGTCATTGAATGGATTCAAAAATTAGCCAAACATTGCATCGAAAAAGAAACGTGGTATGGAATCGGTCATACGTTCCCGAATGGAAATCCAGCGATGCCCCTTTCCAATACGATGAAACAAAAATACTTGATGCTCAATGCGCCTTACTTTTTGGAGAAAGAATTGTCGCCAATTCAAACTGAAGACAAGGAAATTCACTTTTTAGGCATCATTCCCATCTTCGAAGATGAAATGGATTACAAAATGGGCAAAGGAACTTACAAGTTGTTGCAAAAGATCGAAGGCAAAGGCGTTTCTGAATTGCTAGACGATTACCGCATGAGTTGCTTGAAATCTAAATGGAGATTCTTTCAAAAGTAAAATCTTAATTCTATTTTGAGGTTCAATATTTACGGAAAGGTAAATCTTTTGCTCTCATTATTTCACAGAAATTTATTCCAATAAAAAAGGGGCTAAGTAAAAACTTAGCCCCTTTCAAATATCTATGAAGATTATTTCGTGAATTTAAACTCTACACGTCTGTTTATTGCTAAACCTTCAGCTGTATTGCTAGATGCTTTAGGGAAATCTTCACCAAAGAACAATACTGAGATTCTTTCTTTGTCTACTCCTTTTTTCACCAAGTATGCTTTAACAGCTTCCGCTCTTTTTTGAGACAATGGCATGTTGAATGCTTTATCACCTTTAGAATCCGCATAACCAGAAAGTGTAACTTTCACAGCAGGATCAGCCAATAATTCAACAGCAATTTGATCTAAGTGATCTTTGTATTTTTTTCTCAATGCGTACTCAGCAGATTGGAATTGAGCATCGATTCTTCCTAAATTTTCCAAGTTTGCAGAAATTGTAGGAGCTGGAGCTGGTTCAGGACAACCTTTATTGGCTTTAGTTCCAGCAACATCTGGACAACCATCTTCGAATTCAGCTACTCCATCGCCATCAGCATCTGGACAACCTTTCATTGCTTTCGTACCTTTTACATCTGGACATTTGTCATCTTTGTCAGCAACACCGTCTTCGTCTTTATCAGGACATCCGTTTGTTGCAGCTGTTCCAGCTTCTTCTGGACATTGATCATCTTTATCAGCGATTCCGTCTTTGTCAGCATCTGGACAACCTTTTGTTTCTTTAGTTCCAGCAACTTCAGGACATTCGTCTTGGAAGTCAGCAACTCCATCTTTATCAGAATCCAATGGACAACCATTTTTGTCAACTTGAACACCAGCTGGAGTTTCAGGACATTTGTCATTTGCATCAGTTACACCATCACCGTCAGTATCTTTTGGTTTCCCAAAGTTGTAAACAACACCAACACTGTTAATCAAATATTGGTCATTGAATGCCAAAGATTGGTGATCACGTCTATCACTTGATAAGATTGAGTATAAAGTGTTGAAATTTACACCGATGTTTTGAGTTACCTTAACAGTAAAACCTAATCCGATATTTTTTGTGAAATCTGTTCCTTCAACAACCAACTTAGAGCTATCGTCATCTTTCGCTTTAAACATTGCGAAACCGAAACCTCCAAATACGTACGGTTGGAAACGGCAATCTTCTTTCAACATTCTTCCGTTGTTGATTTTGAATCTCAATTGTAAATTACCTTGAGTTAAATCAGCACGAAACCCTCCCAATTCTGGAACATGATAACCGATGCTACCTTTTGACACATCAAGACCAAGATTAAAAAAAGCATTTAAATTATAAGCTGCTGAAACACCAAATTGAGCTCTGAAAGCTTTGTCTGTATTCAACCAAAGATAATTTAATTCACCATTGTAATTTACAACTCCAGCGTGAAGTCCAACACTGAGTTTTTGATCTTGTGTTTGAGCATTTAATACATTCATTCCTAAAACAAATGCAGTAAAACTAAGTAACAGTTTCTTCATTTTTATTTTTTTTGATGGTCTAATTTAATACCACTAAGTAATATTTTATCTCCAAAACAATTGATTTTATTGAACTTTAATTAAAGCCAATTCACCAACTAAATTTTTGACAACCACAAAGGTATGCAAAAAATTAGATGTTCAACAATTTTTAATCGATTAAATTGCAATTTATATGAAAAAAAAAGTGTCATTCATCGATTCTTTACTCTTAAAACCAATTTATTTAAACCAATTTTTCCAGATTTTAAAAATAGTTATAACCTATTTAATATGACTGTATTAATTTTTTTGCATTTTAGATTATAATTTCCCTGCGAGCACAAATGTTTTTCTAATTGTAGAAATTTCTCCTTTGCTATTAAATGCTTCGAAATACATAATGTACGTGCCAATACTTGCTTTTTGATTTTTCTCAGTTAATCCATCCCAGTTAAAACTTCCTTTTGCGCCTAAAAGTTCACTTTTAACCAAATCTCTGATAATTCTTCCTCTGTCATCATAAATATGAATTGTCCCAATCATTCCTGCCTCTTGCATTTCATAGTTAAATTGCATTACATCTTCTGTTCCGTCATTATCAGGCGAAAAAGTTTCCGAGGTTAAAGTGATTTTACCACTCTCTTGTCCCACAGAGTATTGAGAATTTTGACTTCCGGGTGTAGCAAAACTAACCGCTTCTGCGGCAGTATGCCAATTGTTTGCATCATTTGAACTTCCATTTGGGTCAATTTTTTCAAGTGATTTTCCATCAAAATTATCTAGTAATTGAAAATGCCAATCTTCTAAATAACTCACTTTATCCAAAACGTTCTGATTGTTAATCAAATAAACAGTGCCAGAATCATTATTTAGTGTAGGCAAACTCATTTGAATAAAACGTCCCGGAATTGCAAAAGGATAAACCTGCAACTGCGACAATGAATCTGAAGTCAAAACTGCATATTCACCTTGTTTTAAGATAAAATGCTCAGTGATAGTTTTTAAATTCGAAATAGTATCGTTGTCAAAATTTCCAATTTGCATATTATATAAATCTATCCATTTCGCAGAATTGTTTCTGATTTCAACAAAATCATATCCTGATGTAAATGGATTAAAAAGGATTTCATTGACCACCAAATCCCCAACCAATGGCGTTTCTGGCAAAACGAAAGTTCCTGAAAGACTGGTAGCATTTGCCCAACAATCAGCAACATCGCTCATGGTAATCTGATAAATTTGAGATCCAACCAAATTTTCTTGGAAAGTATAAGTTACCGATTTCGGAAAACTTTCAGTCAACGCTGTGTTTGTAATTGTCAAATTTGGATTAAAATCAATCAATGAATTTACCAAACTCAAAGAGTCTAAACCTTCAGAAAAGGTAACTTCCAATAAATTCGGGGCAGTTGCTAACAATGTTTTAAATGAAGGTGCTTGAGTATCGGGAGTTACATCATAAATCGAATTTTGCAAACTTGGCGTTCCTCCTAAAACTGCATTACTTGCTTTCCAATTCGTTTCATCTGAACAAGGATCATTTGGATTAATCAATTCGATTGAATAACCTCCATCTTTCTTGATTTCGTCTTGAAACCATAAATCTGTGTATGATATTTTATCCAAAATTAATCCGTTATTGTCTTTTAAAACAATATCATCACCGGCATTATTCAAACTTGGAAAACTGGTTACCGACACAGAATTCAAAAATGAATCAATGACTGTTGAGCCGCATAAAATCTTGGATTCGCCAGGCATCAACCATGCATTTCCTATGGTTCCGTCTGAAGCATTATCGCCAATTTTCCAGCCATTTAAGTTGAAAATTTTGTTGCTGCGATTATAAATTTCAACAAATTCGTATTCTGGCAATCCCAATACTGGCGAAGGATCACTCATAAATTCATTGATAATTACATCCCCTTTTGCAGGTGTTTGCGCTTGTAAAAACGTAAAAATGGCATTGTGAACAACAGAATTACCAGAAATATCTTGGACGTTGGAAATCGTAACTTCATTTGAAGCTCCATTCACCAAAGGTGTTTGCAAAGAAAGATGAATCAACGCAAAATTACTAGCGTCTCTTGTTGCAGAAACAACTGTGTTTACTGGATTGATGACATAATTTGAAACTGTTTCTCCTGTCGTTTGATCAATCGCTTCGTTGAAAAGCAAATCCACATTGGTTGCGTTGATTACGGAAGTTGAACTCACAATAGGAGCTTGTGTGTCGACGATTTCATCGCCAATATAAATGTCATCATAATAAAATTTAGTCGCATTGCTAGAAGTGTAAACACACATAAAACCAGCACGTGTTCCGACTAAATTGCTTGCATCAGTTCCTGTGGATTGAAAAACATAATTCGTCCCACCTGAATAATCGACGTATAAATCCCAATTTCCAGCATTGTCTCTCACCACTCTGATTCCCAAATTTGCTGAATTTGCAATTGCTCCGGCCGTTCCTGCGCAAATTTCAGTGCTTGTTCCACCAACACTTTTGAAGAGGCGCACCGCGTCTGTCGTCAAACTCTCACCCAAAAGGATGTAATATCCATCAGGATTGGCACTTAAATCTGAGCTTGCTGCTGTTAGATAGATTTTAGAGAAATTACTTGATGAACCCGCAAAACTTTGCTTGGCATAAAATCGCCATTCTTTATTTGCTATGGAAGATAAATTATGTGGGGTTACTAAATACGATGAATTTGTTGCAATGTCATTCAATTGCAATTGGTTACTTCCGTTAACATTAAAGGTTGAGGCAGTTCCTGTCCAAGCTGGATTTGTTGTAAAATCTCCATCAGTGAAATCTTCCTGAACCTGCGAAAAAGCGAGCAAAGGAAGTATTAAAAATGAAATGTTGAGAAAGTGTTTCATAGATAGTTCACAATAAGACTTTAAATATAGTAATTTTGATTTTGTATTTATAAATTTATTCGGAATTATTCTTTGTTGAAAATCATCATTTTAAAATTATTTAGAATCTGAATTCAACAATTTTTTCGATATTCAAAAAGCAAGAAAATGAGAATAGCTGTAGTTGGTGCTACTGGAATGGTAGGTAACGTAATGCTCAAAGTGCTGAGAGAACAAAATTTTCCAGTGACAGAATTAATTCCTGTTGCTTCTGAAAAATCTGTTGGTCAAAAAATTGATTTTGGAGGTTCAACTTACACTATTGTTGGTCTACAAACTGCAGTAGCAATGAAACCAGACTTGGCAATTTTTTCAGCAGGTGGAGAAACATCGCTTCAATGGGCACCGAAATTTGCTGAAGTTGGCACTTTTGTGATTGACAACAGTTCTGCTTGGAGAATGGATCCAACCAAAAAGTTGATCGTTCCAGAAATTAATGGTGATTTATTGACCATTGATGATAAAATCATCGCCAATCCAAATTGCAGTACCATCCAAATGATGCTTGCGTTGGCTCCTTTGCACAAAGCTTACACGGTGAAAAGAGTTGTGGTTTCAACTTATCAATCCATCACTGGAACTGGAATGAAAGCAGTGCAACAAATGGAAAATGAACGCGCTGGAATCGAAGGTGAAATGGCCTATGCATATCCGATTGACAAAAATTGTATTCCTCATTGCGATTCGTTCATGGACAATGGTTACACGAAAGAAGAAATGAAATTGACACAAGAAACGAAAAAGATTCTTGATCCTTCGATACGCGTTACTGCGACTGCTGTTCGTGTTCCTGTTGTCGGCGGACATTCTGAAGCGTTGAATGTTGAATTTGAAAAAGATTTCGAACTGCAAGATGTAAGAAAACTATTGCACGATGCTCCAGGCGTTACCTTAAAAGATGATCCAACGACAAACACCTATCCAATGGCAAAATATGCTGAAGGCAAAGATGATGTCTTTGTTGGAAGAATCCGCAGAGATGAAAGTCAAGAAAACACTTTAAATATGTGGGTTGTTGCTGATAACTTAAGAAAAGGTGCAGCAACGAACGCTGTTCAAATTGCACATTTATTGATCCAAAAAGGATTTTTGAAGATGTAGTTATACTGAAATTAATATGAAAACCACGTTCTGAAAAGTGCGTGGTTTTTTTGTGTGCTAAAAAATCTAAGCATAAAAAAAGGGTTGAATCAATGATCCAACCCTTTCAAAATTATTATTTTAATTAGTCTTCGATTGTGATACCAAGACTATTGAATTTACGGTAATCTTTTACTTCAGCTTTTTTGAATAAAGCTTGACTAACAGAACTTCTAACGTTTCCTCTTGCTGCATTCAACAATTGATTTTTCTCTAAATCATAATTGCTTGTTGCTGGTGCTTTGGTTGTTTTATTCAAACGAATCAAGTAAACACCTTGCAATCCTTTCAATGGAATAGTCAATTCTCCATTTTTCAATCCTGCGAACAATGAACCTACAACTTCAGGCTCAAAACCACTTCCACCAAATTGAGGATTTGCAAATGTTACTTCAGCTTCTTGCACTGGAGTATTCATTTTTCTTGAAGCTGCTTCAATCGTTCTGCTTCCTAGCATCATTCTTGTGAAACGTTTTGCTTTCAAATCGTTCATTACTTCCACTTTCATTCTTGCTTCCACATCTTCGAAATTTGGAACACCTTTTTGACGGATAGAAGAAATAATCGCAATTACATATTTAGAACCATCTTTGATTGGATAAGACATCATTCCAACTTCAGCGTCTTCATCGTAAGCCAATTTCAAAATTTTGTCTTTTGCCATTGGAGTTTCAAACGCGTTTACTCTTGGACTTTCTGTCAAGATATCAATTGGTTGAGTAACGAAGAAATCATTTCTTCTAGCCAATGTATCAAACAAATCTAATTTCGCTTTTGGCGTTGATTTTTTCTCAATTTTTGCAGAGAATTCGTCATACACTTCATAAGCTGCGCTTTTAGCATCATCTTCAGTATCTTGACTTGGAGTCAATGTTTTTTGAATGATTGCCAACACAGGGAAATTTACTTCTCTTTTATCCAATACTTCGATTATATGGATACCGAAAGTTGTTTTCGCAGTTCCAATTTTTCCAATTGGATTATCAATTGCAAATTGAGAAAACTCAGGAACCATCTCGTAATCTAAGAAATCTTCGTAAACGCCACCGTTTTGTTTCAATCCTGGATCTTCAGAGAATCTTTGTGCGTATTCTGGGAAATTTGTTTTGTTCAAAGTCACCATGATGCTGTCAGCTTTGCGTTTAGCTTTCACAAATGACAACGTATCCCCTTGTTTCGCACCAATTAAGATGTGACGTACTTTCAATACATATTTATTGAAATCCAATACTTTCGCAAGTCTTGTGTTTCCTTGATCGTAATATGGACCAACTACTTGACCTTTGCTCGCAGTTTTGAAAATAGTATCCATATACATTGGATAAGTCATTCCTTGTCTTGCTTTAGGATCGTTTTCTGGTCTGAAAGTCGCTTGGTGTGTACTTGAATACGCTTTCATATCACTATTAGCCAATACAAATAAACTATCTGTTTTGGTACTCGTTGATTTCACGAACTGCGTTTTCAAATCTGTAATGATTTTCGTGAACTTAGCAGTATCTTCTTTAGAAGGAGCCACTTTAATTTCGAAATATTTTACAGTTCTACCAGCGGTAGCTTCCCATTTTTTCTCGTTTTTGTGCTCCTCATAATAAGCGCGAACTGCAGCATCTGATACTTTTACTTGATCATCAGGAATTTCACTGTATCTTTTAGCAATGTATGAAATGCTTTTCAATTCCTTTTGTGCTTTGTATTCTTCCTCAGCTTCTAAGTCTGTAACATATACACCTTGAGACAACAACTGGAAATACTTTTCAGATTTACGTTGTTTTCTCAAATCTTTTTTGTTTTGTTCCCATTGTGCAGCTTCATTTGGATCTTTAGAAGACTCCATTTGTTGAATTCTTTGCTCCAATAATCTTGGATTGAATTTACCAGTTGAATCTACAAAAGTTTGAGCCAAATTTTCCATGACAGTGAAACCATCAGTACCATATAAATATGCATCAAGTTCTCTTTGCGATACATCAATTCCTAATGCTTCGAATTCCTTCTCGAAAATGATGTCTTCTACAACAGCATTCCAAGCTTTCTCAATAGAGTTTTCTTGATCTTGAGCAGTGTAAGGACGTTGTGCTTGAGCCGCTTGTTGCTCGTCCATCATTCCTACTTCTCTACTTTTTTGCTCGTAAACATCATATTTTACTTTTTCACCATATACCAAACCTGGACCAACGTCAGCGACGTTGCTTTTATTAAATTCAGGTAAAATAAATGCTAATAAAGCTAAACCAATAATAATCACCAGTAAACCTGATCTTTCTCGAATTTTTCCAATTAGAGCCATTGCTATCTTTTTATTTAAGGGTGCGAATATAATGAGATGAATTGACTAATAAAAATATTCATGGTTAATTATTTTTAAAGCACGTCGATTTCTGTAAATTTTTGAACTCCAAAAAATGCCAAAGCAAAAAAAATAATCACTTTTTTGACCGACAAAACGTTCATTTTCAAACTTAAATCTTAAAAAATTAAAAAAAATTAAAAAAAAATTTGCATAATAGAAAATCATCATATACATTTGTCTCAGGTTTAGTTGTAAAAGGTAGGTTAGGTTAGGTTAGAAGAGAGTGAGACGCCCGTCTCACTCTTTTTTTTTGCACTTAATTCAAACTTAAAAACCTGAATTTAAACCAATTGATATAGCACTCTTTGATTTAACTTCATTTAGAAAGATTCTAACCAAATAAAATTTGTAAGTATTGGATTCAAATTTTAACTTTGTGTAAAACGAATCGAAAATGTGGTTAGGACTCCTCAGTTATTTAAAGTTTCTAATCAAGCGAAATCCAGAGTGAAGCGCTTGATTTATTGAAAAGTTTCATTGCAAATCCATGCAATGGAAATTATTAAACTTTAAATTATAGCAGTTATGCCATTTTATCATAAACTTGGACGTTTCCCGTCAAAAAGACACATCACCTTCGAAAAAGAAACAGGTGGTTATTATTACGAACAATTATTTGGAACAGAAGGTTTTAGTGGGTTTTCATCCATTTTATACCATGTTCACAGACCAACACAAGTTAAATCTATTTCAAATCCAATAGATTTAACACCTATTGCCGCTGTTGGAAAAAACATACAATCTCACATGATTCGTGGTTACGAAGTTGAACCACAAGATGACTTTTTAGATAGCCGTGTGATTGTTTTGTTCAACAATGATATCAATGTTGCTTGTGCTTCGCCGCGAAAATCTTTGACTTCCTATTTCTACAAAAATGCTGATGCAGATGAAGTAATTTTCATCCACAAAGGATCAGGAAAATTGAGAACCTTGGTCGGAAATATTCCTTTTGAGTATGGCGATTATTTAGTGATTCCAAGAGGAATGATCTATCAAATTGAATTTGATTCGGAAGACAATCGTTTGTTTATTGTTGAATCGTTCAGCCCTGTATTAACACCCAGAAATTACAGAAATAAATTTGGACAATTACTAGAGCATTCTCCTTTCTGCGAAAGAGATTTCAAAATTCCTTCAGAATTAGAAACACACGACGAAAAAGGTGATTTCATTGTGAAAGTGAAAAAAGAAAATATTTTGCACGAAATCGTTTACGCGACGCATCCATTTGATGTAGTTGGTTGGGACGGATTCAATTATCCGTATGCTTTCTCTATTCACAATTTTGAACCAATTACAGGTCGCGTGCATTTACCACCGCCAATTCACCAAACATTCGAAGGAAACAATTTTGTAATTTGTTCTTTCGTTCCTCGTTTATACGATTACCATCCAAAAGCTGTTCCTGCGCCATACAATCACAGCAATATTGATTCTGACGAGGTTTTGTATTATGTTGATGGCGATTTTATGAGTAGAAATCACGTTGAAAAAGGATACATTTCTTTGCATCCAGGTGGAATTCCACACGGGCCACACCCAGGAGCAATGGAGCGAAGCATTGGTCAAAAAGAAACTGGAGAATTGGCTGTGATGGTCGATACTTTCAAACCGTTGAAATTGACGCAAGCTGCATTGGATCTTTCTGACAAAGATTACTACAAATCTTGGTTGGAATAAGCCAAAATCATTTATCAAATTACAAATCAAGCGAGTAAATCTTGCTTCAAAATATTAAAATCATGAGTAAAGAAGTAAAAAGCGTTGAATACGGATTAGAAAAAATCTTCGAAGACGCACAAGATTTCCTTCCTTTATTGGGAACGGATTACGTAGAATTTTATGTAGGAAACGCGAAACAAGCAGCGCATTTCTACAAAACAGCTTTTGGATTTCAATCTCACGCTTATGCAGGATTGGAAACTGGTTTGAAAGATCGTACATCTTACGTGATCAAACAAGACAAAATTAGATTGGTTTTGACCACAGCAATGAACAGTGAATCTCCTATCGGTGAACACGTTAAAAAACACGGAGATGGTGTAAAAGTAATCGCTTTGTGGGTTGAAGATTCTAGAAAAGCTTACGAAGAAACGGTAAGTCGTGGGGCGAAATCGTTCATGGAACCAACAGTTGAAAAAGACGAGCATGGTGAAGTAATTCGCTCAGGAATTTATACTTACGGTGAAACTGTTCACATTTTTGTTGAGCGTAAAAACTACAATGGTTTATTTTTACCTGGATTCGTAGAATGGAAAAGTGACTACAACCCAACACCAGTTGGTTTGAAATTCATCGACCACATGGTTGGAAATGTGGGCTGGAACCAAATGAATGTTTGGGTAAAATGGTACGAAGACATCATGGGATTTGCCAATTTTCTTTCGTTTGACGACAAGCAAATTCACACTGAATATTCAGCATTGATGAGTAAAGTGATGAGCAACGGAAATGGTAGAATTAAATTTCCAATCAATGAGCCAGCAAAAGGAAACAAACGTTCTCAAATTGAGGAATATTTGGATTTCTACGAAGGTTCTGGCGTGCAACATTTAGCAGTGGCAACTGACGATATCATTGGAACTGTAGAGCAATTGAAAGCAAGAGGCGTGGAATTTTTACCACCGCCACCACAAGCATATTACGATGAAATTCCTGAGCGTTTAGGAGTTCACCGCGATATGATGAAAGAAGACATCAAAGAACTACAAAAATTATCGATTTTGGTTGATGCAGATGAAGAAGGTTATTTGTTGCAAATTTTCACCAAACCGGTGGAAGACAGACCAACTTTGTTCTTTGAAATCATTCAAAGAATGGGCGCAAAAGGATTTGGAGCAGGTAACTTCAAAGCACTTTTTGAATCTATCGAAAGAGAACAAGCATTGAGAGGAACTTTGTAAAAGCAGTTCTTTCCAATTTTTAGAGCCGAAAACTTTAATTCGTAGCGGATTTTTCCAAAATGAAATGAAGTCTTCGGCTTTTTTTGTGTTAAATTTGTAGAAAATGAATTGAAAACAGTCGCAAAATCAATGAAATATCGCTTATTAACAGACGAGGAATTACGCTTACTAGAAGATGATTTGAAACAATTTTTGGTAGTCAATCAGGTGTATAAAGAAGAATGGGAGGAAATGAACAAAAGCAATCCCGATTTAGCGCTCGAAATGATTGAACTTTTTAGCGACAACGTGCTGCAAATCGTTTACGAAAAAGTGAAGTTTTTGGAACACAGAACCATTGACAGTTGCTTTGTTTTCAATTGCGGTGCAGAAAAATTGGAATTGATTGCCATTCAGAAAAAAAATCCAACTGATTTGATTGATTTATCGACTCCTGAAGGAATTCACGACGCATTGACCAAAAACGCAGGTTTATTGAGCTTTTTCACGAATGAAAAGCCATATTCTCAAGTACGAGAAACTGAAATTCACCAAATGTTGGAGCAAGGATGCGTCAATTCAACTGAAGAATTTTGGAATGCGTTGGTACAAACCCTCAAAGACTAATCAATTCAGTAGCGGATGTCTTACTTCAGAAACATAGAAAATGTTGACTTAATTATCGACAACAAAAGCGTCAATTTTGCGGTCAAAACTTTTCAAGAAATTGAAGAGAAGAAAAAAGATTCCGACAAAATTGAAGAACCGCACAGACATAATTATTACACCGTTCTTTGGACCATCAACGCTTCCGGAAAACACACGATTGATCTCAACACGATTGAAATAAAAAACGACATGTTGTTCTTCATCCATCCAGAGCAAGTGCACCAAGTTGAATCTGAAGATGAAGCACCTGAAGGATTGGCCATTTTATTCACGGAGGAATTTTTGATTAAAAATGGATTGACAACTAAATTCATCAATGATTTAAATCTTTTCACGGTGGAAGGGAAAATCAACTTTCTGCAACTCGATGATTTACAAAATGATGTTAAAAAATTGATTTACAAACTACAAGAAATTTATAACTCTAACCAAAGTTTCACAGAGGAAAAATTCAGTGCCTATTTGAAGTTGTTTTTGATTGATGCTTGTGAATTGAAATCAAACAAACAATTTGAATCAATGGGAGAAATGCCGCCAGAAATCGTATCTCGATTCAAAGTTTTGGTGGAGCAGAAATACATGGAATGGCACAAAGTGAGCGAATATGCGGATAAACTGACCATTTCAGCGAATTATTTGAACGAAATCATCAAGAAAAATACGGGTCGAACAGCGAAAGAACACATTCAAAATCGCTTGGTTGCAGAAGCCAAAAGATTGTCGTTTTTTACGCAATTATCTGCCAAAGAAATCGGATTTAAATTGGGTTTCAATGACCCGTCTCACTTTGCAAAATTTTCGAAGAAGTTCGTTTCGAAAGATAATTCTTGATCACCGCATTGGCTATCACTACAAAGATAATGAGCGTAGCACCGATGTAAAAACTATTGTCCAGTTTTTTGTTTTCTTTCAGCAATAAAATCGCCAAAATAATCGTGTAAACAGGTTCCAAATTGATACTCAAAGTAACTGTAAACGCACCCAATTTTTTCACCACTTCGATGGTTGTCAAGAAAGCGATCGAAGTGCAAATGATTCCCAAAAACAGCAACCAAGCCAAATCTTCCCAACGCATGACGAACATTTCGGCGTGAATTTTATTTGTCGCCAGCATTACAATAGTCATAAAAACAAGACCAACGCCCATTTCATGAATGGTCAATGCTGACGCAGGAACGCCATCTTTGGCCAAACGTGCATTGAAAACAGAAAAAAGTGCGGCGCACAAAGCGGAAGTCAATCCGAAAGCCAAGGCTTCTAATTCTTTGCCTTTGAAATCATCGGAGACGATGTAAATACCATAAATCACTACAACGCCCATCGAAAATTCTAGCCAAGAAAATTTGCGTTTCATCACCAAAGGTTCAAGCCAAGTGACATGCAAGGTGGTAGTTGACAAACACAAAACGCCCAAAGAAGCCGTTGAAAGTTGTATCGATTGGTAAAAAGTGAGCCAATGTAAAGTGACAAAAACACCCACGCCCAACGTTGCCCAAAACTGTTTTTTGTTTTGGATTTTGATGGGCAATTTCAGCAACCAAAGTCCAACAATCAAAGATAAAAAAGCGATTAAAATCCTGAACCAAACAATATTAATTGCTTCAAGATGAATCAGCTTGCCTAAAATCCCCGTAAAACCCCAAATGAAAATGGTGATGTGTAGTAAGATGTAGTATTTATACTTTGAAAACATGGGAACGAAATTAGGTTTTATTTTTGGATTTGGGAAAAGTGTTGTTTTTGAAACATCTGAAATAATTAAAATAAAATTGGAATCAAGAAAATATTTACTTACTTTTGACGTTAGTAACGTATAGTGTAACTAATGATAAAAGAGTTTGGAGATAAGGAAACTGAAAAAATTTGGCTGGGACTTCAATCAAAGAAACTGCCCAGTGAGATTCAGCAAATTATTCGCCGAAAATTAAGAATGATAAATAGTGCGCAAGATTTAAATGATTTAAGAATTCCACCAGCCAATCGCTTGGAAAAGTTAAAAGGAAATCTTGAAGATTATCACAGCATTAGAATTAATAATCAATGGAGAATTATTTTTCAATGGATTAACAATGATGCTTACGGAATAAAAGTAATTGATTACCACTAAAAAATGGAAAAATTAAACAACATTCACCCTGGAGAAATTTTACTTGAAGAATTTTTAATTCCGATGGAAATTTCCGCTTATCGTTTGGCGAAAGAGACTTTTTTGCCACAAACCCGTATTTCGGAAATTATCAAAGGAAATAGAAGAATTACTGCAGATACAGCATTGCGATTGGCCAAATATTTTGGAACATCTGCGAAGTTTTGGCTCGGATTGCAAGATGATTTCGATCTAGAGGAAGGCAAAATTCAGAAAGAAAAAGAATTGAATGATATTAAACCGATGAAAACCAGTGCAGCTTAAATTTTGCTGGTAAAGAAACATTGGTTGTTTGAAACAAAAAAAACCGAAGACAATCAACTCATCTTCGGTTTTTCCAATATTATTTCAGTTTATCCTAAACTTTAATCCCTTTCACCACGCGGTCTTTGCGTTTGGTTTTCTTCAATTTTTGAATTGAAACCATCAAGAAAGTGTTTCCAGAAGCTGAATTGGCATAATACGTTTGATTTCCGTAAATCACTTCTCCTCCTTTATCAGATTTCCAATTGGCATCTAAATAAAAACGACCATTCGCTTGGTTTTGACGAACCGCAAATTTCAACGTTTTTCCTTGTCCAACTTCGAAACGGATGAAAACTTCGCCTTTGTCACCATATTTTTCGAAAATACATTTCGTACTTGGGTTGATAATCAAGCGATCTTCTTCATTTTTTTGGTTTTGAACCAATTTTCCATCAGCAGAAATTTCTTGCGAACCGTTGCTAGTACTGCGTTGTAAAATAATTTGAGAAGAAGTGTAAAATTGCACTTTTTTCAAATTTTCAGCATTCAAATCGTATTCTTTGCGAATTTCTTCTGTGTACGCGATGCGTTTGCTACAGCTGACAACCGTCAGACCCAACACAGCAATCAGAATAAAAGTAATCTTTTTCATTTTAAAGGATTTTAGACTTTTTCAATTGTGACAAAAGTAATCAAAACTCGCTAAACAAAGATAATGCCTAAATCAAGGGGAAACTTTTTGTTCCTTTTCACTGCGTGGCTGCTTCGCGGTGCTTGATCAAAACGAACCCTCCCGATAAATATCGGGAAAGGCTTTCTCAGAAAGTTAAAGCGCAAATTTTTGCACCAAACAAATTTAATGCATAGTGCGCTTTATTTTAAAAGCTTCTGAAAACGTGATTTTGTCGGTGATCTACTCCACTAGCGCTGCGTAGGTTAGCTTCGCAGCATCCTTCGGAAGTCCTCCAAAAGTCTACATTTTCAGTGTGCCTTTAAAAACCTTTCTTCCAAGGCCAAAACTGTATTTATCATTGAGTTTACCAAAAAAATTAATTTTCCACGAAACACTCATTTAGGATAATAAAAGTTGTCTTAAAGATTTCGAAATGTGTTTCCATAAAACCCCAAAATGGCCATTAATTCGTACTTTTGCGACAGCAAAAAATTCAATATGAAATTAACAGTTCAAGGTTTTACGTTCAATCCTTTTCAGGAAAATTCTTACATCGTTTTCAACGAACAAAAAGAAGCAGTGATTGTCGATCCAGGCTGTTACACGCGCGAAGAACAACAATTCTTTTTGGATTATATTCATCAAAATGAATTGCAACCTTTGGCATTGTTGAACACCCATTGTCACATCGATCACGTGATGGGAAACGCTTTCATCATGCGCAATTTTGAAGTTGATTTATATGCACACAAATTAGATTTACCCACCTTGGGAATGGTACAATATTCAGCAAATTTATACGGAATGGACGCTTACGAAGCATCTCCAGAGCCGACCAAATTTGTGGAAGAAGGCGATAAATTGACCTTTGGTGGAATTGAATTGGAAGTCATTTTTGGTCCTGGACACGCGCCTGGACATGTTGCATTTTACAATCCCGAAAATGAATTTGTTTTGAGCGGAGATATTTTGTTTCAAGGCAGTTTTGGTCGCTACGATTTACCTGGTGGAAGTTTGGAAATTTTGAAAAAAACAATTCTTGAAAAAATGTTCCAATTGCCCGAAGAAACGCTAGTCTATTCCGGTCACGGCGCAGTAACGACCATTGGAATTGAGAAAATCAATAATCCGATTTTGAGTTATTGATTGACTAGGTCAGTGCTTCGCGCTCAATTTGTTGGTAGATTTTGGTGGTTTTTGTCATGGTTTTTATTCAAAAACGCACGCCAAAAACAAATTTCTATTCTTCATACACGCTGGACGATGTCCAGCGCTACCAATGTTTGATGCCTAGCAGCATCATCCCCTGTGTTCAATTTTTTGTAGTAAAAGATGTTCTCTAATGGGGAAACAAAATCTTAAAATCTTAAAATCTTAATATCTTAAAATCTCTTACTCAAAAGAAATCAAAACCGCACCCTTATCAACCACGTCACCCGCTTGGATTTCGATAGATTTTACAATTCCAACGCCTTCAGATTTCAAGACATTTTCCATTTTCATGGCTTCTAAAGTCAATAATGGATTTCCAACTTCGACCTCATCGCCTACTTTCACGTCAATTCCAACAATTCTTCCTGGCATCGGAGATTTCAATTGTTGCAATTTGCGCACTTTGATTTTGTCTAGGCCTAATTCAGAAATCAATTGATCCAAGGGACCATCTTTAGAAACAACAAATTCACGATGGTTAATCTTGATTTTCAATTTTCGATCCTCCAAAGATTCTTCCATCAATTCTCCATGAAAAATTTGTCCTTTGTGTTCAACACTGAAAAAGCGATCATCTTCCCAAACAACATTGCTTTGATGATTTACAACAACTTTTTCACCATCTAATTTCCAATTCTGATTTGCCATTTGTCCTTGTTTATACTGCAATATTACGAACATTTCAGCCATTGTGAATTATTTCCTTGCTTAAAAAGAATAAAATTCTCAGCTTTGACCTATAAAATGAAATTTATGTATCGCATTTACATTATTATTGGGTTGGTAATTTTATCAGCTTGTGGAACACACAAGAAAAAAGATTCTGAAATCACTTTCACTGAGGCAGAAATGGTTAACGAAATTTCTGGCGTTGATGAATATGACTTTGATGATGAGTCGTATGAAGAAATGGTGGAAACTGAACGTCCTGTTTATCAAGCAACAGAAACGGTTTTTACAGATTTGATACATACCAAATTAGAAGTAAGTTTTGATTGGTCAAAATCTTGGATGTTTGGGAAAGCTACGATAACTGCGAAACCTCATTTTTATGCTTCCGATAGTTTGTTTTTAGATGCCAAAGGAATGGAAATCAAAAAAATAAACATTGGCACACAAGCGTTAAATTTCAAATATTCAGACGATAAATTGCGTATCAAATTAGATAAAGTTTATTCTAGAAATGACAAATACAACATTGTCATCGAGTACATCGCCAAACCTGACGAAAGAAAAACATCTGGAAGCGAAGCTATCACAAGCGACAAAGGTTTGTATTTCATCAATCCAAAAGGAGAAGATCCGAATAAAATGCCTCAAATTTGGACACAAGGTGAAACAGAAGCGAGTTCAGTTTGGTTTCCTACGATTGATGCACCAAACGTGAAAACGACTGAAGAAATTTACATCACAGTTGAAAATAAATTTGCCACTTTATCTAACGGAAAATTAATCAGTTCTACCAAAAATGCGGATGGAACAAGAACAGATTATTGGAAACAAGATTTGCCACACGCACCATATCTTTTCATGATGGGAATTGGTGAATTTAAAATGGTGAAAGATTTCTATACACGTCCGAATGGAACGAAAATGGAAGTGAATTACTACGTTGAGCCTGCTTGGGAGCAATCAGCGAAAGCGATTTTTGGAGAGACACCGAAAATGATTGAATTTTTCTCCAAATTGACCGGCGTAGAATATCCTTGGGATAAATACAGTCAAATCGTTGTGAGAGAATACGTTTCAGGTGCGATGGAAAATACTGGCGCAGTTATTTTTGGAGATTATGCCTACAAAAATGCAAGAGAATTATTGGACGACGACGACAATTCTACGATTGCACACGAACTTTTTCACCATTGGTTTGGAGATTTAGTTACTGCTGAATCATGGTCAAATTTGACACTGAACGAATCTTTCGCCAACTATTCTCAGTACTTGTGGGACGAATTCAGATACGGAATTGACGAAGCAGATTACAATGCGGAGAAAGAAGCGGATGGCTATTTTCAAAGTGCGGACAATGGAACAACGCATGACTTGGTTTGGTTTGAATATGACAATCAAGAACAAATGTTCGATGCACATTCATACAACAAAGGTGGAAGAATTTTGCACATGTTGCGCAATCATTTGGGTGATGAAGCATTTTTCTTAGGTTTGAAAAACTACTTGAACGCCAATAAATTCAAGGCTGCTGAATTCACACAATTGCGTTTGGCTTTTGAAGAAGTTTCAGGTCAAGATTTAAACTGGTTTTTCAATCAATGGTATTTGGATGAAGGCCATCCAGTGATCAATGTAAGTCAATCTTTCAATGAAGAAACGCAGGAAGTAGAAGTTTTCATCAGTCAAGAAACTCAAAATGGAACTATTTTTAGATTGCCGATTGAAATCGCGATTCACGATGAAGCGGGTGTAAAATTGCACCAAATTGTTTTGGAAGAAAGTGGAAAAAGTTTTGTTTTCCCTGTGACGGGCGGGCTTAAAACCATCATTTTTGACAACCAACACATGCTATTGGCAAATGTTACCGATGGAAAACCGATGGAACAATTTGTGAACCAATACTATTTAGGGAAAAGATATGCTGACAGACGTGATGCATTGTTGTTCGGAATTGACGAAGCAAATCCAATGACAGTTGAGGCAGAAAAAATGGTTTTGGATGCATTGAAAGATCCTTTTTGGGCAATTAGAAATTTAGCGATTGACAGAGCCAATTTATTGTCTGCGGAATCACAAACGCAAGCAAGTGAAATTATCAAAAATATCGCGTTGACTGATCCAAAATCGGCAGTTAGAGCAACAGCAATCACATTTTTACAAGATAAAATCAAAGCAGATGAATTGGAGAAATTGGCACTTTCAATCATCGGTAAAGATCAGTCTTATTCTGTTTTAAGTTCCGCGTTGGGTGCTTTGAGTAGCTCAAATCCAGATTTAGCGATGGCGGAAGCGAAGAAATTGGAAACTGAAAATTCTTCCAAAATGCTTTCAGGAATTGCGCAATTGTATGCAATGCAAGGAAAAGAAAGTGAAATGGCATTTTTTGAAAAAGTAATCAATGAAAATAAATTGAACGGTTTAGATGCACTTTTTGCCATGAACTCAATGACGATTTTCTTGACGCGTCAATCGCCAGCACTTCAAAGTAAAGCTTTGGGATTGTATAAAAAAGAACAATCAAATGGTGGAATTTATGTCATGATGTTTTTGCCACAAAACGTGGATTACATGATAAAAATGGTTTCTGAGCAAATGGAAAAAACCAAAGCAGAAATCAAGACTTACGAAACAAGTAATAACGTTTTGTATGCAGATCAAGCTCGTAGACAATTGAAAACGCAAGAAACCATTGTAAATGAGTTGCAAGTGTTTTACGATGAAATCAATGCTGAAAAAGTGGAATTGAAATAGGATTAACTTTTAGGAAATCTGAATATCAAATCGATAGAGCAATCCAGCCAAGTCTTGCGCGCGAAATTTGGCTTTTTTGATGAAATTCTGCGTTGGATCAATCAGAAAATTTGAGCAAGAACGCATGTCAACGCCTGTTAAATTGGTTTTGTCAAACAACGCACTGGTAAAATCACATTGACTCAATTTGGCTTTGGTAAAGTCTGTTTGCGTGAGATTTGCTTCGTGAAAACGACATTGCTCAAAGCTGCTTTTGTTTAATTTTTTGCGGTCAAAAGCACTGTAGTCCAAGTTGCAACCAAAAAAGTGAATTTCAAAAGCGAAATCTTTTGTTTGTGTAAAGCTTGCTCCAACCATTTTACAATCGTAAAATTCAACGTTGTCTAATTTACAATTATTGAATTTCACATTGCTTAAATTACAATCCTCGAAAACGCAATCGGTGAAATCAATATTGCCGAAATCTGGAAAGTGACAGTGAACAAAAGCCATGTTTTCACAGCGACTGAAATCCATTCTTTGTTTTGTGAAATCAACATTTTCGATGGTTTCAACAATGGTTAATCTTGTTTTCATCATTTCTTACTGCGTAATATCTTCTCCTGTTCCCTGACTTTTGCGTTTGAAAAGTACAGCATCAATTTTTCCAAAAGTATAAGTGAAATTCAATCTCACCATTTGCGGATTGCTGATGCGACTGTAATCTTGTAAAAAGAACGCGCTGTAAGAGTGACTGACACTGTATCGAGTTCTGAAAATGTCATTCACGTTGATTGAAACAGACATTTTATTTTTCATGAACGACTTTTTAACCGCAATATCAACAGCGTAAAAAGCTTTGATATATCCTTGAGATGCACTTTGCGCTTGCATGTTTCCGCCGCCGCCGCCAGGTCCTCCTCCCCCTCCGCCAGGTCCTTGTCCACCAGAACTTCCACTTGTCGGAATGTTTGTTTTAGATTGATACAAAGCACTCAATTGTATAGAAAAATTAGCCGGCAATCTGAAATTGGAATTCAATTTGGCAAACCAACTCCACAAAGCAGCTTGTGAAACAGCATCGGTTTGAGAAACATTGATTTTGGAATTGTAAACATTCAAATTGGAGGAAATATCCCACCATTTTGTCAAATAATTTTGCGCAGTCAATTCAAGTCCAGTTGCGTAACTTGAATTGGCATTGATGTAGGTATTTATAAGTTTACCATTGGAAGCTTGTTCAATGTATCGCGTAATTAAATTGTCGGTGTATTTGTAATATACCGAAGCCAACAACGTGTTTCTGTTTTTGAATCTTTTCATGTAGGACAATTCAAACGCCTGGGTAAATTCTGGTCTCAGCGCTGGATTTCCGCGACTGATATTGAATTGATCTACTGAATCCACAAAAGGAATCAATTGACGGAAATTTGGACGTTCAATTCTTCTTGTTACGCTCAATTGCAAATCTTGGTCTTTCGGCAAAGTTTTGGTCAAAAAGAGCGAAGGAAACAAACTTATCGGATATGTATTTCCGAATTTTTCTCCAGTATTGGTCAATACACCACTGTAATTGGAACTCTCAGCTCTCAAACCAACTTTGTAACCAAAAGTTTTGTATTGCTTTGAAATCGTTGCGTAAGCTGCATACACATTGTCGTCGTTGTTGTAATTTGAAGCAGGCGAATAAATTAAATCGTAGGTATTTGTTGATTGATTTAAGATGTAATTTTCATTCACATTGGTTCTTTTTCGCATCGCGGCACGCAAACCTGTTTCCAATTTGAAATATTTCATCGGACGGACATAATCCGTTTGAAGAACCAAATTATCTTCATTTCCAATTCCTTTTACCTTTTGTGAGGTATATCTATCGATGTTCGAATTTTCACCTGAAGCATAATAATCTGAACGATAAATACCATCTGAATGATTTCGTCCACGGTTAAAATTGGCATCGAAAGTCCATTCTTCCCCAGATTTTTGAAACAAATGCTTCATTCCGAAAACCAAACCATAATTGTTGATTCCTCGAAGATTTTCAGTATTTCTAGTACTAAATGAACTTCCAGAAGTTGCTGTAATCACAGTGTCAGTGAAAATATTCATGTCAGAATACGAATTTCTCGATCCTCTCCAATTGTTTGCAGATAAGGAAACTGTTGTACGGTTGGTGATCATGTAATCAATCCCAACTTTTCCAAAGTAACCTCCTCCTCCACTTTTATCTTCATTGTCTTGATTCAAAATCGTTTGAGAAGCTCCGTTTACATAATTTGTTCTGTCGACTGTGCCGAAGGAAACGCCATTGTTCAAGCGTGACATCAAACTTCCAGTGAAATTGATTTTATTTTGACGCAAGTTGAAATCAGCACCAATATTTCCTCCACCGTATTGATTGATTCCCAATCTTACGCCACCATTGTAGCCTGTTTTTTTGTTTTTCTTCAGAACGATATTCAAAATTCCACCGCCACCGCCAGAAGCATCATATTTAGCTGATGGATTGGTGATAATTTCAATGGATTCGATTGATTCTGCTGGAATTTGGTCTAAAGTCAATGTCGTTGGTCGACCATCTAAAAAGATTTGTGGTGAACTGTTTCTCAACGACACATTTCCGTCCATATCGACATTCACTCCTGGCACATTTTTCATTACATCGGTTGCCGTACCGCCTTCACTCATGGTATTTTGTCCAACATTGAAAACCTTTTTATCTACATCTAATTTTAGCGTCGATTGAATGGCTGTCACCTCTACTTCTTCTAGTTCATCAACTTTTATTTCCTTGAAAACAATGTTTCCTAAATCACGTTCAATTAATCCTGTAGTTGCATCAGCTGGATCAAAAAAGAACGGCTTTTCTATTGTTTCGAATCCGTAAAAAGCTACTTTGATTTTCAATCCTTGCAAGATTTTGACATCTTCGATACTAAATTCTCCATTGTTTTCAGTCGTAGTAGATTTCAGAACAAAATCTTTCTTCACTTTGGTGATGGAATCCATTCTATTTTGAAGCA
Organism: Crocinitomicaceae bacterium; assembly: GCA_965284445.1. Taxonomy (GTDB): domain Bacteria; phylum Bacteroidota; class Bacteroidia; order Flavobacteriales_D; family Crocinitomicaceae; genus JAQVCM01. The sequence goes on along the minus strand of OZ260085.1, from coordinate 2,866,664 downwards.
ACAAAATATTCACCATCGGAATTGCTTGTCCTTTTTCGTCCACTATTTTCCCAAAAACGTGTCCTGTTTTGTTGTTTCCACCCATTCCTCTTCCACCTGGAACTTGTCCAAAAATGGCAAATGAAAGAAACATTGTGCTGAGAAATAATCCGATTTTTGACATGAAAATAGATTTATGGAGAGAAAAATATGATACAAATATAAGCTTCTTAATCAAACAGTTTTTTTAAAATTTGTTTAGGCTTGTTAAAAAACAGCTATTTTATTCACTGCAATCACTGTGTATTTTTCTCCAATTGAATCAGATTTTTGTCCTTACTTTTGCTGTTATGGAGAAATACACCAATGCACTCATTGAAGAAACAAGTCCGTATTTGTTGCAACACGCACACAATCCGGTCAATTGGATTTCATGGTCTGAAGAAGCTTTCGAAAAGGCAAAAGCTGAAAACAAATTGGTTTTGGTGAGCATTGGTTATTCTGCTTGTCATTGGTGTCACGTGATGGAACACGAATCATTCGAAAACGAGGAAGTTGCGGCATTGATGAACAAATTTTTTGTCTGCATCAAAGTGGATCGCGAAGAGCGCCCAGATGTTGATCAAGTGTACATGACAGCCGTGCAATTAATGACTCAACGCGGTGGTTGGCCCTTGAATTGTTTCACTTTACCTGATGGTAGACCGATTTATGGAGGAACTTACTTTCAGCGTGAACAGTGGATGCAAGTGCTCAAAAGTCTGGAACATTCTTTCAGAAACAAACCAGAAGAAGTGCTGGAATATGCAGAAAAATTGCACGATGGAATTCAACAAAGCGAATGGATTCAGACGCCTGAACCTATTGTGAAATTTGAAGTTGAAAAACTGAAAGAATTGGTTTTGCGTTGGTCGCACAATTTCGACAACCGCGAAGGCGGAAGCAGCAGAGCGCCTAAATTTCCATTGCCTTCCAACTATGAATTTTTATTGCGCTTCGGCGATTGGCAAAAAGATGAATTGCTGTTGAAACATGTGCATTTGACGCTTGAAAAAATGGCGCAAGGCGGAATTTATGACCAGATTGGCGGCGGTTTTGCGCGCTATTCTGTCGATATGCTTTGGAAAGTGCCACATTTCGAAAAAATGCTTTACGACAATGGACAATTGGTTTCATTGTACGCTAAAGCTTACCAACAAACACCAAAATCGATTTACAAAAGAATTGTTTACCAAACCGTTGAATGGATAGAACGCGAAATGTTGACTCTTGAAGGTGCATTTTACAGCGCGATTGATGCTGACAGCGAAGGCGTTGAAGGAAAGTTTTACGTTTGGCAAAAGGAAGAATTGAAGAAACTTTTGGGCGAAGATTTCAACTGGGTCAAAGATTTTTATTCTGTGAATGGAAAAGGCTATTGGGAGGAAAATAATTACATTTTGTTGAGAGATGCGACAGATGAGCTTTTCGCCAATCAAATGCGCTGGACCTTGGATGAGTTAGAGGAGAATATCCACAGAATCAATGATATTTTGCGCACCGAAAGAGCGCATCGCATAAAACCAGGCGTGGACGACAAATGTTTGACTGCTTGGAATGCTTTGATGCTCAAAGGATGTGTGGACGCTTATTTTGCATTCAATGACGATTACTTCCTACACTTGGCGCTTAAAAATGCGCGTTGGATCAAACAATTTCAATGTGGAGAAAATGGAAAATTGCGCAGAAATTACAAAAATGGAAAATCAAATATCGACGGATTTTTAGAAGACTACGCCAATTCAATTGCGGCTTTTATTCGTTTGTATGAAGCAACATTTGATGAAACGTGGATTGAAATAGCCGCTGAATGGCTCGTGTTTACGCAAACACATTTTCAGGACGAAAAAAGCAAAATGTTCTATTTCACAAGCAATGAAACGGAATTGATTGCTAGAAAAATGGAGCTCAACGACAACGTGATGCCTGCAAGTAACAGCGTAATGGCATCGAATTTATTTTTACTTGGAAAATATTTGGAAGTGCCAAGTTATATTCAGGATGCAGAACAAATGATTGCCAATGTTTATGGTGGCATGGAACATTACGGCTCAGGTTATTCCAATTGGTCGAATGCACTTTTGAATTTTGTTCAACCATTCGGTGAAATTTGTGTGTCAGGACCAAACGAAGAACAAATCAGGGCTGAAATTGCGACGGTATATTTACCAAATGTGATTTTATACGGCGGTCAAAAAGGAACTTTGCCAATTCTAAAAAACAGGATTTCTAATATAGAAAATCAGGTTTTTGTTTGTCATAATCAAACCTGCTTTCCGCCAGTTTCGGATGCAACATCAGCGATTGATATTGTGAAAAAGCTAAACAATTAGTGCACTAAAGTGTTTGTAATTAAAACGTTCAAAATAATTTACAAGTAATTCAAAAATCTTTAATTATCTTCGAATCAAATATTAAAATAAGTCAACTTATTCAATGAAAAAAAGCATCATTCTTCTACTTTTACTGTTCGTTGGGATTTCAGTAAATTCCCAAATATTAGTTCGAGGTACAGTAAAAGACAACAAAGGAAAACCGATTAAATTAGCTTCAATTACATTGATTGACACTTATGATGGTGCAACTTCTGATTCTTTGGGTAAATTTTCCTTCAAAACGTATGATAAAGGCGAATATGCCATTTCTGCTTCACTGATTGGCTATCGCACGCAAACAATTAAAATTCTGCTTGAAAAAGATACTGCAGTAGCAAATTTTATTCTCAAAGACGACATCACGGAATTGGATGCTGTGACAATCACTGCTGGTTCTTTTGAAGCGAATGACAAAAAAAGAGCAACGGTTTTGAATCCTTTAGATATTGTAACGACGGCGGGCGCGGGCGCGGATATTTCTTCAGCATTGCAAACACTTCCTGGCGCGCAGCGTGTTGGCGAACAAGAAGGATTGTTCATTCGCGGTGGTTCTGCAGAAGAAAGTAAGATCATCATTGATGGCGCTGTTGTGAATAATTTCTTTTTCAGTTCAGTTCCTGGAATTCAGCAAAGAGGAAGATTTTCGCCATTTTTGTTCAGCAGTACAGCTTTCAGTACAGGAGGTTACAGCGCACTATACGGGCAAGCATTGAGCGCCGTTTTGAATTTGGAAAGTATCGATATTCCTGATGCTTCTGAAGTTCAATTTGGAATTTCGCCGATTTTCACCACAGCAGGCTTTCAGAAGGTTGCTAAATCTAAAAAAGCGAGTTTTGGGATGAGTTATTCTTATACCAATTTGGCTTTGTATATGAAATTGATTCCACAAGGACCAGATTTTTTCAGACCGCCAACTTCCCATAATTTGGATGCGAATTTCAGAATGAAAACTTTTAAAAATGGAATGGTCAAAGTTTATGGTTATTTAAATACTTCTAGACTTGGACTGAAAAATAATTCGTTCGATAGTGTCGGACTTTACAATCAATTTAAGCTCAATAATGTGAATTGTTTTGTCAATGTTAGTTGGAAACAACCACTTGGAAAAGGTTGGAAATTGTTTGCGGTTACAAGTTACAGCAACAATGTCGACAATATCAGCGGTGAAGTGCAAGACAAAGACTACAATCGAATTCCAGTAACGGGAATTGCAGCTTTGGACAATGGCAGTTTTGACATCGACGCTTACAAAACCATGTTGCAATTTAGAACTGTCGTTGAGAAAAAAATCAAAGGATTAAATGCAATTCGTTTTGGAGGAGAAACTTGGCGAAATGAAGATAGAAGTAATTTCTCTTTTTATTATGCTGATTTCAAAACTTTTGTACCGGAAACCTATTCTGCGGGATTTGTGGAATCAGACATTTTCATCAGTAAAAAATTGGCTTTCAGACCTGGACTTCGATACGAATATTCAGCGTTGACACAAAAAGCAAACATCGCACCGAGAGGAAGTATTTCTTATTTGCTAGCGAAACCAACTCAAATTAGTTTTGATTACGGTATTTTTTACCAAACGCCTGATCGAAAATACATGACGCAACAAAGTAATTTTGATTTCACAAGAGCGGATCATTACATCTTGACTTTCCAGCATTTTACCAAAGATTACACTTTCAGAGCCCAAGTTTTTGACAAAGAGTACAAAAGTTTGCTCAAAACAGATTCTACCAATCAATTTGCATTGAGTACAGATGGATACGGCTACGCACGAGGAATTGAAATCTTTTGGAGAGACAAAAAAACCATCAAAGGATTGGATTATTGGATCAGTTATTCATACTTGGACACCAAAAGAGATTATTTGAATTTCCCGATCTATGCGCAACCCAATTTTGCTGCCAATCACACTGGAAGTATTGTAATTAAGAAATTCTGGTCGAAGAAAATGTTTGGAATTAATTGGAGTTACAATTGGGCAACAGGAAGGCCTTATTACAACCCAAATAAACCTTCGGAACAATATTTGAGTGACAGAACGAAATTTTATAGTACAAACAATTTCAGTTTCAACTGGATTACGAAAGTGATGAAAAGCAATGCGGTTTTTGTTATCGGTGTGAACAACATTTTCAACCAAAAACAAGTCTTTGGATATACTTACAGTTCAAGAATCAAAGACGACGCAGGATTGTTTTTAAAACAAGCCGTTGGACCACCAGCATCCATGGGCTTTTTCATAGGTTTATTCATGAGCTGGGGTGTCGATAGAACGCAACAATCTATCAATAATAATTTGTAAATTAGAAAGAATGAAAAAAGGATTGATTTTAATGTTCGTGTTGATTACAGGTATGTTGTCTGCACAAGAAATGAGCAAGTACGAAGCTGGAATGACCAAAGCTTTGGCAAAAATGAAAACAGACTCAACTATTGCGGATTACACAGCAACTTCTGCTTTGTTTGAGCGCATTGGAGATGCTGAAAAAGACAAATGGTTGCCGTATTACTATGCTGCATACACCAATTACATGACTGGTTGGATGGACGAAAAAGCAGACAAAGACAAGATTGCTGAAAAAAGCATTCAATTGATTGAAAAAGCAGAAGCTTTAGAACCAAAAAATGCTGAATTGTTCTGCATGAGAAACATGGTTGCAGTGCAACAAATGATGGTTGACCCTAGCTCACGTTGGATGAGCTACGGAAGAAAAGCATCAAAAGCATTGGAACAAGCCAAAGATGTAGATCCAAACAATCCGCGAATTTACTATTTGGAAGCACAATCAACTTTCAATACGCCAGAAGCATTTGGAGGTGGAAAAAAAGCGGCCAAGCCAAAATTTGAAAAAGCAGTTGAAATGTATGCTGCGTTCAAACTTCCTTCTACTTTGCATCCAGATTGGGGAAAAGAAGAAGCAACCAAAATGTTGGAAGAGTGCAATAAATAAAAAGAAATGTTTTGAAAATGAAAGGAATCTGAAAAGGTTCCTTTTTTATTGATGGATTTTTTTAAACGTTTCCAATCACGCACAGTGCCTCCAAGTGTGGCGTTGGACTTCCACCCTTTGGTTCCAATGTAATGGCGAAAGCTTGACTTTTTGCTATCGATTTCATGGAAATCAAATCATGGTTGGATTTTGAATCGAAAACACCAGCATCTATTGGTTTGCCATCCACCAACGCCCACAATTGATATTGTTTTTCGTCAGGCGATTTAGGCAATTCAATTCCAGTTAAAATAACTTGTTTTTGCTTTTGATTCCAGAAAATTACTGCGTGAGAATCTTTTGAGGTGGGAACACCAGCCAAAGCAACTTTCAAGGTTGATGGATCTGCGATAAGACTCAATTTGGATTCTATTTGATTCAATGAATCTTTGGTTTTTAAAACTTGTGCATTTAAATCCTTCACTTTTTGAAGATTTGACGCCATTGCTTTTTGGGAAATATTTAATTCACTGAAAAAATAAATCGCCAAGCTGGAAACTGAAAAAAGAAGTGTAAACGTGGCAGCGTAAGCCAACCAAGAAATGCTTTTTTGATTTTTTTCTGAATGAGGTTTTAAAGTAACCGCAGAAGTAGATTCTGCATTAATCGCATTCCAAATTTGCGTTTGCAGCAAATCATTTGGTTCGATGGCATTTTCCATCGCTACGGTTTGAAATGCCTGTTGGATTTCTAAATATTCTTGTTGAATAGCCAGATTTTCTTGAAGCATTTTTTCGACCAATGCAATTTCAGACTCAGAACATTCACCTAAAAAATAACGCTCAAGAATCCCAGAGGCAATAAATGATTCGGTTTCCAACTTAACTTTCTTTTAAGAGATTTCTCAATTCTAATAAAGCGGCTCTTGTTCTGGTTTTGACGGTTCCTAAAGGAATCCCAAATTCATCAGCATACTCTTGTTGCGTGAATCCTTTCATGTAAATGAATTCAATCAAATTTTGGTATTCTTGACGTAATTTTAAGACCGTTTCTTTCAAACCGATGATGTCCATTTGTGCAGTATTATCAACTTTGTTGTTGTTATCTACGATACGTTCATCCAATTGGATTTTATATTTCACATGTTTTGAACGATTTGAGTCAATCGCTGAATTTCTTGCGATGTTTAACATCCACGTAAAAAGTGTTCCTTTTCCTCTTTCGTACGTTTCTATATTTTTCCAGATTTTGACGAATGTATCTTGCAAAACATCGTTTGCTCGTTCTTCGTCAACCACAACGCGAGAAATAATTCCAAGCAAAGCACCTCCATAATGATCGTAGAGATATGAAAAGGCAGTTTCAGATTTTCCTTTTAGCAAGGAAATCAAATCTTCTTCAGTTATTTTTTGTTCGATTTTTGGCATAGACTAAGACAAAACTAATTAATTGAATCAAAAAACCAAGAGAAATGAATATTTATCCGCTTTAGATTTTCAAAAACAAGAATTCAATAACCATTCAGAAATTTTCCAATTTTTTAATAAAATAGACTGTTCAAAAATTGAAAATGTTACCTTTGATTTTCAATAATCAAAAGCAGGGTATCATGTACGGGAAAATGAAAGATTTTTTGGCAAATGAATTAAAAACGATTGAAGAAGGAGGGATTTTCAAACGAGAAAGAATCATCACATCACCTCAAGGGGCGAAAGTAACTGTTCAATCTGGAGATGAGGTAGTCATCATGTGTGCCAACAATTATCTCGGACTTTCTTCTCACCCGGAAGTAATTCAAGCAGCGAAAGATACTTTAGATTCTCACGGTTATGGAATGTCTTCTGTGCGTTTCATCTGTGGAACCCAAGATATTCACAAAACATTAGAGCGCAAAATTGCTGAGTTTTACGGAACAGAAGATACCATTTTGTATGCTGCCGCTTTTGATGCCAATGGAGGTGTTTTTGAACCACTTTTCACTGAAGAAGATGCGATTATTTCTGATGAATTAAACCACGCTTCGATTATTGATGGCGTTCGTTTGTGTAAAGCACAACGTTACAGATACAAGCACTCAGACATGGCTGACTTGGAAGCACAACTGATTGCAGCCCAAGCGCAAAGATTTAGAATCATTGTCACAGATGGTGTTTTCTCTATGGATGGCGACATTGCCAAAATGGACCAAATCAATGAATTGGCAAAAAAATACGATGCATTGATTATGACTGATGAGTGTCACTCCGCTGGATTTATCGGTAAAACAGGTCGCGGTGTTCCTGAATATTGTGGCGTTAACGGTGAAATTGACATCATCACAGGTACGCTTGGAAAAGCGCTTGGTGGTGCCATGGGCGGTTACACAACTGGAAGAAAAGAAATCATCGAATTGTTGCGTCAACGTTCTAGACCATATTTATTTTCAAATTCACTTGCTCCTGCAATTGTTGGTGCATCAATCAAAGTTTTCGATATTTTGAGTTCAACTACTGAATTGAGAGATAAATTAGAAACCAACACAAAATACTTCAAGGAAAGAATCATCGCTGCTGGATTTGACATCAAACCTGGAGATTCTCCAATTGTACCAATTATGTTGTATGATGCTGCACTTTCACAACAATTTGCTGATAAACTTTTACAAGAAGGCGTTTATGCAATTGGATTCTTTTATCCTGTGGTTGCCAAAGGTCAAGCGAGAATTAGAACGCAAATATCTGCTGCACATTCCATTGCCGATTTAGATAAAGCAATTGCTGCTTTTATTAAAGTTGGAAAAGAATTAAATGTCATAAAATAGTTTTCAATGAATTCGTTTTCGCAAAAAGCTTCCATCATTTTGATGACCATTCTTTTTATGGTGGCTGTATTGCGCGTAACAACATTTTCCAATTTTGAGGAAGATGAAATGGAAGAATCCTTCGAAAACCTTTCTGACATTGATGACGATGAAAATGTCTATTTCATGCATTGGTCATTCAATTTATTGGATATCAAAAGAGAGAAGCAAGAACAAACAGAATTTAAAACTGCGGTAAATAACAGATTAAATTACCTTAATCCACTTATTGATAAGATTTTGATGCCTCCTGAAAGACTAGTCTAGTTACTAAATATGTCTTTTAATAGGTTTCCCAATTAGGGAAATTTCAAAATCTTATTTTCATGAAAAATTTTTTCAACCAATGGCGAAACGATCTGCCTGCGAGTTTGGTCGTTTTTTTAGTTGCGCTTCCATTGTGTTTAGGAGTTGCATTGGCCTCCACGGGTGCCAAACCAATTTTATTTTCTGGAATCATTGCTGGAATGGTCGGCGGTATTGTAGTTGGATTTTTCAGTGGATCCAAATTAGGGGTTTCTGGTCCCGCTGCTGGATTAATAACCATAGTACTAGCGGCAATTACAACACTTGGAAGCTTCGAAAGCTTTTTGGTAGCTGTAATAATTGCGGGAATTATTCAATTAATTGCAGGTTTTATTGGTGCTGGAATATTGGGGAATTTTTTCCCTTCTTCTGTAATCAAGGGTATGTTGGCAGCGATTGGCTTAACGCTGATTCTTAAAGAAATACCGCATTTGGTAGGTTATGACAAAGATTTTATTGGCGATGAATCTTTCTTTCAATTCGACGGTCACAACACATTTTCAGATTTAATGTACGCAACCAATGCTTTAAGTCCTGGCGCAATTTTGATTGCTGCCATTTCCATTTTGATTCTGATTTTGCTTGACAAACCTTTCATGAAAAAATGGTCCGTTTTTAAATTCTTACCAGGTGCACTGATTGTTGTTATTTTGGGTATTAGTATCAATCTTATTTTCCATTATTTTGCGCCAAATTTTGAGATGAAAGGACAACATTTAGTCCAACTTCCTGTTGCAAAATCAATTCAAGATTTCGGCTCATTTTTCATTTTTCCTGATTTTAATGCGCTGCAAAATCCAAAAGTCTATGTCATTGCTTTGACCATCGCTTTGGTTGCAAGTTTAGAAACGCTTTTAAGTGTGGAAGCCACCGATAAACTTGATCCTGAAAAGAATTTCACACCGACAAATAGAGAACTTCGCGCGCAGGGTATTGGAAACATTGTGAGCGGCTTTTTGGGTGGATTACCTGTTACTCAAGTAATTGTTCGAAGTTCAGCAAACATTAATTCTGGAGGAAAATCGAAACTTTCATCGATATTACATGGTTTTTTACTCTTCTTTAGTGCTATTTTTATTCCACAGGTTTTAAACCTTATACCTTTCGCTTCGTTGGCTGCCATTTTATTGATGGTAGGGTACAAATTATCAAAAGTCTCATTGTACAAAAACATGTATCAGTTAGGTTTTGAACAATTTATACCTTTCGTTTCAACCATTGTGGGAGTCTTGTTTACCGATTTATTGAAAGGAATAGCAATCGGAATGGCAATATCTATTTTCTACATTTTGAGAAAAAATTTAAGAAATAATTTCCAAAAAAATACAATTACAACTGAAGACAAGAACGAAATAGAAATCATTCTTTCAGAAGAAGTTACCTTCCTAAATAAAGGAAGTATTATCGAACTTATTCAAAATGTTCCTCACAATTCAACGTTGATTATAGATGGCTCTAAAAGTAAAACAATTGACTACGATGTGCTGGAATTAATTCAAGAGTTTAAGATGCACGGAGCCGTTGCAAAAAATATTATTTTAAAAACAATCAATATTCCAGAAGTAAAAATTTCAGGAAACCACTAAATATCTATTCATTATGATAACATTTTATAACAAATTACTAGAAAACAACAAGTTATGGGTTTCAAGAAAATTAAAAAAAGACCCTCATTTTTTCCATAAACTTTCTGAAGGGCAAGCGCCTCCTGTTTTGTGGATTGGATGTGCAGACAGTCGTGTCCCAGCAAATGAAATCATTGGTGCCGAACCAGGAGAAGTTTTTGTACACAGAAACATCGCCAACATGGTGCTGCACACAGACATGAGCATGTTAAGTGTATTGGATTATGCAGTGAACGTACTTAAAGTAAAACATGTAATTGTATGTGGTCATTACGGTTGTGGTGGTGTGAAAGCGGCCATGGGAAATCAACACATTGGTTTGATTGATAACTGGATCCGACACATCAAAGACGTTTACCGATTTCATGCGAAAGAACTGAACGACATTACAGATGAGAAAGAAAGGTTCGACAGATTTGTTGAGTTAAACGTTTTTGAACAAGTGCAAGATTTAGCTAAAACTTCAATCATTCAAGAAGCTTGGTTGAAAGGCCAAGAAGTGGGAATTCATGGCTGGGTTTATGGCGTTCATGACGGTGTCATCAAAGATTTAAAATTGACCATTCAAGACAATAATCAATTGGCAGAAGTCTATCAATTAGATTTTTAGTTTAAAGACAAATAAGTCATTCAATTAAATCTATTTATAGAAAAATAAACAAAATTGGCGCTAAAATATCTTGAAAATGATTTAACTTTTTTTTTGAAAATGAGGATTATTTATTACCTTGTCGAGAAATTGAAATAAATGACTTTTTCAGTTTTTTATTTTGAATGGTAATTATCAAAGTGATAGGTAATTGAAGTTTTAAAAAGGTTTCAAGATATTTATGGAAAAGTTAGAACTCGAGATTTCACAAAAAGAGAAAGATAGAATTATTGCGCTACATGATTACGTGGCCCTTAATTCTTTTCCTGAAAGTGATTTTGATGAAATTACGAAGCTCGTTTCATTTATTTGTGATGTACCGTTAGCACTGATTACTTTTGTTGGTGAAAAAACCATTATATTTAAATCACATTATGGCACTGATGCTACTGAATCAACCCGTGAAGGTAGTTTTTGTTCCTATGCACTAGAGCAAGAAGGCGTTTTTATCGTTCCAAATACAAGGGAAGATGAAAGATTCGCCAACAATGAACTAGTTACTGGAGATTTTGACATTCAATTTTATGCAGGTGCACCGTTGGTTAATGATGATGGTTTTGCACTCGGAACATTGTGTGTTTTAGACCATAAACCAAGAGAACTTACTGAAAAACAGACTGAAGCGATTAAAATTCTTTCAAATCAAGTTATTCAATTGATTGAAGTGCGTAAAAAAAATGCACAACTTGAGGAAAGTAAATATGCCTATAAATCACTTTTTGATCAAAATCCAGATGCTGTTTTCTCCTTTGATATTCATGGAAGATTCGTTCATGCGAATTCTGCTTTGACTAAAATGGTTGAAATAAGTGAAAATGAACTAAAAAGAACCACATTTGCGCGCTTTGTTGCGCCTGAATATAGAGATGAGGTAACCAATACTTTTCGAAAAGCTGCAAGTGGACTGCCACAACACTATTATGCTGAAGTTATTTCCACTACTGGAAAAAGAATCATGGCGAGTATTACAAATATTCCCAACATTAAAAATGGGAAAGTAGTAGGCGTTTTTGGAATCGCAAAAGACATTACCGAAAAACATCACTTACAAGAAAATTTATCTATGATTCTCAACAATACCAGAGAATCATTCATGATTTTGGATAGAAAATTGAACGTTGTTTTTTACAATGAATCAGCAAAAAATCATGCTGAAGTTATTCTAGATCGAGCTATTTATGAAGGAATGAATATCCTTGAAATTGCTACACCAGATAGAATTCCTCAATTACTAGAATTATACAACCGTGTTTTTGAAGGTCAAATTACACAAACGGAAATTCCAATTGAATTTCAAGATAGAGAAACGGTTTGGATTTCAAATGTTTTCAGTCCTGTTGTGAACGAAAATGGTGAAATTTACAATGTAATTGTCACCACTTTAGACATTACTGAAAGAAAAAAATCTCAATTAAAACTTGAAAAAAGTGAACTTGGACTCAAACAAGCCCAAGAAATTTCAAACATTGGAAGTTGGGAAATTGATTTTCTTCAATTGAAATCTACTTGGTCAGATGAGATGTACAGAATCCTCGGACTTGAAGTAGGTGAAATTGAGCCAAACTTGAGTAATTTCCTTCAATCAATTCATCCTGAAGATGCTGAACGAGTTACAAAAGCGTATAATCAGCAGCACCACATTGATAAACCTCATAAATCGACACATCGAATTGTGAGACCAAACGGTGAAATTCGCACTGTATATTCTGAAAATAAATTCATCATTGAAAATGATAAAACCATTGGTTTATATGGAATTATCAGAGACATTACAGAAATTCAAGAATCTGAAGAACAGCTGAAAAGCAGTGAGCAAAAAACGCGTTTGATTATGAACGCGTCGCTCGATTCAATCATTTGGATTGAAGCTTCTGGAATCATTACTTTTTGGAACCCACAAGCGGAAGCATCATTTGGTTGGACGAAAGAAGAAGCAATTGGTCAAAATTTAATCGAACTTATTGCGCCAAGAAGTGACCGCAATTTATATTTCAAATCGATTCGCAATTACATAGAAAAAGGAGATGAATCCGCGCTCAATGTAATGGTTGAGAAATCTGCAATTACGAAATCGAATCAAGAATTTCCAATTGAGTTAACGGTTATTCCAATCAAACAACAAAATGAAATTACTTTTTCAGTTTTCATCAGAGACATTTCTGAAAGAAAACGTTTTAGTACTGAATTGGAATTGTCAGAAAAAAGATATCGAAACTTGTTCTATTTGAGTCCATTACCTATGTGGGTGTACGATTTGACAACTTTCGAATTCTTAGACGTAAACGACGCAGCCGTTCGCCAATATGGCTATACACATGAAGAATTTTTGTCCATGACTTTGGATGAAATCAGACCTGAAGATGAACTTGGAACTTTTGAAAAAGCGCTGAATTATGTGAAAAAATCAGTTGTTTTCCATCGCGGTGACTTTAGACACAAAAAGAAAAACGGCCAAATCATCGATGTTGACGTTCAAAGTAACATGATTGATTATGCAGGAAAAGATGCAAGACTGATTTTAGCAATTGATATCACTCGTGAACGTGAAAACGAACGCGAACTTAAAAAATTAACGCACAGTTTGGAGCAAAATGTAGTTGATCGTACACTTGAATTAAATCAAGCCAATCAGTTACTTTCTTATCAGCACCAACAAACGCGCGACAGTATTACATACGCGCAAAATATTCAATCGTCTATTTTGCATAGTGAGGCAGATATTTCATCGCTCTTCAGAGATTCATTTGTGCTTTTTAAACCAAAAGACAAAGTAACTGGCGATTTTTTCTGGTGTCACGAAACGGATGATCATTATTTCTTAGCTGTTTTGGATTGTACCGGACACGGAGTTCCTGGCGCCATGATTTCAATGGTTGGATTCCAATTGCTGAATCAAATTGTGATTATCAATGGAGAGATTTCTCCTGCAGAAGTTTTAAGACAATTGGATTCTGAAGTGGTCAATTTATTTCACCAAAACCAAGAAGAATCTAACTTGGATGGAATGGATATGATTTTCTGTAGAGTCAATAAACACAAACGAGAATTGCATTACGCAGGTGCTCAAAGACCTTTGTTTTACTACACCGATGATGTTTTGCATGAATTGAAAGGCAATAAATCTGCAATCGGTGGAAGAACCAGTCACTATTCTGACAAAATCTTTGAAGAAGCGAAATTAGAATACAAAGCAGGCGATGCGATTTTCTTAACTTCTGATGGTTATTATTCTCAATTTGGCGGACCGAAAAACAAAATCATGCTGAAAAAACGCATGGTAGATGAATTCTCTAAAGTAGCTCATTTGCCGTCAATTGCACAGTATCATCACCTGAAAACTTACCTCGAAACTTGGCAAGGTGACGAAGAACAAGTAGATGATATTTTGGTGGTTGGAGTGAAATTGAAATAACTTAAGATTTTACTTCTTTGGATTTCAAAAACTGTTGCCATTGCGTTGCTTGGTGCTTATTCATCACCCTAGGAAATTTATTTTGTGACCCCAGTTTTCCTAATTTTTCCATGAATTCATAAAAATAATCTGTTGGTACACAGTTCATTTCAGGTTTACCCAAGCTGTATTTTCTTGCAGAGGCGTAATCGTCATTTTTCTCAGCCAAGGTTTTGTCTATCAATTCATTGATTTTTGAAATGTCAACTTCTTGATTCACACCCAATGTCCAACAGTGTTTTTGAGTCGCAGAATCGGGATAAACACAATATTCTTCAAATTCTAAATCTAGGGATTTTCCAACCGAAATGATCGCTTCTTGAATATTGTCCAAGGATAAATGTTCACCCACCAAACTCAAATATTGTTTGATTCTACCAGTAATTTTTATTTCACATTGTTCCACATCAGTGAATTGAACTAAATCTCCGATAATATAACGCCACAAACCAGCGTTGGTTGAAATAATCAGCGCGTAATCAATATTCGGCTGAACGTTGGCTAAAGTATAAGCTTTGTGTCTGTTGATTAGACTTCCATCAGCATTGAAATAATCTGAATTGAAAGGAACAAATTCATAAAAAATACCCGAATTCAAAAGCAATTGCATGCCTTGTTTTTTAGGCGTTTTTTGGTAGGCAAAATAGCCTTCACTTGCTAAATAAGTATCTAATAAATATACTTCCTCGCCCAGTAAACGCTCCAATTTTTTGACATATGGATCAATGAAAACGCCACCGTGAACATAAACCTTGAAATTTGGCCAAATGTCGTGAATTGAATTTAATTCATATCGAGCAATGATTCTCTCAATCAACATGATACACCAACTTGGAATTCCTGCCATGATGCCAATATCCCATTTTGGAGCGGCTTCAACCATGATGTCCAATTTTTTGTTCCAATCTTTGATTTTGGTGGTTTTACTGCCTGGTTTGGTAAAAGGAGAAGCAATCCATGAAGTGTGTTTTTTTAAAATTCCACTTAAATCTCCTTCAACGTGGGCACCAACATGCACAAGTTCCGTTGATCCACCAACAATTAATATCGATTTTTGATAAAATTTAGGCGGTAAATTAAGATCTGCCAATGAAGTCATTTGCTTTAGACTCGTTTTTTGGAACGAACGAATCATTTGTTGCGTAACAGGAATTCTTTTACTCGGAGAACCTGTAGTGCCAGAAGAAAGTGCAAAATAAGTCGTTTTTCCCGGCCAAGTATTGTCGCGGACTCCGTCTATTGTGCGATGCAACCAAGTATCATAAAACTGATCGTAATCCATCATTGGCACATTGTTTTGAAACGCTAAAAATGGATTCTCATCTTCCAAAATTTGCTCAAAATCATGGCTTGTACCGAAATTGGTTTTTCTAGCCCTGAAAAGCAATTTGTTGAATGCTTTCAATTGATTATTGATAGAAATCCCCTTTTTTAGACTCCTTTTTTGACCAATTTTAGTTGATGTTTTTATGATTCTTCCAACAATTTGCATACTTTCAATTTCTTGTTTAAACAGCTAAAATAAACTTTAGTAGCAGTATTGATTATTCCAAATTTAAGCATTTTGACTAATCTATTTTCATTCAGCTTTTCTAGATTTAGTTTTTACAGCTTTTTAACATAAATTAATTTGAACTTTGTTTTCGCATTAATCCAATATTTTAAAGGTCTTTCGATTCTCAATGCCAAAATTCGATTCCAAAAAATTAATGATTTCATAATTTATTGTGATAGAAATCAGTTATACTTTATTTTGATTGTTTAACTTTGTAATGGATTTTAAAACCAGAAATTCCAATCCTATGAAAAATAAAACATTTATTGTTCCCCACGATTTTACGACAGTTGCTGATAACGCTTTAGATCATGCACTTGCAACAGCTGTAATTGTTGACGCAAAGATTTATTTACTGCACGTTGTTTCTAAAGATAAAGAAATTCCTGAAGCTGAAACGCATTTGAACGCATTGATCGCTGCAAGAAATTCTTCTATCGAATTAGTTCCTGTTGTGCGTGTCGGTAGTATTTTTGAAGACATTGGTGATTTTGCTTCTGAACATCATGCTGATTTGATTTTCATGGGTACGCATGGTAGACACGGATGGCAACACATCACTGGAAGTCACGCATTGAAAGTGATTACACATTCTACTGTTCCGTTTGTGGTGGTTCAAGAAAAAGGAATCAAACCTTCTGGTTACGATGACATTGTTGTGCCGTTGGATTTGAACAAAGAAACCAAACAAAAATTGGCTTATGTGGCTAATTTGGCTACTTATTTCAAATCTCGTGTTCACATTGTGACACCAGATGAAACGGATGAAATTTTCCGTCAACAAGTGAAAGTAAATATTCAATTCGCTCAAAAGTTTTTTGCTGAGAGAAATATTGAAATCACGACTACAATTGCTCCTGCAAATGGTTTTGACAAAGAAGTGGTGAAACACGCAGTACATTTAGATGCTGATTTGATTGCCATTATGAACTTGAACAGAAACAATTTACTGGGCGCAATTACTGCAAATCACGAGCAATATATTTTGACAAATGATGCGCAAATTCCAACATTGATTATCAATCCAATCGAAAATCCTTACGGATCTAGTGTTTTGTTTGGATAAAATAAATTTATACTAATTTAGTGAAAGGAACTTCAATTTGGAGTTCCTTTTTTTTCATCAAATATTTGAATCAAAATGTCGTCGCACCACGTTGTTAGAGATCTTCAAGAACCAGCATTAATCATTGCAAATGGCGAAGCTTGCAGCTTAGAATTGTTGGGCGAATTGCTCGAATGGAGTCCATACGTGGTGGTGTTGGATGGCGCGATTCATCGGGTGTTGGAACTTGAAATCAAAGTGGATGTGCTCTTGGGCGATTTTGACCGAAATGAAATTCCCTTGGAAACCATCAAAGCCAAACAAGACGCAATTGAAATTGTGCATACGCCCGACCAAAACAAAACCGATTTGGAAAAAGCCATTGATTTTCTAATCCAAAAAGGACACCGCGCTGTCAATGTTTTGTGGGCAACAGGAAAACGCGCAGACCATACCTTGGCGAATATCACAGGAATTGTGCGATTTAAAAATCAAATCACGATTACCATCATCGACGATTATTCTGTCATTTATCAATTGCCTGAAAAATTTCAAAAGTGGTACCCCAAAAACACGCCGATTTCTTTGATTCCAGTTGGAACGGTGGAAGGAATTGTCACTGAAAACTTGAAATACAACCTGCAAAACGAAAGTTTGACTTTGGGCTATCGAATCGGAAGCAGCAATGAAGTTGCGGAAGATGGAATCATCAAAATCAGTCACCAAAAAGGCGATTTATTGATGATGGAATGCAAAGATTAAGCAGGTTTCAAGCAAATTCAAAATTGGCTTCATTTTCCTGAATGTAGGTCAATGTGTCCATGATTTCTTGCAAATCAAACGACGTCACCAATTTCACTCTGTAATCTTTGATGTGTGAAATTCCTTTGAAATAGTTAGAATAATGGCGCTTCATTTCAGCAATTCCGAGCACTTCGCCTTTCCAATTGACAGACATTTGCAAATGATCTTTTGCCGCTTGTACGCGTTCTGCAATTCCAGGCGTTGCCAAATGTGTTCCTGTATTCAAAAAATGTTTGATTTCATTGAAAACCCAAGGATAACCGATTGAAGCGCGACCAATCATGATGCCGTCAATGCCGTAGCGATTTTTATATTCTAGTGCTTTTTCAGGAGAATCGATGTCGCCATTTCCAAAAACTGGAATGCGCATGCGCGGATTGTTTTTCACATCTCCAATCAAAGTCCAATCTGCTTCGCCTTTATACAATTGCTTGCGTGTACGGCCGTGAATAGAAATTGCTTCAATGCCAACGTCTTGCAGTTTCTCAGCGGTGCTAACCACAAATTTAGTGTCTTCATCCCAGCCCAAACGCGTTTTCACCGTGACTGGCAAATTGGTTGATTTCACAATTTCTTCTGTCATGCGCACCAATTTTGGAATGTCTTGTAACATTCCAGCGCCAGCACCTTTGCAAGTGACTTTTTTCACCGGACAACCGAAATTGATGTCGATGATATCCGGATTTGTTTTCTCGATGATTTCAGCCGCTTGGCGCATGCTGACGATGTCGTAGCCAAAAATTTGAATACCGACAGGACGTTCATATTCGTAAATATCTAATTTTTGAACACTTTTTGCCGCATCGCGAATCAAACCTTCGGAAGAGATAAATTCAGTGTACATCAAATCGGCACCATGTTTTTTGCACAAGGCACGAAAAGGCGGATCGCTCACGTCTTCCATCGGCGCAAGCAACAGGGGAAATTCTCCCAATTCAATATCTCTGATTTTTACCACGGCGCAAAGTTAAGGCAAAGGAATGGGAATTGGAAATAAAAAGCGCATCAAGAAAATTTTGGATTGACTTTGGATTTTTGTGGAGAAAGATTTTTTGAAGATGCACAATTAAGCATCATTTTTTGGATTTGCGCATTAATTTATTACTTTTAAGTGAAATTTTTTGTGTGTTTGTTAGGAAATTAAAGCATTAAGCTTGAAATAAAAAGGAACTAGAACTTTTAATTAAACCTTGAAAATCTAATTTTTATGAAACTATCTTTACTTTTTATAATTTCTCTTTTGTTTTGTTCTCGATCGATTTCACAAGTTCAATATTTTGAAGTATCCAATTCAGTAGGGATGGAAATTTTAATTCCATATAGTGAATCAAATAGTGAAAAAATAAAATTAGACTTTAGAGGTTTCGCAAGAGGTATTTATCATATCCATTTTTTCGAAAATGGACAAACCATTAAAATTTGTGTTTTATGAGGCTTACCATAATTATTTTTTTGTTTATTTATGTCCACTCATTTGGACAAAAAGAATTTTTGATAGAATATACAAGCTCAATAAGAGCGCCTGATTATTTAGATGATTTAATCCTTAGCAATAATTTGTCAATTGGTTATAAAAAAAACAAGACCATATACTCAGTAGGATTTGGAAGAGAAGATTGGTATTTGAAATATTTTAACAAGAGCTATTCTACTAATCCTTCCATTTATAATGCGCATTGCAGGACTTATAAAGTATCTGATTCAGTTGAACGTCAGTTCTTTATCATTAAATCCAAACTTTCATTAAATCTGGGCTTAGGTATCAAAACATATTTCTTAAATCAAATACGCGACTCCTTATCAAGAGGTGTTCACGGTAATCTAAGCTCTAGGCGACCTCCATATTTACAAGATGCGAAAGAAAAGAATATCGATAAATTAAATGGGGTTGACCTTGACAATTTGGCCTTTATAACAAGTGTTCCTTATGCATTCACTGCTAATTTTGCCTTACAATATTCATTCAAAAAATGGGGTTTAAAGCTTTATTATCAGCCATACTTTATGAAAATAAAATATGAAACGGTTAAATCGTCTACAGAAGGATCGAATTTTGTGTTTTACAACAATATTGGTCTAGGCATAAATTACCCTTTAAATTTCAACAAGAAAGAAAAAACGTCACCGCCAAATCAATAAAACCCCACTTTCCAACCTATTTTCCAATTACAAACAACTTTTTAATTCAACCAACGTCTTTAGACTATAAATCAACATAAAGCAATACTTATGAAAAGATTATTATTACTCATCGGACTTTCAAGCAGCGTTGCTTTTGGTCAAAATACAATCACTGTCACCAAAGCAGAATACCAACAGTTGAAAGCTTCAGGTTTGATAGATCAAAATGCAAGCTATAATTTTTCAGACCTTGCGTTTCCTAGCAACATCAAATATGCGGGAACAATGGAGAAAAATGGGGTTTGCGATTGCATGATTCCTTTGGATTCCACTTTCTTATTGGCAATGCAGCCAAATGATGATGGTTCATCTGATTTAATCAATTTGCCGTTTACTTTTGATTTTTACGGAAATCAATACAATTCATTGTATATCAATAATAACGGAAATATCTCTTTCGTTTCTCCATACATTACTTTCACACCAAATCCATTTCCAGATTCATCTTACAACATGATCGCACCTTTTTGGGCAGATGTTGATACACGTGGATCTTATGACAGTTTAGGAGTTTTTACGGGCGATGGCGGAAGTGTTTGGTATAAAATCACACCAACTTCACTGATTGTTAACTGGAATCAAGTTGGTTATTTTAGTAATCACACTGATTTAGTTTCAACTTTTCAATTAATCATTTCAAATGGTTCTGATTCTTTGGTTTCAGCAGGTGGAAACGTTTCTTTCTGTTACCAAGACATGCAATGGACAACGGGAGATGTATCTCAAGGAATTGGCGGTTTTGGCGGCGTTCCTGCAACTGTAGGTGTGAATGTTGGAAACGGAACAGATTTCTTCCAAGTGGGTCAATTTGATCAAAGTGGAACTGCTTTTGATGGTCCAATCAACATGAATGATGGCGTTGATTTCTTGGACGGTCAAGAAATTTATTTCAACGTGGCTGGAATGTCAACTACCAATACACCACCACTTTTGATTAGCAGCACAATTTGTGATACAATCGATGTTTACACAGGCGATACTTTAGGGAAAAGTGGAAATTCAATCGATTTCTCTTTTGGAATTATGACACCAGAAACGAATCAAACAATCGTAACTTCACACAATACAAACCCTCCAATTGGTGTGTTTTCTTATACAACAAACAACATTGGAAATCAGTTCTACAACGTGAATGCGACTTTCAATGCAGCAGGTGTTTCTCCAGGAATCTACACCGTTGATTTTACTGCAACAGACGACGGTTTCCCAGTTGGAATTACAACACAAAGATTTACATTCAATGTGATGTATTCAGCAACTGCAGGTTTGGATGAAAATAGCATGAATGAATTTTCAATTTTCCCAAATCCAACAAATGATAAATTCAACATCAGTTTGAAAGCAGGAAACAGCAACGCAAGATTGATTTTGCAAGACGTAACTGGTAAAATCATGCTAGATCAAGCGATTCAAAACAACCAACAAATTGATTTATCAAATTACACTAACGGAATTTATTTTGCAACTATTCAATCTAACAACACGGTAATTGGTGTTCAAAGAGTAGTTAAGAAATAGTAAATCAAAAATGTATATTCAGGAAGCGAGGGGAAACTCTCGCTTTTTTTATGCGCAAGTTTATCCTTCTTTCACTTTCGTCTTTGTGCGCAATCCCCAAACTACTTCGCCAGCGTATTTTCTCGTTTTTTCAAGATCAACAATCGGCGCGGGATAATCTTTGCTAATTTCACAATTGAATAATTCTTGTTCCATTGCGCTCAATTTCCAAGGTTCATGAATCAAATTCGCGGGAACATCACTTAATTCTGGAATCCATTTTTTGATGAAAACGCCATCAGCATCGTGCTTTTCAGAATTTCGAATCGGATTGTAGATGCGAATAATATTTGTTCCCGTTGCGCCAGCTTGCATTTGCAATTGCGGATAATGAATGCCCGGCTCGTAATCCAAAAATTGTCGCGCCAAAAAATGTAAATCCCGCCAATCTTGCCACAAATTGAAAACGAAAAACGAAACAACCATGGCGCGCATTCTGAAATTCAAAAAACCGGTTGCTACCAAACTGCGAATCGAAGCATCCACAATGGGAACGCCTGTTTTGCCCGACTGCCAAGCCAAAATATACGCTTCATTTCTGGGTCTTTCCACCGCGTCGTATTTTTTCAAAATAGAATGAAATTCGATATTCACGTTCAATTCTAACTTTTGAATAAAATGGCAATGCCAATGCAATCTGGAAACAAAATTGTCAATGTCGCGCTTGTTTTTGGACGATTTGTAGTGTTGCTGCGTGTACTGATAAACCATGCGCATGCTGATATTTCCGTAGGTCAAATAGGGCGACAATCGACTGCAACCTTTGCGACTCAATTCTGGTTTTGAAATGTGTTGGCTGTAATTCTGCACCCGAGATTTCAGAAAACTGTTCAAATATTTCCACGCCCAAGTTTCGCCACCTTGTTGAAAATTAGGGTCGTGCTGCGAGATATTTTCTGGCAATTTTTCACCACAATTGGTTTGGCAAAATACTTCATCCAAAGACAAAATATTGCCGCCTGATTCAGCAATCATTTGTGGTGGTGCGGTCATTCTTTCTTCCCAAATTTTCCCCCAATCACGCAAGTATTTGAGTCTTCGCACCACGGCGTTGGTCGGAAATTCTTGCCAATTTATGGCGTTTTCTATGCAAAATCGACCAACGTTTTTGTCTCTGTCGAAAGTGAAATTGGTTCCAGTTTCTTCGTGAGAAAAAATGTTTACAACTTCGAATTGCGCCGATATCGCATTCAAAACCGGAATTATTTCTTGGTGGAAAATGTAGATTTTCGCATTTCTTTCATCCAATTTGGATTGCATGTCTTGCAAAGATTCATACACAAATCGCCAATGACGCACATCGCTGTCTTCGCAAGCCATCACCGAAGGCTCAAAACAATACAGAAGCAAAGTCGGCAAATTGGCTTCCCAAGCAGCACAAAGCGGCGCGTGATCTGTGAACCGCAAATCTCGCTTAAACCAAACTATGTTAATTCGCTGTTTTTCCATGGTTGAACTAGGTTAGCGTAACATTCAAATAGGCAAAATGTTTGAACTTGAAACGTCCTTTTTTTCTTTTTCAGTATAAAAAGACCTTCGTAGATTGCTTTATTCAATGATTCATTTAAATTTGTACAACAATCGAAAAAGAATGAAAAAAATATTGGTAATCGGTGCTTGTGGACAAATTGGTACCGAACTCGTTTTGGCTTTGAGAACCCGTTTTGGTCAAGATAATGTGGTCGCTGCTGACGTAAAACCTGAAGCTACTGACGCTTTGAAATCAGGACCTTACAAGCAACTCGATGCGCTTGACAAAGAAAACGTTCGCGCCTACATCATCGATAACCAAATCAATGAAGTTTATTTGTTGGCCGCTTTGTTGTCTGCAACTGCTGAAAAAAATCCAGATTTTGCTTGGAAATTGAACATGGAAGGTTTGTTCACGATTCTTGATTTAGCAAAAGAAGGACACATTCAAAAAATATTTTGGCCAAGCTCGATTGCCGTTTTCGGACCAACAACTCCAAGAGATTTGACTCCACAATATACGGTCATGGAACCAACTACTGTTTATGGAATTTCCAAACAAGCGGGAGAAAGATGGTGTGAATATTACTACAACAAATTTGGCGTAGATGTGCGAAGCATCCGCTATCCAGGATTGATTTCTTATACAAGCTTACCAGGCGGTGGAACGACAGATTACGCCGTTGATATTTTCTACAATGCCAAAAAATCAGGAAAATACACTTCCTTTTTGAATAGTGAAAGTGCGTTGCCGATGATGTACATGGAAGATGCCATTCGCGCCACGATTGAATTGATGGAAGCTCCGAAGGAAGAAGTGAAAATCAGATCAAGTTATAATTTGGCGGGAATCAGTTTTACGCCAGCAACGTTGGCTGAGGCAATCCAAAAACATTTACCAGATTTTACGATTGATTATGCACCAGATTTCAGACAAGCGATTGCTGACAGTTGGCCAAATTCAATTGATGATTCTGCTGCAGCCAACGATTGGCATTGGAAATTGAAATTCGATTTGGAAGCGATGGTTAAAATTATGTTGGAAAACGTCGATATTTCAAAATTGGAGAATTAAAACAATTTTTTTCGTATCTTCCACTCGTTTATCACTAATCAGACATGTTAAAAGGTTTCATATTTTTCGTTTTTTTCTTCAGCTTTTTTGCTGAAACAGCCCTTTTTGCAAGCGCGCAAGTAAATCAAAATGATGAGATTAACAAAAGAAGTGCTGATGGAAAAAAACAAGGAAAATGGATTTATTACGGTCAAGATCGACCAAGTGAAGGTTTTCCAGCAAAAGGTAAAATCGAGGAAGGTGAATACAAAGATGACCGCAGAGTTGGACTTTGGATCATGTATCACAACGATGGCGTTACACCAAAATTAAAAGGTGAATACAACAACAATCGACCAAGCGGAAAATACGTCAAATACCATTCTAACGGCAGAATCAAAGAAATTGGAAATTACGAAGACGGCGTTTACAGCGATTCTTTGAAAATGTATCATCCCAATGGAAAATTGGAATATGAGGCTTCATACAACAGTACCGGAAAAGAAAATGGAAAAGTCAGATTTTTCTATCCAAACGGACAAGTTGAATATGAATACACTGCGATGAATGGCGTTGCAAGTGGAAAAGCAACACGCTATTACGAAAATGGCGACATCAAAGAAATGATTGAATACAACAGCGATGGAACTTTGAAAAACAGTGTCGAGAAAGAAATGGAAAGACCAAAAGTAAAAGTGGCTAGTCCAACAGTTGCTGCTGAAACCGCTCCAAAAATCACCAAACCAATTGTCAAAAACGGCAAGTTTCAACCCAATGGATACAATAAAGTGTATAACGTTGACGGTGAAATTTGGCAAGACGGCGATTTCAAAGAAGGAAAACTTTTTAATGGAAAAGTCTATGTTTACGACCGAGATGGAATTCTATTGAAGGTAAAGGTTTTCAAAAATGGCGTCTATCATTCAGATGGACAATTGTAAAAAGCGATTAAAGCTTTTCTGTACGCATTAATATTTCTGCCAATTGCAAATCAACGGGCGTTGTGATTTTGATATTTCCATCATTTCCATCAATTAAATGAATTTGAATTCCCATGGCTTCTACTAGAGAAGCGTCATCTGTTATTGCGGAATGATAGGTTTGTTTGTAGGCTTTTTTCAAAATATCTGCGGCAAAACATTGTGGCGTTTGCACCAATCGATATTCGCTTCTCACGAGCGCCGTTGAGCTATGATTTTCGAGTTTTCGCAAAGATTCTTTTACTTCCACCACTGGAATCGCATTTCCTTTGGCTTTAGCCGTGTGAAAACATTTTTCAATGGTTGAAATACTCACCAATGGTCGAACGCCGTCATGCACAGCAATCAATTCTCCATGAGCAATTTGCAATGCATTTTGGATAGAGTGAAAACGTTCTTT
The DNA here is from genome assembly GCA_965284445.1 of Crocinitomicaceae bacterium. Lineage (GTDB taxonomy): Bacteria > Bacteroidota > Bacteroidia > Flavobacteriales_D > Crocinitomicaceae > JAQVCM01. Next base: position 2,841,425 of record OZ260085.1, on the reverse strand, counting down.
TCCTCCATCAATAATTTCATGAGAAATATCAAAATCGGCATTGTCACAACATTCTTCCCAGTAATCTTTCCATTCATTTGGCAAAGTGAGGATGATTTGCGCATGATTGTCGAACTGATAAAAACGTTCAATCGCATGCATCAAAACTGGCTTTCCAGCCAACAAAAGAAACTGTTTAGGTATTTCACTTCCCATTCTTTTGCCAATTCCTCCAGCTGTTATAATGATTGTATGCTTCATGATTTTACAAATTTTGACAAACAAAAAAAGGTTGCCTAATTATGACAACCTCAAATTTATGTTTAAAATAAATTAGTTTTTTCCTTTGTCTTTAAATTCTTCTAAATTGAATTTACGTTGTAAGTTCAACCAATAGAAAAGACCAATAAATCCAAGAACTATGCAAGAATAATTGAAAATATTACCAATATTATCGTAAAACATGCCTAAAAATGATTGTAAACCATCTCCGACTGACCACCATATTTCTCTTGAATTCATAATTTCTATTTTTTAAACTTAGGACAAAGTAAAACATTTTTTAAGTAATTATCAACATTCTTTATTAAAAAAGTGAATAACTAAATTAGAATGGAATTCTTCTAAATAAAAAGCGTGTAAAAAAGTCCGAAATACGCAGATATTTGGCAGATAAAGCACAAAAAAAATGTTCAAACAGTTCGCTTTTTCGATAGCTTAACAGATTTCATTAACTTTGGCGTCCATGATCAGAATATTTCTCGGAAATCAGTTGTTGGTATTGTTCTTATTGCCTTTGGTGATTGGAGGATATATCATGCTCAATAGCGGGATGTTAAGCTCTGAAACGATTTTCTTTGAAATTTCTCGAGAAGTGGATTTGGGACTTTGGGGAAGTTTTACACTTCCAAATTCAGTTGACTTGGGATTCGATTGGGTTCAATTCATTCCAGGGATTTTTGTATTGTTGAATGCCTTGTTGCTCAATTTCTTGTTCAACATCAATACGTTTTACGACAAAAACACCTACGTCGTTTCGCTTCTTTATACCGTTTTAATGAGTTTTTATCACTCATTTTATCAAATCGACGGTGTTCTCATTGCGCACACATTTTTGATTCTTTCTTTGTTTCAATTATTTGAACTGGAAAACAATTTAGATGGAAGAAAAATCGCTTTCAATGCAGGTTTTCTTTATGGTTGCGCAGCAAGTTTTCATCCACCGTTGATTTTTGGTTTTCCGATGATTTGGTTCATGATTACTCGAATCAGGCCTTTTGTATTCAGAGAAACTTTTCTTTCTACCATTGGTTTCATCACTCCGCTGATTTATGGCTTCATCATGGTGCTTTGGAACAAAAATCAAATCAATTGGAATTTCATTGAAACGTCAGTCAATTACACCCAAAAACAATTGTTGTTCTTGATTTCCATGGGACTTTTTGCCTTTTCTGCCTTGCTGAGTTTGTGGGGAATTAGAATCAAAAACGCCAAAAGTTCTATCCGTTTTAGAAAATTAACTGCGATTATATTCTTGTTTTTATTCATCGGAATTGGCTTGGGAACAGTAGAAATTTTATTTTTAAAACAATACGAATGGTTTAGTTTTGGAATGATTGCGTTGGTACTTTTTCTGCCATTTTCATTCTTTCATAAATCGACTCACATGTTTGCGACCATCCTTTTTTACGCTACTTTTTTCTTCTCAATAGGCAAGTTTTTTATCAAATAAGGAGTAAAAAAGTACCTAAATACAACATTGATTTCTAAATTATACATTGGAATTTTCGTTCAAAAAAAAGTCAAAATTATCGTTTCAGATGGCTTTGAAATGACTACTTTTGTATCAATTTTTAAGAAGTAATTCTTACAGTTCAAAAATAAATTGATACACATGAAATTTGGTGTTGTTACATTCCCTGGTTCAAATTGCGATGAAGACATGGTTTACGTGTTGGAAACTTTGATGGGACAAAAAGTAGAAAAACTTTGGCACAAAGAAGCCGATTTAAAAGGCGTTGATTTTGTGGTTCTTCCAGGTGGATTTTCCTACGGAGATTACTTGCGTTCTGGTGCAATTGCCAAACTTTCTCCAATCATGGGAGAAGTTATCAATCACGCAAACAAAGGCGGATATGTATTGGGAGTCTGCAACGGTTTTCAAATTTTGACAGAATCAGGTTTGTTGGATGGCGCTTTGTTGCACAACAACAATCAGAAATTCATTTGTAAAAATGTTTATCTAAAACCTGCTTCAAACGATTCTGCAATCACGAAAGATTTAGACTTAAATCGTGCTTATCAAATTCCAATCGCTCATGGCGAAGGAAGATTTTATGCAGGTGAAGATACTTTGAAAAAAATCTATGACAACAACCAAGTCATTTTTCAATATTGCTCAGAAAATGGTGAAATCGCACCAGAGTTCAATCCAAATGGAGCAGTCAACAACATCGCTGGAATTCGCAATGTTGGGAAAAATGTTTTCGGAATGATGCCGCATCCAGAAAGAGCAGCAGATCAAGCGCTGAACAATGAAGATGGAAAAATCCTTTTCGAATCGTTATTGAAAAATTGCTAATCTAAAAATTACAGATTTTACCGAATTCAATTTCCAATCAATTATGAGAGTTTTATTACTAGGATCAGGAGGAAGAGAACATGCATTGGCATGGAAAATGGCGAAAAGCTCGCAATTAGATCAATTATACATCGCACCAGGAAATGCAGGAACACGCAATCACGGGACAAATGTAGCATTGAAGCCAACTGATTTTGAAGGAATAAAAGCTTTTGTTTTGGAAAATGATGTCAACATGGTAGTTGTTGGTCCAGAAGATCCTTTGGTAGCTGGAATTTATGACTTCTTTGTGGCTGATCCAGAATTGATGAAAGTTCCTGTGATTGGACCATCCAAAGCTGCAGCTCAATTGGAAGGAAGCAAAGATTTTGCGAAAGAATTTATGATGCGTCACAATATTCCAACAGCAAAATATGCCACTTTTACCAAAGATACTTTAGAAAAAGGATACAAGTTTTTGGAATCAATGAAAGCGCCTTACGTATTGAAAGCAGACGGTTTAGCTGCTGGAAAAGGTGTTTTGATTTTGGAAACATTGGAAGAAGCCAAACAAGAATTAAAATCCATGCTAGCCGATGCAAAATTTGGTGATGCAAGTTCACGCGTTGTCATCGAACAATTCTTAAAAGGAATTGAAATGTCTGCGTTTGTCATTACAGATGGCGATTCATATAAAACTTTGCCTGAAGCGAAGGATTACAAACGCGTCGGAGAAGGCGACAAAGGCCTGAATACCGGCGGAATGGGCGCTGTTTCTCCAGTTCCATTTGCAGATGCTACTTTTAAAGATAAAATCGAAAATCAAATCATCATTCCAACCGTTAAAGGTTTGAAAGCAGAAGGTTTGGTTTACAAAGGCTTCATCTTTTTTGGAATTATCAATGTGAAAGGCGAACCTTATGTAATTGAATACAATTGCCGCATGGGTGATCCTGAAACAGAAGTTGTGATTCCTCGCCTAAAATCTGATTTATTGGATTTATTTGAAGGAGTTGCTTCTAATACGCTTTCAGAAAGAGACATTCAATTCGACGAAAGAAGTGCGACAACTGTCATGATGGTTTCTGGCGGTTATCCAGAAGAATACGAAACTGGAAAAGTGATTTACGGTTTGAATAGCGTTACAGACAGTTTGGTTTTCCACGCAGGTACAAGCGCTGATGGTCCTGCGATCATGTCAGCTGGAGGACGCGTTTTGGCAATTACTTCCTACGGGAAAAACATTGAAAATGCGCTCCTTAGATCCTACGGAACAATCGAAAATATTGAATTCGAGAAAGCTTACTTTAGAAAAGACATCGGATTTGATGTTGTGTAAATGAAGAAATTAGTGCAAAAAATTTTTGTGCTGATTTTTAATTTTATTCTTATCTTTCCCCTTGCAAGTTTTGTAAATGGACTCACCCGATCTGATAATTATTATTAGTACCCTCATTCTTTCTGCGTTTTTTTCAGGAGTTGAAATTGCTTTCATTTCCTCCAACCGATTGAAAATCGAATTAGACAAAAACAAAGGTTCATTGAATGGTCGAATTGTCGGCTTTTTTTACAGCAAAGAAGCCAATTTTATAGCTACTTTATCGCTTGGAAATAACATTGCACTTGTACTTTTTGCCATTTTTATAGCCAAAGTTTTAGGCGCTCCGATTGTTGGGTGGAATATTGGAATTACCACTGGATCAATCAGTTTGTTGATAGTACAAACCATTATTTCTGCATTGATTATTTTAATTACAGTAGAATTTTCGCCCAAAGCCATTTTTCAATTGAATCCAAATGGATTTATGAAAACATTGGCAATTCCTACGTTGGTACTGTATTGGTTGCTGTTTATTCCAACGACTTTTGTGTTGTTAATAAGCAAATTGTTTTTCATGTTGATGCGCGTTGAAATCACCAATTCTGAAAAAGTATTTTCTAAAGTCGATTTAGAACATTACATCCAAGACTTGAAGCAACGAAGCAACGAAGAAGAAGATTTTGGAAATGAAATGCAAATCTTGCAAAACGCCTTGGATTTTTCGAAAATCAGAGCGCGCGATTGCATGGTGCCACGACCAGAAATTATTTGCCTAGAAGTAGATGATTCAATCGAAAATTTGAGCAATCTTTTTGTTTCCAAAGGAATATCCAAAGTGATCATTTACCGCGACAATATTGACAATATCATCGGTTATGTACATTCATTTGAAATGTTCAAAAAACCAACTGCAATCAATCAAATCATGCGTCCAATTGCGTTCGTTCCTGCGGCGATTCCGGGGAAAGAATTGTTGGAAATGTTCACCAAACAATCTGCGAATATTTCAGTCGTTGTGGATGAATATGGCGGAACAGCAGGAATTGTAACAATCGAAGACGTAATTGAAGAAATTTTCGGAGAAATTGAAGACGAACACGATGTGGAAGATTGGTTGGAAGAGCAAATCAACGAAAATGAATACCGTTTTTCTGCCCGCATTGAAATTGATTATCTAAATGAAAACTACAAGTTTGATTTCGAAGAATCAGACGAATATGAAACCTTGGGCGGACTGATAATTCACCATTTGGCTTCCATTCCCGAAGCTGGCGACACATTGGATTTGGGTAAATATCATTTCACGATTGAAGCCGTTTCTGATAGGCGAATCGAGTTGGTGAGATTGGTGATTAATGGTTAAAAATCAAAAAATGAGCAACACAGAAACTGAAATTCTAGACCAATTTTCAAGTGCGAAAGTTCGCTTTCCAAAAACGACCTATTTGGGAATTGCCTTACTTGGATTTTTTATTTTAATCAGAGTTATCATCCCAGGCTTTTATCCATCAAGTTCAGTCAGGTTTTTGAGTTTAGCAATTTATGGTGTTGCTAGTTTTGGATTGATGATTTATGGTCAGAATATCATCAAAAAACTAAACCGAGACTACACGATTTGGGCAATTTTTCTATTCTTCTTCACGGGATTGGCGCTCATCATCATTGGACAATTAAACAAAAAAGACATCGATACCATTGTCGTAGAAATGAAACCAAAGGAAAAAGGTTCAAACCTTAATAATTTACCAGAAATTACTTTTGGAACATCGTCTGAATTGCTAATGAATGCATTACAAAACACCACGTTTACTTTGATGCACATGATCAAAAACCACAAAGATTACACCAAAGAAAACACCTTGCTTTTCCCCATCATGGCTGCTTATGAGCTCAATGATAGAGAAGAAGTTTTAACACCTGAAGCCTTAAAAGCCTTAGATGATTTTGCGGAAATGCAAGAATATAGCGATTTTCAAGAATTGTTGAATGAGCTTCAAAAATTAACTCCTGAACAAATTCGAATAAAATTTGAATGAGGTCTTTTGATTTGAAAAAGAAATTGTTTTGCCCACGCTGGGGCAATTAAAACGAAAAAAAAACATTTTTTTTCTAAGATTGTTCAGCCTCGCTGAGGCTTTGTATTTTGTTAAAAATGATAAATTAATAATTTACAGTTAGCCATCAAAAGAATAAATCATTTTTAAAAACAAAGACAAATTGAAAATCAACCTTCTACAATACCTACACTATTTTAAAAATAACGCACAGCCCCAGCAGGGCTGAACTATTTAAAAAACTGTATACCTACAAATCTTTGCCCCAGAGCGGGCAAAACCTAAAAAAAATTATAAAAAAACACCGTTCAAACCAAGTTCAAACGGTGTTCAATAAATATACTTTCGACTACTGCGCGTTTGTCACGATTTTCTCCACCTCATCGAGTGTTAAATCTTGTCTTTCACCCATGGCAATCCACTGACGTTCAGCAAAACGGGCTTTGATAATTTGCGCGGCATCTTTGCCTTCAGACGTGTAATCCGAAATGTGCGTTTTGATTCCCAATGAATGGAAAAACGATTCCGTTTTTGCGATTGCTTCACCAGCAACATTGTCGCCAGTCAGGTGCCAAACACGTTTTCCGTATTGTTCTAATTTCGCTTTTTTGTTTTCGAATTTTACTTCAAACAAGCGCGGACAAATAATTGCCAACGATTGCGCATGGTCAATACCATACAATGCCGTCAATTCATGTCCAATCATATGTGTCGACCAATCTGTTGGAACACCACAACGCAAATTTCCATTCAATGCATGATTTGCACACCACATCAAGTTTGCAGCAGCTTCGTAATCAGCAGGATTTTCCAACACTTTCGGAGCAATCTCAATCAAGGTTGACAACACGGCTTCCGCTTCTCTTTCTTGCAATAAATTGGCTGTTGGATAAGTTAAATACTGTTCCAAAGTGTGCATGAAAGCATCCGTAATTCCATTCGCCAATTGTCGTTTCGGCAAAGTAGCCACTACTGTTGGGTCTAAAAATGAGAAAACTGGGAAAAATAACGGTCCGCCCATCGTGCGTTTTTCTTTCAAAGACGTACGACTAATTACCGCACCACTGTTGGCTTCTGAACCTGTTGCAGGGATTGTCAACACACTACCAAATGGAACGGCAGACGTGAATACTTTACCTTCTTCGCGCAACAAAACTTCCCACGGATCGCCAGCGTAGTTGATTGCACCTGAGATAAATTTCACGCCATCAATCACCGAACCACCGCCCACAGCGAGGATGAATCCGATGTTTCTAGTACGACAAACTTCAACTGCTTGCATCAACGTGTCGAATTCAGGATTTGCTTCGATGCCACCAAATTCGATGATTTCAAAATCATGTAATTCAGTTCTGATTTTATCTAATAAGCCGATTTTTTCGGCACTTCCGCCTCCGTAAGCCAACAAGATTTTTTTGGAATCTGTGGCATTGGAAATATATTGGGCAAGTTTACTTAATTGGTCTTTTCCGAAAACGATTTTGGTAGGATTGTGAATTTCAAAATTGAGCATTTTTTTATATTTTAATTGGATGAATAAATACAATTCAATATTAACAAAACATTGGTTTCGATGTTTTGATTTGTGAAAATTTGTGCTTTAAACCATGCCTAAAACAAAAAAGGATTGCAAACTCAAAGCTTACAATCCTTTCAAAATTTGAATCGATGAATTAACAGAATTCGTTGTATGCTTCTGCCAAATTATCAGCAATCATTTGAGCTGTTCCGCCTTCAATATGGTGTCTTTCTAAAAAATGAACCAATTCGCCATCTTTGAAAAGTGCAATTGATGGAGATGATGGAGGATAAGGCAAAAAGTATTTTCTTGCTTGCGCCACTGCTTCACCGTCAACACCTGCAAACACAGTTGTCAAATTAGCAGGAACTTTATCATTCGACAAAGATAATTTTACGCCTGGACGCATATTTCCTGCTGCGCAACCGCAAACAGAATTCACAACCACCAACACAGTTCCTTTAGAATCTGGAATGGAAGCGTCAACTTCTGACGGAGTAACTAATTGTTTAAAGCCCACTTTAATAAGGTCTTCTTTCATCGGGGCAACTAATTGTTCTGGATACATAACTTCTAAATTTGATAAACAAAGTTTAAATTAAACTAAGTGTTTTATTATTATATACAAAAGTAATCAATTATCAAATTGAAAGTATATTTTTTAGCCACAGATTCACGGATTTTTTGGTTTGAATTTTTTGCCACGGATCCACGGATTTTTCTTTTGATGAAGCGAGTGCAACAAAAAAAAATAGTTCAAAATGAAAATATTACTCCAAATCCATATCCCATGAAATCTGCGTAATCAGTGGCTAATTTGTTGCCCCGGATGCATGGATTTTTGGTTTGATTTTTTTGCCCCGGATTCACGGATTTTTCTTACGATGAAGCGTGTACAACAAAAAAAAATGTTCAAAATGAAAACATTACTCCAAATCCCTATTCCGTGATATCTGTGCAATCTGTGGCTAATTTGTTGCCCCGGATGCATGGATTTTTGGTTTGATTTTTTTGCCACGGATTCACGGATTTTTCTTACGATGAAGCGTGTACAACAAAAAAATTGTTCAAAATGAAAACATTACTCCAAATCCCTATTCCGTGATATCTGTGCAATCTGTGGCTAATTTGTTGCCACGGATGTACGGATTTTTCTAATAATGAAAAGTGTGTGATGGAAAAATTAAATTCAAAATGAACACACGACACCAAATTCTTCTATCCGTGATATCTGCGCAATCTGTGGCTAATTTGTTACCATGGATGCACGGATTTTATAAAATAAATCTTTTGTAGGTTAAACTAGAATCACCGAAATTTATTAAAAGAGCAACCTTTAAGCCAGAGACCTTTAAGTAATTTAGTGTTTGTGCTGTATGAACTTCTTGTAAACTTTTGATGCTTTTGATTTCAAGAATTATTTTTCCAAAAACAATTAAATCTGCATAGAAATGATGATTTAATTCAATTCCTTTATAATTCACTTTAAATTGTTTTTCAATCTCAAAGTCAATAAAATTCTGTTTCAATTCATGAATAAGTGCTTCTTTGTAGACAATCTCTAAAAATCCAGAACCCAAATGTTTGTGGACTTCCATGCATATACCTATGATTTTGTAGGTTTCTGATTGGTATTTTAAACTCATAATGTTGTAAATTGGTTGGTTATATGAAATTAAGCAATTCTTTTCATGAAAACAATATTATCTGGTTTTTTTTGCCTCAGATGGACGAATTTGCAGGGATTAATTTTTTTTGCCACAGATGCACGGATTTTTTTAGGCTTTTTTGTTTTAAATTCAGAGATCTCTATCAGAGGGGCAAAGCGACCATCCAAATTCTTCTCCGTGTAAATCTGTGGCTACTTTTTTTTATTTTGCCACAGATGCACGGATTTTTGTAATAATGAAAAATGTGTGATGAAATAATTAAATCCAAAAATGAACACGTTACCCAATTCCTTTTTCCGTGATATCTGTGCCATCTGTGGCTGATTTGTTTCCACGGATCCAAGGATTCTTCTTACTTCGAAGCGTAAGCGAGATGGAAAAATTAAATTTAAAAATGATCACATTACTCTAAATCTCTATTCCGTTTAATCTGTGCCATCTGTGTCGGACTCCTTTTTCCGAGTAATCTATGAAATCCGTGGCTTGTTTTTAGTATTTTTGTGTCATGGATTTATTAACAGTTAAGGCTTTACATATCATTTTTGTGGTGAGTTGGTTTGCGGGGTTATTTTACATGGTTCGTTTGTTTATTTATCATGTGGAAGCGCAAGCAAAATCTGACGTTGAGAAAGAAATTCTTTCCAATCAATTTGTCATCATGGAGAAAAAATTATGGTGGATCATTACCACGCCAGCGATGGTTTTGACCGTCATTTTTGGTGCTTGGATGGTGATTCTAAATCCAAGTTATTTGTATGCTCCGTGGTTTCAAATCAAGTTGGTTTTTGTTGTGTTGCTTTTGATTTACCATTTTTTGTGTCAAAACATCATGGTGAAATTCAAGCAAAATATTTTCAATTGGAAATCGACACAATTGCGCTTGTGGAACGAACTTGCCACTTTATTTTTGGTGGCCATCGTTTTTCTCGTTGTTTTGAAATCTACTTTCAATTGGATTACCGGAACACTCGGATTTTTTGGCGTGGCGGTTGGACTGATGATTGCCATTCAAATCTACAAACGTTTGCGTTCTAAAAAATGATTGAATCCATCCAAAATATCGGAAATCATTCTTTGATTCTCTTAATTTGTTGGCTGATTTTTCTTGGTTTTACTATTTTTTCCTATTTCAAATTTCAAAAATTCACTTCGCTTCTATTGTTTTTTAGCGCCTTCTTTTTAGCGGCTGCGTTTGCCATGTTTGCACCGTATTTCTTCGCTTGGGATGAACAATTTCATGCGTTAGTCGGAAAAAATTTAGCCGAAAATCCGTTTGTTCCGAAGCTATTTAGAAATGAATTTTTGCATTTGGATCCTGAAAATTGGGTCAATGCACAAGTTTGGCTACACAAACAACCGCTTTTCACATGGCAAATGGCGTTGAGTATCAAGATTTTTGGAAACAATGTTTTCGCAGTGAGATTTCCTTCTGTGCTTTTTCACGGTCTACTGGTCGCTGCAATTTTTAGAATGGGATCCTTGATTTTCAATCGAAAAACAGGATTTTTAGCGGCTTTGATAGCGATGCACTCCAGCTTTTTACTTGGATTATTGTCTGGAAGAATTGGTACCGATCACAATGATTTCATTTTTCTTTGCTACATCACATTTTCATTTTGGGCGTGGTTCGAATTTCAACATTCTCAAAAACAAAAATGGCTGATTTGGATTGGCGTTTTCGCTGGTTGCGCTGTTTTGACAAAATGGTTGGTCGGTTTACTCGTTTTTGGCGCTTGGGGAATTGTACTTTTGCAGCAAATCAAACAAGCGTATTTTTGGCAAAAAACCATCTATTTTGTTAAAGCATTAGGAATAACTTGCCTGGTTTTCACTCCTTGGCAAATTTATACTTTCATCAAATTTCCAACCGAAGCGGCACACGAGTTGGCGTACAATGCCAAACATGCGACTGAAGTTATCGAAAAACACGAAGGTTCAGCTTGGTTTCATTATGAACAAATTCAGACTGTATATTTTCATCAAACGGAGTTTTTCGTTTTCTTGCTATTGGGCATTTTAGCCCTTTTTTTAGCGAAAATTTCGAAGAAAAACATCCTTTTCATGCTTTCAAGTTTAATCCTTGTTTACGGGTTTTTCACCTACGTGCCTACCAAAATGCCTGCTTTTACAATTCCAGTTTTCAGTTTTGTCGCAGTAATTATTGCTTTTGGATTGACCCATTTTTCGTCATTGATTAAAATAAATTGGGTACGTCGATTAACTCTTTCTTTGCTTGCATTGTTGATTTTGAATTGGATGTTCAAACCGGGACCGACGCTCACTGCCTATGGCTTTAAAAACGACACCATGGAACAAGCAGGCCGAATAACAAGAATTGAAGCGCAAAATTTCATCGCCAAAAATGGACAAAATAATCCCAAACGAATTGTTTTTGGAATCAATGATTTTGAATATGCCAATATTTCGTGGATGTTCTTTCACAATGAAATCGCGTATCCATTTATCCCAGCGGATGAAGATTTGAAAAAATTGCAAAAAATGGGTTTTCAGACAGTGATTTTTAAATCGAAAAAGGATTTCTAGCGTACTTAGCGATTAAACTGAAAAAATAAACCTCCCCCATTTCATCCTTTCCTTGACTGATATTTTTATCTTTACAATGAAAAAATTACAAATCATGGCATACAACAATATTATTTCAGAACAAAAAGGTCAAATTCTTTGGATAACAATCAATCGTCCATCGCAATTGAACGCTTTGAACAAAGAAACAATCCAAGAATTGAGATTGGCTTTAGACGCAGCAAACAACGATTCTAAAACAGGCGTTGTGATTTTAACAGGTTCAGGCGAAAAATCTTTTGTTGCAGGCGCTGACATCAAAGAATTCGCTGATTTTGATACGTTGCAAGGAAAAGAATTGGCTGCAAAAGGCCAAGCTTTATTGTTTGATTTTATTGAAAATATGAGCAAACCTGTCATCGCTGCAGTAAATGGTTTTGCATTGGGTGGCGGATTGGAATTGGCCATGTCTTGTCATATCAGAATCGCTTCATCAAATGCAAAAATGGGACTTCCAGAAGTTTCCTTGGGATTGATTCCCGGTTACGGTGGAACGCAACGTTTGCCACAATTGGTAGGACGTGGAAAAGCGAATGAAATGGTTTTCACTGCAGGAATGATTCCAGCTGAAGAAGCATTGAAATGGGGATTGGTAAACGATGTTTGCGCCTTGGAAGAACTGCATTCAACTGCTGAGAAAATGGCAAATAAAATTCTAAATAATTCTGCTACAGCAATCGCTAGTGCAATCGCATCAGTAAATGCCAATTTCAAAAGTGGTGTGAATGGTTTTGATGTCGAAATTGCTGAATTTGGCGCTTGCTTTGGCACTGCTGATTTCACGGAAGGAACAACGGCATTTATCGAAAAAAGAAAACCAAATTTTCGCGCTTAATTGAATCCAATTAAAAAACTTTTAGGGCAAACAGCCATTTATGGACTTCCAAGTATTTTGGGACGTCTGCTAAATTATTTGCTCGTTCCGTTGCACACCAAAGTGATCGACCCTGAAAAATACGGCGTCGTTTCTGAATTGTATGCATGGGTTGCGTTTTTAATTGTCATTCTAACGTTTGGGATGGAAACTTCTTTTTTCAAATTTTTGCATGAAAAAGAAGACCGCGAAGAAGTTTTTCGAAATAGTTTTCTCACCGTCATCGGAATCAATATTGCATTTTTTGCAATCATGATTTTTTTCAATCAAAACATTGCCGATGCGATGCTGTATTCAGATCACAATGAATACATTATCTTACTCATCACGATCGTTTGTATTGATGCGGTCACAAGCTTGCCTTTAGCAAAATTACGGGCAGAAGAAAAAGCAGTAAAATTTGCAACGATTCAATTTACTTCCATCGGAGTCAACATTTTACTCAATGTTATTTTGATTGGTTTTGTGGTAGATCGAAGCAATCCAGAAGAAGCTGTTTTCTTTATTTTGATTGCCAATTTATTGTCTTCCTTGGTGAAACCTGTGATGTTGTACAAAGATTTCTTGTATCTCAAATGGACATACAATGTTGAACTTGCCAAGGAAATGGTGAAATATGCAGCGCCATTGGTCATTGCTGGTTTCGCAGGAATTATCAATGAAACGATAGACCGAATTCTGCTCAAACACGTCACACACGCCAGTGGAAAGTCCATTGAATATTCTATGATTCAGGTGGGAATTTACAGTGCCTGCTACAAATTAGCGATGTTGGTCACAATCTTATTACAAGCATATCGCTACGCAGCCGAACCGTTTTTCTTTGCACAGGCCAAAAATCAAGACAAAAACAAAGTATATATCAAAGTGATGAATTATTTCATCGCAATGGTTTGCGTCGTGTTTTTATTGGTGACTTTGAACATTGATATTTTTAAACATTTCATCAGCAAGGAAAGCTACTGGGTTGGATTAAGCGTTGTGCCTGTTTTGTTGCTCGGAAACATTTTTCTAGGAATTTATTACAACCAAAGTATTTGGTACAAACTAAGCGGACAAACTAAATTTGGCGCTTACATTGCGATTGGCGGAGCGAGTTTAACAATTGTTATCAACTTGATGTTTATCCCTGAATTTGGTTATGAAGCTTGTGCTTGGGCAACGATGATTGTATATGGTGCTCAAATGGTTGCGTCTTATTTACTAGGGCAAAAATATTATCCAATCAAATACAATTTACGCAAATTTGCAGTTTATCTTGGAAGCAGTTTGTTACTTTTCTGGATTTCAACTTGGTTTAGTTTTGAGCCTGGAGGAATCGTGAAATTTTTCTTCAACAATTTCTTGTTGCTCTTATTCATTGGAATATTTTGGGTTTTGGAAGACCCTTTGAAAAGTTTCAAAAAAGGATAAAACAGCTTTGAGATAATCACCTGATTCATCTTTGAATGCCTTTCAAAACAATTCGCTAATCAACTTGTTTCTAAAAAGATTTGGAATCCCGAATATTTCGTAATTTCACACTTCAATAAAATTAAAAAAATCAAAATGAAAAAAGTTATCTCAGCATTTTTGACATTATTTGTCGCGGTTGGATTTGGTTTTAACAGCCAAGCACAATCAATTAAAACACCAACTTTAAGTCCTTTTTCAACTGTAAAACAAAACTTTGGTTTGACAGAATTGACTGTTGAATACAGCAGACCAAGCGCGCGTGGACGTGCAGTTTTTGGAGATGTAGTTCCTTTTGATGCCGTATGGAGAACTGGTGCGAATGCTTGTACAAAAATCACTTTTGGTGAAGATGTGAAAATCGAAGGTAAAGCAGTGCCAGCTGGAACTTATTCTTTGTTTACGATTCCTAGCAAAACAGAATGGACGATTATTTTGAACAAAAACACCAAATTGAGTGGTGCTTTCGGCTATTCTGAAGCAGAAGATTTGATGCGATTCAAAGCCGCAGTGAAAACAAAAGCAGAAAAAACAGAAACTTTTACCATCGATTTCGCGAACTTAAAACCATTGCAAGCAACACTAGAAATGTCTTGGGAAAATACGGTTATTGCTTTTGATATCACTACAGAAGTAGATGAGCGCGTGATGAAAAACATCGAAACGACGATGGCGAAAGATGCAAGACCTTTTTACACGGCTGCTTCGTACTACTACGATAACAAAAAAGACATGAAACAAGCCTTGGATTGGGCAACAAAAGCGTTTGAATTAAATCCTGATGCTTATTGGGTAGCGAATTTGAAAGCTAAAATTCTATTGGAATTGAAAGACTACAAAAACGCCATGGCGACTGCTGAAATCGTGAAAAAATTAGCGACAGCAGATGGTGACAATGCCTATGTTAAAATGGCTGATGAAATCATTGCAACAGCGAAAAAAGGCGGAAAATAATATTCATATTTTATTCTTCAAGGGATGATTACGGTTGGTAATTGTCCCTTTTTTTTGTTTTTATTTGCTACTTTTAGTTCAAGTTTTGAAAATTTATTTTGATAATATGCTTAAACAATTATTGATTCTCATTCTTTGCGTTTTTGTAAAAACCGCTTTTAGCCAGAATTTGAGGAAGCAAATTGAAACGGCTAAAAATAATTATTCCTTGAACTTTCGGAAATATGAAGAACTAAAGGAATCAAATAATAAAGCATATAAAATCACTGATAGCTTACGGAAAAATTTACTAGAATTAGAAGCTTTCTACGTCCGATATTTTGACCGAAATCGAGATGTGGTTTTAAAATTCAAATATTTAAAATTGAATACCTACGATTCAACAAATTATGAATCTATGCAAGTTTTACTGAAAAATGACAGTAAGACTTTTGTGGAGAAAAAATGTGAGTACAAAACTTTTTTTTCTGCTGAAACCGAATTTCAAATAGTAGAAAAAAGTGAATTGAAAGACCAATTGAAGGAAATCGAATTATTGAACAAAAAAATTGCGGATTACAACGTTTGCTTAACTGATTACCAAGAAAAATATAACCAAGTAAATGCTTTTATTCCATTGTTTTACGACTCATTGTTGACTTCATATTTAAAGTTACGCAACACAAAATTAAAAAACGAAGCGCTTTTTGCTGAAGTAGAAAATGATTTCATGGCAAACTACAGGCAAAAAAAATACCCTCAAGAATATTTTCAATTATTTCAACCTCAGTCGTCGGATGGAAATGAAGAAAATGCTGATTTTGATGCTACAGTTGCAGAGAACGAAAATTTAAAAAATCAAAAACCTACGGATAAAAACGCTGAATTTATTGGTGGAAATATAGCGCTTGAATCTTTTTTGAGAGAAAATCTAATACTGCCAACTATAAACGGGTCGAAACATTATGCAGGAAAATCAATCGTTTTATTTCAGGTTTCGAAAGAAGGAATTGTAAATACTCCGAAAGTCATTAGAGGTGTGCCAAACTGTGCAGCTTGTGACCAAGAAAGTATCAGACTGGTGCTGTCGATGCCGAAAATGCAAGCCGCCATAAAAAATGGTGAGTTGATAGATTCATTTTACAATGTTATTATTCCGTTCAATGTGGAAGATTAAAGAAAATAAAAGCATTTTGTTAAATTTCGTTGATTAATTGTTAAATCAATTCCATTTCAATTTTCGATTTGTTTTTCTTGCTACATTTAGCTCATAAATAAGCAAATATGAACGCAAGAATACTTTCTCTCATCTTTCTGATACTGGCTAATGTTGGCGCAATTCAATCACAAACTGTTTCCACACAATTCGGTTCTATCCAAGGAGCACAAAATGGAAATGTGTATCAATTTTTAGGAATTCCTTATGCGAAACCGCCTGTAAATGACTTGCGATGGAAGGCACCAGAAAATCCGAACAATTGGGTAAATACTTTAGCAACAACAAGTTTTGCTCCCGTTTGTCCACAGAAACTTTTTCAACAAGGCGATACAACTTCGACGATTGTTGGAAATGAAGATTGCTTGTATCTCAATGTTTGGACACCACAAGTGGGCGCTGGAACGAGACCAGTTTTGGTTTTTATCCACGGAGGCGGTAATCAACAAGGAAGCGCGAATGAAGTGAATGGCGGAACGCAAATGTATTTCGGTAAAAACATGGCGGAACGTGGCGATGCTGTAATCGTAACAATTCAGTACAGATTGGGTCCTTTGGGATTTTTAGTTCATCCAGGCTTAGAACCTGAAAACGCGAATGGAACTGCTGGAAATTATGCGGTTTTGGACCAAATTTTAGCGTTAAAATGGGTACAAAATAACATTGCTAATTTTGGTGGAGATCCGACCAAAGTGATGATTTTCGGTGAAAGTGCTGGCGGAATAAACGTTGGAAACTTGCTCACGACACCTCTTGCTGCTGGATTGTTTCAGCGTGCATGTATTGAAAGTGCGATGCCAGTTGTAAATACTTACAGCGATTCTAAAACGAAAGGAATCAACTACGTCGCAGACTTTACAACAACAGGAAATGACGTTCAAAAAATCGCATACATGCGTTCATTGCCGAGTGATAGTTTGGTGAAATACGAAACTTCTCCCCTTTCTGGTGGCGCAGTGCAATTGGCATGGCAACCAGTCATCGACAATTTGGTTTTTTCAAATTATCCTTTGCAAACCATTCAAAGTGGTAATTACAATAAAGTTCCATTGATTATTGGTTCAAACGCAGATGAAATGAGTTTGTCTGCACCTCAAACTGTGCTTCCAGCAATGGTTACTGCATTGATCAACGCATCGGTTCCAGCGGCAAATCAAGCAACTGCAACTGCGCTTTATCCTCCAGGGTCAAACACAACGCAAGCCAAACAATCATATATTGGTTTGTTGACGGATTCGCAATTCACAGCTACGACAAGAAGAACAGCGCAATGCGTAAGTCAAAATCAAACAGAGCCTGTTTGGAGGTATTTCTTCAGCCACAAACATACCTTGGCAGCGCTTGCAAATTATGGAAGTTACCATGGAATGGAACTTTTTTATGTTTTCAATAATTGGGAAAATGCCACTGCAGGTTCTGGAATTTTATTCAAACCAGCAGACGATTCTGTGCAAGTAAATATGTTGAATTACTGGGTGAATTTTGCAAAAACAGGAAATCCAAATGGAACAGATTTGGTCGCTTGGCCGCAATACAACGCATCAACAGATTGCTACTTGGAAATCAAAGCAACTCCAAATGGCAGTCAGTGCGGTTTGAGAACAGCACAATCAGATTTGTGGGATGATGTAGTGAATTTTGTGCCTTGTACAAGTTCTTTGTCATTGGAAGAAAATGAAAATGAAACCTTTAAGATTTATCCAAATCCAACGCAAAACATTGTTCATATTGATTCAAAATCCGGTGAATTTGAGGTTGAACTTTTCGATTTTACAGGAAAAAATATTTTTGCTAGCACAAATGCTACAACCGTCGATTTTGGAAATTTTGCTCCTGGAATTTATTTAATTCAGTTGCAACAAGGTGAAAAAATCTCAACTTTCAAAGTGGTGAAACAAGATTAAAATTAAATTTTTTAGTCTAATTAAATATCGTACATTTGATTAAATGCAACTTCAAAGGTTGTTCTGTTTCTAGCTTATGAAAAATTTGATTGTCTTGCTGATTGTGGTTTTATTTGCAAGTTTTTTGCACGCACAAACCACTTTTTTAGTCACTGATGGTGAAGGAATTCCAATTGTAAATGTTGAAGTTATTAGCAGTAATATGAATATCGGTAAAACCGATAAAGAAGGAATGATTAAAGTAGCTTCTGTCAAAAAAAATGACACCATCATTTTCAAAGCTAGCAACGATTATGAGACTTATACCTACATAGCAACAAAGAATAATCCAAAAGATTTACAAGAGATTGAATTGGAAGTGAAATCGATTGAAGAACGTTTGGGCTTGGATTTTAATGTCGCTGTTCCTGAACCAGAATATAGTCAAGACGAAGAAAAAATTTATGACGCTCCAGAAGTTACTGCATCTTTTCCTGGAGGACCAGAAAAAATGAATTTATACATTTCAAAGATGCTTCAAAAACCTGAGATTGAACATGACGGTAGAACCAAATTAACGTGTTATGTAAAAATGGTCGTTGAAAAAGATGGAATGCTATCCAATATTCAAATAGTCAAAGGCGTAACTAATTGCGCTGAATGCGACAAAGAAGCTTTACGAGTTGTGAAATCAATGCCGAAATGGATTCCTGCAATTAATAATGGTCGAAGAGTAAGATCATACTTCATCTTTCCCGTGAAATTTGACTAACGCACGAAATTAAAATATCCTTGGTATTTATTCTGTGACATTTTATCTGTGAAAATGTAAAAATAAGTACCGCTTTCAATCAAAGTTTCAGGGTCATTTTTGCCTTTGCCTTTGACAGTACAATTCCAATTTCCTTTGTATGGAGAAGCTTTGTAAACTTCGCTTCCCCATCTGTTGAAAATAACCAATTCATTTTCAGGAAAAAAACTTAAATTTTTGATCGTAAAAAAAGGATTCTCAGAATTTGGTGTCACCGTTTGACTAAAAACTGGAGTCAATTGAAGTGATTCTGTATTTTCTACTTGACCAATAAGATTGAAAAACATAAATGAAAAAATGAGAACAGAAAAAAACTTTTTTGAGATCATAATGGGCGATTTAAAATTTATACTTGTACAATTTAACTAGAAAAAAGATCAATTTTAATAAGTTAACAAAAGTAGTGATAAATAAAACAATTGAGTTTCAATTAAAGCTTTGTTTATCATCAATTTAATTGAATTTTTTTGAAAATTAAACTAATTATTAAATTTCTGTAAATTGTTGATAAAGTGGTATAATTTTGTTCTTATTCCAAATTTTTTTGAATTATATTTGTCAGCAATAGTTGATGAGACAAAAGTCTCGAAAAAGTTAAAATTATGTCACAAGAAAAAACAAGATATTCTGACGCTGAATTGGATGAATTTAGAATTTTGATCAACGAAAAGTTGAAAGAAGCGCAAGAAGATTATGATATGTTGAAAAGTTCACTTTCAAACAGTGACAATCACGGAACAGACGATACAGGTCGTACTTTCAATATGATGGAAGATGGTTCTGAAACGCTTTCGCGTGAGGAAGTTGCTCAATTGAGTGCACGTCAAGAAAAATTCATTCAAAATTTACAAAGTGCTTTGATGCGCATTCAAAATAAAACGTACGGAATTTGCCGCGTTACAGGAAAATTGATCCAAAAAGAAAGACTTCGTTTGGTACCACATGCTACTTTAAGCATCGATGCCAAAAACGCTCAAAAATAACATTGTGAGAAAAAAATTAATTATTGTAGGGGCTGTCGTGGCCCTTATTTTGTTATTAGACCAATTGATTAAAATTTGGGTAAAAACGTCCGTTTCAACTATGGATCAGCCAATCAATTTAATTGGAAATTGGTTCAAAATTGTATACGTTGAAAATCAAGGAATGGCTTTCGGTACTACTTTCGGTTCAGGAATTTGGGGCAAATTGGCATTGAGTATTTTCAGAATTATTGCCATTGGCGGAATTGGATATTATTGGTTCAAACAAGCCAAAGCAGGTGTAAAAATGGAGTTTCTAATTGCCATCGGATTTATTTTCGCTGGAGCTACAGGAAACCTCATCGATTCCATGTTCTATGATTTTGTATTTCCATTCAAACCTTGTATGTCTTTCAATCAATTAGAAGGTTCTGGTGTATTCGCAAACTGTGATTTCTACGGAAAAGTAGAAGTTCGACACGCTGGATTTTTACTTGGAAATGTGGTCGACATGTTTCAATTCGATTTCACTTGGCCATCTTGGATTCCTTGGTTAGGTGGCAAGGATGTTTTTCCTGCAGTTTGGAACGTTGCCGATGGTTCAATCACTTGTGGTGTCGTGTTGATTTTAATCAGACAAAGAAGTTATTTCCCTAGAAAAAAGAAAAATACAGTTGCAATTGAAAACATTTCTGAAAATACGGAAGATGGAAATGAAACAGAAGTAATTTCCTAGAAATAAAATGTTTATGATTGAATTTAGGGAATTCTTTTTTATTCCTTTCCTTAAATTGTAATCCCTGTATTTTATAAGTATCTTTGCAAAAAATTTCAGGAAGAGCCATGAGTGATCCGATCAAACATGAGTGCGGAATAGCACTGTTAAGATTGAAAAAACCCCTTCAATTTTATCTCGAAAAATATGGGACTGCCTTTTACGGTTTGAGTAAACTGCATCTTTTGATGGAGAAACAAATCAACCGCGGACAAGACGGAGCCGGCGTAGCAAATATTAAATTTGACATGCAACCTGGCGAGCGTTATATTTCTCGCTACCGTTCTATCGACAGCAAACCAATTCAAGACATTTTTGACCACATCAACAGTCGATTCAAGCAAATCGAAGAAGAGGATTCTTCCAAATTGAAAGATGTTGAATACCTGAAAAAAAACGCTGGTTTTACTGGAGAACTTTTCTTGGGTCATTTAAGATACGGAACTTTTGGAAGAAATAGCATCGAAAGTTGTCACCCGTTTTTGAGACAAAACAATTGGATTACCCGAAATTTAGCTGTTGCAGGAAACTTTAATCTGACCAATGTTGACGAACTTTTTGATGTACTGTTAGAAATCGGCCAACATCCAAAAGAGAAATCCGATACAGTTACCGTACTGGAAAAAATAGGTCACTTTTTGGATGAAGAAAACGACGAAATGTTGCAATCTTTGACCGCGCAAGGTTTCTCCATTCCTGAAATTTACGAGCGCATTGCCAAAAACTTAAACATAGAAAAAATCCTAAAAAGAGCTTCTTCTGATTGGGACGGTGGTTACGCAATGGCAGGTTTATTTGGACATGGCGATGCATTTGTATTGCGCGACCCTTCTGGAATCAGACCAGCATTTTGGTATGAAGATGAAGAAGTTTGCGTTGTAGCGTCTGAACGATCAGTGATTCAAACTGCTTTCCGTTTGAAATACGACCAAGTTCAAGAATTGACTCCTGGTAGCGCTTTGATTATCAAAAAATCAGGTGCTGTAAATGAAGTTAAAATCAACGAACCTCGTGAAAGAAAAAGTTGTTCTTTTGAGCGCATTTATTTCTCCAGAGGAAACGATATAGATATCTACAAAGAACGCATCAATTTGGGAAAGTTGGTCGTGAATCAAGTATTGAAATCTGTAGATTATGATTTAGATAATTCTGTTTTTTCATTCATTCCAAATACTGCTGAAACATCTTTTTACGGGATGATTAAAGGATTGGAAGATTACCTTAACGATAGAAAATTTCAAGCAATTTTGGATTTAGGGGCAAATCCTACTCCCGAGCAATTGAAAGAAATCATCTACCAACGAGCAAGAATTGAAAAAATCGCCATCAAAGATGCAAAACTAAGAACGTTCATCACGCAAGATGATGCACGCGACGATTTAGTGGCGCATGTTTACGATATCACATACGGTTCTGTTGTTCGAGGAAAAGACAATTTGGTTGTAATTGACGACAGTATCGTTCGTGGAACCACCTTGAAGCAAAGTATTTTGCGCATTTTGGATAGACTTGAGCCTGTAAAAATCGTTGTTGTTTCTTCCGCTCCACAGATTCGTTATCCTGATTGCTATGGAATCGACATGGCGAAAATGGGTGATTTTATTGCCTTCGAAGCTGCCATTCAATTGTTGAAAGAACAAGGAAAAGGACACATTATTGACGACGTTTATAGAAAATGTTTGGATCAAGCCAAATTGCCGAAAGAGCAAATCAAAAATTACGTCAAAGAAATTTACGCGCCTTTCACTGCGGAAGAAATCTCTGCAAAAATCGCTGAATTGTTGACTCCTGCAAACATCCAAGCAAAAGTTGAAATTGTTTATCAAACAATCGAAAACTTACACGCCGCCATTCCAAATCACTTAGGAGATTGGTATTTCACAGGAAATTACCCAACACCAGGAGGAAATAAAGTGGTCAATCGTGCATTTATAAATTTTGTTGAAGGAAAAAACGAACGCGCTTATTAGGAGACGATAGACTTTAGATTCGAGACATTAGACTGAAGATTTTTTGTTGTTTTTTTGTCTAGCTGCTTCCATTATAATTTAATTTCGTTTTTTTTATTACTTTCGTATAAATAATCTGTTTAATATGAGACAAATACTACTGCTGATAAATCTGACGATTGTATGTCATTTAACATACAGCCAGACGAATGTTTTTCATCCTATTTCTAATTCTGGAATTTGGCGAGTTGACGGGAGGTACATCAACAATGTTGAAGGGTGTGATGTGAATTACTACTTCACTTACTATATCAATGGCGATACTATTATCGGCGCAAATTCATACAAAAAAGTATATAAAACGCCTGTTTTTGCAGATTCTAGTGGTGCAACTTTTCCAGATATGCCTTGCGATGCTAATTTAGCGAGCAAACTCATTGCTGGATATTCAGCTGCATTAAGAGATGACTCCATTGCGTTCAAAACATTTATAATCAGAAAATCGGAAAATTTTGAACGTCTTTTGTTTGACTATAATTTAGTAGCGGGAGATCCAGTAGATGGAGAAATGGGTCCTAATCCTGGATTTGTTGTTTCACTTGTAGACTCTGTATTAATCGATGGAAATTACCGCAAGCGATGGAATTTTGATGATCAATCGATGTTTTCATATTACATCGCCGGAATCGGATCAAGATCTGGTTTTATTGAAACTGCCAATCAATCCGGAAATTCATCGACAAATCGGTTGATTTGTGTGCGGGATACAAATAATGTCGCATATGATGGTGAATTTAGTTCCAACTTTGGTTGCGTAAATATTGCATCAACAAACGAAATAGATTTAAAGAAAAATTATCAGATTTTTCCAAATCCTTTTTCTAATCAAACAACACTGCAATTTGAAAGTTCAATTGTTGACGGTCAAATATTTATATATGATTTAAAAGGTTCCAAAATGATGGAATTAACAAATGTAAATGGAACTGAAATTCAAATTCAAAGAGACAAACTGCAGGATGGAATGTATTTTTTGAATTTAATTGAAAATCAAAAACTGATTGTAAACGAAAAACTAATAATTGCGAAATAGTCTTTCGCTTGAGTTTATCTGCTTCGTCGAGTTTAGATTAATTTCAATTTTGACGAAAATCAAAAGTCTTAATATCTGAAAAAAGACCCGCTACGCTTTAGGATTTTAAGATATTAGGACGCGTTGCTATGCAACTTTAAGACTTTGATTTGTGCAGTTACTTCGACATTTTTAGATTATTTTCAATTTTTGCGAAAATAAAAAGTCTTAATATCTAAAAAAAGACCCGCTGCGCTTTAGGATAGTAAGATTTTAGGACACGTTGCTATGCAACTTTAAGACTTTGATTTATACAGTTGATTCGACAATTTTAGTTTATTTTCAATTTTTACGAAAATCAAAAGTCTTAATATCATAAAATCCTATTGTCTTAATATCTAAAAAAAAGACCCGCTGCGCTTTAGGATAGTAAGATTTTAGGACACGTTGCTATGCAACTTTAAGACTTTGATTTATACAGTTGATTCGACAATTTTAGTTTATTTTCAATTTTTACGAAAATCAAAAGTCTTAATATCATAAAATCCTATTGTCTTAATATCTAAAAAAAAGACCCGCTGCGCTTTAGGATAGTAAGATTTTAGGACACGTTGCTATGCAACTTTAAGACTTTGATTTATACAGTTGATTCGACAATTTTAGTTTATTTTCAATTTTTACGAAAATCAATAGTCTTAATATCATAAAATCCTACTGTCTTAATATCTTTTTTTAACAAATAATTTACATTTTAGCACGGTTTTTGTTGCGTAATTTTGTTCTCAAAAATCAGCAATAAAAAATGAAAAAACAGACGGCATTATTCTTTTATATTCTTGGAATATATGTCGTTTTGCAATTTGCTTGGTGGGGATTCCACTTGATTCAAATTACCAATGAATTGCAGGCTGTAAACGGAAAAGCCAACAACAAAGCCATCATGATTGTGGGCGAAGGTGTCGTTTTCTTTTCAATTCTACTTTTCGGACTTTGGCGAATCAAACTTTCGATTAAAAAAGACCAACAACTTTCAGAACGACAAAGCAATTTTTTGCTTTCCGTTACACACGAGTTAAAAACACCATTGGCTTCCACAAAATTGTATTTACAAACTTTGATTAAGCGTGATTTCTCGACTGAAAAAAGGGAAGAAATGTTGCAAAAAGCCATCATAGAAAACCAACGATTAGAAGAAATTGTTGAATCGATTTTAACCGCAACAAGATTAGAAAATCGTACTTTAAAATTGCACAAAGAATGGATTGATTTAAATGAATTAATTCAACAATTAATTGACAATTACAATATTACATCAGGAAAAAATTGGATTGTTTTTGAAAATCAAGTCGCAGTGAAAATTGAGGCGGATGCATTTATGATTAAAACAATCTTGAGAAATTTGATAGAAAATGGTTTGAAATATGCTTCCAATTCAGAGCAATTCACTGTTTTCCTAAAAAGAGAATTAAACCATGTAAAATTCGGAACCAAAGACAATGGTCCAGGTGTTCCAGCCGATTTACAGAAAGACATATTTAAAAAGTTTTTTCGCGTTGAAAACGAAGAAACACGCTCTCAAAAAGGAACCGGTTTGGGTTTGTTCATCGCTGCTGAATTTACCAAATTGAACGGCGGAAGATTAAATTATTATCCAAACAAACCAACTGGGTCAATTTTTGAAATAACATTATGATATTCAATAATTTAAAATACTTATGGAAATGACCAATCACTTTGGCTTAATCATTTTAGACGGATGGGGAATCGGCGATCATTCTAAATCGGATGCGGTTTACAATGCCAATACTCCGTTTATGGATGCTTTGATGGCCAAATACCCAACGGCGCAATTGAAAACGTGCGGTGAAGATGTTGGTTTACCCGAAGGTCAGATGGGAAATTCTGAAGTAGGACATTTGAATATTGGCGCTGGAAGAATTGTTTACCAAGAATTGACTCGCATCAATAAATCGATCCGAGAGAAAGAATTTTTCAAAAACGAAGCGCTAATTTTGGCGATGGAAACTGCTAAAAAGAACGATGTAGCCTTGCATTTGATGGGCTTGGTTTCCAAAGGTGGCGTGCATTCTTCGCAAGAACATGTTTATGCATTGTGTGAAATGGCGCACACTTATGGTTTGAAAAAAGTTTACATTCACGCTTTTACTGACGGCCGTGATTGTGACCCAAAAAGTGGCTTGGGATTCATCCAAGAATTGGAACAAAATATCGCAAAAACTACTGGTAAAATTGCTTCAGTAATCGGTCGCTATTACGCGATGGACAGAGATACACGCTGGGAAAGAGTGAAAAAAGCCTACGATTTAATGGTTCACGGAACTGGTCAAGCTTTTCCTTCAGCAAGTGAAGCGATTGAAGCTGCGTATGCCGCAAATATTACGGATGAATTCATCGAAGCTGCTGTTATCACTGAAAACGGAAATCCTATTACTACGATTCAAGACGGAGATGTGTTGATTTCATTCAACTTTAGAACAGACAGACCGCGTGAAATCGTGACAACTTTGACTCAAAAGGATTTTCATGAATTCAATATGCATGCGCTTGATTTGCATTTATTTACAATGACAAATTACGATGCAACTTATAAAAATGTACATGTCATTTTCGACAAAGACAATTTGCAAAACACCTTGGGAGAAGTCCTTTCAAAATTAGACCGTACACAAGTGCGCATTGCCGAAACGGAGAAATATCCTCACGTAACTTTCTTTTTCAGTGGAGGAAGAGAAGAAACTTTCAGAGATGAAAGTCGCTTGATGGTCAATTCTCCCAAAGTTGCGACCTACGATTTACAACCTGAAATGAGTGCTTTTGGCGTGCGAGACACGATCATCAAAAGCATGGAAACAGACAAACCAAATTTTTTCTGTCTAAACTTTGCCAATCCAGACATGGTTGGTCATACTGGTGTTTATGAAGCAATCGTAAAAGCAGTGGAAACGGTAGATTCTTGTCTGCAAGCTGTGGTAGAATGTGGACAAAAATTAGGTTATGAATTTTTGGTCATCGCAGACCATGGAAATGCAGATTTTGCGATAAATCCTGATGGTTCGCCAAATACAGCACATTCTTTGAATCCAGTTCCAGTAGTTTTGGTGACAGAAAATCACTTGAAACTAAACAATGGAATTTTAGCTGATGTTGCACCCACGATTTTGAATCGCATGGGCATGGCAGCACCGATGGAAATGACAGGAAGAAGTTTAGTAGAATATTAAAAAATCTTTTTTTTATGTTTCGATGAACCTTTGAAGGTCCGTTGAGTATTACTTTCGAACGCAGAAAACGAGGTGCACCTGTTTTTATAAAAATCGAAAGTATGAGAAAAATCTTTTTTGTTTTATTTTGCTTGCAATCAATTGTATTACAAGCACAAAAACCAGAAACTGTTTACAGTGTTGCCCGTGAGCAAAGATCCATGGATTGGTATCTGACACAACAAAAATTGTGGAAAGAAGAAACTGTAAAAAACAAAATGAACGCAAATGCTTGGTACAACTATTACAGTGCCACGCGAGCAATGAAAAATTCTTGTTACGACGAAAAAGATCCTGAAGGTTCTGCCAAAAAAAAGGAGGAATATATCAAACAAGGAAATCAAATCGTCGAAGAAGCATATAAAGTGATTCCGAATAGTTTTGAAGCCAATCACATGAAATGGTGGGACGGAAACAACAATCCTGAATTGCTGCCTTTCTTGATGAAAGCCTATGAAATTGACCCAAACGATGTCCGTGCTTATGATGATATTATGATTCAATATGAAATACGACGAGACAAAACGAAGTTCAAACAATTCGCGAATCAATTGTATTTAGCCAATGATTTGCCAGCAAGTTTATTGAATTGGGGTTATAATTTACTCTCAGAACTAGACCAAAACGCAATTGTTTTTACTGCTGGCGACAACGATACTTATGCTGGATGGATTGCGCAAGGGGCCAAAAATTTTCGCGAAGATGTGACTGTAATCAATACCTACTTAATCACCGATGACGACTACCGAAACAAGATCTTTGAAGAACTTAAAATACCTGCTTTAGACATCAAAGTAAGTACAGGAATTCAAGAAGATTTTGAAAAAAATCAACAACTGGTTTTTGAACATCTACTCAAAAACAAAGTGGGAATTCCGGTGTATGTATCCACCACAGCGATTTCTTATTTTGAGAATAAGTTTGCAGAAAATCTATTTTTGACGGGATTGAGTTACAAATACAGTGACAATGAATTTGACAATATTTCCATCATTCAGCGCAATTATGAAAGCCGCTATTTGTTGGATTATTTGAAACAAAACTTCTCTTTTCACCAAATGAACAACCATGCTAAATATTTTGATGAAACTTATATTCCTTCAATGTTAAAGCTTTACAAACATTACCAAGAAAGTGAATCGATTTACAAAATGAAAGCCTTAGAACCATTGATTCTTTCCATCAGTGAAAGTTCTGGACAACAAACTGAAATATTTGAGTTCTTAAGTCAAAGTAAATCTAATCCGACATTTCTAACTGCTTTGTTGGATTCAAAAACGATTGAGGAAAACATGATTCAAATTTCCAATAAGGTGAAGATGAGCAGATATGAAACAACCAATGAAGACTACCAAAAATTTTTAGACAATACGCTTCGTTCCAAACAATTGGATTTGTACAAAATCGTTGTTTACGATTCAAGTCAATGGATGAAGAAGTTTCCGCAATCGACGAACGAACCGATGGAATCAAACTACCATTGGCACCCAGCGTATAAAAATTATCCTGTTGTCAATATTTCACACGAGGCAGCAGTTGCATATTGTGCTTGGCTGACAGAACAATACAATTTACAGCGCAAAAGAAAATATACCAAGGTTGTTTTTCGTTTACCAACTGAGAAAGAGTGGAAATATGCCGCGGGTGCAGGAAATGAAAATGCAAAATCGGCTTTCGCCAAAGACGACGTAAAAAATGAAAAAGGCTGTTATTTAGCGAATATCAAAACTGGAAATAATACATTTTTTGAGGATGGCGCATTTTATACATCAAAAGTCAGTTCTTATTTAGCCAACAAATTGGGATTTTTCAACATGACTGGGAATGTAGCCGAAATGATTGACAAAAAAGGCGTTGCCAAAGGCGGTTCATGGTATGATACATTTGAAGACAGCGATTTTCAGAAAAAAACAACATACAGCAATGCCGATCCAGGAATCGGATTTAGAATTGTAATGGAAATTATTGAAGAATAGAAAATTGAGTAGCAACAATCAATATAGCAAATGCAGCGATGAGGAGCTGATGGTTGAGATCATTGTCCATCATTCCCATCCTGCATTGACTATTCTTCACGAGAGATATAGCAAAAAGCTGTTGGGCTATTTTATCAAAATGTTGCAAAATGACCAAGAAAAAGCGCAGGATTTTGTGCAAGACATTTTCTTGAAAATCATCGAAAAAAAGCATTTATTCGATACAGACAAAAAATTCTACACGTGGATTTTCACGATTGCGAGTAATATGTGCAAATCTGAATATCGAAAACCGTTTTTCCAAAGCATTTCGAATGATGAATATGAACTGCAATCAAAAGCAGTATTTAGCGATGATTTGTCTGAAAAAGAAAGATTTAAACAGATCTATAAAGCAAGTTTGGCGCAACTTGAAGTGCATCACAAAACGACTTTCATCTTGAGGTACATGGAAAAATTCAGTTTGAATGAAATCGCTGAAATTACAGAAACATCTGTCGGTACGGTAAAATCTCGCCTGTTTTACGCAACCAAAAAAATGGCTGAATATCTCAAAGAATTTGATCCTAGATATGAAAACAACTTATTTAAAATGAATTGATATGGACAGAGAATTAGACAAAAACTCAGAAAAATTATTCGATTTAATTGAGTCAAAAAACTGGAATCAGTTGACACTTGAAGAAACGCAATTTGTTTTGTTGCACATGACTGAAGACGAATATCATTTTCAACGCCAAATTTTAGTAGAAGCGGACGACATCTTTGACGAAAATTGTGATCCAAAACCATTAATTTTACCTGCGAGAAAAGCCACGCCCATTTTAGCGATGCGTGTTCCTTTATATCAAACCATTTTAGCAGTTGCAGCAACGGTTTTGGTATTTTTAATGTTGTGGCCAAATAATCAGGCAATCGAACGACCAGTTATTCGTCCGGTTGCACAGCAAAAACAAGAGATCAAAACGAATTTCGTACACGACACTGTTGTGAAATACATAACGCTCACGCAAATTGCTGAAAGAGTGGTTTACGACACTATTACAGCGGTTGTGCAAAGCAATTTTAAATCTGAAGAGCCGAGGTTATTTCAAGCAAACAACAATTTGCCAATCTTGGATTTATCGCCTGAAAAACTAGAAGTGAGAGGAAGTTCGCTCAAAGATGAAAACACTATCGGTTTACTGCCGAAGATGGTCAACACAATCTATTGATAGGCAATCTGAGCTAAGGATGATTTTAATCATAAAAAGCACAAAAAAATAGCTATAAAAATAATCAACTGTGTTTATTTCGTACTTTTGTAGCTGTTCAATTGGATTGTCTTTCGTAAAGAAAAAATAGCATGAAAAAGTACATCATCACATTGGTTTTATCATTGATTTTAATCGGTCAAAACATTTATGCGCAAGGTTGTTCACAATGTAAATTGGTTACAGAACAAGGTTCAGAAATGGACGAAGCATCTTTTGGAACAAACATGAATACAGGAATCATGTATTTAATGATTATTCCTTATTTGATGATCATGTTTTTATTTAGAAAAAGAATCATCGCCTTTTTCAAAGGATTGCTTTCAAAATAATTTACCAAAATAATTTTTCGGACAAAAAAAATGGACAAATCGAAAACTTGTCCATCATTCCTATACAAGGCTAATTAGTTCTAGCTTCCGCAAGATAAACACTCATCATCGTCTAATTCTGGCTGTAACTCAATCGCTGGATTAAGCATTTTCTTCAAATCGTAAATTTGTTGTTGTGTTTCCCCATCTTCGAAAAGATTTCCGGTTAAAAGTGTCTTTAAATGCGCAATTTGCGCTTGGATTTGAGCTTCTTCCATAATGCAGTGTTTCTATAATTGAAGCTTGAAATTACATTTTTTTTGGAAGATTACAAGTAAAAGTTTACAACAAAAATTTGTGGAAAAACGATTCAGATTTTAACTGATTTTTATCCGATTTACGGAAAGTATAGATAAACCAAGGATGATAAACATTTTTTGAATTTTTCATGTTACTTTTACGGAATAGTGAATTATGCTTTTGAACATTCAATTTTTTAAGATGAGACAGTGGTTTTTAGTAGTAGCAATAATCGGAGGATTAACGATTTTAAGTGCTTGCGGAGAAGACAATTCAACCGAGAAAAAAGGTGAAAAAGTTTCTCAAAAACTCAGCAATGAAGATGCAATAGAAGCAGAAATTGCTGCGATTGAAGAAGAAGTTGTGAAAGCAGATTTGGTTGCACATTCACTCAGCTACGCCAAAGAAAACGGAGAAGCCGTGGAAGTATTGGCGCATCTTTCCGCAGACAACGTAATTTTGAAAATTGAAGAAAAATTTTCGGATGGAAACGGAAAAAACAGCGGTGCGATTACCTATTATCTCAAAGACAAATACCCGTTTGTTACCAAAGAATTATTTGAAGATCTTTCAAATCCAAATGCCGCGAAATTTGTGGAGCGTGTTTCTTACTACGATAAAAAAGGAAAAGCGATTTCAACGAAGGAAAAACGTGTGAATTACCAAGAAGAATTGCCAAATGTTTCGTTCATTTCGGTTCCGTTAAAAACCTGTTCGATTGACAGAGCGATGCGCGTGTTAGAACAAAAAGGCGATTTCGAAACCACCTTTCAAGGATTTGCAATTACTGAAGCATTAAATTATTTAATTGTAGGTCAGCCAGGTGAAGATGGTTATTCTAGTGCATTAAGGGTTGAAGTGGAGGATAATTTCATCAAAGATGCCTTGAGAAATCAACAAAAATATCTAAACAAAAAGTGTCGCGTATCTTTCCAAATTGCGGAAAATTCTGGATTTGAATATCAATTGTACACTGGTGCGAGTTGGGTGAAGTAATTGTTTATAGCAAAGTGCCGACAATGCTTATCTATTAAATTTTAATTTTTAGACAGACAAATAGCTCAAATTTTCATCTTAAAACCTGTTTTGTTTGGCGGCTATACCATTTCGTTCATATCTGCGCAGTTGATTTCGCATTTTGAATACTTTAGTATCCTTAACTTAAAAATCTAACTCTATGAAAACGCAATTATCAATTTTAATGTTTTTCATCTTTTGCATAAGTTCAGTTGGTTTTGTTCAAAATATGCTCAAGTGAAAAAACTCTTCAATAACATTGAAAAAGGCACCTATTTAATCAAGTTCTTTCAAAATGGAATCTACATCAAATCAGAAAAAATTGTAAAATTATGAAAACGACCCTTATTCTCTGCATTATTTTTCTCACTGCTTGCACTAAAAAAACCCACAATTTACCGCCAGATTATGACCAATTTATTGGTGTTTGGGAAAGCGTTAATACTTCTGAGAAAGCAATATTAGAATTTAAGAAAAATGGTAAAATTGAAATTTCTCATGCCGTAGAAAGAAATCGAAAATTTGTTGTCACAAATTTAAAATTTTGGTATTATGATTCAACTACAGCTTGGCGTAGCTGGAATTTTACTCTTGGAAATAGTAGTAGTGGTGGTTATTCAATAAACATCAATCCAACTCAAGACTCATTGACTTGTACATCTCTAATTTCAAATATCATTATTGATGGAACATTATCAAAACCGAATAAAACGGCAATATTCATTAAAAAATAAGACAAAGATGTTTAAATACAAGATTTTAATGGTTTTGGTGCTCTCAATTTCTCAATGCCTTTATTCACAAAAACAAAAACGAGTTAACTTCAATTTTATCCAAAACATTAACATTTGGAAGCCATATAGTTTGGCGAACGAAAACAGTGATGTAAAATTTGACAGAAGAAGTTCTACCCGCACTTGGTCAATGATGTACACTGCTGTAAATAAACCTGATTTTGCGCTAAAAGTTGGATTGGCAGTGAAAGACATTAACTATGTTGTCTATAATAGGATCACAACTTATATTGAAACTATTTATGACTATTGGCCTCCTCAGGATAGCATTGGAACATCGATCTATAACAAACCAACTGATTTTCGTAGTAAATCTCTGAATTTAGGTGTAAACCTTTCAATGGAAAAAAAGATAACTGCTCAAAGGCCAATGTTTATCGGAGTAACAGCGGAAATATACCCATTTGAATTTTATAAGGTATACTATGAGCAACGTTATGTTGCATTATCAATTGTTAGTTCTGATTCAAAGCTTTTAGAGCTCACCAAACGCTTCGCCAACGCTAATATCTCTGCATTTTATTCTTACAATGTGATGAACAACCGCTATGCATCAATTGCTTTAAAACTCAGTGCGGGCGCTAATTTATATTCAGATTGGAATCAATTTAGCAGATATGCTTGGCTTGGTTTGGGTTTGGAAGTGGGGTTTGGTCAATTTAAAAAAGATAAATTATGAAGAAAACAATTTTTAAATTAACGTTATTGACTGCATTGTTTTTTTCATGCGGCAAATCAACCACTTCAAAGGTGAGTAATGATTGGAAATTAGATACCTATGAATCAATCCAAGTAGATACAGACAGTGATGGACAGATAAATACGATAAGCACGAAGATTGAGGAATCGATATACACAAGAACTGAAATATATGATGGAATTAAAAATTCTAGAAATGGTACGGTAAGCTATTTTAAATTTTACATTAAAAAGGATGGAACTTGGTCAAGAGAGTCCGAATTAATTTACAAGATGTCATATAATCCTAATACACAAAAAAGAGTTGAAAAAGCATCTGGAACATGGAGCTTTTTGAAAAAATCTAAAGGAGAAGATTTCAAAAGAAATGAACGAATTATTTTCAATACCCTGAGTCAAAAATTTTTCAACAGTGAAATTGGCCAATCAGGAAATGAATCCGTTGCAGAGTATACTTTTCTTACGGGTGAAAAACCTATGATTTATACCATAGCAGAGTCTTCAAGCAAAAAATTAAAATTAGAGATTGAAACAGCAAACAATGTTTTAGATGATGGTGATCTTTCTCAATCTACTTTTAAATCTACTATGATACTAGAACCTGATTGAAGCTATGTTTAAATTGTGATATAATTGTTTAAGACAATAAAAAAAGCCTGAAGATCACTTCAGGCTTTTCGTTTTAATATGAATATGCAGAACAAAGGTGTCTGTTTTTTTTCTTTTTCTTTTTCTTCATTTTTCTGTCTTTGGCATCAGAAGTAGAAGCTGTTCCTTGCGACATTTCTAAACCATTTGTGCTGATTGATGAAGATTTTTTCATTGGAGCAGCCATAGAAGCGTTGATTCCAATAATGAAGCATAAAAATAAAATGCTTGCCGTAATTTTGTTTTTCATGTTTTTCATAGCTGGTAATTTTTGGTTTATATAACTCTAAACTTACAAAAAAAGTTACAAAAAATCAAGAAAAAGTTAAATTATTTTCTCTTAAAAAGTTGCTTTCCTGTAGTTTTCTAGGATTTCATCATGTTTTTTCCTCAAAAAAATCAGGTTTTGATTGATTTCTTCTGCTGTTCTGCACCTTGGAAACGGCGCTTCAATCAGATAGGATTCAACCACATTTTGCGCATTCAATTCTGCAAAAAAGAAAACTATTTTGGCATCAATTTTCCCACAAAGCTTCATTATGTTGGGAGAATACAATCCGGTTTTTGTGCTATCAATCATTAAAACTAATTTTCCTTTCTTTTCAAGAACTGTTTTTGCTTTCACTAAAGTAAATGAATTTCTTGCAATTATTGAAATTTTATCGGTGATTCCCCAAACCGACATTTGATTACTTTTTGGAGGAGTCCCTACAATGGCAGCAGAAATGTCTATGTTGTTTTCAATTAAAGCCCGCAAAGTAACTTTGACCAATGGAATATGCACAGAACATAAAATAATTCCGCAATCTTCATTTAAAAATTCTGTGCCTACAAGTTTATAAGGAATGGGAAAAGGCTTTTGTCTGCGTGTCATTAAAGCCAAAAACATGTTTAAATCTTGGGCTTTTAAAAATCCAATTGTTTTCTTTTTTGTTCGAAATGGTTTATAAAACTTGAAAAATCTACTCAACAATATGGCCAATCTATACCATTTTGATGGATGAAATATCCATGTAATGGTTTTAATAATGTAACCAATTATATTTCTTTTAAGTTTACTCAAAATTTGCTTCAATTAAATCTCAAATTTACTTAAACAATGGGAAATTTTGGCAAGTTCCGATGAAATGAATTTTTAACTATTCATTCCTCCAGCACCACTAAAAAGTACCTAAATCCTATAAAGTTTTGTGCATCACCCTCATACAAATACTTTGCTTTAATTTGTAAATCGTCCGATTTATTGCGCCAACTTCCGCCTTTGGCAATTCCTTTTTCGCTTACCATTTCCGCCACATTTCCGCTCATATTAAAAAATCCAAAATCGTTTTTCCAATAAGAATCAATCGGTGCAATTACATCCTGATTGGCGTTCGCATTACTTTGAGCTTTGATTGCTGATGTGTCTTTGATATCATTAGTAAAGTTTGAATACGCTTGACCTTTGCTGTTGAAAAATGCTGTTCCACGCCACGCATATTGAGCACTACTGTCACCCGCTTGCGCTGCTTCAGTCCATTCCTTTTCTGAAGGAAGGCGAATAATCACTTTCTTGAATTTACGCTTTGGATTTGTGTTGTATTGAACTGTCATCCAATCACAAAATTTTTGAGCGCCCGCATAAGAAACATTTACCACAGGATAATTTTGATAAGCTGGATGTTGGTGATAATATTTTACATAAGGTTCATTGAAACAGAGTTTATCGCGCCATTTGAGGGTGTCGATTTGTGCAAGCGCTAAAGCTTGTTGATTATTTGTTTTCTTCAAATCCTCGATAAAAGTTTTGTACAAGCGATTCGAAACTTCACTTCGAGAAGCATACAAATGTTCGTGGACTTCTTCGATTGAATTGTTAACCTCTTTGATATCAAATTGTCCAAAGACAAAAATTGGTGCAAATGCCAATATTGATAAAGTAAATAGTTTTCTCATCGTTCTAGAATTAATTTTCTAATAAGTAATTGAAAGAGTAACGGGATGTTTGAAAAAAGATACAAGAAAAATTCTTTCCAAATGAAAACGCGTGATACCAAAATAAAAAAGTTCCGATGGAATCACCGAAACTTTCTTTTGCTACTAATCGAAAAAAACAAGAGTACCCCTACTCTTGAATGTTTTTATTATCTTATTTTACTTAAATCAATTTGATGGTACAAATGTGTCATTATTACACTTTCGAATCAAATTAAAGTTTCGTAAATTTACGATACCCAAAGTTACTATTGATATATTAAACAATTGATTTTTATTGTTTTAAACCAAAAAAATAAAGTATAATTTACAATGTCCAATCAAAATTCAGATGGTTTAATTCGTTTAATTCAATCGCTTTCTAAGTCTGAAAAGCGGAGTTTTAAATTATATGCCACTAGAAATTCTTCCTCTTCGGATGATTTGAAGTTCTTACAGCTGTTTGATTTCATTGAAAAAACGGAAAACTATTCTGATGATTTGGCCATTCAAAAATTGACGCAAATAAAAAAAAGTCAATTGTCAAACATCAAGGCGCACTTGTATAAGCAGATTTTAACCAGTTTGCGACTGCAATATTTATCGCGAAGAACAGATAGCGAAATTCGTGAAAGCATTGATTGTGCGCAAATATTGTATCAAAAAGGTTTCTATTTACAAGCATTAAAATTGCTAGATAAAGCCAAAATAAGTGCGCAAAAGTTACACGCAGATATCCTTACTTTGGCCATCGTACAATTTGAAAAAATCATTGAATCACAATATATTACACGAAGTATCGATTCTCGTGCAGACGAATTGGCAAATGAAAGCGTAGAACTCGAAAAGAAAATCAGTGGCGCGATTTTATATTCTAACATTGCCTTGCAATTGTATTCACTTTACCTGAAAGTTGGTTTTGTGCGAGATGAAAAAGATTACCACTTTGTCAAAGAATTTTTCCATTCAAAATTGCCCAAAATTGCACCCAATCAATTGAGTGTTGAGGAAAAATTACACCTATACAATGCACACGTTCGCTACAACCACATGATCCAAGATTTTGTGATGTGCTACAAATATGCGCGCCTTTGGGTGGATTTATTTGAACACTATCCAGTTCTTGCAGATCAAAATAAAGAATTGTATTTAAAAGGAATACACAATTTATTGTTGGCGCTTTTCAATTTGAGAAGTTACAAACGATATGTTGAAGTGCTTACAGAATTGGAACAAAATCCGCCGACGGAAAAAGACAGTGAAAATGTCATGTTGTTGTATCAGCAATATGTTTTCACCAATCAAATCAACCGGTATTATTTAGAAGGAAATTTCACCAAAGGATTGGAATTAGTTCCCAAAATTGAAGCGTTTGTGAACGCTTCTGAAGATAAATTGGATGTGCACCGCGCGATGGTTTTTTACTATAAAATAGCTTGCTTGTATTTCGGAAATGGAGAAAATAAAAAAGCGATTTACTATTTGAATTTGATCATTCAGATGAAGGCGCAAAGTATCCGTGAGGACATTCAAAGTTTTGCTAGAATCTTGAATCTGATAGCACATTTTGAACTTGGAAATGACGATTTATTGGAATATCAAGTGAAATCGGTTTACCGTTATTTGAGTAATATGGGCGATTTACAAGGAGTTCAAAAGGAAATTTTGACTTTCATCCGTCAACTACCGACAATCAATCCGTCTGATTTGCGCAAAGTTTTCAAACAATTATTATCTAAATTAGTGAAATTGAGTCAGTCTAAATTCGAGAAACGTCCGTTTATGTATTTGGATATTATTTCGTGGTTGGAATGTAAAATAGAGAACAAAACGGTTGCTGAAGTAATTCGCGAAAAATTTGAGAAGGAGATTAAAACGGGAGAAAAACACTATTTCCCCGGGGTAGAATAAAAAAAGAAAACTTCAGTCTTACTTATTAGAAGGCTTTCTAATAAAAACGATTTGAATCAAAATACAAACAATCAACGAAACTGGAACGCTGAGAATTGTCTTTTGCAAAATGAAGCCAATTTCATTGAATTTGAATAATTCCAAGGTGAAAAACCAGAAATGGTGAATCAACAACATCAACCCGAAAACAGAAAGCAACCAGCTAGTTGGCATTTCATAAAAATTCATTTCTTGCGTGTCTTCGTATCCGTCTCTCGGTTCAAATGTTTTGAAAATGATTGGTCTTAAATAGGCCAACAATACCGCTGCGGAAGCGTGTAAGCCGTAAGTATTCGAAATTGAATCAATTCCAAAGCCAAGTGCAAATGCAATCAGCATGCTCAAGAAAATGTTGATGTTGTAAGGCAACAATAAAATGAACAATGGATAAATCATCGCTTGAATTCCAAATCCGATTTCCAATTGATTGAACAACAATGCTTGTGCAAACAAAAAGAGAACAAATCTCAATGTATGTATTATAAATATCCGCATTATTCTTCTGTATCAGGTGGAATTTGAGCTTCCAATTCTTTTTGCTCGTATTTCAGCAGGTTTTTCACCACATAAACCCTTTGAATTTTTCTGTAATCTTCTGAATAGTAAAATGAAATGTCCCACAAAGGTTTGGCTTCAACTGGTTTGAACGAGGAGACAATTCCTACATTCAATCCTCGAGGGAAAATTCCTGAACCACCTCTGGTGACGATTTTGCTCCATCTTTTCATTTTCATGTCATTCGAAATCCCCGAAATTGAACCGATTTTGGGATTTGCTCCGTCCCATTTCAACAAACCAAAAGCACCCGAAGATTCAATCATAACATCAATGTTGATTGCTTCTGTTAAAACAGATTTCACCACAGAATAATGTTCACTCACATTGTGAATAACACCGACAATTCCTTTGTCTGAAAAAACGCCCATTCCTCTTTTGATTCCTTGAGATGAACCAATGTTGAGGGTGAAATAGTTGTTTCTTTTATCAAACGTAGAATTGATTACGGTTGCGGCAATGTATTCATATTGTTGATGATATAAAGTATCATCTATTTTAAAAATATTGGATTGAACTGGAATAAAACTTTGTGGCAAACGTTTACGCAAAGCAATGTTTTCCTTTTGCAATTTGTAATTGTTGTATGACAAATTGAAATGTTTGGTCACATCATTTTTAATGGTCAGTATTTCTCCGTTCACAATAGAAGCACTCGTCAAATATTGCGCTCTTGGAAAGTTCAGGTAAGTGAAATAAGTGGAAAGTGCCAATCCTTGCAGGACAGCAAAAACCAAGAAAACCCTGAATCTTTTAAAAAATGCAATGAGATTGCGCATGCTTCTTAAACAAATAAAGTCCCGACATAAAATCAGGACTTAAAACTATTAAAAATTTATAGACTAAACTTAATCTTTGATCAAGAATTGGAAACGATCGATGTTTTTCAATGCGATACTCGTTCCTCTTGCAACAGCTCTCAATGGATCTTCAGCGATGTGTACTGGCAATTTTGTTTTAGCAGAAATACGTTTGTCCAAACCGCGAAGCATTGAACCTCCACCTGCTAAATAAATTCCAGTTTTGTAAATATCAGCTGACAATTCTGGTGGAGTCATTTCCAACGCACTCAAAATCGCTTCTTCAATTTTCGAAATGGTTTTATCCAAAGCGTGAGCTACTTCTGAATAAGAAACAATAATTTCTTTCGGAATACCTGTCATCAAATCACGTCCACGAACAGCGAAATCTGGTGGTGGATTGTCCAATTCAGGAATCGCAGCACCAACTTCAATTTTCAATTGCTCAGCTGTGCGTTCACCAACCAAAATGTTGTGTTGACGACGCATGTATTCTTCAATATCTTGTGTGAAATCATCACCCGCAATACGGATTGATTTATCACAAACGATTCCACCCAATGCAATGACAGCAATTTCAGAAGTACCACCACCTATATCGATGATCATATTTCCCATTGGTTCTTCAACGTCGATACCAATTCCGATTGCAGCAGCCATTGGCTCGTGAATCAAATAAACTTCTTTTGCTCCAGCGTGCTCACAAGAATCGCGAACCGCTCTTTTTTCTACTTCAGTAATTCCTGAAGGAATACAAACAACCATTCTCAAAGTTGGCGTGAACAAACTTTTTCCAGTATTAATCATTTTGATCATACCGCGAATCATTGCTTCTGCACTTTGAAAATCTGCAATTACTCCATCTTTCAACGGACGAACTGTTTCAATCAATTTGTGGGTTTTCCCGTGCATCTGTTGCGCTTTCTTACCGATAGCAACGATGTTGCCGGTTTGAATGTCTCTCGCAACAATTGAAGGTTCGTCAACAACCACTTTGTCATTCATGATGATCAACGTGTTTGCCGTCCCTAAATCGATTGCGATTTCTTGTGTTAAAAAACTAAATAACCCCATTTTATCGTTTTGCTTCTATCCCAAGAAGTCTTTATTTAAATCCTTTTTATCGTAAAACTGCATTTTTTGTTTCAATTTTCAAAAAAATAATTGAAATTTAATGCTTAAAGTGTCTATTTCCTGTCATTACCATCGCGATTCCGTTGGCATCACAATATTGAATTGATAATTCATCCTTGATTGATCCTCCAGGTTGAATTACTGCATCGATTCCTGCTTCATGCGCAATTTCAACGCAATCAGGAAATGGAAAAAATGCATCAGAAGCCATCACAGAACCTTTCAAGTCAAAATTGAATGATTGTGCTTTGTGAATCGCTTGTCTCAAGGCATCTACGCGAGATGTTTGCCCCGTTCCACTTGCCAACAATTGACCAT
This sequence comes from Crocinitomicaceae bacterium, assembly GCA_965284445.1. Taxonomy (GTDB): domain Bacteria; phylum Bacteroidota; class Bacteroidia; order Flavobacteriales_D; family Crocinitomicaceae; genus JAQVCM01. The sequence continues at coordinate 2,800,823 of OZ260085.1, read as the reverse complement.
TTTTAGCCAAAATAATCGTGTTCGATTTCGTATGTTTCACCAATTTATTGGCAAAAATAAAATCTTTATTTTCTTGCGCAGTTGGCGCAACTTTCGTGATTGTTTTGAAATCAGCTTCTGTCTCAGTAATCAAATCTTTGTCTTGCTCCAATACTCCATTCAAAATTGTTCTGAATTGACGTTTTGGTAATTCAACTTCATTTTGAATTAAGATGACACGATTTTTTTTGCTTTGCAACATTTCCAAAGCGTCCTTATCATAAGCTGGTGCAATTACAACTTCACAGAACAAATCGTTCATGACAGTGGCAGTTGCCAAATCAATTTTGGTATTTGAAATCAAAATTCCTCCGAAAGCTGAAACTGGATCTCCAGCCAAAGCGCCTTCGTAAGCTTCTTTGATTGTTGGTCTCGTTGCAACACCACAAGCATTGTTGTGTTTCAAAATCGCGAAAGTTGGTCCGTCATTTTTAAATTCACCCATCAAATTGACAGCTGCATCTACGTCTAACAAATTGTTGTAAGACAATTCTTTTCCGTGCAATTTGGTAAATATCGCGTCTAAATCGCCATGGAAAATTCCTTTTTGGTGAGGATTTTCGCCATAACGCAACACTTGTGCTGGTTTAACGCTTTGTTTGAATATTTCTTTTTTCCCTTCTTGGTTGAAGTAATTGAAAATTTGAGTATCATAATGAGAAGAAACTTCAAATGCATCACGCGCAAAAGATTTGCGTTGACCCAAAGAAGTAGCGCCATTTTCTGAAGCATTCAAGATTTCCAAAAACTCAGCGTATTGCCCTTGTGAAGGAATGATGACTACGTCTTGGTAATTTTTAGCAGCTGCGCGAATCAAGGAAATTCCACCGATGTCAATTTTTTCAATGATATCATCGTGAGAAGCACCTGAAGCAACAGTCGCTTCGAAAGGATACAAATCAACAATTACTAAATCAATTTCAGGAATTTCAAATTCTGCAATTTGACTTTGATCTTCTGAATGATTTCTTCTATTTAAAATTCCGCCAAAAACTTTTGGATGCAAAGTTTTCACACGGCCACCTAAAATCGATGGGTAAGAAGTCAAATCTTCTACTCTTTCAACCGCAACTCCTAAATCTTCCACAAAAGCTTGCGTTCCACCCGTAGAATAAATGGTGACACCAAGTTCATTCAAACGATGGATAATTGGCTCTAAACCAGACTTGTCATAAACGGAAATTAAAGCGCTTTTGATTGATAAAGAAGTACTCATAAAATGTTGCTGTGAAATAGGGTGCAAAATTAGCCCAAAAAAGTGAGAAATATGCTATGTTTTTCGATAAATCTTTCGTTAATAAAACCTAAAGTTGAGATTTGGAATTTTGTTGCTAGATTTTCTTGAAAATTGGTTTGCTTGGGTTGCATAAAAAGACGCAAAAAATGAATAGATTTGTAAATAAAACATCGGTTTTTGTTTTATTGAAATTCAAAATTTAGTCAGCATGAAATTTTATTATACCTTTTTATTCATCGGTCTTTTAGTTGGAACGTTTAGTTGTTCTGGTTCGTCGAAAAAAACAGATGAAAAAATCGATTTAAAACCATACAAAACAGGACAAAATAAATTTGTGTTGACGCACATGAATGGCAAGTTATTGGACAAAAACGCGGAGTTTAGAATCCATGAAAACCAATGGGAATTGGACATGAAAAATGGCGACAAAGTTTATTTCGAAATCATTTCAAAAGACGAAATGGATCCGCTTTGTGGGATAAAAACAGTCGACAGTTTCAAAGACACTTGTGAGATTTGTGCGACTGTCGAGGAAGATAAAGCGCGCGTTAACTTGATTTACGCCAAAGGAACTATGACTTACGATGGTTATTTTGATAAATAAATGGTTTTATCAAATAGATACATTGTTACATTTTTAGCCATTATCTTTACTGGCTTTGCTTCGCTTTTTGCGCAAAAAAGTGAGATTCAGCGCCGACAATCATTGGCCGATAGTATTGCGAAAAGAGTCACTTTTGATTACAATGCAGATACGCTTTACAGTGAATTAACACAAGAAATTGGTTATTTGAAAAGCAAAGAAATCTATACTTTACAAGTCAATTTGAGAGGCGGAAAATGGGACGATAGTTCCTGGACGTTCACCAATTATGATTTGAGAGGCGAAAGATTAACGCTGGAATCTGTTGAGAAAAGTCCAATTGACTGTCCGCAACCACCGCCCAATTCATTCAACGAATATTCCTTGTATCCGATGGGTTTGCCGATGACGATTTGGTATGAAGGGGAAACCAGAAAAGAACGTAGAAAATCAAGAAAAATAGCAGAAAAGCCGACTGAAATTGTAGATTCAATTTGTACCGCATCGTATGTTCGGAAAACCATTTTTAGCGACAATTTGGAAATTTCAAACGGTATCGGCATTTATGATGAAGATACCACGTTGGTTGTAGATTCTACTTTTTATTATCCCAACAAATTGAAGCAACGAACGGTCTCGTATGTGAAAGGGAAATTTGAACGTGAAAATCGATTTCGCTACCAATACGATACCTTTGGAACACTTGCTGCCACAGAACATGTCGACAGCACAAATAACGCATTGGTTCAACGTCTTTCTCGTTTCAATTACCATGGAAAAGACACTGTTTTGATTTTTATGAGTACGCTTGTTAATGGCGATTCAAGTAAATTCAGTGAAGCAAATTGGATTTACAATAGCGCGCACAAACAAATTGGATTTGAAAATAAAATCAACGGTAAAATCACTCAATTTCTCGTGCTTTCGTATGACAGTTTGGGAAATTTACTAGCAAGCAAAACCTACAATGCAGATTCCACCTTGCAAAGTGAAAATTTGTACGAACGAAAAATAAAAAGGAATCGTTCAGAAGTTTGGTTGTATCAAAGCAGCTATCAAAATTATTACGGATTGACCATTACCAAAATAAGGAAGGGTAAAAAGTATATTTATGGTTACAATGCAATTTTGCAGGGAAAATTCGATGATTTCAAATACAAGAAACCGAAGAAAATCAACAAAAGTCAATTTTTGGTGTACGATGATTTTGGACGCATTTTGGTGAATCAAAATTTTGAAGGGGAGAAAGATCAGTTGATTTCGGAGACGCGGTTTTGGTATTCGAAGTGAAAATGAAAAACTGAGGGAAAATACAAAATTCTCCTATTTATGTTCCCTCTTTATCCATTTGTTTCTACTTTCGCAAAAACATTGTAAATGCGAATTGTACTACTTATCTGTTTCCTTTCTTCATTTTGTCTAAGAGCTCAATTAGAGTATTCTACCAAAGAAATAAATCCTTTTGTTTTTTATAATTATCAAAGAAATCGCTTTACAATTATTGACGATTCAATTGGATGCAAAGAATTTAATCCTATCAAAAAACAATGGGAACAAAGGAAATTAAAATTCAAACTTGAAGAACCTTTTGCTAACTTTTTAGAGAATTATTTGGTTTTACATGAAAAGAATTCGGAAATCTTTTTTGTAGATCGTGGATGCGGACAAGTTTATATTTTAAAGAATGATAGCATTTATAGGCATGATCATTCTTTCCATCATCAAAATCAATTTGACGGACTATTTTTCATTTACAACAACGAACCACATATTTTTGGTGGGTATGGATTGTTTACATCTAAAAATATAATTACTCGATACGATTTGAGAGATAAAGAGTGGTATCATTACGATATTGAGGGTAGTTCGCCAACAACTAGAAGACAAGCATTGGGAAAAATCATCAATAACAAGTTGTACATAACCGGCGGATTTTACACTAGAAAAGATAAGAATTTCAATTTTTATGATTGTTGGGTTTTTAATTTTAAAACTCAACATTGGAAATACCTAGGTGATGCAAAAAAAACAACTTTTCCAAAAATAAATAGTGAAATTACAAAGCAATCATTTTCTAATGAATACATCGTTTCACCTTCCTTTATACATCAGTTCAATTTTAAGGAAAACAAAATTAATGTGTTCAAAAATCCATTTCAAGCTAAATTGAAAGAAATAATTCGCGTTAACAACATCGACCTTCTAATAAAAAGAAGTCATGACGATGATTGTTTTAATTTTGTAATAGCAGAAAATAATAGTTTAACCCAAATCACACATTTTGAATTATTTGAAAGCCAAAAAGATTCAAACTACTTTACCTATTTTGTTGTTTTAGTTGTAATCCTCATTTTATTTTTTACAACTTATCGTATTTATAAAAAAGTTACGACGAAGGAGTATTTTTTTGATGAAATAGAATTAAAGCTCCTTTCTTTTTTCTTTCAGAATGAAAATCAAGGAATTGAAATGTCTCTCATCAATGATATCGTCAATCAAGACAATCCATCTATCGATACGTTAAAAAAACGTCGAGAAAATCTAGTGAGAGAATTAAAAAGTAAAATCTCAAAAGAATGCAAAATTCCTGTGGAGACTGTCTTCCTCGAAGAAAAAAGCGCACTTGATAAACGCATTAAAATTATGAAATTGAATCCGATGGTTTTTAAGAGATATAAAGTATTATTTGTTGTAAAATAAGGGAAACAAGGAGAATCATTAAGTTTAGCCTGTTAATTGAATTATGAATTCTTTTGAAATCTAATTTTACATCTTTAATTATCAATAATCTGAATTGCGCTAAATATGAAAAACACGTCAATTGTAAAAAAAGAAAATGCTATAGTAAAGCTTAATGATTGGGCAAGAAGAAACCCCAAAATATTTTGGCCGATAGCCTTAGTCCTTCTTTACTTCTGGTTTAAATTTTTAATAAACTGGACTAACCCTGATGTTGACCCTTGCAAATGCGTCGAAGTGGGTGTAAATGCACAAATCATAGGCTATCATAATTTATCAGAAAAGTCAAAAGAAACGTTTGATGATTGTGAAAACAAATACACGACTACGTCTGATGCAATGAATGATTGTGCAAATAAATGAACCTCATAAACATGGATGGCTTGCAATTTTATGAATACTTAAGAGAAAATTACAATCAAAATGGTAAAAAACTATACGGAAACTTTAAATTTCATGATTGGCTATTTAAACCCAAAACTAATTCATATTCATTTAGATTTAAACTAAAAAACAATCCTCCAAAGTCAATTCCAAAAGAAGTAATAATTGGTGCTTGGGAAGCAAATGAAATAATCGATGACGAATGGCTTACTTCTAATTTTGATATAGTTTTTCATTGCGACTGTAGGACTAATATTCTTAATTATTTAATAAAAACATATAAGTTGAAGAAATAGTGCACTTTTTCATTTGCTAAATTTTAGATTTCAATTTTTTAGTCATTCCAAATACATAAAGCCATATTTTAAATCAATGAGCACATTCTAAAATACTCCAATTATACCTAGACAGAAAATGGTCACAACAATAGCGACGTAGTATTCATTTCAAAAAAATAATTCACCATTTCAAACCCAAAAAATCAAATTTTCACCCCCAAATATCCAATATTAATTTATTCAATTGTATCTTTGCGTCCACACTTTAAAGACGTATCAAAGATGAGCGCATTCTCCGAAAGACACATTGGGTCAAACGCTGCTGAAAAGCAAGCAATGCTTGAGAAAACAGGATTTTCCAGCATTTCAGAATTAATCGATAAAACAATTCCAGCTCACATCCGCTTGAAAGGCGAATTGAACATCAGCGATGCGATGACGGAACAAGAATATTTGACGCACATCTCTGCGATTGGTGCTCAAAATAAAGTTTTCAAATCTTACATCGGTTTGGGATACAACGATACCATCGTACCGTCAGTAATTTTGCGCAACGTATTGGAAAATCCAGGATGGTACACGGCTTACACGCCTTACCAAGCTGAAATTTCTCAAGGTCGTTTGGAAGCTTTGTTGAATTTCCAAACAATGGTGTTGGATTTGACAGGAATGGAAATCGCAAATGCATCTTTGTTGGACGAAGGAACTGCCGCTGCTGAAGCGATGATCATGTTCTACAATTCTCGCTCAAGAAATGAAATCAAAGAAGGAAGAAATAAATTTTTCGTTTCTGAATTTGCTTTCCCACAAACAATCGACATTATCAAAGGACGCGCGGCCAACTTAGGAATTGAGTTGACCATCGGAAATCCTGAAACTTTTACAGGCGATACTTCTTATTTTGGAGCCATCGTTCAATATCCAGATGCTTACGGTCGTATCAAAAACATCGAAGCATTTATCCAAACCATGAAATCAAACGAAATTCGCGTAGCGGTTGCTGCAGATATCATGGCATTGGTTTTATTAAAATCTCCAGGTTCTATGGGCGCTGATGTGGTGTTGGGTTCTTCTCAACGTTTCGGTGTTCCAATGGGTTACGGTGGACCTCACGCAGCATTTTTTGCATGTAAAGAGGAATACAAACGTACAATTCCAGGACGTATCATCGGTGTTTCAAGAGATGCTGACGACAACGTTGCCTTGAGAATGGCTTTGCAAACACGTGAGCAACACATCAAACGCGATAAAGCAACTTCCAATATTTGTACTGCGCAAGCATTGTTGGCTGTAATGGCAAGCATGTATGCAGTGTATCACGGACCACACGGTTTGCGTGAAATCGCCACTTCTATCCACGGAAAAGCGGTTACAGCTGCCAATGGAATTGAAAAAGCGGGTTATAAATTATTGAACAAGGACTATTTCGATACACTTTGGATTGAACTTCCTGCAGGTGTTTCTTCTTCTGCATTGAAAGCAGCAGCGGAAGCGGCAGAAATGAATTTCCGTTATGTAAACGATAACCAAGTAACAATTAGTTTTGGTGAATCAATCACTGAAAAAGATATAAACAACTTGATTTCAGTTTTTGCTAGTGTTAATGGAAAATCTGTTGAAGAAACGACATTGATCAATGAAATTCAAATTGCTGATGCTTATTTGAGAACAGATGCTATTTTAACGCATCCAACGTTCAACAAACATCATTCTGAATCTCAAATGATGCGTTACTTGAAATTGTTGGAAAACAAAGATATTTCTTTGGTTCACAGTATGATTGCTCTAGGTTCTTGTACAATGAAATTGAATGCAGCTTCTGAATTGATGCCGATTACGAATCCACAATTTGCGAACATGCACCCATTTTGTCCATTGGAACAAGCAACTGGATACCATGAAATGTTGAGACAATTGGAAAAAGATTTGTGTGAATCAACAGGTTTTGCAGCGGTTTCTTTGCAACCAAATTCTGGTGCTCAAGGAGAATATGCTGGTTTGATGGTCATCAAAGCTTTCCACGAAGCAAATGGTGATTTCAACAGAAAACACATGATTATTCCTTCTTCAGCACACGGAACAAATCCAGCATCTGCGGTAATGGCAGGTTTTGAAGTAGTGGTTACTGGTTGTGATGAAAATGGAAACATCGACATCCCTGCATTGAAAGCGAAAGCGGAAGAATTGAAAGATACTTTGGCTGGTTTGATGGTAACTTATCCTTCAACACACGGAGTTTTCGAAGAAGGAATTCGCGACATTACGTCAATCATCCACGAAAATGGTGGACAAGTTTATATGGACGGTGCCAACATGAATGCACAAGTTGGATTGACTAATCCAGGAAATATTGGAGCAGACGTTTGTCACTTGAACTTACACAAAACATTCGCGATTCCTCACGGAGGTGGTGGACCAGGAATGGGACCAATCGGAGTTGCAGCACATTTAGCGCCTTTCTTGCCAGGAAGTGAATTAATCAAAGCTGGTGGTGAAAAAGCGATTCACGCAGTTTCATCTGCTCCGTACGGAAGTGCCTTGATTTTGTTGATTTCTTATGGATACATCAAAATGTTGGGTGCTAAAGGATTGAGAGAATCTACAGAAAATGCCATTTTGAATGCAAATTACATCGCAGCTGAATTGAAAGATTATTATCCAATTTTGTACACTGGTTCAAATGGAACAGTTGCACATGAGTTGATTTTAGATTGTCGTGATTTCAAGAAAACAACAGAAGTTGAAGTTGCTGACATGGCAAAACGTTTGATCGATTATGGTTTCCACGCTCCAACGGTTTCTTTCCCTGTGGCAGGAACATTGATGATTGAACCAACAGAAAGTGAAGACAAAGCTGAATTGGATCGTTTCATTGAAGCAATGATTGGAATCAGAAAAGAAATCGCTCAAATCGAGGCTGGAAAAGCTGACAAAGTAAATAACGTCATCAAAAATGCACCACACACTGCAGACTGCATCATCAATCGTGAGTGGACTTATCCATACACACCGCAAGAAGCAGTTTATCCAGTTGAATACTTGAAAACATTCAAATACTGGGTTCCTGTACGTCGTGTTGACAATGCATTTGGAGATAGAAACTTGGTTTGTTCTTGTCCAGGAATTGAAAATTACATTACGGTTGAAGCATAATTTTTGCAATCAACTTTAGGATATAAAATCCGCTTTCTGAATGGGAAGCGGATTTTTTTATTGGGCAATTTCATCAAACGCAATACTCACAATAATTGAAATAATCCGTTGTGTGCTCAAAAGGCATTTCTTCGTTGTAAATATCCTCTAAAATCAAACGCATCACTTCTGGGAAATGTTCTACGGCGATTTGCATGTTTAATTCGCCCAAGTTGATATCGAACGGACTGTCTTCCAGTTTCACAAAAGAAATGATTGAACAATTCGCTGGAACGATTTGGTATTTTTGGAAGTATAAATAGTTGTAAACCAATAACTGAAAGAAATGCTTGGATTTGATGCAAGTGTCAAACAATACCAAAATCTGTTCTTCTTGATTTTCTGCTTTCAATTTTGCACCCACATCTTTCGCGTCCACTTTTCCTGTTTTGTAGTCTACAATTCGAATTTGACCATCGCAAGAATCGATGCGGTCGGCGAAACCTTTGAGTTTGATTTTCCGCATTTTTCCTGCAACTTCCAATTCCATCACATGGATAAATTGTTGCTCCAATGCTTCAATGAAAAATGGTCGATTGTTTAAACTCAACAGTTGTTTTTTCTCAAATTTCAAGAATCTATCCAAGAGTTCTTTTGCCATTTGAAAACTCAAAAAGTTCTTTCCTGTTTCGAATGATTTAGGATCGTTGTTGAAATGCGTGCTGAATTTTTGGCGCAACAATAATTCATATCCTTTCAACATTTTGTCAATGTCTTCTGGTTGCAACGAAGGCGGCTGTTGCGTTTTCAGTTCACCATTTTCATCTCTGCGCGAAAAAGGTTCGTATAAATCTTCCAGCACTTCGTGGATAAAAGTTCCAAAGGTATTGCTTTCCACTTCTTCTTCGACCTTCTTTTCTTCGCCAAATTTCAAGACATATTTGTAGTAAAAATCCAATTGACAATTGATGAACGTTTTGATGGCACTGGCAGAAGTTCCACCTTCAAACAACTCGTCTAAGCGCGCAATCACCTCGGGCGATTTTGGAATGGATGTGATTTTGGAATCTGATTCGTCGCTGTCGATGGTGTAAAATTTATTCGTCAGTTTGATGTTGGTGTTCACGCGAGAAAGTTCCAATTCAAGTTGCATCAAATAGCGGCTTGGCTCGTTGGAATTCAATGATTCACTAGAAGTTGAATAAGTGATGTACATCGTTTCACATTGGTGCAACAAGCGGTAAAAGTGGTGGGCAAAAAGTCCTTGCTTTTCTCGAGGTGTTGGCAATTTGAAAAACTTGCGCAAATCCATTGGAATGATGGTTTGAATTGGATTCGTTGGCGGCATTTTTCCTTCGTTCATTCCCAACACAATAATGGTTTTGAAATCGAGTAAGCGCGTTTCCAGCAATCCCATGATTTGTAAACCTTCGATTGGATTTCCATAATACGCCATGCTGTCGGACATCCATTGCTGATTGAAAAGCGTTTTAAAAGTGCGCAAAGCCATCGCAGGAATACCTTCGTGGATGCAATTTTGAAAATCGATGATAGCATGATCAAAACCTTCAATCAAAGCCTTTTCGAATTCTTCAGATTTCTCTAAATGTTTGTAAATTAACTGATTTAATTGTCTGATTGACTGCAATGCAAGTGCCCAATCGCCTTTCCAATCGGTGTAAAGTACATTGATTATTTCTTGCAATTTCGGCGATAAATCCAATTTAGTTGGCGTTTGAAAAACGGTGTTGAACTTCCGCATTTTTTTCTCTCGCTGATATACTTCTTGCGTTTCTTTGTCTGTCATGATGGCGATCAGGAACGGATGATTCCAGCAATTAATCAAATCTTTGTGGTAAGCGACCACGCGGTTGTATTTCAAAATACCTTCTTGAATTCTAAAAATCAATTCCACCCAAGTGCGCAAAGAACTGTTTTTGAGCGGTAACCCCAAGGTAATATTCGCTTTCTTTGCTTTGGAAGGAATGTTTTTCAACAACGGAACAATCAAACTTTCATCGGCCAACAAAACCATGGTTTCGTTCAATTGTGTGTCATCCATGGCTTCCAGTAAAGTGCCGACAACTTTTGCCTGACCCGTAGTTTGGGCACATGAGATGATTTCTATTTCTTTGGCTGCAGTTGCCAATGAATTCTGCACAAAAGGTAAGGTTTTCGTTTCACAAGCTTGCATTAAATCGCGCAAAAAAGCGCCTGCTTCGTGGTTTCTGTCGTCCAAATAAAATTGATCTGCATCAATAAGAATGTGTCCGCGACCTTGATTTTTGAGTTGCTTAAAAATACTCAATTCGGCAGGTGAAAGCGCATTGAAACCAGCGAAAAGAAAATGTGACTTTTTATTTTCTTTGAAAACGAGGTCGATATTTTCTTGCAATTTGCGGTAAGCTTTTCCCATGTAAATGGTATCGTTTGATTCCAAAAGTTTGTTGAAATCGGTATAATAACCTGGCAAACGGTCCCAAAATTCCATGAATCTTTTTTGACTTTCTGACAAAGTTTCCTTTCCAAAGCTCCAATTTTCAAGCTCTTTGATGTCTTTCAGGTTTCGAAAAAGTTGTTGAGAGGAAATCAAGTAACGGTCCATTTCATCAAAATCGCTCAGGAGAATATTTCCCCATTTCATGAATTCATCGAATGAAAAATCTTGCTCAGTTTTGGCGTGTTTGGTATGAATTTCGAAAAGTCGGAGCATCAACCTGGCTTTGTCGAGGACTGTTTCAGGCGTTAATGATTGCACCCAACGATAGATGGTCACAATTTTGGGAGATAAAATCGGTTTTCCGTAGGCTTCAAAAAGTGCTTTTTGCAAGTATTGTTTGGCTCTTTCTGAGGGCAAAACGATGGTCCAATCTTCCAAAGGAATTTCCTGGGATTTGATGTATTGAGCAACTTGATCTACGAACTTTATCATTGAAAAATAGATTTGTGCTAAAGGTAGAAAAATAAACATAAAATAGAAAGCGCGAGACTGGCATCCCGCGCTTTCTAAAACCTAACCTAACTACTACTTATGAAAACTAATTCCTCACTTGCTTTTCAAAAAACATGCCATGCTAAATTGGCGGTGTTTTCAAGTGATTCTATTTCATTAACGGCAGATTTTAAAGTTTGGTACATAAGTGATTGTGTTTTAACATTTATTTAGGAATGAAGCCAAAATTCTGTAATTTTTCTGTCTAGACTAAAGACATTAGACCGGAGACATTAGACAAAAGACTTTAGACTTGAATCGTTTTGGTTTTTGAGATGAATTTATCGCACCACAATTACCTTTTTGGTAACGACATTTCCATTCGATGTTCCCGTTACAAAATACGCACCGTTGGGCAGGTTTTCGACTTTTACTTGGTTGTTGTTGGCTTCCGTGATTTCGATGATTCGGATGATTTGTCCGAGTTCGTTGATGATTTGGAAAGTTCCTGCTTCGCTTGTCAATATGGTGAAATCGCCGTTGGATGGATTTGGATAAGCTTCAAATGTAGCAGTTGAACCCAATTGGATTTCGTCGATTGCTGCGCAACCTGTAATTTCGGCAATTACTGGTATCCTTGTGGAATTTGAGCAAATACCATCACTCGCTTCTGCGTAATAAGTGGTTGATGAAGTAATGAATGGCGTTGTAAAAACTGTTCCTTCAAATAACAAATTTCCACTTGTTGGTTGATTGTACCAATTGACTATTCCCGAACTTGCAGTTGCAGCTAAAATTAAAGTTCCAGCATTACATCTTGAAGAAGTAGAGGTGTTTAAAATACTTGGTGTAATATTAATTGTTATAACAAAACTATTTTCATCTGAGCAACTTCCGTTTGCTGCATAAATATAAATTGTTTGGCTAGATGTAATTATATCTCCTACGTTCAACGCTGTTCCGGTGCCATTTGCTCCTGTGAAATAATTTCCAACAGTCAATGTTGGCAAAGTGTATGAATCGCAAATTGAAATGTCGTCTGGTGAATCTGTTGTCGGTGATGCATTAATCGTTATCTCAAAACTGTTTTCATCCGAGCAACTGCCGTTTGATGCATAAACATAAATTGTTTGGCTAGATGTAATTACATCTCCTACGTTCAATGCTGTTCCTGTGCCATTTGCTCCTGTGAAATAATTCCCAACGGATAATGATGGTAAGGTGTAGGAATCGCAAATTGAAATGTCACTTGGTGAATCTGCTGTTGGTGTTGAGTTGATTGTTACAACAAAACTGTTTTCATCTGTGCAACTGCCGTTAGCTGCATAAACATAAATTGTTTGCGAATTAGTTATAATGTCTCCTGCATTCAATACTGTGCCAGTGCCATTTGCTCCTGTGAAATAATTCCCAACGGATAATGATGGTAAGGTGTAGGAATCGCAAATTGTTACATCGCTTAGTGAATCTGCTGTTGGTGTTGTGTTAATCGATATCACAAAACTGTTTTCATCTGTGCAACTTCCGTTTGTGGCATAAACATAAATAGTTTGGGAAGTATTGATAATATCTCCGGCATTCAATGCCGTTCCAATGCCATTTACACCTGTGAAATAATTTCCAACTGTTAATGCAGGTAAGGTGTATGAATCACAAATTGAAACATCGCTGAGTGAATCCGCTGTCAGGTATGATAAAACAAAACTGTTTTGATCAGCACAAATGCCATTTGTTGCATAAACGTAAATTGTTTGGGGAGTGGTGATAATATCTCCTGCGTTCAGTGCAGTTCCAGTGCCATTTGAACCTGTGAAATAATTTCCAACTGCTAGTGCTGGCAAAGCGTATGAATCGCAAAATGTTACATCAACTAGAGAATCTGCTATTGGGCTATTATTAATCGTTGCTACAACTGCTGTTCTAGTAGCGCTTACGCACGAATCATTTACCGCTTCAGCGTAGTAAGTTGTTGTTGAAGATATACTTGGTGTCGTAAAACTAGTTCCTGTATATAGCGAAACTCCACCAGTTGAAGAAGAAAACCAATTGATATCACCTATGCTAGTTGTCGCCGTTAGGGTCAACGTTCCTGCACCACATCTCGCAGCTGAGTGTGTGTTTAAAAAAATCGGAGTTGTAGAATTTGAACAAAACGGGCCACTTGAACCAGCATCTGCGATAAACCAGCCTTTGGTGGTTGTCAAAAAATTTCTTGCTGCTTGACCATTTGTTCCGTATTGGAGATTATATGCTAGTAAGTAACGGCCCAAAGGGACAGAAGGAAGAGTTGACCAATAATTTAATATTGCAGTATAATTTGTACAACTTAGACCTGAATAACTTAACATCTCTGTAAGATCTACATTTGGGTTTAAATTCCAATTCAATGAATGATTGAAATTTACTGCGAAACGAAACATGTAATACATAGTTGTTACGTTACTTGTATTCCAAGAGCCGATATCTTGATTAAAGGATGAAGCCTCAAGAAACATATAAGCCATATTTATAACATTACTTGTATTCCAAGAGCCGATGGCTTGATTGAATGAAGTAGCATTTTGAAACATTCTACCCATATTTGTCACATTTCCCGTATTCCATATACTGATATTTTTATTGAATGAAGTGGCGTAATAAAACATTCCAGCAATATTTGTAACATTACTTATGTTCCACAAACCGATGTCTTGATTGAATGATGAAGCTCCATTAAACATATAAGACATATTTGTAACATTACTTGTATTCCATGAGCCGATGTCTTGATTGAATGATGGGGCATTGGCGAACATATAAGACATATTTGTAACGTTACTTGTATACCATGAGCCAATGTCTTGATTGAATGATGAAGCTCCATTAAACATATCAGCCATAGAATTAACACTGCCTGTATTCCAATTTCCAATGTCTTGATTAAATGACGTTGCATAAGAAAACATTCCAGACGTAGATGTTATGCTGCTCATATTCCATGAACTGATGTCTTGATTAAATGACGTTGCATAAGAAAACATATAAACTAAATAGATGCCACCATTTATATCCCATGAGCCAATATCTTGATTGAAAGACGTTGCTTTATAAAACATATGATTCATATTTGAAACATTGCTTGTATTCCAAGACCCAATATCTTGATTGAAAGACGTTGCTTTATAAAACATGAGAGACATATTTGAAACATTACTTGTATTCCATGAGCCAATATCTGAGTTGAACGAAGTAGCTTCTATAAACATTCCATTCATATTTGAAACATTGCCTGTATTCCAAGACCCAATGTTTTGATTGAAAGACGTTGCATAAGAAAACATTCCCATCATGTTAGTAACATTACCTGTATTCCAAGAGTCAATTTCTGAATTAAAAGATGTAGCTTTTCGGAACATGTAACTCATATCCGTTAAAGCACTTAAATCAGGAACATCAATTGCAGTAATTTGAAAATTCGAGCAACCATAAAATGCGTTATTCATGCTTGTCCAAGGGGTACTTCCCCACTGGGAAACTTCCATTAAATTCGTTTTGTGTGGACCATCATTTATGAAGAACCGACGTAAATTGGTTGGTTCAAAAGAAAGTGTTACAGTATCATTCGCTGCTATTACTATTGGTAAACTTACCGCTCCAGCTGTAGATTGCGTAAACGAACCAGAGCCACCTCCACCTGAACTTAAGGTATAAGTATAGTTTACTGAATCAGCTGTGGTTAAAGCATTGAATTGAATATCTGAAGAGCCACTGCTAAATGTCCATTTCGTAATAAAATCTTGACCAAAACTCAGGTTTGTCGCTAATAAAAAAAGTAGGAATAGTTTTTTCATCCAAAAAATTTTAATCAAAACTAATAATTATTCTTTGATTTAAAAAATTAAAATTCAGTTCAATACCGCATTTTGTGGTTCGCACTATCTCACCACAATTACTTTTTTGGTAACGACATTTCCATTCGATGTTCCCGTCACAAAATACGCGCCGTTGGGCATGTTTTCGACTTTTACTTGGTGGTTGTTGGCTTCTGCGATTTCTACTGTTCTTATCAATTGTCCAAGTTCATTGAGGATTTTGTAAGTTCCCGCTTCGCTTGATGAGATCATGAAATCGCCGTTCGATGGATTTGGGAATGCTTCAAAATCAAACGTCGGTTCGCTTATGTTTTTCAATTCTACAATTTCTTCAGGTCGAGGACCGGTTGCTGGAGCGATTAAATTACAAGCAGCTCCGTATAGTGCATAGTAACTTCCAGTTTTTGCAGATACACGCACTGAATATCCTTCTCCTGGAATATAAGTGAATTGATTGAATTTAAAGCTTCTCGTTGGATTATCCAAAATCGTAACGTTGCTACTTTGGTCTGTCAATTCAAATCGATATCCTGTTGCGCCCAAAACATTTCCTGACCAAACAGTTGTTGTTGAGGTAGGAATTTGCGTACCACATTGCGACGTTTGAATTTTTACCGCTTGCTCTATTCTGACTAAACATGCATCACTAAAAGGAGCATAAAAAGCGTCAGTTTTTGGAGAAACACGAACTGAGTAGGTTGTATTATTTACAAATGAAAACTGAGAAAATGCAAATGAACGATTCACATTTTCAACATAGGATATGTTGTTATTTGGATCTGTGATTTCAAACCTATAGGCTGTTGCTCCAGGTACAGCACTAGCTGATATTTGCGTATTTTGATATGTTATTGTTGCTCCGCATTGACTTGATTGAATTTTACTGAGATTTTCAAAACGAACATCACAATCCTGACCGTATGCGGAAAAAACTTCATTTACTTTTGCGGCTACTCTTACACTATATGTTGTGTTATTGATATATACAAATTGTGAAAATTTGAAATTTCTTGTGTTATTTTCTAAAACAATTACATTGTTATTCGGGTCAGTAAATTCAAATCTGTAGGCAGTTGCACCAGCAAACTGAGTTGCCCAAACTAGTTCATTTTCATTTGTAACCGTTGTTCCACATTGAATCTCTCTTATTTGGGTACAAACCCCAATTGTTGCAATTACAGGAATCCTTGTGGAATTTACACAAAATCCATTTGCAGCTTCTGCATAATAGGTCGTTGTTGTGGCAACGCTTGGCGTTGTGAAACTAGATCCTGTATATAAGGAACTTCCGCCAGTTGCTGCAGCATACCAATTAATTGTTCCTGCACTTGGTGTTGCTTCTAAAATCAAAGTTCCTGCATCGCACCTAGAAGCTGCGATTGTGCTCGCAATTACCGGTATTGTGCAATTTGAACAATATGCACCACTTGTGCCAGCGTCAGTTATTGTCCAACCGTGATCATTTACCAATAAATCTCGCGCTGCTTGCCCATTTGCTCCGAATTGAATATTTTCTGCGCCCAACACGATTACTTGAGGAACTGAAGGAAGATTTGCCCAATGAAATAAAATATCTGTATAACTTTCACAACTTAAACCTGAATTATCAAACATATTTGAAAGATTTACAGTTGCAGCTAAATTCCAATGTAATGACTGGTCGAACGCGTTGGCATTATTAAATATGAATGACATATCTGAAACATTTTGCACGTTCCAATTTCCAATGTCTTGATTGAAAGAAGTTGCACCATTAAACATATCGTCCATTCTAATGACATTTGCGGTATTCCAAGATCCAATGTCTTGATTAAAAGCAGTTGCACTTTTAAACATCGCTAACATATTATAAACGTTAACAGTATTCCAATTTCCAATATTTTGATTAAAAACGATTGCACCATTAAACATATCGTCCATTCTAAGGACATTTGCTGTATTCCAAGATCCAATGTCTTGATTAAAAGCAGTTGCGTAGCGAAACATATCTGCCATATTGATGACACTTGCTGTGTTCCAAGATCCAATGTCTTTATTGAAAGAGGTTGCACTAACAAACATGAAATCTAAATATTTAACATTGGAAGTGTTCCAAGATCCAATGTCTTGATTGAAAGAGGTAGCATTACCAAACATATTGGACATTCTAGTCACATTCGCTGTGTTCCAAGATCCAATGTCTTGATTGAATGCGTGTGCACTACCAAACATATTTTCCATATTCGTAACGTTTGAAGTATTCCATGTTCCTATGTTTTGATTGAAATCTACTGCACCAGAAAACATGCTTGACATATTACTTACATTGCTCGTATTCCATGATCCTATGTTTTGATTGAAATCTACTGCACCAAAAAACATTTGTGACATAGTGGTCACATTCGCTGTGCTCCAATTTCCAATGTCTTGATTAAATTTTGATGCTTGGCCAAACATCTGGAACATATCCGTTACGTTGGATGTATTCCAATTTCCAATAAACTGATTGAACTTTGATGCCTGATAGAACATGCCACTCATCTTCGTTACGTTTGCGGTATTCCATGATCCGATATCTGCATTAAAAAATGATGCAACCCTAAACATATCTGACATATTTGTAACATTGGATGTGTTCCAATTTCCAATAAACTGATTGAACTTTGAAGCTTGATAAAACATTCCACTCATATTAGTCACATTCGCTGTATTCCAAGCGCCAATGTTTTGATTGAAAAACGGTGCTAGATTAAACATGTTTGACATATTTGTCACATTAACAGTATTCCAATTTCCTATGTTTTTATTGAATGCTGAAGCTTGATAAAACATTCCACTCATATTTGTCACATTCGCTGTGTTCCATAACCCAATATCTTGATTGAACACTGTTGCGAGTTTAAACATGTTAGACATATTTGTAACATTCGCTGTATTCCAATTTCCTATGTTTTTATTGAATGCCGAAGCTTGATAAAACATTCCACTCATATTTGTCACGTTCGCTGTGTTCCAACTTCCAATGTTTTGATTGAAAATTTTTGCATTATGAAACATATCTGACATATTCGTTACATTGGAAGTATTCCAAGAACTAATATTAGTATTAAAAACATAAGCATCTTGAAACATGGAACTCATATCTGTCACATTGGATAAATTGGGAATGTCTGTGGCAGTAACTTGTAAATTCGAACACCCATAAAATGCGGTCGCCATGCTTGTCCATGGTGCAGTACCCCATTGTGAAACTTCTCTTAAAAACCCAGGGAATACATTGTTTAAATAAAACCTGCGCAAATTTGTTGGTTCAAGAGAAAGTGTGACTGTTGTGCCCGCTGGAATTAGAATAGCTAATGTTACTGCTCCCGCTGTAGATTTAGTAAAGGAGCCTGAACCACTACCACCCGAACTTAAAGTATAAGTGTAATTTACTGGATCGGCTGTGGTTAAAGCATTGAATTTAATAACAGACGATCCACTATTGAATGTCCATTTAGTAATAAAATCTTGACCAAAACTTAGGTTTGTCGCTAATAAAAAAAGTAGGAATAATTTTTTCATCCAAAAAATTTTAATCAAAACTAATAATTATTCTTTGATTTAAAAAATTAAAATTCAGTTCAATACCGCTTTTTGTGGTTCGCACTATCTTACTACAATTACCTTTTTGGTAACGACATTTCCATTGGGCGTTCCAGTCACAAAATAAGCTCCGTTGGGCATGTTTTCGACTTTCACTTGGTTTTTGTTTGCTTCCGTGATTTCGATGGTTCGGATGGTTTGTCCGAGTTCGTTGATGATTTTGAAAGTTCCTGGAATTGCTGAGACTATTGTGAAATCGCCGTTGGATGGATTTGGATAAGCTTCAAATGTCGCAGTTGAACCCAATTGGATTTCGTCGATTGCTGCGCAATCTTTAATTTCGGCAACTACTGGTGTCCTTGTGGAATTTGAGCAAATACCATCACTTGCTTCTGCGTAATAAATTGTTGTTGAAGAAATACTTGGTGTTGTGAAATTTGTTCCTGTAAACAATAAACTTCCGTTTGTGGCGGCATTATACCAAAGGATTGTGCCTGCACTTGGAGTTGCTTCTAAAGTCAAAGTTCCAGCATCGCAGCGTGAAGAAGAAATGGTGTTTAAAATTGATGGGGATTCACAGTCTTTACAATCTATATCTATTAAGCCTGCATCGGTAATTGTCCAACCTTGATTATTGACTAGGAAATCTCGAGCTGCCTGTCCATTAATTCCGAATAAACGATCAGAAGCACCTAAAACTCTATTATAGGGAAGATTTGGTATTGTTGACCAATAATTTAAGGTTTCTGTATATTTTCCGCAACTCAAACCTGAATTATCAAACATATATAAAAGACTTACGGATGGATGTAGATTCCAATTTAACGTTTGATTAAAACTTGTAGCATTAGAAAACATTGAATACATACTTGTTACGTTACTTGTATTCCAGGTGCCGATATCTTGATTGAAACTTGCAGCGTGATAAAACATTCCATGCATATCTATTACGTTACTTGTATTCCATGAGCCGATGTCTTGATTAAATGACGTTGCATAACTGAACATTTGCTCCATATCTCCAACATTGCTTGTATTCCATGCGCCGATATCTTGATTGAAAGAAGTAGCATTAGAAAACATTTGATACATATTTGTTACGTTACTTGTATTCCATAAGCCGATATCTTGATTGAAAGACGTAGCAATAGAAAACATTTGACTCATATTTGTTACGTTACTTGTATTCCACAAACCGATATCTTGATTAAATGACGTTGCATCACTGAACATTTGCTCCATATCTCCAACATTGCTTGTATTCCATGTGCCGATATCTTGATTGAATGAAGTGGCACCGTGAAACATATCATCCATTCTTATAACGTTACTTGTATTCCATAAACCGATATCTTGATTGAATAAACTTGCATTAACGAACATTCCAACCATATAAGAAACATTACTAGTGTTCCATGCTCCAATGTTTTGATTGAAAGTCGTCGCACCGCCAAACATAAAAGCCATATTCGTAATATTACTTGTTTCCCATGTGCTTATATCTGAGTTGAATGATGTAGCATTTCCGAACATTGAACTCAAATCCGTCACAGCACTTAGATCAGGTACATCTGTAGCTGTAATGTTAAAATTCGAACAACCACTAAACGCGTCAGCCATGCTCGTCCAGGAAGTGCTCCCCCACTGTGAAACTTCCATTAAATTAATTTTCTGCGGGAAATCATTCATGTAAAATCTCCTTAAGTTGATTGGTTCAAAGGAAAGTGTAACCGACGTACCTGCTGAAATATTAATTGGCAAACTAACAAAACCTGGTGTACTTTTAGTAAACGCACCTGAGCCACTACCACCTGAGCTCAGAGTATAAGTATAGTTTACTGGATCAGCTGTGGTTAAAGCATTGAATTGAATATTAGTAGTGGCGAAACTAAATGTCCATTTCGTAATAAAATCTTGACCAAAACTTAGGTTTGTCAATAATAAAAAAAGTAGGAATAGTTTTTTCATCCGAAAAATTTTAATCAAAACTAATAATTATTCTTTGATTTAAAAAATTAAAATTCAGTTCAATACCACGTTTTGTGGTTTGCACTATCTTACTACAATTACCTTTTTGGTAACAACATTTCCATTGGACGTTCCCGTCACAAAATACGCGCCGTTGGGCATGTTTTCGACTTTTACTTGGTTGTCATTTGCTTCCGTGATTTCGATGGTTCGGATGATTTGTCCAAGTTCGTTGATGATTTGGAAGGTTCCTGGAATTGCTGAGACTAGGGTGAAATCGCCGTTGGATGGGTTTGGAAAGGTTTCAAATGTAGCAGTTGTGCCCAATTGAATTTCGTCGATTGCTGCGCAATCTTTAATTTCGGCAACTACTGGGACTCTTGTGGGATTTGTGCACAGACCATCAATAGCTTCTGCGTAATATATTGTGGTAGTTGTGATAAATGGTGTTGTGAAACTTGTTCCGGTTTGCAATGAAGCTCCACCTGTTACATCAGCAAACCAATTGATTTCACCTGCACTTGGTGTTGCATATAAAGTCAATGTTCCTGCCTCGCATCTTGAGGATGGAAACGTATCAGTAATCAAGGGAATTGTACAAACACAATTGAAGCCAGTTACACCAGCATCAAGTATTGTCCAATTTTTGGTGTTTATTAAATAATCTCTTGCAGCCTGAACGTCAGCACTAAACCGACATCCTTCAGCTCCCAATAACCTCGATGAAGGTATAGTTGGGTTATTTGCCCAGCCAAAAATAGTTTCAGAATAATTTGCGCAATCCATTCCAGAATTGTCAAAAAAATTATATGTAATAACTGAATTGTTTAAGTTCCACTGACCTAAATTTTGATTGAATGACGTTGCTCCTCTAAACATCTCAATCATACTAGTAGCATTGCTTGTATTCCAAGAACTAATATCTTGATTAAAAGATGTTGCATTTTGGAACATACTATACATCAAGGTTACATTGGATGTGTTCCAAGAACCTATGTTCTGATTAAAAGATGTTGCATTTTGAAACATACTTGCCATCTCGGTAACATTAATTGTGTGCCACAAACCAATATTTTGATTAAAAGAAGTTGCATCTTGGAACATATTAGACATAGAGGTAACATTATTTGTGTTCCAACTTCCTAAATCCGCATTGAAGGATGTTGCACCTCTAAACATATAGGACATATCTGTAACATTGCCTGTATTCCAAGAACCAATATCTTGATTGAAGAATATTGCGTCGTTAAACATGAATGACATATCGGTAACGTTACTTGTGTTCCAACTTCCTATATCTTGATTGAAATGGGTTGGAAAGCCGCTGAACATATATCTCATATTAGTAACACTAGACGTATTCCAATTTCCGATGTATTTATTGAAATAAGTAGCATACCAAAACATATATGACATATCAACTACAGATGATGTATTCCAATTTCCAATATTTTGATTGAAAGAGCTCGCACCATCAAACATGTTAGCCATTGAAGTAACATTACTTGTATTCCAAGCGCCAATGTCAGAGTTGAATTGACCAGCTAAGGCAAACATACTTGACATATCGGTCACATTGGTTAAATCGGGTGCGTCTGTTGCAGTGATTTGAAAATTCGAACAACCCTTAAAAGCATCTGCCATACTTGACCAAGGGGTGCTTCCCCACTGTGTAACATTCTTTAATTTATCTTTGTGATAACCATTATCTATGTAAAAACGACGTAGGTTGGTTGATTCAAATGCCAAGGTTACTGTATCATTCCAATCTATCGAAATTGGTAAAATTACTGCTCCTGGTGTGGCTTGCGTAAATGAACCAGAGCCACTTCCGCCTGAGCTCAGAGTATAAGTATAATTTACGGGATCAGCTGTGGTCAGAGCATTGAATTGAATGTTAGCAGAGGCGCTACTAAATACCCATTGGGTGATGAAATCTTGACCAAAACTTAGGTTTGTCAATAATAAAAAAAGTAGGATTAGTTTTTTCATAAAACATTTTTACTCAAAGCTACTAATTTTACTCTGAATTAAAAAATTAAAATTCAATAATATACAGCTTTTTTTGGTTTGCACTATCGTACCACAATTACCTTTTTGGTAACGACATTTCCATTCGTTGTACCTGTCGCAAAATACTCGCCGTTGGGCAGGTTTTCGACTTTTACTTGGTTGTTGTTGGCTTCCGTGATTGGGACAGTTCTTACCAACCGTCCCAATACGTTGAAGATGTTTTGCTTTCTTTAGAAAAAGCTTGATCCCAACTCTTAGAATTGTTTCATCAAATTGAAATATTCAACGCTTTTTTTCAGTTGATATAATGGCAACGTTTCCATTAGTTCTTTTACTTTTTCTTCGTCAACTCCTTTAAAAATCAAGACGGCGCCATTTCTGGTTTGTCTTAAAAATAAATGTTCCAAAATTCCTTCTTCTTTCCATTGGGCAACAACTTCTTGCTCGTGTTTAATGATTTCTTGAAAATTTTCAGGAAGATTCTCGGTGTCGATTGTTAAAATTGCTTGAATGCAGTTCATTTTCTAAGTTTTATATTGTTATTATTTATTTTATTTCTGTCGTCCGACTAAAATCTCTTGTTCCTTTTCACTGCGTGGCTGCTTGCGCGGTGCTTGATCAAAACGAACCCTCCCGATAGCTATCGGGAAAGGCTGAGTCATCAAGTTAAAGCGCAAATTTTCACACGAAATAAAATTCTTGCCTTAAGCGCTTTATTTTAAAAGCTTCTGAAAAAGTGATTTTGTCGGTGATCTACTCCACTAGCGTTACGTAGCTTCCTCCAAAAGTCTACATTTTCAGTGCACCTTTAAACCGCGGAGCAGCCACGTTAGTGAAACCTTTCTTCCAAGGCCACAAATCTAAAACTATTAATTTAAGACCCGGAGCTTTTAAATCATCTTAAATAATTTGGTTTATTTCAATTCATAAGAATAAATTATTATTTCATCAGACAAAAGAATTTGCGTTGTTTTCTCTAAGATAAAAATGGATAATCAACATATCCTTCGTCTTTTCCGCCGTACATTGTTGCTCTGTCGGGTTGATTTAATTCTGCGTTTAGCTCAAATCGTTTTGGTAAATCGGGATTCGCTAAAAATAAAGTTCCGAACGAAATCAATTTTGCAATTCCTTTTTCCAATTCCCCTTCGGCTGTTTCTTTGGTGTAACCGCAATTTGCAATGACAGTATGTGGAGTCAATTTTCCAAAGGTTTCGACAGCATTTGCAGGGTATTGCGGGAATTTATCCGCAGGAAATGGAATATTCATGATGTGAATATATGCCAAAGACAATTTGTTTAATTCTGAGATTAGCAACGTAAATTGTTCAATTGGATTTTGGTGAACAATGCCGTTGTAAGTGCTTGTAGGCGAAATGCGGATTGCTGTTTTGTCTTCGCCAATGGCATCAACGATTTCTTGCATAATTTCAACGACAAAACGATTGCGATTCTCGTGATTTCCTCCATATTCATCGGTTCTTTGATTGGCGCTTTCCGCTAAAAACTGATTCGGCAAATAACCAAAAGCCGCATGAAGTTCAACACCATCAAAACCTGCTTCCATCGCGTTGATCGCTGCTTGTTTGTATTCTTGCACAATGTTTTTTACTTCTTCAGTACTTAATGCTCGTGGCGTTTCATAATCTTTCATTCCCTCCATGGTGAAATGTTGTTGTCCTTCAATCGCAATGGCAGAAGCGGAAACAGGTTGCTCTCCATTTTTTACTAGTGAATGTCCAACGCGTCCTGTGTGCCAAAGTTGCGCATAAATAACGCCGCCTTTTTCGTGCACTGCTTCTGTAACTTTTTTCCAAACGGCAATTTGTTCAGCAGTGTAAATTCCTGGTGTAAGTGGACTTCCGATAGCTTGTTTTGAAATATTGATGGCTTCGCTGATGATCAAACCTGCACTCGCTCGTTGCGTGTAATATAAAACTGTTGATTCACCGACAATTCCATCCATGCTCGCACGACTTCTTGTCATTGGTGCCATTGCCATTCGATTTTTTAAGGTGTTTTTTCCGACTTGTATTGTTTCTAATAATTTCATCTTACTTTTTTTGAACATTGATTTGCAAACTTATATTCTTTACTTTACTTTTGCAAGTAGGTACACGAATGTATAGTAGTAACCTAAAGTAAAGCAATTAGCAAAATCGATATATTATGGCAGAAAATAAAATTTACAATTCCGAAAAAACTTGCACCTTGAAAGAAGTCTTAGATATTATTGGCGGAAAATGGGCGATGCCGATTATTTATCACCTTTCCAAAGGAAAAATGCGTTTCAAAGAATTGGAAAGAAGTGTTGAAGGAATTAATACCAGAATGTTGGTCAAAGAATTGAAAAACATGGAAGCCAATGCGATTATCACCCGAGAAGTTTTCGCAACTGTTCCGCCTACAGTGGAATATGCTTTGACAATCAAAGGTGAAAAATTAATGCCTAGTATTGTGTCGCTGCATCATTGGGGTCAGGAGTTTACGCTATAATATAGGATATGTAATTAGCAAAAAGTCCCACAGAAAATTTCCATGGGACTTTTTTTTATTCTTGACTGAAAGACTAAAGATATTAGACATTAGACTTCAATCGTTTTTATTTTATAAACTATCGTACGACCATCACTTTTTTCGTCACTGCTTCGCCATTCAATGTTCCAGTCACAAAATAAGCGCCGTTGGGCATATTTTCAACGTTCACTTGATTCCCGTTTGCTTCAGTGATTTCTACAGTTCTTACCAATTGTCCAAGTTCATTGAGGATGTTGAATGTTCCCGGTTCGCTTGATGAGATCGTGAAATCTCCGTTGGATGGATTTGGGAATGCTTCGAAATCAAACGTCGGTTCGCTCATGCTTTTCAATTCTACAACTTCCTGCGGACGTGGTGCAATTGTTCCTGGGGCAGTAACATTACAAGTGCCTCCGTAAATTGCATAGTAACTTCCCGTTTTGGCTGATACGCGCACTGAATATGTTTCTCCTGAATTGTACGCAAATTGATTGAATTTAAAGCTTCTCGTTGGATTATCCAAAATCGTCACGTTATTACTTTGATCTGTCAATTCAAATCGATATCCTGTTGCTCCTGTTACGGTTCCTGACCAAACAGTTGTTGTTGGAGTAGCGATTTGAACGCCGCATTGCGAAGCTTGAATTTTAGTTGTTTGCTCAATTCTTACTGCACAAGTAGCGCCATAACCTGCATAAACACTTCCTGTTTTGGCAGATACACGAACGTTGTAAGTTGTGTTGTTCACGAACCCAAATTGCGAAAATGTAAATGTGCGCGAAGTATTTTCGATGTACGTAATATTGTTGCTTGGGTCTGTGATTTCAAATTTGTAAGCTGTTGCACCGGAAACTGCACTCGCTGTAACTTGCGTTAGTTTATTGGTGATTGTTGCACCACATTGACTTGATTGAATTTTACTTTGATATTCAAAACGAACGCTACAAGAAGTTCCATAAGATGCATAAACGCCACCTATTTTTGCTGCAACTCTGACTTGGTAAGTGGTATTGTTGTTAAATGCAAACTGAGAAAACTTGAAATTTCTAACCGTCCCTTCTAAAACTATTACATTGTTACTTGGATCTGTGATTTCAAATTTATAATCGGTAGCTCCTATTACCTGAGAAGCCCAAACTACTTCATTTGCGCTAGTCACCGTCGCTCCACATTGAATGGCTCTAATTTGAGTACATCCGCCAATGTTTGCAACAACTGCTTGCCTTGTTACGTTCACACATGAACCATTTGCCACCTCTGCATAATAAGTTGTTGTTGTTGTCAAACTCGGTGTTGTGAAACTTGTTCCAGTGAACATTGAAGTTCCTCCAGTCGCATCTGCAAACCAATCAATCGTTCCTGCGCTTGCTGTTGCTTCCAAAGTCAGGGTTGCTGCATCGCAACTTGCAGCAGATAGCGTGCTGGTAATACTTGGCGTTAAATTGACAGTTGCAACTACTGCTGTTCTACTCGCGCTTACGCAAGAACCGTCCACTGCTTCAGCGTAATAAGTTGTTGTTGTTGAAATACTTGGTGTTGTGAAACTTGAACCAGTAAACAATGAACTGCCACCTGTTGCATCTGCATACCAGTCGATTGTTCCAGCGCTTGGTGTTGCTTCTAAAGTCAAGGATCCTATATCACATCTTGAAGCTGCAAGTGTGCTTGAGATGGTAGGGTTTGTGCAACCTCCAGTTAAAATCACAAAATAATTTTCAGTTTCACCGTAACCGGAACCAATGCTATTCGAACATGCCTCACTGGCAGAGGGAACATCAGCATATGCACTTCGAACTCGCATTCTTAATGGAATACCAGTAACTCCACTTGGCATTACAAAACTTCCACTCGGAGAAAGTGTATTTGGTGTACTTGGTGTACTTGAAGATACAAATTCTGAAGACGAATAAAAATTATCATTATCTAAATCAATCCATATGCCTATTCCATCATAATATGTTCCATTTCCTACCGTAGCAGACCAGGTAATTGTTGAACCGATTTCGAGAGTTCTCAATGGATTTGCAAAAGTATAATTACCGTTTGAATTACAACTTCCTTCCGTATTGTTATTACCTAAAGATGCTACTCCCCCAAGCGTAAAAGTATTAATTGGGTCGTAACTGCAATCCAATGTAGGTGCAAATGTAGTTGAACATTGAGAAAATACATTTTGTTGGAATGCTAGCAGGGAAAAAAGTACCAAAAAGAATAATCTTTTTGCTTGATTTTCAAGTTTTAGAACACTAAATATCATAATCTATCTTTTTAAGTTGTCTCAAAGAAAGAGACAACCATTTAAGATTCACTCAAAATTGTTCTGAATAATCGTTTATTTGTTCTAAACAATCTAAAATCAGTGATTCATCAAGCTTTTTTGAAGATTTTCAATATAGTTTTTACTGATTGGAATTGATGCTCCAGTTAAATTAACCTGTTTGAGGTCAAAAGATTTGATTTGTAATTTATTTATGATGTAACTTCGGTGAACGCGCACAAAATGATGATTTAGTTGCTCTTCATAATCATTTAATGAACCTCGCACAACATATCTTTCCCCGTCAATCGTATGAATTTCTGCATATACATGGTCGCTTTTGAAAAACAAAATATCTTCCATTTGCAGTTTGATAAACAGATGCTTTTGCTTCACAAAAAGGACATCTTTTCTCGATTTTTTCTTTTCTTCTTGGTCGTTGTAAATCGCAACTTCAATGGAAGTGTATAATTCCTCTTTATTAAATGGTTTTAATAGATAAGCATTTGGATTTGCTTTTTTAGCTCTTTCTAAGGTTAATGTATCTGCAAAAGAAGTCAAGAAAATGAATGGAATATTAAATTCTTCTTTCAATTTTATTGCTAAATCAATTCCATCTTTTTTACCAGAAAGTTGGATGTCTAGCAACACCAAATCCGGTCTTTTACTTTGAATCAATTCCAATGCTTCAGAATATGAAATTGCTGGTTCTAGTACTTCATAGCCCAAATCTTCAAGCGTCAAACAGATGTTGTCCGCAATGATTATTTCATCTTCAATAACTGCAATTCTCAATTTAGACATAGTATTGTTTTTAATCAATTTCTTTGCGTTTGCTGGAATCTTTGAACGTAATTTCAAAAATTGCTTCCTTTTCCTTGCTGTACTTAAATGTACCATGCAATTGTTTTGTAAGTCTTTGAATTAATCTTAATCCTAAACTTTTGATTTTCTTTAAATCCAAATTATCAGGCAAACCTGGGCCATTGTCTTGGTAGATTAATACAAATTTATCTTTGTCAAAGGGTTTTATTTCTATGAAAATTTCATTTTCTTTTTCATTAGAAAATGCATATTTACAACTATTTGTGCAAAGTTCGTTGATAATTAAGCCAAGTGGAATGGCGGTATCTATGTCTAGTTGAATTTGGTTGACTTCTACCTGAATTTTTACGTGGTAAAAACCATACATAAACACAATTTCATTCAACAATTGCTCTGAATATTCTTGAAAGTCAACTGTCGAAATATCTTCTTTTTGATATAATTTTTGATGAATCAAAGACATCGATTTTATTCTACTTTGACCTTCATTTAATCTTCCCAAGGCTTTTTCATCTTCGATGTCTTTGGATTGCAATTCAATTAAACTTGAAATCGTTTGAAAATTGTTTTTTACCCTGTGATGAATTTCTTTCAACAACATCTCTTTTTCCGAATTTCTTACTTTGAGAATTTTGGAATTCTTTAAAATGCGTGTAATCAAAATTAAAGTGATTAACAAGAAAAAACCAACAATAGAGGCAATCAAAACATACCATTTATTTTTTTCTTTTTCTTTTTGAATGGCAAGTTCCTTTGATTTTTGAATTTCAATCGTATTAAAATCTGCGATGCTTTTTGCTAAATCTTGTGAATAAATCTTCCGAATTAATATTAAAGCCGAAGTCTTATATTCAAAGGCTTCTTTGTATTTTTTGTTTTTATATAAACTGATACCACTTTCATTATAAAGATGATATCTAAGCATTGCATTGAGTTTTTCATCCGTTGCTTTTGTGGCAAGTTCACAAAACTCAATTAAATTAGTAACATTAAATAATTTGAATACTCTTTGTTGACTTGCAGGTGAATCAGCCAGTTCTCCTAAATATTTAATGTAAAAACTATAGCTGTTGTATTTACTTTTCGGGGTTTCATATAAACTAAATAGTAGTTTCTCAATAAAAACCTCATCAAAATCTCCTTTGTAAATATATGCATCCAATAAATGTTCAATGGTCGATTCATACAAGGAAGTTTTTTCTTTTAATTGATTTTCAATTGTTAAACTTTCTTTGCAGAGATTAATATAGCCTTCTAATTCTCCTTTATTAATCAAAAAATCAGCATAATAAAACTGTGATAACAAAATCAAATTGGTGTCTTTTAATTTGCTTGCATTGTAAATATTTTGTTTGCTTCTTAAGATTCCCTCATCCGTTTTTTGTTGAATCGCCAACATGACTATGTCGTGAATATTGGCATATAAAAGTGCTTTCTTATAATTTGTAGAAAACTTGTTTTGAATATCTTTTAAATATTGCTTTAAAACTTCGTTCTCTTTGTTGGCAAGTTCTAAATTCAATTCATTTCTAATCAATGTTATCTGTTGTTGTTTGAGTTTAACATAATTTAAATTGACATTTTGATTGGCCTGAGGTGGATTTATTTCTTCAGTTAGAAAATCATTTAACTTTTTATACTCGATTTCTCCATAAGTGTCTGAATTCTCAGTAAAAAATAAGTAGTCTTGGTATGTTGCATTTCTTCCAATAATCTTTTTCAAACTTTCTAAATAAGCTGATCTTTTAGCGTATTGTGCATGTAATTTGGCTGATTTAAAATCATTATTCAAAATTGCCTTCTCAATTTTATTGTATTCTATCGAGGCATAAATTTGAGTGCGAAAAAAAGCTGAGATAATTAATAGTAGTATGAATTTTTTCATTTACTTTTTTTGTGAGAATATTTTTAATAAAAATAGAAATAAATGTAAAGTTCTTCTCCAAAAAAAAGAGAAACAAACGCTTATGAAGTTCAAAAAAAACAAATTGTGCAATTTTATTGTGCTTCATTTCATAAAATGTTCTGAAACAGTACTTTTTTGTTCTGAATGAAACAAAATAAGTCCCACAGAAAATTTCTATGGGACTTTTTTTTATTCTTGACTGAAAGACTAAAGATATTAGACATTAGACTTCAATCGTTTTTATTTTATAAACTATCGTACGACCATCACTTTTTTCGTCACTGCTTCGCCATTCAATGTTCCAGTCACAAAATAAGCGCCGTTGGGCATATTTTCAACGTTCACTTGATTGCCGTTTGCTTCAGTGATTTCGACAGTTCTTACCAACTGTCCAAGTTCATTGATGATGTTGAAGGTTCCAGCTTCTGATGCAGAGATGGTGAAATCTCCGTTAGATGGATTGGGTGCTATACCCACCTCATCAGACTCCAACGTTTCAATTCCAACCACATACGCATTTGTATTCACCGTTGTATTCGTGATAATTGCTGGATTAAAATCGAAGAAAATATATGCTGTGTTTTTGATTTCTGAATTCAATGGCAAATTTGGCAACTCATCGATGGCATAAGTAAAAAATCCTTGGCTTCCATCTAAATCATCGCCTGAAGGCAACAAATTGATTCCGCTGAATCTGAAAACCACTTCTCTCGTTGTAGGATTTACTCCATACGAAACCGGATGTTTGGAATTGATAAATCTGAAAGTTGACAAATCCAAGTTGGAAGAAATCGTATCTCTTACCTCCACATTCAACGCTGGGAAATTTCCATCGTTTTGAAAACGAACTGTGTAAATCAAATTTTCTTGCAAATCAGGATTGATAATGGCTGGCAAATTACATTGCTTGTTGTTTGGATCATAAGAATTCAAAACAGTTGTTTGGAAAGGCAAACTGTTAAACATCAAATCTTGTTCGCCAGTCGCAGAAGCTTCTACATAAAAATTGAAAATGGTTCCTGCAGGTGTGTTTCCTGAGAAATTACAAGGAAAACCGAAAGTAAAACAACCACTCAAACTTGGGATTGAAACCGTTACCGTATCGTTTGCAAAAGTGGCATTTGCTACATTCGTCAAATCAGGTGTTACTCCTTGTGGAATCGCTATTTTTACGACAGCATCTGCATAATTTCCACACGAAATATTGCAAATTTCAACTGCTACATTTCCTTTTTCCATCGGTGCAACGAATTGAAAAGCAGAGGCAAATGAAACTTCCAAATTTGGTGTTACTCCTGTTCCTGAGCATTCTAGCGTAACATTCATCGGTACATTTTCACCTCTTCCCGTTACATCAAATGAATTGATTGTAAAATCTGGAGAAGTTTGGATGTATCCATTGTTGGTCAACCAAGCGTCATTCACACTCACCGTGTAAGGCGTATTTGCAACATCTAATTCTGTGTAATAAGGATTTCCGAATGAATCTTTTGGTAAATCGTTGTCGTCACTCCTGCATTATTCGTCACGTCGTAAGGAACATTTGACAAGAAAGTAGCTGAAGGATTCAACAAAGAAATCACGTTGAAAAAGCCACAATTCGTGGTGCTTGTAATTACCCATTCGATGGATTGACTTCCGGCAACTTGTCCGCCCAAAGTTCCACTGGTAACAGTTACGAGCGCATTGTACACGCCTGGTTGAACGTAATCGTGTTCAAACGCATAGCATGATTGCGCATTGGGTGCCATGTAAGCCATCATTGTGTCTGCCGATCCGTCTGTCCAATCGACAATGATCTGCGCACCCGATTCAGCTTGTGATCCCGAGTACAAACAGGCCGACATGTTAGAATGACAACCTACGCCGGGCACAGAATTGTATTCTAGATTCAGGGTAGTTACCTGAGCGTTTAACCCACTCATGAATAACGAGAGAGAAAAACCTAGTGTTAATTTCAATTTCATAATATTAAATTTTTAGTGTTCTTATGCTAGACTTAAATTGAAACTCGAAGTTGCATTTACACTTTTTCAAATACTTCAAAAACCTCAATAAACACGCGGTTTTTGAACATTTCTGTTGTCAAAATTAAACGTTAATCTGAACTTTTCAATATTTTTCAGGTTTAATTCCTGCGATAACTAGTTTATAGCGGAAAATGAAAAAAAATCTTGGTTTTGGGGCTGATAAGAGGAAAGAAAATTATGTCACATCCATTGTCCCTTTGTTTTTTCTTCCTGATTTAATTTCTAAAAGAAATTATGCAGCTCATGATTTTGTTGGTTTTGCATTTAAAAAATGACATTTTCTCTTGGAAAGCTAATCTGCGATGTGATCTAAGATTTATCGTTTTTCGTTAAAAAGATCTCGGCATTATTTCTAAGCGTGTTTTAGGCACATTTATTTTTTAGTTAAAGTGAAGTTTCCGGTTATCCAAATTTCATTTAATTCATCCGTTTTGAACTCATTAATAGGCACGTATTTTTTTATTCCCTCATTCTGGTTATAACCGTTAATAACCAATCTATTAAACTTTACTGAATCAATGTAAAACTTCAAATATGGACCTTCTGGAGTTACAAATTCAAACTCCTCAATTTTATTTCCTGTTGAATCTTTAATTACAATATGGAATAAAATTGGCCACTCTCTAAAACTTTCCTGTTCTATGGCATGGACATCAACAATACAGTTGTTGGTCAATTGAAAACTCAAATTGTGTGTTCGACTTTGATAATCTCGAATCAGTATTATTGAAAAAATAATAATCAAGATCGAAAATAGTACTAATGAAACTCGATTTGCTATTTTTTTGTTTTTCAGCCTTTTCAAATTGAATTGTAAAATAAAAATTCCAATTGAAATCGGCAATACATAGAGAATTAGAATTACAATAATCATTTTATTTGTTCAATTAATTCAAGGCGCCTAACAATACTATTCTTTTCCAAAATTGTCCCTAGTGATAGCACTGCATTCGCACCAATTTTAGAATTATCTCCAACTAACGCTCCAAATTTTTCAGTTTTCGTATCTATGATTTGATCGTCATGTTTTATAAATAT
This sequence comes from Crocinitomicaceae bacterium, assembly GCA_965284445.1. Lineage (GTDB taxonomy): Bacteria > Bacteroidota > Bacteroidia > Flavobacteriales_D > Crocinitomicaceae > JAQVCM01. The sequence goes on along the minus strand of OZ260085.1, from coordinate 2,767,530 downwards.
GCTTTTATCTTCTCTTTCGTTATAATGATTTGCACAAATTGAACCTGCTTCAAAGTTGGTGTTTTCTCCAATTATACTATTTCCAATATAATTAAAATGTGCAATTGCTGTTTTGTCAAAAATTATCGATTGTTTGATTTCTGAACTTGGTCCAATTTTTACTCCTTTGCTCAAAAAAATGGGTCCTCGCAAATATGCGTTTGCTCCCACAAAACAATTTTCAGAAATAATTATTGTTCCTTTCATAATTACACCTTGCTCAACAATTGCAGATTTATGAATTGCAATATTGTTTTCGATTATAAAATCATCATTTAATTTTTGAATGAGAGGCAACATGCAGTTATCTAAATCGTCGATAATTTCCCAAGGTCGCAAGTTTTCACTTTGTGGAAATGTCGCTTTGATATTTTCTATATAATTTTCAATGTCTATCATACTTCGTAAATTTCAATTAAACCTGCAGGGCGGATTTTCGAGAAGTTGCTATTACGTTCCCGCACTTCACGCAGTGGCGATGCCTTCTCGGATTAATTGTAAATATATAGATTTTTCCTCTTCGTATTTTCTCGCTAAAGAAAAATAAAACCAACCATTGCTTGAAACGGATGCGCAGTAGTTTTTATATCCATGAAGCTTCAGTTAGACAATCTAGTTGCTTGAGACAATTTATAATTTTATCTGGACATTTGTTGCAGTATGAAAATGTTGGAAGCTCTTTCACGTATGTTTTAACTTCTTTGATTTCATTATTGCAAACAGTGCAATTTCCATCTTCTGATTTAGAATTTATAGTACGTAGGCTGTTTATTTCTGAGATTATCTCTGCAACTAGCTTCTTAATATCTTCAATCTTGTCAGGAAAATTTGTCTCTGAAAAAGTAACAAATTCCAAACATAAAAAATTCATTTCATCAAATGTGCCTTGCCTTTCTTCAAAATTTTGAAAAATATAAGTTTGACAAAGACCTTTTACTTTGTTAGTGTATCCTCCAGCTTTAAAAATGATCGAAGTTCTTGGATGATTTATGTCTAACATGATTTTTAGATTGTGGTGTTAAAAATTACTGCTAACGTTTTAGCAAGTTGGCAGCATTTCCCTCTTCCTTGGAGTCAAATGTATAAAAAAAGAGCATTGTGCCAAACTGGCTGTCGCAAGCAGCCAAGGTTTGAACTTCACTTCCCTTTGTTTTTATCAGTATAATACTCGTAAGTAACAGTGATTGTGTTATTTATGCCACCCTTTTCAAAGGTTTCAATTTTCACAAGTTGGTTCTTGTCGTTGTAATAGATAATTTCATGTCCATTTCGTTCATCAACTTCAAACGAATATTCATATCGGTAAACATTTTTTGATAGGGTTGAATATGTGCAATGTGCGCCTTCGCTCATGCAGTATTGTTCTTTTCTATCTAATGCTATAGCCTTTCTGAAATCAAATATATGTAAATCTTTATCGTAAAATGCTCTTTTGTAAACATCAAAAGCATCGGGATAAATCATGGTTGGATAATAGAACTTCTGAATAATTGTGTCTTCAATGGCATAAAACTCTAGAAAGAGTACGTTTTTATTTTCGTAGGTATTTATTACTTCGGCAAACTTGCCATTTTTGCCATACTCAAATTGGAGTGTAAAATAGGGAGGAGACGCATAAACTTCGTAGTAATCAAGTTTCTTGTACCGACCTAAGGTGTCAAATTCTGCGTAATAAGTAGGAACGGTAAATCCGTCATCGATCACTTTTATACTTTTTACACCTTTGAAATTTTGTTTTGTAAACTGAATCGGAGCCGACGAACGCAGTATATCGGGGAAACGAAAACATGAAATAAATTTAGTGAAAGTAATGATTGCATCTTCACTGGGCTTATTTACATAGGAATATTTAAATTCTTCTGCCAATGAATTTTCAATCTCATTTGTTACAGTGTCTTGAATTAGCATTGAATCATTTTCTTGACAAAATGATTGATTTGCAACAAATAGGAAGAAAAGCGATATTTTATGTAATTTATTCATTGAGATTACCAAGTGCGTATAGGCTGAACAGAAACTTGCTTTTGCGGTAAACCAAATTCATCTATTTTATAAAAATCGTATCCACCAGAGTCATTCTGTTGATACGAGCCAGTCTTTTTAGGTAAACCAAATTCGTCTATTTCGTAAATATCATAACCGCCAGCGTTGTTGCGTTGATAAGAACCGGTCTTTTTAGGTAAACCAAACTCGTCCGTATGGTAAATGTCGTAACCGCCAGAGTCATTTTGCTGATACGAGCCTGTCTTTTTAGGCAAACCAAACTGGTCTTTTTCAAAAATTTCGTATCCGATTTGAGAAAAAGCAGCGGAAAGTCCAGCGAAAAGTATTGCGATAATAAGTGATGCTTTTTTCATTTTAATTTATTTAATTCTGCCTACTCCATTCGGTTTTCGGCTACTCCGTTTTAGCGAATTTACAAATAACGTGCCAGCGCTTGGCGCGCTTCGGAATCGGTTAATTGCGCAAAACGGTTATTTTAGGCAAGCATTTTTAAATTATTCGCTTCTCGTTACCAAGATTCCTGCTATTGCGCCAGACGTGTGCTAGCGGCTGGCATGATTATACTTCCCAAGTGATTTTTACTGCGGATAATTTTTCGTTATCTATTCTAATATTTTGACAAACTTTGAAAGAATTTTTTAAATAAAAATCTAATGGAGATTTATAAATTTCTCCATCTTGCTTTACGAAAGTTTCTTTATCGATTACCCAACCATTTAAATTTGTTTCGTTGGCTTTGATTAAATTTAGCATTTCAGTTCCTCTGCCTTTTCCGTGAAGTTTACCGTCAAGAATTACCACAAACCATTTCTCAGAATCTCTTTCAAATTTACAAGCCCAAGCTTGGATTTCTTTATTCTCATTTTTTAGGACATAATGATTTGCTTCTGACAAAGAATTTAAATAATTATCGAATCCAGAGGAATCAGAAAAATTTAATGTTTTAGGATATTCATTATTCCAAATTTCAAGTATAGTTTCTATCTCTTCGTCGTCTAAAAATTTCTTCTCAATCAATTTCATAAAATGATGTTTGTTTACGATTCGTGATATGCTTGCCACTGACTCATATATAAGTCCCATAAACTGAGTCCTTACCCCCAAATATACCAATTTTCCGAAAATCTGAAACTTCAAACCATTCAACTTCAAACCATTGAAATTTTAATAAATGCACAAATCCAAGCTATTTATTCAAGACGGAATTGATGTTCAAATTTTTCAAAACGTGCATGTCCAGTTGGACCAGCTTGCACAATGATACAATCTATTAAATGTGAAGTTGCCATTGTTTGGGAATGCACTAAAATTGAACCACTAGGTTGAAGGTATAACGCTTCCACACAAACTGAATGATTCTTTGGCATAATAATAGAAATTTTAAATTTTGATTCGACAAAACTTAAATATTCATTGATGTTTTGCAAGGTAATTTCCGATTTATTGGTTGTCAATATCAAGCGACATTCCTTTTTCCGATTGATGCCAACCATTTTACAATCTGAAATATTACCAAATTGCAAGGTGTCCGAATCATTTACTAATTTTAGTTCAACGAGATGTTCAGTAGAATCGTCTAAAAACAACTCCATAAAATCAAGACTTAAGTAATTTGTGTCACATTGAGTTATACCGATGTTTGATATGAACAAAGTGAAGAAAATCAATAATTTAATGCGGCTTTTCATGCGGTTTTTGCTAACTCATTCATAAGTCCCATAAACTGAGTCCTTACCCCCAAATATACCATTTTTGCCGAAAATCTAAAACTTCAAACCCATGCAACAATCCCCACACGCCCCGGCGAAGGTGGAAAGCCCACAGCGGTTTTTTACCGCGCGGACTTGAAGCCGCAGACGGTTTCCCGATTTTTATCGGGAGGCGCCCAAAAAAGAAAAAACCCAAAAAATTCCCTACTTTTATTGAACCAATCCCCAACAAAAATGTATCACCCCTCATGAAATCCATTCTTTGCTTTTTCCTATTGTCTTTCGGTGTTGCGGCGCAAATTTCTCCTTTGAATCAAAATCCTTTGATTTCATTGCCCATTTACTATTTTCCGTTTTACGACAGTGTGCAAATCATTGAGGTAGATTATTATACACAGTCTTTGGACGAAGGCGCACTCCACGATGCCATGTATCCGCGTGGTGGTTCTTCCTATCATGATGCGATGTTGGTGAATCGCCCAAATGGTTACCTCGTGAGACACCTCAGCGGGAAAATTATCGCCAATTATGGCGTCGTGAATTTGGAGCACCTGAATTTGAGTTCGCCCGATTCCTGTCAAAAAATCACGCACAAACAGCGCCTGAATACCATTCGAAATCAAAGTTACCATCGCTTGGAAAAAGTGCTCAAAGATGTCAACGGCTATGGCTATCGAATCATGCGATTTTTCGTGCCCAAACCACGCACTGAAATGCCTGAAATGGGCGTCCAACTTTTTGGAATTTTAGATACACTTGGGAAAATTGCCATTCCCATGAACCATTTAGGCATTGATTATGCCAACGGCGAATATTTGGTTTCGCGATACACGCGCTTATTTGAATCAGCAACTTTTCCACCTATCCAACTGGTAGAAAATCCAAAAACAACGCATCCCGAAAATAAGCCTTTCGCCATCTACGACAGTACTTTTCAATTGACATTGCCCGGTTCTGATCTTCCATTGCGACGCATCGCTCCCAATCGGTTTGCGACGGTCACGCCTGGGTGTATTTCTTTCATGGATCGAAACGGAACTGGATTGCACCAAAACAATTACCAAGCGCTTCAAGATGCTAGTTACGGTGAATTAATGATTTACACCGCTTACCACAACGATTCACTCCTAATGGGTTTGCTTTCGCGCGAATTGGAAGAAATCACACCAGCGATTTACTACGCCATTTTGCCGCAAGAACATGGTTTTCTGTTGGGAAATCCGCCCAGAAAAAATGGTTATTTGAACTTGCAAGGAAAAACCTTGGTGCCGTTTGAACTGCAAGCTGAAAACATCGAATACCGCCGAGATCATTTCATTGTTTTCACGCGCTACGTAGATGTACCCAACGGAAAAATGCTGTGTTCTGGCTTGATCGACACTACTGGGAAAATCCTATTACCAGCAGAATACTGGGAAATTGGGTATTTTCAGAATGAACTCGCGATTGTAAAAAAAGACAACAAATATGGTTTCATCAACCGTTCAGGCGAAATGCTTTGTCCGAATATCTACGACCGCATCGGACAATTGCACCGCAACTTCATCGAAGTAGCGAAAGACAACAAACTTGGCCTCGTGGACCACTTGGGCAAAATCATCTTGGAACCAAATTACAAGGAAATCTTTTGGTACGATTCGCTGATTCAATACGCCAACGACCAAAATGAGTATTTCATTTACGATTTGCGTACAGGGAAAAAATACCAACACCATTTTGGCAAATTGATTCTGCAAGAAAATGGTTTGTCATTCTTCCTAAAAGACAACAAATACGGCTTGGTTAACGCCCAAGGAAAACTGATGCTCCCAGCACAATTCGACAAAGTGCGCGCCTACCGAAATAACCGCGCGGTGGTGGAAATCAATGGAAAATTCGGAATGATTGACGAACACGGGAAAATCGTGCAGGCGATTAAATTTGCTGGATATGGGGTTGATTTGGATGGGAATTATGTGATGAAAGAACAGTGATTTCGTAGTAAAATCAAAAGTTTTTACGTACAGAAATTTAACGTACAAAATAGTTGCATTTACGGAATATCTCCGTACATTTGTATAAATATTTCAATCATGAGTACCGCAAATAGAGAACATGCACGCTTTGACGCAAGGCTTCCAAAAGAACAAAAACAATTCTTTGAAAAGGCGGCCGCATTAGGTGGATACAGAAGTTTGACAGACTTTGTGATATTGACCGTACAAGAAAAAGCGAAAGAAATTATTCAAGAAAAAGAACAAATCATCGCTTCTGAAAGAGATAGCCAAATTTTCTTTGATGCCATCACCAATCCCAAAAAGCCTTCCAAAACACTTAAAAATGCACTAGAAGATTATCATGCTTTTGTGGCAAATTCAAAGAAATGATTGAACTTTTAGACAAAAAACACCATCGAGAAGATTTTGATTGTGGAAACGCGCTGTTGACCAATTACTTGAAAACACAAGCCAGTCAAGATATCAAACGAAAGTTGGCTGCTTGTTTTGTGCTTTCCGAAAATGGAACACAAATTCAAGGATATTACACGCTTTCAACGAATAGCATTTCTTTGAGTAGTTTTCCAGCGCACATTCAACAAAAACTTCCCAAATCATACCAAGCGATTCCAACCACTTTACTCGGAAGATTAGCCATTGACACAAAGGATCAAGGCAAAGGATTCGGAAAAATCTTACTGATAGATGCGCTCAAAAGAAGCTATGAACTCGCCCAAGAAATAGGTTCATTCGCCGTGGTGGTTGACCCAATCGATGCAGAAGCTGAAAGGTTTTATCTAAAATATGATTTCATTAAACTTCCTGACAGTGAGAAAATGTTTATTGCCACCAGAACTTTGCAACTGTTATTTGAATAGAAAGACCTTGTTGGATGATGCACCAAATCTACAATTTTACCAAACTAAAAAACGAAAGCCCTTCCTATTCCAAGTGTTTTGGGAAATCCATCATTTTATGCAGAATTCTAATAACATCAATCTGGTCATTTCCATATTTGAAAAAAACATAGTGAGATAAGGCTTTAAAATAGTAGAATTCAGATTTTTGGTTTTTCAATTTCTTGGCTTTCTCTGTGTTTTCGCTGAATAATTCGATTGCTTGAATAATAGATTCGAAATATTTATCCGCTTGATTTTCTGACCATTCTTAAAAAGTATAAAACCAAATGTCATTTAAATCTTGATAGGCAGATTCAGTGATTCTATACTTCATAAATGTTTCTTCTTGATTTCTTCAAGATGCTTTTTAGGATCATAGTTTTCTACAAAACCACTTTTTTCACCCATTTCAAGTTCGTTTTGAAGCCACTTATTTTTATTTTCTTCTATTTCCAATAATCTAAGCGCTGATCTTACAACATCACTTGCCGAGCTATATCGCCCAGAAGCGACCTCACTACTAATAAAATTAGTAAAATGATCTCCGAGTAATATGGATGTGTTTTTAGACATAACTTTTAATTTTAACCAAATATACCAAAGTATGGTATAAGTTGTTTCGATTTTGGGGAATTTAACAGGAATGGTTGGTGAGGTTTTGCAGTTATCACATTCTCAACACGCGCGATGGTTAAAAAATACTACGAACAAATAAAGGATTCCGAATTTCAATTTCTGACCAAGAAAAGTTTTGCAAAGTAAATTTTACTAAAATTTAAACATGCGCTTTCGAGTGAATTTACCGCGACTTTTAAAACTTAGATTCTAGTTTTTTCCTAACTTGTAAAATAAATTTTTCCTTGTCCTTTTTAGCCTCTTTTATTGTTGCTTTAAGTTCTGCTGATATGGAAACATGTTTTTCTGTCCAAAAATAAATTTCCATCATAATAGGCAATAGTTCTATTCCTTTTGAAGTTAATTTGTACAGCTTTTTAGCTTTACTTTCAGGGTGCTCTAGTTTTTCAATAATACCATTTTCTTCTAGTGATTTCAATCTTGCTGCTAAAATATTAGTTGCTATTCCCTCTGCAGATTTCATAAAATCATTGTATGTGCATTTATTTGTAAACATTAAGTCTCTGATAATTAGTAAGGACCATTTATCTCCAAACACGTCGAGCGAGTAGCTTATCGGACATTCTGATCTGGGTTCTACCATTGTATTAAAATATTTTTATTCAAAATAATAAAAAAACAACTTGCAAATTAAAAGTGCTTTTATATATTTGCACTTGCATTATGCAAGCAAATTTAATTTAAATTATTAAAATAAAAAATATACACACACAATTAAAGAAATGACGGTACAGAAAGAGTGATTTCAATAATTTTAATAACCACAGTTATGTCAAGATGAAATGCACAAAACGTAAGGTATTCCTACCGCAGAATCAATAATAATTTATCCAATTTCAGGACATGGTGGTGTATTTCAATTGCACGAAGAATTTCTTAAACAAGCAATCCCATTTTTAACCAATAATATTAAAACTAATTGAAATGAAAGCATTTATATTAAAAAAATACGGCAAAAAAGAACAATTACATTTAACCGATTGGGCGGAACCAACTTTGAATGAAAATGATGTATTAGTAGAAATACATGCTGCAGGGGTTAATCTTTTAGACTCTATGATAAAATGGGGAGAATTCAAAATCTTTCTACCCTATAAGACGCCCCTTATTAATGGTCATGATATGGCAGGAGTAATCACAAAAGTTGGATCTAAAGTAAGCAAGTTCAAAATTGGAGATGAAGTTTATTCAAGAGTAGGAGATTATAGAATTGGAACGTTTGCAGAATACATTGCTGTGCATGAAAATGATTTGGCTTTTAAACCAAAATCCCTTTCCATGGACGAAGCCAGTTCAATCCCTTTAGTTGCATTAACTGCTTGGCAAGCTTTGATTGAAATGGCCAATATTAAAAAAGGACAAAAAGTTTTTATTCAAGCTGGTTCAGGTGGTGTTGGCACCATAGCAATTCAGCTGGCTAAACACCTAGGTGCTTATGTAGCAACTACAACAAGCACAAAAAACATAGAATTAGTAAAAAGTCTTGGAGCCGATTTAGTAATTGATTATAAAACACAAGATTTCTCTACACTTTTGAAAGACTATGATATGGTACTGCATAGCAACCGCGAAAAGATAATTTTACAACATTCATTAGGAGTATTGAAAAAAGGCGGTAAACTAATTTCATTGGTCGGTCCACCAACACCGGAATTCGCAGCAAAAATTGGTTTGCCATGGTATTTAAAATTAATTACAAAAATAATAAGCGCAAGCGCAACGAAAAAGGCTGCTAAACTTGATGTAACGTTTTTATTCCTATTCATGAGAGCAGAAGGCAATCAATTGGGTGAAATAACCAAGTTGATAGAAGAAGGTATTATTAAACCTGTGATCGACAAAGTATTTCCATTTGAACAAACTAACGAAGCCTTATCTTACGTCGAAACTGGCCGTACAAAAGGAAAAGTTGTGATAAAAGTCAAGTAAATTGTCTGTCTGTATTGGATAAAATCCAATACAGACAGCTAAAAAAAAGATTTTGCAACAAAACATTGCAACTATAATTTGAATAGAAATATCCTTTTTAAATGTTGCCCCAAATCTACAATTTGCTCAAACGATAAAACGAAAGCCCTTTGCGCGACTTCGCCACATTTCCAGCTTCGTCAAATGACCAAACCGTGTGAAATTGCTGTCCAGCATCGCTTTTCGTTAAAACCACTTTATTGCCTTTGACGCTCCAATTTCCCTTCGCCACAATTTTCGCATCCGCCACGGAGAAATCTTGGAAATAATACGTGTGGTCTGCCTCAATGCGCAATTGAATTTGAGACGGATCATTGGCAGCAACGGTGTAAGTGCCGATGAAATGGGTTTCTTCGGTGGTTTTGAAGGAGGAAAGGACGAAAATTGTTACAAGGATTGTGAAGGATTTGATGGGATTTTTCATGGATTTGGATTTTGGAAGTTACAAAGCTCTCAGCTTGATGTTAATTACGACTTTTTTTAAAAATTTATTTTAAAGATAATAAAAATTTCAACTTATTAATTTCCAGCTAAGAAAACAAAACCAGCCAGTATTTGATAAGACTGTTAGCGAGTAGTCCGTTTTCTTTAATATGTTTACATTTACAAAAAAAACGCATGAACAGATTGATTTTAATAGGTAATGGCTTTGATTTGGCTCACAAATTAGAAACAAGTTACTGTCACTTTGTAACAGATTATATTACAAATGCGATAAATAATTTTTTTGAAAATAATGTGCACGAGGACCCTTTGCTATCCATTAAATTTAAATATGCGGGTCATGGACATTCTGATAAGGAACGAGGGAGTAAAATAAAAAATAGTGAAGCATGGCAAATGCTAAAGAAGATTTCTCAGTCAAATTATTATGTAGTCAAAATAAAATCATCATACTTGTCTCAAACAATTGAAAAGATTTCTAAAATAAATTGGGTTGATTTAGAAAATGATTATTTCGATAAGTTAGTTAAATGTAAGATTACTAGTGGATATAATCTTGAAGCCGTCAATAAATTAAATTTGGAATTTGATTTTCTAAAGCAAGAATTAGAAAGATATTTGGTTAGACATGAAACTGAATATGAAATACAGTTTTCTCAGGAGTTGCTTAATCTATTTTATGAGAATATAAAAAGCGAAGATATTGTCACTACCAGCATTCCTGATGAAGCGCCAAAAAGAGTTTTATTTTTAAGTTTTAATTACACTAAAACGATAAGTATTTACAAGGAAAAAAACACTAATGAAATACCTACCGAAATAAATTATATTCATGGTCAACTTGAGTCTAAAACGAATCCAATAATTTTTGGATTTGGTGATGAATACAATAAAAATTATCTTGAATTTGAGGAGCTAAGAAATAAAGAACTTTTGAAGCATATTAAATCTTTTGGATATTTTAAGTCTTCTAATTACCATAATCTTGTCCGTTTCTTGGAAAACAATAATTTCCAAGTTTATATTTTTGGACATTCTTTGGGACTATCAGATAGAACGATGTTGAAACAAATTTTTGAACATGATAATTGTAAATCAGTCAAGCTGTTCTATTATGGAGACGAATTAAATAACGATTACATTGACAAAACTTATGACATTTCCAGTCATTTTGGTGACAAAGGCTTGATGAGAAAAAAAATAGTTCCTTTTGATAAATCTTCCCAAATGCCACAGCCAGGAAATGACAAGTTTTAAAGGCTTATTCTAGCATTCGGTAGCTCCAAGAAGTTTCAAACTCTGGAATTGAATACTTTCTGTTAAAGATCAAATTTCTTGCGAAACACAAACGTGATTTACTACAAAACTTGCTTTTTCGCCGAACGCCTGTTAGCGGTAGTTATTGTTTTCTGTCTGGAATAAAATCTAATTCTTTAGGATATTTATTAAATGACTTCACTTTATCCTTTGCTTGTTTATAGTAGCACTCATTAACATATAATGTATTCAATGCGTCCCATTTACTTTTAATTTCTTTAGTTTTCGATTCCAACTCTGGATTTTGAGGGCCAGACGCCAATAAGTATAACGGTTCTATATCGTGTCTGATTTTCTCATATTCTAATCCAAGTTTTCTGTGTTTTTCAGATTTTTCTCCAGGTTTAATGAATGCTTGATATCCAGCTAATATTGCAACAATAAATGCCACTAATGGCAAAGCATATTCTTTCATCCAAGGATAATTAATAAATGGAAATCTATACGTAAATGCAACAGTAGTCGTTAAAACGAATGATGATATTCCTATCCATTTTTCAAGTTTTGTATAAAAAAGTGATTGGAAACAATGTGCATATTCAAGCTGATGAATTTTTCTCATCCATTCTAACAAAAGTAGTTCTGATTTATTCATAATTGTGTATCTATTTTATCAAGCAGGTAAATTGGAGAAATATTCATTTTTCTATTTATCTCAGATTCAACAATTTCTTTTGGACCAATTACAAAAGATTCTCCTAAGCCGTCTTTCCCTGTGAATGAAAAAAATGTTGCAGATGAATTAGGCAAGTTCAAATGTCCCGATTGGTGCAATTTACTAGGTTCTATTTCATAATATCCTTTTGCAAAATGAATTTCCTCACTTGTCTTAAAAAGTCTAGCATTAATATTTTTATTTACGGCTTTAGATGAATGTTGATTTACTTCATTTAAAGACTTGTTATACTGAACTTCAAAAAAGGAATGTGTTGTAAAGTCCGAATCAGTTTCATATCCATATCTATCATTCTTCACTTTCCCAGTAATTATCCAGCTTTTTGCGAAAAAAGTGTGGGAGTGAATTGAAAAATCTTGGCATTTCTTTAAGTCCATAAATTTATCAAGCGAATCATCCCAAATATGAAGTCTTATGAAATCAAAAGTTTCAAGCGAAAGGTCTTTTTTGTATAACGGTATTGATAAAAAACCTTGTGAACCAATTGAAGATATTGTGAGTTGAGAAGGGATAATTCGAATCGATTTTGATATCAATTTCCAAACTTCATTTGTGTTTAAGTGTTTTTTATTTTCTCTACAAAAAATAATTTCCTTAACTCCAACAAGCCTATAGATAAATGAACTTAAGTAATTGTCTGTTGTTTCGTCTGCAAAATCAATTAATTCTTTTATCGATTTTGTGTTGAGGCCATTGAATAGCAAAGTCTTAATAGTCTCTAAAGAATCAATCTTACTCAAATATTCCGTGGCATACGATTTTACAATTGGATTGTATGAATCGCGGAAGTCAGAAATGTCTATTTTTTGAATATGTGTCATTCGTAGGTCTGTTTATAATTACCTTTAACGGTCCCGCACTAGGCAAAGTGGCGCTTTTTCTCGAGTGCTATTGTTACGCCATTTAGCTTAGTGCATGTTATGTACATTTATTTATGATATGATTGACAAAATGTGTTTTTTCCTGCTTTTAGAATAACGGCGATTGATAGTAAAACGAAAGGAGTGCACAATGCAGCGGACATTCCCAAAGTTGATCCAATATAACCACTGACTGCCGAAGTAATTATTGTGGAAGTTACAGTAGTCTCTGATTTTATCTTTTTTGACAATTCATCTTCTCCGTCTCCACAAATAATCTTGGCAACTTCGGTTAAAATTTTTTGAAAAAGTCCTTTATCCCATTGTCCTCCACCTTTTGTAGTCATTCCTAAACTTGGATAAGAAGACATTTCTATTCCTATTTGGTCAAAACTTTTTCCTTGTTCAACAAGCGCATTGATTAATGATAGGTTAGTAACATCAAATAAATTAATAAAATCATCAGGCTGAAATTCATCAAGTATTGTATTCATATTAGATATTTTGAATGTGTTTTTTAATAATTGAGCTAAAAGTGCAATATGTTATCGTCGAATCACTGGCAAGGGGGATGTCTCCAATTGACATGACATTTGGAGGGGTTAAGGATCCTCTTATTATTCCACAAAGCGCTCCATCTTTTCTTCTAACCACAGCTGACCCAGAACTTCCTTGATGAGCGTTATGAGAAAGAATGATTTCATCAACACCAATTGTATTCAAAAACATTCTTCTTCCTTTTGCAGATACGTGAGTTATCTCTGTAGTTTCGAGAACTGAGCCTAATGTTGAATAAGGGTATCCAAGAACTAACATTTCTTCACCAATCTCAATTTCAGAAAAATTATCAATTATATTGGGTATTGGAGCATGTGTATCGTTTGTAAGGCCTTTAAAAAAAGAAAGATCATGTATAGGGTCAATTTTTAACAGCTCAACTTTTATTGTTGGGATTCCCCCTTCTATCGGGTAATTTTGGATTTGTGACACTTGACCACGGTGCGGAGGCAATGCTATTTGAAATTCTTTTGCAGTTCCAATTTGGTGAAGTGTAGAAACGAAGATTGGAAATCCGCTATCAAATTTAATTAATACCGCACTAGAAATTAATTTTCCATCTGCGACTAAAGGTAGTACTATTGCCATACTTGTCATTTTCGTTTATTGCACATAACTTATATATATATGTCTCATAAAGTGAGACCTATACACCCAGATTCAGTAGTATATGTCTCAAATCTATGAGTTCCTTCCTCCAAATATACAATTTAATTCCAAAACACAACCATCCTAACCCATTAACCCACAAATCATTAAATTAACAAAAATCCTCCAATCCACACACAAATTCAACACGCCCCGGCGAAGGCGAAAAGCCCACAGCGGTTTTTACCGCGCGGACTTGCAGCCGTAGACGGATAAAGGCGTTCAAATGTTTCTATTTCTTCTATATTCGTCAATCGTGTTTAAATGCTGAAATCATTTTTTACCTTTTTGACTGGTAACAATTTTTTCGAGATCAGACCAAGCACCGCCATTGAAAACATTTTTAAATCCTTTTTCTTTTAAAATGGTTTCAACTTTCACACTTCTTAAACCGTGTGAACAACAAGTAATGTATGTTTTGCTGGAGTCAAGTTCAACGTATCTTTTTCTTATCGTGCCTAATGAAATATTTATTGAACCGTCAATATGTCCCGCTTTAAATTCATTCTCTGTTCTTACATCTAAAATTATTGCTCCATTTGCGAGTTTTCTGTCAAGCCCATCGTCAAGTGTCGCAAAGCGATAAGTTCTATATGAAATGTAAATGAATAGAATTACGCCTCCAATAATGTAAATCGTTTTCATAGTTTGCTTAAAATTTTATTATCAATATAAAATGTTCCGAAAGGAATAAAACAAGCCAGTATAATTTTCCAAGTTGTAGTTTTAAATTTCCAATTCTGTTCTACACCAACACTCAAAGTGTTGAATAGGAAAAGTAAAAATATTGCTCCGTGTACTGGTCCTAAAGCTTTGCTTAAACTTGGATTTTGAAAGTAATATTTCAATGGTACTGCTATGAATATTAGGACTAACAATGAAAGACCTTCAAGCAATCCGATAATTCGTAATCTTCCGATTTTTGTTTTGAATAAATTTAACATACTATCTAAAATAAGGTCTGTTTGCTAATGGTGAAAATGGCCAAGGAATTGCGATGAAAATAATGATGAGTGAAATTGAAAACCAAACAAACATAGTTTTAAACTTTTCTTTGTCGGTTGTTTTTCTTTTTGACAATGCAGAACCAATGGTAATTAAAATTATTGCTGTCAGCATTAATATGATATGAAGCAAGCCAAAAAATGATGCGTCTAAATTGTGAATTGCTTCATTAAAGTTGTTCCAAAAGTATTCTATAATAGGACTTTGCGTATAAAGTGAAATTCCAATCACAAGCTGAATATGTGAAATTGTTGCTGTCCAGTGCCTAATAGCATTGTCTGTTTTTGAAAATTGAGCATCTGAAGTGTAGCCTTTATATGCTCGATAAATTGCGTAAAGTAAACTTGCTAATACAAGCCAACGCATTATTGAATGGTAAAATGTTAGTGTTTGATACATCGAAAATTTTGTTTAACGATGCAAAGATAATAAGAAAACATACTAATCAGTATGTTTTTGTTGGAAATATTTTATGCTAAATTATTTAAGTACATTTTGAGTTCTTTCAAATAGGAAGTATAACAGTCTGAACTATTATAAACTTTGCCAAAATTTCTAATTCCCCAATAACCAGACATAATGAAATAGGCAACTTGTTTCTCATTTACATTTTTTCGGATTGTTCCTTTCGTTTTGCCATTTTTTATACAATTTTCGATTGTTTGTTGCCATTCTAAAATGAGTTCTGACAATGCTTTTCCAAATTCTTCATTCCAAGGTGTCATTTCTTGTACCAAATTACCTGCTGGGCAACCGTATTCTAATTTTAGAAATGGATTGTCTAGAAGCAATGCTTTCGTCATCTCGTAGATTTCTTTTATTGGATTTTCTGCATCTTGTAAAGGTTTTATAAAGGCGTTTTGCATTGTTGGTTTTACAATTTCATTGATTATAGCCAAACCCATTTCATCTTTGTTTTTGAAATGATAGTAAAATGCTCCTTTTGTAACTTTTGTAGTTGCTATAATTTCATCAATACTTGTTGTCTGATAACCTTTTGTGTATATAATCTCAAATGCTTTTTCAAGTATTGAATATCGAGTTGACGATGCCTTTGTCATAAAAAATACTAATAAGTATGAACAGCAAAGTAAATCAATTTAGTCCAAGTCTACAAGTTGTCTAAATGAATGTTGAATGTTTGCAGGATGTTAGTTAAGGTTACCGATAACTTGGTATTGTGCCATTTTATGGCGATTATAAAACCGCAGACAGATAAAGGCGCCAAAAAAAACAAAAAAATTACTATATTTCTTCCCAACCCTTATTTTGAAAATCATATTTCGCAAATTCTCCTGTGTCAGTAAATTCAGAAGCGGTCATGCCCACTTCAAAAATGGAGTCTTCATTCCAACTTGCTGTAAAATATACTGCTTCATTGGTCAACAATACTTTGCCAAAGTCGTCGTCGTCGTGATGAAAATGAATTCCAAATTCGTCTTCTTTTGATATTTCATACGCATAATTCAACAACCGATCTTTTAGTTCTTGAAATTGTTTCGCAGTAAAAGGCACGAATGCATCTTCCTTGTCAAAGAAGTTTTCATCGTTTGATTTTTCCTCTTTTTCTTTTGTTTCAATGCGGTAAAGTGCGATGTCGTAACTCATTTTTATATTCATTTAAATTATCAATATGACCAAAGATTTTCTCAATACAACGCCAACCCAACTTTCACCCCAAATCGGTGATCGATGCCGTATTTGGCGATGAAATCGGCGTTCACCATTTGGTCGAGGCGCAGGCCGTCGAAAGTGCCGTTTTGGATGTTGAGGCGCTCGTAGTAAAAACTGATGACTGCTGATTTTAGGAGGTCTTTCCAGTGTAAATCGTTGGTGCGCACGTAGCCGTTTTTGAAAAAAGTGTAGGGTTTCATCGTCAATTCCACGGAATAATTGGCTTTCGTGCGAAACAAAATGTTCTCCGATTTGCCGTTGCCCAAATAAGAATTTCCATACGAACCAAAAACTGGAAAATCGCAATATCCCCTTTTGACGCTCAACATCAATCCGCCGTATTTTTGGGGAAAAGGCGAAAACACGATGCCAAATCTGCCGATGTAATTGCCCAAAAAGTCGTGCGTCGTACTGCCGTTGATTCCTTCTTGGAAAGTGTAAGCCCGCGCTGAATCGGCTGGAGAACTATACGTGGTGTTGAAACTGGAATTGAAATCTTCTCTCACTTCCCGCGAAAAATGTTGCACGTTCAAGCCTTTCACCGCTTTCAAATCCACGCAAAAACCCAACACAAACTGATCTGAAAAAAAGCGCGCCACATTGATACCAAAACTTGCTTGCATGCCGCCTGTCTGCATCATTTTTCCCCATGGTGCATAGGTATATTGCCAATTCGCCATGAAAAGATGCGCTTGGGCGTTAGAATCGGGAAATTGCAGGAAGTTGAGCCATGGTTTGTTTTCAACGAGGTCTAAGGAGTCTTCGTTTTCGATTTGCGCGGTCAAATGAAAGAAGAACAAACAAAAAAATATGGCGTTGAAAAACTTCATACTTGGTCTTAAATATTTACAATTATCGTACGATTGAAATCTTTTGTTCCTTTTCACTTCGTGTCTGCTTGCGAGGTGCTTTATCAAAACGAACCCTCCCGATAACTATCGGGAAAGGCTGAGTCATCGAGTTAAAGCGCAAATTTTATATTAAAGTTTTATTTTGTGTTAATTATACAATTCATATATAATTTAAATCTCTCAGCCTCTATTGATTTTACATTTTCTTCAAATACATTTAAACGAAATTTCTTAATTTTTTTTGTTTTTAATTGTGTCAAGTCGGTTGGAGTTAAAGTAATGAAAGCTGAATAGTCAAATCCATCTGACGTGGCATTTATATCTATTTTAACTGTTGTTTTTATCAATTTTGTACCATCAGTAAACAATATTGTTACTCCTGTACCATTTGTGACAGCTGTACTGCCATGAGTTCTTAATCTCAAATAATATTGGGTATTCGTTTTGGAAATATCCTTTTCGATATAAGTCGACGAAATTTTATAACTATGTGACATCGGTGAATTAATTTTAATTTCACCACTAAATTCATCTATGTTTTTTTCAATCTGAGAACAAAGTACTTTTTCATCTAATTTAATCTCTGAAATCAAGAAAGGGAAATTTGATTCATTTTGATAATCATATTTAAAATAAATAATTTGTTTGGTAAGAGTATCTTTTAAAATAAATATGGGTTTACTATAAGCTAAAGAGCTATTAAATTCATCGCCTGCCTTATCAACAATTTTCTCTACTGCAAAAACTCTATTTAGTAGGGAGTCCTTAACCGTGATGTATTTGTAAACCGAATCTGGATAGATAACATTTTCATCAAAATTTGATTGTAAATATTTTAAATCGTTATAAAACACACCTGTGAATCGGTTTATAGGCGTCTCTGGATTTATTTTCAAAAGACACTCTTTATATGTTTTAAAATCTTCACCTAGGAAATTTTGTCCTTTAACGCTAAAAATAAATATATAGAGTACTGAAAATGTCAATATTGTTTTCTTCATGTTTCTGACTTGATATAATCGTAAATTTTACTTAAAATTAGCTAAATAATATGATTCGAGATGAAATTTGATAACCTTTTTACTGTCAACTCAATATATAATGTTGACGAACCATAAACTTTAGTGGATTCTAGAAATTAATTAGTTAACGTCAACAGTAATTCAATTAAACAAAAAATCCCGCTCAAATGAATGAACGGGATTGAATTATTTTGGGATTCGACGATTACAATTTTCTTGCAACTTCCACTTCCTCGAAAGCTTCCACTACATCGCCAATTTTAATGTCGTTGTATTTGTCAATGTTCAAACCACATTCGTATCCTCGTTTCACCTCTTTTTGATCGTCTTTGAAACGTTTCAATGAACCCAATGTTCCTGTGTGTACCACAATTCCATCGCGAATCACGCGGATTTTCGAATTTCTCTTGATAACTCCGTCCAATACGAAACATCCTGCGATGGTTCCCACTTTGGTGATATCGAAAGTTTCGCGAATTTCTGCCGAACCAGTGATTTCTTCCAAAATGTCTGGTGAAAGCATTCCTTCCATCGCCGCTTTGATCTCTTCAATCGCTTTGTAGATAATAGAATACAAACGGATATCGATTTGTTCTGCTTCAGCCAATTTACGCGCTGCAACAGATGGACGCACCTGGAATCCAACGATAATTGCATCCGAAGCTGACGCCAAGTTGATATCTGCTTCTGTAATGGCTCCAACGCCTTTGTGAACGATTTTCACTGCAATCGATTCAGTTGACAAGTTCAACAATGCATCTGACAATGCCTCGATAGAACCATCCACGTCACCTTTCACAATCAAGTTCAATTCTTTGAAATCACCAATCGCCAAACGACGACCAATTTCATCCAATGTAATGTGTTTCGTTGTACGCAAACCTTGCTCTCTGTACAATTGCTCTCTTTTGGTTGCAATCGTTCTCGCTTCACGCTCGTCATCCAATACGTGGAATTTATCTCCCGCGCTTGGTGCACCGCCAATTCCTAAAATCGAAACTGGTGCTGCTGGAGTCGCTTCTTTCACTGATTTTCCACGTTCATCATGCATCGCTCTTACACGTCCATAATGACGACCAACCAATACAACATCTCCAATTTTCAATGTTCCTTCTTCCACCAAAATGTTGGTTACATATCCTTTTCCTTTATCCAAAGAAGATTCAATTACTGTACCCAAGGCATTTTTGTTTGGATTGGCACGCAAATTCAAGATTTCTGCTTCCAACAATACTTTTTCAAGCAATTCATCCAAATGCAATCCTTTCTTCGCAGAAATTTCTTGACATTGGAAAGGTCCGCCCCATTCTTCCACCAAGATATTCATGGCAGAAAGTTGTTCGCGTATTTTGTCCGGATTTGCTCCGTCTTTATCAATTTTATTGATGGCAAAAACCATCGGAACGCCTGCTGCTTGTGCGTGAGAAATTGCTTCCTTCGTTTGAGGCATCACGTCGTCGTCCGCCGCTACAATGATAATTGCAACGTCAGTTACTTGCGCACCACGCGCACGCATCGCTGTAAAGGCTTCGTGACCTGGTGTATCCAAGAAAGTCATTTTTCTTCCGTCTGGCAAAGTCAATGAATATGCACCAATGTGTTGCGTGATTCCTCCTGCTTCGCTCGATGTTACATCTGCATTTCGGATTTTATCCAACAAAGATGTTTTACCGTGGTCAACGTGTCCCATCACCGTGATGATTGGCGGACGAGCGATCAAGTCTTCTTCTTTGTCTTCAACTAAGTTGATACTTTCTTGTACTTCAGCACTGACGAATTCAGTTTCAAAACCAAATTCTTCGGCCACAATTTGAATCGTTTCCGCATCCAAACGTTGGTTGATTGATGCAAAAATTCCGAGTGACATACAAGCAGAAATTACTTGTGTTGGTCCTACGTTCATCATCGAAGCCAATTCAGAAACCGTAACGAATTCTGTCAACTTGATGATTTTTTCTTGCATTTCGGCTTCCATCGCCTCTTGCTCTCTTCTTTGAGCAAAAGTGTCTCTTTTAGCACGTCTATTTTTAGAACCTTTAGATTTTCCTCCTTTGTTAGAAAGTCTTGCTAAAGTATCCTTGATTTCTTTTTGAATGTCTTTTTCAGTCGCAGCCGCTGGTTTTGCAAATCCTCCTGCACCTCCAGTTCCACTTGGTTTGTGATTTCCTAAGTGTTTTCTGATTTTTGGCGCTGGCGTTCCACCTTTCGGATCGTTTGCAGCTGGCGTTGCGTTTCCTTGTTTTGTTGGATCAACTTTCTTGATGCGCTTGCGTTTTTTACGCGGTTCATCAGGTCTTCCAGATCCTGGAGTTTTTGGTCTTTCAACTGGAAGTTCAATTTTTCCTAAAACGGTTGGACCAGAAAGTACTTTACGTTCCACACGAATCGTTTCGATTTCTCTCGGTGGTTCTGGAGTAACTTCTTCTTTTTCAACAACAGGAGGTTTAACCGCTACTGGAGCTGCTGCAGGCTTAGCCGGTGCCTTTGGCGCTTCGTATTTTGGTTTAACGTAATCCTGTTTTTTCTTTTTGTCTGGGCGTGTTTTTGAATTGATTTTATCCAAATCAATTTTACCCAAAACTTGTACTTGCACGTCTCCGCCACCCAATGTTTTCGCACCTTCTTCCATTGCTGGTTCTTGCGAAACTGGTTCTGGAGCTGCAGGTGCAACTTCTTCTTTAGGAGCTTCCACAACAACGGGAGCTTCTACTTTTGGAGCCACAGGTTTTTCTTTGACTTGGTTCAACATCGAAATGTCGAAATCGTCTTCGTCGTCTTGTGGTTTTTCATCAACTTTAGGGTCGCGCAGACTTACAGTTTCACGTTTTTCACGTTTCACTGAAGTGAGCTTCGATTGCTCCTTTAATGTTTGATCATCGGCAAATTGCTGACGCAATAATTCGTAGTTTCCATCCTCGAGTTTCGAATTAGGATTTACATCCTGCTTGATTCCCTTAGAGTTCAAAAAGTCAATCAATGTAGAAACTCCTACATTCAATTCACCTGCTACTCTGCCTAATCTATGTGTTTTTCCGGCCATACTTTTTATTCTCTCCTACTGTAATATTGTAGTTATTTAGTTGTTTTCGGGTAAGTTGGTTTGGTTTATTAATTGTCAAATTCTGCTCTCAAAATCTTGTGAACTTCAAGTACAGTTTCTTCTTCTAAATCAGTTCTATTTACTAAATCTTCAACAGTCATTTCTAACACAGATTTAGCAGTGTCGCAACCAACAGCTTTCAATTCATCTAGAATCCAGCCATCGATTTCATCTGCGAAGTCTTCCAAATCAACATCGTCAACATCAACTTCTCCGTCTCTGTAAACATCGATTTCGTATCCTGTCAATTTAGTAGCCAATTTGATATTGTTTCCTCCTTTACCAATTGCCAAAGAAACTTGGTCTGGTTTCAAGAAAACTTTCGCTCTTTTATCTTCTTCTAAAATTTCGATTGAAGTAATTTTTGCTGGAGAAAGTGCTCTTTGAATAAACAATTGAGAATTCGAAGTAAAGTTGATTACATCGATATTTTCATTGCGCAATTCGCGAACGATTCCATGAATACGAGATCCTTTCATTCCAACGCAAGCTCCAACTGGATCGATGCGGTCGTCATAAGATTCAACAGCAACTTTTGCTCTTTCTCCTGGTTCACGAACGATGCGTTTGATAGTAATTAAACCGTCAAAAACTTCAGGAACTTCCAATTCGAACAAACGCTCCAAAAATTCTGGTGCTGTACGAGAAAGGATAATCACTGGACTGCTATTACGCATATCCACTTTCGCAACTACTGCGCGAATAGATTCTCCTTTTTTGAAATAGTCAGAAGGAATTTGTTCTGATTTTGGCAAGATCAACTCATTCCCTTCATCATCCAATACCATGATTTCTTTCTTCCAAACTTGGTAAACCTCACCTGTCATGATTTCACCAATACGCTCTTTGTACACTTTGTAAAGGTTGTCTTTCTCTAATTCCAAGATTCTTGAAATCAAGTTTTGACGCAATGACAAAATGTTTCTTCTTCCGAAATCAGCAAATTTGAACTCTTCAGATACTTCTTCACCTACTTCAAAATCAGGCTCAATTTTAATAGCATCAGAATACGCAATCTCTGTGTATTCATCTTCCACCTCACCGTCCATTACAATTTCTTTGTTCACAAAGATTTGAACGTCACCTTTTTCGATGTTTACAATAACATCAATATGTTCATCGGTATTGAATTTCTTTTTTAACATCGCACGGAAAACATCTTCCAACACGTGTTGCATCGTTTGTTTATCGATGCTTTTTAATTCTTTAAATTCCGAAAACGAATCAACTAATTCTAAGCTATTCATTGCTTACTTATTTAAATGAGATAACAATTTTTGTTTCTTTTATTTCTGACATTGGAAGTGTTTCCGCTTCAACAATGGTCTCTTTCTTCTTTTTGCCTTCAGGTTTTTCTTGTCGCGTCGTTTCCAAAACCAGACTTTCGTTGCTCGCTTCTTTCAAAATTCCTGCTTTTTTTGTTCCGTTGACAAGTACGATTTCTACTTCTCGACCAACATTTTTCAGAAATTGTGGCAAAACGCGCAATGGTTTGTCCAATCCTGCAGAAGAAACATGGAGTTCAAAATCTTCCTCTTCTCTGTCCAAATTGTGCTCAACATTTCGTGAAACAGACACACAATCTTCAATTGCAACGTTTCCGTTTTCTTTGTCAATCTCAAGGTTAATAACCATTGATTTTGAAATAGATACATCAACGATAAACAAACCTCTATCGAGTTCGTCTATGCGCTCTTGTGCCAATTTTACTACGAGTTCTTTATTAATCATTTGGATAGAAAAAGAGGGGACTTTATATCCCCTCGCTCTTTTATTGTTCCTAAATACGCGTCAAAGATATGCTTTTTTTCTGAATTGACCAAATATTGTTTTATAGAGAACCGCTGCGCTATTAGACGTTAGACACTAGAACCGTTGCTGCGCAACTATTAGACTTATTCAACTTTGTTGCTTTGCAACTTTTTGTAAATCTAAATTCTTAAGAAAATTGAAGAGTCTTTCGTCTCATGTCTGTAAAAAAGACTCGCTGCGCTATTAGACGTTAGACGTTAGAACCGTTGCTACGCAACTATTAGACTTGATCATTGTTGTTACGGTGCAATTTATTTTAGCCACGGATGACACAGATAACACGGAAAAATGGTTTAAAAGCGCTTTGCTTATTAGATAGGTTTCGCAGATTCATTCAAAATAATTCACCTATTCCTTAATTATATTTACTCCTTCAATCAAAAAAATCAGTGCATCCGTGGCTTCAATTCGCGAAAATCAAAAAGTCTATTGTCTCCAGTCTAATGTCTTTGGTCTAATGTCTAATGTCTCATGTCTTTTCGCTAACCAACTTCTGCTCGCTATAGACAATAAATTGCTCCACCGACAACCCTGTGATTTCTTTGAAAAGTTTTTGCAGTTCTCTTTCGTTTTTGAACGGATAGTCCGCAATGAGGTTTTGTACGGAGATTTTTTTGCCCTTTTTGATAATTTTCTTGCAAATTTCATCGATGAAGTAATGATTTAAAAATTGCGTGAAATCTTTATTCCCAAACAGCGAAATGGCTTTGGCAATGTCACTTTCTTCTGCAACCAGCGCCTCGCTAATTTCTTTGATGGTGATTTCATCAATATTTCTTTGTTCCTTGATAAAAACCAAAATTTGATTAAAAAGAGAAAATAAGAATTTATTCCTCGACTGTAAGTCTACAATCGACTCATTAATGAGCGTGTCTTGCGTTGTGTGCTCTACAATATTTTCAAACAGCGATTTGGTGTATTTTCTAATTCTCAAATACATGACTATCAAAATAATTAAGATAATCACAAACCCTAAAATCACAAAAATCGAAATGGTTAATTGAGTTTGCTTGTCACGGAGATCATTCTCTTGGTTTTTGATTTTTTGATTGATTACTTCAAATTGATACAATTCTCTCAATTCATCAACACGCGCATATGATTGCAGTTGGGTGTTCACGGTCTCTTCTTTGTCTGCTTTTCCTTTGATTTTTGAATACTTATCGTATTCGCCAGACTTGGCATATAAATTCAAAAACGAAGCATAAATAGTTGTCATGTTTTCATTGGCTCCAGAGACTGTACAAAGATGTAACGCTGATTTCAAATTGGATTCTGCTTCTAGAAAATGATTTTTTTCAATTTCAACTTCAGCAATTTGAATGTAAATTTTAATGGCTAGTTCCTCCTTAAATTCGAATTTATCGATAATTGCTTTCGCCTTCCGAACATAAATCTCTGCTTTTTCTATCTCATCGTTCAATAAATAATTGACTGATAAATTATAGTAACACGCTGCAATTTTAGACTCATCTTTCAGAGAAATAAATAACGCCAAAGCTTTATTTGAATAAAAAATGGATTCTTCATGTCGGGAAAAATCTGTAGAAATAAATGACAAATTTTCATAACACAAAGCCATATTCGCTCTGTCTTTTTGCCTTTCAAAATAATTGATTGCTTCATTGATATCATACAACGCTAAATTGTACTTTTTGGACTTTGCATTCAATAATCCCAAATTGATCATCGATTCATAAATACTCGTTGAATCTTTTAATGCTTTCGCGATTTTCAATGATTCATTGTAGGCCGTAATTGCTTTTGGCAAAATGTTCTGAATCTCATAGTTAATGCCCATATTGTTTAGGCAAGCTTCTTTAAAACTTAAGTTTTGGTCAGCAAAATTAGATTGTAATGCTGCTAAATAATATTTATTTGAAATATAATACGCTGATCTGTAATAGTGTATTAGCCCCAATAAATAGTTTGATCTGGCTATGATTTCTTTGTCTCCTTTGTTGATTCCTTCGTCTAAAAATTGAACACTTAAGGTCTCTGCTTCATTGATTTTATCAGGAATTAAAGCTTTGATTTTATTGCTTTTCAATTCAGCTTTCGTTGGCGTTTGCGCGTACAAAAAGTTGAATCCAAAAAAAATAATAACCAAAAGTAAATTTGATTTTAAACGAAAATGGTTGCTATAAAAATGGTTGCCGTAAAATTGCATTGACTTTGTAAGTTTATGGATACTAAATTAACCTATTAATTTCAAATGCTTCAGTATTTTATCGTTAAAATATAACTGAAACTTTAAAATGTCCACATCGGTTTGTAGTATTAAACTTTACAAGACCAAAACTAAGACATTAATTAATACGATTGCCGATTTTACTAGTAAAAAAGTTTATTCCTTTGTTAAATTATTAATTTCAAAGCATCTAAAAAATCAACATAAATGAAACACATTGTCGTTTTGTCGGGAGCAGGAATCAGCGCTGAAAGTGGAATCCAAACTTTTCGCGATTCAAATGGACTTTGGGAAAACTATGCCATTGAAGACGTTGCTACACCGCAAGCTTGGGGAAAAAATCCTACATTGGTTCAGGAATTTTACAATCTGCGAAGAAAAGCAGTTGTTGAAGCCAATCCCAACGAAGCACATTTGTATTTCGCAGCACTCGAAAAAAAGTTCAAAATTACCATCATTACACAAAACATTGATGATTTGCATGAACGTGCTGGAAGCTCAAACGTGATTCACCTCCACGGAAATATCCGTTTGGCGAAAAGTTCTGGCCCAAATCCAGATAAAAAATTCTATCCGATTTATGGCAGCGAAATTAAAACGGGAGATTTATGTGAAGATGGATTTCAACTTCGTCCACATGTGGTTTGGTTTGGTGAAGCAGTTCCCGAAATTGACCGTGCCGCTGAAATTTGTAAAACCGCCGATATTTTACTTGTTGTTGGAACTTCTTTGCAGGTTTATCCAGCAGCAGGACTGGCATTCGTAACTCCTGATGAAACAATCAAAATCGTGATTGATCCAAAATGTGAAGAATTAAATGTCAATACCGATTTTATAAAATTGCCGTATTCGGCGGTGGAAGGCGTGAAAGTCTTGGATAGGTTGTTGCCAAATTTTGAGTAAAAGGTGAAATCCCCTAAATCTCAATTTCTGACTACAGCGGTCCAATTTTTTTTCAACTTGATCAATTCCTTCTCAAACAACATCAGCTTGACTTGCGCCTGCAGACTTTCGGCATTTTCAATAATGGATTGATAAGCTCCTTGAATGTAGCTTAAAATGGAAGAGTTCATCAAGATTTGAGAAGATTTGACATCGAAATGGTATGATTCAAAAACATTCCTAATTTTTTGAATCTCAGCAAAATCTTTGGCTGATTTTACCTTTTTTTCAGAAAGATTTAATAAAATCGGAAGCAATTTTTCATTCAATTCAATGAAATGACGCAAAACAATCAAAGCATCATTAACCTGTTCGATAGATGAAGTCTTTAACGAGGAAGTATGCAAAAAATCTGAATTCATGCCTTTTGATTTAAGTCCAACAAATGGTAAATCCTTGAAAATTAATCTTCAATTAGACCTTAGACGAGAACTTTGTTAAAAGGTTCACAAAATTGTTCAGATTTGTGTAAAGTGTACTTTTGATTGATTAAACGGAAATTTGTCCCACTCAAATCACATCAAAAATTTTATCGGAACTACGTAATATGATTTTACCTGTTGCCCATTAAATTTTGCCGGAATCCAGTTAGGCATGTTTTGAACTAAACGCTTGGCTTCTTTGTCACAGTCAGGACAATCGTTAACGCCTTTTAAAATCACTACATTCGAAATACTTCCATCTAAGCCAACCACAAATCTCAAATAACATTTCCCACCAACTTCCATTTCTGAAGTCAACTTCATGTTCTTTTCGATATATTCATCAAACTTGATTTTGCCTCCTGGAAATTCTGCATTTTCGTCTACAATCGTGTAAGGTTCGTCTTGATTATTTGCGCGCAAATTTGTTCTTCCTGATGGCTCTTCTTGAACGACATCTCCCTCTTGAATTCCGTCAGGATTATAAACATTTCCAGACGGTTGATATTCGTCTATTTTCTCAACTGCAAAAGGTGCCTCATATTCATCAAAAACTGCAATTGGAGGAGGAAGAAATGGAAGTGATTTATTTTGTTTTTTCGCATCTGCTTTTTGCTCCTTTTTTTCCTTTTCGATTTTTGGAATTGTGTCATCAGTCGAAATTGATTTTTCATTTTCAGAGACGGAAATTTTGTCGACAGAATTTTTTGGCTCTTGCTTGCAAGCTGTCAAAAAAATCAAAATGAAGAACAAAAAATAAAATGGATTTTTCATTAAAATGAAATTTAAAAATCTAGCTAAAATTACAAATTATTCCAACTCGGAATTTTCACTTCCACGGAAATATTCCCAGACGATTTTTCCTTTCGCTTGACCGATGACGCTCGACAAACTTTCCAGGTCTGCTTCACGAATTTTGCTGACCGTTTTGAATGCCTTCATTAACTCTTCGTGAGTCTTCGGACCGACGCCTTCGATGCTCGTTAACTCGGAAACAAATGCACCTTTACTTCGGCGATTTCTGTGGTGCGTAATTCCAAATCTGTGTGCTTCATTTCTGAGGTGCTGAATCACCTTCAATGACTCAGAACGTTTGTCTAAATAGATTGGAATGCTATCGCCCGGAAAAAAGATTTCTTCCAATCTTTTCGCAATGCCTATAATTGCAATTTTTCCTCTCAAACCTAAAGTCTCGAGTGCTTTCAATGCCGCGCCCAATTGTCCTTTTCCACCATCTATAATAATGAGTTGCGGCAAGGGTTGATTTTCGTCCAACATTCTTCGGTACCTTCTCCCGACCGCTTCTTCCATCGATGCAAAATCGTCTGGACCGACAACTGTTTTTACATTAAAATGTCTGTAATCTTTTTTACTCGGTTTGGCATTTCGAAACACCACGCAAGCAGAAACTGGATTCGTACCTTGTATATTGGAATTATCAAAACACTCGATGTGAACCGGCAGTTCTTTCAAGCGCAAATCTTTTTGAAGTTGACTCAAAATTCGATCCGTGTGCTCTTCCGGATTTTTGATTCTTTCATGCTTCAGTTTTTCCAAACGGTAAAATTTCGCATTGCGAATCGAGAGGTCAACCAAGTGTTTTTTATCGCCTCTTTGTGGAACAAAAAATTGCAATCCAGGAATCTCTAAATCGATTTCCTTTTCAATCAAAATTTCTTTCGATTGACTGTTGAATCTTTCCCTCATTTCGAGCAATGCAAAAGCGATAATTTCAGCATCCGTTTCATCCAATTTTTTCTTCACCTCGATGGTAAATCCATGAATGATTGCTCCGTTGCTAATGACGAAATAATTTACAAAAGCGGTCTTCTCATCTTCCACCATCGTGATCACGTCCACCTTGTCAACGGTCGGTGAAACAATCGTTGATTTAGACTGATAGTTTTCCAGTGTTTGGATCTTCTCTTTTATCGCCTGCGCTTCCTCAAATTTGTAGTTTTCCGCAAATTCTTGCATAATTTTGCGTAAATGAGTCAAAACAGAACCAATATTTCCTTTTAAAATGGATTCAATTTGATCAATATATTCCTGGTAATTGGTTTCACTTTGGTATCCAACGCATGGTCCTTTGCAGTTTCCTAAATGATATTCTAGGCAAACTTTATACTTTTTTTCGGCCACTTTTTTAGCCGATAAATCCAGCGCACAAGTTCTCAATTGATAAATATCTTTGAGCAAACTGAGCAAGGTATTCATCACTTTTACATTCGCATAAGGACCCAAATATTTAGATCCATCCTTGACCAAATTTCGCGTGGAAAAGATGCGTGGAAAAGCTTCTTTTTTGATGCAAATCCAAGGGTAAGTTTTGTCATCTTTGAGCGCGATGTTGTATTTTGGTTGGTACTTTTTAATCAGATTATTTTCCAAAAGCAAAGCGTCCAATTCTGAATCTACAACCAAATATTGGATGTCTTCAATTTGCCGAACAAGAATTCTAGTTTTGGCATTATCGTGATTTTTTACGAAATATGAAGTGACTCTTTTCTTTAAATTTTTCGCTTTTCCGACATACAAAATCACGCCATTGATATCATAATATTGATAAATTCCTGGCTTGTCTGGAAGTAATTGCAACTTCAATTTGATGTCTTCTGCTTTCATATTTCGATGCTAAAGTTACGGAGAAACTTTGTCATTTTTGAACTTCAAAAAGCATTAAAAAATCGAAAGTTTTTTGACTGAAAATCGTGCTGAAATTTCGCAATTCCAAATTAAAAAACGATCAAAATTTTAGAATAAAAAGGCGTCAATTTGAAATCAATTTTAAATTAAAAAATGAATTTTTTATCCTACGTTTTTATTCCGTAATTTTGTGTTTAAGAATCAAAGAAATGATACTGTCACCGGGTTCAAAAGGTTGGATTTCTAAGTACAAAAATTTACTTCAAAAAGGAGTGATCAAAGTACATATTGACAAACCTGAAGATGTCAAAAAAGACCATTTTCAGCACCTCGTTTTGAACCGTTCGGGCATCGTTTTTGGCTACGCTTCAGAGCTACTTTTTTGCAATTCTTTGGCCCATTCGAAGTGGACAAATGAAGAAAGATTGAAGCTACTTTTGTTCGAATCACACCTTTTTATTTTTGCAAGTAACGGTGGAGATCCTGTCAAAGATTTCGATAAATTTACAGATTCCTTACTCGATTTTTACGGTCATCACAGCACCAAATCTTTGTCGAGAATGTTCACTTTTTTCATCAAAGAAAGCAACATCGACAAGCTCGAAAACATCCTGGCGAAGCGCACAGACGTCCGTTTAAATTTACTTGAAAATGCGATTTGGGTCAACTATTTGAGTAACTCATTTGTGTACTTAGACATCATTTTATTCGAAGAATTTCTCTTGACAAACCAAGTCATGATGGAATCAAAATACGAAGAATATGCTTTAAATGCATTGATCGCTTTGACACTTTCTGCTTATTCTGATGGCGAATTAGAGGAGAAAGAAAAGAAGATTTTTAACGTCTTTTTGGCCTCTGCGCACTTCGATGATGACCGAAAAGAATATGCGATTTCGAAGTTTAAAAACGGCGCAAATTTCTCGGATTTTTCTCCAGAATTGACCAACATTTGGCTCTTCAAAAGGTTCTTATTAGACATCTCTGCACTGACCATTTTTGCCACTCATGAAGCCACCGCTGAGGAGAAAGATTTCATTCAATTGTTGTGTGAACATTTGCAAATTCCTGCCATCGAAATGGAGGAAGCTTTGGCCTTGATGGAGAACTTTATTTTGAATCATACAGACCAAATTGTCTTTTTACAAGACAGTAATATGTATGAAAAAATGTACGGAAGTTTGTCAAAAAGATGGATTAAAATCCTAGGAAGAAACAAAGACAAGCTCGCTGCAGAATTGAAAGAAAGCAAAGAATTGGTTTTTTTAATCAAGAAATCTACTACGCAAGAATTGACCAAAGAAGAGAAAGAAAAGGTAAAATCACAATTTTTGGACTTGGCAAAATCGATGCCTGCGTTGGCGATTTTTCTGCTTCCTGGTGGCGCTTTGTTGTTGCCAATGGTACTGAAAGTGATTCCAAGTTTGATACCTTCTGCCTTCAGAAACAATGAAATTGAATCTTAACCATACCGCATGAAGATTCAAATATTCCTTATTATTCTACTTTTTACAGGAAATTCGTTTTCTCAAAAGCTGGAAAAAATCGCCAAATTGCCCGATTCAATGAAAGAAATTTCAGGTTTGTGCTTTTTGAACGACACTGTTTTGGTGGGTCACAACGACAGCGGAAACGAGCCGATTTTGTATTTTTTGAATCTCAAAGGACAAAAAATCCACCAAGTAGAGGTATTGGAAGCGAAAAACAACGATTGGGAAGACATCACCGCAGACGGTAAAGGACATTTATACATTGGCGATATTGGCAACAACAACAATTCTCGTAAAAAACTGCGCATTTACAAGGTTTCCACCTGGAATATCTTGAAAAAAAAAGAAGTAAAAGCGGAAGAAATAGAAATCGATTATGCAGAGCAAAAGGAAATTCCCACTGCGGAAAAAGATTGGCATTTCGACGCAGAAGCAATCGCTTATTACAAAGATTCGATTTACATCTTCACGAAATGTCGCTCAAAACCTTTTGACGGGCGCAGTTTTCAATATGCAGTTTCCACCAAACCCGGAAAATACACCTTGACCAAACGCTCAGAATTGTATTTAGGCAAAAATGGTTTTTTCAAAGATGCAGTAACCGCTTCAGCGATTTGTGGTGAATATTGCTACATCTTGACCTACAACCGCATGATCATTTACAAATTCAAAAAAGGCAAATTTGAATATCATAAGAAAATCTACCTCAAGCCCTACACCCAAAAGGAAGCCATTGCCACAAGAGATAACAAAACAATCTACATCGCCGACGAAAAACAAAAAGTAATCGGTGGCGGAAATTTGTACAAGATTAAGTTAAATTAGAACCCCAACGAAAATCATGATGCCGTCAGGCATCAAATATGGGTAGCGATGGACATAGTCCATCGTGTAAAAAATGGAGATAAATTTGTTTTTGGCGTGCATCCGTCAGCTGACGGACCATGACAAAAAACGTTATAAAGTAATTAAAATGAATCAAAAAAAAATAAACCTTTCTCAATTCGAAGCCGTAATTTTCGACATGGACGGCGTCCTCATCGATTCCGAACCCGTTTGGAAAATCGCGATGGAAGAAGTTTTTTCAGCGGTCGGTTGCAACTTGACCCGCAAAGATTTTGAACTTACCGTTGGATTGCGCTTGGATGAAGTGATTTCATTTTGGTACAAAGTAGCCCCGTGGCAAGGCGCAGGACCAGACGAAGTGCTCGCAATGATTGTCAATCGCATGGTTGAATTATTAAGTCGCGACGGAAAACCTTTGCCTGGCGTAATAGAATCATTGCAATATTTCAAATCCAAAGGCTTGAAAATTGGCTTGGCAACATCTTCTTACCAAGTCTTGATTGAGTGCGTACTCGAAACCTTGAAAATCAAAGAATATTTCAACATCACCCATTCTGCAGAACACGAAACACATGGAAAACCACATCCAGCAGTTTACCTCAAAACAGCACAAATGTTGGCGGTAAATCCTTTAAAATGCTTGGTAATCGAAGACAGCATCAACGGCGTCATCGCAGGAAAAGCCGCCCGAATGACCGTGGTTTGTGTACCAGAAAAAACGCATTCGCCCAACCCGAAATTGGTGGTTGCGGATTATATGTTTGAAGATTTATTTGGGATGTTGGAGGAGATGGAGTGATGGAGAGGATTTTAAGACATTAGACAGAAGACATTAGACTTTAGACAGATCTATTTCCCCCTTTGGAGGGGGCTAGGGGGAGGAAAGAACGAAAATCCCAAGTTTCACGAATTTTTTCCGGCCTCAGCAATAAAAGCGTTAAGAAAAATTGGAATTTTTGACGACCAAACAAAAGTACTGTTTGAGCATCGACGAACTTCAAAACTAAATCGCACTTTGTTGCGAGTTTACTTTTGTTTAGTCATAAATTCCGATTTTTTAGCTTTGATTGCGTAGCCTTGATTTTTTCTTTGGTTCTTTCTTTCTTATCAAGAAAAAAGAAAGAACAAATCTTTAAATTGACGACAATTTCACCGCCCGACGAAAATCGAGCGTTTAGCGACTCACAACCATTTTCTCCACCCTAAACAAAACCGGCCTACTCGGCGTGGCATCATTCTCAAAAGGCGCTGTTTGCAAATTCAAAATGTATTTCCCATCGGCAATTTCGTCTGAAACGTAGATGAATTCTGTGATGGTTTTGTGAAATTGAGGGTTTTCTGGCACTTGCCAAAAAGCGTGGTGAAAAGCCAATGCGCCGCCGTCTTGCTCGCGGTCAACGGAGGGGAGATCAATTAATAAATGTTCAACACCTGCTTGGTTCAAAACTTCAATCGCTTCTAATTCAATGTATGGCGGATTGGAAGACGAATAATTTTTGTGCTTTTTGTCGATTTGATTCGGTAAGGTGCGAATGATTAACGCTTCCGTTTGCACACCTTCTAACAGCGAAGCAAGTTGCGCTTTCGTGATGATGAAATCTTCCACTTTCTCCGTTTCGTGCCAACAACTTTCTGGTTGTACAGAAATCACTTGCGCAATGAAAAAAGCGGTTTTCAAATGCTGATTGATAGAATGCACAGTTTCAGTAATGTGACCCAAACATTCAGTGTGTGTTCCGTGACCGTGTGGATTGAAAAATATATCTCTGAAATTGACGCCACCACCTTCAGCTACCGAACCGATAAATCCATTGGCGCGCACCGGCTCAAAAGTCGGCGGTTGCACATACCATGCCCGCGGATTGTTTAAATCATTGGTCAATGGAATGGAAATATCAAATCCTTTATTGGTATCGATAAAAGTGTTTGCGTCTAAAAATAATTTCATCTGATAGAGATATTAAAATCAATGTCTTCCTCCCAAATTTGGAATAATAATTTGATCCAATTTGGCCAACATTTGCTGATATTCCGCTTTGTAAGTTTGCGTTCCGCTACAACCCAAGGTCGTTCTCGCATTGTGGAAATGCTCGATTCTATTCGTTGGATTTGGGTGCGTACTCAAAAATTCTGGTTGTCTCGCGCCACCTAATTTGGTGATTTTCTCAAAAAATGCTGCGCCACCGTCTGCGTTGTATGCAGTTGGGCACAAATATTCTACCGAACGTTGGTCCGCTTCCGTTTCGTGTTCACGTGAAAACTTCAAACCAACAATTCCTGCAGTGATTTCTTTCAACATTTTTCTGTCACCTGCTAAAATATCTAGCAAAGTTTGGATTCCGTACATCGTTGTCATTTGACGTGTAGAATGACGCATGTCTGCATGACCAATTTCATGACCCATCACGCCAGCCAACTGATCTTCCGTTTCCAAAAATTTCAAAATTCCCGTGTACACATAAATGTAACCACCAGGCGTACAAAAAGCGTTCAAAACACTGTCATTCTTGATGATGCGTACGCGCCATTTGAAATCGTCTTTGTGTGTCACTTTTCCAGAATTCAAAATGTTGTTGCGCACTTTGTAAACGTATGCGTAAACATCTTTGTATTTCGCAGAATCCAAAACAGGATATTCAGTAGGATTTCCGTCAATTTCAGCAGCTACTTGCGCACCAAAATCTCTGTCTTGTTGAATCGTGAAAATATTCACGCCATTTTTTTTGGCATTGTTGACCAAACTACATGCTGAAATAACAGCGATTGAAAAAAGAACTAGAAAAATTCTAAATTTGGTTTTCATGGTATATTATTTAATTTTTAAACTTATAAATTCGGACTTGGGAAATACGTCAACATCAAAAAGACGGTGAAAAACCCTAACAAATAGCCCATTATACTTTGTCTCAATGTGTGTTTTCCTAAATACATTCTGGCCGACATAATCAGTCCACCTAAAATAGCGACGCCGATTACCAAGTCGACATCAAAAATAACTTGCGTATTGTAATAAGCAACAATGAAACCAAAAAGCATTCCCGCGCCCATAGCATGTAAGCTGATTTTCTCATAACGGTTGATTAATCCTGCAATTGCAGAAGCCAAAACGCCTGCCCAAGGAAGCGAGAAAATCACTTCTGGAACCAATCCGCGGGGAATTTGAAACCAAACAAAGGCGCCCAACATCGCACAATAAACGACTGTGATTCCAATCGGAAAATTACGTTCTTCCTTGATGTCCATTTCAACGCTTTCGATGCGTTTTTGGCGTTTCAACATTAAGAGTGAAAATCCGGGAGCGATGACAGATAAAATAGTGAACAGCGATAAAATGTGCAACTTGAATTGCGGTGGCATGAAATACAAGCTGGTTGTCGAACGCAAAGCACTTTCATTTTCCGCAGGATAATACATCGCAATCAGCAATCCAAAAACTGGCATAAACAATGGAATGAAAAGCCAGGACATCAATCTTGCAAATGCTTTCATTACAATTCTTTACGTAAACGTGCAACAGGAATATTCAATTGTTCGCGGTATTTTGCAACCGTTCTGCGGGCAATATTGTAGCCTTTTTCTTTGAGTAACAAAGCCAAGCGATCATCGGTCAACGGTTTCTTTTTTTGTTCACCTTCGATGGCTTCAGACAAAATTTTCTTCACTTCACGGGTAGAAACTTCTTCACCTGAATCGGTAGAAAGAGATTCTGAAAAGAAATATTTTAATGGAAAAATACCGTAACCTGTTTGTACATATTTGCTATTTGCCACACGAGAAATGGTTGAAATATCCAAATTCACGATGTCTGCAATGTCTTTCAAAATCATCGGACGCAAATTCGTTTCATCACCTGTCAAGAAATATTCTTTTTGGTAATTCATGATTGCATCCATGGTGAAAAGCAAGGTGTTTTGGCGCTGACGAATGGCATCAATAAACCACTTCGCACCGTCCAATTTTTGCTTTACAAAAGTTAATGCTTCTTTGTCAGATTTCGATGTTTTTGCACCTTCAGAATAGCCGCGCAACATGCGTTCATATTCTCTACTGATTTTCAATTCAGGTGCATTTCTTCCGTTGATTGACAATTCCAATTGACCTTCAAATTCGTTGATCACAAAATCTGGAATGATTTGTTGCATCGATTTGGCAGATTCTTTCATCGAACCGCCTGGTTTAGGATTCAATTTAATGATTTCAGCAATGGCTTCTTTCAAATCTTCGTCCTCGATTTCCAGTTTTTTCTGGATTTTATCGTAATGTTTTTTAGTAAATTCTTCAAAATGATCTTGCAAGATTTTCTTTGCAGTAAATTTGGTGATGTCTCCATCTTGCTTGCGCTCCAATTGCAGCAACAAACATTCTCGCAAATCTCGTGCGCCGACGCCTGCAGGGTCAAGTTCTTGCACCAACGACAATACTTCTTCTACTTGCGCTTCATTCACAATCACGTTGGCAGAAAAAGCCAAATCGTCTACAATCGCTTCCACTTCTCGGTTCAAATAACCTGATTCATCCAAGTTTCCAATGATGGTATCAGCGATCAAAAATTGCGTGTCGTCCAAATCCAATAAATGCAATTGTTCGGTCAATTTTTCTTGAAAAGATTGTTCACCAGAAAGCGGAATGACGCGTTCTTCGTCGTCTTTGCTGTGGTTGTTGGCTTGCGTTTTATAGTCTGGCGTGTCGTCATCCATGTAATCCGAGATGTCAAAATCGTTGTCATCGTCGCTGTTGGAATCGTCATTGTCGTACTCGTCGTCGTTGTCGTAATCATCTTCAACATCAGCGCCTTCTTCCAACGCAGGATTTTCTTCAATTTCTTGTTTGATGCGTTGATCCAATTCCATCGTCGGAACTTGCAACAATTTCATCAACTGAATTTGTTGAGGCGAAAGACGCTGTTCAAGTTTTTGAGCAAGATATTGTTTTAAAGCCATGATTTGTTGATAATAATGGCAAAAATACGAATATTTTTCAAGGTTTTAACGCTTGAAAATCAAATACAGATTTTGAATTTTTAGATGCTTTGTTGCAATAAAAATTAGCGAAACTTAATCGCACCTTTTTCTCCTTGCGGGATATCTAAAATCCATGAGTAATATCCGATGAAATGTGAATCGAAAAATCCTTTTTGTTTATACGCTTTTTTGGGTATGAATAAGCGATTTTCTTCTGGCAATCCTCTCACTGCACTTTGCGGTGCTACACCATCTTGAAGGCAAGGTGCATCTTTGTATTTTTGATCTAAATTGCTTCCGTATTGCCAAATTTCCTTCCATTCAGTAGGATTTACAATTCCTGTTTTGGCATTTTCCGGAGCTAAAATATAGAATCCTCCAAATTGAATTTTATTTCGCAACGACTCAACCATTCCCAAAGAATAGGCAAATCCCATGCTGTGCGCAACGATGTAAACCGTATCGTTTTCAGAAAATTCAGGCAATTCATTCAAAATTTGCAACAAGTTTTTCCCAGCGATGCGACCGTGGTCTTTTCTGTATTTAAATCCTTCTTTATTAGCACGCATTTTCAAAACGTTTTCAGTATGCGATTTTTTCACAAAATACTTCCTCAAATCCGTGTTTTGCATCCAATAACAAGTGTGTTTTTTAGCGTTTGGACAGCGCTTTGGAAAACTTTGTGCAACGCGTGTGAAGTTCAAAATACTTCCATAATTAGATGTACTTACAGAAAAATGTCCATCGGCATAATACGTTTCTGTTGGATTGATTCTCTGCGCAAAAACCAAATTGATTTGGTTCCACGGTTGCCAATAATCGTAGCGATCAAAAGGATAAATGTGATTCGTCGAATTCTTGTTTTCAAAACCATTGTTGATGATGTCTTGGAAATTTTCTTCCAACGAATGTCCTGCGGAAGTGGGACGATACCCGTTCACGAAAACTAAAATTCTTTTGGCTACATCTTCTTTCTCCTTGGGTGATTCCAATTCTTTTCCATCGTATGAATAGACTTTTTGGGCAATCATTTTTCTATCCAAATCCATGTAATTGAAAACCACATAATGGTTGGTCACACGCTTCGCATATTTCCAAGCTTCCACTTTCAACGTATCAGAATTGTGCTGAAAACGCATTTTGATTGGTTTTTGATTTTCGTCCACAAAAACATTGAAATACAGAACGGGCAAACGCTTCTTCACTTCCCAATGCATTGATTTTTCGATTAAAATTTCTGCTGATAAAATACTTCCGCGCTTTTTGTGGAAATCAGGATTGGTAAACAATTTTTTCTTTGCTTCTCGCAATATCATCCCATCCAATTCGGGCATCGGCCCAGAAATAATAGTGAATCTTTCTAGAATCGCATTTCCCCAGGGCAAGGAGCAGTAAACCCCAAATGTCGCCGACAGGAACAAACTCCAAACAACCAATTTTCGAAAAATACCCCAACGCCATTTGCGCTTTTTCCACGCATTTTTGATCTTTCTTCTGAGCCAAAAAAACAGACCAAAAAAGACTACAAACACAAAGACATTGAAAATGGTAATGTAATAACCGCCCCATCGAGCAATCGGTTTCAAAATGCTATACTTTACTTGAAAACGAGAAATTAAAAAGTTCTTTCTAAAAGGTCTTTGAATCGCCTCCAATGGACTTTGATTTGACAAATCGATGTAACCGTGCGTTTCCTTCCAAAAATAATAGGCGATTGTTCCATTATTTGTAGGCACATTTTCATAAGTGTCAAAACGAGAAAAAGTTCGAATTTCTGACCGCAAAGCCTCGACTTGTGCAAAAGTCAACTGCCGACCGCCGAGGGAATCCATCAAATTTTCTTTCCGGTTTTCCAGACTGTCTAACGATTTCCAAGCTGGATTGAGCATGCCCATTCCAATCGCCAAAGTGCGCGCGAATTGGGTGTTTAATCTTTTGTCATTCTTTTGAAAAGGAACAAATCCCAAGGTTTTATTTTTCAGCATAAAACCCATTTCAGAGGAATCTGCGAACGATGGAATCACGAATAAATAATAGGCTTCTTTGGGCAAATCTGTATTCAGTTCAAAAAATTGATTGCGCAATAATCGCATTTGACCTGAATACATTTCCAAAGAATCTTGGGTTGAAAAAATCGTTTTAGGAGAAAAAATCTTGGTTTTAAAAGTCGGCAAAATCGCTGTTTCTAGTTCGATTCCTGCTTGTTTGTAAATTTTATTCAGCTCGTTTTCGTAGTAAAATCGATCGTTTGAAAGTGAAATCAAAGGCACGATATACACTTTTTGTTTAACCGTTGGCAGTTGCACACTCATCCATTTGTCAATCAAAACCTCTCCGTTGTAGAAACTGTAAAAATGCTTTTTCTTTTCTAGTCGCATCGAAAACTGAAAAGTGGAATCATTTAACCAATGTAGCGCGATTTCCTTTTTTCCTTCCCAACATTTCCAATTTTTGGCGTTGTATTTGGCGTTTGACCTGACTACAGCTTGTTGATTGATCGTCTGTTTTTCGATAGCGCTAAAGACAGACAATACTTTTTTGGACTTTCCAGACTGAAAAGTTGCATTTACAGTTTGATTCGAAATCGTTTTTCCTTCAAAAAATTGTATCGATTTTGTTGGTTTGGGGATAATTTGAAAATGCATTTGAGCGGTAAGTTGCCATGAAAACAACAAACCAATCAAGAAAATCACATTCTGCAAACGAAACATGAAACAAAAATACGCTTAGTTGCTGTGTTTTTGCTTAAAGATGCAAAAAGCATCTTGATTCTTTATCAAATATTCACAAATACAGCCAATTTTGCACCAATTGCATCGAGATTGTAATCAGGAGTACCACTTGGAAGTGCTTCAAATTTTTGACTCATTGTGAAATATTTGTAGACTAAAAATTCCAAAGCGATGGAATGCGTATTTTTCATCATGAAATTGAATCCGTGTCCAATTCCTAAATTCAAGGAAGAGACTTTTAATTCGGTGTTTAACTGTTGTGTCCAAGAATTTTGTCCTAAATCCAAGGTGTCATTCACATAGAAGCTGGTAGAATAATTCAAAGAATGATATCCAAACTCAACAGGAATATAGCAAGCAGTATTGCGTTTGTATGCGTCATATTGAAATTGGTAGCGCAAATTGGCATTGAACGTTGGACTTCCGCCAGAAATCAGAGCGTAATTCAAGTTGATTCCTGCAAAGTTTTTGCGGTTAAAATATTTTCCTGCACCCAATTGCAAACTGATTGGAAAGTAAGACGAATTGTTTAAATTCTGTAAGTAATAAGTGTCTGGTTTGAAAGTTGTTGTGGGCACATAAGTTCCATAAGTCAAACCAACCGAAAATTCAAATTGATTTTCTTTGCGCACTTTTACGATTGTATCGTTTTTACTTTTTCTTTCTTTTACAATTTGATTCTCCTCGAAGTAACTGTATTCTTCTCTTGTCAAAGAGTACTTTCTACCATAAATATCTTGGAAGGTAATATCTCCGTCTTTTTCTTCAAAAATCAAAATTTGCCCTCTCAATATTCGACCATCTTTCATGTGAATAATGTCTACCGTGTTTGGCGGCGTTGTAGTTGGTTGCGCAAAAACTGAAAGTGCGATAAAACTGAATGTAAAAGCAAGCAAGCTTTTTTTAACTGCAAAAATTTGGGCAATACAATTTTTCAAACCAATTCGATTTAAAGGTTAAAATTCGATTTTGAATTACAAAAATAAAAAAATGTTTGGTGCAACAACCGGATTAAAAAAATCAAGCTTGTTTCTTCACGTATTTGGTCAAAATGACGATTGTTTGTCCATCTACTTTACCTTCAATTTGTTCGGTATTGTCGTGAACCAAGCGAATCATTCTGACAGCTGTTCCGATTTTGGCATTTAAGCTTGAACCTTTCACGTCCAAATCTTTGATCAAAGTAACAGTGTCACCTTGTTGTAAAATCACTCCGTTGCAATCTCTGTGAAATTCTTCATTTCCATCTGAATGTTGATCGCCAGAAGCTTCAGCCCAAGCTAACACTTCATCTTCCAAATACAACATATCTAAATTGTCAACCGCCCAAGATTCTTGTTTCAATCTGTTCAATAATCTCCATGAAACAACTTGTACCGCAGGAAATTCACTCCACATCGATTCGCTCAAGCATTGCCAGTGTTTAGTATCCAACTCCGCTTTTTTCTCAATTTGAGCGATGCAATTCTCGCAAGCATAAATCGCTTCCTCAGCAAATTTCCCCGTTGAAAAAGGAACATAAAAAAGTTGTAAATTTTCAGTTGATTTACACAATTCACATGCGTTTCCACTTCTTTCTTTCAATTGATCAATTGGTTTCATTTTGCTGATTTTAATGTTAATGTTTGGCAATTAAAACGCCATAAAGTGTTAAAATTTGCTGGGCGAATGTAGGAATTTTTTTGGGATTTTTGGGTGAAATCTATCTCGAAATGATTGTTGATATTTTCTCCCCAATTAAAACAATTGTTGGTTTTTGTCATGATCCGTCAGCTGACGGACACACGCCAAAAACAATTTCAATTACCGTTACTACGGCGGATTGCATCCGCCGCTAACAATATTAGTTACCTAAGGCAACATAATAGTCAATTAGAGAATAAAGAAATTATAAGGTAGAAAATCAAAACAACTCCTGCACATTTGCGGTGAACAATTTCACTGCAATGGCTAGCAAAATGATTCCGAAAACTTTTTTCAAAATCGCGATTCCTCCATCTCCGAGAATGAGTTCGATGCGTTTGGTGAGTTTTAACACTATGTAAACCAACATAATGTTGATGATTATTGCGATTACGATATTGATTGCTGCAAATTCTGCGCGCAGTGAAATAATCGTTGTCATACTTCCAGCACCCGCAATAATTGGAAAAGCCAATGGCACGATGCTCGCCGTTTTTCCTGTCGTATTGTCTCTGAAAAGTCGGACGCCTAAAATCATTTCCAAACTCATGGCGAATAAAATCAGTGACCCAGCAACGGCAAAAGCTTCAACGTTTACACCAAAAAGACTCAAAATACTTTCCCCTAAAATCAAAAAACCGATTAAGATTGCCAAAGAAACCAAACTTGCATGCAATGCGTGAATTTCTCCTGCTTGCTCTTTGATTTTCAGAATAATTGGTATAGAACCAATAATATCAATGACCGCGAAAAGTACCATTCCGGCTTTGAAAATTTCTGCTGTATTAAAGGACGTAAAAAAATCAAACATTTTTTGCTTTTAAAATTGTTTCTTCAATCACCAATGGAAAATAAGCATGTTCCAAGGCTTGTACTTTTTGTTGGATGGTTTCTATTGTTTCGTTTTCATCCAAATCACAATGAAATTGTGCAATTTTTTCGCCTGAATCAAAATCTTCGTTCACAAGATGTATCGTGATTCCAGTTTCTTTTTCTTGATTCGCAAGTACCGCTTCATGTACGTATTTTCCGTACATACCAGCGCCACCAAATTTTGGCAACAATGCAGGATGAATATTGAAAATATGATTTGGAAACTGCGCGATCAACGCAACTGGAATTTTGCGCAAATAACCAGCCAAGACAATGAAATCAATTTCTTGATTTACACAAAACTGTGTGATAAATTCACCATTTTCCACTTCCGCGTTGCTAAATGAAAAAGTTTGTACCCCCAATTTTTGTGCTTCTTCCAATACTTTGGCATCACTTTTATTGGACAAAACAAATTTCACATGAATTTCAGGATGCGACTCGAAATGATGAATCAAATTCAAAGCGTTGCTTCCTTGTCCAGAAGCAAAAATGGCGATGTTTGCTTTTAACATGTGGCAAAGGTAGTGAATTGATTTTGGAAAAGGATTTTATTGGAAATAACTCCACCTGAAAACAATAATTTCGCTCTAAAATCGATTATTTGTTAACTTGCAATATAATTTGATGGTTATGAAAAAAATATTTACGCTTTTGTTAATGATTTCAATCTTGGTTTCTTGTTCAGATTGGAAATACAGTAATGGTGTCAAAAGACAGAAAAGAAGCTATACTTATTTGAATCCAAAGGCGCCAGCTGAAAAGGAAATTTTAGCTGAACAGAGAAGTAATAATTCCGTCAGTGACGAAGAAACCATCCCTCAAAATCAAACAGTAGAAACAGTTGATCCAAACATTGTAAAGCAGCATATTGCGACTGAAACTATTGAAAATGAAACCATTTTAGTGAAAACTAAAAAACTTGAGAGCGACGAAGATTCCATCAAACCTCTTACTCAAGAAATGGTTGATGAAGCAGCGGAATCAGAAGAACTAGGTAGAGAAAGCAGAAATTTAGGAATTGCTGGTTTGATTTTGCAATTAACTTTAATTTTTGGAATTGTTGGATTGGTGCTTTCAATCGTTGGGCTTGCCAAAGGTATCAGTTCATTAATAGCTGATTACAACACACCAAAAGGAGTTAGAATGGCCCGTACAGGCGTTATTTTTTCATCAATAACAATTGCATTATACATCCTTCCAATCATCGCAATAATCATATTATTATTGGTGTTAATCTAATTCATCGCCAACTTTTTCTTACTTTTGATTCATGGGAAAATCGCCTAGAGTCATTGTCAGCGTAACAAATGATTTGTACACCGATCAACGTGTTCATAAGGTTTGTATGTTTTTGACGAAGCGAGGTTATTCCGTTTTATTGGTCGGAAGGATGCGCAAAAATAGCTTGCCTCTTGATCGTCCATACCAAACCCACCGCATGAAATTGTGGTTCGATAAAGGTCCGTTATTTTATGCAGGTTTTTCAATTCGCTTGTTTTGGTTTTTGCTTTTTCGCAAATCTTCTGTTTTGGTTTCGAATGATTTAGATACATTGCTTCCCAATTATCTTATCAGCAAATTGAAACGTTCGACTTTAGTCTACGACACGCATGAATATTTTACAGAAGTTCCAGAATTGGTAAATCGCCCCAAGGTGCAAGCTGTTTGGGAAAAAATCGAAGGTTGGATTTTTCCAAAATTGAATCAAATTTATACAGTAAATCATTCCATTGCGAATCGATACGAAGCCAAATACGGGAAAAAAGTAGCTGTCGTCAGAAACATTTCTCCCATATGGCAGGCTTCAACTTTAAAATCAAAAGCTGAATTGGGAATCCCGGAAAACAAATTCGTGCTTATTTTTCAAGGCGCTGGAATCAACATTGATCGAGGTGGTGAAGAAGCGGTTTTGGCGATGCAATTGATTGAAAATGCTGTTTTACTTTTTGTTGGTGACGGCGACGTGATTCCTACTCTAAAAGAAATGGTTAGCGAATATAAATTGGAAGAAAAAGTGAAGTTTATTGGTAAAAAACCCTATTCCGAAATGATGAATTATACTTATCACGCCGATTTGGGATTAACACTTGACAAAGACACCAACTTGAATTACAGATTTTCGCTTCCCAATAAAGTGTTTGATTACATGCATACACAAACACCTATTTTAGCATCCGATTTAGTTGAAGTCAAAAAAGTAGTTTTAGAAAATGAAATTGGAATGATTATCAGCGGGCATTCGCATGAAAATATAGCTGCAGATATTCAAAAAATTCAAGCTGATCCTGAATTACTTCAAAAATGGAAAACCAATTGTTTGACAGCGAGTTTGAAGGAAAATTGGGAAAAAGAAACCGAAGTTTTGGCACAAATTTATCCAGCCGTATAATGAGTAGAAAAGGCATTCATATCATTTCCTTAGATGTTCCATTTCCTCCGGATTATGGCGGAGTTATAGACATATATTTCCGTGCAAAAGCGCTTAAAGATTTGGGTATTTATGTGATTTTACACTGTTTTGAGTACGGACGAGGAACTGACCACAATTTTGAAGAAATTGCAGATGAAATACATTATTATAAACGCAAAAAATCACTGTGGTCCAATTTCAAAAAAGAACCTTTCATTGTTGCGACTAGAAATTCGGAAGTGTTAGTCAATCGTTTGCTTGAAGATAAATTTCCGATTTTAATGGAAGGTTTGCATACGACGTCCATTTTAGCAGACAATCGTTTTGAAAACAGACAAAAATGGGTACGAATTCACAACGTTGAATGGCAATATTATGAAGCATTGGCTTATTCAACCAGTTCACCGTTAAAGAAAACCTTT
Source organism: Crocinitomicaceae bacterium (assembly GCA_965284445.1). Classification (GTDB taxonomy): domain Bacteria; phylum Bacteroidota; class Bacteroidia; order Flavobacteriales_D; family Crocinitomicaceae; genus JAQVCM01. Next base: position 2,722,711 of record OZ260085.1, on the reverse strand, counting down.
TTCAAAAAAGAATCTAAAAAATTAAAAAAATACGAGAAAATCTTAGCAAAAGCGGATCAACTTTTCTGTTTAAACGAACAAGATTTATCCTATTATGCTGCCATAAATTTCAATTCGATTTATTGGGCTGTTGGATGCGATTTCAAAGAAACACCACCTGAAAAAATTGAAAATTTTGCACTGTTTCATGGCAATTTAAGTGTTTCTGAAAATGAACGTGCTTTGCGTTGGATCATTGAAAGTTGGGATTCCAACCAAATTCAAATGCCACTAATTGTTGCTGGAAAAAATCCGAGTAAAAGTTTGCAAAATGAATTAAAAAAACACCCATTTATTTCGCTGAAAAGCAATCCTTCTTCTGAAGAAATGGATCAACTTATTCGCACCGCTGAAATCAATCTACTCATCACTTTTCAATCCACTGGTGTAAAATTAAAGTTGATTAATTCCTTGATTCAAGGAAATCGATGTGTCGTAAATCCGCTGATGATTGAAGGAACAGATTTAGGACAATTTTGCGAAATCATTGACGATGCAGAAGATTTAAATAAAACCATTTCTAACAAAGTGGCGTTTTTAGAAGAAGAAAAATCTAAAAGAATTGATTATTTGAAAACACATTTTGACGCAGTTTCTCAAGTGAAAAAGGTGTTGGGAAAAATTGGTTTTGAAATCTAAAATTTCTAGAAAAACAATCTCCCATTCAACCATTCAGGATCTAAAATCGCATTTCGTTTTTGATAAAAATCAATCGCCAATTGATTCCATTCTAGCACTTGCCAATCCATGCGTTTTACGCCAGATTCTTTCGCGATTGAGACAACTTTATCAAACAATTTTCCGCCGATTCCTGAAGTTCTAAATTCGGGCAATACAAAGAAATCCTCCAAGTACAAACACTTTCCTTTCCAAGTTGAATAAGAAGTGTACCACAAAGCAAAACCAACAATTTGGCGCGACTCAATTCCATCAATGATTAAAATTTCTTCTGCAACAATCGCGTCGCAAATTTGCTCCTCAAATAGATGGATTCCCAACGCTTCGGCAGTATTGCTAACTTCATTGGGTGCTTTTTCATATTCCGCCAACGCTTGAATCAAAAGCATAATTCCAAATTCATCCCCTTTTTGAGCTGCTCGAATTTCCATTAAAGTCCAGCCAAATTTAATCTGAAACGAATACCTGCACTTGTGTTTCCTGTTGGATAACTGGATGCGATTTTCGGTGTGTTGATTACTTGATCGTAGTACAACTGAATCGTCAAGTTTTGACCAATGTTGTAATCCGCAGAAGACTTGATAGAAACAACTCTTTGTCCAGCTGTTCCTTGACTTGTGTTTTCTTCAATCTTACGAATCACTGTCAAATTATCTCTGAAAGAGAAATCAAAACGAATATTCAACGGTTCTTCCAAGTTTTTAGATTTGTACTTGATTGGCAATTTCACTTTCGGGAATTTGTATCCAACTCCTATCACCCATTCCGTTCCTAAAATTTCAGTGATTTGATTGTTTGTCAACGCCAAATTCGCACTTCTATCTTTCTTCAATTCGAATTTTGTAATCAATCCTTGACCGTTTACATTCCAAGTGGCATCTACACCAATCAATGGAGAGAATCTTTCAGAAACAGTGATGTTGGTTACATTTCGAGCAACAAAGAAATTGTCATTTTGATCTAATCCAGTTGCATTTCCATTAACGTCTTGCGTAGCTTTCAGATTCGTTTGCAATCCACCAACCGTTACAGAAGAACTATATCCGTGACGAACAACAAAATTCTTCACAATTTTCTTCATAAATGGGAACTTTGTCAAACCATTGTAATTGATATTCCAGTTTGGCAATGGAAGATTTTTCACAGGATTGATGTTTCCAGAATTGATTTTTTTGTCAGTATAACTTGTCAAGAATGCCCCAATCACAACTTCTTGTTGAGTACCACCATAACCCATTGCATATCCATTGACCACATTGGTAGAATTCGGGTTTCTTGATCCTAACAATTGCGAAACTTCTGATCTACTTGCGCGCATATTGTCAAAGAGTGACGACTCTAAATTTTTGCCCAATTTAGTAAATGCAGAACCCAATGAAACAGTTGAATAAGTTAAGGTAGCTGTTTCCATTCTACTTTGGCTTTCAAATTTTTGACTGTCGTCATTCCATCTAAAAAATTCACCTGAACTTACACCGTAGTTTCTGTTTGCTGTCAATTCGATACTGAAATCTTTAAATGGTTCTAAAGAAGCACGACCAGAAATATTTTGCGTGTGTGTGATTGTATATTGACGATTCAGCGCACTGTTTTTCACCAACCAATCATTTTCCTCAGTAACTCTAGCGATATCGTATCCTGTCTCTTTACCACCCAAATTATAACGTTGTTGACCAAAAATAAATCCAGCCATTCCATTTTGGTTTCCATTGGTGAAACCTAAAACACTTGAACCTTGATTATATCCAGGCAATAAAGTTCCATCTGTCAAAGCATACGTTCCTGACACAGATCTAACGGTCATAACCAATCTTCCAAGGAAACCAGAAACGGGACTCACTTTGTCTTTGCGTTTTTCTTCGCGGTCTTTTTTGCGTTTCAAACGACGTTTTTTGCGTTCGAATTGACGTTTTTTCTTTTCCCACTTGCGAAGTTCCTTAGGCGTCATGTCTTCCACTGGTTTGTCTGGAAGTAATTCTTCTAAAACTTCTTTGGTTTCAGTTGTTGGTTTAGGATCCGTTTTTTCTGATCCGTCATCCATGTTTTTAACTCCTGTTGCTTTTGCTCTCTGGGGTTTTCCGTCTGAAATAAGCTTTTGTAAGAATTTAGATTTACTATACAAAGTCGTGAAATTCATTTGAGCTGTTGTATTGAAAACACGGCTGTTTTGAATGATATTTCCATATTGACTTTGACCTAAAGGTGCGCGTTGCCAATTGAAAGTTCCACTGTATTTTGCATTTCCAGTAATCCAATCTAATGCTGGTATTTTATCAAAAGGAACATTGTATGACAATCCATAATCGTGCGTATAATCGATACTTTGACCCAATGTTTTCATTTGAGCTCGGATGGTATCTTTGAATTCACGGTAATTATCTGGATCCAATTTTTTATCAATTCTTCCTTGATTTTCATCAAATAATGAACGATTATTCGCATTGAAACTGAATTTCAAGTTTTTAGTAATGTCGTATCCTAAGTTATAAGAACGATTCCAAGTAAATGATTTTACAAATACTGGATCAAACTCATACCCTGGAGTAAGATTGTTTTTGACTTGACGCTCGTTGTAGCTTCGAATCAAGTCATTGTTCATTCCAATATTTTTAGGCGTTAAGAAAATATTTGCATCTCTAATGATTGACCACCATTTAGATTTTTGCATGAACTTGATTTTCTTAAACGGCTCGATTGGTTTGGCAGCAAATGAATAATTATAAGTCAAACCTCCACGCCAAATCTTCGTTCTATCGTATTCTAAATTGAAATCTCTGTGTAAGTTTTCGCTGTAAGCATAACTCAATGCGAAATTTGAAATATTCCAAAAATGAGGTTTTGCGTTCGCACCTAATTCTTTTCGAACGTTGGTGAAATTATAAGACCTTCTTTCAGTGTAATCTTGCCCTGAACGTGCGCGCTCTTTTCTTGTCGCTGGGTCATAATCAGCCAATCTAATGTCTGGATTGTATGGGTCATATTCAGGATTGATGATTCCAACAGAATATCCATAGAAGAAAGGCAATGCCAATTTCACACGTTTTCCAAGGAATTGACCCAACTGAACATTGGTATTGAAATCAAAACCTAATTGTTGATTACGCTGTCTTTCTTGCACACGACTTTCAATTGAACCCCAGTTTACGCCACTGTAATTTCCAGACATAGAAACAGTTGCAAAATCTGCTGCTTGAATTTGCATTCTGGCAACTGCCGCCGATCCACCTTCATTTTGGAAATCAGTCAAACGCAACTCATTCACCCAAATCATCGCGCATTTGGCTTCGCCATCGTCTGTCCAAGGATTGTCAGCTTGCTTGCTTGGATTTCGAATTCCAATCATAATGGAACGAATTCCTTGCAAGTTTGGACTTCCTTTGACTTTGATTAATCGTTTTGGGTTTTTCGGATCAATCATCACCCATTCAACATTGTTTGTCAACGTTGAATTCGACGTTCCAGTTATGGCATTTCGCTTTTTCTTGGCATCCAATAAATCATCAAAAATGATTTCAACGTTACTCGCTTCTGGCCAAATGGATAAATCATTGTTATCGTACCATTGACTTTCGGTCAAAGGCATTTCATATTCATAGTAGTTTTCTGTGAAATCAGTTCCCAAACGAATAAACAACGTCAAATCCTCATTATTCAATGGTTTGGTTGTTGTGATTTCTTCTGCGTGAACAAACATTTTCAATTTTTTGTATGTTCTAACATCAAATTGAACGTTTCTGTAAGCTGCTCTTGCATCTCCGTCTTTCAAGTTACAAACTTCTAATGTCAATGATTGCTCATTCAACTGTCTTTGTTGCACTTGAGATGGATCTACCTCACGGATAATGGATGGAGGAAGCTTATAATTGATTGGATTTCTTTCCGCGTTTTCTTCAAAGTTAACAGCCGCGATATTGAAAGTTGTCAAATTTGGATCGGTTACAATTCCTTCTCCTGGAGTAACCAAATCTTGTCTAAATCTTCTCCATTCTCCGCGAATAAATTCCAATTTAGCAAAACGGATAACCACTTCTTCATCAAATTCTTTCAAGAACATTCGCATAAAACGAATTGATCTAAAGTCAGTGATTCCATTGATGATTTTTTCTGGCTCACTTACCGGAATTTTATATTGAATCCATCTTTCTCTTTTTGTACTTCCAGCAGGAATAAAAGTTTGAACACTCGTTACGAAATTCTGTCCGACAATTGTATCACCAGGACGAAGACTCACTTTGTACTGAAAATAACTTTCTGTTTCAGAAATGTTGTTGTCTTGATTTAAATCTTCTAAATCTGGTAAATTCGTTGATTGAGTTGGATACCCGTCCGTATTTGCCGTATCCGACATTTCCGTAGTATATGAGTTGCCTTCAGTAGAATTGTATCTTTTATATCGCTCTAAGATGTTTGCTTTTTGATTGTCGTAAGCGTCGTCTCTGTAAAATTTATAATTATCACTTGAAGGGTCAGCAATCATTTTCGCTTTTGCTGCCGCTGTCAAATTTGGATTTGTTTGCACCCAATTTACATAATTAGTATAAGCTAATTTTTCAGCTGCATCTTTTCTACCGTCCAATCCAACATCTTGATTGGTTCTTGATTCAGGATCAGTATTAAAGGCATTTACGACAACTTGTTGCGTCGAAACATTTGCCCAAGGTGTTGAATCTAAATTAGTTGTGTCTCCCGCGGTTGGCGGCAAACCATTTTCAAAACTTTTACGAGAATCTGGAAGTACATCTTCAGAAACGTTTCCAAGATTGAAATACAAATCACCTCCGTTGTGTTGCGCATTTGGATTAACTTTTTCAGCATCCTCATTGAAAGGATCTAAAATCCAAAATTGAATGAATTCGATATTCGTTTGCTCAAAATCATTGGTTGTCAATGCGCGCATGATTCCACCCCAACGATTTTCTGGATTTGTGAAATTTCCATCGGCATCAATTGCTGTAGCGGTTGTATCATAATTATACATTCCGCGCTCAGTAGGATAATAAGCCAAATCCAAAAACTGAACGATTGGAACAGTACCATAAGCCAATTGAGAATTCGTGAAAATGTCTGTTTGTTTTACCAAACGCATTCTACTATCCGACAACATCGCAGGATCGTCGTTAATGTGTTTTGGTCTTAGTGCGTTGTCTGAATAGAACAATTGATCGATTTGATACCAAGCAACTTTTGCTCTTCTATATCCAGCTGATAGATTTTTTACCGATGCTTCAGGAAACAAAGATGGTTGACCTTGCGGAATCGACGCCATTTTCCATGCGCTTACACTTTTCAAATCAATGGTCGTTTGACTTCCTTCAAAGTCATCGATGTAAGACATTCCGTCTTTGGTAATGGCTTTTGGAACACCTGGGATTAAGTGTGCAACTTCGCCCGTGAATGAAATACTTGATTTGGCTTTGGTAGAAATTACTGGCAATAAATCAACCAATTTCGTCAAAAAGGGCAAATCTTTTCTGAAAGCAATGTCTAATCCTAACACATTATTTTTGAATGGCTCACTTCCAATATCTACTTTTTGAGTTACTGGTCGCTCCATCATTCTCATCCAAGTTCCACCAATGTTGAAATCTTCCGAGAATCGATAATTCATGTGTGTTCCAATCAAAGATTTGGCTTGAAAACCAAAAACTGAATTGCTTTCTATCGAAATTTTTAACGGTGTATTCGATTCTAAAATTCCGGTATTCAAAATTTTAACACGACCCAAATTGTAATCCACTGTAAAATCTTGTCCTTCGACTAATTTGATTCCACCAGCTGTGATTGAAACAGCACCTTGAGGCACGTTCAATGAATTTAAAGGAATATCTGAAGTAATAGACGATTGATATTGACCTTTTAACACAAATCTGTTTTTCAACGGAATCTGTTGTGCAGCGGTTTTCGTCGAGTCATATAATTCCGTGTACGCAGTATTATTTACGATCGCTTCAGGAATATTTGCATCTAATAATTTTTGCCTCAAAACTTGACCAAATGGTTCGACAGTTGAAAAGTAAATTCGACCATTTCTTGGATTTACCGTTCCACCTCGATCAGAACGATTTCCTGTGAATGTCATTGGAGCAAAATCGAACAATCCATCAGAAAATGGTTGTTCATTCATATTGATTCTGTCCATTTCTAACACAGTAACCAATTGTTTGTCTTTAATTCCATCTGCTGGAAAGAAAGGAACAAGCAAACTATTCGCTGGATTGTTATATAAAACGTCCAACCTGAATCCTGTTTTGTCCAATTGATAAGCGCCAATTGAATAAACATTTTTCATCATCAAATCCCAAATTCTATTTTTCGGATTGGTCAATGTAGGTTTCAATAATTTTAAAATCAACGCATCTTGACCAGAAACACCATCTACGGAAAATTCACCGACTTGAAAGGTTTCCCCTCTGTAAGTATACTCATACGCAACAGCCAAAACCTCATCATTATTCAAAGGCAAATTCAAGGAAATGAAACCCAATAAAGCGTTATAAGAATATTCTTGATCTGTTAATTTTCTTGCATTTTCAACTTTTTCATAATGTTTGGCTTGAACAAAAGGTCCAGGTGCTACACCTTGAGCAGACAAAGTAGAAACTGCATTTGAAAAACCTCTAATTCCCTGTTGAGCAGCAGCCCATTCATACAATCCATTCGCTTCATTGTCTGGAAACTTTGAATTGGTCAAAGATCCTGGAGTTCCTTCTACGTTTTGTGTTTTTGATTCACCTAAATCGGTAAACGCCACGATATTTCTTGTGTTTTCAGTATTGTTGACGCGATTTGTCAACCAAACTTCCATTCTCGTAATATTGATTTCAGATTTCGGAATCGGCAAAGTTGACATTGCTTCATCGTACTCATCACGGAAATTTAAATTGATGAAATAGTGTCTATTTGCTTCATAATTATCCGCAGTAATCTCGAAAGGTTGAACTTGCGCTTTTCCTGTAATGTTGATTTCTTGACGTTTACTTTTAGATGACGCCATGATTCCATCGACCGTAAATCTTCCAAATTTCATTTGAGAGTAAACTCCAAAAAGTACTTGAGAACCTTGAATCAAAGATGTTTTCAATGGAAGTGTAACGTTACCAACTTCCAACTTTTGCATGATTTGATCTTCGTCACCAGTATATCCTAATTTGGTGATGTTGTCGAAATCAAAAGCTGCTTGCGTATTGTAACTCGCGTTTAATTTGATCTTTGTTCCGATCTGCCCAACTAAATTTAATTGAATTTGTTGTTGGAAATCAAAGCGCGTGATTCTTCGCTGTTTGACAGGCAAAATTGGATTGTCATATCTGGAAGAATTGACACCGAACGAAAGCTCAATAGAACCTTGCGGCCTAATACTGATTTCGTTTGATCCAAAAATGTTTGTAAAAGCTTTTCCAGGAATTTTAATTGAAGGTTGAAAACCACGTTTTGCTTGCGTTTCAGCGTCAATTTTCTCTTTCCAGTTTTCTTGCATCGCTTTGCGACGTTCATATTCCAAATATTCTTCCAAGGTCATCATGGAAGGATTTCTGTAATTCAAATCTGATTTTCCAATCGTTTCTTTGAAGATATAGGTGCCAGTCGTTGGATCATAAACGATGGTAGGACTTACAGAAGAAGGGTCTCCTAAGTCGAAGCTTTGTTTAGTCGTTTGTGTTGGGTCAATATTATTGGTAATCGGAAACGGCAGCGTATCCGGTGGATTGTTTTGTCCGGAGACAAAACTGGCAAACATACACGAAAAGACAAAAATTAATGCCTTAAGGTTCAATAACTTATTAATAAAAATATCTTTTTTCAAAACTTATAAAATTTTGAGTGCGTCTTTGATTAGTTTTTCAACGGTTTCGTCACCTGTACTCACTTTATCTAAAGCTTTATCGGCGGCTTTTTTATCAAAACCTAAGGAAACCAAAGCGGTTAACGCGTCAAATCGATTCGTATTGTTTCCAGAGAAAATATTTCCTGCTGAAAAATTGAATTTTAACATTTTATCTTTGAGATCAATGATCACACGTTGAGCCGTTTTTACACCAATTCCTTTGATGCTTTGAATGGTTCTTACATCATCTGTTTGGATTGCTTGAGCGATATCTTCGGTTGACATCGATGAAAGCATAATCATTGCTGTATTTGGGCCAATACCTGAAACTGAAATCAAATGATTGAACATTTCTCTTTCTTCTTTGATTGCGAAACCATAAAGTAATTGGGCATCTTCACGCACGATAAACTGCGTATAAATCAAAATAGATTCATCAGATGAAATGGAAGAAAAAGTATTCAATGAAATTTTGACATCATATCCTATTCCACCACATTCGATGATGAGATTTGTAGGATTCTTTTCTATTAATTTACCATTCAGGTGCGTAATCATTTTTTCAAAGTATTGATTAATTGACGTTCACACGCCTAAAAAAGACGTGCGAAGCATCAAAAATAACTATTTGTTTTGAGCATCTACTACAGCCACTTTCACCATATTGATAATTTCTCTTACAGAAGCACCCATTTGAACAACATGAATCGATTTTTTCAACCCAACCAAAACCGGTCCGATTGTTTCAGCTTCTGTCAATTCTTGAAGCATTTTGTAAGCGATATTTCCTGAGGAAAGATTTGGGAAAATCAAGGTATTTACTTGTTTGTTAGCCAAAGTAGAGAAGGAAAATTTCTCATTCATCAGTTCACTGTTCAATGCAAAATTCGCTTGCAATTCTCCATCAACACAGATTGACGGATGTTTTTCATGCAAAATTTCTACTGCATGCGCCATTTTATCAGCATCTTTTCCTGGTGAAGATCCAAAATTAGAATAACTCAACAAGGCGATTTTTGGAATCACTTTAAATTTGCGAATTGTTTTAGCAACGTTACTCGTAATTTCAGCTATTTCTTCCGCTGTTGGATCCATGTTAATTGTAGTATCCGCCAAAAATAATGGTCCTCTTTTGGTCATTAAGATGTAAAGTCCTGCAATCACATTCACATCTTTTTGTGTACCAACAGTTTGAATTGCTGGACGTACAACATCTCTGTAATTTCTTGTCAAACCAGAAATCATCGCGTCAGCTTCACCTGTTTCAACCATCATCGCGCCAAAATGATTTCTTTCGCGCATGATTTGAATAGATTCAAACTCGGTAAATCCTTTGCGTTTTCTATTTTCAAAAAATGCATGTCCAAAACGAATCCTTCTTTCTTCCTCTTCTTCAGATTTTGGGTCAACAATTTCAAATTCAGAGAATTCTAATGCGTATTCGTTGATTAAACTTTCGATTTTTGCTCTTTTTCCTAATAAAATTGGATAAGCTATTCCTTCTTCGCTGGCAAATTGTGCCGCTTTTAATATTTTATAATTGTCTGCTTCAGCAAAAACAACTCGTTTTGGATTGCTTTGTGCTTTAATTGTTAGATTTCGAATCAGTTTATTATCCAATCCCAATCTACTTTTCAGCTCCATTTCGTATGCGTCCCAATCTAAAATTGGATTTTTGGCAACACCAGAATCCATTGCAGCTTTTGCAACTGCTGGTGCAACGTAGTAAATCAAGCGCGTATCCAATGGCTTTGGAATAATTTGCTCTCGACCAAAAGAAATGTTTTTGTCGCCATACGCTTCAATTACTTCCTCTGGAATGGTTTCTTTGGCCAACGAAGCGATTGCTTTTACCGCTGCCAATTTCATTTCTTCGTTGATTGTAGTTGCTCTAACGTCCAATGCTCCGCGGAAAATAAATGGGAATCCAAGAACATTATTCACTTGATTAGGATGGTCCGAGCGACCTGTTGCCATGATAATATCTTCACGAACAGACATGGCATCTTTGTATGTGATTTCAGGATCTGGATTCGCCAAAGCAAAAACGATCGGATCGTTCGCCATGCTTGCAATCATGTCTTTTGATACGATATTTCCTTTAGATAATCCTAGGAAAACATCTGCCCCAACAAAAGCTTCCACCAAGGAAACTTCCTCATCGTGTGAACCAAAAAGTAATTTTTCGGCTTCTAATTCAGTTCTTTTTTTGGATAATAATCCTTTGCTGTCAAACATGAAAATGTTTTCGTATTTGGCACCTAATGTCGTATATAATTTTGCGCAAGACATGGCTGCTGCTCCAGCACCAGAAATAACAATTTTTACATCTTTGATGTCTTTCTCTGCTAATTCCAAAGCATTTAATAATGCCGCAGAAGAAATAATTGCGGTTCCATGTTGATCATCGTGCATCACAGGAATATCCAATTCTTCTTTTAAACGTCTTTCAATTTCAAAGGCTTCAGGAGCTTTAATATCTTCTAAGTTAATCCCACCAAAAGTTGGAGAAATCGCTTTTACGGTCTGAATAAATAATTCTGGATCGCTTGCGTCTATTTCAATATCAAATACATCGATGTCTGCAAATATTTTAAATAATACGCCTTTTCCTTCCATTACTGGTTTAGAAGCCAGCGGACCAATATCTCCTAATCCTAGCACTGCTGTACCATTTGAAATTACTGCAACTAAATTTCCTTTCGCAGTATATTTATAAACATCGTCTTTGTTTTCAGCGATTTTTAGACATGGCTCTGCAACACCAGGAGAATATGCCAATGAAAGATCTCTTGGAGTTGAGTATGGCTTTGTAGGGACCACTTCAATTTTACCAGGTTTTCCTGAGGAGTGGTAATCTAATGCGTCTTGTTTGCGAACTTTTGCCATGGTGATGAAGTAAATTTATAAGGGGACAAATATAACAAAAAAAGAGGCTATTTTCAATGAAAATAGCCTCTTAAGATGTATGAGTAAAAATAATTTTACTCAAGTATCAAATTCTTATTTGATTACAACATTTTGTACTTTAGAAACTCCGTTTCCAGATACTTTAACGATGTAGCTTCCGCTAGCAACTGTTGAAACAGGAACTGTGATAGTTTGATTACCAACTACATTGTTAGATACAGTTGAGTAAATTACACGTCCTTGTAAATCTAACAATGAAACAGTATAGTTACCATTATTACCTGCAAATTCAACATTAACAACGCTTGATGCAGGATTTGGATAAACATTCATCGCAATAGCGTTTTGAACTTCTTCTAAACCAGCAACAGCATTAGTTTGGAAAGCATCAACTTTTGATGATCCTGTAGCAAAAGTCAATACATCAGCAACTGTAGTTGTAAAAGCTACAACTTCAATTTTTCCATTTCCGTATCCACTGTCATATCCGTCTCCGTATGCATCATATACATATAAATCGTAGCATCCATTAGGAAGACTTACGTTTACGTCTGGTTGAGGAAAAGTTCCAGCAGCAGCACCATCAGTATAAGGACCACCAGAAGCAACAACCGCATTAGCGTCATTTTTGATTTCCCATGTAGTTTCAGAACCATATTGGTCACATGTTACTTTTACAACAAGGTCTGTTGTTGGAGCAATTTTACCTACAGAAATAGCTTTAGTTGAAGAAGCAATTGATCCAATTGTTCCTGTACCACCATTTACACTTGTTACAGTTGCAACAACGCTATTTGTTCCTTGAGGAGTAAATGACATAGCAGGCAAAGTGATATCTTGTGTTCCATAGAAAGGAATAGCAGGACCTGACCAATCATAAGTTGTTGGTGTACCTCCATTAATAGAAGTAGAGAATGAAATTGATGTTACATCATTACCGATATTTTTAACTTTGATTATTGGAGTAACTTGCTCACCTACACAAACATTCATTTCATTGATGATGCTTTGAGCTGATACAGTTGCTCCTGGTACATTTGTAAAAGTTGGAGTTACTTCAGCTGCAGTAATAATTTTACTGTTTGTGTAAGTATTGTGTCCTTCATGTAAAAAGGCAAAGAACTCTAATTCACCCAAATTTAAATCAACCGCGTTGATTGTAGCTGGTAAAGTATAAGTTACAGTTCTAGTAATCACACCTGTTTGAGAAGCATCGATTGCTTCACCCCAAGTTCCTCCTGTGTTCAAGAAACCACGGAACATGTGTTGGTGTAAGTAATTTCCATTTGGCAAAACTGCATCTGGATTCCAAGTAGCTCCAGCAGTTTGAGGCCCTTCATAGTTGTTTTGAACATAACCAATATTCAAGTAATGATTTGTTCCTGCTGCTTGTGGAGTTGTGTAATACATCTCAACAGTCAAAGTTAATTGTCTTGTAGCTGCATCAATTGTAGCATCCATAGCAATATTAACCGGAGAAGCTTGAGCTAAACCTGTTGTAACTTGACTTGACCAGTTTCCACGTCCTGTTGCTAAAACAGTTTCTGTTCCAAAAGCTGTTCTTTGAACTGCTCCTGCAGGGTAACCAGTTGGCGCAAAGAAAGCATCTAAAGCAGTACCATCAGTTGTTCTTAAATCTGGTTGTCCTGTTCCAGGCGTTGCATATCCACCAGCATGTACATTTACCAATACAACTCTACCTGGGTTAGCATCAGCAATTTGTTTTGCTCTTTTATGACCATCTGGGCAATATTGGCAATTGATTCCTGTCAATTCTTCTAAAACCACATTTTTATTTTGTGGCGTTTGAGAAACCGGTGTTTGTTGAGCAAAGGAAAAACCTGCACCCAAAACAACGTTCCCCAAAATGAGTAATGTTCTTTTCATAACTTTATAGTTTTTTTTGTTAACCCAAAGGTAAAGTTTAAATTGATGTGTTAAAATTTATACGCATTTTTTTTTGATATAATATAAAATCTATTCTTGGAAACCTAAATGTTAACTACTTGTTCATAACCTCCAAATAGCTACTTTTACAAAAATTTTCAAAAAATGAAATATTTAATCATCGGTTTGGGAAATCCAGGTGCAAAATATGCTGAAACAAGACACAATATTGGTTTCAAAATAGTAGAAGCTTTTGCCAAAGAATGTGGTGGTACATTCACTGTTCTAAAACATGCAGAGTTAGCTCAAGTGAAATTTAAAGGCCGACAAATTGTGCTTTTAAAGCCTACAACTTTCATGAATTTGAGTGGAAAGGCTGTTAACTATTACATGCAATCGGAAAAAATATTAAAAGAAAATATTTTGGTTATCACTGATGATTTAGCTCTCCCTTTTGGAAAACTACGAATGAAAATGAAAGGCAGCGACGGCGGTCATAACGGGCTGAAAGACATACAAGCAACCTTGAATTCCCAAGATTATACAAGATTGCGTTTTGGTGTTGGAAGTGAGTTCAATAAAGGTCAACAAGTGGATTATGTGTTAGGAGAATGGTCGTCTGAGGAACAAAAATCACTCTCTGAACGAATTGATGTTGCAACTGAATTTATCAAAGGTTTCACAACTATTGGTGTAAATCTGACAATGACAAATTGGAATAATAAATGAAATTTCAAGATTGGAAAGCACACTTGGCTTTGTTTTTCGTAAACACGCTGTACGGTGCAAGTCACGTATTAGCCAAAGGTGTAATGCCCAATTTTTTGACTCCTAGTGTTTTCATCTTGTTTCGTGTATTAGGCGCAACATTGTTGTTTTGGTTGGTCAAATTATTGCTTCCTACTCAAAAAATAGAAAAGAAGGATTATTTACTTCTTGCTATTTGCGGACTTTTTGGTGTTGCAACCAATCAGCTTTGCTTTTTTTATGGATTGAATTTGTCATCAGCGATAAATTCAGGAATCATCATGACAACCAATCCCATTTTGGTAATCATTTTGGCGTATTTTCTTATCAAAGAAAAAATTACAATTTCAAAAGTTGCAGGTATTTTAATCGGTGCGGCAGGAGCAATCTTGTTAACATTGGCTGGTTCCTCGGGAAAAGGTGATTCACTTTTTGGCGATTTATTTCTTTTTGTGAACGCCTTGAGTTACGCCATCTATTTGGTAATCGCTAAACCACTTATGAAAAAGTATAATCCTTTGACGGTGATCACTTATGTTTTTACTTTTGGTTTGGGTTTTGTACTCCTTTTTCCACCAACTTTAACAGAAGTTTTCCAAACAGATTTTCATAAAATATCTTGGGAGGTTTGGGCGAAAATCGCTTATGTAGTTATTGGAGTAACATTTTTGACGTACTTGCTTACCATGTACGGATTAAAATATTTAAGTCCTGCTGTTTCGAGTGCTTACATATACTTTCAGCCCGTTTTGGTGATTTTCTTCGCGTTTTTCCTAAGCTATGTAGGCTTTGCAGAAGACTACACGGATACCATTACTTGGCAAAAAGGTGTGTATATGTTCCTGATTTTTGTTGGCGTTTGGCTCACCACTAGAAAACAAAAAGCTTGATGTTATTTTAGCAAATTTACATGTCCCGTGTACACTTTTCGTTCATCATTGTTATTGACTTTGAAAGAAATTCTCCAGACATAAATTCCATCTTGCACTAATCCTGTTGTTTGAATGTAAGTACCATCCCAACCTTCGTTTACATCATTTGATTCAAAAATAATTTCTCCCCAGCGATCATAGATAGACAAATTGTAACTGTAAGGATCATATCCCGAAGTAAAAATTGGTTTGAATACGGGATTGTGCTCATCATCGTCGGGAGTAAACGCATTCGGTACATAAAATATTAACTGTTGATCGTAAGTAATGTTAATTGAATAAGTACTTTGGCATCCAAGCGATGAAATCGCAGTTAATTCAATCGTGTATCCTAAATCGTTTTGCGCATAAGTATGCGATGGATTCACAGCGGAATCTGTGCCACCATCTCCAAAATTCCAACTATAAGTGCTTGCGCCTGTAGATAAATTTTCCAAATCAATCGTGGGATTTTCATCAGTTAATTGCAAAGGATTTCCAGTGAAAAAAGCGACAGGATTTGACTCAACACAAATATAATTTGCGGCAGAACTTGAACCTGCACACCCATTTAGCGTTGTTGCCAAAGTTACATCATAGCAACCTGCTTGATCAAAAGTAAAAGTTGGATTACAACCAGTTAATGTACTTCCATTACTCAATGTCCAAACACATGCATTTGGATCACTAGTTGAGGTACTTGTAAATTGAACTGTCAATGGAACACAGCCTGAAAGCGTATCGGCAATAAAACTCACAACTGGACTCAGATTTACCGTTACAGTTCCCTGTGTGGCAGAACTCGAGCAACCGTTCAAGGTGTAAACAACCGTGTAGTTGGTCGAAACCATTGGTGAAACTGATATCGCATTGGTGGTTTCTCCATTTGGATTCCATAAAAATGTTCCTCCAGAAATAGAAGGTATTGCCGTTAAAGTGGCTGTTTGATTTTGACAAATTGATGTGCTATTTACTGCAACTGTCGGCGTTGGATTTACAGTAACAGTTGTTGATGTGGAAACTGATGAGCAACCATTTAAAGTATAAACAACTGAATAATTACTTGTAGTATTTGGACTCACAGTAATCGAAGCTGTCGTTTCTCCACCTGGCGACCATAAATAGGTTCCACCAGCAATATCTGGAATTGCAGTAATTGTACCCGAATTTCCTGCACAAATTGAAACTGAATTTACTGAAACTGTTGGAATTGGATTTACCACAATACTTGCGGTTCCATTGGCGGAATTTGAACAATTTAAATCACTCACAAAAGTCAATGCGTACACACCTTGTGAATTTCCCAAAGTAATCGGAGAAGTAGTTCCTGTAGCAGCAGTTTGAGCAACTCCATCAATCGTAAAATCAATCGTCCAAGGACCAATTCCTGTTACATTTGCTGTAACTGGAGTCGTTGCACTTCCTGTACAAAAACTTCCTCCGCCAGAAATTGTGGCTGTTGGCAAAGCACCTGATCCTTGGCTAATAACAATACTTGAGTTTGGAGAAACACATCCATTGATTGTGGTTGATAAAGTGATGGTTCCAGAATTTGAAACAGTGATTGACTGCGTGGTTTCATTAGTGCTCCATAAATTTCCAGTTGCATAATTGGAGGTCAATTGTACACTTCCTCCAGGACAAAATGTTGTTGGCCCATTGGCTGTAATTGTTGGCGCGGCTGGAGTTGGATTGACAGTTACGCTTACAGTTTGCATCAAACCTGAACAAGTACCAACGGTAGAAACTGGAATTACTTGGTAAACTACTATTTCGGGATTTGAAGTTGTATTAATTAATGTATTTGTAATCGTCGAATTTGATTGATTCGTCAAAATTTCACCAGTAACATTCGGATTATCAATCGCCACCCACGTAAAAGTTGCTGGGATATCCGTCGTTAAAGGAAGATTAAAAGTATAACCTGTGCATAAATTTGCTGTAATCGCATTCGTTAAAATTGGCGTATTACCCAAACTAATCGTAGTACTTCCAGTAGCTGTATTGGAACAGTTTGCATCGCTGATTCCTGTCAAAGTGTAAACACCGACCGCATTTCCTAAATCAATCGGCGAACTAGCACCAACAATGGCTGTTTGTGCAACTCCATCAATTTGATAATCAATTGTCCATGGACCAACGCCCGTAACTGCTGCTTGAATTGATGCGATTGGGTCAGAACCACAATAAACTGCACCTCCAGAAATACTCGCCGTAGGCAATGCGCCTGCCGTTTGCGTAATAGTGATACTTACTTGTGCAGACGAACAACCGCTTGCATCCGTGTAACTTAAGGTGTAAGTTCCAGAGCTATTGACAGTGATTGTTTGGGTCGTTTCATTCGTACTCCAAAGATTTCCGACTGCGCTGCTTGAAGTCAATTGAACATTTCCTCCCGGACAAAAAGTAGTTGGTCCATTCGGTGTAATTGTGGGCGCTGGCAAATTTGTATTTACCGTAACAGCAATATTTTGCGCTGTTCCAATACATGCTCCAGCAGTTGGTGTGACAGTATAATTTACCACTTGAGAAATCCCAGAAGAATTAGTCAAAGTATTGGAAATGGTTGAAGAACTTTGTGTTGTCAAAGATTCACCTGTCACGTTTGGATTGTCTGTTGCAATCCAAGAATAGGTAGCCGAAACATTGCTTGTCAATGCTAAGTTCAATGCGTTTCCTGTACAAATTGTTGCTGTGTTCGCATTCGTCATCGTGGGAACTGGATTCACTGTAACTGCAATAGTCTGCGGAGTTCCAGTACAACCATTCGCTGAAGGAGTAACACTGTAATTAACTACTTGAACAGTAGATGAATTATTAGTTAAAGTATTGTCAATTTGAAGAGTGTTTTGCGTTGTAGTGCTTTCTCCCGAAACAGCAGTATTGTCAGTTGCAATCCAAGAATAGGTTGTTCCAAAATCACTGCTCAAAGGAATATTGAGCGTTGATCCACTGCAAATTGTTGCGGTATTCGCGCTTGTCATTGTCGGTGATGGATTGACAGTTACAGTGGCTGAAATACACGACGAAGCAGGTGTACAAGATGTTCCAGCATTTCTAACAAAATAGGTCGTGGTGGTGGTTGGAGAAATGGTAATTGAAGTTCCTGTTCCGACCAAAGTTCCGCCGCAAGAACCAGTGTACCATTGCGAAGTGGCTGTTCCGCCAACGGCAGTTAAAGTCGTACTTTGATTCTGACAAATGGAAGTATTTCCAGTAATATTTGTTGGCGCAGTAAGCGGCATTGGAATCGTTGCCGTGAGATTAGAAATGACAACATATTGTTTGGGATTATTGTAGTTGGTCGGAGTCGCTGCTGATCGATACAAAATGGTAACCGTTGAAATACAATCAGATGCAGAGCCCACATTGATTTCATTGTTTCCCCAACATGTGCAAGCTGTTGACATTCCTGCATTGTACGTCAAAGCTGTTGAACCTGAACCAGTAACAGTTCCTCCGGTTGAAACGCAAGCAGTTCCCACATTGAAAACGTTGACCGCTGCAGCTGCAGAATTTGTTCCAGAAATAGTTATTTTATCAGTCCACGAACCAAAACCGTCATCGTTTACATCATACAATTTAAAATTCACGGGACCTTGAACTGGTGAACTGAATGTAATGGTTGTGGTAATTGTTTTGGTTGTATTTGATGTCCAATCGGTACTTAACAACATACCTTGATTAGCTGCAGAAATTCCGCTACATCCTCCGCCGTTAACAGTTGATCCTGTTGGAAACCAAACGGGAGAAGCATCTTGCCAAACATTTTCAGAGTTTACAATCGTTGCCGACATCGTAATTCCTGAAACAGTGGTGGTGTAAGTTCTATTGGTTCCTGTGCCACCGTAAGTGCCACTCCACGGGAATGTAGTTTGGGAAAATAAACAAGAAAATGCTAAGAAAATAGCAGTAATACTAGCAATGAATTTCATTAATTGGGAGAGTTTTGATTAATTCTAGCTAATCAAAAGTACCAAAAAATTTTAAATTGAAATGAGTGCTAGCACCTCAAAATAAATTGAAAATATTATTTCCCTTTCAAATCCATTGCTTTCAAAGTGTTCATCATCAATGAAGCAATCGTCATTGGACCAACACCACCGGGAACTGGAGAAATGTAAGAACATTTGGGTGCAACCTCATCAAATTTGACATCACCAACCAATTTCCAGCCTGAAACTTTAGTTGAATCTTGCACACGCGTTGTTCCAACATCAATGATCACAGCGCCTTCTTTCACCATGTCGGCTGTCACAAAATTGGGTTGACCAAGGGCAGCAATGATGATGTCGGCTGTCAAACAAATTTCTTTCAAATTGACTGTTTGACTGTGCGCTAACGTTACGGTGCAATTTCCAGGTTCAGTATTTTGAGAAAGCATGATACTTAAAGGCATTCCAACGATGTTTGAACGACCAATGATTACACACTTTTTTCCCGCTGTTTCTAATTTATTTCTTCTGATTAATTCGATAATTCCTGATGGAGTGGCAGAAACAAATCCGGGTAAATTCAATGCCATTTTTCCCAAATTCATCGGGTGAAAACCATCTACATCTTTTTGAGGATCAATCGCTAAAGTAACTTTCATCTCATCAATGTGCGCAGGCAAAGGCAATTGTACAATAAAACCGTCGATACTTTTATCTTCGTTTAATTGTTTGACTTTGTTCAATAAAACTTCTTCTGAAACAGAATCATCGTAGCGCATCAAAGTGCTTTCAAATCCACATTCTTCGCAAGATTTCAGTTTGTTTGCGATGTAAGTCATTGACCCACCATCTGTTCCTACTAAAATCGCTGCTAAATGAGGGATTTTTTTTCCTTCCGCTTTCCTTGTTTTAACTTGTTGCGCTATTTCAGCTTTGATTATTCTTGCTGTTTCTTTTCCGTCTAACAATTCCATGCGTTCTGATTTTGGGGCAAAGATAATGAGATAATCACGAATGAAAAAAAATGCCATGAATTATTTAAACAATTCATGGCAAAAAATATGTTTCAAAAAAGAATGAATTAACCCTTTTTAGCGGAGAAAAATTTTCTTTTATTCGATTTTGGCGCTGCTGCTTTGTTAGAATTTGGTCTACCTTGCGCTCCAGGATTTGGCTTTCTTTGTCCACCGCCACCTTGCGCTTTTTTAGGAGCTGGCGCGTCCATTTTTGGCGCTACTTCCATTGGAAAAGGATGTGTTGTATTTCTTGGAATTTGCAATTTAATCAACTTTTCAATGTCTCTCAAATAAGCAATTTCTTCGTGGTCACAGAATGACATCGCCATTCCTTCCAATCCTGCACGACCAGTACGACCGATGCGGTGAACGTATGTTTCTGGAATATTTGGAATCTCAAAATTGATCACGTAAGCCAATGCATCTACATCAATTCCTCTTGCTGCGATATCTGTCGCCACTAAAACACGAATCGTTTTATTTTTGAAATTGGTCAAAGCTCTTTGACGCGCATTTTGTGCTTTGTTTCCGTGAATTGCTTCTGCTTTAATATGGTGTTTCACTAGCAATTTAACCACTTTATCAGCGCCATGTTTGGTTCTTGTAAACACAAGTGCCGTATCAATTTCAGGATTTTCTAAAATATGCAATAACAAAGCATTTTTATTACCCTTGTCAACAAAGTATAACTCTTGGTCAATCTTTTCAACCGTTGATGAAGGAGGTGTAACCTCAACTTTATCAGGATTTTGCAAGATTGTTCCTGCCAATTCAACGATTGCTGGTGGCATGGTTGCAGAGAAGAAAAGCGATTGACGTTTGTCTGGAATGACTTTCAAAAGTCTTTTGACATCATGGATGAATCCCATGTCTAACATTCTGTCTGCTTCGTCAAGTACAAAAATCTCTACGTGTTGCAAAGAAATTTCTCCTTGAGCGATTAAATCTAATAATCTCCCTGGCGTAGCTACCAAAACATCGATGCCACTTTTCAATCTATTTACTTGTGCCAATTGGGAAACGCCACCAAAAATAACGGTGTTTTTCAATGATAAATCAGCGCCATAAGCAGTTAAACTTTCGCCGATTTGAATGGCTAATTCTCTGGTTGGAGTGACAATCAACGCACGAATTTTGCGTTTGTTTCCATGTTGAATATTTTCAGACAATAATTGTAAAATCGGAACAGAAAAAGCAGCTGTTTTACCAGTACCGGTTTGAGCGCATGCCAATAAATCCCCGCCTTTTAAAACGATTGGAATTGATTTTTCTTGAATTGGAGTTGGGTTTGTGTATCCTTCTTTTTTGAGTGCAGAAAGGATTGGTGCACTTACTTCTAAATCTTCAAAGGTCATATAATCATTGTAGAAAGCCTTGATGAATATTGAATTGGCTTTCATTTACGACTGCGAAGTAACGATAAATTTTCGGGATACGCAATTTATAGACAATCGCAGAAACATATATCTAACAAAAAAGGTTGATTTGTTTTGCGCAAATCAACCTTTCAATATTTAGTCTTCGTCCTCCTCTTCTGTTTCGTCGGCTACATCGTAGTCATCATCCACGTCATCATCTTCGGTTTCCTCTTCTTTAACATCATCTGGAATGTCATCTTCAAAATCCTCCTCATCGTCATCGTCATCGTCAATTGGAGCTTTTACTGGTTTTCCTACTGGTTTGTTTAGTTTAACCAAATAAATGATTTCTTCAGTTTCCCAAAGCAAGGCATCTAAAGTTTCTCCTGTTGGTGTCTTGATTTGAGTCATTCCTTCTGAAAATCCATCTGGAAAAGCAACTAATAATTGCTTTTTTTGATCGATTGTGAGTTTATCATAACTTACAATGGCACGTTTTTTTGTCATAACAACCTTTTATATTTCTAATTTAAGTATTCTGTGAATTGGTAATACTGTATTTTGTTTCAAAACTATTGCTGAATCTGTAACAGCCCAAATGGTAGTGTCAACTCTTTTTTTACCCTGATCGTCAGCAAAATAAATTCTAACTTTTTGGTGCTCTAAATTTCCCAAAGAAATAGCGCGATCTACTGAAGCACGTCTTTCTTTTTGAGCAGATTCACTTGTTAAGATGTCTTCCTGAGGGAAATGAAAGGTATGAACCTGTTCTTTTTCTACTAATTGAAATTCGCTGCTTTCCATTGTTTGCAATTTGGTTTGGCAAAAATAAATGAAAACACGAATTGAACTAATAAAAATAGCACTATTCCTGCTTTTTTTTTAATTTTTTTATAAAATTCACGATTTTGGAGAATTTTGAGATATAAATCAAAAAGGGCCTTCTGTTCAGAAAGCCCAATTTGTTATTATTAAACTGTAGTTTTAAATTTAAAAAAATCAGGTTACCAATTGAAACTTTGAACAAGTTCACGGCTTCAAGTAAATCATGTGACAAAAGAACTATTATACTCTTAAATCAAACTAGAAAATGAAAACTGCCTCTCCAATGCAGTTGCGTCACATTCTTTACTTTACGAAACCAAGACTCAAATAATAACCTGATTTTTATCTCCTTATTTCTATTACAAATATAGTTTCATGTTTGAATTATGAACATGAAAATGAACATTGGCGGTTTATTTTTGAATATTTATACCTTTTCATTGATTTTAAATTTTAAATACTATGAAAAATATTCGTGAAAATGAAATTTTGATACTATTCTGAGATGGCATCTAATACTTTTTCCACATCTTCTGGCACGTCGATATTAGGCGTTTCTATGCTAGTTTCAACAACTTTAATCGAAAATCCATAATACATCCAACGCAATTGTTCTAAAGATTCGATTTGTTCGAGTGCTGTAGGCGCTAATTGGATAATCTTTTTTAACGTCTCAGCTCGATAGGCATACAATCCAATATGCCTCAAATATGGATATTGAGTTAACGGATTTTCTTTAGAATTGGCAAAATTAGGGATTGGACTTCTTGAAAAATACAACGCTTCGTTTTCATGATTGACTACTACTTTGATTCGATTAGGATTCAAAATTGCTTCCATGTCAATGTCTCTAATTCCTAGTGTCGCAATTTGAACATTTGAATCTTCGAATGCTTCGATCAAAATGTCTAATTGTCTGAAATCAACCAATGGCTCATCGCCTTGGATGTTTATTACAACATCGATGTCATTAAAATGATTGGCAATTTCTCCACAACGATCCGTCCCACTTGGATGCGAATCTTTGGTCAACATCACTTTTCCACCGAAAGCATGGACAGCATCAACAATTCTTTGATCATCTGTAGCAACAATTACATCTGAAAGCATAGTTGATTTTTTAGCGCCTTCATAAACGCGTTGAATCATTGTTTTTCCTTTCAAATCTATCAATGGTTTGCCCGGAAATCGAGATGACCCGTATCTTGCTGGTATAATGCCTAAAACTTTCAATTTGCTGTTGTTTTTGATTTATCTGCTAAATTAGAAATTAATTGACATAAAAAAACTGCCAACTTCATTGAGAAATTGACAGTTTAAAAATGTAACTGAATAAAATTAGATTTTCGCTTGAATTTGCAAAATGAAATTTCTTGGCGCTTGAATATCTCCTGGGCGACCCATGTATTCTGTGTTTAGAAAGTTATTTACTACAAACCCGATACGGTAATTTTCATTGATTTCATATCCAATTCTGGCATCAAAAACCAAATTTCCACCGTTGTGTTCTTCTCGGTATTTTTTCAAACCTGGTAGAATATAAATTCCTGTTCCTGGGACAACTTCATTTTCAAATACCCTGTCGATGTTTTTCATGAAGCTATTGTATCTTGCTGAAAATCCTAAACTAAATCCTTTGTAAACTGCCTCAACATCCGCTTTTGCCAAATGTTTGAAACGGTATTTCAACAAATTTCCAACAGTGTCTGAAAAAGTTGCACGGTAATATTTGTCATTGTTCAAACTCACTGGATTCATATAAGTATAACCAATCAAAGATCTCAATTCTACTTTTCCTATTTTACCTTCGCTGCTGAATGAACCTTCAATTCCACTGATTCTAGCTTTTTCAGCATTTGATGCTCTAAATCCAATCCATTTATTTAAATAACCTGGATCGTTCGGATTCAAACTGATTTGAATATTTGCAGGATTGTATATTCCAAAAGTGAATTCCATCATGTTGTCATACTGATTGATAAATCCAGCAACGTCTAACAAACCTTTCCAATTTTCACCAATTTTCACACCTTGCTTAATCCCAAGTTCTACAGCCCATCCCGTTTCTCTTTGCAAGTTTGGATTTGGGAAAACATTTAAGCTTCCTACAGATGTTTGGGTATATCTTTCAGCAATTGCAGGATAACGAACACCTTGACCAAAAGACGCTCTTAAATGCGTGTATTTAAATAATTCATAATGAACAGCTGTTCTTAAAATTGGAAAAACGGAAATTTTTGAATTTCTGTTTTTTCCGAAGAAATAATCTGAATCTCCTTTTTTGCCATCTTGATCAAAATATTCAAAACGGAAACCTGCTGTGAAATCTAATTTCTTGTATTTCTTTTCTAATTGAACATATCCAGAATAGTTATTTGACTTGTGATCGCCGTACAAAGCTGAATTTACTACAGATGTAAAAGCAGTTGCTCCAGCTGTTAAGAACCATGTTTTTTTCCACGTTTTTTGATAATTGTAATCAGCATAATAATTTGTAGCCACAGAGTTTTGTCCAGAATTTGTGAAACTTTCATTTGCTACACGATACATTCTAGTTCTCAAATTGTGCTTGTTACCTCTTATTGTAATGTATTTCAAATAAGGGTCAATGTTTATTCTTGTTCCTTTAGTGATTGACAATGAAGATCCTGGTACATTGATATCACTTCCTCCTTGAGGTGTATATGCCAATGAATCACTTTCCCAAACGATAAAAGAACCAACTTTTTGATAGTGAACAGAATATCCAATTCCCATTTTCAATCCTTTCACTTTTTCAGGCTTGTATAAGAATGATCCACTTACTCTTCCTCTTGATTCTGATTCACCATCACGATATCCTTTATTCGTGAACCCTGTCATTGAAATGTTGTAGCCAAATTTACGATACATTTTTCCGTAAGAAACTTCGGCCAATTGAAAAGTTGGATTTTTTGAACGCCAATTTAAACTTGCTCTTTTCGCATCGTCATATATTCCTGATTGTACTTTTACTTTCAATTCAGCTTTTTTAGGTGGGTCTCTTTCAGTTACAGCGATAATTCCATTCAATGCACCACTACCATACAATACCGATGATGCACCTTTAATTACCTCAATTCTTGAAGAAAGTTCCATGGGAGCTGCATTCCATTTCGCGTCTCCTGCATCTCCTGAAAGAATTGGAACATCATTCCAAAGCAACAAAACACGGCTTCCTGCACCATAAGAATATCCACTTCCACCTCTAATACTGATTTGACCATCCATTGCATAAACACCTGGACTTTGATCTACTGCTTGCTCCAAATCTGAAATTGCTTTGTTATCAATCAAAGTTGGTTTCAAAACCTCCATTGAAATAGGAACTTCCTCGATGCTTTGTCCTCTTCGAGATGCTGTTACAACCAAAGTGCTAATTTCAACAACTTCTGGACTCATTTTTACTGTCAAAAAATCTGCAGTTGTAATATTTAAGGTATCGTTGGCAAATGTTTCTGCTGAAACAATCAATTGAAAAGGCAATTGGTTGTAGGCTATTGAAAAGGATCCATCAGGGTTAGCAGTTGCTTTTTTCCCTTCGGAAGTCTGCAATTTAGCTCCAGGTAAACCTTGATTATTCGAGTTATCGACTACTTTTCCTTTGATGTCCTGTCCATAGCAAAATACAGGAAGAAAAATGAATAGTAAAATTTGTTTCATAGTGTTTTTTGCTTAACTTTAGTATGCCGAAAATACCAATTATTTTGAATTATACCGATTTACAACAACAAATTGCACTTACTTTATTGAATAAAGTTGGTAAAAAAAGAATCAGAAACATTCTTTCTCAGGTCGAAAGTGTAGAAACATTTTTCGAAGAAAAAATCCATAATTTATTGAAAATTCAAGGTTTAGGACAGGCGACTTTGTCTCAAATCAACCGCGAAGAAGCTTTAAAAATGGCGGAACCATACGTTGAATATTTTGTTAAAAATTCTATTAAAAGTTATTTTTATCAATCTCCAAATTTTCCACAGCGCTTAAATCAATGTGATGATGCCCCATTGATACTTTTTGGAAAAGGCGACATGCATTTCAATTCCTCCAAAACCGTTGCAATCGTTGGAACAAGAAATGCCTCTGACTACGGGAAAGCCATTTGTGAAGAATTAATTTCGTCGTTTGTTGGAAAAAACATCGTTGTTGTAAGTGGCTTGGCATACGGAATTGATATTTATGTCCATCAACTTTGTGTAAAATATGGCATTGAAACCATCGGTGTATTGGGACATGGTTTGGATAGAATGTATCCAGCTATCCATAAAAATACCGCTTTGCAGATGCAAAAAAAAGGCGGTGTTTTGACAGAGTTTCTTCCAGGAACTGATCCAGATCGAATGAATTTTCCGATGAGAAATCGAATTGTAGCTGGAATGTGCGATGCAACAATTGTCATCGAAAGTGGAGCAAAAGGTGGATCTCTCATTACTGCGGAACTTGCCAATGACTATAACCGTGATGTTTTTGCTTATCCAGGCGATATTTTTAAAGAATTTTCGAAAGGTTGCAATTTTTTGATTCAACAAGATAGAGCTCATTTAATCACTGAAAGCAAAGATTTTTTTAGAATCATGGACTGGGAAAATGACAAAAATCATGCGCCTATGCAAAAGAATTTATTTTTGGAAGATTTGAATGAAGAGGAAAAGGAAATTGTCACGTTTCTACAAGAAAAAGAAACTGCAAGTATAGATTTTTTAACTCTTAAAATTGGCGTTTCTATTGGTACTATGAGTGGTCTGCTTCTCAATCTTGAGTTTTTGGGATTGGTAAAATCACTACCAGGAAAAAGATACAAATTGGCTTAATTTGTATTAAAATTACACATTAAAATCAAAAAATATTTTCGTGAAGATTCAAATATCTATTTTTTGTTTTACTTTTACCTTATAAATCATAAATGAATAACTATGAAAAAACTATTACTTTTCGCTTCAATAGCATTTTTCGGAGCTTTGAACTTGAACGCTCAATGTACTCCAGACAATCAATACACTCAAGCAGGAATCTATCCTGATAGTGCAACGAACTTTTTGCCAGCATGTGTTGGACAAGCTTACACTCAATTAGTTACTAACGTTGTTCCAGTTGATACTTGTGCGCAAGTTTTGCCTGCACCACTTCCATGTACAACTTTAGCAATGGACAGTATCGTGTTGGATAATGTAACTGGTTTACCTCCAGGGTTATCTTTCGCTTGTAACGGAAATCAATGTACTTTCTTAGGTGGAACTACAGGTTGTGCAATCATCACAGGAACTCCTACAACAGCTGGTACTTACAACTTGGTTTTCAATGTTAGTGCTTATGTTGGTGGTATTGGTACTGCTCAAACTTTCACAATTGATTATTACAAAATTGTTGTTTCTACTTGTTCTGCAGGTATCGAAGAAAATACAAATTCAATGTTTAAATTATTCCCTAACCCAACTAAAAACAAAGCGGTTATCGAAGGTTTGACTGGTCAAAACAATATCACTTTGACAAATGCTGAAGGAAAAATCGTTAAAACTTACAACATGTTTAATGGTGCTTCTTTAGAAATGAATTTGGAAGGATTGAACAACGGTTTATACTTTGTTACTGTAAATCACGACAAAGGAACTGAAGTATTGAAATTGATTAAAGAATAATATTCTCAATCATATTTTGAAAGGTGTGCGTCATTTGATACACACCTTTTTTTTGTTTCAAATATTCTATTACCTTTGAATTCATGAAGATTTTGGTGGTGCGTTTTAGTTCAATTGGAGACATTGTATTGACTTCTCCCGTCGTCAGATGCATACACCAACAAATACCAAATGCTGAAATTCATTTCATTACCAAAAAATCTTTCGAAAGCATCGTTGCAACCAACCCATTCATCCATAAGACTTGGGCCATTGAAAAATCCATCGATGAACTGATTCCGCAATTAAAAGGTGAAAAATTTGATTTTTTAGTTGATTTACACACCAACATCAGAACAAAAAACTTAATTCGCAAACTCGGCGTTCCACATGCTAGTTTCCCTAAATTGAACATCGAAAAGTGGTTATTGGTGAACTTCAAAAAACCAATGAAAACCAATGTTCACGTTGTAGAAAGGTATTTCAAAGCGGTTGAAAAACTACATGTCGTAAACGACAATCTTCCTTGCGATTTCTTTTTTCAAACAGCCGACGAAATTGATGTTGCATCACTTGGCGTTGAAAGCAAAAAATTTGTAGCCTTTGCGATAGGTGCACAATTTGCCACCAAAAGAATGCCGATTTCTAAAATGATAGAAGTGGTGAAGCAAATTCAATTTCCAGTGGTTTTAGCTGGTGGACCAATGGATAAAGAAACTGCCGATGATATTATCAAAGCGCTTCCAAATCAACAAATTATAAATGCTTGTGGGGAGTTTTCGTTGCGACAATCTGCGAGTATTGTAAAACAAGCTGCGGTTTTGTTAACGCATGATACCGGTTTGATGCACATAGCATCCGCCTTTCAAATTCCAATTGTGAGCGTTTGGGGAAATACCGTTCCTGCGTTGGGAATGTATCCGTATTATCCGCAAGATGAAAACGGATTTTCCATCCATGAAGTGAGTGATTTGAAATGTCGTCCTTGCTCCAAAATTGGATTTAAAACTTGTCCGAAAAAGCATTTCAATTGCATGAATTTACAAGATGCAAAAGCAATTGCAAATGATGTGAATATGAAATTCAGTTCAGCTATTATTCTTCATTAAACAAAGCGCGCAACTCTTTGGCGTCGCTTGGCTTCATTTTTCCTGCCAAAATCAAACTCAATTCTTTTCTGCGCATGGCGCCATCAAATCGTGCCTTTTCTTCCTCCGTTTCAGGAACCAATTCTGGCACTTGAATCGGACCACCATTTTGATCTACCGCTACAAATGTATAAATCGCTTCGTTTGATTTTCTAGTTTTTCCAGTCACTGGATCTTCGACAAAGACATCCACAAAAACTTCCATCGAAGAACTGAACGCTCGAGAAACTTTCGCTTCCAAAGTCACAATAGATGAGTGTGTAATCGGCTCACGAAATGAAACATTGTTTACTGAAGCTGTAACCACAACACGACGTGAATGTCTGTGTGCTGATACGCTTGCAATTACATCCATCCATGCGAGCAATTGACCGCCAAATAAATTTCCTAAAGTATTGGTGTCGTTCGGTAAAACAATTCTTGTGGTGATGGCTAAGGTTTCTGACGCTTTTCTTGATTTCATTGTCTTCGATTTGTGGGACAAAGGTAAACAAAATTATATGTGCTAAGATTTTCAAAATAGGGTGATTCCATTTATTTCATTCATTATTCCTTAACTTTGCGGAAAAATTAACAACAACATGCACAAGCTAATCGCTCAATTTCCAGCAAATATTACTGAAGCTTTTGAAATCGCTTCCGAAATGAAATACCAAAAACCTGCAAATGCAATACACAACATCGTGGTTTGTGGCATGGGAGGTTCTGGAATTGGTGCTAAATTGGCAGCTCAATGGACGCAAGACGAATTGAAAATTCCTGTGATTTTCCTGCAAGATTATTATTTGCCGCATTTTGTGAACGAAAATTCTTTAGTCATTGGTTCTTCTTATTCTGGAAATACCGAGGAATCTTTGGAGACAATTCAAAAAGCGCATGCGCGAGGAGCGCACATAGTGGGCGTTTGCTCAGGTGGAAAATTGGCCGCTTTTTGTAAAGAAAATGGTTTTGACTGCGCAATCGTTCCAAGCGGAAATCAACCACGTGCAGCAGTTGCTTTTTCATTGATTCAAATATTAAACTTGTTTTTTCAATTGGAATTTATTCAAGGAAATGTGCTTGAATCGGTCGAAATGGGTCGCAGATTAATTGTTGCTGAAGAACAAGAAATTCAAGAAGAAGCTAAAAAACTAGCGGAGTTTTTGAAAGACAAAGTAATCGCGATATATGCAACAAGTGCTTATGAAGCGGTCGCGATTCGTGCCAAACAACAATTCAATGAAAACGGAAAATTACTTTGTTGGCAACATGTTTTACCCGAGATGAACCACAACGAATTGGTCGCTTGGGGCGGTGGTGACAATCGTTTTGGTGCTTTGTTTTTAGAAACAAACGAGGAACATCCGCAAAATGTGAAACGCATGCAGTTTACCAAAGATTACCTAAAAACCAGAACTGATTTTGTTTACACTTTGAACGCCAAAGGTAATTCAACCGTTGAGCGCTCGATATACTTTATCAATGTCGTTGATTGGGCATCCTACTATTTGTCTGAATTGAAGGGGATAGACGTGAATGAAATCGTGATTGTGGAAGGGTTGAAGAAATTCTTGGAGGCATAATTTTAAACACAAAAAAAACAGCGCCCCTTTCGAAGCGCTGTCTTAAACGATATGCAGTTAGTCCTGGATTACCTCCTCAATTAATGTAGGATTCGCTCCAAGAACGTCTTTGATTTTGGCTTCCAATTCTTCCATTAATTCTGGATTGTCGCCAATTAAACTTTTCACAGCATCACGCCCTTGTCCTAATCTCGTTTCTCCGTAAGAGAACCAAGATCCGCTTTTCTTCAAAATGTTGAATTCAACGCCTAAATCGATGATTTCACCCACTTTTGAAATTCCTTCTCCATACATGATGTCGAATTCTGCTTTGCGGAACGGTGGCGCCACTTTATTTTTTACCACTTTCACTTTGATGTGGTTTCCAATTACTTCTTCTCCATCTTTGATTTGTGCGGCTCTTCTGATATCAATTCTCACTGAAGCGTAGAATTTCAATGCATTTCCTCCAGTCGTTGTTTCTGGATTTCCGAACATTACACCAATTTTCTCACGCAATTGGTTGATGAAAATACACGTACATTTCGCTTTTGAGATTGAACCTGTCAATTTTCTCAATGCTTTCGACATCAATCTTGCTTGCAATCCCATTTGAGAATCGCCCATTTCGCCTTCGATTTCCGCTTTTGGCGTCAATGCTGCTACAGAATCAATCACAATTAAATCAATCGCTCCTGAACGGATCAAATTGTCTGCGATTTCTAATGCTTGCTCTCCATTGTCTGGTTGTGAAATCAACAATTCGTTGACATTTACACCCAATTTTTGTGCATAAAATTGGTCGAAAGCATGCTCTGCATCAATGAAAGCTGCAATTCCACCTGCTTTTTGACATTCAGCAATCGCGTGAATTGCCAAGGTTGTTTTTCCAGATGATTCTGGTCCGTATATTTCAATGATTCTTCCTTTTGGATAACCATTTACACCAAGCGCTAAATCTAGGGTTACTGAACCTGAAGAAATCACTTCCATTTCCTCGATTGGTGCATCGCCTAATTTCATTACAGTTCCTTTACCGTAAGTTTTGTCCAACTTCTCCATTGTAAGTTGAAGCGCTTTTAATTTGTCTGCATTTACTTCTTTAACTGCCATATCGTTTATTTTTTATTTGTTATTTGACAAAGCTTGCTTTCGATTATCGTTTATCCTCTAGCACAAACATTGTCGGGTTTAATTATGATGCAAAGTTGGGGGTGGTTATACGTAATCTATTTACGTTCTTGAAAAAAAATATTATTTATTGAAAATTTCTAAAATTTCACTTGCGTGATCTTTGGTTTTAGGTTTTGAAATGATGCCTTGAATCACATTGTTTTCATCCATCACAAAAGTGGTGCGGTGAATTCCGTCATATTCCTTGCCCATGAATTTTTTTGGACCCCAAACTTGAAAAGCTTCAATCACTTTTTTGTCTGTATCCGCAATCAACGGAAAAGGCAATTCAAATTTCGAAATGAATTTTTGGTGAGAAACTTCTGAATCCATGCTCACACCGATGATGGAAATTCCCGCTGCTGCCAATGCGTCGTAATTGTCTCTCAAATTACATGCTTGCACTGTGCAACCTGGCGTGTTGTCTTTAGGATAAAAATAAACGGCGTATTTCTTTCCTGCAAAATCTGCTGTTTGAATCGTTTTTCCTTGCTGATCTAAACCAGCAAAATTCGGTGCTTTGTCATTTACTTTTAATGTTGTCATCTTGATAATATTTTAAACATTGTTTTGACGAAATTTTAATCAAATGTATAAACTAATTTTTAATCCACAACACTTTCGCGGTATTTTTTGTTGAAATTTTAATCATTTTATACTTTTTCCCTACGGGAAAGATTTTTTAAGAAATAGTAATTTTCCTGTAAATTCCTTTTAAAAGCAAGTTTTTCGAGCTAAGGTTTTTTGTCATGATTTTTACACAAAAATACATGCCAAAAAACGAATTCATGCATTTGTTTGTCCGACGATTCCGATAGCTATCGGAACCGTCGTTACAAATATTTCGCTCCTATGGAGCTGTTTTGATTTTTTTAAAATAATTTTGAATTCTCTGTTAATCGGCATTTTCAGCCATTTCTTCAACTTATTTATTTATTTTTGTAGCCTATATTTCTATAAAAATGAAGAGAGTAAAAATTGCAGAAGTTTTGAGTCAGGCTGAAGTCGGACAAGTGTTGGTTGTAAAAGGATGGGTTCGCGCATTCCGCAGTAATCGTTTTATTCAATTGAATGACGGTTCAACAATCAATAATTTGCAGGCGGTAGTTGATTTTGAAAAATACGACGAAGCAATTTTGAAAAAAATCACAACGGGTGCAGCCATTGGTTTGACTGGCGAAATTGTGGCTTCTCAAGGTGCTGGACAATCGATTGAATTGCAAGTAACTGAAATCGAAATTATCGGTGAAGCGAATCCTGACGATATACAAAAAACGGTGATGCAACCGAAAAAACACAGCTTGGAGTTTTTGCGTGAACAAGCGCATTTGCGTTTCAGAACAAACTTATTTGGCGCGGTTTTCAGAGTGCGTCACGCGGTATCGTTTGCGATTCATCAATTCTTCAACAACAAAGGTTTTTACTATTTACATACGCCAATCATCACGGGTTCTGATGCTGAAGGTGCGGGCGAAATGTTTCATGTGACCAACTTAGATTTAGAAAATTTACCAAAAACGGAAGACGGAAAAGTTGATTTTTCTGAAGATTTTTTCAGCAAATCTGTAAACTTGACAGTTTCTGGTCAATTGGAAGCGGAATTGGCTGCCTTGGCTTTGGGTCAAGTATATACTTTCGGACCAACGTTCCGCGCGGAAAATTCCAATACATCTCGCCACTTGGCAGAGTTTTGGATGATCGAACCGGAAGTAGCGTTCAACGACATCCACGACAACATGGATTTGGCGGAGGAAATGTTGAAATACATCTGCAAATATGTGATGGAAAATTGTGCGGATGATTTGAAATTCTTGAACGAAAGAGAAATCACTGAGCAAGCTTCAAAACCTGCCAATGAGCGCAATGAATTGACATTGTTGGAGCGTCTTGAATTTGTTACAACCAACGATTTCAAACGCATTACTTATACAGAAGCGATTGAAGTGTTGATGAATTCAACGCCATTCAAAAAGAAAAAATTCAAATACGATGTTACTTGGGGAACAGATTTGCAATCAGAACATGAGCGCTATTTGGTTGAAAAAGAATTTAAACGCCCTGTAATTATCACTGATTATCCTGCTTCTTTCAAGGCTTTCTACATGCGTGCAAACGAAGGTTGCGAAGCTGGAAAAGAAACGGTTGCCGCGATGGACATTTTGTTTCCAGGCATTGGAGAAATGGTGGGCGGTTCGCAACGTGAAGAACGTTTGGATGTCTTGAAAAAGAAATGCGCTGACTTTGGAATTCACGAAGAAGATTTGTGGTGGTATTTAGAAACCCGCAAATTCGGAACGGTGCCTCACGCAGGTTTCGGGTTAGGATTTGAGCGCATGGTGATGTTCGTTACCGGAATGAGCAACATCCGCGACGTAATTCCTTTCCCAAGAACACCAGGGAATGCTGAGTTTTAATTATTAAAGTATTTTGGCAAAATCAGAAACTAAATTTGTAATTTATACCTAACTATTTTGTTTTTATATACATAGTATTTGAAAAATAGATTTACTTTTGCTTGAAATAAAAATTTGAGCTCTAAAATGCTTTTCATAGAATTTTATAGTTTTAATTAAATTATCATTTTAAAATTACTAAGATGAAAAGTCTAACCCTCACTACGTTAATGTTTTTTTTTGCATTTTGTGTTTTCACTCAAACAAATTTTCAATATAGGTATGGAACCTCTTACCTAGATTTTGCAACTAAAATAATTCAAACACAAGATCATAATTTTATTTTGGTTGGGAAAAGTAATGGATTTGGTTCTTCCGGCAATGCTTTAATTATGAAGGTAAATTTAAATGGAACCATTCTATGGGTAAAAGACTATTCTGGAATAAATAACGATATTATAAAAGATGTTACTGAACTTGAAGATAAATCATTGGTCATGTGTGGTCAAACACAAAGTTATGGAGCTGGCAGTGATGATGCTTTCATTATGAAAACAGATAGTATTGGCAATATTATTTGGGCTAAGGCTTATGGTGGTATATTTGCTGAATGGTTTGGAAAAGTAAACAAGGATGGTCAAAATGGATTTTATGTTTCTGGTACAGTTCAATTAACACCAGCATATCCAGAATCAGTTATTGTAAACATAAATAGTTTAGGAGAAATAATTTGGGCGAAAAAGATATCTAACAATGTATACGATAGTCCAGTTATTTATACTCTTGCAGATGGAGGGGTAATAGTTGGAACTATAGAAAATTATTTTACATTAAGAAAATTTTCAAACACAGGAAATCTTGTTTGGTCTAAAAATTATACACCAACACCAGAGGGGAGCGGTTTGTTTGGTCTCGATGTGATAGAAAATTCTACTGGTGAAATAATTGTCAACACATCCTTTCGAAATGATAATACTATTGCTCAAGAAGTAGACAATTTTGTTATAACATTAAACGCCTCCGGAAACTTAATTTCAAGTAAAAGCTACGGTGGCACATATGTAGATATTTCTGTTAGCATAAATAACACTCAAGATGGTGGCGTTATTTTATCCGGGTATACAAATAGTGCAGGAAATGGCAGTGATGATGTTTGCTTAATTAAACTGAATATTAATGGCGATATACAATGGGCAAAGGCATATGGTACTCCTTGGGGTGAACAACCGGCAAACGTAATTGAAACATCAGACAACGGGTTTGCTTTTACAGGAGTGATCGACCAAGGGGCAAATCCGACGAGTATAAAAATATATGCAGTAAAAACAGATGAAGTAGGAAATTCTTCATGCAACGATATCTCTTGGTCACCTCAAATTTTAGCAAATCATAATTTAAACATTACAAATGCCTCAGGGGCAAGTAATCATGTTTTTGATGAACGAAATGATATCAATTGGCCATTAAACTCACGTCAATTTAGCTCTTTAAATGTTTGTAATCCTTTAGGTGTAACATATGAAACAATAGTGTATGATTCTAAAGTTTCCCCAAACCCCTTTTCTGTAAGTACAACAATAAAATCAAATGTTTTATTTTCTAATTCAACTTTAATCTTACGAGACGTTTCAGGAAAAATTGTAAAAGAATTACAAAATATTTCAGGAGAAAGTATAGAATTGTTTCGAGAAAATCTCTCGTCTGGAATATATTTTCTTTATATAATGGAAGATACTGACAAAGTTATTGTAAATTATAAACTTGCAATCATTGACTAAGTAAATTTTTTTTAATTATTAAGGTTCATAAAAACAAAAGTATTACGGAAAATGAAACAATCAAAACACTCGATGAAACTGGTAAAAGGTCATTTACTAACCTTTACTAATAATTAGTTTATAAAATTGTGTAGGCAGTAAACCCTGCGATATTATTCTTTATAAATTGTTCGTTTTTGAAACAATTTTTTTCAACCGCAACCCTTCAAACTAAAATTATTATCTAGAGATTTGCACAAAAAAAGCTTGCAAAAACCAATTCCTGCAAGCTTTCAATATTTTAAAGTCTAAATTCCCTAAAACCTAAACGTCACGCCACCCATCACTTGGAAACCTTGCACTTGGTAGTTGTACCAACGTTGGTATCTTTGTGCGGCTAAATTGTTGAATTGTAGAAATGCGGAAATGCGTTTGTTGTAGCGGTATTCTACACCCAAATTTACGTCTGCGATGAATCCCAATTTTTGGGCAAATTGTCCGTCTTCTAAAGTCACGTTGGTGCCTTTTTCATAAACCAAGGCTTTTCTTCCGCCTTCATAATTCATGTCCAAATTGATGAGAAATTTGTCGAACAAATTGTAGCTTCCGCGAGCAATCAATTGAAATTGAGGTAAATTCCAGGCAAATGAATTGTTTTTGGCATTGTATGAAAAGAACTTCGCAACGCCGTCAATTTTCAATTTTTCAGACATTTGGTAAGAAATCGATCCTTCAATGGTGGCGATGTTCATCGTATCATAAATCACCCTGAATTGATTTCTTCCTTTGGCGTAAACTGTATCAGTCACAAACAAAGCTTTGTTTTTGTGGTTTGAGAAGCTCGCACTGGCGTTGAAAGCAATTCTTTTAGTCAACGTTCCTTTGAAACCTATGAAGGCGTTGAGCGTGTTGCTTTCGTTTTGCAATTGCACATTGGAAAGAATGAATTCGTTTTCCAAACTCAAACTTTTGAAAGTGTTTTGCTTCAATCCGCCCTTGATTCCTGCGTAAGGAATTAAAATGTCGTCAAACATGGAATACTTGACTTCCGCCACGGGATAAATGTAAAACTTCGCTTTTTCTTGTGCGTCAATCGTGATGTCGATGCCAATTTGTGCTTTCAATTTGTTGTTCATCGCATACGTTGTGATGCTTGGTTTCAAATTCACAATCGTATTGTTTTTGATAATTCCTGTGTCCAAAGAATTTAAACCTGCGTCTTTTTCGCCGTATTTGTAGCCGTTGTAACGAATGTTTAAATCTGCTGCAAAAACTTCCTTGCCCATTTGGTACCAAAATGAACTAGTTGCTGCAAAATAATTTTCTCTTCCTCTCCAATTCGCCAAACTGTCGATTTTGGATTTTTTGTCTTGAAAATTGAAATAAGCCAAGCCAACTTTGTAGTTCAAATTAGCGCTGTCTTTTTTGTGTGAAGCGAAAGAAAATTGTGCGCCAATTTCATTGAAACGGTTTTGAATGCTGTCGCGGTCTGCTTTTTCATTCTTGAAACCATATTGGTGCAAACCTCTGTTGTTGTTGATAAATTCTCCTCGCGCAGTGTAATTTTTCTCATTGATGCCCCCAAAAATATTCAAACTTGTACGGTCGAATTGCGCTGGTGCGTAGCCTTTGATGTTGCCGAATGAACTCAAATGTTTCAAATGACCGCCGTACACATACTTGCGTGAGCGCGTATTGTTGTAATAAATTTCTCCCAAAGGCATGAAAGTAGATCCAATTCCCACTTTGACGTAAGAACTATACAATTGCGGCAATTTATCGACCAATTTCACCGTGGCTGGCTCGATGGTATCCAAAATGATTTTGGTTTCATATTTCAACGAAAGCAACGGATATTCTACTTCCGATTGCGGAATCACGGTGTCGATAATTTTAGGCGACTCCACAATTCTATATGCTTCTGGAATCGTTCTGTTGGCTTTTACCAAAACGCTTTCTTCGTCTTGCTTGACTTGAGCAAAACTGGTCAAACCAATGACACTAAATGCGAGTAAAATGAAATATTTGAACATGATTAATTGTCTTTTTCGTTAATTTCGATTTCTGTCGATTTCTTTTCTTCCACCACTTTTGGCGTCGTTTTCAATTGCATCAATTCGTCCCAAAGTTGGTTCGCTTCTAACAAAATGCCATCGTCTTGAATGGTGTAATTATCTATTACCGATTGCAAAGTGTGTTCGGCTTGAAACAAATCTTGTTTGGCAATCAACACTTTGGATTGTAAAATCAAAGCTTTGGCAATCCAGAAATCATACGATGGTTTCATTTTAAGCAAGGCTCGAATTTCAGTTTCTGCTTTCACATGTTCTTTTTGCTTGTAGTACATTTCAGCCAAATAAAACTTCGATTCTGGCGCCATCACAGTCGTGGTATTTTTGACAACCCATTCCAACGATGGTTTCGCTTCGGTGTAATTTTCTAACTGATAGAAGGAAATTCCTTTCACGTATTCCGCTTCCAATTTAATCGTGGAAGCTGTCAAAGTGTTGGCCAGTACTTTTTTGGAATATTCTGAAGCGCTCAACCAATTTTCGAGGAAGAAATTACAACGCATCAAACCAATTTGCGTATTGTGCAAAGTGCTTGGTCGGGAAGTTACTTTTTCCAATTTGGCGTAGTAGAACATCGCTGTTTCGTAATCGCCGCTGTTGTACAAGTTTTTCGAAACACGAATCGCCGCCAATTCTGTAAATTCAGTGTTCGGTTTTTCCAACAAAGCGCGGTACATTTCCAATGCTTTGGCTTCGTTTCCTGTTCTGAAATAAGCGTTTGCCAAATAAGCTTGAATTTCAACTTCGTATTTTCCGCCTGGATATTTAGACAAATATTTTTCCAAATCTGGAATTGCTTCTGTAAATGAACTGTCTTCGTATGGTTCAAACGCAGCGCTGTAGTAACTGTCTTCCAAATCGTCCACAACCTCATCGGAGCAATTATACACTTTCAATTCTTCGATTCTATCCAATTGTTTTTGCGCTTTGTAAATGTCGCTCAAACCTTTCACACCGTCGATGCAAGTTTCACGGTCGGTGCCATATTCAGCCAAGATTTTCTTGTATAAATCTTCCGATTTTGCGTATTCTTTTTTCTTGAAATAAATGTCTGCAATATTGATTTTCGCTTCGCGCACCAAAATATACGTTGGATAATCTGTCACCAATTGTTGGAAATAAGGCAATGCTTTCTCGTCTTGCTCTTTCGCTCTAAAACTCATCCCAATTTCATAAATTGAAGCCATGATGTACTGCGAACGCGGATAATTGTTGACAATGTCTTGCAAGTTTTTGATTTTATCTTCCAACCCTTTTTCAGTTAAACCGTAAGTCAACGACATGAAATACAATGCTTGATCTTCATTTCCGGCTTTCAATTCATAGACTTCTTTGTAGTTTTTGATCGCCAATTCATTTTTCTTGGTGATGTAGTAATAATCCGCCAAACGCATGTAAGCGTCCGCTTTCTTGGATTTATTTTTCAAATTTCCTTGCGAAAGGTAGTTTTTGAAAGCGTCTTCCAATTGAGGGTTTTGCAAGGTTTTGTCCTTTTTGGCTGTATTCAAATAAGCGTAGCCCAAATTGTAGTAAGCATCCGCGCGCAAACTCGAAGAAACGTTTCCAGGAAGAGAAAGGAAAGATTTGTATCCTTGAATCGCTTTCGCATCGTTTTTCATTTGGTAGTAGGCATCTGCAATCCAAAATTTTGCTTTGGCAGCAATTTCCGCGTCAATTGGATATTTGTCAACCAATTCAAAGGCATCAATCGCTTTCACATAAGATGCTTTCTGAAACAATTCCACGCCGTGATTGAACGCTACAATTTGATAAGCTGTTTTCAAACGAATGTCTTTGGTCGCCAATTTATCCAAGGATTTCAGCGCTGCTTCGTAATTGTTGGTTGAAGTGTAAACATTTACCAAATATTGATACACTTCATTTTTTCGGTCTGAATTTGGATATTTTTTGAGATACAATCCCAAAGCTTCCACCGCTTCGTCGTAAGGATTGACATCTAGTTTGTACGACAAAATCGCATAATTATAAAGCGCATCTTCTTGGATTTTCGCATCCACATCCATCACTGCTGCTTCTTCAAAAGCCGTGCGAGCGTATGCGTTGTTTCCTTTTTTGAGGTAGCATTCGCCAATGTGGTAAAATGCAATTTGTCCCAAAGTATCTTTCACTCTCGAAACGCGGTCAAACAATTGAATCGCTTTGTCGAAATTTGAACTTCGGTAGTAAGCGTAACCCAATTCATAATCTTCGTCGCGGGTTGTGTTTGCTTTTGAATTGTATTTTTCCAAATACATCACCGCTTCATCGTATTTTCCAGCGCGGTAAAAAGCGTCACCAATCAAATGATTCATGCTGCTCATGCTGGTAGATTTCACACTGTCAACCAAAGCTGGTGCGAATTTGGCAACATCTTCATATCGACCTTGCAAGTAATAAATTTGCGTGATGTAATAAGGAACGACCTCTCTAAAACGTTTATCGCCCAACAATTTTTCAAAACCTTCCAAGGCTGTTTGGTAGGATTTTTCGTTGTAAGCGATGTGTGAATAATAGTACAAAGAAGGCGCGCCATATTGCGAAGTGCTGTTTCTCACCTCATAAAAAGCAGCGCGTGCAGCTGGAAAATTATTTTCTTGGAAATTAGCATATCCTAATTTGAAGAAAAATTCGTCTTTGTCGTCGGCTTCCAAGTCTAAGGCATGCAATTTATTGAACCAAGCGATGGCTTCCTTGAAGTCTTTTTTCTGGTAATAATACCTTCCTAATTTGTAGTAAATTTTGGTGCGGTAGATGCTTTCTGGAAAATTCTTATTGAAATCTTCTAGCAATTTCACGCCGTCGTTGTTAAACAATTCCAAGGCTGAAACTCCCTCATAATAAAGTGCTTTCAGGTAAAAGGGGTCGTTTTTTTGCGCAAATTGATCAATAAATCCACGAAACTCTTTTCTTGCTGCGCTGTATTGTTCTTTTTCGAATAATTCTTCTCCACGGAAAAAAGCAGCGTATTCACTGTTGTATTTTTCAGAAGTTTGTGCGCCCAAATTCAGGGTAGCCAACATCGATAATATGACCAAGAAACGGTTCATAAAGTTCTATATTTTTTAAAAAGGATAAAATTAAACGACTTGAGGCTGTGTTTTGGAGAGCATGCCTAAAAGTTTTAAACGCGGCTGTGTTCAAATTATTTTCAATTTCTGCCGTGCGATGGGGAATAAATCTGCAACTTTACACTAAATCTTTCATCCGTGGGACAAGTAATTCGATTAAAAGACGCCAAAATCTATCAACAAAAAGAGTTGGTCTTGAACAACATCAATTTTGAGTTGCAAGCCAATGAAATCATTTACTTGATTGGTAAAACGGGAAGCGGAAAAAGTAGTTTGCTTAAAACTTTGTTTGGCGAATTGCCACTCACGGACGGAAAAGGTGATGTTGCAGGATTTGATTTACTAACGCTCAAACGCAAAGACATTCCGATGTTGCGCCGAAAAATTGGGATTATTTT
Organism: Crocinitomicaceae bacterium; assembly: GCA_965284445.1. Taxonomy (GTDB): domain Bacteria; phylum Bacteroidota; class Bacteroidia; order Flavobacteriales_D; family Crocinitomicaceae; genus JAQVCM01. Next base: position 2,681,397 of record OZ260085.1, on the reverse strand, counting down.
CCAAGATTTTCAGTTATTGATGGACCGCTCGGTAATCAAAAATTTGTATTTCGTGATGCAATCCACTGGTTGGAAAGACAAGCAACAAATGGAGCAACGTGCGACAGGCGTTTTGAAAATGGTTGGCATTGAGAGCAAAGCACATTTGATGCCGCACACTTTATCTGGCGGAGAACAACAACGTGTAGCGATTGCCCGCGCCTTGGTAAACAAACCAGAATTAATTTTGGCCGACGAACCAACAGGAAACCTGGATCCAGAAACTTCGGAAGAAATCATGCGCTTATTGATTACTGTGGCGAAGGAAGAAAAATCTTCTGTCATCATGGCGACGCACGACATGTCGATGGTCGAAAAATTTCCAGGACGTGTTTTCAGGGTTGAAAACGGCGGAATGAAAGAAGTGGATAATTTGAATCGTTTTGATCCGTTTAAGACGCTTTTTAACGAGTAATCTTTCGTTCTTTTTTCTTGATAAAAAAGAACCAAAAAATAGCTTCGCTGAGATCGCCTACGGCTAAGTTCAAGGCTGAATCATCAAGTTAAAGCGCAAATTTTCGTACGAAATCAAATTCTCTCATCAAGCGCTTTATTTTAAAACGTTACCTGCGGTGCTGCTATCGCGGTCTGAAAACGTGATTTTAGCTTCGCTGCATCCTTCGGAAGTGTCGGTGATCTACTCCGTTGACACTACGTAGCTTCCTCCAAAAGTCTACTTTTTCAGTGCACCTTTAAACCGCGCAGCAGCCACGGTAGTGAAACCTTTCTTCCAAGGCCGAAGAATATATAAACAAATCTAATCCGCATTTTTTAAAATCAATCATTCTGCTTCGGAACCTTCCGATTCTTCTTCGTTCTTCTCTGGATTCACAAAATCAATCAATTTCTCGGTCATTTTGCCAATGAATTCATGGATTCTGTCGTGGTATTTGTGGTACAAGACGTGCAAAATTTCGCTCAAAATCAATGATTTCAGTGCTTCGCCGCCAGATGCGTCTTTTTTGAAGATTTTTCCAACCACAAAGTCGATTCCAGCATCGCCAGCCATGGTGCCAGCCACTTCGTTTTCTTCTCGCACACGCAACAAAGCGTTCTTTAATAAATTCGCAGGTTGAATCGATTGGTAAACTTCATGAAAATTGGCTTTCAATACTAATTCTTGTGCTTCTTTTTGCGATTCTAATACGGCAATTTGTTGCTTCAAAGCCAAATAATTGCTGATTGGAGGAGTTTGTTTTTCCATAATTTTCAATTATTGCTCGTCTAAAATTGAACGAATTAAGCGGTTGCGCACAGGATTTATAATCAATGACTTTCGAAAAATCAATACTGTTAAAAATAGCAAAAAGTAAAATCCAGACAGCGTTAAGAAGCCCAAGGAGTAACTTCCGAACCAATCTGAAAGGAAAAAACCAAACGAAACACTCAAAAAAAGCAAAAAAAGCGTGATAAAAACGCCCAAAATAACCGCCAAACTGGTCATCGAACCGATGGCAGAAACCTTGTCTGTGGTTTTCAAAACCGCTAGATCATAGCGCGTTGAGAGATATGCTTTCAGATTTTCGTTCAAATCTTCGATGGGTGAATTTTCTTCCATAGAATAATGCATTTTGTTTGTAGTACTAAGTTACGGAAAAAGATTGGGGTTTGGGTGAGGAATTTCCGACCGACAAATTTCTTTTGTTCCTTTTGCTTGATCAAAACGAACCCAAAAATCAAGGCTGAGTCATCAAGTTAAAGCGCAAATCTATTCACGCTATTAAATTTTTGCGTCATGCGCTTTATTTTAAAAGCTTCTGAAAACGTGATTTTGTCAGTGATCTACTCCGTTTTCACTGCGTAGCTTCCTCCAAAAGTCTACATTTTCAGTGCACCTTTAAAACCCTTTCTTCCAAGGCCAAAAGTCTACAACTATTAATTTATGCACCGCCCTAATTATATCCTTCTAAAAAACTAGAATAATTGCTAATTACTTTGTCGCCGACAAAATGGATTGCGTATAAAGGCAATTTTCCTACTTTTAGCTCAAAATTATCTTCATGGCCAAAAATTTTTTCATCTGGTTTGGAACCGCCATTGCAACTTTGCTTTTGCTCACTTTTGTGATGCCGCTTTTCATTATCTTTCATTTGAAAGGTTTCTATTATGTACTTGGCGGAATTTTGGTCACTTACCTCACCTATTTGGCTTTCAAACAAGCAGATAGCTTCGGCATTATTTTCTATGCAGAAAAGCGAAATAAAGAGCCGAAAATGACCAAATTCAAAAAATTCATGTTGGCGTTTCTGGGCATCGCTTACATCGGCGTGATTGGTGGTTTCACCTATTTCAGAACAGATGCTACGCTGCAAAAAGAAGGTGTGGTTTGTCTCGCATCCATCACCAACGGCACGCACACCACCAGAAAATCACTCAAAAGAGGAACAGAAAACAGCTACAGCATCGAATTCACTTTCAAAACAATTTCAGGCGAAAAAATCACTGGTTTCGATAATGTCAACGCCGAAGAATTCAGCCGCCTGCGCATTGGCTCAGTTGTCAAAGTCATTTACCAACCAAGCCACCCAATTGTGATGCGCACGATTTTGAATAAAGATGATGAATTGAAGTTTAAGGAGAAAATTGATGCGTTTAGGGGGTTTGTGTTTTTTAATTTTTGATGAGAATTAAATTTTCTTAAAAATCACTTCGCATACTCCTTCACAACCACCCCTTTCTCAATTCGATATTTCTGATTCATGAAAGTGAATTTTTCGCCTTCGCTTTTCTTGATTAAATTTTCCAAATCGGCTTCCATCGTGTGGACGGAGCCTCCTGTTTTGCGGGCAAGGTTGAGGTATTCGGCACTGATTCCGTAGCCGGTGCCACACAAAATGATGCGCACAGGTTTATTGAGTTTCTCCAATAAAACGATGTCTTTGATGGGCGCTAAATTGTCGGCGATGAGAATGTATTCTGACGCTTTGGGTGCCACTTTATAGGCGTATAACAATGCTTCACAATCGTTTTCGGGCGCGTCGCCTCCGCAACCTGCACGGATGGTTTTCATGGCCAATTCACGTACTTGTTTGTAATTGTTGCCTTTGTCGTGGTAAATGCCGCCCGTGCTTCCAATCACTTTTTTGCTGTTGGGCGTTGAATCGCCATCGTTGAAGAAAATCAAATCTTGGATGCGGTGGTCGTTTACTTTCAACTTAAACCACAAAACCAATTGCGCGGTATAAGGCGCCATCGAGCCTGTCATATCGGCCACAACAGCCATGTTTTTCCAATTTTTGTTACGCTCAAAAACCTTGAAAATCGTTGAGTCAGGCAAACTTTTTCTCAATTTGATTGGATCTTTGATGTCTTCTTCCAGCGGTAAAAACTTGCTCGTAACTGCAATTTCCATCAGGCGGTCTTCCTCGGTTTGTGGTCCTTTGTAGTGAATCACAATGCCGTGAAACATCGTTTTAGCTTCCGCTTCATTTTTGCAATCCGTTTGACGAATGATTTTCCAAGTGATGTCGTAATCCGAAACCAAGGATTTACGCCAACTTTCAACTTCTTTGATGCGATTCAAATTCAATTTTTTCAAATCTTGCCCCTTAGGATAATCGGTAAAAACCAAATCAATTTGTCGCACGTCGGCTGTTTTCAAAAACAATTTGTCTTTCTCCGAAATCAAATAACTTTCGCCAAAAGGCATATTAAAAACCTCCGCTTTCAAAGAGGTCGTCTTCAACAAATAGCGCGGACGTTGAATTTCAACTTGTCCCACAATTTCAGTCGCTGTGCGAATTTCTGTGGCGAAAGATGAAAATGTTGCTGCAACACTCACCCAAAATAAAAGAAAAAATGTTTTCATAATAAGGAGAATTTAATGACTTGTTTAGCATATAATGTCGAAGATTGAAAAAGGTAACGGATGGAGGTTGGATCATTGGATGGTTGGATCATTGGATTTTTAGATTATTGGATTATTCGAATTCCAACTTTCTAATCATCTGTAATTAGTCTAATAGTTGCGAAGCAACGGTTCTAATGTCTAATATCTAATAGCGTAGCGGGTCTTTTTTTTACTATTTTTGTACGACTGACTATTTAAAATCTTTTGAAAAAATTCCACTTTATACTTACAGTAATTCGATTCATATTGATTGGTTTAGGAATTTTTTCCTCCTCAAATCTTGCATTTGCTCAAAAGGAGATTTCAATTTCAAAGACTTCAGAGCGAATTCAAATTGATGGAAAATTTTCTGAAAACACTTGGAAAACAGAAGTCGTTGCGACTGATTTTTCTCAAATTACGCCAGCCCCTGGAAGTGCGCCTTCGCAAAAAACGGAAGTTCGGTTGAGTTACGACGACAATGCTTTATACATTGCTGTAACTTGCATCGACGAACCCCATTTGGCTTCCAAAATTCTTTCGTTACGCGACGATTTTCATGCAAACATTGACAATTTCAAACTTTTCATCGACACATACAACGACGATCAAAATGGTTTCGTTTTTGGCGTCAGCAGCATGGGGGTGCAATACGATGCGAAAATTTACCAAGGCGAGGAAAGTCCTGAGTTGAACATGGTTTGGAACAGCGAAGTTGTACACACAGAAAATGGTTGGCAATTGGAAATTAAAATTCCCTATTCTGCTTTTCGATTTCCGAAAACTGCCGTGCAAAATTGGGGAGTAAACTTTGAGCGCTACATCAGCCGAAACCGCGAAGTTTCCTCTTGGAACCCTGTGAAACCAGATTTTGATAATTACATGGCGCAATGCGGTCAATTGAAAGGCGTGGAAGGAATTGCGCCGCCCTTGAGATTGGCTTTGATTCCGTATCTTTCTGGCTACGTGAGTCATTATCCGTTCAATGATCCAAGTGTCAAAAATATTTCGCAACAACTCAATGGCGGAATGGACATCAAATTGGGATTGAACGAAGCTTTTACATTGGACATGACTTTGGTGCCCGATTTCGGACAAGTCGTTTTCGACAACCAAGTGCTGAATTTGAGCCCTTTTGAAATTCAATTCAACGAAAACAGACAGTTTTTTACCGAAGGAACAGAATTATTCAACAAATCTGGATTGTTTTACAGCCGAAGAATTGGAATTCAAGCGCCCAATAGCGTTTTGACTACGTTATTGAACGAGAATGAAATCTTGAATGAAGTACCACAATCTTCACAACTTTACAATGCTTCCAAAATTTCTGGCCGCACCAAAAAAGGACTTGGAATTGGCATTTTTAATGGAATTACTGCGCCGCAAAAAGCCAAAGCTTTCAATTTGACAGACAGCACGACGCGCGAAATATTGGTTTCTCCACTCACCAATTACAATGTGTTGGTTTTAGATCAAAACTTGAAGAACAATAGCAGCATCACTTTGACCAACACGAATGTAACACGTTCAGGTTCATTTTATGACGCCAATGTGACTGGTTTCGACAGCAAATTTAACACCAAAGACAATCGCTATTTTATAGGAACTTATGGCGCACTTTCAGGTAAATATTATACCACTAATAAAGAATTTGGTCATACTGCTGGAACATTTTTTGGGAAACAAACGGGTAATTTCATCTGGACATCAAATTACTACGAAGAGTCTGATACTTACGATCCGAATGATTTAGGATTTTTAGGAAATAACAATACGCGGGCTATCAATCAGTTTTTTAGTTATCGAATTTTCAAACCATTTTGGAGACTCAATCGATTGACAACCAATCTGAACGTTGCTTATAATCGACTTTATAAACCTGATGTTTATGTATCAACAGTCGTTTCACTCAGCGGTTTCGTAAACACCAAAAAATTTCACGCGATGGGATTCAACGTCGATGCGACTGTCACGCCCAATTACGATTATTTCGAACCTCGAGTTTGGGGTAAATTTTTCACGCGTCCGAAAGCAGTCAATTATGGCGCTTGGATTTCGACGAATTACCAGAAAAAATTTGCGCTAGATGTCAATACATTTTGGACTTACATCGACCGCGAAAATTGGCAAGAATATGGCTATGGAATTTCGCCACGTTGGAGAATCAGCAATCAAATTTTCTTAGTATATGAGCTGGAACACACTTTGAATACAGGAAGTCAAGCTTTCGCAGTGCCTTTCGGAATTCCAGCAGAAACGACCGATGCGATTCTCTTTGGAAATCGAGACAGAACCAATGTGACCAACACCATTAACTTGCGTTATACTTTTACCAAAAGAATGGGATTTACTTTCCGATTGAGGCATTACCGTTCAACGGTGAAATACAATTATTTCTATGATTTACAAGACGATGGAAGTTTAACGCGAAATGCTTTTACTGGATTGGATGTAAATGGCGAATCAGCTTACAACACCAATTTCAATGCGTTTACGATAGACATGGTTTACCGTTGGGTTTTCAAACCAGGAAGTGAAATCAATGTGGTTTGGAAAAATTCGATTTTCACCAACGACAAACGCGTGCAAGAAAGCTACATGCGAAATTTGAATTCAACCTTTGAAAATGGCGCATTAAATAGCATTTCAATCAAAGTGATTTATTGGTTGGATTACCAATCATTGAAAAGTGCATTGAAGAAGAAAAAGGTTGCGCGTTAATGCGTCGCTATCGCATTTTCATCCAACGAAACACCTTGTTTTTTCAAAATTCTTCTCGCTGAAAAAGCAAAAATCACCAAGTAAGCAAAACAAACTGCACCAATCACAAACGAAAATTGAATACCGATAATGTCAGCTAATTTTCCTTGAATTGGAGGCAAAATCGCACCACCTAAAATCATCATTACTAAAAAGGATGAACCTTGAGATTGATGTCCGCCCAAACCTGCCAAGGAAAGCGAGAAAATCGATGGCCACATGATGGAACAAAATAAACCACAACTCAAAAATGCGTAAACTGCGGTCAATCCTGTAGTCATCATTCCTATGATAATCGCTGCGATTCCCAAAAACCCAAAAACACCTAAGGTCAAAGCTGGTTTGTCTTTCGTTAAGAAAGAAGCAACTATTTGAAAAACGACGCAGCCAGTGTACATGTATAATTTATCGATGTTGTAGCCTGCTAATTTAGTGAATCCAAGCACCAAACCAAAAGCGACCAAAGGAACGATTACTTTCAAAACCTGCTTGGTTTGCTCAGAAAAATTGAAAGCGTTAATTGCACCAGCCCAGCGACCAATCATCAAACTTCCCCAAAACATGGCGATAAATGGGGCAATTTCAGAAGAACCGTAACCGCCAAATTCTTTTTGTTTCAAGAGTTCTCCCAAATTACTTCCGATCGCCACTTCCACACCAACGTAGGCGAAAATCGCCAACATTCCCAAAGTTAACTGCGGATATTGCATCGCGCCCCAACCCGCTTTTTGTTTTTTGCCTTTTGAAAAAGCAAATAAAAGTCCGGCAACAACGACAAACAATCCACCTGAAAGCCAGTAAAGTCTATTTTTCTCCAATGGCATTTTAGTTTCTTTGATACTGACTTTTAAATCAGCTTCAAATTTTCTGTTTTCCGCTATTTTCTCTTGACTAAAATTAATGTTTTCATCTTTTTTCAAAGCGACAACTTCTTCTAATTGCGTTTCAAATGTGACCAACTTTTTGGCTTCCTTCGTTCTGTAACTATTGAAAACAGGTGCAAAACAAGCTGCCAATAAAAGTGTGATGATCAACAAAGTGTACATCGCTTTTTTAGGTTTTACACCTTCAATCATGGTAGAATTTTCTTCCAAAATCGGCGTGATTTTTCCTGCAGGAACTTTTTTCGATAATCCAAAAAGCGCAGCAACTCCCACAAATAATATTCCTACGAAAGCATAGAGAATAATGACTTTGGTCAAAGGAAGCGATTTGATCATGTCGTCGCTAATCGCTGAAGCCGTTCCGAAAAGCGCCAATGCAACAATCAATGGTCCGATTGTAGTCCCTAAACTATTGATTCCACCTCCCAAACTGATTCTGTTTCCGCCAGTTGCTTCGTCTCCGAGCATAATCATAAATGGATTGGCAGAAGTTTGTTGCAATGAAAATCCCAATGCAACGATGAAAAGTCCGAGCAACATGCCTACAAAGACATTGAAATAAACCGAAACAATCATAATCGCTGCGCCAAATGCAGAAAATAACAATCCGTAAACGATGCTTTTCTTGTAACCCCAAGTGCCCACAATGTCTTTGGAAACCGTGGTACTGAAAATGAAAATTCCCAGTGCGCCGGTGTAATAAGCAATGTAAAATGAAAAATCGATCAACTGACTTTGAAACTGGTCGAGGTGAAAGTAATTTTTACAAAATGGGATGAAAACACTGTTTCCTGCGGCGATAAATCCCCAAAAGAAAAAAACCGTTGAAAGGGTTGCAAGTGCTCCGTAATTTGTTTTTTGATTATCTGCTTGTGACATGGAGTTGAGTTTTTCTATTAGTTTCTGTTTTAAATATTCAGAATTTCATCAGTAAAAATTGGAAATTCAAACTTTTATCGATTTTGAATGTTGTTAAATTATTTAACATTTATTGTCGATTTGTTGCGCAATTTAAAAATAAAATTTAATATTGTACAAATTACCATAACAAATAATTGAATGCATAAGATTTTAATTTTCATCTCGTTTCAATTTATCGTTGGTTACACTGCAATCCTTTTTGCACAAGTAAACAAAGTCACGATCGTTTCAGACGACGCTGGTCAATGGCAATTGAAAGTCAACAACGAAAACTACTACATCAAAGGTGGTGGTGGAACAGTTCATTTAGATGTTTTGAAATCTTGCGGTGGAAACACCATTCGAACTTGGGGAATAGAAAACGCACAAGAAATTCTGGACGCCGCGCAAAAAATGAACATGAAAGTAATGTTGGGATTGTGGGTGCAACACGAACGCCATGGTTTTGACTACGATAATCAAGAAAAAATCGCTGCACAACTTGAATCTTTTCGCTTGGCAGTCAGAAAATTCAAAAATCATCCAGCATTGTTGCTTTGGGGCGTTGGAAACGAATACGAGTTGGAATACAGCAATACGAAAGTTTGGGCTGCAGTGAATGACATCGCTAAAATGGTGAAAGAAGAAGACCCAAATCATCCAACATCAACCGTTACAGCTGGAACAAATCCTGAAAAACTGAAATTTATCAAGGAAGTAATGACTGCCGTTGATATTTACGGAATCAATACTTATGGCGATATTGAAGGCGTTGAAAAAGTTTTGAAAGACGGAAATTATCAGGGACCCTACATGATCACAGAATGGGGACCAAATGGACATTGGGAATCACCAAAAACCAAATGGGGAACTTCTATCGAACAAACAAGCACAGAAAAAGCGAAAGTTTATTTAGACAGATATCAAAAATGTATCGCAGGTCAAAGTAAACAATGCATTGGTTCTTTCGCCTTTTTGTGGGGACAAAAACAAGAATACACACACACTTGGTACGGATTGTTTAACGAGCAAGGAATGCCAACTGAAGCCATCGATGCATTGGAATTTGATTTCACTGGAAAATATCCTGAAAACAGATGTCCATCAGTAGATTCAATTCATTTCAATGGACAAAATTCAATCAAAAACGTGATATTAAATCCAAGAGAAAAATACAACTTTGAAGTTTTTGCCAAAGATTTAAACCACGACAAATTAACCTTTGAATGGGAATTGTATCCCGAAAGTACCGACTTGAAATCAGGTGGAGATGCTGAAGCGAAACCAACAATGATTCCCGGAAAACTCAAAGGAAAAAACAGTTCAGCGGTTCAACTTATTGCACCTAATTCTGAAGGAAGATACCGTTTATTTGTAACAATTAGTGATGGGAAGAAAGTCGCTTATTTGAACGTTCCATTTTATGTTCAATACGATGAAAACAGTGGTGCAAATGCGAAATCAGTTCAGTTTAAAAAGCAAGATTTAAAATCATTTGATGAAGAATAAAAAGCTACATATCGCTTCACTTGTTGTCGGTTTTGCATTTCAAAGCTTCTTTGGATTGGCCCAAACTCCAGCTGATACTTCTCAAAGTGAAGCGACAGCGGTTGGTCTGTTTCCCAAAAAAGCAGCCAAAGCATTAGACAACATTTCTATTTCTGGCTATTACCGTTTCTTGGCTTGTTATTCAAGCATGGATACGCAATATCCAGAATTTCAAGGAGTCAATAAACGTGTCTTTATCGGGGACGATAGCAACATTCCGCAATTGATGTTGAATTTTGGGTTGAGACCATCCAAAAACACTTCGATTAGCACCGATTTTTACCTGTGGACGCCAATGTCAGGATCAAACAAAGATTATGTCAAAGGATTAAATTTAGGAATCAATTTAACAGGAACGCATTCAACAAAATACGGAATATTTTCTGTGAAAACAGGTGGTATTCATTGGTATTCATTGAGTCCGATGACTTTTGCGACCAACATCGGTTACAATCGTTTCAGCTTGTTTGAAAGAAATCCTTGGGATCCAAATACAAGTTCAGTATTGGAAAGATACAAACGCTTTTACACAGATGGTGCTTTGAATCAAGACATTCGTTGGGGACAACAAGCTTTTCAAGGTTTCATTTTAGAAGGAGCGCGTTTGCCGAAAGATTTTTCATTTTCTTTCATGCACGGAAAATCGCAATATAACGGTGGTGCTTTGCCTTTGCCAAATACGATGACAGCTGGAAAAATCAAAAAGAACTTTGGAACCAATTTCGTCAGTGCCAATGTCATTGCTAGCAAAACATATTCCGATAGTTTGACAAAAAATGTCTTAGGTTATGAATTGATTACTTCTGAATTCAATTTCAAAATCAAAGAAATAACCCTTTTGGGTGAAATTGGAAGTGGAAATTACCACAGTCCGACTTACAAAGCAAAATGGGGCGAAGCATTGGATATCAAAATTCAATTTTCGAAAAAGGCGACATACTTTCCTTTGGAAGTTCGATACTACCAAATCAGTCCTTACGTCATCAACAACAATGGTGTTTTCTGGAATTCCTCCATCATGGAATACAACAGTGCGCTCAACAACACTGAAACGCCAGGAAGTCAGCCTTCATTGATTCCGTTTGCGAGTTCTTTGGTTTCAATCGGACAATTGACAAACAACCGCCGAGGATTGATTTTGAATATGGAAATGCCATTCAAACACCAAAAAATCGCCATTGGATACAGCGCGGCAAAAGAAATTATCGCACTTTCAGACAAAATCACTTACGGACATACCGCCAACAATTTAGCAATGTCTAGATTTTGGAGATGGGGATTTCCAGCAAATGTTGGTCCTTACAACAACATCAATAAAATCTACAGAGGTGTTTATGAAACTTTGCAAATCACGGATTCGATTACTGCGAAAGGTTTCAATTCAGTCGAAGTGAGTTATAAAACCAATTTCAAATTGTTCAACCGTGAATTGATGTTCTTCTATTTAGGAGGATTTCATACCGTTCAAAGCGATTTTTCAGCGCTTCCAAGATATTCTAAAAAAGCATATCTACAGAGCTACAACAATCAATTGGAAGTTTATTACTTGCTATTTCCAAAACTGGTGATTTCAAACTATTTTGGATATGACAGAATGATTGCCAATACACAAACGCAATTAGATGCTGTTTCGAATCAACCGAAAAACCAAACTGGGTTGAGCTACGCCATCGGATTGGATTTTCAATTGGCCAAAAACACCGGTTTGTATGTTCGCCAACGTTGGTTTAAATACCACGATGCCAATTATTCATTGGACAAATATTCAGGCACAGAAACTACTGTTGAACTAAAAATATTCTTTTAATCATGAGATTTACATTATACATAGCATTGCTTTTAAGTAGTTTTTCAGCTTTTGCACAAGAAGGAAAAAAAGTACAATTCGTTGGCGGCGCACGTTCGCTTTTGTCACACACTGACTTTACTTCCAAAACGGATGTAGAAGATACTGTCACGTCAAGAAAAATGACAGGTGGATACGCATTGGTCGATTTAGGTTTCAAAATCAATCCAAACGCAACAACTGAAATTTTAGGTATGGTTCGTATCAAAAATGATTTCGGAGGTTTTTGGGGAAGTGGTGTTAATTTTGACGTTCGTCAATTGTATGTCAAAGGTGTTGCAGCCAATGTTTTGAGATACCAAATTGGAAACATTGATTACAAATTGTCTCCTTATACTTTCTACAATCACAATGCGGATATGTTGGTGCAATCAACTGGTTCATTGAAAATTAAGGAAGACATTGTGAATTACGAAAGTTTCTACAAAAATAACACTTGGCGTCAACAAGGTGCCGCAGTTGATTTCGCTTTGAAATTTCCAAAAGTGATTCAGGAAATGAAATTCAATGGATTTATCACAAGAATGAATCCAACGAACATGACCAATATTTTGGAAAGATTTTATGGTGGTGGAAATATCACGATTGTGCAAAGTAAATATTTCACGATTGGAGGAAATCACGTCAGTGTTTTTGATTTGAAACAAACCGCCGCATCCAACGATGCATATAGAAACAGCGTTTCAACGGCAACTTTTGCTTCTGGATTAGAATTCGATAAAATCAAATTTGGAATTGATGGTGAAACTGGATTTTCTAACAGCTTTTCAATGCAAGACAATGAAGGAAAATTGTCAGATTATTTCTTGAATGCAAAATTGAATGTCGAAGCAAAGAAATTGGGTATCAAATTCAATTTGGGTTACATGGACAACGGTGCCGATTTTAGAAGTGCCGGTGCGCAATCCAAAAGAGTAGATTACAATCAGGTGAACAATTACTACGACCGTTATACAAATGCTCAAATTGTTAGGCCTTTGTCGATGTACGATTTATACAATGACCCGACTTTGTACACAAGTTCAATCAACACTGGAATCATGGCGTACAATCCTTCGATCAACAACGCGTTGCCTTACGGAACAGCTACTTTCAATCGAAAAGGAATTTATTCAACGCTTTCTTATGAAGACAAAAAGAAAATTGTAGCTGTTACTGCAACTTACTACAAGTTGAGCGAAATCAGAGGGCAAGGAACATTGAATTTAAAATCATTTGATTACTTGAAAGGAAACTTGGTTTTTGATATTTCAAATTTGTTGAAATGGAAATTGAAACAAATCATCAATGTGGGTGTTGCTTACCAAAATACGCAACGCAAGAGTGATTTATCTTTTGAAAAAATCAGTTTGAAATCAACCACCATGAATGTGGGTGTTGAATTAGAAATCGTAAAAGATCTGTCGATTCTCGGAAACGCGTTTATGTTTTCAAGCGTTGGAAATGAATTGTTGCCAGTAAGAAATGACAAAGGAGAAATCATCAATTTTAATCCGTACATTGTAGATGGACAAGAACTCAATCTTTCTGCAGGTTTGAAATTCAATTTTTCAAAAGACGTTTATTTGGCTTGTTTGTATGAGCAAAATAAAAACAATTTTAATACTTTAAACCCATACAATATCAAACAATTGATGTTGTTTTATGTTATGAAATTTTAATCGTATGAAAAAGATATTTATCATTTCAATTGTAGGTTTCAGTTTGTTCACTTCTTGTCGCAAGGAGGAAATAAACAAAATTGACGGTCCCTCTTTGGAGGATTTAAATGGTGCTTTCAGTGTCATCAATGGTTTGGAATCTAGCAAAGACTCTGTTGATTTTGCTGCAGGAGAAACTGTGTTTTTTACCGCTGAAATTGCGAAAACTACGCCGTGGAAATTGCGTGTCATGGGAATGACTAGTGGTGCAGAAAAAATCATGACCGGAACGAGTAAAATCATCGATGCAAGTCAAACATTATGGAATGGTTCAACAACCAATTTGCCTATGTTTAAAGGTGAAATTTGTAAAGTGGAGCTGACATTTCCTGGTTTGCCTGATACATTAACAACTTCTGTAAAAGTCATTAATCCAAAAGTGAATACAGGGTTTTTAATTTCTGATTTTGAAACTGGATTTAATCCTGGATGGGTTTCATTCGTTCAAACTGGAGCAGATATGGATTTTCAAATCAAATCGGATGTCACAGCACCAGAAGGAAATTCATATTACAACATGGCTGGAACAGTAGATTGGGACTGGTTGGTTGGTTTAATCAATTTCAAAGCTACTGCTTACGGCGGAGCAACAGTACTTCCATTGACATCTAATCCAAATAATTTGTATTTCAACGTCATGGTTTATGGCGAAGTTGGACTGACAAACAGTTTGGTTCTTTTCCAATTTCAAGAAGATGAAGATGCCAACGGAACTTTTGATTCTGCAACAGAAGACATGTATTCACACCAAATTACAGTGGATTGGGTTGGTTGGAAATTGGTTTCGATCAAATACAGTGACATTCCTTGTTTGGTGAACGGAAGTCCAGCAACAGCGAATGGAAATGCGCAACATAATTCTGATAAAATCAATCAAATCAACATGTTGCACTTGGCAAATCCAGTATCAGGTTTTGCTAAATCGAAATTGGATTACATTATTTTCACTGAAAACGGACCACTGAATCCATGATGGTAAAAGCGATTTCTATTGCTTCAATTTGTCTGTCCATCTTTCAAATTGCTGCGCAAACGGATACATTGAAAATCCAAAAATTAGATCAGGTCGATGTAATTGACAACCGCGTTTTCAAAAGAATCGGCTTGTATGACGAAGCTGCTGATGCGAATGGTTTTTCAATTCGTGGCTTCAATCAATTAGATATTTTCAGCAATGACATGTCGGATGAAGTTTGGTTCTCCAAAAACACTTCCTGCATAGATGTTAAGTTAAAAGAAGATGCGCAAAACAAGTTTTTGAATGTCAAATGGAACAAAGACCAAGATGGTTGCGACTGGGTTGGTTTGGGTTTTGGTTGGGATTTTTGGACCGCGAAAGACATGGGCGGATTGACCGATACAATTGCATTAGAATTAGAGGTTCGTTCAACAGGAAAAAATCTTAAAAATTTGCCTTTGGCTTTTGGCTTTGAAGATTATACAGGCAAACAATCTTGGCTTGGATTTTCAAAGAACTTTGTCCAAAACAAAGAAATCACACAAGCTTGGACTAAAGTAACGATTCCATTTTCGTTGTTTCCTTTTGAGGAAAACGATTTTGAAATGACGAGCATGAAACAATTGATTATCCAATTTTTCGCTGAAGGAGAATTCGAAATCAATGCCATTAAAATTGTTCCTTTTTCAGGGAAATTAAAATTGGAAACGCTTGCATCAAATGCAAAACAAAAAATTCAAATCGATGGTGATTTAAGTGACTGGAAACAACCCTTTACCAATTTCGGTGAAAACCAAAAATTTGCAGTTACACACCGAAATGACAGTTTATTTATCGCATTTCAAATCATCGATTCAACACCACGAGTGAACAAGCAAACTGGAACTAATTTGTGGAACGGTGATGCGATTGAAATTGCTTTTGCAACCAACCAAAACAGCAGCGAAAAACGCAAGTTTTTATTGATGAGCGATAACCATTTTGGAATTAATTGTGGCGCAAATCCTTATGTTTGGAATTGGAAGAATGAAGAAATTTTGAAAGAAGTATCTTATCAAATCAAGGAAAACAACGCTGGATATTCTGTTGAAATGGCAATACCGTTCAAAGATTTGTATAAAACTTCCTTGGTTTCAGGAATGAACTTAGGGTTTGAAATTGCAGTTGATTTAAGCGGTTCAAATGAACTCAGAAGCGAGCAACAACGTTGGAATAGTTCAGACAAAGAAGGATTTCATACAAACCCTTCTGTCTGGGGTAAAATAATTATTGAATAATAATTTTTTGCGTGATTTCTTGATTGAACTCATTCGTTAACTTCAGGAAATAAACGCCGTTTTCAAGTTTAGATAAATCAATTTCGTTTTGATTGAATTCTAATTTTTCACTTTGTTTCAATTTTCCGTCCAATCCAAAAACTGAGTAATTCGTTAATTTGGTCGGTGCGGTGTTTTGAATCGACAAAATTCCTGTTGTTGGGTTTGGACTCACTGTAATATTTGCCAAATCATTTTCTGCAATAGAAGCTTCTAGTTGATCTTTGTAAACGCGAACGTAATCAATCTTCATTTCTGCAGGAAAAACGGTTGTAGCGTCAGGATAACCTGGCCAGTCGCCTCCAACTGCTAGATTTAAAATCAAATAAAATGGCAATTGAAATTCATTTGTTCCATTGACGCCATTGTTGATGTTTAGCTGATAATACAAATTTCCATCAGCAAACCATTTGATAGACGTTGCTGTCCATTCAACCGCATAGATGTGATATTGCGTTGCATCCAAAGTAGAAATTCCGCCCATGTATACGTGCCCAACATTGTCCCAATGCGCAGTTCCATTCACTTTTGTATCGTTATTGATGTGTTCCATTACGTCGATTTCACCACATGCAGGCCATGAAACTTGATTGATATTTGCGCCCAACATCCAGAAAGCAGGCCAAATGCCTTTTCCCATCGGACATTTGATTCTTGCTTCAATTTTACCATATTTTACATCAAATAAACCTTTTGATGAAATTTTTGAAGATGTGTAATCATTTGTTCCAAATTGTTCTTCGCGCGCTGTGATTGTGGCTTCGCCAGATGCAATGCTGAAATTAGTTGCGCTATTGGTGTAATATTGTGCTTCGTTGTTTCCCCAACCATTGCCGCCAATCTCGAAATTCCATTTTGTGTTGTCAAGGGTTGCAGATTCAAATTCGTCTGACCAAACCATGACCCATTGTGCATGAGAAATTGAATGAAGAATTAAAAATGCGGTAATTATGATGCTTTTTTTCATTTTTCGGAGTATTAAAAAGGGAGATATAAATACCTCCCTTTCATTGTAAATTTACTTAAATTAATTATTCTTTAATCAACTGAATGGTTTTCGTTTCACCACCAACTTGAATGTTCAAGTGATAGATTCCAGAAGCCATAGCAGACAAATCCAAAGTTGAAGTTGTTGATTGAATTGATTTTTCCATTACTTTTTCTCCAATGATAGAATACAAAGTAACTTTTTCAATTTTCGTACTATTTGAAACTGTGAAAATAGCTGAAGAAGGATTTGGATAAACCGTTAAGTTTTCAAACGATGTTTCATCAATTCCAACGATACAAGATCCACATTTTCCGTAAGTGTTTGCAACATCACCTTGACCCAAAATCCATCTACGATTTGCGTAAGTTGAATAATCAGTTAGAGGTGCACATCCACCGCCATTTACCATTTCTTGAATCAAGTTTTCTACAGTACCATTTTTAACTAACAAATATTCTAAAGTGTCAGTTGGTGCTGGAGAAATTGTAAATGTCCAAGTTCCGTCTCCATTGTCAACTGCTTGAGGACCAAAAGCTGGATTCCATTGCCAAATTGGACCTGTCAAGTTTACTTGCGTTGCTGGATCACAAACTTCTGTAGTGATTATTAAATCAGGATAAGAACATGGAACGCAACGGTCGTAAGCGATATTCACATCACCAGAACCTAGTACCCATTTTCTGTTTGCGTATGCGAAGTAATCTGTAACTGGAGCACACGTTCCACCGTTTTGCATATCAGCAATTAAGTTTTCTTGAACACCATCAACAATAATCAAGTATTCCATATCTGTTGTTGGAGCTGGAGAGAAAGTGAAAGTCCAAGTTCCATTACCATTGTCAACAGCGAAAGGTCCTGCAGTTGGATCCCAACTCCAGAATGGACCAGTTAATCTAACTTCGTTTGCTGTTGTAGAACAAACATCTACAGTGATTAATAAGTCATTTCCACTTGTCGCATTGTGCATTTTAACATCGTCAAAATAGTATGTTTTTTCACCAGCTGTTGCACCATTTACACCGAAATTAAAGAATATTGATGCTTTGTCATAAGAATTAGCCAAATTCAAAGCAGCAGTTCCCGTTGCTTGATTTGCAAAATCAAAAATTAGTGTTTGCCATCCGTTTGCAACTGTTGTTGTTGCTTCAGTTTCTACTGAAATCCCTGGATTTGAGTGGTCTTCAACTTTCAAACGCACTTGAATTCCAGCGTCTGGAGACCATACTTTCACTGACATTTGTGTTTGAGTCGAAGTAAAAGGAATTGGATTCGCTAAACCTAATGCTGCTGCTGCAGTAATTGTTGTTCCTGCCCAAGTTTCAGCAGTATTTGATTTTACAACTTTCGCAACCGTATTAGAAGCATTTGTAGGATCAACTTCGATTGTTGATGCTTCTGCACCACCAAAACCAATAACTCCATAATCGATTACTGTACCTTCAAAAGTCACTGGTAAATCCATTTGATTTGTTGTTGGCAAAGATGTGTACATCATTACATCGTCAAAGTAGTAAATTTTCTCACCTACTGTTGCTCCTGTTACTCCAAAATTAAAGAAGATAGATGCTTTGTCGTAGATATTTGCAATGTTTAATGCAGCTGTTCCTGAAGCTTGGTTTGCAAAATTGAAAACCAATGTTTGCCATCCGTTTGCAACTGTTGTTGTTGCTTCTGTTTCAACTGAAATTGTTGGATCATTGTGTTTTTCCACTTTCAAACGCACTTGAATACCAGCATCTGGTGACCAAACGCGCACTGACATTTGTGTTTGTGACGCCGTAAAAGGAATTGGGTTAGCAAAACCTAAAGCTGCGGGTGCAGTAATCGTTGTTCCTGCCCATAGTTCGGCAGTATTTGATTTTACAACTTTCGCAACTGTATTTGTAGCATCTGTTGGATCAACTTCAATCGTTGAAACGTCTGCTCCTCCGAAACCGATTAAACCATATTCGATTACTGTACCTTCAAAAGTTACAGGCAAATCCATTTGGTTAGAAGTTGGTGGTGTACAAGCACCACACTGCCCATAAGTATTAGAAACCGTCAAAGCATCGGTTGTATTCCAAATACGATTTGCGTAGTTTGCATAATCCGTAATTGGCGCACAAGTTCCGCCGTTTTGCATTGCTGAAATCAAGTTTTCTTGAACGCCATCAACAATTAACAGATACTCCATATTCGCTGTTGGTGCAGGCGAAAAAGTAAAAGTGAAAGTTCCATTTCCATTGTCAACAGCAACAGGACCTGCGGTTGGATCCCAGCTCCAGAATGGACCAGTTAATCTAACTTCTGTTGCTGAATTACAAACTGTAGTTGTGATTACTAAATCTGTTGGAGTTGGAGGAGTACAAGCGACACATTGTCCATAAGTATTAGAAACTGTCAACGGATCTGTAGTGTTCCAAATTCGATTTGCATAGTTTGTATAATCCGTAATTGGCGCGCAAGTTCCGCCATTTTGCATTACTGAAATCAAGTTTTCTTGAACGCCATCAACGATCAATAAATATTCCATGTTCGATGATGGAGCTGGAGCAAATGTGAAAGTCCATGTTCCGTCACCATTATCAACTGCTACTGGTCCAGCTGTAGGATCCCAGCTCCAAAAAGGACCTGTCAATCTTACTTCACTTGCTGAATTACAAACTGTTGTTGTGATAACTAAGTCTGTTGGAGCAGCTGGTTGATACATTTCAACATCATCGAAATAGTAAATTTTCTCACCTACTGTTGCTCCTGTCACTCCAAAATTAAAAAAGATTGACGCTTTATCGTAAACATTTGCTAAGTTCAAAGCAGCAGTTCCTGAAGCTTGATTTGCAAAATTGAAAACCAATGTTTGCCATCCGTTTGCAACTGTTGTTGTTGCTTCTGTTTCAACTGAAATTGTTGGATCATTGTGTTTTTCCACTTTCAGACGAACCTGAATCCCGGCGTCCGGTGACCATACGCGCACAGACATCTGTGTCTGACCACTTGAAAATGGAATTGGATTTAAAAAACCCAAGGCTGCAGGAGCAGTAACTGTCGTTCCAGCCCATAATTCAGCTGTGTTAGATTTGATCACTTTCACAACGGTATTTGTAGCATCAGTTGGGTCAACTTCAATTGTTGAAGCTTCTGCACCACCAAAACCAATTACACCGTAATCTGTGTTAGCTTGATCAAAATTTACAGGTAAATCCATTTGGACTTGCGCCTGTAAACAGAACATTCCAAACAACAGAAACAAAAGCGTTACTGATGTTTGAAGATTAAGTAATTTTTTTGTCTTCATAAGTTTTAGTTTTTTGTACAATAACAAAATATTTTATGCTAAAGTAATAAAATTATTGTATAAAATACAATAACTAAAAAAATATGCAGAATTACATCTTGAATTGGTAACCTTCTGTTGAAGTTAATTTTTCGTAAACATCTGAATTAAAAGAAAATAGTTTAGCAGGACGGTGCTTTACATTCATTTGCTTTTCGTCGTGAGAAATCAACGGAATCGGTTTAATTTTCTTTCTGAAATTGGCTTTGTCCATTTCTACACCAAATGCATATTCATACAATTGTTGCATTTCATTCAATGTGAATCGTTTAGGTAAAAGATCGAAACAGATTGGTTCATAAGTCAATTTTTTCTTTAAAAGTTCAAAAGTGGAATTTAAAATCAAATTATGATCAAAAGCCAATTCTGGGATTTCATGAAATGGAACCCACTTAACTTCCTCTGCCCAAGAAGACGCTTCCACATGAAATTCTTCAATGCGAACCAATGCAAAATAGGCACTTGTAATTACACGTCCTTGCGGATGTCTTTTTGGATGACCAAACGTTTGTGCTTGATGCAATTCAACATTGTTCAATTTTGTCAATTCAAACAGGATTCGTTCCGCAGCAATTGATAAATCCTCATCGGGATAAACCAAATCTCCTGGAATTGCCCACATGTTTTTAAATGGTTCCAACGCTCTTTTTATTAAAAGCACATTTATTTCACCATTTCTGAATCCAAAAATTACACTATCCAAGGAAAAAGAATACGTGAAAAAATCGTTAAATGCTATTTTATACATTAAGAATACTGTTTTTATTTTAGTTCAAACCTTGAATTTAACTGGTTTATTTTCAATTCAAAAAATCCTTTTTCTGAAATCCATTCACCATTGTTGTTTACAAATTTAAGCGCTTCATTTGACAAAACGAAATCAATTTTTTTTGTTTCAAATGCTTTGAGCTGAATTTTTTGAAATCCTTTCAATTTTTTACCTGCTGGAACAACACTGCTTACCATATCTGAAAGATAAAGTTGAACTACTTCGCTACCTTCAATGGCAGAATTATTGGTCACTTCAATACTTACAATAATTGAATCCTTATCTAAACTCATAATCGATTTACTCAAAGTCAAGTTCTTGTAAGTAAAATCACTATAACTCATTCCAAAACCAAATTCCCATTCTGGGTCAAAAGCATCAAATTGATTGGTTTTTCCTGATCGATCCACACTTTTTGGATGGTCATAAAATTCAATGATTCCATCGTATTTTGGATAAGTGTATGGCAATTTTCCACTTGGATTAACGGTTCCAAACAAAATATCAACCAAGGCTTTAGCACCATAATCTCCTGGCAAATAAGTTTGCACTATCGCAGAAGCTTCTTCGACAATTCCATGAATGATTCTTGGTCGGGCTTCAATCAATACTAAAATTACTGGTTTGTTGGTTTCATAAGCCAATTTAGCCAATTCCATTTGAGCTGGCAACAAATTCAATGAACGAATATCTCCAGGTTTTTCAGTAGATGGAAGTTCTCCTAAACACAAAACAATCACATCACTCTGAGCCGCTTTTAATTTAAAATCAGCAGTATTTACCAATTCAGAAGCTTCCCAACCATCTTTCAAAAACAAACTAGCGCCTTGTGCAAACAGTGTGTTTTCTTTGCCAATTTTAGATTCAACGGCTTGTAAAACTGTAGAACAATTTTTAGTATTAAAACTGCTATCAACTCCTTGCCATGTATGTGTCCAAGCGCCATTTAAATACGTTAAATTATTGGCAGTCGGACCAGCAACAAGTACTTTCGATTTAGGAGAAAGTGGCAAGAGTTTATCTTTGTTTTTCAATAAAGTAATTGACTCTGCTGCGCTTTGGTAAGCCAATGTTTTCGCATCAACTGAAGCAAATTGCACATAATCTTTATTTTGATTGAAATTCTTCTCAAACAATCCAACAGCCATTTTAACTCGCAAAATTCGTCTTACGGCATCATCTAATCTCGCTTGGGAAATTTTGCCTTCTTTGACAGATTTCACCATCAACTCACAGTAAGTTTTATATTGCGGATTGTAAGGAACCATGCTCATATCAACTCCTGCGTTGAAAGCTTGCACCATCGCATCTTGTAAATCTGGAGCAACGTTGTGAACAGATTGCAACATAATAAAATCTTCCCAATCGGAAACGGTGAAACCTTTGAAACCCCAACGATCTTTCAAAACTTCTGTCAAAAGGTGATAATTCGCATGCCCTGGAATTCCGTTTACATCGCCACTATTGATCATCAGCGTCATCGCTCCTGCATCAATTCCAGCTTTGAAAGGCGGCAAAAACAATTCTTCCATTTGTTTGGTTGGAATCAAAGCTGGCGTTCTGTCTCGTCCTGAAGTGGGCATGCTGTAACCTACAAAATGTTTCAAGCAAGCAGCACCATGAAATGCATCTACTTTGCCTTCTCCTTGATAACCAACAATGATATTTTTTCCCAATTGTGAAACCAAAAAAGGGTCTTCACCCAAGGTTTCAAAATATCTCGACCAAAGTGGTTGTCTTGCCAAATCCAGAACTGGTGAAAAATTCCAATGGATGCCACTGGCGCGCATTTCGTATGCAGTGACTTTACCAAAATTTTTAGCCAACGCAGGATTCCAAGTTGCCGCTAGTCCAATTTCCTGAGGAAATAGTGTTCCGCCTACTGTGTAATTCATCCCGTGAATAGCATCAATTCCATAAAGGATTGGAAGTGTTGTCTTTTTTGCGGAAAATGGCTGATTTACTTTTTCTAATATTTGTTTCCATTCCGCCAAACTCAAAGTGTGTGAATTGACGTTGAGAACTGAACCAACCTTGAAATCAACGATTGCTTCATTCAATTTGATTGGATCAACTGCAATTGGTTCGATGATTTTACCTGCAATATCTGTTTTCAGAATAGCATCTAAAGTAACTTGACACGTTTGACCAACTTTTTCTTCCAACGACATTTTTTCCATCAATGCGCTGATTTTTTTTTCAGTCGCAGGGTCTAATGTTCCGTTGAAATTTTGTGCTACAGATGGAAATGTGAGGATACAGAAAAACCCTACAAATAATTGATTCGCAAAAAAATAAAAGTTCTTTTTCATCGTAAAACCACTTTAATTCTTTGGAAAGGTAGTAAATATTGTTGTTTGTACAATAACTAATTTTCTAAATTAGTTTAATCTGATTTTTCTAATTAATATCAGTAACACTAAAAACACGTTATACCAAATGAAAAATGGAATGATGTAGGTACTTAGCGACAAACTCAGTATGATCGCAATGAGTAACAATTGAAATCCCAAACCATAAAGAGAAAGGCAAGTCATGAACCAACTAGGGAAGTTGGTACTTTTGAAAGCTGTTGTGTCCAATTTCTGGATGATTTTGTCAAAAATTCCATATAAAACGAGGTAACAAGTAAACAAAATATTGACTGATTTTTGACTTTCCCCAGGGAGCGCAACAGGCCTTTTGTTCTCAAAAATCTTACTTGTTGTATCGCCGCCTAAAGATTGATTACGCAAAATTACATAGTAGAAATTATAAAGTGTTCCTTGCAACTGCACGCTGAAAAATGCCAAAACGACCAGCCACCAAGGGCTGCTAGAAATCCATCCTATCGCTGAAAAAATCAATGCGTTGAGAATGATGTCAAAAACACTATCTAAATATCTACCTGTATAAGATGGCGTTTTTTTAACTCGCGCCAATTCTCCATCAACTGCATCAATAATTGACTTTAAAATCAAAAAAACAGCAGCCAATTTAAAATGATTGGTCAAAATAAAATAAACAGCAATCAAACCACAAACACCGAAAACAAGTGTTACATGAATCGGAGTAGCTTGAGAGTTTTTGAGGGAAAGTGCCACTTTTTTGGCGATGGGTCTTCCGTAATCAGATAAATCTAAAAATTGGTCACTTTTGGAAAGCTTGGACATTGAATAATTCTAACATCGAGTTGACAATATAGTCGATGCAAATGTACTCCTTTTCAAGAATTAATTGCACTGTAAATTTTCTATCACTAAAAAATGAAAAATTATAGCTTAATAAATTTACGACTCAATTTTTTACTGCCGTTTGTATCTAAGTCAAGGGTGTATAAACCTGGAGCTAAATCCGAAACATCGATTATAGAAATAATATATTCACTTTTCTCCAAATCAATTCTTTTTAGTTCTTTTCCGCTCAAATCATAAATAACTATCGTATTACTTTCTGAAATTGATGTTGTAAACTGCAAAGAAAAAGATGAAGACGTTGGGTTTGGATACAAATTAAAATCTTCTAATCCAGATGAACAATCTGAGGAAATAGCATCAAATTTATAAGCTGTCCCATTGAAATCAAATTGTTTTAACTGATAATAGTTTATTCTGCTTTTTACCGTTTTGTCTTCAAATTGATAATTAATGTAAGTGTTGCTATTTCCAGCAGCTTTTATTGCACCAACCTGCGTCCATATTACGCCATCTTCACTTCTCTCTATAATGAAATAATCACTGTTTTGTTCAGAAGCTGTTTCCCAATTCACCAATACACCATCCGTACTACATTCAGCATTGAATTTTGTCAATGTGATTGGAAGCGGAACAATTGATTGAATAATTGAAATCGTAAATGTTTGGTAATTTGCCGTATCAATACCGCCATTATCCGTTCCGCCATTATCAACAATTCTAAATCTAACAATTGCTGTTCCAACTTGATTGAAAGCAACTGTGTATGAAAGATTTCCTTGGTTGTCAATTGTTGGTTGTGTTAGAAACAATACATTGTTGTCATTGGTAATGTCATCCATATCAATGGATTGATCTGATTCATTCGCTGGTCCACTTACAATGTCAGAAGCCCACAAATTAACAACATGTACCCCGCTGTTTTTCAATACAACTTGATTTGCTCCGTTTGTAACACTTGGTGCATCATTTACAGGAAGTACATTTACCGTAATTATACCTGGATTTGACAAATTTCCATCTAAATCATTAATAGTATAATTCATCATTACTGCTCCATAAAAGTCTGGAGCAGGAGTAAATCTTACAAATCCAGGGAAGTTAATCGGATCTGCAATACTCCATGTTCCTTCTGGAACAACTAAAGAACCAAGTAGTGCAATACTTACTGGACTAATCCCAGGATTTGTTCCAAAATTATCGACATCATTCGTAAATATTGAAAAATCTGTTGGTGTATCTTCCAAAATTTCAACATCATCATTGACAGCTAATGGAACCCCTATTTGTAAAATTGTAACGTTTATCACACCATAATTTGAAACCAATCCTAAATCATCTAATACAACATAATTTACTGGTGTAAGCGGTGCTACTGGTGTTGCAAACGTGTATTGAAATGTAACATTTCCCATGTTATCAACTGTATAGGTACCTTCTCCAGCCACTGTAAACGTAGTTTGAACGCCTGCGATATTTGGATTTAAATCAAAAGAAGCCAAATCTATTGTACCGTCAATATCATAATCATTTGTTGAAATATCAAACACTACTGATGAAACGGATGCCGTAGCAGTTGAAAACGCAACATCATTTACAGCAACAGGCGCATCATTTATTGGATTGACAGTGACGAATATTGTTGCACTGTCAGAAAGTGCACCTGCTAAATCCTTAATTCTATAACCTATTGGTGTAACAATTCCAAAAAAGTTTGCATCTGGAGTGAATGTTACGACTCCTGAATTATTTACAGTAAATGTGCCTTCCCCTGGAATAACATGAATATTTTGAATTCCTGGAATTGACAAATCTAAGTCTACAGAAGCTACGTCAATAATTCCCGCATTTCCATGACTAACGTCCATGTCAGAATCGTTGTTTAAAATGGAAATTGTTACTGGTGTATCTTCATTTGTTACTGCATTATCATCAACAACAGTTGGAGGGTTGTTTGTCCAACTTACTGTTACAGTTATTGTTGCAACGTTGGAAACTAAGTTTGTGTTGTCAACAACCGTGTAAATTGTACTGGAAACCCCATCGAAATTCCAATCTGGAGTAAAAGTTACTGTTCCTAAGATATCAACGACAAATGTACCTTCTCCGGCAATATAAATTGATTGTTGGTACCCAGGTGTCGATGGATCAAAATCAACTCTACTTACATTAATTGTCCCTCCATCGGTATCATAATCATTACTGGTAATATTAAATACAACAGCTGTATTTTCATTCGTCGATACAGCATTGTTTACTGCAACAGGAGCACCTAAAGGCGAAACTGTAATATTTAAATATGCAATATTTGAAACTAAATTTAAACTGCTTTTAAAAGTATATGGAAGTGGAATTGTTGTTCCATAAAATGTTGAAACAGGCGTAAATGTTACAACTCCAGAAGAATTTACAACATAAGTTCCTTGACCTGGAATAGTGTATGTCGTTTGAATACCATTTGTATATGGATCTAAATCAACCGTATTTGCTGTTATGGTACCGTCAATTGAAAAATCGTTTGTTAAAACATTTATTGAAACAGCTACGTTTTGATTTGTTGTCGCATTATCATCGACAGCAGTCGGAGGCGCAATAAGGTGTGTTACATTTACTGTCATAACGCCCTCTACCAAACCTAAACTTAAATCGTTTGCTGTAAAATTAAAAGTTGTATAAGGCGAACCATATTGACTTGGTAGTGGAGTAAATTTTAAGTCTGTCATATTTCCAACTAAAATTGTTTGCCCAACAACTACATCAACACCAGCGAAAGTTAAAGTTCCCAATGCTGGTAAACTAGTAATTGTAATACTTGTTAATGCATTCAGTTCAACATCTGTATATTGGAAGTTACTCGTTACAAACGTATATGTTGAATTTTCTGGTGTCGTTACAACGCTGGCGGTAGCAATTGGCGGATCGTTTACAGCAATAACAGTAATGGTAATTGTTGCAGAATTTGATGTCATATTGTCGTTATCTCTTACTGTGTAAGTGATCGACGCTGTACCAGAAAAATTGGCAGCTGGAGTGTAAGTGATATTTCCTAAAGCATCCTTGACCCATGTTCCATTGCTACTTGACGTCGACAAAACGACAGTGCTTGTAGTAATGGTGCCATCAATATCTGTATCATTACTCGTTATATTGAACGTAATTGGTGTGTCTTCATTGGTTGTCCCTGCATTAAGATTTGCAACAGGTGGTGTTTTAATTTTTAATCCAAAGTTCAAATTTGTTTCATTATTTGTCATTGGATTAGCAGTTGAAAAACTTATTCTTCCATCTGTATTTCCATCGTTACCAGTTATTGTATTCCCGTTATCATTATTGATTTCTCCATTACTTGAAACGTTATTCGGTAAAGAAGAAGAAAGATTCGTTGAACTGTCTGGATAATTTGTTTTTGTTACATAAACCCTGTAACTCGCATTAGAAACAATTCTAGAGCTACATATTTGCCATGTGCCATCTGCATTTACAGGAACTGTAGCGAAAGATTTTTGAGTTGGTCCATTTGTTCTGTAAATAACAACATATAATTGAGATCCAGCTGCTGTTCCAATTCCAGTTCCATCCACTTTCCCTGATCCATTACTTCCGTTTACATCCCAATAAACATTTCCTTTTACACACAAAGTTGCACTTGAATTTACACAATCAGTAATTGGAACAACAATCGAAACTGGAGTTCCAGCACCACATGTGTTTGATGGGGTTACAGCCACTGCAAAGTTTCCGCTTTGACCAGCACCGTTTAAATTAAAAACAACATTTGCTGTTCCTTGGCCTGATACAATGGATGCGCCAGCTGGAGGATTCCATGTATAATTACTAACGTTTGTAAATCCTGTAGCAGTGTAACTTACAGCAGCCAAATCATCACAATACGCAGGAATTGTATAATATACAGTTATTCTAAACGCATCAACTGAAGCAGTTGGAGTACCTGTAATTTTTGCTCTTAATCCCGCTCCAAAACCTGAAGAATTGATTTGTGCTGGTGTCCAAGTCATTCCCCACAAATCAACATTTGATCCGTAAGTGAAATAATTTGAATTTGATGACCAGTTTGCAGCTAATTTTCTGTCTAAAGAAGTTCCTGTTCCTCCATAAAGAACTACAGAACTATCTCTAATTGCTCTTCCATTTGACGTTGAGCTTGTTTTTCTTCTAATCTCCAATTTAATCCCTGAAATAGTTGCATTTGATGGAATAGAAAAACCATAGTTAGAAGAAACTAAATACGTTGAAGTTGAATTACTCGTAGAATAAGTTGCATAGTTTGAATTGTTTGTTGTCGCATTTCCAGGATTTACCCATGGATTTGTTGCTGAGAAATTTGATGTCGTTCCAGCAAAATTTGGACCTACAGAACTTGTAAGGGTTTGTGTTGCTGCTGTATTCGCAACAATTGTACCTGTTCCAATAGCATTATTAATTGTTATTGTCGAAGGATTCCCATTAATTGTTGTTACAGGACATCCATTTGAACCAATAACAGACAATAAATTATAGCTTGTTGTGGTTGAAGGATTCACTGAAATATTCGTTCCGCTTACATATCCACTAATACTTCCAATTCCGTTATCAATAAATAAGGTAAATGGTGAAACCCCTCCAACGACATTAACTTTTAAAGTGTTTGCACAAGTCGCAGAAATAGCTGAAAGAGTTGCAGAGCTTGCTGCATTTTGAAAGGTTATTGTAACATTATCAAATGTAGCCGGACACCCTGGACTGGTTAATGACCATTTCAACACATAAGTGCTTCCAGCGACACCGTTAAATGTAGAAGTTGGATTGGTTGAAGTTGCTGTATTTGTTGCACCAAAACTTCCACCAACACCAGAAACAATTGTCCAAACTCCATTACTTCCAGCAGGCAAATTTCCAGCTAATGTAACTGTTGTCAAACCACAAGTACTAGTTCCCGTTTGATCTGGACCCGCATTTGCTGCATTGATGTTTACCGTTACTGTTCTAACGAAAGTACAAGAAGTACCATTAATAAAAATATTTACAGTATAAACTCCAGAGTTCGCTATCGTAGCATTTGTAATTGTTGGAGATTGCAAAGTAGATGTAAATCCATTTGGTCCTGTCCAAAAATAACTTGCTGATAAAGAACCAGTCGCTGAGAGATTTATCGTTCCACCTTGACAAATAGTTGAATTTACAGACGCTGTTGGTGGCGCACATCCAACAATATTAATTACCGAATTAGTAGAACCAGAAACTGGGCAACCTAAAGGATTAAAATTTCCAGAAATACTTGGATTATCAAATACATTTCCAGAAATATTTCCAGTTCCGATTATATGCACTGTATTATTTACAATATGATCACATGAAAGGTAAACGCAATCGTTGGAAACTTGCACTCTAAATGTCACTTTTGTACTATCTGAACCGACAGGCGAATTATTGATTACACCTCCCATAAAGTTATTTGCACCAGTACCTATTCTTACTTTGATTGATTTAGACGCACTGTAATATTCAGCTTGGTCATCACCAATTGCATCAGTTTTAACCCCTGCATTTGGTCCACTTACAATGGTAATTGATCCAGGAATAAATTGAACATTCCCTTCTAAGGTATCCACAACATATGAATTTACTGAAGGATCTGACCCAACATTCAATAAATTCATGCTATACTCCAAGATATCACCAGAATTCGCTAATGCCGCTCCAGGATTTGTAACGTTTCTTACATTAACATAACTTTGAAGGTTAGGGTCGTAAACATCGATAGCCGAAGTTACTACTTGTGTTAAAAAAGTTTCACCTCCTGTAGTTTGTCTAATTGTTGCAGAAACAGCATTGTTTCCAATGTAATTTTTTGCTGAATTATCAGGAACAAAAATGTTAGCGTCATAACCCAACGTATTATTATAGTTTGGATTTCGATTGGTAGTATAAGCCCCGTTATTCGTAATAGTGCTGTTGAAAACATCAGCTACTGGATGCAAAACATCTGAAATATTAACAAAAGTCGTTCCTCCTTTGAAAAGCAACTGGTCTCCAGTTAAAGATCTATCTCCATCGTAACCAACCAATCCAAGTTCAAAGTTAACCGGACCAGAAGGTGGTGTAAGAAATCCAGAAATTGGAATGTCGACAGTAGAAAAAGTTCCGCTACTTACGCTTGCTAAACCATCAAAAACGGTCAAGTTTCTCATGGTCATTGATGAGTTTTTATACATCACTACAATCGTCCAACCTCCAAATAAATTGGTGTTGCCAATATCACCTGCCATATTTGCAATGGTATAAGTGGAATTTAATCCGCCACCAGAAACAATTGACGTAATGTCTTTATAACAATGGTAAGTTTTGTACCCAACCGTATTGTCTTTTAGATAATCTGCTGTTAAATCAATATAAGATCCACTATTTATTTTCAGTTTTACCTGAGTTCTAGTCGCAAAATTTTCATCCCCGGAAGAACAATCAGCACCCCAATATAAACCTGCCCAACTAATTTCAGTACATGCAGGTAGATTTAATTGATCGCTACTAGACATCCATGTTGTTGGATCAGCATCAATGTCAACATAAGTATTAGTGAAATTATTATTATATCCTGTTCCGCCAACTGGTAATTCGTTTTGTACAATACTTGTCGGATTTGCTTTCGATGATGTATTCGATAAATAAACGATTCCCCCCTTTTGTGTGAGGGTTTTTCTTACAGCAAAAGGAGTTACAACTTGCGAATAAATGGTATTTATTCCACTAAGTAAAACCAATAATATAAGTAAATTTTTAATCATATATTTTCCTTAATATTATTTGACTGTTAGAGTTGAATTGATTGTTCTAACCTCTGTTTCTAGTGTCACTTTATAATTTCCTGCACTCAATGATGAAATGTCTACAGAAGCATAATATGGTGATGGAATTAATTCAAAATTTGACTGTATACGCAATTTTCCTTTTTCATCAAAAATTTTGAAATTACCTTCATTTCCTTCTTTGTTTGAATTAAATGAAACCCTTAGAATATTTTTGTTTTCAACTTTTTCGATATTCAAAATTAAAGTTGAATCTCTTTCGAAGCTATTTTCTGTTGATTGAAAAAATCGATTAGAAGTCAATAAAGTATGATTTGCTTGCACGCAGGTAAAGCTTACCCCTGTATATAGTGTTACAAATAATATAAAATATTTGAATCCTTGGCTCATATCAGTATTCGAATTAATATTTAATCTTTTTGACAACATACGGCGCTTATTCAATTATAGTTTCAATGTAAATAGAAATATTTGTTCAATATGGTATAAATTACCAAATGTTAAGTTTGATTATTTAAAATGGTCTACCTGTGAAAAATTTGATTTTATTAACAATTGAATTTCGCGATTTTCTAAATCTATATTTTGCGAACTTAACCATGTTTTATTAGATTTTTTTGGTTTTTGAGGCGGCAAAGGTAGGTAGTTTGAATCGTCTTTCTAAAAATATTACATTTTTATTAACAATTTTAACAGTAAATAACTGTTAATGCTTAAACTAATGATTTTTTAACCTCTGATTTTTCATGTTTTATTCTTAATTCAACCAATTTCTGCAAAAATTCTCATTGATTTAAATACATTTGCAAAATAGTTGAATACCATCTTGTCGTGGTAGAAACAAGTTTTAATTTTGATTCAAAAAACATGATTATTGGTATTTGTGGTGGGAGTGGTTCAGGAAAAACAACGTTACTCAAACGATTGTCTAAACATTTTCAAGAACTCAATCCGTCAGTTTTTTCAATGGATAACTATTACAAACCAATCCATTTTCAACATGTTGATGAAAACGGCGAAGTGAATTTTGACCTTCCAACTGCTTTAAATGAAGAACATTTGGTTGGAGATTTACAGCAACTTTCCATCGGTGAACCAATTGAAGTTATTGAATATCATTTCAACGCTCCACCTGATAAAAATGTCTTAATTACAATTCATCCTTCTGATTTAGTTATCGTTGAAGGTTTATTTCTTTTCCACTACCCAGGAGTCAGGAATTCTTTGGATTTTTCAGTTTTTATTGATGTTGATTTAGATGTACAGCTTGACAGACGACTATACCGAGATCAAGAAACAAGAGGTTACACACGTGAATCAATTTTATACCAATGGAAAAATCACGTAACGCCTTGCTACAATAATTATTTGTTGCCTTATAAAGGTGAAGCCAATTTCATTTTTAGAAATGATGTTCACGCTGATGAAGATTTTGCTACTTTAGTTGGAATTTTAGAAACAAAATTAAAAACCAAACAAGTGTCTTGATTTCTTTCTTCCGCAAATATGGATTGATTTTACTAAGTATTTGCTTCGCTGGAAGTTTCTTGTTGTATTTTCAATCTGTATTTAACCAAGATTATAAATCTGAAGTCAAGGTTTTTCAACAAAAATTCAATCAAAAAGAAACAGATTTAGCCGCTTTCATCGGAAATAAAAATCGAATTCTGGTTAAATATGGTGTCGATTCTTTGTTGCACCAAAGTACTGACGAAAGCTTTTTCTTCCATATTTACCAAAATGATTCTTTGGTTTTTTGGAATACCAATCAACTTCCTGTGCTGCGTTTTGCTGAAATTCATTATCCTGCAAACGGAGTCGTGCATTTGCAAAACGGCTGGTATTTTGCCCACACAATCCAACACAAAAACATTCATTTGGTCGCCTCTTTTTTAATCAAAAGAGATTATCAATATGAAAACAAGAATCTTAGAAATGATTTCAGCACAGACTTAACCTTACCATTCAAAGGCAGTATTGTCATGGAAACCGAAAATGCTTATCCGGTTTACCAACACAAGAAATTTATTTTTGCTATTTTTCCTTTTGAAAATCAACCTATTCCATCAAGTAGCAGTGACATTTTACTGGTATTAATGTTGGCATCCATCAGTTTTGGTTTGCTTGCGCTACTCGCCTGGAGTAAAAAGAGATCGTCAGTCATTTTTTGGATAATTCCTTTGCTTATTCTATTGCTCAGATTCTTAAGTTTAAAAGGAAATTGGTTGTCTTTCATGGAGTCAGCAACTGCCTTTCAGCCAACACTTTATGCGAGTTCTGAATGGTTGCCAAACTTTGGGGAATATTTGATCAACTGTTTGATTTTATTGTACTTCTGTTCTGTAATTATATTCAAAACGAAAGCCTTAAAAAAATCAAATGCCAACTCCAAAAAGCAAGCGTTGATTTTCAAACTTGCCGCTTTTTCTGTTTTTATTCTAAGCTTGATTTATTCAAGTTATATAGCTGATCTATTCAAAGGTTTGGTAGAAAATGGATCTATTCCTTTGGAAGTAAATAAATTGTTTTCGCTTAATTTCTATTCATTTCTAGCGACGATTTCCATGGGAATATTATTCTACGGATATTTTCATTTGATGCGTGCATCCATCATTTCCATGATTAAAACCGCATGGAAAAAACAATGGATTATTCTCATTTGGCTCATTTCTAGTGCAATTTACATTTACTTGGAAATTCACTTTCACAAATCCTTTTTCATCTTGGCTTTCTGGCCAATGTTAATCACTGGATTGGTGGTTTTAGACTCTATTTTATTCAAGGGAAAACAACAATTCGCCCTTGGAGTGGTACTTCTTTTTCTTTTTGCGGTCTACGTTTCTTTCAATTTTCAAGAGTTTTACGACATCAAAGAAAAGCAAGAACGCGAACTTTTTGCCAATCAATTGGCTTCTGACCAAGACATTACCACAGAGGTTGAATATTTGAGCTTGGTTCCAAAAATTCAAAGCGATGTTTACCTTCAAAAGTTGGTAAATGCTACAAAAACAATTGGTGTTTCTGAATTCAAAGATGCCATGGAACGCAAGTTTTTCAATGGCTTTTGGGAAAGATACGACATTGAATTTTTCATGTTCAACAAAGAAAGCGAACCTGTTTTGAATTATAAAAATGTGCCTGCAAGTAGGTTAAATACCTTGCAATCCATCATCAACAAACACAGTATAACTTCTGAAATTGATTCAAATATCTTTTTCATCAAAGATTTTACGAGTCAATATTCTTACATCATTCGTCAACCGATTTATGCGCCAGATAGCACCAAAGCACTCTTGTTTTTTGCGTTGAAATCCAAAAAAATTCCAGAGAAAATTGGTTTTCCAAGATTGTTGATTTCTAGCAATGCGAAGGTTTTTGAATCACTTGAAAATTATTCAATTGCCAAATATTACAACGGGAAATTGGTCAGCCACAACGGAAAATTCTCTTATCCTTCGAGAGATGAAGGTTTGACTAAAAACATCTCTAATATTTCCGGTTATTTCGACAGCGATGGCTACAACCATTATTTGTTGCGAAGAACAGAACGAGATTCCATTGTGCTTTCTCGTCAAAATCATTCTACGATTCAATTCTTCACTTCGTTCTCGTACTTGTTTAGTTTCTATGGTTTGTTTTTGTTGATACCAATCTATGTCCAAACCAAAAAAACTGGAAGATCAAAAAGAACGCTCACCTTGGCGATTCGAATTCAAGTCGTTTTGATTGGATTGGTTTTCATTGCTTTGGTAGCATTCGGTTGGGGAAGTGGTTTGTTTGTCAAAAATCAATACCAAGATTACACCAACGAATTGATTCGCGAAAAAATACGGTCGGTAGAAACTGAAATCAAACAAGATTTAGGCGAAGAAGAAGATCTTTCCATTTCCGAAAAAGGAAATTACATGGAATACACTTTACAAAAATTAGCTTCGGTTTTTGTTACTGATATCAATTTATACGATCGCAATGGATTTTTACTAGCCAGTTCTCGTCCAAAGGTTTACAATATTGGTTTAGTCAGTGAACAAATGAATCCAACGGCGCTAACGCAATTGAAGCGAAACAAAAAAAGTGAGTATTTTCACCAAGAAAAAATCGGAAACCTAGATTACCTTTCTGGTTACATTCCATTTTATGGCAATGACGGACAATTATTGGCATACTTGAATTTGCAACATTTCGGGCAACAAAAAGGTTTTGAAGATCAAATTCAACAATTTTTGGTAGCGATTATGAACGTTTTCATTTTGCTGTTGGCTTTGTCTATCATTGTGGCCATTTTTGTTTCCACCTGGGTAACTTCTCCGCTGCGAATTCTACAACAAAATTTCGCGCAAGTGCAACTAGGAAAATACAACCAACCAATTTCTTATGCAGCGAACGATGAAATTGGCGTTTTGGTAAAAGATTACAACCAAAAGTTGGAAGAATTGGCTTATGCTGCGCAACAATTGGCGCAAAGCGAAAGAGAAAGTGCTTGGCGAGAAATGGCGAAACAAGTAGCGCATGAGATTAAAAATCCATTGACACCAATGAAATTAAGTTTGCAACAATTACAGCGCGTTTTCAATCCTGAAGATCCTGATTCTAAGGCCAAATTAGACAAGGTTTCTTCATCGATCATCGAACAAATTGATGCACTTGCAAAAATCGCCAATGAGTTTTCAAATTTTGCTAAAATGCCCAAAGCGAATGAAGTAAACTTGGATTTAATCCCAATGATTGAGCGCGTTGTGGTGGTTTTCACGCAAGAAGCAGATGTTGCCATTGAATTTGAAACAGCGCTTTCAACTTGCTGGGTGCACGCTGATAAAGATTTGATTTTGCGTGTTTTCAATAACTTGCTCAAAAATGCCATTCAAGCCATTCCTGACAATAGAAAAGGAAACATCCAAGTGAGATTAAGTGAAACGGAGAAAACTTGGCTCATTGAAGTGCAAGACAACGGCGATGGAATTCCAGAAGCATTGCAAGACAAATTATTTGTTCCTTATTTCACGACTAAATCCACTGGAACAGGTTTGGGCTTGGCGATGGTGAAACAAATCGTTGAAATGCACGGTGGCAAAATTTGGTTTGAAACGAGTGAAAATGGGACGAGTTTTTGGGTGGAGTTGATGAAAGTTAGTGGAGAGTTTTAAATTGCTTTAAACAAAGACATACTATCGTCCGACTATCATCTTTTGTTCCTTTTGCTTGATCAAAACGAACCCAAAAATAGCTTCGCTGAGATCGCCTGCGGCTAAGTTCAAGGCTGAGTCATCAAGTTAAAGCGCAGATTTTCGAACGAAAGCAATTTATTGACTCAAGCGCTTTATTTTAAAAGTTTCTGAAAACGTGATTTTAGCTTCGCTGCATCCTTCGGAAGTGTCGGTGATCTACTCCGCTGACACTGCGTAGGTTCGCTTCGCAGCATCCTTCGGAAGTCCTCCAAAAGTCTACATTTTCATTGCACTTTTAAAACCCTTTCTTCCAAGGCCAACAATGTAAAACGTTCATTTAGATTCCCGCTCAAAAAATATACTAAACAGTTTGATTTCTTGATATTACAGAAATGTTTTTACCAACCAAATAAAACAAAAAATGGAGTACAAACTTTGCACTCCATCCTAATATGTTGATTTCAACTTTTACTTCGAAATAATCTTAAACTCAGTTCTGCGATTCGATTGATGCGCCTCTTCTTTCGCTTTTTCGGTTTTCAATTTAGCAATCGCTTCATCTGCGATGATTGGTTGCTCTTTTCCGAAACCTTGAGATTCTAAACGCTTTTTGTCAATTCCTTTCGTCACCAAATAATCTACCACCGCTTTCGCTCTGTTGGCAGACAATTCTTTGTTTAAGGTTGCAGAACCGCGTGAATCTGTATGTCCACTAATTTGAATGCGCAACGATGGATTGTCTTGCATCAATTTAGTCAATCTATCCAATTCATTTTGAGATTCTTTGCGTAAAGAATATTTATTCAAATCAAAGAAAATATTACGCAAAACAATCACTTCTCCAACCTCTACTTTTTTCATGTAAACGTCTTTTGAAAACTCTTCGTATTCACTTTCAATCGGAATGTCAAAGTTTTCAGAATGAAACAAATAGCCGTCCACTTTTACTGCAATTCCATAGTTTTTTCCTGCTGGCAACGAAACCAAGAAATTACCAGTTACCGCATCTGAGGTAAATTCCCCAATCGTTGTATTATTTTCATTGTTAACCAATTCAATGCTCGCTTCCAATGGTTGATTGGTTTTTGCATCGCGGATAACTCCTTTCAACAAAGCCAATTCACTTTTCTGAATCTCAAATTTTTGTTCGATTACTTTCTCTCTCACAACTGTACCGTTGCTCGCCAATAGAATGTCTTCTGCGTTCAGCATAGGTTGTTTTTCTTCACCCAAAAAAGAAATCTTGTACAAATCCTTTTCTCCATAACCATCTTGTCTGAAAGAAGTGATGTAACCGTTTTTTCCGTTCGCCGAAACGACAAAAAACACATCGTCATCAGGCGTATTGATTGGATAGCCAACATTTACTGGTTTTTTGAAACTTCCATCAGCCAAAATAACTGTTTTGAAAATATCGTAGCCACCCATGTTTTGGTGACCTTTTGAAGAGAAATACATCGTTTTTCCGTCAGGATGAAGAAATATTCCATCTTCGTCGTAAGGTGAATTCACTGTTTCTGAAAGTCTTACTACATTTTCCCATCGGCTTTTGTTTTTGTTCCAAGAAGCCACATAAATGTCTTTGTCTTTGGCGTCGCCTCTTTGACTGTCTAATGGTCTGTCGCTGACGAAGTACAATTTATTACCATCTGGCGAATACCACGCAGAAGATTCATGGTAAGAAGAAGAAATGTCGTTGTCCATTTTTTTAGGTTTACCCCAAACATTGTTTTTCTTCACACTTTCATACAAGTTTCCGTCGCCGTTATCATCAATGTAAATGATCATTTTCGTTCCGTCAGGACTTAACGCAACTGCTGCATCGTGGCCTTTTGTATTCAACGGTGCACCCACATTTTCTGCTGTTGACCAATAACCGTTTTCAAATCTAGAAGTATAAATGTCTTCATACCAATCATTTGACTCGTCTTTCAAACCGCCAGTGGATGTTGGTCTTCTACTCGTAAAGTAAATTTCCGTTGCATCCGCATTCATAATCATTCCAAATTCAGGAGCATCTGTGTTGATTTCTCGTCCTAAATTGTCAATCCAAACACGTACTGGTGCAGCGACCAATTTTTTGCCCACTTTGCACTCAGCAATTTTATTGTTAGCAGACAACACATTTTCTTTGTCTTTTTTTGGATCAGCTGTTTTAAGATACAATTCGTATGAAGCGATTGCTTTGTCCCAATCTTTCAATAATTGCGCGCCACAACCTAAATAATATTGAATCGCTGGATCAACCGTTGGATTGAGTGCAAATGCTTTTTCAAAATATTTCATGCACTTGAATTTTTGATTGGAATGCAAATAGCTATATCCCAACTTGAAATTCAACACCGCGTTATTCGGATTGAACTTATTGGCCCTTTCATAAAAAGGAATTCCTTGCGGATATTGAGGAAAAGGCGCCATGAAGTAATAATGGTCACCAACGCCAATATTTTCCAACGCTTCTTTCAATTCTGTTTTTTTGTCTTTGAAATTTGCTTTATCAAATTCAACATTTTGCGCCCATAAAAAAAGTGGTGCAAAACAAATACTTAGTAAAAATATCTTTTTCATTTTTATCATTCTTTAGTTTGAACAGGCACTGTTTTTAAGAAAAACGGCTGCTGATTCAATGCCAAACTCAACTGCTTTGTTCCAATCGCTGCAAGCATTTTCAACATTTCGAAGCATTTCATAAGCAATTCCACGGTTCAAATATGCATAACCGTAATTTGCATCCATTTCAATCGCTTTTCCGCAAGCTTGAATCGCTTCTTCGTATTTTTCAAGTTTGATATACGCAGACGCTAAATTGTTGTAAGCAAAAGCATAATCTTCTTTCAATTCAATCGTTTTGTTGAAATCATTGATTGCGCCCTGAAAATCACCTTTGCTGAATTTTGCAAAACCGCGATTGTTGTACGCCAAATAGAATTTTGAATCCAACGCAATGGCGTCGCTGTATGCTTTGATTGCTTTATCGTAATCTCCCGATTTTCGGTAAACACTTCCCAAGTTGTTGAATGCTATCGTCAATTTTGAATCCGCAACTGTTGCCGCTTGGTAATCTTTGATGGCATTGGGCAAATCGCCCATTTCACGGAAAACGCTTCCTCTGTCGTTGAGTGCAAAAGCGTAATCTTTTTTCAAAACGATGGCAGCGTCTAAGTCTTTTTTCGCAGCAAGAAAATCTTTTTGTCCGAAATACAAAACTGCGCGTTGGTAGAAATATTTCGCTTCAGTGGCATTCAACTCAATCGCTTTGGAATAAGAATCCATCGCTTCAGCGTTGTTGTTTGCTGTTTGCGCGATGATTCCCAATTCAAAAAATGCTTGGTGTGCACTTTTATCCAAGTTGATGGTTTGCAAAAAGTCCGCTTTGGCACTGGCGGTATTTTTCATTTCCAAATAAGCGTAACCGCGATTCAAATATGCTTTGGCAAATTGTGGCGATACCTCAATTGCTTCAGAAAACGCTGTGACAGCCGAAGTAAAATCTTGCTTTTCAAAAGCACCAACGCCTGCATTGAATTTTTCTTGCGCAGCCGCAGAAATGAACAAGCTGTCATTATTATTTGCTTGCTGATTTTGCGACCAAGTGGTGATTGCCAACATTAAAAATCCACTTAAAAGTAAACCGATTTTTTGTTTCATATACTTTAATTTACTGTTCCCAACCAAAGGAAACACATGTACCTAATTTCCAATAAATCAATTGGACTCAAACAAAGGTAGCCTTAAAATACCAACATCTTTCACAAAGTAGGTAAGAGAATCTTTCAACAGTTGAATGTCAAAATCAATCTATTTTAATGTCGCTTTGTTATATATTTAACTGAAATCAATATATTTATGGTAAAATTGTGGGGTTTTAGTATCCAGCTTTCAACTAAATAATCAAACTATTGGCGAAGATTTTATTCTATATTACTGTATTTCTTTTATTGCAATCAGATTTGTTTGCTCAACATGTTTTCAATAGACAATACTATGATACAATCCTTAATAGTCAAAATGACTTTCAAAGATGTAATGGTGTTAAGCAAACTTCAGACAGGGGCTATTTAGTCTGTGGAGTCGGTTTTAATGCCAAGAAAATGTGCGCATTAAAATTAAATGAACAAGGCGATACCTTATGGTCGTTTATAGCAGATTACGGCATAAATGGAAGTGATTATTTGTATACTACTTTGGAGTCTAATGATCAAAACTATTTGGTTGGAGGAGCAAATTATAATTCAGTTACAAATCGCTCATCAGCAATTATAGTAAAATTAAATAAAAATACGGGCGATACCATTTGGACAAGTCTTTCATCGTTACCAAATCATGCAGACAGGTGTTACAGTATAAAACAGACTTCTGATAATGGTTATATATATTGTGGTTTAAGATATAATAGAGATAGTTTAGGAGCTACAAGTGATAACGATGTACTTCTCATAAAAGTTGATAGTCTTGGGGAAAAAAAATGGGAAAAAATTTTCGGAGGAGTTGGCTATGAATGGGGGCAATCATTGGAAATAGCAGAAGATGGGGGGTTTATGGTTTTCGGATCAACGAATTCGTATGGGGCGGGATCGTATGATGCTTATTTAATAAAAACCGATTCTCTTGGAAATATGCTGTGGCAAAAAACGTATGGTTCGCAGTATGTTGATTATGGAGGAAGTATCACTAAGCTACAGAATGGAGATTACATTTTAGCAGGAGGCTCAAGTATAAATGCTGATACTACAGTTGCAGTTGCAATCCGAATAAATACAGAAGGAACAGAAATTTGGAATAAAAGATATCCACCAACTGTTCGATCAATGGAGTTTACAACTGTCAAACAACTTTCCAGTGGAGAATTAATTGTTTGTGGTGATGAACAAGGAGATACATTGAACAATTCATATTACGGCATCCTTAAATCATTGGATTTACAAAATGGAAATATTATTTGGGAGCGGCAATACCAGCTTTTTGAAGATGATTCTACGCAACATTATTTTTACAGTATGGACACATGCAGCGATGGCGGTTTAGTAATGGGTGGTATGATTATCGATAGGCGTGGTATCAACTCCATTGTAGGTAATTCTTATTGGGTAGTAAAAACCGATTGCGCAGGTAATGAATACGCTTGGGACAATGCTGCTTGCCCCAAATTTGTTGGTTTAGAAGAAATTGAAAAAGATGCGCTTTTTAACCTCTACCCAAATCCATCCACAGGCGTTGTTACTTTAGATTACCTCATCCCACAAAACACCCAAAATCAAAATGTTTCTTTCTACGACGCCACAGGAAAATTGGTGCAGAAAGTTAATTTTTCTGGTGAAGGACAAATTCAGTTGAATGTTGATTGCAGTGGGTTTTCGAATGGGGTTTATCAATGTGTTTTGGTTTCGGATGGGGAGGTGATGCAGCAGGGGAAGTTGGTTTTGATTAAATGAGATTTATGCGAAGTTCTTTCTTTTACCTTGATGTAAAAGAAAGAACCAAAGAATCCCGATAAATGGATCGGGACAAAGCTACGCAATCAAAGCTATAAAATTCAAATGCGTGACTAAACAAAAGTCAATACCTCATATTGTTACATTAAAATAATCACTGAACGTTGTATAATGCCGATATAGTTTGAAAACAGTACTATTTAGAGGACTGTATTGAAAACATAATCGGTATAAACTCGCAGCCACGATTATTGTAAACAGTTAAGTTAGTCTATGCTCAGACAGTACTTTTGTTTGGTCGTCAAAAATTCCAATTTTTCTTAACGCTTTTATTGCTAAGGCCGGAAAAGTCTTAAAACTTGGGATTTTCTTAATTTACGTAGAAAACGTAAGATTGGCGTTCAAATTAAAGATAGAAGATATCTAGACTATTAGAAAATCTTCCGTCTAATGTCTTCGGTCTCGAGTCTAATGTCTCAAAGAACGCTTTTATTGCTGAGGCTGGAAGGTTCGTAAAGCTTGGGGTTTTCGTATTTTCCTCCCCCTCGGTCCCCCTCCAAAGAGGGAAGCGTGCACAATTTTTTAAGCAACGTAAAATTTACACTCCTGGTTTGAATCTCTAAATTTGCAGAAGATTTAGTTTTCCCCCTTTGGAGGGGGATTAAGGGGGAGGACTTTTTCCTAAAAACTTAAAACAAAACTTCAGACTTAAGACAATCAGAAAGTCTTCAGTCTAACGTCTATCGTCTTTTGTCTCAGGTTTAATGTCTTGAGTCTAATATCTAATGTCTTCCGTCTTCTCTATCAACGCGCTGCGTTCCGCTAAAAGACTCGCAAGATTTGAAGATTTTCTCAACTTCGCCATGGCACTCAAATCTTGCGCGGTTTGAAACCAGCGGTAAGCGATTACACCGAAAATTGGGCTGGTGAAATAGTAAATCCAGGGAATGAATAAATTGATTGTTTTCAAATCAAAAAACAAGGGAATGAACACAAAGTGATTCAGCAAAAGCACCAAGGGAATATTGAATAATCCGATGGCTACTGCGCCTAACATCATTTTTACGGAACTCCAAAAAACGCGTCTTTTGAACGACTTTTCCGTGAAATTTTTGATCAATTTGTAAGGCAAATAGCAGTGAATCGCTCCCAAAAGCATCAGTGGGAAAAGAAAAATAAGCGAAATCCACGGCAACAAATTGGATTCTTTTTCTTCGATTTTTCTCAAATAGGAATCTTTGATTTTCTGCTTTTTGGTCTTTTTGAAAAAAGCGTCTAATTCATTTTTCAAAGTTACCAATTCTTGGTTTTCATTCAAGTTTTGCGCATTCATCCAAGCGGCAAGTGCTTTGGAGTTTTTCCATTTTTGCAACAAAGAAATGTTTCGAATTGGATCTTCAGGATGCATGCCATTTCGCTGCAATCTGCTCACGTGTTCGTGAAAAAATACCCAATCCGCGTCTTCTACATGTGTGATTTGTGCCTGTAAATCTAATTCTATTCGTTTCGTAACTTCATTTACAGCCCTTGAAGGGTTTTCCAAATAATCAGCTTTGTAATCATTCAAACAAATTGGATTGCCGTTAGAAACCAACACACTTCCTCCCAAATAATTAGGGTCGCTGTAATTGATGCCAATCGCGGCAATAAAAACTTCTTTTTCCCAATTCATCGCTTCCAAACTTCCAAATCCAATTCTTGCTGCGCCTTTTTTGACAGGTTTCAATCTTCTGATAAAAATGTCGTCTGTAAAACCTTCACCAAAAATCAACAAATTGCGTTTTCCCTTCAAGATTTGCGTGCATTTTTTGAATGTTTCATCGTTTTTGGCTTTGGTATCTTCGCCGTCGTGTTGTCTGTAAATCGGCAACATGTGCGCCATCCACAAAATCGGTTTCATCGCTTTGGTAAAAACATCTGAACGCGTCATAAAAAATACGATTGGTCGCTGCAAAGAACCCACAACCAAAGGATCCATAAACGAAGCCGCGTGATTGCTGACATAAATCGTTCTCCCAAAATGCTTGCGCGGTTTGTTGACTACACGTTGTTTTGGATAATACAATCGCAACGAATAAGGCAATGTGAAATACAAAAGAAGATATAAAAATCGCATTTTTTTAGTGTTTTTAAAAAGCGTTCAAAGGTAATAGATTTATAGTAAATTCGGAAAATTATCGTTTTTCCTCCCCCTTGGTCCCCGTTGACTTCGTCGGATGCTTCGCAACTCGAAGGGGGAAACAAAAATTCAATTCATTGCAAAGACCCAGAGGGTCGCCATATGCAAAGGATGGGCATTGCCCATCCGACATCTCGAGCACACGCATCTAAGCCCTGAAGGGGCGCAACCCTTAAAAATCTATTCCTTCGGCGGAAATCCGGTTTTCTGGGTGAAAAACGATTCGTGATCCAACTTCACCAGATGAATTCCTGGAAAATAGTACACCGCGATTTGATGGTAATTATAGCCGTATTTCGCCATGCGCATCGCGCCTTCTTGACACAATCCGACGCCATGACCAAAACCGCGACCGCGAATCACCACTTCCATTCCTTCGGGATAAGTGCTGAAAAACGTGGACTTTAAATTAAATTCTGTACGCAAATCTCGCAGTGGAATTCCCAAAGCTGGCGACTGATAAAATGCCATGCGTTCATTTTGATTGAAAGAAAAAATCAAGGGGCCATAAATGGAATCATTCAAAGGATAATTGTAACGGGTCACCAAAAAATCAGCCCATTGCTGTTGCGGGACTCGTTTTTCCCAAGTCG
This sequence comes from Crocinitomicaceae bacterium, assembly GCA_965284445.1. Lineage (GTDB taxonomy): Bacteria > Bacteroidota > Bacteroidia > Flavobacteriales_D > Crocinitomicaceae > JAQVCM01. The sequence goes on along the minus strand of OZ260085.1, from coordinate 2,637,196 downwards.
CTTGTTTCGTGTAAATGCAAAAAGTGTCTTTGAATGAATTCAAGTAAGGAATATTGACATTCCAAACAAATTCTGCTTCGCTCGTTTGTCCTCCGCAATTGGCGTGAAAATACGCGTCTACCAATTCGTTATTTTCATCTTCCATCACAATGCCGTCGGTATTCACGACAGCTTCTTCAATCGTTGGTGAAAATCGCAACATCGAATGATACGCCTGACAATGCACTCGGTCACACAAACTGAAACCTTCATTGTCGTGTTTGTGGATGTATTTCAGCGCGTAGGTTCTACTCATCAGCGCTTGCACTTTGTAATATTCCAATTCCTTTCCGCCGCCGCCTTCAGATTCTACAACGCCGCTCAAATAATTGTTCATGTCGACCAGATTCACGATGGTCAAACCTTCAGCGCCTGCGGTGATTTCGATGTCGTTTTTGTATTTTCTTTCTTTGACAAAAGGTTCCTTGCAAGAAAGTGAAATGGAAAATCCAGCTTTGGTTTCTTGCAGAATGATTTTTTTGAAAATTCCCAGAGAAATGACTCCTTTTTTGAGCTCAATTTGTTGACTGGATTTGTAAATAACATCCACAAATTCATTGGGCAAGATCGCACCAAATTCTGAAGTGTCGCCGAAAATTGAATAACTTCCGTCGTTGTAGGCGAATAAAATACGTTTCACGTCATAGTCACGTAACACTCCGATACGCATTTGTTGGGCCATCGAAAAGAAACCTAACGCACTAAATAGAACAATGAAAAGTATTTTCACGTTTGCAAAAATAAAAGATTGATGTGCAACCTGAAGCGCACTAACGAATAGTTTTCAACAAGGATTGTGCAACTTTTTTGCTCGCTCCTCCTCCACCCAAAGAATTTCTCAATAATTCATAATCTTCCAACACTTTTTCACGCTTGCTTCCTCCTACCAAAAGCATCGCCAATTCTTCTTTGATTTGCGTTGCATTGCACTCATGCTGAATCAATTCGCGCACAACTTCTCTATTCATGATCAAATTGACCAAGGAAATAAATTCAATTTTGACCAATCTTTTGGCAATCGCATAAGAAATCGGTGAAGCTTTGTAGCAAACTACTTCAGGTACATTCAACAAAGCCGTTTCGAGCGTTGCGGTTCCAGAAGTAACAATCGCGGCTTCGGAGCAACCCAAAATATCGTACGTTGCACCGTGAATGATTTTCGCATTTCGGCCAACCAAAAGTGGTTCGTAGAAAGATTTATCCAAAGATGGCGCACCAGCGATTAGAATTTCGTATCCTTCCAAATCCTTTACTGCGTCCAACATGATCGGCAATTTCACGCCCACTTCTTGTTTTCGACTTCCAGGTAAAACAGCGATAATTGGTTTGTCGCCCAAGTTCCATTTTTGACGAAAATCTGATGCAGAAAAAGTTGTCTCGCGGTATTGTTCAATCGCATCAAGCAACGGATGACCAACGTATTCAACTTCGTAATCAAACTTTTCGTAAAATGCTTTTTCAAAAGGTAAAATCGCAAATAAATGATCTACTGAACGTTTGATTTTGTGAACCCTATTTTGTTTCCATGCCCAAATTTGAGGGGAAACATAATAGTAAACTTTGATATTTTTGGCTTTTGCCCATTCGGCGATTCTCAAATTAAATCCTGGATAATCGATCAAAACAATGGCATCTGGTTGATACGCCTCGATGTCCATTTTACAAACTTTGATATTGGAAAGAATCGTTCTGATATTCATCAACACTTCCACAAAACCCATGAAAGCCAAGTCTTTGATGTGTTTCACAGGTTTGCCCGCTATTTTCTCCATCAAATCTCCGCCCCAAAATCTAAAGTCGATATTCGGTTCGTCAGCCAATAAAGCTTTCATTAAACTCGCTCCATGTAAATCTCCTGACGCTTCGCCAGCAATCATGTAAATTTTTAAAGGTTTTTTTTGATTGTCAGCATTCATCAAGCGAGAAATTTAAAGTAAAGAATGGCAAATAAATTCAAAACGGTTGAAAGAATAATTCCCATCGCCAAAGGCCATTTTTCTTGACGTAAAAAGGTGTGAAACCAAAGCAAATTCGCAATACTTGCCAAGGAAATGATTTTACTTTTTTCTACGCGATTTAAGCTAAAACGGTAGAAATAATTGTCAATTTCATATTTGTTCAACAACGCATAAATTACGATTGTCAAAGGAATTGCCACTGCTGTTGTCAGTATTCCAATGAGCAATCCGATAGAATGTTGTTTTGTCCAATTTCTTAAATTCATTGCTAACTTATTAAAGTTCTATATTCCAGTTTTTTAATTCATTGATTGCTTGGTAAGCGGTCATGTCGAACTGAATCGGAACGACACTCGCAAAACCATGTTCAAGTGCCCATAAATCAGAATCTTCGGTTTTGTCAGCCGCTTCAAATTTACCGCTCAACCAAAAATAAGGATTTCCAAATTGATCCATTCTTTTGTCGAAAAAATCCGACCACATCGCATGCGCACCGCGACAAATTTTGATTCCTTTGATTTCGCTCGCAGAGATACTTGGAACATTTACATTCAAGCAAGTTCCTTTGGGCATTTGATTTTCCAAAACAGATTGCACCATTTTTTGAACGATGATTTTAGCACCAGAAAAATCCGCATCCGCATGATAATCTGCCAACGAAAATCCAATCGACGGAATCCCTTCAATCGCTCCTTCCACAGCTGCGGACATCGTACCTGAATAAAGCACATTTGTACTCGCATTGTCGCCATGATTGATTCCAGAAACGATCAAATCTGGTTTTCTTTTCATCAATTCATAAATCCCCAATTTGACGCAATCTACAGGCGTTCCTGAACATGTAAACGCTTTGATGTCGCCAAAAATATCAGAAGGATTCATTCTCAAAATCGAGTTGATGGTAATCGCATGTCCCATTCCAGATTGAGGTTTGTCGGGCGCAATCACCACTACTTCACCAAAAGGTTTAACCGCCTCAACCAATGAAGCAATTCCCTTGGCAAAAATGCCATCATCATTGGTGACAAAAATCAACGGTTTCGAAACTGACATGCGGCTGTTTTTTCTTTTGAATGAAATAAAACACGAAAGTAACAAAAATGCCTCGACTTTAGATTGAAAAATTAATCTTAAGTATTCATTTAAATCCCCTACCTTTGCACCCAAATTCGAATTTTGAATCGGGATTAAAAGTGTAAAACTTAACTGATTCAATTGATAGCATTGTATTTTATGAAAAAAATTGACGATTACAGAAAGTTACTTGGTGTTAACAAAACCGCAACTTTAAAAGAGCTTAAATCCGTTTACCGTGGATTGATGAAGGATTTTCACCCTGATAAAATTCAAGACAACGAGGAAGCAAAAATTGAAGCTGAGGAAAAAAGTAAAAACATTATTGAGGCTTATCATTTCATCGTTAGTGTTTGTCCAGAAACTTGGGCTGGTTACAAAGAAGCATACGAAACAACGATTTCTTCTTCTTTGATTGCCGACATTGAATACAAAGGAGTTACTTTGCGCATTGATTATGCGGATGGAAACAGCTATGAATATTTCGATGTTCCGAAAAATATTTTTACCAAATTCATCAATGCAGATTCTCAAAATCGATTTGCGAGAAGACAGATTTGCAACAATTACGTGCACCGAAAAGTGACGACTAATTTGGTTCCAGCTTAGGATTTCTTTTCTTTTTTCTTGACAAAAAAGAAACAAAAAGTCAAGGCTTTCTCAGAAAGTTTAAGCGCAGATTTTTGTTTGAAAGTTGATTAGTGCCTCAAGCGCTTAATATTAAAAGTTTACCTGCGGTGCTGCTATCGCGGTCTGAAAACGTGATTTTGTCGGTGATCTACTTCATTAGCATTACGTAGCTTCCTCCAAAAGTCTACATTTTCAGCGCACATTTAAAAACCTTTCTTCCAAGGCCAAAGATCTAAAACGTCGATTCAGCTTAGATTAGTATGCCTTTAAATTTTGAAAATATCTGACTAGATCATTATTCTATTTTTCAATAGCATATTGATTTATAGTTTTTGTTAAATCTTATTGATTTTCGGTCAACTGACTTTTGACGTCTTAAATCTTTTTATCTTAGCGCTTTCATGGACGAAACTTTCGGAAAGGCATATAAACTTTGTAGTCAAAAAGCAATTGCTGCTATTTTTGAGCAAAAGAAAAGTGTGAAACAATTTCCATTTGTGATGCATTATGCGCCGATGGAACTTCCGACAGACAAATCTTTTCAAGTGGTAATCTCTGCGCCCAAAAGGATTTTTCGAAAAGCTCACGACAGAAATCGCATAAAAAGATTGATGAAAGAGGTTTTTCGAAAGAATAAATTAATTTTGGAAGAGAAGTTAACAACAAATCAACAGCAAATGGCGTTGTTTTTGGTGTACACCAACAAAGAAGAAATGGATTACAGTTTACTTTTACGTAAAATGGAAAGTTTACTTCTCAAATTTACTAATGAATTATAATTGCTAAAAATATGATCAACAAGTTTTCTCGCCTCATTCTGGTTTTTACAATATCCATTTTTTCGTTTCAATCACAAGCGCAAACCAACGGTTTTGAAGTAATCAAAAGCATGGAGTTGATGGATTTAATCTATCAGCATTTGGACATGTACTATGTGGACGAGCCAAAACCTGGAACGCTTTCCAAATTTGCGATTGACGCGATGTTGAAAGAATTGGATCCTTACACAGTTTATTACCATGAATCCAACATGGAAGATTATTTGTTGATGACCACTGGACAATACGGAGGAATCGGCGCGGTGATTCGTAAAATTGGCGATTACACTTACATCGCTGAACCTTATGAAGGAAATCCAGCACAAAAATCTGGTTTAAAAGCCGGAGACAAAATTCTTTCTATCGATGGTCGCGACATGAAAGCCAAAAAAAGTGATGATGTTTCTTCTTCCTTGAAAGGACCAAAAGGTTCTACAATTCAAGTAAAAGTGTTGAGAAACAACAAAGACGAAATCACCATTCCTATCACGAGAGATGAAATCAAAATTCCACACATTCCTTACACTGGAATGGTTTCAGAAACAGTTGGATACATCAATCTAAATACTTTCATGCAACCAACAACTGCCACAGACGTGAAAGCTGCGGTGCTTGATTTGAAGTCCAAAGGAATGAAAGAATTGGTGCTCGATTTAAGAGGAAACGGCGGTGGATTGCTGATTGAAGCAGTAAAAATTGTCAATTTATTTGTCAAAAAAGGCCAAGTGGTTGTTACAACCAAAGGAAGAGTGGAAGAAGAAAATCGTGTTTACAAAACGTTAGACGAGCCTGTAGATTTGAATATTCCATTGGTGGTTTTGGTGGACGAAGGTTCTGCTTCTGCCAGTGAAATTGTGGCAGGAAGTTTACAAGATTTAGACCGTGCAGTGATTATCGGAAACACTTCTTACGGAAAAGGTTTGGTGCAAAGAACCTACGATTTAAAATACGGTTCAAAAATCAAATTGACCATTGCGAAATATTACACGCCTTCAGGAAGATGTGTGCAACGATTAGAATATTACGACAAAGAAAGTGGTCAAAAACCAAAAGCAATTCCTGATTCATTGATCAAAGTTTTTAAAACTGTGAACGGTCGTGAAGTAATCGATGCGCGTGGAATTGAGCCAGAAATTACCATCAAAGAAAAAGAATACAGCCGTTTGACTGCGATGTTAGTAGGAAACAATTTGGTTTTCAATTATGCGACAGATTATTTTTACAATCATCCAAGCATTGCTGAGGCAGGGAAATTCACTTTGAGTGATGCTGATTACGAAGCATTCAAACAATTGGCAATCAAAGATACTTTCGATTATTCAACGGCTTCAGAAGAAATGCTGAAGAAAATGAAAGAAACCGCCGAAGAAGAGGGTTATTTTGATGATGCCAAAGCGCAGTATGAGGAATTGATGAAAAAAGTCGTTCCATCGAAAGAACGTGATTTAGAAAAATTCAAAGAAGAAATTAAGACAATCATTGAAAATGAAATAATTTCAAGATATTACTACCAAAAAGGAAGAACTATCGACGCCTTTAGAAATGACGACTATTTGAAAAAAGCCATTGAAATATTAAAAAACACAAAAGAATATAACACTATTTTGAAAAAATAAACGTTCTGTTTTTTAGCACAACTTTGAAACACAATTTGTGCATTGCTGCTTTGTTCTATTTCACTGATTCAATATGCTAAGTAAACATTTGGGTGTAAATACTTACCACAACTTACTTTTTGTTGGCTATTTAGGCTTGGCTGTTGGACTTCCCTTGAGTAAAGTGGTTTTATCCATTTCGTCCATGTGGATTTTATTGATTCTACTTCTGGAAGGAAATTTCAAAATGTACTTTCAAAATCTGCGTCAAAATAAAGCAATCGTTTTTTTATTTGCGCTTTTATTGATCCAGTTAATCAGCTTTTTATGGTCGTGGGACATCAAATTTGCACTGGATGATTTGAATTCCAAATTGCCGTTGTATTCAATTCCTATTGTTTTTGTTGCACAACCATTAAAAAATGAAAAACACAAAAATTGGCTTTTGGGTGGATTTGTTTTGATCATGCTCATTACTTCATTTTACAACTTTGGAAGCTATCAACATTGGTGGGGAAATCATGTTTACGACGATATTCGGGGGATGTCTTTATTGATTTCTCACATCCGATATGCATTGATGATAACGATGGCAGCAAGCATTTGTCTTGTTTGGGTTTTTTACTCGAAAATCAATTTCAAATGGATCGCAATTTTACTGTTTTTTTGGTTTGGCTTTTACACCTATTATGCGCAAATATTAAGCGGTGTAATGACATTTGTCGGAGTTCTAATTACGCTGTTAATCGTTGAAGTTGTCAGAAGAAAAAACAAAGTTTTCACGATGATAACCATTTCATTGGGCGCGCTGATTGCCATTTCATTTTGTGTCGGTTTATACTTGTTTTTCCAACCTCAAAAATTAAAAATTTCTCTGAATAAACTTCCTTGGGTTACAGAAGACGGAAATAGGTATTTTTATCACTGGGACAATCTTTCTTTAGAAAATGGCTACCCCATGTACTTTTTCTTGTGTCAAGAAGAAATGCGCGAAAATTGGAACCAAAGATCTAGTTTTCCTTATGATTCGCTAGACAGAAAAGGCCAACAAATGGAAGCAACAATCATTCGCTATTTGACTTCCAAAGGCATGTACAAGGATGGTGCGGCAATACGTAAATTAACATCAGAAGACATTCGCAATATTGAAAATGGAATTCCAACGGTTCTTGCAATCAACGGCGGTTTCATGGCTCGTTTATCTGGACTAAAAAATGAACTTTTGTATGAAAACGATCCCAACGGGCAAAGTATTTCTCAAAGATTTATTTATTGGAAAACAGGTTTGAAAATCATCCGAAAAAATTGGCTAATCGGCGTTGGTGCTGGCGATATTCATTTGGCGTTTCAAATGCAATACAACCGAGATAAATCACCCTTGACCAAAGAAAACAGAAACAGAACGCACAATCAATATTTGAGTTATCTGATTACGTTTGGTGTTTTTGGATTATTCATTTTCATCGGAATTTTGCACCAATTTTGGAAATTTGCCAAAACACGAAAAGACGTCTTGGCGCTTTTATTCCTCACCATCGCTTGTCTTTCTTTTTTGGTTGAGGATACACTTGAAACCCAGATGGGCGTTACCTTTTTTGCTTTCTTTTTTGGATTGTTTTTGTCGCATGGAAAGGGGGAAATTGCGAGGTGACTTCAGATTCAAAGCAAGTCGCATAAAAAAGAAGGAAATACGTTGAATTTTCTTTCCTTGAATAAAATATCTAAATATGAAAAAAACCAAAACGGCAACCTTTATTTTAAATAAAGAAAATCCAAAAATTGAATTTAACATGATTTCTAAGGATAGTTATCTATTAATAAAAACAATCTTTCTTGACTCTACAGTGGTAGAACCTCAAACAAATTGGTCAAGTTTTCTTTCCACAATAAACTTGGAAGCCGAATTGTATTATGTTGTATATGTTGATCCGCAAGGTCGATTTATTGATGATAGAAACATACAACTTCCAATAAATATTCTCCCTGACATAAACCAAATTCAGCCTGTCTTTATGCTGAATAAATTAATACAGAACGAAACACTAACTATTGGATATTCAGATGAAAAGTGTTATCAAACATTGAAGTTGGAATTATTGGACTGCAATAAATTGGATGAAAATTATACGTTGTGCTTCGATGTTGAATTGTATGACATTTCTTAATCTAAAACGCTTTTAAGCACAAAAAATCCTTAAAAACTTAAGACTCTTTCTTCAAGCTGCGGAGAGAGCGGGATTATCTTCGCTAAAGCTCCGATGGGCTCCACTGCGTTCCGGCTCGAACCGGGTTCTCATCCCACTCTTTTGGGCACAAAAAAAGCCTTAAAAACTTAAGACTCTTTCTTTAATCTGCGGAGAGAGCGGGATTATCTTCGCTAAAGCTCGATGGGCTCCACTTCGTTCCGGCTCGAACCGGGTTCTCATCCCGCATTTTTTGGGCACAAAAAAAAGCCTTAAAAACTTAAGACTCTTTCTTCAATCTGCGGAGAGAGCGGGATTCGAACCCGCGATACACTTTTGGCGTATACACACTTTCCAGGCGTGCTCCTTCAACCACTCGGACACCTCTCCTATTATTGGTTTCCCTTTCGGGGTCACAAAAGTACTAAATTAATCTGAATCCTTGCGATTTCCTTAACAAGTCATTTCTCCATTCAAATCTTGCGATAAAATCTGACGAATTTCCGATGCGTTTTGTCCTTTGCCTAATGCGTACATCATCTTAGTAACTGCGGCTTCCGTAGTTAAATCAAATCCACCAATCACTCCCGCTTTTTGGAAAAACGAACTGGTTTCATATCGTCCTTGTTCCACGCTTCCTGTGCTACATTGCGTGATGTTCAGGACAATTCCTCCTTGCTCCAAATACGTTTTTATTAATTCCGTAAACCGTGCATCTGATGGAGAATTTCCCGCTCCAAATGTTTCGATTATGATTCCTTTCACCAACTGAAAATCAAACAAACTTTTGTAGACCTCTGCACTAAATCCTGGAAAAATTTTCAATAAGGCAACGCGATTATCAAATGCGGTAAATAAACTCAGCTTTTGATCTGTTTTCAATGGTTCATGATGATAGCGAATAGAAACACCAGCAACCGCCAATTCAGGAAAATTCGGTGAACTAAACGCTTGAAATTCTGTGGCTGAAATTTTCGAAGTGCGATTTCCTCTATACAATGAATATTCAAAATAAATCGCCACTTCTTGAATTCTGGGTGAACCATTTTCGTTTTTCGCTGCCGCTATCTCAATTGATGTAATCAAATTCTCTTTTCCATCAGTTCTGATTGTTCCTATTGGCAATTGTGAACCCGTCAAAATCACAGGTTTCGACAATCCTTGCAACATAAAACTCAAAGCTGACGCAGTATAAGCCATGGTGTCTGAACCGTGTAATATCACAAATCCATCAAATTGATCGTAATTATCAAACACAATCTCAGCGATTTCTGCCCATTTTTCGGGATTCATCTCTGAAGAATCGACAGGTTGCTCAAAAGAAATGGCCTTTAAATCCACATTCAGTCTGTCCAATTCTGGAATTTGATTCGACAAATGATTGAAATCAAATGCTTTCAAAACACCCGTTTTTGGGTCGTTAATCATCCCGATTGTTCCACCGGTGTAAATCATTAAAACGCTTGGCTTTTCCATCAACTTAAGATTTGAAAAACAAATTTTCTGCGTTCGCAGTTGTCAATTCTCCTATTTTAGAAACAGAAATTTCGAAAATATTGGAAATTTTATCGGCTATAAATGGAATATATGCACTTTCGTTTCGCTTGCCTCGATGAGGCGTTGGTGCTAAATAGGGCGAATCCGTTTCTAAAATCAATTGATCCAATGGAATGTGTTTAACCACTTCGTCCAATCCAGATTTTTTGAATGTTACCACTCCTCCTATTCCAAATAAAAATCCGCCATAAGATTGAATTTTTTGAACATCTTCAACGGTACCAGAAAAACAATGAAAAACTCCTCGCAAACGTTCATCGTTGTGTTTGTCCAAAACATCAAAAATTTCTGGAAAAGAACTTCTTGCGTGTATTACAATAGGCAAATCAAGTTCCTTTGCCCAATTAATTTGTCGAATAAAGGCTTCTACTTGCTGCACTTTGTAGCTTTCTTCCCAATACAAATCAATGCCTATTTCACCAACGGCCACAAATTTGCGCGCAAACAAGTGTTTTTGAACGATCGCCAATTGCTCTTCCCAATCTTCCTCCACAGAAGTTGGGTGCAAACCCATCATAGGAAAACAATTCGCTGGATATTTTTGCTCCAAAGCAAACATTCCCTCAATAGAATCTTTGTCTATATTCGGAAGCAACATTTTGGTCACTCCAGCTTCAATCGCTTTTTGAATCACCAAATCTCTATCTTCTGAAAAAGTATCGGCATACAAATGCGTGTGTGTGTCTATAAACATGGTTACTCTAGTTTTTGGCATTCTGCTTTGCGCTTCAACATTTCCTCGCCACCCATGGTTTGAAAATCTTTGCATTTCTTGTCTTTTTCAGCGCGAAGTCGAAACAAATCTTTCTTTTGTTGTTCGGTTACTTCACTCGTTAACAGTTTAGCAGACAGTTGATTCAATTCTTCACCAACTTCCAAACATTCACACATTTTCGTGTCTTTTGTTCCACAGGAAAACAACAAAAATGCAGAAAGGAATATATAATAACGCATGTTCTCTAATTTTTACTGCCAAATTAGATAAAAATGACGAATCATTCGTTTGTTGTTTGTAATTTTCGGACTCAAAAACGCAGTTATGTCAAAACTTCCACATGTAGGTACGACGATTTTCACCACCATGTCAAAAATGGCGATGGATCACCAAGCAATCAATCTTTCGCAAGGATTTCCAAATTTCCCTGTAGATGAAAAATTGACCGATATGTTGGTAGAAACAGCCAAAGAAAATGCGCACCAATATGTTCCTATGAGCGGTTTGCCTGCCTTGTTGGAAGGGATTGCAACCTTGACTTGGGAAAACTACCAAAGAAAAGTAAATCCTGCAACGGAAATTTTAGTAACCGCTGGAGCGACACAAGGAATTTTTACAACCATTCAAGCGTTTGTAAAAACTGGACAAGAAGTTGTGATTTTGGATCCCGCTTATGATTGCTATGCTCCGGCTGTGATTTTAGCAGGTGGAAGTCCTGTTCATATAAACATGAAGTTAGATTTTACGCCAGATTGGGAGAAAATAAATTCGAATGTGAATGATAAAACGGCGATGATTATCGTTAATAATCCGCACAATCCTTCTGGAAAAATTTTGCAAGAATCAGACCTCATCGAACTCGAAAAATTGATGGAGAAGCATCCAAAATTGTTGTTGCTTTCAGATGAAGTTTATGAATACATTACATTCGAACAAAAACACATTTCTGCCAATACAAGAACTAGTTTGATTGATAGAACAATTATTGTTTCGTCGTTTGGAAAAACATTTCATATCACTGGATGGAAAATTGGTTATTTAATAGCACCTGAAAATCTGATGGTAGAAATCAAAAAAGTACATCAGTTTTTGGTTTTCTGCGTGAATAGCGTGGCACAAATCTCCTTGGCAAAATACTTAAAAGAGGTTGATGTTCAGAAGCTCGGTGCGTTTTATCAAACAAAAAGAGATTATTTCAAACAATTAATTTCCAGCAGTCGGTTTGAATTATTGCCTTCTGAAGGTTCTTACTTTCAAACTGCCAGCTACAAGGAAATTTCCAATCAATCCGACATGGATTTTGTGACAGAAATGGTTCAAAAACATGGCGTCGCTGCCATTCCATTTTCTGCTTTTTACCAAGACCACAACGACCAAAAAATTATCCGTTTTTGTTTTGCAAAAGACAACGAAACGTTAGAAAACGCAGCCGAAAAATTATGCAAGATTTAAAAGTAACGCTCATCCAGTGCAAACAGTTTTGGGAGGATAAAACTGCAAATTTGGCACATTTTGATTCCTTGCTTGAATCTGTAAGTAACACAGATTTGATATTGTTGCCGGAAATGTTTCATACAGGTTTTTCGATGAATCCATCCTCTTTAGCTGAGTCAACGAATGATTCCATGGCATTAAATTGGTTGATTAAAACGGCGAAAGAAAAAAACAGCGCTATATACACTTCCTTCATCGCCAAAGAAGACAATTGTTTCTACAATCGAGGAATTTTTATGTTTCCCAATGGAAACTTTGAAGTATACGATAAGCGAAAATTGTTTAGTCTTGCTGGGGAGCACGAAGTTTTTACTGCGGGAACAAAAGAAACCATCGTTGAATATTTGGGTTGGAAAATTCAATTGCAAATTTGTTATGATTTACGTTTTCCAGAAATAGCAAGAAATCGATGGGTATCCAACGAAAATCCTGCTTATGACGTTCTACTATATGTAGCCAATTGGCCAGAAAAAAGAGCGTTGCATTGGAAAACACTTTTAGCAGCAAGAGCAATTGAAAATCAATGTTTTGTTGTTGGATTAAACCGAGTTGGGCAAGATGGCAAAATGCTCAATTACAGCGGAAATTCAACAGTTATAGATGCCGTTGGAAATCAGCTTGTAACTATTGAGGACGCTCAAGAGTCTATTGAAAACATAGCGTTAAATAAAGAAAAACTCAATGAGGTTAGAAATCAACTTTCTTTCATTAAAGATGTAAGTTGTTAAAAAACGTTCGAACATTTATTTATTAGTAAATAGTATGTTATATTTGTTTCACTTAAATTAATTTAAAATTATGAAAAACAAGTTTACACTTTTGTCATTTTTGACGATTGCTACTTCACTTTCTTTTGCGCAAACAGTTCCTGCGTTTAAAACAATGGAGAAAAAATCGAATAAAATTTCAATCAGCGACCCTAAATCAGTTATTTACGGTGCTGAAACACAAAAAGCTGGTGGTGATCCAGTTTGGTCTGATGATTTTAGTACAGCTTCTGTTTGGACTCTAGGAAGTGAGACTGGAAGTACTCAAGGTGCTTTCGTTATTGGTGCTTACCCATCACAAATGACATCTTACATTGGTGGAATGACAAATGGAACAGCTCCATTGGCATCTTTCAATGGTATTCAATACCTTTTAGCTCCTCCTGTTGGTGTTCAAAATGTTTGGATTGAATCTCCTGCAATTGATTTCAGTGCTGTTGCTTCTGGAATTATTACAGTTTCGTTCAACCAACGTTATAGAAGATTCAACAATGACGGTACATTCGTTGAAGTTTCTGTAGATAACGGAGCAACTTGGACATCTTTTCAAGTGAACACAACAGCTGTTGGAAACGGAAATGTTATTCAAAATACTGAAACTTTAGATATCCCTGTTGGTGCTGGAGTTACTCAAGGAAAAATTCGTTTCCGTTGGGAAAGTTTAACTGCTGATGATAACTACGGAAGTGGTTATGGTTGGGCAATTGACAATGTAGCTATCAAAGAAGGTTACACAAATAATGTAGCTTTATCACAAACTTTTAGCGCTGTTGGAACTCAATTGTTGAGTTATTCAAAAATCCCTACAACACAAGCTGCTGCTGCTGGACAAGTAAGTTTTGGTGCAATTGCTAAAAATGTTGGTTCTGCTTCTCAAGATGTTGTTTTAACTGTAACAAACGGAACTTACTCTCAAGCTAGTTCTCCTGTAACAATCAACTCTTTCTTGAAAGATACTTTGCAAATTTTAACTGCTGATGGTTATACAATGCCAACAACTGCTGGTGTAAATAACTTCACATATACTTTGACTTCTAATAATACTTTAGATGTTACAGGTGACGATACAGGAACTGTTCCTTTTGAAGTTACTAGCAAAGTGTATGCAGCAGATTCTTACAATGGCACAGTTGCTTCTTTCGGAAGTTCTTTCCAAGGATGGCAAAATGGTACTGGTGATCCAGAAATCGGTACTTACTTTGAAATTTTTGCAGACCAAACATTGCATGCAATCCAAATTGGTATCGCTTCTGTTCCTACAGCAAGTCAAGCTACTTACCTTGGACGTGCACTTGTCGCAAAAATCTATGAAGTTGATTTAGCTGGTGGTGGTGATCCAATCATTGTTGATGCTACTAATGAGCACTACATGGCTACTGGTGAATTCGGTGGATTATTGAAATTGTATTTTGCTACTCCTGTTGATTTACAAGCTGGTAAATTATACTTAGTTACAGCAAGTACAACTTTAGACAGTGAAATTCCAATCGCTTTTGCTGGAAATGTTATCGCTGGTAACGTTGCTGGTAAAGATGGTGATAATTTCATCGGTTTGGCTCCAGACGACATTTTAGGAAATGTTGTTCAATGTCCTGTTGTTCGAATGGACTTCACAGACTACACTGGAATCAACGAGTTGGAAAGCCAATTCAACGTGAATGCTTACCCAAATCCATTCAACGCTTCTACTGAAGTTGCTTTTGAATTGAAAAACGAATCTACAGTTTCAATCACTGTTTCTGATATCACAGGAAGAGAAGTGTTGAATCTTGGTTCTACAAATTATACTGCAGGAAAACACACTGTTGCAATCAATGGTGCTGATTTAAATGCTGGTGTTTACAATTACTCTATCAAAATTGGTAACAACGTAATCACAAAAAGAATTGTTAAAAAATAATCTTTAACGCTTCATGGAAAGGTCGGCTGAAAAGTCGGCCTTTTTTGTCCCTTATAATTTGAGTTATTTTAAATGCTTTACGTTCAGTTCCTCTGGCATTTTATCTGGTTTAGCATAACTCAAACGACCAATTTTAGTCGTTTTATGGTAACTATCCAAACCTAAACTGGTCAAACTTCCCGCTTTCTCTAAATCCAATGCACCGTCTTCAAAGAGACAATCCGAAGGAAAATAAACCGCTTGGATTTTTCCTATCACCAATACAGTATTATTGATACTGAGATGAACTTGTTCTTGAAATTCTACAGCAATTTGAACGTGACTTTCAGCGACAAATGGAGCAAAAAAATCATTTTTATATTCAGTAGTTAATCCTGTAGCATCGAATTCTGAAACTTCTTTTGGATAGCGCGCAGATGTTTGATGTGCTTGTTTAAAAAAGGATTCAATTACATGATTAATCGTGTAAAAACCAGTTTCTACAATGTTTTCTAATGTTTGTCGCTCTACAACTCCTGGTCTTGAAATAAAACCAACCAAAGGCGGATTTGCACCAATATGAATCAAAGAATTAAATACCGCTAAATTGGTTTGTTTGTTTTTGTCTTGTGTTCCAATTAAAGCCAAACTTTTAAATCCAGAAAGGGAATTGATAAATGCAGTTCTAAATCTTTTATCTAAGTTTTCAATTTCTTCACAATCAAAAAACCCACTATCGTTTTCGCTCATCTTAAAGTAGTTGAATTAAAATCTAAAATTGATAAAAAACACAATGTTTGCTATCACTCATTTGCTATCGAAACTAATAATTCCTTCTGTCTGAGCCCAACTTTCTTTGAAATCCAACGGTGAAATAAAATTGATTGCGAACATCTCCTTCAGAATTAACAATTCTTAGTCTTGGTTCAACAAACAATTGCAGGTTTTGGTTCAAAATAGTTTTTGAAACTTGCGTTCCAATTTGTAAAACATGTGTGGTAATTCCTCTTCCAATGGTAAAATTATACTCTTCTGGTCTGAAATTGTAAGATTGATAAATATCTCCCCCAAGCGAAGCTCCTGCTCCTTTAATTGAATCCAAACCTTTTAAATAAGCTTGTGCCCAAAGTTGCACTTTCCAATCTCGGCGTTGAAATGCTACTTCTTGGTAAAACTCCACAAAATTTGATCCCAATGGATGCGCTGCCGTCAATCCTGAATTTCCATAAACTGCGTTTCGATTCACTTGAGAATAAGTAAACGGCCGTACTAAATTCAACTCAGAACGCACAAAAAAGTGATTTTCACCTTTGTCAATCCAAGTTTTGAATCCCAATTGAACGCCAAATTTATTTGCCCACCATCGGTTCCTTGCGCGCATTTCTTTCAAGAAAAAATCATCAACAATTACTTGACCATACAACATACTTTTCTTGATTTGATAAGAAAAATCTAATCCAAGTAGCACATTGTCTGATGATCCCAAATTATATTCTTGCGGTCTAAAAAAGATTACTGGATTCAAATATTCTAATTCCAAACCACGGTTATAAAGCGTGTCTTTCATGTCGTAAACAACAGTTTCAAAAAACCCGAATGACCATTTTTTATTCGCCTTGAAACTCAAATAATGACTTGTATTTCCCTTCGGTGCATACCTTTTGTAAATTCCTTCACGCCAAAATTGTTGAATAAAATGATATTCAAATTTCCATAATTTAACATTCAATTGCGCAAAAGGATTCGGAACACCTTGATTTCCTAAAAATAGAGACCTATCGCCTTCTCCAATAAACAAATGGTCAATTCCTGTTTGAAATTGCAAATACTTGTTTGGGGTATAAGCAAATCTTCCGCGGATGTCGTGGTAAATACTTTGGTCTTTTTTCAAAGGATTGGCGAAAAAAGCTTTGGGTTGTAAAACAGATTCATAGATCGTCGTTGCTTGATTTGAATAGCCAACACGATAATTAGAAATAAAACTCATTTTAGACTTCCAATTGGCTTGCAAAACAACATTGATGCCTGTTTTTACCCTAAACGCATCTTGCTGATATGCAAAGAGCACATCAGGAGCCACCGAAACATTGATGGAGGAAGTTGAATCTTTTGCCAATGAATCAATCTGATAAAAAGATTTGATTTTTACAGCAGAATGAATAGTTGGCGTATTAGCTGTCCAAAATCTTTCCACATCAACTTCTTGCGCTTGAGAAAAACGAACGGTGAGAATCAATACCAAAAACAAAATCTTTCTCATCAAAAATCTAAATATTGATTAAACAATCCTGTTCTCAATCCTACAAAAAACATTTGCTGGTCGATTTTTTTATCTGCAAGTTCAGAATATCTTCCTTTCCATCCAACGATGATCATTCCATTATATCTTCGGTTAAAACGATATCCTAACTCAAATTCTTGCACCAAAGTATTCGTTGTTTGTGTTCCTACATTATTGTTTACACTGAATATTGAATTCGATAAAACAGGAATTGAATCATTGCTCAATTTTGAAACATAGTTGATTGTTTTGGAATTGACAAACAATCTTTTGTATTCATAATTTAACCTCACAACTATTTCCTTGAAGTTGTTTCCCTTCGGATGAGCTGTTGGTAAATTATAATTACTGTAACTCAATTTAGGATTATTCGCCGCATAAAAATTCTCTGGAACTAGATTTGTTTCCAATTGTGCATTCAAATTTTTCACCTTTAAAATCTTGAAAAAATGAACTCCAAATTGACCAGCAAACAAATATTTTTTGTTGTATTTATCAATAGCCAATTGACCATACAAACGAACGTTTTTAAGTGCAAAATCTACGTTTAATCCAGAAATTCCATTGAATTTTGCGGAATTACCGAATAATACATCGTTTTGAAACAATGGAATTGGTGTCAACATTTGCCATTCAAAAGCATGTTTAATAACAGAATCTCCGCGCAATTGATTTCCTGCAGTAAACAAACTAATAGCGATGTTTTCTCTTGGTTTAAATGTCAAATAAGAAGCACCGAAAAACTTGGATTCATAACTTGCTTCAACGGCTTTGGTCAATGGTTTTCTGTATAAGTTTTGATTCCTTCTCAATAAAACCTGATAGGTCCATTTTGGATTGATCTTCCAATTGACCCTCAAAGATGGGGTCCCATAAGTATTGTCGGATAATAAAATCGATCGATAACCAGAGCCAATGAGATGCTGGTTATTTCCAAAATCAAATCTTAAATTTTTATTCATTTGATAAGAAACACTTCCAACGGAATAGGCATAATCATACGCACCTATCTTGAAAGGTTTGGTTCTTGCTCCTCCAGGAATCACAGCGTTTTCAACATAATAGGAATTACCAGAAATCCTAATTTCACCTCGTGAATTGAAATAATCTGATTCATATTGCATGAATTTGGATTGATTTTCAGCAAAGATGAAGTTGAAACCTATTTTATTTAACAATTCTCCTTCCACAAAAACACCTCTAGTATTTCTATAAATAGTGCTTTTAGAAGAATCTGTAACTTCTTTTCCAAAACTAAAATCAACCAAAGGACTTATGCTAATATTTCCTTCTGGCTTGGTAATCGAAACAAAATGTTTCTTAAAAAGCCAAATTCCTATGTCTGTATATTGAACAGAAGAATCTCTGATTAAATGGTTTAAATTCAATTGATTTTCATTTGCTGGAAAAAACGTTTCTATAGATCTTTTTCCCGAAACCTCCACAAATTTATCTTTGAAAAAGCTATTCAATGGCAAACTATTTTGTTGTGCCAACAAATAATTTGATGACAAAAAAACAAGCATTACAACCGATTTCTTCAGATTTTGAATCATAAACCTTTCTTTTCCACGACAAAAATGATTAAGATTTTGCAATAATGTGGCTTTTCGCCTAACTTTCTTTGATTAAAAAATACAATTCATACGCTTGTTTTTGCTAATTACTGTCTTTTTATCTCAATTCCAACGTTTATTTGTTCATAATATAACAATGCCTAAAAATCATTGACTTCAAAAAATACTATCTTCGCCAAATATCAAAGAAAGAATGAAAGTAAATATCATCAATAAATCCAACAATGAACTTCCTGAATATGAAACGATCGCTTCTGCGGGTTTGGATTTGAGGGCTTTTTTGTCAGAGAAAATGGTGTTGTTGCCGTTGGAAAGAAAGTTAGTAAAAACAGGTTTATTCATGGAAATTCCTGTTGGATATGAAGCACAAGTGCGCCCAAGAAGTGGTTTGGCTTTGAAAAACGGAATTACTGTACTCAACTCTCCAGGCACAATCGACGCTGATTATCGGGGTGAAATTGGGGTGATTTTAATCAACCTTTCGCAAGATCCTTTTGAAATCCAATCCGGTGATCGCATTGCACAATTAGTTTTTGCTCAAGTTGAGCAAGCTGAATGGCAATTAACAGATTCATTGAGCGAAACAAATCGCGGAGAAGGTGGATTCGGAAGTACTGGAAAAAATTAAAATATTCATATTGCAAATTTGCATTTAAAACTACTAAGATGAAAGTAATCGTACCCATGGCTGGACGTGGTAGCCGTTTAAGACCACACACATTAACCGTTCCTAAACCGTTGGTTCCTGTTGGTGGAAAACCAATTGTTCACCGTTTGGTGGAAGATATTGCGGCTGTTTGTAGTGAGCCAATCGAAGAAATCGGTTTCTTGATCGGAGATTTTGGAAAAGAAATTGAAGATGAATTAATCAAAGTGGCAGAAAAATTAGGCGCTAAAGGTTCTATTTTCTATCAAGATAAACCACTCGGAACTGCTCACGCGGTTTTGTGTGCAAAAGAACTTTTAGATGGTCCCGTGGTAGTCGCTTTCGCTGATACATTGTTTAGAGCTGATTTCAAAATAGACCCAAATGCGGATGGAATTTTGTGGGTAAAACAAATTGAAGATCCTTCTGCTTTTGGCGTAGTGAAGTTGAATGACAATGAAGAAATAATTGATTTCGTTGAAAAACCACAAACATACGTTTCAGATTTAGCAATGATTGGAATTTATTATTTCAAGCATGGAGAAGATTTAAAAACAGAATTGGATTACCTGATTGATAATGATGTTATCAAAAGTGGAGAATATCAATTGCCTGATGCTTTACGTCGCTTAACCGAGGCGGGGAAAAAATTCAAGCCAGGTAAAGTGAATGAATGGTTGGACTGCGGAAACAAAGAGGTTACTGTTTTCACCAATCAACGTGTCTTGGAATTTGATTACGAGAAAAAAACACCAATGATTGACCCAACATCAAAATTGATTAATTCGATTATCATTCCTCCGTGCTATATCGGCGAAAAAGTAATTTTGGAAAATTCTATCGTTGGTCCGCACGTTTCACTTGGTAAAGGTTCTGTTGTAACAAATTCTATCATAAAAAACAGTATTTTGCAGAATTATTCGACCATTTCTGATGGTAATATTAAAAACTCAATGATAGGAAACCACGCAAAATATCACGGTTTGGCCCGAGATTTGAGTTTAAGCGATTATTCAATTATTGATTAAATGACAAATAAACTTTTCTCAATTATCATCATTTTAACGATTTCCGCGGCTTGTGGTTCGTTAAAAAAACCTAAAGAATCCAAAGGGTTTTCAAAGGCTGATTACCCGTATATTGAGAAATTTCACGAAGGTGTTCGTTTAAAACAACGTGGTCAATTTAAAGAAGCGATAGAAGCTTTTGAATATTGTCAAAACATCAACCCAAACGATGATGCTGTGCAATACGCATTGTCGCAATTGTATTTGCAAACACAACAAATGTCTAAATCGATGGTCGCCATTCAAAACGCAGCCAATTTAGATCCTAAAAATCAGTGGTATTTGGAGGAAATTGCCTACATGAATTTCCAAAACAAAAATTACGCAGCAGCTGCAAAACAATTCCAAAAATTAACTGAAAAAGAGCCTAAAAATGTCAATTGGTTGTTTTCTTATGCCGAATCTTTGATGCGATCCAACGACGCTTTTGGTGCCATCAAAGTACTTGATAAATTAGAAGACCAAGTGGGCGTAAATTCGGAATTAACCATTGAAAAATTCAGACTTTACAGACAAATCAAACAAGACGAAAAAGGAATTGCTGAAATCAATAAAGCGCTGAAAGAAAATCCTAAAGACGTTCAATTGTTGGCCAATTTAGTTGATTATTATTTCGAAAAAAATCAATCTCAAAAAGCCTTTGATTATTTGATTTTACTTGCCGAAAGCGACCCAACAAACGGAAACGCTCAATTGGCTTTGGCTCAATATTATGACCAAAAAGGAGATCGCGCTTCATCTTACATTGCTCTGAAAAAAGCTTTTGTTTGCGACGATATAAAAATCGACCAAAAGATGAAAATTTTGTTGTCGATGTATGATTCTCAACCCAAACTTGATCCTGAAATGTTTGAGCTGATTGCTGTACTGTCAAATAAGTACCCAGAAGAAGCGAAAGTTTATGCCATGGCTGGAGATTTTTATTTGAAAAACGAAAATGATTCAAAAGCGTTAGAAAACTTTCAAAAAGCTTTGGAATTTGACGAGTCTCGCTACGCCATTTGGGACCAAGTTTTAATCATGGAATATCAAATCCAAGACTTCAAAAGGTTGTATAAAGACAGCAAACGTTGCTTGGAGCTTTTTCCTACGTTGGTGAATGTTTATTTACTTCATGGTATTAGTTGTACGCAAACCAAACAATTTCAAGAATCAATTGAAACATTAGATTTAGGACTCGATTTAATAGTCAACGATTTGCCAATGAAGGCCGAGTTTTTAGCGCAAAAAGGGGAAGCTTATTTCAATCTAAAGAACTACAAAGACGGAAAAGCCAATTACGAAGAATCCTTGCAAATAAAGCCAGATCAAATCCTCACTTTGAACAATTACGCTTATCACTTGGCGTTGGCAAAGATGGATTTGAATAATGCGGAAACAATGATTCAAAAAGTACTGGTAAAATATCCAACTGAATCAAGATATTTAGACACTTATGGTTGGATTTTATTCCAAAAAGGCCAGTTTAATGATGCAAAAACAAAATTTACAGAAGCCTTGAACATCAATCCAAATGACAAATTAATTTTCGAACATTTGGGCGATGTTTCTTTCAAATTAAACAAAGTTACCGAAGCTGTGGAATTTTGGAAGAAAGCGAAAGAATTAGGCGCTACCAATAAAAACTTAGATCAAAAAATTGAAAAGAAAACTTATTATGAGCCAGAATATTAAATACTTTATTGTCGGCACTTTTCTAACGTTGTTTTTGATTTCTTGTTCTGAAAAACTGGTTATCATCAATCCTGAAAGATTAGAAAGAAAAAAAACACCTGAATTGGTTCACACTTTGGACAGTTTGTTTTTGCTTCGGCCAAAATTTTTCTATTCTAAAATTTCTACTCAATTCCAAGACACCACTCAAAATGTTTCTTTCAAAACATCGATTAGAATGGTGAAAGACAGCGCTACGAATGCTTTGATAACCTACGCTGCAATTCCGATTTTCAACACCATGTTGACCAAAGATTCTCTTACCATTTTGAATAAACGAAGTAAATGTTATTCCAAGTCAAAACTTTCCGCGTTGAAAGATAATTTTGGCTATGATTTTGAATACAAAAACATCGAAGAAATAATTCTTGGTTTACCTATAGCATACGACACCAATCAAAAATACTTTCAAATCCACGATCCTTTCAATTACATTCTTTCATCGCATCGCAAAAAAGAAATCAAACGAAATGATCGACCACGACCAAATCGCAGAAACGAAACGAATGATATTATTATCAAGTATTTCTTAACACCAGATGCCAAAGGTTTGAGAAAAATGGAAATCGAAAGTCCAGATGATTCAACGAAAATTTATGTAGATTACATTTCCCGCGAAATGGTTGACAATTTCAACATTCCGAAAGAGGTTACGGTGAATGTAAAAACACCAAGAAATAACATTTTGGTGAATCTTACGTACGAGAAAATTGAAATAAATCAACCGCAACCTTTGTTTCTGGTAATCCCCGAAAATTATGAAATTTGTGAGTAAAATATTGGTCTTTTTATTTGTTTTCAGTGTTGGTTTTTCACACGCGCAAAAAAACAGCGATAAATTACGCAAAGAACAAGAACGCCTTGAAAAAAACATTAACAATACCAAATCTCTTTTAAACAAAGCAAAAAGTTCTACGCAAGCTTCATTGAATGAACTGAAATTAATTGACAATCAAGTTAAATCACGCGAAGAATTGTTGTTGAATTTTGACAATCAAATCCGTGGCGCAGAATTAAAAATTGAGCAAAAAGACCAACAAATCATTGATTTAGAGAAGAAGCTCAAAAAACTCAAAGAGCAATACAAAAAACTCATTATTTACGCCTACAAGCACCGAAGTAGAGAAGGTAAAATGATGTACATTTTCTCCGCTTCTACTTATTTTGAAGCATTAAAAAGAAACAAATATTTAGAAAAAATTGCGGAGATTCAGAAGAAACAAAAACTGATCATTCTTCAACACCAAGGTTTAATTACCAATGAGAAAAAATCTTTAGAAACAGAAAAAGAAAGAAAAATTCGCGTTGCTGAAGAAAAGCGACAAGAAAAAGAAGCAATGTTGAAAGACAAAGTTGTTCAACTGAAAACACTCACCAAATTAAAGGGTGAAGAGTCTGTTTTAATGGCCAATTTGAAAAAAGAAGAAAATAAAAAAGCCATTTTAAAACAAAAAATCAAAGAAGCAATAGACGCTGAAATCGCTGCAGCTGAAAAGGCGCGCAAGGAAAAAGAACGCAAAGAGAAAAAGGCAGAAGAAGCCAAAAACGCAAAGAAAACCAGTTCTAGTGGTTCTTCGACAACGACAACACCAAAAGAAGTTGAAAAGAAAACGGTTACAATCTCAGAAACAAAAGAATTAGCGCTCAACAAAGGTTTTGAAAACAACAAAGGAAGACTTTTGTGGCCTGTTGCTTCTGGTTCGATCACTGAAGGGTATGGAAAACACGCACATCCGACGCTTCCTAACGTCACAACAAACAATAATGGTATAGACATCAGTGCACCAAAATCAGCGCAAGTACGTGCCGTGTATGAAGGAGAAGTGACCAGCGTTTTGTCTATTCCTGGCGCAGGAAAAGTGGTGATTATCAAACACGGAAATTACAGAACGGTTTACAGTAATTTGCAAGAAGCGTATGTCAGTGTAGGTTCAAAAGTCAGCACAAAACAGTCTATTGGTTCATTGTTAGCTATTGAAGGTGAATCGCTTTCTGTAGCGCACTTTGAAATTCACTTGGTTGAAGAAGGACAAGTTGTTAGAATCAATCCAAGTTTATGGATTGCACATTAAGATTTTCTTAAAATTTATTAAGCGCGTCCCAAAGTTCGGCAACAGGCAAACCAACGACGTTGAAATAAGATCCTTCGATGCGTTCGATTCCTACAAATCCAATCCATTCTTGAATTCCGTAAGCTCCAGCCTTATCAAACGGTTTGTAGTTTTCAATATAAAAAGAAATCATTTCATCGGTCAAAGGCTTGAAAAAAACGTTTGTTGAAACTGAAAAAGAAACACTTTTTTCCAAGCTTTTTAAATGCACGCCAGTTATTACTTCATGACTCTTTCCTGCCAATTTTTGCAACATTTCTTTGGCATTTTCTGGAGAAGTTGGTTTACCTAAAATTTCATTTTCAAGCAAAACAATTGTATCGGAAGTAATCAATACTTCCCCTTTTTTTAAATCATCTGTTAAAGCATTGGCTTTGATTTCAGCCAAAAAAACCGGTACATCTTTAAAGGGAATTGTTGCTGGAAAATCTTCGTCAGTATCTTTGGTTCTAACTTCAAAATCAAAACCCATTCCCGCCAACAATTCTTGTCGGCGCGGAGATTTGGAACCCAATACCAATTGGAAACCTAAGTTGTGTTTTTCCATGAATTACTTTACTGGAGCAGTCGAAGCCATGTTTGGTGTAATCGCAGAATTTTCTAAATCGCGATCAAACATATACATACCTCCTTTGTCGCCGCCAATCAATTTTAATTTATCCAAAATTGTGCGCGCTTGTGCTTCTTCTTCTAATTGTTCAGCAACATACCACTGAACGAAATTATGGGTGGTGTAATCTTTTTCTTGTAAGCAAATGTCAACCAAATTATTGATGCTTTCTGTTACAGCAATTTCATGACTCAACAAAGATTCAAAAACACTTTCTAAGTTGTTGAACTCAACCGGTGGTTGTTCGATAAAAGGAATGATCGCTTTTCCGCCACGCTCATTGATGAAGCGAACCAATTTCAACATGTGAAAACGCTCTTCATCCGATTGACCGTATAAAAATTGCGCTGTTCCGTTTAATCCTTGATTTTCAGACCAAGAAGCCATTGCTAAATAATATTGGGAAGATGAGCTTTCTTTTAAAACTTGCTCATTCAATGCTGCTTCAACTCTTGCGTTCATAATAATTCCTTTTGTACAAAGTTAAAACAAAATTTGTTTGGAAATGTTTTTCTGTTGTTTTCAAATTTTTTCTATTGTGAAGGTTTGGTTAACATTCTTTCTTGCAAAAATCTATCTCGTTTTTTTATCGTAATTTAGCCACAGATTAAATATACAACATGGCTAAAAAAAAAGCTAAACACAACAAACCAAACAAATTCAAAGGAAGCTTAACCCATATTATTAGAAAGTTATACAACAAAAACCCTTCTAAAGAATACAGTGTCAAAGAAATTTGCGTGCATTTAAGCATCAAAGAAAGTGAACTCAGAAAACAAACTTATACTGTTTTAAAAGACCTTGTTAGTGCCGATTTTCTCCGTGAAACAAGTCACGGAACTTTTAAATTAAATCAAAATACGAAAACGGTTGAAGGTGAATTCCAAATGACACAACGTGGCGCTGGTTTTCTCTTAACTGATAAATCTGAAGCTGATATTTACATATCACCGCAACATGTCAACCATGCGTTAAATGGAGATCGTGTGCGTGTGGCAATTACCAAAAAAACTGCTACAAAAACTGAAGGTCAAATCGTTGAGGTATTGCATAGAGAACGTACACAATTTGTCGGAACGCTAGAATTACACGATAAATTTGCATTCTTTATTCCTGACAATCAGAGAAATGGTGTTGATATCTACATTCCTAAAGAAAAAATCAACGGTGCAAAAACGCACGACAAAGTATTGGTAAGAATTACTGCTTGGCCAAAATCTTCACAAAGTCCTTACGGAGAAGTGGTGGAAGTTTTGGGTGCTCACGGTTCAAACGATACCGAAATGTTGGGTATTTTGATCAACCAAGGATTAGAAATTAAATTTCCTCAAGCTGTAATTGCTGCCGCTGAAAAAGTGACAATGGATTTAGATCCAGAAGAAGTTAAAACCAGACGTGATTTTAGAAATGTCACAACCATCACGATTGATCCCGTCGATGCGAAAGATTTTGACGATGCGATTTCTATCCAATGGTTAGAAAACGGAAATGTCGAAATTGGTGTTCACATTGCCGATGTGAGTCACTATGTGCAACCAGGAACACCGATGGACGAAGAAGCATTGAAACGTTCAAATTCGGTTTATTTAGTTGATCGCGTTATTCCAATGTTGCCAGAACAATTGTCGAATATGGCGTGTTCTTTGCGACCAAATGAAGATAAATTTAGCTTTTCTGCTGTTTTCGAAATGGACGAAAAAGGAAAAGTGTTGAATCAATGGTTCGGTAAAACGGTGATTCATTCTAATCGTCGTTTCACCTACGAACAAGCGCAAGAAATCATTGAGGGTGCTGAAGGAGATTTTAAAAAAGAAATTTTATTCTTGGATAAAATTGCCAAAATCATGCGTAAAAAACGTTTGAAAGAAGGCGCTTTGAATATAGAATCTGAGGAAATGCGTTTTGAATTAGACGCTGCAGGAAATCCGACAAACGTGATTTTAAAAACATCCAAAGACGCACACAAATTGGTGGAAGAATTTATGTTGTTAGCTAACAAAAAAGTGGCAACATTTATTGCAAAACCTAATAATAAACAAGAAAAAATTCCTTTCGTTTACCGTTGTCACGACAAACCAGACATTGAAAAAATCGCGCTTTTCCGCGTGTTTATTGACAAGTTTGGTTACGAATTGAATTACACAAGTCCGGATGAAATTTCAAAAGCAATCAATACTTTGCTGAACGACATCAAATCAACGGGTGAATATTCATTGATTCAAACGATGGCAATTCGTTCCATGGCGAAAGCAACTTATGAAACGGAAAATATCGGACATTACGGGTTGGCGTTTCCATATTATACACACTTCACCTCTCCTATTCGTCGATATGCTGATTTATTGGTGCACAGAATTTTATTAGAAGAGTTGACAACCAAACAACACCGTTATGGCGCTGATTTGAGCGATATGTGTAAACGTATTTCAAGAAATGAACGCAAAGCAACTGAAGCTGAAAGAGAATCAAATAAATACTTCCAAACATTGTTTATGAAAGAACGAGTTGGTGAAGAATTTGAAGGAACCGTTTCTGGAATTGCTGATTTTGGTATGTTTGTTAAAATGGATGAAAACCAATGTGAAGGAATGATTCCAATTTCTGAAATTCCTGGTGATCGTTTTTACTTTGATGCGGAAAAATACAAGATTGTTGGTCCTAGAACAGACATGGAATACAATTTTGGTGATAAAGTGAAAGTAAAGGTCAAAGATGTGGATACGAGAAAACGACAAATTAATTTAGAATTAGTCGAATTTTAAATTTTATAAACAACTAAATGATTCTGTATCAAAAATTCAACGTTCAAAATGATGCCCTCGAGTTGGGTTGTGTTTTGAATGAAAACAATATTGAATACAAACTAGAAGTGGGCAAACCTGGCTTTGATCCCGCTTTTGTTTTTGATGCTGAATTTAGAATTTTGATCCATGAATCAGACTTTGGAAAAGCAAATGATTTGTTTATTTCCAATATTCCAGAAGATTATTATTTACTCACTTTTTCTGATGATGAATTATTAGAAATCATTACCAAACGAGATGAGTGGAATGATTTTGATTTCAATTTAGCCCAAAAATTACTCAAAGAAAGAGATAAAGAAGTGAATCCAGAATTGGTAAAATTACTGGAAAAACAACGTTTAGATTCTTTAAAAACGCCAGAAGTAAGCCAAAAAACCTGGATTTATGCTGGATATATCTTGGGAATAGTCAGTGGTTTACTTGGTTTGTTTATTGGTTTGAGTTTAATGTCAAGTAAGAAATTACTTCCAAATGGTGAAAAAGTTTATAGTTACATTGAATCCGACAGAAAACACGGTTTGTACATTGTAATTATTTCTTCTATCATGCTATTTATTTCTGTAGGTGTTCAACTTATTAGCAGTATCATGCTTAATTCCAGTCTTTTTTAAATAAAAAATCCCACTTCAAACGAAGCAGGATTTCAGTTTTTTTTAAAGTTTTTTATTAGATTAATTTGATTCTATTGTTCAAATCATCTCTATATGAACCACCGATTGGAATAGGTTTTTTATCGTTTTCTAAATGTAGATTTGGGAATTCAATCGTTACAATTTTATCTAAACGAACAATAAATGAACGGTGAACACGGATAAAATCTTTTGTTCCCATCTTCTGCTCTATTTCCTTCATTGTTGAGTGAATAGTATAGCGTGTTTCAGGAGTATTGATCACCACATAATCTTTCAATGCTTCAATGAAAAGTATATTATTGGTGTTTAATTTTATCAATTTACTGTTTGATTTTACGAAGATAAAATCATCTTGATGCACCTTTTTATTTTCCTGTAACGCATTTAAATAATCTAATTCTTTTTCAATCTCACGTTCCTTTTGGTGTTTGTATATCGCCATCTCGATTGTCGTGTGTAAATCGATTTCTTTGAACGGTTTGATAATATAACCATAAGGTTCAGCGATTTTTGCTTTATTTAAAGTGGCATCATCGGCATAGGCTGTCAAGAAAATAATTGGAATTTTTAATTCTCTTCTAATTATTTCCGCGGCTTCTACGCCATTCATTTCGCCTTTAAGCATGATATCCATCAAAATTACATCGGGATGCTCTGAATTGGCTAATTCTATTGCTTTTTCACCTGTAGCTGCAGCTCCAACCACTTGGTATCCCAATTTAGTTAAGCTGTGTTGAATATCTTTGGAAACGATGGATTCATCTTCAACTACAAGTACATTTATTTTTAACATACAGTCTTCATTTTCTACCCCAAAGATAAAAATTATTTTGTTCGCTTTTGGTTATAAATCAGTTATTTAGTGAAAAATTATTTTTTTTATTAATTTTTTAATAATTTACTCTTCATATCTAATCGATTTATCACCATCTATCGAAACTAATTTTCCTCTATCATAGTAATACGTATGAATAAACACACCTTCTTTATTAAATGTTCTCCATTCACCTGTTTTTAAACCTTTTTTATATTTACCTGATTTCATTATTTGTCCATTGTTAAAGTAATAATAATGCTTTCCGACTGGCAAATTGTTTTTAAAAGTTCCTTTAAAACAAAGTGTTTTTTCTTTGTAATAATGTTTCCATTCACCTTCTTTGGCGCCCATTTTAAAAAAACCTACTTCAGTCAAATTGTTTTTTTCGTAAAACCAATTTCCATCCTGAATGTCATTGAAATAATTTCCTTCTGCTATTTTGTTTCCAAGGGAATCAAATTCTATACTTAATCCTTCTCTTCGTCCACCAATGTAACTCTCTTCTCTTTTTACTTGACCATTGTCATAATACCAAAACCATGTACCATCAATAACTCCTTTTCGATATTTTCCTTTTTGAATTGGTTTACCTGATTCGTTGTAATAAATCCATTCACCCACTTTGATTCCATCTTTGTATTTTCCAGAAGCAGATTTTTGAGAATTTGGATAAAAATAAGTCCATGTGCTGTCATAAATCCCGCTTGACAAAATAAAACCTTTTGCTTTTAAAGTATCCATTTGATAGATTTCAGATCCTAGTAAATTACCCAACGAATCATACGTAGAACCTACGCCATTTTTATATTCACCAAAATATGCTTGAAAATATGCTATTTTTCCATTAGAATGCAATGTTTGTTTTATCGTTATTATTTCTTTAAAATCAATTTGTTTGGCGTCTTGTATTAAAATTCCTTTTTCCGTCCATTCTTTACAATTTCCAATCTGTTGATTGTTCTCATAAAAACATTCGTTTTTTATTTTTCCGTCAGAATAATAAGTTCTCCACAAACCTTTTTTTTGCTTCTTTGAATCAAGTTGATTAAGTACTAGATTTGAAATTTTTTCATCGTTGGAATAATTGATAGTTTCAATCAAACGGCCATCCTTTTCATCGTATATTTTTTCAACACCTGATTTTAATCCTTCTTCATAATTTGATTCTGAGATTAACCTACCATTTTTGTAAACTTTTGAAATTCCAACCAAAGTGTCATTTTTGTAATGGTTTTCTAAAATTAGATGTCCTGTTGAATCAAATTGTTGATAACGTCCATTTTTTAAATTTTGGGCATATTCTATCTCTTTTTCAATTTGACCTTTTTCGGTATAAAAAATCCATTTTCCTTCTGATTTTCCAGCTGTTTTTTCTCCTTCACTTTTAATTGTTCCAGATTCATAATAATTTTTCCAAACGCCAACAGGTAAGCGGTTTTCAATGTTTCCCTCACTCGATAATTTACCTGAATTGTAATAGTATTTTTGGTGATAAATAGAGTCTGTTTTCTGAAGATAGGCAAAGAAATTCAAAAAACAAAATACAACAGTCAATCCCTTTTTTAAATAATTAAAAGAAAAGATATTTTTAAAAAGATATTTATTTCTTTTATTATAGCTGTTCATACTGTTCACAAAAAAATTAAAGTTTTATTTGATTTCTGAGTTATTACCAAAATTAGTCATTTTATGAACATAACAATTATTTCTAAATAACTGTTTTTCTGTTATAATATATGTTTATCAACATCCTTGTTAATAACACTAAATTGAATAACTTTTTTATGTCTTGAAGGTTTAAAATTGTAGATAACTAGGTTTGTATTTCACTTAAAAATGACTCAAACTTTACTAGGATTATTCAAATATGATTTGGTTTGTAATTATATGTGAATAATGCAAGCTTTTGTTTTAATTTTCTTTCAACCAATATTAACAATTTATAAACTTTTTATGTTGAAATATTAATAAAATGAAGTGCATGTTTCCAAACAGTTAACAAAAATCAAAAACCTGTTTTGTTTGCAATTTGTATCAATTGTTAATATCCATTACCTTTGGTCAAAAATCAAAATTATGCAACAAAATGTAATTCCCATCGGTTGTGATCACGCCGGATTTGAAATGAAACAAACAATAATCAAACACCTGCAAGATAAGGGTTTTTCTGTAAATGACCAAGGTTGTTTCTCAAATGATAGTATAGATTACGCTGATTACGCGCATCCAGTAGCAACATTGGTTGAAAATAATCCTGGTACAAAAGGAATTTTGTTGTGTGGAAGTGGAAATGGAATTAGCATGACAGCAAATAAACACCAAGGTGTGAGAAGTGCTTTGTGTTGGACCAAAGAAATTGCTGAATTAGCTAGACAACACAATGACGCGAATATTTTGACTTTACCAGCTCGATTTATTTCTGAAAAAGAAGCATTAGAAATGGTTGATGTTTTTTTCGCAACCGAATTTGAAGGAGGAAGACACCAAAATAGAATAGAAAAAATTCCTTGTAAATAAGCATTTATCATGTTCAAAAAACTGCTCTTTTTTTGTTTTATATATTTGAATTTTTATACTTTTTCGCAAGATTTAAGTGAATTTTACGTTAAAAATATAGACACTGTTGATTTATACAAGAATTTAGATTACTTAGCTTCTAATAAATTACAAGGGAGAAAGACAGGACAAAAAGGACAAAAAAAAGCAGCCGCTTATATTGAATCACAATTTAAAAAATCAGGTGTAGCTCCTTTTCCTGGAAAAGATTATTATCAAAAATTTAATTTGCTTCAAAAGAAGAAATCTGGAAGAATGACTTTTGAGAATAAGAATTATCATTTTCCGAAGGATTTTGGATTTAAAAGTTTGTATCAAAAGTTTGATTTTGATGTCAAATCAGTTTTTTATATTTTAGGAAAAGACCTAATAGCAACGAAAACTAATTTTAATAATGAGTTTGTTTTAATTGAAATTAATGATATTCAATCATTCGATTTTGATCTAGTGGAAAACATTAGAACTAAAGGTGTACTTTTTTTAGTGAATGATTATACGGCAGATAATTATGAATCATTACAAACAAAAGATTTGGCAATGATTCAAGAAACAGTTAAGATTCCTATGATTTTTTTAAACAAGAAAAATCTTCCTTCTGCTTTTATTCAATCTTTTATTTTGAATCAATCTAATAAATTTTCAATGAGTTTTCATTTGAATGGCAATGAAAAGTTTAAGTCAACTGAAAATGTTATTGGTTTTATAGAAGGAAGCGATCCAGTTTTGAAAAACGAGGTGATAGTAATTAGTGCACATTATGATCATTTAGGTATAGAAAAAAGAAAAGTGTTCAATGGAGCCGATGACAATGGTTCTGGAACAACAGCCTTATTAGAAATCGCACAAGCTTTCCAACAAGCAAAAAAGGATGGGAAAAACCCTAAAAGATCTATTTTATTTATTGCTTTGACTGGCGAAGAAATGGGATTATTTGGATCATCTTATTATGTTTCAAATCCATGGGTTCCATTAGAAAACACCATTGCTGATATTAACATAGATATGATTGGTAGATCATCAAAACCAGAAGAAAAAGAGATATTTTCTGTGTATGTCATAGGTTCAAATATGTTGAGTGATGACTTGCATAATACCCAAGAATTGGCAAATAAACAGTATACAAAATTGAATTTAGATTACATGTATAATGATGTAAACGAACCATTACGTCTATATTATCGCTCAGATCACTTTAATTTTGCGAAAAATGGGATTCCGAGTGTTTTTTACTTTGGTGGATTTCATGATGATTATCACAAAACAACAGATGATATTGAAAGCATTAATTTTAAGAAAATAGAGCAGATTTCCAAAGTGGTTTTTCACACAACTTGGATGTTGGGAAATGCAGAAAAACGTCCTGCTTTGAAGTAATTTATTTCAATAATTCTTGAATAAATAAATCCATATCTTTTACGTAGTCATCGTAAAGTTTTCCTGTTCCTGGACCGTTGAAACCTGTATGAACTCTTTTTACTTCACCGTCTCGTCCAATTATAATTGCTGTGGGAAATGACATAATTTGGTTCAACATCGAAAATTGTTCAGAAGCCAAACCTTTATCTGCAGAACCGCCAACTAGAAATTGGAAATCTAAATGATGTCTTTCTTTCAGTAGTTTAATTTTATTTACTTTTCCTTCAAAGTCATTTGGTGTCTCATAACCAACAGCGATTATTTCTAACCCTTTTTCATGGTATTTTGCGTACAATTCTTTGAAAAATTTGGTTTCATCCATGCAATTCGGACACCATGTTCCCATAATTTGAACAATGGTTACTTTGTTTTCAAACGCAGGATTCGGGAATAAAAAGTCCGATCCTTCCAAGGTTTTCATTTTGAAAGAGAAAGGTTCTTTTTTCACAACATAAGTCAACGAGTCTGGGTTTCTAAGTTGAAAGGTAGAATCATTTGTGGCGATCCAATTGGTTGAATAATGTTTTCCAGAATAAAACTTTCCTTGAATCGTTTCTGTTGAATCAAGATAGCCAGAGAAATGAAATGCGTGTGATCCATCGAAACAAGAAATTGTAAAATTCTTTCCATTAACTGTTCCTTCTAAAAATCTGTAGTCACCGGTTTCTGTTAAAAATGTTCCTGTTATTTTATTTTTAAGGCTTTTAAAAACACCAATTGCCATAGATTCATCTGCTGCATTTGGATCAAAAGTTGTTTTCCATCTACCACTGAAATCGTAATTATTTGTAGAACCAGGTTTTTCGACTTCGCTGTAAACAGCTTTAAAAGGAATTTTATATTGGTTTCCTTTGTTGAAATTTTTCCAATATCCTATGAGTAATTTTTTGTTTTCTACCTTGAAAATTAGCGTAGAATGAAAGTTAGGGAAATCAATTTTTACGGAGTCATTTTCAAAAACGAGTTGATTTAAAACAATTTTTTCTTCTGCGTTGTGAATAGAAAAAACCAAGTGTTTCTTCTGTTTTTCAATTTCCATTCTGAATGGTAAAACTGTTTCTTTATTCAATTGCAGTGTGCCGTTCCATTTTCCAGATTGAATTTTAGATTGCGCAAAAAGCCCATTTGTTGTACTCGTATAAAAGCTCAAAAATAAACTCAAAAAGAAAATAGTGGTTGATTTTAAAAACATCTCTAACTTTGATTCAGATGACGAAAATACTTTTTTTCTTTAAAATAATTGTAGAATGCAACTTTTTAGAAAGAAATAATGTCTAATACTCAAGCAAGCGTTATGGATGACAACACTTTGGTTATAGAATGTGTTAAATGTAATCCCAAGGCTCAGCGATTGTTGTTTGATAAATTTGCTCCTAAAATGTTGACTGTTTGTTTGCGCTACGCAAAAGATACGACAGAAGCTGAAGATGTTTTACAAGAAGGTTTTGTAAAAGTGTTTGGTAAGTTGTCGGACTTCAAAATGGAAGGTTCGTTGGAGGGTTGGATTCGTAGAATTATGGTCAACACGTCACTCGATGCGCTTCGCAAAAACAAAAAATATTTGACTGATGCTAAATTGGAAGATGTAGAATATAAAGTAATGTCTTTAGAGTCTGCCTCAGATCAATTGCAAGCAGAAGACTTGTTAAAACTAGTTCAATTATTGCCAGAAGGTTATAAAGTTGTTTTTAATCTTTTTGCAATTGAAGGTTATAGTCACAAAGAAATAGCAGATTTATTAGGTGTGAGTGAAAACACATCTAAATCACAATATTCGAGGGCGAGGGCTCATTTAAGAATGCAATTAGAAAAATTAGAAATTGAAAGATAAAGACTACATAAAAGATTTGTTTTCTGAGAAACTGGCCAACCATGAGGTTCCTGTAAGGAGCGATTTGTGGTCTGGAATTCAGTCTCAAATTGGAAACACAGCCACTTCAACTGTGGTTGCAAAAGGCATCTCGTCTTCATTGAAATGGATGATTGGAATAGCTTCTTCTGTTGCGGTAATTGGAACTACCGTTTGGATTGCTTCTTCTCCAGAAAAGAGCAAGGAACAACAACAAGTTCACATCGCTCAAAACAATGGAAATGAAAATGCCAAAGAAGTAACAAAAAACGGGGTAAAATCGGGTGTAACAAATAGTACTAATGTTGATGCTATTGCTGCACAAACGTTACCAATTGTTCCTCAAATTGAATTGCCGTCTAACAGTTATCTTGACGAATGGATTTCGAGAGAAAGACAATTGTATGCAACTGATATTATAAGTAAGCAAGTTACACCTCCCGCTGATGAAGATCATGGTACTATTGATAGAGCAGGTGTTAACGACGCGAGTAATTCAGCAAGTAATACTAATAATGCTACACCAGATCCAGTTGAAACGAAGACATACGAAGACGGTAAAATTGAAGAGTTTTTCAATGTGTTTACGCCAAACGGAGACGGAATGAATGACTATTTCTTCCTTAAATCAGAAAATTTAAAAGATTTCACCATTCGAATTTTCAATGAAAGAAATGAATTTGTGTTTCAATCCACAGATCAAGATTTTAAATGGTTTGGATTAGATCCAGCCGGTAATATGGTTGAAGCGGGCAATTATGGATACGTGATTTTCGCCACAGATTTGAACGGAAAAAGCATCAAAATGTTCAAAAGTTTGACAATCAAATAAGTTTCTTAGAAATAATTACTCCTGTATTTCTAAATTAAAGAGGTTTCATATGAGACCTCTTTTTTATTTGTAGTTAATGCGCATAAAAAAACCCGTAACTTATTCATTTACGGGTTTTTGAGGTCTCGAGCGGATTCGAACCGCTGTAGACGGTTTTGCAGACCGCTGCCTAACCGCTCGGCCACGAGACCAGAACGGATTGCAAAATTAGCAAAATTTCTTTTGAATCAAACCTTTTTGATGCTTTCCTCTATAATTATTGCTACATTTTCAACATCACCGTTTATTGGTGGACAAATCTTCGTGATTTTCACTTTGATCAACTGTAAGTTATTCAATGTAGTTTTTAATCTTTCAATGATTCGGTATCCAACATGCTCAATTAGTTTTGAACGGATTGCCATTTCTTCAGCCACAATTTTGTTTACGATAACATAGTCTATCGTATTTTCCAAAGTGTCTGTTTCTGCGGCCAACTGAAAATCTGTTTCCATCCAAACGTCTACTAAATAGTTTCCGCCAATCTTACCTTCTTCTGGCAGACATCCATGAAAAGCATAGAGTTTTATTCCGTTGACCTCGATGATATGTTTCATCCTATGAATGTGATTTCAGTTTTTCTAATCCTTCATACATTCTTTCAACACATTCTTCTTGTCCAATGAATGAGGCTATTTCAAACATACTTGGTCCCATTCCTGCTCCTGTAATAAGCAATCTGAACAAAGGTAGCACGGCACCAATTCCAAGTTGTTTTGCTTCTAAAAATGATTTAAATGCTACTTCAATCGTACTTGGATAAAAATCTGTCAATGATTTCAATCTATCGTTCCAATCAGACATCAAAGTTGCAGAATCTGATTTCCATTTTTTAGAAACCGTTTGCTCGTCAAAATTTTCAGGTCTATGCAACAGATAATCGCCTTCTGTTAAAATGTCGTCAACAAATGTTGCGCGTTCTTTCATCAGTCTTGCAACATCAACCAAGGCATCTTTATCGTATTTATTGTTTAATTTTTGCGATAATATGTCTGCTAAGGCTTCGTTAGAAGTATTTCTTAAATATTGTTGTTGAAACCATTTTGTTTTATCTGCGTCAAATTTTGCCCCTGCTTTACCTACTCTCTCTAAGGTAAAGATTTCAGCTAATTCTTCAATTGAAAACAATTCTTGTGTCGTTCCTGGATTCCATCCTAAGAATGCCAACATATTTACAAATGCTTCTGGAAAGTATCCAGATTCTCTATACCCCGTGTATTTTTCTCCTTCTGCTGAAAGCCAGTCTGTTGGGAAAACAGGAAACCCTAATCGGTCTCCATCTCTTTTAGAAAGTTTTCCGTTTCCATCAGGTCTTAACAACAAAGGTAAGTGTGCAAATTTTGGACAATCCCAACCAAATGCATCATAAAGCAGAACGTGAAGTGGCGCAGATGGCAACCATTCTTCTCCCCTAATCACATGACTGATTTCCATCAAATGATCATCTACAATATTTGCTAAATGATATGTTGGCATTCCGTCGCTTTTGAACAAAACTTTGTCGTCCAAATTATTGGTATTCACAACAACCCAACCTCTGATAATGTCTTCAAAACGAACATCAATGTTTCTTGGCATTTTCATTCGAATCACATATTGATCGCCATTTTC
Organism: Crocinitomicaceae bacterium; assembly: GCA_965284445.1. GTDB lineage: Bacteria > Bacteroidota > Bacteroidia > Flavobacteriales_D > Crocinitomicaceae > JAQVCM01. The sequence goes on along the minus strand of OZ260085.1, from coordinate 2,599,926 downwards.
AAGTCTTCTTTTAACTTCGTCTGCAGATAATGTCAAAGAGTTTTTCAGCGACATTCTTGTAACGGTGTTGTATTGCCAGTTAGGCATACCCATTGCTTTCGCTTGTGCTCGAACATTGTCTAGTTCTTCGGCTGTATCAAAAGCGTAATAAGCTTTATCATTGGCAACCAGTTCTTCCGCAAAAGGTTTGTAAAGTTCTTTTCTTTCAGATTGGATATATGGACCGTAGTTTCCTCCTATTCCTGGACCTTCAGTTGCGTGAATTCCACACCACTTAAGTGCATCCAAAATATATTCTTGTGCGCCTTCAACAAATCTTGTTTGATCTGTATCTTCTATTCTAATGATGAAAGTACCGTTGTTTTTTTTGGCAAAAAGATAATTGTACAATGCTGTACGAACGCCTCCCATGTGCAACGGACCCGTTGGTGAAGGAGCAAAACGAACGCGAACTGGTTTGTCTGACATACTTGATAATTTTATCGCAAAGATAATCTTTTGAACATCAAATTTCTTGTTCCAGTTTAGTTTTTGTTTGTTCTTTGATGAATAAGTTTTACTTTAGTAAGTTATTCTATATACAATATGTGCGGATGGAACCTTTTGAACATTTATTAAATCAGATAGATGCTTTTATTAGAAAGTATTACAAAAATGAAATGCTAAAAGGAGGAATTTTATTCTTAGGTGTTTTGTTATTGAGTTATCTTATTGTTGCTTCTTTGGAGTTTTTTGGAAGATTTTCTTCTTCCGTTAGGGCTTTTTTGTTTTTCAGCTTTTTGGCTACCAATTTATTTTTATTGGTCAAGTATTTAATCATTCCTTTACTTAAATTAATTTCTTTCGGTAAGCGAATTGATCGATATCAAGCTTCATCGATTATTGGTTCTTTTTTTCCAAATGTCTCTGATAGGTTGTTGAACACGCTTCAATTGAACGACTCTTTATCTAATCAAGATGTTAATTTCGAATTGATCAGAGCCAGCGTAGTGCAAAAATCTCAAAGTTTGTCTATCGTTCCATTTGTAAACGGGATTGATTTGAAGAAAAATCTAAAGTATGCCAAATATGTTGTGCCTATAATGGTTGTTTTTGTAGTCATCTCTTTGGCTTTTCCAAAGTTAATTACTCAGGGTACAAACCGCATTGTACATTACAATCAAGAATTTGCGATTGAAGCGCCGTTTGATTTTATTTTGACCACTCCACTTGATGGTTTTGAGGAAGGTCAAGACATTCCTGTGGCCGTTAAATTGAAGGGTGATGAATTGCCAGAAAAGATTTATTTGGTAAGTTCTCAAGGGAAGTTTCTAATGAATAGAACTTCTAAGATAGCTAGCTTTTATATTTTAAAGAACCTAAAGGAAGACGCTGTTTTTCATTTTGAAGCAAATGGTTTTTCTAGTAAGGAATACTTACTTCCTGTGGTTCCAAAATCTGCCATTGGGCGTTTTCAAGCTGCGATTCATTATCCATCTTATTTGGGTAAGAAAGATGAAATTGTTTCAAATGCGGGTGATTTAGAAATTCCAGAGGGTACAATTGTAGAATGGAGTGTGTTGACTAAAAACACTTCAAAAGTTTCGTTCAAATGGAATGATACGACGCAGTTTTTTAGTGAGCAAGGCTTTAAGGTTAGAAGAAAGTTTAGAAATCCTACGGATTTGAAAGTGTCTTTAACCAACGCGTCGACCTCCAAAAAAGATTCTTTGAATTATTCGATATCCGTTTTGAAAGATGCTTTCCCGAGTATTCAAGCTAAGGAGACTACTGATACTGTTTCTGATGCAATACGCTTTTTTGAGGGTCAAATTTCGGATGATTACGGATTAAGCTCTTTGACTTTCTATTATCAAATAGTTTCAGAAAAAGGGATAAAAAAGCAGCAGAAACTTTCTGTTGCTAAAACCTATGGAACTGAAATGCCATTCACGTTTGCAATAGATTTTCGTCGTGAGGAACTTGCTGTAAATGATAAGATTGAGTATTATTTCATTGTGAGTGATAATGATGGTGTGAACGGAAGTAAAAGTGTTCGTTCTCAAATGTTTGTATATGAGTTGCCTTCATTGTCAGAATTGAATGAATTGAGAGATGAGGCGCAAAATCAGACTAAGAAGGAACTGAACGATTTACTTAATCGAACTAAAGAGTTTCAGAAAGATATTCAACGTTTAAAGAAAGAGACTTTAAATTCTAAGTCCAATGAATGGAATAAATTGAATCAAGTCAATCAATTGAAAGAGGAACAGCAGTCCTTGCAAAAGTCACTTGAGCAGATGCAAATGCAAATGCAGGAAAGCATTGACGAGAAGAATCAATTATCTGAAATGGATCCCGAGTTACTAGAGAAACAAGAGATGCTTGAGAAGTTACTTGAAGAAGTAATGGATGATGAGTTATTGGACTTATTGAAACAGTTAGAAGACTTAATGAAGTCTCTGGATAAGAACCAAATGAATCAGAAGATGGACCAGCTTGAAATGAAGTCTGAGGACATGAAAAAACAGTTGGACAGAAGTCTTGAAATGCTTAAAAAATTGCAAGTTAACGAAAAATTGGATGACATTCAGAAAGAATTGAATGAGTTATCTAGAGAGCAAAAAGAGTTGAAAGAGTCTATTGAGAAAAATCAATTAAATGGGGAAAAGGCTGAAGAAAAACAGAAGGAGATCAATGATAAGTTTGAACAAGTTAAAGAAGACCTTAACGAGTTAAAAGATTTAAACGAGGCGTTAGATAAACCGATGAATTTGGGTGATCAAGAGAAAGAGAAGGAAGAGATTACCAAAGAATTGAATGAAGCGAAAGAAAATTTGCAAAAGCAGAAAGAGAAAAAGGCAGGCGACAATCAACAAAAATCTTCAGAGGAAATGAAGAAAATGTCTGATGAGCTTGAGATGATGCAATCGGCTGCTAATAAGAAACAAGAGGTGGAGGATATAAATCTTTTGAGGTCCATTTTAGAGAGTTTGATGACTTTAAGCTTCTCTGAGGAAGAAACAATGTTGAAATTCTCAAAAGTTCGTGACAACGATCCTTTTTATAGAAAATTAGGACGTGTGCAGCGTAATATTATAGATGACACTAAAATTGTTTCTGATAGTTTAGAAGCGCTTGCAAAAAGGCAACCTAAGATTGCTAGTTTCATTGACAAAGAACTTAATGATATCAAACAAAATTTCGCTTTAGGTTTGGAGGACATCGATGAACATAGAAGACGTGAACTTGGCCAGCACTTGCAATTTGTCATGACGGCCTACAATAATTTGGCGTTGATGCTCAATGAGAGTTTACAAAGTATGCAAAATCAAATGCAAAGTGAAATGCCTGGTTCAGGAAGTTGTGATAAACCTGGTGGTAAAGGTTCTAAACCTAAGTCTGGAGATGATGCTGGGGACATGAAGGAAATGCTCAAGAAGCAGTTAGAGCAGATGAAAAAGGGCAATAATCCTGGGGGTAAAAGTCCTGGTGATAAAGAAGGTGAAGGTTCTCAAGGTATGCCTGGATTAGGCAATAAAGAAATCGCTAAAATGGCTGCTCAACAGACTGCCATTCGTCAACGTTTGGAGCAAATGCGAAATGAAATGAATAAAGAAGGTAAGGGTCTTGGAAACAAGCTTAATCCCTTGATTAATGAACTAGAGCAGCAAGAAAAAGATTTGATCAATAAACGTTTTTCTAAGGAGATGATAAAACGTCAACAAGATATTTTAACTCGACTTTTGGAGAGTGAAAAAGCGTTGAATGAAAGGGGTTTTGAGGAGAAGAGAGAATCTAAATCTGGAAAAAATTTCAATTATAGTAACCAAAAGCGAATTGATGAGTATAATCAGCAAAAACTAAAACAAGTTGAGTTGCTTCGTGCCGTGGATCCTTTGTATAGAAAATATTATAGAGACAAAGCAAGTGAGTATTTTAACGGTGTTTTATAATTGTTTAGATTAATACTTTTAAAATGAGTTTAACAGTTATTGAAAAATTAAGCGTTCCATCAGAGCTATCTAGTCTTTCTATCGTGGAGTCTTTGATTGATCGTGTTTGTGGTTCTCTTGGTGTTCATGAAGATGCTTACGGAAATATTTTGATCGCTGTTACTGAAGCTGTCAATAATGCCGTTATCCATGGTAATCAGTATAATTCGAATGTTGATATTGACGTTGAAGTTTTAGATGTAGATGATCGTCTTTGCTTTAGTATTAAGGATAAGGGAAATGGTTTTGATTTTAATAATTTGCCAGACCCTACCGCGCCTGAAAATATTGAAAAGGAGAATGGACGTGGTATCTTTTTAATAAAGAATCTCGCTGATGATTTGGTCTTCGACGAAGGTGGAAGAGTTGTAAATATTTTTTTTAACCGCGCCTGATGCTTGATATTAATTATGAAGAGACTGACGATTTAGAACTTTCTGTTTCTAAAATTGAATCTTGGTTGTCTGATGTTTGTCGAAGCGAAGGAAAGTTGCTTGATGAAGTTTCTTTGATTTTTTGCTCTGATAATTATCTTTTGGAGATTAATCAGCAGCATTTAAACCATGATTTCTTTACAGATATTGTTACTTTTGATTACTGTGTTGATGACTTAATTTCTGGTGATTTATTTATTAGTGTCGATCGGGTTTTTGAAAATTCTGCTGTTTATGATGTTCCTTTTTTTCATGAATTGCACCGAGTGATTGCTCATGGTGTTTTACATTTGTGTGGTTATAAAGATAAATCGAAAGAAGAGGAAATGCTGATGCGTCAAAAGGAAGATGAAGCTTTAAAGCTTATTGGTTTCACGTGAAACATTTAGTTTCATTCTTCCTTTCCAACTAATTTTGTTTCACGTGAAACATTAAAAAATGCTTAAAAAATACGATGTCATTGTTGTTGGTGGTGGTCATGCTGGTTGCGAAGCCGCTAATGCTGCTGCTAAGTTGGGGAGTTCTGTGTTGTTGATTACAATGAATATGAATTCCATCGCTCAAATGAGTTGCAATCCTGCTATGGGTGGTGTTGCAAAAGGTCAGATTGTTCGCGAAATTGATGCTTTGGGTGGTGGAAGTGGAATTGTTTCAGATTTGAGTGCGATTCAATTTAGAATGTTGAATTTATCAAAAGGCCCTGCTATGTGGAGTCCTCGTACGCAAAATGACAGGATGAAATTCGCAGAAGAATGGCGTTTGTTGTTGGAAAGAAATCACAATGTTGATTTTTGGCAGGATACTGTTACTGGTTTAATTGTGTCTGGTGATTCAATTGCTGGTGTGAAGACTTCCATTGGTTTGGATGTTTTTGCTGATGCGGTTGTTTTAACCAATGGTACTTTTTTGAATGGTCTGATTCATCTTGGAGAGAAACAGTTTGGTGGTGGTAGAATTGGAGAAAAAGCTTCATTTGGAATTACTGAGTATTTGGAAGGTCTAGGTTTTGAGTCTGGTCGAATGAAGACAGGCACTCCACCTAGAATTGATGGTAGGTCTCTTGATTATTCTAGAATGGAAGTTCAAGATGGTGATGTTAACCCTTCGAAATTTAGTTTTTCTGATACTTCAGCTTTAATTAGACAGCGTGCTTGTCACATAACTTATACGAATGAAGAGACTCATGATATCTTGAGGACAGGTTTTGATCGTTCGCCGATGTTTAATGGGGCTATTCAAAGTAGAGGCCCCCGTTACTGTCCAAGTATTGAGGATAAGATTAATCGTTTTGCGGAGAGAGATAGACATCAATTATTTGTAGAGCCTGAAGGTTGGAATACTTGTGAGATTTATGTGAATGGTTTTAGCACTTCATTACCAGAAGAAATCCAATTGCAAGCTTTGCATTCGGTTCCTGGGTTCGAGAATGCGAAAATGTTTAGACCTGGTTATGCTATTGAGTATGACTACTTCCCTCCTACTCAGTTGAAGCATACCTTAGAAACTAAATTAGTTAATGGTTTGTATTTTGCTGGGCAGATTAATGGTACAACAGGTTATGAAGAGGCTGCGTGTCAAGGTTTGATGGCTGGTATAAATGCAAGTAGAAAAGTCCAAAGCAAAGATGATTTTATTCTTAGTCGTTCTGATGCGTATATTGGTGTTTTAATAGATGATTTAATCACCAAAGGAACGAAAGAGCCTTATCGTATGTTTACAAGTCGTGCTGAGTATAGAATTTTATTACGTCAAGATAATGCAGATTTGCGTCTTTCTCCTTTAGGGCATGCAATAGGTTTGTTAGATGATGACGCTATGGAGAAGGTGTCTGCAAAGAAGCAAGGGGTATCTGATTTTAAGATAAAACTTAAATCTATTGGTGTAACTCCAAGTCAAGCCAATCCTGTTTTAGAAAAGTTGGGTTCAGCTGAGATTAATCAACAAGTTAAGTTTTCTTCCTTAATTACTCGACCTCTGATAGGTTTGAGTGAACTAAAGGAAATGAGTACTGAAATAGATTCGTTGGTCAATGAATTTGATTCAATTCATCCTGATATTTCTATACAAACTGAAATTCAATTGAAATACGAAGGTTATATTCAAAGAGAAGAAGAAATGGCGTCTAAGATGAATCGTTTAGACGATTTAAAGATTCCATTAGACATAGATTATAAAGAGTTAAAGAGTATTAGCCTCGAAGCGCGCGAGAAATTTATTGGTATTAAGCCTGCTACCATTGGTCAGGCTTCAAGAATTAGTGGGATATCACCTAGTGATATTTCTGTTTTGTTAATTTATTTAGGGAGATAGTTTCACGTGGAACAAATTAAAACATATACAAATTGTCCTGTTTGTGAAGGTGCGTTGTTGTCGGAATTTATGACTCTGCCTGATCACATGATTACTAAGGAAACTTTTAAAATAGTAAATTGCAATTCTTGTGGGTTTCATTTTACTAACCCTATTCCTTCGGAAGAAGTTATAGGTAATTATTATAAGAGTGAAAATTATATTTCTCATTCAAGTTCTAAGTCTGGTTTGATTAATAAAGCTTATAATTTTGTAAGAAATATCACTTTAAAAAGAAAAGTAAATTTAGTTGGTAGATTAGCAAAGGGAAAAAATTTACTTGATATTGGTTCTGGTACAGGACACTTTTTAAACGCTTCAAAAATTGCAGGATTCCAGGTTCAGGGATTAGAACCTGATCAAGATGCTAAGGATTTTGCAAAAAAAGAGTTTGGTTTGTCTCTACAGGATTTGTCGGAGATTCAAACCATGGCATCTGATTCTAAAGATGTGATTACAATGTGGCACGTTCTAGAACATGTTTATCATTTGAAAAGAGACTTGACGGATTTTGTGAGAGTATTGAAAAAGGATGGTGTATTTATTGTTGCCGTTCCTAACATGTCATCTTGGGATGCTAAACACTATGGTTCCTTTTGGGCGGCATTTGATGTGCCTCGACATTTATATCATTTCCAAGAAAAGACGATTAGAAATTTATTTTCTCAATTTGAGATGGAATGTGTTGAAGTGCTGCCAATGAAATTTGACGCTTTTTACGTAAGTATGCTTTCTGAAAAGTATAAGTCAGGAAATATTGTTTCTGGTGTTATTAATGGACTAAAATCAAATTTTAACGCTAAAAGTGGTGGGTTTAGTTCCCAAATCTATGTTTTTAAGAAAATTTAAGCGATTTGAGCGCGTTTTGTCTTGTTTGGGATAGAATCACATTGGGTCATTAGAGATATTAAATTAGAAAGGGTGAAATTTTTAACAGTTTCACCCTTTTTTTATTTTTTTGCGTTGGAATTTAGTTTTTGATTGGTTCTATCCAGTCGCCGTTTTCTTTGATCAGTTCAATTAATGCATCTACGGCTTCTTGTTCAGGAACATTTTTTCTTACGATTTCTTTTTCTTTGTATAAATGGATTTTACCTGGACCAGTGCCGACATATCCATAATCTGCATCTGCCATTTCACCTGGACCATTTACAATGCATCCCATAATTCCGATTTTTATACCTTTTAGATGAGATGTTCTATTTCTAATTTTGGCTGTTGTTTCTTGTAAATCGAAAAGTGTTCTTCCACAAGATGGACAAGAAATGTATTCCGTTTTTGAAATTCTGGTTCTTGTTGCTTGTAAAATTCCAAAAGATAAAGAATTAATTATTGTCATTGGTTGCTTTGCTTCAATCCAAATTCCGTCTCCAAAACCGTCGATGAATTGATTTCCGGAATCACTCGATACATTCAATTGAAATGTTTCTAGGTCTTCTATTTCGCTTGAATATTTTAGAATTACTGGGTTATCAATTTGGTTGTTTTCTAAAAGTGTTCTTGCATATCGGTAAACTTGGGTTTTATTGTCGTATTTCGTTGTGAATACGAATACACAATTAGGTCTGTTTTTGCATGTTTCTATATCTATAGATTCAGTATTTAGTTCCATAAAGTGTAAATTTTCCAAACGTATATCCTTTGCTTCGTCACTTTTTAGGATTGGGTAACAATGTTTTTGGTGTTGGTATTTTTCTTTCCATTTTTTGTATTCAAAAACAGCCCCCAACGTTCCTGGAATTTCAAAGTTTAACTCATTTTCTCCCAGAAAAACAAAGTCTGCAGCTAGATCTTGTAAATTCCATTTGTCTAAACTTATAGAATAATTGTATCCAAATCCGTAAAAATTTGCTGGTAATATTTCAGCTTTATTTGATAGGTCTGCAAATACAATTGGGACATTTTTCCCTCCAATATTTTGAATTGTTTGGCTATTTCTTTTTGAATAATTATATGGGCTATAATTAACTAATAAATTAGTTTTAATTTCAAAATTATTGTTTTTAGAACTAAATTTATTTATCAACTTTTTAGCTACAGGTATTTCAAATTCAGGATCTTCAGTTAAAGAAACTCTAATGGTATCGCCTAATCCATCCTCAAGAAGTGCACCAATTCCAACTGCAGATTTAATTCTTCCATCTTCTCCATCTCCAGCCTCTGTTACACCTAAATGTAAGGGATAATTCATACCTTCATCTTCCATTGTCGCAACCAATAATCGGTATGCTTGAACCATGACTAAAGTATTGCTTGCTTTCATCGAAATGGCAAGGTTGTGGTAGTCCATTTTTTTACAGATTCTTAAAAATTCCATTGCTGATTCTACCATTCCTTCTGGTGTATCTCCGAAGCGACTCAGGATTCTATCAGAAAGTGAACCGTGATTTGTACCAATTCTCATTGCGGTGCCGTGGTCTTTGCAAATTTGAACCAACGGTTTAAATTTTTCTTCAATTCTATGTAGTTCCGCTAAATAGGATTCATCGGTAAAATCTATATCCTCGAATTTTTTTTTGTCGGCGTAGTTTCCTGGATTTACTCGGACTTTTTCAATCAATTTGGCTGCAATTTCTGCTGCATTTGGCGTAAAATGTATGTCAGCAACAAGTGGAGTATCATATCCAAGCGATTTAAGTTTGTCGCTTATTTTACCTAAGTTTTCAGCTTCTTTTTTGCTCGGTGCAGTTAGTCTAACGAGTTCACATCCAGCATCAATCATTCTAATTGATTGTTCAACAGATTTATCTGTATCCATCGTGTCCGTCGTTGTCATCGATTGTGGTCTGATTGGTTGATTTCCTCCAATTTTTAGATTTCCAATCGTGATTTCACGTGTAACGTACCTATTTCTATTAAAATAATCTACACAGTATTTTTTCGAACTTTGCTTATTTTCCATCGCTTTTTTTGATATTGCCGTTAACACAACAAAATTAGTGTTATTTATGTTCAAGTTCAGTTTTTGAACAATTTACCATGGACTAAATAAGCGAACAAAGGATTACATAGTTTTAAATTTCTTATATTTGTGTTAAATTTATGTGAAAACTATGAGCATTCCTTCTATTTCTTTCTCCAAAAGTCATAATGTGGAGTTTTATAAAACGCTGCAACAGCGCGTTAGAGAATATTTTAAAGAGACAAAAAAATCGAGATTTGCTAACACGAATATGGTTATCAAGACAATTTTCATGATTTCCTTGTACGTTGTTCCTTTTGTTTTACTTTTAACAGTCATTGAAAGTCCTTTGATTTCTTTTTTGATGTGGCTTATCATGGGGTTTGGAATGGCTGGAATTGGTTTGTCAATCATGCATGATGCAAATCATGGTGCTTATTCAAAAAATAAATACATCAATAAATCACTTGGTTTTGTCATTTTTGCTTTGGGTGGTTCTGATGTAAATTGGAGAATCCAACACAATATTCTACACCACACTTATACCAATGTGACAGGAATGGATGAGGATATTAATCCCGGAAAAGTGATGCGTTTTTCACCGCATGCAAAAAGATATAAATTACACAAATACCAACACATTTATGCTTGGTTTTTGTATTGTTTGATGACTTTAATGTGGTGTACTGTAAAAGATTACCGCCAAGCAGTAAGGTACAACAAAATGGATTTGATGAAAACGCAGGACATTACCTATAGTCAATTGTTGACATCCATTATTGTTGCGAAAATTCTTTATTTCGCTGTGATTTTTGGACTTCCGTTTGTTTTTTCTTCGTTGCCTTGGTGGGCTACAATTTTAGGCTTTTTAGCAATGCAGTTTATTGCAGGTTTGATTTTAGCAATGATTTTTCAGCCTGCTCACGTTGTTCCAACTTCAAATTATCCTGTGCCTGATGAATCAGGAAATATTGATGCTGATTGGGCTGTTAGTCAACTGTATAACACCGCTAATTTTGCACCTAAAGCAAAAGTGTTTTCATGGTATGTTGGTGGTTTAAATTTTCAAATTGAACACCATTTGTTTCCAAACATTTGTCATGTACACTATGATAAATTGGCGAAAATTGTAAAGGAAACTGCTAAAGAATTCAATTTGCCTTATATTTCTCAAAAAACATGGTATGGTGCATTACGCGAGCACACGATCATGTTGAAAAACCTGGGAAATAATGATTTTGCACCTGGAATTCATTAGTCCAAATGAATATTGAAGAATTAAGGTCTTATTGTTTGAGTTTGAAAGGAACTTCCGAAGGTTTTCCTTTTGATCAAAAGACCTTGGTTTTTAAAGTAATGGGAAAAATGTTTGCATTGATTGATGTTGATTTATTTGATTCAGTTAATCTAAAATGCGATCCAGAAAGGGCGGTTTTGTTGAGAGAACAGCACGAAGGAATTACTCCTGGTTTTCACATGAATAAATCTCTCTGGAATACCGTCAAAATCAATCAAGATGTATCCGATAAGTTAATTTATGAATTGGTTGAGCATTCATATCAGCAAGTTGTTTTAAAACTGACAAAAAAGCTTCAAAATGAGTTGCAGGGTTGATAAATATGTGTGGGCTGTCCGAATCGCAAAAACACGCTCACAGGCCTCGGAATTGATATCAAAAGGAAAAATTAAACTAAACCAATCCCAGGTAAAACCAGCGCGTGATGTAAAGGTGGGTGATTATATTTATGTTTATAAAAACACTGCTGTTTTTTCCTATAAAATTATTCAATTGTTAGAGAAGCGAGTTGGTCCAAAATTGGTTGCTGAATATCTTATTGATGTTACACCAGCTGAGGAAATCGAAAAATATAAAACCTATCAAATAGCGCAAAGTGCTTATAGAGAGTATGGAACTGGTCGACCTTCTAAACATGATCGGAAAGACATCGAAGACTATTTAAATTGGGATTAATCAATTTTTCTTGCCAAAAAACGAACTGTTTGTCTTGTTTTTTGCTCAATCAAAACCGTTTTATTGTGAATCATTTTGGCAATCGTCGCGTCGTCGTAATGTCTAATTGTGATTAACTCCAAATTTGCATTGAATTTTACTTCGTACTTATCTTTGAAAAGATCTAAAACTTTGTCAATATTGATTTTATTTTGATCGACAGCAAAAGAAAAACTCAAGGCAGAATTTTGCATCAAATTGATTTTAACACCTGATTTAGAAAGTGTTTCAAAAATGTCGCTCAAGTTCTCTTCTACAATAAAAGAGAAATCTTTTGGTGTGATTGAAAACAGAACTTGATCTAATTTAAATATAAACGACGGAATTAAATGGTCATAATCCATCGACGATTGAATGACGGTTCCCGCAGCGCTTGGATCGATGAATGATTTTACATACAAAGATATTTGCTTGTTTTGCAATGGTTTGATTGTTTTCGGATGAATAACGGAAGCGCCGTAATAGGCTAATTCAATGGCTTCTTTGAATGAAATTTGATCTAATTTGACTGTGTCTTCAAACCATTTTGGATCCGCATTCAACATTCCTGGCACATCTTTCCAAATGGTAACACTTTTGGCATCTGTGCAATATGCTAAAATTCCAGCAGTATAATCAGAACCTTCTCTACCTAAAGTAGTTGTAAATCCTTCAGACGTATGTCCAATAAAACCTTGCGTTACAACTAGTTTTGCTGATTTATACAATGGAAGCAATCTTTCATTAATCAATTCTTGGGTTTTCGTCCAATCAACATTTGAATCTCTGTATTGGCGATCAGTGCGGATTAATTTTCTAGCATCTGCCCAAAAAGATAAGTGACCTTCTTCTCTCAAATAAGCATCAACAATTAGTGTACTTAAAATTTCACCCAGTGATACAATTTGATCGTATTCGAAATCAAAATTATCGGAAATTGGTTGGTCAATTTTGTTTCTTAGAAAATCGAAAACTGATTCAACCTCTTGATGAACAGCATAATGTTGTTCTTTAAAAAGTTGATTTAAAATTTTTAAATGGAAATTATATGTTTCTTCCACCAAGTATTTATAGGTTGAAACATTCCTTTCCCAAAGTGCTTGAACGATTTCTTCCAGCGCATTGGTCGTTTTTCCCATGGCAGAAATTACGACCAATCTTTTTTCTGTAGAGTACAATGAAAGAATTTTTGAAACATTTTGAATTGCTTCAGCATTTTTTACGGATGCACCACCAAATTTAAAAACCAACATCTTATTTAATTTGAATGCGAAGATAGAGATTTTGGTTTTCAAAAAATAAATTTCAGTGTGGGATTATTTGATTGTAACAACATTTAATTCAACAGGTAAAAAAATAACTCACAACGATGCTTTTTCTTGGGTTTTTCAATAAAATATAGTAAACTTGTAATTCGAATGTATTTATTATCAAGTTGTTTTTGATGAGAATTTTAGTTACTTTTTGTTTGGTCTTGTTATTTAATGTTATTGCAAACGCAACTTTGTCAATAGAAGGAACTTATCAAGGTAAAAATTTATATGTTCAGAATCCGGAAAATGAAGATGGATTTGGGTTTTGTGTTTCGAAGGTTACTGTGAATGGCGATGTTATGCCCGGAGGAACCGGAACGAGCGCTTTTGAAATAGATTTTTCTTTGTTCAATATCGCCATTGGAGAGCCGCTTTTTATCGTAATTGAACACAGTGAAAGCTGTAAACCAAAAATTTTGAATCCTGAAGTTTTGTTGCCAAGAAGTACCTTTGTTGTAACAGCGATTAATGTAAATTCTGACGGAAAAATCAGTTGGACAACAACTGGTGAAAAAGGAAAATTACCATTTTTTGTAGAACAATATCGTTGGGACAAATGGGTTCAAGTAGGAGAAATACAAGGAAAAGGAACAATTGGACCTAACAATTATGAATTACAAATTGCACCGCATTCTGGTGAAAACACATTGCGTGTAGTTCAAATTGATCACACTGATGAAAAACGAATTTCTAAAGAAGTTAAGTTTAAATCGCAGATTCCAGGAGTTCAAAAATCTCCTGTCATTGTAAAAACGTCCATTCAATTTACAACCAATGGAAAGCCTGTTGAAACGAAATACGAAATCTTTGATGCATACGGAAACATTGTGAAAAAAGGAAGTGGAACATCAGTAGATTGCGAAAATCTGCTTAAAGGCGCTTATTACATCAATTTCGACAACAAAACAGAAAAGTTTTTCAGAGGATAATATCTAAGAAATGAATAAAATTGAACATTTAGGAATTGCTGTATCGAATATCGAAGAATCTGCCAAAATCTACGAAAAATTATTAGGTAGCGCTTGCTATAAAATGGAAGAGGTTGAATCGGAAGGAGTCAAGACAGCTTTTTATAAAATTGGAGAATCCAAAATTGAATTGCTACAAGCGACTACAGATGACAGTCCTATTGCTAAATTCATTGCCAAAAAAGGACAAGGAATTCATCACATTGCATTTGATGTAACAGATATTTACTCAGAGATTGAAAGATTGAAAGGCGAGGGTTTTGAATTGATTAATTTAACTCCAAAGTCTGGTGCAGACAATAAAATAATTGCGTTTTTACATCCAAAATCGACAGATGGAATTTTGGTTGAATTGTGTCAAGAAAAAAGCTGAGAAATAGTTTTTCCTGGAGTTAAAAAATGCGTGTTAAGTCCAACGCTTTTGGCACCTAGTATATGTCGTTCAGTATCGTCAATAAACAAGGTTTTAATTAAGTCCAAATCATTGTCCAAACAAACTTTAGTGAAGATTTCAGCATCTGGTTTTCTCATTCCCATTTCAAAAGAATAATAGGTTTTTTCGAAAAAAGGATCTAGGTTTTTTTCCTTAGAAACCTTATTCAGTGATCTATTGACAGCTTGTAAATGGATATCATTGGTGTTACTTAAAAGGAAGATTCTATAGTTACTTTTTAGTTTTTGCAGCAATTCTAAATTTTGTATTGGAAAATCTAAAATCATAGCATTCCATGCGGCCACCACTTTATTCGCGCTCGTATTTGGAGGTAAAAAATCTAGCAGCGCATTGATAAAATAGGGGGTAGAACAATCTCCTTTTTCGTAAATGTCAAATAAACCAGATTGTGCTGCTTGTGTGTACATTGAGTCAAAATCCTTTAATCCCAATGATTTAAAAGCATTTTCAGTCAATTGATAATCGATATTTAAAATTACACCGCCTAAATCGAAAATGATATTTTCAATAGATTCATCCACTTATTTTACACGAATTTCTTGACCAACATTAATTCTATCTGGCTTGATACCTGGATTTAATTTTTGCAATTGCGCCGGCGTTAATCCGTGTTTATCAGCTATTCTGCCAAACAAATCGCCAGACTTTACTTTGTAATATTTTTTTACTTCAGCTTTTGGAACTACTGTTTTTGGAACCACAGGAGTTGGTTCTACTTTAATGACTTCTTTTTTTACTAATCCAGGCTTGGAAAGTTTGATAACTGTGCTTACTTTAAGCTTTTGACCAATGTTTAACCAATTGTCTTTCAACCCATTTAGTTCTTTAATTTTCTCAACAGTGGTGTTGTATTTTCCAGCAATGACTGTTAAACTTTCGTTTCGTTGCACAATGTGAAACACCGTTACAGAAGAGTCATAATAGATTGTTCCCATGGTCATTGTAAGGCTGTCCTTATTGACCGGGGGAGTGATAACTGGTGGAGCAATAGTTGTCGATGTTTTTTGCGGGATTTTTAAGGTTTGCCCTTTGGTAACACGTGAACTTCTCAGTCTATTATATTTCGTGATTTGACTATTTGTTACATTGTATTTTCTAGCAATTGAACTTAAAGTTTCGCCAGATTTTACTTTGTGATAAACATACTCTTTGTTGTTGGGATTCACTGGTGCTTCTACCGCAACAACTTCGTTAGTATCTGCTATACTTTCAACAGGAAGTGGAGTTAATTTACCAGATGAACCGTACAAACTATTTTCCAATTTATACAATGAATCTTCCAAACTCACTAGTTTACCAATTTTCGTCAATGGACCGGAAATGCATTGATTTGGCTGAGTAAAAGGAATATATTGTGCTTTATAAATAGGATTTAATGTCTTAATGTCATCTACAGTCCAATCAATTAGGCTCGCAATTGTTGACATGTGGACACCTTTTGTTAGACACATGGTGTCAAGTTGGTAATAATGAATTTTGGCAGGAGCTGGTTCAATGTTGTGCTCTGCGTGGTAAGTCAACAAATATGCAGCAGCGATAAAATTAGGCACATATCCTTGTGTTTCACGTGGAAGAAATGGTCTTACTTCCCAATAAGTTCGTTTGCCACCAGAACGGCGAATCGCTTTATTGATGTTTCCTGGACCTGCATTGTAAGCAGCTAAAGCTAAATTCCAATCACCGTAAATTCCGAAAAGTTTCTTGAGGTAACGGCAAGCAGCATCCGTTTCTTTCACAGGATCCATTCGCTCATCGATGTATGAATTTTCATTTAAACCATACATTTTACCAGTTCCATACATGAATTGCCACAAACCCAAAGCTCCAGCTGGGGATTTTACTTGTGGTCGTAATCCACTTTCGATAACCGATAAATATTTTAATTCAATTGGTAAATCATACTTTGCTAAAGCTTCTTCATACATGTCAAAATAAAGCGCAGAACGACCTAGGACAACTTTAGCAAAACTTCTTCGATTGCTTGCAAAAAAGCGGATTGTTGAGAGAGATATTGAATTGCAGTCTAAATGAAACGGAGTCATTTCATTCATTTTCTCTAATCTCTGACAGTAAACTTCATCAGAAACTACCGGAATTGTGTTTGGCTCATATTCCAATGCATTGATAATCGAGTCAAAATTGGATTGATTCGCAAAATCGGCGTAATATGCATTTAAAGTTTCATCAATTACGCGCATAAAAGCTTCACTGCTAATGCTGTCTTTTACTGCTGGTTTTGGTGTTCTAGTTTGAGAATTTAAACTAGAAAAACTAACAAAAATTAATAATACGGACAAGCAATTTTTCATAACAATAGCTTCTATCGAAAGCCTAAAATAATGCTTTCAGTTAATTAATGCTTCGCTTTACAGCGTTATTTTTTCTAAATAAGAAGAAAAATCATAAAGTGCTTTTTCTTCAAATGGTTTTGCCATCACCTGAATTCCAAAGGGCATATTTTCAGTTGTCTTCCCAAAAGGAAGTGAAATTGCTGGATTTCCAGTTAAATTGGCGTGAACCGTAAAAATATCTTGTAAATACATTTGAATTGGATCTGAAACAGCGTTTAATTCAAATGCAGAAGATGGAGTAGTGGGAGTTAAAATAAAATCAAAATCATTGAAAATTTCTTTGGTTTTATTTTGTAATACGCGTCTTACTTTTTGACCTTTAGTATAATACGCGTCATAATATCCGTGAGATAGAACAAACGTTCCTGCCATGATTCTTCTCAAAACTTCAGGTCCAAAACCTTCAGTTCTTGATTCTTTGTAAGTTGCTTCAACACCTTTTGCATTTGCTGCTCTGTGTCCATAATGAACACCATCAAATCTAGATAAATTAGATGAAGCTTCAGCGGTTGTCAAAACGTAATAAGTTGGAACCATATAATCTAAATAAGGGAAAGAAACAGGCTCTACGACATGTCCTTCCGATTTTAGTTTTTCAATGATTTCCAACATTCTATTTTTCACTTCAGGATTGATTCCATCAGTTTCAAAACTTTCTTGGATGTAAGCGATGCGTTTTTTGCCAACTTGATTCTCAAGGTGGTAATTTCCAACTGGTTTTGAAGATGCTGTGCTGTCAAATTCATCTGAACCAGCCATGATTTCTGTAATCAAAGCATTGTCTTCTAAAGAATTAGAAAAAACGCCAATCTGATCAAATGAAGATGCATACGCAATCAAACCATAACGACTAATTCTACCATAAGTTGGTTTTATTCCAAATGTTCCAGTGAAAGAAGCAGGCTGACGAATTGACCCTCCTGTATCACTTCCTAAAGCTACTGTGCACAAATGAGCAGCGACTGCAGCGGCAGATCCACCGGATGAACCACCAGGAACTGTTTTTCTATTCACGGGGTTTAACACAGGTCCAAAAGCTGAATTTTCATTGGAGCTTCCCATTGCAAATTCATCGCAGTTTAAGCGACCAATTACAACAGCATCTTCATCAATTAATCTTTGAAGAGCAGTGGCTGTGTATAAGGATTCAAAACCTTCAAGGATTTTCGAGGAGGCGGAAACTTTGTGACCCTTAAAACAAATATTGTCTTTGATCCCCACAACAAGACCAGCAAGTTTGCCTGCATTTCCAGATTTAATTTTTAGATCAACAGCTGCCGCTTGTTGGCGCACAGAGTCTTCAAAAACTTCCAAGAAAGCATTTAGATCCTTGTTTTGTTCGATATTATGAAGATAATCTTCAACGATATCCAAAACAGATTTACCCGAAGAAAGGGCGATCTTTACCTCAGCAAAATTGTGATACATGAAATAGGAATTTAGAACTTATTTTTTTTCTTCAACTTCTGTGCTTGAAGATTCTCCTTTAGAAGCATCTTTAAATTCTTTGATTCCTTTTCCAAGGCCTTTCATTAATTCTGGAATTTTTTTACCTCCGAATAGCAAAACAACAATTGCCAAAATCAGAATAATTTCCATCATACCAAACTTACCCATCTCTTTTTGTAATTTAATTTGTTGCAAATTTAAGGAATTATAATCCAAAGATTACAATTGAGCGATGAAATGAGTAAAATTAACAATAGATTAGGAGAGAGCACGTGTTTAGTTTTTACGCAAAGTTGTATACTTGGAGAAAAAACCAATGTTATGTTGATGGTTCCCGTGAAAATTTGAAACCAAATAACTTAGATTCTACTTGATTCTTAATTATAACTTTTTGCTCCTATTAGATTTCTAGTGAACGAACAAACTTTTTGGAACAAAAAACAGCCTTTTTTATGACTAACTTAATCTTTTATGTATGTCAAATAGTTAAAATTTCTAGTTTTATAGTTTTTATTGATGATGAAATGGTTTTTACTTTTTTTAGGAGTAATTATTAGCAGAAATTATAGCTTCTGCCAAACTAAAATTTATTATAATTGGAAGAATTACAGTCAAAATTTTGAGTTCGAAGTCCCAAAAATTTACAAAAGGAAAATCTTTTACTCAAAAGTGAATCAATTTGATTTGATTCCTCAAAGAATGACTACTACCTTGATTAAAACTTCCTTTAAAAAAAAGAAGTTTAATAAAAATCACATCATAATTGAAAAATTAAAACTGAGAAAAACAAAGCTTTCTTCAAATAAAATAGTTGCAATGCCTCAAATGGCTAGGAAAGATTTGTGTGATTCTGATATTAAATACTTAAACAGGAATTCAGGTTTTTTTTCGAATCTTATTAGTAACGTTGCTCAAGATGCAGAGGGTTATATTTGGATTGCTTCATGCGATAATGGCCTACTAAGATATAGCGGTAAAAAAGCAATACACTACACGAAAATATCTGGATTACCCTCTAATGTGGTATCTCAAATTTGCATTGACTCAAGAAACAGAGTTTGGTTACATATGCCAGGTGAAATAGGATTTATTTTAAATGACACGTATTATAAAGTTGCGCATTTTAAAGGAATTTGGCTCGCAACGATGGATATTTCGAGCGACAATAATGAAATTTTTATCGGGACTTGGTATAGTGGATTCTATGCCATCAAGGGAGACGAAATCACTCATTACAAGAGTGAAGTAGGACTTGAAAAAAATGAAGTCTCAAGTATTGCCAAAAACAACGCAGGCAACATTGTTGTTGGGTATTGGTCAAAAGGGTTTGATTTGATTAAAGATAATGATATCTTTCATTTTGATTTCCAAGGAAGTAAGGATTATGATAATAGAATTACGCTTGTAAATTCTAAAGACAATGTATTTTGGATTGGAACTTATTCCCATGGATTGATGAAGTTTCAAGATGGGAAGATTTCTAAAGTAAATATACTTTCTGGAAAAGAACGGGTATACTCTATTGTTTTTGACAAGTCAAGTATCTGGATCGCTGATTTTTTGTCAGGTGTAATAAAAATAAAAGAAAATAATGAAATTGAGCATTTTACCTTGAGAAATGGATTGCCTCATAGTAGTGCTTTCAGACTAGCGTTAGATTCTAGAAAAAACATTTGGGTATCGGGGCTCCATTGGGGCTTTGCAAGAATTGGCCCCACTTATTTCGTTAAGGACACCAATAATTTACATTGGCCAAATGCTTTTTATCAGGAGGATAAGGATAAAATATGGCATTTTAATAATGGAGGATTTTCGTTAAGCTATAAAAATAAAAAAGACTTGTATTGGCTGTATAATAAAGAAGATGAGCAGGTTCCTATGTTATTACATGTTAATTCATTTTTTAAAATAGCAAAAAACCAATTTTATCTCGGTAGTTATGGCAGTGGACTTATTATGAAAGATGATCGGTTTTTTAAGTTTTATAATTTTAAGAAAACGGATGATTTTTTTTCAATTTGCGAAGGAAACGAAAAAGAGGTTTTTTTTGGTACAAAAGGCTATGGAATTGTAGTTTATAATAAGGTAGATAAAAGGTTTCATTGGTTGACAACGAAAAATGGACTTTGTTCAAGTATTATTAATTGCATTTTTAAAGATTCTAAAAATCGTATTTGGATCGGCACGCATAAAGGAATTACTATATACAAAGGAAATAAATGTTGCGTAATTGACAAGCTAACTGTTAGAGAAACAGGCGAAATAACTCAAATTATTGAGGATAAAAAACATCGTATTTGGATCGGTACAATGGATGATGGAATATTTGTTTTAGAAGATAATTTGGTACATCATTTTACGGTATCTGATGGTTTGAAGTCGGACGATATTCGTTCTATTTTGCAACTTAAGAATGGTGATTTTTTCATAGGCACATCTGAAGGAATTACACTTCTTCAAAATGAAAAAAATTTAAAATTTAAGGTTACAAATATTGGTATTCATCATTTTCCGCATTTGAATGATTTGACTCAAGCCTTGTTAGAGCGAATGGATGGCAAGATAGATTTTGGAACAAAAGTAGGTGGTTTTGAGTTCAATATCAAAGATTTTAAAATTGAACAACCGACTTTAAAAGTAATCAAATGTACGATAAATAAAAGTAATTTCATTTCAAACGAGTCTGAAATTAAAATGTATGAAAGTGATACTTTATCTATTTTTTGCCAGGCATTTGATTGGGGATTTGAAGAAAAATTAAAAGTTGAGTACAAAATGACGGGTAGAGCGACTCGATTTGGCAAGATTTGGCAAGAATTTGATGAAAATGAAGGTTTAACATTTCAAAATTTAGATCCGGGTGATTACATTGTTATGGTCAGAGCAAATGGTGTAAATGGTTACAGTAAAGTAATCACTATTGAGTTTGAAGTAAAACCATTGTGGTATAACACGATGATTTTTCGGGTTTTTGGCTTATTGTTGTTGATTTGTTTGGTTGTATATATTTATCTAACTCGTGTTAAGTTTTTGAAAAACAAAAGTTTGCAGTTGGAAAAAATTATTGAAGAAAAAACGGCAGAACTAAAAACAGAACGAAATGAACTATTAATTTTATATGAAAATCAAAAATTGTTGATAGATGATAAAGATACTTTGTTACAAGAAGTTCACCATAGAATTAAAAACAACCTTCAGCAAATCAGTAGTTTATTAGATTTACAGAAAAGAAGTGTTAAAAGCGAAGAAGGAGCAGCAGCATTGAATGAGGCATATCGAAGAGTTATTTCAATGTCTACAGTTCATGAATTGTTGTACTCATTTGAAAATGTTTCAGTAGTTAATTCGAAAGATTTTTTTAAGAAAATCATTGAGATGCACATAGAAATGTATGCTTCAGAAAAATTACAATTAGAAATGCAATATGATATTGATCCAATAAATTTGAATACCAATGTTGCGATAGCTTTGGGTATGATCTTAAGTGAAGCGTTTTCAAATAGTATTAAACATGCTTTTAAATCTAATCATCAATTCAAAAATCAGGTCCAAATTTATTTTAAAAGGAAAGAAGATTATTTTGAATTTGTAATGAAAGACAATGGAGTTGGAATTGACATTGAACATAAGGATAATAGTTTTGGATTGAGATTGATAAAGATTTTTGCTCAAAAGTTGAAAGCAGAATTGAAAATTCAAAATAGTTACCCAGGAACGAAATTAAGCTTGTTATTTATTATCAAAGAATTGAATTAGATGAAAATTTTAATTGTAGAGGACGATGTTTTGATAGCAGAACATTTAATTCAAATTGTACAAGATTTTGGTTATTCTGAATGCAAAATTGTGCACACAAAGAAACATTTTTTTGACATACTTGAGTTGTTTCAACCAACATTGGTATTTGTTGATATACAGATGGAAGAAACGACAACAGGAATTGAAATAGCTCAGTTTTTGAAACAAGAAAAAACGATTTTATTTGCGTTTATTTCAGCTCAATCTGATCCTAAAATGATGGATTTAGCCATACAAACGAATCCTATTGGATATATAATAAAACCTTTTAAAGAGGCAGAAATTTATGGTCTTATTCAAATTGCAAAGCAAAAATCAAAAATAGAATTTTTGCACTTGAAAGATAATTATGAAATATTACAGATTCCAATTTTAGATATAATGTACATAAAATCTGAAAATAATTACGTTGAAATCATTGGTAAGAGTAAAAAGTGGTTGGTTAGAAATACATTACAAAACATAATAAACTTACTTCCGAAAACTGATTTTTTACAAATACACAGATCTTATGTAGTCAATAGAAAACACATCATTAAAGTATCTAATAAAGAGTTGTTTATTGGAGAAGTAACTATCCCAATTTCAAGGTCACATGCAGAAAAATTGAAAGAAATTATGGTTTTTTAACAACTAAATTTGCTTTTTTTTGTTCATTCACCCCAAACTTCTATTCATTCACCCCAAGCTTAAATTTTCTAAAAAGTTAAGATTTAATTTCACGTCCAAATTATACTTCAATTTGAAGTACTGGATTTAATTTTAAACTTTATGAAAAAATTATTTTTTTTAATTTTATTCGCGGTAAACCTTAGTTTCTCGCAAAACCTTCAAGTTTCTGGTGCAGGAACAGGTTCAGTTAATGGTATTTACACAGAAAGTGGAACTTTGAATTCAAAGCCTCTCTATGTAAATGGATCAAACCAGATTTTATGGGATGGTTTCTGGATAATAGGCGATCCAAATATGCCTTCTTATTATTCTTTTGCTAACGTTGCTTCTCCAGATTTGGTGAGTTCATGGAATGTTTACTTTGGAAATCCGCCCTCTCCAACTGTTTCAATTGCTGGACCAAAACTTTCTTATTCTGGAAGTTTTATTGAAAACAGAGAATCAAATAACGGATCTATTTCAAGCTCAATGACCATTTCGTTCAATGGGTTTGGTGGTTCTTCATTTACAGGTGCAAACGGTGATAATTTTGTAACAGCTGGAAAAGTGAGCATTGCAAATCTACCAAGTGGTTTGACAGCTGTTATGACAAGAAATTCGGCAACACAATTAACATTTACACTGACAGGAAATGCGTCTGCACACGCGAATGCGAATGATCTCAGTAATTTAAGTGTCGTATTTCAAAATGCTGCATTTTCAACGGGAAATGCGAGCGCTGTTTCTAGTTACAGTAAATCAGACATCAGTATTGAGTTTATTCAACAATATACAGTTGGTTCAATAGGTAACTTTACAACTATTTCAAATGCAATTGCTTCTGTACAAAATTATGATGTTCTTCTTTTAGCAGCAGAGACCTTTACAGAATCAAACATATCTATCAATAATAAATCAATATCAATTATTGGGCAAAGTCCTTCTCAGACAATCATTCAAGCTAATGCGAATCCAGGAGTTGCTGCGAGTAGAATTTTCACAATTAATTTTTCTAATTATGCCAGCACTAATGCAATAAGATTCGAAAAGTTAACAATTAGAAATGGGAATGCAACCAATTATGCAGGTGGCTTGTTTTCTTCTAATGCTAACGTGGAGATTGAAAATTGTTTGTTTGAGAATAACTATGCAAACACACCGGTTCCAGATGGTTATTTTGGTGATGGAGGTGGAGCTATGAGAGTTCAAGATGGAAGTTTAAGTGTTTTAAATTCAACCTTTTCTGGAAACAGACACAATTGTGTTTCTAATAGACCTGGAGATATGATGGGGGGTGGTGCAATTGGTTATTTTGGTCAAGATAGCTACAATACACTTTTAAACATTACAAATTGTACTTTTACAGACAATTCAACTGGCAATCATGGTGGAGCTATCATGCTACGTCCTTCTAATACAGCGGCAAATAGAATAGTAAATTGTACTTTTTCTGGAAATAGCGCTGGTAACAATGGAGGCGCCTTATATTTTGGGGGAACAGGAGCTTGTCAATTCTCATCTACAAATAGTATTTATTATGGAAATACAGCGGGTGCTTATGTTTCCTTGTACGCTTCTTTTGGTTCTACTTTTTCGTTTAACAATTGTGTGATTCAAGACAATGAAAATGTTGGAAATATGTCTGCAACCTATACGAATTGCATTATTAATCAAAATCCACTTCTAAGCGCACTTTCTGATAATGGTGGTTATACCAAAACACTAGCTTTGCAGTCTGGAAGTGTCGCAATAAATACTGGTATTACTTCTGACGAAGTTCCTACAAATGATCAACGCGGATTTAGTAGAGTTGGATTAGTTGACATTGGATCACACGAGTTTGTTGACAATACTTGTGTTACACCAACGGAAAATATCACTACAGCGTCTTCATGCGATAGTTACACCTGGTCTAACAATGGAGAGACTTATACCGAATCAGGAACTTATATAGGAACGACAGAAAACTGTGTAACTGAAGTATTAGAATTGACAATCACACCAAATTCAAACAATGTCACTGTAGCATCTTCATGTGGCAGTTACACGTGGTCAAACAATGGAGAGACTTATACAGAATCAGGAACATACACTGGCACAACAGAAAACTGTGTAACTGAAGTGTTGGAATTGACAGTTATATCACCGTCAGAAAACATCACGACGGTTTCTTCATGCGGTAGTTACATCTGGTCAAACAATGGTGCGACTTATACTGAATCAGGAACATACACAGGCACAACAGAAAACTGTGTAACTGAAGTGTTGGAATTGACAGTTACATCACCATCAGAAAACATCACTACGGTTTCTTCATGCGGTAGTTACACCTGGTCAAACAATGGTGCGACTTATACTGAATCAGGAACATACACAGGCACAACAGAAAACTGTGTAACTGAAGTGTTGGAATTGACAGTTACATCACCGTCAGAAAACATCACGACGGTTTCTTCATGCGGTAGTTACACCTGGTCAAACAATGGTGCGACTTATACTGAATCAGGAACATACACAGGCACAATAGAAAACTGTGTAACTGAAGTGTTGGAATTGACAGTTACATCACCATCAGAAAACATCACTACGGTTTCTTCATGCGGTAGTTACACCTGGTCAAACAATGGTGCGACTTATACTGAATCAGGAACATACACAGGCACAACAGAAAACTGTGTAACTGAAGTGTTGGAATTGACAGTTACATCACCGTCAGAAAACATCACGACGGTTTCTTCATGCGGTAGTTACACCTGGTCAAACAATGGTGCGACTTATACTGAATCAGGAACATACACAGGCACAATAGAAAACTGTGTAACTGAAGTGTTGGAATTGACAGTTAATCCTATACAAACACCAACAGTAAGTATTGCAACTTCAGATTTGGATTTCATGATTTGTTCGGGAACAAATGTGTTGTTTACTTCAACAGCGGTAAATGGAGGATCTAATCCTACTTATCAGTGGAAAATCAATGGTGTAAATGTAAGCGGTCAAAATGGACCAACTTTCACAACTAATAGCTTAACGAATGGAAAAATAGTAACACTGCAAATGATTTCAGATGCGCAATGTACTTCAAGTAATGTGGCCATTTCTAATGGCATTCAAGCATCAGTTGGAAGTTGCACGAAAATTCAAGCATCACAATGTGGAACAATTATTACAAGTACAAGTACTTCAGTTTGGGCAAATAGTGTTTCTGGTGCAACGAACTATAAATTTGAATTCACTGATCCATCAAATAACGTTTTTGTTTATGAAACAGCGAATAGATATTTCAAATTTTCAGATATTTCATTCACGAACAATACAACATACTCAGTAAGAGTAGCGGCAAAAGTTGGCGGTTCATATTTACCATATGGTGCTGCTTGTGATGTAAGGTTTGAGTACCAAACAAAATTGGTTGCAACACAATGTGGAACTTCAATTTCAAGTTCAACTACAGTAATTTCTGCTGTAAATGTAGCAGGAGCAACTGGTTATAGATTTGAAATTACAGATCCAAGCAACAACGTATTTATTGTTAATAGTGCAACGAGAACATTTACTTTCTCTCAATTTGCATATCAAAACAATACAACTTATTCAATCCGTGTTGCAGTGCAAACAGCGAATGGTTATTCATCATATGGTGCTGCATGTTCAGTAACATTCGATAAGCGCACACAACTTCAGGCTTCACAATGTGGAATTTCAATTGACAATTCAACAACAGTGATCACTGCAAATTCAATGGCTGGAGCGACTGCCTATAGATTTGAATTAACAGATATGACTACAAGCAACGTTTATTATGTAAATAGTACAACAAGAAACTTTACTTTCTCACAGTTTGCTTATGAAAATAATACCACGTATTCAGTTAGAGTTTCAGCGTTAACAGGTACGGTTTATTCAGCTTATGGAGCCGCTTGTACCGTTACTTTTGACAAACGCACGCAACTACAAGCATCTCAATGTGGAGTTACGATTGATAATCCAACAACAGTGATAACTGCAAATTCAATGGCAGGAGCTACAGCATACCGTTTTGAATTAACAGATATGAGTACAAACAACGTGTATTATGTAAATAGTTCAACAAGAAACTTTACTTTCTCGCAGTTTGCTTGTGAAAACAATACTACATATTCAGTTAGAGTTTCAGCGTTAACGGGAACAATGTATTCAGCTTATGGAGCCCCTTGCACAGTTATTTTTGACAAACGTACTGAACTTCAAGCGGAACAATGTGGTTTGGTAATCAATGGTGCTTCCAAATTAGTCTATGCAAATAGTATTAATGGAGCTACTGCATACCGTTTTGAAGTGACGAATTTAACTACGAATACAGTTTACTTTGTAAATAGTCAAACTAGTTCATTTACTTTCTCTCAATTCGCATATTCAAATAGTGCCAATTATTCAGTTAGAGTTTCTTATTTAATTGGGAATGTTTATTCTGCTTATGGCACTGCTTGTACAATCGGATTGGAAATTCTTACTAAAGTTCAAACATCTCAATGCGGAATTCAAGTGTCTAGTGGTTCAACTTTAGTTTGGGCTGGAGATATTACAAGTGCTTCTTCATATAAATTTGAGTTAACCGATTTAAATAATAATGTCACATATATAGAAAACGCAACACGCAACTTTAAATTCAATCAGTTTACTTATACGCCAGGAATGACTTATTCTGTTAGAGTTTCATCTAAAACAGGATCAATTTATTCAAACTACGGTCAAGCATGTAACGTTACCGCGCCAGGTGCGCCAGGTGCGAAGCCAGGAGATGCAACAACAGAAAATAAAGAACCAATTGATGTTAACGGTTTAGAAGTAGCAGGAGTAAATGAGCTACAAAATGCTTTTGATTTCAATGCGTATCCAAACCCATCAAATGGTGATTTTACAGTGACTTGTAGTGAAGCCGTTTCATTAAAAATAGTGAATGAAATGGGCCAATACATTCAATCAATTGAAGTTACTGAAGCTAATGGAAATAAAGTTCAAGTAACTGATTTGCCAAATGGAGCTTATTTCATTACTGGAACCCTAGGTGGAAAAGTAATTACCAAAAAAGTGATTGTAGTTAGATAATTAATCTAGCACCAATTTTATTAAAAGCATTTATCGGATTTAGTTCTGGTAAATGCTTTTTTATTTCTCAAAATTGAATTAAAGAGTTAAATAATTCATGTAATTTTGTAGTCTATTAATTAAAAATACAAGGGCAAATGTCTAACGTGCAATCAGGTCTTGAAATTCAAGAAATATTGGATCAATTAGGAATTGAATCCATCAATCCAGGAGCTTCAACAGGAAGTTATTGGTTTAACACTAGTGGTGAACAAATTGACTCTTATTCTCCAGTTGATGGAAAATTAATTGCTTCTGTTTCTGCTGCATCTCAAGCGGATTACGAAGCTGCAATATTAAAATCTCAAGAAGCTTTCAAAGTTTGGAGACAAATTCCAGCACCAAAACGTGGTGAAATTGTAAGACAATTGGGAGATAAATTGAGAGATTACAAAGAACCACTTGGAAAATTGGTTTCCTACGAAATGGGAAAATCTTTACAAGAGGGTTTCGGTGAGGTTCAAGAAATGATTGACATCTGTGATTTTGCAGTTGGACTTTCTCGTCAATTATATGGATTAACAATGCATTCTGAGCGTCCAAGTCATAGAATGTATGAACAATATCATCCACTAGGATTAGTTGGAATTATTTCAGCATTTAATTTTCCAGTGGCTGTTTGGAGTTGGAATGCAGCTTTAGCGTGGGTTTGTGGTGATGTTTGTATTTGGAAACCATCTGAAAAAACACCTTTGACTGCGATTGCTTGTCAAAAAATTGCAGAAGAAGTTTTTACTGATAATGAAGTTCCAGAAGGAGTTTCTTGTTTGGTGATTGGCGGACCTGAATTAGGAAAAGCAATGACCGCAGACAAAAGAGTTCCTTTGATTTCTGCGACGGGTTCGACTAGAATGGGTAAATCTGTTGGACAAGTAGTAGGAGAACGTTTAGGTCGTTCTCTACTTGAATTAGGAGGTAACAATGCAATTATTATCACACCAACTGCTGATTTGAAAGTTGTGGTTCCTGGTGCTGTTTTTGGTGCAATCGGAACTGCTGGACAAAGATGTACTTCTACTCGTCGATTGATTATTCATGAAGACGTTTACGAAACGGTAAAAAATGCCATCGTGAAAGCATATGGACAATTGAAAATTGGAAATCCATTGGATCAAAATATGCACGTTGGACCATTGATCGACAAAGACGCAGTTACTGCTTACCAAAATGCATTGCAAAAAGTAGTTGAAGAAGGTGGAAAAATCATCGTTGAAGGTGGAGTATTGACAGGCGAAGGATATGAATCTGGATGCTACGTAAAACCAGCAATTGCTGAAGCAAGCAATGATTATGCGATTGTACAACATGAAACTTTTGCGCCAATTTTATATTTAATGAAATACAGCGGTTCAGTTGAAAATGCGATTGCCTTACAAAATGGTGTTCCTCAAGGTTTATCCTCAGCAATTATGACCAATAACTTGAAAGAAGCAGAAGCATTTTTGTCAGCTGCAGGTTCAGATTGTGGAATTGCAAACGTAAACATCGGAACTTCAGGTGCTGAAATTGGAGGCGCTTTTGGAGGTGAAAAAGAAACGGGAGGTGGACGTGAGTCTGGTTCTGATGCTTGGAAAGTTTACATGAGAAGACAAACAAATACAATCAATTATTCTGACAGTTTGCCTTTGGCACAAGGAATTAAGTTTGATTTGTAAAACAAAATATTGACCAAAGAAAAAGGCGATTAAATTATTTTAATCGCCTTTTTTAATGCTATTTTATTGATTAATAAAGCTCTTCTTTCAAAGAAGTTCTATAATCTTTAATTTCTTCACGATTGATTTTGTGATCTGCGTTTTTAAGCAAGTTCAACAAGTAAAGCAAGTTTTCATTGTCTTCAATCTCAATTGGATATTCATTTTCCTCTTCGTCTTCTTCATATTGCGCTTGAACATCAAATGCTTCACGTTCAGTAAGAAACTCATAAGTCAATCTCAAAACTTTGGTTACCAAAGGATCTTGTTCTTTCAAAGCAAATTCACGTAATTCTTTTAAATCATCAACAAGACCTTTTGCAAGAATTCCTTCTTTTTCAACTTTTTCAATGATTGAATCTAGTTTTTTATTTGCAGCTGCAATTTTCATAAATACACAATTTTTAAGTGGTTGATGAAATATTCAAAATGTTGTCTATTTCATGCTTATGGCTTCAAATCAGAGAAAAATCCGACTATCAACCGATTATTTCTTGCAAATGTAATCACTTCCGTCAATTTTTACCATAGTTGAAAGCATAAATCCAAAAGTTATTGGTTAAATTGTCATTTTAAATCAATTTTATCTGCTGTTTAAAACTGAATTATAGCTCAAAAACTTTCAAATAACCTGTTGGTTTTTATTCAAAACTCAATCGTTTCATTATTTTTGTGTCAACTATAAATATTCTCCATTGCTCGAATTAGTATTAAGTGCGGTTGGTACAGGTTTCATTTTAAGCATTATGCTCGGACCTGCTTTTTTTGTTTTGCTTGAAATTAGCATTCGAAAGGGAGTACGACCTGCATTAGCCTTTGACGCTGGTATTTTTATTAGTGATCTCATTTATATCATTATAGCTTATATTTTTTATGCAGAAGTAGCTGCGTTAACAAAAGGCGAAAATGAAGGGATTTTGAAGATTTTTGGTGGATGCTTATTTTTGATTTACGGCAGTGTCTCGTTTTTTAAGAAACCGAAACCGCATAAACAAGATGATTTAGGGAATGCAATTCACAATTCAAGAGATTATTTGATGCTTTTTGTAAAAGGCTTGGTGCTTAATTTAGCGAATCCTTTGGTAATTGTTTATTGGTTTAGTGTGATGGCTTTGGGAACGAAACAAACTTCAAATTCACACATTGTTGCCCCAACATTTATTTATATTTCAATTTTACTTTTTGTGTTTTTTTCCATCGATTTTCTAAAAATTTTGGGAGCAAAACGATTGAGACCATTCATTACTGATAGGGTTTTGACATCATTGAATAGAATTACGGGTACTATTTTGTTTTTGTTTGGAATAGTATTATTCGCCCAAGGTGTTCTTTCTAAGTTGTAACAAAAAGAATGTTTTTCATTATCTAATAAATCAAAAATTCACATGTTTAGATTCATTTTTTGTTTGCTAGTTTTCGCATCTTTCAATTCATTTGGTCAAAAAGTTTTGAAAGAAAATCTAACTAAGAAGAAAACTTTTTATTGGGATTTTCAAAATACTACGCCTTTATCGATGGGTTCATATTATAAGGATCCACTTGGTGAAACTACGCAAGAACATGGAAAATGGGAATATTTTGACCGCGATGGAAAACTAACGGAAATAAGAAATTATTACAAAGGAAAACTTCACGGTCCAGTTATTTTGAAATACCCAAATGGCTTGATGCGTCAAGAAGGATATTTTATCAATGATCTTCAAGACAGTGTTTACAGACTTTGGAATGAAAGTGGAGTTTTGGAAGTAGAAGGATACTTCAAAAACAACAAAGAATTTGGGATTTGGAAAACATTTCACATCGACGGAAGCCCCAAAATGGTGGAGGAAATCATTGATTCTACAAGATTTGTTCAATCATATTGGATAGACGATTCTCTGCATACTCAAACACTAATTAATGGAACAGGAAAAATCGTAGAGTTGTATAACAATGGTTTATTGAAAGAGTTTTATTTCTATAAATCGGGTGTTTTGGACGGGATTTTTTTAGAAAAAAGTATTTTAGGAGATTCGTCTCTTTCTGGATCTTATAAAAATGGTAGAAAAACCGGCTTGTGGAAGTTCTATTATTATACAGGTAAAATTGAAAAAATTTGCAATTACGATGAAGATCGCATGGAAGGCAAATACCAATATTTTTATGATAATGGTCAAGTGAACACAGAAGGATTTTATAAATCTGGACAGAAAAATGGCTTGTGGACTTGGTACACCAAATTTGGCGTTCGAGACATGTCAGGAAATTTCAAAGAAGACCAGCAAAATGGAGATTGGACATACTGGTATCCAACTGGAGAAATCGCCTATACAGCCCAATACAAAATGGGTTTGAAAGATGGAAATTGGAATTATTTCTACAAAGATGGTTCAAAGTTTAAAGTAGGGAGTTTTTCCAAAGATGAAAAAGAAGGTTTGTGGCAAACTTGGTATGAAGATGGAACTTTATTGATGTCTGGGAATTATGCACAAGGCAAAGAAGAGGGTAGATGGATTAATAACTGGGAAAATGGGAAGTTGAAAAATGAAACAACTTTCAAAGCCGGTGTTTTACACGGAGAATGGAAATCTTATTCTTTCAAAGGAACTTTAAAATTGACCGGTTACTACAAAAATGGATATAAGAACAAAGAGTGGGTCGAATATTTTGAAAATGGACGTCAAAAAGATTTGTATACCTATAAAATTGTGAAAATAAAATCCAAAGTCGATTACGGTCCATTAAAAGGCCGTGTGACTTATGAAAGTGTAAAAGATGGTTATGCTGTTTCCTACTCGTCAAAAGATTTTAAAAAGACAGAGGAAGGAAATTACAAAGCAGGAGAAAAAGATGGAGAGTGGAAAGATTTTTATCCAGGAGGAAAAATACCTGCCATAACTTCAACTTACAAAAACGGCAAGCTTGACGGCCCGATGCGTGAATATGGAAGACGAGGTGAAATTATTTCAGAAGTGAATTACAAAGACGGAATGAAACATGGTTTTTTAAGAACATATGATAGTCGTGGCAAGGTTTTGACTGAGCGAGAATATGAATATGGTCAACTGAAAGTGAAAGGCGCATTTCAACCAAAATAGGGTAACTTTGAATTTTAAGTCTTATTAATCAATCACTTTCTTTTTACCATATTAAAAAAATAATTTATATTTGTTGACTTTTGTTGATAAACTAACGTTTCTTAAACAGATATAAAATATTTTTATCATACTACTTATGAAAAAAAACTACCAATTTATGGTTGGAAAAATTGCAATTTTGCTTTTTTTCCTTCAATTTTCTTCTAACGCTTCTGCACAAATAGTGCATTCTGAAAGCTTTGATTCAACGTTGTTTTTGCCTCCAGGTTGGAGTTCAATAGGCAATCTTGTTAACTGGTCTCGCGTGAGTACTTTGTTGCCTCCTTTAAATGGAACAGCACATTCGGGAACGGGAATGGCTAGAATGAGATATCCGGTTAATCAAACGGTTACTTTTCAATCGGAATCCATGGTAACACCATCCTTTACTTTAGAGGGTAGAGGAAGTAACACACCAACGGTAAGTTTTTGGATTTATCGCGATTCATTGTTGACTTCAAATCCCGATAGTTTATCAGTCTATATCAATACATCTATTTCGTTAACAGGCGCAACAAGATTAGGAGTAGTTTCAAGAATAAGAACGGTTAATTTGCCTGATGTCAAAATATTGAACGGCTGGTATCAATATACGTTTAATGTTCCTGTTGGGTATGACACAGATACAAATTATTTGATTTTTAATGGAACAGTTTATGGCCCTCAAGCAACTTCAAGAAGAATTTATATTGATGATATAAATTGGGATGAATATCCTGTTTTGTGTGCTGGAACTCCTGTTGTCGGTGCTGTTACGTCTTCTGATACAGTAATTTGCGGTGGTTCTGGTTCAACGGAATTAACCTTAGGAAGTGTTTCGCCGGATTTAGGATACAGCTACGCATGGTTTTCTGGACCAACACCAAGCGGTCCTTGGACCAATTTTGGAAACAATGTGACATCTTTGACTTCACCAGTTATTTCTTCGTCACAGTATGTTATTTGCACCGTTGCTTGCTCTTATTCACAATTGTCTGCATTTAGTGTTCCTTTCCAAATTAATGTTAGTCCAGATCCAGTTCCAGTAGTTTCGATTTTAACATTGGAAGATACAATTTGTAGAGGAGATATTTTGACGCTTTTCAGCGCAGGTGCAAATACTTATGAATGGAGTTCTCAAGCAAATCCTAATTTAAGTTCGTTAGCAACCGTAGATGTATCTCCACTTAATACTATAGAATACACATTAGTTGGAACAGATATTAACGGCTGTAAATCCGATCCTGTCTCAAAAACAATTGAAGTTGGAAGACGTCCAACGATTGACAGTTTGTTTAATTCTACACCTTCAATTTGTGTAGGAGGAAGTTCAACGCTAGGTGTTTATGCTTCTGGTGGACAAGGCACCCCTTTGACTTATTCTTGGTCACCTTCCAATCAAACAGCTTCAACGATTATTGTCAATCCAACAACAACAACAGATTATGTTGTTACAGTTTACGGTCAGTACGGATGTTCTACAAATGACACCATTAGTGTGTTAATTAATCCAAGTTTACAAGGACCGAATGTAGTAATGAATACGAACACGATTAATGTTTGTGCTGGTTCAACTGGTTCAACCGTTTTGGTTGCCAATACCACTACTCCTGGAGCTACTTTTCAATGGTCAGCAACTAGTGGTGCTCCAATCACATCGGTGAATGATTCTTTAACAATCAATATTCCTTTGCAGAATATGACTTATACTGTTGTTGTAACAAACCCAGTAAATGGTTGTAATTCTACAGCAAGTACTGGAATTTTTATTAGACCAGTTCCTGCAACAAACGTTATTTCTCAAAATCAAAATATTTGTTTGTCTGGTTCAGCAGTTATCAATTTATTTATTGGTAATACAGGTGGTGATGCTACAAGCACATATACAGCAATTTGGTCGCCATCAGGACAAAGCGGAACAACAGTAACAGTTAACCCTGTGAACACTGAATATCAAGTTGTAAACGTAACAAGTCAGTATGGTTGTTCAAAATCGGACTCAATTTTAATTACGGTGAATACTTCACAAACTGGTCCTAATATTGATATTACTGCTAGTGACACATCATTGTGTTCAGGAAGTTTGACACCAGTAAGTTTATACGCTTCATCGAGTGTTGTTCCTACTTCTATTGTTTGGACGCCTCAAACAATTTTGTCAACAAATGATACGGTTGTTGTAAGTCCAAATTTGACAACAAGCTATTCTGTTTCTGTTACAGATGCAAATGGTTGTTCTTCATCTGCTGCCATCACCATTACAGTAGACCAGTCTCCGGTTGCAAGTTTTACCCATACAACTGGAGGTTTAAATGATGCATATTTTACAAATACAACTGCAGGTGGAGCAACATTTCAATGGAATTTTGGAGATGGTACAAGTGCTTTTGCTCAAAATCCTTCTCACATTTATGCGGTTGCGGGGAATTATTTTGTAACATTTATTGTTACAACTGCAGGAGGTTGCTCGGATACGATTTCAAAATTAATAAACGTTGGAACCGCAGGGATTGATGAGGTGATTGAATCAAACAGTTCAAACTTAATTGTTTTCCCAAATCCAAGTAACGGATTGTTTACCGTTCAATTCAACTCAAATGAAAAGGGTTCACAATTGACAGTTTTGAATTTGTTGGGAGAAGTAATCTTGAAAAAAGAGTTGGTTCAAACGTCTATCGGAAATTATGATACACAAATCGATTTATCAAATTATCCAAATGGAATTTATTTGATTGATGTTGATACAGAAAGCCAGCAAGTAGTTAAAAGGATTTCAAAACAGTAGAATTATTATAAAAATTGCAAGGGCTGGTCATTAATTTGATCAGCCCTTTTTATTTGCACCTATTTCACAATTGCATTTTAATTTTAACCTATTACGTTTTTATTTCGTTCAATTGAAAAACTATTATTTATGAAGAAAAATTACTTCTCCTTTGCGCGAATTTTCGCAGTTGTATTTTGTTGTATCAATTTCTCCGCTTCTTTTGGGCAAATTGTTCACAATGAAAATTTTGACGTTTCTGGAAATACACCAACTGGCTGGACTGCTGTAGGAGCCGCTGCGGATTGGGGTGTTTCAACTAATTTAGGCAACAATATTGTTGGATTAGCACACAGTGTTCCAAACTTTTTTCGATGCCGTTATCCAAATAATGGAACAGGAATGGTGACAGAATCCTACGCAACGCCATCTTTTTCTTTAGAGGGAATTGGCACGAATACATCAACAGTTAGTTTTTGGATTTACAGAGATTCATTAATGTCTGCAAATTTTGATAGTTTGAGTGTATTA
This sequence comes from Crocinitomicaceae bacterium, assembly GCA_965284445.1. Lineage (GTDB taxonomy): Bacteria > Bacteroidota > Bacteroidia > Flavobacteriales_D > Crocinitomicaceae > JAQVCM01. The sequence goes on along the minus strand of OZ260085.1, from coordinate 2,564,082 downwards.
ATTAACACTTCTCTAAGTTTAACAGGTGCTACCTCAATTGGATCAATTGCGCGTTGCAGAAGTATTTCTATACCAGAAACACAATCATTGAATGGTTGGTACCAATATTCATTTAATATTCCAAATACGTTTAATACAGCTGTAAATTACATTATCTTTAAATCTACAATTTACGGTGCAAATCCATCAACAAACGCAAGAAGAATTTGCATTGATGATATCAGTTGGACGGAATATCCTCCATTGTGCACAGGAACTCCAACAGCAGGAACTATTTCTTCTCCTGACACATTAATTTGTGGTGGTTCTGGAACAGCAACGTTAACAATAAACAATGCATCGACTGGGACAGGGATTTCATACAGCTGGTTCAGTTCAGATTCACCAACTGGACCTTGGGTTCCTTTTGGAACTGATTCAATAAGTGCGGTTGAAAATTTGACAGCTACTCAATATGTAAATTGTATAGTTACTTGCGCTTCATCGTCCTTGACTGCAGCAAGTGATACTTTTGAGATTTTTGTTAGTCCAAATCCAATTCCTGTTGTTTCAATTTTAGCTGCAAATGATACCATTTGTAGAAACGATACATTGACATTAATAGGGGCCGGTGCAGTAAACTACCTTTGGAGCTCTGGAAACAATCCTAACTTAAGTACAAATGATAGTTTAGATGTTGCTCCAACGAATTCAACAACCTATACTTTGGTAGGAACAGATGCAATTGGATGTATTTCTGCACCTGTTTCGCAAACAATTGTGGTAGGAAGAAGACCGACCATTTTTAATTTTTCCAATTCAAATCCAACTATTTGTGAAAATGGTTCTTCAACCATCACCGTGCAGGCCACTTCAGGTGTTGGTGGAGGTGGGGTGACCTTGAGTTATGAATGGTTGCCAACTGGTCAAACAACAGCTTCTGTTTCTGTTTCGCCGACGGAAACAACTTTATATACAGTGAATGTTTACGGACAATATGGTTGTTTTTCAACAGACACAGCAACTGTTTTTGTTGATACAACTCTTATTAGTCCTGTTGTTTCATTAAATCCTGATACATTAAATATTTGCCAAGGAACAACTGGTACATATGCATTGGCTGCAATTTGCGATGTTACAACAGCTACATTCTCTTGGGCAGGTTCAACAGGTGGTCCAATTAATTCTACCAATGATACTTTAACGGTTAATACTCCAAATCAGACGATAACTTATACAGTTACAGCAACTGATCCAGCTAACGGCTGTAAATCTTCTGCTACATCTAGTTTATTTGTTAGACCAAAACCAACTGTTAATATTTCTTCTCCGACGCAAACAATTTGTAAAAATGGAACGGCTGTGATTAACTTAAATATTGGAAATACAGGTGGAGCATTAACAAGTACTTATACAACCACGTGGAATCCTTCTGGATTGACAGGAACAAGTATTTCAGTTACTCCTGATTCTAATACTTATTTTGTTGCAACGGTTACGAGTGCTTACGGTTGTCAGAGAGTAGATTCTTTGCTAATCAATGTTGATACAACTTTATTAAGTCCATCAATTACTGTAACTCCTTCTATTGTTGATTTATGTGCAGTTAATTTGACTTCTGTTCAGTTAATTGCTTCAACTGATGCAACGCTACCAACTTATGTTTGGACGCCGAATAATGTTGGTTCAACGAATGATACAGTAGTTGTAAATCCAACAAATACGACATCTTACACAGTTACAGTTACAGATCAATTTGGATGCAGTTCTTCTGCACTTTCGGTTGTAAATGTAAATGCTTCTCCAACGGCAAATTTTACGTCAGTGTTAGGCGCAAATAATACAGTTGATTTTACTTCAACTTCAGTGAGTGGAAGTACTTTTTCTTGGACATTTGGCGATGGTTCTACAAGTGCAATTGAAAATCCTACTCATACTTATGCAACTCCAGGAACTTACGATGTAACATTGGTTGTAACAAATGCTGGTGGATGTTCTGATACAATTGTTAATTCAATTGTTGTAACCAACACAAGCTCTATTAATGAAAATGATTTGTTATCAAAACTGAATGTTTTCCCAAATCCAAGCAATGGATTGTTTAATGTTCAATTCAATTCAACTGATGCTAGTACTAAATTGACAGTTTTGAATTTGTTGGGAGAAGTAATCTTGAAAAAAGAGTTGGTTCAAACAGCTAACGGAAATTATGATACACAAATTGATTTGTCTAATTATCCAAATGGTATTTATTTGATTAATATTTCAACTGAAAATCAAAATATTGTAAGAAGAATTTCTAAGCAATAGAATTCATTTATAAAAAATGCAAAGGCTGGTCATTGAATTGATCAGCCTTTTTTGTGTTTAGATAAACTGGTTTTTATCGTTCAAAAACATAATAGTTTTCTTCGTCAACTGCTTTCAGTTCAAGTGCATTTTTTTTCAATTTTAAAATGTCATAAACTTCAGTCCAACCGTTAATTGAGCCGTAATTGTAGAAAAATGTTGCAATTTTTCCTTTATTACTGATTTCGATTTGTAAATCATATTTTATGCTGGTTGGTAAACCATTTACTACATTATCTTCATAATAATAACCAAACCAACTGTCTCCAACATCATAGGTAGATTTCAGTTTAATTTTAAGAATATTCATGTCTTCGGAAACACCATTTCTATCGATGCTTTTTAAATACCAGTTACCAGATAATTTGTTTATTCCTCTGTAATTTTTATCACAGGAAGTTGTTGCCAATACCACCAACAAGAGAAAGAAAATTGATTTTTTCATAGCTTAATTTTTTTCAAAATAAAGCAAATTGCAATTTTGCTATCTAAGTAAAATTTCGTAATTTGAATAAATTCTTTTTTTTTAAATAAATCAAAAAAAAACGCTTCAAGAACATTCTCAAAGCGTTTTAACCATTCACAAGACAAAGGTTTTGTGTTATTTTAAATTGATTTTGATAAATTCAATTGCCTTGTTAAATGCATCATCAGCAAATGCTTTATTGTATTTTGGATTGCTAGGATTCGCAAAAGCATGATCTGCTTCGTAAGCTTCAACAGTTAAAGTTTTATTAGCTGTTTTCATGTTATTTTCAAATCGATTTACCATGTCTTTATTAATCCATTGATCTTGTTTTGGCCAAATAAATAATACAGGAGATTTTAAAGTTTTGATTTTTTCCAATTTCTCCTCTGGCATTCCATAATACATGACACAAGCTTTGCTTTTTTTCTCCGCTAATAAACTTGTTTGCATACTCCAACCGCCGCCAAAACACCAACCAATAGTTGCAATTTTTGCTTTTTTACCAGCGTGATCAATTACTCCATTGATTATGTTTTCCGCTCTCAGCGTTTGAACTGATTGCATATATTTTGCAGCAGAATCTTTTACCGTTGCTACTTTTTGGTCATATAAATCGATTGCGATTACATTTACATTTCCCAGTGTTTTGTAAATTTTTTCTGATTCTTGTTTGATATAATCATTTAAACCCCACCACTCATGAATGACAAAAACATAGTTGTTTGTCGCTTCTTTCGCTTTGATTTCATAAGCGTGGCCATCAATTCCATCCTTGGTTTTGAAAGTAATATCTTTCCCTAGTGGATTTTCCAATGTAAAAGGATTTGGATCTAAATGTGTCGCAACAAAATTTTCATCTTGTGTCAACATGGCGAACGTTTCTGTCGATTCGGGTCTTGCGCAACAGCTTTTTTGTGCGAAAAATGAGGTTGAAATGCTTAAAACAACAGCCGATAAAAGTATTTTTTTCATATTTTTAATTTATTGTATTAGAACACACCAAATTACCAATTTGTTTTGTTACCTGGGTAATTATTTAAAAAACTCATTCAATTAAATCAATGTTTCAACGCACGTTTTTTTATCATTCCGCCTTTCGTGTCTTTTACCGGATGCATCACAACAAATGCCGTTGGTTCTATTTTTTCGATTTCAGTATTTAGTTTATTGAGTTCTAAACGGGTTATCACTGTGTAAATTATTTCTGTGTCTTTTGTCTCACCTCGTTTTCCATAACCTGTTTTTCCTGAGTAAACTGTTACACCACGTCCCATTGTATTGATAATCATTTGTCTGATTTTTTCACTATGCGTCGAAACTATGGTAACACCAATGTATTCGTCAATTCCTTCAACCAAAAAATCCAGGGTTTTCGAAGCAGCTAGGTAAGTAATCATCGAATACATGGCAATTTCAATTCCCAATAAATAAGCAGCCAAGGAAAAAATAACGACATTAATAACTATTATGATATCGCCTATCGTCGTTCCAAATTTTCGGCTTAAGAAAATAGCCAATACTTCCGTTCCATCAATCACAGCGCCACCTCTTACTGCTAGTCCTATTCCCGCACCGAGAAAAAATCCACCAAAAATGGCACCGAGCAAATTGTCGTTAGTAACATTTGGAAAATGAAGTGTCGCCAGGCAGATTGCCAATCCAGTAATTGCCAAGGCAGTTTTGATCGCAAATACTTTTCCAAGGACTTTATTTGCTAAAAAAATAAATGGAATATTAACGCCAATAACAAGCCAGTAAAGTGGGATTTTTGTCATTGCAGAAACAAGCAATGATATTCCGGTCGCTCCACCGTCAATAAAATGATTGGTCAACAAAAACCCTTTGAAACCAAATGCTGCGGAGAAAATTCCAGCGGTTATAAGAATAAAATCTTTGGCGTTTCTTTTCCCAATTATTGTTAGTTCGCGGTACTTTTTAGCCGCTTTATAAGATGAAAATCCTTTTTTTGTGATTTCTTTTTTGAAGAATATTTGAAGGACCATTTTTTTCCAAAAGGCACTCATTGATAAATTGTTGGGGTTAATAATTTAAAAAAGCTCATAAGTTTAAATATAAGTCTTATTAAATGAAAGCCCTAAAAAATGAGTAAAATTTAACGTTTTTTACTGTTTCCTCTATTTATACCCAAACCAAATACACTTGTTCTGAAATTTGTTCAAATGAGCATTCTAGCCAACCATATATTGATTTTGCTTTGATTTTTTTTGTTTCAAAGTCAATGTTTTCAATCGAAACTTGCTTTTCTAAAGAGGTAAATTCACCTGCAAAATATTTGTAAATCGATTCTTTGGCTCCCCAAATTAATTGTAAGGTTTCTAAATTAGGTTTAATGAAAATTTCTTCTTCGCGAGAATTAATAAATTGGTTTTTAATTTGTTCAAGCTTAGGATTTAATTCTTCAATATCTACACCAACTGCATAATCTTCAGAAATGTAAATGCAAATCCATTCGCTTGAGTGAGAAATTGAAATGTTTAGTTGTTCAATATTTTCAATAAAAGGTTGTCCCGAATCAAGATGGTCAATGCGTATTTCACCTATTTGAAGTTTGTTGGTAAGTAAATCATTGATTTTTTGATTGACCAAATCTTTATTCAAATTTTTTTGAGTCAACTTTTCTATAAAAATCACACCTTTCGGCGTCTGAATATCAAATTGAATATTGGTCTGAAAAGTCATTTATCTGGATTTCAAAAAGGATAAATTTGAAATAGTTTTAGAATAAAAAAGGAAAGAAAACAAACTGCTTTCTTTCCTTAAAATACGATTGGACTTTTACTGTTTAATAATCCTCAAAGTCTTTGAATCTTGTGCTTGATTAAAATTCAAAAAGTAAACACCATCACTTTCTTTCGAAAGATCGATTTGCATTTGATTTCCTTTGAAGTTTTTGAATACTTGGACAATTCTTCCCAGTGCGTCAGTCAATTCAATTGCTTCTAAATTAATTTGTTGACCAAAATCAACTGTCAAAGTTGAAGTAACAGGATTTGGATACAATTGAACATTTAAAAGGCTCAAATCATCTAATCCAGCGCTGTTTATTGTGATGCAATTGGAAGTATCTGTACAACCATTTCTTGTGATAATTACTGCATATTGTCCGTCAACAGTTGCTGTATATGATTGATTGGTTTGACCAGTAATAATTGCATTTCCATTGGCGCAGTCAATCCATTGATAAGTAGCGCTTGATTGATTTGCTGTCATTTGTGTTCCAGAAACGACAACGGTATTAACAATGGTTTGTATTTGTAAATTCACAGTTGAACAACTTCCTGGTGTTACGCATCCTCCTTCACCTCGAACATAATAAATTCCAGGTGTGTTTACTGTAATGGAAGTACCAGTTCCAACAGCTGTACCGCCACAACTCCCTGTATACCAATGCCAATCTGTAGCATCGTTTAGAGAGCCTCCAGTAAGCGTTAAGGTAGCAGAACCACCCGCACACATCGTATTGTTTCCAGCTAAAACAGGTAAGGATGGTCCATTACAACTTACACCATTTGTGATTGTGAAAAAGTTATTTGAAATATCGAAGAATGTTCCGTTTTCACAAATCACCATGATAATTGCTGTTGTCGTAACTGAATTTGGAACGACAATGTCTTGTGATCCATCGTTTGGAGTATTAGAAAGTAAAGTTGTAAATGTAGCACCACCATCGACAGAAAGCATAATGTTTACATTTGCACAAGCAACTGGCGCAACATCTGTATTAGCAACACTCCACGTAACTGTTCTTGTGTCTCCAACAGCCCAAGAAATTCCAGTTAAACTTGGATAATTCACGATAAATGGTCCTGCAGTAGAAGTTGTCGTAACTGTTACATCTTCATGGTCATTGCAACCACCGCCAACAGCATTGTCGCGTACTGTAACTCTGAAGTTCATCGTTCTAGAAACTGAAGGAATCACTTCCCATGTAAATGGTCCATTTGCCATTTGACTTGCAATTGTCGGGAAATAACGTGTTGGACTTGCAGAAGGAGTTATAGACCTAAAATTAGGACCTCCTGTTGCAGAAGCTACTGGTGCTTGAGTTGAAATTTCATTGTTAATTTGTTCCCAGCAATAAGTAAGCGTATTTCCATCATTGTCTGATGCAATAGCAGTTAAAGCGAATGGAGTATTTGCTGGAATTGTAACTGTTCCAACTGTAGAAGAAATAGATGGCGCTGTATTGCTCAAAGGCGTTTTTACAGGACAAGTATGTGATGATCCAGTAATAAATGCTCCAATTTCTTGCAAACTTCTTCCATGAAAATGGTCGTCGCTATGTGCTTGAATATCTGGCGCACAAATTCCAGCGTAACCCATAATTGTCGTTCCGCTACCAGGTTCTACAGCTGTATTGTTATTTCTGTTTCCACTGCAAGAATTGTTGAAAGAGTGATTACCTGAAAATTGATGACCCATTTCGTGCGCAACATAATCGATATCGAAAGCATCACCTACAGGTGCGCCGCTTCCTGTTACACCTCTTGCTTTTTGTGAACCACAAACCACACCTAAACCAGCTAAACCACCACTGTTTGTTCCAAAAACGTGACCAATATCGTAATTTGAACTTCCAATGGCATTGTTAACTGCTGTTTGATTTTGCGTAATCATAGAGTTAGGCGTTCCATTGGTAAATGGATCTGTTGCAGAATTGGTATAAATCAATAAGTCATTGTTTGGAATAATCACCATCGTAATCGCCATGTCTCGTTCATAAACGCCATTCACACGATTCATTGTAGTAACTTGTGCCGCTTGAGCTAGTGCAACAGTTCCGCCTTGAAAAGTAGTATATTCACCTGAAGCAGAAAGTGCTAGCCTGTAAGTTCTCAATTCACAAGTACCAAAAGATTTAGGTGTAATATCTTCTTGTCCAACATCAATTGAGTTTGATTCAGATGTAAAAGCGCAATCAAATATCTTATCCGTCTTGAAATCTTTTTTGTGATACACAATATAATTTTCAATATCTCCACCACCAAATGAATATGGATCAATAAAAATAGTTGATTCAATAGGCGACAAAATCATGGCGTGAAAACCTTGTGGTGTCAAATCTAATTTTACTGTATTTCCAGAATGATTGGTTGCAATGGCATCATAAGATCTAATTTCAGGGAAAGTAGCTTGCAAACCAGGATGCATCGTGGTATTTAAGAAAACTTGGTATTCATAAAATTTTCCATCAGGATGAGGTAAATCAATCAAAATTCCAGTGGGATTTGCATTTGATTTCAAACTTGCATTCTGAAGTTTAGATTTGATTTCATCTACATTTAATTTAAAATTTAAATAAATATTCGGCTGAATAATTCTTGAACCCATGGCTGGAATAGATGGTTCACCAGATTTCTCCCAATAAGAAGGAGTTGATTTTACTTGTGCGTTTATCAAAGAAAAACAAGACAAAGTAAGGAGAGTCACAATCGTTTTGAAGCTTTTTTTCATTTTCATAGTCTTTAGCGGTGCTCAATTTAGCCAATATTCCTTAAATCACAAAAAATCCGCAAAAGGATTAAATGTTTTTTAAAAAATGTAAATTTCTTTCTTTCTGTATTCCAGAGTTTTAAATTATTTTTTATGAAAATTTTATTTTCTCTGTAACTTTTAAATCATGCGACGGTCTAACGAGAAATTAGATTAGAAAAGAAATACCGGTTTTCAAATAGATTATTAAAGATTAAAAAATATATAAAATGAAAAAACTACTTATCACAGGACTGGCAATAATGGGATTACTGTCTGTTCAAGCACAAGAAGAGAAAAAAGAAAACGTTCCGGATACAACGCGTATCAATATGGGAGAAACACAAGTACTAATTATTAAAACCCCAAAAGGAACTGTTGTTGTAGATGGTGAAACTGAGCCAACGGATACGATTGATGTCGAAGACGGGGACGAAAAAGACAACAATTCACACGACGGTCACTGGGCGGGAGTTGATTTTGGTGTAAACATGTTGACAAATGGTCAATTTAAGTCCAGTTTTCCAAACAGTCCTCAATGGGAAAATGATCCAGCAAAATCTTTTTATTGGAATTTAAATTTATTCGATCACCGATTTAACATCTACAAGGAATATGTTGGTATCACTACTGGAATTGGATTTAATTTCAATCAAATAGGTTTAAAAAACAACTATATTTTGAATGAAAATGCCGATTCAATTTGGGTGGTTCAAGATACAATTAATAAATATTCAAAAAATAAATTGAGAGCGACTTACTTGCAGGTTCCTTTACTCCTTGAATTCAACACAAATGCGAATGACGATAAATCATTTTATTTTGCAGCAGGGGTAATCGGTGGAATAAGATTGGCTTCTAGTGTTAAAAGAAAATTAGATCAAACGGGTGTTGACACGAAAGAAAAAGTAAAAGGAGCTTATGGTTTGAATGCTTTCAAACTCGACGGAACAGTGAGAATGGGTTACGCGGATTGGGGAGTTTTTGCCAATTACAGTTTACTTCCACTGTTTGATACTAAAAAAACAGATGAGGTTTATCCACTTACATTCGGTTTAACTTATAACTTCTAAATCGGTATTTCATAGCAACAAAATACAAATCAACAAAAGATCATTCCTGAAAAGGAGTGGTCTTTTTTGTTTTATAGCAATTCTCTGTTTTTAATCCTTTGGGTTTTCATTATCTTTGTGCTTCATTCGAAATTCAAAAAATGACAAAATCAAGATATACTGTAACAGCCGCGTTGCCTTATGCAAATGGTCCTTTACACCTCGGTCACGTTGCCGGAGTTTACCTTCCTGCGGACATTTTTGTGCGTTTTTTGAGAATGAATGGTCACGATGTAGCATTCATTTGTGGAAGTGATGAACATGGTGCCGCAATCACTTTGCGCGCTAAAAAAGAAGGAATTACACCTCAGGAAATTGTAGATAAATACAATAAAATTATCGGCGATTCTTTCAAAAAATTTGATATTTCTTTTGATATTTTTCACCGCACGTCGTCTGAATTACATCACCAAACTGCGCAAGATTTTTTCTTAAAACTGAATCAAAACAATAAATTTGTTGAAGAAACAACTGAACAATATTTTGACGAAGAATTTCAGCAGTTTTTAGCTGATCGATATATTACTGGAGAATGTCCAAAGTGTCAAAATCCAAATGCTTATGGAGATCAATGTGAGAAATGTGGTACAGATTTAAGTCCAACTGAATTAATCAATCCAAAATCGACATTAAGCGGAAAAACACCGGTTTTGAAATCAACTTCCCATTGGTTTTTACCGATGGACAGACATGAATCGTGGCTTAGACCTTGGATCAAAGAAGGTGTTTTAGATGGAAAACAACAACACGACCCAAAAGCTTGGAGAAATCAAGTCATTGGTCAATCTTTATCTTGGATCGATAGTGGTTTGCATTCTCGCGCCATGACAAGAGATTTGGATTGGGGAGTCAAAGTTCCTTTAGAAGGGGCTGACGGAAAAGTGTTGTATGTTTGGTTGGATGCGCCAATTGGTTATATTTCAGCTACTAAACAATGGGCAAGTGACAACAACAGAGATTGGAAAGACTACTGGACAGGAGATACTAAGCTGGTACATTTTATTGGAAAAGACAATATCGTTTTTCACGCTATTATTTTCCCAATTTTATTGAAAGATCACGGAGATTTGATTTTGCCAGACAATGTTCCTGCCTATGAATTCTTGAATTTAGAGGGAGATAAATTTTCAACTTCCCGCAATTGGGCAGTTTGGTTGCATGAATATTTGGAGCGTTATCCAGATAAAATGGATGAGTTGAAATATACTTTGACAGCCATCGCTCCAGAAAGCAAAGACAGCGAATTTACGTGGAAAGAATTTCAAACGAGAGTCAATAGTGAATTGGCTGATATTTTGGGCAATTTCGTTAATCGTGCATTGGTTTTAACTCAAAAATATTACGAAGGGAAAGTTCCTGAATTGGGCGAATTAACGGATGTTGACAAACAAGTTTTGGCAGATTTAGAGCATTTCCCCGCAAAAATCGAAAAATTAATTTACGCTTACAAATTACGTGATGCGCAAACTGAGGTGATGAATTTAGCCAGATTAGGTAATAAATATTTGGCTGAAAATGAACCATGGAAATTGGTGAAAGTAGATCCAAAACGTGTTGAAACAATCATGCACATTGCACTTCAAATTACTGCAAATCTTTCACTTTTATTAGAGCCGTTTTTGCCATCGACCGCAAAAAAATTGAGAACTTTCTTAAACTTGGATTTACCAACTTGGAGTGAAACAGGAAAAGCAAACATTTTAAAAACAGGGGATTTAGTTAAAACACCAGAAATTTTGTTCCCAAAAATCGAAGACAGTTTGGTTGAAGCTGAAATTGAGTTTTTAAAAGTAAGTCAACAAAATCCTGTGGTTGAAGAAAAACCACTAGCACCTCAAAAACCAAACGTAAGTTTTGATGATTTCACCAAATTAGACATCCGTTTAGGAACCATTTTGGAAGCTGAAAAAGTACCAAAAGCGGATAAACTTTTGAAATTAAAAGTGGATACGGGAATTGACATCAGAACCATTGTGTCAGGAATTGCTGAGCATTATGCTCCAGAAGATATTGTTGGTAAAACAGTTTCGGTGCTGTTAAATCTTGAACCAAGAAAAATCCGTGGAGTCGAATCTCAAGGAATGATTTTGATGGCAGAAAACGAAAAAGGGGAATTGAGTTTTATGAATCCTGAGAAAAGTTTTGGAGCAGGAGGAGAAATAAGGTGAAATTTTTCTAATTTTCCACTACCTTTATATCCCTTAATATTAAATTAATGGTAACACCAATTTCAGTTGTAATAATCACTTTCAATGAGGAAAGAAACATCGAAAGATGTATAGAATCAGTGAAAAGCATTGCAAATGAAATAATTGTGATTGACTCTTTTTCAACGGATCGAACCAAAGAAATTTGCGAAAGTTTAAATATAAATTTCATTTCTCATCCTTGGGAAGGTTATTCAGGATCAAAAAACAAAGGAAATTCTTTGGCAAAATATGATTGGGTTTTATCGTTAGACGCTGACGAAGCGCTTTCGGAGCAGTTGATTCAATCTATTCTTGAGTGGAAGGAAAATAATCTTAATAAACCAGCAAAATTTAATAGATTAACCAATTATTGTGGCAAGTGGGTTAAAAATGGAGGTTGGTATCCAGACGCGAAAATTAGACTTTTTGATAGAACTTCCACTTGTTGGACTGGTGATATACATGAAACTCTGAAATTTAACGAGGAGACTGAAATTTTTCATTTAAATGGAGATTGTTTGCACTATAGCTATTACACTGTAGAACAACATTATAATCAGACAGAGAAATTTACATCTATTCAATCACGCGACTTATTTTTGCAAGGAAAGAAAAGTCCATTGTATAAATTGATTTTTAGTCCTGTAGTAAAATTTATTAGAGATTATTTTTTCAAATTGGGATTCATAGACGGAAAAGTAGGTTTTACAATCGCTCGAATTTCTGCTTATGCAACTTATTTGAAATATAAGAAAATGAGAATATTAGTTCTTGAAAAGGCTACAAAAATGAATCTTAAATAATGATAGAATTAAATAACAAAACTGTTTTAATTAGCAGAACCGACAGTATTGGAGATGTGGTTTTGACATTACCAATGTGTGTTTGGATAAAACAAATGTATCCAACTGCAAAAATTATTTTTTTAGGAAACACTTATACTAAGCCAGTTATCGAATGTTTGCCTCAAATTGACGAGATCATTGAGTGGGCAGAGTTGGAAAAAATGCCAGATACAAATAAAGTTGATTTTTTAAAATCTAAAAAAATTGACGTTTGTATCCATGTTTTTCCAAAGAAAAAAATAGCTGCTTTGGTTAAAAAAGCAAAAATTGAAACTCGAGTAGGAACTTCTCATAGAGCATTTCATTTGTTAACTTGTAATATTAAATTAAGTTTTTCTAGAAAAAAATCTGATTTCCACGAGTCACAGTTAAATTTTGAATTGCTTAAACCTTTTGGAATTGAAGTGTTGCCTAGCTTAAAAGAAATCGCATCTTGGATGAAAGCTTTTAAATCAAAAGATGTGGAGCTTCCAGAAAACATTCAAAATGAACTAGCCAAGCCGACTAAGAAAGTGATTTTACATACCAAATCACAAGGTAGCGCAATGGAATGGCCCATTGAAAAATATAATATTGTTGCCAATGATTTATTGGAAAGAGGTTACAGTGTGATTTTCACAGGTACAGAAAAGGATGGAATTTATATTCGTTCCTTCATTCCTACCCATGAAAATTGTTTGGATACTACTGGAAAATTGACCTTAGACCAACTAATAAAATTAATTTCAAGTTGTGATATTTTGGTTGCTTGTAGCACAGGCCCTCTGCATTTAGCTGGTGTTTTAGGATTACAAACCATTGGGTTATTTTCTTCCAAACGACCGATTCACCCTGGAAGATGGCAGGCTGTTGGTGAAAATGTTCAGATTATTGTCAATGATGAAAACAAAGAAGGTTCAAAAATTAAACCATCCATGAATTCAATAGAACAAATCGAATCAATTAGAGTAATTAATTTAATCAAATAAACCAGTTACTAAATTTTTACAAGTTGATTTTAATAAATGCAGTGGTTCCTTTATTTATTGCAGAATCAAATTCAATTTGACCGTTAATGGCGTCCAAACGACTTTTTAAACTCGTTAATCCTATGCCGTTTCTGACAGTAAAAACATCAAAACCTTGTCCATTGTCCTCGAATATTAAAGTCAAAATGTCGTCTTTTTTTCGGAGCACAATATTGATTTCTGTCGCATTTGCATGTTTTAAAGAGTTGTTAATCAATTCTTGGCAAATTCTGTAAATATTGACTTCAATTTTTTCATCGAGTCTTTCTTCAATAAGAAAGGCTTCAAAATTGAATGCGATTCCTTTTTGGGTGAAACTTCGAACAAACAAATCCTCCAAAGCGGGGATTAAACCCAATTCTTTCAATGCTATTGGCATCATTTGGTAAGAAAGTTCACGCAGTTCTTTGGTGATTTTGGAAAGTTTTGGTTCTATTACCTCTTTGTTGTCATTACTTGATAAATTCATTTTCAAAACAGTCAAATCTTGCACAATTCCGTCATGTAATTCTTTGGCAATTCGTGTGCGTTCATTTTCTTGCGCTTCAAAGGTTTTTTCGACGAGTAACTTGTTTTTTATTGCATCTTGTAATTTGAGATTTGTTTTATGTGTTTTACGAATAAAAATAGAAATTGCGGTAAAAAGAACAACTAGTAGAATAATGAGTAAGAAAAGTAAGATTTGATTTTTTTTATCTTGTTCAATTTTAATGTTTTGTGTTTTTATTTGGTTGTCTTTTTTGACAGTTTCGTATTTAACCTGCATTTCATGCAATTTTTCATTCGATTCTATTCCCACAATGCTGTCATTCATCGCATCGTGTTTTTTGTAGCTTTTTAAAGCATTTAAATAGTCACCTTTTCTTTCATAGATTTCGTAAAATGCATAATAATAGTCATCTAGACGTGAAAAATCATTTTTAAATCTTGCAAGAAAAGGACTTGCTTTCTCAATGTATCGTTTTGCTGAGTCTAGTTGATTAGCTTTACTATAAGATTCTGATAAAGCGACTAAATTGGAGAAATACCTGCTTGTATCTCCAAATTGTTTGTAAATAACGAGTGATTTTTTTAAGTATTCAAACCCTTTTTCTCTCGGTCCATTTTCGATGTAAACAGCGCCTAAGTTTCTGTATCTAAAACCTAGAGATAATAAATTGTTGGTGATAGAATCAAAATAGATTGCTTTATTGTAATTTATGATTGCAATATTGTCTTCATATTTTTGATAATGTGAAGTACCTTTTGTTCCATATAGGTCTGCTAAAACACCAAAATCTTTTGCTTTTTCAGCATATTTTAATCCTTTTGAAGAATATACAAGTGATTGATCATAATTTTCAGTTTCATTATATACCGAAGCAATATTATTACAACTTGCAGCGATTTTGTATGGTTCTCTTGTTTTTTCAGCAATTGCAAATGCTTTTAAATAATATTTGAGCGCGTTTTTGTAATCACTCGTTTGAAAGTAAATATTACCAATGTCCGAATACAACTTGTGTTTTTCATTTAGATTGTTGGTGTGTTGAACTTTTTGAATGAGTTCTTTTGCTTCTTGTGCATATGAAATTTGAAAAATCATCAAGAATATAAAAATCAGGATAGAATAAGTGATTGATTTCATATTTATACAATTCTATTTTTAATAGCAATACTAATTAACTTGGCAATGGAGTTGACATCAAACTTGTGCATGATGTTCGTTTTATGAGTTTCAACCGTTCGTTGACTTAAAAATAATTTTTCAGAAATTTCTTTCGGACTCAAGCCATCGCAGAGTAATTTTAAGATTTCCATTTCTCTTTCAGAAATTTCTTCTTTCAATGTTATTTGTCCCGATTGATTCTTAATTGCTCCGCTCAATGCATTTTTTACTTCGTTTGAATAGTAAATTTCAGATCTCGAAGCACTTTCTATGGCTTCGTGTAATTCTTCTATGGAACTATCTTTGTGCAAATAAGCGCTCGCACCCAAATGAATGCATTCTTTGATAATTGATTTTTCATTTAACATTGAAAGCATTAAAACTGGAATTTTTGGTAAGTTCTTTTTTATTTGAATCAGCGTTTCTTTTCCATCCCAAATAGGCATTTCATAATCCAAAAAAATGAAATCTGGTTTCGTATTTAAACAAGCTTGAAATAATTCCTTGCCATTTTTAAACACTTCAACTTTTCCCACTTTTTGAATTTGTAATAGTAAAGTTGATAATCCCTGGGCAACCAATTCATGATCATCAGCAAGAAATATGGTGTATTTTGTTTCCAATGAAGTAGCTTTGATACAAATATAAAAAAATTCGTAAACTATTCATTTCTCATTAGTTCAAATTTAGAATCTGTTTGTAACTCTGTTAATTTTAAAAAATTTGATTCTTGATATTCAACCATAAAAATTTCAATTTTACTGCTGTTTGGATATTTGAATCTCATCATTTTGCCATTTCTTGAAATATCGAAATTGAAAGGAATCACAGATTTTTTAATAGATTTTTTATTGATAATTTGTGATTCGGAATATACAGCATTGTATTTCAAGATTGGATTTTTATCCAAAAATTGAATCAAAATTTCTACGTCACTTTGTTGGCACAATAATTTCCATTTTCCCATTAATTTCGCAGGTTTTTTGAATTTGAACGTCATATTTTGAGTAATTGATACGCAAAAATAGACCGCGAAAAGAAGGATTACTTAAGTATATTTTCGTATTTTAAGTCAATTGCTATTTAAATGGCATAAAAAAAGCGGAAAGTAACTTCCGCTTTTAAAAATATAGTTGAGATTTACTTATTTCATGTTTGACAAATCTGGAGCTTCACGTGTGAAAGCAGAGATTCCAGTGATATCAAGACCAGTGATTAATAAGTGAATGTCGTGAGTACCTTCATAAGTAACTACTGATTCCAAGTTTGCCATGTGGCGCATCATAGAATATTCACTTGTAATTCCCATTGCTCCATGAATTTGTCTTGCTTCACGTGCAATATTCAAAGCGATTTCGCAGTTGTTTCTTTTTGCCATCGAAATTTGAGCACTAGTAGCTCTTCCTTCGTTTCTCAACTGACCCACTCTAAATGTCAATAATTGCGCTTTCGTGATTTCAGTAATCATTTCAGCCAATTTTTTCTGAATTAATTGGAAAGAAGCAATTGGAACACCAAATTGAGTTCTTTCTTTAGAATATCTTAATGCTTGATCATAGCAATCCATGGCAGCACCTAATGCACCCCACGCAATACCAAATCTTGCAGAATCTAGACAACTTAAAGGAGCTCCTAATCCAGTTCTTCCAGGAAGAATGTTTGCTTTTGGAACTTTAACGTTTACAAAAATCAACTCTCCCGTTGAGGAAGCGCGCAAAGATAGTTTTCCGTGCATTTCAGGAGTTGAGAAGCCTTCCATTCCACGTTCAACAACTAAACCATGGATACGTCCTGTTTCGTCTTTTGCCCAAACTACCGCGATATCTGCGAAAGGAGCATTTGAAATCCACATTTTTGCACCGTTCAAGATAACGTGATCGCCAGCATCTTTGAAATTTGTAATCATTCCAGAAGGATTTGAACCGTGATCTGGCTCAGTCAATCCAAAACAACCCATCATTTCTCCTGTTGCCAACTTAGGCAAATATTTCATTTTTTGTTCTTCAGAACCATATTTCCAGATAGGATACATTACTAGAGAACTTTGAACAGAAGCAGTCGAACGCAATCCAGAATCACATCTTTCCAATTCTTGCATAATCAAACCATAAGAGATTTGATCCAAACCTGGTCCACCATATTCTTCAGGAATATAAGGTCCAAAAGCACCAATTTCTCCTAAACCACGCAACAAATGCATTGGGAAAGTTGCTTTTTCGTAATGCTCATCAATGATTGGAGAAACTTCTTTTTTCACCCAAGCACGAGCCGCATCGCGAACTAATTTTTGCTCTTCTGTAAGCAAATCATCCATGTTGTAATAATCTGGATGTACATATAAATCTGTTGCCATATTTCAGCCTTTTATTTAAAGTGACGACAAAATTAATATTAAAAACGCAAAATCTGATTTTTAAAACCATTTCTAGCAGAACAAATACTAATTTTGCCTTTTAAACACAAAAATGAACGATTTTGTTTGAATTAAGTTTTGGAATTGTTGGTACAAATTATGAAATCCCCTCGAGTCTTTCGATTCGCTCGGAAAATATTGCTTTTGTGGCTTCATTGATGTTGGCGATTTCATTCTTTGTTATTGCTTTTGCAAGATTGAGTTCAAAGCAGATGGTTTTTGGAATGATTAAAGCGATTTATAAAAACAAGCAAATTGATAAAATCATTCAAGACGAATACCCCTTGAGCAATGCATCATCTTGGTTTTTAATAATTAACTACATTGTAAGCGCCAGTGCATTGCTTTTTTTATCTATTCCCTCAACAAATAACTTAAATCCTAAATTAATTTTTCTGCTTTTACCTATTCCATTTTTGATGGTTTTTTTACCCTGGTTATCATTGTTCCTGGTTGGATTTATTACCGGTGAAAAGAATTCAGTGACCGAAAGTAAAATCAACACTTTCATTTTCGCTCATTTTGCTGGAATTGTTTATAGTTTGATGTTGTTAATCTGGGCTTTTAATATCCAATGGACGACTATTTTTGTACAAATATTTGTTTGGTTCACTGCGTTAATGTGGATTTACAGGTTTTTTAGAGGATTTATTTTTGCAATAAATAAAGGTATAACTTGGTATTATATTATTTTGTATTTTTGCACGCTCGAAATTTTGCCGTTTGTGCTAATTTATTTCGCACTTCACGACAAGATCTTAGAGCAAATTAATTGGTTTTTAAATTAATACTGAGGACATTGAGCATCAAAACAATTTTGGTTTCTCAACCCAAACCAGAGGGGGACAAATCACCATATTACGATCTCGCGGAAAAATACAAGCTTAAAATTGATTTTAGGCCATTTATTCATGTAGAAGGAGTTAGTGTTCAAGATTTTAGAACACAAAGGGTAAACATCCCTGAGCATACTGCTGTTATAATGACGTCTAAAACAGCTGTCGATCACTTTTTTAGAATCGCTGAAGAAATTCGTTTTGCAGTGCCAGATACGATGAAGTATTTTTGTATTTCAGAAGCTGTGGCGCTTTATCTTCAAAAATATGTTACTTACAGAAAACGTAAAATTTTTCACGGTAAACAAACAATTGAAGAATTAGCAGAAATGATGAAGAAGCATAAAACTGATAAATTCTTATTGCCTTGTACTGATATTTTAAGAGATAAAATTCCAGAAACATTAGAACATTTTAAAATCAATTTTACCAAAGCGATGCTGTATAAAACAGTTGCTTCAGATTTGAGTGATTTAGAAGATGTTTACTATGATTTATTGGTGTTCTTTAGTCCTGGAGGAATAGAATCTCTGTTCAAAAACTTCCCTGATTTCAAACAAAACAAAACGATGATTGCCGCTTTTGGTCCAACGACTGCTAATGCTGTAGTTAAAAATAATTTGCGTTTGGATTTACACGCACCTCAACCAAATGTGCCATCTATGACAGCGGCCATTGAGAATTTTATCAAAGATTCTTTGAAGAAAAAATAATAAATATTTGAATAAATTGAAAAGCGCATCCAAATCGGATGCGCTTTTTTTTGTTGAAGGTTTTGTAAACTAAAATTGCTGTTTTTTATCTTTTTCAAAATGCGTCCAAACAAAGGCATGTTTTTCATTTTCAGTCATTTTATCTGCTGATTTAACATCAATTTGGATGTTTTTATAATGTAAATTTTTGTTTAAAAAATTCAAAAGTTCAGTTTTAGCCTTTGTTGGACCGAATATTAAAATGTGATTGTACTTCAAAATCTCGTGCCCAATTTCTTTGAAGTAGCTTTCATGCATATGGTTTTCTTTGTTGTGCATCAAACTTTCACTTCTTCGAAGCGCAGATTCTTTGTCATTAAAAGTAAAATTTGATTGAATCGAAAAGTTATTTTTTTCTTTATCCAAATTAATGAAGTTGGCGGTTGAATGATCCATCCAAATGCCTATTTTTTTCGTATTTTCCATCGTTTATTAGTCTTTATCTTCGTCTAAATCATTGTGATCATCTCCACCCAAACTGTAATAGTTGTTTTCTTCGTCTTCATTTCCAATTTGTTCTTCTTCGTCATCTAAATCTGCTCCAGGAACGTCTAAATCGTCACCTGCCATGTGATTTTTGAAACTCTTTTCGTTAAGTTCTCCTTCTGGTTCATTTGGAACTTTTTTCTTTGTTACATCTTCTGGGTCTAAATCCGTTTCTTCCTGTTGTTGACTATAAATATCCTCAGAAGCAGGATAGTGCGGATAACCTTCAAGGTTCTCCTTATGCGTGGGTTTTTTTTCCATGGTAAAATTTGTTTCATTTAATGCAACTATCACCTCATTCCTTCTCCCAAAGAGTTGATAAGGAGGGTTATATCCTAAGTATCGGAAATTTCCAAAATAGGTAAGACCTTTTTGGTCTAACGCTTTTTTCAATATCATTTTCTGTTTTTCAATACGTGTAGTATTGGCAAAACCACCAAATTTGATAGCAGCAACATATTCTGGTGCCGTGGTTTCAATCGTTATTTCGGTATTGTTTGGTTTCGGAAGATCGTTGATTGACAAATGCGCAGGCATAACAAACGCCATCGTTGAAATCGAATCTCCAATGTCCATGTGAACTGGCGAAGTCATGGCAATTTTTTTGTTTTCATTATTTCCTCCAAAAATATATTTTGCCAATTTGCCAAAACCAGAATAACCTAAATCGCGGTAGGATTTAGATGTTGAAGTGATTTTGGCCAAGTTTGCAGCAGGATAAAATCTGATTTCGAATAAATTTTCTTTTTTTATAACAGTGTAATCTTGGGTTTCAGTTTTGTTGGTTGCCATAATTATTTAAAATTGAACAAGTTAATAAACATGAAAATTCAGGGGTAATCGCTTTAAAAATTTTCATCTTGTTGGATTTTGAATGGCATTTTCCTTTTCACTCGATTCTTTTCCTTTCATAATCGGAACATAAAGAAGGATGTTAATTCCTATCAAAATGAACAAAACACCAAATGTTTCAAGCTGAAATGTTGTAAAATACATCGTTATTACGGTTCCAATTCCTATTATTAATCCCAAAATAATTCTAATAAATAAGATTTTAAAGACCACTTTTTGGCGCAAATTAAAAATCCAACTGCAAAAAGTGATTTCTGAAACAGCATAAAAAATAAAAAGATAAGACGTAGCTGTCAATAATTTATCAATTGTATCGCAAAACAACAGAATAAAAACTCCAAATACTACCATTATCAATGCATGTAAATTGTGGTAAGCAAATTGAACTTGCATTTTTTGATTTATCATGGCCGCAGTAAATGCAAATCCAGCACCAATGGTTACCATGTAACCGATGATTACATTCACCTCTTTGAAAGAACTGTACGCCGAGTTAATTAAGAAGATTCCTGCTAAAATTATACTCAACCCATACAGATAAATTGGAAGATACTTTTTCATAAATTGTGTTTTAAAGTTTGATTACTTGGAGTTTAAACTGAAAAATTATCTTTTTCAGTGTTTAAATAAATCAAAGTTTAAAGGTGTTTACTTTCGAAAGAATTATCGTTACACAATTTTTAAAGAATGTTGTATAATTACAAGTTTTGATTTTAATATAGATTTAATCTTTATTGCGATTTATTCTGCATTTATCGCTGCAATATTTCACTTCATCCCAAACCTTCTCCCATTTCTTGCGCCAAGTGAAAGGACGTTTGCAAACAATGCAAATCTTAGTTGGGAAATCGCGCTTTTTCATCTTTTGGATTAAAACTTTCTCCTTTTCCAATCGACAGTAACTGCCGAACCAGCAGCAAAAATGACCGAATGTGGTTGTTGACTATTTAGGAAAGTAAAATCATTGCCATACATTGTCTGAAAATCGCAATTGATTGAAAAATCTAGTACTTTGTTTACTTTCCATCTCGGATGATTTACGCGGTATTCTTGCGAAATTTCAGTACTGATTTTTGTGTAGCCGTAATAATGCTCAAAGATGAATTCTTCAATGCTTTCTGGAATCATTTCGCTGCTTTCAATTGCGGTGTTTATGTTGATTTCATTCCAGTGCTGGTTTATTTTCCAACTGTAATGGATCAGTTGATTTTCAGTATTTATTTGAATTTTATTTTTAGTTGGAATGGCGATGTAATGTTCTTTGTAAAGTTTATTTGCTATCCACGCAACTGGCTTGTAAGGCACAGTTTCATTGATAAAAACAACTCCACGTTTGATTTCATCACCATCAATTCTTTTTACATAAAATCGCAAATTCACTTCTTCAAAGGTACCCATTAGAGGTATAGGAATGCGAAACAAACTTGTTTTTTTGAACATAAAACCCACCAAACTGACCATAGCTTTTCCATCATAAAAATCCAGTTCGACACCTTTGGGTAAATAGGGAATCAATACTTCGGGGTCAACCTCAAAGTTTGCCATTACTAAGTTTTCCCAACGTGCAGAAAGAAATGTTTTTGTCATTTTTATGTGATTGTATATATTCACATAAAGGAATGAGAACCGGAAATTGTTTTGGAAAATAGCAGTTAAGGTTTACTTAATTTATTCGTCTATATATAACTTTAGAGTTTAATGGTTTAGAATTGTCAATCGCCAATCCAAAGGCATTTTTATTAAAAAATTCAACTTTATATTCTTGTGATGTCGAAAGTCCATAAAGAGAAAAAAGATCTTTTGCGATTTTCTTTTCAGTTAATGCGAATTCAAAATTTGACCGTCTTTCAATCCCAGAAACCCAAATGTCATTAGAATCTGCAAAAAGCTGGACAAATTTATTTTCATTTAGTTTGTAAATCCTTCCTATAAATTCGTTTTCTTTTTTTTCAATTTTTATTTGAATTCCATCAAACATGGTTCTACCTTCAATTTTCCAGATTCCAATGAAATTTTCTTCTGGTGTTTTTTTTAGCTTGTTTGAGCAACCAGAAATGAACAAAGTAAATATTAAAAATTTGAAAATCAGTTTCATTTTGTGTTTGGATTAATGTTTATTCTTGTTTTAGTAATTTTTCAATTTGAATTTTTAAATCGGGTAATTCTCGCTGCACAATGGTCCAAATTACTTCATCTGATATATTATCATAACTATGTATAATTCTATTTCTCGTTCCAATAATATTTTTGGCATTTTTTAATGGAAAGTTATTATCAACTTTTAGTATTCGGTTCACTGCCTCTCCAATTATTTCAATATTCCGTTCAATTGCTTTCTTTGTTTTTAAGTCGGATTTATATTTTTTAAAATCCGTATTTTCATTATTAAAAACAAATATTTCGTCGATACATTGTTGAATGTCAAGTAACCAAGTGTTTATCTTAATATCCATAAATTTTCACTTTGGTATTATCAAGTTCTTCTCTAAAAAATTTATTTTTTATGGCTCTTTCTTCAAGTAAATCTACCTGGCGAGTTAATATCGTTTCTAATTTATCTTTTAAGTTAAAGTATAAATCGGTATATTTAATTGGATCTTTTTCATCAAAATCAACAATCAAATCGATATCCGAAGATTCATTAAAATCAGATCGTAAAACTGAACCAAAAACAAACAAGGATTTTACTTTGTTAATTTTACAAAGTTCTTGAATTTGCTTTAATTTGATTTCTTCAATTTTCATCCTAAACCAAAGATATAAATTTAATACCAAACACAAGAAATTTTTCATTTTACTTTTCGCTTCAAACACGTAATAATTTAACTTTTTGGAAGATTTTTTGACTATAAATTTTATCAAAAACTCCTTTTTAATTCTTTTGTGAAACGAAATTTATATCAAGTCGCGATTTTCCTTATTTTTACACCAAATCTTTTGTTTCATGAGTAAAAAAGTATCCAATTCATCACCCTTTTTTTCCGAGCAAGGAAAGAAAAAAATGACTATCGTTTTTTGGGGTGGCGCTTTATTTCCACTTTTATTTATTGCTTGTTTATTGCTTTTTCAATCGGAAGATGACTTGCCGCCAGTAGCAATGCTCGATAATCCACCAGAATTGTTGGCTTCTGTGATTTATGCTGACGATGGTGAAACAGAATTGGGAAAATACTGGAAAATCAACCGTTCAAGTGTTGAATATAAAGCGATTTCTCCTTTTGTGACAGATGCCTTAATTTCTACTGAAGATGAACGTTTTCATGAGCATTCAGGAGTTGACATCAAAGCAATCGGTCGTGCAGTAGTGAGTGTGGGTGGCGCCGGTGGCGCTTCTACGATTTCTCAACAATTAGCGAAATTATTGTTTACGCTTCAAATGCGAGACAGAGAAGCCATTGCACGTGCAAATGGTGAAGACGTTGGAAGTGAAAGCTCAGGAAGAATTGGCCGAATTTTCAGTCGTTTGAACGAAAAAGCGCGTGAAAATATCATCGCAACTCGTTTGGAAGAACGTTATACAAAAGAAGAAATTATTACCATGTACTTGAATCAGTTTGATTTCTTGTACAACGCAGTTGGAATTGCAAATGCTTCAAAAGTATATTTCAATAAAAAGCCTATTCAACTTACGAAAGACGAAGCTGCTATGTTGATAGGGATGTGTAAAAATCCTGATTTATATAATCCTTACACTTTCAAAATTCGCAATTACAGACAAAGATTGGCGAACAAAAAAGAAGTTCCTGCCAGTCAAATTACCTTATCGGAAATCAGAGAAGCAAGAGCCGCTGATAGTATTCGCGCACTAGAAAGAAGAAATCAAGTGTTGTTTCAATGGTTGAAAAACTCAAACGATGGAAATGAAAGTTTGAGAATCAAATTGACACAAGCTGAATATGACCAATTGAAAGTGAAACCTTTGGTTACTGATTATCAAGTTGTAGATCACAAAAAAGGACTTGCGCCGTATTTTAGAGAATCTGTAAGGGCTGAAGTTACTACGATTTTGAATGAAAAAAATCCTGATGGTTCATTGAAGTACAAACGTGAAGATGGTGTTCCGTGGAATATTTACAGCGATGGTTTGAAAATTTATACGACGTTAAATGCTGATATGCAACAATATGCCGAGGAAGCTGTCGAGCGTCATTTGAAAGAAAACTTACAACCATCTTTTGACAGAAATAACAGAGGATTGAGAAATTTCCCTTTTTCAAATAATTTGACAAACGAAGAAGTGGATAAAATCATGAGAACTTCTATGAAGCGCTCAAATCGCTATATCAGTATGGCTGCACAAGGATTTTCGGAAGCTGACATTGTTAAAAGTTTCAGAGAAAAAGTTCAGATGCGTGTTTTCTCTTGGGACGGTGAAATTGACACTTTGATGACTCCATACGATTCCATGTTGTATTATAAATCGTATTTGCAAGCAGGATTGATTTCTATCGAACCTGAAACTGGATTTGTTAAAGCTTGGGTTGGAGGAACAAATATTGATCATTTCGCTTTTGACCACGTTCGTTTAGGAAAACGTCAAGTTGGTTCAACAATCAAACCTTTTATTTACGCTTCTGGAATTGCCATGAACGTCGTAAAACCATGTACCCAAATTCCTGATATTACGCATTGTGTCGATTTGTTTGACCCAAGTGGAAATCCTGATGGGCAATGGTGTCCAAAAAATTCAGACGGTGAAACTTCTGGGGGAATGTGTTCTGTTAGAAGAGGTTTGCAAATGTCTAAAAACAACATCACGGTAGCGATCATGCAAAAAATGGGTGCGCAAGCAGGTCCACAAACAGTTGCTAAATTGATGAAAAGTTTGGACATCGAATTAAATCCATTGGATGTTGTTCCAGCTATGTGTTTGGGTTCTATGGATTTATCTTTGTATGAATTAGTTGGTGCGCAAGCCACATTTGTAAACAAAGGAATTTTCAATAAACCAACGACCATTCTTCGTATTGAAGATAGAAATGGACATGTTATTTACAATGCAAAACCAACGATGCGCGAAGCAATCAATGAACAAGTTGCCTTTTCTGTTTTGAAAATGATGGAAGCGGTTGTTCAAGGTGGAACAGCAAGTACATTGAGAAGTGGAGCTTCTTGGGGAAATTTGATTTACCCAACAGCTGGAAAAACAGGAACAACACAAAATAACTCTGATGGTTGGTTCGTTGGTTTAACACCAGATTTAGCAACAGGTGTTTGGGTTGGAGCTGAAGACAGAGGTGTTCACTATCGTTCTACTAGAGAAGGACAAGGAGGACGAACTGCCGCGCCAATTTATGGATATTACATGCAGAAAGTATACAAAGACGCCAATATTGCAATTTCAACCACGGATTTTGAAAAACCGAAAGGTTTCGATGACAGTCAGTTTTCATGTATCGGTGCAGACAATGTTTTGCCGCCCGCAGAAGATGAAGTGCCAGTCGAATTAGATGAAAATGGTGATCCAATAATATCTATGTAAATTGATTTCTAATCGAACAACAATATTTTCAAAATGAACAAAGTAGTAAAAAATGTTTCAGAAGCTTGTCAAGGAATTGAAGACAATATGACTTTGATGGTTGGCGGTTTTGGCTTGTGTGGAATTCCTGAAAATTCTATTGCAGAATTGGTCAAAAAAGGCGTCAAAAATCTAACTTGCATTTCAAATAATGCTGGAGTAGACGATTTTGGTTTGGGATTGCTTTTGCAAAATAAGCAAGTGAAAAAAATGATCAGTTCTTATGTCGGTGAAAACGACGAATTTGAACGACAAATGTTGTCAGGAGAATTAGAAGTTGATTTGATTCCCCAAGGTTCATTGGCAGAAAGATGTCGCGCTGGTGGAGCTGGAATTCCTGCTTTTTTCACGCCTGCTGGCTATGGAACGGAAGTTGCTGAAGGCAAAGAAGTAAGAATTTACAACGGTAAACCGCATATTTTAGAATCGGCATTAACTGCAGATTTTGCGATTGTGAAAGCTTGGAAAGGCGA
Organism: Crocinitomicaceae bacterium; assembly: GCA_965284445.1. Taxonomy (GTDB): domain Bacteria; phylum Bacteroidota; class Bacteroidia; order Flavobacteriales_D; family Crocinitomicaceae; genus JAQVCM01. The sequence goes on along the minus strand of OZ260085.1, from coordinate 2,537,658 downwards.
CACGGAAGGAAATCTGGTTTTCAAAGCAACAGCCAGAAATTTCAATCCAATGATGGCCATGGCTGGAAAAATAACGATTGCTGAAGTGGAAGAATTGGTTCCTGCAGGCGAATTAGATCCAAATCAAATTCATACGCCAGGAATTTTTGTTCAACGTATTTTCAAAGGAGAGAAATTTGAGAAACGAATTGAGCAACGAACTGTTCGTCAAAGATCATAACAATATTTCCATGATATTAGATAAAAAAGTATTCAGCTTTAAAATTTACAGTTGGATACTTTTTTCATTTTTGATGCTTTATTTTGTCTTGCGCGCGCTATTTTTGGCGCCCTTGCATGATGAATCGGCTACTTTTTTGCACTTTATCGAACCAGAAATATGGTTTGGAGATGCCGTCATGCTCGATGCAAACAATCATTTATTTAATTCATTTTTAGGAAGTTTACTTCATTCTATTTTTGGAAATGAATTTTTCCTTTTTCGTTTGCCAAGCTTACTTTGTTTCCCGATTTATTTTTGGGGAATTTATACTTTTTTAAAATCCATCGACAATCGGTTTACACAAATAATCTTGCTCACAGCGGCTGTCACGGTCGTTTACATGAACGATTATTTCTCCTATTCACGCGGATATGCCATGGCAATTTCCTTTTTTATTTGGATGCTGGTGTACGCGCAAAGATTTGTCAAAGAATCGAAAACTAAGAGTTTAATTTTACTTTATGTTTTCAGCTTTTTGGCTGTTTTTTCGAATTTGGTTTTTTTGGTTTCCGCTTGTTTGGCGCTCGTTTTAGCGTTGATTATTCATCTAAAAAATATCCGATCTTTTGTCGTTGCTAAGAATGTCTTTTTATTGTTTGTTCATTTTGGTTTCATTTATAGTTTACTACCAATTATTTCATTCGGACAATTATTGAAAGAACATGGTGCTTTGTATTATGGAAGTTTAGATGGATTTTGGATGGTTACAGGAAAAACACTTTCTAAATATGTACTTTATTATGATGCAGATTGGTTGAAGTGGTTTTTCATTTTGCTTTTCATTTTGTTTTTAGGATTGCTCATTTATTTGTTGTTCAAAAGAGGATTTTGGAAACAAGCAGCACAAGAAACAACGATTTTATCTTGGTTTTTATTTGGAAATATAGTTGCCATTTTTGTGCTTGCCATTTTCATGAAAGTCAATTATCCAGAGGATAGAGCAGGTATGTATTTCATTCCATTAATTATATTGTTAGTTGGATTTTTTAGCCACGAATTTTACAAATGGCGATATGTACAATTGATTTTATTATTTTTTCCAATTACCGCCATTTTGCAATTGAATTTGAATACATCTGTCTTCACACCTGACGAGCGTTTGGACGAATCTTTTTATCAGCAAGTCAAGAAATCAATTGATACATCCACAACTGTTTCAGTTTACCACACAATGGCTTTAAATTGGGATTTATTGGAGCGCCAAACCAAAGATGAGGTAAAAATTCAGCCCAATATTTTGAATGAATTTTCTCCATTGTACGATGTGATTATCAATAAGAGTTCTGAACTCAATGTGCGAGATTTGAAAAATTATCAATTGCTTTGTCAAGATTTACCAAGTGGATTTGTCGCCTTTAAACGGACAAAACCATATCAAAAAATTAATATTAGATCTAGTAAAATTAATAAAATTGCATCCAACGAAGAATACATCAACTTGTTGGAATTAAAAAGTTTAGATTCAATTCGAAATGAATATTTATTGATTAAACTCGCGGGTAATTTTAAGATCATCACACCTTTTCACGATGTAAGATTGATTTTTACAACTTTCAATGCAAAAAATGAAACTGTAAGGTACGAAACCTATGATCAAAGATGGATTCATGGTGCAAATAAGGGTCAATTTAAAGTGAAGATAAATTCAGTTTTTAAACGTTTTTATCCCGAAGAAATCGAATTTAGATTGTATATTTGGAATCCACAACATAGTAAAATAGATTTTGAAAATGGCAGCGTACATTTTTATAAATTAAAAGAATAAAAAATGGCTTTAGATAAAATTGGAATCGCAAAACGAATCGCTCAAGAATTGAGAGACGGATGGTATGTAAATCTTGGGATTGGTATTCCAACCTTGGTTGCAAACTATATACCTGAAGGAATTGAAGTTGAATTTCAATCTGAAAATGGCGTACTTGGTATGGGGCCTTTTCCCTTTGAAGGTGAGGAAGATGCAGATTTAATCAACGCTGGAAAACAAACAATTACAGCAAGAGAAGGCGCTTCATTTTTTGATTCTGCCATGTCGTTTGCTATGATTCGTGGACAGCATGTTCAATTAACCGTGTTGGGTGCGATGGAAGTTTCACAAAATGGAGACATTGCAAACTGGAAAATTCCAGGAAAAATGGTGAAAGGAATGGGCGGTGCAATGGATTTGGTTGCGTCTGCAGAGAATATCATTGTTGCTATGATGCACAGCAATAAAGCGGGTGAATCTAAAATCTTAAAAGCATGCACCTTGCCACTTACAGGTGTTGGTTGCGTTAAAAAAGTAGTTACTGAATTGGCAGTAATGGAAATAAAAGAAGGAAAGTTTTATTTAATTGAAAGAGCACCAGGTGTTTCCGTTGAAGAGATTGTTTCAAAAACTGAAGGGGATTTGGTTGTACCAGATTTTGTACCGGAAATGAATCTGGCATAAGAATTAAGATAGTGTGGGAAGTGTTTTTCGGCTAATTCGTAGTTACTTTGGTGAAATCATTCTGATACTTTTTTTCTTATTTGTATCGAAAAGTTATTTGTCAACGCGTAACAATTTGATAGAAGCGGATGGTCGTGGTTACTATGAGTTTCTTCCAGCTACTTTTATTTACAAAGATTTACATTTCAATTATTTAGATACTTTACAAACCGATTTTTACGACGATGAGATGATCGCGCGTGACTTTTATCCAAGATTGGAAAATGGTCAACGTTATGATAAATATTTCATTGGAACGGCTGTTTTACAAGCTCCATTTTTTGCAATCGGGCATTTATGGGCTAGCAATTCAATTCATTATGCAGCAGATGGGTTTTCAACGCCTTATCAAATAAGCATTTTCTTAGCTGCGCTTTTTTATACTTTTTTCGGCCTTGTTTTCATTCGTTTGTTATTAAAATCGTATCAAGTTAATCGAACTTGGATTTTAGTTGCTCAATTTGGCGTTGTTTTTTGTACATCGATGCTTGATTATATGCATTGGGATGCTGCATATAGTCATGTGTATTCATTTTTTCTAGTTGCAGGATTTTTATTTTGCACAAGAAATTATTTTCTCGAAGACAAAAGTAGATCACTTTTCTGGGCGATTATTTTTCTCGGAATGATATTTTTAGTTCGTCCTGTCAATGGATTGATTTTGATTTTTATTCCAGTTTTAGCCGAAAATTTTAGTTGCTTATTTATATCACTTAAAAACCTTTATTTAAAGTATTTAAAAACAACTATTTTTGCAGTTTTAATCGTTATTTTATTTTTTCAGATTCAATGTTTGGTTTGGTATTCTCAAACGGGAAAATGGATCCATTATGCATATGGTGAAGAAACATTCAATTGGACAGATCCACATTTCGTTGACTTTTTGTTTAGCTATAGAAAAGGTTTTTTCTTGTGGGCGCCTTGGTTTTTTATATTGTTTGTAGTCACAGTACTTGGACATTTAATTTTGAAGTTAAACCAAAGATTGATATACATAATAATATCATTTTCATTGTTAATTTACGTACTGTCAAGTTGGTGGGTTTGGAGTTATGGCGGAAGTTTAGGCGCTAGACCGATGATAGATTATTATCCTGTTTTTTTGGTTTTTATAGCTCCGATTTTAGCTTCCAAAGTCAACTTTTTAAAAATTGGATTTTTACTAGCAACACCCATTTTAGCTGTTGTAATGATTACTCAAACTTATCAATTTCAAAAAGCAATATTGACTTTTGATGAAATGAACGAGCATTCATATTGGAAGGTATTCCTAAAAACTGATCCAATGTATGAGTATTATCTGTGGAAACAAAATATCGATTTTCATTCTTGTGTCAGTGCAACAAAGTGGATAAAGCATCAAACTTTTGCTTCAGATCAATGGCATATTGTCGATACTTTGGCGGTCGATATACCCAAAGACACGTTGATTCATGTTGGTCAAATTCAATTTACTACCAAGATTAAAAATTTAGGTGAGTCTTTAGAGATTCGATTGTTAGATGAAAACGATTCATTGCTCTTCAATCATTATTCAACTTTACTGCATGTAATCGACGAAAAGAGAGGCCAAAATTTTGCTGATTATCGTTTTTATATAGACAAAAAATTACCCCAAAAAATGAAATGTGTTTTTGTAATTTTGACGAAAAAGGAAACATTGACAATAGATTCAATGAAAATTCGTTTCTTTACTGACTGATTTCTGCTTTCAGAAAACTTTTTCACCGATTTGAATATTTTAAATTATAAAATGAGTATCCATAAATTGTCTATTCTTATTCCTGCATATAACGAGGAAAATACGATTCAATTGATTTTAGAACGTGTCAAAGAAGTTGAATTGCCAAACGGAATTGTGAAGGAAATCGTGATTGTAAATGATTGTTCTAAAGACAAGACAATTGAAAAAGTAGAAGAGTATATTTCACAAAATACTGAAATGGATATTCGATTGTTTTCACAAACCCATAATCAAGGAAAAGGAGCAGCAATCAATCGTGCAATCAAAGAGTGTTCTGGTGATTATATGATTGTTCAAGACGCTGATTTAGAATATGATCCGCAAGAATATAATTTGTTGTTGAAACCAGTTTTCATGGATAATGCCGATGTTGTTTATGGTTCACGTTTTGTTGGGCATCATCCGCATAGAATCTTGTTTTTCTGGCATTCAATCGGTAATAAATTTCTGACAAGGTTATCAAATATGATGACGAATTTGAATTTGACTGACATGGAAACTTGTTATAAGTTGATTCGCACATCCATTGCAAAAAATATTGAGATTAAAGAAAATCGTTTTGGTATTGAGCCAGAAATCACTGCAAAATTAGCCCGAGTGCCAAAAATTAGAATTTACGAAGTTGGAATTTCTTATTACGGGCGCACCTATGAAGAAGGTAAGAAAATTGGTTGGAAAGACGGTTTTAGAGCCATTTGGTGTATATTGAAATATCGTTTTGTAAAATAATATGGAAATGGTTTCTCCTTCAGGTTCCTTGATTGCTTTTTTTATCATTTTCTTTCTATTGTACATTGGCGTTATTGCATTGATGATTGTTTCAATGTGGAAAATTTTCGTAAAGGCCAATCAACCAGGCTGGGCAGCGATAGTTCCGTTTTACAATTATTACGTCATGGTTGAAATAGCAAAAAAACCAACTTGGTGGTTTGGGATGATGTTTGTTCCTTTGGCAAATTTTGTTTTCATGATTATGATTATCAACGGATTAGTTAAAAACTTCGGAAAAGCAGAAGGATTCACTGTTGGAATAATCTTTTTACCTTATATATTCTTTCCAATTTTGGCTTTCGGCGATGCGAAGTATATCGATTCGGAAAAAATTTCTAGCCAAGATTTACTTGATAATTAAATATTTAAATCGATATTTTTGAAGTTCTTGGAAGATTTAAATCCCTAAAGTCAGACCATAAGTCTGTAGATTTTTGCTACTTTTGTCGCATAAATTTAAATTTACAGAAATGGCTGATATTCATTCTTATGACTTTAACGGAAAACGCGCTTTAATTCGTGTTGATTTCAATGTTCCTTTGGATAAAGAAACGTTGGAAATCACAGATGACACAAGAATCCGCGCTGCGCTTCCTACAATCAATCATATTTTAGACGCTGGTGGAAGTGTAGTTTTAATGTCGCATTTAGGTCGTCCGAAAGAAGGATTTGAAGATAAGTTTTCTTTGAAACACATTGTAAAACATACAAGTGAATTGTTGCATCGTGAAGTAAAATTTGCGAGCGATTGCATTGGTCAAGAAGCTGAAAATTTAAGTGCTGGTTTAAAGGCTGGAGAAGTATTATTGTTGGAAAATTTACGTTTTTACAAACAAGAAACCGCTGGTACTGAAAGTTTTGCTGAATCATTGTCGAAATTGGGTGATGTTTATGTAAATGATGCATTTGGAACTGCACACAGAGCGCATGCTAGTACAACCGTTGTTGCTAAGTTTTTCCCAAATGACAAAATGTTTGGGTTCTTGCTTGAAGGAGAAATTAAAGCAGTAGATAAAGTATTGAATAGCACAGAAAAACCATTGACTGCCATTGTTGGTGGAGCAAAAGTTTCTTCTAAAATCACCATTATCCAACAGTTATTGGATAAAGTTGACAATTTAATTGTCGGCGGAGGAATGGCTTATACGTTTGTTAAAGCACAAGGTGGAAATGTTGGTAATTCATTGGTGGAGGATGATTACTTGGACATGGCAAAAGACATTATAGCCAAAGCGAAAGCAAACGGTGTAAATTTATATATTCCAACAGATACGATTATCGCAGATAAATTTGACAATGATGCCAATCGCAAAGAAGTGAAAATCGGAGAAATTCCTGCCGGATGGATGGGTCTTGATACAGGTACTGAAACGTCGAAAGCTTGCAGGGAAATTATTTTGAATTCCAAATTGATTTTGTGGAACGGACCAATGGGTGTTTTTGAAATGGATAATTTCCAACAAGGAACGAAAGATGTAGCCATGGCGATTGTTGATGCAACTGCAAATGGTGCTTTTTCATTGATTGGAGGAGGAGATTCTGTTGCAGCAATTAACAAATTCAATCTAGCTGACAAAGTAAGTTACGTATCAACTGGAGGTGGCGCTATGTTAGAGTATTTGGAAGGAATTGAATTGCCAGGAATCAAAGCAATCAATGATAAATAAACGAATTATTGAATAGATTTTTGAAAGGATTGGAGTTTTTGCTTCAGTCCTTTTTTTGTTTGTAGAATCACGCAAAATGAATGAATCGCATCACTTTGAAGCACAATTCTGTAAATAGTATTTTGGGATTGGCATTTCGATCAATGTGGTAAACTGCATCATTGAAGTTTTCCATAAATCCATGGATATTATTTCCCGTAATAAATTTTGAGAAGTTTTTCAAAAATGCTTCTTCTTCCGCAGACGTCTTAGTGAGTTGGTTTTCTGTGTAGTTTCTCAATAAACTTTGTCGAAACATGTGAAGAGCATATTTCAAAAAAGTTTTTTGTCTTTCTTTACCAATTCCGCTAATTTCTTCCGCCCAGTCAAGCATTGGATTGACATCTTTTTTATAGCAAACACGCATCAATTGAATAAAAAGATCTCTATTGATGTTTTTTTCCAAATTTGAATTGAGCATTTCAATTGCTTCAATTAGATTTCCTTCTGTTTGAGAAGCAATACTTGTTGCAGTGGAACCGTCTTGTTGGTATTTAATCTGCAAATATTTGGACAAGTCATCCAAATGAATCCTAGGAACTTTTAATAATTGGGTTCTAGAAAGGATGGTTTGTAATAATTTTTCCTGTGAATCTGCAATGAGTATAAACAACGTTTTAGCTGGCGGTTCTTCTAAAATTTTCAGCAATTTATTAGAACATTGCAAATTCATTTCCTCTGCCATCCAAATCAGCATCACTTTATAACCACCTTCAAAAGATTTAAAGCTCAGTTTTCTAATGATTTCCTGACTCTCTTCTGTTGAAATAATGGGAGTTCTTCCTTTATCGTCAATTCGATTGGTCCATTGATTCAAATTGAAATATGGTTGTGAAGCAAATTGAGCCCTCCAATCAGGAAGGAAAAAATCACTTTTTTTATTGATAGCTTGTACAACCGGAAATGAAAAATGAATGTCTGGATGTTGCATTTCTTTTACTTTCCTGCAAGAATTACATTCGCCACAACTATCTTTTGCTTGTTTGTTTTCACAGAATAAATATTGTAAAAAAGCCATAGCTAAAGGCAATCCACCATATCCAGCATTGCCAAGAAACATTTGCGCGTGGCTAATTTTTCCTTGATTTACTTCTTGAATTAAGTGGGCTTTTAATTCATCTTGACCAACAACATCTTTGAATTGCATGTGCTAAATTAATTATTATTTATCACTCTTTACAAGCGGAAAACTGATGAAATAGAAAAAAAACAGCTGAAAGCCAAATTTGCACAATTTACTTTTGTGTGAATTATTTTTGATTAACTTTATTCTAATGAGAATAGAATTTATTAAGATTGTAAAAACGTTGTAAACTGAAAACAATATTGACAGTTTTGATTTAATCATTATTCTCTTTAACAATTTATTTATGAAACATTTAATTACAGGTTTATTTACATTAGTTGGTTTTGCTTTGTTTGCACAAAATACCGTATCGGTTTCAGAGGAAAACAACAATTTTAGCGTTGGATCAAAAAATAGTATTGTGGTCAATATCCCTTATGGAAACTTGGATGTGGTTGAAAAAGCGCTTAAAAGTGAATTGAAAGATTGGGATGGAAAATACAATTCTTCAAAAGGAGAATTTACTTCCATGCAAGCAAAATTGAAAGTAATGGGCGATAAACCGTTTGATGCTTATGCTAAAATTATCACCTCTGGGGACGTTATCAAGGTAGCTGTTGCGATTGATTTGGGCGGTGCATTTATGAACAGCAATCAACATGGAGCTCAATTCAATGAAATGAGAGAAGTGATTAGAAAATTTGCTTTGGAAACGGCCAAAGAATGCGTAGAAGAGGATTTAAAAGTAGAATCTAAGAAGCTTGAGAATTTTGAAAAAGACCAAAAGGATTTGGAAAAGGAAAAAGAAAATTTGCTGAATTCTATTGATGATTACAGAAAGAAAATCAGTGAAGCAGAAAAAAAGATTGAAGAAAATATGACGAATCAATCAAATAAAAAAACAGAAATTTCGACTCAGGCTCAAAAGGTGAAAGAAATAGAAAAAAAGAAAAATATTAAATAATTAGTTTAAAATTCAGGCAATCAATTTTATCGTTTGATTGCCTGATTAATATCATCTTGTGTTGTATTTGAAAAAATAATACCAACAATATATTTTCTTACCTTTGTGGAAAATATGCTCGTGATGAACACAAATGAAAAAGGCCGAGGCCGACAAGAATCAAAAAAGAAAGAAAGTTCGAAAGAACAAGAGACTACTTTAAAACCTAAAGATTCAAAAAAAACTGGATTTAAATCCAAAACTCCGACAATGTCAAGTTTTCAAAAGAAACAAATTGACACCAAAAAAGGATTTGCTGGTAAAGGAAAAAAATATGTTCCTTTCAAGGATAAAGAAAAAGTGGGCGATCCAATGCCTTCTTTCAATGAAGATGCCATTCGATTAAACAAATTTTTGTCCAATGCAGGAGTTGCTTCTAGAAGAGAGGCAGATGTTTTGATTCAAACAGGAGTTGTTAGCGTCAATGATCAAATTATTTTAGAATTGGGTTACAAAATCAAACCTGGTGATGTTGTAAAATATGATGGTCAAACAATCAATGCTGAAACAAAAAGATACGTTTTATTAAACAAGCCAAAAGATTTTATCACCACGATGGATGATCCATTGGGAAGAAAGACGGTAATGTCACTGGTGAAAAAAGCTTGTAAAGAGCGAATTTATCCTGTTGGAAGATTGGATAGAGAAACTACAGGACTTTTGTTGTTTACAAACGATGGCGATTTAGCTAAAAAATTGACGCATCCAAAATACAAAGCATCAAAAATCTACCATGTAGAAGCCAACAAAGCTGTTACTTTAGAGGATGTAGAAAAAATGAAAGCTGGTATTACGCTTGAAGACGGAATCATCAAATGTGATCACGTTGAATTTATTGAAAACGGTGGTTCACGTGAAATAGGAGTTGAGTTACATTCTGGAAAAAACCGCGTCGTAAGAAGAATTTTTGAATCTTTGGGATATGAAGTTGTAAAGTTGGACAGAGTTAAATTTGCCAGTTTGACTAAAAAGGATTTACCTAGAGGATTTTATAGACATTTGACAGAAAAGGAAGTGTCATTTTTGAAAATGAGTTGATTTAAAAGTAAGAAGAATGAAGCAAATTTGTTTGTTAATTATGGTTTGTTTGTCCTTGAATTTACAAGCACAAACGAAGAAAAAAATCAAGAAAGTTTCATACGGAAAAGGAACTTTATATGGTTATTTGGGTTATAACCGTTCTGCTTATACCAAAAGCAATTTAAGATTGATTGGCAGTGGATATGATTTCACCTTGAAAAATGCAACAGCTCATGATAATCCGAGTCATAAATTCAAAGAATATGTTGATTTAGGAAATATTACTGTTCCTCAGTTTAATGCTAGAATTGGTTATTATTTTAAAAACCATTATGCACTTTCATTTGGTTACGATCACATGAAATACATTTTTGATGATGGAAATAAAGTGTTGTTGAACGGAAAGATAAATCCTGGCGTTGATACTATTTGGTCTGGAACTTACAACAATGAGCCTGTTACCACAGATAGAAATCATTTTCATTATGAAAATTCGAACGGTTTAAATTATTTGCATTTTGATTTGACTCGTTCTGATATGTTGTATCGAACAAAAAACAGAAAATTTGCGATTAGCACTAATTTTGGTCTAGGAGCTGGAGGGATTTTGTCATTCAATGATTTCAATTTTGGTCAGCAAAAGGATATGGTGACTATTTCCATGTCTGGTTATTCAGTTTCGGCACATGCGGGATTGAGATTCGAATTTTTCAATCATGTCTTTTTGCAAGCAGAAGGAAGTGGAGGATTTATGCATCAAGTAAGGGTTCATACAAGACCAAATGATTTAACAGCTTACGCAACACAAAAATATGGTTTTGCAATGGGTCACATTGTTGCTGGATTTTTCGTTTATTTGAAGCCAACCAACAATTGTGACGATTGTCCAGTTTGGTAGAATAAGAAATTTGTAAAACAAAAACGGCGATTGATGATTCAATCGCCGTTTTTTATGCATTTATATTTGATTTGAATATTTATGCTCTTCCCAATCTATTCAACAATCTTAGGTGAGAGAAAATTGCTCCACCCCACGTTTTGTGATAATTGTATGGAACTCCATGTTTTTCTGCAATTGTTTTTACAATTTTCGAAATTTTTGGATAATGTACATGAGAAATGTCTGGGAACAAGTGGTGCTCAATTTGGTAATTTAAACCGCCAACATACCAAGTTAGAATAGGATTCCAATTTTCAAAGTTCGCTGTTGTTTTCATTTGGTGAATTGCCCAACTTTCATCAGGATTTTCTTCTTGGTGATTTTCAACTGTCATGAAGCTTGTTTCAGGCATTACGTGCGCTGGTTGAAAAACAAAAGCAAGGATTGAACCACTTACAAAGTGCATGGAGAAAAATCCGATTAGCCATTGCCACCATGAAATGTCCATAACAACCAAAGGAACGACGGCAATTGCAACGTAGTAAAGCACTTTGGAGAAAATCAAAAAGAGCATCGCTTTGCTGTATGTTACATTTTGTGCTGCAAGCAAATCTTTTTTCTTGTAGCGAATCAATTGTGCAAAATCTTTGTTCGTCATCCAAGAAAGCGTCATCAATCCATAGAAAAACCAAGCATAATAAACTTGAAATTTATGAATTTTCTTTTTCGGTTCATTTGGAGAAAATCTCAATAATCCGACTGGTTTGATGTCTTCATCTAAATCGTGGACATTGGTAAAACTGTGGTGAAGAACATTGTGTTGAATTCTCCAGTTTAAGCCATTTCCGCCCAAAACCTCCATAGAGTAACTCATCATTTTGTTAATCCAAGGACGTTTAGAAAAAGAACCGTGGTTTGCATCGTGCATAATAGAAAGTCCAATACCAGCCATTCCCACGCCCATAGTAAGTGACATCAAAAGCATGATCCATTTACTTTCAATTACGCCAAAGACCATTAAAAAATAAGGTAAAAGGTAAATAGTGAACATTAGCGGAACTTTCAAAAGAATTTTCCAGCTTCCAAACTTTTTGAGATTATTAGATTTTAAATAATCGTTGACTTTTTGTGCAAGTTCCTTAGAAAATGCATCTCTTTTTGTGAATTTAATATATTCCATCTTATCTGGTTTGGTATTTAAAAGCGCAGTGATACGCTGATGTCAACCTCTACAAATTTACGACCTTTAAATTGTTTTCGGGAAATTTAATTTTAATAATTGTGAAATTTTAGCAACCAAATAATCACATTATATGATGGTTATAATTACTTTTTAAAGCGTAGTTTATTCATTTCAAAATGGTTGAACGGAGAATAAATCTAAAAGCTAAACATTAAAACTAATGTAAAGAAATTCAAAAAGAAATTGCTCTCCTAGTAAATTGCATCAAGTGCTTCGCACATAATAATTGCAGCTTTCTGAAGTATTTCAGGAGTGTGAGCCAGTGATACGAAACCTACTTCGTAACCACTTGGTCCTAAATAAATTCCTCGTTCTAAAAGCGCACTATGTAAATGTCTGAAGCCAGTCATGTCTGGATTTATTTCTTGTGCTTTACGAATCGTTTTATTCCCTGCAAAGTTTAACCAAAATATTGAACCAATGCTCACAATTTCAAAATCATAACCTTTGCTTTTAGCGTGTGCGTTGATTGGAGCAATAAAGTCAATCGTTCTTTGGGCTTGATCTTCATAGAATCCTGGTTTTGTACATTCAGTGAGTTGTGCTATTCCCGCTGCCATCGCTACTGGATTTCCAGACAAAGTTCCGGCTTGGTAAACATTTCCATCTGGAGAAACTCTTGCCATGATTTCCTTTTTAGCACCATAAGCACCAACCGGAAGTCCACCACCTATTATTTTACCGTAGGTTACCAAGTCTGGCTCGATTCCATAATATTCGGCAGCACCAGCAAAGGCAACTCGGAAACCTGAAATTACTTCGTCAAAAAATAGCAGAATGTTGTTTTCTGTGCAGATTTCTCTCAGCGCTAATAGAAAGGTTTTTTCTTGAAGAAGTAAACCATTGTTGGCTGGGATTGGTTCAATAATCGCGCAAGCAATTTGATCTTTGTATGCTTCAACGCACGCTTTGAGTGCTTCGATATCATTTAACGGTAAAACCAATGTTTCATGAGCAAAACTAGCTGGAACTCCAGCACTTGATGATTCGCCTAAAGTAACAAGTCCGCTTCCAGCATTTACTAAAAGAGAATCAGAATGTCCGTGGTAACAACCGTCAAATTTGATGACTTTGTCTTTTCCAGTATAACCTCGCGCCAGTCTTAATGCAGACATCACAGCTTCAGTTCCCGAACTTACAAATCGGATTTTATCTATAAATGGATTTCTTTCTAGAATTAATTCAGCCAATTCATTTTCTAGTCGAGTTGGCGCGCCAAAGCTAGATCCATTTTGCAGTGTTTCCACTACTTTATTGTATACATTCGGATGATTGTGTCCTAAAATCAATGGTCCCCAACTGCAGCAGAAATCGATGAATTGATTATCATCTTCATCCCAGATCATGCAACCATCTCCTTTTTTAATGAATAATGGTGAGCCATCAACAGATTTAAAAGCTCTTACCGGGGAATTAACACCTCCAGGGAAATAATTTTTAGCTTTTGAAAAAAGAGATTCTGAGTTTGTTCTTTTGATAGCCATTTTGGATGAATTTTGAATTGTTGCTAAATTTTTTGGCGAAATTACGAATAATCTTGTTTTGGATTTGATAAAGATTTTTGCAAAATTTTTTCTCAGTGTTTTCGGGCTCGTAAGTGATTATAACGGATAAAATCACTTATTTGTTCAAAAAAATTTGGATTCAAATCAGAATTTCCCATAACTTAGAGTTACAAACCAATTTTTCTTTTACACTCATGCAAAAAACATCAAACATTGCATACACCAGACAATGTTGCGTCTGCAATAAACAACTCTTTGGTCGCTCTGACAAAGTATTTTGTGATATTCATTGTAAAAATAAGTACCACAAAGAAGTGAGAAATCACACGCAATCTGTGTCTACAAACAACATTAAAATTCTCAATCGAAATTATGTGATTTTAATTCAATTACTTGGTATCAAAGGAAAGAAGATAACAATCAACAAACTTGCCTTACAAGAATTGAAATTTGATTTTTCCACAGTTTCTGGGTTTGAAAAGACAAAATTGGGAATCAAAATGAAAGTCTATGAAATCTCATGGTATTATACAACCCACGACAATATCGTGATATTTCAAAATAACGATCAACGTTTGCTCTCACCTTATGTCTATAAAAGGTGGGAAATGGATTGGCAAATGAAGCAAACGCAGGCACCAATCGAGGTAAATAATTATTCATAATTTACGGTATTTCAAATGTGAATTTCTGCTTTTTCTCTTAACTTTGCTTTATGGCTAAAATTAAATCGGCATTCTTTTGTCAAAACTGTGGTTATCAAACACCTAAATGGCTTGGAAAATGTCCATCTTGTTCAGAATGGAACACTTTTGTGGAAGAAATTGTAGAGAAAAACCTTTCGCAAGTTGTTGCTTTTTCAACCAATACTGGACGAACAGCTAAACCACAACCAATTCAAGACATAGAAAATAGAGGCCAAGAAAGAATCACTTTATGCGATTCAGAATTAAACAGAGTTTTAGGCAATGGAATGGTTCCTGGCTCATTGATACTTTTTGGTGGCGAACCTGGTATTGGGAAATCTACGTTGATGTTGCAATTGGCTGTTTTAGAAAAAAACTTGCGTGTATTGTATGTATCCGGTGAGGAGAGTGATCAGCAAATTAAAATGCGCGCCGAAAGAATTGGTTTAGATAACAAAGAATGTTTCATTCTTACAGAAACCAATCTGCAAAATATTTTTATGCAGGCGGAAGAGATTCAACCAAAACTTTTGGTAATTGATTCAATTCAAACTTTATACAGTAATCAAATAGAAAGTTCACCAGGAAGTATTTCTCAAGTTCGAGAATGTACTGCACAACTTTTGCGATATGCCAAACAAACGGATGTTCCTGTATTTTTGATTGGACACATTACCAAAGAAGGCGCTTTGGCTGGACCGAAAGTGCTGGAACACATGGTAGATGTTGTTTTGCAGTTTGAAGGAGATAGAAATCATGTTTACAGATTACTGCGAACCATAAAAAACCGTTTTGGGAGCACCAATGAGTTAGGAATTTATGAAATGTTAGGATCTGGCTTAAGACAAGTTGAAAATCCTTCAGAGATACTTATTACGAACACAGATGCAACTTTGAGTGGAATTTCAATCGCTTCAACTTTGGAAGGATTGAGACCAATTTTAATAGAAGTTCAAGCTTTAGTGAGCACTGCTGCATACGGAACACCGCAGCGATCATCGACAGGTTTTGATGCGCGAAGATTGAACATGCTTTTGGCAGTAATGGAAAAGCGATGCGGATTCAAATTGGGTGCAAAAGATGTTTTTCTCAATATCGCTGGTGGAATTAGGGTAGACGATCCAGCAATCGATTTAGCGGTTGTTGCGGCAGTTTTATCTTCAAATGCTGATTTGCCAATTCCCAAAAACTTTTGTTTGGCAGCAGAAGTTGGGCTTTCTGGAGAGGTGAGACCTGTCAATAGAATCGATCAACGTATTTACGAAGCGGAAAAGTTGGGATTCGAAAAAATCATCATTTCTAAATTTAATAAGGGAATTGATCAAAAAAATTTCAAAATAGAATTGATAAAGTGTGGAAGAATTGATGAGGTACTTCGCGCTTTGTTCGGTTAATACAATGTTGTAATTCGTTTTCTTTTGATTTTCAAGCCTTTTTGTTGTTTTGATTTAACTTTTTAAAGTTATTATTATTAGACATTCGAATCAAAATGAAAATTCGCTCGATGAAATTATTGAAAAAAAGATAGATTGGACTTTAGGTTGTATATCTTTGTCAACGAAAGATATTATTGATTTATATCAAGATATCTGACTTGAAACAACCATTGAAATACGCAAATAATATGAATAGTAGCAATGAACTAGTTGAACGCCGTAAAAAATCTCAGTTGGGAGGTGGACAAAATCGCATTGATCGTCAGCATCAACAAGGAAAACTGACCGCGCGCGAACGTGTGATTTTATTACTTGATGATAACACTTTTCAAGAGATGGGAATGTTTATCGAACACCGTTCAACTTCTTTCGGATTAGACAAACAAACCTTTCCTGGTGACGGAGTAGTTACTGGTTATGGAAAAATTCACGGTCGTTTGGTGTACGTTTTTTCTCAGGATTTTACTGTTTTAGGTGGTTCTCTTTCTGAAACGCATGCGGAAAAAATTTGCAAAGTAATGGATTTAGCGCTAAAAAATGGCGCTCCAGTAATTGGATTGAATGATTCTGGTGGTGCGCGAATTCAAGAAGGTGTTGTTTCTTTGGCTGGTTATGCTGATATTTTTTATAGAAATACACGAGCTTCAGGAGTGATACCGCAAATTAGTGTTATCATGGGGCCTTGCGCTGGTGGTGCTGTTTACAGTCCTGCTTTGACTGATTTTATTTTCATGGTTGAAGATACTTCTTACATGTTTGTAACAGGTCCAAATGTTGTCAAAACTGTTACACACGAAGAAGTTACGTTTGAAGATTTAGGAGGTGCAAAAACACACGCTGAAAAATCTGGAGTTACACATTTTACTTCTGCAAATGATGTACAGTGCTTGAAAGATGTGCGTGATTTGATGACTTACATGCCTCAAAATTATGGTGAATTAGCACCGACAACAAAATTTGAGTTTACAGCTTCGAAAACAGAAGCAATCAAAAATATTTTACCAGCAAATTCAACACTTCCTTACGATATTCGTTCGGTTTTAGATTGCATTGTAGATGATAATTCTTTCCGTGAAGTGCAAGAAGGTTTTGCCAAAAACATTGTTGTTGGTTTTGCGCGCTTAGAAGGAAGAACAATCGGAATTGTCGCCAATCAGCCCGCTGCAATGGCTGGAGTTTTGGATATTGACGCTTCAAGAAAAGGAGGAAGATTTGTTCGTTTCTGTGATTGTTTCAATATTCCTCTATTGGTATTGGAAGATGTGCCAGGATTTTTGCCGGGTACTGATCAAGAATGGAGAGGTATTATTACACATGGAGCGAAATTACTTTATGCTTTCTCTGAGGCGACTGTACCAAGAGTTACTGTTATCACACGTAAAGCATATGGTGGTGCTTTTGATGTAATGAATTCTAAAAACATTGGTGCTGATTTAAATTTTGCTTGGCCTACAGCCGAGGTTGCCGTAATGGGTGCAAAAGGTGCTGCGGAAATTATTTTCAAAAAGGAAATTTCTGAGGCGGTAAATCGTGAAGAAAAATGGAAAGAAAAAGAAGCTGAATATGCTGAAATGTTCGCCAACCCATACAGAGCAGCTGAGCGTGGTTTTGTCGATGATGTAATATTACCTGAAGAAACCAGATCAAAATTGATTGCCGCTTTCCAAATGTTAGAAAACAAAGCAGAAAGTTTGCCGCAAAAAAAGCATGGAAACATTCCATTATAATATATCCAACAATAAAATGTTCAGCCAAATCGAGGTTGAACATTTTTGTTTTTAAGCTGTTTTAAATTGTAAAAAGAATCAAATTAGTATCAACCAAAATATTCACAATTGATGAAAACGGTATTTCAACAATGTAAGTTTCTCTATCTAAATTCAATCTAAATAACGATAGAGTTTAATTTGCTTTGTTGTAGCTGTTAAATTTGTGGTGAATATTTTCAAATTTTCTATATAAAATGAGTAAGTCAGTATTATTAAAATCCTCTTTAGCCAAAAAATATTGGATGGCTTTAACGGGGTTGTTCCTGTGTACTTTCCTAATTGGACACCTTTTAGGAAACCTTCAATTGTTTGCTGGAGGAGAAGAAGGCAAACGTGCGTTTAACGAGTATGGTTATTTCATGTCTCACAATATTTTTATCAAAGTATTGTCTTACACGACTTATATCTCCATTTTGTTTCACGCAATTGATGGATTTTTGTTAGCTTTTCAAAACAAAAAAGCGCGTCCTGTAAATTATGCTTACAACAAACCAAGTGCAAATTCTGCATGGGCTTCAAGAAGTATGGCTTTGTTAGGGAGTATTATTTTGATTTTCATCTGTACTCACATGGCTAACTTTTGGTGGAAAGCGAAATATTCTTCTACACCAATGCCTTTGCATAGAGTTGAAGTGAGCGCTCCTGGAAGTGAACAAAAACAATCTTTGTATTTAACTACAACAGGTAGCTTTTTGCCTACAGAAGGTTTAGTAATCAAACACGGAACTCAAATTTATGCACCGGAAGTTAATTTGAAAGTGGGTGAAGGTTACAAAGATCTACATTCATTGACAGTCGCTTTCTTCGGACATGATAAATCAGCTGAAGGTTTTCCTGCAAACGAATTTGCGTTATTAGCGGTTGTTTTATATGCTTTAGCTATGTTGACACTTTCTTTCCACTTGTGGCATGGATTCTCTTCAGCATTTCAATCTTTAGGAGTTCGTCATCCAAAGTACACTCCATTTATTCAGGCACTTGGAAAAGGGTTTGCTGTAATTGTACCAATGGCTTTTGCTTCAATTCCAATTTTCCTTTACTTGACGAAATAATTTAGATCATTAAAAAATAGCTTCGATATGTCAATATTAGATTCAAAAATACCAGAAGGTCACATTTCAAAAAAATGGACTGATTACAAAGATCATTTAAAATTAGTTGCTCCAAATAACCGTCCTAAAATCGATGTAATCGTTGTAGGAACAGGTTTAGCTGGTTCTTCAGCGGCTGCTTCTTTAGGTGAAATGGGATACAATGTGAAAGCATTTTGTTTTCAAGATTCTCCACGTAGAGCGCATTCTATTGCTGCTCAAGGAGGGATTAATGCAGCGAAAAATTACCAAAACGATGGAGATTCAATTTTCCGTTTATTCTACGATACAATCAAAGGTGGTGATTACAGAGCGCGTGAAGCAAATGTTCACCGTTTAGCTGAAGTTTCTGGAAATATCATCGATCAATGTGTTGCTCAAGGTGTTCCTTTTGCTCGTGAATATGGTGGATTATTAGACAACCGTTCTTTTGGTGGTACTCAAGTACAACGTACTTTTTACGCAGCTGGACAAACAGGTCAACAATTGTTATTAGGTGCATATTCAGCATTGTCTCGCCAAATTGGTTTAGGTCGTGTGAAAATGTACAACCGTCACGAAATGTTAGACATTGTTAAAGTTGATGGAAAAGCAAGAGGAATTATCGCTCGTAACTTGGTGACAGGTGAAATTGAAAGACATTCTGCTCATGCGGTTATTATTGCATCTGGTGGATATGGAAATGTATATTTCTTGTCTACAAATGCGATGGGAAGTAACGTAACTGCTGCTTGGAAAATTCACAAACAAGGAGCTTTGTTCGCGAATCCATGTTTTGTTCAAATTCACCCAACTTGTATTCCTGTTCACGGAACAAATCAAGCCAAGTTGACCTTGATGTCAGAGTCTTTGCGTAATTCTGGACGAATTTGGGTTCCAAAGAAAAAAGAAGATGCTGAAGCAATCAGAGCTGGTAAATTGAAACCAACTGCGATTGCGGAAGACGATAGAGATTATTTCTTAGAAAGAAGATATCCTGCATTTGGAAATTTGGTGCCTCGTGACGTTGCTTCACGTGCTGCTAAAGAAAGATGTGATGCTGGTTACGGAATTGAAGCTAATGATACCAACGAAGGTGTTTATTTGGATTTTTCATCAGAAATTAAAAGCAAAGGAAAACAATCAGCTTTTGCTGCAGGGAATCACAATCCAAGTGAAGAAGAAATTATCACTTTAGGAAAAAAATGGGTTGAAAGTAAATACGGGAATTTATTCCAAATGTATGAGAAAATCACCGATGAAAATCCTTACGAAACGCCAATGAAAATTTATCCAGCTGTTCACTACACAATGGGTGGAGTTTGGGTTGATTACAACTTACAATCTACAATTCCTGGTTGTTTTGTTGCTGGGGAAGCTAATTTCTCTGATCACGGAGCAAATAGATTAGGAGCTTCTGCTTTGATGCAGGGTTTAGCGGATGGATATTTTGTATTGCCATACACTGTTTCTGATTATTTAGCAAACGAAATTAGAACCGGAGCAATTGCAACTGATTCTCCAGAGTTTGATGCTGCTGAACAAAGAGTGAATGATCAAATCAATAAATTCTTGAACAACAACGGAACAAAATCTGTTGATTATTACCACAAAAAATTAGGATTAATTATGTGGAATAAAGTTGGAATGGGTAGAAATGAACAAGGTCTGAAAGAAGCAATTGCTGAAATCGCTCAATTGAAAGAAGAGTTTCATCAAAATGTTTACGTTCCAGGGACTGCCAATGAAATGAATCCTCAACTAGAAAAAGCAATGAGAGTTGCAGATTTTATTGAACTAGGACAACTGATGGCAATCGATGCTTTACAAAGAAAAGAATCTTGTGGTGGACATTTCCGTGAAGAATATCAAGATGCTGAAGGTGAAACATTGAGAGATGATGAAAACTTCAAATTTGTTGGTGCTTGGGAATATAAAGGTGATGATATTAATAACGAAGAACTTCATAAAGAAGCTTTGAATTATGAATTCATCAAAATTGCCGCAAGAAATTACAAGTAAGCATTAGTATTGAGTTATTAGGCAAGAGTAAAAAGTAAGAAAAAACGATTTAAAATGGCATCAAAAACTATAAATATAAACCTTAAAATCTGGCGTCAAAAAAATGCCAATGCAAAAGGTAGTATGGAAACGTACAAGTTAGATAACGTTTCTACAGATAGTTCATTTTTGGAAATGTTAGACCAATTAAATGAACAATTAATCAATGAAAGACAAGAACCAATCGCATTTGATCACGATTGTCGCGAAGGAATTTGTGGAATGTGTTCATTGTTTATCAATGGCGAAGCGCACGGTCCTGATAGAGCTGTAACAACTTGTCAGTTACACATGCGTAAATTCAAAGACGGCGAAACAATCTATGTTGAACCTTGGAGAGCGAAAGCTTTTCCGGTGATTAAAGATTTAGTTGTTGATAGAAGTGCTTTTGATAGAATCCAACAAGCAGGAGGATTTGTTTCTGTAAACACTTCTGGTAGAACAATGGATGCAAATGCGATTCCAATTCCAAAACACGATGCAGACAAAGCTTTTGAAGCTGCTGCATGTATTGGTTGTGGTGCGTGTGTAGCTTCTTGTGTAAATGCATCGGCAATGTTATTCGTTTCTGCTAAAGTTTCTCAAATGGCTTTATTGCCACAAGGAAAAGTTGAAGCAAGAGAACGAGTACTTAATATGGTAAGAACAATGGACGAAGAAGGTTTTGGAAATTGTACAAATACTGGTGCATGTGCAGTTGAATGTCCTAAAGAAATTTCATTGGATAACATCGCGAGAATGAACCGTGAATTCTTGAAAGCTGCTGTAACTTCTGAAGCTTAAATAATTTCAAAATAACACTTTAAAAGGTCACAGTGATGTGGCCTTTTTCATTTTCTGTCAATTGTTATAATCCATTCATTTAATATTAAAAATTTAGGCAGAATAAAATTTTTGTTTATTTGAATGTTTTGTTACTTTTACCCTAATAAACTCAAAAAATTATGAAAAAAACGCTACTTACAATCGCGCTTGCCTTTACTGGTTTTTGCGCAAATTCTCAGGTGATTTTCTCCGTTGAAGAGCCTGCTTCTATTTCTGGAGGATATGAATTAACATATGCTGCAATCACCGATTGGGGTGTTCCAGATCTATTAATCACAGCTAACGCGGTATTAGATACTGTTGTTTTGGCAAATGATTTAACTCCAACTGCTGATTCATTAATGTGCGATGTTGCAGCTGTTGGTTCTTTGAACGGTAAAATTGCAATGTTATACAGAGGTTCTTGTGAATTTGGTGTAAAAGCATTAAACGCACAAAATGCGGGAGCTATTGCAGTAATTGTTGTCAATAATATTTCTGGCTCACCAGTTGGAATGGGTGGTGGTGCTCAAGGTTTAAATGTAACGATTCCTGTTGTTATGGTTTCTGATGTTACAGGTGCGTTAATTAGAGCTAAAATTGACAATGGTGAAAATGTAATTGCTTTTATCGGTAATAAAGAAAATTACTATGTTAATGACATTGGAACTGCTAACAAATACATTAGAGTTGCTGAAGAACAAGCGATTCCTTCTGTATTGGCTGTAAATTCTACTGAATTCCCTGTAAATCTTGGATTATATGTGTTTAACTATGGATCTGCTTTTCAAACAGGTGTGACTGTGACTGCAGACATCACATATAATGGAACTTCTATCTACAACCAAACTTCAAACTCTTTTGATTTCGTTTCTGGAACTGCAACTCAAGATAGTGTTTGGGTTGATTTCCCTGCTTTCTCTTCATCCGCATTTAGTGCTGGTGAATATGCAGTTACATATACATTGACTCCAACTGTAACGGATGATTATCCTTCTGATAATGTTATTACAACAAAATTCATTTTGACTGATGATATGATTTCTTTGGCTCGTTTAGATGCGAATGGATTACCAACAATCGATCAAGGTTCAAAACCTAGCACGCAAACAGGTTCTTTCACAACTTGTATCCATTTTAAAAATGCAAACGCAAGTAGAGTTGGTGCTCAAGGTGTTTACTTTGGAGTATTGAAAAATGCTGCTGATGGAGATGTAATCGGTGAAGAAATCTTAGTTCAAGGTTACCAATGGAATGACCAATTTATTGATTTAAATGATGCTGCATTTGGTTTTACAGCATTAGATGAGAAAGGTTCTGGTTCTTATACCTTCGATGCCGATTTGCAAGACACTATTCTTTATCAAGCTTTTGATACTCCATTTATGTTAGAAGATGGTGCTAGATATTTGTTTTGTGCTACTACTAGCAGTACTACAATTTTCTTGGCTTATGACACGCAAACTAAATATGCTCAAAATTCTGCACTAGACGCTCAACCTGTTGGTCCAATCGCTGACGCTGGGACATTTAGTATCGGTTTCACAGGTGATCCTGTTCCTGCAATTGGTGTAAAAACTTATTTGGCTGCTGAAGCTGGAATTTTGGAAACAAATACTATCGAAGCAAATGTTTACCCAAATCCTGCAAAAGATCAAGTAATTGTTTCTATCAAAGGTTATACTGGTGATGCTACAATGACGGTAACTGATTTGGCTGGTAAAACAGTAATGAATACAACAGTTACAACTGATGCAAATGGTAAAGTGAAAGTAAATACTGCTGAATTAAACAACGGTATGTACATCATCAATTTACAAATGACTGACGGAACTGTTAGCAAAGTAAATGTTGTTATCAATAAATAATAAAATACTTTAATATTTTGAAATCCTGGATTCTTTGAATTCAGGATTTTTTTTGTCCGGAAAATTTCATCCAACCTTCAATTTTCAAGTCAAAAAAATGCAGTAATTTTACCCCAAAGAAATCAACACCATGGAAAAACTTCAGAACTACATCAACGGTCAATACATCAATCCAAATCAAGGAAATTACATCGATAATTATGAACCTGCTACTGGCAAAGTTTATTCCTTGATTCCAGATTCTGATGAAAGTGATGTTCAACTAGCCGTTGAAGCTGCAGAAAAAGCTTTTCCAATTTGGTCTAAAATGTCAATCGATCAACGCAGTGCTATTTTAGTGAAGGTTTCTGAAGGTATTCAGAATCGAATGGAGGAATTTGTTCAAGCAGAATCTAAAGACAATGGAAAGCCAGTTTCCTTGGCTGCACATGTTGATATTCCGAGAGCGATTTCTAATTTTCATTTCTTTGCTACTGGAATTTTGCATTTTGCTGCTGAAGCACACTCCATGGAAGGAGAAGGAATCAATTATACAACTAGAAAACCAATTGGTGTCGTAGGTTGCATTTCTCCTTGGAATTTGCCTTTGTACCTTTTTACTTGGAAGATTGCGCCTGCTTTAGCTGCAGGAAATTGTGTGATTGCTAAACCTTCAGAAGTTACGCCATACACGGCATATTTACTAGGTAAAGTATTGTCTGAAGCGGGAATGCCAGCAGGTGTTTTGAATATCATTCACGGTGCTGGAAGTAAAGTGGGCGATGCCATCGTAAAGCATCCTAAAATCAAAGCAATTTCTTTTACTGGCGGAACCAAAACAGGTGAATATATCGCGAGAACTGCAGCGCCAATGTTCAAGAAATTATCACTAGAATTAGGTGGAAAAAATCCAAATATCATTTTTGATGATTGCGATTTTGATGAAATGCTTACAACAACGGTGCGTTCATCTTTTGCAAATCAAGGTCAGATTTGTTTGTGTGGTTCAAGAATCTTTGTTCAACGTGGAATTTATGATAAATTCAAAACTGCTTTTGTTGAAAGAGTTGAGAAATTAACAGTTTCTCATCCTACTGATCCAAAAGCGAAAATGGGTGCTTTGGTGTCCAAACCACATTTAGAAAAAGTAATTTCTTACATTGAATTGGCCAAACAAGAAGGAGGAAAAGTGATTGCTGGCGGAAATCAAGTGCATCTAGAAGCACCTTACAACGAAGGATATTTTTTGCAAGCAACTGTCATTGAAGGATTGGATTTTAAATGCAGAACCAATCAAGAAGAAATTTTTGGACCTGTAGTGACGTTGACCCCTTTTGATACGGAAGAAGAAGTATTAGAAATGGCGAATTCCACGCAATATGGATTGAGTGCTACTTTGTGGACTTCCGATTTAAAGCGAGCACACAGAATGGCCGATCAAATCGAAGCGGGAATTGTTTGGATCAACGCTTGGTTGGTCAGAGACTTGAGAACGCCTTTTGGAGGAGTAAAATCTTCTGGAGTTGGAAGAGAAGGCGGCTGGGAAGCGCTTCGCTTTTTTACAGAGCCGAAAAATGTTTTCGTGAAGTTCTAGAAAAACTTATTGCGCTTCAAAAATCTTTTGATTGGAATGTGAACGCTTCCAAAAAGCTCATTGCTTGTAAGGGAATCTAAAGAAAATCCGTATTTGATTCCTTTGTCGTTCCAAATTCCGCCGTTGAAATTTGATTCTTTTGTTTTGGGCGTAAAATCTGAAGAATACAAATAAATGTGTGAAGGTGTTTGTCTGATTCTCAGTGGGGGAGAAGTAAGCACATAGAATTTGTTGTTTTCCTTGCGCATGATTCCTTTGGCGAAAAGTTTGGACAAAAATTCCTTTTGATATTCATTGGTAGACATCATAAAAGCGAATCCAGGAACATCTTTCATCACGCTGCTTTTTACTTCAGTAACATTGAAATTTTCATCCAAAATAGATTCTACAAACGTTTCTTTGATTTTCACTGTACCTCCTTGGTGAAACGATAAATCGCCATTCCAAGCTTTCAAAAAGGCATCTGTTGGAAAACTAACTTTTTTCCCCAATCTGACAAGTGCTTTGTAAATAGGATCATTTTTATCGTTGCGCAAATTCCCTACATTCAAATGCAAATTTACCAATTTATCAGTTCCAAGTTTGTCTTCGAAAGCCAATCCTGATGGTTTAAAAGAGATATTTAATGGCTTCTTATTCCGAATATAGGTTTTGAGGTGAACGGTCATTGAATCACTGTCGTGGGCAAATAAAGCGGTTTCAATTCCTTGACTTTTTAGTTTTTTCGAATTTGAAAAAATGACTAATTTTTCATCCTTGAATTGTTTTTCCTCAGTAAATGCTTTCCAAGCTTTCGTGACATCGTTTTTCTCAGCGAATTTCACATTGTACAACCTTTTCGGAAGTTGCGTTCCTTGGTAAACGAAAAACCATTTTTTGTCGTAAGTCAAATACAAATGTTCTGAACGCAAAACGTGAACTTTTTGCTCGCTGACTAATGTGTCTTCCAATTTGATATTGCTTTTCAGTCGCACAATTCCAGGATAAATTTTAGAACTGTCATTCACTGAAATCAATGCGCCCCATTCTCCTGATTCATTGGCGAAAAAATACGCTGGCTTTTGTAGATCGAGACCGTAATTTTTTCCTTGAGCCAACAAAAATTCATGCGTTAAAAAATCTCGAATTGGAACTTTGTTGTAGAAAAGCATCGGAGAAGATTCTCTGGCAACATCCAAAATATAAATTCGACCCAAAAAATCTCCGTCAGGAAGTCTATCTACCAATGAAGGTTCTGGAGGTGTTTTGCTAAAAAGGGGTTTGTAGTAGAAAAATCCAGCCAATAACGTAATCAAAAAAACAATAAATAAAACCTTTCTAGCCATAGATAATGTTTGCTGATTTATTTAGAAAGTACATAAATTGAATTCACTAAATCCAATAAATATTTTCCTGAATTATCATAAGTTCCATCAAAATTGTAAACCAAGTTGAAAGTTGTATTTGTTTTGGTTGTTTTGGATGAAGTCAATTCCAATACGCCTGTTTTGTTGCGCATCGCATCTAGAATTTCGTTTTGTCTGGTATTGAACATTTCTCTTGGAAGACTTGATAAAGCTTCGCTCCAGTCAAAATAGCCATACATGAATTTGCTGGATTTCGCTTTTTTCGCTCTTTTTCCAGACAAAGCTTGAGAACCATAACCATTGTTGTGGTTAATTGCCAAATCTTCGTCATTGGTGAAAATCAACAAACCGTTTTTATTGATGATATACAATGGAATCGAATTTAGTACCGCATCTTCAATCACCCAATATTCACCTTTATTTTTAAATCTTGAAGTCATTTTTCCAAAGTGTTTCAAGATTTTCTCGGGAATATCGCTTCGATTTGTTGAAAAACCAAGTGTAAAAATCGGCATTTCTTCTTCGCTTTGAATTTCTTTTTCTTCGTATTCAAAAGTGTTTTCGTCGTATAAAAATTCGATTCTCGTCGTTTTTACTTTTTTGATACCGTTGAAACTGCCAAACATACTTCCTTTGTATGTCTCGAAAAGTGCATCAGTGTCTACAAATTCATTGATCAACTCAGCCATCAAAACATTGCTTGAAATGCGCGGATCTTTTTCTTCACTTAAAATCGGAATGATAATGTCGTAAGCTTGGTTGTATCCTTCCTTCAAATTGATATTGTAAGTGAAAAATCCAGTACTGTTTTCGTGGATATATTGCAATACATGAGAATCAAATTTGGTGCTGTTCAATTTTTCATAAATGGTCCCCAATGTTTCACCATAATTTGCTTGAAAATTGATATCAATCGTGTTGTCTTTCAGAACGATATCTCCAACCATTACGTTTCCAGTATACAATTCTTGCATGTCGGTGAACAACTCAGGAAATAGAATCTGAAAATTCCATAAACCTCTTGTATTTCTGAAATTTCTAGAATTGTCTAAGTAAAAAATACCATCAGAAGCATGTGCAAGTTGCGCCGCAAATTTTGGGTCTTTTTTCTTTAAATCAATATTTTGCACAAAAATTTCGTCGCAGATGTTTTTCAAATATTTGCTTTGTAAAGTCACGGTGATGCTGTCACGCATTTCCCAATAATTTTTACTCATCAAATCATTTTCGTCCATTTCGCCTTCGATTTCTACTTCTTCGATGGCTTCGTCTTCTTCAGGACCAACAGGACCAAAATCTTCTTCCATTTCTGGATCCATTTCATCAAACTCATCGTTGTTGATGTTGTCGTTGAAATAGCCATAACCTCTTGCAAACCAAATGGAATCGGCGATAGTCGAAACTTTTTCGTAACTTGGGTCAACGCGCAAAATCAATCCTGAATTACCTTTGATGATTAAATAGTTTGAATAACTAGAATAAAATTCAACATTCGGAATTTTCGTTTCCACACGATCAAAATCGTCAAAAACGGTGAAAAGTTGCTTTTTGTTTTTGATTCCAAAAGTGAATCCTGCCACTTCAAAATCTGGATTCAATCCGTAAAAAATATTTAATTTTTGATCAAAATCGATTCCCGAATCTTTCAAGGTTTTTCCTTGAGTAGAACCATCAAATAATTCGGATTGCACTTCTGCCATGAATTCATATTGAACCAGTTCATCCATGGATACTTTCTTCAACAAACTAATATTGTTGATACTGAATACAGTAACAGCATCTTTTGGGATTAAATCTTCGGAAGATTGCCCAAAGGAATGAGTGAAAGCAAACACACTGATAAGGCAAAATAGATTCTTCATATTCGGTAAAAACAACTTTTTCACAATGTACGGCATCCTTTCGAATTTACCGAAAAATTAACTTATTTTTTTATTCCGCTAAGGTAAATGGTATTTTCCAATAATTCAGTGTTTTGACTCAAAGAATATGGATTGGTTTTAATCATTACAGCCATTTTATTTGCTGACATTTGCGCTTGCGTATTTTCAAACTTTTCTACAGGGCGATCAAATCGAGTAATTGATATGTAACTTCCTTTTTGTAAGGCTTCTGTGTCTTCTTTTTTGATTCTTTCTTGCGCTGTTGCGGGAAGTTTAGGAATCGTTCTTGTCAATTTATTTCCATCCCAGACCAACCAATTGTGGTCAGAATCTTTGTTCACCCAATCCGCATTTTCTTCGCGAATGATTTCTTTGATTGATTTTTGTAGAATCTGAATATTGGTAAAATCACATTGAAATTTGAAGATAAACTCAGTGTAGTTTGCTTCCACTTTCACGTTGGTAATTCCTTCTTTTTTCCCTAATTTTTCTTTGTAAAACTTTACTTTTTCCTGAATTTCAGCAATCGAAGGCACTTTTTTGCCGTCCAAACTGTCCAACGCCAAAATCGAATTGATTTTTACCTTGCTTGAACTCAAGTTGATTGTATATTTGAAAGTTCCTGATCCATCGCTTTTGATACTTAAATCATCGATGATTTCTACGCAAGAACCCAAACTAAAAATGACCAATACGGCTAATAATATTTTCATCAAAAAATGGAATTATGAAACAAAAGTACTCAAATTAACTGCTAATTCGTCCACGTTTAATTCAACTTCTGTACCAAAAATGAGCGCGCGGTTATCTGCAATGTGTCCAGCTGGAAAATCAAAAACAATCGGAATTTTTCGATATTCAAAATGTGACAAAATAATTTCATGCAAAGTTAAACCAATTGGCGTGGCTGTATCTTTCATGTCTGTCATTCCACCAACAATTAAACCGTTGATTCTGTTCAGGATACCCGCTTTTGCAAATGCATAAAACATGCGGTCGAGGTGATACAATTGTTCTGCTAAATCTTCAATAAAGAGAATTGTGTTGGCATATTCTGGTTGATCGTCCGTTCCCAACAAACTGTATAAAATCGAAAAATTCCCACCAATTAATTTTCCGACGGCATTTCCGCGTTTGTTATATGAGTGAGATGGAATTTGAATTTCAGTTTGTTTTCCTTGCAAAGCATCGAGCATAGAATCCATGGCAATCGTTGTGTTTTCTGCATAATTGAGTGGCATGGTGGCATGGATGCTTTTCAACTCGAATTTTTGCATGCGTTGGTGAAAAACGGTAACGTCTGAAAATCCTACAATCCATTTTGGATCTCGTAACATGCCTGCCCAATTGATGCGGTCAAGAATCCGAACGCAACCATAACCGCCTCTTGCGCAAATAATTGCTTTGATTTCTGGATTATCGATGGCTTTTTGAAAATCTTCTGCACGTTGCGCATCAGTTCCTGAAAAATAATGGTGTGTTCCCAAACAATGGTCGCCCAAAACAACACGATAGCCGTGCGACTCAAAAAATGCTTTTGCGTCCAACACCAATTGTGCTTCGATTGCTTTTGCAGGAGCAACAATGGCGATTAAATCACCTTTTTTCAGGGGCGAAATTTCAGAATTCATGTGGTAAAATTACATTTTTTCTGAAACAGTAAATGAATTGGAATTTTTGGAACTAGGAAATAAATGCTTTTTGCAAAATCATCGGATATTTCTTCCCAAATTCTTGCTGACACCATTCTCTCAATAATCGGATTTCTTCTTGGTCATTGATCCATTGCAATGCTTTGGCTAATTCTTTTTGAAATAGTTGTGCGTCAAAGCTCACCTTCATTAAGATTTTTTTACTCAATTCTACCATGTCTTTTCGCTTTAAATGTTTCTACCAAGATAACTTGTTAAACTAAATTAAATTGTGAGCGAAATGTTAATTGGCGAATTTTAACTTTTATTTAGTGATCGTGAATTTTAAATCGGCGGGTATACTATTTGCCATTGATGTTGGACTAATACATATAACCTCTTTGATCCAGAGCGTTTTACTTTTTCGTATTTTTTTCAATTGAGATTTAGAAAAACAAGCAGTACAAGGGGCAATTCTATTTCTTTTTAATAGTCGGTCGCTTACTCGCTGAATTTTTTTTTCGCTCCACTCATCCCAGTTAATTTTTGACTTTTCATTCAAAGATTTTTCCCGACCATTTTTCTTTATAATAGAACTGTTAAATTCTATTATTCTTGCATCACTCTTTAGTATGGATGGTTCATAAGAAATGTAAAGAACTAAATTGGAGTTTATTGAATCAATTTTTAGGATTGAATCTCTGATTTTACCCAAATATACTCGAGGTTTGGCTAAATTTTCAATTTTAAAAATATACTTTCCTAAGAGTAATTCATTTTGAAATAGTTTCAAGGTGTCGTACCCTAAACTTTTTGGAATATAAAAAAAGGTTCTATTTGTGCTTTTTAAAGTATCATTTGAATAAAGAAGAATATAGGTTGAATCAACATCAATTCCTTCAATTGTTAATTCATTTGATAAACCCGGGTAAGCAACGTTTTTCGTTGGTTCTATAAGTGAGTTATTCAAAATACGCAATTGGGCATTTGAATATGCAAATGTCATGAAAGAAATGAATGTAATTAAGTTTTTCAAAATCATTAAGTTTTCCTTCTCGTAATCAAAACTCACTTAGTAATCAACGATTCTGCAAATACTCCTCATTGCGTTTTCTATCTTCCGCACTTCCTTCAAAACAAGCGTGTTTCGATTTTTTGGCTGGAAAAAGATGGATGTATTTGATGTGAAACATCACAGGATAATATTTGCTAGAAAACCATTGCAATTTGGCGCTGCCATTGTTCCATTCTTGAATGCCCAAAACCGGTAATTGAACGCCCGGAACCAAATATCTTCCTTTTTTCAGACGAATCCCGAAACCAAGATCGTAATGCAATTGAGCCCTGAAGTCTGGTGAAAAAGTTTGTGGTCCAACCATTGCTCCCTTATAGGTGGATTTTTGCAACATGCTATAATCACCATTTAATCCCAAAGAATGGTCCAAGAAAATGTTTTTCGTTTTATTCAAATATTGCAATTTGTGCACTGCAAAACGACCATACACGTAACCTTTGCTGAAATTTCCTTCACCAGTATTGGTAAAAAGCGCATTTCCAGAAGCATTGAATTGCGTTACAGTAACTGTTTCTCTTCCTTTAATCAATTTAAATCCAATTCCATAATCAATGTAATCTACAAAACGACCAAATTTGAATTTAGGGTCTTTCATATTGAAATGTACCAATCCAACTTCTGCGAAAAATCCTACTTTTCCGCTAGGGTCATGGGTATATTCATTGTATCGATTTACAGAATCAAGCGGACTTTGAAATGTTTGATTGACTTTTCTCGTTAAAGTATAAGTTGGTCCAACTTGAACTTGAAGTCCAATTGGACGCACTTTTCCATCATTTGGACTTTCAACTTTTCCAAAAAAGTCTTTGCGTTTCTTTTTTTGTTTATATAGTTTTTGAGCGTCTAAAGTTGAGACTGTCAACAAACTTATCAAAGTCAGCAAAATAATTTTCATTGATCAACTAATTCGTTTAATTTTTCCATTACTTCTGGCGCGTCCCATTTTTCGTGGATGTTTTCCATTTCCATGAGCTTCGCCATAATTTGGTCTTGTTTTTTCCCATTCGCCAACGCCTCACTATATCTGATGTGGCTAAAAGTGACTTGAGAATATAACGGCAACCACTTATTTGGGTACAAATTACTAAATTTTGCTTCAATTTTCTTTCTTAATAAGAAATTTGGGTCAGCAGTCAAATCACGCATTTCAACATAATTCAACAAAGCCAAGTCTAAAATCGCATTTCCGTCTGGTACACGTTGGTCAGAAAATCTTCCCAAAAGTCCGTCCCAATTGCCGTTTGCTTCTTCATGCATTTCATGGAAAACAGTGCAATCCTCAAATCCACAATTCATTCCTTGTCCGTAGAAAGGTACAATCGCGTGCGCTGCATCACCCAACAAAACAACATCATCACCATAATTCCATGGTTGACAACGAACCATTACCAAAGAGGAAGTTGGATTCTCAAAATAATCGTCAATCAAAGTAGGCATCATTGGCACCGCATCAGGAAACATGAGGTTGAAGAAATCAGCCACTTGTTCGCGTGTTTCAAGCGTTTCAAATGAAGTTTCACCTTTCATTGGGAAAAACAAGGTACAAGTAAAACTTCCATCAAGATTCGCCAAAGCAATCATCATAAATTCTCCACGTGGCCAAATGTGCAAACAGTTTTTGTCTAATTGATGTGTTCCATCAGCATTTGCTGGAATAACCAATTCTTTGTAACCGTGATCCAAGTATTTCTGAGAATAATCAAAAATCGCATTTTTTTGCATGCGCATTCTAACAGCCGAAAAAGCACCGTCCGTTGCAAAAACTTTATCAAAAGCGTGATTTTCTTTTTGATTGGTTTCGCTGTTGGTGAAAGTCAACGTGTTTGTTTTTAAATCAATGTCGTCGCATTTGCGGTTGAAATTGTAATCGATGCTTGGAAAATCGTCCGCCAAATTCATTAATTTTTGGTTCAATCCACCACGAGAAACTGAATAAATCGCTTGGTCTTCTTTTCCGTAAGGTTGATAAGTCAAAGTTCCGTCCAAGGCGTGCATGCAACGTTTATACATAGGAATTGAAATCGCGCGAATATCTTCCGCAATTCCAGCCAATTCTAAGGCTTTCCAACCACGGTCAGAAAGTGCCAAGTTGATTGATTTTCCAGCCAATAATTTTGCTTTTCTTAAATCTGGTCTGCGTTCAAATACAGAAACTTGGTAACCTTTTTTTGCCATCAAGATTGCTTGTAAACTTCCAACCAATCCTGCTCCTACAATTCCTACTTTTTTCATACTGATGTTTTTTTCGATGTATCAATTTTTATTTTCAAACCGACAAAATGGCTCTTTCCAAAATTTCTCCGAAAACATAAACGTCTTCGAATGAATTGTACATTGGAACTGGCGCTAAGCGGATTACATTTGGTTCTCTCCAATCTGCAATCACACCATCTTCTGTCAATTGATTAAACAATTTTTTCGCTTCGCCATGTACCAACATGGAAATTTGAGCTCCTCTTTGCGCTTGATTTCTTGGGGTAATGATTTCAAACGTGCATTTTTCTTTGTGTTTTTCAGAAATTGAATCAATCACAAATTCCAAAAATCCTGTCAATAAATCTCTTTTTTGACAAAGCGCTTGCATTCCAACTTCATCAAATAAATCCAACGAAGCCAAATGTGCTGCCATTCCCAAAATCGGCGCGTTGCTCAACTGCCAACCTTCAGCGCCTTCCATCGGGTGAAAGCCTTTTTGCATTTGAAAACGTGTTTCTTTGTCGTGGCCCCACCAACCTGCAAAGCGCGGCAATTCTGGACGATTGGCGTGTTTTTCATGCACAAACATTCCAGAAACTCCTCCGGGAGATGAATTCAAATATTTGTAAGTACACCAAGCGGCGAAATCTACATTCCACTCGTGTAACTTCAAATCAATGTTTCCCGCTGCGTGCGCCAAATCAAATCCTGCAATGGCTCCAACTGCGTGCGCTGCTTCAGTGATTTTCTTCATGTCAAACAATTGCCCTGAATAATAGTTCACACCGCCAAACATCACAAGCGCTAATTCATCACCAACTTCAGCAATTTTGGCTAAAATGTCTGATTCATCAATCAAATGTTGTCCTTCACGTGGCGCGATTTCAACGATATGTGAATCAGGATCTAATCCGTGGAATTTCACTTGAGATTCCAATGCATATTGATCACTTGGAAATGCTTTCGCCTCGCAAATGATTTTATTTCTTTTTCCTGTTGGTTGGTAAAATGAAACCATCAACAAGTGTAAATTGGTTGTCAATGAATGCGTAATGACCACTTCTTTGTTGGTTGCACCCACAATTTTTGCTGCTTTTTCAGTCAATTGTTCGTGGTAAGAATACCAAGGTCTTTCCGCTAAAAAGTGACCTTCCACGCCCCATTTTGCCCATGCATCTAATTCTTGTTGGATATAACTTGAAGTTGATTTTGGTTGCAATCCCAAGGAATTTCCTGTGAAATAGCGCACTCCATCTGGATGAAATGAAGGCAAATGAAAACGGTTTCTGTATTCTTTCAATGGATCTTGTGCATCCATTTTTTGGGCAAATGACAATGAATTTTCGAAAAGCATGTACTCT
Organism: Crocinitomicaceae bacterium; assembly: GCA_965284445.1. Lineage (GTDB taxonomy): Bacteria > Bacteroidota > Bacteroidia > Flavobacteriales_D > Crocinitomicaceae > JAQVCM01. The sequence goes on along the minus strand of OZ260085.1, from coordinate 2,503,232 downwards.
TTTTTTAGATGCACCAAAGATAAACAAACCAATTAGAGAGACAAGTCAATTTGCATTTGTTTGAGCGCGATTTTTAATGATTTTTGTCAGGTTCACAATATTTGAGGATAATGTTATTTTTTCAAAAGTCGGTTGCGTAATTTAATGTAGTTACTTGTAAATAAATGGTTTGAGTTTAATAGTGCGGTTTTTAGTTAATTTCTCATTTCACACTAATCCGATTTCAGGGAATCAAAATTTGCATTAAAACTGAAGTTTTACTTACATTTATACAATCAATAGCAATTCTATTACCAATGGAAAATATCCTAAAAAATGCGCGACAAGATTGGATGTATATCATTTTAAGTACCCTTTCAGGTTTCTTGATGATTGGCTTTTATTTTGTGCTTGCCAACTTAATTAAATTGGACGAAACGACCGCTTTTCTGATTATTTTGATATTATTCTCATTGTTGTTTGATGTCCGTCATTTTTTCCCGACTTACACCCGAACTTTTTTGGACAAAGACTATTTCAAGGAAAACAAAAGTTGGTTGTTGGGAAGCACCGCAGCGATTATTTTGATTCCATTAATTTCATATTTGATTCTAATTCAAGGAGAAGCGATGGCTTATAATGGACAAATTGTGTTGTCATTTGCAAGACGAGTAACCTTAACCTTGGGCTTTTATCATTTGATTAAGCAAAACTGGGGTTTCATTGCGATTTATAAAAAGAAATTCAACGAGCCAGAAGATGGTTCTGATAGATGGGAAAAATTTTTGTTATTGAGTGGCTCTTTTATTCCATTTACTTATTTGGCAAAAACCAAAACGATTTGGTTCAATGACGAGATTTCAGCGTTCACACCCAATTCAAATGAATTGGCTTATGTGCTAGAATTTTGGGGGAAGATTGGCGCATATATGCTGGTTTTAGGGTTGTTTTTCTTAGTGATTGGATTTGCAATCAACGCGCGACCACAATACAAATATGTCAGTAGAAATCTGGGCTATTATTTTGTAGGGATATTTATTTTGATCAAATTGATTTTGGTCAATGGATCTGATAAAGTGTTGAATGGAGTATTAATCGCGCTTGCAATCGTTTTTGTTTTTTCATTGATCTTGACATTGCAAAAAGCGGTTAAATTTGGCAAATTAAATCTTAGAAAATGGGCAATGTTGTTGAGCGCCTTGGTCTTATATTGGGGTGTTTTGTCTTTACCCATTGAAAACAAAGGATTAATCATCATTGGAATTACGATTCCCCACAATATTCAATATTTGGTGTTCGTAGGACTTTTCAATAAGAAGCATTACGCAAATTCAACTAAAAATCATGGTTTGGCGACAATTCTGAGTCAAAAAGCCATTTTGTTTTTTGTTATTTCAGTGATTTTTGCTTTCCTCTTCGAACTAGGTAGAACGGGCACCACTTTTAACTTGTTTACAAATCCTGATGCCTTCATTTTGAAGAACATTGTAGCATTTTTGTTTCTTTCGTTGGTTTTGCATCACTATTATTTAGATGCAGTAATTTGGCGTGTGAGAAAGGACGAAGATTTAGGGAAAGATATTTTTGGGTTTAAGAAGGTTAAGTAAACACGGCCTTACCAAACGTTAATTTTCACCCTTTTTTCCTGACATTAACAATTTATTAAGAAAAAAAAATTAGCTTTATGCTAGCATAACATTTTTTGTTTTGCCAAAATGATTTTTTTAGTCTAACAATTGAAAATGAAAACGATGGAAAAACGATTACTTTTATTGTTGTTTTTAGTTCCCGCGATGCTCCGAAGTCAAGGCTTTCAGGTAAACTTGCAAGGACAAAAACAACAAGCCATGGGTAGCGCAGGAACAGCTTTGGTTCAAGATGCAGCAATCTTGTTTTACAATCCCGGCGGTGCAAGTTTCTTAGAAAAAAGCGAAATTAATGCTGGTTTCACACCCATTTTCGCTCGTGGAAAATATGTTGATGCAAATACCAATGCTTCTGCAAGAACCAATTCTCCTATGGGAACGCCCTTCAGTTTGTATGGCGCTTTTGGTTTCAAAAAAGTGGAAAAATTGAAATTAGGTTTGGCTGTTTACACGCCTTTCGGAAGTACAGTTCAATGGGAAGATGGCTGGACAGGTCGTTTTGCATTGACAAGATTGGAATTGAAAGCCATCTTTGTGCAACCAACTGTTAGTTACAAAATCACTGATAAAATTGGAATTGGCGCTGGATTCGTTTATTCGACAGGAAGCGTTAATTTGCAAAAAGACATTCCTGTTTTAGGAAGTGATGGCAATTACGGACATGCTGAATTGGCTGGTTCCGCTGCAGGATTTGGTTACAATGCGGGAATTTATTTTCAACCTACTGAAAAATTATCTTTTGGATTGACTTATCGCTCTCAAGTGGACATGAAAGTAGATGACGGTGAAGCAACTTTTACTGTTCCAACTGCTTTAGCAACGAACTTTCCAAATGGAAAATTTACGGCAGCTTTGCCTTTGCCACAAATTGCTTCCTTTGGAGTGGCATACAAGTTTTCAGATAAATTCAACATGGCTTTTGATTTCAATTATGCAGGTTGGAAAGCATATGATACATTGGCTTTTGATTATGAAAAAAACACGACTTCGTTATTAGATACAAAATCGGCAAGAAGCTACAAAAACACATATGCTTTTAGACTAGGTGGAAAATACATGGTTACCAAAGATTTTACTGCGATGGCTGGTATTTCTTTCAACACTACGCCTGTAAAAGACGGATATGTCACACCAGAAACTCCTGATGCAGATAGAATTACTTATACTGCAGGTGTAAGTTATAAAATTGGAGAGCACATTTCTTTAGACGCTTCATTTTTGTTTGTTTCATTGAAAAGAAAAGACAAAAACTTAGAAACGAATTTAGACGGAACATTCAAAACAAATGTTTGTGCACCAGGGATTGGTTTTAATTATAAATTTTAATAATTAATAAGATGAAATTAAAATTTGCTTTAGTTATTTCAACAGCGGTTGCTTTTACGAGTTGTAAACCAAAGTTGGACGCAGATACACCTGAAAAAGGCAATATGGACCCAACTAGATTTGTTTCTCTTGGAGGTTCTACCACGGCTGGTTTTGCTGATGGTGCTTTGTATGCAGAAGGTCAAGAAAATTCAATAGGAAACATTCTAGCAACACAATTTCAATTAGTGGGTGGCGGAAGTTTCTTGCAGCCATTGATGCCAAGTTCATCAGTTGGAATTGGTTTTACTGGAAAATCAAAATCAATTTTAGGATATAAAACAGATTGTACGGGTGCAACTTCACTTTCACCAATTCCTTTCAATGTTGCTGGTGGCGATCTTGTTGGTTTGGGAACAAGTGTTTACACTTCGCCTTTCAATAACATGGGTGTTCCAGGCTTGTCTTCAAACGAAATGTATTACCCAGGTTATGGAAATCCTGCAAATGGTGCAGGAAATTACAATCCGTTTTTTGCTAGAATGGCTTCGAATCCTGTCAGTTCTACAGTGCTTTCAGATGCAATGTCAGCAAATCCAACTTTTTTCTCACTTTACATTGGTGAGCAAGACATCTTAAATTACGCACTTAATGGAGGTGGCGCTGCTGTAATTAATCCAGTAAATGGCGCTGCAGGAGTAGGTTTTGATGGAAGTATCACAACGGCAGTTACAACTTTGAGCGCTAATGGGGCAAAAGGTGTCATTGGAAATGTTCCTGATGTTACTTTGTATCCATTTTTCAACACTATTTCATACAATGGATTGAAATTGGACGCTGCAACCGCTCAGTTATTAACCAATGCATTGGGTCAACAAGGAATGTCGTTTGCAGAAGGTAACAATGCTTTTGTTATTCAAGACAATTCTTTGCCATTGGGTGCTCGTCAGATCAAACCAGGAGAATATATTTTATTAAGCATTCCATTGGATTCAGTGAAATGCAATAAAATGGGTTCATTAATTCCAATTCCAGAAAGATACGTATTGACTTTGGAAGAAGTTGCCAATATCAAAGCGGCAACTAATTCTTACAATGCTGTTATTAGTCAAGTGGCTGCAACTTATGGTTTAGCTTTGGCTGATGTCAATACTTTTTTGAAATCTGTTAAAACAGGTGTTGTTTTTAACGGCATCGGTTTGAATGCCAATTTTGTTTCCGGCGGAACTTTTTCTTTAGATGGAATTCACCTAAATCCGATTGGAAACGCAATGGTTTCTAATGTTTTTATAAAAGCGATTAATCAAACATTTGGCTCAACAATTCCCCAGGTTGATGCTACAAAATACAGGGGCGTCAAATTTCCTTAAATGTTTATTTTTAAATTTAGAATTATGAGAAAATTCAACTTTGCTTTACTTGCTGCGATGAGCTTATTTTCAGCTTCGTCGTTTGCACAATGTAACAATGGTAGATACGCATCAGACGTGTTTACAAATGTTACTACTACGAGTGGAATTGCCTATGGTGCAAATGCTACTTACACAGGAACTAACCAAGTCTTGACACTTGATTTTTACGAACCAACAGGCGATACAGAAACAGCGCGTCCATTGATTATTTTTGCTCACGGTGGAAGTTTTATCGGTGGTTCAAGTACCGATGTTGATGTATCTAGTTTGTGTGATCATTTCGCAAAAAAAGGATATGCTTGTGCGTCAATCAACTATCGTTTAGGATTTTTCCCATTTGATTCTGTAAACGCTGTGAAAGCGGTAGCAAGAGCGGTTCAAGACATGAAAGCTTCGATTCGTTTTTTCTACAAAGACAGCAAAGAAGGAACAAATTTGTACAAAATTGACACGAACAATATTTACATCGGTGGAAGTTCTGCAGGAGCGATTACAGCTTTGCACACAGCGTATTTGGATAAAACATGTGAATTGAATGCTTATTTGACTCCAGCAACGGTTGCAACTTTAGGAGGAATTGAGGGAAACAGTGGAAATCCTTGCTACTCAACAAAAGTAAATGGTGTAATCAATTTATGCGGTGCTTTGGCAATCTACGGATGGTTGGAAGCTGGTGATTTACCAGTTTGTTCAATGCACGGAACAGCAGACGCAACGGTTCTTTACAACCGTGGAATTGTAAATCCTGGAATTCCATTGATTTATTTGGATGGAAGTAGAATGGTTCACGAACAAGCGCAAGATGTCGGTGTACAAAGTAATTTTTATACTTGGTTAGGTGCGCCTCACGTTCCTTATGCTGGAACTGGAGCAACAGAATTGGCTTACATGGACACAACAGTTAATTTCATTCGCGACTATTTAGTTGGACGTTTAGGATGTACTGAAACTCCACTTCAAGCAGCGAATGCACCAGCTGAAACTGCAAATTTATACGGTTACACAGGATGTACAGCAAACGTTCCTTCAGTATTTTGTACTGAAGCAGGAATTGATGAGGTTACCAATGAATTAACTCATGCAGTTTATCCAAATCCAGCAGATAATTATATGACAATTGTTTTTGCTGACGCTAATGAAACGCATACAGTTCAATTGTTGGATTTGTCAGGAAGAGTGATGAAATCAATTCAAACTTCGAATGCTGAATACACGATTGAAAAAGGCAATTTAAATGCAGGTAACTACATTTTGAAAGTTTCAAATAACTTAGGTCAAGTTAGTATTCAACATGTAATGTTCTACTAGTCTGAACCAATTTTCAAATGAAAGCCTCCTTGAAAAAGGAGGCTTTTTTTATGCATTAAAGTCAATAAGATATGGAGTCTATTTTGAAATAAATTCTACAAATTTCTCTTGTTGAAATTCCTTTTTCCATTTTTCAATTGTCGCAATTTTTGTTGAAATTGCTCCTCGAGCAACTATTGCATTTGGTAAAATAGAAGCAAAATTTGAGAGATTATAGAATACACTGCTATTCTGTAAATCCTCGATTTCGCGGTAGCTTTCGTGAATAAATAATGGAATTTGATAACTGTACGCCAAGTTGAAAGCACCAGAAATTTGATTGGAAATATATTGCTCTGCGCTTTGCGTTTCTGGGTGAATCAAAGGACAAAGAAAATCAGATTCTTTTAGGTAAGCATTGAATAAATCAGGTGCAATAAAATCGTGGAACATAAGCACGTGATTTGATTTATTGATCGCTTGAATTTGCGCTTTGAAATTCACCACTTCTTCTTTGTTTTCGTCGCTTTTTCCTAAGAAAATAAATTTGACCTTTTCATCAGTTGTATTTTCCAACATCGATAGAAAACCAGTCAAATCTTTGCGTCTGTTTTCAACTCCGCCCACAATGGTAATCCAAGTTTCTGAAGGTCTTTTAGTGATTTTCAAATCAAATTCAGGATAATCCAAGGGATAAAAACTCTCCACTTTCAACTTTTTTGGAATTGTTATCTTATCCAGTAAAAAATCGCTGAGAAGCAAATATTTCCTGATTTTTCGGTGAATGATTTTCTGTGTAAAACTCCCTTGAAACTTGCGAATCGTATGGATTATTCCAATAAATTCTACCGATTTTGGCGCTGTCAAACACAAGTTGCGAATGTGCCCACCTTGTGCGGTATTTAATACGGCTTTTTGAAAATGATTGTTTTTGAGGAATTGGTTGATTCCCAGTATTAATTTGAAATCCTCCCAAGCTTTTTTGGTGAAATCTACCACTAAAATCGCATCTACATATTTTTCGAAATGAGGATTTCTTGCTTTGATTTCTGGTGTGCAAATCAATGTAATAGAAGCGTTTATTGATTTCAATGCAATCATTTGTGTCAACATACATTCTTCGTGTGAACCACCTAATTCTATCAGCGCAACCTTCATTGTCATTCAAAAACGTTTGAGATTTCAACAATGTTTGTTTCGAAACCTTTTGTATTGCAAAGTAAATCAAAAAATTGATGTGTTAATTTTGTAATATGCAGTTAGTTCGAATTTTACTTTTATTGTTATTGGTTTTTCCAGTAACAGTTAACGCTCAAAAAAAGAGAATTTCAGTTTTGATTGATGCAGGTCACGGTGGAAGTGATCCTGGACATTTATCCGCCAATAGTGCGCATTTGCAAGAGAAAGAGTTGAATTTGATCATTGCTAAAAAAGTGGGAAACTACCTAACCAATAACCTTGAAAATGTTGATGTAACTTACACCCGAACGACAGATGATTTTGTGAGTTTAGATGCAAGGGTTGAAAAAGCAAATAACGCAGATGTAGATTTTTTTATCAGCATTCATTGCAACGCTAGCGAAAAATCAAAAACCCACGGAACTGAATGTCATGTGCATACATTCGATTCAAAAAAATCCGTCGCTTTGGCAAAATGCATCGAAAAAGAATTCTCTGGCAAAGCGGGTAGATCTTCTCGTGGTGTAAAAGACAATGGAGACAGAGAGCATACTTTACAAGTGTTGAAATACACTAAAATGACGAGTGTTTTGGTGGAATGTGGTTTTTTGACAAACACCAAAGAAGCCAATTATTTGAACACAACAGAGGGACAAGACATCATCGCATCGGCACTTTTCAGAGGAATTAGGACGCATTTGAAAAAAGAATTTCCTAAAATTGCTTTCACCAAACAAGAAACAAAATCCAAAGTAAAAAACAATGATGTAGCCTCCAAATCGGGAACTTTTTACGTTCAAATCACTTCTTCCAAAGAATGGATTGACACCGATCATGAATCTTTCAAACGAACTGGCGAAAAAGTGACCAGAGAAAAATTGAATACAACAAGTGCTTATAAATACCGTTATATCATTGGTTCATTTGCTTCGAAAAGTGAGGCGAAAACGGTATTAGAAAAAGTCAAAGTGAAAGGTTTTCCTGACGCCATAATCATTGAGAAATAAAAACTTACATTTGAGCAGTTTATTCATTTTCAATGAAAATATTTAACAAACTTCAATCTCAAAGCAAGTTGCAATGGTTATTTCTGTTGTTGGTTTGTGTTTTTAGTATTTTATATCTTCAGCGTAAAAATGGATTGTCCAACGTAATCAGTTCAGATGGAAGTGGTTATTACGCTTATTTGCCTGCGCTTTTCATTTATAACGAAAAACATTTTGAAAAAACAGCTGAAGTCGAGCGAAATGTTCGAAAACTAGAACTTCAACAACATTACTTGATTTTTGACAAGCAAGGAAATAAATACAACAAGTGTTTTCCTGGAATTGCAGCTTTACAAACGCCATTTTTTCTTTTATCATGTTTGCTGTCTTGGATTTTTGGTCAGCCTGTGGATGGCTATTCTGACATTTTTATCATCGGATTTTACCTTGGAAGTTTGTTTTATACTTTAGCTGGAATTTTCTTTTTCAATCAAGTATTAAAACGTTTATTTCCAGAATCAACCGCCATTATTCAATGGTTAGTACCGTTGTTTTATTTGGCAACACCCTTGCTTTTTTATTCGATTCACACGCCGAGTATTTCTCACGGCTATTCATTCTTTCTTTTTGCACTTTTTGCTTGGTTGATTTTGAAATTGCAAGCACAATTTTCATTCAAATGGATGGTATTTTTAGGGTTGACTTTAGGTGCAATTGCGTTGATTCGACCAACAAATATTTTAGTCGTTTTGATTGTACCTTTCCTACTTGGTTCATGGGAGGAAACCAAACTTTTTTTCACAAAACTGTTTCAATCTAAAGGGAAATGGCTGATTTTTGGCATCTTGGCTTTTCTTTCGTTCATTAGTATTTTGTTTTTTTCTTGGAAATTTCAAACGGGGAATTGGATTATTGGTGCTTACAATGGCGAAGGATTCAACTTCGGAAAAGCCATGATTTTTCAATCACTTTTTAGTTTTAGAATTGGCTTGTTTTTACATTCACCGATATTTCTGCTGACCATTTTAGGATTGATTTTATTGTTTGTTCGAAGTCGTTTCAAGGCGTTTTGGTTTAGTGCATATTTTGCTATCAATGTTTATTTCATTGCATCTTGGTGGTGCTGGGACTATGAATCTTCCTTTGGCGCGAGACCTTATACTGAACATGGGGTTTTTCTGATTTTGCCGATTTTTGAGTTGCTAAAGCATTGGAAAAAATGGGTCGCGTTAAGTTTTGTTCTTTTCGCGCTCATCGGAACGAATCGACTGTATGCTTCTTTAACAGGGATTTTTGTCAACCAGCGATTTACGAAGCAGAATTACCTTGAAAGTTTAAATATTTGGGACAAAAAAAATCATAATCGATGGAATTTTACTCTGGCTTGTGCGCCTTTTGGCAAGAAAGTAGAAGAGATTAATTTGAATTCAAATTTCGCTGAAATAGAAGTGAAACCAACAGATTTGTACGTGAATACAGTTGATTTTAATTTTCCAGCGAATAGAAAAAACAAACGATTTTACGTAACTGTAGATATTGAAAAGAAAAATTTTGAAGCTGATTGGTCAGATGTATTTTTAGTAATTGACGCCCATTCCAAGGATGAAAAATTAAGACATTATCAGGCAATTCCATTGTATAACGACCGATTTGAGGCCAAAAATCATTGGACAAAATTTGTGTTTGAAGAATCCTCAGATATTGACTGTTTGCAACAATATGATGTGATTAGAATTTACATTTTCAACAGTGGTAAAAAGCATTTCATGTTGAAAAATGTGCAAATTAAAATCAACGTTGTTCGATAGAAAAATAATTTTATAAATTGCAGTAAATCAAATTGTTTGTGCTGAATTAAACTTGTAGTTGCAAAAATTAGTAGTTTTGAATTATGGCCTTGGAAGAAAGGTTTTTAAAGGCGAACTGAAAAAGTAGACTTTTGGAGGAAGCTACGCAGTGACAATGGAGTAGATCACCGACAAAATCACGTTTTCAGAAGTTTTTAAAATAAAGCGCTCGAAGCGATAATTTTTTCCGTGCGAAAATTTGCGCTTTAACTTGATGACTCAGCCTTGATTTTTGGGTTCGTTTTGATCAAGCAAAAGGAACAAAAAATTTAAGTCGGAAGATAATTATTTAAAATCAATCTTTATCAAAATAAATAAAAGCCGAACTATCTTTGAATGATTTTTTTGCATTCCAAAACCAGCCATAGCGGATTATACAAAACATCGCGCGAAATCCATCTTTCCAACCAATTTTTTTCCCTTGCACATTTGTTCTAGGATTGTAGGTAATCGGAACTTCTGCCCATTTCAAATATCTGATTTTAGCTAGTTTTGCGGTGATTTCAGGTTCGAATCCAAAACGATTTTCAACTAAATTTAAAGATTGAAAAATATGCGTTGGAATCAGTTTATAGCAGGTTTCCATATCGGTAATTTTGGTCCTGAAAACGACATTGCTTAACAGGGTTAAAAAACCATTTGCCAAAACACTAAAAAAAGTACCTTCTTTTTTCTTTTTAAGAAATCTACTACCATAAACGATATTTGCTGATTGTTCTAAAACGGGCATCAATATATTGTTGAAATCATTCGGGTCTAATTCTAAATCAGCGTCTTGAATAATCGTATAATCTCCTGTCGCATAACCAATTCCAGTGCGTAAAGTGGCTCCTTTTCCTTGATTTATTTCGTGGCTGATGAGCTGAATAGGATGTTTTGGGAAATCTTGTATGTATCGTTCTATTTCTTGAATGCTTGAATCCGTAGATCGGTCATTTACAACGATTATTTCCTTTTCAATTCCTCGAATTAAAACAACTCCGTTGACTTTGAGTAAAACATCATAAATGGTTTTACTTTCGTTAAAAACAGGAATTAAAATGGAAAGTTTTTTCATGCAAATAATCAATTGTCAAAAATAAATATAAGGTTTTTACAGTTGATTTCCTACAAATATACTAGATTTTTGAAAATGAGCGAAATATCTGTAACGTCATTGGTAAGCTTGGATTTGCTAGAAAAACGGTTTTTTATTAATTAGATTGATTTCAATTAAAGGATTAATTGGAACATTATTTTGTGTTTTCCGTATTGTTTGTTAATTTTCATGAAAAATACACGAACATGGCTACGGTATTCGAAACAAGATTAATAGGTAACATTGGAAAAGACGCAACAGTAAAGAACATGGAACGCGGCGTTGTCGCAATCAATTTTCCTGTTGCTCACAACAAAAATTGGCGCGATAAACGGACAGGTGAATCTAAAACCAAAACTACTTGGGTAAATTGTACAATCTGGAAAAAAGATGGCGCAAATTTACGCATATTGGATTTTTTGAAAAAAGGTGCACTGGTTGAATTAATTGGAAGTCCTTTTGCGAAAGCGTACAACCAAGAAGATGGTTTTTTACGCACCGAAATCAGATTAAACGTTTCAAAAACGAATATTTTGCGTCCTGCGAAATGTGACGATATTCTGTTGGAAGACTTAGTTGACAGCGATAACAATGATTGCGACGACGATGGAGACTGTTTAGAAAGCTCTTTAGACGATTTCACATTGGATGAAGATGATTTTTAATTGTTGATTTACAATTATTTAATATTCCATCGAGAAAAAATCTGATTTTTTGTAGGTATTTTGATTCCATTTAAAAATCTTTGTATATATTTGCACTCGCAATTCAAAATTGAGTTGTAAACGCTTTCTTAGCTCAGTTGGTTAGAGCATCTGACTGTTAATCAGAGGGTCCTTGGTTCGAGCCCAAGAGAGAGCGCACAAGAAGTCAGCATGTAAGTGCTGACTTTTTTGTTTTTACAACCTTTACAATTCTAGAAATGCATCAAGTTTACATTTTATTTTCTCCAGAAATAGACCGATTTTATATCGGATCAAGTTCTAATTTAGAAACCCGGAAGGCGTTTCATGACGCCAAGAAAGGTGCTTTTTATACAAAGCGTGCTTCGGATTGGGAAATATATTTTACGATTGAATGTCAAAGTAAAACTCAATCGTTGCTAATTGAAAGGCATATTAAAAAAATGAAAAGTGCAGTTTACATCCGGAACTTGAAATTATTCCCTGAAATTGCACAAAAATTATTATCAAAATATGGTGAATCTGGCTGTTAATCAGTTCCGATAGCTATCGGAATGGTTCGAGCCCAAGAGAGAGCGCAAAAAGTCAAGCACTTACATCTTATGTAGGTGCTTTTTTTGTTTTTACAACTTTAGAAATTCCACTTCTGTAATTATTTTCATGTTTGATTTTCATGATTTTGTGATTCTTTAAAGTGTTTGAATTTTTTTTGATAAATAAAAATTTTCAATCATTCGTTTTCAATTAATTATCTATTTTTGAAAAAATTAGAAGTTAAGTCCTTTACACAAATTAAGTATGAACGTAGATAAAAAAATTTTAGCTGTTGTAAAAAAATCTTTCTCAAAGTTTGATTTTACCAGATTGGAAGAAAAATGCACAAATGAAGCGCAGACTAGAATGTACTTAATTGAACCTTTACTTGAAATTTTAGGATTTAGTCGAATTGATAACCGTGATATGTTAACTGAAATTAACGCAGGATGGGGTCAAAAAAATGATAAAGCCGATTTAGGTTTGATTATTAAGAGTAAGAAACCAGAAATAATTATTGAGTGTAAAAAGCTGGGAAAAAGATTAACTGACAAAGAAGCATCGCAATTAAATAATTATTTTTCCAATACAGAAGGTTCCAAAATTGGAATTTTAACAAACGGTTTAGAATGGAGATTTTATGCTGAATTTGATGAAAAAAACAGATTACATTCAAATCCCTTTTTAGTTATTGATTTCACGGAAGTCGATGATGCTAAAATCGAACAGTTCGCTCAATTTCACAAAAATTTCGTTGATATTAAACAAATCTTAGAGGAAGCGCAGGATACATTTTTTCTTGAAGGATTCAATGGTGCTTTAACTGAAGAATTTTTAAATCCTTCTGACGATTTTATTAAAGCTATTTATTCTCGTATGCCAGGAAAACGAATGAATGAAGAAGTTAAACGAAAATTACGGGAACTAATTAATTCAAATTCAATTCAACAAGCATTACCAAGATTAATAGAAGAAGAATCGAAAAGTGGAAATGTAATAATAACTACAGGTGAAGAGCTAAAAATTTATCACGCCGTTAAAACAATTATTATTAATGCGCTTAAAAAGGTAGATTTTTCAAGAATTTCATACAGAGATCAAAAAAATAGTTTTAATATTTTAGTTGACGATAATCAAAGAAAAGTTATTGCAAAAATTACATCAGTACGAGAAAAACACTTCATTGAAATAGGAGGGAATAATAAAGTACAAGTCGATGATCTTGAAAATATAGTTGCTTTAAGCAAACAAATAATTGAAATCACAAAAGGTTTTTTGACAGAATAATTAACTGCCAAAAAGGAAGTGTAAGTAGTCAGCATGTAAGTGCTGACTTTTTTGTTTCCACTAACCGCAACTATTTTCCACTCTATTTCATAAATCATTTTTCAAACCTTATCTTTGCAATCTCAAATTCAATAAAATGTATAGATCTCACACATGCGGCGAATTGCGCGCAAATCATATCGGAAACAAAGTTACCTTGGCTGGATGGGTTCAGCGCTCAAGAGATTTAGGTGGAATGACTTTCGTGGATTTACGTGACCGTTATGGTATTACACAATTGGTTTTCAACTTGGAAGAGAATGAAGCTTTGTGTATGCAAGCCCGCAAATTGGGTCGTGAATTTGTGATTCAAATTGAAGGAGCTGTGATTGAACGATCTAGCAAAAATGCCAATATGCCAACGGGCGACATTGAAATCGTAGTGGAAAAATTAACGATTTTAAATGCTGCAAAAACGCCTCCTTTCACAATCGAAGACGATACAGACGGCGGAGAAGAATTGCGTGCGCAATACCGTTACTTGGATTTAAGAAGAAATCCAGTGCAACAAAAATTGCGTTTGAGAAACAAAGTTGCTTTAGAAACTAGAAAATATTTAGATGGTCAAGATTTCTTGGACGTTGAAACTCCATACTTAATCAAATCAACACCTGAAGGAGCGCGCGATTTCGTGGTTCCAAGTCGTATGAATGAAGGAGAATTTTACGCTTTGCCACAATCTCCGCAAACCTTCAAACAATTGTTGATGGTTTCTGGATTTGACCGTTATTACCAAATCGTGAAATGTTTCCGTGACGAAGATTTACGTGCCGACAGACAACCAGAATTCACGCAAATCGACTGTGAAATGGCGTTTGTGGAGCAAGAAGATATTTTGCAAACTTTTGAAGGCCTGATCAAACACTTATTTCAAGAAGTGCGTGGAGTTGAATTTGAAGGTGCTTTCCCAAGAATGACTTACGAAGAAGCGATGGAAAAATACGGTTCAGACAAACCAGACATCCGCTTCAATTTAGAATTTGTGTATTTGACTGATTTGGTTCAAAACAAAGGTTTTTCGATTTTCGATGCTGCTGAATCAGTAATCGCGATCAATTGTCAAGATTGTTCAGAATATACACGCAAGCAATTGGATGCATTGACGGATTGGGTGAAACGTCCACAAATTGGCGCAACTGGTTTGATTTACTTGAAATGTAATCCAGACGGAACTTATAAGTCTTCAGTAGATAAATTCTATTCTCAAGAAGATTTGGCACAATGGGCTGAACGCGCAGGCGCTGTAGCTGGTGATTTGTTGTTGGTACTTTGCGGCGGATTGGAAAAAACGCGCAAACAAATGAATGAATTGCGTTTACACATGGGAAATGAATTGGGATTGAGAAATCCAAATGTATTCAAACCTTTGTGGGTATTGGATTTCCCACTATTGGAATGGGACGAAGAAAACGAACGTTACCATGCGATGCACCACCCATTTACTTCGCCAAAACCAGAAGATTTTCATTTGATTCAAACGGAACCAGGAAAAGTTCGTGCCAACGCGTACGATTTAGCCATGAATGGCGTAGAATTGGGCGGAGGTTCGATTCGTATTCACGACCGTGAGTTGCAATCGCGCATGTTTGATTTATTAGGATTCACCAAAGAAGAAGCGCAAGCACAATTTGGATTCTTGATGAATGCTTTTGAATACGGTGCGCCACCACACGGAGGTTTGGCATTCGGTTTAGATCGTTTGGTTGCTACGATGGGCGGTTCAGATTCAATTCGTGATTATATCGCTTTCCCAAAAAACAATTCAGGTCGCGACGTGATGATTGACGCACCTTCGCCGTTGGATGAAAAACAGTTGAAAGAATTGCATATTAAGTTGAATAATTAATAGCAACAATATTATACTTGAAAGGGTCGGATTGTTTCTGACCCTTTTTTTATTTCAAGGCGAAAGTTTATCAATTCAAATAAGCCAAAATCCACTTGGCACTTGGGATTTTTGACAATTGTGTTTTGGTCAAAATCAATTCAAAAGCTTGTGATTCACCTTCAAAAAAGTACAATTTGATACCATTTGGATGAAAGGAAAACTGCTTAACGCCACTGAAAAGAATATCGGGTTTATTGCAATCAATTTTGGTATCCGGATTTTCTTGGATCGCGTCTAAAATTTGCTTTTGATAAATGGGACTTAATGGATTAAAAAGATCAGAAAACAGGATTCTTTTGTTGGATCCGTCGTTTTTGAAAATCCAGTTTCCTAATTCTAAATCACCTGATGAACCATCGCTACCAATTCCATAATCCAATTGAACAGTTGGAGGTTGCGTGATACTTAAGGTCATTGCTTTCGAAGATAGAAATTCAGCTTTAAAATACTTTGTTGGCTCATAGCTCGAACCGCGAACACCATTGATGATTGTGCTTCTATTACCTTGAATTTGATTCAAATACGTTGGATAGAAAAAATCGTACACCAAGTTTTTATGCGAATTCAACAGTTGTTTTTGCTCGTAAGCACATTGAATATTGAAATAATAATAGTTGGTCGGTTCTGTCCAATTGTTTATTAGGATTTCTTTTTTAGAAAGCGAAACTTGATTTCCTTCTTTATCGAAACAGAAAGATTGTCCATTTTTTTCTAAACTATAGTAAACTTTTTCTCCAGAAGCGTCAAAGAATAAGGGAATAAAACTGGTATACGAAGTGTCAAGCATTGCAGGTTTGCTAATATTGATTACAGCCACACGATTTGTAGGTGTTATACCAACGAATAAGTTTTTTGAGAATAAAAACAGATCACTGAAAATCGGTGGAATTTTCCACATATAGTTTTCATCAAGCATTCCTTTTTTGGAATTTTGTTGGACAATCATCGCGTCCCAATCATAGGACATTACATCAAATTCAGCATCGATTCGTTGTACGCCAAGTGTATCGTAAATGCGCCATTTTCCTGCTTTCGTATGCACCCAAATTCGATTTTTCGAAGCCATTTGTTGATTGATGGTGGTATGAAATTCCTTGAAAAGAAACCCTGTTCTGGGGTGAATGATATTGACGCCTTCTTTGGTGTAAACAATTGGTAAACCACCATTTTGCAAATCAATGGATTTTACTTTTTCGAAGGTATTATTGGTTTTGTTGTAGATAAATCCACCTAAATTGCCACTGATAAGTAAAAGATTACCAAAACCTTTAGGAAGATTGTATCCATACATTTCTTGTCGCCACATTTTCGCTGTATTGTCGTAAATGAGTGGGTAATAATTGTCTTCAAATTGAAAAAGAAAAATGCTATCCAATTGATTTTTAAATGTTACGGGCGTAGCATTGAAATTTTCTTGAGCAGTTAAAAGTATTCGATTGACTGTTGGAATATTTGTATTTAAATCCTCAACGAGTAAGGCTTCAAAATTACTGGTCACAAGAATGTTTGCATTGGTTGCAGGAATTAAAACTTCACCTTTTTCGTTTAAAATTCCCCAACGAAAATCGTTATTGTGGCGCATTCCATAAAAATAATAAACCCTGTAGGCATCAGATGCGTAGTAATTGTTTTGAGGAATACGAATCATTTTCGTCAAAAAAGTATCAGCTTCAATCAGTTTTTTTCCATTTAAATCAATCAAATCGTAACTGTTTTTTTCGGAGCGGTGTCCAAAATAACGTGCTGGAGATGTTGTTTGTCCTTGGATATTAATGGGAATAATTCGTTCATAAATTGGCTCAGTAATTACTTTCCAACTGCCATTTACGATTCCTTTTTTTCCATTTTCTGTAAAAATGAACTGATGGTGAGAATGCAAGCAGGGCAAAGAAGTATTTGATTCATACATATTTCGCTCAAATTGAAACCTTGGCCAAACAATCGGTTTTCCTTCAGGATCAAAGAGTCCGAATTTGTTGTTTTTCACCACCGTAAAGTTTTCACCACATGGCGTTCCCATGTCGAATGTGCTATCTGAAAGCATTTTTCCTGCATGATTTATGAAACGAACATTTCCAGCTAGCGTAGAAGAATTGACTTGTTTATCACCCACCAAAAAGATTTCTTGTTCATTGTATTTGTACAGGATAATACCATCTATATAAGGAATCAATAATTTGCCTTGCGCATCAACGATGGTAGATTGGTTTTTCGGTTGTGCATTTTTGGGATAGGTTGTTTTTACCACCAAAAATCGCTCTCGAATAATTTGTTGTATGGAACTAAATTCTTGTGGAAGAATCCAGGTTTTGTTGGTGTCCATGATTCCCATCAACGTTTGACTCACATTGTCCTCCACTTTTCGGTTTACAAGTACAAATTGATTCTCTTTGAGTTGATATACTTGATCGTATTTTGTGTCAACAAATGTTTTACCGTATCGATTTAAAATTCCCCATTTTTCACCTTCTTTACAGAAAAAAAATCCACTTCCATTCACTTGGATATCTTGGTACTGCGCTGGAACGACCCATTTTTTGTCTGCGTTTTTCAAACCGTATGCACACGCAATCGGGTCGCGAACAACCTGCAATTGTGCAAATGACGCTGAGTTTAAAAACAGCAAAAAAATGAGTAATTTTTGTTTCATACTCAAAAGTAAGTATCATTTTTGAGATGAGGGATTTTCACATGTAATTGAAAATTGAAAATCGTGCAAATTGAAAGGCGGTGTTTCAATTTGCACGATTTTGGAAATTCTGCTAATTTATTTGTATTTACAGCCTAATTTTAGGAGACAATAATTAGCGCTAAAAATTAATTAGTGTCAAATTGACATTTATTAGCTAAAAAGTTATATTTGTGATAATAACACGCTTGTAAAATTATTTTCACAGATGAAAAATCAGAACCAAGAACGCGTCATCATTGAGAACATTGATCCTTGTATCAATGGTGGAATTTTTGCCTTAAAAACCATCGCCGATCAGCCCGTTTCGGTCGAAGCTGATATTATTGCTGATGGGCACGACCATTTGAGAGCAATGCTTCATTTCAAAGGAAAAAAAGCTAAAAAATGGAATTCAATTCCGCTCAATCAATTGGGAAATGACCGTTGGGGAACCACTATGATTGCTGAATCAGAAGGAAAGTATGATTATTTCATCGAAGCTTGGGTTGATTGGCCTTTAAACTGGTTATTTGGAACAAGAAAGAAAATTGACGCTGGTCAAGATGTTACGAGCGAATTATTGGAAGGCGCTGAATATTTGGAAGCCATTTTCAACAAATTGGATGCGAAAACGAAGAAATCTGCAGAAAAGTGGATTTCTATTTTGCAAACAAAAGCGAGTTATCAAGATGCGATTTCATTGGTTCAAGGCAATGACATTGAAAAAACATTGGTTCAATTTCCAACGAAACATTTAGCTGCAAAAACAGCAATGTTGCCTTGGCTAGTGGAACGTAAAAAAGCGCTTTTCTCCACGTGGTATGAATTTTTTCCAAGATCTGCTTCATCCAAGGAAGGAAAACATGGCACTTTCAAAGATTGCGAAAAAATCTTGCCAAGAGTCGCAAAAATGGGTTTCGACACGCTATATTTTCCGCCGGTTCATCCAATTGGAGAAGTGAATAGAAAAGGAAAAAACAATGCAACTGATGCCCAAAAAGGCGATGTTGGAAGTCCGTGGGGAATTGGTTCTCACCACGGTGGACACATGAGTTTGCATCCTGAATTGGGAACAGAAAAAGATTTCAAATCATTAGTAGATACCGCCAAATCATTGGGAATTGAAATTGCAATGGATTTTGCTTTGCAGGCCGCACCTGATCATCCTTGGGTGAAATCCAATCCGCAATGGTTCAAATGGAGACCAGATGGAACAGCACAATATGCTGAAAATCCACCCAAAAAATACCAAGATATTTTACCCATCTATTTTGAAACACCAGATTGGAAAAATTTGTGGGACGAATTATTGCGAGTTGCGCTTTATTGGGTCGAAGAATTTGGAATTGCCGTTTTTAGAGTCGATAATCCGCATACCAAACCGTTTCATTTTTGGGGTTGGTTGATGGAAAAAGTCCAAGAAAAACATCCAAACGTACTGTTTTTAGCGGAAGCTTTCACACGACCAAAAATCATGGAGCAATTAGCCAAACAAGGATTTACGCAAAGTTATTCCTATTTCACATGGCGCAATTCAAAAGAAGAGTTGACTGAATACATGCACGATTTGACGCAAACTGAGCGCAAGCACTATTTCAGGGCAAACTTTTGGCCAAATACGCCAGATATCAATCCTTTTCACTTGCAAAGCGGAAACGAAAGTATTCATTTACAACGTTATGCTTTGGCAGCAACATTAAGTTCAAATACCGGAGTTTACGGACCAGTATATGAATTTTTAGAAAGCGCAGCGATTCCTGGAAAAGAAGAATACCACGACAGCGAAAAATATGAATTCCGTCATTGGGATTGGAACAAAGAAAATAACTTGACGCGCATCATGTCGACAATTAATCATGCTAGAAAGCAGATGCCGTCATTGCAACAAACCAATAACATTGAGTTTTTAGAAATCGATAATCAGCAATTATTGGCATTCCACAAATGGGATTTTGAATCTAATGATCGAACGTTGGTTGTGGTGAATTTGGACCCACATTATTCGCAAAAAGGATGGGTGAAAATTCCATTGTCGAAATGGGGAATTTCTGAAGGTCATACCGTGCGTGTTTTTGATGTGGTAACAGAAGATTCATACGTTTGGAACCAAGAATTTTGTTTCATTGAATTGCATCCTGTTTTACCATTCCATATTTTCAAGGTTGAACTTTAATTGAATAAAATGGCGAAAAAAATTACCCCTACAAAGCAAGTAGAACATCCTGTTTTTGCTTGTTCCTGGAAACAATCGCTTGAATCTGATGATTTTAAAGTTAGATTTCCAAAAGAGATTTTTCAAGATTATATCGTCACTAAAAGGTGGTATGGCGGGAAAGTTTCTACTATTAAAAACTTGGAAATTATTGATTATATCAATCTTTCGAGTGAAAATCACAATTATTTTGGTGTTTTGATTGAAGTAAATTTTGAAGAATCTTTCTTTCAGAATTATTTTATCACGCTCGCATTTATGCTTGAACATGAGTTGGATGAAACATCCAATATCATTGGTGCAGCTAGTTTTGAAGAAGGAGCAGGGTATTTAGTTGACGCACTTTTTATTGAGGATTTCAGAAAACTTTGGTTTGATTTGACTGTTGGAAAATATCCGAGCCCAAACGAAAATTTAACTTTGAATTGCGAAAAGTCTATGCTGAATGAAGCGTATGTTTCTTCAACGTTCATGGGCGCTGAGCAGAGCAATACGAGCATTATTTACAACGAGAAATACGTCATGAAGTTCTTTCGAAGAATTTTCATCGGTGTAAATCCTGATTATGAAATCAATAAATTTTTAACTGAGCAACAAGGTTTTACGGGAACACCACAATATCGTGGAAGTGCAAATATGTCGCACTACAAAGACGCGATTACTTTGGCTTTGATGCAAGAATTGGTTCCCAATAAATGTGATGCTTGGACGTATTTCAATGATTTGCTTCTGCAAGCATACGAAAATTTGGAGCGCAAAAAAGTAGATATTAGTCGTTTGCCTGCTGTTCCTCTTTTTACACAACTTCCCATTCACAAAGTTCCGCATGAATACATTGATTTTGTTGGTTTGGAATTTTTCATGAAAGTGAAATTGATTGCAGAACGCACTGCTGATTTGCACATCGCCATGGGAAGCAACAAAACGGATACGCATTTCACTTCCACAACATTCAACGGGGATTATGGCGTTTGGCTAAAAAACCGATTGATTTATCAAGTTCAAAATCGTTTAAATGCGATTGAAAATAACTTAGATTCATTGAATGGTGAAGCACTTGAGTTGGCGAATTACTTTTTGCAAAATAAGAAAGCAATCCGAAAATATTTCCTCGATTTTGACTGGGAAATTCTAAAGGGTGAACGCATTCGGATTCATGGAGATTATCATTTAGGCCAGGTTTTGGTGACTGAAAATGATTTTGTTATTCTCGATTTTGAAGGCGAACCTGAGAGTACTATTCGCGATCGAAAAATCAAACAACCACCGCTGAAAGATTTGGCTGGACTGTTTAGAAGTTTCCACTATGCGCTTTTTGCATCCATTTTAAATAATCCTGATAAACTTTCTTACAAGCAAGAACATTTATTCGAAGCGGGAGAAAAATTGTTTACCTATGTAGTAGCGGTTTGTATGGATGCATATTTGCAGCGGATTTATTCTTTTGGAGAATTGAACATTGGATACAAAAAAGAACAAGAATTCATTTTGATGTATCACATGACTGAAAAAGCCATTTACGAATTGGGATATGAATTAAATTCTCGTCCAGATTGGGCAATTATTCCACTCAAAGGAATTGCAAGCATTTTAAAAACAGAAATTTAAAGAAACAAATATGAATTCAGTAAAACCACACAGTCTTTTCACAGATTTCGATATCAATTTGTTTCAAGCAGGAAAACACATCCGATTGTATGAAAAATTGGGTTCCCACACCATGCAATTGGACGGTGTTGACGGAACTTATTTTGCCGTTTGGGCGCCTTCTGCAAAACATGTTTTTGTGGTTGGAAACTTCAATCATTTTACTGAAAGTCACGAACTTTTGGTGCGTTGGGACGGTTCTGGAATTTGGGAAGGATTTATTCCCAATGTGGGTCATGGTGAAATTTACAAGTATAAAATTCACAGCAATCACGGCGGTATCATCACTGAAAAAGCCGATCCATTTGCGCGCTATTGCGAACATCCACCGATGACAGCTTCCATCATTTGGAATGCAGATTTTGAATGGTCGGATAGTGATTGGATGGAAAAAAGAATCAATCACAATGCGCTGAATAAACCAATTTCTGTATACGAAATTCACGCTGGTTCTTGGAAAAAAAGATGGGAAGAAAATCGCTCGTTGACTTACCGTGAAATGGCGGTTGAATTGGTCGATTATGTTTCAGAAATGGGATTTACCCATGTTGAATTTATGCCCATCATGGAATATCCATATGATCCATCTTGGGGCTATCAATTGGTAGGATATTTTGCGCCAACAAGTAGATTTGGTTCGCCAGCAGATTTTAAATTTTTGGTCAATGCATTTCATCAAAAAGGAATTGGTGTGTTTTTGGATTGGGTTCCATCGCATTTTCCAAGTGATGCGCACGGATTGGGAAATTTTGATGGCACGCATTTGTATGAGCATCCAGATATTCGCAAAGGCTATCATCCAGACTGGAAATCATTGATTTTTAATTACGAAAGGCCAGAAGTTCGTTCGTTTTTGATGAGTAACGCCATTTTTTGGCTAGATGCTTTTCATGCAGATGGACTGAGAGTTGACGCCGTAGCATCCATGTTGTATTTAGATTACAGTCGCGAGGAAGGCGAATGGGAACCAAATGTGCACGGAGGAAGAGAAAATTTAGCGGTTATCGATTTTTTGAAAGATTTGAACAGCCACGTTTATCAAGAATTCCCAGATGTGCAAACCATTGCTGAAGAAAGTACGAATTTCCCAATGGTAAGCAGGCCAACGTCCATCGGAGGTTTGGGTTTTGGTATGAAATGGATGATGGGTTGGATGCACGACACATTGGAATATTTCAAAAAAGAACCGATTTACCGCAAGCATCACCACAATGACATCAGTTTTTCGTTGACTTACGCTTTCACAGAAAATTTCATGTTGCCCTTGAGTCACGATGAAGTAGTTTATGGAAAACACAGTATCATGGGCAGAATGCCAGGAGATCACTGGCAACGAAGAGCCAATTTAAGACTGCTTTACGGTTGCATGTTTACGCATCCAGGCACGAAATTACTTTTCATGGGTTCAGAATTTGGGCAAGAATCCGAATGGAATTTTGAAGGTTCATTGGATTGGGATTTATTGAACAATCCAGATTACCAAGGAATTCAAAGTTGGGTAAAAGCGCTCAACAATCTTTACAAAACACGCCCTGCACTTTCAGAACTACAATTCAACGCCAGTGGATTTCAATGGGTCAGTTACAATGATCAAGAAAACAGTATTTTGATTTACTTGAGAAAAGGAAAAAATCCTGTGGACGATTTATTGATTGTTGCCAATTTCACGCCAGTGGTGAGAGACAATTACCGCTTCGGTGTTCCTGTTAAAGGTCCATGGAAAGAGATTTTATGTAGCGATTCAGAATCATTTGGTGGTTCTGGAGTTATCAATACAAACGATATTGTCGCTGATGAAGAAGGAATGCATCACTTACCGTTTTCAATTAGTTTAACATTGCCACCGTTGGCAATTTCAATTTTCGCATTAAAATAATTTAAAAAATGATCATAAATACCGCTTTAGAGTACAAAGGAAATCTATTTCCACAATCAATAGTTAGTTTTGAAAAGAATGTCGATACCTACACTTTCCGCGCAAAAAACAATGTATTACTGCGTTTGACAATTCTACGTGACAGCGTTGTTCGATTTCGTTACGCAACAGAAAATGCTTTCGAAAAAGATTTTTCTTATGCTTTGGCCGACAATTATCCCAAAGGTTACAACGATTTGAATTTCGCAGAAGACGAAGATTATTACATTCTTACGACGGCAAAAATCAAAATTTATGTTGCTAAAGAAAACATGCGAATCGGTATTTACACGCTCGAAGGAACGCCTATTTTAGAAGACGAATTGGGTTTTCATTACGAAGAAAACCATGAATTTGGCGGAAACATCGTGAAAATGTCAAAACACAGTGCCAAAGGGGAAAGTTTTTATGGTTTGGGAGATAAACCAAGTCACATGAACCTGAAAGGAATGCGCTTTACGAATTGGAATACAGATGAATATGCTTTTGCCAAAGACAAAGATCCAATCTATAAAACAATTCCATTTTATATTGGATTGAATCAAAATACTGCATACGGAATCTTCTTCGACAATACATTTAGAACGCACTTTGATTTCGCAAGCGAAAGGCATGGAATCACTTCTTTTTGGGCAGATGGTGGAGAAATGAATTATTACTTTTTCTACGGTCCTTCGAGCAAAGAAGTCATCAAGAATTATACGCAATTGACTGGTGTTCCTGAAATGCCGCCGATGTGGGCGTTGGGTTATCACCAAAGTAAATGGAGTTATTATCCAGAAAGTAATTTCAGGGCATTGGCACAAAAATTCCGCGATTTGAAAATTCCTTGCGATGCCGTTTATTTGGATATCGATTACATGGAAGGGTTCCGATGTTTCACTTGGAGCAAAGAATATTTCCCCAATCCGAAGCAAATGGTCGATGACTTGAAAGCCGACGGATTTAAAGTGGTTGTGATTATCGACCCAGGAATTAAAATCGACAAGGATTATTCCGTCTACAATGAAGCGATGGAAAAAGGTTATTTCTGCAAGCGCTCTGATGGACCGTTGATGAAAGGAAAAGTATGGCCAGGAGATTGTTATTTTCCAGATTACACCAATCCGGAAGTACGCACTTGGTGGGCTGGATTGTATAAAGAATTGATTGAAGACATTGGCGTTCGCGGTGTTTGGAACGACATGAACGAACCAGCAGTGATGGAAATTCCAGGAAAAACTTTCCCACTCGATGTGCGTCACAATTACGATGGAAATACTTGTTCACACAGAAAAGCGCACAACGTTTACGGAATGCAAATGGCGCGCGCAACATACGAAGGCGTAAAGAAATTCGCTTATCCAAAACGTCCGTTTATTATTACGCGAGCGGCTTACAGCGGAACGCAACGTTACACTTCATCGTGGACAGGAGACAATGTAGCATCTTGGGAACATTTATGGGTTGCAAATATCCAAGTGCAAAGAATGAATATCAGCGGCGCAGGCTTTACTGGAACTGACATTGGTGGATTTGCTGAGCAACCAACAGCAGAATTGTTTACTCGTTGGATTCAATTGGGTGTTTTTCATCCATTTTGTAGGGTGCATTCATCTGGTCATCACGGAGAGCAAGAACCTTGGTCGTTTGGAAAAGACGTGACGGACATTGTTCGAAAATTCATTGAAATTCGATACACCTTGTTGCCGTATTTATATACCATGTTTTGGGAATACATTCAACATGGAACGCCGATGATTAAACCATTGTTTTATTACGATCAAGAAGATATGCAAACGCATTTCAGAACGGATGAATTTATCTTTGGAAATCACATTTTGGTTTGCCCGATTTTAGAACCAAATACACAAGGACGCAGAATGTATATACCTCGCGGAAATTGGATCAATTGGTGGACAGGTGAAAAGGTTGTTGGTGGTGAAGAAGTTTGGGTTGACGCAACCATGGAAACCATTCCAATGTTTGTAAAAGAAGGAGCTTGTATTCCAAAATATCCTGTGCAACAATATGTTGGAGAAAAGAAAATCGAAGAATTGCAAATAGACGTTTATTTTTCAGAGGAAAAAACCAAGTCGCGCATTTACGCAGATGGAGGTGATGGATATGACTACCAAAAAGGACGTTTTTCATTACGAACATTTGAAGTGGTTGGAAGGTCTGAAAATTTAGTAATCAACCAACATAAAGAAGGAGATTTTGATGCCGAATATCAAAAATTCAAACTGGTGATTCACAATTTGCCATTTGCTTTGAAAAATATTTACATGGATGATCAAAGAACCGAATGCGAAATCAATCAGTCTGGAAATACGTATGAATTGGTTGTAGATAAAAATTTCAGTCAGTTGCATATAACTGGATAAAAATCTAGCGTATTTTCGATAGAAAAAGGACAAATTTTGGAATTAACTAATTTCCCAAAACAATTTCCATAAATTTACGCCCAACTAAGAAGTGAAAACAATGAAAAAAGATATGAAATTCGGTACAAAAGCCATTCATGCTGGTGCGCATCCAGATCCAACCACAGGTGCAATCATGACGCCTATTTTCCAAACTTCAACTTATGTGCAGGAAGCACCGGGTGTGAATAAAGGTTTTGGATATGCGCGTGGGAAAAATCCTACTCGCGAAGCATTGCAAGAAAACATTGCAGCGTTGGAAAACGGTAAACATTGTGTTTGTTTTTCAAGCGGAATGGGTGCTACAGATGCTGTGATTAGAACTTTGCGTCCTGGTGATGAGGTGATTACTGGTGATGATTTGTATGGTGGTTCTTACCGTTTGTTTACCAAAATTTACGAACCTTACGGAATCAAATTTCATTTTGTGAATTTGACAGACGCTTCTAATATTGAGCAATATATCAATGAAAACACCAAAATGATTTGGGCTGAAACGCCAACCAATCCAACAATGCAAATTATTGATATCGAAGCGTGTTCAAAAATTGCTAAAGCACACAATTTGACTTTGGTTGTGGACAATACTTTTGCTTCGCCTTATTTGCAAAATCCTTTGAATTTAGGGGCTGACATCGTGATGCATTCTGTTACCAAATATTTAGGAGGTCACAGTGATGTAGTAATGGGAGCTTTGATTACCAACAGTGATGAATGGCATGAAAAATTGTATTTTGTGTTGAATTCATGCGGAGCAAATCCTGGTCCGATGGACAGTTTTTTAGTGATGCGTGGAATTAAAACCTTGCATTTGCGCATGGAAAGACACTGTTTCAACGGAAGAAAAGTAGCTGAATATTTGAAAAATCATCCGAAAATCGAAAAAGTATATTGGCCTGGTTTTCCTGAGCATCCAAATCATGAAATTGCGAAGAAACAAATGCGTGATTTTGGTGGAATGATTTCCATTGTTTTGAAAGATGCATCAATCGAAAATACTTTCAAAGTAGCGTCTTCTTTCCACGTTTTTTCATTAGCTGAGTCTTTGGGTGGCGTTGAATCTTTGATCAATCATCCAGCGACAATGACGCACGCTTCAATTCCGAAAGCAGAAAGAGAAAAAGCGGGTGTTGTAGATAATTTATTGCGTTTGAGTGTTGGGGTGGAAGACATCGAAGACATCTTGGCGGACATCGAACAAGCATTGGCATAAATGTCAAAAACTTATATAATCACAGGCGTTTCGAGAGGAATTGGGAAAGCATTGGCAGAACATTTTCTCTCGAAAAACCAATCAGTCATTGGTATTGGTCGAACAAATTCAATTCAAAATCCCAATTTTCAATTCATAGAATTGGATTTATTGGATTCTAATGCGATTCAGAATTTTCAACTTCCAACGACTGAAAGCGAAGAAATCATACTAATCAATAACGCTGGAATTATTGGAAACATCGAACGCATTTCCTCTATGAAAGCAGATTGCATTGATGAAATCATGCAAGTAAATGTCATTGCTCCAATTAAATTAATACGGAAAATCAGCGATTATTGCGGAAAGAGCAAAAGTTTGATCGTAGTAAATATCAGTTCTGGTGCGGGAAAAAGACCAATTCCTTCGTGGGCAGGATATTGTGCCTCAAAAGCCGCGATCGATTTGTTTTCTCAAACTTTTTTGTTGGAAGAACGTGAATTGGGAAAGTCTACGAAAGTTTATTCAGTTGCACCTGGCGTGATCGATACCGATATGCAAGTTCAAATTCGTGCGACAGCTGAAAGTTCCTTTTCTAGCTTGGAAAATTTTCAAAATTTGAAGTCAGACAATAAATTGGAAACGCCAGAAAGAATAGCTTTGAAATTGGACAAACTTCTAAGTAATCAGTATTCTGAAGAAGTTTTATTTGCATTAAATGACATTGTTATTTAGAATGATTTTACCGTTCAATCAATAAAAGTATCATTTAACCAATATTTCTTTCATATTTTTAAACCTTTTTGTAACTTGTGGCGTTTTAAATAAACTCAAAAAATAAACTATGAAAACTCTTTTGGATAAATTTCGATTTGCAATTTTCGGAATTAGCCTTTTCTCCTCTTTTTCTTTGTTTGCGCAAAATCAAACGATAGATCTTTCAAACACTAGAGATGGTGAATCGGTTGAATATTGCACATCGCACAAAAAAATGAATGCTTTACACGCAATTCCTGGGTTCTCCGCTCAGTATGCGATTGATCAAGCACAAATGCAACAAATTGAGCAAAATTTGGCTGCAAATCCTCCGCACGAACGTGTAATCTATAAAATCCCTGTTGTTTTTCACGTACTTCACAATGGCGGAGTTGAAAACATTTCCAAAGAGCAAATCTTGGATGCGCTAGCGATTTTAAATCGTGATTACAGATTGCTAAATGCTGATGCGTTGAATGTTCATGCAGATTTCAAAGCGAGTAACCCTGCTGCAACTTGTGTTCCTACTGATGTAGAAATCGAATTTGTTTTAGCAACAAAAGCACCAAACGGAACTTGTTTTAGTGGAATCACAAGAACGCAAAATGCACTAACTTCAGATGGTTCAGATGGTGGTGCTCAAGTAAATGCAATTGTAAGTGGTAATGACGTTTACAATGGACAATGGCCTGGAAACAAATACATGAATGTATTTATTGCTGCTGAGATTGGCGGTGCTGCTGGTTACACGACAAATCCTTCATCTTGGTCTGGAAATTCAATGCAAAATGGAATTTGGATTTTACATAATTATCTTGGATCGATTGGAACAAGTTCTGTGAATACAAGCCGTGCTTTGACACACGAAGTTGGTCACTGGTTAAATCTTTCTCATACTTGGGGAGGAAATAACAATCCAAACGTTGCATGTGGTGATGACCAAGTTGCAGATACACCTACAACTAGAGGCGTAACTTCTTGTGCATTGAATGAAAATTTCTGTGGACCAAGAGCAAACGTTGAGAATTATATGGATTATTCATATTGTTCAAAAATGTTTTCTGCAGGTCAAGTTGCTAGAATGAGAGCTGCGATTGTTTCAACAAATACTGGAAGAGCAAATGTTATTTCTGCTGCAAATTTAGCTGCGGTTGGTGCTGACGGAAACGTTTATTTATGTCAAGCAAACTTTACAGTTCCAAAACAAGTTATTTGTGTAGGTGATGCTTTGCAATTTTCAGAGGAATCATACAACGCCGCTTCAGGATGGAATTGGACTTTCCAAGGTGGAACTCCTGCAACGTCAACAACTCAAGATCCTTTAGTTACTTATTCAACTCCTGGTACTTACACGGTAACTTTGTCTGCAACGGATGGAACAACAACTGATGTTGAAACGAGAACTTCTTATATTACAGTTTTACCAGCAGGAGCTTCAATTCCTTTCTTTGAAAGTTTTGAGGGTTATACCCAAACTTCAGACATTACAAGTTTCGAAATTGTAAATTCACTTGCTTCAACGCCAACATGGGATTTGACAAATACGGCCGGTGCAACAGGTTCAAAAAGCTTGAAATTGGGTAATTTCACTCAATCAGGAACAAACTATGATGAGTTTATTTCTTCTCCAGTTGATTTGTCATCAATAACTTCAGCTACGAGCGTTACATTATCTTTCAAATATGCTTACCGTAAAAAAGCATCTACAAACAGTGAAATTTTGAAAGTTTTCTTAACTGCTGATTGTGGTGATACTTGGCAACAAAGAAAAACCATTTCTGGAACAAGTTTATCTTCATTGTCAGAAACTGCTGCTTGGACGCCAACTTCTGCAGATTGGACAACTGTTCACATGACAAATGTTACATCTCAATATTGGAATCAAAATTTCAGATACAAATTCAGATTTGATGCTACAGGAGGAAATAATGTTTACTTAGATGATATTAATATTTATGCAGGTGCACCATCAAATGTAAACGTACTTGGAATCGAAGAGCAAATTGCAGTAGAAGGTTTATCTGTTTTCCCAAACCCAACTGAAGGTGAATTGAATGTTACTTTCAATGTGGTTTCTCCAAAAGCAATGACATTTGTTGTAACAGATGTATTAGGAAAAACAATTCAAACACAAAATATTCAAGCAGCAACAGGTTCAAATGCAGTAATTCTTTCAACACAAGGAATTGCTTCAGGAATGTACTTATTGCAAATCGGTGACGGAAGCAACAAACAAGTTGTTCAGTTCATGGTGAAATAAGCAAGCTTTAATAATCAAAAAAGCCCTGAATGAAAACTCATTCAGGGCTTTTTTTTTTGGATTATTGGATAGATAGATTATTTCAAAATTGCCGTATGGCAAACTATCTAAAAATCCAACAATCCAATCATCTATCCTCAAAAATTCATTTCCAACAACACCTTTTTAGAAACGTATTTTTTCAATTTCGGATCGTATAATTTTCTCATTTCATACACAAACTGAATCTTTTTGCCTTTTAGTTTGGATGGATTTTCAACGTACGTTTGATCCAAAGTGATTTCATCTAGCCACAATACGTTGATTGTTTCACCACCTTCTGTTTGAATGCTTAGTTGACAAGGAAACGAAGCTATATCGACCGTGGTAATCGTTCCGTCTTCAGCCAAACGTTCGCTTGAATTGCTTTCTTTGGATAATTCCTCAATAGCCAAATCTTGAAATTCTTTGTCTTCACCCAATAATTTCATCGTCATTTCAGCAAATTTTGGACAATCGTAAACCATTTGCTCACCGATTTTTTCGCCAATCATTTCCATCGATTTCATCAAATCTTTTTCTGTAATTCCAAATTCTGTTTTCAATTCTTGCAAATTATCACCTAAGTTTGGCGAAACGCATTTAACAATAAGACTCATGAATTCATCGTAATTTTTTACAGCAGTTTTTTCATTGTTCAAACAACCACAAGATTTGTCAATCACTTTTTTGGATGCGTTTTGAGCCACTAGATTTCCTGTCAACAAAGACAAGGTTAGTATTAAGTAAAATTTCATTTTTTCATTTTTAGAAACAGTGCAAACTTAATCGAAAAAAAGAGAAGTCATTAAAGTTGTTTTGTAAAAGAATAAATAAGCAAAAAAAGAAAATTTAATTTTAATACAAGCTAAATATAATTAACCTACTTAAAAACAACAATTAAGGAAACCAAAATTTTGTAGAAGTCATAATTCTTGAACTCTATTTGAAAGAGTTAATCCAACCTAATTTAAATATAGGACGTTTGAATTTTAAACTATAGAACTTATGTTAGAAAAATCCATCAAACTATTAATTTTAATTCTTTTTTCAACAACTTCCATTTTTTCACAATGGGTAAATCGATACAATGGGCAGGGAGATTTTAGCGATAAATACAATGCTGTTGTTACGGATTTAAACAACAATATTTTTATAGCAGGTTCAACTGTAAATACATCTGTTAACAGTGATATTTTACTTGTAAAATTGAATGCAAATGGCGATACAGTTTGGACGAATGTTTATAACGGACCAGGTAATGGAATAGATGAGGCTACTTCAATTTACTTGGACAACAATTCAAATATTTATATTACAGGATATCAGAGAGGAAGTGGAACAGGAACTGATATGGTTACTATTAAATACAATAGTGTTGGGGTTATTCAATGGGTAAGTCCATACTTGTCAAATATCAATTCTGACCAGACTGATAGGGGAAATTCCATTATTGTTGATGGTACAGGAAATGTATATGTAACAGGGCAAACAGATAGTGACCCAACAATTGTCAATAACGACGATTACATTACAATTAAGTATAATGCAAGTGGAGTTCAATTATGGAGTAAATTATTTAATGGTTCGGGAAATAGTACTGATAGAACAGTGAAGATTGTTTTAGACGCCTCAAATAATCCAATTGTAACTGGTCGTTCATTCAATGGTTCAGAAGATGATTATGTTACGATTAAATATAATGGTTCAACAGGTGCACAAACTTGGTTACAGACAGTAGATCGTACCCATTACGACCGACCAACTGACATGGTTATTAATCCAAGTAATGGAAATATTTATATTACAGGAAGGTCAAAAAACATCACATATGATTATCTCACTGTAGCCTACAACAGTGCTGGGGTAGAATTGTGGCAGGCAGTTTATGACTATATTGATGATGATAGAGCAACTGCCATTGGAATAAATACAGCAGGCGAAATATATGTAACTGGACAAAGTGATTATGATGTTACTGCAACGTTTAATTATGATATTACGACTATAAAATATGATGTTTCAGGAAATCAGTTGTGGGCTAAAACGTATACAGGTTCTGCCTCGAATGACGACGTACCAACATGTATCGTTGTAGATAATTCAGGAAATGCATATGTTACGGGGTATACAGATACTGACGGAACACTATTAATTTCTAATGATTTTGTTACCTTAGGGTACACTACTGCTGGTGCTTCCATTTTTTCTACATCCTATTCAAATGCAGCAAATGTGAATGATATTCCTGTCGGAATTGCATTGGATAATGCAGCAAAAATAATTGTGGTTGGTTCTTCTGAAACCATCCCTCAAAAAAATGCAATTGCTTTAAAGTATAATTCTTCTGGCACACAACAGTGGTCAAAATCTTATAACGGTATTGGAGACAACTCAAGTAATAGTCATGCGATAGCAAAAGACGCAAATGGAAATTCTTTTATAGCTGGGTATACAGTTGAATATGGGACTGATAGAAATTTAGCCCTACAAAAAATCGATCCAAATGGAAATACTGTTTGGATGAGAACTTTAAATGGAACGTCAACAGCAAGTATTGATGATGCATATGGTGTTGCTGTTGATGCAAGTGGGAATATTTTTGTAGGAGGGTACTTAAAGAACCTCGGACAATCATATGATTATAAAGTTGCAAAATACAATCAGTTGGGAGATACTTTGTGGACAAGTTCATATAATTATACAACTGCAAATGAATCTGATAAAGCAATTGCGCTTGAATTAGATGCAAGCGGAAATGTTATTTTAACAGGCAGAAGTGATAGCGATCCTAATATTACTTCTAATGATGATGTTCTGACGGTAAAATGGAGTTCCAATGGCTCATTTTTATGGGCAACACGCTACAATGGAACTGGAAATTTAAATGATTCTCCTAAATCTATGAAAGTGTCATCCACTGGAAATATTTATGTAGCTGGAAAAACATTTAACGGTTCAAATAATGATTATTTACTTTTAAAATATAATTCTTCGGGAGTCCAACAGTGGGTAAAAACATTTGACGGTACCGGTGACGATGAAGCTATAAAAATTGCAGTCGATAATAGTGAGAATATCTATATCACAGGTTTTAGTAAAAGTGCGACAAGTGCAGACACTAATATCGTAACAATTAAATATGATGTGTCTGGTTCGTTAATTTGGTCAAAAATATTTGATGGTCCTGCTCATGGAAATGATCTTGGTGAAAGTATTGTAATTGATAATAATGCAAATGTTGTAGTTGCTGGGACTTCAGATTCAGATGCTAATACTGCAACTTTAAATAATAACATTGTTACTATAAAATATGATGCCAACGGGAATGAATTGTGGAATAAAACCTATGATAACATAAGTCTTTTAGACGACCAAGCTTGTGAGGTTGGTATCGATATATTAAATAATATTTATGTTTCCGGTCAATCAGAAACAAGTTCGACGTTATCTAATTATGATTACGTTACATTAAAATATTCTCCAACAGGAACGCAAGATTCAATTTATCATTATAATGGTATTGGTAACTCTAAAGATATTCCAAGTACAATGCTTGTAAAAGGTTTAGAAGTTTTTGTTACAGGAGGGAGTTTAAATTCAAGCTTGCAGCGTGATTTAGTAACTGTAAAATATTATGGGACAGCTGATGCTGGCTTAATTAATATGGGTATGTCCAATAGCTCTTTATTTATGATTTATCCAAATCCATCTTCAGATTATGTGGTGATTGACGCTTCTACAATCCAAACAAATGGAAAGAATTTTTCGCTTAAAATATTGAACCTCAAAGGAAGTGAAGTATTTTCTACGATGATTGATAATTCGACGATGACGTTAAATACTGAAAAACTTACGCCAGGTGTTTATTTTGTTCAAATTCAAAATTCAAACAATACAATTCAAACTCAAAAACTAGTAATACAATAGAAAATGAATATAAAAATTAAAAGAACTATTTCATGCAGTGGCGTTCAATATAGCGCAATTGATCAAACAAAAAATCACACATATTCTCCAAAGATGGGTGATGTAGCTTTGTTTGAAGTACTAGAAATTGGCAAGCACAAAACTGTTCAATCAGAATCAAAACGATTAGTGACGATTTTGAAAGGGGACTATATTTTGGCTGCATTCGCTAATCGATACGCCACTGCTCAATTTGAAGGCTATGTTCCTGATAAACCAACTGAAATTCTTGAAATTTTAGGTGCTGGAGGAGCAATAGGTTTGGTAAAGTCAAAAAACGCAGCTTTTGAAGACATTGAAGCGACCAAATTAAGATTGATTGGTTATGCCAATGATGAAAAAGGTGCTGTAATGAACACAATTTACCACAACAAAGTAAAAAGTGCTTTTAGAGGTGAAGTTCCCAACAATGCCAAAGTTATTTTGTCCATTGGGTCAACTATGGATAGTGGAAAAACCACTACAGCAGCGTTTTTAGCAAGAGGTTTAAAAACTACCAATAAAAAAGTTGCTTTTATTAAATTGACTGGTACTTGTTATACCAAAGATAAAGATTTAGTATATGATTGTGGTGCAGATGTTTCAATTGATTTTATTGATGCTGGATATCCGTCAACATTCATGGTTTCTAAACCAGATTTATTAGATTTGTATCAAACTTTATTGGATCGATTGGCGGTTGAAAAACCTGATTACATTGTAATGGAAATTGCAGATGGATTGGTTCAACTAGAAACAGAATTACTATTGCGAGACAAATCATTTATGGACACAATTCACCAAGTAGTGTTTTCAGGAGGAGATAGCTTAGCTGCTTTTTGGGGAATCTCATTTTTACAAGAGCTGGGTCACAAACCAACTATGATTGCTGGTAGATTTACTATGAGTCCTTTGTTGATTCA
Organism: Crocinitomicaceae bacterium; assembly: GCA_965284445.1. Classification (GTDB taxonomy): domain Bacteria; phylum Bacteroidota; class Bacteroidia; order Flavobacteriales_D; family Crocinitomicaceae; genus JAQVCM01. The sequence continues at coordinate 2,468,135 of OZ260085.1, read as the reverse complement.
AGAAGTGGAAGATCGAATTGATATTCCTGTAATGACACTTGATAAGTTAATGAATGAGGATGTTGTAAAAATCATTGAAAAATCAGTAGATTTTGTTAAAAACTAAGGTATCAAAAAGAAAATTAATTAATAATTTTTTCAAAAAGAATCTCCTGCTTACCGCGGGAGCATTCTTTTTTGGATTCCTTAGTATTTTTAGCACCCTTTTAATCCCATTATTTCTAGGCAAATTTTACCAGTTGGCCGTGCATTCAAATAGCGCAAGAGGTAAAATTTTCAATGCGATTTTTGGTGAAGTGAATGACATTCAAACCTACTTTAGGTTGTTTGCAATCATTATTTTTACGCGACTTATTTTCAATTATTTGTACACTTTCCTTTCAGGAATTTTAGTTGAAAAGTTTACCAAAACACTGAGAGAATTACTTTTTCAATCTCAATTAAATTCTGATTTATCGTTTTTTGAAAAAAAAGCTACAGGAAACTATCTTTTGCGCTATAGTGGGGATTTAAGTTCAGTAAATAAATACCTTACCAAAGGAATCATCGGATTTACAAATGACATTCTATTTATCAGTTTGACGTTGAGTTTATTTTTTGTCATCAATCCACTTTTGGCTTCCATTCTTCTGATTTCGTTTCCAATCTTATTTGTTTTGGTGCTTTTATTGAATTTAAAGCTCAAAAAATACACTGCCGTCAGAAGAGATATTCGTTCTCAAAACTTGGGCTTTGTTTCATCGAGATTAAATGCATTGCTTACCATCAAGGTGTTTAATCGAGAACCGATAGAAATTGAGAAATTCAATAAAAGATCCAATAAATTGTTTCAAAATGGCGTGCACTACTTTAAATGGTATGCGCTCATTGACAGCTTATTGCCTTTTTTGCTATACTGTATGTTGGGAATAGTTCTTTATGTTGCCTATTATTTTCAAGTAACAGGATCGCATCAACTAGAAGGATCGCAAATTTTGATATTTATCATGCTTACGGTCAACATTATTCCAGTATTGAAACGAATTTTGAAAGTAAACATTGTTTGGCAAGCTGGAAGAATTTCTTTTTCAAAACTCCTTCAAATCGTAAATTCCCCTTCTGAATTAACTGAAAAAACCGATTTATTGAAAGTAGAAGTTGGAAGAATTCAGTTTGATAATGTATCGTTCTCGGTTAGCAATAAAACCTTTATTTTTGATAATGTCCAATTTACTGTACCCGGTTATGGTTTCTATTTATTAAATGGCGAACAAGGAAGCGGTAAGACGACGATTTTTAAGCTTTTGTTGGGTTTATATCAACCAAATTCAGGTGCAGTGTTAATTGATGGGAAAAATGTTTCTGATTATACAACAAAAGCAGTTAGAAAAAACATTTCTATGGTATCAAGTGAGTTAACTCTACTTGGAAAAACTTTGTTTGAAGCAGTATCCTATTCAAGGAAAGAAGAAAAAAAGCAAGAAATAGAAGATTTATTGGTTGCGCTTGGGTTTTTTAATTCCGAAAACGTAGATCTTTCCATGCCAATTATTGATGGAGGCAAAAATCTTTCCAATGGACAACGAAAATTATTGATTATTGTTCGGGCGTTGCTATCCAAGAAAAAAATATTGCTGTTAGATGAGCCTTTTACCGATTTAGATGATTTTTACAAGGAAAAAGTAATTGACCTTTTAAAGGTAAAAAGCAAAACGAATACAATCATTATTATCGACAAAGACAAGAATGCTTCCATTACTTTTGATGGAATTATAAACTTTTAATTTATTAAAAATGAAAAATTTAGCTTTTATAATTGTTTTTATTTTTACCATTTTTGGGTGCAAAAAACAAGCTGGAATTGGAGGTGAAGCCTCCGTTCACGGGAAAGTGTATTACAAGCACTATAACTCAACTTTTACAACGCTAATCAGCGAAAATTATTTGCCTGATACCTATGTCTACATTATTTATGGTGATAATGTCAATTATGGTCAACGCATTAAAACGAATTACAAAGGTGAATTTGAATTCAAATATTTGTACAAAGGGAATTACAAGATTTACACTTATTCCTTGGATTCTGTCGCGATGGTGAATGGTCAATTGCCCATAGCTGACACCGCTTTTGTAATAGATTTTTCTATTCAAAAAAGAAAAGACGAGATAGATTTAGGGACTTTAAACGTATTCAAATGAGAATTCTAATCCTCCCAATTATAATGCTGATTGTTACCAATTTTTCGTTTGCACAAAGCAGGAGAACAATAAGAGAAATGAAGATTCGGAAAGTGGAAATTCAGCAGCAGGAATTCAAAAAAGATAAATTTGAACAGGTACGCAATTCGGTTTCTGAATACGACAAACATGGAAATCTCGTCAAAGAAATAGAGTATAATAGCGACAGTACTTTCAAAACGTATGAGACTTATGCATTTGATCGAAACAATCATGAAATCGAACATTGTACTTTTGATAAATTTGGAAAAATCACTCAAAAAACAATTTCGAAATACGACAATCTAGATGATAAAAGGGAAGAATTGATTTACAATGCTAATAACGAATTACAGGAAAGAGTAGAATTTGTTTACGATAATTTTGGACAGAAAACAGAAGAGAATTCATACAACAAAGAAGGCATTTTAAAAGAAAAAACAGTTTTTAAATATGACCGAAAAGGTTCGTTGATCGAAAGGAGCATTTTCGATGAAAATCAAAAATTAATCTACAGCAGAAAGTACACATACTTTTATAATTGATTATGAAAATTGGACTTAAAATAGTGCTTGTTCTCATCTTATTCATTGGATTCAAATCAAATGCACAAGTGCAAAAGGATGGAGTTTTTTGGCTTTCGTTGAACGTGGAGAAAAAATTTACCAAACGTTTTTCTGGCACTTTTTTTAATCAGAATTCGTTCAATCAAAATATGAGAGAATTGGGTTCCATTTTTGGCGATGTAGGATTAAGTTATAAAATCAATAAAAACATAGCCATTGCAGCGAATTATAGATTTATAAAAGCAAGAAATTTAGATAATTTCTACAATGATGTTCAGCGGTTTTATGGCGACATTACTTTCTCAAAAGGATACAATAAATTTTATTTTCAATTTAGGTCGAGACTTCAAGGCCAACTGTATGGTTTGAATCTGTTTGACACGTATAAATTGGACAAAAATTTTAATCGAAACAAGTTGATTGTGAAGTATAATTTGAATGGAATTTATAGTTTGCACGTTGGAGCAGAACAATTTTTAAGATTGAATCAGATCAATAAAACCCAAGCTTATCGGTTTGATATAGGTTTAACATATAAAATAGATAAAAGAAACAAGTTGGATTTTTATTACATGAATCAGTTTTTGGTAAATACTAAGTATCCCAGAATTGATTTTATTTATGGTGTGACGTACAGTATTAAGTTTTAACTTTAGCCTATGAAGCTTAAATTTTATTTTTTATTTTTTATTTTATCATTTTCCAGTTTTGGACAAGTCAAAATGGATTCACTAAAAGCGCCAATCATGACAAGTAAATTTGCCCTTGCATTGCACGGTGGTGCAGGAAATATGGTTAAAAGAAAATTTACTCCATCCGAGGAGGAAGCTTATAAAAAAGTAATGGATGAGGCCTTGGTTTTGGGTTATTCTATGCTTGAAAAAGGGGCAACTGCAACGGATGTTGTGGAAGCGGTAATCAAAGTAATGGAAGATTCCCCGCTTTTTAATGCCGGAAAAGGAGCTGTTTTTTCAAATGAAGGCATGAATGAAATGGATGCAGCCATAATGAATGGTAAAGATTTAAAATGTGGTGCAGTTACAAATCTCCGAAAAGTGAAGAATCCAATTTCATTGGCAAAGGAAATCATGAATAATTCACAATTTGTCTTTTTAAATGGTGAAGGCGCAGAGAAATTTGCAAAGTTACAAGGAATTGAAATTGTCGATACATCGTATTTTTTTGTGCAAAAACGCTGGAATGAAATGCTTAAAATCAGAGATTCATCTAAAACTCAACTAGACAATGAAGGCACAAAAGGAGCAATAGATGACTTAGATAGCATCAATAAATTTGGAACTGTGGGTTGTGTCGTTTTAGATGGTTTTGGAAATATTGCTGCAGGAACTTCTACAGGTGGTATTACCAATAAAAAATTCAATCGAATTGGAGATTCTCCCCTAATTGGAGCTGGAACTTATGCTAATAATGAATCCTGCGCTGTTTCTTGTACTGGACATGGTGAAGATTTCATCAGATTAGTTGCTGCGCACCAAGTGCACTCATATATGTTTTTCAATCACAAAAATGTTGAAAAAGCTTCCGAAATAGTCATTAAAAAAGAGTTAACTGGTATTGGCGGAAGAGGTGGTTTAATAGCAATTGATCGCCAAGGCAGAATTACTTTTCAGTTTAATACTACAGGTATGTTTAGAGGTAGTATCAATACCAAAGGAGAAAAATTTGTTGCAATCTACTAAGATTTTCTGCTTTTAAGGTTGCATTTTTCTACCTTTATGGCATGAATCATTTTAACGATACAATTTGTGCTTTATCAACCGCAAATGGAATAGGAGCCATCGCCGTAATTCGAATTTCTGGTCCAAAAGCATTTCCAATTTGTAGTCAAATTTTCACTAAAAATCTCGAGGAATCAACTTCGCATACAGCGCTTTTTGGAAGAATAAAAACGATTGAAGGAACCGTAATCGATGAGGTATTATTAACAGTTTTACACGAAGGAAAAAGTTTTACGGGTGAAGCCACCGTGGAAATTGCTTGTCATGGTTCAATCTACATACAGCAACAAATTTTGCAATTATTGATTCAAAACGGTTGTCGCATGGCGGAACCTGGTGAATTTACGATGCGTGCTTTTTTGAACGGAAAAATGGATTTGTCGCAAGCAGAAGCAGTGGCAGATTTGATTTCGTCGCAATCGCAAAAAGCGCATGAAGTTGCGATGAATCAAATGCGTGGCGGTTTTTCTTCGGAATTAAAGGAATTGCGCGAGAAATTGATTCATTTTGCGAGTCTGGTAGAATTGGAACTCGATTTTGCGGAAGAAGATGTAGAATTTGCTGACCGCTCCGAATTGAAAATCTTGGTTACTGAAGTGTTAAACTACATTCATCGTTTATTGAAATCCTTTGAGCTCGGAAACGCCATCAAAAACGGGGTTCCTGTGGCGATCGTAGGTGCTCCAAATACAGGAAAAAGTACTTTGCTGAACCAATTGGTGGGCGAAAACAGAGCGATTGTAAGCAATATTGCTGGAACCACGCGCGATGTGATTGAAGAAACCTTGAATATTGCAGGAATTTTGTTCCGATTGATTGACACCGCAGGAATCCGCGAAGGATTGAACGAATCCGACAGTGACCGCATCGAGGCGATTGGAATTGAAAAATCACACGAAAAAATCGCCCAAGCGCAATTGGTACTCTTGATGAGTGATTATTCTGCAAACGGTTCAGCTTCTGAAGGTCACAATACGATGTCTACTGACGAAACCATTCGTTGGGCGCAAGAATTGCAAGTAGAATTTCCGACCAAAAAGTTCTTGGTTTTGGCCAATAAATTAGACATTCGAAGCGAAAATTCAAGACTTGAAAACAATTCAAACATCGAAATTCAAGCCATATCCGCCAAAACAGGTCTGGGGATGGAAGAATTAAAAAATTGGTTGGTCGCACAAATTCAAGCAGGTTTCGACAGCAGTCAAGAAACGATTGTCACCAACGTGCGCCACGTCGAAGCCCTAGAAAAAGCAGCTTTCTCACTCAATCAGGCACAAACAGGCCTCGAAACCAACGTTACAGGAGATTTCGTCGCGATGGACATCCGCCAAGCAATGTTCCACTTGGGAAGTATCACAGGAGATATTTCAACGGATGATTTGTTGGGGAATATTTTTTCTAAGTTTTGTATTGGGAAGTAGAAAATCAAAATGCATGATAGTATCAAATGATACTATTTCTTATAATTTCAAATTCAATGCTTTCCGCCATGTACACCTCCTGGTTTCCGACCACCATATCCTTGTTTTTCTATGTGATGCTCGGGACTTTTTAATTTTACCGGCGGATTTTGTTTTGGACGAGGTGTCGGTTTTGGCACTGGACGAGGTGGAGTTGCGTGAGGTTTCACTTTTCCTGGTTTGGGACCTATATTTCGTTGATACCTGCCTCTATAGCCTTTTCCATATCTATGTCTATGATTTCGAAAATGTCCGTAAGGATAATATCCATGATAATGATTCAAAACAACTTTGTAGCCGCCATACAAATCATAATTTCTATAACGATATGGCAAATACGTTCTTCTGATCCAAACACCGTTATATAAATAAATGAACATGTTTGTATTGATGTCATAGTATACCTCGATGTCTGGAAGATAGTAATATTGTACATCTGTATATCCGACTGGACCCCAATTAGGTGCCGTGCCTATCTTTACACTGACTTTCACTTGCGATTGTGCAGTGAAAGCTACCGTCAAGGACAAAATAAAAATTATTTGCTTTAAGATTTTCAATTTGAATTTATTTGAAAGTGAAAGTTTTTTCACTTATTCAAAATTGATGTTTTTATCTGCCGTTTTTATTACACAACTTTTCAAAAAACTTACATAATACTCACAAATTCACTTTGTAAACATCTGTTTTATTTCTTCTAATATCTTTCACCGTAAATCCTCCTGGTTCAGGGATTTTTTCCATCATCGAAAACACCTTGCAACTTGCTGGCAGCCCCTTAAAAATGAGTGTGAATCGAAAAAAACCGTTGTGCATGACCACTGTCCATTCTGGAGCGAGCGAGATTCCTTCCCAAAACATCAAGGGAATTTCTGTTCCATCCTCAGTTACTAAATAAGTAGTTTTCCAAATGCGCATGCCCATACCACGTTCGCAAGGTATTGAGCAGTGGACAATCACTTGCTTTTCCTCAAAAACCATCGGTTTTACTTTGACTTTGATTTTTTTCTTCGGCGCTACAAGGGTGGACATTCAATGAAATATTTAGTGGAATCACGAAGGTAAACAATTTATGACTTTAAAAATTGTATAATTCTAAATCCGCTGTAGTCATTCTAAATTTTTTAAATTTGAAAACAAAATTATTCAATTCATGTCGAAAGTAAATCTTACACTCTCCTATTTCGTAACAATCATCTTGCTTCTAGTAAGTGGTTTAATGTGGGTGTTTTTAGCCTATGAAGCGAATATTTTGAGAATGATTGGTTTATTATTGGGCGTTTTCGTTTGTGCGATTGTCAATCTAACGTACTTTTTATCCGCCTTCAAACTTTCGGTTCGATTGTTGGTTCCGGGAATGATTTGTATCATACTTTTCATTTTGGTTAATAAAGGTTCAAGCGTTGAAAGAAACTTTTTTACTTTTTTTGGAGTTTTAAATTTATTGATTGGATTTGGTTGGTTTTTAATTAAAAATGTGAAATCTAAAGCCCAATAAATGAACTTCGATCCTCAAACAATTCAGCTCAAAAATGGCAAGTTGGTTCTTGTCCGAGAAGCAAGACTTCACGATGCGCCTGCCATTCTGCAAATGGTCAAAAGTTATTTAGACAATAGTCCATACATTCCGAAATCGACTTCAGAATTTCGAATGTCTTTGGAGCAAGAAGAAGCTTGGATTCAATCGTTTTTGGATGCGCCAAATTCATTGTTGTTGGTGGCAGAATTCGAAAATCAAATGATTGGCAATATTGACTTGACAGGAAATAGACGCCAAGTGATGCAACACAATGCTTTGGTCGGAATGGGAATGTTGATCGAGTGGCGAAATCAAGGACTTGGAAGTGCTTTGATGCAAGCGGCAATTGATTGGGGAAAGTCAAATCCAATACTGGAAAATTTGCAATTGGAAGTGTATGCCGAAAATTTCGCTGGAATAAATCTCTACCAAAAAATGGGATTCCAGCAAATTGGAATTATTCCCAAATTATTCAAAGAAAACGGCAAATACTGCGATAGCATCATGATGAGTTTGTCATTAAAAAGTGAATAATTCAATCGATTTAGACAAAATTATTTGGGGATTTATTGCTTTTTTAATTTCTATTTCAATTTTTCTCCTTAACTTAATTTAGAAAACCGATTCATAGACTAAAAATTTTACAAAAAAATGCAAAAACGCTGGCTAATTAAAGACATTCCTGCTCAAAACAAAATTGACACCTTGGCGCAAGCCTTGAATATTGAACCTGCTTTGGCAACCATTTTACTTCAACGCAATATTTCCACTTTCGAGGAAGCACAACATTTTTTCAGACCTTCCTTAAATGATTTACATGATCCTTTTTTGATGCAAGATTTGAAGGAAGCTGTTGAACGCATCAATTTGGCCATCGAGCAAAATCAAAAAATCATGATTTATGGCGATTATGATGTGGACGGAACGACCGCCGTTGCTGTGATGTGGAACGTATTGATTGAACATTATAAAAACATAGAATTTTACATTCCAGATCGTTATGCGGAAGGTTATGGCGTAAGTTCACAAGGAATTGAATATGCACAAGCGCAGAATATTGAACTGATTATTGCGCTCGATTGTGGCGTCAAAGCGAATGAAAAAGTTGATTTTGCCAACAGTTTAGGCATCGATTTCATTGTTTGCGACCACCATACACCTGGAGAAACGTTGCCAAAATGTTTGGTTTTAGATCCAAAACGCGCTGATTGCGCATATCCTTACAAAGAATTGTCGGGCTGTGGCGTCGGATTCAAATTATTGCAAGGTTTGTGCATCGCCAACGATTGGGAAACGACTACATTATTCGAACAATTGGATCTATTGGCGATTTCTATTGGTGCTGACATTGTGCCGATTACGGGAGAAAATCGTATTTTGTGTTACTTTGGTTTGCAATTACTAAATGCCAAACCACGCCTTGGAATTGCTGAAATTTTGCGTGTCGCTGGAAAAGCATTGCCGTTGACTTTAACGAATGTAGTCTTCATCATCGCACCGCGAATCAATGCTGCGGGAAGAATTCATACTGGTAAAAAAGCGGTCAGTTTGATGATTTCGGAAGACCAAGAAGAGTTGAAAACCATTGCAGAAAGCATCAATGAAAACAACAGTGAACGCAAAGATTTAGACCAATTGATTACCGCAGAAGCGTTGGAACAAATAGAGAATGATTCCACTTTTGAATCCAAAATTACCACCGTTGTTTTTCAAGAAGATTGGCACAAAGGCGTAATTGGAATTGTTGCGTCTCGCTTGATAGAAAATCATTATCGTCCAACAATTGTTTTGACTGAATCCAACGGAAAAGCTACTGGTTCAGCGCGCAGTATCCGTGGATTAGATATTCACGCAGCGTTGGAGAAATGCACTGATTTATTGGAACAATTTGGCGGACACACTTTTGCAGCTGGAATGACTTTGCCACTCGAAAATGTAGAAGCATTCAAAGCAAAGTTTGAAACAGTGGTTCAATCGATGATTGCCAAAGAAGATTTAGTTCCGCAACAAATCGTGGATTACGCATTGAATTTTAATGAAATTTTTCAAGAAAATGAATTGCTGAATAAAATTCCAAAGTTCAAACGCATCATCAGTCAATTGGAACCGCACGGACCTGGAAACATGAAACCAGTTTTTGTTTCTCAAAATGTCTACGTAAAGTCGTTCAAAGTCCTGAAAGATGTGCATTTGAAATTGATTTTAGGTCAACCAAATTCCAAGGTCACGATTGACGCCATTGCATTCAATATGATTGACAAATTAGACATCATCGAGAGCAATCTTCCAATTGAAGTATTGTACACCCTAGAATCCAACATTTGGCGCGATTTGGAGACATTGCAACTTAACGTGAAAGACATTCGTGCAATGATCTAATAGCGCAGTTTTTAATTCTTTTTCAATTTTTTGAATTAAAAACTACTCTTTCTTTTTCACTTTGAAATCAACTTTGTAATAGAAAATCGGCAAGAATCCCAATTGTTGTTTTTCTGCTAGCGGCTCTTTGGTTGGATTTGCTAAATCTGGCGCGTATGCCAATCCCAACAAATTTTTGGTGTTCAAAATATTGACTAAATCAAGTCCAATTTCATGTGTCATTGATTTGGCGTTGAATTTCCAATTTACTTTCAAATCCAATCTAAAATAGTCTTTGAATTGTCTTTCATTGAAAGCAGAATCAGAGAAGATGACTTCTTTGCGCAATTCTGATTCAGCAATATTTACGTAACCATAGCGTTTTCCGCCTGCGTAAGTCATTTTCACACCCACAGAGATAGATTGCTTCTCGTTCAATTTTAACTCTTTTCCTGCCAAGAAATTAGTTGCATATTTTCCATTGTAAGAAGTGTTTCTTTCGATTCCATCACTTCCTTTGTATTTTGAATCGTACAAAGAAGCAGAAAACAAGAAGAAAAACGACTTATTGAAGAATTTTTGAACTGTCAGCTCTAAACCATAATTACGACCAGTTCCAGTATTCTGCAATGAATCTGGGAAAAAGCGCGCAAATCCACTTCCTTGGTTAATCAATGAAAAAGACGAACTTTTTACATCTACTGGTACATCATACAAGTGCTGATAGTAAACTTCAGTTTTCACTTGTAAATTGCCTTTGAAGAATTTTTCGTACGCCAATGCAGTGTGAATACTTTTCGTGAATCCCATGTTTTTGTTGTGTAAATATGGATTTCCGTTGGCATCAATCTTTTGGTAAGTGTAAGTATAATTTGGTTGCGTTTGACTGTGTAATCCAGCACCAGCAGAAATTGATTGTGCTTTTTTCAATCTTAATTTCCATCCGATGCGTGGTTCTACAGGACTCAAACTATTGCTAAAAGAATAATATTGACTGTGCAAACCAGCAGTTAAATCCATGTTTTCCTTTACTCTCCATTTCCATTGAACAAAAGGTTGAACTAACATAGCAGTTCCTTGATAATTCCATCGTGTTTCAAATTTTGATTGGTCTACTGTCAACGCAGAATCAACCATGTTCATGAATTGTTCTTCCACATTAAATCCAGCTTTAATCAAATGGTATTTGTTGATTTTATGGACAATACTCAAGTATCCTGATAATCTTGCTGTTCTAAAAGCATAACCCATCAAAGGATAAATCGAATCCACATTGATGTTATAGATTGGATTTCCATTTTGGTAAGTCGTATCCAACGTTCGAATCAAATAATTGTGGTGAGAATTTTGTTTTTCGTAAGAAAGAGATAGGGTAGAAGTGAGGTAGGTTTTTTCGCTCAATGCTTTTTTGTAAACCAAACCTGAAACGCCCATCGTTGTTCCAAAGTATTGATCTCTATCACCTTCACCGTAAAATTCTGAAGAATATTCTTTTTGGTCAGAAATTTTGATGGCGATATCACTCATTCCGCCAATGGCGAACCATGACAAAGAGCCTCCTTTTTTCAACTGCCAATTTAATTTGAAAGCCATGTCGCCATAAGTCGGAACTGCATCGGTTCCAATTTGCACGCCAATTGCTTTGAACATACTTAAAGTTGAATACCTTGCCATTGCCAAATAACTCGATTTTCCACTTTTGCTCATCGGACCTTCTGCCATTAATTCAGTTCCTAAAACCCCAAATTGGCCCGTAATTTCATGCATTTTCTCGTTTCCGTTACGCAATTTAAGGTCGAAAATTCCAGAAGTACTGTTTCCGTATTCTGCTGGAAATGCACTCATGAAAAAGTCTGAATTCGCTAAAATCTTGTTGTTTAAAATCGATACTGGTCCACCAGAACTTCCGGAAATTGCAAAGTGAGAAGGATTTGGGATATCAACACCTTCAATTTTCCAAACAATTCCAAGCGGGGAATTTCCACGAACCACAATGTCATTTCGGGAATCATCTGCACCTTGTACCCCAGCAAAATTAGACGCCATTCTCGCTGGATCTGCTCTAGAGCCAGGATAACGGTCGGTTTCCTCAACACTAAATTGTTGCGAAGAAATAAATGAAAGTTCATTCATTGTTTGTCCTTTGCGTTGTCCTTTTACCACAACTTCTTCTTCTTGTTTTACAAAACCTTCATTCAAAGTCAATTGAACAATCGTTTCTTTTCCAGTATTTACGGTGATTGTAACAGTTTTGAGTTCGTAAGAAATATAATCTGCGACCAATTCATGTTTACCAACAGGAACATTTTTGATTTCAAACTCACCTAATTCATTCGTAGTGGCTTTGTATATTTTGGTTGAATCTTCCGTATAGATTTGAATTTTCACACCCAACAACGGGAAATTACTTTCGTTGTCAACGACTTTACCGCGAACATTTTGTGAAAGTTGTGAAAAGCTGTAAAAAGCCGATAAACAAATGGATAAAATTAAAACTAGATTTTTCATTTCATGTATTGGTTTTGGTATTCTTCCTTGGTCCAATTTTTAAAATATACTTCTCTGAAATTGAAGTAATTCATTGGATTTTCTTTCAAATTTCTAACTTTTGAATAAATGATTTGATTGTCGCCTGCGTACCACAAAGCAATCAATGGAGGATTTTTCATTAATTCAACTTCTGCCAAATTGAAAAAACGTTGCTGCTCTGAAATTTTTCGCTCTCGCAAAGCCATTTCGTAATAAGTGTCAAAACTTGGATTCAAATAGCGTGATTGATTGATTTCAGAAGGTTCTCCGATGGTTTTCGGAACCAATTTTCCATAAAAATTTTGCAAAAAGGTTTCTGGACTATTGTAGTCGGCACTCCAAGCGGAACGAAAAATATCGCCTTTCAAATTGGTTGCATCTTGGTTTAATTCCTCGAAAGTTGAACTTGTCAAATTGACTGTAATTCCCAAATTTTTAATGATTTGATCTGCAAAATCTGCCGCAACTGCGCTTTCTACTTCTCCAAAATTGAATCTTAGATTGACAACCCCAAAATCTTTTCCGTCGGGATATCCTGCTTCAGCGAGTAACATCTTGGCCAATTCTGGATTGAAATCGTAGCCAACTGCACCGACTGCTTCAAAATCATAGTTTTTTAATACACTTTTAACCGGTGGAACAATTCCATAAATTCCAATTTCATGCGCTTGACCCAGTAAAACGTTCTTCGTGATTGCAGTTCGATTTATGGCATAATTGAAAGCTTGTCGCACCCGATAATCTTGAAAGCGAAGGTCTTTCATATTGAAAAAATAGTAATTTGTGACCAATAGAGGATTGTTTCGCAATACTAAAACTGGCGGAACTCCGTTGAAATCTTTGATTCTTCCGTCCAACATTTTGGTAATTCCTTCTGTGGGCAAAGAAGTAATAATCGATGTTTTTCCCGTTTCAAAAAGTGCCAGCTGCTTTTGTTTGTTGGATTCAACGATAAATTCCAATCGGTCTAAATAAGGTAAATTGCAACCTTTGCTGTCTTTCAAATAGTAATCGGTATTTTTCTCTAAAACGATTGTTTTTTGCGCATCATTTAATGTTTCCGAATACCAAAATGGTCCGGTTCCAATGAAGTCTTTTTTCTTGGAAAGAGATACTTTTTTCGACGTAATCGCAGCATTGATGTTCGCGAGTTTATTCAGGAAGTTTATGTCTTGTGCAATCAATTTAATTTCCAGTTTCCCTTCTTTGACTTGGATTCCAGCGATTTTTTTGGCTTTTCCTTCGAAAAATGATTTAGCTCCCAACACATTCTTTTCAAAAATCGTGGTGTAAGCAGTAGTTGGCAAACCTCTTTTGTCTTTGGTACAAGCAAGTTCGAAACTGTGAATGATGTCGTCTGTTGTTAATATTCGATCTTCATCTGACGCAAACGCCTGGTGCGGATGAAAAAGAATATTTTTTCTAATTTTAAATGTGTAAATTATTCCATCTGAAGAGGTTGTGAAAGATTCTGCGATTTGCGGTCGAACCTTTAAATTCTCAGGATCGAGTGAAACCAAGCCTTCATAAATCTGAGTGAAAACCGTGTTGGTGTAATAATCTGTGACTAAATTTGGATGTTTTGCTCCCAAATCCATGTCTATTACCATTCTGAAAGTTCCGCCAGCGTGCTCAAATTCTTTGGAATTCCAGCTATCACAGCCAGAAATAATCCAAATGAACAACAATAAAAAGCAACTTATTCTCATGAATAGCTTATTTAAACGCTATACAAGAATAGTGAAATTTTAACAAACTAATGCAATAATTGACTTTTTTGAAATACGAAATAGGGTTATAATATGCGTAAAATCTCGATCAATTCCGCTTCTGATGCAGATTTCAAGGTAAAAGTAGGATTGTAACCTTTTGATATTAAATGTTTTCCAGTTGTTTTTCCCCAAGCGATAATTTTGCAATTGTGGGAAATGGAATTCTCCAGCAAAAAACCATCTACGTTAGATGGACTTGTGAATGCAATCAGATTCAACTTTTCATCTATTTTTTTAGTTTTACTTTTCGTGTTGTAAACAACAATTTCAGAAACTTGATTTTTGGAAAATATTTTTGCTATGGAATGATTGCTAATGTTGGAAATAGGAACAATTAAATTAGCAGTTTGAATTTGCTTTTTTAGTTCATTTGCAACTGATTCAGGATTTCCAGATTCTTGTCCAAAAAAGTCAACTTTAAGACCCATTTTTTCCAAATGTGATTTTGTTTTTTGACCGATACAAGCCACTTTACAATTTGCCGGAATTGTAGCTTGTTGCAGGAAATAGTGAGCTGCTCTTTTGCTGCCAAAGAAAATCCAATCAAATATATTGGGGATTTCTGCTTTTACACGTTCAAATTCGATAAAGGAATTGCAAATCAGTTGTAAATTGTTTTCATCACAAAACTTTTTCAATTCAGACACTTCGTCTTCAGTTTTGGTGATTAAAACAGGGGATTTCATAGCGTTTAATCTTCGTCAGAATTGATTTCTTCGACAATTAATTCTGCCATATTTTCCAATTCATCGAACTCGTACAACATCCAATCGGCACCGTCTTCCCAGTTTTTGGCGTGGGAAACATACACTTTGCTTTCAGTTTCGCAATAAACGCCCAAAGGCAATTGACATCCGCCTTCCAATAAATTCAATACTTTTCGCTCAACACCAATGCGTTGTGCTACTTCTGGATGATTGATTTGCTGTAAAATATTGAATAATTCTGTATCGCTTTCTCTGATTTGCAAAGCCAAAACTCCTTGCGCTGGAGCTGGAATTACAACCGTTGGATCCAAAACTTCAACGTGAAAATCACTTAAATCTAATTGCAAACGATCAACTCCCGCTTTGGCCAATAAAATGGCGTCGTAGTTTCCATCTCTCAATTTTTGAATTCTTGTAGGAACATTTCCACGTAAATCTTTGATTTCCAAATCAGGTCTGAAACGAATTACTTGAGATTTTCTTCTTGCTGAAGAAGTACCGATAATTCCTTTTTCGATCAAATTCCATTCTTGCGTTAAATCAACTTTTGATTTGTTAATCAACAACAATTCAGATGGATCTTCACGCTCAGAAACTGCGGCAATCATCAATCCTTTCGGTGGATTTGTCTCTAAGTCTTTGTGAGAATGAACCGCAAAATCAATCGTTCCTTCTAGCAAGGCTGTTTCGATTTCTTTGGTGAAAAAACCTTTTCCTTCTAGTTTGTCAAAACTCAAATGCTGAATTGCATCGCCTTGTGTAACAATTACTTTAATTTCAATTTCATGACCCAAATCTTCCAATTGTTTTCTAACATGATTGGCTTGCCACAAAGCTAAATCGCTTCCACGAGATCCGATTACAATTTTTTTCATGAATGAGTTGGGTTTTTGATTATCAGTAATTTGATATTATTTTAACATGATTTCTTTCGCCAATTTCATCGGCATGCTCATGTATTTCTTTTCCATGTATCCAATGATTTTTTCCAAGATTTCTCTGGAATCATCGTCTAGGTTGTTCAAATCGTTTTTGAAAACTTCATTAACGGCAGTTGAACGAATTTCTTTCACCATTTTAGGTACTTCACGCATCGCAATTTCAACAGATCTTACTTTTTGAATGTGTTGGAAATTCAAAATCGATTCTAACAAAATTTCTTCCACGTGTGCGATTTCGTTTGATCTTTCTTTCAAATTTTGATCTGAGATTTTTTGCAAAACATCTACTGAAATGTGCGTAACGTTATGTTTTGCAACTATTTTAGCGTCTAAATCGTGAGGAATTGCTATGTCGATTACAACTTTTCTGCTGGTTTCATTCGCTAACAATTGTTCGTAAATCTCAGGAGTAATCACGTGATTTTCAGAGCCTGTGCATGTGATGATGATATCAAAACCTTTGTCATACGTTTTCAATGCTTCCAACGGATAAGCGATTCCGTGTAAATCAGCTGCTAAAGTTTCTGCCTTGGAGAATGTACGATTGAAAACGGCGAAATTTTTGAATTTGTGTTTTTTCAAAAATCTTCCCATATTGGTATTAGTCATTCCCGCACCGATGATCAAAATGCGTGCATCTAAGGAGATGTTCATGTCTCTCAAAGTGTGGTAAGCCAAGGCAACAACAGAAACTGGACGTCTTGCGATGTTGGTTTCAGTATATACTTTTTTCGCAGTTTCAACCGTGTGACGCATCACCAAACGGATAAAATCGCCAGTCAAATTCATTTTTCTTGAATCTTCAAAAGCGTTTCTCACTTGCGTTATGATTTCTCTTTCGCCCACAATCATTGAATCAATCGAAGATGCAACTTGCAAAATGTGATCTACTGCGGATAATCCTGAATAAACGTTTCCTAAACTGACAAAATTTTGAATTTGTTCATTTTCATAATTTGGATACAATTTTGAAAAGAAATCCATCAAAAAAGATTCAGAAACATCTTCTTCCGTACAAAAAAGGAATTCAACTCGGTTGCAGGTAGATAGAAACATCAATTCGTTCAATTTCATTTCATTTTTAACTGCACCCAAACGCGTTTCTTGTGCGTCGGATTGGATGTGTAATTTTCCAACCTCGCTGACATCGAAATTTCTGTGCGTAAATGCTATAATATGAAATTGTTCTAACATGTATTCTCTTGATTCTACTGCAAAGTTGGGAATACAGTCTTTTTGGTTTGTCATGGTTTTGTCAAGAAAGTTAATTTAGAATTGATATAAATTACATAATTTTTTAATATCACTCTTAATCTTTCTTTTTCAGCCATTTAGGTAATATCAAAGCGCCAATAAATAAATAAGGAAAATAAGAAATTAATCGCCACAAAAGCGCTAGTCCGGCTAAGAGCAGTGCAGAATGACTAAAATCTGACATCAATTCACCAAAAGCATATTCTGCGACGCCACTTCCGCCAGGCGTCGGACTGATTCGCATCAGCAGCCACAAGACCAATTGTTTTCCCAAAATGAAAAAGTGATTATTGAAGCTTAAATTCAAAAATGCTGCTAGTATGCAATTGATTACCAAATATCTTGAAGTCCAAGAAAGAACTGTTGCGCCAAAACTGCCCAACCAAAATTTCCAAGATTCTTTTTTGAATTCTTTGGAAGTTACAATGATTTCTTTTCCAGTTTCTTGCGCTTTGTTTCGCCATTTTTTAAGGAAAGGCAATCTGAACACAAAATTCAAAAAGCGACTCATTAATTGTGGATAGTAAAAAATACTGACGAAAAGCAAAACACAAACCGAAGAGAAAATGATGTACGCCAACCAAAATGCTGCTTCAACACCTTGTTGCGCTCCTGTTTCAGAAGGAAAAAGTAAACTTGGTTGGATGAAAAGAAACAGGAACGGAACCAACAATACGTAAAATAAATTGTCCATCATTGCGGTAATCACGACAATGGCGGTTGATCTTCCCAGTTCTACTTTTTCTTTGTTTAAAATAAACATCGCAACGGTTGTTCCACCAAGTACGCCGGGCGAAAGCGCAGAAGCAAATTCCCACAACATGATAACGTTGAAACTCGATTTCCAAGTCAACCGTTTTTGCGTTAAAATTTTGATTCTTAACATGTATGCGAAATCACGGCCGACCATAAAAACAAGTGCCATCGCCATCCAAAAAAGTGATTTTCCGGTCCAATTGATTTGTTTTAGCAAATCGCCAATTTCTTCAATTTTATAATCGCCGTTTTTCGTTGGTTTGAATTCGTTCGACAATTGAAAATCTACTTTTTTGTTGTGATTGTCATCAATCCAGGAATAATTTCCTTTGCCTTTTGCTGTTTCTACAAAATGTTTTTGCTGCAAACTGTTATACATCATCCAACCTGCAATTCCAAGTCCTAAAAAAATGGCGAGTGCGATTTTCCAAGAACTGAATGCTGATTTTATGGTGGCGTTGCTGTCCATTATTTTTCAGGAATCAAAGCAACTTCAATTTCCCAATTGGCTCTGACTTTGACACCTTTTGTGAAAAATAATATTTCTTCAGGTTGAATTTTTTCTTCCAAGGAACCATCGTCCCATTGTTGGTTTTTGTTTTCGTCTAAAACAATTCTGAAAGTATATGTTTCAGGCAACAATTTCGCGACAATTTGATTGTTCTTTATGTCGTTTGGATACCAAGTTTGTACCACCACATTTTTTTGCAAAATTTCAACAAAAGCATTTTCAGGAATGCCATTGGTAGATAAAATGATTGTCCCAAATTCTGATTCAGAAAATTGTTTAATTTCAATTTTTGAACTATTAAATTCGTTATTATTTTTGAAATTAATTGAATTTTTTAATAGATTTAAATACAAGTTTTTAAATTCATTTGGTTGAATTGATACTTCAATCTTATTTGAATCAATTTTATTGAATGAATAATTTAGTTTCAACGAATCTTTATTTTCTAAAAATATCAGGTTTGTATCGTATGAATCAATGTAATCTGTAAACTTCAAAATCAACTTTTCACCGGCTGGAATTACGCCATTTTTTAAGTTCGTTTCAAACCCCGCTTTTTTGTTTCTTTCCGTTTCAAAGGTTTTGATGTTGAAAGTGTCAATGGCTTCTTTTGTTTTTACAATCAGTTCCAACGAACTTTTATTTTGATGATCAACAAGCAATGAAATGGAATCTTTTCTAAAGACATGATTTACATTCGCAGGAATTCCATTCACCAAAAAAGAAGCATTTTCCAAACTTCGGTTAGAACCTACATTCACCAACGCTGGACCTTGAAATGCAGCACGCGTTTTGATTCCGCCTTTTTGTTTGAAAACCCGCAGAGGAATGCTGTCGATTACGCTTGAATCAATTTGAATCAATTCGTTTCGAAATCCAACACGTTCTGTTTTTTGCAATGTCAAATCTTTGTTTTTGTCCTCGAAGGCCAACATTTGGTATTGACCAGGCTTGATGTAGGACATTTCGACTTTACCATCTGCGCCGGATTTGCTAAAATAGGCAGGTTTTGCTTTGTAAATGCTGTCTGAAACGCCGTAAAGTCCGACCAAAACATCTTTCAATGGTTGGTAAGTAAAGGCATCAGTCACAAATGTGGCGTATTTTAAAGTGTCGATAAAATCTCCTGTGGAAAAAACGTACTGCATCAAAGAATCATTTCCTTCAGTGATGTCTTGAATCGTTCCGTTGAGGTAAATCGCATAAGTTGTAGCAGGTTTTAGATTTCCCTCAATGTTCAAAGTAACAGTTTTCTTTTTGGTTGTAGCTACGATTTTCGCATCTGCAGGAACGAGTGAAATTGTTTCCGTCGGATTATTGAGTTTGATGTATTCATTGAATTTTAGCTCAAACGTTTTAGATTGAAACTGCAAGCTTCCATTGGGAGGTGTAACGCCATTTTCGACCGTTGTTGGTGGCGTTTCATCTTTTGGTCCGCCCGTAATTGTGCCAACTTGCGCGCAAGAACCCAAGAGTAAAACAAGGGTAAAAATTAAAAAGTGTAAACGCTTATCCATTGACAAATAATTGATAAATATTTTGCATCCGTTTCATCGAAATCATTGAGTTCGTCGCTGTCGACATCCAACACACCGACAACATTTTCACCATGAATGATTGGAATTACAATTTCACTTTTCGAAAGTGAACTGCAAGCAATGTGTCCAGGAAAAAGTTCAACGTCTGGCACCAATTGAATCGATTTTTGTTCCCAAGCGGTGCCACAAACGCCTCTTCCTTTGGCGATTCGTGTACATGCAACAGAACCTTGAAACGGTCCGAGAACCAATTCATCGTTTTTCACCCAATAAAATCCGACCCAGAAGAAACCAAATGTTTCTTTTAATCCGGCAGCAAGATTTCCCAAATTAGCGACGCAATCAGCTTCGCCAGCAATCAATGCTTGCAATTGTGGAAGTAACGTTTCGTATTTTTCCGCTTTGGAATTTCCCTGAATGAATAAATCTTCTGCCATTGTTTTTGAATTAGAACAAAGATAGGATTTATATATTTTAATTTGATGAAACAAAAATTTGTTCTATTTACTTTCAGAATGAAAGTAGCTTTTTTTTGAATTGAAAATCAGAGAATAAAACCAAAAAATATTGATTGAAAGTTTGACAATCTAAAAAATTAGCGTAATTTCATTCTATTCAAAACCATTATTACATGTTAGAAAAAATACAGCTTGACAAAGTTTTGTTTCTCGATATAGAAACAGTTCCACAACACCAAACCTTTGATGAAATGAGTCCTGAGGGACAAAAATTGTATGACCAAAAAACCAAATTTTTACAAAAAGAAACAGATGCGGAAGGCGTTTATGACCGTGCCGGAATTTATGCTGAATTCGGAAAAATCATTTGTATATCAGTAGGTTTTGTCCACGAAACCCGCACAGGAAGAGAACTTCGTTTGAAGTCTTTTTACCACGATGACGAAGAAACTTTATTGAAACAATTTGTCAAATTATTGGAAGACAGATACAATACACCTTATCATATTTTGTGCGGTCACAATGCGAAGGAATTTGATTTTCCTTTCATTTGTAGAAGATTATTAATCAACGGAATAAAATTGCCAAGCATCTTGGATATCGCAGGTAAAAAGCCTTGGGAAATTTCTCATTTAGATACCATGGAATTGTGGAAATTTGGAGATTACAAAGCGTATACTTCATTGGCTCTCTTGTGTCACATTTTTCAAATTCCAACACCTAAAGATGATATTTCAGGTGCAGATGTTGCTCGTGTTTATTACGAAGAAAATGATTTGGAGCGCATCAAAGTATATTGTGAAAAAGATGTTGTTGCATTAATTCAGTTGTTTCTGAGAATGCGCGGCGACTCTTTGGTAGATGAATCTTCAATTATTTTTAGTCATGCGTAAAATCATTTTTCTTTTAAGTGCTGCTTTTTTAGTTTTAGTCACTTCTTGTCAAACCATCACTACTTCCAAAGTTTTGGATACTGAAATGTTTGAGTTCATGCATGGCGGGAAAGTTATTGCTCTTCCTGTAGATTTAGTTGAAATCAAAATTAGCAAGCGCAGGGGGAAATTATTCAGCGGTCGCGATGTAACTTTCGAATATGTTTATGCATTAAAATCGCCGCAACGAAGAACATTAATGCGGTATCAATGCACAGAAGATTCCGAAATTGATTGGTTTATCAGTCAATTGAAAGTCAAACAATCTAAAGACAGAAGTCATTTTGCAATCGGAATTGGTAATAAAACGGCAGCTATTTTTGATGTTTTTAAAAATAATTTTTTTGTTTCCTATTCCAAATTTTCGGACGGTAAGGATAAAATTTATGATTTCAAATCATTGGATTTAAATAGTTTAAAGTCCCCGAGAAAAGCCATTTTAGATCACCTTTCAGGTTACAAAACTTTAGAAAATTTGGATGACAGAGTATTGGTTGATATTTTGTGCAGTGTTTCTCCTGATGATGAATTGAATACTGAAGCTTCCTACATGTTGATTGACAAAGATTTGAATGACTTGTCAGCTGCAAATGAAGATAGAATTATCGAACATGGCAGACAATCCTCTAAGTGGAGAAAAAATATTGTTTTGGCGATGAGTCAATCGCGAGATGATATTCCTGTAGAGTCTTACATTCGATGGCTCGAAAAATTGGTTGGTAAATCTGGAATTGAACAGGAAGACCAATTGAGATTAAAGGAATTTAATCAGAATGGCAACATTGATTATTTTTCAATTAGGTTAGACTATGGAAATTTTCCCGTCAGTAAAACGATTAGAAAATCTTTCAGAGAAGCGCTTGAGAAGATGGTTTATAATGTCTGTGAATTGCCAGAAAGCGGTCAAGAAGACATGATTGAGAAAATCAATTTGTTGAAAGATCTCGGTGAACACGATTGTTTTAGTACATTTTTAGATTCCTATAGAAAATCAGGATGTATCAGAGAATCAATTCATGAATTTAATAATTCATTCATGTTTTTAAGTGATTTGAATTCAACTGAAACGAGACTTTGGGTTGATTTTATGTATCAAAATTTTGATAAAATTGCGCCTTCAGAACGAAGTTGGGATTATGATCGAATTGAAGACGAACTTACTTGCCAACAGAAAAGAGATTTGTTAACAAGATATAAATCAGATATTGATATTTTCGATGATATGACTATTCCGTCTTGTAACTAGAAAAATAAGCTAAAAATAAGCGTGGAAAACTCAAAATCCACGCTTTTTTTGTTTCCAATTAGAATTTCCAATCGTGTTGGTCTAATTCAGAAACGCAAGCTGTAAGCAAATCAATACTTGCTTGAATATCTGATTTATTTGCCATTTCAATCACCTGATGTAAATGTCGTGTCGGAATTGAAACTGCTCCAGCAATCGAACCACCTTGTGTCATTCGTTGAATTCCCGCAGTATCTGTTCCTCCAGCGGTCAAAATTTCTGGCTGCCACTTGATTTTGTGTTTGTCAGCAGTATTTTTCATAAATTCTACCATTCTGTAATCACAAATTGTCGATGCGTCCATGATTTTAATCGCCGTTCCTTCGCCCAATTTGGTAATCATTTCGTGTGCTGCAGCGCCAGGTAAATCGAAAGCGATTGTTGTATCTAACCCAAATCCAAAATCAGGATTAATTTTCAATGCAGAAACATTTGCACCACGTACACCAACTTCTTCTTGCACAGTGAAAACGCCGTAAATATCGTAAGGAACTTCTTTTCCTTTCAGGTTTTTAAACATTTCAATCAAGATGAAAACCGCCAAACGATTGTCCAAAGATTTTGAATTTACGCATTGACCCATTTCGATGAATTCACGTTCACGTGTCACAGAATCTCCAATTTTCACCAGATCTTTGACCTCTTCAGGAGTCAAACCTGTATCAATAAAATAATCAGATAATTTGGCCACTTTGTTGCGCTCATCTGCTGTCATCACGTGAATAGGTTTGGAAGCCATTACCCCAATCACGTCTTTTTTTCCATGAATGATTACGCGTTGAGCTGTCAAAGTTTTAGGGTCAAATCCACCTAAAGTATGAAAACGGATAAATCCTTTGTCGTCGATGTGCGTCACCATGAAACCAATTTCGTCCATGTGCGCACCAATCATTACTTTTTTGTCAGCTTTTCCCTTTTTGATGGCGTAAACATTGCCCATGTTATCCACTTCAACTTGGTCAACCAAACCTTCTAATTCTTCCAAGACCAAAGCACGCACTTTTTGTTCAAATCCAGGTGCGCCCGGTGTTTTGCATATTTTTGCGAGTAAATCGATGTTCAAACTCATACTTTTTCTATTTTGAAATCGCAAAGTAAAACAAAGTTTTGAATTTAATCAGCAAAGAATGTTAAACGGTCTACTAGGAAAGTGAATTCGAAAAATTGGATGATAAATTGATCGTCATTTTGTTTTTTCGTTAAAATTTGACTGATGATTTTTCATTGCTTCCTGCCAACCATTAGGAAAAAGAGCAAAGTTATTTTCAATTAAATCTTCGATAATTGTTTTCACATGGTTTTGTATTTCCACTGGAAGTGAATAGAAAGCCAGATCAACTTGGGTGTTGCGTTCAAAATCCAGCACGCCATTTTGATGTCTAATCCAAATTTTTTTGTTTTGATTGACAATTAGAATCTTAATTCTACCGTCATCAAAATTGTTGATTCCAAAAGTTCCATAGACAATGATAGGGTCGATTATTTTGTCTTGATTCAAGTCAATTAGGTTGATGTACTTGGTCCAAAACCAGATATTTTCTTCTGCTTCAAGTTCCTTGGTTTCTTTTCTGCAAAAATCTTTAATTTCCCACAGCAAGGCTAATTTCCCGTTTTTTCTAGTAAAAGTGTATGCTTTTATTTGCGTGTTTGGCGGTGCAATGGTATCGTAAAATCGATTTGTATTTGATTCAGTGAGCACCAATAACGTGGTGTCTGCTTGTTGCTTGTATTGGTAAACTTTAAAAATCGGAAGATCAATTTTAAATAAGGTTTTGATGCTGTCATTGAAAATAGTTTCTACTCCTTCAAAGGGCAATTGATTGGGTTTATTTTTATCAAATTTGGTTGATTGACAAAAAGTTGAAAGCGCAAAAAACAGAATATAAGCGAATGAAAGCGTTAATTTTTTCATAGAAATTAATTTACCTTTTCGATTTGAAAAAAGTTTTCATCAGTTCGCTGCATTCATTTTCCATGATTCCGTTTGAGATCAGTGTTTTTGGATGATAGATGCTTTCGCCTAATTTTCCAGCGCCACGTTTTTCGTCTCTTGCTGCAAAAACCACGCGGTCGATTTGAGACCAATACAAAGCACCACCGCACATTACGCAAGGTTCTAAAGTGACAAAAAGTGTGCATCCATGCAAATATTTTCCGCCCAAGGAATTGGAAGCGGCTGTAATTGCCTGGATTTCTGCATGCGCCGTTACGTCAGTCAATTGTTCTGTCAAATTGTGGGCACGGGCAATGATGTGATTATTCGCAACAATCACCGCACCAACTGGAACTTCGCCCATTTCAAAAGCTTTCATCGCTTCTTGGTAAGCTTGTTTCATGAAATATTCATCGTTATAGGGTGTAATCATCGCGGAAAATTTAAGTTCAAAAATAGAAATTTATTGCGGTTATTTGATTTTTACACGTGATGAATTGGGTTGGGTTTTGTACAGAATTTAATGTTAGTCAACGATCATTAATTTCTCCACTAGATAGATTTTGTTTTCCTCCTTCAGCCCAAGGAAATACAATCCGCATGGAAGGTTCTCGCGGGATAATGTAACGCTTTGACCTGAAACATTATTTACTTGTTTGACAGTTTGCCCAAATGAGTCATAAATTGACAATGTCGCATTTTTAAAATTGCCCAATGTTTTGATTGTTGCAGTTGAAAAGAATGGATTTGGAAATACAGTAAAAATATTTTGAATGGCAATGTCATCAATTCCTAAAACGCTTTGACCTGCCTCAATACAAGTGTTTGGGGAACTATGATAGGCGTAATCTTTAATAGTAAATGATGAGGAAGTCGGTTCAACATCCAATCTTGCCCAGCCAAAGTAAGTGCTTGGTCCAACAATTAGTTTTAAAGCTAGATATTTATCTGTCGCACCAACCCAGTTTCCCGTGTTTGTTCCCCAAGCCATTGTGCCTGGGTTGACAGAATCATACCATGTAGAAAGTGTGTCACAAATGCTGATTGCTGAAGAAAAAGCCCAAGGTAAATGTATTCCTCCAACAAAATCACCAGCATAAGCATTGTTATTTTGCGGTTTGCACATCACTTTATCACTCGAATCAAATTGAATTAAAAAATCAACAATATTGTCGTTGTTCAAATCTAAGGGGTAAGTTGCGTTGGGAGTAGCATCAGGGATGTCGGTATAAATAATTTGTGCACATAATTTAGTATTAAATAAGAACAACATTACTAAGCCGCAAATGAGGACTAATTTTTTCAGATATGTATTTTTCGTTCTCATTTTAATTCCTTTAGTGGGAGGGTTTTACTGCACGGGTCATATCTTCGTTTTTGTCGATTCGATGAAGATTAAATTTATTTGCAATCGGCTACAGATATCTCTAAATATGAAATTACAATTTTCAAATATACCATTTTATCCAAACACACAACATCCATCCCCACGCCCCGGCGGAGGAGGAAAGCCCACAGTGGTTTCAAACCACGAGGACTTGGAGCCGCAGTCGGAAATAGGCGCAAAAAAAAACGGAAAACATCCTCATTTTGATTCTGTTTCCCGGTCTGTTTCGTGACCTCTGAAGTCGAAAAATCAAACTTTTATAAGGATTTGGAAATGGTTTTGGATTGGAGAGATTCACCTGCTTTTAAACAAGAAAAACGAGAATCAGAAAGAAAATGCAGAAAAACAAAAACGAGAATGACACTCTCGCTCTCATTCTCGTTTTGTTTTGTGACCTCAAGCGGGGAAACTTCTAACCTTTTGATTGAAAGTTTAGATGCTATTTTAAACCATGAACAACTTTTAAAAAGCTGATTTTTTTTACATAATATTTTGTTTTAGATATTATTCTTTGTACTAAATAGTTATTTATTTAAACCTCATCAAATTCAAACTCAATAAGATTACAACCAGTGTAACCCCTACATCAGCAGCAATAGCAAATACCAAATTACTATATCCTAAAAATGCCAAAATAATAAATACTAATTTTATAGCAATCGCACCAATAGTATTGATTTTAATCCTAAGCAATGTAGCTTTACTTAATCGAACAAGGAAAGGTATAACGGATAAATTATCATTCATCAACGCAATATTGGCTGTTTCGATAGCAGAATCACTTCCGAAAGCCCCCATAGCAATTCCGACAGTTGCTTTTGCTAATGCAGGTGTATCATTGATTCCGTCACCAACCATTGCTACATTTTTATAGCGGTTAATTAATTCATCGATTTTTTCGGCTTTATTTTCAGGTAATAAGCCCCCATAAACTTCTGTAATCCCAACTTGTGAGGCAACGTAATGTCCTGCTTTCTCATTATCACCTGTAAGCATAATTGGTGTTATACCTAATGACTGCAATTGTTTTATTGCAGTCAGACTGTCAGGCTTAATTTCATCGCTTAAACCGATGATTCCTGCTACACCATTCCCAAAACTAATTACAACACTTGTTTTTCCTTCGGAAGAAAGTTTCTCGACAATTTTTTCGGCTTCTTGTGTTATAGGTTGATGTTCTTGAATAAAGGATAGTTTACCAATATAAATGGTTTCATCTTTACAAACCAAACATTTGGCCGTTGCCCCTTTCCCTATAACACTTTTAAATGCCTCTGCTTTGTGAGGTTCTAATCCTTCTTTTTTAGAAGCATCTACAATGGCTTGTGCAAGCGGATGTTCTGAAAATACTTCAGCACCCGAAGCACAAGCTAATAATTCTTCACGGCTTGTTCCGTTCAAAGGAAAAATATCAGAAACAATAGGTGTTCCAAAAGTAATGGTTCGAGTTTTATCCAAGGCAATTGCTCTTATTTGTGCCAATTCTTCAATGTATTTCCCACCCTTTACTAGCGCACCTTTAGAAGAAGCATTTCCTATTGCACCATATATTGCAACTGGTGTTGAAATAACCAAAGCACATGGACAAGCAATTACCAATAATGTGATGGACTGTTGTAACCAATGATTAAAATCTTGTTGAAAAAGAACAATTGGAACAACAATAAGTAGCAGTGCCAAAATGATAATGGATGGTGTATAGACCTTTGAAAATTTTTGAATAAATTTTTGAGTTTCAGATTTATTTGCATTGGCTTCAAAAGTGAGACGTACAATTTTGGAAAATGTAGTATCAGTAGAAAGTTTGGTTGTAACCATTTCAATGAAACCATTTTTATTTAATGTTCCTGCAAATAATGTGTCTCCAATATGTTTGTCTTTCGGAATCGGTTCCCCCGTAATTGTAGCTTCATCAACGGTGGTTTCTCCTGACACAATTGTACCATCCAAAGGAATCATTTCTCCTGCTTTGATTTGTATAATTGAACCTATTGGAATTTTTTCGATTTCAACAGGTTGAAAAGCATCTTTTAAAGTTGCTGTTTTAGGAGAATTATCTACTAATTCATTTAAAGAAGCTTTACTTTTTTCGATTCCTATATCTTCCAAACGTTCACCTAATACGTAAAGTACAATAACAACTGCGCCTTCGGGATATTCACCTAAATAAAACGCTCCCAATACAGCTAATAACATCAGTAGATTTATACTACTGAATTTGAATTGAATCAATGCTTTTAATCCTTTCCAAATTACCTCATAACCGATTCCGAGAATAAAGCAACTGAAAACTATTGGAGCAAACGGCATCGGAATATGGATATTTATCAAGGATAAAACTTCCAATGTAATAACCAATATTACTGCTATTAACAGGAATATCATTTTTCTGTCTTTTAAAAGATTTTTCATTTATTTCGTTTAAAAATTACACTATTTTAATGTTCATGTCCGCCACCGCCTTCACTTTTCAATAAATGGCTTTGAATATAGTACGCTCCTTTCAAAACAATTTTCGCATTCGGTTCAATATCTTGTAGGATTGTTACTTGAGCATATCCGAGTTGTACTGTCCCTGATTTGACTTCAATTCGTTGGAAATGGAATGCTTTTTCATGAGAATCTTCGTGTTTGTGTCCATCTTCATGATCGTGCCCTTCTTCTTCATCATGCGCTGTTTCCTCGCTGTGTTCTTCCAAAACAAAAATGTATTCTCTTCCATCTGCTTTAACAATGGCGTCTATTGGTAATGCTTTCACCTTATTGTAGCCAATGTCGATTAATGCATTCACATACATTCCTGGAATAAGCATCTGCTTATCATTTAAAATATCAGCATGAACAGCTACAGATTTGGTGTCATTTTCAAAGGATTTTCCAACGCTGAAAATTTTTCCTTTAATTTCAGTATTGTCTTGGTTAGTCAATGTGAAACGAACATTTTGTCCTGCTTTTACTTTTTGAAGGTCTTTTTCATAAACCGATAAATCAACGTGCATTTTAGAATTGTCAACAATGCTAAAAAGTGCTTTTCCTGTTTCTGTATTTGTGCCGATTTTAATATTTACATCTGTTACATATCCACTGATAGGAGCGGTTATAGCCATTATTGAAATTGCATTATCTGAACCATTCAAGTTGAGTGTACTCATTTGTTTTTTCAAAGAAGCCAAACGTGCTTTTTCAATTTCGTATTCAGTTTTTGCTTTTTGAAGTACTTTTTTAGAATTTACATTTTCACTGTTAAGTGTTTTTTGTCTTTCGTATTCGTTTGTCAATAGTTCCAAATTACTTTTTGAAGTCAAATAAGACTCTTGTAATTTGGTAAATTCCAGACTTTCAATTGTTGCCAATGTTTCTCCTTTTTTCACAAATTCGCCTTCGATAACATTAATTGATCGAACAATTCCAGATACAAAAACCGAAACATCCGCTTGATTTTGAGGCGGTAATTTTGTGTAACCGTTTGCATTGACAACTTCACTCAGGTTCTTCATTTCAAAGGTTCCTAACACGATATCAGAAGCATTGTATTGCGCCTGATTTAGTTCCACTTCTTTGTTGGGTGTTTCTTCATGACCTGCTTCAGCTTTGGCTTCTTCATGTCCTTGGTCTTCGGTTGCTGAACCGCAAGAGGATAAATGTGTCAGTAGTCCTAATAAAAGTACTGCAAAACCTATATATTTTATTTTTATCGTTTTCATGGTATTTTAAATTATTGGTTTAACAAAAACTGCAAATTGATGACAGTTTGATTATAATTAGACAAAGCGTTTAGATAGTTGGCTTGAATATCAAGAGAAGTTTGAATTCCTTGGATAAATTCTATGTAGGATATATCTCCATTTTTGTAACTTTTCGATACATTATCCGAGATCAATTTTGCAGAGGGCAAAGCCGAACTTTGGTAATATTCAACCAAGGACTGAAACGTAAGTAATTGTTCCATTTGCTGTTGAAATTGACTTTTCAATTGCGTTTCTAAATATTCAGTGTTTTTTTGTTGCATCTGAATATTTGTTTCCGCTGCTTTTTTTCGGGCAATTGCACTTCCTGCAAATATTGGAATTGAAACACCAATTGTAACTCCTTGAAAACGAGGCGAACCATTGTAATAAAAAGATTGTCCGTTTACATCTTGATTTCCTGTTAACGACTGTATAAAATACCCAGCCTTAAAATCGGGGAGTAGCATTGATTTTTCTAATTTTTGATTTGCCATTGCCTTCTGAACTTCCTGCATCGCCAATTCCAATTCTGGATTTTGTTTCAAAGAAGAACTATCAGTAACGGCAATAGCAGGAAGAATGACTAATCCCTTCTCATTTAGTGTAAAATCCGTTTGAAGATTCAAGAGTGTTTTTAATTTAGATTTTTCTACAAAAATTCGAGCATTGTTTTGTTTGATCAACTGTACTAATTCCTGTTGCTTCACCTGAGCAGTCGTCGATTCCAATACATTACTTTCACCTGTCTCATATTTTAGCGATGCAGCTTTCACAAAATTTAGTAGTAAACTGTCTTGTCGGTTCAGTAATTTATCCACTTCCAATAGATAGATCAAGTTGTTCCAAGACTGACGAATGGTTAACTTAATTTCTTGTTTGGTTAAATTAAGATTCAATTCACTGCTTTTTATATTCGCACTGATTAATTCTTTTTTTGCTCCAAACTGAAATGGACTTAATCCTTGTGAAATACTATAATTTTGGTCAAACGCTCGTGTATTGTATTGACCAAGCATACTTCCTACTTCTGTTTTGGGCATTTCAAAGGCAGTAGCTTTTAGTTGATTTTGCATCTGAATGTCCATCTCACGGGCTTGAATAAGATTGTTGTTTTTCAAGCCTAAATCAATAGCTGACTCTAATGTTAAATTTTGAGAAACTTGACTATTCAGATTTCCAGCAAAGAATAAGATGGTAATGATTGAAGTAACTGATCCGAACTTTTTGCGTTTTGATGTAAATCCTTTTTCAAAATAAAGGTACAGTATCGGTAAAACGATTAGCGTTAAAAGTGTAGCTGTAATTAAACCACCTATTACAACCGTTGCTAATGGTTTTTGAACCTCTGCACCCGCACTGGAACTCAACGCCATTGGCAAGAAGCCTAAAGAAGCAACGGAAGCAGTCAAAACGACAGGTCTTAGACGAACTTTAGTACCTTCTTTTACTCTGTCTAATACATCGGTCATTCCTTCAGTTTTTAATTGATTGAAATAGCCAATTAAAACAATCCCATTTAAAACCGCTACTCCAAACAAGGCAATAAATCCAATTCCTGCTGAAATACTAAAAGGCATATCACGAAGCCATAGAGCAAATACTCCACCAATTGCTGAAAACGGAATTGCACTAAAAATAAGTAAAGATTGTTTCATCGATTTGAATGTAAAATAGAGTAAAACTAAGATGAGTAATAAAGCTACTGGAACAGCAATGGATAATCTTGCAGAAGCTTCAATCAAATTTTCAAATTGCCCACCATAAGTAACATAGTATCCTGCTGGAAGTTTCAGTTTTTTAGTTAGATTTTTTTGAATTTCATCTACTACACTTTTTACATCTCTACCACGGACATTGAACCCTACAACAATTCTTCGTTTTCCATCTTCTCGGCTTATTTGCATCGGTCCGGGTTCATAATTGATGTCTGCAACTTGTTCCAATGGAATTTGACTTCCTGATGGAAGTGTGATGTATAATGTTTTTAGATTTGAGATATCACTTCGGCTGTCTTTTTCAAGTCGTACAACCATATCAAAACGTTTTTCGCCCTCATATATATCTCCTGTTTTTTCACCAGCAAAACCAACACGTATAACTTTATTCAGATCACCTACATTTAAACCGTACAAGGCTAATTTATCCTTATTATAGCGTACTGTAATTTGCGGTAAACCTGCTACTCGCTCGGCTTTTGCATCTGCGATTCCCTTGATGCCTTTGATCAGATTTAATACTTCATCTCCTTTGCTTACTAGCATATCAAGATCTTCGCCATAAATTTTTATTGCAACGTCACTTCTAACTCCAGTCATTAATTCGTTGAAACGCATTTGTATGGGTTGAGAAAATTCGGTTGTAACACCTGGGATTTCGGTTAATGCTTCCTCCATTTTTTCCATTAACTCTTCTTTTGTGTGAGCGGATGTCCAGTCTTTTCGATCTTTTAGTAAAATAATCATATCACCTGCCTCCATTGGCATAGGGTCAGTAGGAATTTCAGCACTTCCAATTTTAGTAACTATCATTTTTATTTCAGGGAATCGCTTTTTCAAAATTTGCTCCGCTTTGGTAGTAGATTCGATTTCTTGTGATAGGGAACTTCCCGATGCAATGATTAAATGAGTAGCAATATCACCTTCATCTAATGTTGGAATGAATTCTCCTCCCATAGAATTAAACACTAAAACAGCCACTACTAAAAGTGATACAGAAATTGAAACAATGATCGCTTTTACTTTTAATGCCTTCATTAAAATTGGCTGATAAACCATTTCAATTTTTGACATTATTTTATCGCTAATATTTTTCTTATGTCCTGTTTGTTTTTTTAATGCCAATGAAGCCATCATTGGAACGTAAGTAAGAGAAAGTAAAAAAGCTCCCAAAATTGCAAATGAAACGGTTTGTGCCATCGGACCAAACATTTTACCTTCAATACCAACTAATGCCAAGATAGGTAAATACACTATTAAGATGATTATTTCACCAAAAGCAGCACTGCTTCTTATTTTTGAAGACGCTTGATAAACTTCATCATCCATTTCCTCAGTTGATAAAACCCGAGTTATTTTACTGGTTTGTAAACGATGAATAATCGCTTCAACGATGATAACAGCACCATCTACAATTAATCCAAAATCAATTGCCCCTAAACTCATTAGATTACCGCTGACACCAAACAAGTGCATCATCGTTACAGCAAAAAGAAGTGACAAAGGAATAACCGAAGCAACAACTAATCCTGCACGCCAATTCCCTAATAGTAGCACCAAAATAAAAATAACTATCAACGCTCCTTCAATCAAATTTGTTTTGACAGTTCCAATAGCCTTATCGACTAATTTTGTTCTATCCATAAAAGCTTCGATCTCTACACCTTCAGGTAATGATGTTTTGATTTGCTCCATTTTCTCTTTAACTCTCGAAACAACTTCTGCGCTATTCTCACCTTTCAACATCATAGCCATTCCGCTGACCTCTTCCCCTTTTCCATCTTTTGTAACTGCTCCAAAACGAATGCTACTTCCAATTTGGACATTTGCAACATCACGAATTAAAATGGGAATTCCGTTTTGATTTTTTACTACGATTTTTTTAATCGCATCAATTCCGCTTACCATTCCAATTCCTCGGATAAAATAAGCATAAGGCTTTTTATCGATATATGCTCCACCTGTATTTTCATTGTTTTTTTCCAAGGCATCAAAAATTTCTGCAATGGTTGTATTCATACTTTTAAGTTTGTCGGGAACAATTGCAATTTCATATTGTTTTAGACTTCCTCCTAATGTATTTACCTCTGCAACTCCTTTTGTTCCGAGTAATTGCGGTCGAATAATCCAATCTTGGATGGTTCTTAAATCCGTTGCAGAATATTTTTTTTCATACCCTTTTTTCGGAAAGACAACATATTGATAAATTTCGCCTAAGCCTGTGCTCACGGGAGCTATTTCAGGACTTCCTAATCTTTTAGGGATAGAATTTTCAGCCTCTTTTAAGCGTTCATTAATTTGTGCTCTAGCCCAATATATATCTACATCTTCTTCAAAAACAACTGTAACTACACTCAAACCGAATCTACTGATTGAACGAAGTTCAACAATATTCGGAATTGGTTTTACAGCTAGTTCAATTGGATATGTGATGAACTGTTCAACTTCTTGAGTGGCTAATGTTGGAGAAGTTGTAATAATTTGTACCTGATTGTTTGTGATGTCAGGTAGGGCATCTATCGGTAGTTTCACTAGTGAGTAACTACCGATGGCTATCAATGCCAATGTGAACAAGCCAATAACAAACTTATTCTTAATACTGAATAGAATTATTTTATCTAACATGAAAGGGGTATTAATCGTTAATTTTTCCTGCGAAAATATCTGAACGCAAGAGTGTGTAAAATGTTGATGAACACTTTACAA
This sequence comes from Crocinitomicaceae bacterium, assembly GCA_965284445.1. Lineage (GTDB taxonomy): Bacteria > Bacteroidota > Bacteroidia > Flavobacteriales_D > Crocinitomicaceae > JAQVCM01. The sequence goes on along the minus strand of OZ260085.1, from coordinate 2,434,145 downwards.
AATAAAATTATTGAGATTCGATTAACCTATTTGAGGCGGTTGCCAAATAGTAACTTCAAATTTTGAAGTACCCTGAAATGTATATAGATTGATAGTTTTTTCTTTCTGTTCGATTGACAAAATAGGGATTATGGTTGTTGCTAGAGTAGTATTTACTACATTACTACCACAGCAAGAGCAAAGACAAAACGGTGAACAAACTTCTTGATGATCAGATTCGTCGTGGTGATTTTTTGAAACATTTTTTGAATGACTGCTAGACGTGTCTGTACAATCCCCTCCATCGCAACACGGCGATATGGAAAGATATAAAATAAATACGCTGAAGAATATCCAAAAGTACTTCACATTGCGAATTTAATTTAAAAATTGAATTAGATATGTTAATGTGTTGTTAATATTTTATGCAAAAAACACCTTAAAGGATTCTAACCAAAATTTGTTGGTTTTCACTGTAATTTAGGTATAAATTTTAATATTTCAACAATCAATCCCTTGAAAACATAGAATTTAAACAAAAAAAGACCGCATAAGCGATCTTTTTTGTCTTGTGACCGCGACAGGATTCAAACCTGTAACCCTCAGAGCCGAAATCTGATGCGCTATTCAATTGCGCCACGCAGCCTTTTTTAAATTTATCTGCACCAAAGGTAACATCTCTGCCATAAAACTACAAGCGTTTTTGATTTGTTTCTTAACTTTCGCCTTTTACTGACATTTTTCCAATATTTTTAACTTTTAAACGTTAGTCAAACTGTCAATTGAATATTTTATACATGAAATTAATTGCTTTTTTGGGATGTTGTTTTGCTTTCTTGTTTTCACAGGCGCAAATTGGTACAGGACAATGGAGATTGCATGTTTCCCCCACCAAAACCATTGACGTTGCCACAGGAAACGGGTTGGTGATGGCGGCTTTTCCTTCAGGTTTGGTCGAATACGACATCGAGGCGGGTGAAAGTACACTTTGGACGGACGTTAATTTTCTTTCGGATGTTAATCTTTCAGCACTGCATTTTGATCAGTTTTCAAACGCTTTTTGGGTAGGATACGCCAACGGAAACATCGATAAAATCAAGGACAATGCAGTTGTGAATATTCCTGCATTGAATTTAGCTTCAGTACAAGGCGACAAAAATGTAAATAATTTCTTGGGCTACAATGGCTTCATGTACGTTTCAACTGGACTTGGAATCTTGAAAATTAATCCTTCAAAAAATGAGGTAACCGATACTTATTATCCCAACGCTTCTGAAAGTCCGATAATCGAAATCGCGATCTTAAATGATACAATTTATGCGCTAACTTCTACGAAGGTTTACAAAGGTTATGTCAATAGCATCGCACTCGCAGACCCTGCGCAATGGACGGTCGACACTAGAATTCCCCTTCCGGGAGCGGCAACAAGCTATAAAAATTTGGTAGCATTTGACAATGATTTATTTATTTCATACAACAAAGACGTTTACGGACAAGATTCTGTTTTCAGAGTAAGTACACCGAATTTAGAAATGGTTGTGGGAGATATTTTTGATTTGGAAATAACAGGTTTAAAGGTGATTAACAATAATTTGTATGTCATTTTGGATGGTGGAATTTTGTATTACGACAATACTTTTGCAAATGTAAACTCAATCAATACCTACAGTTTTTCTTCGAATTTTAGATCCAATGGTATTGCATTTGCAGAAGGAGTGCATTACATCGCAGATGAATTGAATGGATTGGTGTATTATAAAAATTACATTGATAATAGACCCATCAATGTCAGCGGACCGCCCAAAAACAGTTTTTTTACTTTGGGTGGAGCGAAAGATAAAATCGCCATCGCAGGCGGAACATTGTTGCAATCTGGTTTTGAATATAATCCTTCTGGAGCGTATGTTTTACAGGATGAAAATTGGGGTTTGTTTGACATGTTTAATCAAACAGCTTGGGCTGGAAAGGCGATTTGGGATATCAATTCTGTAACTGTAAACCCTAAAAGTATCGACGAAATTGCCATTGGTGCTTATTGTGGTGATCCTTTAGCCATCGCAACTAATGGGAAGCAAATTGATCAAGTTTACAATTCAACCAATTCAATTTTAGAAATTTCATCTCTCGGAAATGGCGCCACTTGTGTCACTGACGTTGAATACGATGAAGATGGAAATTTGTGGATTGCAAACGGATTGTCGAATAAACCATTGAAAGTAAAAACCGCTGAAGGACTTTGGTATGCTTTTGATTTGGGAGCAACAGCAAAGTCAAAACTTTCAGGTAAAATGGCGATTGATTACAATCAAAATAAATGGATGAATATTTTGAACGCTGGTTTGTATGCATATTATGATGGAGGAACAATTTCTGATCCTTCCGACGATAAATATAAATTATTAAACAGCGGTTCCACCACAGGGAATTTGCCTTCGGATAATATCACCGCGATCGCTGTAGATTTCGACAATGAAATTTGGATCGGAACCGATAATGGTTTTGCAATTTTGTATAATTCGGAAGGTGTTTTTGATGCGCTTCCTGGCGGTTACAATGCGCAACGAATCAAGTTGGAATTTGAAGGCAACGTTGAATATTTATTAGGGAGTACTTACATTACTGATATCGAAATAGATGGAGGAAATCGTAAATGGATAGGAACAGCAAACACAGGAATATTTTTGCTTTCAGCTGATGGTTTGGAGATTTTAGAACATTATACGACCGAAAATAGTCCATTGATTTCAAACAACATCATGGACATGCAAATCAACCAAGTGACAGGTGAAATGTTTATCATCACAGACAAAGGTTTATTGTCGCTTAGAATAGATGCTTCGTATGAAGATCCTGAATACAGCAATGTTGAAGTTTTCCCAAATCCTGTCAATCCTTCATTTTTTGGTCCAGTTACGATTCAAGGAATTAAATACAATTCTGACGTAAAAGTAACCGATATCGCAGGTAATTTGGTTTACAAAACAACATCCAACGGAGGAACTGCGACTTGGAATTGCAAAAATTTGAACGGAGAAAGAGTCAAAACAGGGGTTTATTTAATTTGGACAACGCCTAATGAAGGCAAAGGTCGAAAAGTAGGCAAAGTCACTATCATCAATTAGTTTTGAAAACGACCGAAAAAGGACTTTTAATCAGCAGGATACCGTATTCTGAAACGAGTTTGATTGTCAAATGTTTTACGCAAAATCACGGACTAAAAGCCTTTCTTTTTCAAGGTGCCAAAAAGAAAAATGCGCATGTGATGATGCCTCTCGCTCCATTGGAATTTACTTATTATCAAAGAAATGATAGTCAGTTGGGAAAAATGACAGAAGCCCAATTATTTTACACTTTCATGGATTTGCCGTTTCACCCGATCAAATCAGGAATTGTATTTTTTATGGCTGAAATGTTGCAGAACGTATTGCATGACGATGTGAAAGATGCGCCACTTTTTGAGTTTGTAGTAGCTGAATTAAAATGGTTGGATCACACAACAGAATTTACCAATTATCCAATTTACTGGTTGCTTGAATTGACCCAATATTTGGGATTTTATCCACTCGTCGTAGATGAAGGCGGTGCTTATTTTGATTTAGAAGATGGACAATTTGTGTCATTTTCTCCTAGAAAGCACACATCGCAAAAAAGTGATACTGTCGATTTTTTACGCGACATCATTGGAGATACTAAAGAAGAAATATTGGCACTCAACTTGGCTAAAACCGATCGCAAAAAATTGATGAATTTATTGTTTGATTATTACCGGTTTCACATTCCAAATTTCAAAGAGTTGAAATCCATTGAAGTAATTGAATCGCTTTGGAGTTGACCAATAAAAAACGCCCTATTAAAAATAGAGCGTTTCAATGTTGCAAGCTGAGAGCCTTAAAACGTTAAACATAATTTTACAGAACCTACTTCTTTGGTTCCTTGATAAAGATAGTAGAAAAATCTAAAATCTCCATAGAATTTGTCTCAAAATTTCTCACTTTGGCATTCACCATTGTGATAAAGTCGTCATTGAATACAGGCATTACGACTGCTTCATCAATGATAATTTGGTCACATTGAACAAGTAAATCCAAGCGCTTATTGTTGTCTTTCTCTTTCATTGACGCTTCCAACAATGCATTGAATTTGGCATTGTTGTATTGAAATGGATTCGATTTGAAAACACTATTTTCACCACTGTAGAATAAATCCAAGAAGTTGGAAGCATCTGGATAATCTGCCACCCAACCTGTCTTCCAAATCAATGCTTTACCGCTCTTAATCGCATTTTCACGTTCTTTCAAGGAGCACAACTTGATATTGACATTAATATTTAAGTTTTCTTTCAATTGATTTTGAATTCCTTTTGATAATTCATAAGTCGAACTTCCTGTTTGCGTATTGATATATAAATCCAACACAGGAAAACCAGCACCGTTTGGATAGCCAGCTTCTGCAAGCAATTGTTTTGCTTTAGCGACATCAAATTGAAAACCATTGACCTTATTTGTTGGATAGCTGCTTCCCGCAGGAACGAATCCGTTCAACATTGGATAACCTTCGCCTTTCATCCAGTTTATAACCAAATCGTTGCGGTCTAACGCAATGTTGAATGCTTTGCGCACTTTCACGTCATTAAACGGTTTGACACCTGTAGCAAAACCAAAAAAGTTAACACTTACACTGCTTTTAGAATCTACTTTATGTTTGATGTTTTTTCCTGCTTGCGCTTCTTTCAATGTTCCAAGCGTATTTTCAATTTCATTAGCTGGAATTTCAAGAATGATATCGATTTTTTCTTTTCTGAACGCCAAAAGTTCATCTTTTTTTGTCTTAGAATAGGTTAAAACAACTTTGTCTAAAAAAGGCAATTGGTTTCCATAAACATCTTTTTTCCAATATCTTGGATTTCTTTTCAAGGAAAGAGAATTGTTATTCCAAGTATCGATTTGAAAAGGCCCTGTACCTACAGGATGTTTCAAAATATCTTTGCCATATTTTTCATATGCTTCTGGCGCAAAAATTCCCAAATTTGAATGTGTCAAGATTTTATCAAAACCTACAAATGATTCATCTAGCGTGATTTCAATGGTATAATCATCAAGTACTTTGATTCCAGCAACACTTTGACCTTTCATAGTTTGATTGGTAGCATTGTGGAATTTTTTGGCTCCTTTGATTTTGTTGATTAAAAGGTTTCCAATTTTATTTTCTGGCAAACCGCTGCAAGCAAATTGCATACAGAATTGAACATCACTTGCTATAACTTCGCGCCCATTTTCGTCGGAAAAACAATCGTCAGAATGAAAAAACACGCCTTTTCTGATTTTGAAAGTGTAGGTTTTTGCGTCAGAACTGATGGTAAAACTTTCAGCTAATGAAGGAATTACATGTGTTCCTGTCTGATCAATTTTTAAAAGTGATTCAAATATCTGATTGTTGACTCTTTGCTCATAAACATCTTCAGATGAAAGCGGAAATAGATTGGCAATTTTTTCAGACGACATTAATCTCAATTCACCGCCATAAACTGCTCCGCCCGATGCGACTAACTTTTCAGTTGAATCGTCAGTGCATGCAAAAGTTATGAAGAATAAACCAATCCAGAGAAGTTTTGATTTCATTTTCTTGCTAAAATTGAAATCAAATATAGGAAAAACTAATTGTAAACTAACAATTATGAAATCAGTCCATTAATTGTCTTGTATTTGATATCCTAATTTGCCGCGAACTCTTTGTAACACGCCATTTGCAATTTTACTTGCTTTTTCGGCACCAACTTTCAAAGCAGCATCTATTTTGCTTGGGTTTTCCATGTAATCATCGTAAATTTTGCGGTGATTTTCGAATTTGGATAAAATCAATTCTAGCAAAGCCATTTTCGCGTGACCATAACCATAACCACCCGCTAAATATTTGGCGCGCATGTCATTTTGTTGTGTTTCATCAGCTAGTAATCGATAGATTTTGAAAACATTGCAAGTTTCAGGGTCTTTTACATCATCCAAACCTTTAGAATCTGTTTCGATGGAAAGAATTTGTTTCTTTAATTCTTTTTCAGGCAGAAAAATGTTGATGAAATTGTTTCGAGATTTACTCATTTTCTCGCCGTCCGTTCCAGGAACCAATTGTGTATTTGCTTGAATTTTATCTTGTGGAAGCACAAAAGTTTCTCCCATTTTGGCGTTGAATCTTGACGCAACATCTCTTGTAAATTCTAAATGCTGTAATTGATCTTTTCCAACGGGAACAAACTCTGCATCGTAAATCAAAATGTCTGCTGCCATTAGCATTGGATAGGTAAACAAACCAGCATTCACATTGTCTAGACGGTCGGCTTTGTCTTTGAAACTATGCGCTAATGTCAATCGTTGAAATGGAAAAAAGCACGACAAATACCAAGAAAGTTCAGTCACTTGCGGTACATCACTTTGTCTGTAGAAAATTGTTTTTTCGGTATCAATACCAAAAGCCAGCCAAGTCGCAGCAGTAGAATACGTATTGTTTCTCATTGTTTCACTGTCTTTGATTTGCGTAGAAGAATGCAAATCAGCGATAAACAAAAATGAATCATTTGCAGGGTCATTTGCCAACTCGATTGCTGGTTGGATGGCGCCTAAAATATTCCCTAAATGTGGTGTTCCTGTGCTTTGAATGCCTGTTAGTATGCGTGCCATTGTTTTGTTTTTGAAATGCGAATTTAAAGATTTTTAGAGGAATAGTCTTGCAAATAGGTAAATTGATTTCGCGAAAATCACTAAATTTGAAATGTGAACACAATTCGAGGAATTTTTGGTTTAATATTTAAGATTTATGTGGGGATTGTTTTTGTCATCACATTCCTAATTTTCTATGTGCCAATTTTAATATTTTTGAGCAAAGATTCATGGAAAAAAGGGGCATTTAAGATTCACATTGTTTGGTGTTATGCTTTCAGAATTTTGGCTTTTTTCCATGTCGTTTTCAAAAAGAAAGCCGCCCTTCCAGAAGGTCCTTATGTAATTATCGCTAATCATTCTTCTTACTTGGATATTTTTGTGATGTATTCCATCATGCCAACGCATCCATTTTTGTTTTTAGGAAAGTCAGAAATTTTGAATTATCCGCTTTTTAAAACGCTGTTCAAAAGATTAAATATTCCTGTTTTTAGAAATGACCGTGTGAAAGCGGCCAAATCCTTCATCCAAGCTAAAAATGCCTTGAAGAATGGATGGTCGATTGTTATTTTTCCAGAAGGAACAATTCCCGACGAAGATTGGCCAAAAATGATTCCTTTCAAAGAAGGTGCTTTCAAGTTGGCTAAAAGCGCAAATGTTCCTATCGTTCCCTTGACTTTTACAAATAATTACAAATTGCTCTCAGATCCTGAATGTGTTTTAGGTGCAGCACGACCAGGGTTGTCTCACGTTTATTTGCATGAATACATTTCGAAGGAAAAAGTTGCCGAACTTTCTGCAGACGAATTGATGAAATTATCGTTTGATATTATCAATGCACCAATTTTAGCGACTCACCCAAACTTAAAACCGTAAGTTTTCATTAACTTTGTATTTCATTTTTGAAAAGACATGGAAATTACCGAAGAAATCGTAGATCACATCGCACATTTAGCTCGTTTAGAATTTAAAGGCGAAGCAAAAAATGCCATTCGTCAAGACCTGTCTAGAATCATTCAATTTATGGACAAATTGAGTGAAATTGATACCGAAAATGTAGAACCACTGATTTTTATGTCAGATGAGGTCAATGTGTTACGCGAAGATGTTGCTGAAGAAACGCTTACACAGGCTGAAGCATTGAAAAATGCGCCGAAAAAAGATTCTGATTATTTCAGAATTCCAAAAGTATTGGATAAATAAGCCTTGGTTTTTCCAATTTCTCACAAAAATAATCATTCAATTGAACATCTTTTCGATGAAAGCGTATTAATTCATTAATTTTGAACGTTTGGCTTTAAACAAGCTTTTCAAATAAAAAACCATGGCTGTAATCGTTTTTATTGTTTTGATCACTCTGGCGTTAAGTCTCTACGACTTTGTTACGTCCAGAGATGTCGAGCGATTGTCAGCAAGTGTTTCAAAATTAAAAGCGCAAAAATATGGTGCATACGATTTACGGAAATCGTACAATTTGGTGCTTACGATCATTGTATTGGTTTTTTCCTTGGTTTTTGCTGCGTACATCAGTTATGATAAAATCTATGGATTTGGTCGTCCTGTTGCTGAGAAAAAAGAAAGAAGCGATACATTTATGTTGACCTTAAATGCGCCGCCTTTGGAACACAATGAAACTTTACCACCCGCATATAAACTAAATGGCAAGCAAGGTTCTGGTCCACAGTCCACAGCAAGCAATGCTTCTGAGCCGCAAGAAGAAACAGAAGAACCAACTTCTGAAAATGTGGATATTGATAATGTGCCTGAAAATGTAAAAGTTAAAAAGACAAACGACAATCCGAATCCCGAAAAACCTGTTAAATCAAAAAGTCAAAAATCTACTTCTTCGGCGGAACAAGAAGTCAAAGACTTTGAACGCAAATTATTTGAAGACGCAAAGGGTGTAAAAGAACGTGAGCGAATTCAGAAAGAAGCAGAGGAAAAGCGGAAAATTCGGGAACAAAAGAAACAACAGCCACAAAATCAAAGCAGCCAATCGACCAACAATGACGGCGGAAATAACGGAGCGAAAGGCAAAACGATGGTCAATTTTGAATTGAAAGGACGTACGCCTCATAACAACGATTTGTGGTATGTTCGAAATCCAGGCTATACTTGCGGTCAAGGATTATCAGGTGAAGTTATTGTGAAAATAAAAGTAAATTCTAACGGAGATGTAACAGAAGCGACGATTTTAGGCGATGTTTCAGGACTAAATCCATGTTTGGCAAAACAAGCCAAAGATTACGCAAAAAAATCAAGATTCAATGCGTCTGATGCAGCTTCACAAGAAGGAAAGATTATTTACCGATTTGTTCCGTAATTAATTCATCTTCGGATATTTCATCCTCTAACATTTCCGCCTCAACAGTTAATTCCTTTTTAAAGACCAATTTGAGGTAAATAAATCCAAAAATTCCTGCAGTTAGAGAAGCAAGTAAAATGGCAATTTTTGAATGATTGATTATTTCTTGTTCGTCGAATGCTAGAATTGTTACGAATATCGACATGGTAAAACCGATTCCAGCCAAAATCCCCATCCCTAATAGTTCATGCCATTTTGATTTTCCAGGCAAAGCTGAAAGTCCCAATTTCACAGCAATGAAACACATCAAAAGGATTCCTAATGGTTTTCCAATCACCAATCCAAACATGATTCCCAAACTGCTATTGGATGTCAAACTTTCAGCCCAATTGGCATCAATGGTAACGCAAGTATTCGCCAATGCAAACAAAGGAAGGATGAAAAATGTGATTGGCTTATGTAAATAATGTTGTAATTTATAAGAAGTTGAGTCTTCACTTCCGTTTTGAAATGGAATGGCAAACGCCAATAACACACCTGTGATGGTCGCGTGAATGCCTGAATGCAGCATGAAATACCACATGGCGATTCCTGCCAGAAGGTACGGGATTAGATTTTTGATTTTCAACCTATTGAAGACTAGTAGCAGCGCAAAAATTCCACCTGCAATCAATAAATTCATTCCCGGAGTAAGTCCCAACATGCCAGATTCTGGCTGCGAAGGATAGAAGATTGCAATTACCACAATCGCCCCTAAATCATCAATAACGGCCAAAGCTACCAAGAAAACTTTCAATGCCGCTGGGACCTTATTCCCCATGATGGATAATACACCGATGGCAAAAGCAATATCGGTAGCCATTGGTATTCCACCTCCTGATTGGGTTGAAGTTCCAAAATTAAAAATCATAAATATTCCTGCGGGAACTAGCATTCCACCCAACGCGCCAAATACTGGCAATGAAGCTTTTTTGAAACTAGAAAGTTCACCAATGTAAATTTCTCTTTCTAATTCAAGTCCGATGAGTAAAAAGAAAATCGCCATTAATCCGTCATTGATCCAATATTCCAATGATTCAGAGCCGATTTTAGTATGCCAAATATGAAGATAAGTCTCACCAATTGCTGAATTTGCAAGAACCAATGAAAGGATGGTACAAAAGATCAAAATGATTCCACCAGCTTTTTCATTTTCAAAAAATTCTTTAAACATTTTCGTCAAGCGCATGATTTCTCGTCTTTATTTTAGTTTGTAAAGGTACAAAAAACGAAGTGTTCAAGCTTTCATACATGATTCTTCGCAATAAATCAATTGCCTTTTCAAGAAAATGATATTCGATTAAAACCTTAGTTTTTAGTATATAAGTAGAGAAAAAAACAATCCACTTACGGTTTAATAAAATAAATTTAACGTTCTTTGTCTACTGAATTTGATAGAAATTCCATTTATGCAGAAAATTATCGCATTTGTTATGGTGAGCGCAAACGTACTTTTGCATGCACAAAACGAGCAAAAACAGACAATGATAAATTATCCAAAGTCCAAAAAGGTGGATACAGTTACCAATTATTTTGGCACTCAAGTAAAGGATCCATATAGATGGTTAGAAGATGATCGATCTGCTGAAACAGGTGTATGGGTAAGTGCTCAAAATGAGATTACTTTCAATTACTTGGATCAAATTCCATTCAGAAACAAGATCAAAAATAGGATGGAAGCGATTTGGAATTATGAAAGAATTTCAGCACCTTCTAAAGAGGGAAAATTTTCTTATTTCTACAAGAATAATGGACTTCAAAATCAATCAGTTTTATACCGTAGAGATGAAGCTGGAACGGAAGAAATATTTTTAGACCCAAATACTTTTTCAAAAGATGGTTCGACATCGCTTTCAGATGTCAGTTTTTCAAAAGATGGTTCAATCGTAGCTTATTCAATATCTGAAGGAGGAAGCGATTGGCGTAAGGTCATCGTGATGAATGCGGTTACAAAGAAAGTCCTAGAAGATACGTTGGTTGATATCAAATTCAGTGGCGTTTCATGGAAAGGAAATGAAGGATTTTATTATTCCAGCTACGACAAACCTGAAGGAAGTGAACTTTCTGCCAAAACAGATCAGCATAAATTGTATTACCATGTATTGGGAACACCACAAAAAACGGACAAAGTCATATTTGGTGTAAATGAAAAGCGAAGATATGTTGGTGGTTCAGTGACCGAAGATGATCGCTATTTGGTAATTACTGCAGCGAATTCTACTTCTGGAAATGAACTGTATTTATTGGATTTGAAATCCCCAAATGCAGGAATTGTAAACATTGTGAATGATTTTGAATCAAGTAGTTATGTGATTGAAAACGTGGGTACCAAATTGTTTATTATGACCAATTTGAATGCACCAAATCAGCGCATTGTAACGGTCGATGCAACAAAGCCTCAAATCGAAAATTGGAAAGATTTCATCAAAGAAACAGCGAATGTTCTCTCTCCTTCAACTGGATCAGGTTACTTTTTTGCTCAATATATCAAAGATGCAGTTTCATTGGTGTTACAATATGATTATAATGGAAAATTAATTCGAGAAATTACCTTGCCTGGGATTGGAACTGTGAGTGGATTTGGAGGTAAAAAGGAAGACAAAGTACTTTATTATTCATTTTCGAATTACATCACACCAGGTTCAATTTACATTTTTGAACCAAAAAAAGGAAAATCAAAAATTTATACCAAACCAAAAGTTGATTTTAATTCTGATGGATACGAATCAAAACAAGTTTTTTATGCTTCGAAAGATGGCACAATGATTCCAATGATTATTACGCACAAAAAAGGATTGGTTTTGGATGGAAAAAATCCTACAATTTTATACGGTTATGGCGGATTTAACATCAGTTTGACTCCCACTTTTAGCATTGCGAATGCAGTTTGGTTGGAGCAAGGTGGAGTTTATGCGGTTGCCAATTTGAGAGGTGGTGGTGAATACGGAAGAAGTTGGCACGATGCAGGAATTCAAATGAAAAAGCAAAATGTTTTTGACGATTTTATCGCTGCAGCTGAATATTTGATAGAACAAAAAATAACATCTTCCGACTTTCTTGCTATCAAAGGTGGATCAAATGGCGGTTTGTTGGTAGGTGCTGTTATGACTCAACGACCAGATTTAATGAAAGTTGCATTGCCTGCAGTGGGAGTTTTGGATATGTTGCGTTACCACAAATTTACTGCGGGTGCTGGTTGGGCTTATGATTATGGTACTTCCGATGACAGCGAACAGATGTTTAAATATTTATTTGGATATTCGCCAGTGCATCAAGTGAAAGCGGGGACAAAATATCCAGCAACGATGGTTACAACTGGAGATCATGACGATAGAGTTGTGCCTGCGCATAGTTTTAAATTTGCCGCTGAGCTACAAGAAAAGCAAACAGGAACAAATCCGGTTTTAATTAGAATAGATGTGAATGCTGGTCACGGCGCTGGAAAGTCAATCGCTCAAACGATTCAAGAAAGTGCAGATATTCAGTCGTTTATTCTTTTTAATATGGGTTTTTAATTTAAAATATTTGAGCAAATGTATTTTGAGTATACTTTAGAAGCGGATGGACACATTTTGACAGATGGCAAAAGTGTTTTGTCTAACATCAAATTGAAATCAGAAAGTTTGATGAAATATATGCAGCTAATCAAATTTCAATCAGGAAAAACAATAGCATTAAAATCTGATAAGGCGTGGAAGGCTAAAAATTATCAAATTCTAGACGAACACAGCGAACCCATTGGAATGGTAAGGTCAGTTGATGGTTCACCGACTTATTGGTTAGAGATTTATGACAAATTGATTCTTAAAAACAAGTATTCTTTCAAAGCTCAAAAGGATAAATTCAATTATTCAATAGCGATTGGAAATGAGTCTGGAGAAACTATCGCTTTAATCGAAAGAAAGTTTATTCCTAAAAAGCTTAAAATTTGTTTTATAGTGGTCGAACGAAACCACGATAATTTGATTTTTGAGGATAGAAATTTTATTTACACGTTGGCATTCGCGACAAAAAATCTGCTCAAAAACTGATTATTTTTTTGGTTCAAAGTCAAGCATCAAAGAATTCATACAGAATCTTTTGAAGGTAGGAGCTGGGCCATCGTCAAAGATGTGTCCTAAGTGTCCATCGCATCTACCACAAACCACTTCGGTTCTTTCCATACCGTATGAATTATCCGAAATGTAATTCACGCTTTTAGGTCTGATTGTTTCATAAAAACTTGGCCAACCGCAAGTACTAGAGAATTTCGAATCTGCTAAAAAGAGCGGATTTCCGCACGCGGCACAGTAATATGTACCAATTCCATCAAAATCCCAATATTTGCCTGAAAAAGCAAACTCAGTGTCCTTTTTTCTCGCTATTTGATATACATCATTTGGTAGTACTTTTTTCCATTCTGCATCACTGACGTTCAAATGCGTTGTATCAGTTCTTGAATAATAGGGGTTTTTTCCCGATGTCGAAGTTTTTGTTTGCGCTTGGCAGGAGAGGATTGATAAAAACAAAGTGAGAGCTAAGATGATTTTCATAGAAATTTTCAATTAATTACGAACCTGAAATCAATTCAGTTTTGTATGAAACATTTAATTTTTCATTTTGTTGTCTTACTTGCTCAAAATCAATTCTGTTTTAACATAAATTTCAAAAAAAAATCCTGTCACAAACGCAACAGGACTTTAATTATTTAAAAACTCAGTTTGTTATTTTCTGAGTACAGTAATAAACCCTGAACAGAATCCTCTGAATTCATCTGAATCACAGTCAAAATCTTCTGATTCGATTGTATAGAAATAAACACCTTCTTGTAGGTCTTTTCCATTGGCATCTTTTCCGCTGAAAGCATTTGATAGCCCTGTCATTTCATAAACTAGATTTCCCCAACGGTTCAAAATCAAAATTTTGTAAGTCAAACATTCTTCAAATAAAATAGGAAGTTGAATCACATCATTTATACCATCTCCATTAGGAGTTATTACGTTTGGAATGACGTAGTCTTTCATACTCACACCTTCAGGGATAAATGCAGTCATTGTTGTATCGTAACTACAGTTATATTGATCTGTAACAGTTAATGTAACAATTTGATTTCCAAATTGAGGAAAATTTAAATTTGGATTCGTGAAAGTTGAATTAACTGTTCCATTGAAGTCCCAATTATATGTATATGCTCCTGCTGGCACTGATAAATTTTGGAAATTACCATTTTGAAAACAATCCGTTCCATAACTGAAATTAGCTAGAATTGGAGATGTAATTACAAATGGACTAACTAAGGTGTTTGCACATCCATTCGCATCAGTATAATCATAAGTTACAGAATAATTTCCTGGAGCTTCTCCACCAATAGTCAATGTAGTGCCTGAAACCAACGTTCCTGTCAGTGTTCCTCCTGGAGGAGTCAAAGTCAGTGTTACATCTGGTGTTCCAAAGCAGTAACTTGCAGCGATACTGTTTGTTAAGATCGGTCTTGGTAAAACATCAATTGTTTCTGTTGCAGTTGCAATACAGTTGTTTGCATCTGTATAAGTGTAAAGTATGTTATGTGTTCCATCTGTCAACGCAGCTGGATTGAATGTTGTGGTTTGAGTTCCGTCAACTGTAAATATACCGCCTGCTGGCGTTCCAACTAACGTAATTGCTGAAGCGTAATTACATAAAAATGGAGGTGTGGTAATTGTTGGTGCTGGAACAGCAACAACTGTAACGTTTCCAGTTGCTGTACTAGTGCATCCATTCGCATCAGTATAAGAATATGTTAGAGTGTGAGTTCCAACACCTGCTGCAGATGGAACAAAGCTATTGCTAGTAACACCTGGGCCAAATAGAGTTCCTCCTAGTGGCTGTAAATTGAAGTTTACAGGAACATTTGAGATACAATAAGTTGGATTTATTCCAGTAAATGTTACAACAGGAAGAGCATTTACTGTAATGTTGTCTGTTGCTGTATTTACACAACCATTCGTTGTTGTGAATGTATAAGTTATTGTGTGAGATCCAACACCTGCTGTTTGAGGGTCAAAATTAGCTCCCGTAACCCCATTTCCTTGTAAAACTCCATTTCCACCACTTCCGTTTGCTGGGGAAAGTGAAATTGGAACTCCACCTCCGTCAATACAAACCGAAGGCGTAATAGTTACAGAAACTGTTGGAACCGCATAGACTGTAGTTTGTGCTGTTGCTGTTGCTTGACAACCGTTAGCATCAGTATAGTTATAAGTGATATTTTGAACTCCAGGAGTTAAAGTTGCTGGATTTAAGTTGTTTGTTTGTGTTGCATTGATGAAAAATGTACCACCAGCAGGAGATCCTTGTACTGTTACTGCATTATCATTTGCACAAAGCGAAGTGGGAGCGGTAATACTCGGTGTAGGTAACGCAACCACTTGAACGTTTGCTGTAGCCGAGTTTGAACAACCATTTCCATCTGTAAAACTGTATGTTAAAGTATGTGTTCCCACTCCAGCGGTTGCAGGATCAAAGCTGGTCCCTGTAACACCCGGTCCAGAAAGTGTTCCTCCAGCAGGAGAAAGTGTAAATTGCAAAGCTGGATTTGACACACAATATGGATTCGTTACGCCTGAAATGCTTACAACTGGTAATGGATTGACAATGATTTGGTCTGTCGCACTATTAGTACAGGCATATTCATCTGTGAACACATAGGTTATTGTTTGTGTTCCAGCACCAGCAGTTGCAGGATTGAAATCACTTCCCGTTACGCCAGTTCCTGAGAAAACGCCCGTTTGGCCTGCTGTCGGTGTAGGACTTGCAACTGTCAAAGGAAAAGCTGCTAAATCAATACAAACCTCTTGTACAAGATCTAATGTAACTGTCGGAACAAAATCAACAATTTCAACATTAAATTGATTCGTTTGACCAATATTATCTGTTACAGTAACAGTATATGTTCCTGCACAAAGTTCTATTGCAGTTTGTGTTAGCTGTGCTTGTGAATCATTCCATAAAAAAGTGTATGGTGCTGTTCCGCCTGTAGGGTTAACGGTTGCAGTTCCTGTACACGATGAAGTTCCAGGAGTATTACAAGTACTATTGCACGTTCCGTACGTTGGTGCACCTGATGCAGCTGAAAGATTGGAAGGCCAAGCGCCACCATCAACGGTTCTTCGCAAGCTTTGGCCAACGTGATTAGAAGCATTTTGATTACTAATCCAGTTTTTACGATTTGCTGGTATGTTGTTGTAACTATCCAATGAAGCGACTGCATTGCAACCACCAAGTGTTGCCACGCAAGGAGAACCGTTAGTATTTGTTGATGAATTAACCCAAGAAACTGCATCTTGTGGAACTCCATTTGCATCGTAAAATGCAAACCAACCACCCGCATTTGGAAACCAAAGTCGACTTCCACTGCTGCATACGCCTATGTCAGTTACGTTGGTTGGTACAATTAATTCGACTACATTTCCTCCATTTTGTACCAAAAGATTGGATGGCACAGGAGTCATATTTGAGCCTCTCACCATACAAAATCCAGCTGGTGGAATAATTGTTCCTGCGGGAATCACATAACCCCCTGTTCCTTCGCCAGTGTAATTTCCTAAATAATAGCAAGAAATATCAACAGGTTCACACAAATTTGGATTATATAATTCTATCCATTCTCCTCGTCCTTCTGAAATACCCCCATCACCGCTCATAGAGCCATCATTTGTTGAAGGTGAAATCATCAATTCATTGATCAAAATACTTGGACCTGAATAATTACATCCAGAACCATTACAAACCGTATTTTCTGTAGTTGAAAAGGTAGCTGTAATTTGACCAAATGATGTAAAATTGATCAGAGAAATGAATAAGGTTGAAAGGTAAATTTTTGATTTTGAAACAGTTTTGAAGTTCCATTTTCTAAGTAGCAACATAGATAAACTATTAGGGAATATTATTAGTAATCATTCAAATATAGTGTTTTACTTTGAATTCCAAACAAATGACTTAAAATTCATTTCGACGTATTTAAGACTTATAAATTTCATATAAGTTGCATTTCAAAAAAAAATCCTCCCAAAATGATTGAGAGGATTTTTAAAGTTGATATGTGTTTTTATTCTATAATCCCAATAATACTTGTAAAGGGTCTTTTCCTCCAAATATCATTCTTTCTGGATTTTCTAGCATTTCTTTTACTTTCACAAGGAAACTAACGGATTCCTTACCGTCGATTATTCTATGGTCATAAGAAAGCGCCAAATACATCATTGGACGAATTTCAACTTTCCCATTGATTGCCACTGGACGATCAACTATGTTGTGCATTCCTAAAATTGCAGATTGCGGTGGATTGATAATTGGTGTTGACATCATCGAACCAAAAACACCTCCGTTGGTGATAGTAAACGTTCCGCCAGTCATATCATCAGGCGTGATTTTTCCATCTCTCGCTTTGATTGCCAATCTTTTGATTTCTTTTTCAATTTCTGCCAAAGTCATTTGCTCAGCGTTGCGAACAACTGGAACCATCAACCCTTTTGGAGATGAAACCGCGATTCCGATATCTGCATAATTGTGGTAAATCACTTCATTTCCATCAATTTGTGCATTTACAGCTGGATATAAATTCAATGCTTCAGTTACCGCTTTCGTGAAGAAAGACATAAATCCTAAATTTACATCGTGAGATTTTGCAAAGCTGTCTTTGTATTTAGCTCTCAAATCCATGATTGGTTTCATATCCAATTCGTTGAAAGTAGTCAACATCGCTGTGTCATTTTTCACAGAAACCAAACGCTCTGCAATTTTGCGACGCAACATCGACATTTTTTCGCGGTTTGTATCTCTTGTTCCGCCCCAACCTTGAACAGCATCCGCAGAAATTCCAGCCGACATTGCAGCCAAGACATCTTGTTTAGTGATGCGACCTTCTTTTCCAGTTCCGCTGATTTTATTGGCAGGAATTCCACTTTCAGCTAAAATTTTCGAAGCAGCTGGCGATGGCGTTCCTGAAGCATAAGATGCTTTTTCATTTACCGGATTTGGGCTTGGTGCTGCTTTCGCTTCAACAACTGGTGCCGTTTTTTCAGCAACGACTTCTGTTTTTGGTGCCTCCGCAACAGGTGCAGCGCTTCCAGCAGGTCTAGCGGCTGAAGTATCAATCAAACAAACTACTTGTCCAACTTTAACTACTTCTCCTTCTTCTGCTTTCAAAGTGATAATTCCACTTTGTTCTGCAGGCAATTCCAATGTTGCTTTGTCTGAGTCAACTTCTGCAATTGCTTGATCTTTTTCTACATAATCACCATCTGAAACCAACCAAGAAGCGATTTCTACCTCTGAAATTGATTCTCCCGGGCTTGGTACTTTCATTTCTAATACTGACATGTTCTTTATTTTAATGCGTTAATTTTCAATTATTTTGCGGCAACGTTTGCAAATTGGAATAAATCTTCAAACAATTGTTTCAAACGTTTTTTGTGCAATGAAGAAGAACCTTCTGCTGCAGCTGCTGAAGCCTTTCTGTAAACTCCATGCAAGTTCATCGATCTCAATTGCATCGCCATATATCTCCAAGCACCCATATTTTCAGGCTCTTCTTGCGCCCAAACTAAGTTTTTCGCATTTGGATAACTTGCAATCACTGCATCAATTTGCGTTTTAGGCAAAGGATACAATTGTTCGATTCTTACGAAAGCCATATTGTCAACGCCCATTTCTGCTGCTTTTTCTGAAGCTTCGTAATAGAATTTTCCTGAGCAGAAAACCACCGTATCAATTTGCTTTTTGTTTGCTTTTGCATCATCGATTACTTCTTGGAATCTTCCTTTTGCCATTTCGTCTAATGAGGAAACTGCATTTGGATAACGCAACAACATTTTAGGAGAAAAAACAACCAATGGTTTGCGGAATTCGCGTTTCAATTGTCTTCTCAACAAGTGAAAGTGATTTGCTGGCGTTGAAGTGTTCACTACTTGAATATTATCGTCTGCACATTGTTGCAAGAATCTTTCAATTCTTCCACTTGAGTGTTCAGCTCCTTGACCTTCATAACCATGTGGAAGCAACATCACCAATCCACTTTGAGTTGACCATTTGTCTTCTCCAGCGGTGATAAACTGATCGATCATGATTTGTGCGCCATTGAAGAAATCTCCAAATTGTGCTTCCCAAATAGTCAATCCATTTGGAGTTGCCAAAGAATAACCATATTCATAACCCAAAACAGCATATTCTGAAAGCAATGAGTTGTAAATTGAAAATGGCGCTTGTGAATCAGACAGATTATTCAAAGTAATCACTTCTTCTTCTGTATCTTCTGTTTTTA
Organism: Crocinitomicaceae bacterium; assembly: GCA_965284445.1. Taxonomy (GTDB): domain Bacteria; phylum Bacteroidota; class Bacteroidia; order Flavobacteriales_D; family Crocinitomicaceae; genus JAQVCM01. Next base: position 2,414,893 of record OZ260085.1, on the reverse strand, counting down.
CAACAGCATGACGGTGAGAGAAAGTTCCTCGTTCAACATCTTGTCCTGAAATTCGAACTGGATGTCCTTCAGCCAACAAAGTAGCATAAGCCAACATTTCAGCTGAACCCCAATCTAATTTATCTCCTTCAATCGCGTTCAAACGATCTTCAAAGATTTTGGATATTTTTCTAAAGTATTTTTTCCCTTCTGGAAGTGTAGCCAATTTTCGACCTAAATCCAATAAAGTAGCTTTGTCAACACCAGTTTCAATCGATTTTTCGAAATCTTCATGTTTGCTGTGACGGTAACCTTCCCAAGTTTTTTTCAAGAAATCCCACACAATTGCTTTTTCATTTTGACGCGAAATTGCATGTTCACTTTCTAAAAATGCATTGTATTCATCTTCTAATTGTTTCGCTTTCTCGTTTGTCAAAACGCCTTCAGCTTCCAATTGTTTCAAATAAATGTCTTTTGGATTTGGATGTTTCGCAATGATGTTATACAAACTTGGTTGTGTGAATTTAGGTTCATCACCTTCATTGTGACCGTATTTTCTGTAGCACAATAAATCTACAAAAACATCGCGGTTAAACACTTGTCTGTATTCAATTGCCAATTCCATTGTTTTGGTAACGGCTTCAATATCATCTCCATTTACATGGAAAACAGGACAAAGAGTTGTTTTGGCAACGTCTGTACAATAAGTTGAAGAACGAGCGTCCAAATAATTGGTTGTAAATCCAACTTGATTATTGACAACAACGTGAACTGTACCACCAGCGCGGTAACCATCTAATTGTGCCATTTGAATGATTTCATAAACGATTCCTTGACCAGCAACTGCTGCATCACCATGAATCATTACAGAACACATTTTTTTCTCGTCTTTGAAATTCAAATCGATTTTAGCTCTTGCAATTCCTTGCACAACAGGATCAACTGCTTCAAGGTGAGAAGGATTTGGTGAAAGTGTTAAACCTACTTTCTTTCCATTTTTAGCGGTAATTTCAGTAGTATATCCTTGATGGTATTTTACATCTCCATCAAAGTCAGCGTCGAAATCAAATTCTTTTCCTTCAAACTCTGAGAAAATATCTTGCGGACGTTTTTCGAAAATGTTGGTCAATGTATTTAATCTTCCACGGTGAGCCATTCCCATCACGAAATACTCAATGCCTAAATCAGCACCTTTGTGAACCAAAGTATCTAAAGCAGGAATCAAGGCTTCACCACCTTCAACAGAAAAACGTTTTTGTCCAACGTATTTTTTCCCAAGAAAAGCTTCGAAGTTTGACGCTTGATTTAATTTTTTATAAATCTCAATTTTTCGATCAGCATCATAAACCGGACGATTTTTAAGTTCAATCTTGTTTTTAATCCAGTTTAATCTTTCAGGATCTCTGATATAAGCAAACTCAATTCCAATTGATTGACAATAGGTTTCTTCCAAATGCGCAATGATGTCTTTCAACGTTGCAGCACCGATTCCGATTTCTTCACCACATTGAAAAACGGTGTTCAAATCCGATTCTTCTAAGCCAAAGTTTTGAATTTCAAGTGTCGGTGTATATTTTCTTCTGTCTCGAACAGGATTGGTTTTGGTAAACAAATGTCCTCTGGTTCTATAACCTTGGATCAAGTTGATCACTTTAAACTCTTTTTGAAAATTCTCAGGAATCGCTCCGTTGTCTTCAAAATTGGTGCGTGCAAAATCAAATCCTTCAAAGAATTTTTGCCAGCCAATATCCACGCTTTGTGGATCATTGAGGTATTCTTTATACAAATAGTCGATTGCAGTTACATCTGCATTTCCAACGTATGTTACTTTATCCATGTTTCTGTGCGCATTAATGGAGTTGCGAAATTAAGATTTTTATCATTTTTACCATGACAATTAACCCTTTTATTTCATAAAATTCAGGAAAATGTTAATTTTTACATCAATCAACGCAATTTTTCTCGAAAAAACACTTTTTGTGCTTCTCTTTTTATGACAATCATGGCAAAATCTCCCAACCAATTCTTATCCGCATTGATGAAGAACCGAGCATAACTTTTTTCTGAAATATCTAATGCATACATCAATGGAAGCCATTTAGATGCGTGATTTTCTGCGACATCTCCCAACTTGAATTGAAGGGTTTCCAATAAATTTGAAAGCGTTTTGGCTTCTGTTTCAAAATCGGCTTCAAATTCAAATCCATGTTGGCGAAAATCTTTGGCAATCTGCCGCTGCGTCCGCAAAACAAAGTCTTTCGAATGCATTGATTGATCAATGGAATCATTGATTTTTGAAAGTTCATTTTCCATAGTATTAAAAGTACAAAGAAAAGCTGGAATAGCGGCGAAAAGTTGAAAAATCACCTATATGAGTTATTTCACAGTCAGTGCTATTAGCCTAATTTTGAAAAAATGTAACAGATTCAAATCAATTCTGTTATATCGTCAAATTACTCCTTATGAAAAAATTATTTCTCCTCATTTTGCTTTTTGTTGCTGATTTTGGAATCGCTCAAACAGAATTTAATTACAAGCTAACTGTCAACAATACGCAGGGAAAACCTGATGTAAGTCGCGAAGTGGTCTTTATCGAAACGAGCACTTATGAAAGATTGGCTTTTAAAACAGACGCAACAGGTTCCTTGGCTTATGCTTTCAAAAAAGGAAAAGAATGGTCGGTCACAATCGGTGAAATGCGCAATTGTTTTGTGGTGAAAACGCCAAGTGGGGGAGAAGCCTCAAGAACAATTACTTATAATTTACAAGACTATTTGCGAGAGCGTGAACCAAGACCAGACCGTCGCACAATTGCATTCAAAGTGGTTGAACAAAAATTGAGTTCAACAGTCAAAAATACTGGAAATGAAGCGATAATAACCATTTTACTGAGAGACCAAAAAGGAACAGTTTTTCCAGGGATTGAAGTAGCAATGACTTGTTTTGAATCCAAAACGCAGTACAAAGCAATTACCAATGCACAAGGACAAGCGATTTTTCAATTGCCTTTGAATAGTAAATTCGACATTGATATTGACGGTGTTGAATCCATTCATTGGTATGATACCGACAATCGACCTGTGACGATGACGCAAACCATGTTGTTTCAAAAGAAAAACTTCACAGAAACAGCCAAAGACGGTTTCATTGTGCAACAAATTCCCGCAGATCCAAAACCGAGTTCATCGCATGCGCACATCAAATTGACTGTAAGTGGGGGCAAAAATGGTGGAATCAACGAAGATGTTTATCTGCGCATGTTAAAATCCAACGATGTTTACAAAGCCAAAACCAATGATCAAGGAGTAGTTGATTTTATGCTTCCAATTCGTGGGAAATACATGGTTGATTTTACCTTTCAGCACGACGCGGATGTGATCGATTTGTCGCAAGTAAAAGGAATTGGTTTTCAGACAAAATATGTGCAGTATGTGCCAGATCCAAGATTGGAAAACATTGAAAATTTCATTCCAAAAATCTCCAATTTAATTTTGTATGATGTGCAACAATTCGTGGACAAACAGTATCCAGAACCTGCCGCCGGCGACATTGATTTTTACTTGCAATGGGGAAACAAATTCAATGAAAATTCGAAAGAAGCGTTGCTCGAAGTGGGGTTAAAAACGAGATCCAATTTGACTAGAAAATCAAATATTCCGCTAAATATCAGTTTTGTAATCGATAAAAGTGGTTCCATGATGGGTTACGACCGCATCGACCAATTGAAAAAAGCTTTGGTGAATTTCATCTCTCAGCTTCGACCAACGGATATTGTTTCGATTGTTGTTTTTGACGACCAAGCTGTTGTGGCGATACCAGCACAAAAATTGGGCGACAAGAAAAGCGTCATTGACATTATCTATTCGATTCAAGCCGGTGGTGGCACTGTAATCTACGACGGAATGGTGAAAGGATTTGCGGAAGTTTCGAAAAATTTAGGTGGAAAGTACATGAATCGTGTCGTGCTTTTGACCGATGGATACGATTCTTATCCGCCAGAACAAGTTGTTGCGAAAGCCAAGGAGAATATCAGAAAAGGCATTGAACTTTCTACGATTGGCGTGGGAATGGATTACAACCAAGCGTTATTGGCGCAATTGGCTTCTGCAGGCGGTGGAATGTTGCACTTTGCAGGAGATGTCAAAGGTATGGACGAAGCGTTTCAAAAGGAAATGGAAAGCATTTTATATCCAATGGCAAAGAAAGCGCAACTATCTCTTTTTTACAATGATCAATTGGTTTATAAACAGCTTTTTGGCTACGAAAATGAAGTGGTGAAACCGGGAAATATGCAAGTGAAGATCGACCACCTTTTCCCTGGTTTAAATCAAATGGCGCTGGTGAAATTTGATTTGATTAACGCCACACAAAGCATCGAAAAACAACCTGTAAAAGTGCAGTTAAAATATACCGATGCAGTAACGGAAAAAGAAGTCACCCTGGAAAAAAGTATTCCGTTGGAATGGACCACCGCGACTGGAAATTTAGACATGACCATCGACAAATCTCACAAACAAATGTTGGCCGTTGCGATAGTGAATCAATCCCTGAAAAACATGGCAAACGCCTATGAACTTGGAAATGAAACCGAAGCACAAAATGCCATTCTCAGCGCCAAAAAACAGTTAAAAGGTTTGTTTCCAACAGCAACACCGCATCAGTTGCTTGCGCTCACAACGAGATTAGATGAATATGTGAAAGCGTTTGAAACGTTGAAGAGTATGCGTACGCATAAGTAGATGAAACAAAAAATGCGAGGTTTAGTTCCTCGCATTTTCATTTATCCTATCTGAATATATAAATCATCCTCTTCTTTCGTCACTTTCAAAATTCCCGCTTTAGTCAGGTTTTTTACTGCGACGTCCCACGCTTTATTACTCAAATTCACTGTTTCTTTCACGTCTAACAAAAGTCCTTTTTGAATTTTTTCAACGGCACTTACAATCAATTTTTCGTTGTCTGAAAGTTCGATTTTGGGCGTTTTCACTTCTGGGCGCATTTGTGGGAAAAACAACACTTCTTGAATCGAAGGATTGTTTGTCAAGTACATAATCAAACGGTCCATTCCAATTCCTAAACCAGAAGTTGGCGGCATTCCGTATTCCAACGCGCGCAAGAAATCTTGGTCGATTAAACCTGTCGCTTCGTCATCGCCTTTTTCAGCCAAACGCACTTGATCTTCGAAACGTGCTCGTTGGTCGATTGGGTCGTTTAACTCTGAATAAGCGTTCGCAACTTCTTTTCCGCAAACCATCAATTCAAAACGTTCCGTCAATTCAGGATTGTCGCGGTGCACTTTACACAATGGCGACATTTCTTTCGGATAATCTGTGATGAATGTTGGTTGAATGTAGTTTCCTTCGCATTTTTCACCAAAAATCTCATCAATCAATTTTCCTTTCCCCATGGTTTCATCCACAGAAATTCCCATGCCTTTTGCAGCCGCTCTCAATTCTTCTTCTGATTTTCCATCGATGTCAAAACCAGTGAAATCAATGATTGATTGACGCATCGTAACACGTTTGTATGGCGCTTTGAAGCTGATTTGATTTTCACCAAAAGTACAATCTGAAGTTCCATTTACAGCAATCGCGCAATGTTCTAATAGTCGCTCCGTAAAATCCATCATCCAATTGTAATCTTTGTAAGAAACATAGATTTCCATGGCAGTAAATTCTGGATTGTGCGTACGATCCATTCCTTCGTTGCGGAAGTTTTTTGAAAATTCGTACACGCCATCAAATCCACCAACAATTAATCGTTTCAAATACAATTCATTGGCAATTCGCATGTATAATGGAATGTCCAACGCATTGTGATGAGTGATAAATGGACGCGCTGCCGCTCCACCAGGAATGGCTTGCAAAATTGGTGTTTCGACTTCCATGTAACCCGCTTCGTTGAAGAAGTTTCTCATGGCGGTAAACAATTTCGTTCTTTTCACAAACACTTCTTTCACTTGTGGATTGACAACCAAATCAACGTAACGCTGACGGTAACGCAATTCCGGATCCGTGAAAGCATCGTGTACTTTTCCATCGTCGTCCGTTTTCGTAACAGGAAGTGGTCGCAACGATTTTGAAAGTAAAGTAAATTCTTGGACATGAATGGAAATTTCACCTACTTGCGTCGTAAACAAATATCCTTTGATTCCGATGAAATCACCTAAATCCAACAATTTTTTGAAAACCTCGTTGTAAAGCGTTTTGTCTTCGCCCGGACAAATTTCGTCGCGGTTAAAATATACTTGAATTCTACCTGTACTGTCTTGAATTTCAGCAAAAGAAGCTTTACCCATGATGCGCTGACTCATCATACGACCAGCCACGCAAACCTGTTTACTTTCCACGAAATTATCCTTTATACTTTGCGTATAATCTGTTACAGGATACAACGCTGCCGGATAAGGCTCGATGCCCATCTCACGCAGTTTGTTCAGGGTCTCGCGACGCTGAATTTCTTGACTGGAAAGTTCGCTAAAACTCATAATTAATTAATTTGCTTAAAATTTATTGCGCAAAGATAATGAATTGAAGTTGAATAGAATTTTCTGTGTGGTTTTTAAGCGATTTAAATTTTGACTAGAAGGTAATCTGATATGATGGATTATGGCCCTTCAGGCCTTGGAATCACGTGTGATGTAGATTCACGATGGACACAGTCCATCGTTTGAAAGATGTCGCCCCTTCAGGGCTGTGGATGTACATGCGATGTTGACATACGATAGGCGTTGCCCAACGTTATAATGATTACGCCCTTTCAGGGCTGGATGGGAAGTAAGACAAATTCTTTTTCTCTTCAAGGAATTGCGCTAAAAGCTTTTTTGGATTTCGTCAGTATTTGTGATGAATTTATGCATTTTCAAGTGAAGGCCTGAAGGGCCACTATTTTTATAAGATAGGACATCGTCCTATCTTATATGATCGAGTCTAGAACCAAGCCCTGAAAGGGCGAAATACTCTGTGCAATAAACGTTAATTGCGGCATCATAACCACACATAACGCTCATCATATTCGACTTCGTACTTTTCTAAAAAAGCGATATATTCTTTCTGAAAATTCTTCTTTCTGTGGTGTTCTTTCTGATTCTCTATGTAATTAAATACGACATGAATATCTGATGGATTTACCGAAAATGCGCCATAACCATCTTGCCAGTAAAAATTAGCATAAGCTTCTCCTTTGGTTTTAATCCATTTGGATGAATGCGACTTAAGTTCTTCCATCAATTTCATCAATGCGATTTTTTTCGAAAGCAAACATAGAATGTGAATATGATCAACATGACCTCCAACTTTAATAACTTTACATTCTAGACGATTACAAATTCCTCCTAAATAGCTAAAAAGTTCATCTTCTATCTCTTCGTTTATTAGTGGTTTGCGGTGTTTTGTGCTGAAGACTAAATGCACATAATTTTTGGCAAGTGATTGTCCCATAGTTCTGTTGTATCGGTTGTTAAATGATGTTCTATAATGAGAATCGGTATATCTAAGATACTATAAAATTTGGATTTTTATAACTTGATTGTTTAAAAATATAAAACTTTTATTTCTCCATGAGTATTAAGATTTGATATTTCGGCCCTTCAGGCCTTTGGGTGTTTCATGTGATGAGATACACGATGGACAATGTCCATCGTTGGAGAGATGTCGCCCCTTCAGGGCTGGATGGGAAGTAAGACAAATTCTTTTTCTCTTCAAGGAATTGCGCTAAAAGCTTTTTTGGATTTCGTCAGTATTTGGGCTGACTTTATACATTTTCATTTGAAGGCCTGAAGGGCTGTTATTTTATAAGATAGGACATCGTCCTATCTAAATATCAACGAATCTTAAACTAAGCCCTGAAAGGGCGCAATCCATTCGAGGATAATTACTTCGTTATTCGATCATAACGGATAATATTCACTGGACAATGCTGAATTGCGGCTTCTACTGCGGGGATTTCGTCGTCGTCGGCTACCACTGAAAACCATCCTTTTTTTTCTGCTCCGCCAATTAATGTGCTTTTTCCGTCTTTTTTTGAAATTCTCCAGCGGTATTTGTCCGCTTCAACACAGGCGTTACAACCAATGCACTTGAAACGATGTTGAATGATGCGAATCATGATTCTACTGGAACTAATTTGTATAATTTATCAGATGGACGAATTTTTTCTGAAACTGGAAATGTGATTGTTGCGCCTCTTTTTGCAGTATCAACTTTCTCGTTTTCTACGCGCATTTCAGATAAAGTTGTTTCGATAACGCCTGTTGTTGGACCTGTAATAATCAATTCATCGCCCAATTTCAAGCTTTGCGCCTCGATTAAAAACTCTCCGATTCCAGCATTTTCGTAAAACTTCATGCCTTTGCCAAGATACACTTTTCGCTTGGTCGCTTTCGATCCTGGATTATCACTCCATTCTCCCATTTTTCTGCCTAGGTAGTAACCATCCCAAAATCCGCGGTTGAAAACTGTACTTAAACGTTCTTTCCAGTCTTGAATTTTTTCATTCGAAAATGTACTTTCGTTATATGCATCAATCGCTTCACGATAACATTGAGTCGTTGTGAATACATAGTCTGCGCTTCGTCCGCGACCTTCGATTTTCAGCACTGAAACTCCAGAAGCAATCACTTTGTCGATAAAATCAATCGTACACAAATCTGAAGCAGACATGATGTATTCGTTGTCAACTTCAAACTCTACGCCGTCGTCTTTGTCCATCACAATGTAACTTTTGCGGCAATTTTGCACACAAGCTCCGCGATTTGCGGATGAAAAATTGGAATGTAAACTCAAGTAACATTTTCCTGAAACAGCCATACACAAAGCGCCATGCGCGAAAATTTCTGTTCTAACCAAATTTCCATTAGGACCTGTCACATTTCTTCGAGCAATTTCTTTGTTGATGGTTTCCACTTGCAATAAGCTCAATTCGCGCGCCATAACCATCACATCTGCGTATGCAGCGTAAAACTCAACTGTATCAATATTCGTAATATTCGCTTGTGTTGAAATGTGAATCGTGAGTCCGATTTTCTTCGCATAATTCATCACCGCATGATCCGAGGCAATGACCGCAGTGATTCCACTTTCTTTCGCTGAATCAATGATTCGTTTCATCAAACTGATGTCGTGATCATAAACAATTGTATTGAGCGTCAAATAACTTTTGAGACCATTTTCTTGACAAATTCTTGCAATTTCAGGTAAATCTTCCAACGTAAAGTTGTGTGTAGATTTGGTGCGCATATTTAGTTGCTCAACGCCAAAATAAATCGAATTTGCTCCAGCCTTGATTGCCGCCGACATCGCTTCATACGAACCCGCAGGAGCCATTAATTCTACTTTACCCATAAGTTTGCTTTGATTTTGATTCTTGATGAATTATTTCATACAGTTCATTCACAAAGTCAGGATTGAGATTCAATTGTTTCGCTAGAATTGCTCGTCTTCCGCAAGTTTCTTCCCACCATTCAGGCTGATTGATTGCCAAATTTTGAGTCGATTTTAAGCATCCAATTTCAATAGAAATCGACATGCGTTGACTTAATATTTCAAGGAGTTGTTGGTCTAAATCAGCTAATTTTGACCGCAACAATTCCAATTCTTGACCCATTTTTTCGTGAATTAGGGCGCAATTTTCGTGATAAAAAAGCAGTTAAAGAATGATATTAGTCATGTATTCAAATAAAAGCTACTTTGATAGATGGTTTTAAACATCTTCTTTGAAATCAAACGAAAGTGTGTGTCTCTTTGAAACTTTCCCTGTTCCATCTCCTTCGCTCAATTGAAATTGAAGTTCTTTCTTGGTTCTTTTCAATACAGTTGCTCTAACTTTGCCGAGTAGTAGTACATCTTTTTTTGATCGATAGTAAATACTCCAATCTCCTTGTGCATTAATGAAGGTCGTCAATTCGGCATTGTTTGTAGTGAAGGTTTTGTCTCGCAACAAAATCATTTCTCCCACTAAATTTGAATTTGTAACGGTATTTACGATGTTTCCAAGAGAATCAAAATCTAATGATTCTATCATTTTAATGGTCCAAGTGCCATCGTATTTCTTGATTTTTATTTGTTCGTTCAATCCTCGACAAGAGCCAAAAAGAACAATCAATATTGCGGATATGAAGATGCTAATTCTCATGATTTCAAATATTTAATTTTACCAATTTATTCCAATTCGTGTTCCAATTTGCAGTGTTAGGTGCTTATTTACATAAATTAATGGAAAAGCAAGTCCTGCAGTTGGTAGCGGTGTATCGCTCGAAAGATCTATTGTTGCACCACCCAAAATATTGGTATACAAATGAATATTTTCCGTTAAAAATAAATCTGCGCCAATCTTGAATCCAGTGCAAAATCCTGCTGCTTTGTAAACCCCATTTGACCCATTTTCATTTCCATACGAAATCGTGCCGTCTCCGTATTTTTTGTAAGCACTAAGATTGGTTTGACTGAAACCAAGGTAAACACCAGCAGTTAAGGCCATATTGTCCCCTTTTCCTCCAAAAGAAAAAACGAATGTATTGGTGGTATAGCGTGCATCAAAAACCCGTTTTCCTAATGCCGGATCTTTGAACTCCGCTGAAGTTGTTGCCATTTTTCGTTCGTTGATAATTTCGATGGTAATTGCAATATTATCAGCTGAAACAATGTTATATCCCAATCCCAATTCATAACCATTGGTAAAGTTCATCCTTCCCAATTTGGTTTTCAAAAAATCTCTATTGTCGTCGTTGTAAATCGATGCGTATTCTTTCCAGTTTCCCAAACCTGTAAGTCCAGTCGTAAAACCTGATTTGAAAGTGAGATATTGATCTTGTGAAATTCCACTCAAAGCATTCAAAAAGAGTAACATTAATATTATTTTCTTCATCCGATTTTGTTTTTAGAAATTTGATTTCTTTTCGACAAATGTAAAGTGTCGATCTCGGAAGAGACTAAGTAATTTTACTTAAAATAGTATGATTTTGAGGTTAAATAAATAAAGAAGGAATTAATTGCTTCAAGCAAACAATTCTTGCGCGATAAAATCTGCCCAATGTTTGCCTTCTTCAGACAAAATCAGTTGATTTTCTTCCATTCTAACCCATTTTTTTGTTTGAAAATCGGCTAATTTCATTTCAAATTCTTTTGAAAAAGGCAGGTGTTTTTGCAGTGCGGTCATATCTACCCCCCAACAAGTGCGTAAGCCAGTAAGCAACAATTCATTGAATTGATCTTTGGATGACAAAATTTCTTTTTCAAAAGCAATTTCATCGGCATTAATTAAACGCATATATTGCTGATTGTTAGCAATGTTCCAAGAACGAGAATTGCCATCAAAACTGTGTGCGGAAGGTCCAATTCCTAAATAATGAATGCCTTTCCAATAATTGCTATTGTGCTTCGAAATGAATCCCGGTTTCGCAAAGTTAGAAATTTCATAATGCTCAAATCCTGCATTTTTCAAAGCGGAAATCAATAATTCAAATTGCTCACTTTGCTGTTCATTGCTCGCAGGTTGGATTTGTTTCTTTTTCACCAATTGATGCAAAGCCGTTTTTTCCTCTACTGTTAAACAATAGGCAGAAATGTGCGTCACATCCAGTTCAATCGCTTGTTTGATTTGTTTCATCCAACGGTCATTGTCCATATTTGGCAAACCATAAATCAAATCCAAACTGATGTTTTTTATGCCGCCTTGTTGCGCAATGCGAATGCAATTTAATCCTTCATCAGTCGAATGCGCGCGATTCATCCACAATAAATCTTCTGAATCAAACGATTGAATTCCAACACTCAAACGATTTATTCCGGCACTTTTCCACGATTCAACTTGTTGCAAAGTGATGTCGTCTGGATTGGCTTCTAAAGTACATTCCAGGTTTTCAGCGCAATGAAACGTTGCATGAATCGTTTGCAAAAGTTTTTCAAGATCAGTCGTTTTTAGCAAACTAGGTGTTCCACCTCCAAAATAGATTGTTTCAATCACTTGATTTTGAATCTCATCCTTGCGTGCAACAATTTCTTTTTGAAGACAAGAAATCATCGAATCATAGTATGATTGATAGCTCGTACTGAAATGAAAATCGCAATACGTGCATTTTTGTTTACAAAATGGAATGTGGATGTAAATTCCTGCCATGTTGCAAAGATAATCGAACTCTTGAGTTTACTCCATCCTCACCAACTTCTGCGTTTGCAAAATTTGCTTGTCAGATGACAAAACAATGCTATAAACTCCCGCTGTAAAACCGCTCGCGTCAATTTCTACCTCTGCATTGGAAAAAGCGGAGATCGGAACAATTTGCATCAATTTCCCCATGGCATCATAGATAGAAATCGTGTTGTTTTTGCTGTTGTCAGGGAGTGTGCATTGCACAGAAAAATTACTTGATGTTGGATTTGGGTATAAGGTGAACCAAGTTGGTGAGACCTCATCATTAAATTCCTCAATGCCTGCTTGAGAACAAGTGTTGCTCCATGCAGTCGCATTGCCTTTGCAATCGGTTTTGACTACCCACATGGCAACAGGTAAGTGAGTGTAAGTATGTAAATCCCAAATTAATCCTGACATAACGATTCCACCATCTGAGCAAATATCCAGCCCGTAAAAACAATTCTGAATACTGTCTGGCGCATTATATCTATATTCTTTCTCCCAAACAATCGTACCATCATTTGGGTTTAAACACTTTAAAATACCTGATTGCCTATTTCCTTGATTGTCTTTCAAAGTAATACCGCAAGCCACAATATTGCCATTGGGCAATTGCTTTACATCTTCAAAATCTTGAAACCATTTGCTTCCTTTGAAATTTTTTCCCCAGAGCAAAATGCCATCCGGGTCAATCTTGGCAATGTATGCGCCAGTAGAGTCTGAAGCGTAATTGGATTGACCAACTATTACATAATTACCGTCATTGAGCTTGTGCATCGCCCAACCTTCATCTGCGAAACTACCACCATAAGATTTTTGCCAAATCATATTACCTAAATTGTCAGTTTTGACTAAATATATGCTTTTTGTACCCACTCCGAATGAGTAAGTACTTCCGCAAAATAAAAAATTACCATTTAAATCCTGAGACACTGAAAAAAAACAATCTGTATTATTTCCACCATAGGTTTGTTCCCATTCTGTCTGCCCTAAACTGTCTGTTTTTATCATTAGAGCATCAACAAATGTGTTTGTAATTTGTGTTCCAATAGTATCAAGGTTTGCTTTAACACCTATGATAGAAAAACCATGATCGTTTGTTTCTGTAAAATTGAATATTTCATCATAACGATTATCATTCCCTAACTTTCGTTGCCATATTACTTCACCAGATTGAGAATTCAATTTTATCAAAAATCCTTTTTCAACATGATAAGTAGTGTCATAGTAATATCCTGTAGCAACATAATTACCATCATTAGCCTCAATTGCCTTGTAGATCATTTCATAACTACCACCTAGCTGCTTGTTAAACGACCAAATCGTATCACCTTGAGCATTCAGTTTTATGGCTGCAATTTTGTTTCTGTATGAGTTTGCGCCAGCTACTAGGTAACCACCATCAGAAGTTTGAATTACATCTCTTGATGTACCATAATTATTAACTAAAGAATCGTTTAAATATAATCTATTAAAAACGTCTTGAGACAATCCAGTTAATTGAAAGAAACTTAAAACTATTATGAATGCTATTTTTTTCATCTGGTTAAAATACTTAAATCTAAAAATTACTCCATCCTCACCAACTTCTGCGTTTGCAAAATTTGCTTGTCAGATGACAAAACAATGCTATAAACTCCCGCTGCAAAACCGCTTGCCTCAATTTCTACCTCCGCATTAGAAAAAGCAGAGATGGGAACAATTTGCATCAATTTCCCCATGGCATCATAGATAGAAATCGCATTGTTTTTGCTGTTGTCAGGAAGTGTGCATTGCACAGAAAAATTACTTGATGTTGGATTTGGGTATAAGGTGAACCAAGTTGGTGAGACCTCATCATTAAATTCCTCAATGCCGGCTTGAGAACAAGTGTTGCTCCATGCAGTTGCATTGCCTTTGCAATCGGTTTTGACTACCCACATCGCTAAATTGATATCAGGATAGGTGTGGACATCCCATAAATTTCCAGACATCACGATTCCACCATCTGCGCAAATGTCCAATCCATAAAAACCATTTATAGTACTATCAACTACATTATATTTATATTGTTTTTCCCAAACCACAGAGCCGTCAGTTGGATCCAAGGCTTTTAATATTCCTTGATATTTAGATCCTGAACTTGTTAATTGATTGATGCCACAAGCCACAATGTTGCCATTGGGTAATTGCTTTACATCTTCAAAATCTTGAAACTGCTTGGCTCCTTTGAAATTTTTTTCCCAAATGATAATTCCATCTGGATCAATCTTGGCGATGTATGCTCCTGTAGAGTCTGAAGCATAATTGGATTGTCCACAAATGACATAATTGCCATCGTTGAGTTTGTGCATTGCCCAGCCTTCGTCTGTAAAATTGCCCCCATAGGTTTTTTGCCAAAGCATATTACCTACATTATCTGCTTTAACTAAATATATGCTTTTTGTCCCCGCTCCTAATGAGTAAGTACTTCCATAAAATAAAAAATCACCATTTAAATCCTGAGACACTGAAAAAAAACAATCTGTATTATTTCCACCATAGGTTTGTTCCCATTCTGTTTGCCCTAAACTGTCTGTTTTTATCATAAGAGCATCAACAAATATAAATGTAATTTGTGTTCCTATTGTATCAAGGTTTGCTTTAGCACCTATGATAGAAAAACCATGATCGTTAGTTTCTGTAAAATTAAATATTTCATCAAATCGATCTTCAAGTCCTAATTTTCGTTGCCAAATTACTTCGCCAGATTGAGAATTCAATTTTATCAAAAATCCTTTTTCAACATGATCAACAGTGTCATTATAATAACCGGTAATTGCTAAATTGCCATCAGAAGTATTAGTGGCTGAATGAATAATTTCATATCCTCCGCCCCCTAGTCGCTTACTAAAAGACCAAAGCGTATCACCGCTACTACTGAGTTTCAACGCCGCTAATTTGTCCCTAGCGGCGTTAGCACCAGCTACCAAGTAACCACCATCTGAGGTTTGAATCACTGCTCTCGAAAAACCATAATCACTGAATAAGGAATCTGTTACATAAACACGATTGAATACTGATTGCGCATGTAAAGACAATGAAAGCGTGCATAAAAAGGCAAGAAATGTTATTTTTTTCATCATTAAAAAAATAGTTAATCCAATGAAAATGAGCTGAATTTTCAATAAATATAAGACTTAAATCTAAATTGGAATAATTTCAAGCATTTAAACGTTTGAAATTATTCGGTTCTTTTGGAGCATCCGTGCATGCCGTCTCGAAACTTGTGAAAATAAATCACAAATTATTTTTTCCTCTCGAATCTTTTTCTATCTTTAGAAAGAATTTATGAAAGTAAAGCGATGGATTTCAGTCAAAATAGAGATGCGATCAACAAAGAATTAGAGCAGTTTATTCAATTGCTCAATGAAACCTTGCCGCGTTATTCTAGTTTGTTGAAAAAACAAGAAATCTCTTCTTCAGAACTCAAAGAATTGGGAGACATCGAATACTTTTTGATTGGCGTGAATGCCAAGATTACTGAAATCAAAAAAATGTTGGAAAATGATTTATTTGGTCACAGCATCGACTTGTATTACAAGCTAAAAAAAAGCGCCCAAAACGGAGACGTTCAGGCGCAACAAAAATTTGAAACGATGCGTGATGCTTTCAATGAATCTTTGAAAGGCGACACCATCATCAATTGGAATTAATTCTGTCGATTTATTTCACCAACATTTGAAATCCTTTTCCGTGAACGTTCATGATTTCAATGCGTTCATCTTCTTTCAACAGTTTACGCAATTTCGCAATGTAAACGTCCATGCTTCTTCCGTTGAAATAATTATCGTCACCCCAAATAGCGCGCAAGGCGGCTTGTCTGTCTAAGATTTCATTTTGGTTTTTGCAAAGCAATTTCAACAATTGATTTTCTTTGGTCGTCAATTTTACAGGCTCTTCACCCGTAAATAACAAACGAGAAATTGGATCGTATTTGATTTTTCCAATCATCAAAGTTGTTTCTTCTTCTTCTAAATTCAAATCCGTTCTTCTCAAAATCGCTTCGATACGTGCCAGCAATTCATCCATGGAGAATGGTTTGGTCATGTAATCGTCACCGCCAATAGAAAAACCTTCCAATTTATCTTCTTTCATTGCTTTCGCAGTCAAAAACAAAATCGGCACTTTTTTGTCAATTTCACGAATTTCTTTTGCCAATGTAAAGCCGTCCATTTCGGGCATCATGACATCGAAAATACAAAAGTCAAAAGCACTTGCATTGAATTTCTCAAAAGCAATTTTTCCGTTTCTTGCCAATTCTACTTGAAATCCTTTCGTTTTAAGAAACGTGTGCAACAATAGTCCTAAATTGTCGTCGTCTTCGGCGAGTAATATGTTTAATTTTCTGCTCATAATCAATCAATTATAATAAGTGTAAATTCTGATCCTTCGTTTGGTTTACTTTTAACTTCAATGTTCCATCCATTCAATTCTACGATGGATTTCACGTAACTCAATCCCAATCCAAAACCTTTGACATTGTGCAAATTTCCAGTCGGAATGCGATACAATTTATCGAAAATTTTCGAAATATGTTCTTTGGAAATCCCTATTCCGTGGTCTTTGATGGTGAGTGTGGTGCGAGCACCTTCTTTTTTCAATGAAACCAAAATAGAAGGATTTTCCTTGCTGTATTTGATGGCGTTGTCAATCAAATTTGAAACAACATTGGTTGTATGCATGCGGTCTCCGACAATGAAAATGTGTTCATCTGCAATGTTTTCAATCAATTCTCCATTCACCGATTGCAGTCTGAAAAGTGCATGTTCGCAGACTTCTCTTACCAATTCAGTTAAATTAATGGTTTCAAATTTCAGCTTCAATTCACCACGGTCCAAAATCGCTGTTTGCAAAATTCGTTCAACCAAAACGCCTAATCTTTTGTTTTCATCGTCAATCATTTTCACAAAAGTGGCCGAATGTGATAAATCACCACCCATCATTTCTTGGTCACCCATGGCTTGACAAGCAAGAGAAATGGTGGAAATGGGGGTTTTAAATTCGTGTGTCATGTTGTTTATAAAATCATTCCGCATATCACTCAATTTCTTTTGGGTGATAATGGTTCTGAACATAAACGAAAGTGCAACGATAATTAGTATAACAAGACCCAAACTTATGGTCAACATCCCAAAAATTTCTTTTACAACAAATGACTTTTTAGTTGGAAAATCAATGTATAATTTCAATTGTTCATCCAAAAAATTCCCTGGAAAAAGATTGGTGTGCGCCACTTTGGTAGTGTCTAAATTGACTTTGTAGTTCGTCGTTGGATGCTTGTAACTAATCGGTGTTCCGTCCTCATTTACAATCAAAAATTCGAAATCGTTTGGCAATTCATCGTGTTTGATTTCATGAGAAATGATTGAATCTAGAAAAACAATGTCAATGCGCTCAGACGGTTCGTCATACACGTTGTCGCGAAACGCTTGAATCATCATGTCGTTGATGTACTTCGATTTCCGGAAAATCTGTTGCATCACGCGCTGATCTAACTGTACTGAAACAGAAACCGAATCATTTTCAGGCAACATCCCAGATTCACGGTTGAAAAGTTCGCGCAATTGTTTCACGTCTCTCGCAAAAACACGGTGTTCGGCTGAAATTCCCGACAAAGAATCAAATGATTTTCCTTTGATGATTAGATACTTTTGAATTTCGCCATTTTGAATGATGAACGTATCCTTGATCATCACAGATTCTTGTGCATCAAGTAAATTTTGGAACTCTTTTTTGAGGATTTCCTTGTATTGACCGCTAAAATCTTTGTTGACTACATTCATGTATTTACGAATGTCTTCCGCTTTTTCATGTCTGATGGCAACTCTGTCTAACAAGGTGACAACCTTCGCTTTAAATTGCGTGGATTTTCGGTCATAAAGTTGCGCAGTTTGAAAAAATTGAATCACCAACAAAGCCAAAACGGCTACGCTTACTAAAACAACAATAAGATTGATTCTGATTTTTTTCACTACAAACTTTTGAACTAAAGTAATTCAATCTTGAAGTATAGACGGATGCTTAACTTTTTTTAACAAGCTAAAATTTATCTAAAATAAAGTAAATCAGGTTTTTTGATGTTTGTTTTGGCGTCTTTTAACGCTTAGATTTCGCAATGAAAATCTTAATTTGATTTATCTTGCAAATGCAAATCTATAAGTACTTACTCCCAAAATTAGTGAAATAACATAATAGATTGTTGGAATATTTAAACTCAATGAAATTCCAAGAAATAACCCAGAAGCCGCAACGACCAAAAACATGGATTGAAAATGCAATTTCCATACATCAGTTGGTTTCGTGCTTTGAAATTTCCCAGGGATTAAAAATTGCATTTTATATTGTGCATAACCAGCATAAATTAACAACGGAATCAAAATAATTCCCTGTGCAATGCCCATTTCTTTGTAACTCAAAAATGCCCAAGTGTTTTTCAATAAATCAAAATTAGGATCAATCTGATACAAAGCGGGGATGATTGCCACAAATCCAATTACAATTAGCAATGCTGTTAAAAATAATTTCAGATATGGAAATTGGAAGTCAATTCCTTTGTATTGGGTTATTTTATAAACTTTTACGAATGAAAAAGTACAGAAAATTTTATAGTCTAATAGATAAAAAACAAGAATGAAATAAAAATCCCAATTCCAAAAGAAATACCCCAATAGCGGAATGGCTAAATCTGCAACAGCTTGAATTAATTTGATTTGATTTAGATTCATTTCAATTTTACAATTTCTTTTTTAGACAATTCAAAATCAGGATTGTATTCCAACGCTTTTTTGAACGCGTTAAATGCAAACGTTTTTCTGCCCAATTGCACATAGCAAAGTCCTAAATTATGCCACCCTTTCACAAAATCTGGTTGCATTTCAATGGATTTTTTGTAAAAGAAAACCGCACTATCTATTTCATTTTGATTGAATTGCTTGATGTATCCCTGATTAAAAAACGCCAAATAGTACGCAGTGTCAGTTTCAATCAAATGTCTATAACCAGCCAAAGCTTCTGGATATTTTTCCAATTCTTGTAAAGAATAGGCAATTCCATAAAGTGCATCAGCAGATTTTGGTTCAAGTTGCGCCGCCGTTTTGAAGTATTCTAACGCAAATTTGTATTCTCCATCTTCCGAATACAACCAGCCAAGTTGCATATATCCTTCGAAAAATTCAGGATCTTGTTGAACAGCAGTTTCAAAAGATGATTTTGCTAATTTTCTATCGCCCAAAGCAATGTAATTGGTTCCTTTCATCACGTATGCGTCGCGAAATCTTTTGTCTATTTTCAATGCGATGTTGATATTTTTAAAGGAATTTTCAAAATCACCTTGAAGGGTGAAAGTGGCCGCTAAATTCACAAAAGCATCTTTGTTTTTAGGTTGTTTTAGGGTAATGTATTTCAAATATTTTTGGGCAACATCAACGTCAGCTTGTGAACGTTCTGCTCTGTTTATCAACGATAAAGAATACAAATAACGCGCTTCGATATTCGTTGTATCCAATCTAAACGCTTTCGCTGTCAAAGGCAATGCTTCTGCAGCTCGATAATCATCCAACAATTGTTTTCCATATTCAAGTAAAAGCGGAATACTGTCAGGATAAACTTTCACCAAACTATCCAAATTGGCTGGTTTCACAGCTGTTTTTGGCGCTGAATTATCGCAACTAACGAAAAACAAACTTGCTAAAATTGAAACAAAAAGAATACGCATTGATACAGTTTTTATGCAAATATAATGGATAAAGCGAAATCTTTCGTTCAATGCCTTGCGCTTTGATTGCTTGGTAGGGATTATTTATTTTGACTCATGGTCTAAAATTCTGAATTGAAACTATCTTTGCCGCTTCAAATTAATAGAATATGATTTCAATAGATGCTTTGGGTGTTGAGTTTAGTGGAAAAACATTGTTTAGTGATGTTTCTTTCGTCATCAACGAAAATGATAAAATCGCCTTGATGGGTAAAAATGGTGCTGGAAAATCTACACTTTTGAAGATTTTAGCTGGAATCAATAAACCAACTTCAGGAAGTATTTCTGCGCCAAAGGATTTCATCATTTCCTATTTGCCACAACATTTATTGACGGAAGACAACGCAACCGTTTTTGAAGAAACAAGCAAAGCTTTCGCATCAATTTTTGCCATGCGAGACGAGATTGAAGCCTTGAATACAGAATTGACTGTCCGCACCGATTATGATTCTGACGATTATTACAAAATCATCGAAAAAGTTTCAGAATTAAGCGAAAAATATTATTCGATTGAAGAAATCAATTACGAAGCAGAAGTAGAAAAAGTACTCATTGGAATGGGATTTTTGCGTTCAGATTTCACCCGTCCAACTTCAGAATTTAGCGGTGGATGGAGAATGCGCATCGAGTTGGCAAAAATTTTACTCCAAAAACCAGATTTGATTTTACTCGATGAGCCAACGAATCACATGGACATTGAATCGATCCAATGGTTGGAAGATTTTTTGGTAAACAGCGCCAAAGCGGTTGTGGTGATTTCGCATGACAGAACATTTGTAAACAATATCACGACCCGCACAATTGAGGTAACGATGGGAAGAATTTACGACTACAAAGTGAATTATTCTCGTTACTTGGAATTGCGCAAAGAACGACGCGAACAACAGCAAAAACAATGGGAAGAACAACAACGAATCATTGCAGATAATACAGAATTCATCGAAAGATTTAAAGGAACGTATTCCAAAACTTTGCAAGTGCAATCGCGGGTGAAAATGCTGGAAAAAATGGTTTTGGTGGAAGTGGATGAAGTGGACAATTCTTCCTTGAGATTAAAGTTTCCGCCGGCACCCCGTTCGGGAAATTATCCTGTGGTTGTGAGTGAACTTTCGAAATCTTACGGCGATCACACAGTTTTCAAAAATGCTTCTTTGACCATCGAGCGAGGACAAAAAATAGCCTTTGTTGGTCGAAACGGGGAAGGAAAATCTACTTTGGTGAAAGCCATCATGAAAGAAATCGATTTTCAAGGAAGTTTGGAATTGGGTCACAATGTACAAATCGGCTATTTTGCCCAAAATCAAGCATCTTTATTGGATGAAACCTTGACCGTTTTTGAAACCATCGATCACGCAGCTGAGGGAGATGTGCGCAACAAAATCAAAGATATACTAGGCGCATTCATGTTTGGAGGCGACAATTCAACCAAAAAAGTAAAAGTGCTTTCGGGTGGCGAAAAAACCCGTTTGGCGATGATCAAATTGTTGCTGCAACCAGTTAATTTGTTGATTTTGGATGAGCCAACAAATCATCTAGACATGAAAACCAAAGACATTATCAAAGATGCGTTGAAGGATTTTGACGGAACATTAATCTTAGTTTCTCATGACCGTGATTTCTTAGACGGATTGGCTACAAAGGTTGTAGAATTTGGCAATCAACGCGTGAAAGAACACTTGGAAGACATCAATGAATTCTTGGTGCGTAAGAAAATGGAAAATTTGAGAGAAATAGAAAAAAAATAAATTTGGCTTAATTCTTGTCTTTTCGTAATTTAGTGTTGAATTATTGATTTTTACAGAGTAAAAACCACTTAAAAATTTTAATTATGAAGAAGTTTCTTTTGATTTCATCTCTTGTTACAAGTGTTTTCTTTTTGAATTCTTGTTTAAAGAAAAAGTACGATAACAGCAGTGCACCAAAAACCAATGCCATCGTTGAAAATGCTTTTGACGAGATGACAAACATGACAGATCAGGCGATTACAGGAAATATGATTTTCTACAAAAGCGGAAAAGTGACGGTTTATGATTTGGCAAATGCTGAAAATACAGTGATTGAAAAAGCTGCTTGCAGTGTTATCATTACGATTGATACTTTAAGTTCTCCAAAATCAATCACAATCGATTGGGGAAATACCAATTGTGATTGCAACGACGGCAAACAAAGAAGAGGAAAAATCATCACCACTTTTACAGGTTCATACTATGCGCAAGGAACTGTAATTACGCACACACCAGTTGATTATTACGTGAATAACAACAAATTGGAAGGGACGAAAACAATCACCAATATGGGTGCAAATGTTAGCGGTCAACCATATTACAATGTTGAAATTAATGGTCTTGCAACATTATCTACTGGTGAAGTTGTAAATTATACTTCTTCAAGAGTTCGAACTTTTACTGCTGGATACAATACGCATTTGAATTTTTGGGATGATGAATACGATATCACAGGAACAGCAAACGCAACAGTTGTAAATGGTGATGGCTACGAAGCGCACACAACAGCTCCGTTGCACATCAAAGTGGGTTGTGGCTATATCACCCAAGGAACTTTAGAAATTACGCCAACAGGAAAACCAGTTCGTGTGATTGACTACGGTTCAGGAACTTGTGATGGCACATTTACCATTACAATTAATGGAAATACTTACACGATTAACGGTTAAGAAAAACGAGTTTAAATTAAAAAAACCAGCATCAAAAGTGCTGGTTTTTCTTTGTTCTAAAGTTCCAAAAAAGGTTTTGTTTTATTATTTCTTCTCTGCCAAAACCACTTCGATATCGTGAATCAAACGATCAACATCCTTGGCGCTGGTTCCGTCATAATATCCTCTGATTCTTAGTAATTGATCCACTAAAACGAAATTGTTGGTGTGAATAAAATCGCTTCCAGCGTCGCCTAAATTTTCTGCTTCTGCTGGTTTCAATATGAAAAATGATTTTCTTGCCAAACTGTATAAATCTTTCTTATCGCCAGTTAAAAAATGCCATTGACCTTTAACAG
Source organism: Crocinitomicaceae bacterium (assembly GCA_965284445.1). Lineage (GTDB taxonomy): Bacteria > Bacteroidota > Bacteroidia > Flavobacteriales_D > Crocinitomicaceae > JAQVCM01. The sequence continues at coordinate 2,391,999 of OZ260085.1, read as the reverse complement.
CTCCGTGACCATCAGCATACAATTTCATTTGCGCCACAGAATCCACTTCAGGATCAACAGTAAAACTCAAAATTTTAAAATCTGGGTTTTTCAAAAAAGCTTTTTGAACACGTTGCATTTGCACATTCATTTTTGGACAAATCGTGCCACAAGTAGTGAAGAAATATTCTGCAACAAATACTTTTCCTTTCACATCTTTTAAACCAATTTTTTGATTGTCTTGATTCAAGAATTCAAAATTCCCTATTCTGTGACCAAAGCCTTTTCTGATTACGCTCGAATCAACCATTTCTGAAGAAACGTCAACCGGATTAATTACTGGAAGTTCGTCTCGATGATCTTTGGGTTTTAAAATGAAATAACCCAAAGTGGTTGCCACTAAAAAGATGATAAAAATGATAAAAACACGCATGTTATTTTTTGTTGTAAAGTTAGTGAATGTTTGAATGTCAATTTTTAAAAAAACAAAAAACTGATATAATTCAGTCCTTCAAATTACCTGCTCACCACATGAAAACAAGTTTGCCATTTTTCATGTGTCGCCCAACATTTTTCTTCATTGCGTAACTCAAAAATACTTTGTGCCAATATTTCTTTCAAATATTCAAACTCCGCCGCGCTTAGCTTCTTCGGATTGTCAAATTCATCATAACTGATATCGAAAGAAGTACCGTGTAAATGAGAGCTGTATTTGATGGCATTTCGATTTCTTTTTCTTAATCTAGTAATGGAGCTCACGGTGCGCAACAATGAGGTGACGATAAATTTACTCTTCTTCAAATGAGTATTCTTCAATTTTTGATGAAATTTTTCACCAATTTCATTCAATAAATCAGCACTTTTAACAGTTAGAAATGGATAACTGTAATACATGGTATCTAGCAAATAATGGCGATTATTTTCAATCAAAACCAATTTTCCAGAATCGAGTTTAGGCTTGATTTCTCTGTAATACTTTAAAATACCAATTCCACTTAAGTATGATTGCTCTAGGTAGTTACGAACGCTGTCGTTTAGTTGATTGGCGTGTGTCACATATTCCTCGCATGAATCTGGCAACAAGGAGATGGCTTCATTTTTTGATTTTTGAATATTTCGGGTAGAAAAATTTGGTCGTGCAAAAAACAAAATCAAGGCAATAATTTCGATCGAAATAATTAATAAAAATATGATTCTTAATATCTTTTTCAACACGAATCCTTATTTTAAATCTTCCGCAGCTTTAGAAAATGCACAACCTTCACAATTGCTCTTCTTGGAAAAAAATGCTCTGTAAGCTTTTAAACCGAGGTAAAGCAAAGCCGCTGAAACTGTAATGATGACTAAAATTGTTTGCATCATGAAAATAGTTTAAAGACGATAAAACTAGCGAAATAAGCCAGAGTTCCCATATATAAAATTTGAATCAATGGCCATTTCCAGGATTTAGTTTCTCTTTTTACGATTGCCAACGTGGCCATACATTGCATCGCATATACATAGAAAACCATTAACGATAATCCTGCCGCCAAAGAATAAACGGGTTTTCCGTCCGACCATTTTTCCGCGCGCATTTTTTGAATTAATCCAAGATTTTTTTCACCATCATCTTGGACACTGTAAATGGTAGCCATTGAACCTACAAAAACTTCTCTTGCCGCAAATGAAGTAAGGAGTGAAATTCCAATTTTCCAGTCGTAACCAATTGGTTTAATGACAGGTTCAATCGTTTTTCCTAAAATTCCCATGTAAGAGTTTTCCAATTTTGCGTTTTTGACATCCAATTCATAAGCTTCCATTTGAGGACCAGTTTTTTGCACTGGTTTTTCTATTTTTTGAACAGCTTTTTCAATTCGATCTCCAGGACCGAAACTAGCCATCGCCCACAAAATAATTGATACTGCTAGAATTACTTTTCCTGCATCAAAAATGAAAATTTTGATTTTCTCAAACAAACTGATGAAAACATTTCCCCAACGTGGAGCTTTAAAATCAGGTAATTCCAACATCAAAATACTTGCTTCGTTTGACTTGATAAGCCATTTCATCACCAGTGAAACCAGCAATGCGGAAATTAATCCCAAGGCATACAAACTGAAAAGCACCAATCCTTGCAGATTCAAAAATCCCAATACTTTTTGTGATGGAATGACCAAAGCGATTAACAATGTATAAACTGGAATTCTTGCGCTACAACTCATCAAAGGTGCAACCATGATGGTGATTAATCTTTCCTTCCAATTGGAAATGGTTCGTGTTGCCATGATGCCAGGAATTGCGCATGCAGCACTAGAAAGTAGCGGAACAACACTTTTTCCATTCAGTCCAAAAGGCCGCATCAAACGATCCATAATAAACACTACACGAGACATGTATCCCGTTTCTTCCAAAATGCCCAAACAGAGAAAAAGCAAAGCAATTTGTGGAATAAAAATGATAACACCACCTAAGCCTGGAACGATGCCTTGAGAAAGCAGATCTGTAAACAACCCAGCAGGAAGTTTGGCTTGAATATATTCGCTCAAGGTTCCAAAAACACCATCAATCATATCCATTGGATAACTGGCCAAGGAAAAAATTAATTGAAACAAGAGCAATAATATTCCAGCAAAAATCAAATAACCAAAAATAGGATGAATTAGTATTTTATCTAACTTGCTGACTTTGAATTGTTTTTTATTATCGTCTTGTTGGATAATTTGGGAAACTAGTTCCTTGATAAACTGATACCTTTTATTTGTTTCAAGTGTTTGATTGTCGGAATTTGATTCAGAATGGATGTCAAATTCAGGAATGATTGCTTGAAATTGTTCGCAATCAAATCCTTTGTCAATATTTGCAATGATGCGATTGATTCCCGTTCCAATTCTCGCATTGGTTTCCACCACTGGTACATTTGGAAATCTGCTGTGAAATACTTCGTGATTGAATTTTTTTCCTGATTTGAATGCAACATCTGACATGTTCAAAACCAACATTACGGGAATTTGAAGATCATAAACTTGCGTAAAGAGCAATAAATTTCGTTCTAAATTCGAAGCATCTACTACAACAATCAAAGCTTCAGGATGGTCAGGATGATTTTTATTTTTTAATACATCTAATACAACTTGTTCGTCCTTCGATCTTGGATAAATGCTGTATGTTCCTGGTAAATCTATGATTTCAACGGTAGTTTCCGAAAGTTTAAGTTTTCCCGATTTTTTGTCAACGGTCACGCCAGGAAAATTTCCAACATGTTGGTTCAACCCAGTTAATCTATTGAAAATAGATGTTTTACCAGTGTTGGGGTTTCCAATTAACGCGATTTTTTGAAACTTCATTGTTTACAAAAATAGGAAGTTTTTAAAGAATAGACTAAATCACTTCAACCAAACTGGCTTCATTCAAACGCAAAGAAAGGACATAACCATTGATATTAACTGCAATTGGATCACCGAATGGAGCTTTAAACAAAACTTCCACTTCTTGACCACTGTACAAACCCATTTCAAGCAATTTGGAAGAAATTTCAGATACAATCAAATTCTTGACTTTAACTTTGCTTCCAAGTGCGATATTTGCTAGTGTTTGACTCAATTTAGAATGATTATAAAGATGCAAATTTACAATAATAAAAGACAGATTTATATACCACAAAAAAGGTATTTTCATATTATTTTCACTTTTACATAAAGTAAATTTAACATTTGTTAATTCTTTAAAAAAGAACTCAATATATATTTTTTCAAAGTTGAATTATTTGTTTATTTCATTAACTTTAGTCCCTATTTATAATTTAACATTTACGTCGTATGGCAACAATTACATTTAAGGGAAGTAACATTAATACATCTGGAAATTTACCTCAAGTAGGCGATAAAGCTTTGGATTTTAGTTTGGTAAAAGGCGATTTAAGCAATGCTTCTTTAGCTGATTTTAAAGGTCAAAAATTGATTCTAAACATTTTCCCAAGTGTTGACACAGGAATTTGTGCAGCATCTGTGCGTCATTTTAATCAAGATGCATCGAATTTAGAGAATACAAAAGTTTTGTGTATTTCAAGAGATTTGCCTTTCGCACAAGCTCGTTTCTGTGGAGCAGAGGGTCTAAAAAACGTAGTAATGCTTTCTGATTTCGCAAAAGGTGATTTTGGTCAAAATTATGGTTTAGAAATCTTGGAAGGTCCATTGAAAAACTTACACGCACGTGCAGTAATTGTATTGGACGAAAACCAAGAAATTATTTACGAAGAATTGGTGCCTGAAATAGGGCAAGAGCCAAACTACGAAGCAGCTTTAAACGCAGTGAAATAATACAAAATTTACATTTAAGTAATATTTGCTTGCTAATCTTGCACCACAAATAGTGAGTTTTTTGTAAGTTTAGTTTTTTAAAAATTTGGGAATTGCATAACAGTTCCCAAATTTTTATATTAAATGAATTTAATTTGTGTGATTCACACAGCTGAATAATGGAATTATTAAATCGTGAACTGAGTTGGTTGTCCTTCAATGCGAGGGTTTTACAGGAAACATTGGATACCAAAGTGCCTTTAGTTGAAAGAATTAGATTCCTGGGAATTTATTCTAACAACATGGATGAATTTTTCAGAGTAAGGGTTGCGAATGTGAAAAGAATGATCTCTTTGAAAGAAGAAGAAGTTTTTGGATTTGACGGTAAACCTGCCGATTTGCTAGAAGAAATCAGAAGTGTGGTGATGGATCAACAAAAGCAATTCGAGGCTTCTTACAGAAATTTAATTGAAGAATTGAGTCAGAATCAAATCTTCCAGTTGAATGAGACAAAATTAAATAAAGCCCAAACAGAAGAATTGGTGCACTATTTTCACAATGATTTAAAACATGCAATTGTTCCAATCATTTTAAAACCGGAGACTCCTTTTCCAAAATTACATGATAAAAGCATTTATTTGGCTGTCAAATTGAAAACTGCCAACAAAGGAAAAGAATTTTTTGCGTTGGTTGAAATTCCACCAAATTACGAACGCTTTTACAAAATTGAATACCAAGGAAAGCACTTTTTTATATTGATTGACGACATCATCAGATTGAATTTAGAATCTATCTTTTCTATTTTCTCTTTTGAATCTTTGGAGGCCTATACTTTTAAATTCACGCGAGACGCTGAATTAAATTTAGATGATGACATTTCGGTTTCTTTTATTGAAAAAATAGAAAGAAGCTTGAAAATGAGAAAGAAAGGAGAACCAGTCCGCTTTGTTTTTGACCAAAAAATGCCTACTGATCTCAAAAATTATTTGCTCAAATCATTGAATTTAAAAGCTGGAATCAATGCTATTCCTGGAGGTCGATATCACAACTTCAAAGATTTCAGTCGCTTTCCTAATTTTGGGAATAAACACTTGACTTATTCACCGATGTCACCGAATGCGCATCCTGATTTTTTACAAGTCAAAAGTTTATTGAAAACGGTATTAAATAAAGATATTTTACTTCATTTTCCTTATCAAAGATTCGATTATGTGGTTGATATGCTCCGTGAAGCTGCGATTGATCCAAAGGTAAAATCAATCAAAATCAATATATACCGTGTAGCGAAAGATTCACAAATCATGAATGCGCTTCTCAATGCGGTAAGTAATGGAAAAGAAGTCATTGTGATCCTAGAACTTCAAGCGCGTTTTGATGAAGAAAACAACGTTTATTGGGCTGAAAGATTAAAAGAGCATGGTGCAAAAGTACTTTACGGAACACAAGGCTTGAAAGTGCATTCTAAATTGATCTTTATAACAAGAGTTTCTGGCGGAAAAGAACAATTAATCAGTTTTATTGGTACAGGGAATTTTAACGAAAAAACGGCAAAAATTTACACGGATTTAGGTCTTTTTACTGGTCATGCTGAGATTTGTCAAGAAGTTAAAAGAATTTTTAAGTTGCTGGAAAACAACATTCATCGTGGAACATACAAACATTTATTGGTTTCACCTTTTAACAATCGACGAAAAATCACCAATTTAATTCAGCGAGAAATAGACCACGCCAAAAAAGGGGTTAACTCCGGAATATGTCTTAAAATCAATAACTTGGTAGACAATAAGTTGATTGAAAAATTGTACGAAGCGAGCAACGCTGGAGTGAAAATCAAATTGTTGGTTAGAGGTGTTTGTTGCTTGGTTCCTGGAATCAAAAATGAAAGTGAAAATATTGAAGTTATCAGTATTGTGAACCGATTTTTAGAACATGCGCGTTTCATGATATTTGAAAATAATAACAAACCTCAATTCTTTATCACTTCTGCTGATTGGATGGAGCGTAACCTTGATAAGAGAATTGAAGTTGGAACGCCTATTTTGGACCAAGCGATTCAGCAGGAGCTCAGACTGATATTCGACACACAGTGGAAAGACAATCAGAAAGCAAGAATCATCGACAAGAAGCAAAAAAATAAGTACCGCAAACCGCATGAAGGTGAATCACTATTTGATTCACAAAATGTACTCTACGATTTTTATCAGAAAAAATTATATTAAGTTGGCATTTTCGAAGCATTCCGAATTCTTTTAAATTTAACTATCTTCGGCACTTGTAATTCCTAGTAAATGAAATTTGGTGCTATAGATATCGGAACGAATGCTGCAAGATTGCTGATTGGCGAGGTTTGTAAAGAAGGCAATCATTCTTTTGTCAAGAAAATTTCATACACTAGAATTCCGTTAAGACTTGGAGAACAAGTGTTTGACAATGGAGTAATTTCTGAAGAGAAAATCACCGAATTTGTCAAAACCATGCAAGCTTTCAAGTTGATTTCGGAAATGTTTCATGTTGTTGAGCTTCGAGCGTGCGCAACGTCAGCCATGAGAGAAGCAAAAAATGGCGTTGCTGTCGTCACTGAAATTTTGGTTCAAACAGGAATCAATATAGAAGTCATTTCTGGTGATGAAGAAGCACGTTTGATTTTTGGAACTTTTTTCTTACTAGATTTTGACAAAACTTCTCCCTTTTTGGTAATTGATGTAGGAGGTGGAAGTACCGAAATTAGTGTTTTTGAAGAAGGAACACGCGTAGCATCCAAATCTTTTGAGTTAGGCACCTTGAGATTACTGAAAGGAAAAACAGATTCTAAAATTTGGAAAGAATTGAAGGTTTGGTTGAACAAAAATGTCGATTCAAAAGTGGAGCATAAAATTTTTGCTACTGGTGGAAACATCAATAAAGTGCATAAAATGGTTGGCTCAAACACTTCTGAAATTCAAATTAGAAAAGTTTCCAAATTGCGCAAAGAATTGGAAAAAATGACTTTGGAAGCAAGAGAAGATGTCTACCAATTGAAACCTGATAGAGCTGATGTAATAGTTCCAGCCTGTGAAATTTTTGAGTTTATTTTAAAAGAATTAAAAGTGAAAAACTTCTTTGTTCCAAAAATTGGTCTTTCAGACGGAATGATTTACGATTTACACTTGAAACACTCTTAACAATTAATTTTCAGGAGTTTCAAATCCAAATTCAGTTCCTTTATCGATGGCTGGTATACCGTCAAGTAACCACTTAGGAGCTGGTTGATTCAGAAGATAGTAATCAAAATATTGTCTCATTCTCCAGCTTAAATCCATTCGATTTGCATTCTTCATCAAATTGTGATCGTCACCATTGTAGTTTAACATCCAAACTGGTTTGCCCAATCTTTTCAACCCAGTGAAAAGTTCAATACCTTGATACCATGGAACAGATCCATCCGCGTCATTGTGCATAATTAAAAGGGGTGTTTGAACTTTTGGCAAATGAAAAATCGGTGAATTTTCGATGTATAATTCTGGCGCTTCCCAAATGGTTTTACCAATTCTACTTTGTGTTTTTTCGTATTGAAATTGACGATTCAGTCCACTTCCCCAGCGGATTCCACCGTAAGCTGAAAACATATTTCCAACAGGCGCGCCAGCCATTGCAGCTTTATATCTCGATGTCATCGTAATTAATTGAGCGGTTTGGTAACCTCCCCAGCTTTGACCTTGGAGTCCCATTCTAGTTGAATCAACAGATTTGTATTTTTTTAAAACGTAATTGGTTCCGCTCATAATACAGTCGTATGCGCCTTTGGCTGGGTGACCAATTTTGTATCGAATGTCAGGAATCAAAACGAAATATCCAGCTGAACAATATTCCGTAGGATAGATAATTGAAGCGGTTGGTTTTGGTGCATAATGGTTGTGAAGTTCGTCACTATACATTTCGTAGAAATAAACCAACAATGGATATTTTTTGGTCGAATCGTAATTTTCTGGCTTATACAATAATCCTTCTAACGGAATTCCGTCATAATTTTTCCAATTGATCAATTCAACTGTTGCCCAATTGTATTCACTCTGTTGTGGATTGGTGTTTGAGATTTTTTGAGCAGTTTGATTGTTTTCCCAATTACCTAAATATACATCAGGATAATCTTGTAGCGAAGATTTTTGGTACAGATATTCGTTGCTTTTTTTAGCTTTCTTAAAACCTAGAAAATCATGGTCTGAATGAAGTTGCTCTTCTAAAATGATTTTACCATTCTCATATTTCGGTTTGAAAAGTGTAATAGACTTGTCTTTTTCATGAAAACCAGTGATGTAGGCGTTTTCAAATTCGATGAAGGTTGAATCACTTTCCCATGAATTTAGTCGCAATCTAACGCTATTTTTCTCGCCAAAATGATTGGTAATCGATTGGATAGCTTTTGTTTGCATGTTATACGTCCAAATATCATATTTTGATTGAATTAATACTTCTTTCTCTCCTTTCAACCAACCAATAACTCCTAAAGGCGCTGGAGTTTGAGCCATTCCATTGACATCTTCCAACCATTCTCTTTTTTCACCGCAAGTAATGCAACTTTCTTGTCCAGTTTTTAAATCGATGTAATATTGTTGTAAATCTTTTTCATTAAACCAAATAGCGGAATTTCCATCAGTTGACAAATCTATTCCGTAAATAATAGCTTTTTTGACCAATTTTGATGCACCAGTTTTTACATTCACTACATAGGCGTCTCGTTTGTTTGGATATTCCCAATTGTAATTTTTTTGGTAAGGTTTTTCTACATATCCAAGCGCGAAATCTGAATTTCCATGATCTAATTTTGTGACTTCAAGTGTATCATTTTCCAGAATTTTGGTGGAACCGTCACTTAAATTGTATACACCAAGCAGCGAACTTTTTTGGTCATTTTCTAATTCAGATAGTTGTTGTGGTTGAAGTCGATCGTCTTGCCAGTGCCAAACATCTAATTTTACTTTTTCATTTTCCAAAAGCGAATCCTCGACCTCTTTTTTTGGTTTGTCTGCAATTCCAAAGAATATTCTTTTCCCGTTGAACGAAAAATTCGGTGAATAATTTTTGCTGATTGATAAAGTGGATGAAAAATTTGTGTTCACAGTGTCGATCAATAAATTCAATTTTTTCGTATTTATATCAGCATGATAGAGTTGATAAACCTTGTTTTTAGCTGTGTCTATGGATGCGGTAAAGGTGATTTCATTTCCACTTTGGTTAAATTGAATGGATGAAACAGCATTAAATTTAGTCGGAATTTGCCATAAACCTTCATTGTTCATTGTGTTGCCAACATATATTTGCAAGGTGTCGAGTTTGTCTTTCTTATGGGTGATAAAAGCATAAGTATTTCCCTTGTTTGGAAAATAGATTTGTTTCACATCTTTCTTTCGGTACTTGAGGTTTTCATTTGGTTCATAGACTACCAGAATGTTTCCATCTGATTCGTATTTTTTTTCTTCAACTTCTTTTCGTTTGAATAGTCTCTTTTTCTTTTTAACTACTGGTAGTTTGTTGCCGTCGACAATATATGACATCCAACTAGTTTCTGGAGAAACACTGAAAGATTTTAGTTTTTCGATTTTGGTGATTTTCCTTGTTTCAAAAAAATAGATTCCTAAACTGTCTTTAGGCCATTTTTCTTTTTTGATGCTTTTCAATTCGCAGTTTCTCAATGTATCAAAACCTGGAGTTATTTTGAAAGCAACATATTTTTGGTCTCCAGAAATCAATGGATTTACTGCTCTAAAAATCGAATCTTTTGCCCCTGTTTGGTTGTTTACAACATACAAATATCCATCACCGCGATGAGGTTTTATCGTATAAACAGTGAATTTTCCATCTGCAGAAATTTTGGTGTCTCCAATTTTTTTCCAATCATTGTATACAGTGTGGTCAATTACTTTTTTCTGCGCAATTACCATGAAAGGCAAAAACAATAGAAGGGAAAAAATAAATTTCATCGAGAATGATTTTTGAATTGATGCTAAAATTAGCAGAATAGTTTGGAAACAAAAAATCCCTTCAACGTTTTGTCAAAGGGATTCAAGTTTATTTGATTTCCTTACAAGATCAACATAGCGTCACCGTAAGAATAGAATTTGTATTTTTCTTTAATGGCAGTTGTATAGGCTTCCATCATCAAATCATGACCACAAAATGCTGAAATCATCATCAATAAAGTTGATAATGGCGTGTGGAAATTTGTCACCAAACAATCAGCAATACTGAAATCGTAAGGAGGAAAAATGAATTTATTTGTCCAACCGTCAAATGGTTTCAATAAACCGTCTGTAGAAACTGAAGTTTCAATCGCACGCATAGAAGTTGTTCCAATCGCGCAAACTTTGTGTTTGGTTGTTTTCGCTTTGTTAACAATATCTGCGCATTTTTGATTGATAATCACTTGCTCAGAATCCATTTTGTGTTTCGTTAAATCCTCTACTTCAACAGTTCTGAAAGTACCTAATCCAACGTGCAATGTAACTTCAGCGAAATTAACACCTTTCAATTCCAATCTTTTCAATAATTCTCTTGAAAAGTGCAAGCCTGCAGTTGGAGCTGCAACAGCACCTTCTTCTTTGGCATAAATTGTTTGATATCTTTCTTCGTCAGATTCTTCAACACTTCTTTTAATGTATTTTGGAAGTGGTGTTTCACCCAATTCAGTGATTTTCGCTTTGAAATCTTCGTAAGGACCATCAAACAAGAAACGCAAAGTACGTCCACGAGAAGTTGTATTGTCGATTACTTCAGCGACCAATGAGTCATCATCACCAAAATACAATTTATTTCCAATTCTGATTTTTCTTGCTGGATCTACCAAAACATCCCAAAGTAAACTTTCGCGATTCAATTCTCTCAACAAGAAAACTTCTATTTTCGCACCTGTTTTTTCTTTGTTTCCGTACATTCTTGCAGGAAAAACTTTGGTATTATTGGTAATCATTACATCACCATCACTGAAATAATTGATGATGTCTTTGAATAATTTATGTTCGATTTTACCAGTTTTACGGTGAATGACCATCAATCTGGCTTCGTCTCTGTTTTCTTGTGGATATTCAGCAATCAATTCATCTGGTAAATCAAAACTGAATTCTGAAAGTTTCATTTTGCTCATTCGCGATATATTTTAGTAAAATATTGTTAGTTTAAACTGATAAAAAAGTTATTTCTCAACAGTCAAAAAGAGCACAAAGGTATAAAAATTTCACGTACTTTTTTTCGTTTCCTTAAAATAATGAAAACAAAAAAAGTCGAACTTTTCAGTCCGACTTTCAAAATATTTTAAGAATGTCTTATTGGATAAAAACAGTTTCTTCGTTGGTAACTTCTTCTTCAATTTTGATGATTCCAGTTCCTTTCAAACCATTTTTCTTTGCGTCGATGTTTAATACCGCAACGCCTGCTTGACCCAATTTGTATTCCTCATTGAAATTGAAACTTGCGATTCCGTCAGCGTCCGAATAAGCTGTGTCATACAAAACAACATTTGCTGGATTGTTTGTCGTTGAAACTCCTTTCAAAATCACTTTACATCCTTCTACAGGTTGATTTGCCGCATCTTTTACATAAATATTTGCAATCGTATCTTTTTTCTTGCGACATCCTGTAGCGATAAAAACTGATGACAAGGTAATTACGCTTAAAAATAAAAACGCTTTTGAGAATATGAATTTCATAATTTTTTAATTTATTTTAATGTGAACGTAAAAACCTTTTTAAGGTTCCATAATAATTGTTTCTACATTCGTGATGTTTGCTCTACAACGAATTCTTCCGTAACCAACTCGAGTGTCTTTTTTGACAATAATGTCAAAATATCCAACTTCTCCTTTTGGTGGTTTCTCTCCAAAATAATCAGTCATATCAAATGTTGCAAAACCAGTTGAATTAGTAAAAAGTGTATCAACATAAGCTTTAGTAGCTGGAGTTGAATTCACGTCTCCAATTATAATAACTTTAGCATTACTTTCTAATTGATTGCTGTTGGATCTAACAAAAATTTTCATGATAGATGGGTCTCTTTTGCAAGATTGCAAGGTAATTGTAACCATCGCAAACATGAAAAGAAGTGCAGTAAATTTAAAGGTCTTTTTCATCAATTTAAATTCTTTAAGTTCAAAGTTAATCTATTTATTTAACTTATTTTCCATAATCTTGGTTATTTACTAAATTCGCAAGCGGAAAGTAAAAATAACGCTAAAAGACTACAAATAAATAAAAAAGGTTTGAATCTTGCAATTTAATTTTTACAAACCTCTCATGAAGACGTTATCTTTGTTGTAAAAGTTGGTTGATTTTTGTCAAAATATGAAAGAAAAAATAAAAATATTATCTGCTGAAATTGAAAATTTTGCGATTTCAAATCCGCAAGAATTGGAAAATTTCAGAATCAAATTTATTGGTACTAAAGGATCTATTAAAGAGTTATTTAATGACTTGAAATCTGTTCCAAACGAGGAAAAAAAGGAAATTGGTCAGTTAATGAATGGCTTGAGAATGTTGGCTGAAGATAAATTCAATCAATTTAAAAGCAATCTTGAAGAAGCAAGTAATAAAGCCGAATCGATAGATTTTTCTAGACCTGGAGAAGATTTCTCGGTTGGTTCTCATCACCCAATTTCTTTGGTTCGATCTGAGATTATCGCTATTTTCAACCGCATCGGCTACACGGTTTCGGAAGGCCCAGAAATCGAAGATGATTGGCATAATTTCTCCGCTTTAAATTTCCCGCCTGAGCATCCTGCGCGTGACATGCAAGATACTTTTTTCATCGAGAAAGGGGAGAATGAGATGGCATTGAGAACGCATACATCTTCTGTTCAAGTGCGTGTAATGGAAAATCAACAACCGCCAATTAGAACAATTTCTCCAGGAAGAGTTTATCGCAATGAGGCAATTTCGGCACGTGCGCATTGCTTTTTTCACCAAGTGGAAGGTTTATACATTGACAAAAATGTTTCTTTCGCTGATTTGAAGCAAACTTTGTTGCACTTTGCCCAAGAAATGTTTGGCGAAAAAGCACAAATTCGCTTGCGTCCATCTTATTTTCCATTCACAGAGCCCAGTGCTGAAGTGGATGTTTCTTGCTCGATTTGTAATTCGAAAGGATGCAACGTTTGTAAATATACTGGCTGGCTTGAAATTTTAGGATGCGGAATGGTAGATCCAAATGTTTTGGAAGCTGCTGGCATCGATTCAAAAGTTTACAGTGGTTTTGCCTTTGGAATGGGAATCGAAAGAATTACACAATTAAAATATAAAGTCAACGATTTGCGTTTGTACTCTGAAAACGACATTCGCTTCTTGAAACAATTTACATCTGTATTATAAGATTTATCCAACATGGGACTTTTTTCAAAATCATCTTCGCCAGTTTCTTCGTTTCCTTGGAAAGAAATTACCTCTGTAGACCAGTTTAATGAAATGTTGAACGCGCCGTCAGAGAAAGCAAAATTGTTTTTCAAACACAGTACGCGTTGTAGTATTTCTTCCATGGCGTTGAAAGGCTTTGAAAGACAATGGAACACTTCAAACGAAGATTTCGAATTGTTTTTTGTCGATTTAATTGCACATCGAGATGTGTCAAATGCGATTTCGGAGGAATCACATGTTGTGCATCAATCGCCACAAGTGGTAGTATGGAGAAACGGTGAAGTGGTTTATGATGCTTCTCACCACCACATCGACGCACAAAAAATTCAACAATCTTTATAATATTTTGTCATGAGAAAATTTATACTTCCACTTATCTTATTTTCAGGTGTTTTTGTTTTTCAATCTTGCAACGAGCCTGTTGTCGAAGCTGAAAATGTACCAGCTGAATTTACTTTTGCTGATAATATCGCAGTGGTTTACGATCAGGTCGTACCTGTTGGTTTTAAGGTAAATGAAAAGGATGTTTCCAAAATAGAATTGATTTTCAATGACAGTGTTTTCAAAACTTGGGCGAATCCTACTGGAAAATTGTCTTTTGATTTGGATGCAAGTTTCTATGGTTTGGGTGCGAAATTATTGACTTTAAAATCTACCCTTAAATCTGGTGAATCTTTTACAGACCAGCGTTTATTGAGAGTTTTATCAGATGTTGCTCCACAACAATGGACAGCTTCAATCGTACAATCTTATCCGCATAATCCATTGAGTTTTACACAAGGATTGGAATTCAGCAACGGCGAATTATTTGAAAGTACTGGAGATCCAAATCATGATGGCTCGACAATCGTTTCAAAAGTGAATCTTAAATCTGGAGCAACCATTGAGAAAAACGGATTAGACGCCAATTATTTTGGGGAAGGAATCACCATTTTGAACAACAAAGTTTACCAAATCACTTGGAGAGAACAAAAGTGTTTCGTTTATGATAGCAAATCATTGCAAATGAAATTGAAAGATTTCACCTATACCGGAGAGGGTTGGGGACTTTGCAACGACGGAAAAAGCATCATTATGTCTGATGGAACAGAGCGAATCACTTTCAGAAATCCAGAGACTTTTCAAATCGAAAAAACGATTGAGGTTTATGACCAAGTAGGACCAAGAGCTAAATTGAATGAATTAGAATACATTGACGGAAAAATTTACGCCAATGTTTGGATGTTGGATTTAATCTTGGTAATTGATCCAAATACAGGAAAAGTAATTGCAGAAATTGATGCTGCAAACATCTCTTCTGAAGGAAAAGGTGCTGGAGATGTTTTAAATGGAATTGCTTTCAATCCTGCAACCAAAAAAATCTATTTGACTGGAAAATATTGGAGCCAATTATTTGAAGTAAAAATTACAGGCGAAGGAATGGCGATGTAACTCGCATTATTCTAGATTTTACTTCTTGGACAAAAATCCCCAATACGTTGAGCGATTCAATGCATGAATCGAAGCCTCTGGATAGAAATTTTTGAAACTCGCAGGAAATTTCGGTTTTTTGCGTTTATCCCAAATTGATTTATAAGCGGCAATCTTCTGATCTTTCACTTCGATAAAATCCATTTGTTGCTTCGTATGCGTGCGCCAAAATGAGTATTGACAGGGATTTTCTTGTTGCTGATTCCATTTGATTCGTTCCGAAATAAGCCAATTTTTCCAAAGCATATCTACATCATTTCTCAAGTCAATTTCGTTGAAATTTTTGATAATCGCATTTCGAATTCCATTGTCTACGAAATAAACACAGTGCGTTTTTTTTAATTCGTATTTATGTCCATTGTAAAACGATGGAATCTTAATCAAAATGAATGCTTTTTCAAGCAAATCGATGTAACGCTCAACGGTTTCATTGTCTAAACCAGCTTTGAAGCCAATTTCATTGTAAGAAATCGGTTCGCCAATTTGAAAAGCCAATGCTTGCAACATTTTGAGCAATTTTTCAGCTTTGTTGATTCTTTCGTTTGGACTCAAATTGGTAAAAATGGCGTCTTCCAACAAATTGAGGAGAAAATTTTCAGCTTCCGAAGGATTTTCGACAACTTGGGGATAATTTCCATAAATCAATCGTTGCGCAATGTTTTTGTCAAACTCAACAATGCCTTGCTGATTGGCCAACTCTTGAAAAAGCAGCGGATACAGTCGCAATTCTAAACCTTGCATTTGCAAAACTTCGCGCAAAACTTCATCTAAAATCGGCTCGAACGAACAATTCAAAATCAAATTGATTGGATAATCTTTGAATAAAACCTCTTCAATAATCGTTTGTAAATGAATCAAATATTGCGCGTCTTGAATGACGATGTATTTGTAATTTTCAAAGATGGATTTCAAACTTGCTTCCGTCGGATTTTCAAGCGATTTTTTTATTTTTTTCTGATTGGCGTCCAAGTGCAAAATTTCGTCAGGATTTGAAATCACATTTTCAATCAATTGCGTTTTGCCGACACTTTTAGGTCCAAGAAGCAATAAGATTTTGTTGTTTTCAATGTGTTGTTTTACCTTTTCTTGCAGTTGTCTTTCCATCATTTTTTGAAAAAAATATTCGTTTCAAAAATACAGAAATCTCGAGTTTTACCTTGTTTTTTGATTGATTTTTGCGGAAATTGTTGATAAGTTTAGTTTTGGCGAGTAATTAAAACGTCACCACACGGTCAAAGAATTTCTTGTATCTGTCTGAATTCATGAACTTATTTCCGCCGTAACAGGTCAATTTAAACAATTGATCTTTGTAGATAAAAACCCTGCGCCAACAATCGCCCAAACCATAAATATTCGCGATTCCTTCGAATGCTTGAATGTCGTTGGAAATAATTATTTCTTGAATGTTTGACGCTTGCGAAGTGTAAAACAAATCATCTACTTTGTCACTCAGAACGACGGAATTATCAATTGGCAATACTTCTATGATGTAAGTATTTCCTTGCCCCATTTCTTGGTAAACAATTTTGAAATTTTTGGCAGTTGTATCTGCTTTAGGCATTCCACCAAAAACTGCGGTAAAATGATGAGTTGTATCGGTGTACAGAAATGAATTGAATTTCCGCAAAGCAATTTCTGCGTTCGTAGGCTTGTCGGAAAAAGTCGCGCCCACTTGTCGCACGGTGTAACCTTTGTTTTTCAAAAGCTGAATAATTCCTTCTTTTCCTGCCAAATGCGCTGCGCCAACTGCCACAAACAAGCTGTGTTTTCTGCAAAGTGAATCGATTCCTTTCGCCATTAAAATATTTCTGTTGGTGATCAACAAATTATAAGCATTCGCGGAAACTGCCAATTGTGCTTTCAAAGATTGACGCATCGTTTCAATGTCGCCACTTAAATAAGTTTGCAAAATATTTTCCTCACTCAATGAAAGTGTGCTGATGCTGAATTGTTTGTAATTTTGATACGTGATGTTTTCATACGCGTCCATTTGTGATTGTACGCTTTCCAAAGGAAAAAATTTCTTGCCGCTGTTGTACGCAATTTGCTGAAAATAAGCATCTAAAAACTGTGGTCGACCATTTTCGTTTCCGTATTTGGTTGATGAAGCTTTTTTGTTGGATGTATATGGTTTTCCGTTGGCGTCGATTTCCAATTGAATTTTCTCGTCTCGGGAATCATACAAAGTAAATAAACTGTAGATATCAGCTTCTAAAACAATCGCTTCTGCATTCAGAATGGCAGAAAATGTACTGTCGGAAAATTCAAACAATCTCGTATCGTTCGAATGATAACTGCCAAAAAGATAACTTGGTTTTTTGAGCCCTTTCCCAGAAATTTGCCAAAGCAATTGATTGTCAGGGTCATATTGCTGTGAAATTCCTAATACGCAAAACAGTCCAACGAAAACCGCTGAAAACAAATTTTGAATATGGAAGATTGATTTTACCATCGAACTGATTCAATTGAGGGGAAAAACAGCAAATTAAGCGTCAATTACTACGAATGTAGTGAATTTTATGGTTTTGAAATATTTCTTCACAAAAATTAAAAACCGATAATTCGCTCAATATGATTATCTCCAAACGCATAAGCCATATACGCCAACGACGGAATTTGTTTGGTTAAAATCACATTTCCACTTTTTCCTAAGCTGATTGTTCCATGCGTTTCAGACAATCCCATGGCGTATGCCGCGTTGATCGTCAGTGCATTGATTGCTTCTTCTGGCGTTAATTTCATTTTGATGCAAGCCAAACTCATGACCACGCCCAAATTTCCTGTTGGCGTTGTTCCTGGGTTGAAATCGCTGGCGAGCGCTACGGGTAAATTAGCTTCAATCAACCTGCGTGCATCACCGAATGGAATGGAAATGAAATGCGAACAACTGGGCAAAAGTGTAGGCATGCATTCGGAATTTTGCAATGCAACAATGTCATTTTCATCGATTTCTTCCAAATGGTCAACCGACAAGGCACCTAATTCAATTGCTTTTTGGATGCCGCCCATCACAGAAAATTGATTCACATGTACTTTGGGAACCAAGCCGTATTTTTTTCCAGCCAATAGAATTTCTTCCATTTCTTCTACAGAAAAATAATTTCTTTCGCAAAAAACATCGATGTAATCAGCCAATTTTTCTTCTCCGATTATTGGCAACATTTCGTTTATAATCAAATCAATGTAGCCACGATGGTTTTCTTTGTATTCCTTGGGAAATGCATGCGCACCCAAAAATGTCGCTTTGATTGGAATTCCAGCCGTTTGCTTCAATCTCTGAATGACGCGCAATATTTTGATTTCAGCTTCGACCGATAAGCCGTAGCCCGATTTGATTTCAAGAGCGCCTGTTCCATAAGATTTGAGTAATTCAACCCGATTCATCGCATCTTGGTACAATTCATCTTCAGTTTTTTCGCCCAATCTTCGCGCTGAATTGAGAATTCCGCCACCTTTCAACGCGATTTCTTCGTAAGTAAGTCCTTTGATTCTATCCACAAATTCTTCTTCGCGACTTTTTGCAAAAACCAAGTGTGTATGAGAATCACAAAATGCAGGCAAAACATATTTTCCGTCCGCGTCAATGATTTCTAAATCTCTCCAATCCGCAATTCCGCCCCATTCTTCCATGGTTCCGTAATCAACGATGACATTGTTTTCAATCGCCAAATACGCATTTTCAATCACTGGAAGTTCAGCCATCGCTTTCCCCTTTACCGTGTGAGCAAAATTTTCGCCAGCTTGAACAAGTCCTTTAATATTTTTGATCAGAATCTTAGACATACTTTGATTTTGATACAAATGTAGTGATTTTGGCAAATAGCGATTTTTGCTAGATTGATTTATTGACTTTTGGAATTAGTTTACTTTTTTGATTCGCACTTTCCGTGAGATACAATTTTTACATCAATTTTATTACATTTGTACACGAACTAGCAGATGGGTAATTCAAGAAAAATAGCAGTAATTGGTGGCGGAAGCTGGGCAACAGCTTTGGTTAAGATCTTGTGTAACAACTTAGATACTGTCAATTGGTGGATGCGTGGTCAAGAAGCTGTAGATCATATCTTGAATTACAAGCACAATCCAAAATACCTGCAATCTGTAGAGTTTAATTTGGATAAAATCAATGTTTCCAACGATTTGGAAGCAATCATTGCACCTGCAGACATTGTGATCATTGCAACGCCTTCTGCTTTTTTGGTCAAGATTTTTGAAAATGTAAGTAAAGAGCTTTTCGAAGGAAAAATCGTTTTTTCTGCCGTGAAAGGAATTGTGCCAGAATACAACGCCATTCCAGCGCGATTTATACACAAAACATTTGGCACGCCTTATAAGAAAATAGGAATTATCTGCGGACCTTGTCATGCGGAAGAAGTGGCTTTGGAGCGACTTTCATATTTAACCATTGCTTGTCAAGATGAGCGAATTGCAGGTGAAATGGCCAAATTGTTGGCTTGCAGATATATTAAAACAACTGTTTCAGACGATTTATTCGGTACTGAGTTTTCGGCAGTTTTGAAAAATGTGTACGCCATTGCTTCGGGAATTTGCGCAGGTTTGGGCTACGGAGATAATTTTCAATCGGTATTAATCGCCAACGCCATTCAAGAAATTGAAAACTTCATCGATGAGGTGAGTCCCATTCATCGCGACGTAAAATCAAGTGCTTATTTAGGTGATTTATTGGTAACAGCCTATTCAAAATTCTCCAGAAACCGCACTTTTGGTTACATGATAGGTAAAGGCTATTCAGTAAAAACTGCGCAGTTAGAAATGGAAATGATTGCCGAAGGTTATTACGCCGTCAAATGCGTTGTTGAAATCAACAAAAAGTTCCAAGTAGAAATGCCGATTGTTGAAGCGGTGAACAACATTCTCTACGAAAAAATTTCCCCAGTCATCGAAATGCGCATTTTGTCTGATAAGTTGAGCTGATTTTTAAAAAAAGACCAAGGACCAAAGATATTAGACGAATACTTTCTAATTGTCTTATTTTTCTTAAGGTTTGTTCTAAGTTTTTGGGAAAAAGGTCTTTCTCCGCAATCTTCCACCGAAATGGGAAGAGTTTATAAAGTTGAATTTTCTTAAAATTTTTGAGATAATCTTAAGTTGCGAAGCAAAAAGAAACTCTAGTCTGATAGTTGCGAAGCAATATTTCTAATGTCTTAAGTCTAATAGCGAAGCAAGTCTTTTTTTAAATGTTATTTAGAATCTTTCTTATTTAGAAAATTTTTACGAAAAATTCGCTTTTAAATAATTGTTTTTATGAACTTTATGCCGTGTAAATTTGTCTATGAACAAAACAGTTTGAATTAACTTTTAATTTTAGATTTGTTGCTATGTTAATAAGTGCTAATTTTACACCTCAATTTTATTTGTAAACGTATGTCAAGTGCTCAAGATTATCTGCCCCTCGTTATACAAGGCGTTGTAGCTCTGGGATTTGTGGTATCAGTTTTGATTGTAACTCACTTGTTGGGTCCACGTGTTCACTCCAAGAAAAAAGATTCAAATTTCGAATGTGGAATCGAATCTGAAGGAAACGCCCGCTTTCCTGTATCTGTAAGGTATTTTTTGACGGCAATTTTATTTGTATTGTTTGATGTCGAAGTAATTTTCTTCTATCCGTATGCTGTGAATTTTAAAGCATTGGAATTGGAAGGTCTTTTGGCAGTAATTCTATTCGTAGCCTTCTTCTTGATAGGCTTTTTGTATGTATTGAAAAAAGGAGCATTAGAATGGGAAAAATAACTGATGGAAAAGTTGAAACAATTGACTACCAAGGTTTTCAATTAACAACGTTAGACAAAGCAATTGGTGCAGCCCGCGCCAACTCTATGTGGCCTTTGCCTTTCGCTACTTCTTGTTGTGGTATCGAATACATGGCAACCATGGGAAGTAACTACGATTTGGCTCGTTTCGGAATGGAAAGAATGTCTTTCTCACCACGTCAAGCCGATTTGTTGATCGTTGCAGGGACAATCTCTAAAAAATTAGCGCCGATTTTGCGTCAAGTTTACGAACAAATGGCTGAACCAAAATGGGTTTTGTCGGTTGGTGCTTGCGCTTCTAGCGGTGGAATTTTTGATACTTACAGCGTATTGCAAGGAATCGATAGAATCATTCCTGTGGATGTTTACGTGCCAGGTTGTCCGCCACGTCCAGAACAAATCATCGACGGAATTATGAATATCCACGCTTTGGTGAAAGAAGAATCTTTGAGAAGAAGATATTCTGATAAATACAAATCGATGTTGAACGATTATAACATTGAAACAGATGTCAAATAGTACCATTACTAACGAATTTGCGTTGGCAAGATTGACCGCCAAATTTGGAGATAAAATTATTTCATCAGAAACACCTTTTGATTTATTGACGATTGAAGTTTCTAGTGCAGATGCACACGAAATTATTCAGTGGTTGAAGGAAGACGAGGTTTTGAAAGTGAGTTATTTGACAAATTTAGGGGGTGTTCATTATCCAACTGAAGCAGACAGAGAATTTGCAGTGGTTTACCACATTCACAGTTTGGTCAACAATTTCAGAATCCGTTTGAAAGCATTTATTCCGTTGAGTAATCCTTCGATTGCAACCATCACAGATTTATTTGTGGGAGCCAATTGGATGGAAAGAGAAACTTTTGATTTCTACGGAATTATTTTTACCGGTCATCCAAATTTGACAAGAATTTTGAACGAGGAAGACATGGATTATCATCCAATGCGCAAAGAATACCAATTGGAAGACGATACAAGACAAGATAAAGACAACCGCTTTTTCGGAAGATAGAATTGTAGTATTATGAATGAATGGTTAGACGACGATATTAAGCCGGGAAACAATTTATCGAGAGAGACAATTGACGGTGACATTGCAACGCTCAACTTAGGGCCAACGCATCCAGCAACACACGGAATCTTTCAAAATATCCTGAAAGTGGATGGAGAAAGAATTTTATCTTCTGAACAAACAGTTGGATATATTCACCGTGCTTTTGAAAAAATTGCAGAATACAGACCTTACAACCAAATCACTCCTTTAACGGACCGACTTAATTATTGCTCTTCACCGATCAATAACATGGGTTGGCACATGACCGTTGAAAAACTGATTCAAGCAGAAATTCCTAAAAAAGTAGATTACATGCGTGTAATCATCATGGAATTAGCGAGAATTGCGGATCACTTGGTTTGTAATTCAGTTATTGGTGTTGATACTGGTGCATTGACAGGATTTACTTATGTTTTCCAACAAAGAGAAAAAATATACGAACTTTTTGAAGAAGTTTGTGGTGCTCGTTTGACAACAAACGTTGGTCGCATCGGTGGATTTGAAAGAGATTTTTCTCCAACATTCTACAAAAAACTGAAAGATTTCTTGAAAGAATTTCCAAAGGTTTTCAATGAATTTGATAATTTGTTGTCAAGAAACAGAATTTTCATGGATCGTACTATCAACGCGGGACCAATTTCTGCGGAACGTGCGTTAGAATATTCATTTTCTGGACCAAATTTGAGAGCAGCAGGTGTGGATTATGATGTCAGAGTCATGAATCCATATTCTTCGTACCAAGATTTTGATTTCATCGTACCAGTTGGAACACAAGGAGATACTTACGACCGTTTCCAAGTTCGTCAAGAAGAGATACGTCAAAGTTTGTCGATTATAAAGCAAGCCTTAGACGCGATGCCTGAAGGTAAATATTTTGCAGATGTTCCTGAATTCTATTTGCCTCCAAAAGAAGATGTTTACAACAAAATGGAAGCGTTGATTTACCACTTCAAAATCGTGATGGGTGAAACGCCTGTTCCAGTTGGAGAAGTTTACCACAGTGTGGAAGGCGGAAATGGTGAATTAGGTTTTTATTTGATCAGTGACGGTGGAAGAGCACCTTTCCGTTTACAATTCCGTCGCCCATGTTTTATTTATTACCAAGCATATCCAGAAATGATTACAGGTCAAAGCATCAGTGATGCCGTATTGACTTTAAGTAGCATGAATGTGATCGCTGGAGAATTGGACGCTTAGTTTATGAAAATAGAAGTTACACAAAAAAGCAGACCTGTTCTTAGCGCCGAAAAAATGGCCGAGATTCAAGGTGTAATCAGTCAATTTCCTGAAGGGAAGTCAAAAAGCGCGGTAATTCGTATTTTACATATTGTAGAAGAGGAAGCTGGCGGTTGGTTGAGTCCTGATACGATGGACATGGTTGCAGAAATTTTAAATATTCAACCAATCGAAGTCTATGAGGTTGCGACATTTTATACGATGTTCAACTTGAATCCTGTTGGAAAATACATTTTTGAGGTTTGTAGAACTGGACCTTGTATGTTGGTTGGAAGCGACAATATCATTGAATATATCGAGAATAAATTGGACGTTAAAGTTGGAGGTACCACTTCAGATGGCATGTTTACATTGAAAACAGCTGAATGTTTGGGTGCTTGTGGTTACGGTCCGATGTTGCAATGCGGAAAACATTATCATGAACATTTAACTCCTGCCAAAGTTGACGAGCTAATCGACGCTTGCAGAAAAGGAGAGATCAAAGCTAATTTTTAATACGGATGGGAAGAAAATTACTTTTAGAACACATTGACGTTCCTGGTATTGAAACGTTTGATGTATATAGAAAAAATGGCGGTTACCGTTCGGTAGAAAAAGCTTTGAAAACAATGTCTCCTGAAGAGGTTGTAGAAGAAGTGAAAAAAGCGAACCTAAAAGGCCGTGGTGGAGCAGGTTTCCCTACAGGTTTGAAATGGTCGTTTTTGGCTAAACCAGAAGGTGTTCCAAGATATTTATTGTGTAACGCAGATGAATCTGAACCTGGAACTTTCAAAGACAGATATTTGATGGAAAAAATTCCTCATTTATTGATCGAAGGAATGATTGTTTCAAGTTACGCTTTGGGTTCAAATTTATCTTACATCTATATCCGCGGTGAATACATGTGGGTATTGGAAATATTAGAAAAAGCAATCGCTGAAGCATACGCCAAAGGTTTCCTAGGAAAAAATATTTTAGGTTCTGGTTTCGATTTAGATTTGCGTGTAGCTCCAGGTGGAGGTGCATACATTTGTGGAGAAGAAACTGCCTTGATTGAATCTTTGGAAGGAAAAAGAGGAAATCCTCGTATCAAACCACCTTTCCCAGCTGTTAAAGGATTGTGGGGTTGCCCAACAGTGGTAAACAACGTGGAAAGTTTGGCTACAGTTGTTCCAATCATTAATGATGGAGCAGAAGAATATACCAAATTAGGAACAGACGCAAGTAATGGAACAAAATTGATTTCTGCTTGTGGAAATGTTACCCGCGGAGGTGTATACGAAATTGAATTAGGAATTTCTGTTGAAGAGTTTATCTACGGTGACGAATGGTGTCGTGGAATTGCAAACAACAAGAAAATCAAAGCATTGGTTCCTGGAGGTTCTTCAGTTCCAATTTTGCCAGCACATTTGATTACCAAAACAGCAGCTGGAGAAAATCGCTTGATGAGCTACGAAAGTTTGGCTGATGGTGGTTTCGCTTCAGGTTCTATGCTAGGTTCTGGTGGATTCATTGTTTTCGATGAAGACCAATGTATCGTTAGAAATACATGGAATTTCGCTCGTTTTTATGCGCATGAATCTTGCGGACAATGTTCACCTTGCCGTGAAGGAACTGGCTGGATGGAAAAAGTATTGCACCGTCTTGAAAATGGAAAAGGAAATATGCGCGACATCGAATTGTTGGCAGACATCAATAAGAAAATCGAAGGAAATACAATTTGCCCATTAGGTGATGCTGCGGCTTGGCCTGTTGCTGCTGCGATTCGTCATTTCCGTGAAGAATTTGAGTGGCACGTAACGCATCCAGAAGACGCTGTGAAAGGCAATTATGGATTGTTAAAAGGAATTACAGTTTAATCAACTTTTTGGGTCAAACCAAAAACGATAATAAAATAATAACCATGGTCAAAGTAACCATTGATGGCATAGAAGTAGAAGTAGAAGCTGGAACAACAGTTTTGAATGCTGCTCGCAAAATTGGAGGAGATGTTGTTCCGCCAGCGATGTGCTATTACAGTAAATTAGAAGGAAGCGGAGGTAAATGCCGTACTTGTTTGGTTGAAGTTGCAGCTGGTTCTGCAAACGATCCAAGACCGATGCCAAAATTGGTCGCTTCTTGTTCAACGCCCGTGCAAGACGGAATGGTAATCAAAAATAAAACCAGTGAAAAAGTGCACGTGAATCGTGGCGCTGTTACTGAGTTTTTGTTGATTAATCACCCTTTGGATTGTCCGATTTGTGATCAAGCTGGAGAATGTCATTTACAAGATCTAGGTTTTGAACATGGCGCTTCAGGAACACGTTACGAGGAAGAAAGAAGAACTTTTGATCCAATCGATATTGGTAACAAAATCAAATTGCACATGAATCGTTGCATTTTGTGCTACAGATGTGTGATGGTTGCCAATCAATTGACAGATAAACGTGTTCATGGCGTTTTAGGTCGTGGAGATCACGCTGAAATCAGCACTTACATTAGCAATGCGATCGACAATGATTTCTCTGGAAACATGATTGATGTTTGCCCAGTAGGAGCTTTGACAGATAAAACTTTCCGTTTCAAATCTCGTGTTTGGTTCTTGAAACCAATGGAAGCTTCTAGATCTTGTACAAAATGTGCTGGTAAAGCAGTGGTTTGGATGTTTGGTGAAGAAATTTACCGTGTGACTGCAAGAAAAGACAAATACGGCGAAGTAGAAGACAACGATGGAAAACCAGCTTGGATTTGCAACGATTGTCGTTTTGATCACAAAAATGTTTCAGATTGGAACATCGAAGGGCCAAGAAAAATCAACCGCCATTCTGTGATTTCTGCTAATCACTATGAGAAAGCGAATCCATTGGAAAACAATACTAAAAAAATCAAATAATGGATACTGGATTATTGATAGAAAAAACGATTCTTGTTGTCGTGATTTTTGCAATTACATTGTTTATTGCAACTTATCAAACTTACATGGAACGTAAAGTTGCTGCGTGGTTGCAAGACCGTGTAGGACCAGATAGAGCAGGACCATTTGGAATTTTGCAACCAATTGCAGATGCTGGAAAAATGTTTTTCAAAGAAGATTTCATCCCTGCAAATGCTGACAAATGGTTGTTTATCATGGGACCTGGAATTGCAATGTTCACCGCTTCGATGACTGGTGCAGTAATTCCTTGGGGACCGCCATTGGAAATGTTTGGAAGAACAGTTGTATTGCAAGTTGCTGATATCAACATCGGAATTTTATTCATCATGGGATTTGCGTCTATTGGTGTTTACGGAATTATGATTGGTGGTTGGGCTTCTAACAACAAATTCTCTTTGTTTGCTGCGATTCGTGCTTCTTCTCAAATGATTTCTTACGAATTAGCCATGGGGATTTCAATCATTACCTTGGTTTTGATGTCAGGAAGTTTGAGTTTGGGAGAAATCGTTCAACAACAACACGGAATGAATTGGAACATTTTGTATCAACCAGTGGCATTCATCGTTTTCTTTATTTGTTCGATTGCTGAATGTAACAGAGCACCTTTCGATTTGGCTGAATGTGAAAGTGAGTTGATTGGAGGATACCACACAGAATACGGTTCAATGAAATTAGGATTCTTCTTATTCGCTGAATATGTGAATCTATTTATTTCATCTGCAGTAATTTCAGCTTTGTTCTTTGGAGGATACAACTTCCCAGGAATGGATCATTTCTCAGGAAATGCCTTGGCTATTTTAGGAACAGCAGCGTTTTTTGCAAAAATCATCTTCTTTATTTTTGTGATTATGTGGATTCGTTGGACTTTACCAAGATTCCGCTACGATCAATTGATGCACTTAGGATGGAAAAAATTAATTCCAATTGCGATGATCAATTTGTTGATTACAGCGGTTGTGATTGGTTTCAACTCAGGTTGGTTTACTAAAAAATCAGCAAAAGTGAAACAAACTGAAAAAAGTGTTGCAATGATGCCAAAAGCGAAAGTTGATGCTCAGGCGAATTACAAAATCAATTTCAATAATTAAACAGAAAGCATACCCAAAGATATGGAGAGTTTATCAAATCGAAAAAAGGTAGTTTCTAACAAAAAAATGAGTTTTGTCGAGAGTCTATATTTGCCAGCTATCGTTGGTGGAATGTGGATTACAATCAAACACATGTTCAAGAAACACAATACGCTTAAATATCCAGAACAACAACGTGTTTTTGCTCCAGTTTACCGTGGAATGCACGTGTTGAAACGCGATGAGCAAGGCCGTGAAAACTGTACTGCTTGTGGTTTGTGCGCTGTTGCTTGTCCTGCTGAAGCAATAACCATGGTGGCTGCAGAAAGACAAAAAGGCGAAGAAAATTTATACCGAGAAGAGAAATACGCTGAATCCTATGAAATCAACATGTTGCGTTGTATTTTCTGTGGTTTGTGCGAGGAAGCTTGTCCAAAAGAAGCGATTTTCTTGACAGATAGAATTGTTCCAACCAATTTTGACCGCGATGAGTTCATTTATGGAAAAGATCGTTTGGTTGAGCAATTGGACAATAGAATAGACATCACAGTAAGACAAAATACTGGTAAAAGAGGTGAAAAATGAGTAGTTTAGAAATTATCGCAACGGTTTTAGGCGGACTAACGATTGGCTCTGCGCTGATGGTGGTCTTGAGTCCTCATCCCGTGAGAAGTGTCTTGTATTTGATACTTACTTTTTTCCTGATTTCAGGGAATTATATTTTGATGAATGCACAATTTATCGCAGTGGTAAACATCATTGTTTATGCGGGTGCAATCATGGTTTTGTTCTTATTCGTCTTGATGCTCTTGAATTTGAGTAAAGACAACGAGCCAAAATCTTCTATCAAAATGAAAATTGCCGCAACGTTTGCTGGCGGCGCACTTTTGACAGTATTGATTGCAGCGTTGAAAGACAGTGTGATTTTACCAAAAACAGAAATGTTGGAAAATCAGCAAGGAATGGTTGAGAATTTAGGACAATTGTTGTTCACTAAATATGTACTTCCATTTGAAATGTCTTCTATTTTGTTTATCGCTGCCATGGTGGGAGCTGTATTATTAGCAAAAAGAGAAAAACAAATAATCGAGTAAGAATGATATTAGCTTCTATTTTTGAATCCGGAGTATCGATACAGTTTTACATTGTATTATCGACGATACTTTTTGCGATTGGTGTTTTGGGTGTTTTGATAAGAAAAAACGCCATTATTGTGTTGATGTGTGTTGAAATCATGTTGAATGCTGTAAACCTTTTGATGGTTGCTTTTTCCACTTATTTTGGAAATGGCGATGCACAGGTTTTTGTGTTTTTCATCATGGTTGTTGCAGCTGCAGAAGCGACCATTGGTTTATCCATTTTGGTATTGCTTTACAGAAACAACAGATCAGTAGATATCGGATTGTTTAACAAATTAAAAGGATAATCAGATGTCAGTACAACAACTCGTACCTTTAATTTTATTGTTTCCTCTGATCGGAGGAATCATCAATGGTATATTCGGTAAAAAAATGCCAAAAGCATTGGTTGGTTCTTTAGCAACTTTGGCTTCAACTTTATCATTCGCAACAGCGTTGATGGTTTTTTTCCAATTAAATGAACCAGTTAAAATTCATTTATTTAGAATGATTGACCTAGAAGATTTGCGTTTAAGCGCAAGTTTATTGGCCGACAATCTTTCTTTGTGGATGGTCCTAATCATCACAGGAATTGGATCTTTGATTCATTTGTTCTCCATGGGTTATATGAAGCACGATGCAGGATATTCTAAATTCTTTACGTATTTGAATCTCTTCATCTTCGCGATGTTAATCTTAGTTTTGGGAAGCAACTATTTCATGTTGTTCTTCGGTTGGGAAGGTGTAGGTATCTGCTCTTATTTCTTAATCGGTTTCCATTACAGCGATGCTGAAAAAGGAATGTTGAACGGAATTGCTGCTAGAAAAGCTTTCATCATGAACCGTATCGGGGATTTAGGATTGCTAATTGGTTTATTCTTGATTCTTTCTCAATTCGGAACGTTGGAATACCAAGAATTAGCAAATATCGTTACGGTGGACAAAATTCTTGGAACGCCATGGATGATGTTTGGAATCACGATGTGCTTATTCATTGGAGCAACTGGAAAAAGTGCACAAATACCATTGTTTACTTGGTTGCCAGATGCGATGGCGGGACCAACTCCAGTTTCTGCTTTGATTCACGCCGCTACGATGGTAACTGCAGGTATCTTTTTGGTTGTTCGTTCAAATTTCTTTTTTGAACACGCACCAATGACGCAAGAAATCATGTTGTATATCGGTTTGGCAACTTCATTGGTTGCAGCTTTCATCGCCATGCGTCAAAACGATATCAAAAAAGTATTGGCTTATTCAACTGTTTCTCAATTGGGATTGTTATTTGTTGCACTTGGAATGGGCGCTTACACAGCGGCGATTTTCCACGTTACAACGCACGCATTCTTCAAAGCATTACTTTTCTTAGGTTCGGGAAGTGTGATTCACGCCATGTCAGACGAACAAGATATTCGTAAAATGGGTGGTTTACGCAAGAAAATTCCATTGACACATTTGACTTTCCTTATCGGAACATTGGCAATCACTGGATTTCCATTGTTGTCAGGTTTCTTTTCAAAAGATGAAATCGTTGGACACGCATTCAGCCACAATGTGGTGATTTACGGAATCTTGATGTTCAGCATTCTTTTAACAGCGGTTTATATGTTCAGAATGTATTTCGTGGTTTTCTTTGGTTCTTTCAGAGGAACTCACGAACAAGAGCATCACGTTCACGAAGGACCAGCTTCAATGACTTTACCGTTGGTGATTTTGGCTATTTTATCTGTTTTTGGTGGATTGTTAAACTTGCCTGGAATTTGGTTGAAAGGTCAAGCGCATTGGTTGTCTCATCACTTGGAGCACAATACTGGCGGATTGAATTTGATTGAAGCAGAACATGCAGACAATGGCATTACATTGATGTTGATGATTATTGCAGTAGCAGTTTGTTTAGGAGCATTAGTTGTTTGTTACTTAGTTTATGGTAAAAAACAAAACGTTCCAGTTGAAGACGCAAAACTAAGCGGATGGCAAAAAATCTCTTCAAACAAATTGTACATTGATGAAATTTACAATTTCTTGTTTGTTCGTTCTACAGAATGGCTTTCAATCGTTGGACATAAATTCATTGAAATTATGTTCTTGAATGGAATCATTCTTGGATTTGCAAAAGGAATCGGAGCATCCGGTGAATTGGTTAAAAAATGGCAAACTGGACGTGTGAACTGGTACATCCTTTGGATGGTCGGTGGAATCGTTGGTTTGATCGTGTATTATCTTGTTAAAATATAAAGGCTTTGGAACTTCTTATAATACCTAGTTTATTTGCGCTTGCGGCGCTAGTGATTCCACGAAATTTCATGCGATACTTCGGTTTAGCTGGTGGAGTTACTTCGGCAGTGGTTGCTATTGTACATGCTGTATATTATGCACCGACTACGAAATACGTTTCTTTATTTGATCCACATTGGACTTCAACTTTTGGGTTGAGCTACAAAATGGGTTACGATGGAATCAGTTTAATCATGGTTGTTTTGACCAATGTCATCACGCTTTTGATTCTTTTGAGTAATTTCAACAAAGAATTGGCTTCCAATAAAATGTTTACTGCCATGGTCTTTTTCATGCAAGTAGCATTATTGGGCGTTTTCACATCGATGGACGGATTGTTGTTCTACATTTTCTGGGAAATCACTTTGATTCCAGTGTTTTTAATCGCTTTGTGGTTTGGCGCTCCTGGAAGAAAGCAAGCTTTGATCAAATTCTTTATTTACACTTTTGTTGGTTCATTGGCGATGCTATTGGCATTGATGGCAATCAAAACAGGAATTTGTGGAAATTTACCAGCAGCAAGTTTTGCGGCTGAAGATTTAATGGCAGTTCAATTGTCAGCGTGCTCAGCATGTTGGATTTTTGGAGGTTTCTTATTCGCTTTTGCAGTGAAAATTCCTTTGTTTCCTTTCCATACATGGCAACCTGATACATACACAAATTCTCCGATGGCTGGTACGATGTTGCTTTCGGCATTGATGTTGAAAATGGCATTATACGGGATGATTCGTTGGATGATTCCTTTGGCTCCTGAATCATTGGAATCTTATAAATTACCAATCATTATTTTAGGAACAATTGGTGTAGTTTACGCAGCAATTTTAGCAATCAAACAAAACGATATCAAACGAACTT
Organism: Crocinitomicaceae bacterium; assembly: GCA_965284445.1. GTDB lineage: Bacteria > Bacteroidota > Bacteroidia > Flavobacteriales_D > Crocinitomicaceae > JAQVCM01. The sequence goes on along the minus strand of OZ260085.1, from coordinate 2,360,624 downwards.
TTGCTTTTGCATCTATTTCACACGTTGGATTGATTGCTGCAGGAATTGTTTTGTTGAACGTCGATTCAACCATGGGAGTTTTTGTTCAGATGATCAACCACAGTTTGGTTGCAGTTGGACTTTTCTTAGCAGTGGATATCATTGAAAGCAGAACAGGAATTAGAAACATGAGCGAATTGGGTGGAATTGCGAAGCAAGCACCGAAATTTGCTTTCTGGTTTGGAGTGGTTGCTTTGGCATCGATTTCAGTTCCATTGACAAGTGGTTTCATTGGTGAGTTTTTATTGATTCGTGGTGTTTATTCTTACAATTGGATTATCGGTTTAGTGATTGGTTCAACGTTGGTTTACGGTGCAGTTTACACTTTACGAGCTTACCAACTTTCAATGTACGGTCCTTCGAAGAATTTCAATTTTCCAGATTTGACTTGGAATGAATGGTTGGTATTTTTCATTCTGATGGTTTTAATTGTGATTTTGGGTGTATATCCGCGATTGGTGATTGATTTTGTTCAACCAAGCGTTACACGATTATTCGAAAATATTCATTCTTCAAAAATTTTAGTTCAATAATATGGTAGCTCTAATTGTAATATTCATCAGCGGTTTACTTTCACTTTTCTTGGCTTTTGCAAAAAAACCATGGTTAGTTTTGTTAACTGCTTCAGCTGGATTGATTGCTGGTGGAATTTCACTTTTCACTCAGTTTTATTATCAGTACGATTTCATTCACTATGAAGGACTAAAATTTGATGGTTTTGCCGTTGCATTTGGTTTAATTGCGATTCTATTCACTTTACTGGTTGTTTTAACTGGTTACAGTTCTTTCAAAGATAAACCACAGCACACAGGTGATTACATCGCTTTGTTGTTGTTTTCATTGACTGGTGCATTGTGTATGTTATCATTCACAGACATGTTCATGTTCTTCTTAGGATTAGAAATTCTTTCGATTCCAATTTACGTAATGGCTGGAAGTAACAAAGACGATGTGCGTTCTTCAGAAGCTTCTTTGAAATATTTCATGACAGGTGCTTTCGCGACAGGTGTTTTATTGTTCGGAATCGCTTGGATTTACGGAGGAACAGCTTCTTTCAAATTGGATGAAATCACTGCATTTATTTACAATACAGAAGGAACACATTCTTCTTTGATTTACATCGGTTTATTGATGATTTTGAGTGCATTCTTATTCAAAGTGGGCGCAGCGCCTTTCCATTTTTGGAGTCCTGATGTGTATGACGGAAGTCCGCACATTGTAACAGGTTTCATGGCAGCGGTAGTGAAATTAGGAGCATTTGGTGCATTCATGAAAATTTTCTCTGTAACATTTGCAGGTTTACACGATTTTTGGGCGCCAGCGTTGTCTGCACTTGCAATTTTGACCATGTTTGTAGGTAACTTGTCAGCGTTGAAACAAATTCGTTTCAAAAGATTATTGGCTTATTCAAGTATCACGCATGTAGGTTATGCTTTGTTGACAATCATCGTTCAAAGTCCTGACAGTGCTTTCAATCTTTGGGCTTATATTTTCTCTTACGGTTTTTCAACGATTGGTTTGATTACAGTGGCTATCATCATTCACGATGAAGAAGACAGAATCGAAGCATTTAGAGGATTAGTGAGAAGAAATCCATTTACAGGATTTGTAGCCATTTTAGGTTTATTGTCTTTAGCGGGTGTTCCGCCATTGATGGGATTCTTTGGAAAATTCTTGGTTGTCTCAGAGGCAATCACACAATATCCTTGGTTGGTTGCAATTGCGATTGTCAATTCTGGAATCGGTATTTTCTACTATTTGAGAATGGTGATTTTAGTGCTTCAAAAAGAAGATGACGACAAACCAAAAACACCAAGACATAAAGTTCCAGCATTGCAAATGATCGTTTTAGCGATTTGCGCTTTGGCTTTGTTGTTTGGTGGAAATATGTTGATTTTCTAAGAATAAAGCAATTTAGATATTCAATCCACTTCAGAGAAATTTGAAGTGGATTTTTGTTTTTAAGTATATTGAGGGGCTAGTCCTCTTTTAAATGGATGTTTTTCAACTAATTTTGTAGCATTAAATTGAAATTAATTTAGTGTTTGACAACACCAAACCCGCGTCATTAATTGATGCGGGTTTTTTATTTGTTTTCTTTTTCTTTTTGGGCTTCTAGTTGATTCGCTACATGAACCCTGTAAGCTATCAAAATTGGGAATGCGACTAACATTAAGAAAACCAAAAAATAACCCATTGGTAATAATCTAAACCCAACAACATCTTTCAAATCTTCAGGACTTGTGCCAATTCCTATGAAATAAGACAAACTCATTTTGGCTTCCTCTGAAAATACAATTCCATTCACTTTGAATGTATATTCACCGTCAAAAATATTAATTGGAACTAGAAAAAAAATGGCAGAAAGCCCAATCAAAGCCATAAAAAACACAACCACTGGTTTGCGCAAAAAACTACCCATTTGTCTTAGAGTTTAAATTCATTTTCAAAGGTGTGAATTTTAATGGAAAAACGAATGATTTAATTCAGCTGTTTTTTAAAATCATTTTTTTGTCCGACTTAATGGTTTGATTAAGAATTTGATTCATTTTAAAATTGGATTCTTAATAAATCAGCGTTGATAAGTAAAGGTTCACCGTAATTTTTCATTCTTTCTGCGTTGTACCTTTATGTCGATGAAAAGATTTTTGTGGAAATTTACCAAATGGTTTTTCGGAATCATCGTTGGGCTTTGCCTTACAATTTCCTTGTTGCTTTATATTTTCAAAGACGACATCATCAATTATGTAGTTGGAGAAGTCAACAAAAACCTTAACGCAAAAGTCACCGTTTCTAAAATTGATTTGACATTCTGGGCAACGTTTCCTAATGTTTCGTTGGATTTTAATGATGTTTTCATTCAAGACGCTTTGCCAAATGCAACGAAGAGCGACACACTGTTGTATTCAGATTTAATTCGTCTAAAATTCAATCCAATCGATTTGTGGAATGAAAAATATGATGTCAAACGGGCAGAAATTCATCCTGGAACGATTCAATTGAAAATTGATTCTACGGGAAAAGTGAATTATGATATTCTCAAAAAAAGTAAATCTTCTGCCAAATCTAAGTTCAAACTTAAATTAAAAGAAGTTCAATTCGATCAAATTAAATTCGCCTATTCAAATCAAGCAACAGGTCAGTTTTATAAAACCAAGCTCAATCAGTTGAATCTTTTTGGAGAATTTACCGAAAAACAATTTACGCTCAATGCAAAAAGCGATTTGTATATCAATTCGTTGAAAAGCGAAAGCATTGCCTTATTGACCAATAAACCAGTTGAATTTGATTTGCAAATTAAGGTCAATACAGAAAAAAACACTTTTGAACTTCCAAAAAACGAATTGTTGATTTCCAAATTGCCATTTCAAGTCTCTGGTTTCGTCAATCCTGAAGAGATTAAATTTGATATTTCTGCTAAAAAATTGAGACTAGAAGAAGTGGCTTCAAAATTGTCGAATCAATTAGATCAAATTAACACTTTCGAAGGACAAGGATTTTTCAATTTCGACTTAAAAATTGCGGGTAAAAATGACAAACAGGTCGTACCTACAATGGTTTGTAATTTTGACATTCAAAACGGATCTTTGCGTGAACCAGCGCAAAAACTGAAGTTTTCTGGAATCAATCTCAAAGGCAAATACTCCAACGAAGCGGGCAAAAATGCCGAGTTTTTAAAATTGTGGAACTTGAAATTTAATACCAGTTCTGGACCTTTTCAAGGAGAGTTTTTACTGACCAACTTTGCGTTGCCACATTATGAAGGAAAAGCCAAAGGGAATGTCGATTTAGCCAGTATTCACGGCTTATTTCATTTGCCACAAATTGATCAAATCACAGGAAATTTAGACATCAATAGTCAATTTGACATTCAAACCATTCAAGATGAATCTGGACAAAAAGAATTAGATTTCGTTACCTGCTCCGCATCGTTAAATCTGCAAAATATCAATGCCAGCGTAATCAACGATACTAGAACTTTCAAATCTTTGAATGGTTTTGTGGGCATTGAAGGCGATGAAGCAGCAGTGCAAGAAGTCCGTGTCAAAATTGGACAATCTGATTTTAAACTGAATGGAATTTTCCAAGAAATCGCGCCTTTTATTGAAAAGAAAGGAAAATTGATAGCGAATGTTGATTTGCAAAGTAATTTCATTGATGTTGAAGATTTGAGTTCGAAACACATTCAAAAGGGAGTGACCATCGAGCCAGAAAGGGATTTCGTTTTGCCAAATAATGTGGATGGAACCGTTTTGTTGAATATCGGACAATTGAAATACGAAAAACACCATTTCAATCAGTTGAAAAGCAACTTGACGGTAGAGGAAAGAAAGTTGACATTCAGAGAATTGACTTTACAAAATGCTGGAGCAACAGTAAATGGAAATTTAGTCATAGAAGAAAAGTCGCCTGAATATTTGGTGTTACAATCTGTGGTTGAATCCAATAATATTTATTTCAAACCGCTATTTCAAGAATGGAATAATTTTGACCAAGAAGTCATTACTGAAAATAACATTGCGGGCAAAGCGCACATCAATTTGCAATTTCAAGCACCTTTTGATTTGCGCTCGGGAATTATCAAAAATGCGATTATCGCCAAGGCACATATTTCGATTACAGACGGCGCGCTGAAGTCTGTTTCTACTTTCAAGTCGATTACAGAAAGTTTGAAAACTTCTCCAGTGCGGTTTTTGCTTAAGAAAAGAAACATCAACGATTTTGAGAAAAAATTGCTCGATTTGAGATTTCAAACCTTGGAAAATACCATCGTGATACAAAACGGGAAGCTTGAAATTCCTTTGATGGAAATTAAGTCCAATGCGTTGGATATTGAAACTTTTGGTTGGCATACATTTGACAATCAGATTGATTACCATTTTTCGTTCCGTTTCAGAGATTTGATGACAGCTGAGAGAGAGACTGAATTTGGAATCATCGAAGACGACGGCACAGGATTGATGATTTTCATGCGCATGCACGGTACCACGGATAAACCAATTATCGAGTGGGACGAAAAAGCCAAGAAAGAGCAAGCCAAAGAAAATCGCGAAGCTGCCAAGATGGAAGCACTTTCTATCTTGAAAACGGAGTTTGGATTCAGGAAAAACGACACGACGATTGGTGTTTATCAACCTATCAAAAAACCAACTGAAGAATTGCGCATTGAATTCAATAACACCAAAGAAACTCCAGCTCCTGAAGAACCCAAAGAGTCTGAACTCAAGAAAAAAATGCGGGAGAAAATCAATAAGCTCAAGGAATCGACGAAAGAAGAGGAAATTGAGTTTGAGGTGGATTGAGATTGACGTTTCAGATAAGTTGATTTTCAATTTCCTCTTTTTCTGAGCCAATAATTACACCTTCTCAAAATCATTTTCCGTCAGATAATTTGTTAAATCAAACAGAAATACCTTTCCAAAGCTGATTCATCATTACCGAGATTTTTATTCGATCTAGGAAATATCATACAAATGAATTTTTTTCAGAATGGCGATTCCTGCTCTAGCACTGTTGAAAAAAAAGTGATTAATTTCAGTTCATTGTAAATGACCTATTTCCTTTACTTATGCTTTCAACCAAGCGCGTTATTTATAATTTGAGACAGAAAATCGCCTTAAAAAAAATTTCAAATAATATAAAATTTAGCTTACCTTTGATTAATAATTAATCATTTATTGACGTTATTTTAATCAAAAATGAATCAACCATCGAAGCAAGACATTGTACAACAGTTGCGTACACGCATTTTGGCGATGCAGGGAATCAATAAGCCCGGCAACGGCCACTGTTCAATTGGTCTCGGTGATATTGAAAAAGCATTTCCTGAAGGTGTTTTTCCAAAGAATGCAATCCATGAATTTACAAGCCATGAACCCGAATCAGCAGCTGCCACCAGTGGATTTCTGTCCTGCTTATTGCATAGCTTGATGAATCGAAAGGGGTTTTGTTTGTGGGTAAGCTCACGTCGCATGATATTTCCACCAGCATTGAAGTTGCTAGGAATCAATCCTGAGTGCGTAATTTTCGTAGATCTTCAAAACGACAAAGATGTATTGTGGGTGGTTGAAGAAGGTTTGAGATGTAGTGCTTTGGTCGCTGTTGTAGGAGAATTAAAAGAGTTGACTTTCGCTCAATCTAGACGACTGCAACTTACCATTGAAGAAAGCAATGTAACAGGTTTCATTCATCGTGTTTTACCCAAAAGTGAAAACACAACAGCCTGCGCTGCCCGTTGGAAAATCAGTCCATTGTGTGGTATCATTGAACCGGGATTACCTGGAATCGGGTTTCCAAGATGGCGTGTCGAATTGGCAAAGGTCAAAAACGGTCGTCCTGGAACCTGGGAGTTGGGATGGACACCAACTGGCTTTGAACATTTTTCTAAAACATCGTCCAAAACGGACAATACAGAAGGAGCAGCACAATATGCGTAAGCGGTTTGTATCTATATGGTTTCCTTTTCTCGTCACCGATTGGATGGCACGGCGGGACGCTAAGTTGAAAAACGAGCCGTTTATCCTTTATGCTCCCGAACGCGGGCGTATGGTAATTAAAGCTTCAAGTAAATCCGCTCACTCAAAAGGAATCTTTCCGGGAATGGTTGTTGCGGATTGTCGTGCTATCTTTCCAGAGATAACCGTGATGGAATATCCGGCAGGAAAAGCTGAACAGTTGTTGGAAGCGTTGGCACTTTGGTGCGTTCGTTTTACGCCCATATCGGCTACCGATCTTCCTGATGGAATTGTACTTGATTGTAGCGGTTGCACCCATCTTTGGCAAGGTGACGAATCCTATATAGCACACATTCTCAAACGATTCGAAAATTTCGGATACCACGTTCGTGCAGCTATGGCTGATACCGTAGCATCAGCTTGGGCTGTTTCACGCTATGGTAAAAATCAAACAATTATACCTACTGGAGAACAGTTGTCTGCATTGCTTGACCTTCCAGCGGCCGCCTTGCGCTTGGAGCACACAATTACAGAAAAGTTGGAGAAATTGGGCTTAAATAAGATTGGTCAGTTTGCAAACCTTCCGCGAACAGCATTACGGAAACGATTTGGTATTGAATTACTTAAAAGACTCGATCAAGTTTCAGGTTTTGAAATGGAATTCGTGCAACCAGTTCAGCCACCGAAGCAATACTTAGAACGTTTGACCTGCCTAGAACCTATCTCCACAGCAAAGGGAATTGAAATCGGTCTTGAACGTTTGCTGAATACATTGTGCGAACGCCTAGCTTCCGAAGGAAAAGGATTGAGAATCGCAACATTGCGCTGTCACCGTATAGATGGCGATGAACAAGAAATAAGGGTAGGAACAAATCTTCCCTCTCGCAGTGTAAGGCACTTGATGAAATTGTTTGAGCTAAAAACAAGTCAGTTACAACCAGATCTTGGATTCGAACTTTTTGAATTGGAAGCAAATGCTGTGGAACCGCTTGCATTCGATCAAACCGCCATGTGGGTAGAAACGAACACTGCTGATACGAGCGCCGTAGCAGAATTGCTAGACAAGATTGTCAGTAAGCGCGGAATAAAAGTGATTCATCGTTACCTTCCAGCTGAACACTATTGGCCTGAACGTTCTTATGAGTTGGCATCTTCCATAAATGCAAAAAAAGAAATAGAATGGCGTATAGACCAGCCGCGCCCCATTCATTTGTTGCCGATTCCCCACGTCATAGACGTTACAGTTCCTTTGCCGGATTATCCGCCCATGTTGTTTTTTTACAAAGGACAACGTCACCAGATAAAAAAAGCAGACGGACCAGAACGCGTTGAACAAGAATGGTGGTTGCAACAAGGAGAATTCCGCGATTATTATTGCGTGGAAGATGAAGAGGGAAAACGGTATTGGTTGTTCCGTTCAGGTCACATTGATGGGGGGAATTCCCGCTGGTATATTCACGGTTTTTTTGCATGAAGTATGAAGTACACGGAATTACAAGTTACCAGCAACTTCACCTTTTTGCGTGGTGGTTCACATCCAGAAGAATTGGTGGAACAGGCGGCGCTCTTGGGCTACAATGCCATCGCAATCACAGATCGCAATACACTTGCTGGCATTGTGCGGGCCCACGCAGCTGCACGTATTCATTCCGTGCGCTTAATCGTTGGTTGCCGATTGGAATTATTGGACGGTTCACCATTGCTCGCTTTTCCAACCGATTTGCCAGCCTATGCGCGATTGTCAGCATTGCTTTCCGAAGGAAATATGCGAACAGAAAAAGGGAGTTGCCATTTGTATAAAGCAGATATTTACAAGCAGGTCGAAGGAATAAAATTCGTTGCGATACCGCCTGATTCGCTGAATGCTTCATTTGAGTTCGATACTTCTTTTCATACCAATTTACAGGAATACCGCCAACGGCTCGGAAAAAACTTATACTTGGTCGCTAACCGCTCGTATCTCTCTAATGATGCAAAACGAATGTTCCGTTTGGCAGCGATTGCAGAACAGTTGGGAATTCCGTTGATTGCTACCAATGATGTACATTACCACATTCCTGCACGTCGCGAATTGCAAGATATTCTGACCTGCATACGCGAAAAATGCACCATTCAGAAAGCAGGATTTCGCTTGCACCAAAATGCTGAGCGCTACCTGAAACCCATAGAAGAAATGCAGCGACTTTTCGCCCAATATCCCAAAGCCATTGAGCAAGCACAGGAATTGGCTGATGCATGTAAGTTCTCGCTGGACGAACTGAAATACCAATATCCTGAAGAAATCACATCTGATGGACGCACACCGCAAGAAGAATTGGTGTATCTTACTTGGAAAGGAGCCAATGAACGTTTCGACGGAAATATACCCGACGCTGTCAGAAAAACCATTGAAATGGAATTGGAGTTCATGGAACGAAAAAACTATGCTTCTTATTTTTTGACGGTCTACGACTATGTCCGCGAAGCAAAGGAAAGAAAAATCCTTTGTCAGGGGCGTGGCTCTGCGGCGAATTCAGTAGTGTGTTATTGCCTTGGAATTACTTCGGTTGACCCGTCAAAATTCAAGCTGCTTTTTGCCCGATTTATGAGTGACGCGCGCAATGAACCTCCAGATATTGACGTCGATTTTGAGCATGAACGTCGGGAAGAAATCATGCAGTACATCTACAATAAATATGGACGCGATCGCTCGGGAATTGTCGCAACTGTTACACAAGTTCATTGGAAAGGAGCCATTCGAGATGTTGGAAAAGCCATGGGATTGTCAACGGATGCTATTAATGTACTTTCTTCAACCCGCTACGAATTCACGGAGGAATGGTACGAAGGAAAAAAGGCAACATCCGAAGGTTTCGATGCAAACGATCCACATTTGCGAAAGGTAGTAGAGATTACAAATCAATATATCGGTTTCCCTCGCCAGTTAGGACAGCATACAGGTGGTTTCGTTATTACACAAGGAAAACTCACTGAACTGTGTCCAGTATTGAATGCACGAATGGCAGACAGAACCAATATTGAGTGGAACAAAGACGACATAGAAACATTGGGTTTCCTGAAAGTAGATGTGTTGGCTTTGGGAATGCTAACCTGTATCCGCAAAGGATTTGACCTTGCCGAGAAGCATTACGGCTTAAATCTCACCCTTGCAAATATTCCGCAGGATGACCCGAAAGTGTATGATATGATTTCCCATGCGGATACAATAGGCGTTTTCCAAATCGAAAGTCGTGCGCAAATGTCTATGCTTCCGAGATTAAAACCTCAATGTTTTTATGATTTGGTAATTGAAGTGGCTATCGTGCGCCCAGGACCAATCCAAGGCGATATGGTTCATCCCTATTTACGCAGACGCGAAGGGAAAGATCTGGTGGAATATCCTTCCGAAGAATTAAAGAAAATATTGGGTCGTACACTTGGTGTTCCGCTGTTCCAAGAACAAGCTATGGAAATAGCGATTGTAGCAGCAGGTTTTACGCCAGCAGAAGCAGACGGATTACGGCGAAGTATGGCTACTTTCAAGGCAAAGGGAAAAGTAAGCGATTGGGAAAAAAAGCTAGTAGAAGGCATGATTAAAAATGGTTATAAAGAAGATTTTGCACGCAGGGTTTTTAGACAATTGGAAGGCTTTGGTTCATACGGTTTTCCTGAAAGTCATGCTGCCAGTTTCGCCTTGCTCGTTTACATTTCTTCGTGGATCAAGTGCTATTATCCTGATATTTTTGTTGCGTCTCTACTAAACAGCCAACCGATGGGCTTCTATCAACCAGCGCAGCTCGTGCGTGATGCACGTGACCATGGTGTTGAAGTACGTCCTGTAGATGTGAACCATTCAGAATGGGACAATATATTGGAAGAAAAAGTTGGAAGTTTTTACGCGCTACGCTTGGGATTCAGACAAGTAAAAGGATTTCGAGTCGACGAAGCAGAAGTATTGTTGTTCAATCGGAATTCTCCATACACCACCATTCAGTCCGTATTTGAAGCAGGTGTATCAAGTGCGTCACTAGAAAGGCTCGCGGATGCAGATGCTTTTCGATCTATCGGACTCGACAGACGACAAGCCTTGTGGGATGTTTCCGCATTGCAAAGTGCTCCGACAGGCATGTTCTCCAATCAGCAGGACGAAAATGAAGCACAAAAAGTACAGTTGCCACAAATGGAATTTTCACAGCACATTTTCCAAGATTATGCAACAACCGCGTTGTCGTTGAAAGCGCATCCCGTCAGCTTGGTTCGCCAGCAACTTTCCTTGTTTGGAGTTCATCCTGCCGCGTCGCTGAAAGAACTCCACGACGGCATGAAAGTTAAAGTAGCTGGATTGGTACTTGTGCGCCAACGTCCAGGCACGGCGAGTGGTATTTTGTTTATTACTTTGGAAGACGAAACAGGCGTCGCAAACTTGGTTGTATTCAGTAAACTGTTTGAGCAATATCGCAAAGAAATCCTGCAAGCAAAGTTGTTAATGGTAGAAGGGAAAGTGCAAATCGAAGGAGAAGTAATACATATTGTGGTACAGCGTTGCATGAATATGTCAGGCTTGTTTGATAAAATACAGGCAACTGTAAAAGTCGCCAATGCAGATGACGAGCTTAATTTGGGTACTTCCAATAAAAAAGAGTCAGGAAAGAAAGCGCTACCAAAGGGAAGAGATTTTCATTGATGGACTGAAATTTTTCCGTTTTTTCCTTCCTTCTTTTGAAATAATCGCAAGAAGCGAAACGACGTATAATGGTGAGCGAATTTTGAGAAATTAAATATTGATTAAAACGAGATATAGGTTCGGTTTTTAATTTTTAGATTCTTTGTCCCACAAGTAAAACTGCTTTCGTATATTTGCAACGTTAAAATTCAGTATATGTCAGATAATTCTCGCATTTCTACTTCGAAAGCACCAAAACCTGTTGGTTTGTATCCGCACGCGCGCCGTGTTGGGAATTTACTTTTTTTATCAGGAGTTGGTCCGCGAACTGCGGGTTCTGATGCGACAGATTCTGAAGTTCCAGGCTTGAAATTAGACAAGAATGGTAATTTCATAGAATTTGATTTCGAAGCACAATGCAGAAGCGTTTTCGACAATGTTCGCGTGATTTTGGAAGAATCGGGTTCAAGCTGGGAAAATTTGGTTGATGTGACGGTTTTTTTAGTGAACATGAAAAGAGATTTCCATACCTACAACAGATTGTATGCTGAATATTTCAAAGACAATTTACCTTGTAGAACAACCTGCGAAATCAATTCTTTGCCAACGCCTATTGCCATTGAATTAAAATGTATAGCAACAATTGATTAAATTATGATCGGATTTATTATTCGCTGTTTTGTAGCAGCAGCTTCTTTATTTTTAAATGTTTATGCCTTCGCTTCAGGTCACTGGGGTTGGGGAATTGTAATGATTTTTGTTTCGGCGATTATCATTTTGAGTTTTTTCAGAAATGAAAATATGATTTTAGCATTAAATCAAATGCGTGTAGGAAATCACGAAAAAGCAGCCAAATATTTGAATCGCATTTCAAGACCAGATTTGATGCCTAAAAAACAACACGCGTATGTAATTTATTTGCAAGCGATGTTGAACACACAAGCTTATGGTTTTGCAAAAAGTGAACAAATGTTGCGTAAAGCGTTGGCTTTGGGTTTGAGAACAGCGCAAGACAAGGCAGTAGCAAAAATGCATTTGGCAGGAATTTGTGCGCAAACAGGACGTAAAACTGAAGCAGCAACTTTACTTTCAGAAGCTAAAAAATTAGACAACAATGGGGTGATGAGAGATCAAATCAACACCATGCAAAAGCAAATGACGCAAGTGGTTTCTAAAAATCAAATGCGCATGGCTCAAATGTCTAAAGGTCGTCAAAAAACGCCTAGAGCGAGATAATTTTGGATTTCGAAAGACAATATTCTTCCCACTGGGAGTCTTATGAATTGCTAGATGCCGGAGGTGGGAAAAAGTTAGAGCGATTTGGCGATGTAATTACCATTCGTCCCGAGCTACAAGCTTATTTCAAATCAGAATGGCCATTTGAAGAATGGTACAATTTGGCGCATTGGGAATTTGTAGAACAATCCAATACCAAAGGCTCTTGGAAAAAACTCAAAGATTCGAGTGATAAATGGCAAATCCAATACCATGATTTATCATTTTGCCTTGAATTAACGAAGTTCAAGCACGTTGGTATTTTTCCAGAACAAGTTTCCAATTGGGAATATATCCTTGGAAATTTAAAACCAAATCAAAAATTCTTAAATCTATTTGCCTACACTGGTGCTGCATCTTTGGTTGCAAAATCAACTGGCGCAACTGTTCTTCATGTCGATTCAGTGAAACAATTAATCTCTTGGGCGAATGAAAATCAAGAAGCGAGTAATTTATCCGGCATCAAATGGGTGCTTGAAGACGCTTTGAAATTTGCACAAAGAGAAGTAAAACGCGGGAATTTTTACGATGGCATCATCATGGATCCACCAGCGTTCGGTTTGGGCGCAAAAGGTGAAAAATGGATTTTGGAAGAAAAATTGCCTCATTTATTAGACGCAGCAAATCAATTGCTGAATAAAAATGGATTTTTGATAGTGAATACTTATTCACCGAAATTATCTGCCAAAGATTTAAGAAATACTGCAGGACGCTATTTCGATTTAAATAAATTATCCGTCAACGAATTGTGGATGAAAACCAAAACCGGCAAAGATTTATTTTACGGCAATGTTTTGAAGGTTGTTAAGTGATTTTTGAAAATAGCCACGGATGCACGGATTTTAAGGTAGATTTTTAGACATTTGGATTTATAGATAATTGGATTTATGGATTATTAGATTTATGGATTTTTTAAAATCCTTTAAAATACACGTTCGTCGACCAATGTAAAATCTAATAAACGAAAAACACCTAATGTACCCCAAACAACCATTTCAAAACGTTAAATACAATTAATTGAAAACAAAAGATTTATTCAATAAACCATTGAAAATAAATCGTTTTTGATGAAGATTAAAGATAATTGAATGATTTTTACAAAAGATATCAACATTGTTTGTTTAATTTTATTACCTTTGCCCTCCTTAATTTTGAGTCGTGAAAAGTTCTAAACAAGATTTTATAATTCCGTTTATCGGATTGAAAATAGGAACTTACACGTTCGAATATAAGATTGATGACTCGTTCTTTGAATCCATGGAGTATTCCATGATCCACAAAGGTGATTTAAACGTCACTTTAGAATTTGAAAAAAGAGAAACAATGATGACTGCGCATTTTATTGCAGAAGGAATTGTTTCAACAAATTGTGATCGTTGTGATACACCGATGGAATTACCCATTTCAGGTGAATTTAAACTCGTTTATAAATTCGGTTTAGAAGAATCTGAAGATGAATCATTGGTTGTGTTGCATCCTGAAACATTTGAAATAGATGTGAGAGATGCGATTTACGAATTGGCCATCGTTTCTTTGCCTGCTAGAATGGTTCATTCTGTGGGAGAATGTGATGAAGAAATGTGGAAATTGATTCAGCAATATACTGTAAATGCTACAGAAATTGATGACGACGACGACGATGAAGATTGGGACGACGAAGAAGACGATGAACCAGGACCTGATGATTTTGATCCAAAAGATCCGAAGTGGGCAACATTGAGAAATTTGACCGCTGAAAGTAGCAATTGATATAAATTAAAGAATATATAAATAAAGTAAAATGGCACATCCTAAGAGAAGAACCTCGACGACAAGAAGAGACAAGAGAAGAACGCATTTTAAAGCTGTTGCTGATAATATCGCGATCTGTCCAACAACTGGTCAGCCTCATTTGTTCCACCATGCTCACTGGCATGAAGGAAAACTTTACTACAAAGGTAAAGTAGTAGCTGAGAAAGAAGTAGCGATTTAAGCTACCCCACTAATTTCTTCCTGATGAAGATAGGAATAGATATTTTAGGAGGCGATTTTGCTCCAGATGCTAATATTTCTGGAGCAATTTTAGCCCAAAAAGAACTTCCTCAGGATGTAACGCTCGTTCTGATTGGCGACCAAGAGCAAATCTTGAGTGGCCTTTTGAGCCATGGAGCAAATCCTGAAGATTTTGAAATTGTACATGCACCTGATATTATCACGATGCATGACCACCCAACGCGTGCCATTCCGCAAAAGCCAAATAGCAGTATTGCTGTAGGGTTTGATTTGTTGGCATCTAAAAGTATTAGTGTTTTTGCAAGTACTGGAAATACAGGCGCTATGCTTGTTGGGTCAATTTATAAAATCAATACAATTCCTGGGATTATTCGTCCATGTATTACTTCTGTCTTACCAACGATTGACGGTGGTAATTCCATTTTATTAGATGTTGGTTCAAATGCGGATTGCAAAGCAGATGTTTTGTATCAATTTGCTTTGTTGGGTTCTTTGTACTCTAAAAATGTTTACGGAGTAGAAAGTCCTAAAGTAGCATTGCTTAATATTGGTGAAGAAGAATCCAAAGGAAATTTATTGACCATTGCGACATATAAATTGCTCAAAGAATCTGATGAAATCAATTTTATTGGTAATATTGAGGGAAGAGACATATTTTCTGGAACAGCAGACGTTGTAGTTTGTGACGGTTTCACAGGAAATGTGGTTTTGAAAGAAGCAGAAGGGATTTATACTTTGATGAAAAAACGTGGTATCAAGGATGAATATTTCGACCGTTTTAATTATGAAAATTATGGCGGTACTCCAATTTTGGGAGTGAAAGGAAATGTAATCATTGGTCATGGAATTTCTAATGACAAAGCAGTTAGAAGTATGTTGATGCATTCTTTTGAAGTGGCGAAATCAGGTTTGGCAAGTAAAGTTAACGAAGCATTTAATTAATAATATGAGTAAAATGACAGCGGCTATTACTGGTGTTCAAGGATATTTGCCGGACAACATTGTAACAAACAATGATTTGGCAAAAATTGTAGATACTTCAGATGAATGGATCTTAACGAGAACTGGAATCTCTGAAAGAAGAATCATGAAAGATGGTGCTTCTTCAGACATGGCAGCCGAAGCTGTGAAAGGTTTACTTGCAAAAAAAGGATTAAGTCCATTAGATATTGAATTGGTTATCGTTGCTACGGTAACTCCAGATTTCCCATTTCCAAGCACTGCAAATGTTGTGTGCGACAAAGTAGGAATGACGAATGCTTGGGGTTTTGATTTGAAAGCTGCATGTTCAGGTTTCATTTTTGCACTTCAAACAGGTGCCAAATTCATCGAAGCAGGAACACACAAACGTGTCATTGTAGTTGGTGTTGACAAAATGAGTTCAATCATCGATTATCAAGACAGAACAACTTGCGTTATCTTTGGTGATGGTGCAGGAGCGGTTTTATTAGAGCCAAATGAAGAAGGAAATGGAATCATTGATGCTATTTTACGAACAGATGGTTCAGGAAGAAAATACTTGATTCAACCGGCCGGAGGTTCTGAAAACCCACCGACGATTCAAACCGTTGAGGATCGCATGCACTTTGTAAAACAAGAAGGAAAAGCAGTCTTCAAATTTGCGGTAACAAATATGGCTGAAGTTTCTGCTGAAATAATGGAAAAAAACAATTTGACCAGTGAAACCGTCGATTGGTTGGTTCCACACCAAGCCAATTTGCGAATCATTGACGCCACAGCTCAACGCATGGGATTACCTAAAGAAAAGGTAATGATCAATATTCAGCGCTATGGAAATACAACTGCTGGAACTTTACCACTTTGTTTGTGGGATTGGGAAAGTCAGTTGAAAAAAGGAGATAATATCATTCTTTCCGCATTTGGTGGAGGATTTACTTGGGGAGCTATTTACTTGAAATGGGCATATAACTCCTAAATAAAAATAACTAACGAAAATTAAAATCCAAAAATTATGAATCTGAACGAAATCCAAGATTTGATCAAATTCGTTTCAAAATCAGGCGTAAGCGAGGTTGAAATCGAAAGAAAAGATTTTAAAATAATCATCAAAGCTGAATCCAAAGTGAAAGCTGAGCAACAAATCGTATATCAGGCTGCTGCTCCACAAGCTCCTGCTCAGATTGCTGCTCCTGCTGCTGCACCAGCCGCTCCAGTTGCAGAAACACCAGCTGTTTCTGATGATTCTAAATACATTACTGTTAAATCTCCAATGATTGGTACTTTTTACCGTTCTTCATCACCAGACAAAGACGCTTTTGTATCTGTTGGAAGTACAATCCAAAAAGGAACTCCAGTTTGTATCATTGAAGCAATGAAATTATTCAATGAAATCGAATCTGAAGTTGCAGGTAAAATTGTAAAAGTATTGGTTGACGATGCTTCTCCAGTTGAATATGATCAACCATTATTTTTGGTAGATCCAGCTTAATTAATTTAAATTTTGAAATTCGAATTTGAGTTTTCATTTTCGATCTGAAAATTTAAAGTTTAAATCTTAAATAGAAGCTATGTTTAAAAAAATACTCATCGCAAATAGGGGAGAGATCGCATTGCGCATTATCCGTACTTGCAAAGAAATGGGAATCAAAACGGTTGCTGTTTATTCAACTGCTGATAAAGACAGTTTACCAGTTAGATTTGCTGACGAAGCAGTTTGTATTGGACCAGCTGTAAGTTCAAAATCTTATTTATCAATTCCGAATATCATTGCTGCTGCAGAGATTACGAATGCAGATGCAATTCACCCAGGATATGGTTTCTTGTCTGAAAACGCAAGATTTTCAGAAATTTGCCAAAAGCACAACATCAAATTTATCGGGGCTTTACCAGAACAAATTGATGGAATGGGAGACAAAGCAACAGCTAAAGCGACAATGATTGCTGCTGGTGTGCCTTGTATTCCAGGTTCAGTTGGGTTATTGAAAGATTTGGAAGATGCAAAAACGCAAGCTGCCAAAATCGTTTATCCTGTAATCATGAAAGCTACTGCCGGTGGTGGTGGAAAAGGAATGAGAATCGTCTGGAAAGAAGAAGATATCGAACATGCTTGGGATTCTACTCGTCAAGAAGCTGCTGCAGCTTTCGGAAACGATGGAATTTACATGGAAAAATATATTGAAGAACCACGTCACATTGAAATTCAAATTGCGGGTGACCAATATGGAACTGCTTGTCACATGTCTGAAAGAGATTGCTCGATTCAACGTAGACATCAAAAATTGGTAGAAGAAACGCCTTCTCCATTCATGACTGATGATTTACGTGAAAGAATGGGTCAAGCGGCAATTAAAGCTACGAAAGCAGTAAATTACGAAGGTGTAGGAACTGTAGAGTTTTTGGTTGACAAAAACCGCGATTTCTATTTCATGGAAATGAATACACGTATTCAAGTTGAGCACACAATTACTGAAGAAGTAATCAATTTCGACTTGATTAAGGAACAAATCAAAATTGCTGCTGGACACACAATTTCAGGTAAAAATTATTATCCTCAACTACATGCGATTCAATGTCGTATTAATGCTGAGGATCCTTATGCTGATTTTAGACCGTCTCCAGGAAAAATTACTTCTTACCACTCTCCAGGTGGACACGGTGTGAGAATTGATACACATGCATACGCAGGTTATACAATTCCACCAAATTACGATTCAATGATTTCAAAATTGATTGTAGTTGCACAAACACGTGAAGAAGCAATTTTGAAAATGAAAAGAGCATTGGATGAGTACATCATTGAAGGAATCAAAACGACAATTCCGTTTCACCAAAAATTGATGGACAACCCTGATTTTAATGCAGGAAATTTCACAACAAAATTCATGGAAACTTTTGAATTTTAATTTCAAAACCAAATATTTGAAAGCCTGAGGATTATTCTTCAGGCTTTTTTATTTTATCGAAAGAATTGGTTACATTTGAACAAATGTAAAATCGATTTTATGAAAAAAGTTGGATTCGTTGCTGTTACAGCGCTTTATTTAGCCTTGGGATTATTCACTTCTTGTGAAAAAGAACAATCTTCAGATGTAAATCAAGACAAAATCTACACAGATTACGAGGTATTCTATGATAGAAATACAGACAAATCTTGGGTGGTTGCCAAATTTAGATTCGGTGGTCCAACAGGAACAATTTTAGAATTGGATTCAACAGCATTCGTTCTTTTTAACAATGATACATTGGCGTACAATGCTTTGTTTACAGGTCATTTTAAAGAATATGCTGGAAGAATTACGACTGGAACTTTTACTTATGCAAATGTTGCAGGACAAGTTTTTCAAAATTCAATTCCAACTGGTGATACGATTGCTTTTCCTACGACACTGAATTCACTCTCTAAATCTTCTGCACAAACAATTTCATGGGTTGGCTCTCCTTTGGCAGCGAATCAAGCAGTTGGAATTTTTATCGGAAGTTGGACTTGGGGACAAAATGCATTGGCATATCAAGATGCAGACGGTGCAACAAACTTGGTGCTTGGAATAAATCAGATGGCTGCTTTAGCTTTGGGTTCATCGACTGTTTATATGGATAGACAAACAGAGGTAAGCGTTTCTCAAGGAACATCTGAAGGTGGGAAAATTAGAAGTAAATACAGAGCATTAAATATCGTTTTGCAAGTTGTAAATTAACTTCAAAAGATAATATTCAGTTTACATCGTTCAATTTCATTTGGTTTACTTTTGAAAGAAAATGCAAAAATTTTCCTTTCTAATATTTGCTGTTTTGACACACTTAATTGTTTCTAGTCAAGAAGATTCCGTTGCTTATTTTGGTCACAGAGGTTGTCGCGGATTGTATCCCGAAAACACCATTGTTGGCTTTCAGAAAGCAATTGTCTTAGGAGTTGATGGCATTGAATGGGATGTCGTGGTAAACAAAGACAAACAGTTGGTCATTTCTCATGATCAATTTTTCGAAAAAGAATTTTGTTTAATGCCTGATGGTTCTGAAATTTCTGACGAGAAAGCGACGAATATTTATCAAATGACTCAAGATCAAATTGAACAATATGACTGCGGTACAAAAGTACATAAACGTTTTCTGGAACAACAAAAGATAAAGGAAACCAAACCATTGTTGCAAACGGTTTTTGATTCCATAGATTTCTCCAAAACAACAATTTTATTTGAAATTAAATCAGACAAAGATTTAGATGGTACTTTTCAACCCGCTCCAGCTGAATATGTATCTATTATTTTAAATGAGGTAAAAGATTTTAAGTACAAGGAAAACATCATTTTCATGAGTTTCGATGCAAGAATTCTGGAAGAATTGCATCAAAAAGCACCCAGTTTTAGATTGGTTTATTTGACGGAATCTCCACTTAGATCAACTTCAAATTTCATTGCTGATTTTTCATTTAAACCTTACGCAATTGGCATATTTTATCCGATGATTTCAAAAACAAATGTGAAAACCTTAAAGAAACTTGGAATTAAAACTTTCGCTTGGACGGTAAATGACCCAAAGATTAGCAAAAAGTTGGTAGGAAAAGGAGTGGATGGAATCATAACTGATTATCCAAATTTGGTCAAACGGGCAAAATAGCTAGTTGCAAAGACATTCATTTTTCTTTCTATGAGTTCAGGTTTTTTTCATCCTTTTGTTTCGTCAGTTGAAGGGTTTGATTTGCCTGATAAATTTACATTTCCTCATTATTATACGCCTCATCCGTTAGCGGTTGCGGCTGCCAAGGAGCTTCAACTATTTTTAGCAAAGCAAGATCTAAATCATGATTTTGGATTGAATTCAACTTCAGCGGAATTTAATTCAGCGATTGGTAAGATGTTTGGTGTTTTAGTTGTCGAAAATCAAGCTGGTCAATTGGGTTATTTGCGCGCTTTTTCAGGAAAATTAGCCAATAGCAATCAGCACGAAGGTTTTGTTCCACCGGTTTTTGATACCCTCAATCAATTCGGTTTTTATAAAAAAGGGGAAGCAAAATTGAACAAATTGAATCTAAGAATTGATGAAATTGAAAGTTCAAGCGAATTCATTGCGAGCGAAAAAACGTTGTTTCAACTTAAATCCGAATTTGCAAGTTTATTGAAGCGCACTAAAAGTAAAATGAAAGCTGACAAACTTGAAAGAAATATTCAACGTCAAAAACAGTTGAAATTGCTTTCTGAGATAGAATTTGAAGTTTTTTCAACACAACTGAATCATCAAAGTGCCAAGCAAAATATCGAATTAAAGCAATTGACTAAAAGTTGGACTTCGAAAATAGATGTCATGACGCAGGAATTGTACGCTGAAGTTACTTCGTTAAAAAATGAAAGAGCTACATTATCTGCGAAACTTCAACTGCAATTGTTTGAAAGTTATACTTTTCTGAATCAATTTGGTGAAGAAAGCAGTTTGCTTGATATTTTTAGTGAAACTGTTTTGCAAAAACCACCTTCAGGCGCTGGAGAATGTGCTGCACCCAAATTGTTGCAATATGCATTTCTCAATCAATTGAAACCAATTTGTATGGCGGAGTTTTGGTGGGGGAAATCACCTGCTTCTGAAATTCGCGTCCATCAACAATTTTATCCAGCCTGTCGCGGCAAATGTGAACCGATTTTAAATCACATGCTGAAAGGAATTCCAATGGATCAAAATCCGATGGAATCTCAAGCTGCTGTCGATCAGATTGAGATTGTTTTTGAAGATGATTCTATAGCCATTTTTAATAAACCTCCAGATTTTTTGTCTGTACCAGGAAAAACATTGACAGATTCCGTCTACTCAAGAGCAAAAAAACTGTTTCCGAATGCTACAGGACCTTTGTTGGTGCACCGACTAGATATGTCTACTTCTGGCTTAATTTTAATGGCCAAAACTAAAGCTATCCACCAAGCTTTGCAACGACAATTTATCCAAAGAACGATTTCAAAGCGTTATGTTGCTATCTTAAACGGAGAGCTGAACGGAACATTTGAAGGCGAAATCAATTTACCTTTACGATTGGATTTAGATGATCGACCGAAACAAATTGTTTGCAATGATTTTGGAAAGCCAGCCAAAACGAGATTTGAAGTAATTGAAATAAAGAATGGAAGAACGAAAGTGTATTTTTATCCAATCACGGGTAGGACGCATCAATTGCGGGTTCATGCGGCACATGCACGAGGACTAAATTCTCCCATTGTTGGAGATGATTTATATGGAACGAAAGCTGAGCGATTATTTTTACATGCCGAGCGATTGACCTTTTTTCATCCAGTTTTAAAGAAGGAAATGACAGTTTATTGTCCGTGTGATTTCTAGACTATCATTCCTTTTTTGCTCAATTTTTATGCTTTTTGCTTTCTTTTTATCATTAATTTTAGACTTAGTTAAATAATACTGATTCTAAGTTTATGAGATTTTTATTAAAATTTACACTCACCATTTGCTCATTTTTTATTGTTCTGCATGGATTTTCGCAAGGCAGTGTTGAAACACCTTTGATGAAAGCAGTGAAAGCAAATGATTTAAAAGAGGTAACGCGGTTGGTTACTTCAGGTGTGGATGTGAATGATTCTGGAAATGAATATACAGATCCTGTTGAATATGCGGTCATGAATGATGAAAAGGAAATCGCACTTTTATTATTGAAGAATGGTGCATCAGGACGAGGTGGTTTTTATGAAGCATGCAGAAGCAGTGATATTAAATGGATTGAAACCCTGCTTGGATACGGTTTTAAGGACAGTGAAGCGATGATTATTGCTGCTGAAAAAGGAAATTTAGCGTTGGTAAAATTATTGCATGAAAAAGGATTTTCTGTTCACGTTTCTCAAAAAAGAAAATCGGGTTGGTTTAATAAATATTATGTCACACCGATTGAAGTTGCAATAGACAATGACCACAAAGAGGTTGCGCTTTATTTGGTGGATCATGGAATAACACTGGAAGAGGCAATTGACGTTAGTTGGGGAAATACTGTAATGTTAAAAGTTTGGATTGATCGATCCTCTGAAAATATTGATGCGATTTTTTTGAAAGCCTTAGATTATGGTTATTTAGACATAGCGAATCATTGTCTCTCAAAAGGTGCAAACAAAAATGCAACGAATCAAGAAGGGCTGAATGGATATTTATTGGCTGTTAAAAGTGGAAAACAAGATTTGATTCATTATGCAAAAGATGAATTGAAAATTGATACAAATGTGTTGAGTGCAGCCAAACAAAATGCATTGATGCTTGCCTGTTTATCCAAAAATCAAGCCTTAATTAAGGATTTATTGGATCAAGTAACTAACAAAGAAGCAACAGACAGAGAGGGAAAAACGGCTTTGTTTTACGCGGAAGATTGTGAATTAAATGATGTTTTTGAAATGTTTTTAGAAAAAGATTTTAATTTGAATCACCTTAATAATGATGGAAATTCAGTGTTACTTCAAGCTTGCAGTAATCAAAATAGAAATCACATTAAGTTGTTGGTCGACAAAAATGTAAATTTTCAAGTGGTCAATAAAAAAGGACAAAATGTGCTTACTTTCCTTAGTAAAGACAACAATTTGGACGAAATTAAATTTTTTATCGACAAAGGATTAAGCCCTAATACGGTTTGTTCTGATGGAAAAACTTTGGCTTTCCAAGCGATTGAATCGGCAGATTTAGAATTATTAGAGTATTTGAAAAGCAAGGGAGCTAATTTAGATCCAAGATACAGTGATGACCGACCAACGACAAAAAATCCGATTGTTATCAAATATATTATTGAGAATGGAGGCGACGTCAATGCTACAGATAGTTGGAATTCAACCTATATGTGCATTGCACTTGAAATTCAAGATTATGAATTGGCGGCTTATTTGATTACGAAAAAAATTGATTTGCAAAAGAGTTGCTATTTTGATGAACCAGTCCTGATTAAAGCCATCGAAAAAAACGATTTAAGATTTATCGAATTTTTGGTAAACAATGGTGCGGATGTAAATGTGATTGGTTATTTCGATCGAAACGCCTTGGAATACGCTGAAAAGGATAAAAAAGTGGAAATAATCAATTATTTAAGATCGAAAGGTGCAATGAGTAAAGAGGAGCGAAATAAGCAAATCGTTGCACAATTGGAGCAAAATAATTTGTTGGTACAACATCTTGAAAAACAAGAATTGGATCAAGCATTGGAGATATTGCGAACGCAAAAGAATTTGACTTTAACGCCTAGTCAAGTTCAGAACATGGCTGTTTTAAGTATTCAAAAAGCTTCGATTGAGTTGCTTCAGATTACCATGGAAAGATATCATTTTGAAATCAATCAAAAGATTAACTTTGAAGAGCAAACGATGCTGTTTTTAGCTTCGAAAGAAGGAAACCTAAATTTGGTCACGTTTTTGACAAATAAAGGTGCCGATGTTTTAGTGCAAGATGCTTTCAGTAAAAAAGCGTCTGATTATGCAAAGGCCAAGGAAGTGAAGTCATTTCTGAAAGAAAAAGAAAAACCAAAGACGAAAAAATAATCGAAGATCTATACAGACCAATTTATCTAATCATGAAACCAGATATTAACCTTTTACTTACAGAAATCACTTTTAAAACCAGCAGGAGTGGGGGCAGTGGAGGACAAAATGTAAACAAAGTTTCTACCAAAGTGGAACTCAATTTTGATGTCATAAATTCACAATACTTGGATGAACATCAAAAGGAAATTATTCAAGTAAAATTATTCAATAAGATTACGACTGACGGCATTTTGCAAATCATATCTCAAGTTGAAAGGAGTCAACTTGGAAACAAGAAAGTGGTCATTTTAAAGTTCAAAGAATTTATTGAAACCAGTTTTAAAGTTCAAAAAAAGCGCAAGGAAACCAAAGTACCATTTGCGGTAAAAGAAAAACGATTGCTCGCGAAAAAGCGCAAAGCTGAAATTAAGAAAATGAGAAAAGTAGATTATTGATTCTTTTCGTTGCCTTTGAAAATACTTCCAACTTCTTTACCGATTTTTTGAATTGTCTCCATACCTTTAGTAATAGGACTTGTTGTAATGTCGTCGTAAGAGTTGAATAAATTATCAGAAAATTGAGATGGATAAATCAAAATTCTATCATTGTTTGGGAAAGCTTTTTCTAATTTATTTAAGAAGAAATCTACACTTGGAGTATATGAAATAGCACCTTTTCTAGCTGAACAATAGATGATTAAGTCAGTCGGTTCTACTTTATAATTCAACAAGAAAAATTCGTCTAACTCATTGATTTGCTTTTGTTCCAATGCTACGTTGAATTTTCGTTGTTCAACGTACAAATTGATTTTTTCAAAGGTTTGTTCTCCAGAAAAAACAATCGTAGGTAAGTTTAATTCACGAGATAAACGCATTACGCGATCAAGCCAATTCGTGAAACTATTCTCTAATTCCGCCAATTCAGGACAAATCAATATAATTCGTCTTTTCGAGATGAAAGGCATGTCTAATTGACAGAAGAATACAGTTTTATCACAAACATCTAACAAATGTTCACGGTCATCGCCAACGATTCGCATGATTAAATTCATTTTGTCACTGTCGTTTATTACTA
Source organism: Crocinitomicaceae bacterium (assembly GCA_965284445.1). Classification (GTDB taxonomy): domain Bacteria; phylum Bacteroidota; class Bacteroidia; order Flavobacteriales_D; family Crocinitomicaceae; genus JAQVCM01. Next base: position 2,335,707 of record OZ260085.1, on the reverse strand, counting down.
CAACATCAGCGGCCAATTCTTTGGACGTTCGTGCAATTCCACTCGATAAATTATGGTCAATTGTAGCGATCGTATTCACTTTTGTTTCTCCACTTGAATAATGTTTGATTATATCATTCATGTGATTACGAGAGCGATGAATCCTACTTTCCGCTTGTTGATCATCCGGAAGTACGCTAACCACTGAAATTGGATTAATCACTTTTTTATCTGTAATCAAAATGGAAAGGTCGAGAATATTTTCATTTCCTTTCAATTCATTCAAAGCGACAAGTAAATGTTGCGTTCTTTTTTGTGGAGCGGTCAATAAGTCGCCATCTTCAGCTTGTTCAACTAATAGTCTTCGACCGGCATTTTCGGTCACAAAAGACGCAGTCATACAAGTAATTAAAATTAAAATGACAGTTCCGTTCAAAATGTTTTCATCCAAAAGTCGTATCGGCTCACCAGTTGACGTTGTGCCTGTAATCGTGTTGTAACCAACGATGATAATGGCAAGTGTTGCGGCAGCGTGGGCGGTACTTAAACCAAAAATCACTTGACGTTCTGCTCCTGACATTTTAAAGATTAATTGAGTTGCCAGTGCTGCCAACCATTTCGAAAAAATAGCAAAACTGGTCAAAACTGCAGCAGTAATCAAGGCCCAATATCCATCAAAAAGGACTCTGATGTCTACCACCATTCCTACTGAAATTAAAAAGAAAGGAATGAAAATCGCATTTCCAATGAAATCAATTCGGTTCATTAATGCCGATGAATGTGGAATCAGACCATTCAAAACTAATCCTGCAACGAAGGCTCCGATAATGTGTTCCACACCAGCCATTTCAGCCAAGAACGCGGCAAAGAAAATGATGGACAAGACGAAAATGTAATGGGAAGATTTTTCACTTTCAAGTTTGCTGAAAAACCAACGAGCAATGCGTGGAATTATCAAAAACATGATCAAAGTGAAAATGGTTAACGACGTTATAAGTCGAACCCAAAATTCAGTGTTTAATTCTCCTTTCGCAGAGCTAGAAATAACGGCCAATATAATCAATACCGCAGTGTCAGTTAAAATTGTTCCTCCAATAGTAATCGCAACTGCTGGTTTTTTCGTAATCCCAAATTTACTAGCGATTGGATATGCTACCAATGTGTGCGTTGCAAACATGGATGCAGTCAAAATACTCGCGGTCATTCCTAAATGTAAACCGTAGTAGCAAATGGGAAAACCGAGTAAAATCGGAATTGAAAATGTTAGAAATCCGAAAGTAAAACTTTTGTTTCTGTATTTTTTGAATTCCTTCATGTCGAGCTCTAATCCAGCCATAAACATGATGTACAACAATCCAATCGTTGAAAACAATTTAACAGAACCTTCAGATTCAAGTAGTTTTTCTCCAATTAGATTGAAGCCTTTTGGACCAATAATTACGCCCGAAATAATCAGACCGATGATAGATGGTATTCGAATTTTTCTGAGTAAAATAGGCGATAAAAGGATGATGAAAAGAATTAGCGAAAAAATCAAGACTGGATTCTTTAAGGGCAATTGAAATGCTTGCCAAAGGTGACTGAAAAAGTAATCCATGAATTATTATTAACGCTTGTTTTAAATCTTTTGTAAAAGTAGAATTTTATTTAATGTGTGAATATTATTCTAAAAAATTATCGTTCAAATAAAAGTTTCAAAAGCTTTGAGTTATCAATCGATTACAACTAAAAAAATAATTAATTAAATGTGATAATGATGAAATGTTAATCAGATTGCCATGAATTTTCATTCAAAGTGTTAAAATCAAAGAAAATGATACTTTAAAAATTTAATTAGCTTAAGTTTACTTAAATCTATTACTTTAAGTTATGAGTTGTACTAAAATTTTTACTTGTATTTTACTTTTGGTCAATTTTACGCTATTTGCGCAAGTTGAAGAACCTACAAGAACGGAGAAAAAGGCAAATACATCGAATGTTAAACCTTCGAAAACGAATCAAACAGCTGGTGCGAAAGCGCTGAAAGTTTCTAAACCAACGCAGAGTGCTGGAAGTAGGAGTACTAAGTCAAATCAACCCAAATAATCTACTATGAAAACATATTTTTCTAATTTGAAATTCAGCATTATCGTATTTTTTGCTGCGTTTTTCGCTTTTGTGTCGAATTTGAACGCGCAATCGTTTTCCGAAGGATTCGAAACTACCTCATTGTTTACAGATTGGTATTTCAGAAACAACAGCGATACAATCGCTTCTGCAACTTTAGCTGCGAATTGGTCTTTTGCCGATCCACTCACAACTTTTTCTGCACAAGCAGGTTCTGCGAACTCGTTTTTGTCTTGCAATTATGCAAGTTCCAACAATACTACAACTGGTTCAACATTGAGCAATTGGTTGTTCACTCCATCTAGAACTTTTTCAAATGGGGATGTAATAAGTTTTTATTCGAGAATTACGTCGATTCCAACTTTGTATCCTGATCGTCTAGAAGTTCGATTAAGCACCGCTGGATCGGGTTTAAATGTTGGAACTTCATCTTCATCAGTCGGAGATTTTACCACTGTTTTGCTAACAATAAATCCAACTTTGTCGTCTACTGGTTATCCTGGTTCATGGACTTTATATTCAGCAACAATCACTGGATTAAGCGGACCAACAACAGGTCGTGTTGCGTTTAGATATTATGTGACCAATGGTGGTCCAGCGGGCATTAACTCTGATTTTATTGGAATTGATTCCTATACCTATACTTCAAACGCTTCAGCTCCTGTAAATGACAATTGTGCTGGAGCAATTAACTTAATTCAAGGAGCTTCATGCGCTCCAACAACGGGAAGCGTTTTGTCTGCAACTCAATCTCAGGCAGCTTGTGGTGATGGAACAGCAAATGACGATGTATGGTTTAAATTTACTGCTACAAGTAACGGTGCTAATATTACCGTTGATGGTTCGTCAGGTTTTGATGGTGTTTTTGAAGTTTTTTCCGGGACTTGTGCTGGATTAACTTCGCTTGGTTGTGTTGACGCAACTTTGATGGATGGTATAGAAACATCTACAATCAATTCACTCACTGTCGGACAAACATATTTTATTCGGGTTTTTGATTGGTACGCTTCAGTTCCCAGCACAACAGATTTTACAATTTGTGTAACCCAATTTTCGCAATGTGATTTAACTCAGCCTGTAGGTTCAATTTTGGAAACCGAAACATGTGGTCAAGATTTAAATGGCGGTTGCAATATGGTGACTCCTGCTTATCAATCTTTGGCCTGTGGACAGACAGTTTTTGGAAAGGCTTGGAACAACGGAACAAATAAAGATACTGATTGGTATTCATTTGTAATCAATACTCCAGGAATTGCAACTTTCAATGTCTCTGCTGAGTTTCCATTTTTGATTTATTTCTTGGATATTTCAAATTGTGCATCGCCTGTTGCTTTGGCTACAGCAACTTCAAATGCTTGTCAAAGCGCGACTGTTTCATATAATTTTACTGCTACAGGCACTTATGTTGCTTTTGTCGCACCGAATGTTTTTTCTGGCTACGCTTGTAACACATACAATGATTATATCGCGACATTAACTTTACCGTCAACAGCACCTGTCGTTTCAGTAGTTGGTTCGACTGCAATTTGTCCAGGAGGCAATGTACAACTAAACGCTACACAATCAGGTACTTTTACTTGGTTCAATGGCACAACTAATTTAGGAGTAAGTGCAAACACATTGACTGCGACTGCACCTGGAAATTACACAGCACAAGTGACGAATAACAATGGATGTTTGTCAGTCGCTTCAAATGTAGTAACGGTGACTCAAGCTGCTTTGGACAATGCAAGTTTTAACTATACTTCCAATACTTTTTGCACAGGAAGTGCTAACGCTGCTCCATCTGCAACCTTAGTAGGAACTTATGCTGCGTCACCTGCTGGATTGACAATCAATGCCTCAACTGGTGAAATTGATATTGCAAACAGTTCGTTGGGAACATATACAATTACACACAACACGAATGTAGTTTGTCCTAATAGTGCAACGCAAACTGTAACGATCACGAATAATCCAACTGCAAGTTTTAGTTATGCAAATGCTGCTTATTGCACTGGTTCAAGCAATCCTGTTCCTACTTTTGCAAGTGGCGCAAGTTCGGGAGTTTTTTCTGCTACTCCAATTGGATTGTCGATTAATCCTTCAACTGGAGAAATAAATTTGGCTGCGAGTTCTTCTGGTACTTTTCAGGTAATTAATTCAATCGCAGCTGCTGGTTCCTGTCCTGCTGTTTCTGATTCATATTCAATCACGATTAATGCACAGCCGACTGCTGTCGTTTCTGGAGGAGGAACAATTTGTAATTCAATTGGAAATACTGGTTCAGCGACTATTACAATTTCATTTACAGGAAATCCGCCCTTTGATTTTACCTACACCGATGGTGCAACTCCTGTTACCATAACTGGTCATAATTCAAATACATATACGATTAATGCTACGGCAACCGGTGCTTATTCAGTAATTTCAATTTCTGATGGAACTTGTTCTAATATTGGATCAGGAATTGCAAATGTAAATGTGTATCAAAATCCAACTGTGACATTTTCTGAGATAACTGGATTGTGTGACAATCAAAATCAGGTTACGCTCAATCAAGGCCTGCCATCTGGAGGAATTTATTCTGGAAATGGTGTGTTAAACGGTATTTTGAATCCAAGTGCTGTTACCACAGGTTCAGTGATTACATACAATTATACGGACGCTAATGGTTGTTCTGGAACAGCAAATACAACAATTACTGTAAACGCTGCGCCCATTGTTAGTTTAGCATCACAGCCAACAGTTTGTTCAGATGTTGCTGCGTTTGCTTTATCAGGTGGAAATCCATCAGGAGGAATCTTTTCCGGAGCTGGTGTAAATGCTGGAAATTTCAATCCAACGACTGCTGGTGTTGGGACGCATAATGTTTTTTATGCTTATACAAGTCCTGAAGGTTGCACAGCAACAGCAAATCAGCCGTTGGTTGTGAATAATTGTGCTGGAATTGAAGATGTAAACGCTGCAAATAACTTGTTGATTTATCCTAGTCCGACGAAGGATATTTTATTTATTGATTTTGAAACAAGTTCATTTTCAAAGGCAAATATTCAACTTCTAGCGTTAGATGGTAAAATTGTCTATCAAAAAACAATGGATTTGGGCACAAAATTCAATCATCAGATAGAAACGAATACTTTACCAAATGGAATTTATTTGATTAAAATTGAAACGAATCAAGGATTTACCATCAGAAGAGTTATTTTTCAATAGTTTATAAATTATTATTTCAAAGCATCCTCAATTTTTTGGGGATGCTTTTTTTTATTTCATCTATTTTTATTGCTACTGAATATTTTTCCTTGAAATGCCTACCTTTGTGTTATGCGTTTCGAGTTAACCAAGGATTTTTTAGAGCAATTGCGTCGTGCGATTCAAGCAGAAGACACTGTTTGGATTGACGAGCATATTCTAGGGTTGCACTTCGCGGATATTGCCGAGTTGTTGGATGAGTTGACAAAAGAACAAGCCAAATTTGTCTATTTCCGTTTGGATGAAGATCTTCAAGCAGATGTATTGATGGAATTGGAAGAAGATGTTCGTGATCGATTCATCAAAACACTTTCGTCAAAAGAAATTGCAGAACAGCTTGAAAACTTAGATTCTGATGATGCTGCCGATATTCTCGGTGAACTTACAGATAAAGAAATTCAAGAAGTTATCTCCCACATGGAAGATGACGAAGCCGCAGAAGACATTGTCGATCTTTTGAATTATGACGAAGATACTGCCGGAGGTTTGATGCAAAAAGAATTTATTCAAGCAAATTTGAGTTGGCCTGTGGATCGTTGTATCGTTGAATTGCGCCGACAAGCGGAAGATGTTGAGCAGGTTTACACGATTTATGTCGTAGATCAACTTAATAAATTAGTTGGATTATTGTCATTAAAAAGATTACTTTTTGCAAGTCCAAAAACGAAGATTAGTGATCTTTACCAAGATAAAAATATTATTTCCGTAAAAACCACTGACAGCAGCGAGGAAGTTGCCCGAGTGATGGAAAAGTATGATTTAGTTTCCATTCCTGTAGTTGATTTTCAAAACAAATTAGTCGGTCGAATCACCATTGATGATGTTATGGATATCATCAAAGAAGAAGCTGACAAAGACTTCCAATTGGCTTCGGGGATTTCTGAAAAAATTGAAGCAAATGCAACCGTTTGGAGAATGTCTCGAGCTCGATTGCCTTGGTTGTTGATTGGAATGTTGGGTGGAACTTTAGGTGCACAAGTAATTTCAACATACGAAGGAAGCATCAGTAAAATTCCTGCATTGGCATTTTTCATTCCTCTGATTACCGCAATGGGCGGAAATGTGGGCGTTCAATCCTCTGCAATTGTTGTTCAATCATTAGCGAGAGGAAATCAATTCGATTCTATCACCTCCAAATTAGCGAAGGAAACGCTTGTTGGTTTGTTAAACGGGTTGATTTGCTCGATTTGTATTTTTGGAATTGCAACCGTTTTTGAAAATCAAACATTGGGAATTACAGTAAGTATAGCACTTTTTGTAGTAATTCTTTTTGCGGCCATCATGGGATCAATGATTCCATTGATTTTGAATAGATATAAGATTGATCCAGCGCTTGCAACCGGACCATTTGTGACGACCTTGAATGATGTTTTGGGATTGTTCATCTACTTCACAGTGGGAATGATTTTATACGGACTATAAATTTCAGTTATGAAAATCATTTTTTTGGACACTGTACATCCAATTTTAGAAGAACGTTTAGTCGCAGCTAATCATGAATGCATTCAAGTAATTGACTCCGATTTTGAATCAACGAAAAATTTAATTTCAAATGCTGATGGAATAGTGATTCGTTCACGATTTCCTATGGATGCGAAATTGTTAGATTTTGCACCGAATTTGAAATTTATCGCACGTTCTGGTGCTGGCATGGAAAATATAGATTTGGAATATTGTGCAAAACGAAACATTCAACTTTTCAATGCTCCCCAAGGCAATCGAAATGCGGTGGGAGAGCATGCGCTGGGAATGTTATTGGCACTAATGAATCATTTGGTTACCGCTGATGCTGAAGTGCGCTCAGGTAAATGGGTTCGCGAAGGAAATCGAGGAATCGAATTGGATGGTAAAACTGTTGGAATTATCGGTTACGGAAACAATGGTGAAGCTTTCGCTAAAAAACTGCGTGGATTTGATGTCCAAATTTTGGCTTACGATAAATACAAAAACAATTTTGGGAACGAATTTGTGAAAGAATCGACCTTGGAAGAATTGTATGCCAAGGCAGATGTTATCAGTTTTCACATTCCCCAAAATGCAGAAACACTTTTTTGGGCGAATGATACTTTTTTCGAAAGTATTCAAAAATCCTTCTTTTTACTCAATCTCTCTAGAGGAAAAATAGTTGAAACAAAAGCCTTGTTGGAAGCCATTGAAAACGGAAAAGTGCTCGGCGCTGGATTGGATGTGTTGGAATTTGAAAAAGCAAGTTTTGAAAATTTTTTCGATGGAAATATGCCTGAAGCATTTCAACAATTACTGGCATCAAAAAAAGTCATTTTATCGCCTCATGTGGGCGGTTGGACCAATGAAAGTTATTTCAAATTGAGTGATGTTTTAGCAGATAAAATTCTGGAACATTTTCAATAGCTCGAATAGAAATCAATTAAAAAATTAGTCTTTGTATAAAACAAAAGGTCAAACTCTTAAGTACAATTTGACCTTTTAATATTTTGGAATTTTTATCCTTTTTTCAGAGCAATTTTTGCATCGCCTTCTTCAACTAAATCTATAATTAAAGAGTCAGTTCCCAAGGTTTCAAATTGAATGTTATTTGCTAAAACTTCGTTGCAAACGTATTCGCCATTCTTTTGAATTGCATTTTGTAATTCTGACGAACATTCAACGAATAAATTAATTTTATCAGTAACCTCAAGTCCAGAGTCTTTACGTAAGTTTTGAACACGATTTATTAACTCTCTTGCTATTCCTTCTTGGCGCAATTCGTCTGTCAATGTAATGTCTAACGCAACAGTAATCCCATTTTCACTACTCACCAACCAACCTGGAATATCTTGCGCGATGATTTCAAAGTCGCCTCCATCTAAATTGATTTCAGTTCCCTCGATTTCGCCGCTCCAAGCATTGGTGCTTTCAATCGAAGCAATATCTTCTTGCGTAAATCCAGCAACCAATGTCGCAATCGCTTTCATTTGTTTACCGTATTTCGGTCCAATGGTTTTGAAATTTGGTTTGATGCTTTTCACCAACATGCCATTTCCTTCTTCCAACAATTCCAATTCTTTCACATTGACTTCAGATAAAATCAATTCGGAAATGTGTTGAATATTTTTAGCAAAATCAGCACTCAATGCTGGAACCATGATTTTTTGCAATGGTTGACGCACTCTCAAACGCTCCTTTTTACGCAATCCAAGTACTAAAGAAGAAACACGTTGCGCAATTTCCATTTGAGCTTCTAAGTCTGCGTTTATCATGGCTTCGTTCACTTTAGGGAAATCAGCCAAATGCACGGAACTTACCGAATGACGTTTCGTAACCGCATTCAAATCTGAAAACAATTGATCCATGAAAAATGGTGCAATCGGCGAGCCTAGAATGGCTACTGTTTCCAAACAAGTATAAAGCGTTTGGTATGCAGACATTTTATCTTGTGAATCTTCTGATTTCCAGAATCTTCTTCTACACAAACGTACATACCAATTCGACAATTGATCATTCACAAAATCTTGAATCAATCGGCCAGCTTTCGTTGGTTCGTATGTTTCGTATGATTCATCTACTTGTTGAATCAATGTATTCAATTTCGATAAAATCCATTGGTCAATTTCTGGTCGATTTTCCAACGCGATTTCTGCTTCAGAATAATCGAAACCATCAATGTTTGCATACAATGTAAAGAAAGAATAGGTATTGTACAAAGTTCCGAAAAATTTGCGTTGAACTTCTGTAATTCCGTCTAAATCAAACTTCAAATTGTCCCACGGTTGCGCATTTGTAATCATGTACCAACGCGTCGCATCTGGACCGTATTTATCTAACGTTTGGAAAGGATCAATCGTATTTCCCAAACGTTTCGACATTTTTTGACCATTTTTGTCAAGCACCAAACCGTTAGAAATTACATTCTTGTAGGCAACAGAATCAAAAACCATCGTTGCAATCGCGTGTAAGGTATAAAACCATCCTCTCGTTTGGTCAACGCCTTCAGCAATGAAATCTCCGGGAAAACCTTTGTGATTGTCAATCAATTCTTTGTTTTCAAACGGATAATGCCATTGAGCATAAGGCATAGCGCCTGAATCAAACCAAACGTCAATCAAATCAGCTTCGCGTTTCATTGGTTTTCCAGATGCAGAAACCAAAGTGATTGTATCGACGTAATTTTTGTGCAAATCAATCTGTGCGTAGTTTGCTTCCGACATGTCACCAACTATAAAATTAGCCAATGGATTTTCAGTCATAAAGCCAGCTTTCACTGATTTATCGCATTCGTTTTTCAATTCTTCAACCGAAGAAATAATGAGTTGTTCATCGCCTTCTTCTGTTGCCCAAATTGGAATTGGAATTCCCCAATAACGTGAACGAGAAAGGTTCCAATCGTTGACATTTTCCAACCATTTTCCAAAACGTCCAGTTCCAGTTGATTCTGGTTTCCAATTGATCGTATTATTGAGTTCCATCATGCGTTCTTTCACATTTGAAGCGCGCACAAACCATGAATCTAACGGATAATATAAAATCGGTTTATCAGTTCGCCAGCAATGCGGATAACTGTGTTCGTATTTTTCAACTTTAAATGCTTTGTTTTCTGTTTTCAGTTTAATGGAAATTTGAACATCGGCAGATCTTTCTGGTTCTGTTCCAGCATCATAATATTCATTTTTTACGAACATCCCAGCAAATTCTCCCATTTCTGGTCTGAATTTTCCTTGTAGATCCACCAATGGAACTGCTTTTCCTGTTTCGTCTAGTACCAACATTCCTGGAACACCCGCTTCCGCAGCAACTTTGGCATCATCAGCACCAAAAGTAGGCGCGATGTGTACAATTCCAGTTCCATCTTCTGTAGTCACAAAATCACCAGGAATCACGCGGAAAGCTTTTTCAGCATTTTCATGTGGCAAAGCATACGGAAGTAATTGTTCATATTGAATTCCAACTAAATCTTTTCCTTTGCATTCTCCAGCGATGAAATAAGGAATTGTTTTGTCACCAGAAGTGTAATTTGCTAATTCTGAATGATCTTCAACCGCAACGTAACCTTTAGAAAACTGATATGAAACTAAATTTTTCGCCAATATCACATGAATTGGTTCAAAGGTGTATTGGTTAAACGATTGAACTAAAACATAATCGATATTCGGTCCAACCGCCAATGCAGTATTGGAAGACAATGTCCAAGGTGTTGTGGTCCAAGCGAGGAAATAAATTGAAGATTGCGAATTTGAAATTTTCCAATCTGCAATTTGCAATTGAGAATCAGAAAGCTTAAATTGTGTAACAACCGTCGTGTCTTTCACATCGCGGTAGCATCCCGGTTGGTTCAATTCGTGTGAAGACAATCCTGTACCTGCCTTCGGAGAATAAGGTTGGATCGTGTAACCTTTGTACATCAAATCTTTGTTGTACAGTTGACCCAACAACCACCAAACGGATTCCATGTATTTTGGTTCATAAGTGATGTATGGATTTTCCATATCCACCCAATAACCCATTTGTTTGGTCAAATTATTCCAAATATCCGTATAACGCATGACCGCTTCGCGACACGCTTTGTTGTAATCTTCTACAGAAATTTTCTTCCCAATATCTTCTTTGGTGATTCCCAATTCTTTTTCAACACCCAATTCGACTGGTAAACCGTGTGTATCCCAGCCTGCTTTTCGTTTTACTTGAAATCCTTTCAACGTTTTGTAACGACAAAAAATATCTTTGATTGAGCGCGCCATCACATGGTGAATTCCAGGCAAACCATTCGCAGATGGTGGACCTTCGAAAAACACGAATGGAGTTTTACCTTCTCTTGAAGTAATGGAAAGGTCAAAAATGGAATTATCGTCCCATTTCTTCATCACTTTTTCTGCTACTTCCGGAAGATTTAAACCTTTGTACTCTTGATATTTTGAACTCATTACAGGGTATTTTGTCGAATAAAGATGCAAAGATAATCCAAAATTGTAAATTTTAGTTTTCCTCAGTAGAGTTTGACAGCCGGAAATTCTCGAAAAACAAGAATTAAGCGATTTATATTTACATTTGAAATCAAATCGAAAATCATGTCACAAGCAAAAACGAATTACGGCGCATTGTCAACTATCATCACTGTTTTCTTTTTCTGGGGATTTATCGCTGCGGGAAATAGTGTATTTATTCCATTCTGTAAGCATTTTTTCAAATTGGATCAGTTTCAAAGTCAGTTGATTGATTTTGCATTTTACTTCGCATATTATTTGGGAGCATTGATTTTATATGCAGTAGGAGTGAAGCGTGGCGAAGATCCAGTTTCCAAATGGGGATATAAAAAGAGCATCGTTTATGGATTACTTTTTTCTGCTTTGGGTGCTGTAGCAATGATTATTTCGCTTTATTTCGGTGTGTTTGTTGGAATGTTGGTTGGACTTTTCATCGTTGCACTTGGTTTTTCTTTGCAACAAACGTCTGCGAATCCATTTATGATTTCATTGGGAGATGAATCAACTGGTTCAAATCGCGTGAGTTTAGGCGGAGGAATCAATAGTTTAGGAACCACCATCGGTCCATTGGTTGTAGCATTTGCACTTTTTGGTGCAGGAAGTATGAGCGATGAAATGATTCAATCATTGAGCATGGATAAAGTAATCATTCTCTATGTTTTTGTTGGGCTCCTGTTTTTAGGAATCGCAGCATTGTTTCATTTTTCAAAAAAATTGCCTTCAGGAAAAAAGGAAATTTCAGCAGATGAAAATGTTGGTAAATCGAATAAAGCACTAGCTTCCCTTTTAATCATTACAGGTTTATTGATTGGATGCTTTTCTCCAGTTTTCAGCAGCTACAGAAGCGCTGAAGCCAAAAAAATTGAAGTGATTGAAAAACAACTCAAAGAAACTGAAGAAATAATTGGCAACGAAAAAAGTCAAATTATTCTCCAAAATGAAATCAAATCGCTAAAAAAACCTTTGGAACAAAAACGAATGATTTGGTTTTCGATGGGATTGGTAGTAGTTGTCGGTGGATTGGCAGCGTCATTCGTGCTTTCCAAAAAACAAAAATCAGGTTGGGGAGCGATGCAATATCCGCAGTTGATTTTAGGAATGTTGGCGATTTTCGTTTATGTCGGCGTGGAAGTAGCCATGGGCAGTAATTTGGGTGAGTTGCTCAAGCAAAAAGAATTTGGAAATTATTCGTCTTCTCAAATTGCGCCGTTTATTGCGATGTATTGGGGAAGTTTGATGATGGGACGTTGGGCTAGTGCTGTGCATGTTTTCAATCTTTCCAAAACCATGAAAAATGTGTTAACTGCTACCTTGCCGTTAGTTGCTTTTGGAGTTGTTTTGTATTTCACGCATTTGGCGGGTCACAATATCGATCCATTATACGCCTACGGAATTTGTGTAATTGTGCAGATTTTAGGTTTTTTCTTAGGTCAGAATAAACCTGCAAAAACCTTGATGATTTTCGGATTTTTAGGAGTAGTTGCGACACTTATCGGATTAATTCCGACAGCAAGTTTGAATCCAGTTTATGAAATGTTTGGAATGAAAAACACAGGCATCATTTCTGTGTATGCTTTTTTGAGTGCTGGATTATTTTGTTCAATCATGTGGCCATGCATTTTTTCACTTTCATTGGCTGGACTTGGAAAATACCAATCTCAAGGTTCTGCATTTTTGATTATGATGATTCTTGGAGGTGCAATTATTCCGCCATTACAAGGAAAAATCAGCGATTTAACAGGTATTCAATCTTCGTTTTTTGTAGGGGTAATTTGTTTTGCTTACCTGACAATTTTTGCCGTTTGGGTGCGCTCAATCTTGAAAAAACAAGGGGTGACTATGGAATAATTTTTTTCAGAGATTCAGTTTTTAGACTAGAATTTATTCCAAATCTTGATTATCTTTAATTTCTATGTCTGAAGAAAAGCAAATTTTTACGCTCAAGCAAGTTGCCCTGTCGATTCAAAAAGTGATTTCTGAACGATACAGCCGTTTGTATTGGGTTCAGGCTGAAATGCACAAATTGAACTACACCAACAAAGGACATTGTTATCCAGAATTGGTGCAAAAAGAAGATGGAAAAATCGTTGCGGAAATGCGCGGAACGATTTGGAAAGCGCAATTTGATAAAATCAGTAAATCTTTCTCAGAAGTTGTCAAAGAGCCATTGAAAGATGGAATGAGTTTACTTTTTTTGGTGAAAATTAGTTTTCATCCGCTGTATGGAATGGGGTTGGAGGTTGTTGACATCGATCCAACCTTCGCTTTAGGAGAATTACAAAAAGAAAGGGAAGAAACGCTCAAAAGATTGACCAAAGAAGGAATTTTAAATGCCAATCAACGCTTAGATTTTCCTTTATTGCCACAAAGAATCGCTGTCATTTCTGTTGAATCAAGCAAAGGATTGTCTGATTTTTACAGCGTTGTGCAAAATAATCAATGGAATTACGCTTTCTTTTTCATGCTTTTCACAGCTCAATTAAACGGCGATTTAGCGGTCGATTCGATTCAAAATCAGCTGCGCAAAATTGAAAAAGTAAAACACCATTTTGACGCTGTGGCCATTATTCGCGGTGGTGGAGGGGAAATTGGTTTGTCGTGCTACAACAACTATGAATTATCCAAAGCAATTGCCACTTTTCCTTTACCTGTTTTGACAGGAATTGGACATTCCACTAATATTACCGTTTCTGAAATGGTCGCGTTTCGAAATGCGATTACACCGACTGAATTGGGTGAATTTTTGATCCAATGTTTTCACAATTTTTCTGTTCCTGTTAAAGAGGCACAGAAATCTTTGAAATTGGAAGTGAATCAATTTATGCAAGACCAAAAGATTGAATTGGCAAATGAATTGAGGATTTTTAAAAATGTTAGCTATCAACGCTTGTTTCAAACTCATCAGATACTCAATTCTAGCACCAAAAATCTTTCGTTGCACTCCAGATTTAGATTTAACAATGAAAGAAAAGTATTAGATTCTTCTGTTGACCAACTTAAATCGCATGTCAGAAGCAAGAGAAATTTTGAAAATCAAAGAATTAATCAGTTGCAATTGAATTTAGTAAAGCACGTAAAGGTAAATTTCAATGTAAGTCAGAATCAAGTTCGAGATACACAAACTTTTATGATGCAACAATTGCCCAAATTTTTCATTAAAACGGAGCAAACAATTTTAAATTTAGAGAAAAATGTGAAGTTGATGGATCCAACTTTGTTGCTCAAACGCGGATATTCCTTAAGTTTATTCCAAGGGAAAACAATCAATGCCAAAAATCCTGTAAAATCGGGCGACATAATTGAAACAGTCACATTTGAAAATCGAATCACAAGTGAAGTAAAAGAAATTAAAAAAGAAGAAAATGAGTGAAGAAATAAAATATACCGATGCTTTTGAGGAATTGCAGCAAATTGTACTTGAAATCGAAGAAGGAGAAATTACGGTCGATGAATTGGCTGTAAAAGTCAAACGCGCGGCACAATTGATTAAAATTTGTAAAAATAAATTGGCTACAACGGAAGAAGATGTCAATGAAATTTTGAAAGAATTGGAAGGCGAATAAGAAACTTTTTGGTCTTAATTTTTGACTTATTCCAATTATTCCTAACTTCGTAGCGATGAGTGCAAGTGCAGAAAAGTATAATCAACGTGGATTAAGAACGAGTTATGTATCAACCGTGATCGGAATATCATTGGTTTTGTTCATGATTGGCTTGGTTTTAGGAGGCGTTTTGGCGCTTAATTCTGTGCAAACTCAAGCAAAAGAAAATCTGCAAGGCGATTTGTTTTTTAACGCTGAAATGAACGAGGCGGACATCAAACAAATTGAACAAGAATTGAAAACTTGGCCCGAATTCAAAGAAGTTTATTTCGTTTCACCAGAAAGAGCGATGGAAGAGTTCAGCGGGTTAAACAGCGATACCAAAGAAATTGAAAGCATTTTTGATGGCGAAAATTTTTTCCCGCCAAACATTGGCTACAAACCAAAGGCTGAATTCGCCAATAAAGAAGGAATGAAGGCGTTGAAAACAAAATTGCTTAATGCCTATCCTGAAGAAATCGATGAGGTAAATTACGATGAAGCAAGTGTTGAAAATGTAAATTTAGGATTTCGTCAGTTTGCTGTGTTGATTTTGCTGGTTGCTGTTTTACTGATTATCGTTGCTGTTGCGATGATTAACAACACCATTCGTTTGGCTTTGTATTCAAAAAGATTTACAATTAAAACAATGCAATTGGTTGGTGCGACTTCAGGCTTTATTAGAAAACCATTTTTATTGCAAGCCATTTTACAAGGATTGATTTCCGCGATTATTGGAATGGCTTTGTTGATGTCACTATTTTATGCTTTGGACAATATTCTTAAAACCATCGAAATTGGATTCGAATTTAATACCTTCTTGATACTATTTTTAGCTATTTTGAGTTTAGGTATTATCATCACTTGGATTTCAACGTGGTTTGCGCTCAATAAATATTTGCGCATGAAATTAGATGACCTTTATTAATCTTTTTTTAGAAAAATATTTAATCAATTTAAGTTTCAAAAATGAAAAATAACATGTTTGCTTTCGGAAAAGAAAATTACAGAATCTTATTGATTGGATTGGTAATCAATGTAATTGGTTTTGTGTTGATGATTGGCGGTGGATCAGAAGATCCAAGTAAATTTGATGCAGACGAACTTTTTAGCCCTGTAAGATTGACGATTTCTCCGATTCTAATTGTTGCTGGTTATGTTGTCATGATTTATGCAATTATGAAAAAACCAAAATCTGACAGTAAAGAAATTACCAAGGATTAATCTTATAAAATGACAATTTAATTGTCAATCATTCAATACTTTATATGGGAATTATAGAAGCCATTATCCTAGCCATCGTTGAAGGCCTAACGGAGTTTTTACCAGTTTCTTCTACTGGTCACATGATTATCGCATCGTCAATGATGGGTATCGCAACCGAAGAATTTGTAAAACTTTTTACCATTGTTATTCAATTGGGAGCAATACTTTCTGTGTTTGTTTTGTATTTCAAAAGGTTTTTTCAATCGGTTAATTTTTATTTGAAGTTGATAGTTGCTTTCATTCCTGCGGCAGTTTTCGGTGTTCTTTTGAGCGATAAAATTGATCAATTGATGGAAAGTCCTTTGGCTGTAGCGATATCCTTGCTCGTCGGAGGTGTAATTTTATTGTTTGTTGACAAATGGTTTAATCGTCCAACAGTGCATGAAGAGGAAAACATTGACTTTTTGACTGCTTTTAAAATTGGATTATTTCAATGTATCGCTATGATTCCCGGAGTTTCTCGTTCTGGTGCCACAATTGTAGGTGGGATGAGCCAGAAGTTAAGCAGAAAAGTAGCAGCAGAATTCTCTTTTTTCTTGGCTGTTCCAACAATGTTGGCTGCAACAGGAAAGAAATTGTACGACTTTTTAAAAGAAGGAAATTCATTTACATCTGAAGAAATCAAAATTTTAGCAATCGGAAATGTCGTAGCATTTGTTGTGGCACTTTTGGCAATTAAAACTTTCATAGGATTTTTGAATAAAAATGGATTCAAAATTTTTGGATGGTATAGAATTGTTGTTGGTTTAGCAATCATCATTTTGTTAGCTGTTGGCTACGAATTGAAGGTAGTTTAAATCGCCTCATTTCCCAAATTTCTCACTCACTTTTTATCATGATAGATTTTCAAGAAGGATTCACCATGTTGGTTGATAAGCCTTATAAATGGACTTCCTTCGATGCGGTAAATAAACTTCGCTGGAATATCAAACAAAAACTTGGTGTAAAGAAAATCAAAGTTGGGCATGCGGGCACTTTAGATCCTTTAGCAACTGGTTTATTGGTGATTTGCACGGGTAAGAATACCAAGTTGATCGAATCGTTTACTGCGGATGAAAAATCGTACACAGGTACTTTTTTGATTGGTAAAACAACGCCTTCTTATGATTTGGAATCTGAATATGATGCAGAATTTCCAACCGAACACATAACAGAAGAATTGATTGATTCAGTGCGTGCTTCGATGATTGGAGTGCAGCAACAAGTGCCACCAATATTTTCTGCCAAACAAGTTGATGGACAAAGAGCATACGATTTAGCTCGAGCAGGAAAAACGGTTGAATTGAAAGCAAATACGGTGGAAATCATAGATTTTCAAATCACAGCCAATAGATTTCCCGAAGTTGATTTTTTCATCAAATGTAGTAAAGGAACATATATTCGATCGATAGCGCGTGATTTTGGTTTGGCTTTAGGCAGCGGAGCAACGATGATAGCACTTAGAAGAACAGCTTCAGGAGATTTCAAGATTGAAGATTCAAAAACGGTTGATGAATGGCTAGAATTAATAAAGAACGACAAATAAAGTTCTTTTCTATTGCGCTTCTTCTTCGGTAAATGTTTTTAGTGTTTTGTGAATATGAGAAACACTGCATTCATATTTTGTTGCTAATTGTTGCAAAGTAAAACCTTTTTCTTCTCTCAAATATTTGATTCTTTTTTTCTTTCCGAAATCTAATGGGTCAGGTCTTCCCATTGATTTATTTCCACCCTTTGGACCGTATTTCAATCTTCTTTTAAGCCAAAGTGTTGAATTGTCTCTCTTTCCAGTTTCAAATCCAATGCGAATGGATTCACTGTATGAACTCCATCTTAAGTTTTCAATATTATTATTTGAAATATCACCGTCGATGTGAATGACGATTTTCTGTTTTCTTGGGAAATTATTTTTGATAAATGCCAGCGCAAGTGCTTTGTGAGGATAAACGGTATTTCGTTTTCCTTTATCATCAATCAAATCAGTCATTAAAAATCCATTTACAGGATGCTTTCTGAGCTTTTTTGTTTTTGATTTTAATTCAATTATCCTTCCTGATTTGTATTTTTTTGTTCTTTCGATTGAACGAATTTCTCCAGCATTTGAAATTTCATAATCAGAATAACCAGGTATTGTTTTCCATTCTGTTGACATGCTTCTGCTTAATTTTTAAATTAACATTTATCTACAGTATATTGTTTAGTAAAATCTTTAAAAAAATAATTGTTTTCAATAAAAGTGTGAAAATAATAACTATTTTAACATATTTTAAATTTTAGTGTAAAATATTTTTGTCCGCCATCATTTGGATGTTGTTGATTAAAAATGAAATATTTTTTTTTTGGCTGTAACTTTTTTAACCTAGAGCAGTCTTAGCTTATGAAAACAAATTAATGAACTCAAAGGAATACAATATCGCGGTAGATACATATTCAGATAATGTGTATCGTTTTGTCTTGAAACATCTTAAAAATGAGATGTCAGCAAAGGATATTGTGCAAGATACTTTCCTGAAAGTTTGGTTGAAACATGAAGAGATACAAGTCGATAAAGTGAAATCATATTTATTCACAACTGCTTATCACTGTATCATCGATTGGATCAACAAAGAAAAAAGAAATGGAGATTTTGAAAAAGTATCGGAGAATTTGTCAAGTCCACGAAGTTTAGAGTTTGATGTTTCTTCGATTTTAGACGAAGCATTAAATAGACTGCCAGAAATTCAAAAAACGGTGGTACTTTTAAGAGATTATGAAGGCTATAATTATGCAGAAATTGCAGAAATTACTAAATTGAACGAATCTCAAGTGAAAGTTTATATTTTTAGGGCGCGACAAGCGTTGAAAGTTTATTTAAAGTCGAGAGAATTAGTCGCATGAGCAGAATAATTAACATAGAAAATTATGAATCTTTTTATTTGGATTTCTTGGACGGAAATTTAAATGAAAATGATACTGCTCTATTGTTGGCTTTTCTTGAAGAAAATCCTTCGTTGAAAGTGGATGATTCTGAGTTCGCTTATTTTTCTTCCGAAGAATCAGCGCAACTAGATGGTTTCTCCAAGTCGCTGCTTAAATTTCAAGGGTTTGATCAGATAATCGATGCACAAAATATTGAATATTTTTTAATCGCTTCTGTTGAAAAGCAACTTTCGGAAGAAAAAGCAAGAGAATTGCAACAATTTTTAATTGAAAATCCTTCTTTTTTAGTCGATTTACAATTGTATGGAAGAACGCAGTTAATTGCTGACAGCTCAATTGTCTATCCAGAAAAAAATAAGTTAAAAAGAGGAATTGTTATTCCAATGTATGCGAGGTTTTTGGCCGCCGCAGCTGGGATCGCTTTGTTTTTTAGCATTGTAAACTTAAATCAAACTGATCAACCACAAAGATTGGCGCATGGAGGAGGCAAAAATCCTGTACAAGTAAAATCTAAACCACAACTTAAAAAAGAAATACAAACTCAATGGATTGCCACTACGACATCTGAAGTTGTGAATGATGTTTCAACTCAGGAAGTTGGGGCAAGAAGAGAAAAGTTATTGGAGAATACGCAATTTGAAAATATTGAACCATTAGGATTCAAATCGCCAGAAAAATTAAATAATCAGCCATTATTAAATGACATTGCAATTGCTTACATCAAACCTTTTGCAGCTGAAAAAATATCCGATGATTTGAATGAAAATACTTTCGCAGCGGTAGAAATGAAAAATCCAATCCTTCCTATTACCAATAAAATTGGCGAAGCAATCAATCAACAAGTGGAATTTAAAACGTCTAAAGCCGCAAAGAAAAAACCAGGAGGATTTCTTTTTAGAATTGGTAAATTCGAAATTTCACGAAAAGTTTACGACAATACTTCTATAGCTGCAAAGTAATTAAACTAAAGGATAAAAAGCATCTTCAATGTGTTCAATATCTGATCGATATCCGTTGTGAACGATTGAAATAATATCAAATCTTGTCTCAAGGTGAATATTTTTTTCAAAAATATATGCGTTTGCTACTTTGATGATTTGTTTTTGTTTGCTTCGCGTGACAGCTCGCCAAGGTTCACCAATTTCCGCAGTTTGCCTTGTCTTAACTTCCACGACAATTAATTTTCCATCAGCTTCACAAATAATATCAGCTTCCAATTTCCCAAAGCGATAATTTCTTGTTAAAATCTTGTATTTTTTCATCAATAGATATTCAGCAGCTTTTCCTTCGCCCAAAATTCCGAGTTCTTGTTGTGTCATTGTAAAAGGTTTATAATCTCTATTAATAAAGATAGCTAATTCATTTAAGAAATCACCCAGCAATGAACTTTTTTATTAAAAAGGTAACTTTCTTTTGATTTTAAATATAATTTTCTATCTTTCCGTTAATTAATTCACAATTCATGAGAAAACTATTACTTTTTTTGAGCATAACAAGTGTTATGACCCTCAATTCTCAAGTTACTATATTCCAAGATGATTTTGAAACCGTTAGTAATAATTGGAGTTTAAATGGAGGGACCGGCGACAATCAATGGATAATAAATAATATTTTTACTGGTGATTCTTTTGGAGGATTAATCGTTGTTCCAACTCCCAATGCACCATCATCTTTTAATGGAGGCATTAATAGCAATTATTTGCATATCTATAATCAACCAATCTGCGGAGCAATTGCTTGCAACGCAAATTTTGATACCGGTTCTATTTCGGATCAAATGGCAACGATGACAAATTCTATAAATACGGTTGGCAAGAGCAACATAAACCTCAATTTTTGGTATTTGTGCGCAGGTGACCCTTCTATTTCTTATGGATTTGTTGAATATTCAAAAAATGGTACTACTTGGACGCAAATAGGAGGAGAATTAAGTAGTGTTTCGACTTGGACACAACTGAATTTAACAGATGTTGCGTTTGACAATCAAGCAAATTTGAAATTCAGATTTCATTGGATTAACGGTGCTACTGGTGCAGATCCTGCTTTTTCTGTTGATGAATTGAAGATTACAGGAGTTGACAATAATCAAGCTGTTATCGCAACGAGCACACCTAGTCTTTTAAGCGCTTGTTATGGGACAGACATCAATCTTTCTGTTCCTTTTTCAGCGATGGGAAGTTATGGTGCAGGGAATATTTTTACTGCTGAACTTTCAAATGTAACAGGTTCATTTAATTCTCCAACAATCATCGGGAACTTGAATTCGGCTTCCAACGGTAATCAAACGATTGATGCAATTATCCCTTCAGGTACAGTGGCAGGAAATGGTTACCGAATAAGAGTCACTTCTTCTTCTCCTTCAGCAATTGGGACAGATAATGGGCTTGATTTTGTGATTCATTCACTTCCATTTATCGTGGTAACTTCTGATCCAGTAAGTGGAACAATAAATCAGGGTGAAACAATTTATTTAACAGCCAGCGGTGCAGTTGATTATGTTTGGAGTCCATCATCGATTTTAAGCAGTACAGTAGGTGCTTCTGTTTTTTCTTCACCGTCAGTATCAAGTATAGTATCAGTTGTAGGAACGGATCAAAATGGTTGTTCTAGTTCATCAGTGTTTAACGTCACAGTGAATTCAACATCAGGAATTATTGAAGAAAAAAACACATTGAATTTGGTGATCTATCCAAATCCAGCGAGCGAGTATTTTGAAATTTTAAGAAGTTCTACAGATCCAATTGATCGATTAATTATCAAAGACAATAAGGGTAAAAAAGTGAAATCCTATGATAAACCTAAACCTGAAATGTTTTTTGTAGACGGATTGTCTTCAGGAGAATATTTCGTTTCAGTTAAAATTGGAACAGTTATAAATGTCTTGAAACTCATTGTTCCTTAAACATTTCCTGTGAATTGTAATTCTATTTGTGGATATATCCCTGTTCACCTTTTCTAATATTGTCAAACATCCACATGTAATTGTAGAGCATGTGACTATCAATAAAATTCTTGATTGGCCAATAATCTGGAAAAAACACCCTTCCGCCTTTGTCGCTAGGAACTTTTTCAAGTCCAAAAACTTGACTTTGAGGCGCAATTCCATCTTGTTGCCAAACTGGGTCAGCATTAGGTTGATCTAAATTAGTACCGTACTGCCAAACTTCTTCAAACATCGACCAATCTGCACCTCCAACACACGCACTCTCTGGAGCGATGATATACATTTTTCCAAAAATTACTTTCCCTTTCAGTTCATCTATAAAACCTAATGCATAAGAATATCCCATGCTGTGACATACAATGTCAACTGTATCCAATGTTTTGTTGCAATCCAATGAGTTACATTTCGCAATCAAAAAAGCTTTCCCTGCGATTTTCCCTTGTTCTCGGCGTTCATTGAATCCTCGAATATTCGGCTTTGAATTCAAGATTTTATAAAAGTCTTTTTTAGAAAAAGTCTTTACAGCGGCGATGCTAATGCCAAAATTTACCATCGATTTGTGACCAGAAGTCCGAATGGTTTGATTTCCGTCGATGTAAAAACTCTCAGCAGGTTCAAGCCTCTTTTTGAATGCTTTGTCGATTCCCAACCAATATCCAAATCTATCGTTGCAAGTAACAATGTTATCACTATTGTCATTGTTTTTATTCGGCCCTCGATAGCCATTTGAAAACACTAAAAATCTTCTTGGATTGGATTTTCCTTCTCCAAGGAATGATTTTGTAACATTCTCTTTTAAATAATTGAAGATTTCTTGTTTGACAATCTCTGAATTTTGGTTGAAGTAAGAATGAATCGTATAGTGATTTTCAGCTAAGATTCTATTTTCAAACGGAATCAATTGAATAGAATCACTCGATTTGACAAACTGGATGGAAGAATCCGAATAATGATTGAAATACAATACTGGTTTTTCAATTGTACTAGACCATTTGTTGTTCTTTTTATAAAATATAACGCTAGATAATTCTGTATATTTAGTTGATTTTATCGGAAATTTGTATTTTTTTATTTTAGTTGAATCAATGTTGTATTCGAAGTGTTTTCCACATTTTTTGTTGTTTGTTTTTTCAATAAGCGACAAAACAGCATATTGTGCATCAAATAAATACAAAGATTCGCTTTGCTTTTTGCAATTCAGTTCAACCTCGTGATTTCTTTTGTATGGCTGATTTATTTTTGCATTTAATATTGTACTGTCGTTTTTTATTTCCCAAAAATAGTAGGCAACCATACCACCAACTTTTTTATTTTTGGAGTTTTGGTTTTCTTGACTAAATATCAAGAGATTACAACAAAAGATTAATATAAGTCCTAACCAATATTTCATACTTAAGTTATTCAACGAAAATAGATGGTAATAAGTATAATGAAAAAAAAATTCGTGTTGTAAAAGTATAAATTTAGTCCACAATAAACCGTTTTCAACTTTCATTTTTAAAAAGTCTTTTGAATGATCATGTTTTTAGATTTGATTCTTTTCGTAAATGTATTTTTCAAATAAAATTCTCTTAAATTTGCGCACTTGAAACAGAAATAAAAATACCATGGGAAGAGCGTTTGAATACCGCAGAGCATCTAAAGAAAAGCGTTGGGACAAAATGTCTAAATTATTTCCAAAACTTGGAAAAGCAATCACAATGGCTGCTAAAGAAGGAGGTGGTGATCCTGACATGAATGGAAAATTGCGCACTGCAATTCAAAATGCCAAGGCTCAAAACATGCCTAAAGACAATATTGACAACGCAATCAAAAGAGCCACACAAAAAGATATGGCTAACTTTTCCGAAATCAATTACGAGGGAAAAGGTCCGCACGGTGTTTTGATTTTTGTTGAGTGTGCAACTGATAATCCAACACGAACGGTTGCAAATGTTAAATCTTATTTCAATAAATCTGGAGGACAAGTGGTGCCAAATGGACAATTGGAATTTATGTTTAACAGAAAATCTGTTTTTGAAATTGTAAAATCTGATGCTATCGATCCAGAAGAATTAGAATTAGAGTTGATTGATGCTGGTTGCGAAGAGATTGAAGTAACGGATGAACATGTAATTGTTTATGGCGATTTCACTTCATTTGGAACACTAGCAAAAGCGTTGGAGGATTTGAATATTGAAGTTCAAAAATCTAGTTTACAACGTATTCCTACTTCTCCTGTTGAATTTTCAGAGGAAGAATTGGTATCAATTGAAAAGTTGCTAGACAAAATCGAAGATGATGACGATATTCAACAAGTTTTTACGAATATCGCTTAATAGTTAAAAATATAATTTGAAAAGAGTTACATCAATGGTGTAACTCTTTTTTGTTTTAATCAATTCCGCAAAATTCTGTAAAATTTCTAGGTGTAATTACGTCTGTTTCTGCCTCTGGATATTGATTTGTAAATGCACGTGATACTTTTTGTTGCTTTTTACTATTCCATTTAAATTCATAAGCGCGCTCTTTCCCTCGTTCTAGCTCCACATAATCTACTTCGCTTTGGTTATAGTTTCGCCAGAAGTAACTAAAAATGGTGTTTTCTTTCCAGTCATTTACTTTCAATCTCTCGCTGATCATGAAATTTTCCCAAAGTAAACCGTGGTCATTTCGTAAACTTAAATCTTCAAATTTTTCGATAATCGCATTGCGAATTCCGTTGTCCCAAAAATAGATTTTACTCATTTTCGTAACTTCTTTGCGTGCATTTGTTGAATAGGATTTGAGTCTGAAAATCACAAATGACTTTTCTAACAAATCAATATAACTTTCAACCGTTTCTGATTTTACTTGTAATTGATTCGCCAGTTCATGAATAGAAACTTCTGAACCGATCTGAAAAGCCAATAGCTTCAAGAGTTTATCTAGTAATTCTGGTTTACGAATGTCTTTCCAAACTAAAACATCTTTGTACAAATATTGATTGCTCAAGTTCCTCAAAATCTTTTCTGCGTCTAATCTATTATTACACACGTCAGGATAATTTCCATAAATCAAATGAAATGGCAACTGCTGCTCTATTTCGAAAGGCGATTTATTTCCATACAGTTCGGAAAGTGAGAATGGATACAAATGAAACAAAAAATGGCGACCTGTGAGTGGTTCAAAAATCCGTTCTGCAATATCTAAAGCTGATGAGCCTGTTGCGACGATTTTTAAATGCTTGAAATTATCGACCAGTATTTTCAGCAACAAACCAGCATTTTCAACACGTTGTATTTCATCGATGACAAGCATTTCATATTTTCCAACTACTCCTTTTAAACTTTCAACATTTAACTCTTTGAGTCTTGCTCTAACATTCGTTTCGTCTGCGTTAAGCCATAAAATATTGGATTGATCTTTGAAAATTTTTTGCAATAAAGTTGTCTTTCCAACTTGTCTTGCACCAGTTAGAATGATTGCTTTGCCTTTCATTACCCAATCTTTGATCTGATTGGCGGCCATTCTATTCATCACATCCATACAACAAAACTAGTGTTTTTTCCACTATAATGGAAATAAAACTATTAATTTTTCCACTATAATGGAAATTTTAGTACTAATTTTTCCACTTCAAATATATTTTATATTGATTTACAGCTGTTTAATATTTGTCACTACTATTTTACTATTTCAAAATTTGACATTCGGATTTTAAAACTTATTTAGAATAATTCCACCGTTCAATTTGAATCCTCCGTAAATTTGCACCATGGATTATGATATTGAAATACGATTCCAAGCGCTAACCAAAAAAATCGAAGGGATTTTTGGTGAAGGATTGGATGTTCAAACCATTTTGTTTTTGATTGGTGTTCAAGAATTGGAATTGGGATATAAAAAGTTTAAAAAACATGAGAAGACAGATTTAATGCATGTGGCAATTTGTACTTTACTAGAACCACATGGTTATTATACTTTTGTTGGTAGAGATGAAGAAAATTGGCCGCATTTTGAACTGAACAAAGCACTTCCAGCGTTAACCGAACGCGAACAGCAACATTTAATCAAAGAAGCTATTTTAGATTATTTTGAAAGCAACGAAATCTTTGAAACGAAAATAGAAGAATAGGATTCAAAGCCTTATATTTGTCACTTATTAATTATACACATGGATTTTTGGATCAGAGCCGCACAATTAGTGCTTTCTTTATCAATACTCGTTGTCCTTCACGAATTTGGACATTACATTCCCGCTAAAATATTTAAAACCAGAGTTGAGAAATTTTATTTGTTTTTCAATCCTTGGTTTTCGCTTTTTAAGAAAAAAGTTGGAGAAACTGAATGGGGAATTGGTTGGCTTCCATTGGGAGGATATGTAAAAATTGCTGGAATGGTGGATGAATCTATGGATAAAGAGCAATTGGCTTTGCCTGCGCAACCATGGGAATTTCGTTCCAAAAAAGCTTGGCAACGTTTAATAATCATGATTGGTGGTGTTACCGTTAACTTGATTTTAGGAATCTTGATTTACATTTTTGTTGTTTTCGCTTACGGTGTCGAAACGATTGATTCCAAAGATTTAAAAGCTGGATTGGCAGTTCATCCTTACATGGAGCAATTTGGAATCAAATCAGGCGATGTTTTGCTTGAAGTTGAAGGAAAACCATTGAACAAGGCAACAGATGGAACTGCTGAGTTGCTTTTGAGAGGTGCTCACAAAGTGAAAGTGCAACATCCAGACGGCAAAATCCAAAATATCGTTTTACCTGCTGACATTGATTACAAACTTTTCGAAAACGGTGCATTTCCTGTTTTTTCTCTTCGAATGAAAGCTGAAAAAATAGACCACGTGATTGCAGTCGAAGAATTTGCTGAACAAAATTTAGATTTGAAATCGGGAGATATTATTTACAAAATCAATAATATAACAACCGATAAAATTGAGGATTTAAATAAATTAATCGACAGCAAAGCGCAAACAGACGTTGTTTCTATCAGAGAAAAAGATACAATTAAAGGGAAAATTTCAAGTAAGATTTTCACCAAAAAAGTACTGCCAGTTATTCCAGCTTTGGTTGCGGGACTGAAAAAAGGAGATAAATTTTTGACAATCAATGATTCTGAAATTGTTTACCATGATCAGATTCAAGCTGAAATGTATAAAAACAAAGGGAAGAAAGTCACTTTTACTGTCTTAAGAAATAACCAAAAAGTGGAACTTTCATCCGTGGTTTCTAAATCTGGTTTACTTGGTTTTCTGCCTAAAGAAATGAAGGCAATTGATAAATCAGCTATCAAAACGACTTATTACTCATTTGGAGAAAGTATCCAACGCGGATGGAACATGGGATTCATCACTTTGGGAGATTATACAGGACAATTGAAGTTCTTATTTACCAAAAAAGGTGCTACTTCAGTTGGTGGTTTTGGATCAATCGGAAAAATGTTTCCAACTACTTGGAATTGGCAAATTTTCTGGATGAATACAGCTTTCATTTCAATCGTGTTGGCTTTTATGAATATTCTTCCAATTCCAGCACTAGACGGTGGCCACGTGGTATTTTTAATCTACGAAATCATCACTGGGAAAGAAGCACCTCAAAAAGTATTGGAATACGCCCAATATGTCGGATTTATGTTGTTGTTAGGTTTGTTAATCTATGCCAACGGAAACGATATTTACAGCGCGTTTTTTAAATAGTAATTGAAGAGAATTATATAAAAAAACCGCTTCAAATTTGGAGCGGTTTTTTTGTTTACATATAATCTTTCAAAAAAGGTGACATCTCAACTTCAATGTCTTGTCGCAATTGCATCAAACGTTTAGCATATTGTTCCATGTGCTTTTCGCGTTCAGTATCTGGGATAAATTTCTTCGTTGGTCTAGGTTTACCTTCTTCGTCTACAGATACAAAAACAATCACGCAATGCGTCGTTTTCACAAATTTTGCATCTGACATTTTGCGAGAAAAAACATCTACCGCGATGTGAATACTTGAAGAACCAGTATAAATTACACGCGCCATGATTTTGACCAAATTTCCGATTTGAATCGGTTGATAAAACCGAATTCCGCCAACGTAAACCGTTACGCAATAACCTTCTGCCCAGGTAGAAGCGCAAGCATATGCAGCTTGGTCAATCCATTTCATTACTGCACCTCCATGTACTTTACCGCCAAAATTGACATCAGAAGGTTCGCTTACAAATTGAAAAGTTATTTTGTCTTGCATGGGATTTTTTTATTTCTTTCTTCTTTTTTCCTCCAACCATTTCGGCACATGGTTCGATTTCGGTTTCACCTCACCCAATAATTTCTCAGCCAAATCAGGTCGATTTGCTTTTTGTAAACGACTTTTGATCCAATCTCTATTCTCACGTTTGTACCAAAAGAAAAAACGATTTTGATTCAATTTTTCCTCTTTTGTTTTTACCGTTTTGATTGGCTTCAAAGTATAAGGATGAACGCCAGAATAATAAATCACTTCAGCAACTGTCATTGGTGTCGGCGTGAAATCTTGCACTTGCTCCAATTCAAATCCCATATCTTTGGTTTCTGCAGCCAAATTGGCCATGTCTTCCTCCTCACATCCAGGATGCGACGAAATAAAGTAGGGAATCAATTGCTGATTTAAGCCGTGTTTTTCAGAAATTCGGTCATACTTTTCCTTGAATTTATGGAAATACTTGAATGAAGGTTTGCGCATGACACGCAAAGTTGCGTCCGAGGTATGTTCTGGAGCTACCTTTAATCTTCCAGAAACATGTCGTGTAATTACTTGCTCAATGTACTCGTCATGATTTCCATCTTCGTTGTTTTTATTGAAATCATCCACCAATAAATCGTAGCGAATTCCAGAACCTACAAATGCTTTCTTGACTTTCGGATGTTGATCAACTTTGCGATACAATTCCGTCATTGGTTTGTGTGAAGTATCTAAATTAGAACAAATTACAGGATGAATACAACTTGGACTTGAACAACGATTACAAATCGCTTCGTCCTTTCCTTTCATTTTGTACATATTTGCTGATGGTCCGCCCAAATCTGAAATGTAACCCCTAAATTCTGGGTGCGAAACAACCTCCTCCAATTCTTTCAAAATGGAATTTTCACTGCGCGAAGCGATGAATTTTCCTTGATGTGCTGAAATGGTGCAAAAACTACATCCACCGAAACATCCGCGATGCATATTGATTGAAAATTTAATCATGTCATACGCAGGAATGGCGCCACGCTTCTTGTATTTAGGATGCGGCATTCGCGTGTAAGGCAAATCAAATGATTCATCAATTTCCTTTTCCTCCATCGTTTTGTATGGAGGATTGATTACCAAAGTTTGGTTTCCAACGTGTTGAATGATGCGATTCGCTTCCCATTTATTGGATTCAACTTCCACAATTTTAAAATTCGCTGCATATTTGATTTTGTCTTGCAAACAAACTTCATGACTGGCCAATTCAACCGTTTCCCATTGCTTATTTTTCGGCAATTCCAATGAAGAATCTTGTAAAAATGCGACTTGTTTCAATGTTTTCAAAGAAGAAAACGGAACGCCTTTTTTCAACAAGCGCAATATTTCACGCAAAGGTTGATCGCCCATTCCATAAACCAATAAATCGGCTTTAGAATCTACCAAAATGGAAGGCATAAGTTGATCTTTCCAGTAATCGTAATGAGTTACACGACGCAATGACGCTTCAATTCCACCAATTAAAATCGGAACATCTGGATACAATTCTTTCAAGATATTTGAATATACAATGGTAGCATAATCAGGTCTGTGACCAGCTGATCCTCCAGGTGTATAAGCATCCGTCGAGCGCAAACGTTTATTGGCAGTATAATGATTCACCATCGAATCCATGCAACCTGCAGTAACGCCGAAAAAATATTTTGGTTTACCGAATTTTTTAAAATCGCGTAAATCGTCTTTCCAATTGGGTTGTGCCACAATGGCAATTTTGAATCCTTCACTTTCGATGATTCGACCAATTACAGCCGTTCCAAAAGCAGGATGATCCACATACGCATCGCCAGAAATCAAGACGACATCTAACTCGTCCCAACCTCTTTTTTCTAATTCTTTTGCCGTTATTGGCAACCAATCTGTTATCGGTCTTTCTTCCATTGGTACAAAATTACAGCTTTGAAGTGACAATCAATAATTCAATTTGTACAATTGAGTAAAATGGGCTTATTCATGAAATTAATTCCTATTTTATCTCAATGCAACAACGGTCAAAGAATCATTTTGTTCAATTTCATTAACTTTACAGCATGAGTATTGTTGACATTCTTATTCTTATTCCACTTGGATACGCTGCTTGGAAAGGTTTTCAGCATGGAATTATCATCGAGGTTTTTACGCTGCTGGCTTTATTGGTCGGAATTTATGCAGGAATTCACTTTTCAGATGTGACTGCCAATTGGATGAAAAATTCGCTCAGATGGGATTCTGAATATTTGCCGGTCATTGCTTTCACAATCACTTTTTTGGGAATAGGGGCAATGGTCTATTTCGCTGGAAAAATGATCGAGCAATTTGTGAAAGTAACCAATCTTACTCCCATCAACAAAGCATTTGGAATCGTTTTCGCTGTTTTGAAAATGACCTATTTTGTGAGTGTTTTTTTGGTTTTACTAGAATCTTACGATGAAAAAGGAGATTTTTTACCTCCTTCTATGAAAGAGAAATCTTTGCTTTACAATCCAATATTAAAAGTTTCAACCACGACAATTCCTGCATTGAAAGAAAGTACCCTTTTTGTAAAAAACGCGTTACAATCCGACAGTACAGATTTGACAGTTGAACAAGTTTTGCGAGCTAAAGAAATCGCGGACAGCTTGGGAATTGATGCTGAAGACGGAAAAGAACTATACGATGTCTATCAAAAATACGGGAAAAAAGATGAATAAAATTGCAGGAATATTTTTGATGTTTTGGTTTGGAATTCAAACAGTTTCAGCTCAAAATCAGGCCTTAATTCAACTTGGAAGCTTGGCGCAAAAAGACAAATGGATGGACATTCATGTGCGAAAATCTGGACCTTATTTTGGTGTTCAACGCGGTTTGTTTTGGGTCGGAGAAGTTGGTGGCGAAATGCAATTCAAAAAAGTAAAACTCGTAAAACCGGTAACACAAGCGATTCACACAGGGGTGAATTATAACTTTACACACAATGTGTTGGGCTACGACGCTGGATATTGGGTCAAATTTGGTCGATTCAATTTCACTTATGGGGGAAATCTAATCATGCGCACTGACTTCAAGCAAACAAGTGTTGGTTTTGCACCTGTGGTTGGTTTTAAATTGACTCAATTTCACATACAAACGGGATATAATTTCTTAACGCCTTCAAGTACAGTTAAATTGACCAATACCTATTTCATCGCTTTGCGTTTTGTATTGATTAACAAACGAGATTGGGACGTTGATACCAAAAAATCAAAAGACAAAAAAGGTTTGTTTCAGAAAAAATGAAGGTAGGAATCGTTGGCACTGGTCCTGCGGCTTTGATGGCAGGCAGTCAATATCTTTTGCAAGGATTTGAAGTGTCATTCTACGACCACAAAAAAGCACCAGCGAGAAAATTCTTAGTCGCTGGTCATGGGGGATTTAACTTAACACATTCCGAATCAAAATCAGATTTTTTGTCTCGATACGACTGCGATGAAATCAAAAAATGTGTTGAAATATTCGATAATCAAGCATTAATCGAATGGTTAAAATTTATCGGAATTGAGACTTTCAGTGGTTCGACTGGAAAAATTTTTCCTGTGAAAGGGACAAAACCAATCGATGTTTTAAATGCCTGGATTTCTTGGCTTAAAAAGCAAAATGCGACTTTTCATTTTGAGCATAAAATGATCGATTTTGATTCAAATTCAATTGTTTTTCAAACGATTTCCTCTGAAATAAAAGTCAATTTTGATAAAATGGTTTTTGCTTTAGGCGGAGGCTCTTGGTCTAAAACTGGTTCAGACGCGGCTTGGGTTGAATTATTTAGATCCAAACAAATTGAAGTAGCACCACTGCAATCGAGCAACGCTGGAATGAACTATCAATTTAAAGTTCCCATTGATCAATTGGAAGGCGAGATTTTGAAAAATGTCGTCACTTCTATTGGCGATTTTCAAAAAGCAGGCGAAGTCACTTTGACAAATTATGGTTTCGAAGGAGCAGCCATTTATCACTTGAATCGATCGTTTCGAGAAAATCCGAATTTGCCACTTTGCATAGATTTAAAACCACAATGGACTGATGCACAAGTTTTAGCATGTTTAAAATTAGCAAAAAACAATACCGAAGGACTTAAAAAAATGAAACTTTCAAAAGCTGCAATATTTCTTTTGAAATCTGAAACTGAAAAAGCAACATTTTTAGTTCCTGAAAGTTTAGCGCAAAAAATCAAAAATTTAAGCTTGAAAATTGAATCATTGCGCCCAATGGATGAAGCGATTTCAACTTCAGGAGGTATTTCTTGGAAAGAACTAAATTCAGATTTGAGTTTGAAAAAATTTCCAAACATTCAACTTTGCGGTGAAATGCTCGATTGGGATGCGCCTACAGGCGGATATTTGCTTCAAGCAGCTATCGCTTCTGGATTTTGCGTTGGTGCAATTCGATAAAACTATCTCATTTAGCAAGAAAATCAGTCGTTTTTAGTTCATCTACATCAAAATTAATTGTTTGATACTATATTTGCACAGTAAAAATTTTAAAAGCATGAATGATTCAGCATATTATTCATGGTAAATAAAGATTCATGAGAGAAGAAGTAAAGAAAATTGTAGAGGCAATGAGCAAAAATTTCGTTGCTCATCCTTGGCATGGAATTGAGGTGGGAGAAAAAGCTCCAGCAATTGTAAATGCATACATTGAAATTATTCCAGCGGATGCGATTAAATATGAAATCGATAAACCGTCAGGACATATTATGGTTGATAGACCACAAAAATTGTCGAATCACATGCCTTGTTTATATGGATTTATTCCAAAAACATACTGTGATACACAAGTTGCTGCTTTCGCAAATGAAAAAACAGGACGCACTGAAATCACTGGTGATTTAGATCCATTAGATATTTGTGTTTTGAGCGAAAGAACATTTTTGCACAACAATATTTTATGTGAATCTAAAGTAATTGGTGGATTTAGAATGTTGGATGGTGGCGAAGCAGATGATAAAATTATCGCTGTTTTGAAAAACGATCAAGCATATGGAAACATCGAAGACATTTCTGAAATGCCAAAAATGGTCATCGACAGAGTGCGTCACTTTTTCTTGACTTACAAAGATTTAGATGGTGGTGCAAAAAATGTTGAGATTACACATGTTTACGGTAAAGAAGAAGCTTTTGAAGTAATCAAACGTGCATCTGCAGATTATACAGCAAAATATGGTGACACCAACGAAACATTGGTTGAATCTATTTTGAGTGCGTTGAAATAACATTAAATCGAAATGAATTTAGAGACTGTTCAATTGTTGAGCAGTCTTTTTTTTGCTTCAATTTTAAGAAAATTACTATTTTCGTTCAAAAGTATCGTATGAATTTCATTTGGGTTTTTATTGGCGGAGGTTTGGGCAGTATTTCTCGCTACGGAATAAGTCTTGGAACTCAAAAAATGTCTACCGGAAATTTGCCAATTGCTACTTTTACTTCAAACATTTTAGCCTGTATCATTCTGGGAATTGCTGTTTATGGTTTTAAGGATAAATTAGAATCAACCACTTGGATTTCAACTTTTTTAATAACAGGTTTTTGTGGCGGATTTAGTACTTTTTCTTCTTGGAGCAAAGAAACAGTTGATCTCATTCAACAAGGACAATGGTTTTGGGCAGTTGCCAACATCATCATTTCAATCGCATTCGGCATCGGGATTTTACTTTGGATGAAATGGAGTGTTTGAAATAGAATCAACAAAGCATAATATTTCAGCACATTTCTTGCAGTATTTCCAATCTTTTTTTCCCTACCTTTGCACTTCAATAATTTAGAAATTTATACATGAGTTTACTTACTGTTGGGAGTGTTGCTTTTGATGCAATTGAAACTCCGTTTGGAAAAACAGATAAAATTATCGGTGGCGCAGCTACTTACATCTCTTTGGCAGCTTCTTTTTTTGAAAAAAATCAGCGCATCGTTGCTGTTGTTGGTGATGATTTCCCACAAGCAATGATCGACACTTTATCTTCTCGCGGAGTGGATTTAGCAGGGTTGCAAATCAAACAAGGAGAAAAATCTTTTTTCTGGTCAGGAAAGTATCACAACGACATGAATACAAGAGATACGTTGATTACTGAATTAAATGTTTTGGAACATTTTGATCCAATTATTCCGGCTGAATATCAAGGAACTGAATATTTGATGTTGGGAAATTTGAGTCCACAAGTGCAGAAATTGGTTGTTGAGCGTTTGACAGAACGTCCAAAATTAATCGCCATGGATACGATGAATTTCTGGATGGATATCGCTTTGGAAGACTTGAAACAAACTTTATCTATGATTGATTTGTTAATCATCAATGATGAAGAAGCAAGACAACTTTCAGGTGAAAGTTCGTTGGTAAAAGCTTCAAAAGTGATTCGTGCGATGGGACCAAAATACTTGATTATCAAAAAAGGAGAACACGGAGCTTTGTTGTTTCACGAAGAACAAATTTTCGCAGCACCAGCATTGCCATTGGAAGAGGTATTTGATCCAACTGGAGCAGGAGATACTTTTGCAGGTGGATTTATGGGATACATCGCAAGCACCAATGATATTTCCTTTGAAAACATGAAAAGAGCAATCATCGCAGGTTCTGCATTGGCTTCATTTTGTGTTGAAAAATTTGGAACTGAAAAATTGACTAACATTTCTCAATCAGACATGGAAAACCGCATTCAGCAGTTTGTTTCTTTGGCTAATTTTGAAATGACTTACCAAGTAGATTAAGCTTTTGAGCTATGGAAAAAACAGCGTT
This sequence comes from Crocinitomicaceae bacterium, assembly GCA_965284445.1. GTDB lineage: Bacteria > Bacteroidota > Bacteroidia > Flavobacteriales_D > Crocinitomicaceae > JAQVCM01. The sequence goes on along the minus strand of OZ260085.1, from coordinate 2,300,822 downwards.
TATTGATCAATTAAAAGCATACACTTCTCAGGAAGACGTTTTGTCGGTGAGTCGTGATGTGAATGAATTAAAAAGCAAATTTGAAGATTTTTGCATTGAAGAAGAGCGATTGAAACAAGTTGCTTTTTTAGAGTCTCAATCAGAGGGTGATACTGCCATTTATGAAAGAATGCCAGATCCATTGAAGGAGGAATTTTATTCAATTTACAATGCATATCGCGAGCAAAAAACAGCGGTTTCCACAGCGAAAAAATTGGAGCAAGAAGCCAATATGCGCTTGAAAAAGAATTTAATCGAAAGATTGAAAACCTTGATTCAAGAAGAAGAAAATATTGGCGTTGCAGTAGCAACCTACAAGGAAATTCACGAAGCTTGGAAACAATCAGGTGATGTAATCCGAGAAAAAAGACAAGAAATTCAACAAGAATATTCCAAATTATTGGAGTCGTTCTTCTTCAATTTGAAGATTTACAGAGAATTAAAAGAGCATGATTTGAAACGAAATTTCCAAATTAAAACGGAATTAGTAGAAAAAATCAAAGCGCTAAATTCCTTGGAATCCGTGAAGGAAATGGAAGCGTCTATCAAAGCATTGCAAAATGAATTTGATGAAACTGGACCTGTTCCTCAAGAAGAATGGGAAAATGTCAAAAACGCATATTGGGAAGCGGTAAAAGCTGTTTACGCGAAAATTCATGAATTCTATGAAGGAAAGCGTGAAGAGTTGCGCTTAAATATTGAGAAAAAACAAGCGCTTTTAGACGAAACTAAAGCATTTATTGCTTCAATTGAAGAAGTTAGTTCAACCAAAGAATGGGAAGAGTTGACCCAAAAATTATTGCAATTTCAAGAAGATTGGAAGAAAATTGGTTTTGGTACCAAGAAAGAAAATGAAGAATTATGGGCTGCTTTTCGAATAGAATGTGATGCGTTTTTCGCTAAAAAGAAAGCATTTTTTGAAGGAATTCGTTCACAATTTGATGCAGTTGCCAGTCAGAAAAAACAATTAGTCGAAAAAGTACAATCTTTGAAAGATTCTACCGATTGGAAGTCTACTTCTGAAGCTATTGTGAAATTGCAACAAGATTGGAAAAAATTGGGAAATGCTGGTCAACGCAATGAACAACAACTTTGGAAAGATTTCAGAGGTGCTTGCGACGCTTTTTTCAATGCCAAACAAAAACATTTTGAAGAATCTGACAAATTGAATGAAACCAATTTAGCTGCTAAATTAGACATCATTTCGAAGATTGAAGCATATGAAGTAACCGACGATAAGAAAAAAGCGTTGGACGATTTGAAAGAGTTTTCAAGTGCTTTCAATGCGGTTGGAAAAGTTCCTTTTAAAGAAAAAGACAAAGTGTACAACGCTTATAAAACGGCTATTGATGCACATTATACCAAATTGAAATTGGAAGGCGCTGAGAAAGAGAAAGCGATGTTCCAAGCCAAAATGGATTCTTTGAAAGCCAATCCAAATGCAGACAAAATTCTTGACCGCGAGCGCAAAGACATGCAATTGCAAATTCAAAATTTGAAGCAAGAAGTCAATCAGTACGAAAACAATTTAGGTTTCTTCGCCAAATCAAAAGGTGCGGATGCCATGATCAAAGAAATTGAATCCAAAATCAATGGTGCAAAGCGCAAAATTGAAGAATATCAACGCAAAATTAAGCTTCTGAACGAATGAATAAATTCGTAAATATATTATTGATGTTAATCTCGTTTCCAGCATTGGCTTTGACAGTTTATGTAGGATTCGATTTACCAATAGAATTCCTGAAAACTACAGGAAATAATTTGCCTTTCAAAGGTGAAATTTTTCTAGGATTTGGCGCTATTTTATTAATCGTTGGTGGAAGAAGATCCATGCGCCGTTGGATGGGGATGAGAATGGTTTCTCAAATTTCTCGCTTTCAATGGAATCAACCAATGGGAAAAACGAGAATTCGTCAAGCAAATATGTATTTGAACTTGGAAGCATTAATGCATTTGTTTTTGGCTATTGGAACTTACACTGTTACGTCTCAAGCATGGCCAATTTCTGCGGCTTATTTGATTCTTGGTTTAGACCATTTACTTTTTGAAATTTACGGTACAAGTAAAAATAAATTTCGCGTTGGAATTACTAAAAACGCCATCGTTGTTGCCGATCGTGATGTGAAAATCATTTATTTTTCAGGTTTACGTCGCGTAAGTACGCACCAACAAAGTTTGTTTTTTGACTACATCAAAGAATTGCAAATAGCCATTCCAATTGATGCTATCGCTGCTGAAAATCGTGCGTCATTCAGAGAAACTGTAGAACAAATTGTTGATAGAGACAAAGTTTTCTTTTCAGAAGGATTTAAAGAATTATAATTTCATCTGCTAAAGCGTAAACATCTCTTCACTTTAATTGTTATTCTAAAACAACAATTAGCATGGAAAACAAAGGAAGAGGTTTCATTTTTACGCCCTATCAAGCGCCGGAACAATCACCATTTGATCGTCTTTTTGAGATTTTCACAGAATTAATTACCCATACTTCTGGAGATTTCGATGAAGCAATTGACTGGTTGCGCGTACTCGATAAAGAGTATAATCTCACAACAGCTGAATATACCATCGATGATTTCATTGAAGATTTGCGCAAGAAACGCTACATCAAAGACAAGGAGGGAAAAGACGGCGAAGGTGGAACGGAAATAACTGCCAAAACCGAAAGAGCAATCAGAAAGCAAGCACTCGACCAAATCTTTGGAAACTTGAAAAAAAGCGGTGCAGGAAATCACGCAACTAAATACAGTGGCAAAGGAGACGAACAAACCGGCGAATTCCGTGAATTTAATTTTGGTGATGCACTTGAAAGAATTTCCATGACCGAAAGTTTGAAAAATGCTCAAATTAACAACGGTATTGGTGAATTTCAATTGACTGAGCGAGATTTGGTGGTAGAAGAAAGTTATTTCAAAGCCCAAATGAGCACTGTTTTGATGATTGACATCAGTCACAGCATGATTTTGTACGGAGAAGACAGAATTACTCCAGCCAAAAAGGTGGCGATGGCACTTTCTGAATTAATCAAAACCCGCTATCCAAAAGATTCAATAGATATTTTGGTTTTTGGAAATGACGCTTGGGTAATCGAAGCCAAAGATTTGCCTTATTTGCAAGTGGGACCGTATCACACAAATACAGTTGCTGGTTTACAATTGGCCATGGATATTTTAAGACGCAAGCGAAATACCAACAAGCAAATTTTCATGATTACTGACGGAAAACCAAGTTGCGTCAAAGAAGCCAACGGCGATTATTACATGAATAGTAATGGCTTGGATTCATACATCGTCGATAAATGCTATACGACTGCCCAACAAGCGCGCAAATTGCATATTCCGATAACGACATTCATGATTGCACAAGATCCTTATTTGAGACAATTTGTGCAACGTTTCACAGAAGCAAATCAAGGGAAAGCATTTTATACAGGATTACAAGGTTTGGGTCAAATGATTTTTGAAGATTACCAAACCAATCGAATCAAAAGAATTAGAGGTTAAACATTAACAATATTAGCAAAATGACAAATATTCAAACACTCGGTGAACTAAAAAAATCAGGTTATAGAACCAAATCAATCAAAGAAGAATTACGAGACAATTTAGTCGCACTTATACAAGCAAAAAAGCCAACTTTTGAAGGAATTCACGGGTACGAAAATTCGGTAATTCCAGAATTGGAACGCGCGATTTTGTCAAAACACAACATCAATTTATTGGGTTTACGTGGACAAGCCAAAACGCGAATTGCGCGACAAATGGTGAACTTGCTCGACGAATGGATTCCAGTCGTGAAAGGTTCAGAAGTAAATGATGATCCATTGGAACCATTGTCTCGTTACGCCAAAGATTTGATTTTGGAAATGGGGGATGACACCCCAATTTCATGGTTGCATCGAAGTGAAAGATTTGCTGAAAAATTAGCTACGCCGGATGTTACCATTTCAGATTTAATTGGTGATGTAGATCCTATTCGAGCAGCCAATTTAAGATTGTCTTATGCGGATGAACGCGTGATTCATTTTGGTATGATTCCGCGTGCCAATCGTTGCATTTTTGTGATCAATGAATTGCCAGATTTGCAAGCTAGAATTCAAGTGGCGTTGTTCAATATCTTACAAGAAGGTGATATCCAAATTCGTGGTTTTCAATTGCGTTTCCCATTGGACATTCAATTCATATTTACAGCGAATCCAGAAGATTATACCAATCGCGGAAGCATTGTTACACCATTGAAAGACAGAATTGGTTCTCAAATTTTGACGCATTATCCTGAAAGTATCCACATTGCAAGAAAAATCACTGCGCAAGAAGCGAAATTAGTAGGCCGACAAAAAGACAATATCTATGTACCATCTTTGGCAATGGATATCATTGAACAAATCGGTTTTGAGGCGCGTGAAAGTGAATTTATCGATGCAAAAAGTGGTGTGAGTGCAAGAATGAGTATTTCAGCTTTTGAAAATTTAATCAGTACTGCAGAATTGAGAAGTTTGCGCGCTGGAAATCCAAAAACTACCGTGAGATTGAGTGATTTCACAGGAATAATTCCCGCATTGACAGGTAAAATGGAATTGGTTTATGAAGGCGAACAAGAAGGTGCACTTTTTGTGGCTGAAAAACTAATTAATTCCGCGATAAAAACCTTATTTGAAAGCTACTTTCCAAAAGTAGAGAAGCTAGAAAAACAAGATGTTAAAGGACCATACCAAGATATCGTTGACTGGTTTTTCGAAGCGGATGAGGTTCATTTGAGTCAAGAAGCAGATGACACAACTTATTTTGCGCAATTAGATGCGATAGAACCTTTAGAGAAATTAATTCAAAAATACCAACCAAGAATTCAAAATGAGGACAAACATTTTCTGAAAGAGTTTGTACTTTGGGGATTGGTCGAAAGCAAAAAATTAAGCAAATCTGCTGCCGAAAATGGTGTCAGTTACCGCGATCGTTTTGGTGATTACATGAAAGGAAGTATGTAATAATAGAGATTTATTTACCCCAATTTTTCAACTCTTTTTCAGACAAAAAACTCCAGGCAATGAAACGACTCGTTTTGTTGCCTTGTTGCATTTCAACGATTTGATACTTCGTAATTGGCAATTTCTGCAACGACTTTACTATGCCACGCAAGTTTTCATTTTTAGAAACCAAGGTCGAAAACCAAGCGCAATTTTGGGAAAATAAAACACTTTCTTGAATCATCTGGTGAATGAAACTTGCTTCACCACCTTCGCACCAAAGTTCGTTGCTTTGCCCGCCGAAATTGAGTATTGCTTTGCTGTTTTTTTGACTCGTCAGATTCTTGATTTTTCGCTTAGTTCCACTTTCTGCATCTTCTTTAGACGCATGAAATGGTGGATTGCAAATGGTTACATCAAATTGATCTTTCGGATCAATAATTCCTTTAAAAATCCTTTTTGAGTTGGATTGAGGTCGCAATTCAATGTTGCCTTTCAATACCGAATTAGAATCAATGATTTTTTGTGCCGCTTCCAACGCTTTTGGCTCAATTTCCGCGCCCACAAATTGCCAATTGTATTCCCGCGCTCCGATAATAGGATATATACAATTCGCCCCAACGCCGATGTCTAAACAATGAATCTTGTTTTTCTTACCCGGAAGTTCCTTGGCAATTAAATCTGCCAAATAATGCACATAATCTGCCCTCCCTGGAATTGGTGGCGTCAAGAAATCCGCCGGAATATCCCAATATTCAATTCCATAGAAATGTTGAAGCAACGCTTGATTCAAGGTTTTCACCGCCAAAGGATCAAAAAAATCAATCGATTCATCACCAAACTGATTCACATTCACAAAAGACTTCAAACTCGCACAACTTGCAATCAACGCCGCAAAATCATAGCGCTCGCGGTGCTTACTTCGCGGATGCAAATTTGATTTTATGGGTGAATGGGGTTTTGGTGGGTGATTCATGAATGAAATTTAGCAACAAAAAATGAGAGCAAAAAAACAGAACTCCAAACATCATTTTCACTCTGTTTCTCGTTCCTTTTATATGATTCGAACTGTCGAATCAAATACATATTGATGCAAAGGTAATAAAGCGATAACATCAAAATTAATAAAAGAGCGAGAAAGAAAATGAGAGCAAAGAAAAAAACCAGAGTTAGGAACGTCGCTCTCGCTTTGTTTCTCACTCTGGTTTTTGTACCCAGGGCGGGAATCGAACCCGCACACCTTGCAGTACTGGATTTTGAATCCAGCGCGTCTACCAATTCCGCCACCTGGGCGTGGACTTGGAACCGAAAAAATCGGTTAGCGAGGGCAAAGATAGCGTTTTTATTCAATTTGCAAATCTTTTCCCTAACATTTTTTTAATCTAGGAAGTGTTTTTCTAATCGATTAACGCTACTTCATCAATTTACAAACCACTTTCTGTCCTTTAAATTCGATTTCCAATAAATAAACACCTGTTTGCAAACCTTCCAATCCTTTGATTTGAAGTTGATTTCCATTTTGGGAATTGATTTGCACAGCTTTTCCTTCTATCAATCTTCCCGTTTGATCCATCAGTTTATATTGAATTGTTTGATTGAAATCAGCGCTGAATTTCACCGCCACTTGATCTTTGAATGGATTTGGAAATGCTTGAACTGCTAAGTTTTGAAAATTAGTTTCGTCGATACCAGTAAAACTACAACCGTTCAACGTTCCCGGCATATTGTCGTCTAACCAAGTCAATCTGCGTTGCAACCAATCTTTCAATCTTTGCACTTCTTCCGCATACGTTTGCGATGGCGCTTGCACTTCCCCTGTTCCTGTCGCAACGCCTAAATTAGCCCAAACTTCGAAATGCCATGCTTGACTTTCATTTAGTTTGGTAGCAACCGAGTCGATTTTGCTGTTTAAATAAGTTTCTTGTAAAATCGTTCTTCGCAAATCATCGTATCTGCAACGCAATTCGTCTCTAAATGTTGAATCTTCCAACAATCGAATGTACCAACCTGGAGCGTCAACATCTTGGTCCACATTTCCATACATAAATTCAGAACCATCTTCAGAACCTGACCACATGTCTTTCAAAGCCCAATCAAAATCCCAAACTGGACCAGCTTTCAATTTTCTGACCGTTCCATCTGCATGGTCTTTGTCTTTATAGAAAAAGCGACTTTTTTTGAATCCATCTACGTTTCTAGCTAACTCATTGATAATAAAATAGTCAATGAAAGTCGGAACACTGATGTACTTTCTGTAACCAACGGCTGTATCCGCAAAATCAGGACCATACAAAGCTGTTTCAAAATCATTGATAAATCCTTGAATATACGTTTTTTGTTCAGGCACAATTACTGCGGGATCGGGATAATAATAGACCATGTGTACATCAACCGTAGGAAATCCAATTGGGTGATAATTCAACAACCATGAATTTGAATTGTCCCAATAATCGAATTTCAAAATATAACCACCCGTAACGTCTTGACCAGTTGTTTCATTAATATCTAATTTTGGAATATCAACGCGATTTGAATCTCGCTTAATCTTTTCCGAAAAAAGATAAATTCCGCGATATTCGCCATTAATTACCACATCTACATAGCGAGATCTTACAGCATAATGGCCCATCGTATCAAACAAATGATAGGGCAACACATTTCTAGCAAAAGATTTATCGTTATAATTGGCAATCAACAACCAATCATTTTCCGCAGGCATTCCAAGAATAGATGAATCAATCGAATTTCCATTGATATCTTGCAACTCTAACGCATACGGTTTTTGAGGCAATGAAGCTGAATAGTTTCCACGAATTTCAATCCCAATTTTTCCATTGTATTCATTTTTTGGATCGATAATATGATTTCTAACTCCTTCACCATTGTAAATGATTCCCATATCTGCCATGATTTTGGGATCGTCGACAATCGTCTGACCATTTGTATTAATCACCACAATCGGCAAGTCGGATTCTGTAAATTGGAAATAAGTTGCGGGTGTATTGCCAAAAGTAAGTGTGAAATTTTGCAGAAAACCTTGATCAGCGCCGTAATTATCTGTGATACGTAAATACCAAGTTCCATTTGGGTTTTGTCCATTATTTACCAGACCCATTTGACCCATTGGTTTGAATGTACCCGAAAAAGGTGCAACGCCAGTGGCTAAAGTATTGCTCGCATCCGCACGTAAACAAGTATTTTGAAAATCGTCATCGCCACCGCCGATATTCGCTATCAAAGTTACAACTGTTCCATCTGGAGAAACGAGTGAAACATCTATGTCAGCCAAATAAGTGTGCGTCAGATTGATGCAGACTTGCTCTAAACCAAAAGATGTAATATTGATGTTGGAAGGAAGTCCAGAAACATTTACAGGAACATTAATTGTTTGTAAATCAAGGATTGAATCACTTCCACCAGTAAACGACTGACTAAAAATGGCATTGAATGAAAAAACGAAAAATACCGTTATAGCTAATATTAACTTCATGTAAACTTAATTATTTGTTCACAATGTAAGAATTTTGGGTAAAATAGCTAGTCTAAATTACGCCTCTCGCTTTTAATTCTAAGTATTTATTGATGGTAGTTATCGATAAATCTTCTGGTCGCGTTAAAATCGTTTGAATCCCGTTTTGGCGCAATTCTTTGGCTATGACCATTTTCGTGGTAATCAATTTTTCTGCTACTGCTGATTGATAAATCTCTTGCACAGAATCAATGCGCTGAAAAGCGACATCTTCTAATTCATTATTTTGGAAAAACACAACCACCAAAACATGTCGTTGATTGATTTTTTTCAAGATCGGCAATGCTCTTTTCATCGCGAATTCACTTTCGAAATTGGTGTAAAGCATCAAAAGAGAGCGCGACTTCACCGTTTGACGAATTGATTCATACAACAATTCATAACTCGATTCCTTGAACTGTGTTTTTTGGTTGTAAAGCAGATTTAAAATTCTTCTCAAATGTCCATTAGAACGATCTGCAGCCAACTGTGTTCCCATTTTATTGGAAAAAGTAATCAAACCTGCGCGATCGCCTTTTCGAAGGGCAATATTGGAGAAAACCAAAGCAGAATTAATGGCATAATCCAACATGGTCATGTTTTCAAATTCCATTTGCATATTTCTACTTTTGTCAATCAAAGCATAAATATTTTGCGAACGTTCTTCTTGGTATTGGTTGACCATCAATTCATTGCGTTTACTTGTCGCCTTCCAATTGACCGTTCTTAAATCATCGCCTTGCACATAGTTTTTGATTTGTTCAAATTCATGGTTATTTCCAATTCTTCTCACTTTCTTGATTCCTCGTGCTTGTGTTTGTTGATGAAAAACCTTCAATTCATACTGTTTCATCTGTAAAATAGAAGGAAAAACTTGCACACTTTGCGTTAATGGATATTCAATTTTCCTTTTGATTAAAAACAAACTGGACGACAAATAAATTAAGACATCACCGAATGAAAATTCACCACGTTGTTTGGGTGTAAATTCATAGGAAAAGTTTTTGGTATTGCTAGGCATTAAAAAGGCAGTATATTCCTTTTGTCTGACTTGTAATTGAATCGGAAAACCTTCAATCAAAGCAAAATTAATTGGTTGATTGCTTCTATTTGTGACAGTTAAAGTGACAGTATTTGAATCACCTAAATTCAATAAATTGTCCACTTTTCGAGTTACTTCAATTGGTTTTTCATTCACAAAAGTGATAATAACATCAATCAAAACAGCACAAAACAAAGCCAACAAAGCTACATTCGACACAAAAAACAACCACGGAAATATTGTCGCGCAGCAATACGACGCAATTACGATTGCTAGCAACACAAAGAAAAACCGTGTCAAAAATATATGCCGAAGGAAACTCATAATTATCTTGGAACTTCTATCATTTGAATAATTTCAGCGATTACTTCTTCTGGTTGAACACCTTCCATTTCTGCTTCCGGCGTTAAAATCAATCGATGATTTAACACGTGTGGTGCCACAAATTGAATGTCTTCTGGAGTAACGAAATCTCTTCCGCGAATGGCAGCGACAGCTTTGGAAGCTTTCAACATAGACAAGGAAGCTCTTGGTGATCCACCCAAATAAATTTTACCGTGATTTCTCGTTTTGAAAGTTAGATTTGCGATGTATTGCAATAAATTATCTTCGATAATGATTTTTTCAATCAATCCTTGAATTCTAGAAATATCTTGAACAGAGAATACCGCATCAACTTCATCCAAATTAGGCGTTTTGATGTTGTTTTTGTAACGTTTCAAAATTTCAGTTTCTTGCTCCAAATCTGGATAATTGATTTTTATCTTAAACAAAAAACGGTCTAATTGAGCCTCTGGAAGGTTGTAAGTTCCCTCTTGCTCAATTGGATTCATGGTTGCAATCACCAAAAATGGAAATTCCATCTCGTAGCGATTTCCATCATACGTAATTTGTCTTTCTTCCATTACTTCAAACAAAGCCGCTTGCGTTTTTGCAGGAGCACGGTTGATTTCATCGATCAATACAATGTTGCTAAAAATAGGTCCACGACGGAAATTGAAACTTGAATCTTTCATATTGAAAACGGAGGTTCCCAAAACGTCAGAAGGCATTAAATCTGGCGTAAACTGAATTCTCGAAAACTGGATATCCAATGCTTTCGACAAGACTTTTGAAGACAACGTTTTCGCAACTCCAGGTACTCCTTCTAACAAAACATGTCCGTTAGAAAAAATTCCAGTCATCAATAACTCCACCATTTCTCCTTGTCCAATCACAAATTTGGACATTTCTTGGCGGACTTGATTGACTTTTTGTGCTACCCAAATCAGGTCTTCGTTCGATCTTTCAAAACCGTAGCCAGATTTTGTTTCCTCGGAATTCTCAACCGTTGAATCATCAATTTCAGGTGAATTATTTGATTCAATATTTTCCTTTGGCATAAAAGCCTCATGTTCTGGGTTGATTTCTTGATTTTCTTCGTTTATCATGCGATTTTATTTTGCGGTATTAAACTAATTCATTTTTAAAAATGGTGCAATAAATTGCTCAAAATCTTTTTTACTATATCTGCTGATTTCCAAATGATTTATAGTCAACTTACGATTTCCTGTAAATTCAAACATGGTATTTCCGTTTGATACTTGTACGCCGATCAAATCATTTATTTCAAACTCTTTTTTACTGAAAAAATAAGGGTAAAATATCATTTTTCCATGTTCAACAACTAACAAATTTCTACTGAAAAGGATAATCCCCATTGTCAACACTAGAAATCCGATCGGCCAAAATAATATTCCAGTTCCGTTGGAGGAAGCCAACAAATAGAAACCTCGTAAAATGGCATTAATTCCAAGGAATATAAAAGTTGTCGAAAGAATCATTTGACGTTTAAAGACAATTTTCTTCTTCTCAGTCTTTTGTTTGATTTTATCTTTGATGATTCCTGTTTTAATGTAGAATGCGCGTTGCATTTTCGCTACTTCTTGCACATATTCATAGGTAACAGCATGCATTTTTTGATTTTCAAGCATGTTGACCAAATTCTCTACATCGGTAAATTTGACGCCACTTTTTTCTGAAAGTGCTTTAATTTCTTTGGCCTTATCTTGCTTCGAAAGATCAATAAAAAACTGTCGATTGATGTTGGCTCTGAAATTTCTTCGCATCACAATCAAAATACTGTAAGGAGATTCTTGCTGCAAATAAATCGCGGTCATCGTATTGGCAAAATCCAAGGATCGATTTTTGTTTTCAGGAATATATGGAACAATTGGCCAATAGCGCTTAGATCTGAAAATCAAATATAAAATCACGCCAAGTATCGTCAACAACAGCGCAATCAACAACTCCAATTTTTTGAATAGAAATTGCAGCAGACTATTGTCTTTTCTACCTTGATCTCCATCAGCATCTTCTGTACTAAAGTCTCCAATATCGTCGCTTAATCGCCCTAGTTCTAGCCAAACAACTCGTTTTTTCGGCGGAAATTGGTGAATTACACTTTGAGCATAATTGAAACCATCCTTGGTCAACATTTGATAGTTGTAAAACATCTCAGGATTGCTGTGTAAAAAGATATGTCCTTTGCCAAATTTTAATTTCACAAAATTCGGCGTTTCCATAAACGAACTAATAGTAATGAAATTCGTGTCTTTGATATTGTATTCTTTGAATATTTTCCAGACCCGCGCAACGGTATCTGCTTGAAAAATGGCGCGTAGTGTATATTCGTCCTTCAAAGTATGTACTTTGACTTCTTCATCAAAATACCATTCATTGTAACTATCGTAAAAGAAGTGCTGATTAATTGTATCAATTAAATCGTGGAAAGACAAAAGCAAATTCGATCCTTTTTTGACCTCACTCAAAATTGTATCAAATTCTTCAGGATAAACACTGAATCTATCACCGACGAAAATAAATGTACTATTTGAATCTTTTGATAAATAGTTAAGTGAATCATCAATCACAATATTTGAGTCACCGTAACTGTCAAACATTGTTTTGAACAAATAAATACCCATTGGATCTTTGGATTCCAAAATGAATTCAGTGCTCCATTCGTCTGAAACAAACTTGGGTTTTTGTTTACTTTCTTCTTTGTAATCAGTACCAGAAAAAAGATATACTATCAAGACAATAAACAGAAGCAAAACCGCCCCTGCAATCGTGGCTTTTTGCTTATTCATGTTTATCTTTTAAATTTTCATAATTTTTTTGCAGGTGTGGAACCAAGGATAAATATTCATTTTCTCCGATATCATAATCGCCATACCACACCAAATCGTAAATCCGTACGCTTTCATAGAAATCTGCATACCCATCTTTACCAGACATTTGAATTAAATAATCAAAGTTGGTCAAATCTTTTTTCCATTTTATTTTTCGAAGACGAATAGATTCTTTTAAAATAAACGTAAACCAAATACGAACACATTCTCTGTAATTATTTTCAGCCATAGCAGCTTCTAGACGTAACTCTAATTCTGTTTTTGGAATTAACTCGGGGTTCCAATCGGCTGGTGAAAAATTTCCTTGTGTTGGAGCAGGAACATACCTGTAATTTTTGACAATTAAATAAGTTATCCATGCCAATAACAAAATCCCCAAAATGATTAAAATGACTTTCCAAACCAATGGTGAAATAGTTGGACCATTTACGTTTGGAATATTTGGCGGTGAAATTTGAGGAGGATCAATGTCTAATTTTTCTGGCTCCGAAATTTTTGGGTCGTATTTTTTATCGCCTGTGGAACCACCGCCTCCATTTCCATGCAAGTTTTTAGCATCTCTCGATCTCTGAATATCATTTGGATCGTATTCTAGACCAGTATAATCGTCCTCATCATATTCATCGTCTTCGAATTTTTCCATCGAAGTAGGTTCGTCGTAATTATTTTCTGGTCCTTTGTACTTTTTATCTTTGATGTAATCAAAATCGCGCTGGAATTTTTGGTAAGACGGTTTATTGACCTCATTTTTTTGAGACCAGGCATTGCTCATGCAAAAAATCAATATGTACCAAAAATATTTACTCAAAATCGGTTTCATTTTCTTGGTAACGGTTGCGCTTCCCAAATTTCAAGAATGCATTTCTTAATCCAGTTGCAGTTTCTTTTTCATATTCATTATATCCAATAAAAGTCATACTGATAATCCAAATTGGCAAAACGAGCAAAAGAAACAAAACATACACAATCTGTCTCACAACATTTGCCCAAAACATGCGATCTCCTCCCAACGCTTCAGCAACATCTTTAGTGAAATCAGCGAGCAAATCCAATAAATCTGGCATAATTGGCTCGGTGACATTAATAATACTCGTGGGATCAAAATTTTCACGAATACTCAAAACCAAAGCAATCGGCTGCATGAAAAGTGCGAAAATAAGCGTGAAGATTACGATATTTAAGAGTGAAATTCCATAAGAACGGGCGCTAAATGTCCATCCCTTTCCAATGGCATTTTTGATAGAAAAATCTGCAATTCCAGGAATAATTCCGTTTAAAAATACAAAAGGCAATAAAAGAATTAAGATGATGTACCAATACCAGGGAATAAACGCTAGCGAGAAGAATAATAGAAAATTACCCAACCAAATCAGCAGTATTTTTCGTTTGGTAAAATTGAAAAATGCCCGCCAACTGAAATCTTCATCTTTTATTTTGAATGCAAATAAAACACCTAGAAACATTCCGCTAATGACAAATGACCAAGCGAAATTTATGATCCAGTCTTGCAGATTTGTAAAACCAAAACCAGTCATTATTTCTAGTTGTTTAGACCAATCGAACCAATGTTCTGTCGCCATCAACATGGCGTGATTGTCATTTTGTAAATAGACCAAAACGATAATTATTGGCAATAGTATTCTAAAATTTATTTTGGATATTTTGTTGAAATGAATATTGTAAAATCGAAAAGTATCTGAAATAATTTCACCAAAATTTCTGATCTTCGATAAGTCAAATTTTACCGGAGGAAAATAATTAATCAAGTCTTTTTCTTCCAACAATTCTGGATGCTTTCGAGCAACAATCATTGGATAGATGACGTAATAAAATAAGATAATTCCAAATGATAGACTGATGAGTACCCATTTCGACCATTCAGGTAAATCCATGTAATTTCTTGTCACATAACTTTCTAAATATCCTGCAAATACAAAAAACGGAACCAAACTCATCATGATTTTTAGTCCTCTTTTAGCGGATATTTGTAATGATTGAAGTCGCGTATAATTCCCAGGAAAAAGCCAACCATTTCCCATCGTTATTCCAGCACCTGCGGCCAAAACGATGGATCAAATTTCGAATGCACCGTGAATCCAAATTCCTAAAAAGGAGGTGATCAACAAGCCTTTGGTCGCAAAGAAATATTGAAATGAACCAACCATCATCGCGTTTTTGAAGAGCAAAATATGCGTCCCAACAGTGAAGAAGATTCCAAAAATAAATGTCAAAAATGCGACTTTGATATTGTTAGTTGTGATATCAATAAACATTTGCATTTGCGTTCCACCTTTATAAACTGCCAGCGGATCTCCATTTGAAATATTTTCATTGGTCATTTCCACATATTGCTTCGACAATACAAGACCTGTAAAATTTGGGTAAAAATGCGTAGTTACTGCGGATAATGCTGCCCAAATCAAAAAGACAACTAAAGCGAAAAGTAAATTTCTTCTCGACTTGTAGATTTCCAAGGGAAGGGAAACTCGCCAAACGGACAAAAACTTTTTAAATGTTTCTGCTTTTTTTAAGTGAACACCTGTGTAAACGCGTTGCGCCAATTGATTTAAATAAACTCTAACCGTTCTTCTTTGATAAAAAGTTTGGGCATAACTGAGATCGTCAGTGATATCCATGTATAAATCACTCAACTCAGTAGGATCGCTCGATTCACTTTCAGAAAGTTTTTCGAAGCGATTCCATTTTTCCTTATTTTGTTCTATGAAGGAGGTTTCTTTCATTTTTCGTTGAACGTAAATATACTTTAATTTTCAATTGTCAAAGTTTTGCAACAACAAAAAATACAGAAAATATTTATTCATTAAGCTATTTTACGCTGATTTTAGAAGCCATTCTTTGCGCATTCACGACTAATTCTTCGACCTTCTGTTCTCCATAAGTTAAAGTAACAGCCATGCGTCGAAATGGTCTCGTGAAAGGTTTTCCGAAAATTCTAAAATCACTGTTTGGTTCTAACGCTGCTGTTTCAATTCCTGAAAAAACAGGTTCGTTTACAGAAGTTTCTGTCGCCAAAACAACTGCACTTGCGCCATTTCTAAGCAATTGTATTTCTGGAATTGGAATTCCTAAAATCGCTCTTGCATGCAATTCAAATTCGTTGAAGTTTTGGGTTCCAGCAAGCGTAACCATTCCTGTATCGTGTGGATGAGGTGAAAGTTCGGAAAATACAGCACCATCTTTCGTGATAAAAAACTCTACACCCCAAATTCCAGCGCCACCAAGTGCTTTGGTAACATCTCCCGCCATTTTTTGAGCTTCAGCCAAATGCAAAGGATTCATTGACATTGGTTGCCAACTTTCCTGATAATCACCGCGCTCTTGTCTGTGACCAATTGGCGGACAAAAAAGCGTAGGGCCATTTTTTTGTGTTACAGTCAATAAAGTAATTTCATAATCAAAATCGATGAAACCTTCTACAATTACTTCTTGCAAATCACCACGAGAACCTTCGAGTGCATATTTCCACGCTTTTTCAATGTCTTCCGCACTTTTGATCACTGATTGTCCTTTTCCAGAACTTGACATCAAAGGTTTAACAACACATGGAATTCCAGTAAATTCAACTGCTTTTGAAAGTTCTTCAAATGACGTAGCATATTTATATTTTGCAGTTTTTACACCAACTTCAATGGCAGCTAAGTCACGAATTGCTTTTCTATTCATCGTGAAATTTGCAGCTTTCGCACTAGGCACTACTTGTATACCTTGTTTTTCGTAGTCAAAAAATCTTTCAGTTCGTATTGCTTCAATTTCAGGCACAATCAAATCTGGCTGATGTTTAGCGACGATTGCATCCAAAGCATTTCCGTCTAACATGTCAATTACTTCAAAAGTGTGCGCAACTTGCATTGCGGGTGCATTTTCATAACTATCAACTGCAATCACATATTGACCCAATCTCTGCGCTGCAATGGCAAATTCTTTACCTAATTCGCCTGAACCTAGTAGTAAGATTTTCTTTCTCATGGAACAAAATTAAATTATTTATTCAGATTATTGATTCTCAAGTTGACCTCATTTTCTAATTACGAGCTAGCTTTAAAAATGGCAAAGTGATTATTTTTGAAATTCTTTTGAAAAAATGTAACAAAAGCCAAAGGAATTCGGTTAAAATAACTTCAAAGGTATGAGGTAAGTAACAATTTCTTAACTTTGGTTTAACAATAGATGGACAAAATAGCAACGTTAGTACAAAAATTCAACCCAATAACCCTGGAAGAAATGGACAGGGTTAAATTGATGAATCGCATCGATACTAAATTTGCTTTCAGTGTAAATCAATTGGTTGAACTTTTGCCTGCGTTGTCAAATGACTATCGTATTCTAGAAATAAAAGACACTAGAACACCTCATTACCAGAGTCTTTATTTTGATGATGTTGATTTTTCTTTCTTTAATGCGCACCACAATGGACGCACCAATCGGTTTAAAGTTCGAATCAGAAAATATGTTGAATCTGATTTGTTTTTCCTAGAATTGAAACACAAAATCAAAGGAAGAACTGATAAAAAAAGAATCAAAGCAACTGATTTTTCAGATAATCTGGATGAACAACAAGTGACTTTTTTGAATCAATATTTGACCAAAGATGCAGTTTTGAAAGCAAATTTGTGGAATTCGTTCAATAGAATAACATTGGTAAATAATGTAGATGAAGAAAGACTAACGCTTGATTTTAACCTTCATTTTCATTGGGAAGAAACGCATCATAAATTCGAAAATCTGGTCATTGCTGAATTGAAGCAAAGTAAATTGACAAGAAATTCTCCGTTTTATCAATTGATGAAAACAAACTATATCAGGCCCTATCGCTTGAGTAAATATTGTATCGGCGCGATTGAACTATACAATGAAAAGAATATCAAATACAATCGATTCAAAGAAAAATTATTAAAACTTAAATCCATAAATGCCCATGTTGCTTAATTTATTTTTCAATTTAAAAGCTGCTGTCGAGCCTACGCAATTATTAGAATTTGAATGGTTTAACAATGATTTCTACTCCTTGATTTTTCGTTTGGGAGTGAATTTAGTTTCAATGACCATCTTGATTCGTTTGCTTTATTATCCAAAAACGAAGCGCAAAGATTATTTGTTTACCTATTATTTAATTGGGACAATTACTTTTTTGATCTGTTTTGGACTGAAAAAATTGGACATCGACACTGGAATGGGACTTGGATTATTTGCCATTTTTGGAATTCTTCGCTACCGAACTGATGCGATTGAAATCAAGGAAATGACGTATTTGTTTATGATTATCGGGATTAGTGTCATCAACTCCTTGGCATCCAATAAAATCAGTATTGCTGAAATGGCTTTGATGAATTTCACGCTGATTGGAATCACTTTTGGATTAGAATATTTGTGGTTATTGAAACATGAAACCAGAAAGACAATCATTTACGAACGAATTGATTTAATCAAACCAGAACACCATGAAGCGATGAAGGCAGATTTAGAATTGCGAACAGGATTAAAAATCAATCGTTTCGATGTAGGTAAAATTGATTTTTTACGCGATGTTGCGCAAGTAATGATATTCTATTACGATTCAGATCAATCATTGTCTGACTACAATGACCACTCGGAAACAGGAGAAGTTAATTGATTCCGAAAGAAAATCCTGCTTGGACACCGTAAAACAATCCTTTGTGAATATATGGTGATTGTTTTTGAAATGAATTGTTTAATTGCATTCTGATTTCAGGAAGTAAATAGAACGCAACTCTTGGTTTAATTTGCCATGAAACACCAACATTGGCGATAGCGGCAATTGTGAAGAAATTAATCTGTTTGTTGTCTTTAATGTTTGAATTACTTCCAACATTCAATGAATCAGTCCAATTTATCTTTTGATTGTAACCCATAAACAATTGTGGTTGAACCCCAAGTCCAGCGATAAATTTTACCTTTCCTGCTGTGATATATTGTAATTTGATTGGAATCGCAAAATAGGTGTAATTAGTTGTGTATGAATAACTAGAATCGTTCACTGCGCTTTTATAATCATAAGATTCACCATTTTTGGCCAAGGAAGCTCCAAAATCAATCCACCAATTGCGTTTGATTTGATTTCTAAATCCAATGGTTGCTCCGCCTGTAAAAATGGATTTCTCATTCGCTCTTTCTCCCAGGGGTTTACCAAATAAGCCTTCGTTTTCACTTAATATTCTTGTACTTAGTCCAAAACTCCCTCCGACGTAAAATGCTGAAGTAGGAATTTTTTGCACGACAAGCATTTCCTTATTTTTCGACTTTTTAATTTTTTTCTCTGGTGACCCAGATGTTTTTCCAGTCTCGATTTGACCATAAACCGTAGAAGAAATAAAGATTATTAACAATTGTAATCTGAATGTTTGAAAGAAATCCATTAATTTAGCGTTTACTTTGAAAATGTATTTTGAAACCTTTGTTTCAACCAATACAAATATCGAGAAAATTCAACTTGTAATTCATAAAAGATGGCTAAAAAAGAGAAAAAGAAGAAAAGTTTGTTCCGTAGAATTTTGAAATGGACTGGAATCACATTTTTATTACTAATCATCGCTTTGATATTAATTCCAATCTTTTTCAAAGATGAATTGAAAGAATTGGCATTAAAAGAAGTGAATAAAATGCTGCTTGCTGACGTTGCCATAAAAGATTTTGATTTAACTTTCATCAGTACTTTTCCTCACATGACGGCTCAATTTGAAGGCGTTACAGTTACAGGTAGAAATGAATTCAAAGGTGTAAAATTGGTTGACATTAAACAATTAGATGCGCATGTAGATTTTTGGAGTGTTGTTGGTGGAGACCAAGTTGAAATCAAAGGAATTACTTTGGAAGAACCTAAATTTGATGTTCGAGTCTTAAACAATGGCAAAGCCAATTACGATATCATGAAACCAGATTCTTTGCAAACTCCTGAAGATAAAGAACCTTCTAGTTTCAAACTTTCTTTACAGGAATACGCTATCAATAATGCTTACATCAAATATTACGATCAAGCGGGAGATATGTTTGCTGAATTGAAAAACATGACCCATACTGGTGAGGGTGATTTAACAGCAGATGTGATTGATTTCAATACAAATACAACGATGGACGCCATGACATTCAATATGGATGGATTGACATATTTGAGTAAAGTGAAAACCAATTTGATTGCCAATTTATTGATGGAATTTAAAGAAAATTCATCCAAATTTACCTTGAAAGAAAATACGTTGGAATTAAATGCATTGAAATTGTCAGTGGACGGTTTTTATGAAATGTTGGACAAAAAAGACAACATGGATTTGAAATTAAATGCCTCCAAAGCAACATTTAAAGATTTCTTATCCTTAATTCCTGCATTTTACCAATCAGGTTATGAAAGCATGGTGACACAAGGAAATTTAGCTTTGAAAGCCCAAGTTAAAGGAATCATGGATGACAAAAATATGCCGGGTTGGGATGCTGGAATCAGCGTTGACAACGCTTCTATTAAATATCCAAGTTTGCCGCAGAAAATCACCAATATTGCCATCAATGCAGGTTCAAAATTTGCCGGAGGTTCTAATTTGGATAAAATGACGGTAGATGTATCAAAATTTCATGCAGAATTTGCTGGAAACAAAATTGACGCAAACTTAAAAATGTTGAGTCCGATGGTTGATCCATTTATTGATTCAAAAATTCTAGCAAAAGTGAATTTAGCAACACTTGGTCAAGTGATTCCCCTTGCTAAAGGAGAATCTTATACTGGAAAACTAGATGCTGATGTGAAATTGAAAGGAAAAGTCAGCGCACTAGAAAATGAAAGATACCAAGATTTTGACGCAAATGGAACCTTGAAATTGGTAGAAATGCTCTACAAATCGGCAGATTTACCAGATGCCGTGAGTATTAAATCCATGGTATTTAGATTTTCTCCGCAAAATTTAGCGTTAGAAAGTCTTGACGCCAAAATGGGTAGAAGTGATTTCAAGGTAAATGGAACAATTGACAATTATTTGGGATATTTCTTCAGTGATGACTTGTTGAAAGGGAATTTTAATTTCAATAGTAATTATTTGGATTTAGATCAATTGGCGGGAACTTCAAGTACTACGTCATCTGCCGAAACAACGACTGCGGCCACGAGCGAAGAAGCGTTGCTTATTCCAGAGAATGTAGATTTCAATTTGAATACCAACATCAACACTTTGCGCTACAACAAAATGGATATCAAAAACGTGAAAGGTTCTGTCGGAATGAAGGAAGAAGTTGCGAGTTTGAATAACTTGACCATGAATACGATGGGTGGTACAGTTGGTTTAAAAGGTAGTTATGATACCAAAGACCACTCAAAACCTAAAATCGATTTTGGATATAATTTGAAGGAATTAGATATCAATCAATTGGCAAATAATTTTGTGACTATTGAAAAACTAGCACCAATTGCTAAATATGCGCAAGGAAAAATCACCTCAACTTTCAGTATGAATTCGTTTTTGACACCATCGTTCGAACCAATTTACGCTACATTGACTGGTGCTGGTGATTTATTCACCAATTCAGTAACTATTTCTGGATTTGAACCATTGAAAAAAATCAGTTCTGAATTGAAAATGGAGAAATTAGCAACGCAAACTTTGAAAAATTTGAGCACAAAATTCAAGTTTGCAGATGGTAAAGTTTCATTGACACCGTTTAATGTGAAACTTGGAAACATCATGACCAATGTAAGTGGAAGTTCATCTATAGAGCAAGACATCGATTATGTGTTGAAAATGAATGTTCCAAAAGAAGAAATTCCTGCAAGCATGATTAAATTGGTGGAAAGTGGAATTCAAAAAGTAAATGGAATTACACCAAAAATTCAAGTGAAAGAATTGCCTGCCTTCATCCCAGTGAATGTGAAAGTGATTGGGAAAATGAAGGATCCAAAAGTAACGACTGATTTAAAAGAGCAAATCATGAAGCTATCAGGTAACATGAAGGAAACTGTGAAGGAAGCTGTAAAAGACGCTATCAACAAAGGAAAAGATACAGTAAAAGCGATTGTAACAAATAAAGTCAATGAAGTCAAAGAAGATTTGAATAAAAAGAAACAAGAAATCTTAGAAGACGGACAAAGACAAGCAGATAAATTGAAAGCTGAAGGAAAAAGAGCTGCTGCACAAATCAGAGAGGAAGGAGCGAAAGGTGCTCAAAAATTGGCAGATGAAGCTGGAGGTAATCCTCTGAAGAAAAAAGCTGCTGAAGTTGCTGGAAAGAGAATCATCAAGGAAGCTGATGAAAAAGCGAATAAAGTGGAAGCTGAAGCCAATGCAAAAGCAGACGGAGTGATGGCTAAAGCGCGCGAGAAGGCTGATCAAGTAAAATAGTAAAACAAGTTTAAAGGAAGTTCCGGTTATAAGTTATAATCGGAACTTTTTTATTTAGAATTGATACGAAATTTGCCAACCTCTTTGCGAAAGCACATCATGCAATGTAATCAGTTCTCTAGCATCATCAATTTTGTCAGTGACATTGAGGATGGATAATTGTCCAGGTTTTTCAATTTTAACATCTAAATCAAAGGGGAAAACTAATTTTTCATTCCTGTTTTCTTCTTCCAATTTAATTAATAGAAATCTAAGTAAATTTACCGATTCATTTGTGCTCAATTCGAGCTCATTAGACTTAATTGAGCTAAAAAAGTGAATTGCCTTTTTCGATCTCGTTAGTAGTACATTTAATCTTTTGGAGCCGTTTTTTTGATTTAAAGGACCGAATCTTTTGTGGAATTCGCCCAATTCATTTTTAGCATAACCTAGACTGATGATTAAGATATCACATTCATCACCTTGAATTTGTTCTAACGCTCTAAAAAAGCCTTTTCCTTGCTCGACTTTTTGTGAAAACTTTTGCTTTGTCGAGGGCGACAGTTTCCTCCAAATACAATCAATTTGTTGTTCAGAGAATGCTACAATTCCTAAAGAATCATCTTGATCAATTAGTTTTTCAATCAGTTTTGCTACTGCTTTTGCTTCTTCGAAATTTTGTCGTTCAATAAAACGTCCATTTTCTACGAAATGTAGATTCAGAGGATGCTTGTTTTCAGCTGAAGATGGAAATGCAATAAGTTCATTTTGATAGAAGTATCTATTTGAAAATGAAATCAATTCAGGATGATTACTGCGGTAATGGTGTTTTAAAGTTGTTTTTGCATAGTAGTAATTGGCTTGGTGAAGTAAATCTACGCTTGAAACTGATCCTGAAAAATAACTGCTCGGCGACATTTGATGTTCATCGCCAGCAACAATCGCTCTTTTAGCTCTTTGTAAAGAGCCCAATGCATTTGAAAGTGGAATTTGACTTGCTTCATCAAAAATAACCCAGTCGAAAAGGGATGCTTCCATCGGAAAAGTTACAGCGACTTGCGTTGGTGTACTCAACCAAATCGGAGTTAAAATTTCGATCCAAATTCTGGCTTCGCTATTTAATAATTCCCGAATCGTTTTATGTTGTTTGGTTTTAGCAAATTCTTTAACCAAAATCGATTTTCCAATTTTTAGATTGGCTTTAAATATTTTTTCATCGCCCTTGAGTTTACCGCTTGGAGTTCTGAGAATTGCATTTAATCGTTGAAATTTTTCTGTTTGTTGATGAAAAATTTGCTTCCCGAAAAGGAACATCTCCTCATTTTCCGATTTAATGATATTTTCAATTTTTGACAACATTGTTTGACCGTCAAATTTTGCTAATTCAGGCCATTGAGACTCGAAATTTACCCAATGACTTTTAAGCACTATTTTCGCGATTTCAAGCGGTGATTTTGATGTTCTAATTAAGTTGTATAATTCTGTATTAAAGTGTATTATTATATTTTTTTCCCGAATAATTTCTACCGCTGATTTTTCTAATTCAATTAAATCTTTAAGCGTCAATTTATCTAAATCGTAATCAATTAAGTTTTTTAATTTTTGGAGTAAATTGCTCAATTCCTTTGAAAGCAAAATGGCCTCTTTTCGAATTATGGAATTGATAGAAAAAGCTTGGTTAATTTCGTTTAATTTTTCATTTTCTAGTTGTGTTACGATGTAACTAATACTTTCAATTTCTATTGAAGGTCTTTCAATCCCAAGCTTAAGAAATTCTTGTTCCAAAATTTGCAGTTCTTGAGAGATGGATAAATATTTTTGCCAATTCTCGACCGCTATTTCGGGTATTATTTCTTTATTTTGAAGGTGAATGTTGATTTGTTTTTCAGCTTTCCTTTTGACCCACCAGTTACTTGATAATTGTATTTTCCATGATTCAACTTGCGTCAAATTGGGTTTGATTTTCCAATTATTTTCTTCTGACTTGATTAAGTTAAGTTCGGATTCTTTCGAAATCCACTTGATTTTCAGTGTTTCAAACTTATTTTTTTCTTTTTTTGTTGAGAATAACGAGGCATATTTTTTATAAAGTTCATTTTCTAGAATTTGAAATCTCGGTATTTGCTTAATAATTTGAACTAATTCTGCAACAGTATTAATTTCAAACTTCTTAGAAAATTTTTCAAATTCTTCCTTCAAATTTTTGATATCTTGGTCAAGTTGAAAATTATCTTTAAGTGCATTTTGACTTAGAAGTTTTATTTTGTCAAATCCACCCCAAGATGCATAAAGTTTTTCAATCTCTGATTTTTGTTCTAACCAAGTTTTGATACTCGGGACTGCAGATGAATAGGTAATATCTTTTAAATCAATATCTTTTAAAAGCTTTTTGAATTCTTCTAAACTTACTCCTCCAATTAGATTTTTGGAAAGCATCTTGTCGAGCGTTAATTGGAACTGCGACAGAAGTTGTTCAGAGAGTATTAAATTTTTTGCTGGCTTTTCGGCTTTAAGTTCTAATTTATCCCAAGTATTTTTTAATTTTTGAATAAAATCATGTGATTTTATTTGGCCTTGGGAAATGAATGTAAAATCATCTAACTGGTATTGATTTAGTTTTTTGACTAATACTTCGAGCGCCGCTTTTTTCTCAGAAACAACCAAATTCATTTTTCCTTCGAAGAGCAGTTTTGCCAATAGATTAGTCAATACTTGCGATTTTCCAGTACCCGGGGGACCTTGAATCACCAAATTCCCAGTTTTGATTTTTTCAAACACCAACAATTGATCTTTATCAATCGAAACCAAATTGAAATTGGTTAATGGTTTGATATCAGTTTCATTGTTGAATTCTTCACCTAATATTTCTTTCACCAAGTGATTTTGTTCTTGATTTTGAAGTGCTTCTAAGTCCTTGACAATTTGATAGCGATGATGGTGAAAATTGCCAATAATTTTGAAATTTTCTATAGTTACTTCAAATTTATTGGTGTTTAAAAATTCATGCAATGACATCAAGTTTTCGTCCATGTCCAAATCGTCGCTAGATTCCCATTTAAGGCCATAACTTCGTTGTATTTCATTGATGATAAATGGATTGAACAGAAAGTTTTCAAAGTCTGGCTTGAAAGCAATCGTTTGACTTACTTTATTGATTTTAAACGAAAGCGGGATTAAGATCAATGGTGAAACTACTTGTTTTCCTTTGTAATTCCAGTTTAAACCATTGTATGCGATGCATAGTGAATCTGTATCAGAAATTCGTTTGTTTTGAATCGCTATTTTGATGATTTGACTCAAAGATTTTTCAACAGGAAATTCGCAAGATTCACTTAGTTTTGTTTTAATTTGAAAAAATTCTTTTTTAGAAAAATCAACATTTACCAATATGTCAGAGGATTGTATTTCTGTCAAATCGAAGATAAATTCTTCCAAAAGATATTTTTGTTCTTTCTTCAAATTTTAAAAATTAATCCCAAAATACAGAGATTTTCCCAGTCGATTTTCCTGACTCTAATAGTGCATGTGCTGCCGAAATTTCGTTGACATTGAACTTTGCACCCACTTGTGGTTTTAAAATGCCTTTATTCGTTAATTCTACCACTTTTTTCAAGCAATGAGAAAGAACTTCAGGTTTATTGTCTGCGATTTTAAGCATGTTCACTCCTAAGACATTTTTAGAACGCATCATGAGTCCGATTGGAATAACAATTCCCATTTTTCGAACAAAGTTGAGAGAAGATAAAATTCCCCATTTTTTTCCAGATCTTTCGGAACCACCAAAGAGAATCACTTTTCCTCCAGAACCAATTAAACCCCAATCTTTTTTGAATGTTGAACCAGCAATTGGATTAAATGTAACATCTAATCTTTGTTCTTTTAAGTGATTTAAAATAGTGCTTTGATAATCTGATTTATTGTAGTTTACAACCACGTCGGCACCCAATTCTTTTACTAAAGCTTCTTTACTTTCATCTCCTATTTTGGCATAAACGAAAGCTTTTTTCCATTTGCATAACTGAATCAACGCAGTGCCAACACCTCCAGCTGCAGCATGAATCAATACTTTGTCGCCTTCATGCACTGGAGACAGATAGACAGCCATATAATAAGCCGTTACGAATTGCGTTGAAAGTGCCAATGCTTCTTCTGCTGGCATACTTTCAATCAAAGAAATAGCATAATCTTGTGTGATCGCTTTTTTCGCATAGCCACCAAATCTTGTGAAGGCAACAACCCTTTTCCCCAATAATTCTGGAGAAACATTTTCACCTATTTCTTCGATTATTCCGACTACTTCATACCCTAAAACGGCCGGTAGAGCAGGAGCTTCTTTGTATAGATTATTTCTTGCCATTACATCCGCATAATTCAAACCAAAAGCTTCAACATCAATTAGAACTTCATTGGCTTTTGGTTTTTGAATCTGAATCGTTTTTTGCTCAAAAGCCATTTCTGCTTTTCCATAAGCTTTTAAAACAATTCCTTTGGTATCAATTTTTTCCATTTTTTCCTTCAATGATGATTACAATTTCCCCTTTTGGAGGATTTGCTTCGTAATATTTTTGAACTTCTTGGGCTTCGCCACGTTTGAATTCTTCGTAGATTTTGGAAATTTCTCTTACAACACAAACTTTTCTTGCTGGTTCGAAGAAAGTCGCTATTTGACCCAAGCATTTAACCAATCTATGAGGAGACTCGTAAAGTACGATTGTTCTTTCTTCTAAAGCCAATTCTTGCAATTTGGTTTGTCTACCTTTTTTGTGTGGTAGAAATCCTTCAAAGCAGAATCTGTCACATGGAAAACCGCTACCAACCAATGCGGGAATTAAAGCTGTTGGGCCAGGTAAGCACGACACATCGATTCCTGCATCGACACAAGCGCGGACGAGCAAAAATCCTGGATCAGAAATAGCGGGTGTACCAGCATCTGAAACTAGAACTGTCATCGTATTTTCTTTGATTTTATCAATTACAAAATCAAGCGTTCTATGTTCGTTGTGCGCATGAAATGGATAGACAGGCTTTTGAATTTCAAAGTGATTCAACAACTTTTTGGTCACTCTGGTATCTTCAGCATAAATACAATCTGCTTCTTTTAACATGCGGATTGCTCTGAGGGTTATGTCTTCTAAATTTCCAACTGGTGTTGGTACGAGTACTAAACTGGACATATTTTTTAACGTGTGAGAACAACATAATCAAGCAAAACGGTTTTTAGAAATTCCATTTTTTTCTGTGGAGTTTCTGGCAAGCCAATGATTTCTGCTGTTTTGTGAGCCAACTCTATGGTAAATTTTTTGGTTTCCTCGTTGGGGTATTTTTCAACTCTTTGAATCGTGTTTTTAATCAACATGACATCTTCATCAGTAAATCGCAAAACATTCAAATACGTTGGTTCGTGATTCTTTTGGTCTTTGATTGCCAAAATATTTCTTAAATTATATTGTTGGCTATTTTTCTTGTTTATAACAACAGTGTTTGCCATTGCATCTCCCAATCTTTGTCCTCTTTCAGAAGTACTAGAGAAGAGAATTGCCAAAAAGCCAAAACCGAACCACATGTCGATTACTCTGAAAATCCAACGCGTAAAATATTCTCTGAATCCAGCATTTTCTCCTGAAAGGCTTACTACTCGAATTCCCATCGCGTATTTACCAAGGCTTTGTCCGTGTGTAAGATATTCGATAATTGGGCTGTAAAAAATAAAAGGAATTCTGACTAAAAGTAAAAAAACAAAACTGCCAGTTTCAGGTTCCCATGAAATCATTGAAGCGCCAATCAGGAAAGTGAAAATCAAAAAATAGATAAAAAAAGCAAATAAATCAATGATTGAAGCAATCACACGAACGCCTGTTGAAGCTATTTCGTATTCAATTTTAACATGTTGACCAGTCGTAAATTCAATTGACTTCATGAAATATTATTTGCAAAAGGCTAAGGTACATTTTTTAGGTTAAATAAAATAATTAAGGAATTGATAATCGGTTAAAATCATCAATTCCTTTGTAAAAATTTATTGGACAACTATTTCTTTAACTACCAATCCAAACTGTGTTTGAACTTTTACCAAATACATTCCGCCATTCAGTTGAGAAATATCAATTTGACTCATTTTTTCATTTACTGATTTTTCAATCAGAAGCTGACCAGCCAAATTATAGATTGCAATTGATTCAATTTGATTGTTGTTGTTGGTTTGAATATTTAAGTTTTCATTTGCTGGATTTGGAGCAATGGTTACACTTTGACTTAACAAATATTCTTCGATTCCAACTGAACTTGTTACACAAAACTGCGTTGTGTTTGAAGTCCCAAAATTTGCATTTGCTGCCGTTAATTCAGCTAATACTGTTCCACTATTATTTGCAATTGTATAACTTCCGGAAGGATTATTAGTACTTGTCATACCATCACCGTAAGAGTCCATGATTTTAAAATTATAACAACCTGGCGCTAAGCAGAAGGTTTCATTTATCGGAGTAGTGACACCAGCAGTTCCGTCAGAATATCCTCCACTAGCATATAGCACAGTATTGTTTTGGTCTAACACTTGCCAAGAAGTTTCGGAAGCCCATTGATCTAAGTTTAGATTCAAATCGATTATTTCGCCGTTTACAACGGTTGAAAAATTTGAAGTCAAAGTATTATTTGAAGTACCTAAATCAGAACTCCCATTTGAGGCAGTTATGTTAGCAGAAAATGTGTGATTACCTGCACTTACATGTCTGTGATGGTAAATTAATCGTTGCATTTCCGAATTGAGCTAAATTTCCAGACCAATTATAAGTTTGGGTATTATTTCCATCATATCCATAAGAAATTGAAGCACTCGTTAGCGGGTCACTCCCTGCATTGAAAATTGAAATTTGAGGTGTAACAGTAGCACCGCAGATAGTTCCAGAAATTCCAACTGCATTTTGGATTCCGCCATCAATATTTAATGAAGGTCCTGATGGATCTACACCATCAATAAATACTGCTCCTGAGCTAACTGGATCCAACCAATCTTTCAATCTAGTGGCAGGAGTTGTACCTAAGTCCCAACCTGTTCCAAAACGACCATAAATATCATATTGGTTATTATCGACGGTCCCAGAACAAGCAGAAGCTCCTCCAGACAAAACACCAATTGTTCTATGGTTTTGGTCGAAAAGTGGTGAGCCTGATGAACCAGGCTCAGTTACACCAAAATCCCAATCTGCGATTCTCCAAACATTCGTATTTGCATTTCCATTGAATGAAGTTACTTGTTGAGTTGGCGCATCATTTTCTCGACTGATTTTCTTGATATCAGCATCTGGATGGTGGATTCCTGTTGCTTGTGTTACAGTTAATGCATCTGAATGATCCCAACCATTGTAATAAATTCCCCAAGCAGGATCTGGCGCAGTTAACAATTCAACTAGAATAAAATCTGAACTTGAATTATTGGCTTTTAATGTACAACCTGTTCTTGTTAGATTCGTTGGTCCATTATTAGTAGCTTGGTTTGTTGCTGCACAAATTGCATTGGCAGCAGTTCTTTCCCAACGAAATCTAAATACCCATGCGGCAGTATTTGTAATGCCACAATGGTTGGCTGTCAAATAATATGGGATAATTGTTCCTGAAGTATTATTTACTAAAGAACCTGAACAGATTCCGCCTCCACTAACCACACAAGCAGCTGCATTTCTTTGGTTTTCCCATCCTGATCCGAGAGGGCAATTGACATCGATGTTACAATCTCCTGCAGTACCTAATGCTTTTTCCATGAAATTATCAAGATTTTTATATCCATGAACAACAGTTCCAAGATTTAAAATCGATTTTCCGACAACTTCTTTAGGTTCGACCAATTCAATGATTGCTTTTTGGTCATACACCAACTCTGTTCCCAAAATTTTATTTGCGTTGTTATTTAGACTCGTGTAAGCGCCAGAAAACGATTTTCCATCATTGGCAGCTAAGTACAATTTAGCGCCAGTAGGTAATTCAAATTGATTAAATATTAAATTGATAGAAATTGCATTTGGGCAATATAAACCATATTGGTAAACAACGTCTCCGTTTGGTAAAGTCTGTTTCGTTGCTTCCGTTAAAATATTTGTATTCACTGTATGCTCAACACCAAATCTGTAAATTTTATCAATTCCATCGATTCGATTTTGTTCGTCTTGGGTAATTTGAGCGACAGCGTCTACTGCTGGCATTTGGGCAAAAACTTTGGTTTTAGAGATTTTACCACGAATGGTTTGAGGCGAGCCTAAATCTGATAATTGAGCAAAACTATTGAATAATAGACTGCTAAAGAATACTGAGTAAATTATTTTTTTCATTCGTATGATTATTTGGAGAATAGAAGATATTTATTTTTAGTTTTTTACACGTTTAATACTGCAACCTACCGCAACTGTGCTACTTACTTTGACGACCTCATTGCTTGAAACGTTGGCTATTGCATTCAATAAATTGTTATTTTCTTCGGTCCTTTTTGGATCCCATGAATTATCAATTGAACCTTTGTAAACCAATTTTAAATCTTTGTCTAACAAGTAAACATGCGGTGTTCTATTTGCTCCGAAAGCATCTGCCAATGCAGCATTTTTATCTAACAAATAAGACATGGTGTAACCCATTTCTTTTGCATGTTTTTGCATGGCTTCAAAACTGTCTTCGTCTGCACGTTTTCCTTCGTTAGAATTGATTAGTACCATTCCAATTTCTGCTTTTTTTGCTATTTCATGGATTTTATAGTATTGTTTTTCCCAACCTGCAAAATCGGACGATCCAACAACAAATGGACAAGTATTGCATGAAAAAATTACAAGCAATCCTTTGGTCTTTTTAAGTTTTTCAAGTGTTTGCATGGAATTGTCAATATTTGCCATCTCCAGCGTTGTCATAGGAGCCACTTGACCAATAGTAAATCCATCATCTGAAGTTTTTTGGATTGACATGTACGTGAAGGAGAGTAAAAAAAGTCCTGAAAGCAGCACAAATAGTGTCGTTTTGATATTTTTCATAAGTTAATAATTAGTCTTTTTGTTTCAAACCTGTTAAATTTCAGTGGTTGAATTTACAAAATTTACAACTAAATATAAAATTAATCCAAATTATTCACCTTCTTCGATTTCTTCATCCAAATTTTCGGTTCCAGAATTTTCTGTATCAAAATCATTTAAATTCACATCGTAAGATTCTGAATTCAAAAGTGTTCCCATTTTGAAATAGCGAATGTAAATATCTATTAACTTCTCTTGATATTTCATTTGTTCCTCTAAGTCGGGAAGGTTTGGATTCATGCAGATATCACCCAAATATTTGGTTTTTGAAAGATCGCCACTTAACCATCTTCCATTTCGTTTTCCCAAAACATATTCACCGACATGATTTAATTTTCCGAAAGGATCGTAATATTTCCAAATTCCATCAGGTAAACCATTTTTCATTTTTCCTTCACTTTGGATTGTTCCATTGTCGTAATAGTTTTTGGTGTATCCATTCATGCGATGTAAACTCGAATCTGCTTCCCAGATGGTTAAAAACTGTCGCACTTCATAGTGGTCTGTGTGTGAACAATCATACTTTTCAAATTTTTCAATCACAAAACTTTTTGAAATTAAATTTCCTTTGCTGTCGAAATCACTTAAAATTCCCTTGGATTTAAATTGAATTGAATCATTTAGCCTGATGACGCTATCGAAGTATTCAACTTCATACAATTTTTCGCCTTCATAACCGTAAAATTGCCAGCATCCGACTTTTTTACCAGAACTGATTTCTCCGTCTCTTGAGATTGTATCATTGGGGAAATATTTGGTCATGTGGTAATCGATACCCGTTTTTTCAATCAAACTCGGTCTACCATAGTAAGGTTGATTGTATGCATTTTGCAAAAGTCCAAATTTATAAAGCAAATTTTCAACAGTGTTGGTTTGCACGATATCGTCTGGCATAAAGTAAATAGAATCTCTCCAATCATATAAATATCTGACACTTAATTGATTTGATTCCCAAATTTTTTCTTCGACTGGATAAGAATATTGGAATTTAATATAGTGGTATTTCATTCCTAATGAATCGTAGCCTTCGTAATCATCGATTGGCATTCCATACAAAAAGAATCCACGTTTGGACAATTTTCCGTTGGTGTGATAAGATTTGGATTCACCTTGTAAAGCACCATCTTGAAAATTCAATTCATAGAGTAAAATGGTATCTCTTTTAGGAAGATGTAAATACGTTCTTACAATTCCATCCAAAGCGCCATTTTCATAATTTGAACGCGTGGTTGCAATTCTATTTTGTTCAAAGGCAGCACCTTCAGGATATCCATCAAGATATGTTTTTTCAGAAGTTTTATTTCCTTGCCAATCAAAAGTTACTTCTTTGCCAGATTTAAGCCCATTTTTGAAATTCGATTGACTGTATAAATAATATTTTTTCTTTGCTGGAAGTGTGTCGTATGGATTTTGATTGAAAGCGAAATCGTAGTCCAAACCTTTACTTTTAACTTTTGGATAAGCCACTTCATATTCTTTGTAAAGGCCTTCTAATTCTCCATTTAAGTAGTTAATTTCTTTTATTACATTTCCTGCATAATCATATGCTTTCCAAGTACCTGTCGCTTTTCCATTTTGGATTTGTCCTTCAACTTTTGAAATAGCGTTGTAACTTCTGTTGAAATTTAAAATTCCGTATCTCAAATTCGGTAAAATAGACAATAAAGCTTCTTGGTAATCAAGACCCAAACGATTGGAAACAGCAAGAATATCTTTGTATTTTGCTTTGCCTGTTTTTTTGTATTTTTTGTAGTCTTCTGTCAATGCTTTGTCAAATTTTTCTGATTCACAAAAATTGAAAACAATTTTATTTTTATTGACTTGCAAAGAAGGTGAAGCAGTTGCAAATTTTAATTCAACATGACCATTGTAGGGTTGGTTTTGAAAATACAATATGTCATCACGTGTCATTTCAAACGAATTATCGATATCTGTGATGTTCAATTGAGGAAGTGAATCAATTGACATAAAATTAGGTACGTAATTTCCATTGAAAGTGCTGATTAATTTTAAATCATTGAAATACAATTCTTTTTTGCCTCGAACGTTTGAATATTCATCGTTGAATTCATAAATCGTTGATTCCGTTTTACTACCGTTAAGCGACCAAGATTCATATTGCACAGTTTTCTCATCTGCATTGAATAATTCATAATTCCAAACGGTTGTATCAGGATACCATTCTTTAAAAAGTAAAATCTTTCCTTTCAAATTCAAATTTTGTAATGTATCAAAGCCATCATTGTATCTAAAATAATTCCATTCTTCAACATTTTGTTCGTTCAGCGCATACAAAAAATCTTCTACTAAAAAAGTATTTAAATTTTCGATTACAATGTGCTTGTCTTTGTAAAACGGGTCGAGCGTTTGTTTGATAAAAGTTCCTGTTGAATCATAAATGTTGATTTCATACACAACACCTTCATAATCTAAAGATTTAGATTCATATTCTTTTTTGACAGGATCGTAATTAATGACGTTGGCAGGTAAACCGTTGTCCCAAAAGATGGTATCTTCTTTAACAAGATTGCCATTTTTGAATTCTAATCGAACTTTCAATTTTCCGTTATCAAAAAATTCTTCATAAATGCCATCGTATTTGTTGTAATATCCGATGCTATCTATGGCTTTTGCTTTGGATAAAAAATCTCCATTTACTTGTATGTAGTTATCTGAAGAAGGGTCGTTTCCGTATTCCTCGTAATATTCTTCTTCATAATAATCATCCGGCAATTGAATGTCTCCATTGAAGTCTATTTCTTCTTCATAAACTTCCCCTTCGTAAGCATTGATATCTTCTTCAGGCAGTTCAATGTTTTGATCTTTATTGCTTTTAAATTTTCTCAACGCATAAAAATTCACTGCTGGAGATTCATAAAACGTTGAAAAAGTGTAATATTTGTAGGGTAAATTATTGAAATTAATATTGTTGTGTCTAATAAATGGTTGATGAGAAAGAACTTTGTTGTCCGCATAGGTAAAATGAGATTTTAAGACAACTGTATCAATGTATTTCTCCTCGTCAAAATAATGTACTCTTTTGTAAATGAACCATTCACCACATTTTTCACCGTCTTTGAAATTTCCTTTTTCAAATAAAGTTTTCCCTTTAAAATTCTCAAATTTTCCGTTTTCGATTCCGTTTTCGAAAGTCGTTTTATCAGTGTTATAAATCATTTCTTGATTCAAGAATAATTGGATGTCCTTCTTGGATCTGTAAGGAAGATGAAAATAAGTTGAATTCGTCCAAATTCCAGTCTTCAAACCATCTTTGAATGTACCATATTTAACGGTGTCACCAATCGTGTTTAACCAATGTGCCTGACCATCAAGTAGATTATTTTTTAGATTAAAATAACCCGCAATCTTAGTAGAATCGGGAACTAATTCTCCTTTTTGATTAAAAACAAAATATCCATCAAAAAATTGAATGTATTTTCCATCAGGCAGTTTTTCTAAAGCGGGCACTATGTCTTTTTCAAATAAATAATTCGTCTGATAAAAAAGGTCTGAATTGGCTTTTATCAAGGCAGATTTACTTTTTTCCTTTTTTGAAAAATTATCAATTCCGTAAATAGCCGCGTAGTTCTTTAATAGCTTTCTAATTTCTTTCTCCGAAAGTTGTGGATTGTTTAACCTTACGATAGATTTGAAATCAAAAACCATCATACTTTCCAGGGCGTTCGACATTTTTGCCGTTTGCGGATAAGGATAAATGTAGTATTTCACGCCATTGATTTCTGTCGAATCTAGTTTTTGACCTACAACGGAAAAACATGTGAAAATAAAGAGGAAAAAAATTAGTTTTTTCATTGCGGTAATTCTTAATAAATAATGATTTTACAGAAATTTATTCAAAGCTATCAATAATTCAATTTAGCGAAGTTGAATATCGGAATTAATTTCAAGTTCATATTCTTCTTCGTATCGATTATAGTTTCTTTCGTTGCCAAATTGATCCTTTTTATTGAGGTTGAGATTGTATTTTTCTGAATTCAATCTTTGTCCCAATTTGTAATAATAGATTTCGATATCCAACAATTTTTCACGGTAATTGATTTGTGCTTCTAGGTCTGGCAAGTTTGGATTTAAGCAGATTTCGCCCAAATATTTAATTTTAGACAAATCGCCTTTTAACCATCGACCTTGTTTTTTGCCATAAACGTATTCTCCAAGCATGTTTAATTTTCCATTCGGGTCGTAGATTTTCCAAACTCCAGTTGGAAGTCCATTTTGCATTTGACCTTCACTTTGAATCACGCCATTGTCGTAATAGTTTTTGACATAACCGTTGATTCGTTTCAATGTGTCATTTGCCTGCCAAGTTGTAAAAAATTGTCGAATTTCATAATGGTCACTGTTGGAACAATCGTATTTTTCATTTTTCTCAATCACATAGCTTTTTGAAAGCAATTTTCCGGTTAAATCATATTCGTATTTTTCTCCAAACGATTTGAATTCAATTGAATCGTTTAACGTTATCAGACTGTCGAAATAGTTGATTTCATATAATTTTTGTCCTTCGTAATTGTAAAATTTCCAAAGACCATTTTTCTTTGAATTATTGAACGCACCTTCTCTCGCAATGTTTTCATTGGGGAAATATTTTACCAAATAATACTCGTTATGTTCTTTATCAACTCTATTTCCATCTAATAATTTGGAATGTTGACTTTTTACTTGATTGAATATTTGATAATCGAAAAATAAATCATATTTATCTTCGCCAAATTCTGAGAATGAGGCTGATGCTTCAAAATAGTTGAATGGACTGAAGTAAACAGAATCAGCTAGATTGAATAAAAATTTGGTTGCAATCTGTTTGCCATCATAAATGATTTCTTCCACGGGTTTTCCAAGTTGAAAATGAACTTCGTGAAATAGATTTCCTAATGAATCATAGGATTTATAATTGTCAATTGGTACACCATTTTTGAAAACACCAATACGCGCAAGTTTTCCATTTAAGTGATAGCTTTTACATTCGCCATCAAACTTTCCATCTATTGAATTTAGATCATATAGCAAAAGCGAATCTTTACCAGGAAATCGCAAATATGTTTTGAATGATCCGTCTATTTGATTGTTTTTGTGATTAATGTAAGTTGATGTGATGGCTGTACGTCCAACAGAAACACCAATTATTTCGTCATTTTCAAAATTTGCATTAGCGATTGTTTTGCCTTGCCAATTGTATTTTACATACTTTCCTTGTAAAAGTCCGTCTTTGTATTCTGCTGTTTCTTCAAGAAAATAGGTGGCTTTTTTGGGGAATTCTGTATACTTATTTAGTCCGTTATTGTTTCTAGTTGATTTTGGTTTTTTTGCTTGAATGGAATATTTTTTTGCTGGTCCATTCAGGTTACCTGCAACAAAAGTAAAAGTTGAAATAATTTTGCCGCGTTTACCAATCACTGTCCACACACCCGATGGCAAGCCATTGTGCATCGAACCTTCTATTTTTTTGACTGCGCGATTGACTTTTCTAGATCTATCAACTTGCCCTTCAATAACTGGTGAATAAAAATTACTCACTTTGATGAATTGAGGAAAAAAGACATCGTCAAAGTTTAACTCACTCGTGCTATTTTCAAAATATTGCAGGATTTTTTGATTTTTGATTTCTTTGCTTTCAACGTATTTCCAGGCGGATCGATTGATTTTTCGTGTTGATTTATAGCCTGATCCTATGAAAAATTTGATTTTATTTTTTGACAAACGATAGTCTATTTTATTCTTGCGATAATCGATTTCCGCTTTACCAGAAAATGGCTGATTCTGGAATAAAACGGTTGATTGTTCAGTTTTCTTGAAGTTTTGACTCCTTTCCGTCAGTTTGATATAGTTCAAGCTATCCAACTGATTAATTGCAGCTCCACGAATGGTTCCGTCTGTAATCGTTTTGATTGATAAATCTCCCAAATAAGTGGTTGAATTTCCTAAATAACTTTCGAATTTTTCTGAGAATTGATAGGTGTTTTCGGATTTTTTATTTCCTAAAATAGAATAATTGATTTCCGTAAAAGTCTTTGTTTTGGGATTGTAATATTTTTCAATGTTCACAGTTGTGTCTAGAAACCAGCGTTTGTAATAAATCGAATTTTCATTGTTTTTAGGATTGTAAATTGCGGTTTTGTCAAAATACTTAAAATGCGAGTTATCAATTATCGAGCAAGGGTATAGGTTGTCAATTGTCAAGTGATTTTTAGCATAATCTGGATCCAAATCTTTGCGTAAAAAGGCGCCTTTTTTATCGTAAATGTCGATGCTTACGATTTTACCTTCAATATCAAATTTTTTGTTTTCATATTCGTTTTTTTCTGGATGAAAAAGAATTACGTCGCAAAGTTTTCCATTACTCCAAAAAATGGTGTCTTCCGTAATCAGATCACCATTTTTGAAATACAATTTGTACTTAGGCTTTCCATTGGAATAATAAGCCTCATATAGATTTGTGAATTTATTGATGATTCCGATACTGTCGATAAGCTTCGACTTTAAAATATATTCATTGTTGTACGAAAAACTTCGCTCATAAATATTTTCTCTCATTGTATAACCGCGGTTGTAGGTATATCTTTCTTCAATTTGGTTTAAGTTAGTTTTAGGTCTTGGACAAATCCAAAACGTCGAAAAATCAATCGAAATTTCAGGAACTCGTGGAAAAACTTTGTTTCTATTTAAGTGCCAATTTGGAGTTCTAAAATCGTCTCTGATATAAGGTTTGTGTGAAATGGTTTTTTGATCTGCATAGGTGAAATGTTCCATCAAGACTACCTCTTGAGTAGAATTTAATTCATATCTAAACCATTCTCCATCAGGATTTCCATCTTTAAAGTGACCTTTCGTTAATACGTTTCCATATAGTTCTTTGATGTATATTCCATTTTTTGCACCAGCATGAAATTCATTTGTTTCTATAGTTGAAAACAATGTTTTTTTGCAAAACCTCAGAACTTCTTTTTTTGAATCAATGTATTTGTTTTCTTCTTTTTTGATGACCCAAGTTCCTTCTTTAGAACCTTTCAAGTACTTTCCTTTTTTCAAAGTGTCACCAACGGTATTAAACCAATAGGCGTTTCCTTCTAACATGTTATTTTTAAGCGTAAAAACACCTGCTACTTTCGTTGTATCAATGACAATTTTATTTTTTTTGTCAATTTTAAAATAGCCTAAAAAAACTTGCACGTATTTTCCATCTGGCATTGGGTCTAGTGATGGAATTGGATCAGTATCGAATTGATAGGTAGTTGAAAAAAAATAGTCTGCGTTTTTCAGGATTGATTTTGCATAAAAAATCGGTTTTCCACTACTTGTATATAACTCAAGTGCTCGTTTTTCTTTTTTCGAATTTCTTGCTGAAGCGATTAATCTAGAATTCGCAAAAGTAGGCTGTTTGTAAGGATAAATGTAATGGTATTGACCTTGATACATCATCGAATCTGGTTTTTGACCAAAAGCAAAGATTGTAAGCAAGATAAAAGAAAATGACAGAAGATTTTTCATATTGGTTGATTTGTTAAAGGTAGCATAACGCTATTTTCTCTTTTCGTAACGGAAAGTTTCAAGATAAAAATAAGGTTCGCCCGATGTATTTTCTTTTTTATGTTTCAAATAGATCGGTTTTCCACTGGCGTCATATTCAAAATTATGAACGGTTCGAGTGATGAAATTATTGTCGGAAATCGTCGAGTCGATGTATGAAATCCACTGATTCTTTTTATTGTACTGATAACTGCGCTTGATTTCAAACGGATAATCTTCAATAATTCGTTCTTTCAATGCGCCTGTTGGCCAGTAATTGTACAAATGCACTTCTTTTTCCTTCACTTTATTTTCGACTTTGTAGCGCTTATAAGGTTTTCTAGGAGTTCCCCAAATCACCCAATCATTACTCGCTGGTTTCAAAATTGAATCTACAGAAAGAGGTCCCCAATATTTTTTCTGTTTGAGAAAATAAATGCGTTCATTTGTTTCAATGTCTTCATAACAAGAAGCTTTCGGTTTGTTATACCAATATCGGTGAATCACATAATTGTACTCTCTTTCTGATTGAAAATCAGTCGTGAAATCATTGGTGGAATCAGCATCAGAAAGGTGCTTGAAAACATCTGGCGACACATTTCTAAAACCGTTTCTATCCATTTTACCTTGATAGATGAAACTTGAGCGGGCAATTTCTCTGTCGTCGTAATAGTAATAAATCACGAGGTACAACACTTTGCCATTGGTATCGAAATAATATTCTCTTTTTTCTCTTGGCATTGCTTCACTAGCAGAGATACTGTTCGTGTCGCCTATGATCCTTGGGAAAATGCGTTTTGTAATTTTATAAATGTGATTGGCGCGAATCAAGGAATCATTGAACCAAAGTGGAAATGACAATTCTGATTCGAAGTTTTCGTTAAAAAACAGCGGATTAATCCATTGTTTTTTGTTCAAAGGCATTTTAGAATGTGCGTTTTTTTCCTTTCCTGAATCGCAAGCGAAGAGGATGAAAATGATTGCAAAAACTGAAAAAATCTTGAACATATTGTTATTTGTGGAACTAAAGATATGGAAAAATCAGTTTAAAACTCGAAATTGAGATTTTGATAAATTTTCAAATCCTCAAAATATCCTTGATTTTTGGCGTTTCTAACTTGTGCTTGATATTCTTGAAAAATTAAATGCTAATTTTAGGCATTCAGACTTAAGCTTGAATTGGAAATGAATTTATATTCAAACAAACAAAAATGGAAGATTATTTTGCTGCTCATAGCATTGTTGCTTGTGGGTGCATCTTTGTTTGTTTCCAATACCATAGTCACAAAAGTTGGAGATAGGGAGCGCGACCGTGTAAAACAGTGGGCAGATGCGATCAAGAAGAAAGTTGAATTGGTGCAATTGACAAACCGCACTTTTTCTCAACTGCGAGACAAGGAAAAATCCGAAATGGAAATGTGGATCGATGCGACGAAAGAAATTTCGAAGCCAATTGCGGGGGATTTTATGCCTGATTATGAATTGCCACTCAAAATTATCAGCAAAAACAAAGATATTCCTGTGATTTTGATTGACAACAATCGCGCTGTTTCTACTTACATCAATTTAGATTTGGATACTGTTGCCATTCGTGCTGAAAATCCTGGTTTATCAAAAGCGCAGTTGAACCAATTGTTTGAAGATTCATTGCTGAAATTATCTGACCAATGGCGATTGAAGAATCCTGCGTTTACGATTGAGGTTTACGAAGGCTTGTTTATGACCTACATCTACAACGATTCGAGAGAAATTGTGAAGTTGGAGAAAGAACGTGATTCTTTGTTGCGCTCGTTCAATCAAGAGTTGATTGAAAACAAAGGAATGGTTCCCGTTTTATTGATTGACACCAAAACAGATTCCATTTTAGCCACCAATTTGCCAGCGAATAAAGTTTCTGATTCCATTTTACCTGCGACAATTGCCAATTTGAAAGCGATAAATACGCCGATTGCCATTAACTTTTCGACGGAACAAAACAGTTTGTTGTTGTATGACGACAGTCCAGAATTGAAACAATTGCAATATTTTCCTTATATTCAATTTGGGATTATTGGTTTGTTTATTTTAATCGGATATTTGATTTTCAGTACTTTCCGAAAAGCTGAGCAAAACCAAGTTTGGGCTGGAATGGCGAAAGAAACTGCGCATCAATTGGGAACACCACTTTCTTCACTGATGGCTTGGGTGCAATTGTTGGAAGCGCAAAATGTGGATCCGATGATTATCGAGGAAATGCAAAAGGACGTCAATCGCTTAGAAACTGTGACAGATCGCTTCTCGAAAATTGGTTCAGGTACCAAATTGGAGCGAAAAAACATCGTTGAAACGACCAAAAAAGTGATGGATTATTTGCGTCACCGCATTTCCAATAAAATTGAGTTTGAATTTAAATCAGAAAAGTCAGACATTGAAGTGCTTCACAATGCGCCTTTGATGGAATGGGTCATCGAGAACATCGCTAAAAATGCCGTCGATTCCATGGAAACAGCTGGAAGATTGACAGTTTATGTGCACGAAACGCCAGAATGGGTGCACATCGACATCAAAGACACAGGAAAAGGAATGCCACCGAAATTATTCAAAACGATTTTCCAACCGGGATTCACCACCAAAAAACGCGGTTGGGGATTGGGATTATCGCTTGTGAAACGCATCGTGCATGAAAACCACAAAGGCAAAGTGTTTGTGCTGGAGTCTGAAGTAGGGAAAGGGACGATTTTTAGGATTAGTATTCCGTTGTGATAAAGTTAATTTAAGATCTTCTTGTTCTTTCTTTTTTCTTGATAAGAAAGAAAGAACCAAAGAAAAAATCAAGGCTACGCAATCAAAGCTAAAAAATTCCAATTTATGACTAAACAAAAGTAAACTCGCAACAAAGTGCGATTTAGTTGTGAAGTTCATCTATGCTCAGACAGTACTTTTGTTTGGTCGTCAGAAATTACAATTTTTCTTAACGCTTTTATTGCTGAGGCCGGAAAATGTCGTGAAACTTTTGATTTTTGCTTTTTCCTCCCCCTTAGTCCCCCTCCAAAGGGGGAAATTTAAATTTTTGCCAAAATAAAGAGTTTTAAAACTTGGCTAGAACATTTTCGTTTTTTGATTATAGATAATTTGGCATACTTCCCCCTTTGGAGGGGGATTGAGGGGGAGGACCTTTTTTTCAAGCTGTAATCAATCAGACTGTTAGATAATTAGAAGATCTAATGTCTCCAGCCTAAAGTAATCCAAATTGCGTAAAATGATGCGTCAAATGTTTTGAGTGCAAGCGATTCCATTGGTCAAAATCTAGCGGACCGTAGTATGGGTGAGGGTGTTTTAAACCTGGATTATCGCCGTAGAGTGATTCTAAATCTAACCACGTTTCAACATATTCGTCTATGGCCAATTCAATTTCTGAATGACGCAATGGTGTATCGTCTTTCACGAAAGAAACCTTTAAATTGGTAGCCATTGGTTTATCAGAATCCAAAAATGCAACCATTCTTTCCAAACGGTCTTCAGGAACTTCCAAAGGGAAAGGTGTTTCGCCTGTGGCTATTTTGAGCGTATCTGTCAAGTGCTCAATCATGCGTTGCGCGCCCATTGAACCCCAATTTGGTTTTGAATCCGCATTGAGTTTGTCAAAATACGGTAAAAGTGTTTCTAAATCGGTTGAAATAAACATTATTTGAAATTTTTTCCTACCAAGATATTCAAACTTTTTGGAATAACTTGCACATTCAGTTCATTTCTTACTTCAAAAGGTTCACCGTCGTAGTGTGCCATCTTGTGTGTCAAGGTGATTCTCACTTTTTCAACTGGTATAATTTCCGAAAAACGAGAGCGGTGAGAAGTGCGTTTAAAAAATCTGTAAACCACTGCAGGCGCTTTCCACATCGAAAAAGGTTTTAGAATGCACAATTCGATTTTTCCATCAGAAATATTCGAATATGGCGAAACACAAAATCCATTTCCGAACTCAGAAGAGTTTGCCAAGGTGCACAAAACAACAGGCAATTCTCTTTGGTAAGTTGGGAATTCAATTTTCACAGAAATCGGTTTGTAGGAAGCATATTCTTTGAAAACCAATTTGGCATAACTCCAAAATCCACGTGTGTGGTATTCGTCGAATTTTTTGGCAATCAATGCGTCAAATCCGTAACCGCCAACACCTAAAAATGGTTTGTCATTTACCAAAACGGTGTCCATTACAGAAGCGTTTTGTTCGTTGATGCTTTGGATCGCTTCGATGAGGTTTAAAGGAATTTTCAAATGACGCGCCAATCCATTTCCTGAACCTGCAGGAAGAATGGCCAATTTCGTCTCAGTACCAATTAAAGCGGTACCGACTTCATGCACAGAACCGTCGCCGCCTACTGCGCAAACGATGTCAAAACCATCAATCGCAGATTGCGCTGCAATGGCTTTGGCGTGTTTTCTATATTCAGTGATGGTGATTTCGTAATCGAAAATGGAATGATCGAGGTACTGTTCTATCAATGCAGGCAATTGGTTTTTCTTACCGATTCCCGATATTGGATTGATGATGAAGCGAATTTTCTTTTTCATTGGATGTCATTTGATTCAGAATCAAGTCACGGTTGTAGCGCTGAATCAAGGCTTTTAACCTTTTTTCAAACACTTGACTTTCTTTCTTGTAATAAGAAATCGAGTCGGGCGTGTCTTTTCTTCTGATCATTGCACCATACAAATTTCGTGCCTTATCGTTCGAAAATGTTAATAAATAGTTATTTCTGAAGTAATGATAGGTTCCTTCCAGATATGTAATTGATTCAGGTTCATGTTTTTGATAGTAAGAATTGCCCATCGAATAATATTTTTTTTCGA
Source organism: Crocinitomicaceae bacterium (assembly GCA_965284445.1). Classification (GTDB taxonomy): domain Bacteria; phylum Bacteroidota; class Bacteroidia; order Flavobacteriales_D; family Crocinitomicaceae; genus JAQVCM01. The sequence goes on along the minus strand of OZ260085.1, from coordinate 2,257,364 downwards.
TATTCAATAAATCCAATAAAGTGGGTAAAATATCGATGTGTTGGAAAAATTGTGTTTCCTTTTTGGGCTGAATCAATTTTTTTGGGTGAAAAAACAAAATCGGAATCTTGAACATTTCAGTTCGCTGGCTGTAAATCGGACTTGAAGTTGCTGAAGTATGATCAGCGCACAAAATGAAAACAGTATTCTCGTACCAAGGTTGCTTTTTGGCTTCTTCGAAAAACTTTCTCAAGCTGTAATCGCCGTAATTGATAGATTCGCAAATTTGTTCTTTTCCTTTTTTCAATTTTCCACGCATGTGGGGTGGAATGTAATATGGATGATGCGACGAAAGCGTGAAAAGTGTTGCGAAAAATGGTTTTTTGTATTTGGACAATTGTTTGGCGGTCCAAGGATTGAAATATTCATCTAAAATCCCCCAAGTTTTGTCGAAATGCGCATCGTTGTTGTATTCTTTTCGACCAAAATAACCGTCAAATCCTGCTTGCGCTGCGAATCCGTCAAATTTCATGGAACCGTTGGTGGCTCCGTGGTAGAATCCAGAAACATAGCCGTTTTCGTGTAAAATCTGGGGCAAAGATTCGATTTTGTTGCTTCCATAAGCGGAAGAAATGTAAGGATTATCTAGCAAAGATGGAATTGATGCGATGATGGAGGGAACAGCTTCAATGGATTTTTTTCCGTTTGAAATTCCGTTCGTGAAATACAAACTTTCGCCCGCCAAGGAATCCAAAAAAGGCATGTATGAAATTTCAGCTCCTGCAGCGCCGCACCATTCGTTTCCAAAGCTTTCCAACATGATAATTACTACATTGGTATTGTTGGGCAAAATGTGTTGCGGTTGCGAAACGTGAATGGGATTGAATAAGCGTTTTTCTTCTTCGAGTGAAAAGTATTTTTTCTGTTCTAGATTTGCTTTGTCGTAAGATTTTAGCATCGTGAAAGGCGTGTTCAAAACCAACGCAGTATTTTCTACGCGTGTGAATTGAGATGCATCAATTGGACTGAGTGGTTTCAATCCAAATCCTCCGCGACCAAGCAAAATGAAAAATGCCAAAACGCTCAGAAACAGAATGCTGTCTTTAATCCAAAATGCGCTATTTCCGATGATTTTCCGATTGGATTTGATTTTAGTTTTGTTGTACAGCCAATTAGTGAGGATAAAAAACAGAATTAAGAGCAACAGCAACAACCAAAAATCGCGCAGAAATGAACCGATTTGTTGCATGAAATCATTGCCTGCGCTCAACATCGTGAATAAATCTATCGTTGATCTTTTGCTGGTATAATTGAAATATTCGACGTCAATCAAATTCAATAAAACGACAACGGTATTGATAAACACAAATATGACTTTCACCGCAAATTGATAGTATTTGTTTTCCCTGAATGGTTGCGGGAAAATCGACAAGATGATGAAAGGTAAACTGACTAAACTGATGGTAACCAAATCAAACCACAAGGCAACAAAAAAATCGTTGAATCCGATATTGGTGAAACTTGGGCTATTGAAAATGTAGAAAACGACGCGCGTCAATTGCATGAAAAACAGCATAATTCCAAGTCTCTTCAACAAAGCTTTGAGGTGAATTGGAAGGATATTTTTCAGTTTATTCATGCGTTACTTTTTTCAAAAGTAGGGACAATTTCTGAAGTTATGGACGTGTTTTAACCTAATTTTTGATTTTTGAAGAACTAGCTTTTATATGATTGATTATCGTTTTGTTTTTGTCACGGTTTTTGTACCAAAAACACACGCCAAAAATGATCTGCCAGTTTTGTAGTTTTTTACCAATATTTGGTACCTACCGGCACCAACATGAAAATATTGGTATAGAAATAAATCTTAAAAGAATTTCCTCTCTAACATTACTCGTTGCACTTTGTCCATCGTGTCTAATATTCGGCATCTATTAGCACCAAAGTGAAAATATTTGTTAATCAGAGCTTAAAGACTTGCGATTTTTCATAACACTCTTTCAAGAATCAATGCGCCTCTAACCAATTATCTGCAATTTTCACTTCCACTTCCATTGGAACGACCAATTGAATGGCGTTTTCCATGGCTTCTTTCACCAATTTTGGCATCAATTCTAATTCAGATTCATGAACATCAAAAACCAACTCATCATGCACTTGGAGCAACAATTTGGATTGAACTTTTTGTTCCGTCATTGCTTTGTCGACGGCAATCATCGCCAATTTGATGATATCCGCCGCTGAACCTTGGATGGGTGCATTGACTGCATTTCTTTCTGCAAAACCTCTTACGATTGCATTTCCTGAATTGATATCTGGCAAATAGCGTCTTCTTTTCATGATGGTTTCCACAAATCCCAATTCGCGCGCATCGTTGATGGCTTTGTCCATGTAGGTTTTGATGGTGTTGAATTGTTCGAAATAACTGTCGATAATTCCTTTTGCTTCGGTACGAGAAATTCCTAAATTTTGCGCCAATCCGAAAGCAGATTGACCGTAAATGATTCCAAAATTGACAGCTTTTGCCGCACTTCTTTGGTCTCTAGAAACTTCATTGATTGGCGTGGCAAAAACATTCGAAGCTGTTGCAGCGTGTATGTCATGTCCTTCCTGAAAAGCGGCAATCATATTCGGGTCTTCGCTCAAAGCAGCAATGATTCTCAATTCGATTTGCGAATAATCCGCCGCCATGATTTTAAATTCCGAACCTCTCGAAATGAACGCTTTTCGAATTTCTTTTCCTTTATCGGTTCGGATTGGGATGTTTTGCAAATTCGGATTATTGGAACTCAATCGTCCAGTAGCGGTAACCGTTTGCATAAAGTGCGTGTGCACGCGATTGTCGATTGGGTCAACCAAAGTTGGGAGCGGATCGACATAGGTGCTTTTCAATTTTTTATTTTGACGATAATCCAAGATCAAATTGACAATTGGATGGTCGTTTTTGTATTGTTCTAGCGCGTCTTCAGAAGTTTGGTATTGTCCAGTTTTGGTTTTTTTCGCTTTCGCTGAAATTTTCATGTGGTCGAAAAGGACTTCACCCAATTGTTTTGGTGAATCTAGATTGAATTCAACTCCAGCCAATGTTTTGATTTCCTTTTCTTTTTCAATCGATTCCAATTCCAAGTGTTTGGAGAAAACGCCTAAACCGTCCACATCAATTGCAATTCCCTCTTTTTCCATTTTGCGCAAAACGCGCATCAATGGCATTTCCATGTCGTAGAAAAGTGCTTTCAAATGGTCTTTTTCAATTTCAGGTGCAAAAATTTGTTTCAATTGCAAAGTGATATCTGCATCTTCACAAGCATAATCTGAAACTTCAGAAGGTTCTAAATCACGCATATTTCCTTGCGTTTTTCCTTTTTTCCCGATCAAAGTTTCGATGGAAACAGGTTTGTAGCGCAAATAATATTCTGAAAGAAAATCCATTCCGTGTTTTGCCTCCGGCTGAATCAAATAGTGCGCAATCATGGTATCAAACAAATCGCCTTTGACTTCAATTCCATAATTATCCATCACTTGAAGGTCGTATTTCAAGTTGTGACCAATTTTCAAAATCGATTCAGATTCAAAAAATGGATTGAATTCAGCCAAAATGGTCAACGCATCTGCGCGATTTTCTGGAATTGCGACATAAAATCCTTCTCTTTCTCTGAATGAAAAAGACATTCCGACCAATTCGGCGTGCAGCGATTCAACGCTTGTAGTTTCAGTATCGAAGCAAACTTCTTTCTGTTGAAGCAACAAATCAATCAATTCTTTGCGTTCTTCTGGCGTTGTGATTAAGTGATAACTTGGTTTTTCTGTTGCGATGGTTTTCAAGTCAACCGTTTCAATTGGTTCTTGATTTTCAACCAAACTTTGCGTTCTAAACAAATCTAACTGTGCTTCAGAATTTGCGCTATCGTTGGTATTTGTGATTACAATTTCCTCACCAATGACTCTTTTAGCCAAGTTTCTAAATTCCAGTTCGGTGAAAATTTCTTTGACTTTCTCAACGTCTGGTTCGCACATGATCAGCGCTTCAGGATTGAACTCAACATCTACATCTAAGATGATTGTAGCCAACATTTTAGAAAGAATTCCTTGCTCAGCAAATTCAATGACATTTTCTTTTTGCTTGCCTTTCAACTTATCGGCGTTCGCAATTAGATTTTCAACTGAACCAAATTCTTGAATCAATTTTTTGGAAGTTTTTTCACCAATTCCAGGAATTCCAGGAATATTATCGGCAGCATCACCCCAAAGACCTAAAATATCGATGACCTTGATTGGATCGTCCACTTCAAATTTTTCGCAGACTTCTGCTACGCCTAAAATTGTCGCAGGATCGCCACCACGACCAGGTTTGTACATGAAAATCTTATCTGAAACCAACTGTCCAAAATCTTTGTCAGGCGTCATCATGTAGGTGTAATAACCTTCTTTTTCAGCAATTTTTGCCAAAGTTCCGATCACATCATCCGCTTCAAAACCTTCTTTCAATAAGATTGGAATTTGAAAAGCTTCCACGATTTTTTTGATTGGATCAATCATCGAACGAATGTCTTCGGGCATTTCTTGTCTGTGTGCTTTGTAAGCCGCAAAATCTGCTTGTCGATTTGTCGCACCTCCAGGAGCATCAAAAACCACCGCCATGTGCGTAGGCTGCTCTTTTTTGATGACGTCGATTAATGCATTGGTAAATCCAAATGCAGCAGATGTATTTTGTCCTTTTGAATTGATTCTTGGGTTTTTAGCAAATGCAAAATAAGCCCTGTAAATCAATGCGAACGCATCAACCAAGAATATTTTTTTATCGTGAACAGCTGAAATCATATATTTAAATTGGATTTAGTAAAAAATATCAATTTTTCCTCCCCCTCAATCCCCGTTGACTTCGTCGGATGCTCCGCAACTCAAAGGGGGAAGACAGGATTTTTCTCTAAAATAAATGGATTAACTCCAAGTTGTACCTTCTTTTCCGTCTTTCACAACAATTCCTGCCGAAGCAAGTCCATCGCGAATTTGGTCGGAAGTGGTCCAATCTTTATTTTCTCTCGCTTGCTGACGCAATTGCAAAACTAAATCCATCACTGGTGCTAATTTTGTATTCGATTGCGCTGAAATGGTTTGTAAACCAAGCACATCAAAAACGAATGCGCTCATTTCTTTCGTCAATTCTTTCAAATCTTGTTTAGAAATGGATGCGTTTCCGATTTTGATTGAATTGATAAATTTAACGGCGTCAAACAAGTTTGCAACCAAAATGGGAGCATTGAAATCGTCATTCATCGCGCTGTAAAAACTCGCAATCAATTCAGATACGTCGACAGAAGATTGTTCGCTTGTTGGCAATTTTTCCAGACTTGATATTGCTTCCATCAATCGCTCAAAACCTTTTTCAGCGGCGTTCAATGCATCACTTGTGAAATCCAAGGTACTCCTGTAGTGTGCTTGCATGGTAAAAAAGCGAACAACTGTTGGGTCATAAGCTTTTTGCAATTGGTCATTTTCTCCTGAAAACATTTCGTTTGGTAACAAAGTATTTCCTGTTGATTTGGACATTTTTTTGCCATTCAAAGTCAACATGTTTCCATGCATCCAATAATTTACAGGCGATTTACCAGTTGAAGCGCAACCTTGAGCGATTTCACATTCGTGGTGTGGGAATTTTAAATCCATTCCGCCACCGTGAATATCAAAATGATCGCCTAAATATTTGGTACTCATCGCAGAACATTCTAAGTGCCAACCTGGGAAACCAATTCCCCAAGGCGAAGGCCATTTCATGATATGTTCCGAAGAAGCGTTTTTCCAAAGTGCAAAATCAAGTGGATTTCGTTTTTCGTCTTGTCCGTCCAAATCTCTTGTGCCAGCGATTAAATCTTCAATTTTTCGCCCTGAAAGCTCTCCGTAAGGATGCGTTTCATTGTATTTCAACACGTCAAAATATACTGAACCATTGATTTCATAAGCAAAACCATTTTGAATGATTTGTTTGATCATTTCAATTTGTTCGATGATGTGCGCTGTTGCCGTTGGTTCAATACTTGGAGGCAAATTGTTGAATTTTTGAAGCACGTCGTGAAAGTCCAAAGTATATTGCTGAACAATTTCCATGGGTTCTAATTGTTCCAAACGCGCTTTTTTAGCAATTTTATCTTCTCCTGTATCAGCATCACTTTCAAGGTGGCCGACATCCGTAATATTTCGCACATAGCGCACTTTGTATCCTAAATGCAAGAGATAGCGATAAACCAAATCAAATGAAATAAATGTGCGACAATTTCCTAGGTGAACGAAATTATAAACTGTTGGACCACAAACGTATAATCCAACAAAATTTTTATGAATTGGGACAAATTTCTCTTTTTGTCCGCTTAAACTGTTGTAAATAAAAAGTTCACCTTGTTTTGCGTGCATTTTACTAAAATAAATAGTTGAAGAACAAAGATAAGGATTTTTGTAGAAGGATTATTTTGTAAAATTAAAATGTACTAAGATAGCTTATTTTTGGAGTATTCGCCACCTGATTTCGTCCAAGTTTGCTTTGATTTTTCGGAAGATATTTTGACCTTCCAAATTCAAATAGTTTTTGGTAAAAATACTTGGATTGAGCATCCATTTGATGGCTCTTTTTGGCAACGGTAAGGCGCTATAAGGGAATTTTTTCAAGTCAAAATGTGGCTTGAGTTGCGGGTAGATTTTTTCAAAAAATTCTTTGCGGTTGTGTTTATAGAAATCATTGTTTCTAGGAACCAACACATCCATTCCAAGATGAAAAGTGAGGTGCGCATCAGGAATAAAAAGTGGATTTTCTGCAAATGAAAAAATATTGTGCACCAATGCTGCTTCCAAAAATGAAATTCCGACGCAGATATTTTCTAAAATGAATTTTTCTAAAAGTTCGGTTTTGATTACAAAACAGTCAAAACCAGGATGTGATTTGCCTAATTGAGCGTACATCAGGGCAAGTTCTTCAATTGATGTATAAATCGCGGGAATTCTTCGTCGATTGATGACCAAGGCATCGTGTCCCTTATTCAAGTATTCAAAAACAGCATCGTAAAAATAGGGCATTACGGCAATATCCATATTTGTAAAAATCACAAAATCAGGTTTTTCAATTTCGTTTATTTTTTCAATAATGTCTTTGATTAGCGGCAGTTTTCTATTTTTAAGTTGCGGATTTACATCCAAAATAGACTTTTCTAAGTTCGATAAAATTTGAAATTCGGCAGGAATGATGGATTTATCTTCCTCAAATTGCGTAGTTAAAAGCTGAATTTTATCTGCATTTTCACTTTGATTTTTAGCTCTTATCAAGGATTGAAAAGTGATTGGTTGCGCGAAGAACAAATCAGAATTTTCTTTTACCTTTACGGGATTGATAATATGAGCTACACTAGTCAAGGATGAAAGTTTTGTTTAACAATATTGGTAAATCTACAAATTATCTCAAATATGTTGAGGAATTGGATGCGGATTACAATTTGTTTAGAAAAAAACACTTTTCAAATTTATGCATTAATCATTTGCAAAAGCGATTTTTAAATTCAAGTTTGTTTCAATGTATTTTAGGCTTAACCGGAATAAAATTCAAAATACATTTCAGTGATTAGAGACGAGGAAATACAAGTAATGACTTCAGAACCTGATAATTTCAGGGAGTATTTTCATAAAATTTGGAGATATCGGTCATTGATTTGGGTTTTTGCGATGCGCGATTTGAAAGTGAAATATGCACAAACTTTGATTGGAGTTGGTTGGACAATTGTACAACCGCTGACAGCATTGACCATATTCACTTTTTTCTTTGGCTACATCATGAATATGAAGTCGGGAAATTTGCCATTCACGTTGTATATCTTAAGTGGACTTTTGGGATGGAATTTCTTTTCCTACATTGTTTCTGCAGGTTCAATAAGCGTGCAAGAATCGTCGCACATTATCAAAAAAATCTATTTTCCGAAAAGTATTTTACCGTTCTCCAAAGTGGTGGTTGCGCTTGTAGAATTGTTGTTGACACTTTTATTACTTATTCCTTTGATGTTTTATTATGGACAAGGAATTTCTTGGCGAATTGTTTTCTTGCCTTTTTTGCTGGCATTTAATGCAACTTGCGGGTTGACTTTGGTTTTTTGGGTGGCATCCTTTGCCTACAAAAAGCGCGATTTATTTCATCTTCTGCCATTCATTGTTTATTTTGGAATATGGTTTGCACCTGTTTTCTTTTCAATAACCTTTTTGCCACCTAAAATTCAGTTTTTGATGGATTTCAATCCAATGGCAAATGTGGTTAATATGTGGCGTTGGATGTTGTTTGGAGAGGGAACTTTTCAGTGGATTTGGGCGATAAACTTTGGAATTGTATCTATTTTGTGTGTTTCAGGAATGTATTATTACAATCGCAAAGAAAGCGATTTTAGTGATTTTGCTTGAGAAAAAGTTGTAGAAAAATGAAGGTTTTGTTGGTGTTATAAAGCGGTCAATCTTAGAGTTATTTTCACGGTATGTTTATATTCTTGATACTGTTTTCTGAATATACTTTGACCACAGAAGCTTGATTAAAGTTATTTATTTCTTTTGAGAAATTTCTGAGATTTAAAAACTTTTTTTGGAAGTTTGATTTTATCTGATTGTTATACTCTTTTGTTGCTTTTCGAGATTTTAAGAAAAATACAGAAGATTGGAATTTATGAATGCACTGAACTGCAATTTTTCCTGTTAGCATTCCTGTATCAATTCCGTGACCAAAAACTGGTTCGCAAAATCCTGCTGCATCACCAACTAAAAAAACACCTTTCTGAGCAAAAAAATCATTCGATTCACTATAGGTTGGAATTGAGCTACTCTTAAAAGTTTGCCAATTTATCTCGTGATTTTTTTTCGAATTTACTTCAGAAAGAACTTCTTTTTTAGTCATTTTTTGATTTTTGATATTTGACGGAAGAAATACTCCTAAATTAACGCAGTTTTGATCTACCTGAAACACCCAGTCGTAGGATAAAGAACTCGAAGAAATAAGGTTAATTTCATTTTTTTCCGTTAAATTTTTTGTTGTTGCATAAGTCCTATAAGCCGTTGCAAAATCGATTTTAAAATCCTTAAAAAAGCCAGATTTTTTGCGTGTCCATGAATTTGATCCATCTGCTCCGATAATGTATTTTGATGTTAATTCAAGTTTGTCAACTCCTTTTGACAATTGAATTTCAAATTTTTGCTTAAAACGAGAGTGTCTTATTTTTTTTGGTTCAAATTCTTCATATTTTCTTATCGACAGCGGAATAGAATTCCAAAGAAAATTGTCAAAAATTTGCCTTTTTACATTAAAAATATTGATTTTGGAAGTATCAACTTCAACTTCAAGTTTATTTTCTTTACTAAAATCAACCTTATTTACACTTATGGAGTTATGAAGCTCATAAAAACTGTTTAATAGATTTAGTTCTTCAAGAAGTTCAAATGTAAGTGGAGGCAAATTATCTCCACAAACCTTATCTCTTGGAAAGCGATGCTTATCAACAATCGCAGTTTTGAGGCCAGATTTTGCAGCCCAAAGTGCAGCTGCGGCTCCGCTTGGTCCACCTCCGATTATTATAAGATCAAATTTATCCATAAAAAAGCTTAATTTGGTTGTTTAAATTATTAAAATTAATTTGATTTACCGTAGATTAAATAGTTTATAAATCAATTATGTCGGCCGAAGCATCAATTATCGTAGAGAATTTAACGAAAAAATTTGTACTGAAAAATACAAGTAATTTTGAATTCGAAAATTCAAAGAATGAACTTTGGGCTTTGAATGACATTTCCTTTACTGTAAAAAAAGGGGAGACTGTTGGTATTTTTGGTCCAAATGGAAGTGGAAAAAGTACGCTTCTTAAAATCCTAGCTGGAGTTACAAAACCAACATCAGGAAAGGTAACTATTAAGGGTCGTGTTGCTAGTATTTTAGATATTGGTGCAGGTTTTCATCCTGAATTAACGGGAAGAGAAAACATTTTTTTAAATGGTCAATTACTAGGTTTTTCTAAGTTTGAAATTCAATCTCATTTCGATGAAATTGTTGAATTTAGTGGAATCATTAAGTTTTTAGACGAGCCAGTTAAAAATTATTCAAATGGAATGTATCTGAGATTGGCTTTTAGCATTATGGCGCATTTGGATTTTGATGTTTATTTGATTGATGAAGTAATGAATGTTGGTGATGCGGAATTTAGTTTGAAAACCAAAGATAAATTACAGCATCTAAAACACTTAAATAAAACCATCATCTTTGTTAGCCATAATATGTCCGAATTACAAGGATTAGAGAATTTTGTGCTCCTTGTTAATGGAGAGATTAAAAGTAAATCAAAAGATAGTATTTTACTTTCGAGGTACTTAGAAGATGCTTTTAATTTACAAGGATTAGATGTTTGGCAAACGAACAATGAACTTGTAGATTTTTCTTCGTTTCCATTGAATGATGAAGTGAAATTATTAAAAATAAGCTTACAACAAGAGCCACTCGATACTCATTTTAGGTCAGATTTAGCTTTTACTTTGGAAATTGAATATCTAAAATTAACTGAAAATTCAACATTTGATGTCGTTATTAATGTTTCAGATATTTTGGGCCGGGTTCTAATAACAACAGCTTCTTTTTTTGATGGAAAACTAAATCAAGATTTGTCACAGGGAGAATTCAGCTGTAAATGTCGTTTTAGTGAAAATATTTTCAATTCTCAAATATATCAAATCAGTGTTTTTCTGATAAAAAATCTATCAAATTTTATCGAAGATGTCGATAAAAACAAAGTAGAGTTGGGAACAAAAGCAATAGAATTTTCTGAACTAGAATCGGCAATAGTTTTAAAAAACATTATTAACTTTAAACCAAATCTAGTACTTAAAAACTTAAGCATCGATCCAAATATTATTATCAAGGGAGAAATTGGCCTTTTTCCTGATTTTTTATGGGATTTTAAGAAAAAACATGAATAATGGCAACTTCAATGATATCAAATTATTTTCGCAACATTTTTTCTACAAATAATACAAGAACGATAAGTAGTGAATTGAGTTTGATTTATAAGTTGTTAAAGAGTAACTTTTTAACTGATTTTGTAGATAAATACAGTAACTTAATTACAGATAAGCAAGGACAATATTTTACATCTCTTGGGATAAATTTTAAAGATGGAAAAATTGAATCTGTAAAATTATATGCACATGTTTTAGAAGACCTATCGAAGGAAGAAATAGAGCGGTTTTTACCAATTTCTGATGATTATTTTAAACATTTATTTTACAAACGAAAAGGTACTGATTTAAATAATCACAATGTTGGTACAATTTTAGAAATCAAATTTAAGATGGGATTTAATACCCCTTCATATGGCTTTTTTTACATTTTGCAGGATGTAAAAGAAGGATTTGAAAAAGTTGGTCAACCTCGATTTTTGCCCCAAGAAATAATTGATAATTGCATCAATGTTGGAGTAAACTACGAATATCATGTGGACTCGAAATTACAGAAGTACAAAACGTATTACTATTTCAATGCTTCTGGAGACAAAAAATACTTTGAAGATAGAATTGGTAAGAATTTGCCAGGTAACTTTGTAGAATACGCTGAAGGAGAAGGTTTTTCTAAAATAAATAGTTATTCTGGAATTGTGACAGACTTTTGGGAAAAAGATCAGATTTTTAACTTAAACGAGAGAAAAATAATTAAGAAGTTGGTAAAAAGGCACAACTTAAAGATTATTGGTTCAGGAACTTATGAAGATAATTCAATCAGGGCTGTTTATTTTCGCCAAGCTATTTCTCAGAATGCATCAATAAGTAATATGTTGATTGAACAAAATTCTGATGTATTGAAATCATTTTAGTCATCTAATTGAAAAATGTATGTTTCGATTACTAGAATATCTAAAGAAGAAAAATAAACTATCTCATTACATTGATGATGTTGATTTATTTGATAAATCATTTTATCAGGCACAATTTATTCAATATGAGAATTTTTTGGAAAAAGAAGATATTCTTTTCTTCCCCAAATCAAATTGTTATGGGGTTTTTAAATATGAGATTGTAAAAACCTTGTTAAAAGACGATAAAAATTTTTCTAGCAGCTACTTTAATTCGGAAGACAGTATTTTGTTAGGTTCTGATGGTAAAAAACATACCGATGTAAAGCGAGTTGTTTTTTCAAATTTGACTTTTTTGAAATCAGAAAGCACCGATGAAAGTGTTGGTTTAGTTAGTAATTTAACTAATATTTTGATTGAAAAAGCAAGTCATTTTTACAATGGAAGTTTTAATATGATTGATTGTATCATCAATCCACTTGTTTATACGCTGATGATGAAAAAGATTGGAGCATTTGAAAGTCATCCTGCGTTCAATTTATTTATCGATAACATAGATTATCAAAGTAAAATACAAAATATTAAGAGATTATACGAAATAGGTCAAGAAGTCAATGAAATTTCAATTAATTCATTCAAAAAAAGAGAATTTTCCCGTCAAATGAACGAAATATTGGATGATTTTGCTCAAAGTAAACAATATTCGGAAGACGAATTAGTTCGTTTCATAAAAACGTTTATTTCTGCGGGAATTGTGACTACCTCCAGTTTATTAGGTTCTTGCGTTTATTTTCTCGACAGATGCCCGCAAGAAAGCATGAATGAAGAAAGCGACATCCTAAATTTTATTGATGAAGTTTTAAGAATTCATTCACCTTCACAATTCACATTTCGAAAAGTAACCCAAGATACGATAGTCAGTAAAATAAAAATTCCACAAGACTCAATTATTGCGTTAAGTATCGGTTCTGCCAATAGAGATCGTCATATTTTTGAGGCCCCTGAAAAGTTTATCCCAAATAGAAATATTAAGAATATTGCGTTTGGAGTCGGAAATCATAAATGTATTGGAGAGAAAATAGCTGTGGATATTTCTAAAGATTTTATTCAAGTTATTTTGGAGAATTACAAGCAAGGCATTTATTATTTTGATCATAGAATTGAAACGAATAATTCTATTTTCTTTTATAAAATAAGTCACTTAAATATGACCGTAAAAAAATGAGGAAAATACTAAGAATTATTTCATCACCTTTTTTTTCAAATGAGAAGAATAAGCAAGATACAGAAGATGTAAATGTCGATTTATTTACTTCTCCTGAATCCATTTTGTCGAATCCAGATGAACTGTATTTAAAGCAAGATTTAGTTTATTTCAAAAATTTAAATGCTTATGGTGCAGTTAAATATGAGGTGGTGAAAGACATTTTAGCTAATAATAAGCAAATTACTGTATCTGATATACATGTGAAATTGAACAGTATTTACTTTTCACTGGATGAAAAAAAGCATCAGAATAATAAAAAAGCAGCTTACAAACATTTAGAATTTCTTTCAAAAAACAGTCAAAATGAGTTGAATGAATTTTCTTTGAAACTTCTTGAATTTTTAAGGCTAAAATTTCCTGTTAATCAATCTTTTGATTTAGTTGAGTATTTAGTTAATCCATTTGTTTTTATAGGTATTCTGAAAGAATATGGATTCTTGGATAATATGGAGCAGCTTAATCCTTTCTCGGAAAAATACGATCATGCAAGTGCCATCAAAGAAATTAATAGTTACTACCAAGACAGCAACTTATTACATCGACTGATTTTTAACTATTTAAACGAAGGAAATCCTACACCGGATTTAATGAATAGCTTTTTAGATGATATTCAAAGCGATCATGCCATAAATGAAGAGTCGAAAATTCAGTTTTTCGCATCCATGATTTTTTCTGGAACTCACAGTACTGCTAGCTTTTTGGCAACTTATGTTTATACTGTTTTTAACCAATTTCCACATTTGCTGAATAAACCTTTTGATAGTAAACCTCTTGAATCGGTCGAAAGTGAGGTTTTACGAATATTTACACCTGTACAGTGGATTTTTAGGACTGTAAGGGAACAAACCAATTATGCCGGAATTGATTTAAAAGTGGGTGATACTGTTCTGTTATTTGTTGGATTAGCAAACCTTGATCCTTCGGTTTTTCCTGATCCAAAGACAATTCAATTCGAAAGAGATTTCAATCATTTATCTTTTGGGATAGGACCGTATGCATGTATTGGAAGATACACAGCGAGAAGAAATGCATGGTTGATTTTAGATTTTTTAGCAGATTACAAAGAAGAAATTACGTTTGTAGAAAAAGATGTTGATGCTTACGTACAAGACGCGATTACGAAAATCCCTTTACTGATAAAGTATGAAGTATCAAACAACTAAAGTTGATATTGAAAGCATACGTGTTAGCGCTTTTCAATATATTTCTTCAATGCATAAAAAGTATGGACATTTTCCAATGTTTGATTTTTATCCAAATTTTGAAGAGAAAAAAAATAGGGGATGGCATTATATGTATCGGTCCCCTTTTATCCACTGTAGTACATTAGATTCTTTATTAAATGCTGGATTTGATGAAGATAATGAATTGATTAGGGAGGCATCTAGGATTTTACTGGAATTTAGAGAACCAGGAGATCTTTGGCGGTTCTGGGATGTTGACGAGGCAGAATATCCGACCTTTAGTGATGTAGATGAGACTTCAATAAGTTCGTTTGCACTTCAAAAACTAGGGATCGAATTAAATAACAAGGAAATTCTTTATTCTAGAATTAAAGATACTGGAGAAATTCCAACTTGGATATATTCAGATTTTAAAATTTTCTTAATTAATCCAAAAGTTTATTTCTGGTTGTTGTTCAAAAACAAGAAAGTTAAGCCAATACTTAACGACTATAAATGGATAACATTAGGTGATGCAGAACCAACAATCGCGGCAAATGTGCTTGCGTATCTTGGTGAAAATAGTAAGACTAAAAAAATGCTTAAATATGTCATTGAAGCGTGGCAGAATGGTTCAAACGACCATTTTCAACACTATGACAAAGAAATTATTTTTGCATTTCATATTGCACGTGCATTCAAGGAAGGAGTTAATTCTCTAATAGAATTGAAGGGTAGTTTAATTCATTTTATTCAGGATAATTTGGAGGAATTTTCATTTCCAGAGATTTTAATGGGATACTTATCTATTTGCTATTTCGATGAGAATCATCCCTTTTTGAATGTCATTGGTGCAAAAATTGAAAACGGATTGTCAAAATCAGATATTTTTATGGAACCATATCCATATACCACTGAGAAGAAAAAAATATATTATGGTGGATCTGGAGTTCTTACTTCTGCTTGGTTTTTGGAAGTAACAAAGAGTTGGAAATAGCTTATTAAAGAAAATGACAAAGACAATAATTCATATCGGTTATCCAAAATCAGGTTCAACTTTTTTACAAAAGTACTTTCTTGAACACCCTGATATTCATTATGATAGTTCAATTTTTAATGAATATAAGAAATCTGGTGAAATCAATAGGGAACTTCTTTCAGTAGATCTTGAAAAATCGTTTACTGTTTTTAGTGAGGAGCAAATTTCAGTCTGGGGTGGCAGAGAAAAAATTGATGGTCAACAATTTTTTGATTTTGGAATAAAAGACCATCAAAAAAAAGTTGCAAGTGATTTATTTGACCTTTTTCCACAAGCTAAAGTATTAATTGTCGTTCGAGGTTATGATTCATTACTTCAGTCTCTTTATTCACAATATGTAAGTGTAGGAGGTATTTTGAAATGGGATGATTTTTTAAAATCTATACAATTAACTTTTCCTCAATTTTACGACTATAATTATTTGATTTCGATTTATTACGAGTTATTTGGTAGAGAAAATACACTTGTACTTCCATTTGAAATGCTAAAAAATAGCCACACGGAATTTTTGTGCCAATTGGAGTCATTTTTTGGAATAAGAAGGTATGATTTTTCGGGCGATGAATTGAATAAATCTATTCAAGATTTTCAAATTGATAAGTTTTTACGTCTTTCTAGTATCGTTTCAAAGTTTTTAAAGATTTTGCCTGCCAAATACAATCGAAAAGTCTATTCGGCGTATGGAGATTTTTTGTACAAAAAGAAGGAGCAATCATTAAGGAAGTTTGTTGATGCAAAAAAATCCTACTTTGAAATATCTGATTTTTTGTTACCTTTAGAAGATGCCACTGAGATACTTAAGGAAATTGATCTGGTCAAGCCTTATTTAAAACATTATATTTTAAAGTGAATTTGTTGTGATTGATTTTTTATTTAGTAGAAAAGGTAAAACCATTGATTTCAGATCAAAAGATGTTTTTCAGTCATTGAATGGAGCTTTAAATTCTGTTGATTCGTTAATTCAATTGAAAACGAAAGGATACGTTATTTTGCCTTTTTTATCGGAAAGTGAAGTTGACTTGCTTAATCAAAAATTACTAGAGTTTACAGCAAGAATAGCTGAACCATTAAATAATGTTTTTTACACAAGTGGAAGAGATAATGTTAAGTACCGATCTTTAGCTAAAAATTTAACTTGGCCCATAATCAGTCCACTTTTAGATCGAATTGTTATTCCAGATTTAGTTGATTGTGAAGGATGTGCGTGGCTTTTGAAAGCGCCTGGTGAAAAAAGCTTACTCAATTCACATCAAGACAGTTCACTGATTGACGAAACAAGATTTGCAGCATTTTATGGCTGGGTTGCAATACAGGATACCAATGTGGAAAATGGATGTATGCATGCAATTCCAGGCAGTCATTTATGGGGAAATCACTACCGTTCGCTCGATGTTCCATGGATCTTTGAACCATATACAGAGCTTCTTTTTAAATATTCCCAACCGTTAGAAATGAAGGCTGGCGACATTTTACTCTTTGATACAGCTTTAATACATGGATCTTATCCAAATAACTCAAAATCAATACGGGCCGCCTTAAATCTATTTTTTAAACCAAAAGCAGCAAGTATGATGCATTACGCAAAATTCGATGATACATCAACGGATAAAATAGAAACATTTAAGATTGACGCAAATTTCTTTTTAAAGGAGGATTATCGAAATAGACCTACCGATCAAGAAAGGTATCCGTTTCAGGGCTTAGTAGATCAAATTGATTTAAAGCTTACAGAAAAAAAGATTATTAAATTGTGTAAATCAACAAGATGATTTGGGTTAGAAAATTTTCTCCTTTTCTTGTTAAATTGCAGTTTTTCTGTCTGTTTTACTTTTTGATAATGTGTCAAACAGAGCAAAAAACATTTAATTTTTTCGCCCTTGTTTTATTCCTTTTTTCATTTGTCAATGTAGGAATATTAGGCTACATAATTAATGATATATCGGATGAAAAAACAGATTTATTGGCTGCAAAAACGAATGTGACTCACAGATTAAATATTGTTCAAAAAACCGCAATTTCTTTGGTTACAGCTGGTCTTGGAGTAATTCCAATTTCATTTTATGCTACCTCCATAATTCCTTTTTTATTGGCAGAATTATTATTGTTATTCAGTTATGCTTTTCCTCCTTTTAGATTAAAAGAAAAAGGAATTTTAGGTGTTTTGGCTGATAGTTTTTATGCATACTTAATACCTTCTTTTGTGCTTTTAGTTTATATAGAAACGCAAAATAAAATCGACCTTTTTTTCTGGTTTTTTCTTCCAGTTTTTAGTTTCTTTTTAGGTGTAAAAAACATTTTAGCTCATCAGCTTGAAGATTATGACAATGATACTATTTCTGGGAGCAGAACATTTGCCATTGATAATTTGAATCTGGCAAAAAAGATGAATCAATTTGCGCTTTTTCTCTCTGTTTTCACTTGGATTATTTCCTTGTTTTATCTTATTTTATTTAGAAAAATTGATTTGATTTTTATTGTTTTTTTGATTGTAGGAATTATCTCGTTTTTTAAAATATTATTTTTTGGTTTTTACAAAGAACAAGGGATAATTAGAGAATTGCCAGAATACACGTTTTTATACTATTCTTCATTCATATTACTACTTTATTTTCTGATTTTTAAAAAGTATTATCTTTTTATTTTTTTACTCTTTTGTGTTTGGAATATCCCAATAATCGATAGTAAATTTTTAGTTGTTTCGGTAAAAAAGGGGTACTACTTTATCAGGAAATTTGCTGGCTTATCTGTAAATTATTTTTTGTTTTACCTTTTTTTAATTTTTGGGATTAACTTAAAAGATAGAGCAGATCGAAAGAAAGCAGCAAAAATGAGTGACATAAAAGGTAATGTAAATCCAATTCCGGTTAAGGAAAAAAATGTACACGGACTTTGGATTGGAAATGAATTGTCATTCATGGAAATTCTGACGATTAAATCCTTTATAAAGCAGGGTTACCGTTTTCATTTGTGGACCTATGAACCTTTAAATAATGACCTTCCAGAGCAATGTAATTGTTGTGATGCCAACGAAATATTACCTGAAAGTAGAATTTTTAAATATAAGTTTTCGTCACAGTTTGGAACAGGAAAAGGCAGTTATGCAGGCTTTTCTGATATTTTTCGATATAAACTTTTGCATGATATTGGGGGCTGGTGGGTTGATATGGATGTTACTTGTTTAAAACCGTTTGATATCGATTCACCTTATTTTTTTAGAGCACATCATGATTTACCTTTGGTAGGAAATATTATGAAAGCTCCAAAAGGATCTGAATTAATGCTAAAATGTTATAACGATGCTAGTCGAGAAGTAGATGAAAATAATAGAGATTGGCACAAACCAATTGAAATTTTAGTAAACAATGTTTTTGAATTTAATCTTCAGGATTACATTATTCAAGGTGTATCTAACTCAGATGAGTGGCATAAAATAAAGCCCTTTGTTCAAAATGTGCAATTGGAAGTTCCTACAGATTGGTTTTTTATTCATTGGTGCAATGAAGTTTGGCGTTCAAATGGATACAGTAAAAATTCGCCACTATACAGTTCTTTTTACGGAAAATTGCTGTCGGAATATGAGCAAATCCCAAAGATTTCAAGTATTGAAAGTTCTATACACGACCGCAACATGAGGATAAAGTTAAGTTTCTCGAGGATATTAGATTATTTGTAATTGTTCCTTTTTGAATTATCTAAAAATTAGGATTTCTTTTGAGTTTTTAATTAAATGTATCTAATAAGTTGTTCTATATTCCATGCCAATAACAAATCATTTTTCTCAATCCTTCTAATTGAAGTTTATTGTACTCGAAGTAAAATCCATTTCCTTCAAAAAATGTTGAATCATATTGTTTAACTATTTCTGAAGCTAGTGATTTTTCAATATTTTTAAGTGAAAGATTCTCGGGAAAAAAAACAGTGTTAAAGTAGATGTAAATTTTATTATCGATTCCATATTGGACTATTTCTGGCAATTCAGACCAATTTAAAGTCATTGGACAAATTGAAAAGTTCAAGTCAGTTTGCTTTTCTTCTGTATATGATTTGAGTTTTTCTATATTTTCTTTCACCTCCACCCATGAAGCGCCTTTTCTAATTCGCTCGTATGTTTCAGCTTTCATCGAATCAATCGAAACGATAATATTTGATTTTAGTTTTTTCAAGACCTTCCAATTCAACTCTGAAATAACAGTAGCATTGGTCGTTATGTGCAGTTTGCAATTTGAATTTTGTTCACTTATTTTTTCCCAAATTTTCTGATACATTGGTATCAAAAAAGGTTCGCCACCTAAAAATTTAGCATCTGTTAGGTAAGGAATAAATTCAGTTAATTGGTCTACAAAATAGGAATTATATACCATTTTCATAGGCGGTTTGTCTTCCCTGTTTTTTCTAATGGATGAAGAAAAATACCCATTACACATAACGCATTCAAGGTTGCAAGTATTAGATAATTCAAACTCCATCACACGGGGGTATGCGGTAAATATTTTTTGCTTAAAATAATTTTGACTCTTTTTTACTAAATGTTTAATTGGATGGTCTGAATGGAAATCATAATGTCTGGCATGAACAGCAGCGTAATTTTCGGATTCAATTTGAAGTGCACAATTTTGACAACCTTTTGGCAATGGATTTTTTTGCATTTCCGACCTGAGAACAGCTGCAACTGGTCCAAACCACATTTGATGAATAGAATTTACAGGAAATGAGCCTAATATATATTCTTTATTGTAGCAACAAACTGTCGCGTCTCCATTTTGAGTAAAGTTGATACTTTGAAACGGAGCATGGCAAATTACATTTTTATTGACCCTGGAAATTCTAGTTTCGTTATATGCCTCTATGTGTTTTTTATCAATCGACATTTCCAGTACTTTTATATCTTCAAATATAGTTATATTTGTTTTATCCCATTAATACTTTGAACTTTCTACTAATCAAAAGTGAAACAAATTTGAAATCAGCGATTTGCACAATATCAACATTGAGTCATCTCTCGAAAAGCAACGTGCTCTTGGAGTCGCTTTTTCCTTTTTTTGACGGAAACTTTTTTTGCTTGATTACTGATGCAATGCAACCGCAATCAGAAAATAAAGTTCAACATCATGATTTGGATAATTTGATATCAGACGAAGCAATAGCTATTAAAAAAAAGTACACTGGTGATAGACTTCGTTGGGCGCTCAAACCTGTTTACCTTAAGTTTCTAATTAGTCAAGGATTTGAGCGGGTTTTATACGTTGACAACGACATCTATTTCTATGGCTCACCTCAATTCTTATTTGACAAACTAATAGAAAAATCTTTTCTTTTAACACCTCATTTTTATCCTTCAAATCCTTCAAACAATCAAAATTGGTTGGAAGCGAATTTTCGTGTTGGGCTTTATAATGCGGGTTTTATTGGGGTTTCGAAAAAGGGAGTTGAGATTTTGGATTGGTGGACAAATTGCTGTTTGTACAATGTCAAAAAATCTTTTTGGCGTGGACTTTTTGATGATCAAAAATATTTAGATTTAGTACCTGTAAAGTTTGATAACGTTGAAGTTGTGAAGCACAAAGGTTGTAATTTAGCAGGTTGGAATTCTGATGAAAGTGAAATTGTAAAAGACGAACATGGACAGTTTTTAGTCCAAAATGAACCTTTGATTTTTATTCATTTTACAGCTCTATCAGTTGAGAAATTTTCAAACTCGACTGCTGTTTTGTTTCAAGCTTATCAGCAATATTTAGAAAGGTTGAGGTTGAAAAAGTCAGATTTTCAATTTTCAAATACAAAATTGACTAAAAACGCAATTTCTAGCTACATTTACTACCTTCGATGGAGGTTTGTGAGACTTTTTGAGAAATAATATCGCACTTGGCACAAATGAAAAATATCAAAAAAGCAATCGTACTTGGAGCTGGGGGATTTATTGGTCACCATCTTGTTAATAGACTCAAAGAGGAAGGTTTTTGGGTGCTTGGTGCTGATATAAAATTGCCTGAATTTTCTCCAACTGCTGCAGATGAATTTTTGATCGGAGATTTAAGAGATTTAGATTTTGTTGGACGCGTGATTTTTGAAGAGGTTGATGAGGTCTATCAATTAGCGGGAGATGTCGGTGGTGCAGGATACATTTTTACTGGATTGAACGATGCCAATGTCATGCATAATTCAGCGCAAATAAATTTAAATATTGCCAAAGTTTCGGTTGATAGAAAAGTGAAATCTTTGTTTTTTTCTTCATCTGCGTGTATTTACCCTGCAAGTAATCAAACTGATCCACTTTCGCCGAACTGTGAAGAATCTTCCGCTTATCCTGCCAATCCTGACAGTGAGTATGGCTGGGAAAAGTTGATGGCGGAAAGACTGTTTTTGGCTTACAAAAGAAACTTTGGCTTAAACGTGAAAATAGCACGGTTTCACAATATTTTTGGTCCTGAATCGACTTGGAATGGCGGTAAAGAGAAAGCACCAGCTGCGATTTGTCGAAAAGTGGCTGAAGCTAATGGAAATCAAAAGATTCAAATTTGGGGTAGCGGTCAACAAACACGTTCCTTCTTATTTATTGATGATTGTATTGATGCAACTTTAAAATTAATGCGATCAGATTTTGTTGGTCCATACAATATTGGCTCTGAGGAGATGATTTCGATGTCAGATTTTACCAAATTAGTGTTGAAAATCAGCCAGAAGGAAAATGAAATAGAAACCATTGACGGTCCAATTGGAGTACAAGGTCGCTCTTCGCACAATAAATTGATTATTCAGGATTTAAATTGGTCGCCAAAATTTTCTTTAGAGGAAGGTTTGAAGCAATTGTATCCTTGGATTTTGTCGCAAGTTTGCAAAACGAAATAATTTTGATGGAAATATGAGTAAATCATCCAAAAATACTACTAAAAAAGCAAATACAAAAAAGTTTGAACTTGAAGAGACTTCCTCATTTAATCATCCTTTTTTCTCAATAAAAAAGATTTTTTGGTTGATAGGAATTCTATCATTCTTAATTTTTGCTAACTCAATTTCAAATGGTTACAATTTAGATGATGAATTAGTAACCCAAAATCATCCTTTGACCTCACGTGGCTTGGAGGCGATTGGTGAGATTTTCACCTCCCCCTACTATTCTGATGAAATGGGATACGCATACGGTTATCGACCAATGGTGCATCTTTCGTTTGCGATTGAACACCAATTTTTTGGTGAAAAAGCCAGTATCAGCCACTTTTTCAACGTGCTTCTTTTTGCTTTGTCATCTATGTTGTTTTTCAAATTTCTAATTGGGCTTTTAGGAGAAAAGCAAATGTATTTGGCCTTGCTTGCATCGGGGTTATTCGTAGTTCATCCAATTCATACAGAGGTGGTTGATAGCATAAAGAACCGTGATGAATTATTGGCTTTTCTTTTTGTGATTTTGTGCGGAATTTCCATGTTGAATTATATAAAAACTAATAAAATCAGATCGTTGATTTTTATCTTTTTCTATTTTTCACTAGCGATGCTATCAAAGAAAAGTGTTTTTCCAATGGTATTTGTTTTTCCTATTTTATTGGTTTTAACTTGTGATATCAGTTGGCGAAAATTAATGTTAATTGGCGGTGCTTTGATTTTGCCAGGTGCTATTATTGCGGGTGAATTATCCATGACCAAAACCATGGTTTTTGTTTTGTTGCCTATTGGTTCCATTTTTGGTATTTATTTTTTTAAAAAATATTTACTAGCTCTTCCTGATTTTTCTTGGAAGTTGGCATTGTCCAAACCTCTTTTTCCTTTTTCATTAGTCATTTTGAGTGCTTTATTTGCCGTTTATTTTAACCAATTTTATTGGACGATTATTTCGCTGCTTTTTGGTGTTTGGGCTTTGAAAACAGATACAAAGTGGGCGGTTGTTTTGGTAACATGTGTGTTGATAATTTTTGATTGGAGATTCCAATTAAATCATTTTTCCATGATTGCTATTTTCCTAGGTGCATCCTATTCTTTTCGAGTCTTTTTTAATACAAGAATTGCTGATTTTAAAGTGTTTTTTCCAATATTAGCGATAGTTTATTTTTTGATATTTAATCATTCCTTATTTCAGATTGAATCACTAATAGCAATTCTTTTAGTTTGTTTTCTTTTGATTTGGAAACCAATTTTGAGTTTGATATTTGCACTTGCAGTAATCATAGTTTCTGCTGCCTTTTTTAAGTTGGATGGTTTTTTACCCTTTACCTTTTTAGCTGTAACCCTCGGTTATTATTTATCTCAATCAAAGCTCAAAATCAATATATATTCAACACAATTAGTACTATTATTATCAATTCTTTTTGTTCAATTTTCTAGCTCTAATCATGTTTTTACAAATTTTAATCTATCTCATAAAACGCTTGATTTAAAAGAATTTTCAAAGCAATATGCAAATACACAGGCACAAAATGTAATACCAAAAGAAGGTCGTTTTCTAGAGTACATTGAAAATACATTGGTAGCACCGCATTCAACTTCTGAAACAATAGGAACAGGCGCTCAAACGCTAGGAGAATATTTGAAATTGATGGTTTTTCCTTATGAACTTTCATTTTACTATGGTTACTCAAAAACCATAACTGTAAGTTTAGAAAATCCTTGGGTTTGGTTATCTATTTTTAGTCATTTATTGCTTGTTTTTTTAGCGTTGTGGCAAATCAAAAAACGGCCTCTAATTAGCATTGGAATTGCATGGTACTTCCTGTCAACATTACTTTTTAGCAATTGGATTGAATTAGTTGCTGGGATGGTTGGAGAGCGCTTGGCTTTCACTGCTTCAGCAGGTTTTTGCATTTTTATAGCGGCTATAATTTTTTGGATTAAACCTTCTTTTTCTTTCAAAAAACCAAGTTGGATAGAATTTGCTGTTGGCATAGTTTTAATTTTATTTTTGGTCAAAACTGTTACCAGAAATACGCAATGGCAAAACCATATTACCTTGATGGAAAATGATTTAACTCATCTTTCAAATTCTGCTCAAGCCAATAATTTATTTGCATCCAATTTAATGAAGTATGCATCCAATGACATATCTTTGAGTGATGTAGAAAGGGTGGAATTTCAAAAATTAGCTGTTCAACATTTCAAAAGATCTGTGCAGATTTATCCTTATTTTTTCAATACTCAATTTGACAAGGGGCGTGCTTCAATTTCGACAGGAGATACTGTCTCAGCGATTGAAGGTTATGAAAACGCAATTCTGTTGGATTCCACTTTTTCGGATCCATATTTTTATTTATTGAATATTTTTAAATTGCAAAAAAATGAAAGATCATACCTTCAAACTGCTCGAAAATTAGGAAGGAACTATCGTTTTTTCAAAGTGGAAAATGAACAACAAAAAGCAATCGATTTATTGAAAGATACAAGCAACGTTATCGGCTCGTTTAAGAAAGAAAAATTAGTCTCAAAATCTATTGTAGAAAATCCATTAGACGCTGAAGCCTATTTCGATCTTTTGAATGTTTACTCCCAACAAAATGATGGAAAAGCTTACCTAAGTACGGCAAAAAAATTGTCTAAAATTTACAACAAATCTGACATCTACGAAGCGCTCGCAAAAGGCTATTTTATGACCAACCAAATCGATAGTGCAATTTATGTTCTAAACGTTGGAATTGAATGTCATCCTTCAGTCCAAAGTTTGAAGGAAAATTTGAAGGAAGTGGAGAGGTATAGGTGAGATATTTTTACTTTTCTTGCTATTGTCTAAATTTTTTTCTGTTCAGATTTTAAGTATGGATATAAATACGTTTTTTTCTTAACAAAAAAAAATGCGATATTAAATATTTAATTCATTTATTAGCTTCATTTTTCTCAATGTTTATGCGCAATTTGATGAACTATTCATTTAAATTACGTTGACTTTTTCAGCAGCTTTTCTGAATTTAACTTTTTGTTTGTCTCTTAATTTTAAATTAATATTGATAAGTATTTTCCCCTCAAAAGGTTTAAAATACTTTATTTACTAATTAATTTTGTCTGTTTTTTTTAACTAATTGTGGTAGAAAAATAGGCTCTAACTACTCTATAATATTATGCGTTCGTGTAATAAATTTATTTCCGTCAAAACTACTACTATGGTAAAAAATTTTCATCATTTATTTTGTGATATTTTGATTAATAGATTTTTCAATAATTTAAAATCTACTTCTTTTATTGGTATTTTATTCTTGTTTACTTTAAACATTTGTTTTGGGCAGACTCCACTCGCATTGAATAATTTCGATGCGGGAATTGGAACATGGACTAGGGCAACTACTGGTACTCAAAATATTGCAAATGCCACACCTTTTTCTGTCTGTTCTGCTTATCCAAGTGCTAACAAATGTGAGATTCTTGACTCTTATACTAATGTATCTGGTAAAACATCTACGTTGACTACGCCAGCTTTTAGTTTGGTTGGATATTTGAGTGCGACATTATCAATAGACTTAATCAACATTGGAACTAATAGTGGTTTTGTTATTCAAGGTTCAATCGACGGTGGAACTACTTGGCAAGCAACAAATATTGCAACTAATCCAACTACCACAGGTTCAGCGTTTGTAAATAAGACATATAACTTAGGAGCACCTTATCTTGGAGCATCAAGTATCAAAATTAGATTTGTTTTAACTAGTAATTTTGGATCTGATAAATGTCTTAACGACGTATTTATTGATAATGGCACTGTTACTGGCGTCGTTTGTACTGCTCCAACAACAACTTATTCAGTAACTGCGCCGTCTGGTACAAGTTATTGTTCTGGTGGATCAGGTGTTCCCATTGGGTTAAGTGGTTCACAATCGGGTGTAACTTATCAATTGTTTTTAGGAGCATCTACTGTTGGTTCTACTGTGGCGGGAACTGGATCTGCAATTTCATTCGGAAATCAAACAGCTGCTGGTGTTTACACTGTCAAAACGACTACTGCTGGAAGTTATTGTGTGGCAACTATGACTGGAAGTCAGACTATAACTATTAATAATTCTCCACCAGCGTTACCAGCTTTAATTGGAGGTACTTCAATCTGCACTAGCGGAAGTGGTGCATCTACAACAAGTTTAAGTCTTTCAGCGCTGCCCACAGGTGGGACAATTACAACTTCTGGGGGTTATAGAATACATACTTTTACAAATTCAGGTTCATTTGTTGTTCCTGCTGGGTTTTCTGGTTTTGTAAATGTTTTGGTTGTTGGCGGTGGCGGTGGCGGTGGATATAATGGCGGTGGCGGCGGCGGCGGCGGTGCCGTTATTACGAGTACTAATTATAATCTCACTTCTGGTTCTTCAACTACAGTTACTATTGGTAATGGTGGTGCATCATCTCAAAATCCTCCGTCAGGTGGAAATGGTCAAAGTTCAAGTTTTGGAACATTAACTGCATCTGGTGGCGGTGGCGGTGCAACTAGGGATAATGCGGTTGCAGGAGCCCAAGGCGGTGTAGGTGCTGGCGGTGGTGGTGGTGGTGGCGGCTCAACGTTATTAGCAAGTACACCAGGTGCTGCAAATGGTAGTGGTGGAGCAGGAGGAAATGGTACATGGCAATGGGCTGGTCCAACTGCAAATACAGACAAAGGATGTTGGTCTGCAGGCGGTGGTGGTGGAGGTGCTGGAAGTTCGGCCGGTGTTGCGGCTCAAGATGTTACTAATTCCAGCGTGAAAGCGGGAAATGGAGGTGCAGGTCTAGCAGTTAGTTTTGCTGGTATTGCTGGAACTTATGGCGGCGGCGGCGGCGGAAATACTACTGGATTTCCAGCTTGTGGCGGTACAGGAATGACAGCAGCAATGTTAACTCAAGGTACCGGTGGTGCAGGCGGAGGAGGTGCTGGAAATGCAGCTGGGACAGCAAATACAGGTGGCGGTGGCGGCGCTGGCGGCGCAGGTGGTTCTGGAATTGTAATTGTAAGTTATGCAGACATTACTTCAGGTGCATGGTCAACGAGTAATTCAAGTATGGCTACTGTTTCTGCTGGTACTGTTTCGGGTGCTACAACAGCAGGATCACCAGTCATAACTTATACAGTAACAAATCCTGCAAATAGTTGTACATCAAATTGTTCAAAAACAATCACTGTTACAAATTGTTGTATTCCTCCAACTTCAATTGCTTTATCTGCTTCAAATGTTTCAATTTGTACGGGTGGTTCTACCGTATTTACGCCAGTTTTAACAGGTGGATCAGTCGCTGGTGGGAATTGGGAATATCAATATGAATTATCAAGTGGAGGAGTGCTTCAAGCATGGAGCACAACTTCAACATATTCTCCTTCAGCAATCCCTGCTGGTATTTACGATATTTTGGTGAAAGTTCGAAGTTCATCTTGTAATACATTATCCACAAGCAGTAATAATGTTGTAGCAACCGTTGCGGATTGTTTAGCTCCAACAATTACTTCTTTCACTCCAAACTCAGGCTGTGCAACTACAGGCACTTCAGTCACAATTACTGGGGCAAACTTTTTCGGTGTCTCGGGTGTTACGATAAATGGAGTTTCTGCTACTTATGTTGTTAATAGCGTTACCTCAATCACTGCTACATTGCCAAATGCGGCAACTGGTGTGGGAAATATTGTTGTAACAAATGGAAGTGGTTCTGTAACATCCGGTAGTCAATTTACAGTAAATACGATTGCAACTCCGGGTACATTTCAACATGCAAATGGAAGTACTCAATACATCTGCTCAGGTTCAACAATTTCGTGTTCAAATGTTGCTGCTCCAACTAATGGTGGATCAGGTAGTTTGTCTGTTGTCTGGTATTGTGGTGAAGAAATTAGTCCTGGTGCTTATGGAAATTGGATTCGTTCATCTAACACAGCATATAGTTTATACAGTGCTGCTGGTGGAGCTTCTCCATCGACTAGCTTAAATAGTTATAATCCACAAGTAGATTTCCCTGGAAAAACCAAGTTTTTAATTATAAGACGAGGTTATACAGATAATTGTGGAGAATGTATATTGAACTCGAGTGGTGTTTATTTATGTCAAGATCAATCTTTTTACCTAAATGTTGGTTCCGTTCCTGCTGGTGGTTCGATAGCTACAGTTTCTTATTGTGCATCTACAGGAACTTCTGCGGTTGCTGTTACAGGTGTTATTGGCGCCAATCAGTACACTTGGACGCTGCCTTCTGGATTGACAGGAACTTCAACAACAAGTTCTATTACCGTAAATGGCACAATTCCTGGAAATTACTTATTGAGTGTTTTACCTCAATTTGTAATTGGCCCACTCACTTGTGATGCAACTTCTAATGTTAATGGAAGTGTGGTTGTGCTGTCTTCAGCAAATAATCCTGGAGCAGTATCAGTAACTAGTGCACTTTGTTTAAATGGCTCAGCGTCGATTACAAATGTTACTTCAGCAACAACTGGAACACCTGCTTCTTCAGGTCCAAATTATTATTTCTATTGGCGACGAACCTCTGCTCCTGCTGTCGGTTGGACAATGTATGATGGACCAACATCCAATACTTCTTCAGCGCTTCCAGCAGCTGTAACTAGCACAGCAGGAACTTATTTTATAGCAAGAAACTCTGAATTTGGCTGTGCTGGCCAAGCAAATAATTCAACAACTTTAGATTTACCGATAACAATTGGTTCTCCAATTTCTGTTACTGCATCTGCTACTCCAACTTCGGTTTGTTCAGGTGCTGCTGTAAGTTTAACTTCAAGTGCGACATTAGCCGCACCCGTCACTTTGTATTCTGAAAATTTTGAATCAATGCCTGATAATGCTCCGTTAACAACCACTACTAATAATTGGTTAGAGACACCCACAAATTTAAGCACAGATTGGGGGTTTTCTAGCACCAGCGCTATTACTGGATCAAGGTCTCTAACGTTGTATGATGGGGCAATTTGGGCTGATTATGCTTGGGATGCAGCGTCTGCTAATTTAATTGCTTATAATACCGTTAAGGTTAATGCAGTTGGATACACCTCCCTAAAACTAAGTTTTAAGTGGAAAGGGTATGGGGAAAATGGATTTGATTATGGAATGGTAGTTTGGTCAACAAATGGAACTACTTGGAACAATGTTACTGGTACTCAGTATCAATTACAGTCTACGGCTCAAACGGTTACTAATCTTGATTTATCAGCAGCTGATAATCAACAATTTTATATCGGTTTTAAATGGAACAATGATGGTGCAACAGGAGCAGCTCCAGGGTTCACGATAGATGATATCCTTATCACTGGTTTGCTACCTGCAACTTGCACTTATAGTTGGACATCCTCACCTGGTGGCTATAGTTCTAGTAGTCAAAATCCAACTGCAAATCCAACTGTAGGTGCAACTTATACAGTGACAGCCACTTCTGGTGGTTGTGTTGGAACAGCGACTACTTCTGCCGTTTCGATTATACCTTTGCCTAGTCAACCAAGTGTTATTTCGGGTGTTGTTTCACCTTGTTTTTTAACAACTCAAACTTATTCTGTAACCAATGTTCCAGGAGTAACATACACATGGTCATTCCCTGCAGGTTGGACAATCAACTCAGGTCAAGGGACTAATAGTGCTGTTGTTACCTTAAGTGCTTCTCCTTCTACAGGGAATATTACAGTAACACCATCTATTGTTTGTGGAAATGGTACTGCTAGAACATTAGCTGTTAGTCCTGCCAATTTAGCGCCTGTAATTAGTGGTTGTCCATCAGATATTACAATAAATAGTGAAGTCGGTACTTGTGGTGCAGTTGTAACTTGGACACCACCAACTGCAACAGATGATTGTACTACATTTGGTCCAGGTTCTCAAACTTTTAATTATACTGGTTCAGCACAAACATTCACAGTTCCTTTACTTGTAACAAATGTTACGGCAAATGTGTGGGGAGCTGGCGGCGGTGGTGGCGGTTCTTATCGCGGTATTACAGGAGCAAATAATGCAGCAGGCGGTGGCGGCGGTGGCGGTGGATTTGCTAGTAAATCAATCGCTGTTTCACCTGGCAATAATTTTACAGTTACCATCGGTGCAGGTGGTACAGGTGGAAATGGAAATGCCAACGGTGTTGCTGGTGGTCTTTCTAACTTTGGAGGACTAGTTATTGCAGGTGGCGGAGCGCTTGGTTCTAGAGGAAATTCTGGAAGTGGCAATGGAGGTGTAGGTGGTGCTGGAACAGCAGGTGCAGGAATAACGACTTTTACTGGTGGAACTGGTGCAAATGGAGTTGCTGGTACCTCTGGCGGTGGTGGCGGTGGTAGTGCTGGAACAGGATCGAATGGAAATCCTGGAACAGCAGGTGCTGGTGGAATTGCAGTTGCTGGAGGTGGTGCAGGTGGTAATCATGGCGCTTCAAATTCATCTTCTGGAAATCCAGGAAATAGTCCAGGGGCTGGAGGCGCAGGAGGAAGAAGTGTTTCTTTTGGTAGTAATGCAAATGGTGGTGCGGGAGCAGATGGTAGAGTTATCGTAAGTTGGAATATCCCAGCTGTAACTCAAACTGCAGGTCCCGTTTCTGGTTCTGTTTTCCCTGTAGGAACAACGGTTATAACCTATACTTCTACCGACGCAGTTGGTGCGGTATCGACATGCAGTTTTAATGTTATCGTTGTTGACAACCAACCGCCAAGTATTGCTACAAACTCCGATTTAGTAACTTGTAGTTCAAATCCTTTGTTAACACCTCCAACAGTTTCTGATAACTGTTCTGGAATTGGAGCTGTTACTAACAATGCTCCAGGTACATTTTCCGCAGGTACTACTGTTGTTACTTGGTCAGTAACTGATGGTGCTGGAAATACATCAACTTCTAATCAAAACGTTTTTGTGATTAATAATGCTATTCCAGCATCAGTTGCAACAGCTACAGGTGCTACTTTGACATCAGGAGATTTGTTATGGTCAGGTAATTCATCTACTGCATGGGGTTCTAATACAAACTGGTATGCTTATAACGGGACGGCTTTTGTTGTACCAGGTGCAGGAATCGCACCAACTGCGAATGACAGGGTTTTCGTTTTGCCAAGTTCAACATCAGGAATTTGTGTTAGTGGTTCCAACAATACAACAGTTACGGCTTCTGGCATTGCAAAAGATGTGTACATTGGAAGTGGCGCAACTATGTTAATTGATGCTGGTCAAAGTTTACAAGTAAATGGAAATTGGACAAATAATGGAACATTTACTCCAAATGCAACCGCTTCGGTCGAGTTCACTGGAGGAACAGCGCAAACCATTGGCGGTTCGTCAGCCAATAATTTCACGAATATGACTTTAAATAAATCTGCAAGTTCATTGACATTGAATTCTCCTGTGAATGTTACTGGAACTTTGACAATGACTGCGGGAAATATAGCCACGAGCGGTGCAAATATATTGACAATAGGCACTTCGCCTACAGCTATTGGTTCTATTGTTTGGACTGATGGAACAGTTATTGGACCGTTAAAAAGATGGTTCGCTAATGGCGTGAATAGCACTCAAGCTTCTGGTATTTTCCCAGTTGGTTTATCTAATAAAAATAGATATGCGCAAGTAAATTATTCTGGCGGCTTATCTACTGGTGGTTCAATAACTGCTGAATATATATCAGGTGTTTGTCCGGTGGGCTATGCAGGTTTACCATACTCTGTGGATGGTCAAATGATTCAAAATTATGAAAATGAAGGGTATTGGTCAATTACTCCAACAGGAGGAGATTTGAATACAGCAGCTTATTCACTTACTTTGAGAGGAAATACATTAAGCACAGTAACTTCCCCAGTGGATATGTTAAAATTGAGAATCATAAAATCTACAAGCCATACGTCTTGGGAAATGTCTGGAATCGGAAGTAATGCAGGAACAATAGGTGGCGTTTCAGATTTCTCGATTGCCAATACTGGCATGACTGGATTTAGTTTTTTCAATATCGGTTCTGGAAACGCAAATCCACTGCCCGTATCGATGCTTGATTTTTCAGCGAATTGCAATGATAAATCTGAAGTTGATGTGAAATGGACAACTGCAAGTGAGCAAAATTCTGAGTACTTCACTGTTGAAAGAAGCAGAAATTTAGCACAATGGGAATTTGTAACTACAACGAATGCGGCTGGAAATTCAGATTACAATATTGATTATGCAACCAGTGATTCAGACCCTTTTAGTGATGTTTCTTATTATCGTTTGGTTCAAGTGGATAACAATGGAGTTGAATCCATCTATGGACCAGTGAGTGTTGCTTGTTCTGATGCTGAAAATAGTATGATCGTTTTCCCAAATCCAACAAGAGGAGTTTTTACGGTTGAAGTTTTCAGTACAAGTGAGATAGCAAATTCTACATTACAAGTTACTGATATTTCAGGAAAAGTTATTGCGAATAGAGTTCTTGATCTCAAAGTAGGCAAAAATCAAGTTTTCTTCAATGAACTTGGATTGCAATTGGGAACTTACATCATTAGCATTCAAGATTCAGACAACCAGATTAGACCTATTAGGGTTGTGGTAAATTAGTGAAAATTAAATTATTCGTTAGTAAAAAATCCCATTCGTTATTGAGTGGGATTTTTTTTGCTCAAAAAATTTTTTTCATTTTTATTTGAATAACCCTTCTGTTTTTTTGTTTTATTTATAACGATTTTATACCATTTGCCTCAATATATATCATTTTTTAAGTGTTCTGCAATTTTAACGTTAAAAAAATACCAATATTTATTTAATTCGTTAAATATTGAACAGTACATAATATTTGATTTATTTAATTTGATAACCCAAAACAACGATATGTTCAATAATTAACGATAAATAAAAATTTTTCGTGCAATTACACTTGTTAGTTGTGGAAAATTTTTTTTGATAATAACTTAATTTTGATTTAATATTACTAGGTATTTCCCCCTCAAAAGACGAAATACTTTTGATTGCTAATTAATGTTTATGTGTTTTTAATAACCAATTGTGTTAAAAACACAATATTTAACTACACTATATATTATGTCAACACATAACGATTTTATCACCATAAATACTACTAATGTCATGGAAACAAATCATTCAACCTTTAATTTGAGAAGAATTTTGACAAATTCTATTGTTTTATTTGCTAGTAGCAAATTCTATTTCTCATTTTTAATGTTTTTTGGTCTAGCGATTTCCTTTGCTCAGACTACTTCTGTCACATTAAGCTCAGGTACTTCCTACACAATTCCAACTGGAGTCACAAGTATTACTGTGCAGTGTTGGGGAGGTGGTGGTGCAGGAGGTTCTGCTAGAAATACCGGCTTAAGTGGTACCCGACGTGCTAGTGGAGGTGGAGGTGGAGGTTTTACTTCTGCGACTTTTACGGTAACGCCAGGTGCAAGTTATGCATATACAATTGGCGGTGGAGCGGGAGCTCCAACAAATGGAGGCAGCGGGACAGCAGGTGGTAATACAACTTTCACAGCTGGTACTACAATCACTGCATCTGGCGGCGGCGGCGGCGGCGGGACTAGTGGTTCAGGTAATGGTAGTGGTGGTGCAGGAGGTGCTGCTGGAACTGGTACTGGAGGATCTTCAAATTTTTCTGGTGGTGCTGGTGGAACTACTGCAGGAAATGGTGCAGGTGGTGGTGGTGGTGCTGGAAGCAGTGCAGTTGGAACTGCAGGTGGAGACGCGACTACAGGTGCAGGTGGAGCAGGTAATGCAAATGGAGCAGGTGGAGCGTTTCGTTCTGGAAATGGAGCTGGGAATACTGGAGTAGCCTATGGTGGTGGTGGTGGTGGTGGCAGAGCCGGTGCACTTGGAAACCAAAATGGTGGAGCTGGAGCAGCAGGTATTATAATATTAAGTTATACGAGGTCAATTACCGTTACTGGGACTTTATCTGCCTTTGCATCTTGTTCAGGTACAGCTTCTTCATATCAATCATTCACTGTTTCAGGTTCAAGTTTGTCAAGCGCAATTACAATTACTCCTCCAGTAGGTTTTGAGGTTTCGACCACAACTTCTTTTGCGAGCGTTGGAACGAATGGTTCACCTTTATCAGTCGGTGCGGCGGGAAATGTTTCTGCTACAACTATTTATGTTAGAATGCAATCATCCGCCTCTGGTTCACCAAGTGGAAATATTTCATGCGGTGGTGGAGCTACTGCGGTAACTCTTGCAGCATCTGGTGTTGTTAGATCGTTACCTACAGTTAGCTTAGCCTCTCTGTATTCTTCCTTTTGTTCAGGAGGTTCTACAACGTTTACTCCAACGTTAACTGGTGGAAACCTAGGGGGTGGAAGTTGGGAATATCAATATGAATTAGATGGCGGCGGCGGTGTATTGCAAGCTTGGAGTGCTACTTCTACTTACACACCAACTTCCGTAGCTGCTGGAACATACAATGTTGTTTGCTTTGTTCGAAATGCATTATGTACTTCTACTTCAGCTACGAGTAATACTGTTTCAGTAGTTGTTGCTGATTGTATAGCCCCAACAATTTCAACTTTTTCTCCAACGTCAGCATGTTCGCTTACTGGAACTTCGATTAATATTACTGGAACAAATTTTGTAGCAATTTCCAATGTTTCGATAAATGGTGTGAGCGCTTCGTACGTTGTAAATAGCAGTACATCCATAACTGCTACTTTACCAAATGGAGCTTCTGGCACTGGAAATATTGATATTACGAATAGTTCAGGATCAGTTTCTTCCAGCACCATACCCCTTTCATTTACCGTGAATCCATTGCCAACTGTGACTGGTACATTATCTGCGTGTGTTAACAATACATCTAGTTTGTCAGGGTCTGCCTCTCCTGCAATCTCAAGTCCTTGGTTATCTGCAAATGGCGCCATTGCTACAGTCAACTCTAGCGGCTTGGTTACTGGAATGGGCGCGGGTACAGTAGACATTACCTATACAAATGATTTAGGATGTCAAAGAATTTCCTCATTTACAGTAAACCCATTACCGACGATTGGTGGAACCTTGAGTGCTTGTATGCTCTCATCTTCAACATTGACTGGTTCAGGTACGCCTGCTGGTGTAACCCCATGGATATCTTCCAACACGGGAATAGCCACAATTACATCAGGTGGAGTTGTGACAGGGGTTGTAGGAGGTACTTCAAGTATTACATACACAAATAATAATGGTTGTCAAACAAGTTCAACTTTTACTGTTAACGCGAGTGCTACACCAAGTTTAGTATCTGCAACTCCGGCGACAGTTTGTAATGGTTTTTCAACCAATTTGAATGCTACTTCAACTGGGAACTTAATCACTTGGTATAGCGCCGCCTCAGGTGGCACGGCTTTAGGTTCTGCGATAAGTGGTTCAAATTATAATATTACTCCTCCTGTTTCTTCAACAACAACATATTATGCCGAGGCGCGGCCTTATGTCGCGGCTGGTTCTCAAACTTTTAACGCTTCAGGTTCATATACCGTGCCGACTGGAATGACCACACTTACCGCATACGTTTTTGGCGGTGGCGGTGGCGGTGGTGAAGCTAGCTGTACAAACAATGGAAATGCTGGCGGCGGCGGCGGCGGCGGAGCTGCTAAATCTACCTTGACTGTGGCCGCAGGACAAAGTTATACCGTAACTGTGGGTGCCGGTGGAGCAGGAGGAGCTGTAACTGCTGCAGGAGGTGCAGGAGGAACTTCTACTTTTACAGGTGCTGCAGGAACTGTTTCAGCTTCTGGTGGAGCAGGAGGAACTGGAGGAGGAGTTTGTGGAACAGCAAATGGTGGAGCAGGAGGTGCTGGTATTTCAGGGGCAACTTTATACAGTGGAGGAGCAGGTTCTTATGGAAATACATCTACTGTTTCTGGAAGCGGTGGTGGTGGTGCTGGTTCTGGTGGTAATGGCGCCGCAGCTACAGGAGGATCTTGTGGTGTTGGCGGAACTGGTGGATCAGGAACATATTCTGGTGGAAATGGTGCTTTTACCGCTGCTTGTGGTGGCACAAATGCTAGTGGTGCAGCATCTGCAGGAACAGCCCCTGGCGGAGGTGGTTCAGGCGCTCAATCATATGGAACTGAGTATGTGGGCGGAACTGGTGGTGCTGGACGTGTGATTGTCGAATGGCCAAATTATACAACAGGTTGTCCTTCCGTTCGTGTTCCTGTTGTTGTTACTACAGTAGCACCGCCTACTGCTGGAACTGTTACTGGTGCACCTGCTTCAATCAGCGGCGGTTTAAATATTACTTATACTGCTACTGGATTTTCTGGAGGTACTTTTGCTAATTTTCAATACCAATGGAATACTACTGCGGGTGCTTGGACTGATTGGGGAGCTACAAATCCTTATACTTGGACTGCTGGTTGGACAGGGAATACATTGTATGTTAGATCTGCAATTATTAATTCAGATGGTTGCTACTCTTATTCTCCGGCAGTTTCAACTTTAGTTACTTCTCAATATGTGGGACAAACAGCTTCATCTGGAAATACACCAGCAACTGCGCCGACATGTGGTGCTGGTTGGTCGAGTACTTGGTGTGCGGGAAGTGGAACTTTTACCCCTTTAACGTTGGTTCAAGGAGTAAATTACACAGTTGAAAATACAGGTTCAGGTTGTACGCCAGCTATGGCAACTGGTTATTTACAAGCTTGGTATACAGGAGGATCAGAGTGCACCGGTTGGGGAGCAATTAATACGCCTGGTACAAATACAATCTCTTTCAATGCGCCAATTTCTGGTGCACATAGAATTCATGTAACTAGCAGTGTTGTCATCGACAATAATGTTAGTTGTGCCTTTGCAAAAGGGTGGGATGGACCAGGAGGAGCTTCTGCAACTTTGAGATATAGACAAAATACAACAGTTTCAAATACTACTTCAAATGCAGCAATTTGTTTGTCTGATACAAAATCTTTGACTGCTACTTTGGGGGGTGCACACAACAATCCAACAATTACGTGGTCAATTGTGAGTGGTGGCGGAAGTATTTCAGGTACAACTTATACACCTGGCGCCGCTGGAAGTGTGACAGTAAGAGCTACTGTTGGGGTATGTACAAGTGATGTTACATTTACAGTAACTGCGAATAGAACGGTAGGTGCTGCATCTGCAACGCCTTTTGTATGTAATGGTGTAGTTATGACGAATGTTACGCATGCTACTACTAACGTTACTGGAATTGCATCCAGCTCTGGTTTGCCGCCTGGTGTCACAGCCTCTTATTCGGCTGATGTGATTACTTTGAGCGGAACACCTACTTTGGATGGCGTTTACAATTATACAATTACACCAACAGGTTGTGGAACAGCAACAGCAACAGGAACAATAACAGTGATTACAACTGCAGATCCTGCTTCAACAGCCTCAGCTTTGAGTGTTACGCTAGTTGCTGGTGATTTGCTTTGGAGTGGAAATTCTTCAACTATTTGGAATTTAAACACCAATTGGTATGCATTTAATGGAACTGATTTTGTTGTACCAATGGTTACCCCAAGTTCATCAAATAGAGTATTTATATTGCCAAGTACTACACCAGGAATTTGTGTAAGTAGTGTAAATAATACTACAATCACAGCTTCAGGTGCCGCAAGTGACGTGTATGTAGGTGTTGGAGCAACGATGATCATTGATCCAAGTCAAAATTTGGAGGTTTATGGAAATTGGACAAATAATGGAACTTTTACACCTGATGCAAGTGCAACAGTCAAGTTTTTAAGTACTGGTGCACAAAGTATTGGTGGCGCATCAACGACGAACTTTAGTAATTTGTTGGTAGATAAAGCAAGTTCAACATTAACTTTGAATAAGCCTGCGAATGTTACAAATACTTTGACGATGACTTCTGGTAATATTGCAACAACTTCAGCGAATATTTTAACTATTGGTGCTTCTATAGCTTCTCCAGGTTCTATTTCTTGGACAAGTGGTTCAGTTGTTGGTCCGTTGAGAAGATATTTCTCAAGCACTGCAAATGCTTCGCAAGCTTCTGGAATTTTCCCAGTTGGATTGAGCACAGTGAATCGTTATGCACAAGTTAATTATACTGGCGGTTTAACGACTGGCGGTACAATTACAGCTGAATACAAAGCAGGTTCTTGTCCTGTACTTTATGCTGGTTTACCAAATTCAGTAAATGGACAAATGATTCAAAATTATGAAAATGAAGGTTATTGGGAAATCACACCGAATGGAGGTAATTTAAATTCAGCAACTTATTCAATTGTTTTAAGAGGAAATGCATTAAGTTCTGTAACTTCAGTTGCTTATATGACTAAATTGAGAATCATAAAATCTACAAGTCATACTTCTTGGGAAATGTCTGGAATTGGAAGTAATTCAGGAACAACAGGTGGAGTTTCAGATTTTACAATTGCTAATACTGGTATGACAGGATTCAGTTTCTTCAATATCGGTTCTGGAAACGGAAATCCTTTGCCAGTAACCATGGTAAATTTCGCTGCTAATTGCAATGATAAATCTGAAGTTGATGTGAAATGGACAACTGCAAGTGAGCAAAATTCTGAAAATTTTGTTGTAGAAAGAACGAGAGATTTAGCTCAATGGGAGTATGTTACTACCTTGAATGCCGCTGGTAATTCTAATTACAACATTGATTATAGTACAATTGATACAGATCCTTTCAGTGGTGTTTCTTACTACCGATTGGTACAGATGGATAACAATGGTGCAGAAACTATCTATGGGCCTATCAGTGTATCCTGCGCGGATGCTGAAAATAGCATGATAGTTTTTCCGAATCCGACGAAAGGAAACTTTATTGTTGAGATTTCATCAGATGAAGATTTAAGTGATGCTCAATTGACGATTACTGATCTGTCTGGTAAAGTGATTTCATCGAGAGCAATCAATCTGCTTCAAGGTAAAACTCAAGCTATTTTTGATAATCAAGAATTGCAATTGGGTACCTACATTATTCATTTGAATTCTTCCAATCACAATATTCAACCGGTAAGGGTTGTTGTGAATTAATAAACAAATAAAATGAGCACCTAATCCCATTCAGTTTTGAGTGGGATTTTTTGTTTTAAGTTTTTTTTAAGCCACCTGGTATCTGCCATGCAGCTTCGCGGTCACAGATTTATTTAGGATTCATTTTTTGTGCTTTCCAACTATTATTAATACTCCATTAGGCATCAAATTTACCTAACACAAGTCCAAGTCCCCATCAATATCCATGATGCAGTTAGGTATCAATTTTAGAATTGAAAAAAAACGATAACTTAATCTTTCCCATTTCACATTGAAGTAGCATCACAGTTAAAAAATCAATCCGTGAAAACCTTTTGGAATGTATGTAGTGAATGATGTATTCATTCGTACTTCATACACTTGTTGATTATTTGTAGGTTTTGTGAAATTTTTCATTTAAAAATATTCGACAAAAGCTGTCAAATAATAATTACAATATACCATATATTCATTATGAGACTTGTGTTAAGAATTTAAAGCATATTTTTAATTGTGTTAATTACTGATGATAGAGCAATATCTCTACCTTGTTATAATTTTTTTTCAGCTAAAAAAATTTTTGAAAGCTGACTTATTGTATTTTTTACAATTTTTAAATTATTATTTCTGGTAGATGTATGTTCATTTGTTAATCTTTTAAGAAATGAAAAAAATAATTTTTATTATCTCCTTGCAAACCAATCTCTTTATTGGTTTTTCACAAAGTGTAGCTATCAACACAACAGGCGCTCCTGCGGATGCTTCTTCAGCACTTGATTTACAATCTAACTCAAAAGGATTTCTTGCCCCTAGAATGACATTGGCAGATAGAAATGCCATAGCATCTCCTGCAACTGGGTTGTTGATTTACCAGACTAATAGCACTCCAGGTTTTTATTATTATAATGGAAGCGCATGGGTGCAAGGAATTGGTGCGACAGGTCCAGCAGGTCCGACTGGAGCAACTGGTGCTGCAGGTTCCGCAGGTGCCACCGGACCAACTGGCGCTACTGGACCTGCTGGAGCAACTGGTCCTGCTGGTCCAACGGGTCCCACCGGAGCAACCGGCGCCACAGGATTGTTGCCTAATGGATCGGCGGCTGGAAACACACCCTATTGGAACGGATCAGCTTGGGTTGTAAATAG
This sequence comes from Crocinitomicaceae bacterium, assembly GCA_965284445.1. Lineage (GTDB taxonomy): Bacteria > Bacteroidota > Bacteroidia > Flavobacteriales_D > Crocinitomicaceae > JAQVCM01. Next base: position 2,217,120 of record OZ260085.1, on the reverse strand, counting down.
TTCAAATATTTTCAATAATGGAGGTTATGTCGGAATTGGCAATACTTCTCCTTCTGCGCCAATTGATGTAGTTGGAAGTTCTACCACGCCATTTGATATTGTCAAAGCAACTGGAAGCAATACCATAGGTTCCGCAATATTATTGACATCCAGTGCGGCTGGTGGACGAAGTTGGGATATTATTTCAACGGCAAATGCAGCTGGCGAAGGTGCTGGAAAATTGCTTTTCAAGGACATGGCATCTGGAAACGTGAGAATGACAATCGAAGGTTCAACCGGTAACGTTGGTATTGCAAATACTGCTCCGTCTAAAACACTTGATGTTTCTGGAAGGGTTGCCTTATTTAGTGGTAGAAATGCTGATCCAACTTTTAGAGGTATTGGGTCTTCTAGTTGGACTAGAATGGGTGGCAATGGCGGAGGCCTAGCACTTTGGGGCAATAATAACATCGAGACAGATGATAGTCCTGCAATGCTTATCAATGCTTCTCACAATGTGGGTATTGGAACACTTTCACCTGCGTACAGATTGACAATGGGTGGAACAGGAGATATGGTAGGTTTTGATAATACTGCAAGTTTAACTGCGAGAAACGCTAGTGGAACTTATGAAACTTTTATGTGGCCAAGATGGAGTGACAACGTGATGTACATGAATTATGGTTCTGCAGGATTTCATTTGAGAAATAATGGAAGTAGTACAGCCATGTTTATAAATAATGCTACAAATGTTGGTATTGGAACTACGACGCCCGCTTACAGATTGACCATACCAAACGGTAGTACTTTTGGATATGGTGACGGAACTACAGCTTATTCATCAAGAACAGAAACAAGAAATGATGCAGGTTTGCAAGGAAATGCTGGCGCTCAATCTGGATTTTTTCAAACTTCTGCTCCAGCCCCCGCGGCAAACTGGCCAACTGGAGCAAGCAGTTGGTGGCATTTATTGGATATACGTCACAGCAATGATGCAAATAATTATTCCATGCAATTAGCTGGTAGTTTTTTTGATCAAGATTTGTATTTCAGAAAAACAAACGGTTCTGCGACCACCGCTTGGTTGAAAGTCGCAACTGGTCAGAAAGTTACCGTTGTTTCTAGTGCTGCTAATACACAGTTAAACGGAAATAATACGGGTACTTATGCTAACGGTGCCGGACGTGGATGGACAATTGGTACTTGGCAGGATGTCGCTGGATTAACCATTACAAGAACAGTACCTGCGGGTAAAAAGGTAGTTGTAAGCACGACTATTGATGGATATTCGAATGATTGGAGTTATTGGGCACCACAAGTAACCGTTTTTAGAATTGTAAGAGATGGAACAACACAAGTGGGAAAAACATCGGTTATAAGTAATGAAAGCGCCTATAATTATTACTACTGGAATGCCAATTTGCAAATTAATGACTTTACTGGTGACGGTGCAAGCCACACATGGAAAGTACAATACTGGATGTCAAACGATGTTGGGGCGACTGAAGCAATTTTTGTTGAGGATAGAAACATCACACTAAAGGAAATTTCTGAATAATAAATATGTATAATATGAAATATTTGATTTTATTTTTGATTTTGTTTTTCACATGCAATGGCTTTTGTCAAGACGATGTGAAAAGAATAACCGAGAAATTAGAGCATGGGTCAATTTTGAGTTCTTCCACTGGTCGGTTTTTTGATGGGCAAGTTTACACTGCTAGTAAAGAATACGACGAATTGGTTTTTGCTGTTTACAATGCCAATGGGGGTAATTTAAAGGACGCAACATTTTTGCAAAGCGGTGCTGGAGAGGTAAAGTTCTCCGCTGTAAATGGAAATGTAAAAAAGGGCGATTACATTACTAGTTCTAGTATTTCGGGAACTGGAATGAAAGCTTTACATCCAGGTATGATTATAGGTATTGCACTAGAGGATTCGTCAAGCGATACAAAGTTGTTGAGAATTTCTATTTGTCCACATTGGGCAAAAGTTATCCCCTAGTTCATACAGTAACTAGATTAATCACATTCTTAAATTATCATTTTTACAATATTAATTATCTATAATGCGCGTTTCACTTTTAATATTATTTATTGCCTCAGCAAGTTTTTTGTTTTCTCAAAATAAGGGTGCTGGAAAAGTTGCGACATGTCAAACTGCGACAATCCAACGTGATTCAGTGCTCGTCAAACTTAAAGAATACAAAACGCAAGTGAGTTTGCTTGAAGCTTTTCAAAAGCAGTTGCAATCGGAATTCGATTACAGAAAATTAGAATTTGATACTAAATTGAAGAGCTACCAGGAGAAAGAAAGCACTTTTTCTTTGCTCGAAAAGGAGTCAATAATGAATGAATTGCAGAAGTTGGATGATGAATTGAAAAAGTTCAATGCGGAAGCAGAACAAAAATTAATGAAAAAAGAACAAGAGTTGTTGCAACCAATGAACGATAAAATCAATGCAGCGATCGACGCAGTTGCGCAAAGGGAAGGTTTCTTCCAAGTGATCGATAAGAAGTTTGTTTATTTTTCTAAGGCCGTTTGCGATGCAACCCAGTTAGTGATTGAAGAAGCCAATAGATCTAAATAATTGGAATATGGAAAAGTTAGTAAAATACCTGTTTTGTTTTGTGTTGATCGCATCAGCAGCAATAGAGAATTGTACTTTGCTGGCTCAATCTGAGTTTGTATTAAGTGGAAGTAATCTCAAAATCGTCATTGATGGTGGGTCCAAAGTGGTTATTGACAATCTGAATTTTAAAAACGATGCCAACAATACATGGTGGGGTGGAACTGGTGAAATGGTTTTTCAAGGAAATTCAAGCGCTTCCGTCAGTGGAACTTTTCCTGCTACCTACATGAACCTTAAAATTAACAAACCTGGTTCTACACTTACATTAAACACACCTGTAGTTGTTACGCAAAATCTAGAAATGTCTGCTGGTAATATCGCAACCACTGCATCCAATTTATTAACCATTGGAACAGCTCCAGCAACACCTGGTTCAATCGCTTGGACTAGTGGAACAGTTGTTGGTCCTTTACGCAGGTATTTCTCCGGAACCGCTAGCGCTACGCAGGCCTCTGGAATTTTCCCAGTTGGTTTGAGTACTGTCAATCGATATGCACAAGTAAATTATACGGGTGGTTTATCAACTGGAGGAACAATTACCGCGGAGTATAAATCTGGTGTTTGTCCAGTAGGTTATGCTGGTTTGCCAAACACTGTAAACGGTCAGTTGGTTCAAAATTATGAAAATGAAGGCTATTGGTCGATTGCTCCAACTGGAGGCGATTTGAACACGGCAACTTATTCATTGATTTTAAGAGGAAATGCTTTAAGCACAGTGGCATCGGTTCCTGATATGTCTAAATTGAGGTTGATAAAATCCACCAGTCACACAACTTGGGATAACAGTGGTTTAGGTTCTCATTCTGCTCCAATTGGAGGTACTGCGGATTTTACTTTATCAAATGCAGGCATGACTGGTTTCAGCTGGTTCAATATCGGATCTGGAAATGCAAATCCTTTGCCTGTAACGATGTTAAATTTTGCTGCAAATTGCAATGAGAATTCGCAAGTAGATGTGAAGTGGACAACTGCATCAGAACAAAATTCACAAGCTTTTATCGTTGAAAGAAGCAGGGATTTGGCGGAATGGCAATATGTGACTTCTCTCAATGCAGCGGGTAATTCAAATTACAATATCGATTATACAACAATAGATACCAATCCTTTCAGTGGTGTTTCTTACTACCGATTGATTCAATTAGATATCAATGCTATAGAAACTAGCTACGGACCAATTAGTGTATCTTGTGCTGATGCTCAGAATGGCATGTTCGTTTTCCCAAGTCCAACGAATGGTGACTTTACGGTGGAAATCACTGCTGATGAAGATTTAATTGATTCTGAACTCTTAATCATTGATTTAGCTGGTAAAATTGTTTCGAAGAGGAACATCAATGTGTTACAAGGAGTAACACAAGCCATTTTTCAGAATCAAGAATTGCAAGTTGGTACATATATCATTCAATTGAATTCATCCAATCACAATATTCAACCGATAAGGGTTGTGGTAAATTAATAAATACGCAAATACTGATAGAAATCCCATTCGCATAGAGTGGGATTTTTTTTGACTCAATTTTATCTTAAAAAGCGATTTTTGATGTCTCAAATCTGGTTCAGAAGTTGTTTTCGAGTGTAGTTTGGTTACCATTTGCTGTTATTTTTAAACGCTATTTGGTTTATATTTTAGCTTAAAATGCATTTTTTTTCGGTTTGTTAAATTGTAATTTCATTAATTTTTATCTTCACCTAATTTATATTTTTTGTTCAATATTTTTTTTTCGTTTAATATTTTAACATAAAAAATAAAAGTGTTATACGTATATCAAAATAAATATTTTTTCGTTGATTTTATGTCAATTTTGTAGTTCAATATCAACGTAATATATAGTTTTAAATGTTGTGTTTTATTTTGAATTATAAAATTTTGTTATAGAGCTACTATTCTTGATTATTGAGTTTAAAACTTTGAAAATGAATTATTTATATATTTTTTTAAGCCAAGCTTTGTCGCTGTTTAATTAATGTGATTTTTGTTAAAATTTTAATGCTTTTTATCTGTTTTTCAATTAAATAAAACGGATTTTAATATGAAATTAATTTGATGTTAAATTATTGTAAATCAGAATTTTGAAAAGAAATTGATTTTATCACAACCTGTGATTTTTATAACGAATTGTGGCTTTTGTGTCCAATTTCACTTTTGTGAAAACAAATATTCAATCAAAAGCAGTTTTTGTTCGATGCCAAATCCATTTTGTTCAAAAAATTTGTGAAAATGAAATAAAAAAAGTAATTTGGCAACCTGAATGAACACTTAGAAAATGCGTTTTTTAAAATATTTTTAAACAAAGTAGAAATATTTTGTGTTTTAATAAACCATAACGATGTTTGTTTCGTTAAAAAGCTTAGCTCTTATTAAAAACAAAAATTTAACACATAAGTATTTTATATTTTTCTATTTAATTGACTCGCTTTCATTGGCCGAGTTGATTTTATTTTGTGGCAATAAACCTTTTGCCTTCAATTGATAATGTAAAATAAAGAACATTTGATTAAGCATCACATTTAGCTTAGCAGCGGAGAAAAGAAAGACTATGAAAACAAATTACACTCATATGATCGAGAAAAGTGGAGATAACACTGGTTTTGGCTTGACCAAGAGCAACGATAGTAAACACGAAGTAAATTCAAATTTTAGAAATTCAAGTACCACAGCTCAAATCTCAACTAAGTTAGTTGGTTTTGTTGCAGTTTGCCTCTTGATGTTGCAAAGTTTGGCGTTTGGGCAGGTAACTGTGTCTGGTGCAGGTGCAGGTAATGGTTCATACACGACGTTGAGTGCAGCTTTTACAGCAATCGGTACTACAAGTGGGACAATCACCATTTCTATTACTGGAAATACAACTGAGCCTGCAGGTGGGGCGTCTCTTGGAGCTGGTACGTGGACTTCGTTAACCATTTCTCCTTCTGGAGGATCATGGACGATTTCTGGTGCAATAACCGCAGGTTCTTCTTTGGTTACTTTAAACGGTGCTGATAATGTTACTATTAATGGACTTAATACTGGTGGTAATGCTTTAACATTTTCGAACACAACGGCCAGTGCAACTTCAGGCACATCAACTTTTAAATTTATCTCTGATGCAACAAATAATACAATAACAAACTGTACTATTTTAGGTTCTTTTTCTGCTGCTGTAGGAACAAATGGAGGAAATATCTTTTTTTCTACGGGTACAACTACTGGGAATGATAATAATACTATCTCTAATTGTAATGTTGGTCCTGCTGGTTCTAACCTGCCTACAAAAGCAATATTTGGTAATGGATCAACTACATCAACAGCAATTGGTAACAGCGGAATTACAATTAACAACAATAATATCTATGATTTTTTCGGAGCAGCTGTAACTAGTAGTGGAGTTTATACTGGAGGTGGATGTAACGCATGGGCAATTACCAATAATAAATTTTATCAGACTGCAACACGTACTTGGACTACAGGTGCGCAACATTCTCCAATTTGGTTAACATCTACAACAGCATTGTCTGGAGCACAAGGCTTTACAGTTACTGGAAATATTATTGGGTACTCTTCCAATACCCAAACAGGTTCATATACCCTAACTGGATCTACAGGAAAATTTGTAGGAATTTACTTTAATGGTATAACTGGGGGTACGGTTTCTAATATAAACACTAATACCATAGCAAGCTGTCAGTATGACGGGTGTCACATCAAGTGGACTCAGCACGAGTAGTCCCTTCTCAGCTATATTAGTACAAGCGGGACTAGCGAATACTAACTCCAATACAATCGGTAGTCAATCTGCGACTGGTTCACTTGTCTTTAGTACTAACTCAACATCAGCGACTGATGTACATGGTATTTATAATTTTAGTTCTGATAACTGGACGGCGAATAGCAATAACATTGGCGGAATAAGTGTAACAAATGCGGCGGCATCTGGAACTTACCTAGTTTATGGTATGCGTGCAAATACTGGAACAGCTGTTACATTTAATGCATCGACGAACAATATAGGTGGAACAGTTGCTAACTCTATTCAACTTGCTTCAACTGGCGCTGCATCGCAGGTGATCGGTTGTTATACTGTTAATGCTAAAGCTAATTGGACAAGCAATACAGTAAGAAACCTTACTAATAACAACGGTACGGGAACGGGAGGTTCAGCTTCTGTCATAGGTATTTCAGTTGTTTCAACTGGGGTTGGAAATACGCTTTCTCAAAATACTGTTTATAATTTATCAAATTCACATGTATCTGCAGCTGTTCTTGTAACTGGTATCCATTACTCAGGAGCAACAACTGGGACAAATACTATTGAAAGAAATTTCATTTATGGATTAAAGACAGTATCAAGCAGTGCAAGTTCAATCATTACTGGAATGAATGCGCTTGTCGGATTGTTTACAATAAAAAACAATGTTGTTGCATTAGGGAATGACGCTTCAGGAAGTGCAATTACCGCCGGTGTTCAAATAATTGGTATTGATCACTCATCTTCAACAAGTAATAACATCATTTCATTTAATTCTGTTTACATCGGAGGTACTGGTGTAAATACTGTTGCTAGTGATAGTTATGCATTTAGATGTTCGGCAGCTGGTTCAACAAGAACTTTTCAAAACAATATTTTTTCAAATGTTAGAACAAATTCATCAACCGGAGGTGTACATTATGTTTTGAAATTGTCAAACATTGGTAGTTTAACCATGGATTACAATGATTTGTATTTTACTGGCACAGGTAATAAATTCAATTATGGAGGGCTCTTTTATACTGATATTGCTGGTTGGAGAACAGGTACAACCAAAGACGCTAACAGTATATCAGCAAATCCAAATTTCAATAATCCAACAGCAGCAACTCCTGATTTAAGTTTATCTAGTTCTGGTTCCCCTTGTGACGTTGCAGGTATTCTAGTCGCTGCATTTACAGATGACTTTTTAGGTTTAACAAGGTCAAGTAACACACCAACAGATATGGGGGCATATTCTGTAAAAATTACACCTTCTTGTTCAACAACACCGACACCGTCAGATTTAGCAACGGCTATTTCTCAAACAACTGGTCTTTCGTGGACTACAGCAACAAATGCAACAAGTTACAATATTTACTTTGGAACTGATAATGCACCAACGAATATAGTAAATGGAACAAATCAAGCTGGATTAACATACAATCCTGCTTCAGCGTTGGCTGCAAATACAGATTATTATTGGCAAATTGTTCCAGTTAGAGCAGGAGTAACAGCAATAGGTTGTCCTGTTTGGAAATTTACTACACAAGGTGCAACACCTTCATTAAGTGTTGCCACTTCTGCTGCAGCTTTTGGAAACCAATGCCAAAATGTAGCTTCGAGTGCCAATTCATTCACAATTTCTGGTGTAAATCTTACAGGAACTTTTGTTACTATAACGGCTCCAACAGATTTCACGGTGTCAGAAGACAACATTACATTTGCATCATCAATCAATGTGAATCATTCAAGTGGTTCGTTTACAAATAAGACTATTTATGTAAAATTCACTCCAACAACAGCAACAGCATATTCTGCAAATGTTGTTATCAGTGGGGGAGGCTTATCTGCGGATGTCAATGCATTGGTAACAGGAACGGGTCTTGCAGCTTCAACACCTACAGTTTCTATTTCTGCTTCGCCTTCTACCACTTTTTGTGCAGGTGCTAATGTTACTTTCACTGCAGTTGGAGCAAATTTAAATAGCACATCAGTTACTAATTATCAATGGTTTGTTAATAGTTCAAGTGTTCAAAGTAGTGCGAGTGCAACATATGCATCTACTGGATTTACAAATAGTCAGACAGTTTATTGTGTAATTACAACTTCAGCTGGATGTGTGACGACAACATCAGCTACTTCACCAACTTCAACTTTAACCGTGAATGCGATTCCAGTCGTTTCGGTCTCTAGTTCAATTAACAGTTATTGTGGTTCAACGCCATTGGCTTTAACAGGAAATGGTGCAACAACATATACGTGGTCGCCAGTAACAGATTTATACACAGATGCTGCAGGTACTGTAGCCTATGTTGCATTAGCAAATGCAACAGTAGTTTATAGTAAAGCTCAATCTACCTTAAATTATACTGCGACAGGAACAACTTCTGGTTGTTCATCAACAGGATCTAAGTCCATTGCAAAAGGAGCTCCAGTAACATTGGGTGCAGTAACTGCTGCTCAGCCGAGTGCTTGTGCTGGCGGAACTGTTCAATTGAACGGAAGTGCAACGGTTTCTTCATCAGCATCAAGTTATGCATTCGCAGCGACGAGTGGTACATATAATTCAATTACCGGAGGAACGGTTATTAGTGATGGAAGTGTAACTACTTTAGATTCTTATGTTTCTGGATCGATTACAATCCCAGCTTTTGTGTTTGCAGGTGTTACTTATACAACCGCATGGATGGCTTCCAATGGAAGTTTAAATTTAGGAGGTGCTGCACCAAGTACAACTAGTTATAATGTTATAAGTACTACGACAGCGAGTGGAATTTCTTTAGCAGTATTTAATGCAGATCTTCATGTTGTAACATCTACTACTTCTTCGGAAATGCGTTGGCAACAAATAGGTAACGAGGTTATTTTTCAGTGGAAAAATTTCAGACGCTATCTTGAAACAGGTGAATCAATCAGTTTTCAAGCTCGCTTAAATACTGTTACCGGTGTAATTACTTATGTATATGGAGGCGCTCCAACTTTTGGTAGTAGTATTTCATACCAACCAATCGTAGGGATTCGGACTAGTACTACAGACTTTAAAAATGTTCAAATTGGTAGTGGTGCTGCGACTTGGGCTTCACCAAATGTAGGAAATGCAAATACTGATTTTTGCAGGTTTACTACCACTTCTCCTTCAAAAGTATTTGTAGATGGTCAAACTTATTCTTTCACCCCGCCATCATTAACTTATCTGTGGACGAAAACGGATGTTTCGAATTTTTTAAGTTCAACGACGATTACAAATCCTGTGGCAACAGTTAACGCAACAGACACATATACATTCACAGCTACTGGTTCTGATGGTTGTTTTGCCGCAGGCAATGCTACTATTAATTTAGGAGGAGGTGTTCCAACAGTTACAGCCCTTTCGAGTGTGCCAAGTATTTGTGTGGGTGGTTCAGTTACATTGAGTAATACAATTACTGGTGGTTGTTCTCCATTTACTTATTCATGGAGTGATGGGTCAACAGTTGTAAGTACAGCAAGTTCATTTCCTGCAAGTCCAAGTTCTACTAAGACCTATACGTTAACTGTTACAGATAACAATGGTTCTATTGTTGCTTCAGGAGTTACGGTAACTGTAAATAGTTTACCTACAGTAACAGTAAATAGCGGTGCTTTTTGTTCTGGTGGAACAGCGGTAGCTTTAACTGCTTCTGGCGCTTCTACTTATACTTGGAGTCCAGCTACTAACTTAAGTGCTACAACAGGTGCTTCAGTAAATGCATCTCCTACAGTAACTAGAACTTATACCGTAACAGGAACTGATGGAAATGGTTGTATTGCAACTGCGAATTCAGTTGTAACTTATAATGAGACACCAACTGCAGTTTCTATTGTTCAATCACCTAGTGCGGTTTGCGCCGGTACAGTTGCAACATTAACGGCCAGTGGGGGAAATGCAAATCAACCAGCTTTTACAGATAATTTTAATGCATTATCTTCTAATTTTACAACAAGTGCAGTTGGAACAGGAACACCTTCTGCAGCTTTAAATACTACCTATTTTTCGCAAGGTACAGGTTCTGTTTTGTTCACTACTGCTAGTACATCTGCAAATATAGCTTATAGTTTAAACTCTAATCTTGATTTAACAAGTTCTACTTCAGCACAGTTAACTTTTTCTCACCAAGCCTTAATGGAGAGTCCAACTACAAGCTATGATTATGGTTATGTTGAGTATTCTGCAGATGGAGGAACGACTTGGACAACTTTCCCTACAACAAGCTATGCTGGGGCAGGTACTTTGTTTAATTCAGCAGTTTCATTTTCTACTAAAAGTTATGCGGATTGGATTCTCAATTTTACTTCTACTTCTTCTTTACCTTTAAATTCTTTATGGAAAACAGAAACGATAAATATACCGCTTGCAGCTTTGACTTCACAATTTAGAATCCGTTTTAGATATACAACAGATTCTGGTACAAATTACTATGGTTGGATGATTGATGATATTAAAATCACTAAAGTCGCTCAAACTGCAATTACTTGGACACCAATTACCGAGCTGTATTCTAATACAGGAGGTACAACACCATATGTTCTAAACGCATCTTCAAATGTTGTTTATGCAAAAAATACTACTGCAACTGCATACACTGCAACCGCAACAAATGGAACATGTACTTCTTCAGCAATTTTTTCCACAATTGTCAATCCTGTCCCGACAATAACTTTGGGAACAGCGACTGCTGTTTGTGGTGGAGGTACTTCTTCATCCTTGTCTTTTTCTGCAACAAGTGGTTCTCCAAATCAATATACGATTGATTATGATGTAACTGCAGAAAGCGTAGGTTTTAATGATGTAACTACTTTTACTGCATTTACTACTTCACCAATTTCATTGGTAGTACCAACCGGTGCAGCCGCTGGTACATACAGTGGTACAATTACTGTTAAAAATTCAACTACTGGATGTGTAAGTACTACCTATCCGTTTACAGTAACAATTTATGCGCCGGTAGTAATAACAACACCTCCAAATAACTCAGTTTCATTGGAAGGAGCAGACGCAATATTTAGTGTTGTGGCTACTGGTTCAGGACTAACTTATCAATGGCAATTAAATACAGGTTCAGGTTTCGCCAATATTTCAGGCGCAAACAGTGCATCTTATACAGAATTAGCAGTTACTGCTGCCATGAGTGGTTATCAATACCAATGTATTGTTTCTGGCACATCACCTTGTTCGCCAGTTACGTCAAGCATTGCAACGTTGACAATCAGCACAACAGCAATTACAACTCAACCTGCAACTACGACGATTTGTAGCAATGAATCAGCAGTATTTACGATTGCTACTTCAGGAACAACACCGACGTATCAGTGGCAAGTAAGTACAAATGGTGGTTCAACTTGGGCAGACATTTCAGGTGAAACAGGTACAACATTAACATTGACAGGTTTAACTTCGTCAAGTTCTACCTATAAATACAGATGTTCTTTAAACACTGGCGCTATTTTTTCTGACGCTGCAACTTTGACGGTAAATGATTTAGTTACGATTTCTACACCATTGTCCGCAAACACTTCTGCTTGTTCAAACGCTGCGAATATTCCATTGTCTGTTTCAGCAACAGGTAGTGGTTTAACTTACCAATGGAAAGTGAATACAGGCTCAGGTTTTGCAAACGTAGCTAGTGGTGGAACAAGTGCAAGTTATAGCGTAACACCAATTAGTAACTCATTAGATTTAGTTCAATATCAAGTTATTGTTTCTGGTTTGGGAACTTGCGTTTCTCAATCTTCAACTACAACGTTGAATATTACAGGAGTAACTGTTACTTCCTCAATAACTTCAAATGCTTGTTTATCAGATCCATTTACACTAACTGTTACTCCAACTGCAAGTGCACCATCAATGTCATATTCTTGGCTAAGTACTGCTGGAAGTGGAGCTTCAACGGCTGTAACAGGCAGTCCAGCTTCGATCACACCAACTATCTCCGGTTCTTATACTTACACTTTGACTGCCACAGGTGGTGGATGTACTTTAACTAGTACGAAAGCGGTGACAGCTAATGCAAAACCAGTTATCACAACTTATACAGCTTCGCCAGCAACAGTTTGTAGTGGAGGCAGTGTTGCGGTAGCTGCAACGAGCATTTCTTCTGCAGCAGGAATTGCAAATTCAGGTGCAGGAGCTACTTCCTCTACCACTTATCATAATCCATTTTATGGTCTTTTCAGTAATATTCACACGCAACATGTTATTTTAGCTTCAGAATTAAGTGCTGCTGGCATGGTTCAAGGGAATATCACCTCTTTTTCAATGACATTTACAACTGCAAACTCCGCTGCATTATTGGATTTGTCAATAAAAATTGGGACCACAACGGCAACCAATGCAAGTACATATATTACCAGTACCGTAACACCTGTTTATACAAGCGCCTCATTTCAATCAGTAGTTGGAGTTAATAGTTTTAATTTTATATCTCCTTATTATTGGGATGGTGTTTCGAATCTGGTTTTGGATTTTTGTTATGGTAATGCATCTACTACCGCAACGAATGTAAGTACAGTGAATTTGGATGCAACCAGTTATGTTTCCTCAAATTATTTTAGAAATACCTCTGCTATTAGTGGCGCTACAGCTTGTGCATCTTCAACTTTAACAGGTACTTATTCTGCTAGGCCTCAATTTAAATTTAGTGCTCAAGTAGGCTCAAATATTACTTCGTCATTAAATTGGAGTTGGAACACATCTCCTGCAATTACTGCAGCAACAGGTTCGACAACTGAGACAAATACCACTGGTTCTTCAATAAATAAAATTTATACAGTTACAGCAACCAACTCTACAACCGGTTGTTCTTCTACTGCAAATACAACTTCAGTAACAATCAATTCTGCTCCACTTGCTCCTACAGTAACGAATAGTTCGCAATGTGGTTCTCAAGTCCCAACAGCAAGTGTCGCAGATCCTAATGGATATACATCACCAATATTTAAATGGTATGCTGCAAATGTTGGAGGTGTTGCTCTTCAAGCTACTACATCAACAATATATACTACAATTGTTACAGGTACTACCACATTTTATGTTTCTGTTACAAATCCAACTACAGGGTGTGAAAGTAGTCGTAGTGCGATAACTATTACTGTTACGCCGTCACCTGCATTTGCATTAAGTTCGACAACTAGCGCAAATTGTGCTGGTGCAGCATCTACTAGTCCTGTAACGATTTCAACAGGGACATCTGATTACGACACATATGTTTGGTCGCCAAATCCATCTACAGTTACAGGTGATGCAACAACAGGATGGACTTTTAGTCCAACAGTTAGTACACTTTATACTTTGGTAGCTTCACAATCTGCAGGAGCATGTAGTACAACTGCAACAGTAAATATTACTACAACGCCAGCATCAGTTGGTGGTACAGCAACTGCAAGCACGTCTCAACTTTGTAATACTGGAACATCTGTTTTAGCATTAACTGGAAATACAGGAATTATTCAATGGCAAAGTTCGCCTGATAACACTGTTTGGACCGATGTTGCTACTGGAGGTACAAGTGCAAACTATACAACTCCAACATTGACATCAACCACTTATTTCCGCGCAAATGTTACAAATTCTACTTGTAATAGTGCACAAAGTAATGTACTGACGATCAATGTTAATAATCCAAGTGTTACAATAGCAAGTCCAACCGCTCCAACATTATGTGGATCTGGATCTGTGACATTAAATGCAACTGGAGCACTAGGTTCAACTTTGACATGGTATGATGCACCATCAGGTGGAACTGTATTAGGAACAGGTGCTACATATACTACCCCAACGTTGACAAATTCAGCAACATATTATGTAAATTCATCATATACTACTGTTACTTCTGGTTTAGGGGCTACTGGAACTCCTACTCCAAATAATACCTTACTTTCTTCAGAACGTGGAATTGTAATTAGTGTAACAGAATCAGGAACACTTAATTCGGCTCAGTTTTATTTAGCATCAGGCGCTTATGCAGGTACTGCAAGACTTGTTAATAATAGCACGGGAACTCAAATTATATCAACTCCAGTTTCAGGTACAGCTGCGTCGACAGGTATGCAAACAGTAACTTTAAACTGGCCTATGACAGCAGGAACAACATATAGATTGGTATTTGGAATGACTACAGGGTCTTACGTAAACAATTCAACTGGAGTTAACTATGCAACTGCACCGTGGAATAATTTTGGCTCTTCGGGTACAATTATTTCAGGATATGAAACCAGTGGTGCTTCGTCGTCTATTTATTCAAGTTTTTATAACATGCAATATACTAAAGTCTGTGAGTCAAGCAGAAGTTCTGTGACAGTTACTGTTACTCCTTCTCCTTCTGTTACTTTGAGTGGTTCAACAGCTGCGATTTGTAATGGATCCTCGACGTTAACTCCTGTTACACTTACAGCAGGTGCTGCAGATTATGATGCATTTACTTGGTTGCCAGCTACAGGTGTTACAGGAAATTCAACATCTGGATGGACTTTTAATCCTACAACGACTACTAACTACGTATTAACGGGTTCAAATACAGCAACGGGTTGTTCAAATATTGCAAGTTATGCGGTAACAGTGAATGCACTTCCGCCATCGATTACTGTAACTCCGAGTACAGCAACAATTTGTGAAGGAGTAATTCAAAATTTGGCTGTAAATGATGGTGGTTATACTCAAACGTTGCTTTCAGAAAATTTCAATTCTGGGATTGGAATTTTTACCGCTGTTAATGCATCCTCTTCTTCAAATCAAGATTGGGCTCCGCAGTCAAATGGTTACGTATATTCTTCTAATGCTCATACAGGATCTGTTTTAGGTTTTATGATGGCAAATTCCGATATTGCTGGTTCAGGAAGTACAGCTAATACGATTTTAGTCTCTCCTTCATTTAGTACTGTTGGTATGACTTCTATTTCATTAACGTTTAAAGAATTTTTGAATAACTCAAATGATGTTGCAGCAATTGAAATATCTTCTGATGATTTTGTTACTAGTACGATTTTGAGAAATCAAAACTCCACCGATATCGGTTCAGCTTCGTCTTTTAATAGTTCTACTGTTGCAATTCCTGTGTCCTTTGAAAATTTACCATCTGTTAAAATCAGATTTAGATACCAAGGTTCTTGGGATTTTTGGTGGGCTGTCGATGAAGTAGTAATAACTGGTTTAGGTAAAATTGTGACATGGACCGCTTCGTCATCTCCAAATTTCATTTTCAATGATGCTGCTGCATCTGTAGGTTATTCAGGAACAGCTAGTAGTACTGTTTATGTTAAGCCTAATGTTTCTAATATTTATACTGCAACATCTACGAATTCATTTGGTTGTTCAACGAACGCAACTTCCGTAATTACTGTGATTGCTGCTCCAACGGCACCAACTTTTACAAACAGTACACAAAATTGTATCGGAGTTCCTAGTGCATCTGTTGTGGATGTGAATGGATTTACTACGCCAACTTTTAAATGGTATACAGTCGCTACAGGCGGAGTTGCTGCTCAATCATCAACTTCAACCACTTATACAAGTTCAATTTCAACAACAACCATTTTCTATGTTTCGGTTGTGAATCCAGTTTCTGGTTGTGAGAGTCCAAGAGTTGCAGTAACAGCAACCGTTGTTCCAGCTCCAAGTTTTACGTTAAGCTCTGGAAGTGCATCTATTTGTAATGGTACTCCAACAGCAACGGCAATAACTATCACTACTGGTGCATCGTCTTATGATACATATACTTGGTCACCTTCAAGTGTTGATATCACTGGAGATGCTACGACAGGCTGGACATTCAATCCTGCTGCTACCACAAATTATACTTTGAATGTTTCTCAATCTAGTGGGACATGCACTAATTCTGCGGCAGTAACAATAACTGTTAAGTCGTTGCCTGCAATTCCTATTTTAACAGCTTCTACTAGTACACCGTGTCAAAATGATGTTGTAACATTGAACGCTTCTTCTTCAACTACTGGTTCGGCTATAGTTGGTATATCTACTGGCCCAGGAGCAGCAGCAAATACGCCTTACAGACAAGCTGTTAATGCAACAAATCAATCTAGAGTTCAATATTTAATTACTAAAGCTGAGTTAAATGCTGCAGGTATCAATGAGGCTGTCAACTTAAATTCTTTAGGGTTTAATGTTTCAACAGTCGGAGCTGGTGCAATGGCTAGTTATACGATTAGTATGGCAAGTACATCATTAACTGCATTAACTGCAACGTATCAAACTCCATCTTTCACAACAGTTTATAGTGGTTCCAACATCACACCTGTTGCTGGATTAAATGCATATACATTTAGTGCTCCATTTGCATGGGATGGTACTTCTAATATTTTAGTGAATATTTGTCATAGTGGAGCTGCAGGAACAGCTTCCGCAGTAGATTCTTATACTCCTTCTGTGGTAATGACTACATCGGGAAGTGGAAATAATCAATGTAATCTTACAACTGGTGGTGCAACCAATGTTAAAAAGCCAGTGATGTATTTTGGTTACACAATTGTTAATCCAATTGCATGGACATCTACTGGAACTAGCGATATCTTTACTAATAGTCCTGCTACAACTGCTTATACAACAGGCGCCAACGTTGGTACAGTTTATATTAAAACACCAATAACGGCTACTTATACTGCAACCGCTACTGGTAGTAATGGTTGTCCAAATCCTACTCCTCAAATAATAACAATTCAAAATGCAACAAATGCTACTGTTGCTTCTACAGTTGGTTCACCACTTTCTGTAGGTGATTACTTATGGAATGGTAAAGTATCTGCAAACTGGGAAACTGTAGCAAATTGGTATTCTTATGATGGCACTGGTTTCATGATTCCAACTTTAAGTCCAGATGCAACGAATAGAGTTTTTGTTTTAACAAATGTTGGAGCAGGTTCGAATTGTATCAGCACATTAAATCCTGCGACTGTGAATGTAATAGTTGGAAGTGGTTTGGCTAAAGATGTTTTCATTGGTTCAGGTGCTACCATGTTAATCGATCCAAGTAAAACTTTATCGGTAAGTGGAAATTGGACAAACAATGGTACATTTACTCCTGCCGCAGACGCTTCTGTAAAATTCAATGGAACGGGAGCACAAGCAATTGGTGGATCAAGTGCTACAACTTTTACAAATTTAGAAGTAAATAAAACTGCCGGTCTGTTGACATTGAACAATGCAGCAAATATTTCAGGTCTATTTACAATGACGGCAGGTGATATTTTAACTACTTCATCTAACTTGTTGACAGTTGGTTCATCCGCTGCAACACCTGGTTCTTTAGCTTGGATAAGTGGATCTGTACAAGGTCCAATTAAGAGATATTTCTCTGGAACAGCAAGTGCGACAGCAGAATCTGGTATTTTCCCTGTTGGTTTGTCTGGAAAAAACAGATATGCACAAGTAAATTATACTGGCGGTTTAACGACTGGAGGATCAATCACCGCTGAATATAAAATTGGGTCTTGTCCAATACTATATGCAGGTCTGCCAAATTCAGTAGATGGCCAAATGATTCAAAATTACGAAAATGAAGGTTACTGGGAAATCACACCGAATGGTGGAGACTTAAATACAGCGACGTATTCAATTATTTTGAGAGGAAATACTTTAAGTACAGTAACTTCTACAGCAGATATGACAAAATTGCGAATTATTAAATCTACAAGCCATACTTCTTGGGAAATGTCTGGAATAGGAAGTAATTCAGGAACTACAGGTGGCGTTACCGATTTTACGATTGCCAATACGGGCATGACTGGATTCAGTTGGTTCAATATCGGTTCTGGTAATGCTAATCCTTTGCCTGTTACCTTAGTAAACTTTGCTGCTAATTGCAATGAGAAAGCACAGGTAGATGTTACTTGGACAACTGCAAGTGAGCAAAATTCAGAAATTTTCAAAGTTGAACGAAGCAGAGATTTGGCTCAATGGGAATTGTTAACAACGCTAAATGCTGCAGGAAATTCAAATTTCAATATTGATTATGCTATATTGGATACAGATCCATTCAGCGGTGTATCATACTACCGTTTGGTACAGATAGATGACAACGGTGTTGAAACTATCTACGGACCAATCAGCGTTTCATGTTCAGATACAGAAAACAGCATGATTGTATTCCCGAATCCAACCAAAGGAAACTTCATAGTTGAGATTTCAAGTTCAGAAAGCATCAGTAATGCACAAATTCAAATTACTGATTTGACTGGAAAAGTGATTAATGAAAGATCAACAAATATTTTGGAAGGTAAATCTCAATTTACATTCGAAGGATTAGATCTACAATTAGGTACATACATCATCAATTTGAAAACAGGAAATGGTAAGATTAATCCTGTAAGAGTTGTTGTGAATTAAATTCTAAATTTAATAATTAAGGCTGTTCTTCATGGAACAGCCTTTTTTTTTGCTCAAATTTGGGGTAATTTGTTGTTTTAAAATGAAACTGTTCTTTTTACTATAAAAGTTCGAAATGTTTATAGTTTATATCAAAACTTAGTTTTGCGGTTTCGAAAGTAGGTATGTCACCCATAGTCAAAAAAGCATTTTCTTTATTCGATATTTGATTCTTTTGATAATTCGGTACTCAATAATTATTGATGGAAAATTGAATCAAAGTCCATTTGATCAAATTAATTTAATACAAATTCTTGACAGTTAAATTTAAAACCGACAGTGATTTTTTTGTTTTTTATAGATTTGAAAGATATCATTAGTTATTTTGTTGATTATCATTTTTTTAACTTTTTTGTTAAATTTTAGATAACGTTTCAAAGTGAGTAATATAACAATTGTGTATTTTTATTGACAAAAGTTATAATATTTAACAAAACCAATTTTTCTTGTTTATTTCGCGTTTCAAGTATATATTTGCTCGACGTAAAATCCATTTTATTCGATACATATGGCTTTTTATTCATTTGATGTTTTTTGTTGAATTCAATATTTTAATTTAGTGTTTTGATTTTTGACGAAATTTATTGGCATTGATTTACATTTTTTTAACGAATATTTAATTTATAATTTTTTTTCAAACCATTTAATGTTAATATTCGTTTATAGAACGCGATTGTTAAAAAACAGAATTTTAACACTTATTTGACCCACCAATTGCTACTATTAATCTTATTAATGGTTTTTTTTGGCCATAATAATTTAAAAATAAAACACAAACCTTGCATTTAGTTATGTATTTAACTTAAATGAGAGGTTTTTGATATAGATGATGAAACGATTTTTAAGCTTAGCAGCAGTAAAAACAAAAACTATGAAAACAAATTACTCAAACTTGGGTGGTTATTCTGAAAGTACTGATGGGTTCCGTACTTCTGTGAATCTCCCAAAAACGATTGAAATTGTAAGCAAAATGAAAAGTTCAAGACAAAAACAGTCTACATCTTCGTTTTTCCAATATTCTGCAAAGTTTATTGGCTTTTTGGCGTTGTGTGTTGCAATGTTGCAAAGTGTTGCATTTGGGCAATTAAGTACATACACTTACTCCACCGGCACTGGTGTTGCCCTTTCTAGCATGACAGGTTCAACATCGTTGGTTGGTGTAAGTCAAGATGATGGTGTTTCAGCGGTTACTGGAATTGGTTTTAGTTTTGTTTTCAATGGAACAACGTATACTCAATTTTCAGCAAACTCAAATGGCTTGATGAGGTTAGGCGCAACTGCTGTTACGAATGCGTTTACAAACACTGCTGCAAATGCTGCAACAAATACGCCTTCTCTTTTTCCTTATTGGGATGATTTGGCTACAGGAACAACTGGTTCTGTCAGTACTGTTTTGTTGGGTACAGCACCAAACCGTATTCGAGTTGTTCAATGGTTTGTAACTGTGCCGAGAGCCACGGGTGGAGCAGCAAATGCAACTTTTCAATGTTTACTATATGAATCAACGAATGTTGTTCGATATGTCTATGGAGGTGGAATGGTTGCAAATACTGGTGGATACCATGTTGGTATGCTCACAGCTAACAGTGCAAACAATTATGTTTCTGTTAATCCAACAGCTAATACGGCAAGTTCGGCGGCGTTCAATGCTGCTGTTACTGTTGCACAGACTTCTGGAAGATTCCATGATTTCACACCACCAACTCCTCCATGCTCAGCTTCACCAACTTCACCAACTGTTGCTCAAACTGGTGTATCGCAAACGGCCTCTCTTTCTTGGGCTGCATCTACTGGCGCAACCAGCTATGAGGTATATTTAGGTACAACTTCAGGTTCTTTAACTTTGCAATCGCCTAATCCAACAACAAATTCTTTTACACCAGCTGCATCCCTAAGTGCATCCACTACTTATTATTGGAGGGTAGTGCCAATAAATGTATATGGTAAGAAGCCAACTGGATGTACAGAATGGTCATTTACTACACAAGCTGCTGTGCCTACTTTAGCATGCGGAGCTCTAACTGCTTTCGGCAATGTTTGCGTAAATAGTACTACAGCTGCCAATTCCTTTACAGTTACTGGAATCAATTTAACAGGAGATTTAACTGTCAACGCCTTGGCAGGATATACATATTCAACAACTGCTGGGGGTACGTACACTTCAACTTTAACACTTCCTCAAACAGGAGGTTCAGTAAGTCAGACCGTATTTGTTAAATTTACGCCAACGTCTGCTGCTTCTTTTGCTGGTAATATTTCAGTAAGCGGTGGTAGTGCAACAACCCAAAATGTTGCTGCTTCTGGAACGGGTGTAAACACAACAATTACTACCAACCCTTCAGCTTCTGCTGCTAGTTATTGTAATGCTGGTACAGCAACAGCTTTAACAGTTGCAGTTTCTGCAGCTACAGGGTCTTCATTTGCTTATCAATGGTATTCTAATACAACAGCTTCCACAGTTGGTGGAACAACAGTTGGAACCAACGCAGCATCCTACACGCCTTTAACAACAGGAGCAAGTCCACTTTACTATTATTGTGTAGTAAGTGGTTGTGGAACTTCAGATGCTACCTCAACTGTTTCAGGTGCTATTTCTATAGTTCCATGTATAACAATGCCCTCTTCTGGCTCTACAACATTAACAGGTACTACCAATTTTTATGATGACGGTGGTCCAGGCGGTAGTACTACAAGTGGTACAGCAGGAAATTATGCTACTGGTGCTAATGTGAAAACATATACTATATATCCAGGAGCTTGTAGCAATGTGAGTGTATTGTTTAATGTATTTGCAATGGAGTCTTGTTGCGATTGGCTAAAAGTGTATAATGGTAACAGTACTGCAGCACCGTTAATAAGTCAATATTTCACCATGACAACACCTTTGACATTAACTTCAAGTGCTGCTGACGGATCCCTTACTTTTCAATTCAATCAAGATGGAACAGTAAATAGCACTGGTTGGGCGGCAGTATTGTCTAATTCTCCGTTTCCACTCCCTGCACAACCATCAGTAATAAGTGGTTCATTAACGCCAGATATTGCTTCAACTCAAACATATTCTGTTACCAATGTTTCAGGTGTATCTTATGCTTGGACTGTGCCTTCAGGTTGGGTAATCAACAGTGGACAAGGAACAAACTCAATTTCGGTAACTGTTGGTACTGCGAATGGAGTTATCGGAGTAACTCCTTCGAATTGCTCTGGAAATGGACCTGTTCGCAATGTGACTACCGTAATTCCAGATTATAGATGGAAAGTTGTTTCATCCAGTACAGGTGGTGCTACTTGGGCAGGAGGTGAATCTCGCGCAGTTTCTATTACATTAATGAACAATGGTTTACTTGGTTGGAATTCCGGTGTAACTACCAATGTTGGGTTAAAATGGAATACTTGGACAGACTATCATTTGAGAGTTACCGCAGGTACTTTGGCACCTGGTGCAACTCAAACTTATAATTTCACAATTGAGGCTAAAAACGAATTAACGACTTCAACGGTTTACGGTGCCAATCTAGCTGATGGTACTTATTCATTATTATTCGATGTCGTAAATGAAGGATGTTTTTGGTTTGCAAGTAATCCGGGTGCTACTAATTGTCCTGTAGCTACACCAGTTACTTGTTCAGGAAATACCGCTTATACTGTTCCAACACAAAATGTATCGTCTGTACCAACTTTAGCCGTAGGTACGATGACAAGCTTCGGAACAAAATGTGTAGGAACAACCAATGGTCCAAACAGTTTCACAGTAAGTGGTGTAAATTTGACAAACGATGTTGTTATTAATACATTGTCAGGTTACACATATTCAACTACTTCTGGAGGGACTTACACAAGTACATTAACTTTAACACCATCAAGTGGAGCGCTTGCTCAAACTGTTTATGTAAAATTCTCACCAACTTCTGCGATTAGTTATGCAGGAAATATTTCTGTATCTTCAACTGGAGCGACTTCATTAAATGTCGCAGCAGCTGGTACAGGCACAACTACTGGTCCAACAATTTCAACAGCAACTGTTTCTCCGACTTCAGTTTGTAGTGGAAGTAATGTAAATGTCGCAGCTACAAGCATCGCTGCTGCTCCAGGAACAGCTGTTTTAGGTGCTGGAGGAACGACTGGAAGTGGTTCAGGTACACCATTCTATCACTTATGGGGAGGTTCAAAAACTCAGTACATCATTACTGCGAGTGAACTTTCAAGCTTAGGTTTTTTCCCAGGTAACATCACAAGTATTGGTTTAAATGTGGTGACAGTTGGGACTGCTTCACTAGGTGGATTTGCGATAAATGCTGGTTTAACTACTCAAGCCAATTATTCTACAGGAACAGCTATTACAACTGGTTTGACGCAAGTTTATACTGGCCCTGGTGGCGGTGGAGCTCAAACATTAACAACTGGTTTGATGACTTTTAACTTTACCACACCTATAAACTGGAACGGTACAAGTAATTTAGTAATTCAGTTTTGCTGGAGTAATGCAAATACAGGTGGTACTAGTACGTCTATTACTTACGACGCGCCAACAAATATGGGTATGTACATATATGCTGATAGTCAGACAGCTGCAGCCATGTGTTCTGCAGCTACAGGGCCAGTAGGAGGTAGCGGCGGTTCATCATTTGGTAGTTTAAGACCTAAATTTACAATCGGAGGTCAAATAGGTACAAATGTATCATCTTCATATACTTGGTCTTGGAATACCTCACCTGTAATAAATACTGCAACAGGATCTACAACCGTTACTAACGGTACTGCTTCTCCTGTTACTTCAACATACAATGTAACTGCTTTGGATGCAGCTACAGGTTGTACAACTACAATGGCTACCAATAGCTTTGTGGTTAATCCAGTACCTGCTGTGCCAAATGCAACTAGCAGTACTCAGTGTGGTCCTGGTATTCCTACTGCATACTTGACGACAGGAAATGCGCAAAGTTCTCCTTCATATAATTGGTACAGTGCTGCTTCTGGTGGGACTGCAATTAATACAATGACAACTTATTACAACAATTCATTTAATGTCGATCTTGCTGGTGGAACAATATACGGTGATGCGAATTTAAATACAGGTTCAGGATTTCTTCGTTTAACATCCAACACTGCGAGTATGGCTGGAGGTTTATCAATCCCTGCAATTGGAGTGAATGCAAATTCATATCAATTTGGGTTCGATTTAACGACTCCTTCTGGAGGCGCGGATGGAATGAGTTTTAATTTCGGCGATGATGTAGATGCTAGTTCTACAACACCAACAGCTGAAGCTGGCTCTGGTACAAAATTATCTGTCACTTTTGATATTTATGATGCAGCAGGTACCGCAACAATTGGTCAGGGAATTAGAGTGAAATACAACGGTGTTGAATTGGCTTACAATTCAACAAACCTAGCTTGGATAGGTACTGCTTTTGCTCCAATCCTAATAGATATTAACTCAGCTGGACAAATTTCAGTAACTGCTGGTGGTGTTGCAGTTATTACAAATTTGCAATTACCTCCTGCATACTTAGCTGCGAATAAGTCGACATGGTCTTTTGCTTACAAAGCAAGAACTGGCGGTGTTTTCGGTGTACATAGAATTGACAATGTATTAATTAAATATTTGCCAATCCCAAATGACACTTATCCGAATTCATTGTCATCAACAACGACTTTTTATGTTTCTGAAACTGTAGGAGCTTGTGAAGGTCCTAGAACACCAATTACGGTGACAGTGCTTTCTGCCACTCCACCAGCTGCTCCAACAGTAACTTCTACACCTACAATCAATGTGGGTGGAACATCGACTTATACAGCTACAGGTGTTGTTGGTGGTACAATTTCTTGGTATAGTTCTGCTTTAGGCGGTGCTGCTCTTGGAACAGGTACTACTTTTACTACGCCAACACAGTGTACTCCAGGTACGAACATAACTTATTATGCATCTGATAATGATGGGGTTTGTGTTAGTACTACAAGAGGTTCTGCAATTACTGCAGTAAGACCTTTAATAACAACGGATCCTGCAAATGCACTGATTTGTACAACAGGCGGAAATGTTGTTTTGAGTGCAAATGTTACTGGTGGTTCATCTATCGCTTGGTCTCCAGGCACGAACTTAACAAGTACTACTGCATTGGTGACAACTGCATCTCCAACAACAACAACACAATATACATTTAGTGCAAACGTCGCAGGATGTTCAGCTCAAAATGGTACAGTAAATGTGGGTGTTATTGCAGGTGCTGCATTTACGCCAACTGCTATACCAGCAGCTTTGTGTGAAGGTGGTACTTCAGTATTGGCTGCTTCTAATTTAGCTTCTTCTGGGTTTACAGTAACTCCAATTACCACCTCAATGAGTACAGCACCAGGAACCGCAGTCACTCTTGCTTCTGGCGGAATTGCAAATGTGGCACAAACTACCGCATCTCTTGATGATGGTGGTTGGGCGTCAATTCCTTTAGGTTTTAATTATAATTTCTTTGGAAGTAACTATACTACAGTAAATGTTGGAACAAATGGTACAATCATGTTTGGAACTTACAATGGGAATGGTGGATTTACTTCTCCTTATGGATTAGCGGATTATTCATTTACTACTTTGCCAACTACTGCAGAGCCATTGAACGTTATTGCTGCTGCTGCATCTGATTATCACTATGGAAACGTAAATTCATCCGTGGCAGGTCAATATGGATCACTTAAATATTGGACAGAAGGAATTGCTCCAACACGTACATTTGTTGTTTCATATACTAATGTTAATCAATTTAGTACAGGACCAGGTACAACAACTGCTCAAATAAAATTATTTGAGACAACAGGTATTGTTGAAATTCATATTCCTTCTTCGACTTCAACGAATACTAAGATTACTGGTCTTCAAAATTCTGATGCTTCGATTGGTAATACTGCACAAAGTACTACAGCAACAATTACAAACCAAGCATGGAGATTCGTTCCAGGTGCTGCATATACATTCCAATGGAGTGTGGGTGGTTCGGATGTTTCTGGAGCTACTTCAACATCATATACAACTCCAACTTTATCAACTCCTGGTTCTGTAGTTTACACTTGTGTAGCAACGAATCCGTTGACGCAATGTGCGAGCAAGCAGCCAGTAACGATTACTGTTAATCCAAAACCAACAGCGCCAGTTTCAGGAGGTGATGTAACAGAATGTTCAAACATTACTCCTCAAATCTTGAGCGTTACAGCTCCGGTTGGTTGTACTATTGATTGGTATGCAGCTGCGTCAGGAGGTACAGTTTTAGCAGGTGGTACAGGTACAGCTACTTTCAGTACATCTACTGCAGGTACTTATTACGCAGAAGCTAGAAATACAACTACAGGATGTTCAAGTCCAACTAGAACAGCCGTAGTATATACGCAAACAACAGCACCGGCTGCACCAACGGTAACAACTCCGGTTGCTTTCTGTGAAAATGCTATTGCAACTGCTTTGAGTGCAACAATTACTCCTGCAACATCCAATACATTGAATTGGTACACAGTTGCTACTGGAGGAACGCCAAGTTCTTCAGCTCCCACACCAGCAACTACAACGGCAACTACTTTGAGTTACTATGTTTCTCAAGTTGATGCAATAAATAGTTGTGAGTCAAATAGAGCTTTGATTACTGTAAATATAAATGCAACACCAGCTGCTCCTACAACGAGTGCAGCAGGTCCATATTGTGAAAATGCAACGGCAAGTGCTTTAAGCGCAACTGCAACCGGAGCAAATACACTAAATTGGTACACTGTCGCTACAGGAGGAACAGGTTCTGGAACAGCAATAACGCCAGCTACCACTCCAGCAGGCACAACTTTATATTATGTTAGCCAAACAGCTGCTTATACGCTTCCAACAATAACTTGTGAAAGTGCAAGGGCTTCAATTTCTGTGTTGGTTAATCCAAATATTACGGCGTCTGTTAATAATTCAGCTACAACTACTTCTTTGTGTACAGGTGGGAATATTGATTTCACTGCAACTCCAACAAATGGAGGGGCAACACCAAGTTACCAATGGCAAGTGAATGGTGCTAATGTTGGAACAGATTCTCCAACTTATACTTTGACACCAAGTTTATTCAGTGACAATGGTGGAAATGCGACATATTCTGGTACATTAAGTAACGGAATGAATGGTGGTTCTGGATTTGGAGCTTGGAGTATTACAGCAGGTGGAAGTACAGGAACATTTATTGGTGATCCTGCAAATGATGGAAATTCCAATGCAGGAATGGGTGCAAATTCTTTTGGGTTCTACGCAACTGGTTCAAATTACGTCAACGCATTGAGAACAATAAACGGTGGTATGCAAGTGGGTGATACTTTAAGCTTCTATTGGATCTTCAATTGGGATGCCAATGGTGGTAACAAAGGTTTCGACTTCAAAAATGGGGGGACTACTGTTTTCAATATCAACAACGGTGGTTTCTCAGGTACTATTACTTCAACTGCAGGAACTGTAAACACTAGTTATGGTACAACTCCAATGTTAGTGACTTTAGTAAGAAGTTCTTCTACACAGTATGCTTTCTCTATGACTTCAAGAAGCGGAGGAGCTACATATACAAACACCATTACGAATTCAACAAGTATTGATGGTATTAATTTCTATATTGGAAATCAAAATGACGGTTCTGGTAACAGAAACATGTATGTCAACAATTTGATTATGAAGAAATATTATGAAGTTGTTGTAAATATGACTCCTTCAGCGCAAACTTGTTTGACTAGTTCATCAGCTACTCCAAGTAATACAATTGTTTTAGGTTATGCACCTTCAACTCCTAGTGTTTCTATTGTTGCTGGAGCTTCAACAACAATTTGTCCTGGTGCTTCTTTATCATTCAGTGTATCTTCTTCTGCCAATTTAGGTTCGACACCTTCTTATCAATGGCAAATTAATGGTACCGATGTTACTGGTGAAACAAATGCTACTTTCTCAACAACAGCGCTAGTGAATGGTGATGCAGTTGGATTGGTGGTTACATCTAGTATTAGTGGTGGTTGTTTAACTTCAACAACTGCAACAAGTAATACAGTTTCAGTGACTGTGCAAACTCCAACGTCATTTAGCACTCAACCAACTGATGCTGCCGCTTGTCTAGGTGCTACACAAGTATTCTCTGCAACTGCAACAGGAACAGGAACAATTTCATACCAATGGTATAAATCTAATACATCAATTACAGGCAATCCAACAGCGATTACCAACTCATTGACGTTATCAGGTTTGGTTTCTGGAAGTGCTGCTGATTACTATGTTGTAGCAACTGGAACTTGTGGATCTAAAAACTCAGATACTATAACATTGACTTTAAATCCAAATACGTTGATTACCACTCAACCAACAGCAATTTCATTGTGTGCTGGTTTAGATACAGCATTCAGCGTAGCTGCTACTGGATTTGGAACGTTGACTTATCAATGGAGAAAAAATGGTAGTGATATTTCAGGAGAAACAAACGACACATTAATCTTGTCAAGTGTTTTAGCTGCCAATGCTGGAACGTATTCAGTTTTAGTAACCGGTGGATGTAATAGTTTGGCATCAAGTAATGCTGCATTGACAGTTAATCAGTTGGTGAATTTCGTAACACAACCTTCCGCAACACCTTCGGTTTGTGCTGGAGCAACTGCAAATCTCTCTTCGTCAGTTACTGGTGCAGGAACATTAAGTTACCAATGGCAGTTGGATGGTGTTGATATTGCAGGTGCAAACGCTTCAACTTTGGCGGTAACAAATGCGCAATTGGTTAACGATGGTATTTATACATTGATTGCTACATCAAGTTTGTGTGGTGCAGATACATCATCTACAAGTGATTTAACTGTTAATCCTGTCACGGCTATCACCACGCAACCAACAGATGTTACTTTATGTAACGGAGGAGATGCTTTGTTGAATGTTCTTACTGCTGGTGTTGGTACAATCAATTATCAGTGGAAATACAATGGATCAAATATTGTTGGTGAAACTAATGATACTTTAGTATTGAACAATGTTACGAATACTACGAATGGTGGAACATATTCAGTGGTTGTTTCAGGTGGTACATGTAGTTCTGGAAACATCAATTCAACAACTGTTTCTGTGAATATTCAATCAACTACGAATGCAATTGCTGATTCACAAACTGCTTCGTGTATCGTGAAAGGTGGTGATTGGATTCACTTCTATTCAAATGATGGTAAATTGATTGTTTCGATTAATCCAAATGGAAACGATCTTGGAAACGTTACTGCTACATCTTATGTAGACGCTTCACCAATTATAGCTTATGCTTGTAATACGGATGTAAACCCAAATTATGCAAGTGCTGTATTAGGAAGAAGATGGGTAATAACACCAGAACATAACTTGCCAGCGATTATTAGATTGCCTTTCGCTAATTCTGAATTTACAAGTTTAGCAGCACAATCATTAACTACAGCAAATGGGGCTGATGATATTTTCGCAATGTCTGAAATTCAATTGAGTAAATATTCAGGGTTGTATGAAAACGGCGACTGGCAAGATAACTGCACAGCTGGTGCAGGAACGACCCTAAATATCAATCAATCTGCAAACGGAGATGTAACTGTTGCAAATGGATTTGTTGGAACGCTAGCTAACACTTCATTTGCCGAGTTCAGTATCCCTGGTTTCTCTGAGTTCTGGTTATTGAATTCTGGTGAGCCAAGTGCATTACCAGTTGAGATGGTAAGTTTTGCAGCAAGCTGTAATGACAAAGAAGTTGAGGTTAAATGGACAACTGCAAGTGAACATAATTCTCAAAATTTCATCATTGAAACATCTAGAGATTTATCGAATTGGATTACAGTTGGTCAAGTGAATGCTGCAGGTAACTCAAATCAGAATATCGATTATACAATTATAGATGGAAATCCAATTTCAGGAGTTTCTTACTATAGAATGTTGCAAGTGGATTTAAATGGAGTTGAGAGAATCTATGGACCAATCAGTGTTTCATGTTCAGATGCAGAAAACAGCATGATTGTTTTCCCAAATCCAACGAAAGGAAACTTCACAGTTGAGATTTCAAGTGACGAAAACATCAACAATGCTCAAATACAAATCACTGATTTGACTGGAAAAGTGATCAATGAAAGATCAGCAAATATTTTGGAAGGTAAATCTCAATTCACTTTCGAAGGATTAGATCTTCCGTTAGGTACTTACATCATCAATCTAAATACAGGTAATGGTAAGATTAATCCTGTTAGAGTTGTTGTAAATTAATTTAAGTTTTATTGAAATCAAAAAATCCCACTCATCTTTGAGTGGGATTTTTTTTTCATGATATTTTAAATTGTTTTAGATTTTTGTGGGGACGCAATGCATTGCGTCCCCACAAAAATTTGTCCCCATAGAAATTTGTCCCCACAAAAATTTGTCCCCACGGAAATTTGTCCCCACGGAAATTTGTCTCATAGTATTCCAACTTTAAAATATTCAAAAAATCAAATACCACCGCAGCAAGTTTTTTTAGACACGAATGCAAGTTTTCTTTTTGGGCATAATATTACAAGATTGATTGTTTTTTATGAATCATCAAATCGCAGTAATGATTCCTGTAGGCATTAAATTTGGGTTGATCAAAATTCCCATCTCACCTCATGATTCCCTTAGGTTTCAAATTTTCAACCAAATAAAACCTTTAATGTCAATTCTTTCTTAATCGTTAATCAGTGGCTAGCTTCAATTAATTTTATCAAAGTTGCACGCAAAACTTCAAATTCACTTTTAGATAATTCCCAAATAGAGAAATTGTCATTTAGTTGATTTTTGTTTTTGAAACCCAATAATTGATTGTATTGTTGGGCGATTGTATTATTGTTTTTGACTTTGGCCTGAACAGTTATTAATCCCAAATTATTAAATGCATATTCTAACATTAGGATGGAAGCACCTAGAGAAATACCTGTTCCAACGAAAGTGTTTTCACCAATAAATAAACCTGCTTCTGCAATTTTGTTTTTCAAATCAATATTTTTCAAGTGGATTAATCCAACTAGTTTAAGGTCAATTTGTATGACAAAATATTGATTAGCTTGTTTGTCTAGCTTTTGAAACCAAATCAATTGTTCGGTTGGAGAGATTACTTCTTGAAACTCCATTTGACTTCGGATCTGGTCTTGATTCCGCCAATTGCGGACAAGCTGAATCGTATTAATATTCAGTGGTTGTAATATGATTCCGTAGCCTTCAATTTGATTCATTTTTTCAAAACAATTACTTGATCTAATTGGTTTTGTGAAATCCAAATCTTGCGAATATATTCGCCGATAATTCCTAGTGAGAGCAGTAAAAGTCCAGTTGAAAAGAAGATGGCAACAATCAATGATGTAAATCCAAGTGGAACGTCATGTATCATTTTGTTATAGATGAAATAACAACCCATTCCAAAAAACGCAATAGATAATATTAAACCAAATCGCGTAATTAATTTCAATGGAATCGATGAATGAAAAAGCATAATCTGCATGGCCATTTTTAACAATTTCCAACTAGAATAAGTAGAATTACCCTGTTTTCTTTCCTCATGTTTTATTTGACAAGTTTGGATATTACTTGAGTATTTAATCAAGTATTCTTCAAGTAAAACGACACTCAAATGTTTGGTTTTGAATATTTCGATCACGTTTGATTTCATCAATCTGAATGAGCTAGTATTTGAATAGTCACTTCCACTAGTCAATAATATTTTTTTCAACAGATTGCTTCCTATTTTTCTAATTAAATTATGTTTCCTTTCGCCATACATACCAAAAACCAAATCAGCATCTTCTTTACTTAGAGTTTCAAGCATCAAATTTATTTGAAAAGGATCATGTTGTAGATCGTCATCAATTGTGGCGATAAGAGGCGCTTTAGAATAATGTAAACCAATTGAAATAGCAGTATGTTGACCATAGTTTTTAGCCAATTGAATTGGATAAATATCGAATTTTGCTTTTGAAATTTTTTGAATTAATTGCTCATAAGTTCCATCTTGACTCCCGTCATCAACAAATATGACTTGTATTTCTAAATTTTGTGTTGCATTCCATTCATTGAGTCTTTCAATTAATAAATCCAAATGATCACGAGATTTATAAAGTGGTATGATAATGTCTAAATCTGCCATACAACAAAATTACAATTCAATTTCAATTGGTTGCATACAAAAATCTGGTTCGAATTTAATTAATCCTGATGCCATTGAAAATCCAACGCCAAAGCCAGATATTAAAATCCAACCGTTATTTTTTTTGTGATCTCCCCAAATTGTATTTAAAGTTATAGGAATACTTGCGGATGCTGTATTGCCAAATATATATAAACTACTTGGAACGATTGATTCATCCAAGCCAAGTTTTTTTCGAATTGACTCATTAATTAATTTATTCGCTTGGTGAAAAATAAAGTAATCAGGAAAATTAAGTTCTTTTGACGCGAATTCTAACAAATCTATGATATTCTTTGGAACATATTTAACGGAGTAGTTATAAATATCGATTCCATTCAACCTCATGTATTTTTTATCATCAGCGCCTTTTGAAGTAAAAATAGCACTTTGACCTTGTCCAGCTGTTTCTAAATTGAAATAGCCTGTCATTTCATTTTTGTCTTCAATAGATTCAATTCCGATGATCGAAACTCCATCTGAAAAAATCGGTTTTGTTGTATTATCATTTTCTTCAATCAATTGAGAAGAAAGATCTCCACAACACAAAATTGCGCGCACATTTTTTTGATTAAATCCATGCATAATTGACTGAACAGTTTGTAAACCGTAAACAAATCCGGAGCAACCGGAATTTATGTCGTAGCACATAGTTTGATTGTTAAAGTTCATGTCGCCGTGGAGTCTACAAGAAATTGATGGTATGGAAGTTGCCGTGGTTTGCGTCACGCAAATTAAGATGTCAATTGAGGCTTTTTCCCAGTTTAATTTTGACAACAATATTTCAATTCCTTTTTCGAAATAGTCCTTGATATCAATATCAAAATTAGGTGCAATTTTTCTAAATCGTATTCCAGTATGTTTTATTAAACTTTCTTTGTCTTCAATCGAAATAGTTGGCAAATCTAGATTGTCTTCGGTAGATTTTGGAACTACAGAAACTATTCCTTTGATCGTTGAACCGAAAGCTTTAATCAGTGCCATTGATTCTTGATTTTAGCAATAAATGAATGTCTTCTAATGTTTGACAAGAGGATAAATCGCTTGCTGAAATTAAAACATCAATTTCTTCGTTAATTCTAGAAATAAATACCAATGCATTCAATGAACTCCAAGTTCTAATCGACCTGAAAGTAGTATTCTTGTTGATTTCATTAGCATCCACTAAGAGTTCATCCGCTGTGAATTGCAAGAATTTTTCGATTGACAATAAATCATGCATGAACAAATATACATAATTTGATTATTGATTACAATTTTGATTGATAAATACTGATTATTGCGACATTCGATCAAAGACATTAAGATTTTAAGATATTAGGATTTTAAGACTTTTTGATTTTGCTTTAGAAATAAAAAGTTGTAAAGCAACAAAAATAATTTAGTCTTAAAGTTGCGCAGCAACGGCTCCTAAAATCTTAATATCTTAAAGCGCAGCGGGTCTTTTATATTATTTCAAATCTCACCGACATACAAAGTTCACTTTTATCAATTAACTTTACAACCTATAATTAATTTTATCGAAAGATGATCAAACATACGAAATCATATCTTGCTGATAGTCACATCGCTTTTGTTTTAGGGAAAGAAATTCCTAAAGTCGAGGGCGTTTCTAAAATGGTGACTGAATTGGCAAAAAAATTCATCGATTCCAAAGATGATTCAGATTATTTAAAATTAGGGGAACAATTTATTTTCTTTATTAGAGAAAATGATAACCTTGAAAAGATGCGCGTTGCAGGACATGACATCAGAACAAAATTGTCCAAATCAGCCAAGGAAATTTATTTGGTAGGTCAAGGGAAAACGTTACTAGCATTGGCTGAAGGTTTGTCATTGTCCAATTATCAATTCCTAAAATATTTCAAAGACGCTGAAAAGAAAAAATTTGAGTTAACACAAATCTATCTTTTAGGTGATGTGAAAGAAAAGAAAATCAATTTTTTAAATAATACTTTGAAAGCGGTTTTTTGGGCAAGAGACATGGTCAACGAACCAGTTTCTTTCTTAACAGCAACCCAACTTTCGAAAGAAATTGAAATTTTGGGAATTGCAGCTGGATTTGATGTGAAAGTGTTAGAAAAAGCCAAAATTGAAGCGTTGAAAATGGGCGGTTTATTGGCTGTAAATAAAGGTTCAATCGATCCACCTACATTTACGATTATTGAATACAAACCTAAGAAACCAATCAATCAAAAACCGATTGTTTTGGTTGGGAAAGGTGTAGTTTACGATACTGGAGGTTTGAGCTTGAAACCAACAGCCAGCTCCATGGATTTAATGAAAAGTGACATGGCTGGTGCTGCTTGTATGGCTG
This sequence comes from Crocinitomicaceae bacterium, assembly GCA_965284445.1. GTDB lineage: Bacteria > Bacteroidota > Bacteroidia > Flavobacteriales_D > Crocinitomicaceae > JAQVCM01. The sequence goes on along the minus strand of OZ260085.1, from coordinate 2,182,925 downwards.
GTACAATCTATGCTGCTGCGATGAATCAATTGGATGTACATTTAATTGGTTTGATTCCAGCAACGGACAATCGTCCTGGTGGAAATGCGTATACTCCAGGAGATGTAATCACCATGTATGATGGTACAACCGTCGAAGTTTTAAATACGGATGCAGAAGGTAGAATGATCTTAGCAGATGCTTTGGCTTATTCCAATAAGTTGAATCCTGAATTGGTGATTGATGCTGCAACTTTAACTGGCGCTGCTGTCGTTGCAATCGGTACAAAGGCATCTTGCTTGATGGGAAATGCTGATCAAAAAGTGATGAATGCATTAATCGAATCTGGAATTGATGTACATGAAAGATTGGTGCTACTTCCATTTTGGGATGAATATTATGATGAAATGAAATCGTCTATCGCAGATTTGAAAAATATCGGCGGAAGATACGCTGGAATGATTACTGCAGGAAAATTCTTGGAACATTTCGTGAAATCACCATATGTTCATTTGGATATTGCAGGTCCTTCGTTTTTAGAAGCCGCACAAGATTACAAAGGCAAAGGAGGAACAGGTGTTGGTATCAGATTATTAGTGAATTACCTTCAAAACTATAAATAATGGAAAGAGAAGGCGCACCAATTAGGGTTGGAATTACGATTGGAGATATCAATGGAATCGGACCTGAAGTAATCATCAAAGCTTTAAGAGATAATAGAATTTTAGTTGATTGTACTCCAATAATTTATGGGTCAACAAAAACGATGTCTTATCATAAAAAAGCGATTAGAGACGAAGAATTTTTATATCAATCTTGCAAAACGGCTGAAGAAGCAGTTCCAAGAAAGATAAATATTGTCAATGTTTGGAACGATGAAATCAAATTTGATTTAGGTACAGTTACTGAAACTGGAGGAAAATATGCTTTTTTATCTTTAGAGCGAGCAACTGAAGATTTGGCAGCAAACAAAATAGATGTTTTAGTTACCGCACCAATTTCGAAAGAAGCAATTATCAAAGCTGGTTTTCAATTTCCTGGACATACTGAATACTTGGCGCATTTATCAGGCGTAGATGAAGCTTTGATGGTAATGGTTGGACCGAATTTGAAAGTAGCATTGGTTACAAGTCATATCGCATTGAAAGATGTGGCAACCAATTTGACTAAAGAAAAAGTTTTCTCAAAAATCAAAGCATTAGAAAATAGCTTGAAGAAAGATTTTGGAATCATTCGACCAAGAATCGCTGTATTGGGTGTAAATCCTCACGCTGGCGAAAATGGAAAAATGGGAACTGAGGAAAGTGAAATTATCAATCCAGCAATCAACCAAGCAAAGGGTGAAGATATTTTGGCTTTTGGGCCTTATCCAGCAGACGGTTTTTTTGGTTCGAATCTTCTTGGGGAATTTGACGGAATTTTGGCGATGTATCACGATCAAGGATTGACAGCTTTCAAAGCTTTAGCGTTTGAAGAAGGCGTTAATTACACCGCTGGTTTGCCAATCGTACGAACATCTCCAGATCACGGAACGGCATTTGATATTGTTGGTGAAGACAAAGCCTCTGGACAATCGATGAGAAGTGCGATTTATTTGGCGATGGATGTATATCGTAAACGACAATTTATCAAAGAAATTTATGCAAATCCTTTACAAGAACAAAAACGAGTAGAGGATAAGAGAAAAGGAAGAAGAGAGGAATAATCAATTTTCGTAACAAGTTCAAAATTTGACAAAACTTGCTTATATCTGTAGCTCCTCAAGTTGGGGAGGATTGGAAATGAACCAATGGCGAAATGCATTTTGGATGCAAGAACGCGGACACGAAGTTTTGATTTTTGCGTTGAAGGATTCGCCCATTTATAAGAAAGCTGAAAGTTCTAACATTCCTGTAGTTGAAATCAAAAAGCACCGAAAATATTATGATTTCGGGGCGAGTTTTCAATTGATAAAATTATTAAAACGAGAAAAAGTTTCACACTTGATTGTGAGAGATACAAGAGACATGAGTATCGCTGCGATGGCAAAATTTTGGTCTTTCGGTTTTCGTTTTCATCTGTCGTATTTCATGGAAATGCAATTGGGTGTAAAGAAGACCAATTGGTTACATACTTTGAGGTTTAGTCAGTTTGATTTATGGTCGTGTCCGTTGGCTTGGTTGCAAAGTCAAGTGCTTGCCAAGACGCGTTTTGACTTTAAGAAAACGACAATTATTCCTTCAGCTTTGGATCTTTCTCCGTTTCAGTCTGTACCAAAAAATACTGAAATTCAGAACGAAGCGAGAAAATCACTTGATTTGCCAGAAAATGTAACGATTATAGGTTTGATTGGAAGATTTGATCCTCAAAAAGGACAGGTTTTGTTATTGGAAGCTTTGAGTTCTTGTGCTAATCAAGAGGTTTGTGTCTGTTTGTTAGGCGAGCCAACGCGGGATGAAGGAATGGATTACTTTCAAAAAATTGAAACAACCATTGAGAAAAATCAATTGCAGAATCGAGTTTTCATCCGACCATTTCGCGAGGATATTGCAACATTTTATAAGTCGATTGATGCATTTGTCATGGCTTCCAAAGCTGAAACTTTTGGAATGGTAACTATTGAAGCAATGGCCAGTGGCGTTCCAACGATAGGAAGCAATGCAGGCGGTACACCAGAGATTTTAGAATATGGAAAATTGGGTTTTTTATTTGAGCCACTCAACGCCACGAGTTTGGCGAATTCAATGGATGAATTTTTAAATAATCGAGACCAAATTTCAGCTTCTATTTTAATGGAAACCGCCAAAAAATACGACCATCAAGTAATTTGTTCAGAGGTAGAAACGGCATTGAATTTGTGAGATTTTGTTCACAATATTGCCAAAAATTGCAATTCTCCGTTTTGCTGGTTAGAAATTCAAAAAAATAATCTTTAAAAATGCTTAATTAACGGCTTTTTTAAAATAAATTTGTGGAATAAGCGTTTTCATTTTTTGCTTAACGACTCAATATAAAAGATTGACATACATGACTTTTCGTTTAATAAATATATTTACGGGTGTAATTTTATTGTTATTAGTTGCATGTTCAACTGAAAAAAACACTTTTATCAATAGAACTTACCACGGTACCACTGCAAAATACAACGGTTTATTCAATGCCAATGAATTGTTGAATCAAGCCATGAAATCTTACCAAAATAACTTAAAAGAAGATTATTACGATATTTTACCAATTACACCACTTCCAAATGAGGAAGAAGTAATGGGAATGTATCCCGCTATTGACACCGCGATATCAAAATGTACTAAAGTGATTTCTAATCACAGCATGCCATCAGTGGAAAATCTTTCCAAAAAGAAAGAGGAGCACAATCATTGGATAGATGAAAATTGGTTGGCGATTGGTCGTGCGAGTTATTACCGCAGAGATTATGATGGAGCAATCAAAAATTTTGAATTTATCCGCAAATTTTTCGCCAAAGATCCTGCGAATTACGAAGCAACACTCTGGATTGCAAAATCTCAAATCGAAATAAACGATTATTCTGGTGCTCAGATTAATTTAGATATTTTGAAATTGGCCATCGAAGAAGCTGAGGCTAATAAAAAATCCTCTAATTGGAAATTTTGGGAGAAAGAGAAAAGTGAAGATGGAAAAAAATTAACCAAATCGGCCAAAAAACGAGCGAAAAAAGCGAAGAAAAAGCAAAAAGAACAAGACAACGAAGACGAAAAAGCAGAATTTCCTGAATCCATTCGATTGGAATATGAGAAAACGAAAGCTAAATTGGCGCTGATCAAAAAAGAAGACGAAGAAGCGATCAAATCTTTGGAAGAGGCTCTTAAAGTTGCGAAGAAATCTGCTGACAAAGGAAGGATACATTTTGTATTGGCGCAAATCAATGGCAGATCTGGATCAAGAGAAAAAGCAAAGTATCACTACACTAAAGTGTTGAAATACAATGTTCCATTTGAAATGAATTTCAACGCACGTATCAATCGCGCTTTCATGGGTGGCGATGGTAAAATCAAAAAGCAGCTAAATAAAATGTTGCGTGACGAAAAAAATACTGAATTCAAGGATCAAATTTATTACGCTCTTGCTGATATTTCTTTGCAAGAAGGCCAAAAAGACAATGGAATTCAATTGTTGCATAAATCAGCATTTTATTCAACGAATAATGCCCGCCAAAAAGGAAAAACTTACGAGCGTTTAGGAGATATTAATTTTGCAGATAAGAATTATATCAAAGCACAAAAATATTATGACAGCTGCGCCAAAGTGATTCCAGAAAATTATCCTAACGCGGAAGGAATTAAGAACAAAGCACTTAAATTACAAGATTTAGTAACGGCTGTAGAAACAACAATGTACGAAGACAGTGTTCAAAGAATTGCCCAATTGTCTCCTAAAGAACAAGAGAAATTTGCTGAGAATTTGATTAAGAAAATGAAAGAGGAAGAGGCGTTAAACAAACGCCGCGAAGCTGAAAAATTGAAAGAACTTCAAAATCAAGCTTTGGCCAACCAAGATCAAATTTCAGGTAACAAAAGTTATTGGAACAATACAAAAACCCGTACTTCTGGATATGAAGAATTCAGAAAACAATGGGGACCTCGTGAAAATGAAGACAATTGGAGAAGAAGCGATAAAATTGTTTTAGTTCAATTTACGCCAGAAGACAATAACGATTCTATTCCAAAGGCAAATAATAAAACGGAAGAAAAAGATACGCTTTCCGTAGAAAGTTTGTTGGCAAATTTACCATTCGGTGATTCAGCGATTGCTGAGTCGAATGTTAGATTGCTTACAGCACTTTATGACGCTGGTATTATTTATAAAGATCAGCTAAATGAAAATAAAATGGCAGCTGACCAATTTGAAAAGGTATTGGCTCGAAATGTAAAAAGTGATTTCAATTTGATGTCCGCCTATCAGTTGTATTTGATTTATGAAAAGACAGATGCTTCCAAATCAGACGTGCACAAAAACTACATTTTAGCAAATTATCCAAATTCAGATTATGCTAATTACTTGAGAGACCCAGACTTTTTTGTGAAAAGAAAAGAAAGAGAAAAACTCAATGAACAAGATTACATAACCATTTTGGATCGTTATAACCGCGGTTTGTATTATCCGGTTATCATTAGAGCTGATGAAGTAATTGACGGTGAGAAAGACAATGTTTACAGGTCAAAATATATGCTTTTGAAAGCATTGGCTATGGGGCAATTGAGTGAAGACAAACAAGGTTTAATTCCTGTTTTGGAAATGGTTGTTGCAGAATATCCTGGTACTCCAGAAGAAACAAAAGCCAAAGAAATGATCGGAATTATTAAAAACGGTTATTCTGCAAATATTCCAGCTGATTTTTCAAAATCAAATTTATATACTTACAAAGAAGATGATGAATATTGGATTGTTGTTTTTCCAGGCGAAAAAGAATCGAAAAATATTGGTTTAGCGAAGTCAAATGTAAACGATTTTAACAAAGAATTTTTCGGAAGAAATAAGTTAACCACTGATTCTAAGATTTTTGGAAATGATCAAAGTGTAATTGTAGTTAAAACGTTTACCAAAGAAGCGGATGGAACCACTTACATGAACAAATTTAAAAAAACGAAGAAGTACTTGGGTGAAATGCAAAATGCCAAGGTTATTTTTATCTCAAAAGATAATTTGAAAACATTATTTGAAACAAAGAAATTAGAAGAATATGAAACTTTCTATTTAGAGTTTTATTGATTTGTAGTATTTTTGAGAAAAATAAACTCGATGGAGGAAATTCCGAAAGAAAAAAATAAAACAAATGTTTATCTTCGGTTTTCATCTTTGGGTTTACAAATGGGAGGAATCATTGCTTTTTTTACCTGGTTAGGTACTTTTTTGGATAAAAAGCAAGTAAATGAAACACCTGTTTGGACAATTATTTTGTCTTTGTTTGGAGTTGCTGGATCACTTTATTTAGTGATTAGGGAAGTACGTAAAATCGACAATTAAAAATTATGAAGACAAAGTTTTTTAAATTTTTTCCTTTTGTAATGGCTATCGTTTTAGTAAGTCATTTTTTGCTGGTTTTAACTGAAAAAATTCAGGCAGAAATTCTACAAGCAATTATTGTTGACGGTTCATTGAGTTTGATTTTTGGAGTAGGTATTTTCATTATTTTGCCTGGTTTGAAAAAAGATTCTGAATATTTTGCGATGAGATTTATTGGTTTAACAACCTTACAAATGTTATCTATGATGACATTGATTGCTGTTTTGATTTTTGGAAACCTTTCTGAGCCTCGTTATTGGGCGTTAACTGCAATAACTTTGTTTGCTTTTTTATTGAGCGTTCAATCCTTTTTGTTTATAAAAGAAGTAAATAAAAAATAGTCGTTTTACCTCGTTTCAAAAGCACGAATCATTTCTTGAATTTTTACCAAATCTGGTTGCAAGGTTTCAATTGCATATCTTGGATTTACACCCATTTTTTGCATCGTTGTTCCCGAAAAATGGATGGCGTTTGGATTGACTTTGGTCTTTATTTCAAAGATGTTTTTCGAGTTTACTCCACCGCCCACCATGATTTCAATTCGATCAGCAGCAAATTTTTTCATTTCGATTAATTGCTCAATTCCTTCTGTCGCATTGATTGCTTGACCAGAAGTTAAGATACGTCTGAAACCCAATTCAATGAGTTTTTCCATGCTCGATTTCCAATCTTTTACTTCGTCGAATGCTTTGTGAAAAGTTACTGGAACGGCACCCGCAAATTTGATGGTTTCTTTTAAAAATGATTCATCTAGTTCGTTTTGTTTATCAAGTGCGCCAACAACTATTCCATGAACCCCAATTGATCGAGAAATTCGAATGTCACTTAACATAACTTCTTTTTCATCAGCATTGTAATCGAAATTTCCGCCTCGTGGGCGAATCAAAACGTGAGTTTCAATGATATTCTTTGAAAATTCTTGTAGTCCCAATGAAGGTGTGATTCCACCAATCTCCAATTGTTGACAAAGCTCAATTCTCGAAAACGAAAGTTGATTTGCTATTCTTACAGCGAGTTCATTTCCAGCACAAAGTTCTAATTTCATTCGCCTTTTTTTTCAATGAAAAGATGTTGTTGCGGAAAAGGAATATTGATGGCATATTGTCTGAAAAGTCGGTCGATTTCAAATCTAATTTCTGATTTATAATTGCTCGCATCCCAACCTTGATCGGCCCAAAAAATCAATTCCAAATCCAAACCTTTGTCTCCAAAATCTTTCATTCTAACAATGACGGGCTCAGATTTATTGACTTTAGGATGACTCAGGGCTGCTTGTTTTAGTAGGGTACAGACCAATTCTGTATTCGATTGATATTCAACAGTAACATTGATAATAAATCTAGAAAGTTCGGTGCCATGACTCCAATTCTCTACATATTCTTGTGTCAACTTTGCATTCGGAATCAAGAGCACGTTTCCGTCGCGCGTTTCAATTTGTGTCGTTCTAACGTTGATTTTTAATATTTTAGCAACAATTGGTTCTTTGAATTTTGAATCTTGTAGTTCAATGATATCGCCAATTTTCAAACTGCCTTCAAACAGTAAAATCAAGCCTGAAAACCAATCTTTGAATACATCCTGTAAACCAAGTCCTAATCCAACCAACAACGCGGCTGAACCTCCTAAAAATACACTTGCGTTGATGTCTAGTTCTTGTAAACACAGGTAAAAAGCGATGACGTAAATGATGTATTTACTGATTTGTACATACACATATTCAGTGCTCGGATTATAATCTGATTTTCCCCTAAACTTCTTATTATAGTATAGTTTCAGGAAGTTTAGAATCATCCTCGAGACGAGAATAATGATGATTACCGAAATGATTTGCGAGAAATTTATCCTGATTTTATTGGATTTTATGATGTCATATTCCAAGAACTCAGTGAACGTAATTTCTTCATTGTTGATGTTGAAGCTATAAATGGCGATGTAAAAAGCTAAAATGTAAACACTTTGACTCAGTAATTTTAACCAAGTTGCCCTTCTACCTTCCAATTTGATATTCGCTCCAATCAAATAGCGTTTCATCGATTGGTGAATCAATTTTCGCAGGAGAAATGCAATGAAAAAAATAATGAAAAGCGCGATTAAATTCCAAAGACAAACCTTGTAAGGACCGAATTGAAATAAAGTGTAACTCATCATAGATATTGCTTTTTATTTTGGTTTGAACAAAAGTACTGAATTTAGATTTGAATTGTTTTGTCGCCTAATGTTCCAAATATATTCGTTGAACTCTTTTTGAAATTGAAGTTAAAACTTCATAAGGAATCGTTTCCATCGCATTTGCCAATTCATTCAAAGTTTGAGTTTTGCCGATAATTTCTACTTCATCTCCTTCAAAAGTGTCGACTTCAGTGACGTCAACCATAGTCATGTCCATGCAAACGGATCCAACAACTGGGCACCATTTTCCGTGAATCACAAATCCTCCTTTTCCATTTCCAAGAGAACGTCTAAATCCATCTGCATACCCAACTGGAACAACGCCAATTTTGGTCTTTTTTGACGCAATGAATTTTCTGCTGTATCCAACACTTTCTCCAGGTTGAATTGTTTTGATTTGAGAAACCATGCTTTTCCATGCAATTGCAGGCTGTAATTCTTTTTGAACAGAAGAATTAATACTGTATCCGTAAATTCCAATTCCCAATCTTACCATTTCGTAATCAGCTTTAGGAAATCTTGCAATTCCTTCTGTGTTTAATAGATGTCTATCAAATGGATAGTTTAATTTTTGACTCAAATGATCACAAATTGCAGTGAAAATAGAAATTTGTTCCAAAGAATAGGAGGCATCGAGCATATTGTCGGAATCAGCCAAATGACTGTAAACACTTTTCAACTTAATTTCTGGTTGTGCTTGAAATAATTCCACCACTTTTTCTACTTCGGAAGGAGCAAACCCCAAACGTTTCATTCCAGTATCAAACTTTAAATGCACAGGATATTCCTCGATATTTTCCATGATCAAAGCTTTCACAAAGTCATCCATCATTTGGTAGGAAAAAATCGCAGGTTCCAGGTTGTATTGAATAACGTCGCTGAATCCTTCTTCTTCAGCATTCATGACCAAGATTGGAAGTTTGATTCCGTATTTTCGCAATTCAACTCCTTCATCAGCATAGGCAACACCTAAATACTCAACGCCAGATTTTTCTAGAAATTCAGCCATTTTTTCAGCGCCAGAACCGTAGGATGAAGCTTTCACCATTACCAACATTTTGGTTCCTACTTTCGTTAACGACCTGAAATAATTGAGGTTATTTTTAACGGCAGAAAAATCAATTTCTACCCGTGTTTTGTGTTTTTTCAATTGAAACAATCGGGCAATTTTTTGGAGTTGAGCCACTCTCGTTCCTTTGATTAAAACAACAGATTGTTGAATTTCACTAAACGAAGGTAAATTTTCATTGGAGATGAATAAAACTTCATCCAATTTGAATTTGTCTAATGTATTTTGAATTTCTATTTTTTGATTTTCATTCAATGAATCAACCGCTAAAATCGCCACTCTTTTTTTCCCATTTGCGATGCTCAATTGAAATTCAAGTGACTGTGAAAGTGCATCTAAATCAAGGTTGTATGTGTCGTTAATGATCAAGTTTTCATTAATTCCATCAAAGGTTTCCATGCGCAATGCCAATCGAGGCAAGTCTTTGATTCTATCTAAAATATTGTTTTCGCTGATTCCAATTTCCAACGCAAAGGCGATGCAAAGAGATAAATTGTCTAAACTCGCTTTGTCTTGATATGGCGATTGTTTTAGAAATGAATTGAAATTTTGATTTTCAACCATTTTTCCATGAATTTTTTCCAAGTTGGCGATAGACAATTGAATGGATTCATGAATTAATGTTGGGTTTGTATTTTCAAAAAGCGCGATCTTTTCATTCAAATGTTGCTCTGAAGACTCAAAATTCGTTCGATGGGCGGAACCAAATGCAGTAAAAATTCCGATGGTTGGTTCAATCATTTGTTCCAAAAGTCCCATTTCACCCGGTTTAGATATTCCTGCCTCGATGATTGCCAAGTCTGCTGTTTCATCCAATGCCAAAAGCGAAAGTGCTACGCCAATTTGAGAATTGTAACTTTTCGGACTTCGAATCACTTTTTTCTCTCCAGAAATCAAATGATAAATCCACTCTTTTACGATTGTTTTACCAACACTTCCTGTAATTGCAACTACAGGAAAATTGAATTTTGATCTATGAAATTTGGCTAGTTTTTGCAAAGCCATCAGCGGATCATTTACACTCAGAAAAGTGGCATTTACGTAGTTTGTGGAATTGAAATTTTGGTCAACAACAAATGTTCTAATTCCTTTATTGTATGCATCCTGAATGAAATCATGTCCATTTCTAAATTCTCCTTGAAATGCAAAAAAAGCCGTGTTTGACGGATTGGATGTTTTGCGTGAATCAAATGCAATCAATTGAATGATTTCATGATTTTCATTTTCCAATCTGGCGCCGATAACACCAGCGAATGCTTCAATAGAAAGATTGATTTTCAAAACATTTGATTTTAGGATTACAAATGTATTTTATTTTTCGAGATTTCTTAAAAATAGCTTTTTCAAGAATCACAAAGTATCTTAAATTAGTGCGCTATTTTATTATAGCATCCCCTACAAAGTGGTTGGTATTTTTCAACGGCTCCAACCAAAACTTGTCCTGATTCTGATACAGTTCGGTGCGAAACGTAAGCCAAATTCCCGCAAGAAACACAGATTGCGTGCACTTTGGTTACATATTCTGCAATGCACAATAGTTGTGGCATCGGACCAAATGGTTTCCCTAAATAATCCATATCGAGACCAGCGAAAATTACCCGAACTCCTTTGCGCGCCAATTCTGTAGAAATTTGAACTATTTCTTCATCAAAAAATTGCGCCTCGTCAAATGCAACAACGCGTTCGTTTTTCCAGATTTTCAGCGCTTCACTTGCTTTTTCAATCACGATGGCATCGAGGCTAGAACCTTTGTGACTCACAACTGCGCTTTCAGCATATCGATTGTCAATTTTCGGTTTGAAAAGCAACACTTTTTGATTGGCGAACTCAACTCTTTTCAATCTTCGAATCAATTCCTCCGTTTTTCCCGAAAACATGGATCCACAAATTACCTCGATCCAACCTTGTTGTCTGCCCTCCATGGGAAAGTGTTCCAAATACATACGCTAATTTATAGGGTTATCAACATTCTACCCGTGAGAAATTTTCAATGAATCAATTTTCACTTGCACAACATTTCATAATTTTAACGCTAAGTTAGGTGTTTAAATACCCGAACTTTCTAAGTTGGTTAGCAACTTGGTCTATTTGTTGAAAATTACTTTAAGAAAAAAGAGATGTCAAAATTTGGTTCAAAAGAAGAAATATTATCGTCCATTCAAGCGCTTTTTGAAAACATTCAATCAGGAAGTTTAACTGCAGATGAAATGGAATCTTTGGTCGAATTAACGCGTGAATTGCACGAACGTGCATTGATTTTGCGTTACAAATCATACGAAGAGAAAATTTTCGGAATCGCTCCAACTAAGGTTGAAGTGCAGATTGAAGAGACTTTCGAAGAAATGGAAGCAGCAACTGAAGTGGAAGAAATTTCTGAAGAACCACATATTTTATCTTTTGAGGAGGTAGAAGAAGAGATTTTGGAACATGAAAAAGAAGAAGTTGTAAATGACGAGCCAGTTTTCGATTTTGATATGTTTGAAAAAGCTGAAGAAGATATTTTCTCACCGGAAATGGTTATCGAACCGACACCAGAATTGGAGGCGACAATTTTCGAGGAGCCAATTTTAGAAGAAGTACATACAGAGCCTGAAATTTCTGAAACAACTGCTGATGAATCTTTCGAAGTGGAAAGTACGCCAATTTTCAGTGAACCGGAACCAATTGAAGAGCCCGTAGCGGAAGTTAATACTGATATTTTTAATAGATACAGCAGTAATACAGACGATTCATTGAGCGCTAGATTAATGGCGTCCAAACTTCAAACTTTGGTTGGTTCATTTGGATTAAATGACAAATTACAATGTATTCGTGAGCTTTTCAAAGGTTCAAGTGAAGCATTCAATCAGGCGATTGAGCAATTAGATAATCAAGCAGATTTTTCAGCTGCGAAAAGAATTTTGGCACAGTTTGCACAACAATACAGTTGGGATTTAGAAAGCAATTTGACTGCTGAATTTATCCAGAAAGTGGAAAGAAGATATTTGTAAAAATCAGGAAAATGAAAGTTGGATTTGTCTTTATTTTATGCGCTTTTTTACAAGTCGCTCTAGGTCAATCAAATCCAACTATTCAGTCTGATGCCCTCACGGAGGGACGAAGAATTACGCAAGAATTGTGTTCTGAAACCTATTTCGGTCGCGGATATATCAAGTCCGGCGATTCACTTGCAGCACAATTTTTAGTCAGAGAATTTCAGCAACGCGGGTTAAAAAAAATCTCAGATTCCTATTTGCAGTCATTTACATTCGATGTAAATACTTTTCCAGGGAAAATGGAAGTGAAAATGGGGGACAAATTCTTGAAACCAGGCATTGATTTTTTGGTCGATCCTACCTCAGGAAATAGTAGTAGTGTATTGAAGTATAAGTATTTATCACGAAAAGATTTTACGAATCCGAATTTTTGGAGCGCTGCAATGGCGGAAATGAAGGAAGATCCTACCTTCAATGCAATTCTCTTTGACTGTTCTAACATTGCAAAGGATACTTTAAATGAGATAAAAATATTGTCAAGGCAATTGGCAGAGATATTTGACGTAGTCATTGTCACTGAAGAAAAATTTACATTTTCGGTTGAAAATGAACAGCATAAACATGGTTTTTTCTACATTCAAAGCGCCGCTTTCAAAAGAAATTCAATCATCCAAACCAATATTGAAGCAAAATTCAAAAAGAATCATGTTGCCAACAATGTGATTGCGAAAATTCCCGCGAAGGGCTTGTTTAAGAAGACAATTGTGTTTTCTGCACATTACGATCATTTAGGAGGAATGGGAAATTCCACTTATTTTCCAGGAGGAAATGACAATGCGAGCGGAACATCGATGCTTTTTGTGTTGGCTGATTATTTCAAACAAAATCCAGTAGATTACAATTTAGTTTTCATCGCATTCGCAGGAGAAGAAGCAGGATTGATCGGTTCAAATTATTATGTGAATCATCCACTTTTTAAATTGAAAAAAATCAAGTTCTTAATGAACTTAGACATTATGGGAAGCGGTGAAGATGGAGTAACTGTAGTGAATGGAACCGTTTTCAAAGATCAATTTGATCAATTACTAAAAATCAACCAAGAACAGCAATTGCTGAAAGAAATCAAGATTCGAGGGAAAGCTGCCAATTCAGACCATTATTGGTTTTCGGAAAAAAATGTTCCTGCTTTTTTCATCTATACGATGGGTGAAAACAAGCATTACCACGATGTGTTAGATACTTATGAAGCACTTTCGTTCAACGAATATGTTGACATCGTGAAGTTAATCGCCTCGTTCGTAAATTCATTGGATTGAACCAATTTAAATATTGGATGTATTTTCCCAACATGAGATATTTTCTTTTTCTGTTCCTATTTTGGAGCTCCACTATTTTCGCGCAAGACAATTGCACGTTCAAGTCGCACAATAAAAAAGGCGGAAATTATTATTTCAGTACTTTTTACAAAGATAATATGCAAACAGCTTTGGAGGGAGTTTGCGAAGCTAGATTCAATGGAAAACTCTATGAACGACGGGTTTTTGAAAAAGGAAAATTGATTGAAGAAGAACTGAATTTTACAAATCTTACACCACGAGTAAGATTTAATCGATTTAACAAAATAAAAGATTCTACTATTGCTACTTTGGTCGTTTTTTACGAGAATGGCAAGGTTGAGTATAGATCTAACTATTACATAGATAAATCAGGTAGAAGATGTGAATTTCGACAAGAATATTGGGCAAATGGCAATCCTCGTTTTTCGTATTACATGGCGTTTATTCGCCGAAGCGAAATCGATCAGTATAATGAAAAAAACTACCCGCCACATACAGTGGATGACGAAGGCTATACTTATTTGACGGCACGTTTTGGAGAATACATGAGCTATGATGATGCAGGAAATTTGAAAGAAAAAGTGAATTACAAAGCAGTTTTCCAATCTAACTTTTTTGTGCACGAAATTAGACAAGGAAAATTCACTGAATTTCATGCAAACGGAAAAGTGTACAAACAAGGATTCTTCAATGGTGATGACCCAGATGGAGATTGGTTGGTATATGATTTCAATGGAAAATTATCCGAGGAATTGCATTATAGACGCAGCATGAAAGTGGATGTTTGGAAAGGATATTATCCTTCTGGTTCGCTCAGATATCAACACACTTATGATTCGTTGTCTGATCATCTTTTTAAACCAAGTAAATTAGAATGGGCTGAAAATGGCATTAAAACACTAGAAGTTTTCTTGGATCAAAAAGGTAATGGTTTTCAAAAAGTTTGGAACGCAAAAGGGGTTTTGATTGAAGAGTTTGATATCCTTGCGCAACGAGATTACGGTACTTTCCACAAAAAATGGTTTGAAGATGGGAAAGTGCAATCTATTAAATATAATCAGCTCAACAAGGATACGACTTACGTAGAATATTTTAACAACGGAAAAATGGCAAGGCTGAATATGACTGTCGTGGCTACTAATCCTGCTGGAAAACGAACAACTGTTTCATCAAAAGAATGGAACTTTAATGGGGTACTAATGTCTGACGTTTATAGTACGTCTGGGCAAGATTTCAATGAATATTCAGGAAAGATATTTCAAGAAAACGGAGAACTAAAGTCATTTATATTTTCAAAGAATAAAGAAAGATTTGAAGAAACCTATGCGCGTAATGGCATAAAAGTAAAATCATTGCAACGCTTGGATGGTCTCCTAAATGGACATTATCAAACATTTGACAGTTTAGGGAATATTTTGATGCGTTTCAATTATTCAAAAGGGTTGCGTGATGGCATTTGCAGTGAATATGATTCCAAGGGAAACTTGCTTTTTCAACAGAAATATGAGAATGGTTGTGTCGACAAGACATATAAAGAAGCAAAAATTGAAAATTTAGATTGGAATGGTTTGGTAAACAAAGAACAATACCGGCAAATTACTTACGAGTATCTCAATAGATACGGGAATAAGTATTTTCAAAAGCTTAACAACCAGCAAATAGATTCTATTGCGCAAGCGATTTATTACTTCAAGAAAAATTGGAAAAGTGGATTGGATTTCCCTTTTGCAACTAATAGAAAGTTTTCAAAAAGTATAGATTTTAAGCTTCAAAAAAACCTGTTTCAAGGCGCTGATATTTGCGACACAACTAATAAATATGTGAAAGATTTATTTCTTTTATTTCAGAAACTCGGTTGGCAGTATCCTTCAAAAATGAAATTAGATGGCAATTTTTATACATTTACCTTTTTTGATGATCACTTCTATACCAACTACTTTTTTGAATTGAATTTTAATTGGTATGTGCAAAATGGATTTGTCGTTCTTCCTGTTGAACAAGAAATAGAAGTTCAAACATTCAATAAGTTGAATAGAAACGTTCAATTTTCAATTGGCAAATTGAATGATTGTTGTTATAGAGTGGATTATAGCAATCGGGCTGGCTCATTTAATTGGATTATTTATAATGATGGAACTGTTGAGTTTTACAACCAATCAGCCAACTGGGATAAATTGGAAGAAGTTGATGAAAGGCATTATCGTATGTTCGATGATTGATTTAACATTTTCACTTCATGGTGTTTTAATTTGATGCGCTTTGCCAATGCTAGAATATTTTTGAGAAAATCACTATCTTTAGCGCTCAAAGATGCTAGGACTTATGAAGCTACTTCAAATAATCTTGTTTTTATTTCCTTTTTCATTGATGGCTCAAAACTATCTTGGAAAGACACCAAAAATCGCTGAATCACGCGCAGCGAATTGCGCACCTGCTACATCGACTACTTTTTTGCAAACCAACAATGTGAAAGCAATGATTCACACTGCAGGAAATTTATGGCAAGTTCCGGGTCAAAATTATTCGCAATATGAAGTTCCAAAAAACTCAGGAATTATGGCGTTATTTACTTCCGCTTTATGGTTGGGAGGAACAGATATCAACGGTCAATTAAAACTAGCGGCTTTGCGTTATCGAAATGGTCAAGATTATTGGACTGGGCCAATTTCACAAGGAGCCGCCGTTACGGATTATGCAACATGTAAAAAGTACGATAGGCATTTTACGACCACCCAAGATATGGTTCGAGAGTTTGATGCTTGGTATGAATCGGGTTTGTATGATCAAGAAAATGGCACCAATACGCAAGCAGAAAATTTTCCAAATTACACAGTGCCAAAAATCATCAAAGAATGGCCAGCTCACGGAGATGTTTCTCTTGGTCAAGATTATTACTTAGCCCCATTTTATGACAGAAACAATGATGGAGATTATAGTTGGGAGAATGGTGATTTTCCTTGGTATGATATCAAGAAAGACAAGGTCTGTAGCGTTGATAGGGAAGTGAGTCTTTACGGGGATGAAAATTTTTGGTGGATCATGAACGACAAAGGGAATATTCATACCGAAACAGGCGCTGATCCAATTGGTATGGAAATTCGGGCGCAAGCATTTGCATTTGCAACCAATGACGAAATCAATAACATGACTTTTTACAATTATGAATTGATCAATCGTGGAACGCAAACTTTATACAATACTTATTTCGGATTTTTTGCAGATGCTGCATTGGGAGATCCGTTTGATGATTATGTTGGTTGTGATGTAAATCGCGGTTTGGCTTACGTTTATAATGGAGACGCATATGATGGAGATAACAGCGGATTTAAAGGTTATGGAATCAATCCTCCTTCAGTAGGGGTTGATTTTTTTGAAGGTCCATATCAAGACAATGACAACATCGATAATGCGTTTGGAATTGGGGTGAACGAAGCGCTAAACGGAATTGGATACGGTGATGGAATCATTGACAATGAGCGTTTTGGGATGAGAAGGTTTTTATATTACGTCAATTCTGGAGGCGGTGGAAACCCGAATCAAACCGATCCAATAACAGGTTCGGATTTTTACAATTATTTGCGTGGGTTTTGGAAAGATGGAACGCCTTTTTACTACGGAGGTAGTGGCTATATTGCTGATCAAGAAGCCGATCCAACTGTACCTTGTGATTTTATGTTTCCGGGCGATACCGACCCGTTGGGTTGGGGAACAGGCGGAAACCCGCAAGTGCCGTGGACAGAAGAAACGGCAGGAAACCAACCTTATGACAGAAGATTTGTACAGTCTGCTGGACCTTTCGTTTTGAAACCTGGTGCTGTAAATAATATTACCGTAGGTGTAGTTTGGGCGCGTGCCAATAGTGGCGGACCATTCGCTTCTGTGGAAGTATTGAGAAGGGCAGACGACAAAGCGCAAGCATTATTTGAAAACTGCTTCAAAGTGCTAGACGGACCTTATGCCCCAGATTTGAAAATTCAGGAATTGGAAAATGAATTGATTTTAACACTCTCAAATCCTGCGAATTCTAATAACGCGAAAGAAGATTATAAAGAATTTGACCCATTTATTTCTGCTGCAGATTCAACTGCCGATAAATTTTATCACTTTCAAGGATACATGATATATCAAGTGACCAGTTCCTCCGTTTCAGCTTCTCAAATTGAAGATGTTTCTAAAGCTAGATTGGTTGCTCAATGTGATATCAAAGACAATGTTTCAACGTTAATCAATTTTGAGTATGATGAAGAACTAGAAACACCAATACCAGTAAAAAAAGTGCAAGGTTCGAATACAGGAATCAAACACAGTTTCAGTGTGAATGAAGATTTATTTGCACAAGGAAATAGAACCTTGGTAAATTTCAAACGCTATTATTATTTAGCAGTTTCCTATGCTTATAACAATTATAAAAATTACGATCCATCTGACCCTCAGCAATTAGATGGGCAGAAAAAACCATTTTTGGCGAGTAGAAAGGCAACGATTGGAGAAATCAAAACAATAGAAGCGATTCCACATAATGTCAATCCAGAAGCTGGCGGTACTATTCAAAGTTTATCTTATGGAATTATGCCGCAAATCACCCGCTTGGACGGAACAGGAAATGGAAATAATTCTTTAGATTTTACTTCTAGTACATTAAATCAAATTTTGACAACTGGATTTGCTCCGAAACCCACCTATGATTATGGTTCTGGTCCGTTGAATGTGAAAGTGGTTGATCCTTTGAATGTTGTCGGAGGTTATTTTGAATGTAAATTCAGAAAATATCAAAATGTCGGCGCAGAACAACATATCAATTATTATGGAACAGATACTGCTTCTTGGGTAATTTACAGATATGATTCTGAGAATAAAGTAAATCTTTTAGATTCAGTTGTGTCCGAAAGAACCATCAAAAATCAAAACGAGCAAATCATTGCGAAATGGGGTATTTCGGTAGAAATTATCCAAAGTAAATATTTCAAAGCTTCAGATCCGACGGGACCAGATTTGGCGCAATCACTTGAATACGATCGTTACACTTTGCCGATAGAATCTACTATTGAATTCAAAGATTCTTCTAAACGATGGTTGTCATTTATCAACGACAATGACAATTATTTCCCAACAAATTGGATTTTATCAGGAGTTTATAATCCGATCGGTGCCGATACTGTGACGCTTTCACCTGCTTATTTGAGTCCTAAATTTTACAAAGATGAATTAAGCAAAGATCCAAATCAGAATTATGAGAAAGTTTTATCTGGAGGTTTTGCTCCGCATAATTTAACAGGATATCGCAATGAATTTAGTCCGCTTTGTTATCCTACTGGAACAGGTCTTTTAACGTCAGGAACAATCAGTACCATCAGGCAAAGAAGTAGTATTTCCAGACTTCCAAGTATCGATGTGGTGATAACATCGGATAAATCAAAATGGACGAGATGCGCGGTAATTGAATTAGGAAGAGACGAAGCATTAAATGTTGGTCAAGCAAAGGCAGGAACGTTGCGAAAAAGTCCGAGTGTAGATGTCAACGGAAATTCTATCGCAGGTTATGGAATGGGATGGTTTCCAGGTTATGCAATTGACTTAGAGACTGGCATGCGTTTGCACATGGCTTTTGGAGAAAACTCTTTCTTGGGAAGTGACAATGGAAATGACATGATTTGGAATCCTTCGGATAGAGTGGTGGACAACAACGGACGACCAATCATGGCTGGACAGCACCCAATTTATGTTTTTGGATACAATATCAACGGTGAAGGTTGTCCATATTACGATGGTTCAAACTGGGTTTATGACAAGTTTTTTGACAATACCGCAGCATCATTAAAAACAGTGTACACAAGTTTGAGTTGGGTTGGAAATCCAATTTTAACTGAAGGACAAAAGCACCTTTCTACTGATGTAAAAATTAGAATCCGTGTCAACAAAGAGTACAACGAATTTACCGCGACAGGCGAAAACGGAGGCAAACCAATGTATGCTTGGAACATGGACAATGTTAGAACTGTTACAGGAAGTCAGGATCAATTGGCTGAATCGTTGAAATTGATAAATGTGGTTCCAAATCCATATTATGCTTATTCACAGTATGAAAAAAGCCGTTTGGATGCAAGGGTAAAAATCACCAATTTGCCTGAAATCTGTACAATTAAGATTTACAATGTTTCTGGAAAATTAGTCAAAACAATCAAAAAAGCGAATACAAATACTTACGAAGATTGGAATTTGAAAAATGACATTGGAATTCCGATTGCCAGCGGTGTCTATTTAATTCATGTGAATGTTCCAGATGTTGGAGATGTGATAGTGAAAGCATTTATCGCCATGCGAACTTCCGACTTGGAAAATATTTAAATAACTTGATATTTGATTGGCGCTCCAAAAGTGCCAATCAATTGTCCTTTTGAAAAAGTTAATTTTCCATTTACAAAGACATATTCAATTCCTTCTGAAAATTGATTTGGATTAGAAACAGTTGCTTTTCCGTTGATGGTTTTTTCATCAAAAATCGTCAAATCTGCCAGTGCGCCATCTTCCAATATCCCTCGGTTTTGCAAAGCTGGAGAAATCAAATTTCTTGGTAAAGTGGTCATTTTATCTAATGCTTTTTCTAGCGGAATTCCGATTGAAAGGCAATGATTAATTGCAGTAGCAAAGCATCCGGCGCCACGAGGATGAGAATTCGCATTTTTTTCAAATTCAATTCCGCCGTCTGATCCAATCATGCAAAAATCTTCTTTCAGAGCCAAATCAATGGTTTCAGAAAATGGCATCGTACCTTCAGGAACAGCGACCAATTTTTTTACTTTACGGTATTTTGCGAATGTAGCGGCGTTCAATTTTTCTCCAGTTCCCACTACTTGCAAATCACTGTACGTAATATTGTATCTTTTTTGCCAACCTTCCGCAAAGCGCATTGAATGCAAATACGTCGCCCAAAATGAATAAGGATAAACGCAACAAGTGATATTCAGTCCTTCTTTTCTCGCGGATTTAATTTTGTCTAGCGCTTCCGCCATTTTATAGGTTCCACCCGTTGAATGTAAGTGATCGATGTGAACATTTGCGCCACTTTCTCTCGCAATTTTGATTGCCTCATCAACACCTTCTAATTCTTTTGCTTCTGAAGAATGTCGCAAGTGCATAAAAAATGGGCGATTGTATTTTTTGGCTAGTTTCGCATATTCAACCGTTTCTTCGTAAGGAGTTGGTTGATATTCAATACTATGAGATACTCCCAAAGCGCCTTCTTTCAAACATTTTTCTACTTGTTTTTTGCGTTCAGCAATTCCATGCAAATTGTAACGAATCTGCATCACAAAAGTGGATACACCAAAATTGATGTAATGTGGTAAAGCACTAAATCTTTTGTAATAAGCCGAACAATCTGGACTTCCGCCATGCATTTGGAGCGCTGTAGTTACTCCATCCGAGATTTTGTATTTTTCGAAAATTTTGTAAGTTGAACCCGGACTCGTGCCATTGTCAGCCATAATATCAATGAATCCTGGCGAAACAATTTTTCCACGGATATCAAAAACCGTATTTCCTTCCAATGTATTTGCAGGAGCAAAGATTAATTTGCCAGCATCGTCAATTCCAACATCTAAAATTTGCCATTGATTTTGAAAAAAACACTTTCCGCCTTTTAAAACGGTATTGACTTTATTCGATTGCAAAAACCGCATTCCGCCAAACAACATTCCTGCTGAAACAGTTCCTGTGATGCCTAAAAAATGTCGTCTGTCCATGCGTTTTGTTGAATCAAAAAACCAATTTACAGATTAAATTTTATAGATAATTACTTTACAGCTCTTTTTGTGAAAATTTTATAGGAGTAATTATTTTTTCAGTTGTTAATATCAAGCGTTTTTTATCAATTAACTATAAATAATTGATTTCCCCAATTATTACTGCCATCACTGATCTCGAAAAAATAGCTTCCTTTTTGAAGTTGTAAATTTTCAAAATGGAACAGAGTTGTCCCTTGATTTACATTGTGTTCAACTTCGTAAACTACTTTCCCTGATAAATCAAGAACAGTACATTTTATTGTTTCTTGTTCTTTGTTGAACAACTCAACATTGAACGACCCTGTTGTAGGATTAGGATAAAGAACATAATTGCTTTCAATCGAGTTACAAGACACACTAATTGGTCCAAATTTACTTTCATCACCATTGAAATCAATTTGACGCAGTTGATAATAACTCGTACCCGGAAATGGGTTTGTATCTATTTGAGAATATTCAATTAGATAATTTGAATTTCCAGCGGCACTTTTTTCGGCTACGTGCTCCCAATTAATTAGATCACGGCTTTTTTCAATAATGAATTTTGTTGAATTTTGCTCAGACGCAGTTGACCAATTAATCATTACAGATGATTGATTACAATTTGCCTCAAACTTAATCAGTTCGATTGGAAGAGGATTGTTATTTCCTGAACCAACATTAAACCAACTAAATCCTACCATATTATTGGAGGCAATGGTAAAGTCTGTAATTGATCCAACTGTAGCAGTATGAATACCATTCCCGGCAATGTTATCATTCCAAGCTAAATGATTGGAAGATTTGATAATTCTAAGAGATTGTAATTCAGAAACAGAGGGTAAATTTTTACCTCGGAGAACCAGTTTATATCTTGCTGTATTTAAATTTCCTCCAGAAGGTGCAATGGACCAATATCCTTCATTTTCAAAATTTGTAATCAAACTTCCATTGATGGTTTCGGGAAGCCCTTGATATCCAATTGGGCAAATACCTGGCATGTATTCCGCAGTAATTGTTCCTCCGATTATTGGATTAGAAATGAAATTTATTTGTGCATATCGATTATTTGTAGCTGTTCCGACCGGAAATATGCCAGATTGTATTGTTCCATTTGCGTTTGCCGAATAATATCTTTGCAATGGACCAACAACAGATCCATTTGTCCAATCAATTGAACCAACTGAAGTTGTGGATGTTCCAATTGTCAATAAATTGGTTGCTGTTGTCACAATATTTCCAGTTGTCATTGTGAGGTTATTTGAGACTGTTGTAGGATTGAGAAGAGTTAATGTACCGCTTGCTTTATTAAGCGATAAATTATGGAATAAAGTAGAATTATTGCCTCCTATGCTTTGAGCTGTATTTCCAGTAAAATTGACATTTCCAGTACCTTTATTAAATGTCCCGTTATTGACCCAATTTCCGCTTATATTAATTGTTCCTGTAGTTGCTGTTAAGGAAGCACCATTTTCGATTGTCAAATTATTAACATTTACAGTATTTGACAAAATATTAGGTTGATTAGAAATGCACGCGCTCGAAGCGGGAATGATAACATTCGAAGTAATGGCTGGCAATGTAGACACATCAACGTAATTTGTGCCATTGAATTGATTCCAATTAGTAACTTCTGTCCATTCAGAAGAAATAGTTCCTCTCCAAATAATGTTACCTGAAACGGGTGCAGTAGTCAATGTAATATTAGAAACTGTAATGGCATGAACTGGAGAATTTGCAACACATGAGCCATTGGTAACGATAGCACGATAAAACAGTGGAGAAAATACATTTCCAACTGAAGTCCCTGTCAATGTTCCATTTGTTTGTCCGTTGATATTTGTAAATGTAATATTATCAGTAGATGATTGCCATTGAAACGCACTTCCAGCGCTTGTTGCTACAATGTTTGAAGGAGTCGTTCCTGCACAAATACTTTGATCAGGTGAAATTGTCGAGGCACCGATAACCGCAGCAGTAACCGCCAATCGATTGGCTGAAATACATCCAGTCGTAGTATTTCGTACTGCGACGTAATAAGTTGTATTAGAGGAAATATTTGGAGTTGTGTAGGTTGTCGTTCCTGATGAAAGTAAAGTTCCGCCAGTTGATGCATCGTACCAATCAGTAGTTAATCCAGTGTTAGTTGCGCTACTAAACATCACTGTTCCTTGTCCACATCTGGTTTGATTTGGCACAATTGCACTTGCTGTACTTGTGTTTGCAGTAAAAGTTCCTGAAGTTGTAAATTTATGAATTGTATAACCGTCAACTTGTGTTATTGTTCCACCTGTTGCTTGGGGTGTTCCAAGGTAGCGAACAATGACCACTCCAGAACCTCCATTTCCTGCGTTGGGATTTTGACTAGGGTTGAATCCACTTCCTCCGCCACCGCCACCTCTATTTGCAGCAGCGTTTGAACCTATAGTATTTCCTTTACCACCGTTTCCACCACCATCAGTTCCTATACCTGCCGCAGTTGCATTGTTTGCGCAACCGCCTCCGCCTCCGCCACCATAAGTAACTGTTGATCCAGATATATTTGAGCTAACTCCTGCTCCTCCCGAACCTGCTGTAGCACTAGACGTGGTTGCTCCGGTTGGTGATGAATTTCCTCCATTACCGCCGCTACCAGCTCCACCTCCGCCGGAATAACCATTGGTAGATCCGTTTGAATTCCATGAGGGTGAACCACCTGTACGAACCACATTTGTTGGACTGTAAGAATTTCCTCCCGCACGACTTGAAACAGCAATTGGTCCTCCTGCACCGCCAAGAGCATTGATTGAACCAAAACTTGATGTGCCCCCATGTCCCCCAGAATTTGCGCCATATGCAGCAGTGTTTGGTGCAACAATTGACGTAGAAGGTGTAACATTATTTTGTCCACCTGCACCGCCAGTACCGACCGTAATAGTAA
Organism: Crocinitomicaceae bacterium; assembly: GCA_965284445.1. Lineage (GTDB taxonomy): Bacteria > Bacteroidota > Bacteroidia > Flavobacteriales_D > Crocinitomicaceae > JAQVCM01. The sequence goes on along the minus strand of OZ260085.1, from coordinate 2,158,692 downwards.
CAGAAGTGCCTTCTGATATTGAGGATGTTGTTGTGATAACTTGACCACCACCTCCACCTCCGCCAGCACGAGCAGATCCGCCTCCGCCACCACCAACGATTAGCACTTCTGCATCAATGGTAGTTACACTTAAAGCAGCATCTACAGGAATTGTATTGAAAGTTATGACAGCATCATCTGTCGCAACACACACTCCGTTGGTTACCGTCCAACGTAAAGTATATGAATTTCCAGCAACGCCAGAAAAATTGCTAGTTGGACTAGAAGGTGTACTAATTGTACCTCCTGCTCCACTAACAATAGACCATGCTCCTGAGCCCGCAGCTGGCGTATTTCCAGCGAGAGAAACACTAGTTAATCCGCAAGTTGAAGTTCCAATTTGGTCTGGACCAGCATTTGAGACTGATGCGATTATATTGGCCCTAAAAACAGTACTTCTCACTGCAGGACTGCAAGTTCCAGAAACAATACAATAGTAATAAAATGTTCCAACAACCGAAGATGGGGGAGTATAAGAAGCCAAATTTGCCCCATTGATAATGGTGCCTGATGTGTTATTATTTACATCGTTCACATACCATTGGTAAGTCAATCCAGGTCCACTTGCAGTAACAGATCGTACCGCAGTTACACCATTTTGACAAACGTTTTGGACAGTTGAAGATGGCTGTGTTGTGATCGAGGGTGAGGCTAATACGATATAAGCTTGAGAATAGATGTTATTAGGCATACTTGATGAACAACTAAATGTAACATCATTCAAAGCAAAATAGTCTCCATTTGTTGAGCCAGAAGTTCTAACCCAACGCAATCGATGTGTTCCTGCAGGAACAGAAGTGTTATTTAAATTAATGGATGTGGCCGCTCCGGAATTGGCTGCGATACAGGTAAATGTCGTTCCGATGTCAGTCCACGTACCTCCAGAGATTGAAAGCTGTAATTTAACAACATAAGAAGAACCTGCTTCCCCCGGATTATGTTCGTGGTATGCGTTAAAACTTACATTGGATAAATTGGTGGTAACAGAAGTGTTAAATTCTATGTACGGTCCATTGTTAGGACTCAAATTCTCCTGTATCAAAACCCGTCCTGGACTGGGATTACCAAGATTTTGATAATTTCCATGGTTTGATTGAGTAATAATTCCAGAAAGTAAACTTGAATTTGAACTAGTAGTTGGTGTGTACTTCCATACACCACCATCCATATCTGTGGCTCCAGTTTCAAAATTCCAAAACAAACTGTTTGGAGAAGGTGAAACCGTTTGATAGCTAACCGTTGATGTTCCACTCGCAACTCCTGTCACCAAACCTGAAGCATTTACTGTTGCAACAGTTGTGTTACTGGAAACCCAACTTCCGCCAGTTCCAAAGTATGATTCCTGATTGGTTGATCCAACACACAAATTAGTTTGAGCATTGCTTTCTAGTGCAATGGTCAAAAACAAAAAAAGCTGAAAAATATTTAAAAAATTACGGTGAAGTAACATTAGGTAAAGTTTAAATTGAAAACTTTTAGTAAGAACGATTGGCATATTTAATTCGATTTATTGTAAAAATTACCAAAAGTGATTTTTAGACGTGTCGACCTGTATATTTTGTGAAATATTTCCATTATAAAAAATAACTTTGGGTGTAAACTATTGATTTTAAGTACTTGATTAATTAACTTAATAGTTTAGTTTTTTAATTTTTTGAGGGCGCAAAGGTACGCATATATCGATTAATTAAAATTTTAATGGGTATAAAAATATTTATGTCCGGTGTTTGTCCTGTTTTTGAGTCTTAATTTAACCAAAAAGGATCTCAAAATTTGCGTAAAAATTGCGTTTAATTAGGTTTTTTGATTCTGAAAAAAGCTAGCTTTATTCCAAATTTTTAAAAAATTCGTTTTGAAATCATCAATTTAACGAAAGTAAAAAATTAATTTAGTGAGCTTTCTAAACCAATTAATTAAAGAGCTATAATTTTTATAGAAAAAAATTGCGAATTGTGTATTTAATTTCGATAGATGAAAATATTTATTTTTGAAAATCAAATTTGATTCGCTTGAAAAGTGATCTTGAATTTGACTTTTATAGTCCTTTTTATAATCTATTCATAAAAATATGGCGTTGTTCCAAATGAATTAATATACAAGTTTAATTATAATCAAGTTTAATTTATTTTAAATTTGTAATAGATTTAAATTAAATTAGTTTAATGGTTAAAAAGCTCTTCGTTCAGTATTTCAAACTTTTTCTTTTTTGGATTTTAGTATTTGATTTTCAAAGAATTGTTTTTTCAATCCACAATTGGAACAAATTTGAAGGCGTTTCTTTCGGAGAATGGTTGGCTGCTTTTTTCTATTCAATCAAATTAGATTTAGGCACAGCTGGAGCATTGGTTGTTTTGCCCGCACTAATTTTGACTTTGAGATTAATTTCTGATTCAAAATGGATTAATCGCTTTTTCTACGGCATTTTATTTTTTGAAGCACTTTTTGTTGCGCTCATTCACAGCGGTGAAGTAAATGCCTATGGCGAATGGAACCACAAATTGACTTCCCGAGTTTTCATGCATTTAGGCAATCCCGATGAGGTTTTCAGAACGGCTGATTACAGCATGACAATTTGGTATTTCGTTTTCCTTTTCTTAGAATTGGTTTTTGCTTGGAAATTGATGCGCTTTTTATTCAAATTTCAAGACCAAATTTCATTCAAGAAATGGTTTATTGCACTTCCTGTTTCACTTTTGTCTTTCGGAATTTTAGGATCGAGTGCTTTCTTGTTACTCCGTGGTGGTTTACAACCCATTCCCATGAATATCAATGCAGCCACTTACTCAAGCAATCCTGTATCGAATGATTTGTCTATCAATTCATTGTATTTTTTTGGGAAAAGTTATTTGTTGTACAACCGCAGTGAAATTGATGAATACATGCCGAAAATCAATCCGAAATTGGCAAAAAAAATTACGGATGACTTGATGGGTTATCCCAAAAAACACGACAACTATTTTTTGAAAACAAATCGACCAAATGTGGTTTTCATTGTTTTGGAAGGTTGGTCTGGCGAAGCAATTAGCTGTTTGAGCAAAACCAAAACCGACGAAGTCAGCCACGGAGTGAATTCAACACCAAATTTCGATAAAATCGCCAACGAAGGAATTTTATTTACCAATATTTTCGCCACGAGTGGAACTTCAGAAATTGGAAACTCAAGCATTTTCAGCGGTTTTCCTGGCATTCCAGAAGTTTCAATCACCATGCAACCGGAAAAACACCGAAAGTTGCGTTCGTTGAATCAAGATTTAGAAGCTTGGGGCTACAACACCAACTATATGTTTAGCGGCGATCTAAAATATGGAAACATTGGCGGTTATTTCATGGATCACGGATTTGATGTCGTGAAAGACGAAAGTGATTTTCCATCAGATTTACCTCGCGGAAAGTTAAATTTTTACGACGAAGATTTATACAAATTTTTGGTCGAGGCGATGAATAAATCAAAACAACCGTTCATGCATTGCGCCTTTACCGGAAGCACGCATTCACCTTACGATCAGCCGAAAGCCAAGCGCGGACAAGTTTTCTCTGGTGTTGAATCTGATTTCATGAATGCTTTAGTTTATTCCGATGAAGCGATGGGAAAATTCATTAAAAATTGCAGAAAACAACCTTGGTTCGACAATACACTTTTCGTTTTTGTTGCTGACCACGGACATCCTACGCCAACCGTGACCAATCCATCGAGTTCGATTTACAACCACATTCCATTGCTTTTTTGGGGAAATGCCATCAAAGAAGAATACCGCGGAAAGAAAATGAATGTGTTGGGTTCGCAAGCCGATATCGCTGCCACTTTGTTATATCAAATGGGCGGAAATGCCGACCAATATCCTTGGAGCAAAGATTTGATGAATCCAAACGTTCCTGAGTTTGCCTTGCATACCATCACAAGAGGTTATGGCTGGATCACGCCGAAAGGAAACATGACCTACGAAATGCAATCAGCGGTTTTTGTAGAAGACAATTTCCCGAAAAATGTGCGGTTTAAGGAACATCAGAATTGCTTTGCGTTTTTGACGGAGGTTTATGGGTATTATAAGTCACTCTAAGAATAAATACATCTAATTAACTTCGTATCTTTGCACTTCGAAAAGTGATTCATGCAAAATTCTAAACAAAATATTCGCAATCTTAATTTCCCAGAAATTAAAGCACAGTTCGAGGCGATGGGTGAAAAATCGTTTCGTGCCAAGCAAGTTTTTGAATGGTTGTGGAAGAAAAATGCAGGAACTTTTGAGGAAATGTCTAATTTGAGCAAAGATTTGCGCGAGAAATTGGAAATACATTTCTACATCGATAAAATTGTACTTGACGACCAACAAATCAGTTCAGACAAAACCATCAAATGTGCGTTTGAAGTAGAACCAGGAAAAGTGGTTGAAGGCGTTTTGATTCCAACCACCAATCGCACCACGGCTTGTATTTCATCGCAAGTAGGTTGCAGTTTGTCGTGTACTTTTTGCGCCACAGGAAAATTGAAATTAATGCGCAACTTGACCGCTGGAGAAATTGTGGATCAAGTGGTTTATCTGCGTGATCAAGCTGAAAATCGATACAGACAAACATTGACAAACATTGTCTATATGGGTATGGGCGAACCGTTGTTGAATTACAAAAACGTCTTGCGTTCCACAGAAATGTTGACTTCCGAAGAAGGTTTGGGAATTTCTCCGCGCAGAATTACGGTTTCTACAGCAGGAATTGCCAAAATGATTAAAAAATTGGGCGACGACCAAGTGAAATTCAATTTGGCGCTTTCGCTCCACGCTGCAAATGACAAAAAACGCAGTCAAATCATGGAAATCAATGACTCCAACGATTTGGAATCTTTGCGTGAAGCATTGGAATATTTCCATGAAAAAACGGGTTCTCGCGTGACATTCGAGTACATTATTTTCAAGGATTTCAACGATAATCTTGAAGATGCGCAAGAATTAGCAGCTTTTTGCAGATGTGTGCCTTGCAAAATCAATATCATTGAATATAATCCAATCGATGATGGTGGCTTCAAACAAGCTGATCCAGTAAAAGTAGATGCTTTCGCGAAATATTTGGAAGACCGCAATTTGGTAGTCAACATTCGCCGAAGCAGAGGAAAGGACATCGACGCCGCTTGCGGACAATTAGCTAACAAAAACAAAGCGATTCCGCTGGAAGAAAGACAACTTAAATAGACACGCTTCGCTTTAAGATATTCGGATTTTAAGAGCCGTTGCTCCGCTACTATAAGACTTTAAAAGGATTTTTAGATCATTGGATTACTAGATTTTAGACTAGTTAAATTTCGAAAATCAAGATTTAATTTCAGTTGGGGCGCAATGCATTGCGCCCCAACTGAAATTATCATCACAAAGTCTTAAAATCCTAATATCATAACATCCTAATATCTATTGTTCTAATATCCTAACATCTTAAAATCTTCCTCTTGCCCATCTTCAGCAATCAACTTTAAAAAATAAATCCCTTTTGCCGTAAAAAACTTGCCAATCGAAATCAAATTTTGTCCTTTTTCGATTTGAATTTCTCCGCTGTAAATCGATTGTCCGAGCGTGTTGCTGATTCCAATTTGAATCACTTGCGAAACATCACTGTTGAGCAAAACTTTCAATCCATTTTCATCCATCGGATTTGGATAATGCGCGATGATTTCAAAATTCACGCTTTGCTCTTGATTTCCTTTGGTATCGGTGTATGCCTTGCGAAAGTTGGGAATTCCGTAACCCATTAGAGAATCTGGATTGTTATATTGATGCGCTGATTTTTGAATTAAATCAATGATTTCCATATTGTTTAAATTTGGAAATGCTTGCCACAAACAAGCGGTCATTCCTGCCATCATCGGCGAACTGAAAGAAGTACCATTGGCGCGAACCACTTTTTCATTGTACGGAATGTACAAATATGTATGGTATCCAACAGAGGCCACATTGGGTTTCACATCGCCATCACTTGCTGGACCAACGCTGCTGAAAAAAGCATAATTTCCCAGGCTGTCCACTGCGCCAACGGTCAAAATACTGTCTGCATCCGCTGGAGTAGAAATGTATTTCCAATTATCCGCGCCAGAATTTCCAGCACTCACTATTACCAAAATTCCTTTTGATGCTGCGATGTCTGCCGCTTTGGCGATGCGCGTGGTGTTTCCGTCCAGTTGCGCGTATGTGTGATTTTGCAAACTGTCGTCAAATTGAGTATAACCCAAACTGGAGTTGATGATGTCAACGCCTGCACTGTCGGCATATTCGGCAGCTGTCACCCAATTATCTTCTTCGATGATATTTTCTGTATCCGCATCTTCACTTCGCAACAAGTGAAAATTTGCTTTGGTTGCAGTTCCATAATAAACGCCGTCGATTTTTCCAGCGATAGTTGAAAGTACCGCCGCACCGTGAAAATGATCCCAATAAACATCGCCATCGTGGTCTACAAAATCTTTGGTAGAAAGAATGCGATTTTCTTGAAACAAATGTTTGAAACAAGGCATTTCTTGCACGGTTTCAAATCCTGCATCAATCACCGCGATGGTCATGCCTTCACCGTTATAACCCAATTCGTGTAAATATTCAATTTGGTGCAAATGATTTTGGTTGTAGGAATAACCGTAAGGGAAGTGACTGTTGTTGCTTATTTCAATGTTGTTTTTCGGTTCAATTTCAAAAGTATTTTCAATTGGATTTTTGGTGTTCGACAGTTGCATTTTTTGCACGATTTCAATTTGTTGCACAAAAGGCAATTGCATGATTTGATTTAAATCATTGGTATCAGAACAACTGATCGTAATCGCGTTGAACCACTTCGAAGGATTGAGAAATTGAATAGATGGAAAAACAGTAATTTGGTCGATGTAAGCTTGATTCACAGGTAAATCTTGCACAGAAATTGGAATTAGACTCTTCGTCCTACGAGCAATGGCTTTAGAAGACAAAAATTGTTCTGGTGCATTGATAGAGTAGGGTGAATTGTTTTTATCTGTGAATTGAATCCAATATTTTAGGGTGTCTTGTTGTGCACACAAGTTTTTTACCAAAATCAGAAATATGCTTATTAACAATGTTTTAAATGAAATATTCATTAATTTCTTTTTTTAGAATTCATACCAAAGATAAAACACTAATGCATCACTTTCAAAAAAATCATTTCTTTTGCATCTGAAATGAAAACAATGATCGAAAATCCATTAATATTTTCTTTGATTCCTGGATTGGTTCTTGGAATTTTGAATGGTTGGTATTGGCGCAAACAAGGTTACAAAGGCTGGCATTTATTTTATTTGGGTACAATGGCATTTTATGCTTTAAGCATCATGATTTTGAAAAAAATCTGATTTTCTGTTTTTCAAGGATTTTTTCACTGCTTTGCTTGAATTTTCCTATATTCGTATCCTCTAAATAATCGATGGAATGAATGCGATAAATGATCATTTTTTTGCCCTGAAATTGTCAGTTTTGCAATTGGCAAAAGGTAAAATTTGGTTGTATATTATTCCTCCAGTAGCGGTGGCGCTTTTCTTTTACAGCATTTTCGCTTTTTTTCATAACGTTTCAGAAGGAGCAGAAGTGGCTAAAAAATTGCCGTGGGTGGGTGAATATGTCACTAGCGGTGTTCAAAAAACCATCGGTTTCATGGTTTGGATTACAGACGAATTTTACAAATTTTTTATTCTCACTTTGCTTTCTCCCATCAATTGTTTATTGTCGGAAAAAGTGGATAATGAAGTGACAGGCGCAAAATTTGACGGTGGTTTTGTTCGTGTATTGAAAGACATTGGGAGAGCGATTTTCTTGCTTTTTTTCACTTTGATGCTCAATTTTTTGGTGATGTTTATCTGGTACATTTTAGCATGGATTTTTAATTTTCATGTCCTTGACAACATCATTTATTTTGTCATTGGCGCATTCTTTATCGGATTTTCATTTTACGATTTTAGCCTGGAAAGATACGGCGTTGGTTTTTTTGGAACGGTTGAATTTGGTTTTGAAAGAATGTTGTACATGCTACTCACGGGTTCAGTTTTCAGTTTGATTTATATGATTCCAGTAATAGGATTAATTCTAGCCCCATTTCTCGTGACCATTTTAAGCACGATTGTTTACACGAAAATGAATCAAAAAATTCCCCAAAATTTATAAACAAACGGTCAAAAACCAATGAAAAAACTTTTTGAAGCATTCTCAAAATCATCCAAACAGCAATGGGTTGATCTTTTAACAAAAGAGTTGAAAGGCGCTGATTTTGAAAGCAATTTACACAAGCAAAATGTGATTGAACAATTGACTTTTCCAAGTTATTTTCATTTGGAAGATGCCAAGAAAAGCCAACAAGTCCCTGGTAAATTTCCATACACTCGCGGCTATGTTTTTGACAACAATGACTGGAATATTGGGACTTATTTATTGGTAAAAGAAGAAAAAGTTGCCAATGAAAAAGCATTGAAAATCTTGAATGAAGGAACCAATTCCTTGATTTTAGATGTGAGCCAAAAATCAGCATTTTCGTTGGATATTTTACTTCCAGAGATTGGTGTTCAATACATTCGCACTTATTTCATTGTATCTTCTGAAACGCAAATGCAAGCCGTTTTGAGTTGGTTCGAAAATCAACCGAAAGCATTTGTTGGTTTTTATTTCAATCCCTTGGCTGCGAAAACTGATATTACTAGAATTTCTTCTTCTGTTCAAGCGAGATTGTTTGAAGTAGATGCATATTCAGTACAACAAGCGGGAGCAAACGCAAGTCAAGAATTGGCTTTTGCATTGTCTTTGGGGAAAACGTACATCGAAAAACAACTTGCGGAAAATATTGAGTTGGATCAAGCTTTGGCTAACATGCATTTCACCTTTGGAATCGGAGCTGATTATTTGGTTGAAATTTCTAAATTTCGTGCTTTCAGAACTTTGTGGGCAAAATTGGTTCGAGATTACAAACCAAAACACGTTTGCAACGAAACAACTTTGATCACCGCAAAATCTGGTTTTGTTAACAAATCTTTGAAAGATCCTTACACCAATTTATTGCGTCAAACTACCGAAGCGATGTCTGCTGTTATTGGTGGCGCAGATCATTTGTGGATACAGCCTTACAATGCGCAATCTAATGAAGGAATTACGGATTTCACGCAACGCATGGCAACCAACATTTCTTTGTTGTTGAAAGATGAATCTTACTTGGATAAAGTAATTGACGCAGCAGGTGGAAGTTACGCCATCGAATTTTTGACTGATTCCTTGTGTCAAAATGCGTGGGATATCTACACAGAAATTTCCAATTTAGGCGGTATTTTAAATGATTCAGCGCAAACTTGGTTTCAAACAGAAGTTTCGAAAATTGCACAAATTCGCATCGAGAAAATTGTCAATAAATCTCAAATATTAATCGGAATCAATAAGTTTCCCAATCCGCAACAAACGGAAACAACTTGGGTAATTGACGAAAGCAAATATTTCGGTTTGAAAGCATTGAACTTGGAATTGGCGTTTGAAATTAACGGTGGAAAAGAGGAACTTTCTACTGCGAAAGCTGAAATCAAAGCTGCTTCAAATTCGTTTAAAATCGAAGCTGAAAATCAATCTGGAACAACGATTGATGCTTATGAAACAGCAGAGAAAATTGTGTTGCAAAATTATTATCAAGCTTCAGATATTGCTGATGCAGAACAATTGGGCTACGTTTCAGGCATCGCACCTTATTTGCGTGGACCATATGGCTCGATGTATGCCATCCGACCTTGGACAATTCGCCAATACGCTGGATTTTCCACCGCGGAAGATTCAAATGCTTTTTACCGACGAAATTTAGCTGCAGGACAAAAAGGATTGTCTGTTGCGTTCGATTTAGCCACGCATCGCGGATATGATTCTGACCACGAAAGGGTAGTGGGAGATGTTGGAAAAGCTGGAGTTGCCATCGATTCGATTTTGGATATGAAGATTTTATTCGACCAAATTCCTTTGGATGAAATGTCCGTTTCGATGACCATGAATGGCGCGGTGATTCCGATTATGGCGTTTTACATTGTCGCTGCGGAAGAACAAGGTGTCAAACAAGAACAACTTTCAGGAACGATTCAGAATGATATTTTGAAAGAATTCATGGTGCGCAACACGTACATTTATCCGCCAGCACCTTCGATGAAAATCATTTCTGATATTTTCGATTATACAGCCAAAAATATGCCTCGATTTAATTCGATTTCCATTTCAGGTTATCACATGCAAGAAGCTGGAGCTACTGCTGCGATTGAATTGGCCTACACTTTAGCTGATGGATTGGAATATTTGCGTGCAGGAATCAAAGCAGGTATGGATGTGGATGCATTTGCACCACGATTGAGTTTCTTTTGGGCCATCGGGATGAATCATTTCATGGAAATTGCCAAAATGCGCGCAGGAAGAATGATTTGGTCGAAATTGGTGAATCAATTCAATCCTAAGAATTCTAAATCTTTGGCTTTGAGAACACATTGTCAGACTTCAGGTTGGAGTTTGACTGAGCAAGATCCCTTCAATAATGTGGCGCGAACTTGCATTGAAGCGTTGGCAGCAGGTTTTGGAGGAACACAATCTTTACATACCAATGCATTAGATGAAGCGATTGCTTTGCCAACAGATTTCTCGGCGAGAATTGCCCGAAATACACAAATTTATTTGCAAGAAGAAACCCAAATGACTTCAATCATCGATCCATGGGGAGGTAGTTACTATGTCGAGAAGTTGACAGAAGATTTGATTCAAGAAGCTTGGAAATTAATCGAAGAAGTTGAAGAATTGGGCGGAATGGCGAAAGCGATTGAAACTGGAATTCCGAAAATGCGCATTGAAGAAGCTGCAGCGAGAAAACAAGCCAAAATCGATGCAGGAAGAGATATCATTGTGGGAGTAAATCGATATCAATTGGAAAAAGAAGAACCAATGGATATTTTAGACATCGACAATACCAAAGTGCGTTTAGGTCAAATCGAGCGCATTAATCAAATGAAAGCCGACCGAGATTCAGTGAAAGTTGAAGCAAGTTTGAATCGCTTAGCCGAAATTGCTGCAACCGGCAACGGAAATTTATTAGAAGCCGCTGTTGAATGCGCGCGCAATCGAGCTACTTTAGGTGAAATTTCCATGGCAATGGAGAAAACTTTTGGTAGATACAAAGCAACGATTCGTTCCATCAGTGGTGTTTATTCCTCAGAATCTATGAATGATCAAGATTTCGAAACGGCAAAAGCGATGGCAGAAAAATTTGCCAAACTCGAAGGCCGAAGACCTAGAATTATGGTTGCGAAAATGGGGCAAGATGGCCACGATCGCGGCGCGAAAGTAATTGCAACATCGTTTGCTGACATTGGATTTGATGTGGATATTGGTCCTTTGTTTCAAACACCTGCAGAAGCAGCGAGACAAGCGATAGAAAACGATGTACATATTTTGGGTGTATCTTCTTTAGCTGCTGGACACAAAACGTTGGTGCCACAAGTGATTGCAGAGTTGAAAAAATACGGGCGAGAAGATATTATGGTTATTGCAGGTGGAGTTATTCCGCAACAAGATTATGATTTCTTATATGAATCTGGTGTTTTTGGTGTTTTTGGACCTGGAACAAAAATTTCTAAAGCTGCCATTTCTATATTAGAGTTGTTGTTAAAAAGTGTTGAAAACGATTGATATTTAGTTAGAATTATGCTTTTTTAAGCGGGAGAATATTCAGTTTTGAAAATATTTTCCTACTTTCGGCATAGTTATTGAAAAACTACTAGAAAAATAAATATCTATGAAGAAAATATTTGCCATTTTAGGATTGTTGATATACTGTGGAAGTGTTCAAGCACAATCGCCGGATTATGATGATTTAATTATTTTGTTTGCTGATGCAAAATATGAGAAATTGATTTCTGCAGCGACAAAATATACTGAAAAAGAGTCAACTTCACAAGATGCATTGCCTTATTTGTGGTTGTCAAAAGGTTTATATGCTATGTCTCAACAAGGTGATAAAGATCCAATGTATAAAAATGCATTTAAAGAATCTTTAGCTGCTTTGGGAAATTTCAGAAAAAAGGACAAAGATGGGTCACTTTTTCAAGAACATATTGAATATGTTGATAAATTAAAGATGGCTGTTTTAGAGCAAGTTACTAATGAAATTGATGCTAAAGCTTATAAAAAAGCAACTCCGATTTTAGCGAAATACTATAAAATTTCACCAGATGATGTTGGCGCAAAATTTTTGGAAGCAGCATGCAAATATCGCGATGGTGATAAAAGTGGTGCGAATACCATCTGGAAAGAAACCGATAAAAAAATGACAACTTTGGAAAATTTGGATAAATTGACGGAAGTAGATAAAATGCTTTTTAGATCGGGTGTTTTTGAAACTGCTGAATGTTGGATTAGTGCTAAACAAGTAGACAAAGCCAAAAAATTGTTAGACAAAGTTGCTCCATGGTTTGAAGGCGATGAAGAATTCAAAACACGTTACGATGGATTAAGTTTATAGTCCATTTATAAATCATTTAAATGCCCTTTTAGAGGGCATTTTTTTTGCTTCATATTTTTTAAACATTCAGACTTTAACAAATAGAAAATTTGAATGTAAATGTTTAAGTACCTATATTTATCTTTGTTCTATGGCAGTGAAAGAAACTTCAAAAGATTTAAAGAAAACGAAAATGGATGGATTGAAAAAATTCCTGAAGTATTTTCGCAATAAATATCTTTTGACTTTTACGCTTTTCACTCTATACGCGCTATTTCTAGACGACGAGGACATGTTTACTTTGATAAGTCAAAATAGTAAACTGAATAAAATTGAAGCTGATCAGGTTTTAATAGATCAAAAATTAGAAAAAACGACGCGTGTTCTTAAGCAATTGAATTATACTTCTGAATTAGAAAGATATGCAAGAGAAGAAAAATTATTCAAAAAAGACGATGAAGATATTTTTATTATCTCAAACGAATAAGTTTAAAAATCAGATTTCTTGAAACGTAAATTTCCATTTACAACTTTCACCAATTGTTTCTTCTAAATCTCCTTCAAGTTGTTCGCAAAGTGATTCGATAATTGAATGATTTACATGCTCATTTTGAGGTGTATTTGTATAATCTATTGGAGATTTGCCAATCAATTCAATTTGATAACTTTCACCAAAAAAGAGCGTTGTAATTTCAATATCCATTTCAACAGTTGAATCTTTTTTCCAGTGTTTTTCCACTGAAAGTTGAATCAATTCGTTCAACAACATTCCTAATGGAATTAAAGTATTGAAATTGAAATTTGTTTTTACCTCTTTGATAGAGAAATTTAATATTAGATAGTTTGATTGTACATTGTATCTTAAGGCAGCAGTTAAATCTTCTAAAAAACGTTCCAACGAGATTTCGTTTGTGTCAAAAGACTTCAATAATATCAAATGAATAGTAGATAATATTTGAATTCGCGATTGGATTTCTTTTAAGGTTTGGAAATTTGGTTCCTGAGTTTCATTTAAATATAAACTTACCAAACTCGAAATGATTTGTAAGTTGTTGTTGACACGATGATGTACTTCTTTGAGTAATATTTCTTTTCTATTACGGTGTTGTTTTAATTCATCGAATTGATTTGAAACAGTCTCGATTGCAACTTCTAAAGCTACTTTTTTGCTTTCCAAATGTTGCTCAAGTGTTTGTTTCAATTGATTTAGTTCTTCCTTTTGAATGATTCTTGAAAGAAGAGATCCAGCAATTTCTCCGATTAATTCAAATAACTTTTGGTGATGAATATTGAAGAAATTAAAATTGCTTTCTGAGGTAGAAATAACGCCAAACAATTTTCCATTCGATTGTATCGGAACACACAAAATAGAATAGTTCTCTTCTTCTGAATTTATTAAAAGAGAGATTTCAGTTCGTGCGACAGTTCCAATTATTTCATCAGTAAAATGTACTATTTCTTTTTTGTCCTTTGGTACAAGTAAATTGTTTTTTACACTTGAAATTAACTTCTTCTCATTTGGAATGATGTCGTAGATTGCAATGTTCTTGATACCAAGAAAGTTTTCTAAAACAGTGATGAACGAAAGATATACAGATTCAAAGTTGTCTGCTGCGGAGGACAAACGAACGAATTTTTGAACAAGTTCAATTGTCCAACTATCATCAGAAATTAGATTTTGTTTTTGAAACATGTATTAATTTTTATTCAACATCCAACTCAGGGTCTTTTTCAATGACCTTTTCCTTGTTTTTTTCTTTTTTAGATTCTTTGATCTCCTTGTCTACATTTCTATTATTTCCGATTAAGAAACCAAGTTGTAGTTCATGTGACCCAGCGTTTCCAATTCTTGTGCTTTTTGCGCCGTATTCAAAGGCGTAAGAAACATTGAAATTTTTCAACACATTTATTCCTGCTGAAACAACAAATGCATTACCCCTGCGGTATTGTATTCCTCCCCAAATAGATTTATTGTATTTCATTCTAATACCTAAATCAAAACTTGTTGGGCTTTTTTGTGCCGCTTTGATAAAAACAAATGGCTCTAAATCCATTTTCTCTGATATTGCAAATCTGTATGAGGAAATAAGAAACAAATGTCTATTTAAGGTATTTCCAGTTTCAATTTGCTCTATGTTTACAGTACTATTTAGCAATTGAGTGCCGCTTAATCCAAAAAAGAATTTGTCATTGTACAAAACCAATCCTGTTTGAATATCCAAGTTATTCTGCTTGGACAAGTTACTTGAAAATTGATTATAAACTTGATCATTGTCATCGTGCAAAATAATTTTGTTTTGATCTATTTGAAAATTTGACCAACCTGCTGACAATCCTACGCCAATGTTCAAAGATTTGATTAGTGGCATGTGCACGGCATAACTTCCGTAAATGCTTGTCTTTTGAAATGGTCCGATTCCGTCTCGACTAAATTTACCTCCAGCAACGTGTTTTAAACTACCAATCGTTCTTTCTGGAGTTTGATATACATTGTCTTTGTTCAAATTAAACTCCCCAATTCCTTGGTTTTTTGAACCAACTTGTGCGTGACCAGATAAGTACACTGTAGATGGGTTTCCGTCGGTGCCTGTCAATTGATTTCTATAACCTAAATCAACTTGAATTAAATCCATCATTCCTCCCGCGGCAGGATTAAAAATATAGGGATTGTGAATATAGTTGGCAAATTGACTTTCTTGTTGAGCGAAGATTTGAGATGCAAAAATTAATGTCATCCAAATAAAACTCAAATTTTTAATTGCTTTCTTCATTTTTAATTGAATTTTAACGGATGATACTAATTGGACCTGTGTAAATATTCTTTTCACTGTCGTTTAATAATATTTTATAATAATAGGTTCCCATCGGAAGTTCTTCACCTTTGAAAGTTCCATTCCAAGGCGTATTGTATCCAACTGATTCAAATACAACTGTTCCCCAACGATTGACGATGATCACTTCACAATTCGGATACAGTACATTTAAATTATCTATCATGAATGAATCATTTTTACCATCGCTATTAGGAGTGATAACTGTCGGAAAAATAAATTCTTCGCCTGTGCAATTATTGACTGTAACAATCAACGTATCATGGCTAAACCCGCAAACTGGATGCGTTAATCTGTAAACAATGATATTTTCACCAGCAACAATATTATCGACCAATGAAGTTGGACTGTTTGGAGAAAGTATATCTCCTTTTCCTTTGATAAAATACCAAGCGGATGTTTGACTCAATACTGGAATTTCTGCATTTATTTCAAATATATCAGTTATGCAAACGGTTGTATCGTTCGTTTGGATAAGTGCTAAATTGTTTGAATAAACATTCAATGTATCAGATGTAGCAACACAATTTCCATTTGAGATAGTGTATATAAAAGTATTCCAACCTGGTGCCATTGTATTTGCAACAGTATTGTGTTGATTTGGACTGACAATTGTCGCACCTTCTAATGTTGTCCACATCGGATTTCCAACTGTAGGAAAAGAACCTAATAATAATGTAGATGCGGCACTACAAATATAAACTGAATCAGATTGTATATTAGCTATTGTAGGTTGTCCGTAAACAGTTAGAAAAATAGTGTCTTTCTTGACTCCACAATTTTGAGTTGAAACTGTCCAAACATATGTATTGATTCCAGGCGTGAAATTTGAAACACTAGTTGTCGGGCTTGCTGGGTTGGCTATGGTGCTAGAGCTTGTAATTTGCGACCAAGAACCGTTTCCAGAAGTAATTGGATTCGCAACTAAATTGTATGTTAAATTTGAACAAATTTCAGCACTGTCAATTGAGATAATTGCATCGCTAGGATAGGAATACACTTCTACATTGAAATTACAAACTGCTGTGTTTCCTGATAAATCCGTAACCGTGTATTGTTGCGGTGTAATTCCTATTGGGAAATTACTTCCAGAAGTTAATCCCGAATTGTCGGTTTGCTGAATAACTATTGTTGCACAATTGTCGAGTCCAAATATTTCCGAATAACTCACTAAAGGATCACAAGAAATGATGTTGGAAGGACAATTGGTAAATGTTGGTGGTATCGATTCGATGATATTTAAAGTAAATGTGCACGTAGAAGAGTTTCCTGATGCATCCGTGACTAAAAATCCAACAGTGTGAGGTCCTGTACCAATTTCTAAATCGACTGGTGGACTTTGTTGAATTGTATAATTTGGGCAACTTTCAACTACGATAACTTGTGTTGTAAAATCCGTAATCGTATATGAACAAATTGTTCCATTTTGTAAAGTAATGTCTTGCGGGCAAGTTATACTAGGTGGAATTGTATCATTTGGGGTTAAAACCGTAGAGCAAACAACTTCATTTCCACTTTCGTCAGTAATGGTAACAAATACAACTGTTGTTCCTGTTGCATTGGAGCCAGCTAAAGGGTTTTGAGTTACTAGTAAATTTGAATTAGATGTACAATTATCACTGTAAAGCAAGGTTGTAGTTAAGTCTGGGATTTGATACACACAAGCCGTATTTATGTCAACAATGATTGCATCTTGGCAATTCACAGAAGGGGCGATTGTGTCCAAAGCATTTAAAGTGAATGAGCAATTATTCGTGTTTCCTGCTAAATCGACTACCGTAATTTGAATATTCGTATTTGTAGAAATATTTGTACCGGGTAAAGGTGATTGGGTAAAAGTAAGATCACCAAAAGCCGTGCAGTTGTCTGCTGCATTTACAATAGAAATATAATCACCAACTAGGGCTGAACAACTTGAATTGGTATAAATGTTTTGCGCAGTAGGACAAATGATTGTTGGATTTTCAGAATCTGTTCCTGTTACAATGATATTGTCTATTGCTAGAGGTTTTGGGCCAATTGTAGTTTCATTGTAAGTAAATCTGAAACCAAGTAGAAAGTCTGTAAAATCAAGAGAGGAGGGAAGATTTGTATTAATATTTTGCCATAAATTATCTGAAGACAAAATCGAACCAACAACTGTCCAGTTTAATCCATTATCTGTGCTGTAAACCAACTCTGCAAAATCGTCAACACCATCAACCGTTAGTAATTGGTTGTATGAAATATTTAAATTGGAAGCACAAGAAGCCTGAATCACATGCGCGTAAATGACAGATTTGGTTCCACCATTATCTGAATTGTTATAACCATAATTACTAGTTCCGCCAGGCCCACATCCCGGAAATGTGCCCCCAAAAGTGATATACATCGATGTTTGACCAGCAGCATTTGGACCGTTTCCTGCACAAACGCCTGTAATCCAATAATTAGGGGAAAGATCACCGTAGCTTGTCCATCCTGAGATTGTATTTTCAAAATTTTCTTGATACAAAGTGATTTGCCCAAATGTGCTTAATTTGAAAAGTAGCAGACTGATTATTATTAAAAATCTATTCATCTTGAAATGAAATAATTATAAATTGGTTTCGAAAAATAAAATTTACTTGAATAATTTCTAAGTAGTATCTTGCTTCAAATATAGGTATTTTAAAAAATATGCCTACGATTTTAGCTATTTATAATAGATATAACTGAAATTAATTCCAATCAAGAATGAGTAAATTTTTGTCATTATTTTCATTGAAATTCAATTGAATACTGCGTATTAATTGCTCAATACTTTTCAGCTTTGAATTTTTATGCGGAACAATTCCAATGATTGATCTCGCTGGTTTTTGATTTTGATTTGAAATGATTGATTTGAAATGTTCCTTTTTTTCTGCAGTAATCTGTTTGTAAAAATCAGGAACTAATGTATATCCTTGGTTCAAATCTACCATGCGGATTAGCATCTCGATGTTTCCTCCTTCATAGTTCCAATGGACTTGTGAATTTGTTTCGTTTTGAAGTTCACAAAAATGAATCATTTGTGTACGCAAACAATTTCCCTTGTTGAGCAACCAGGGTTGAAGATTTCGAAGTGTTTCCAGCGAAATTTCGTCTGATTTGATGTTTGGAACGTACGCTTTAATTTCTTCTGCAAAAAGTGGTATAGATTTGAAATTAAGATCGACAATCGGTCCAGCCATGATTCCTAAATCTATTTTTTTTTGCTGTAAATTTTCTATTATGTCTTCCGATTTGAGTTCCTCAATGATCAATTTTATCTCAGGAAAATTATTTTTCCATTCTGAATACAATTTTGGGATCAAATAAGCAGAAACTGTTGGAATGATACCGATTTTTATTTCTTCGTGAAAGTTTCCTTCTTTTTGTTTTTTTAGTTTTTCAATTTGTTGATAATCAGCTGCTATTTCTCGCAATATAGGAATCAATTCTTTTCCAGCATTCGTCAATTCTAAAGGCACTCTATTTCTATCAAAAATAGGAAAACCTAAAAGGTCTTCTGCTTTTTTTATTTGCATGGAAAGTGTTGGCTGTGTGACAAAGCAATTTTCCGCAGCACGACTGAAATGCTGTGTTTCACTTAACGCCAAAATGTATTGGATTTGCTGATTGGATAACATATAGATAAAATTTATCAAAGTATAAAAATAATCAATATATTTTATTAGAATGCAAAACCTACCTTTGCTGAAAATAAATGTTATGGAAAGTCAGAAAAAATTAACCGATAAATTGAACACGCTTTTAGCGACGTATCAAATACATTATCAAAATCTTAGAGCACTACATTGGAATGTAAGAGGGGCCAATTTTTTCGAATTGCATTTAAAATATGAAGAATTGTATACAAGAACCCAAATTATAATTGACGATTTAGCAGAACGAATTTTGACATTAGAGTCAATTCCCTTGCACAAATTTCAAGATTATTTGACTGCCGGTACTATCGAAGAAAATGCAACAATTTTTAACGGAAATAGTGGAATGGAATACATTCTGTCTGCACAAAAAACACTAATTTTATTGGAGAAAGAAATCCTTAAAATTTCAGCTGATTTGGACGACGATGGAACCAATTCAATGATGAGTGATTTGATTAGAGAAAAAGAAAAAACGAATTGGATGTTCACCGCTTGGTTGAATAAAAAATAAGCAATAATTTTAACAAAAAATAAAAACACAATTATGAGTATCGTAGGTAGAAAATTCCCTTCAATCGCAGTAAATGCAATGGATGAAATGGGTGACACATTTCAAATTGATGTGTTGAAACACGCAGTAGATAACAACAAAAAAGTACTTCTTTTCTGGTACCCAAAAGATTTTACTTTTGTTTGTCCAACAGAAATTCACGCTTTCCAAGAAGTTGCAGCTGAATTTGCAAAAAGAAATACAGTGGTAATTGGTGCATCTTGTGATACTGCAGAAGTTCACTTCGCATGGTTAAATACTGCGAAAGACAATGGTGGAATCGAAGGAGTTAAATTTCCATTATTGGCTGATTCAACGCGCGTTTTGTCTCAAGCGCTAGATATCTTGGATTACGACATGTTTGACGAAGAAGGTTCAGCTGGTGACAACGTTACTTACCGCGCGACTTACTTAATTGATGAAACTGGTTTGGTTTTCCACGAATCTATTAACCACATGCCGGTTGGAAGAAATGTACACGAATACCTTCGTTTGGTTGACGCATACACACACGTACAACAACACGGTGAAGTTTGTCCTGCAAACTGGGAAGAAGGAAAAACAGCAATGAACGCTACACGTGATGGTGTTGCTGATTATTTAAGCAAAAACTAAAAATTATGTTTACCGAATTAACTGAAGACACGCTGGATCAAGTTTTGAGCAGCAACCACAAAGTAATGGTTCAATTTGGAGCTGGCTGGTGTGGAAATTGTAAAATTACCAAACCAAAATTCAAAAGATTAGCAGAAGAAAATCCAGACATGGAATTTGTTTATGTAGATGCTGAGAAATTGCCTAATGCACGCAAATTTGCTGATGTCTCTAATTTACCAACTTTTGCTGGTTTTGTGGATGGAAATTTGGTAAAACAAAATCAAGGAAATAAAGTAGAAATCATTCAAGAAGTTGTTCATGCGGTTGCCAATAATTAAACACATGATCGAATTCATCGAACAAAACGATGAAGATTATGTAAACGAAACAATTGAAACCTTGGAACACTTGATTGATGCACCAGGTTTAAAAGATGAAGAATTAGATGTAATTGGAGAACTTTTATCCAACTTCTCAGGAGCGGTGGAAGTGCACAAAGAAATGGCAAATGGAACGCCAAAACGCGATGCACTAAACGGTTTCATGAAAAGAGTTACTGGATCAATAGATTAATTCAAAATTTTTCAATCAAAATCTTTGAAGGGTTGTCATTTATTGGCAACCCTTTTTTGTTTTCCTTTGAGAATAATTAATTACTTTGTATTCAAATAACGTATTTTGATGAAAAGTCGCCTTTTAATTAGTTTCATTTTTTCTTTTTTAGTTCTTGGTTTCTCCCAAGACAATCCAGCGTATGTGATTTACAGTAAAGCAGGAAAGAAAGTTTCTTTCTCCAAATTGGAAAAGGCAGTTCTTTCTAAAAAGTACATTTTTTTTGGTGAGCAACACAATGATCCAATTGCACATTGGCTTCAATTTCAAATACTAGAATCACTTTTTGAAAAACACAAATCCAATTTGGTGGCAGGTTCAGAAATGTTTGAACGAGACAATCAAGCAGTAATTAATCGCTACTTGAATAATCAAATCGACGAGAAAAAATTTCAAGATTCTTGCCGACTTTGGACTAATTTTGAAACGGATTACAAACCCATGCTAGATTTTGCTAAGCAAAACCACATTCCTTGGATTGCAACCAATATTCCTCGAAAATTTGCTTCTCAGGTTTTTAAAAAAGGCGTTTTGTCATTAGACTCATTGTCAATTGAACAAAAGAAATGGATTTGTCCGCTTCCATTTCCTTTGGACACAACACTTGCACAATATGCTGCTTTAAGCGATGGAGAAATGCACATGGGGCCTAATTTTGTTCGCGCTCAAGCAATTAAAGATGCAACGATGGCGTTTTCAATCAAAGAAAATCTGAATTCAAAAAGTGTTTTTTACCATTTAAATGGTGCCTACCACAGCGATTTTTATCAGGGAATTTTATGGTATTTGCAACAATACAATGGTGCCAAATTAGACGAAATGATTACAATCTCAACAGTGTCTCAATTGGATATTTCCGCACTGGACGAGGAAAATATAGGGAAAGCTGATTTTATTATTTGCGTTCCAGAGAACATGACCAAAACACATTAGACTTTTTATAAAATTTTAGAATATGCAGTTTTTCAGAACATTAATTTTCATTTTTTGCGCTTTAGTTGTTTCAGCGAATCAGCTTGATGCACAAGTCAATCCGAATCGAGTCCCTTATGATTTCAAAAAAGCCAAAGTCATCACTGATTCATTGATAAACTATGGATTTGGTCGAGATGCTTATGACCATTTGGAAAAGGTTTTTGGTCATGCAATCGAAGAAAAAAATGTGTCGGAAGTCTATGAAATTTTGAATTTTTATCCAGACGTGGTGGGACAATCCATGATGGAAGTCGATGAGAAACATGGCATACTCTCAAAATTTGAATTGTTAGCGACAAAAGCGGAAGCGCCGATTTCAAACTTAATTCATGCTTTTTTAGCCCAACAATTGAGCGAAGGTTATCAATGGGAATTGAATAATTGGGAAAATGATTTTGTGATTGATTGCTGGATGAACGGAAAACAAGTTTTTTTCACAACTGAAAACACTGAACTGAACAATGAGATAATTGCTTATCACCACCAAAAGTCAATTGAGAATCCTGAAGTGTTGCAACAATTTCCGATGGGAATGTTTTTGAAGGATACAGATGATAGTTACTTATTTCCCAAAATAAAAGGAACTTTATTTGATATTTTGGGCAATCAATTAATCAATCATATTCAGACATTTGAAACATTTACAGATAATTACAATTTTAGTGCGCTCGATTCAAATTGGTTCGACAAGACGGAATCGTTTTTGACGTTAAAATCCACTTCAGTTTTAAAGATGTATCAACAATTGGAAATGGTGCATTTAAAAAATAAGAATTGGGAAGCTTTCACTTATTGGTATTTGCAACGATTGGAATTTGTGTACAATCAATTCTATTTTGATGAAAAGCGAAATGACAAAATGCTGAAAGGCTTGGCGCGCTTGCAATTGCAAATTCAAAAGCATCCTTCGTCACTCGGGGTAATTTTGCGAGAAGCAAGACTGATTCAAGATCAATCGGTTTACAATTGGAGTTCAAATCCTAAAGCCAAAGATCAATTGTATTTATTGCATCAAGTTTTAGTGAATGGATTGAAATCTTACCCAACTTCAATTTACGTGAAGTCAACCCAACTATTCATTGCTGACATCGAATCAAAAGAAATGAATGTTCATTTCAAATCCAAAAATTTAGTTGGAAAAGCGAATTTATTGAATGTCAATTATAAAAATATTACCGAAGGTTATTTGCACATTTACCACATTGAAAAAAATCCTGAAAATCTATTCAACAATAATCCAATGAAAGGTCACAAGTTGACAATCTTTTATGAAAAAGCGATGAAATTCGATCAAAACGGTTTGTACAATATGCATTCAAAAGATTTCTTAATTCCAACTTGGAAAAAATCTGGCGAATATTTATTAATCATTTCGTCTTCGAAAGACAGTGCAAATGTCATTTTAAATTTGGATTCAATACAAGCGAACATCAACTTTGCATATAGTTTTTTTAATGTTGCTGGGATAGAAGTGATTTCAAATAACAGAAATGGTTCTTTTCAAATTTTTGCTTTGAATCCTTTGTCAGGAAAGCCAATAAGCGGTGCTGAGATTTATCAAACGAATCGTTCGAATTCTGAAAAAACGTTGATTGGAAAAACCAATTCAAATGGAAAATTTCAAAGGCAAGTTGTGACCGAGAGCTTAGATTGGCAAATCAAATATAAAAACGATAGTATTTCAAATTATGCCTATAATTCAAGAAATAGAAATGATTTCGATGATGTAAAATACAAAATTTTTACAGATCGAAATATCTACAGGCCTGGGCAAACGGTTTACTATAAGATCATCGCTTACAAAGGAAAGTCTCCTGACTTTAAGGTTGTTGAAAAATTCAGCCTTAGTCTGAAACTTCAAGATGAAAATAGCACTGATTTAGAAGAAGCTGAAGGAATCACGAATGATTTTGGGTCTTTTTCTGGATCTTTTGTTTTACCTAAAGCAGGTTTTATGATGGGAACAGTTTACTTAACGATCAATGGTTTTAATTCGCATTATTTCCAAGTGGAAGAATATAAGCGTCCCTCGTTCGAAGTTGAAGCTGATTTTGACAAGAAAGAATACAAAATGGGCGACAATGTAAAAGTGAAAGGAACTATTACTGCTTTTGCAGGATACGGAATGTCAAATACAAGTGTACATGTAAAAGTGAATGTGTATGACCCATACTTTTTTGACTACAGTTATAATTCAGAAGATTACAATTTAATTTTAGATACAGTTTTTCCGACGGATAAGAGGGGGAACTTCGAATTTAATTTCATCGCCAAAAATGATAAGAGTTTGATTTTTGGATCTAATTTTTCTTATTCGATAGATGCAACGTCTCTTTCTGGTGAAACGCAACAAGCTTCTAATTCAATTTTCATCGGCCAACAAAAAACCGAACTTACAGTCGATTTTCCATCTCAAGTGGTTGCTGGAGAAAAATCGTATGGTGTTATTTATTTGAGTGAGAAAAGCGATGCAAAAATTCAAGTCAAACTGTATAGAGAAAAAGACAATGCGTATTGGAAAGCACAAATTTTGGATGAAAGTGAATTCAAAGATTTTGATTCTAAACAGTTTAAGAAATCATTTACAAATACACATTATGGTGCCTTACCAGAAGATTCTTTGAATTATTCTCTGATCAAGTCATTTCAAGTTTCTTCGTGGGATAGTATAGAAATCAGCAGTTTAATCAGCGGATTGGCAGGAAATTATAAAATAGAGGCCAAAATTTTAGATATCGACAAAAACTGGACGTCTTCCATCCATTTCTTCAATTTCATTCGCTTTGATTCTCCGAAAGGTCAACACAAACAACCTTTGTGGATAGCAGCCTCAAAAAATGAAGTGCAACCGGGAGATGTGGTGAATATCGCAGTTGGTTCAAGATTCAAAAATTCTCATGTACTT
The DNA here is from genome assembly GCA_965284445.1 of Crocinitomicaceae bacterium. Taxonomy (GTDB): domain Bacteria; phylum Bacteroidota; class Bacteroidia; order Flavobacteriales_D; family Crocinitomicaceae; genus JAQVCM01. The sequence continues at coordinate 2,134,062 of OZ260085.1, read as the reverse complement.
TTTGAAATTTACCGAGGAGATTCTTTGTTGAAACAAGAGTGGATTAGTTTGAAATCAAGAAAAATTATCCCATACCAAATTGACCATGCAGACCTTGGTGGATTAAGCTTTCATGTTTTGACTTTCGTCGACGGACAGTATTACAACACTTCTAGCAGTTTAAATATTCCATTTAATACCAAGAAATTAGACGTAAAACTTGAAACTATGCGTGAAGTTCTGCAACCTGGAATAAAAGACAAGTGGAAAATGTCCGTTACTTTACCAAATGGAAATCCTGCGTTTGCTGAATTACTTGTAGGAATGACTGATCTTTCCTTGGACCAGTTTGTTTCAAGCGATTGGAATTACAGTTTGTACGAAAATAATTACACCTACAATACTTGGCAAAATCCAAATAATGGAACTGCTTATTTTGCGGTACATGGTTCTTGGAATTTTTACAAAGATTACTACTCCTATAAAAATACTTCGGAAGTAAGGTTGATGGAAGGTCAAACTTTCGGTGCACTATCGGGATACGCTGAGACGGGTTCAGTCAATACTTATATGTTTACGACAGCAGTAAATGGAAATTCAATTAGTGTCGTAACTGACGCGATTGAAAACAAAAGTGGTGAAGACATTCCCACTGAAGTACCGAGAGACATAAGCGGTGCAAAGCAAGATAAAACAAGGAGTAATTTTTCTGAAACAGCGTTTTTCTACCCTTCGATTTCCACTATCAATGACAAAGAATATAAATTAGAATTTACACTTCCAGATGCACTAACAGCATGGAAATTTCAAGCTTTTGCCCACAATAAAGAAATGAAAACTGGTTATTTTACCAAGAATTTTATCGCAAAAAAAGATTTGATGGTAGATCCAAATGAACCAAGATTTTTTAGAGCTGGTGATGAATTTGTTTTTGTGGCAAATGTGGTTAATCTTACTGAGAATGTTCAGAATGTAACTGTAACATTGGAATGGTTTAATCCGATGACAAATGAAGTTTTGAAAGAAGTAATGGGAATATTGCAACCTCAAACGGTTGCCGTTGATCCAAAAGGAATGACGACTGTATCTTGGAATTTAAAGGTTCCTAGCGATGGAATCGATTTGATAGCATATAGGATTAAAGCAAATTCAACAACTTTTTCCGATGGTGAAGAAAAGGTAATTCCAATCCTTAGTAATAGAATGCAAGTAATTGAATCTTTGCCACTTTCATTAGATAAAGTAGGAAATTATAATTTCGAATTGACCAAATTGACGCAATCAAATTCCCCGACATTTAAAGCAAGTAAATTAGTTTTGGAATACAATTCTAATCCAATTTGGTCAGTAGTGATGTCAATTCCATATTTAAGTGATTATCCTTATGACTGTGCAGAACAAACTTTTAGTAAATTCTTGGCGAACGTTTTGTCTCATGAAATCATCAAACGCAATCCTCAAATTCGAACGTATTTAAAAAATCAAAATATTGATACGCCTGATTTATTTTTATCTCAATTAGAGAAAAATGAAGAGTTGAAATCGATTGTTTTAGCTGAAACTCCTTGGGTTCTGGACGCTAAAAATGAAATTGAACAAAGGCAAAGAATAATTCAATTGTTGGATGAAAATGTCATATTTCAACAGAATGAAATTTTGCTCAATAAGTTGATGTCTATGCAAAATTCAGATGGTGGTTGGTCTTGGTTTGAAGGAGGAAAGTCAAATCAATACATTACCCAACATATCGCATTGGGCATAGGTAAGATCCAATCTGCTAATCTAGAAGGTGCAGAATACGTTGACATGACGAAAACTATCAATTTCCTTCATAAATTGGTTGAGGCGAAGTTTAATTCATTAACAAAGGTTCAAAAAGCAAATTTTGAAGGTTTAGGTAGTTTAGAAGTTCAATGGCTGAATTTGCAAGCTTATTATGGTGTCGAAGAATCTGCAGTTTCTAGCTATTTTACTGAATGTTTGAAAAAACAATGGACAAAATTTCCGCTGCAAATTCAAGCGATTGCCGGTAATTATTTCTTGCTGATTAACGAAGATAAACTTTCGTCAAATGTTTTGATGTCAATTAAAAATCGTGCAACTACTAAGCCAAATTTAGGGACCTATTGGAACGAAAATAGAAATGCATATTCTTGGGATAAAAATGCCATTGAAACACAGGTAGCACTTATCGATTTTTTCCAGAATATGGGAATGGATGAATCTGTTGTTGGTCCAATGAAATTCTGGTTGTTGAATCAAAAACAAGGACAATATTGGGAATCTACAAAAACGACAGCGATGGCATGTTTTGCATTGCTGGTAAATTCTGAACCAACTTTTCTGGGTGCAATTCCTACGAATATCAAAGTTGGAAACCAATTAATTTCGATCGATGATGCAAATGCACCGATAGGCTATTATAAGGAGACTTGGAATAAAAGTGAAATAAATCCTACTTTGGGAAAAATTACAATTTCAAATACGTCAGATAATCCAGCTTTTGGCTCCTTAACATTGGTTTATTCTGATGAAATGGAAAAAATTGCCAAAAATGAATCAGGTTTGCAGTTAACTAAAGATTTATTTGTAATTCAATCAAATCAAGAAGTGAAAATTACACCTAATACCATTTTGAAAGTTGGAGATCAAATTAGAGTAAGGCTTCAGGTTGTTTGTGATCGAGATTTAGAATTTGTGCATCTTAAAGATTTGCGTGCATCTGGAACTGAAAACATAGACAGAATTTCAGGTAATAAAACTGTTGGAAATTTAACTTTCTACCAAGTAAATCAAGATGCAAGCACAGGATTTTTCATAGACTACTTACCGAAAGGAAAACACAGTTTGAGTTACGATTTATTTGTGACTTCAGCAGGTGTTCAGTCGGTTGGATTTGCTCAGGTTGAATGTTTATACGCTCCATCTTTCAGAGCGAATAGCAGTTCAACGAAAATTACTGTAAAATAGAATTGATTTCTATTTTATTGGTCGATTCGGGGAAGATTTATTTTTTCTTTGATGATGTTGCTGGTTGGAAACTGATCATCAATATTTGATTTGATTTTTTCAGCTTCCATTTGAGTTCTGAAATCGCCTACTTTCAAGAAAAAATTGGGCGCAGTGAAAGTTACATAAGTATCAATTTTTGGATACATGCTGATGAATTTAGATCTTGCTTCGTTTACAGCATCTTTATTTATGTCAAAAAACAATTGAATTCTATATCCAGTAATTTGCGGAGAAGTTGCTGGAGGAACAATAGTACCTTCTTGTTTAATTAAATTTTCAATTCTTGGGTCTTTCTTAATCTCAACATTCCCTTGTTGACCGAAACAATAATGAGCACAAAAAAGGATAAGAACAGCGAATGTATTTTTCATATGGAATTTTATAATTGCAAATGTACATTTTTTTGAATTATACTATGCTTTGGTGAAAAAAATCAGTGTGCAGTTTTTGGCTGAAATAGATTCAAATATTAAGATTTAAAGAGTGTTAAATAAAAAAAACAGAGGCTACTTATTTAGAATGAATTTAAATTAAAAAAATCCGCTTTATTTTTGTCATAAAACTGTCATTAAATATAGCTATTATTCTAAATTTGCCATCGTCAATAGGTGTTAATTTTCCACTCGACAAACAATATTTTAAATGAAGATATTTATAAATCAGATGTTTAGAAGCTTTAACAAATGGTGTTTTGGAGCAATAGCATTCTTGCTATTTGCCGGAACGTTCGACGCGCAAGCGCAAGGTGAGGGCCTTTTCAAGTCAAAATGCTCAACATGTCACCAACCACACAAAGATGGTACTGGACCAAAATTATTCGAAGTTCGAAAAAAATGGGCCGATGGAGGTGCTAAAGAAGGTTCAATCATCAAATGGGTGAACAATTGGCAATCTGCCGCCGCTTCAGATCCTTATGCTGAGGGCGTTTCTAAAGTGAAGGCTACTGCAATGAATGTTTTTCCTGATTTAACGGAAGAACAAATCATTTCAATTTTCGATTACATTGATGCGCAGCCAGATCCTGCTACAGCAACTCCAACAACACCAGATGGTGGAGATGGAATGGATCCAAATGCTGCAGCAACTGAGCAGTCAGGTTCATCAATGATTTGGATTTTATTGGCTGTTGTTTTCGTAACAATCATTTTAGCAGTAGGCGGTGTACGTCGCCAATTGAAAGCTGCAATTAATGAAAGAGATGGAATCGACACTAAAGAAGATGCAAGTTATGCGGAAGAGTTCAGAACTTGGGCTTGGAAAAACAAAACCTACGTTGGAATCATGTCTTTGATATTGGTGATACTATTAATAGTAACTGGTATTCAAGGATTAGGAACAATAGGTGTTGTTGAAGCTTATCAGCCGTCGCAACCAATTAATTTCCCTCATACAGTGCACGCTGGTGTTAATGGTATTGATTGTAAATACTGTCACAATTCAGTTACTAAATCTAAATCAGCGGGAATTCCAACTGTGAATGTTTGTATGAATTGTCACAAACAAATCAATGGTAGAGATGCTGCTCAACAGGCTAAAATTAAAGCATTATATGCTGCAGCTGGTTGGGATGGTAACGAGTATACTGGTAAATCAACTCCAATTGTTTGGAACAAGGTTCACGTTTTACCTGATCACGTTTATTTTAATCACTCTCAACACGTAGTTGTCGGAGGTGTTGATTGTAAACAATGTCACGGTGATATGACAAAACAATTGGAAACTGCAAGAGTGGTTCCAGTTGAAGAGCTGAACAAAGTTGAAGGTAATATTCCTTTGACTAAACCAACTTTAACAATGGGTTGGTGTATTGAATGTCACCAAGAAAAAGGGATTGCAGAAGGTCCTTTGGATGGCAAAAAAGATGGTTATTATGATGAAATCCACAGAAGATTATTGAATAATGATAAAACATTATACAACAATTACTTGGAGGACGGAAAAGTAACCGTTAAAGAACTTGGTGGTTGGGAATGTGCTAAATGCCACTATTAATTTACAAATAGAAGTAGTCGAAATAATCATATGGGAACGACAAGAAAATATTGGAAAGGAATCGAGGAATTGAACGAAACACCTGAGTTTCTTCAAAGCAGAGATCAGGAATTTCCTCAGTCAATGTCAGTGGATGAATTTTTGGCAGATGAAAATTTAAAAGAAACATCTACAGCTCGTAGAGATTTCTTGAAATTTTTAGGCTTCAGTGTTGCAGCAGCTACTGTTGCAGCTTGTGAAGCGCCTGTCACTAAAGCCATTCCTTACGTTATCAAACCTGAGAACGTAACTCCAGGTATGCCAACTTGGTACGCATCAACTTATTATGATGGTGTGTCTTATGCTAGCATTTTAGTTAAAACGAGAGAAGGTCGACCTATTTTCATTAAAGGAAATAGAGATTATGGTTTTACAAAAGGAAGTGTAAATCCTCAAATCGTAGGTTCGGTTTTACCTCTATATGATTCTGCTCGTTTGCAAAATCCTACCGTTTCAGGTGTTCAAAAATCTGATTGGAAGGAAAGCATTGACAAACCGATCAAAAATCAATTAGCTCAAATTATTGCTAAAAAAGGTAAAGTTGTTTTACTTTCTAATACAATTATTTCGCCTGTTACTCAAACTGCAATCGAAGCATTGAGAGCAAGAGTAAATGGTGGAGTAGCAGAAGCAACAAACTTTGAGCATATTCAATATGATGCAGTTTCTTACGCAGGTATTAGAAAAGCAAATGAACTTACTTTTGGGTTGCCAATCATTCCTGATTACGATTTCTCTAAAGCAAAAACAATTGTTTCAATTGGTGCTGACTTTTTGAGTTCTTGGTTATTGTCAACAGACTACCAAGCTCAATACGGTTCAAGAAGAAATCCTGATGGAGAATGGATGTCAAAACATTTTCAGTTTGAATCTAATTTATCTGTTACTGGGTCAAATGCTGACTATAGAGCGATGATTAAACCATCTCAACAAGCGAGCGTATTGGCTTATTTGTTAGGGAAATTTGGTGTTAATTCTGGTGTTAGTGCTAATTTAGATAAAGCTGCAACTGCAATTGCGAATGAAGCTTACGCATCTTTGAAAAAATCAAAAGGCGAATCGTTGGTAGTTGCTTCTTCTAATAATAAAGCTGTTCAAATTTTAGTAAACAAATTGAATAGTGTTTTAGGAGCTTACACGAATACAATCAATTTAAATAATCCAGTAAACATGTTTGCATCGCAAGATGATAAAATGAACATGTTTGTTAATAATGTAATTGCTGGTAAAGGTCCAGACGCAGTGATTTTCTTGGGTGTAAATCCAGTTTATACACTTGCAAATGGTGATGCTTTTGCTAAAGGTTTGAAAAGTGTAGGTTTAACGATTTCAACTGCATCTTATGCTGATGAAACTGCAAGCCTTTGTAAATTCGTAGCACCAGATCACCACTCGTTGGAATCTTGGAATGATTTTAATCCAAAAATGAATCATTATGCTATTGCTCAACCAACAATTCGTCCTTTACACAATACTGCACAAGTTCAAGAATCTTTGATTATTTGGGCCGATGCAACTGATACTAAATCTAGAGGAGGAAAAGATTCAAAAGTTGTTTACGACTTAATGAAATCTAATTGGGAATTATATGGTTTCCCAATGCAAACTAAATATGTAGATTTTCACACGTATTGGAACAAAGCAATTCATGATAGTTGCGCAGAAACTGTTGCAATAGCTCCAAAAGCATTGCCATTTAATGAGGCTTCTTTGTCTGGTTTAGCTGGTCAGTTGCCTTCAAGTAAAGGTGTTGAGATTTCTTTGTACCAAAAAGCAGCGATTGGAACTGGTATTCAAGCAAACAATCCATGGTTGCAAGAAATGGCAGATCCAATCTCAAAAGTAACTTGGGATAACTACATTACAATGAATCCAACTCAAATGGAAGGCAAATATGCAACTACATTTGATCAAGAACATGGTTTGAATTTAGCGAAAGTTAAAGTTGGAAATGTCGAAATGGTATTGCCAGTTTATCCTTCACCAGGGCAAGCAATTGATACAGTTGGTATCGCATTAGGTTATGGAAGAGGTGCAAACGATGAGAATATCGGTAACGCTGCATTTCAAACCAAGGAATATGGTGGTTTTGCTACAGATGAAAAAGGTAATAGACTACCAATCGGTAAAAATGCTTTCCGTTTAGTAGACTTTGAAAATGGAACTTTATCTTATGATATTTCTGGTTCTGTTGAAAAAGAAGGAACAGAAATGTATCCGATTGCAGCGACACAAATTCATCATACCGTGATGGGTCGTCACTCAATTGTTAGAGAGACTACATTAGATATTTATAAAAATAGAGGTAAGGAAGCTTACAATCCAGCGCACATGATTGAAACACATCATGGACCTGAGCCAGTAAGTAAATTTGACCTTTGGGACGCACATCCAGTTGAAAAAATTGGTCACCGTTGGGGAATGACAATTGATTTGTCTTCTTGTATCGGTTGTGGTTCTTGTTTGATTGCTTGTCAATCAGAAAACAATGTTCCTGTTGTAGGTAAAGATGAGGTAAGAAGAGGACGTGAAATGGCTTGGTTGCGAATTGACCGTTACTATTCTTCTGATCAAGAAGCAACTATTGGTTCTAGAATCGATGGTGAGACTTTCAGTTTTGACGATGCAGAGCATCCAGTTGAAAATCCGAAAGTTATTCACATGCCGATGATGTGTCAACACTGTAATCACGCTTCATGTGAAACAGTTTGTCCAGTAGCTGCAACTACACATAGTAATGAAGGTTTGAATCAAATGACTTACAACAGATGTATCGGTACTCGTTACTGTGCAAACAACTGTCCTTATAAAGTACGTCGTTTTAACTGGTTCAACTATCCTTCTTACAAGAAATTTACGCAAGTGAATCCAGCTCAAGACGATTTAGGTCGTATGGTATTGAATCCAGACGTTACTGTTCGTACTCGAGGTGTAATGGAAAAATGTTCATTCTGTGTTCAAAAAATTCAAGCTGGTAAATTGGTTGCTAAAAAAGAATCAAGACCAGTAATGGATGGAGATGTTACAACTGCTTGTTCAGATGTTTGTCCAACTCATGCAATTGTTGTAGGTGATTGGAATGACATCAAATCAATGGTACGTAAAGGATCTGAAGAGACACGTTCTTACCAAGTTTTAGAAGAAGTTGGTATGAAACCAAACGTTTGGTATAAAACTAAAGTTCGTAATGAGAAAAACGCTGTTCTTGAATCAATTCAAATTGAAAAGAAAGAAGTTGCTCACACGGGTGAAGGTCACGGGAAAAAGGCACATCATTAATCGTAATAAATTAGATTGTAATGCATAAGGAAGCAGCAATAAGAGAACCTCTGATTTTAGGTCACAAAACGTACCATGATATTACTCAGGACGTTTGTAAGCCAATTGAAGACAAAGCACCACGCATGTGGTATATACTTTTCGCTATTGCCCTGATTATCGGGTTGTACGGTGTAGGAAGTATTATGTATCTTTTGGGTACAGGTATTGGAACATGGGGATTAAATAAGACCATTGGATGGGCTTGGGATATTACCAACTTCGTTTGGTGGGTAGGTATCGGTCACGCTGGTACGTTAATCTCAGCAGTATTGTTATTGTTCAGACAAAAATGGAGAATGGCAATTAACCGTTCTGCAGAAGCGATGACAATCTTTGCTGTATTTATGGCTGGTTTGTTTCCATTGATTCACATGGGACGTTTGTGGTTAGCTTATTGGGTACTTCCATTACCAAATCAATTTGGTTCATTGTGGGTAAACTTTAACTCTCCTTTATTGTGGGACGTATTCGCAATCTCAACTTACCTTTCTGTATCTGTCGTATTCTGGTACATCGGTTTGATTCCTGATTTTGCAACATTACGTGACAGAGTAAAAAGACCTATCCCAAAGAGAATGTATTCTATATTATCTTTTGGTTGGTCAGGAAGAGCGAAACAATGGAACCGTTTTGAATTGGTTTCTTTGGTTTTAGCTGGAGTCGCTACTCCACTTGTATTTTCGGTTCACTCGATTGTATCTTTTGACTTTGCTACCTCAGTTATCCCTGGATGGCATACAACTATCTTCCCTCCATATTTCGTGGCAGGTGCAGTATTCTCAGGGTTTGCGATGGTGCAAACTTTGATGTTGGTGATGAGAAAAGCCATGAAATTAGAAGCTTACATTCATACACGCCATGTTGAGTACATGAATATTGTAATCATGGTTACAGGTTCTATTGTTGGTACAGCGTATATCACTGAGCTATTTATTTCTTGGTATTCTGGTGTTGAATATGAGGCTTATGCATTCATTAACCGTGCAACTGGACCATATTGGTGGGCCTATTGGTCAATGATGACTTGTAACGTAATCTCTCCTCAGCTGATGTGGATTAGACCATTGAGAAGAAGTTTGATTTTCACGTTCATAATTTCTATCGTTGTGAATATTGGGATGTGGTTCGAGCGTTATGTAATTATCGTTACATCTATCCATAGAGATTATTTACCATCTTCATGGAGTATGCACTATCCAAGTCATATTGATTTAGGTGTATATGTTGGAACAATCGGTTTATTCTTTGTGTTTTTCTTATTGTTTGCTCGATTCTTCCCGGTATTACCAATTGCAGAATTGAAAACAATTTTGAAATCTTCAGGTGAATCATACAAAAATGCACCAGACACTCATCATGGACATGATGATCACAGTGAATCAGAAAATAATAATAATCATTAATAAGGGTCATGGCAGATAAAATTATATATGCAATGTATGACGATGACGATGTACTTAAAGACGGTGCAAAGAAATTAGTCGCAAAGGGTATTAAAGTAGCAGAGGTTTTCTCTCCTTTCCCAATACACGGAATTGATCCAATTATCGGTGTAAAAAACACCAGACTAGGAATCATGGCATTTATTTATGGTCTAACTGGTTTAATGTTGGCAACGCTAGGTATGAGATTCTTCATGATTACCGATTGGCCCATGAATATTGGTGGTAAACCTAATGAATCATATTTAGATAATATGTTGGCATTCGTTCCTGTTACTTTTGAGTTTACAGTATTGTGTGCTGCACATGGAATGGCGTTGACTTATTTTTTAAGAAATAAAACATTGCCTGGTTTACCAGCATCAAATCCTGATCCAAGAACTACAGATGATAAATTTGTAATGGAGCTTAGATTATCTCAAAATACTCATCTTTCTGAATCTGAAATTCATGAGTTATTGAAATCTACAGGAATAGTTGAATTAGATCAAAGAGACGTAAAATAGTCAAACGATAATTTATCAGTACGATGAATAAAATTTTTAAAGCAATAGCAAGTATATCAGGAGTTGCAGTATTAGGTCTAATGTTTGGATCATGCTCTTCAAATCCAGATAGTGCAGGATTAGAATACATGCCTGATATGTATCGCTCACCTGCTATTGAACCATATGTTGATTATGGTGAAGTGAAAGGAAGTTTAGATGTTTCTAAAACAGTAAAAATTTCTTCTTTAGTTCCACCAATGAGAACTATTCCATATTACGGAACGAATGAAGAAGAAGTATTAATGATGCTTCCTTATCATAGATTGCCTAATGCATTGTTTGCAAAAACTCATGGGTATTATGGTTGGGACTTTACGTCCAACAATGAAATGGATTATGAGTATCTACAAGCTGCAGCAGATGTAAATCCTTACAAAATCACAGCTGAGAATGCTGAAAAGATTTTTGCTAAAGGGAAAGAACTTTATACTGCAAACTGTTTGCATTGTCATGGCGAGAAGGGTGATGGTAATGGACCAATGGTAACAGCTGGTTCTTATGTTGGAGCTGCTAACTTAGGTGGATTAACTATTGCTGAAGGGCAAATGTTCTATTCTATTTATTATGGTAGAAATGCAATGGGTGGGCATGCTTCTTTAGTAAACAAGAAAGAAATTTGGACACTTATTCACTACATCCATAAATTTCAAAATCCATCTTATGGTACTTTTGATGAAAAAGGATTGCCAGTTAGTGCACCATCTGCGGTTTTAGCAGATACTACAGTTAAAATGTAAATATTCAATTAGTAAAAATAGAACAATGGAATTCAAAATAACAAAAAAAGCGAATCTATTAACAATGTTTTTGATTGTTTTTGGAATCGTCTTTACTGGTATCGGAGTTGTAGTTGAGACTACTTTTCATCATCATGGTGAACATTTAGGACAACGTATTTCTGGAAACTTATTAATTGATAGTTTTTTCTTCTTTGCAATTGGTTTAGGAGCATTATTTTTCTTGGCTTTGCAATATGCAACGGAAACAGGTTGGTATGCTTCAGTAAAAAGAGTAATTGAAGCTGTCGCTGGTTTTTTACCAGTTGGAGTTGGACTTTTGATTGTTGCTTTATTAGTTATAACTGTTCAACAAGGTGCACACATTTATATTTGGATGGATCCACAAACTGTTGCTCATGACGAATTGATTCAAGGTAAAAGTGCTTACTTAAATATTCCTTTTTTCTGGATTAGAACATTGGTTTATTTAGGAACATATTTGCTTTTTTGGAGAGGTTTTAAAACTCGTTCTTTGTTAGAAGATCAAGTTGGTGGAACAGATATTCACTTCAAGAATTATAAAAAAGCAGCATTATTCTTAGTGTTCTTTGCTGTATTTAGTTCTACTTCATCTTGGGATTGGATTATGTCAATTGATGTTCATTGGTTTTCAACCTTATTTGGTTGGTATATCTTTGCTGGGATGTGGTGTTCTACCATGATTGTTTTGGTTACTTTGACTTTGTATTTGAAGAAAAAAGGTTACCTACCAAACGTTAATGAAAGTCATATTCATGATCTTGGAAAATGGACTTTTGCTACTAGTTTCCTTTGGTCTTACTTATGGTTCTCACAGTTTATGTTAATTTGGTATGCAAATATTCCAGAAGAAACAACATATCACTTAACTAGAATAAAAGATTTCAAATTCCTATATTTTGGAATGTTCATTATCAATTTCGCATTCCCAATGTTGTTGTTGATGTCCAGAGATGCTAAGAGACATGCAGGTGTATTGACTTTTGTAGGTATGATTGTTCTTTTTGGTCACTGGGTTGATGTTTACATTATGGTTATGGCTGGATCTATGGGTGCTAATGCATACATCGGATTTATGGAAATTGGTTTATTACTTTTGGTTTTAGGTCTTTTTGTGAGAATAGTTTTGACTAACTTGTCTAAAGCTCCTTTGACAGTCAAAAATCACCCTTTCTTGGACGAAAGTATACATCACGAAATATAATTATAGTTTTATCATTGATTAATTAATAGAGATGAGTTTTAAATTAGTAACATTAGTAGTAATCGTTTTGGGAGCTATTGCTATAGCCCAATTGGTAAGATTATACGAACATTCTTCTAAATTAAGAAACCGTCGTGAGGAGGATATTCCTAACAGAGACAATAAGTTGAATGCTAACATGATGTTGACGTTTGTCATTTTATTGTTCGGTGGTTTCATTTGGTTGATGGCAACCTATGGTTTTACAGGTCGTGGTGAAGCTGCTTCAGAACATGGAAAAACGTACGATTGGTTGTTAAATATCAATTTAGCGTTAATTGTTGTAGTTTTCTTTTTGACAAATTTCTTATTGTTTTTCTACTCATTTAAGTATGTAAGAAAACCTGGCGTAAAAGCATACTTCTACCCGCACAATAACAAATTGGAGTTGATCTGGACTGTTGTTCCTGCTATCGTATTAGCTTTTATTATTATCCTTGGATTGAAAACTTGGAATGGTATTACGTCTGATGCATCGAAAGAAGCGATTAGAGTTGAGCTATTTTCTGAGCAATTTAAATGGACGGCGAGATATTCAGGCAGCGATAACAAATTAGGTTATTTTGATTATAAATTAACTACTGATAAAAATCAGTTGGCTTTGTTAACTACAGCTACACTTGATTCTGCAATCAGAGTGATGGAAGTTGGTAGTGCTGACGGAACCATCTTAGGGATTAAATTACTTGAAGAAAAATTAAATAACCCTAAAAATATCTTCATTCCAAAAGACAGAGTTAAAATGGAAGAGGATTTAGACAGAAAAACTCGACTTTTAAGATTGCTTTACCAAATGAAATATCGTCATAATTCGAATCTTGATGCAAGAGCTTACGATGACGTTATCGAGGCTGATACACTTCACTTGATCAAAAATCAGGATTATGAGTTCAATTTTAGAGCAAAAGATGTTATTCACTCAGCTTATTTCCCTCACTTTAGAGCGCAGATTAATACTGTTCCAGGTTTGACAACAAGATTTAAGTTCAAACCAACTATTTCTTCTGTTGAAATGAAGGAAAAAATGAATAATCCAGATTTTAATTTTGTTCTAATGTGTAACAAAATTTGTGGAGGTGCTCATTACAAAATGAAAATGATCGTGGTTGTTGAAACACCTGCTTCTTTCAAGAAATGGATGAAAACCAAAAAGACTTTTAAAGATGTATATTTGGCTGCTCCCGCTCCTGCACCTGCTGCAGAGGCACCAGCTGATACTTTAGTAGTTGCAGTTAAATAGTTAGTAGAAATTATCAATATAAATTAGTATAAAATGGCAGCTTTAGCTCACGAAGCACACGGACATCACGACGCGCATTCTCATGATCACCATGAAGAAGGTTTCGTATCGAAGTACATTTTTAGTCAAGACCATAAAATGATTGGTAAGCAGTTTTTAATGACTGCGGTTTTTATGGGGGTAGTAGCAATGTTACTATCTATCTTGTTTAGAATTCAATTGGCATGGCCAGGAGAAAGTTCTGATTTCTTATCTATGTTTTTAGGTGAAACTTGGGCTCCAGGTGGTGTGTTAAAAGAAAATATGTATCTTGGATTGGTAACAATTCACGGAACTATCATGGTTTTCTTTTTGTTAACAGGTGGTTTATCAGGAACTTTTTCTAATATGCTAATTCCATTGCAACTTGGAGCACGTGATATGGCTTCTGGTTTCTTGAATATGCTTTCTTATTGGATGTTCTTCCTTTCTTCTGTTATCATGTTGTCTTCTTTGTTTATCGAGACAGGACCAGCAATGGCAGGTTGGACAATTTATCCTCCTCTTTCAGCTTTACCGCAGGCAGTTGAAGGTTCCGGCTTAGGTATGACACTTTGGTTGTTTTCAATGACTATTTTCATTGCTTCGTCTTTGATTGGATCTTTGAATTACATCGTTACTGTACTTAACCTTAGAACGAAAGGAATGACAATGACAAGAATGCCTTTAACGATTTGGGCTTTCTTTGTAACAGCTGTTTTAGGTGTATTATCTTTCCCAGTTTTATTGTCAGCTGCTTTATTGTTGATGATGGACAGATTAGCTGGAACAAGCTTTTATTTGTCTGATATCATTGTAAATGGAGAAATGCTTGAAAATCACGGTGGTTCACCATTGCTATACCAACACTTGTTTTGGTTCCTTGGTCACCCTGAGGTATACATTGTATTGTTGCCTGCATTAGGGCTATCATCTGAAATTATTTCTACAAATTCACGTAAACCGATTTTCGGGTACAGAGCGATGATTGGTTCTATATTAGCAATTGGTTTCCTTTCATTTATTGTATGGGGTCACCACATGTTTGTGACAGGTATGAATCCATTCTTAGGTAGTGTATTCGTATTCACAACTCTTTTGATTGCTATTCCTTCTGCGGTGAAGGTGTTTAACTACATCACAACACTTTGGAGAGGTAGTTTAGTTTTTACTCCAGCGATGTTATTTGCAGTAGGTTTAGTATCTACATTTATCACAGGTGGTGTAACAGGTATTATTCTTGCGGATTCTGCTTTGGATATAGCTGTACACGATACGTATTTCGTAGTCGCACACTTCCATGTTGTAATGGGAATGTCTGCAGTATTTGGAATGTTCGCAGGTGTTTATCACTGGTTCCCAAAAATGTATGGAAAAATGATGAATACTAGATTGGGTTATATCCACTTCTGGATTACAATTATAGGTGCTTATGGAGTTTTCTTCCCAATGCACTTTGTAGGATTAGCTGGAGCTCCACGTAGATATTATGATTATTCTGTTTACAACGAGTTTGATAAGCCTGCTGCTGATATGATGATGGATTTGAATGTAGTTATTACAATATTTGCTATTTTGGCTTCAATTGGTCAGTTGGTTTTCTTATTTAACTTTTTCTACAGTATTTTTAGAGGGCCTAAGGCAGTTCAAAATCCTTGGAGATCTAATACTTTGGAATGGACTACTCCTGTTGAACATGTTCATGGTAACTGGCCTGGTGCTTTACCTGAAGTTCATAGATGGCCTTATGACTATTCTAAGCCTGGTGCTGAGGATGATTTTATTCCTCAAACTGTCCCTTTGGCTGATGGTGAAGAAGAACATTAAAATAAAAATATTTATTTCAAAGCCGTTCCAAATTGGAGCGGCTTTTGTATTTTTGAATAAATTCATTTACGTTGGAAGAAGAAGATTCATTTGATTACCGTAAGGAAAGCGAAGAAGGTGAAAAGGACTATGATAAAGTTCTTCGCCCAAAGAAACTTTCTGATTTTGCTGGTCAAGAACAAGTAGTTGATAATTTAGAGATTTTTGTTCAAGCAGCAACAAAACGCGGTGAACCTTTAGATCATGTGCTTTTACATGGTCCTCCAGGGCTTGGAAAGACAACTTTAGCAAATATTATTGCCAATGAGCTTGGAGTTGGTTTTAAAGTCACTAGTGGGCCTGTTTTGGATAAACCTGGCGATTTGGCTGGATTACTGACGAATTTAGATCAAGGTGATGTATTGTTTATTGATGAAATACATCGTTTAAGTCCGGTAATTGAAGAATATTTGTATTCAGCAATGGAAGATTACGTGATTGATATTTTAATCGATAGCGGTCCAAATGCTAGATCTGTTCAAATAGCTTTGAATCCATTCACGTTAATTGGTGCAACAACACGCTCTGGATTATTGACTTCTCCATTACGCGCAAGATTTGGTATTAATGCTAGATTGCAATATTATGATTCCATAACGTTGACTGCAATTGTTGAGCGTTCTTCTGATCTACTTGATATTCCAATTAGTGAAGAAGCCGCATATCAAATTGCGAGTAGGAGCAGAGGTACACCTAGAATTGCGAATGCTTTGCTTCGTAGGGTACGTGATTTTGCGCAAATCAAAGGAAATGGGACAATTGATGTTGAGATAACGAACATTGCTTTAGAAGCTTTGAATGTTGATAAATATGGTTTAGATGAAATGGATAATCGTGTCTTGATGGCTATTATTGATAAGTTCAACGGTGGTCCTGTTGGATTGACAACAATTGCAACTGCAATTGGTGAAAATGCAGGGACGTTGGAAGAAGTATACGAGCCATTCTTAATTCAAGAAGGATTCTTAATCCGCACGCAGAGAGGAAGAAAAGCAACAGAAAAGGCTTACAAACATTTAGGCAAAGATTTAGGCTATTTCCAAGGTGGTTTGTTTTAATGAAAAGTCAGGTCTCGAAAAATACGGCGATCGTTAAGCGAATAGCTACTGATTTGGGATTTCAGTTTTGTGGAATTTCTAAGGCAGCGTTTTTGGAAGACGATGCTAGAAATCTTGAAAGTTGGTTGAATAATGGTTACCATGGCGAAATGAAATACATGGAAAATCACTTCGACAAACGTTTAAACCCTACTTTATTAGTTGAAGGTTCGAAGAGTGTTGTTTCCTTACTTCTTAATTATTTTCCTACCCAGAAGCAAAATCCCGAATCGTTTAAAATTTCTAAATACGCTTATGGTCAAGATTATCATTTGGTGATTAAGGATAAATTGAAGTTGTTTTATGAGAAAATTCAAGATGAAATAGGAGAGGTTCATGGGCGCTTTTTTGTTGATTCTGCACCTGTAATGGACAAAGTTTGGGCGCGGAAAAGTGGTCTCGGATGGATGGGAAAGAATGGAAATATTATTCATCCCAAAAAAGGTTCGTTTTTTTTCATTGCTGAACTAATTATTGATTTAGAGTTAGAATCAGATGGTCCAATCAAAGATTATTGCGGCACATGCACAAAATGTATGGATGCTTGTCCAACAGATGCACTCAATCAAGCTTATGTTGTAGATGGTTCAAAATGTATATCGTATTTGACAATTGAGTTAAAAGAAGCTATTCCAAATGAATTTAAGGGTAAATTGAATGACTGGATTTTTGGTTGCGATGTATGCCAAGATGTTTGCCCCTGGAATCGTTTTTCTTTAGCTCATTCTGAGCCAGCTTTTCATGCAAATGAGAAGCTTTTAAATTTTTCAAAATCAGAATGGTTTGAGATTTCTGACGAAACTTTCAAAGATGTTTTTTCAAAGAGTGCAGTGAAAAGAACTAAGTTTGAAGGATTAAAAAGGAATATCAATTTTGTTGAATAAAAAAATCCCGCTTCAATTGAAACGGGATTACTTATAAAATTTTATTTTTTCTTAGCTATTCAATGCCTCAGCTCCACCTACGATTTCTAGGATTTCGTTTGTAATAGCTGCTTGACGCGCTTTATTATAACTTAATTTCAAGCTTTTTTGCAAATCTTTTGCGTTGTCAGTTGCTTTGTGCATCGCTGTCATACGAGCGCCGTGTTCTGATGCGTTAGAATCTAACAATGATTTGTAAAACTGAATTTTCAAAGATTTAGGAATCAATTCTTCAACGATTTCTTCTTTCGACGGTTCGAAAATATAATCACCTGCACCGTTTGTTCCTTCAGAAACTGTAGGAATAATTGGTAAGAATTGTTCTGTTTTTACTACTTGATTAGCAGCATTCACAAATGAATTGTAAACAATCACTACTTCATCAAATTGTTTCGATAAATATGCTTTCATTACATTTTCAGCGATTTCAGCTGCATTGTCAAATTTCAAATCTGCAAAGATGTCTTCAGTTCCATAGGCTTTGTTGTCAGCTCTTAATGAACTTCTTCTAAAAGCATCAGTAACTTTTTTACCTAAACAAAGAACTTGAACATTTTTTCCTTTGTATTCTTCATTCAATAAAACATTAACTCTTTTGATAACGTTGTTGTTGAATCCACCACACAAACCTCTGTTTGAAGAAACAGCTAAAATCAAAACGTTTTTAACTTCTCTTTGATCAGAAAAAGCGTTTTCAGATAAATCTAATGTTGCACTTAAATTGCTCAATATTTCCTGAAGTTTTTCAGAATATGGTCGCATTTGAGTGATTGCATCCTGAGCACGTTTCAACTTCGCAGCCGATACCATTTTCATGGCAGAAGTAATCTGCATTGTTGAACCCACCGAGGTGATTCTGTTTCTGATTTCTTTTAAATTTGCCATCTTGTTTTTTATTGCAGATTTTAAATTGCAAATTACAAATTGTTGTTAATCTGTAATTTGCAATTTTTGAATCTGTAATTTACTAATATTTATCAGCGATTTCTTTTGCTACTTTAGTCAAAACATCTGTTGCTTCGTCTGTATATTTACCAGCTTTCAAAGCCAATAATACGTCAGCATGTTTTGCTTCAAGATAATTCAAGAACTCAGTTTCGAATGCTTTGATTTTGTTCACAGGAACTCTTTGCATCAAACCTTTTGTTCCGACAAAAATGATCGCAATTTGTTTTTCAACTGGGTATGGATCACCTTCAGCTTGTTTCAAAATCTCAACGTTTCTAGCTCCTTTGTCCAATACTGATTTCGTAGCAGCATCTAAATCAGAACCGAATTTCGCGAAAGCTTCAAGCTCTCTGTATTGCGCTTGGTCTAATTTCAAAGTACCAGCAACTTTCTTCATCGATTTGATTTGTGCATTTCCTCCAACACGAGATACAGAAATACCAACGTTAATTGCTGGACGAATACCTGCGTTGAACAAATCATTTTCCAAGAAAATCTGACCATCTGTAATCGAAATTACGTTGGTTGGAATATATGCAGAAACGTCACCCGCTTGTGTTTCAATAATTGGCAATGCAGTCAATGAACCACCACCTTTTACCAAATGCTTGATTGAAGGAGGTAAATCGTTCATTTGTGATGCAATTGTATCATCAGCAATGATTTTTGCCGCTCTTTCCAAAAGTCTTGAGTGAAGGTAGAAAACGTCACCTGGGTATGCCTCACGACCTGGAGGACGACGAAGTAACAATGAAACTTCACGGTAAGCAACTGCTTGTTTTGATAAATCATCAAAAACGATCAATGCTGGACGTCCAGAGTCACGGAAAAATTCACCTACAGCAGCTCCTGTCATTGGTGCGTAAAATTGCATTGGTGCCGGATCTGATGCATTTGCAGCAACGATTACTGTATATTGCATTGCTCCTGCATCTTCTAATTTCTTAACGATTCCTGCAACAGTTGAACCTTTTTGTCCAATTGCTACATAAATACAGAAAACAGGTTCACCTCTGTCAAAAAATTCTTTTTGGTTGATGATTGCATCAATTGCAACTGTTGTTTTTCCAGTTTGACGGTCACCGATGATTAACTCACGTTGGCCACGTCCGATTGGAATCATTGCATCAATTGCTTTGATACCAGTTTGCAATGGTTCAGTTACTGGTTGACGGAAAATTACCCCTGGAGCTTTACGCTCGATTGGCATTTCAAACAATTCACCAGTAATTTCGCCTTTACCATCAATAGGATTTCCTAAAGTATCGATAACACGTCCAACCAAACCTTCACCAACTCTCACTGATGCGATTCTTCCTAAACGTTTTGCTGTATCCCCTTCTTTTACTTGAGAAGAACGACCTAATAACACGGCACCAACATTGTCCTCTTCCAAGTTCAATGCAATTCCTTGTAATCCTCCGTCGAATTCAATTAATTCTCCGTATTGAACTCCATTAAGTCCATAAATACGTGCGATACCATCTCCAATTTGAAGTACAGTACCAACCTCCTGTAGTTCAGCTTCCGTTCTGAAACCTGAAAGCTGCTCTCTTAAAATTGCAGAAACTTCTGCTGGTTTTACATCTGCCATATGCTGTTGCTTTACGTCATCCCGATTATTCGGAACTAGCGTGTTAAACGTTGTTTTAAATTCTTTAATTGATTTGCTACTGAAGCGTCGATTCTATTGTCGCCCATCTTAACTACAAATCCTCCTATTAATGTTGTATCAATTTGCTCTTCAACTTCTAATTTTCCAGTAACAGTTGCTTGTACTTTAGCTAATATTGCAGCTTTAGTATTTGCATCTAATGCATGAGCAGAAATCAAAGTAATTGGTAAAATACCTTTGTGAGCTTTCAATTGCGCTTCAAAAGACTCTGCAATTTCTGGCAAAATAGATTCTCTACCATTCTTAGTGATTAATTGAATGAACAACATTGTTATCTCATCAAACTGAGGAAACAATGCTTTGAAAATACTATTTTTCTTCTCAGCATTTACCACTGGACTTTCCAAAAACAATTGAAATTCTTTTGTTTCATTATTTGCTTGACGCAAAGTTGAAATGTCAGAAGTCACTTGATCCAATCTATTCTTTTCAATAGCTAATTCAAGTAATGCTTTTGCGTATCGCGATGCTGCTTTTGTACTTTTCATCTTAGTTCAAGTTAATATCCTCAGCTAATTTTGAAGCCAATGCTTTTTGTTTATCGTCAGATGCTAATTCTGATTTTACAATTTTCTCTGCAATATCAATTGATAAGCTTGCAATTTGAGATTTGATTTCTGACATCGCTGCTGCTTTCTCGGATCTTATCGCTTGTTGAGCAGCTACAATAATTTTTTCAGCTTCAGTTTTTGAGTTTGATTTTGCATCCTCGATCATTTTGTTAGCTGTTTCACGAGCATCTTTCACGATTGCATCTCTTTCAGCGCGTGCTTCTTTCAAAATGTTTTCGTTTTGAGCTTGCAAAGCCACCATCTCAGCTTTTGTTTTAACAGCCAATTCTAATGATTCAGCGATGTTTTGCTCACGTGTATTTACAGCACTTAAAATAGGCTTCCAAATAAACTTTACAAGAACGATCAATAATAAACCGAAGACAATTGATGTCCAAATTAGCAAACCAAAATCAGGTAATATTAAATCCATTTTTATTTATTTTTAATATGTTTCTCTTGATAATAAAAATTAACAGTATCCCAACCAACCGTTAGGATACTGAAAATAAATTATTTCGCTCCTCCAAGTAGACCTACTACTACTCCGAATAACGCAACACCTTCGATCAATGCCGCAGCAATAATCATTGTTGTTGTAATTTTTCCTGAAGCTTCTGGTTGACGTGCGATTGCGTCCATTGCTGAACCACCGATTCTTCCAATTCCTAATCCTGCTCCTAAAACTGCAAGACCTGCTCCAATTGCTGCTATACTTCCGTACATGTTATATGTGTATTAAAAAGTTACTAATTAATGGTGAGCCTCTTCAACAGCTGCTCCGATAAATAATGCCGATAACATGGCAAATAAGAACGCTTGTAAAAATGCTACAAGCAATTCCAATACTGATATAAATAAAGCCATCGGAACTGAAAGTGCTCCCCAAGCGATACTTTGATTTATGAAAATGATTGAAATCAATGCCAATACAATGATGTGTCCTGCTGTCATATTCGCAAACAAACGAATCATCAATGCGAATGGCTTTGTGAAAATTCCGACTATTTCAATTGGAATCATGATTGGTAATAATGCTACCGGAACACCTGGTGTTGCAAAAATATGTTTCCAATAGTTCTTATTAGACGAAGCTAAAGTAACAACCAATGTGCAAATAGCTAAAAACATGGTAATTGTTAAGTTACCTGTCAAGTTCGCACCTCCAGGTAAAATTGGAATCATACCCAATAAGTTGTTGAAAAAGATAAAGAAGAAAATAGTCAATAAATAAGGAACGTATTTTTTATATTTCAAATGTCCAATGTTTTCTTTAGCGATATCATCTCTAACTAATATAATAATTGGCTCTAAAAATTTAGCCAATCCTTTAGGAGCAACAGCACCATTTTTCTTGTAAAAACGAGCAACAGACCCCATGATCAACAACAGAATTGTAGCGCCAAAAAACAAAGACATTACATTCTTCGTAATGGATAAATCCAAAGGCTTTGTATTTCCATGAACGTGACCATCTTCAATTGAAAGCGCTCCGTCGTTTAATTTGTAGATTTTTTCGTGGTACAAAGCATAATTTGCAGCTGGACCAACTCCTTGAAGATATTCTACTTCACCTTTAGTTGCATGGTCAATGGCTGTTTTCATTTCTCCGTGGTAGAAATTAGAAGAAGAAAACGTTTTTAAACCACCATCAATTAAGATGATCGGAAGAAAAATCGAAGTTCCACCATGCTCTGGTCCCCATAAATGCCATTCATGTGCATCTTTGATGTGATGCATGATCATTTCATTCACGTTGAATTCCTTTTTTTCCTTGTGTTCAGTCGCAAAAGCAGAATTGATTGAACAGATTGTCAAAATTGACAGAAATATTGATTTTATTGTGTTTTTCAAAATCATTGCATTTATAATTCTTGGTGTGCTTCTGTTTTTTGGCGCAAATTTACGTAATCTTTCTTAACTAACAATATTTTTATTGTGCTTTTGTTGAATCTTTTTTTCGTTTATTTTTAAAAAGTTTTTCCTCTTATCTATGCGCTCTTTTCAAACATGTTTTCTATTTATTTTTCCTTTTTTGTTTTTTTAGCGCCACTGTTATTTTAATTGACATAGTTACTCGTATATTTGTAATCCAATGATGACTGTAAAACAGATAATAGCTCCAGTTTCTTCTGAAATGCAGGAGTTTGAGGTTCGATTTCGCGAGAATATGCAGTCGCATGTTCCCATGTTGGACAAGGTTACACATTATATTATCCGTAGGAAAGGAAAGCAAATGCGTCCAATGTTTTTGTTTTTGACAGCAAAAATGCTCGGTGAAGTAAACGATAAAACCTATCAAGCAGCCTCTCTCGTTGAATTATTGCATACCGCAACGCTCGTTCATGATGATGTAGTTGATGACGCGAATGAAAGAAGAGGTTTTTTCTCTGTAAATGCACTTTGGAAAAACAAAGTGGCTGTGTTAGTTGGTGATTATTTGCTTTCAAAAGTGCTTTTGCTTTCAATCGAAAACAACAACACACGTCTTTTAGGAATAGTTGCTCGCGCGGTCAAAGAAATGAGTGAGGGTGAATTGCTCCAAATTGAAAAGGCTCGAAAATTAGACATTACTGAGGAGGTTTACTTTGAGGTGATTCGTCAAAAAACAGCATCTTTAATCGCAACAGTTTGTGAAGCCGCCAGTGTTTCTGTAGACCGTGAAGATTTGGCTCCATTGATGAGAGACTTTGGTGAGTTGGTCGGTTTGGCTTTTCAAATCAAGGATGACATTTTTGATTACGGAACGCCGAATGATATAGGTAAACCCACGGGATTAGATATTCGCGAAAGAAAAATGACTCTTCCTCTCATATATGCTTTGGCTCACGCCGAAAAAAGCGTCAAGAAAGAGTTAATAAATATTGTCAAAAACCACAACGAGGAAACTAAAATGGTCCGCAAGGCGGTGCAATTAGTTGTGGATGCAGGTGGCATTGAGTATGCTTATAAACGCATGCACGAATTAAAAGATCAAGCACTAGCGCTTTTGAAAGATATTCCCGAATCTGAAGCAAAATCAGCGTTGATTGGATTAGTAGAGTATACAATAATTAGAGAAAAATAGATATAAATGAAGACGATTAAAATTGTATTTGCGCTTTTTGTTGCGGTCGCAATGGCTTCTTGCGGCGGCGATGAGCCTGTTAAAGTGGAAAAACCAAAAGTGGAAAAACCAGAAGATTTGGTTGTGATTGAAAACGGACTTTATACGGAGTATTATCCAGGTAAAAAGCATATTAAATTTCAAGGTCAACAAGATGAGTTTAAGCAAAGACATGGCAGATGGACATTCTTTTCTGAAACAGGATTGGAATTATCTATCACTCACTACATCCACGGAATAAAACACGGTCACTCTATCGTTAAATATCCAAATGGAAATTTGCACTATATTGGTGAATACGACAATGGAAAAGAAATTGGTGTTTGGAAAATGTATGATGAAAACGGTGTAAAAACTGAAACTGATTACACAAACGTAAAATAAATCCTCAATTTTAAATATTCGTTTCTCTAATGGCAAGAATTCCAGCGCATATTGTTGATGAAATCATGCAAACTGCCCGCGTAGAGGAGGTTGTTGGAGAATTTGTAAATTTAAAAAGAGCTGGTTCAAATTTAAAAGGTTTAAGTCCTTTTACTGATGAAAAAACGCCATCATTTGTTGTTTCCCCAGCAAAGCAACTGTTTAAATGTTTTTCAACAGGTAAAGGTGGTTCGGTTGTGACATTCTTAATGGAAAAAGAGCATTTTTCTTTTCCTGAGGCTTTGCGTTGGTTGGCAGATAAATATGGTATTCAACTTCCGGAAGAAGAGCCACAGACTGCTGAAGAAATAGCCGCCGTTACAGAAAGAGAAAGTTTGCAGATTATCAATGAGTTTGCAAAAAATCATTTTCAACATTCATTGCACGAGACAGAGGAGGGTAAAGCCATTGGATTGAGTTATTTTCTAGAAAGAGGTTTTCGTTTAGACATCATTCAAAAATTCAATCTCGGATATTGTATCAATAAAGGAAATGAATTTACAGAAACTGCGATTGCAAAAGGATATAAATTAGAATATCTTGAAAAAGTTGGTTTGGTAAAATCCAAAGATGATCGCCATTTTGATTTTTTTAGAGGTAGGGTCATGTTTCCAATTCATTCTGTAACAGGAAGGGTTTTGGGTTTTGGTGGAAGAACATTGTTGGCAGACAAAAAAATTGCCAAATATTTCAATTCTCCAGAAAGTATCATCTACAACAAAAGTGAAATTTTGTATGGGCTGTATTTTGCCAAAGGTGATATTATTAAGTATGATAATTGTTTTTTAGTAGAAGGTTATACTGACGTAATAAGCATGCATCAATCGGGTGTTACAAACGTTGTTTCTTCCTCTGGTACTTCCTTGACACATGGTCAAATCAAATTAATTCGAAGATATACCCAAAACATTACGATCCTATATGATGGTGATTCTGCGGGAATAAAGGCTTCTTTTAGAGGAATAGATTTAATTTTAGAGGAAGGAATGAATGTCAGGGTTGTATTGTTCCCCGATGGTGATGATCCCGATTCTTACGCAAAAAAAGTTGGTGCTGTTGAGTTAGACAATTACATAAAAAACAACACAAAGGATTTTTTAACTTTCAAAGCAGAATTATTACTTGGCGAAGGAATTTCAGATCCTAGCACAAGAGTAAAGTTGATTCATGACATTGTCCATTCGATCTCATTAATTCCTGATCAAATAACTCGTTCAATTTATGCGAGTGAAATTTCAAGCAGATTTGACATTGATATCAATATTATCAATCAAGAATTAGCGAAGTTGCGCAAAGGTCAATTGACAAAGCAATTGGAAGAACCTGCGCTGTCTGAATTTGTTGTAACTCCAAAGGTCCCAAAAGTTCAGCCGCAAACGGCCGTAAAATCTTCCAAAAATTACGCAGAAGACGATTTGGTTCGAATTTTAGTAAAATATGGTCATTTTGGAGTTGAAATTGATCAAATTGATGACAAAGGTCAAGTGTTTGTTCAAGAGACGACGGTTAGTGAGTTGATATGTCATGAGTTACTTCGGGATGAATTAATTTTTAATCATCCGGTTTATGCAAAGATTCATCAATTAGTTTCAGAAGGATTGGCTGAAGGACATTGTTATAGACCAAGTCATTTTATGCGTCAAGAAGATCAAGATGTTGTACGGATTGTATCTGAAATAGAGACAGATAACTACGAACTCAGCCAGAATTGGTTGAATAAATACAACATCGATACAAATACTGAATTAGACAAATTGAAAAATGCAGTGTTACATGGCATTTATGTTTTTAAGTCAGATAAACTCCAGCAAAGAATTGACGAAATCAGGCTAGAACTTGCAGAAGTAGCGGAGATGGATGATTTCAAAAAAGTGGAAGATCTTTTGATGGAGCAAATTACCTTAGAAAAGGTAAAATCTGCGTTCTCAGCGCAATTAGGAAGAATTGTATTGCGGTAAAACTGATTCTTCCCTTCAATCGTATTTTGTTAAAGCGTGTTAAGAGTAGATTTTATTAAAACAATCTGGTTTTTTTAAACGTTAATAGCATTGTCTTTAATTAAGATTTATTTTATCCAAAAATTATTAAATATGAAAAAATTGATTTTCAGTTTACTCGCTATTTTGGCTTTTCAATCCTGTACAAATGCAAAAGTTGTGGAGCCTAAAAAAGTAGAGCCAAAAGAAAAACACACCAAAGATCTGAGTAAGTTACAAACAGCATATTTCGCCAGTGGATGCTTTTGGTGTGTTGAAGGAATTTACGAATATACCACGGGAGTTGAAGAAGTTGTCAGCGGTTATTCTGGTGGAGTAGAACCCAATCCAACGTATGAATTAGTTTCAACTGGAAGGACTAGATATGCAGAGACCGTAAAAGTTTACTATGATTCTTCTGAAATTTCTTACCAAGATTTGTTGCGTGTATTTTTTAGTTCTCACAATCCAACAACTATTGACAGTCAAGGTCCTGACACGGGACCGCAGTATCGTTCTGTGATTTTTTATCAAAATGAAACAGAGAAAAAATTGGCAAATGAGTACATTCAAAAATTATTGAAAGACAAAGTTTATCCAAAAATAGTAACAGAAGTTACGCATCTCGTAAAATTTTACGATGCTGAAATTTACCACCAAGATTATGAAAGATTAAACCCAAATGATTCGTACATTCAAGGTGTTTCAATTCCACGTTTGGACCGATACAAAACGAAAGAACCAGATTTGATTAAGAAGAAAGAATAATGTTTCTGATTAAAATAGAATTCAAAAAAAATCGCCATTCTCAATTTGAAAATGGCGATTTTTTTTATTGCTAAATTGATATTTATTTTGATTGTTGCAACAAACTTCGGATACTTGTTTTTGCATCAATAATATTTCTTAGTGATTCAATCGAAACTCTATCTTGCAACATGGTGTCGCGGTCGCGAATTGTAACTGTGTTGTCTTCCAAAGTTTGGTGATCAACCGTTACTGAAAAAGGTGTTCCAATTGCATCTTGACGGCGGTATCTTTTTCCAATCGCGTCTTTTTCATCGTATTGACACAAGAAATCAAATTTCAAATCGTCGATAATTGCCCTAGCTTTTTCAGGTAAACCATCTTTTTTCGTCAACGGCATAACTGCAACTTTATAAGGTGCTAAAGCTGGAGGAATACTCATTACCACTCTTTCTGAACCATCTTCCAACGTTTCGTGGCGCAATGAATTACTTAAAACAGATAAAAACATTCTATCTAAACCAACAGAAGTTTCAACTACATACGGAACGTAATTTTCGTTGATTTCTGGATCGAAAAATTGCAATTTCTTTCCAGAAAATTGTTCATGTTGTTTTAAATCGAAATCTGTTCTTGAATGAATTCCTTCTAATTCCTTGAATCCCATAGGGAAATCAAATTCGATGTCGCAAGCAGCATTTGCATAGTGCGCCAATTTGATATGGTCATGTGTTCGATATGAATTTTCGCCCAAACCAAGTGCTTTGTGCCATTTCAAACGAACATCTTTCCAGTATTCGTACCATTTCATTTCCTCGCCCGGGCGAACAAAAAATTGCATTTCCATTTGTTCGAATTCGCGCATTCTGAAAATAAATTGACGTGCAACGATTTCATTTCTAAATGCTTTTCCAATTTGGGCAATTCCAAAAGGGATTTTCATTCTTCCTGATTTTTGAACATTCAAGAAGTTCACAAAAATTCCTTGTGCAGTTTCAGGACGCAAATAGATTGTAGAAGCGTCGCCAGCAACAGAACCTAACTCAGTTGAAAACATCAAATTGAATTGACGAACTTCTGTCCAGTTTTTTGAACCTGAAATTGGACAAACGATTTCCAAATCGATGATTAATTGATAAACGCCTTCTAAATCATTGTTTCCTAACGTTTCTTTAAAACGTGCTTCAATTTCTTGAATTTTTTGTGCGTTTCTTAAAACATTTGGATTGGTTTGTCTGAACTGTGCTTCGTCGAAATCGGCACCAAATTTTTTAATTCCTTTTTCAACTTCTTTTTCAATTTTCTGACGAATTTTTTCAACGTGCTCTTCAATCAAAACATCCGCACGGTATCTTTTTTTAGAATCTTTGTTGTCAATTAACGGATCATTAAAAGCATCAACGTGACCAGAAGCTTTCCAAGTAGTTGGATGCATAAAAATCGCTGAATCGATTCCAACAATATTTTCGTGCATTTGAACCATAGATTTCCACCAATAGGATTTGATGTTGTTTTTCAATTCAGAACCTAATTGACCATAGTCATAAGTTGCTGCCAAACCATCATAAATTTCTGAGGATGGGAAAACAAATCCATACTCTTTCGCGTGAGAAATGACTTCTTTTAGTTTATCTTCTTTTACTTCCATGTTGCAAAGATAATTGTAATTGAGCGATAATTAAATTTGAAATTTTTCCTTTTCCACAAATTTTTCAACGATGGAATAAATTTCAGACATTTATAGTTTCGGCACAAAAATTGTCAAGTCGGTTTCAAATCAAAAGAAATTAAATAAATTTACGCTTGTAAATATTGTTTTACTTTAAAAATTAAATAACAAATTCATGAAAAATACATTCTTAGCATTGTCTTTATTGTTTGCTTTTTTTGCAAATGCACAAAATGAGAAAACCAAAGTTCCAGCAAATGATCCTGTATTAACAGATGGAATTTATGCGCGATTTGAAACTTCTAAGGGAAATATTTTGATTCGTTTGGAATATGAAAAAGTGCCAATGACTGTTGCCAATTTTGTTGGTTTGGCGGAAGGAAATTTTTCTGTTCAAGGAAAAACAATTGATAAACCTTTTTACGACGGTTTGAAATTTCACCGTGTGATTGCGAATTTTATGATTCAAGGTGGAGATCCTGATGGAAATGGAACTGGTGGACCGGGATATCGTTTTTACGATGAGATCGATCCAACATTGAAACACAGTGGACCTGGGGTTTTATCAATGGCAAATTCTGGACCTGCGACTAATGGTAGTCAATTTTTTATCACGCACGTAGCAACGCCTCATTTAGATGGTAAGCACACTGTTTTTGGAAAATTAGTAGAAGGACAAGATGTAGTGAATGCCATCGCACAAGATGATGTAATGAATAAAGTGACGATTATCCGCGTTGGGAAAACAGCACAAAATTGGAATGCAACAAAAAA
This sequence comes from Crocinitomicaceae bacterium, assembly GCA_965284445.1. Lineage (GTDB taxonomy): Bacteria > Bacteroidota > Bacteroidia > Flavobacteriales_D > Crocinitomicaceae > JAQVCM01. The sequence goes on along the minus strand of OZ260085.1, from coordinate 2,104,715 downwards.
TTTCGAAACAGTTTACAATAAACTGAAATTGGCTGAAGACGAGAAAAACGCACAGTTTTCGAAAATCGCTGCGATGAGTAAAGATGAGTATAAAGTGTATATGTTGGCGCAAGTTCAAAAGAAATATCCAACGGCAAAACAAACTGCTTCGGGTTTGGTTTACATAATTGAAAAAGAAGGTGAGGCAACAAAACCAGTTGCTGGAAGTCAAATGTCAGTTCACTATACTGGAACCTTTATGGATGGAAAAAAATTCGATTCTTCTAGAGATGGCGGTACACCGATGGCATTCACATACAAAACGAATCGAATGATTCCTGGATTTGAAGAAGGTTTGGCCATGTTAGGAAAAGGCGGAAAGGGAATTTTCATCATTCCTTATTTCGATGCTTATGGCGCTCAAGGTCGTCCAGGAGCAATTCCTCCATATTCTGACTTGGTGTTTGATTTAGAAATCATGGATTTGAAGTAATTCCAAAATAATATTTTAGAAAGGGTTGATTCATTCGACCCTTTTTTTGTTTCTTTACTTTCAAACTTGATGGTAGCACAGGCAATCAGATTGAATTGATTAATTTTGTAACAAATACATTTTCATGAAGCGAATCTTTTTTTTACCGTCGATTCTGGTGATTTTTTCTTTTCAAAGCAATTTGGAAATTCCTTTTTCACAAGCCAAAACGCGCTTAGTGATTGATTTGGCGAAAGATTATATTTCAAATCCAGAAGACTTAAAATCTTTTTTTTCAAAGCTTCATTCTTTAAGGCAAAATCAAGGAGATTCTGTTGTGAAAATATTACATTTAGGCGATTCTCACACACAAATGGGCTATTTCCCAGGTGAAGTGAGAGATGCGCTTCAAACGAGATTTGGCGGAAAAGGAATTGGCATATTTTTTCCCAATAGTTTGTGCTTTGGTTACAATCCTCTTGGTTTGGATATTTCTTCTAAAACGCAATGGGAATGTGAGAAAGTGTTGAATTTAAAATCTAATATACCGCTTGGAATTGTTGGTTTGGCAATGCGTTCATCTGATTCCGTTTGTACACTCAATATTGCTTTCAAAGATAAGAAAAAATTAGTGGAAGAATTTACCGTTTTTCATGAACAATTAGGCGAAAACATTGACGTTTATTGCGCAGATGGAAAAGTAAATACGTATACATTTTCTGCAAATTCAGCAATCACCAAAGTAGTTTTGAATCGACCAGTGGCAGAAACAGTGATTTATTTCCGAAGAAAAAAAGATAGCAAAGCTTTCGTTATATATGGTTTGTCGGTAAATAGTGAAATATCGAAAGGAATCAACTATAACACATTCGGGGTTTCTGGCGGACAGTACAAATTTTTAGCAGAAAATGCGCCTTTGATGGTGGAACAAATGGAAGCGTTTAAGCCAGATTTAATGATCATTTCTTTGGGAACAAACGATGCTTATGTAAAGGATATAACTTCAGAAGGATACGAACACATGTTGACCAAATTAATTCAAAGTTTGCAGCACGTTTCACCTAAAACAGAATTTATTTTAACTACTCCGCCAGATACAGAATTCAACAAAAACAAACCCGTTTCAAGAGAAATTGTGATTCAAGGAATTTTGAATGTTGGAAAGAAGACACATTGTGCAGTTTGGAATTTCAACGAAGCGATGGGTGGTGAAAATACTTTCAAGAAATGGCAAAAAATGAAATTAGCGAATAAAGATGGATTGCATTTTAATCCAGAAGGTTATTATTTGCAAGGACAACTTTTCAATGTAGCTTTGGCAAAAGCAATGGAAAAACAATTTCCAGGAAACGGTTGGTTGCCTGAAACCGAAAAGGTGGTGCTCAAAACATTATATAAATACGAGAAGAATTAGAAAAAACGCAACTGTTAAGAAACGTCTTCTTTCTTTCGTCTAACATTTACAGTCCTTAAAAAAGAAAGATTTTCTTATAGTTGCAAGAATTATTACCTTTGTAGCCTAATATTTAAGAGTGAAAACGGTTTACATAGTAAGAAGAGAACATTTCAATGCTGCACATAAATTGTGGAGAGAAGATTGGAGTGCGGAAAAAAACGAGGAAGTTTTTGGGAAATGTAGTAACAAGAATTGGCATGGTCACAATTTCAACCTTTTCGTTACTGTAAAAGGAGTTCCAAGTGAAGAAACGGGATTCATCATTGATTTGAAAGAATTGAGTCGGATCATCAAACGCGATGTAATTGAGACTTTGGATCATAAAAATTTAAATTTGGACGTTCCGTATTTAGCTGGTTTGTTGCCTTCTACCGAAAATTTGATCATCAAAATTTGGGAGATTTTGGAAGCACCAATCGCACAAGCGGGAGGAACTTTGGCTAAATTGAGATTGGAAGAAACTGAAAATAATTCTGTAGAATATTTTGGTGGTGCTGAACCATTTTAATAAAAAGTTGTTTGAAGATTGACGAAGGATTTAATTTCAGTAAATTTAATCTTTCACTTACATTCATTTATTCAGTCTGAAAACGACAATAACACCAAAATTATGAAATACGACAATTACAAAGAGGAAGTTACCAACGATATCGCAGCGGTTTATCAAGAAGTTTTAAAAAATTTAGGAGAAGATCCAAACAGAGAAGGGCTATTGAAAACACCTGAAAGAGTTGCCAAAGCATTGCAATTTTTGACGCATGGTTATGATTTAGATCCAGCAGAAATTTTGAGAGGCGCACTTTTTCATGAAGAATATTCTGAAATGGTGATTGTAAAAGACATCGAGGTTTATTCATTGTGCGAACACCACATGTTGCCTTTTTTTGGAAAAGCACACATCGCTTATATTCCAAATGGAACCATTGTAGGATTGAGCAAAATTCCGAGAGTGGTTGATGCTTTCGCAAGAAGATTACAAGTTCAAGAGAGATTGACGATTGAAATCCGAGATTGTATTCAAGCAACGTTAAATCCATTGGGAGTAGCGGTAGTGATTGAATGTTCACACATGTGCATGCAAATGAGAGGCGTACAAAAACAAAATTCTGTGACTACGTCTAGCGCATTTACAGGAGCTTTTTTAAAAAATGAAGCAACAAGAAAAGAATTTATTAATTTAGTACAAGCAAAGTTGCATTAAAATAATAATTATGAATGATATTTTAGATCAAGAGCATCAGGGTTACACAAAGGAGTTGACTCGAGAGTTTTTTAGGAATGTTTATGGTTACATGTCTTTAGCTTTGGCTATTTCTGGAGGAGTAGCATATTATGTTGGAAGTTCCGAAAAGGTTTTTGCTTCTATTTTTATGAAACCTGATGGAGGCATCAGTGGACTTTTTTATGTGGTGATTTTTGCACCAATGTTATTAAGTATGTTGATTCAAGGCGGATACCGTAGATTTTCAATTTCAGCCTTGACAGGATTATATGTGTTGTATTCTGGATTGATGGGATTGATGTTGAGTGTTGTGTTTCTAGCTTTCTCCATGGAATCTATCGCGATAACTTTCTTTGTTTCAGCGGGTGCTTTTGCAGGAATGGCAATTTTAGGTTTCACTACCAAAACAGATTTGACCAATTTTGGGAGTTTACTTTACATGGTTTTCATTGGGATGTTTATCGCGATGATTGTGAATATGTTTATGGATAGTGAAGCTCTAGATAAAGTTATATCATTCATTGGTGTATTTGTTTTCACAGGATTAACTGCTTTCTGGATGCAAAGATTAAAAAATGCTTCGCAAGACTCTATGTTAGATGGTGTTGAAAGAAAGAAAATGGCTTTGGTAGGTGGAATGACTTTGTATATTTTATTCGTTAATTTATTCCTTACGCTACTTCGTTTTACAGGAGGAAGTAGAGATTAAAATCAAAATTTAAAAAATACTGAAAGCTTCCTTGGATCTTCTGAGGAAGCTTTTTTATTTTGGAGTAAATATTTTTTAGAAAAATATTGTTGATAACTAGAATTAAAACAATTTTTAGTTATCTTTGCCCCTCGTTTAATTGAAATAAATTTAAAAAAAGCTATATGTACGCAATTGTAGAGATAGCAGGGCAGCAGTTTAAAGTGCAAAAAGACCAAAAGGTTTTTGTTCATAGATTGAATGCTGAAGCAGGTCAAAAATTAGATTTTGACAGAGTGCTTTTAGTTGACAATGATGGAGCAATTACATTAGGCGCCCCGGCTATAGAAGGAGCATCAGTTACCGCTGAGGTAATCGATCATGTGAAAGGTGATAAAGTAATCGTTTTCAGAAAGAAAAGAAGAAAAGGTTACAGAAAGAAAAACGGTCACCGTCAATCGTTTACAGCGATTAAAATCACAGGAATTTCTGCGAAATAATAGAATTTAAATAACTTATTCTTTGTAAAGCAAAGAATATAAAAATATACAAAATGGCACATAAGAAAGGAGCGGGTAGTTCAAGAAATGGTCGTGAGTCTGAAAGCAAACGTTTAGGCGTTAAAATTTTTGGTGGTCAAATTGCTATCGCTGGGAACATTATTGTTCGTCAACGTGGTACTGCGCATCACCCAGGAGCAAATGTTGGTATTGGAAAAGACCACACATTGTACTCTTTGACTGATGGTTTGGTTGAATTCCGTAAGAAAAAAGACAATCGTTCGTATGTATCTGTAGTTCCATTTGAAACTACTGAGGCTTAGTCGAACTCAAAAATAATTTTGAAGCGGGTCCCGGTAAACATCGGAATCCGCTTTTTTTTTGATTGAAATTCTATGCGGAAATAAGATTTCAATTGAGATACAATTCGTAAATTTACACCCATTAAAAACACTAATTATGTTAGAAATCCAACGTATTCGTTCAGAGAAAGAAGCGATCATTGAAGGTTTGAAGAAGAGAAACTTAGATGTTACTCCAATTTTAGATTCAATATTAAATTTCGATCAATCATGGAGAGAATCCAAAGCTGAATTAGAAGCAGTTTCTGCCGAGTTGAACAAAATTTCTAAAGCTGTTGGTGAATATTTTCAACAAGGAAAACATGCTGAAGCAAACGCAGCGAAAGCGCAAACAGTTGAATTGAAGGAAAAAGAAGCTACTTTGAAAGAGAAAGTAAGCGGATTGGAACAAGAAATTCAACAATTGATGTATCAGTTGCCAAATGTTCCGAATGAATTAGTGAAAGCTGGTAAAAGCGAAGCAGACAATGAAATCATTGAGGAAGTTGGAAGTAAGCATATTTTTGAAGGTGAAGCTTTGCCACATTGGGAAATCACCAAAAAATACGATTTAATTGATTTCGAATTGGGCGTTAAAATTACAGGTGCAGGTTTTCCAGTTTACAAAGGGAAAGGCGCCAAATTGCAACGTGCTTTGATTACATTTTTCCTAGACGAAGCTGAAAAAGCAGGTTACGAGGAATTTATTCCGCCATTGGTTGTAAATGAAGCAAGTGGAATTGGAACAGGTCAATTGCCTGACAAAGAAGGTCAAATGTATTATGTGAACGAAGATGATTTGTACATGATTCCAACTGCTGAAGTGCCTTTGACGAATATTTACAGAGACGTTTTGTTGCCTTCTGAAGATTTTTCTATCAAAATGACTGGGTTCACGCCTTGTTTCAGAAGAGAAGCTGGTTCATACGGTAAAGATGTTCGTGGATTGAATCGTTTGCATCAATTTGACAAAGTGGAAATTGTTCGTATCGAGCATCCAGATAATTCAGCGAAAGCGTTGGAAGAAATGGTTGAACACGTGAGAGGATTGTTGCGCAAATTGGGATTGCATTATAGAATTTTGCGTCTTTGTGGTGGCGACACCGGTTTTGCATCTGCAATGACATATGATTTTGAAGTTTTCTCTGCAGCGCAAGAAAAATGGTTGGAGGTAAGTTCAGTTTCAAGATTTGATACTTTCCAAGCAAATAGATTAAAGTTGCGCTACAAAGCAGCTGACAAGAAAACTTATTTGGCGCATACTTTGAATGGTTCAGCTTTGGCTTTGCCGAGAATTGTTGCCGCATTGTTGGAAAACAATCAAACTGCAGATGGAACGATTTTGATTCCAGAAGTTCTACATAAATATTTAAACTTCACGACTATTTCATAAGTTCGTGAAATTCAATATTCAAAGTGCCATTTTTCGAAGTGGCACTTTTTGTTTCTATTAAACCCCGAACAACGTAGGTTTTATTTTAAAAGAAAAGCAGAAAAATCTAGCATATTTTTAGGCTGTTTTTAGCTTAATTTATATCTTTGAAAAAAATAAGCATTATGTCTGATAAATTTTTTGACGAGTCAACTGCAGCAGTTGGTTTTTTATATACAATCGCAGTAATTGCAATTTTGGCTTCAGTTTTAATCTGGGGTTAAGAAAATTCTTCGTTGTAAATAGATCTTAATAATTTTTGTTAAGCTTTTTATTACATCGATATTTTTTTCTATTTTTAGGAAATAACATCGTTTTTTGAGCGAATAAACTATTTCTATGCCTTTTAATTCGATTTTTGGTTGGGTAATAAAAAAAAGGATACATCAAATAGATTTATTCCGCAAATACCCGTTAGAGGTTCAAAACGAATTATTTACGACGCTCATACAAACCGCAAAAGATACTGAATTTGGAGTAAAGTACAATTTCAGTTCAATCAAAAATCTTTCAGAATTTCAATCGACAGTTCCTCTTCAAGATTATGAAGATGTCAAAGTTTATGTAGATCGATTGATTCAAGGTGAAACCAATTTACTTTGGCCGGGTGAAACAAAGTGGTTTGCTAAATCGTCTGGAACAACTTCTGAGCGCAGTAAGTTTATTCCCGTTACGAAAGAATCACTAGAAGATTGTCATTACAAAGGAGGAAAAGATTTATTGGCATTGTATTACAATAATTTTCCGCGCGCAAATGTTTATAGCGGAAAACACTTGGTTGTAGGTGGGAGTACACAAATGAACGAAGCAGGATCTGATTCTTATTTTGGAGATTTGTCGGCTATTATTGTCAAAAATCTACCTTGGTGGGCTGAAATAAAGCGAACACCTTCCAAAGAAATCGCTTTGATGAGTGATTGGGAACCTAAGATTGAATTGATGGCGCGACAAACAATGAATGAAGATGTTTGTATTTTAACTGGTGTTCCAAGTTGGACATTGGTTTTGGCGCATAGAATTTTAGAGATTACTGGAAAAAAGAATTTAAAAGAAGTTTGGCCAAATCTTGAAATGTTTATGCACGGCGGAGTGAATTTTGAACCCTATCGTGCTGAATTTAAAAAGATTATTCCTGATGAAGGAATGAATTACGTGGAATCATACAACGCTTCGGAAGGAATTTTTGGAATTCAAGATTTGAAATCGTCCAACGAACTTTTACTCATGTTGGACTACGGTATTTTCTATGAGTTTATTCCCATGGAAAGTTTTGACGAAACCAAAAGTCAAGTGGTGTTGAATTTGTCGCAAGTGGAATTGAATAAAAATTATGCACTGGTGATTTCAACCAATGGCGGTTTGTGGAGATACATTGTCGGCGACACCATTCGATTTACATCATTGTTGCCATTTCGTTTTACCATTACCGGTAGAACAAAAAGTTTTATCAATGCTTTTGGAGAAGAATTAATTGTTGAAAATGCTGAAAGAGCGATTGCCGTTGCCTGCGCTGAAACAAATTCACAAATCAAAGATTACACTGCCGCGCCAGTTTACATGCGTTTTTTAGAAGATGCCAACAAAGGTCAACATGAATGGTTAATTGAATTCATTTCCTTGCCAAATGATATGGATTTATTTCAGCAAAAATTGGATGAAAATTTAAGATTGCTGAATTCTGATTATGATGCCAAACGTTCCAAAGACATCGCTTTGTTGGGACCAAAAATTGTAGTCGCGGAAACAGGAACTTTTGATGCTTGGCTGAAATCAAAAAATAAGTTGGGCGGACAACATAAAGTGCCTCGTTTATCCAACAATCGTGAGATTATGGAAGAATTGGCTTCATTTATGCAATTGCAAGCAAATATTTAAATTTATCGAATGAAACGTTTGTTTTTTTTCTTGTTATTTGGTTCGTTTTGCAGTTTTGCACAAGATACAATTCAATGGAATTTTGAATGGAAAACAGACAGCTTGTCCAATCCTATTTGGAATGTTGATCCTTTTGGAAATTTGATTGTAAGTGAAAAAGACAAACTGAAAAAATTTGATTCTTTGGGAACTCAAAAATTTGTTCAGAGCAATAAATATTTTGGAGTAATCTCAAGTGTCGATCCTTCCAACCCGATGAAAACTTTGGTTTTTTCTGAACAACAGCAATTGATTGGCTATGTGGATAATACCTTGAGTAAGCAACAGGAAAATATTGAGCTTTCAGCCTTTGATTTGTCGTATGTCACGATGGTTTCCACTTCTGGTCAACCTGATAAATTTTGGGTTTACGACCAAGACAATTCAGTGATTGTGTTAATTTCCAAAAATATTCAGCAACGCCAAAGAATAGAAAACATCAATGGATTATTAGGTTGTAAAGACATCGTTCAGCTTTTTGAGACCGATAATTATTTGTATTTGATCGACAAACAAAGAGGAATTTATCAATTTGATATTTACGGAACTTTGGTTTTTCATTGGGAAAATGTGGGCATTGTTTGGGCAGAAGTGGAAGGTAAGTTTGCTTATTTATTGAAGAAAGATAAACTGCAAGTATTAAATCTTTCGAATCAAGAAATAGTCAATTTTCCTTTACCAAATGGTGAATTTACAAGGATAAAAAAGGTTCAGAATCACTTTTATTTTGGTACTACATCAAACATTCAAAGATATTCGATAGAATTCTTGCATTAATTAATTGCTGTTATTCGCAATATTTGTAACTTAGGCACTCTAAAATTAATCAAAGATGCATATCGCAGTAGCAGGAAATATCGGAGCAGGAAAAACAACATTGACTAAGTTGTTGGCTAAACATTACGGATGGGAAACTCATTTTGAAGATGTTGAACAAAATCCCTACTTGAATGATTTCTACGAAGACATGCAACGTTGGTCATTTAATCTACAGATTTATTATCTAAATAGTCGTTTTACGCAGATTCAAGAAATCAGAGAAACGGACAAAATGGTAATTCAGGATAGAACAATCTATGAAGATGCTTTCATTTTTGCGCCGAACTTACATTCCATGGGTTTGATGACTACGCGTGATTTTGAAAACTATTTTTCGCTATTCAATTTGATTGAATCTTTTGTTTCTGCACCTGATTTGTTGATTTATTTGAGAGCAAGCGTACCAACTTTGGTACACCAAATTCAACTTCGCGGCCGTGATTACGAAGAAAGTATCCGTTTGGATTATTTGAAACGCTTAAATGAGCGCTATGAAGCTTGGATTTCAACTTACGATAAAGGGAAATTGTTGATTATCGACATCGACAACAACCGTTTTCCAGAAAGTCAAGAAGATTTAGGAAAAATCATCAATTCTATTGATGCAGAGATAAACGGGTTGTTTTAAAATTTCAAATAGCTCCAGAGGAGCGAAATAGTTGTTACGACGGATGTAAATCCGTCAAACAAACAATCACATAAATTCGTTTTTTGGCGCGCATCCGTTAGCTGACGGATTATGACAAAAAACCTCTTCGAAAAAAGTAGTTCTTAAATGTGTTCTCTTTGGACTTTCCTAAAACGCTTTCCAGCCTTGCGCTTGTAGCGGAATAATTGCTCCATTTTTGTCAACCAAATTGACTCCGCTATTTTTGTCGGTTATGTGACCAATCACTGTCATGTGCGGATTTCCTTTGATTTTATCGTAATCTGCTAGAGAAATGGTGAAAAGTAATTCATAATCTTCACCACCGTTCAAAGCGCAAGTTACAGGATCAATGTTGAAATCAATTGCAGCCATGGAAGTTTTTGCATCAATTGGAATTTTCTCATCGTAAATCGTACAACCTAAATCGCTGGCTTTGCATAAATGGAAAATCTCAGAAGCCAATCCGTCAGAAATGTCAATCATCGAAGTTGGTTTTACGTCCAAATCTTTCAAAAATTTGATCACATCTTGTCTTGCCTCAGGTTTCAATTGACGTTCCAATAAATAATCATTGCCATCTAAATCAGGTTGCATGTTTGGATTTGCTTTGAAAACTTCTTTTTCGCGCTCCAACAATTGCAATCCCATGTATGCACCACCCAAATCACCACTCACGACCAATAAATCATTTTCTTTGGCGCCTGAACGGTAAACAACATCTGATTTTTTGGCTTTTCCGATGGCAGTCACACTAATTGTCAATCCTGAAAGAGAAGAGGAAGTGTCGCCACCGATGAGGTCAACTTGATACAAATCGCATGCTTTTTTGATTCCTGCGTACAATTCTTCCAACGCTTCCAATGGGAAACGATTTGAAACTGCAATTGAAACAGTGATTTGCTGTGCAGTTCCATTCATGGCAAAAATATCAGAAAGATTGACCATCACGGATTTGTAGCCCAAATGCATCAATGGCGTGTACATCAAATTAAAGTGAACACCTTCCAACAACATGTCGGTCGAAACAAGCATGACTTCGGAATCAGAAATCGAAATCACGGCTGCGTCATCGCCCACGCCTTTAATGGTTGTGGAAATGTGTGTTGTAAATTGATTGGTTAATTTGTCTATCAATCCAAATTCTCCAAGTTCACTTAATTCAGTGCGTTTATCGCTCATTTTTAATATTTTTTACGGTGTAAAGTTATAACAAATCGCTGTTTTTGGATTTATCTTTCCTTGTTTATCTCAAGCAAAAACCCAAAACGCTTTCCATGAATTCGTTTGGCGCTTCAGCATGAACCCAATGTCCTACGTTGGGAATGCTCACCAAGGTGCTGTCAGGGAATTGATTTTCAATATCGTCCCAATCTTCGTCTAAGATGTAATTCGACATTTCACCACGGATAAAAAGCGTTGGAATCATCACTTCATCTTCAGGAAGCGCTTGTAAAATGGCGTGCATGTCTCTGCTCAAAACGTCAATATTCATGCGCCAAGCCAATTTGCCTTTTTCTTTCCAATACAAGTTTTTCAGTAAAAATTGTCTAACTCCAGGTGAATCGACAAATGGTTCCATCATTTTTTCAGCTTCTCCTCGAGAATTGACAACGCTTAAATCAATCGCTTCCAAACCTTTCAGAATTTCGCTGTGGTGCATCGGATAGGATTTTGTTCCCATATCCACAATGATCAATTTACTGAGCATTTTGGGAAACATTTGTGCAAATCGCATCGCTGTTTTACCGCCCATAGAATGTCCCATCAAAATGACTTTTTCGAGTTTTAGATCTACAAAAAGTTCATGTAAATCGTTCGCCAAGTCTTCGTATGTGTGAGAATTCGCCCAATCGGAATGACCGTGATTACGTTGATCGACCAAAATGACGCGGTAATAATCAGCTAATTTTTTGGCGTGTGTTTGCCAATTGTCTGAATATCCGAATAATCCGTGAAGAATAACAAAAGGTTGACCTTCGCCAATTTCTCTATAATGTAATTTCATTGAAAAAGCTTTGTGCGCTGAATTTGATGCAAAGATAGCTTACAAAATTGGAAAGATGAATTAATCTTGTTTAATCAATCGAGAGAAAAGTTTCAAAAGATTCGGCATTTCAAAATTGGTTTCGGAAACATTGATTTTTGAAGCTTCAACATTTTTTGATTCGCTGATTTCGTTCTCTTTGATATTGACTTTCATATCAATCGGCGCTGTAGAAGATTTATCTACTGAAAATTGATTTTCGTTGATACTTGTGATGATACCAATGATTTTGTCGGCAGAAATTTTGTCTTTGTCAAATTCGATGATTGCTGTGTTTACAGGTCTTTCGTCAACGAAATCAAAAGAGCAATTTCCAACAGCACCCGTTTCTTTCAAGGCTTTGCGAATCGAAGATCCACAACCTTTTTCGCAAACCATTCCTTCAATTTCAACGGTTAAGCTTCTGTTTAATTCTAATTTTTCAGCGGTATTTTTTTCAGTTTTCAAAGACGTTTTGTCTGCGCTACAACTTGGGTTAATCAGCAGTAAACCAATTGAAAATGAGAGTAAAAATACTTTTTTCATAACCGAGTGAATTAGAAGTGAAACAAATGTAGTGTTTAATTTTTCGAATGTGCAAAAAAAAATGTTAAAATGTTTGAGGCTTAGGGAGATGAGGTTTATAATTTGGTCTTCTTTATCTCCAATATTTATGCTAATCGTTTTAAATGGTTTTTGTCATGGTTTCACGTTGTGTCTGCTCCGCGGTTTGAAACAAAAACACACGCCAAAAGCAAAATTCTCTCTTTCATTACACGATGGACTATGTCCATCGCTACCGATATTTGATACCTAACGGCATCAATAAGTTTAGACTTTGAGAAAATTAAAAAGTCTTTGGTCGTCGGTCTTTTCTCTAATGTCTTATACTTATATTTGTCGCATGTCAAAAAATATGTTGAGTTGGGTTTTGTTGCTTGCTTTGGCGAGTATTTGGGGGAGTTCGTTTATTTTGATGAAAAGGGGAATGACCGCATTTGATGGAACGGCTTTGTTTTCGGATGTGCAAGTCGCTTCTTTGAGAATGTCGATTGCTGGTTTGGTTTTGTTGCCTTTTGCGCTTCGATTTTTTAAGAAAATTAAGACAATCAAACAGTTTTTGCTTTTGATGACGGTCGGACTTTCAGGCAATTTTTTTCCTTCATTTTTATTTACATATGCAGAAACTGAACTTTCATCAGGCTACGCAGGAATGTTGAATAGTTTTACGCCGATTTTTAGCATTTTGATTGGCGCTTTTGTGTTCAAACAAAAGTTGACTTCCATTCAGTTTTTTGGAACAACCATTGCTGTTACTGGAATTGTTTTGTTGATGATTGCTGGACAAGATTTATCGAAAAGTGGAACTTGGTGGCACATTTTAGCCATCGTTTTGGCGACTTTGTTTTATGCGATTTCGTTGAATACCATCAAATATACTTTGTCCAATTTTAAATCTATCGAAATTACTTCCTTGGCATTTGGAATCGTTTTGCTTCCATCCTTGATGATTGCTACTGCAACAGGATCTTTTACAGTGCTCAAAACAGTTCCCCAAGCATGGGAAGGTTTGGGATTTATTGTCATTTTAGGCGTTCTCGGAACTGCTTTTGCGGTTTTCATTTTTAATAAATTGATTTCAATTTCTTCCGTGATTTTTGCGAGTTCCGTCACTTATTTCATGCCAATTGTGGCGGTAATCATGGGATTGTTTATCAAAGAAGCTATCACGATTTATCAAGTAGGAGCAATGTTAGTTATCTTGCTAGGCGTGTTTTTAGCAAATTATTACCGACTGATTTTCAAGAAATAGCTTTTTTTCGAAGGTTGTAAATTCCGACCAATAAAATAATCAATGCAATGGGTAAAAAAGGCGTTAGGTAGCGTTCTTCATTCATTCTTTGGATGAAAATTAAGTAGAAGATATTGACTACTATTGCCAAGCTCAAATAGAAAATTAAATCTCGGTTTTTCTTAAAAAGCGCCATCAATGCAGCCATAAAACTTGAAATTAAGATCGCCAAACAACTCCAACGAATTGTTTCCATCCACCAATTGCCGCGGTATTTGAATTGGTAAATTCCCAAATTCAAGTGCGAACTGAGCATTAATTTTTTCAGACTTTTGACAGGTGTTAAAATGTAGTAATCGAGTTTGTTTTCCGATTTGAGATTTTTAGTCAAAGCATTGATTTCAAGCAGAAATTTATCTTCGCCGTGAAACGTTCCTGAAATGGGTTTGTTTTGATTGAAATGCGTTAATTGATATTCATGCAGCGCACGATATTTTTCCAAAATAGGTAATACTTGTTTCCGATATTTAGCAGGAATTTGTTGAGAAATCAAATCGATATCTGTTGAATCTGTTAGCGCATGAATCGTTTCGTGAAATTTGGCTCCATCAGCTTCCCAAATCCTGAAAAGATTGGTCATCGCTTCGTGACTTGGTCTGAAGAGCGTGTTATTGGATGTCGAATAAATCGGATGAATTCCTAACCAAGTGCCGCTAATGACTACCGTTCTGATATTCCAAATCAACAATGGTAAAATGGCTACTAATGTAAACATTGCTTTTTTTCTTTGCTTTTGGAAAAAGTAATAAGCCAAAAACGCCAAAAGGAAAACAATTAATTGTGGTCGAAAAAGCAAAGCAATTGAATTTGCAGCGAGAAAATTCCAGGAAAAATTAGTCTTTTTTTCTTGTAATGAAATTCCTGCAAAAACACTCCAAAGCACTAGAAAAGGCGTCAAACTTTCAGTCAAGGTGAAATACATAAATCCGCTGAAAGCTGGGACAAAAGCATAAAGTACCGTTCCAAAAAGCGCAAATTTTGCATTTGCTAAAAGTTTGTCAAGAATTTTTCCGAAGAGGATGATTGAGACAGAAAAGGCCAGAATTTGCAGGATTTTGAGCATCCAAAATGCTTTTTTACCAGCAATAATAAGGCAAATCAGATAGGTTAAACCATAACCAGGTGTCCGTTGAAAATAAGCGGATTGACCAATGGAATTGTCTTTCCAAGTTCCGTTTTCAAGAAAATTGACAGCAGGTGCAAAATAGCTTGCTTCATCGGCAGAAGTCAATAATCCATTGCTCGCAGGGTAGCGATTGCCAAGAAATTGAAGATTTTGTTCTTGTAAAAAAACCGCGAAAATCGTCCCGAAAAGGGCAATAATCAATAGTTTTCTTTGGAAATTCATCCAAACGATATTACACCAAAGTTGGCATATTGATGGCTTCCACAGCGATGATTTCTGGCGCTACTTTTTTGACAGCTTCTTCTAAGCCAGCTTTGATAGTCATTAAACTCATGGAACAGTCGCTGCAAGCACCTAATAATCGCACTCTTGCTATTCCTTCGTCAGTAATTTCTACCAACTCCATGTCACCACCATCCGCTTTCAAATGAGGTCTTAATTCCTCCAAAGATTCATTGATTTTGATTGCCAGTTCTTCTTTGTTTAAACTCATTTTTTAATTTTTTATAGATGATTTAAGTTTTGCAACTTTCACTTCTTCAACAAATGTACGAACTAATTCTTCAAAAACTAAAGCTGTTGGTGTATTTTCCTGAAAAACAGCAGGTCTTCCAACATCGCCTGATTCTCTTACACTTTGAACTAAAGGAATATGACCCAAGAATGTTTCACCCATTCCTTCAGCCAGATTTTTCGCTCCGTCGCGTCCAAAAAGGTAATATTTATTTTCTGGCAATTCTGCTGGCGTAAACCAAGCCATATTTTCAATGATTCCAATCACCGGAACATTGATGTTTTCCAATTTGAACATGTTCACACCTTTTCGCGCATCTGCTAATGCGACTTCTTGCGGTGTGCTGACAATTACAGCGCCATCTAAAGGAACAGTTTGTACCAAAGAAAGGTGAATGTCGCCCGTTCCCGGAGGAAGGTCGATCAACAGATAATCCAATTCGCCCCAATAAGCATCTGTAAACAATTGAGTCATTGCCTTCGCAGCCATTGGGCCGCGCCAAACCACTGCATTGTCTTGCTCAGTGAAAAATCCGATGGATAAAATTTTGATTCCGTAGCTCATCACAGGATTGATCATTGGCGTTCCGTCCACATCAATCATCGTTGGTCTTTCTCCAACTACGTCAAACATGGTTGGCATTGAAGGACCGTAAATATCAGCATCAACGATTCCAACTTTGTATCCAGCTTTCGCCAAACCGCCAGCTAAATTTGCTGTCACGGTTGATTTTCCAACGCCGCCTTTTCCAGAAGCGATGGCAATGATATTTTTTACTTCAGGCAAGATTTTTCTTCTTGCTTTCATTGATTCTGTAGGAATTCCTTTGACAGTTGTGGCAATTTGTAAATCATCACCAAACGCTTGTTTTAAGTTAAATTCAACCAATTCTTGCATTCGTTTTCTTGCATGAAGTGCAGGATTTGAAACCAAAACAGTGATGTTAATTCCAGCATCTGAAATTTCTAAGTTTTCAACTAAATTAAGGGAAACGATGTCTTTCTTTAAGTCTGGCTCAAGCACTTTTCCAAGTACTTCCAATATGTTTTCTCGTGTAATACTCATTGATTCTGAAATGTGGTACAAAATTACGAATTTCAGTTGGTCAAGTCCTAAATATTTTTGACTTCTTGCACAGATTTGATTGATTTCGCCATCAAGTCAATGATATTCTTTTGGTAACCTTCTTCTCGACTTCTGAAAACGTATGTATAACCGTCTATAACTTTTTGACCGTAAACGTGGTAGGAAACATGTGGTTTTGGATCTGTGATTGGCGAAGCTTTCTCACCGTCCACTTTCAAAGTACTTTCGTAGATGATGAAATCTTTTTCATCCACCAAAAATTTGGTTTCAAAAATATCTAGTTCTTTCAATTTTCTTTTTTTGTCAGCGACTTTGTTTTTTTCTTCTCCAAAATCATCAATAATCATATGGAAATTTGGTCCAACTTCAATTTCCCATTTGAAACCGTCTTCATCGTGTTTGACTTCTGGTCGCGTGGAGGCACCAATATTTGCCGTTTCGTCAGGCAACATGATGGTTGCGTTTAAACCGTAATCTTTAAGGTTGAATTTTTGAAATTCGAAGAAATCTTCTATAACTTCTGTTTGATTTTTCTCGTCATTTCCGCTCTCGCAAGCAGAAAAAAGCACAGATAAACTAGCAAAGCCGAAAACAGCCATGTATTTTGATATGCTTTGAATTTGAGTCATTTTGCTGAAGAGAGATTTACATTTTCTACAACAAATATAATTGATTTGATTGAATATTTTCATGTAAAAAAAATAATTGTTAAACCACCTTTTTTTGATACTGAAAACGATTATTATGTTAAAAAATAAACCACCCAATTGAAAAAAAATGATTTCATTTGATGAACATTTTAAACAAACTTTTGTTTTGGTTTTACAATGGCTGAGTATAAAATAAAAGATTTAGAGCAACTCACAGGTATTAAGGCACATACGATTCGTATGTGGGAGAAACGCTATGGAATTCTAAATCCAGAAAGGACAGAAACGCAAATCAGAACATATTGCGACAAAGAGCTTGTTTCTTTGCTAAATGTTGCTTTGTTGAACAAAAATGGACTCAAAATCTCTCGCATTGCTGAAATGTCTGAAAAGCAAATCAACGAGAAGGTTGCAGATTTGAGAGGAAGTTACGATGTTGATTCAAGTTATGAAAAACTCGTACTTTCTTTGATAGAGTTAGATGAAATATTATTCAAAACAACGTTTCATAAATTGATTGAAGAATTTGGTTTGGAAGCCACTTTTACCAGTCATTTGATTCCGTTTCTAGAAAAAATTGGTGTGATGTGGATGGTTGGTTCAATCAATGCAGCACAAGAACATTTCATGTCCAATTTGATTCGACAATTGATTATCACTGAGATTGATAAAATCGAAGTTCCTGCAAGCAAGGAAAATCCAGTAATGTTGTTTTTGCCAGAACATGAATGGCATGAAATAAGTTTGCTTTTTTACCATTTTGTGTTGCGTAAAATGGGTAGATCTACTTTTTATTTAGGTCAATCTTTACCGTATGATGCTTTGATTGAATGCATTGAGCAAATTAAACCAGTTTGTTTAATAACTTCTTGGTTGACCTCGGTTGATGCAGGTTTTGTTAAAAAATATTTTGAACGATTATCAAATGATACCAATGGATTGAAAGTTTACGCTGGCGGATATCAGATGAAAGTGCATGGCGAGTTGATTGCCGATTGGGCAAATCCAATTGAATCAGTTGAAGACTTAAAACACTTGGCAAATCCACAGTAATTCTTTTGCTTGTTTTAACAAGAATTAATTTCCTTTTGACTGATTTTTATTAATTTCAGCCTTTAGAATTAATACTTTAACAGCATGAAATACGATAGAATAACCAAGGATTTGTACGTAAGAAACCGTGCAAAATTTTCAAAACAGATGGTTGCCAACACGTTGGCAGTTTTCAATTCCAATGATATTTTCCCGATTTCAGCTGATAGTACAATGCCTTTTCAGCAACATCGCGACATTTTATATTTGTCAGGCGTTGACCAAGAGGAAAGTATTTTGGTGATTTTTCCTGATTGTAAAAATGAAAAGCACCGCGAAATTTTATTTCTGAAAGAAACTTCAGATTTGATTGCCATTTGGGAAGGCGAAAAGTTGACCAAAGAAACAGCTTTCGAAACTTCAGGTATTCAAACCGTTTATTGGTTGAATCAATTTCCTGTGATTTGGAAACAATTGATGGCCGAAGCGCATGGCATTTATTTCAACACCAACGAACATTTGCGTGCCAATACGGAAGCTGAAACAAGAGAAGATCGCTTTATCAAAAGTTGTCGCGCTGAATATCCTGCACATGCGGTTTACAAAAGTGCGCCAATCATGCATAAAATTCGTTCAATCAAGGAAAAAGAAGAATTGGATTTGATGCAACATGCTTGTAACATTACCAAAAAAGGCTTGGAGCGCTTACTTTCTTTTACTAAACCAGGAGTTTGGGAGTATGAAATTGAAGCAGAATTGATTCACGAATTTGTGCGCAATCGTTCCAAAGGATTCGCTTATACGCCAATCATTGCGTCTGGAAAAAATGCGTGTGTTTTGCATTATATCGAAAATAACCAACAATGCAAAGACGGCGATATCATTTTGTTGGATGTGGCGGCTGAATATGCCAATTATGCTTCTGATTTATCGCGCGCAATTCCTGTAAATGGAAGATTTACGGACCGTCAAAAAGCGGTTTACAATGCTGTTTTACACGTCAAAAAGGAAGCGGAAAAAATGTTGGTTCCAGGCACAATTTTAGCTGAATATCAAGCAGAAGTTGGGCGCATCATGGAAAGTGAATTATTGAAATTGAAGTTGATCGATTCAACGGATATTAAAAATCAAAATCCAGATTGGCCAGCATATAAAAAATATTTCATGCATGGAACTTCGCATTTCATTGGTTTAGATACACACGACGTTGGTTTGTGGAACGAACCAATTCAAGCGGGAATGGTTTTTACTTGCGAACCCGGGATTTACATTCAAGAAGAAGGACTGGGAATTCGTTTGGAAGACAATTTGGTGGTACAAGAAAACGGTGCGCCATTCAATTTAATGCGTGATATTCCGATTGAAGCAGATGAAATTGAATCTTTGATGAATTCTTGATTCCCATTTCATGTTGCATTTCGAAAAAATTGGTTTCGGAAAGCCTGTAGTATTTTTGCATGGTTTTCTGGAATCTTCTTCTATGTGGGAATCGCTGGATCTAGCGCAATTTCCTTTTCAAAGTATTTTGATTGATTTGCCCGGACACGGAAAATCTACTTTTTTGCCTGATGCTGTTTCAATTGCTGCGATGGCGCAGGAAGTTTCGGAAACGCTCACATCTTTGGATATTTATGAATACGATGTCGTTGGACATTCCATGGGCGGATACGTTGCTTTGCAATTGGCGAAAATCAATGAAGGTGTAAACAAAATTTGCTTGCTGAATTCCAATTTTTGGGAAGATGCACCGCAAAAGAAAATCGATCGAAATCGGGTGATTGAAGTGGTCAAAACCAACGCGCCGAGATTTATCAAGGAAGCGATTTCGGGATTGTTTGCGCAACCAGAAAATCACGAAAAGTTCATTCAAAAAGCGATTTTGGAAGCCAATATAATGTCTGTGGAAGCGATTGTTTACGCCACGAAAGCGATGCGCGACCGACTAGATAATACGTTATTTGCGCAAGAAAAAATAGCAGATTTAAAAATTATCCAAGGTGAATTGGATCAAGCTGTACCGCTGGAAACCATGTTGGAGCATACGAGAAATCAGCAATTTAACATGTCGATTTTGCCCAATGTGGCACACATGACGCATGAAGAAGCGACGGACGATTTGCGGTTGATTTTGCGGGATTTCCTAATCCAATAATTCCAAAGAATCAGAAACCGCATATCCATTTTCATCTTGCAGTAAACTTCTGAGAATCTCAGCTTCTTTTTTTGAAACCACAAAAGTGTTCGAAAGTTTGTCGTGCCAGCCTCTGCTTCCTAGGCAAGATAATATTTCAAAAGGAATGAACCTGGCAAGCGTGCGAATGGCGATTTTGTCTTTGCTTGGTGGATTTCCGTATTCGTCAATGACAACGGTTTGGGTGGCAAATTTACCTATGGTTCGTTTGATGGTTGATTCGAGCAGGAAATAGTACAGAAAAGTAATCAAATAGCTGATTAAATCATATTTGATATTCGTAAAACCAAGGTTGAGATTGAATCCAACGGAAACCACGAAATTGAAAACTTTCGGTGAGATAAGTATTAGTGCGATTCCGATAATAATGCTGACCGCAAAAATGATTGCAAAGTCAATGATGTAATGTCCTAATCTTTCCCAATGGCCAGCCAATACAACGTCACGTTTGAATTTCCCAATGGTAGGAACTTTGATTCGGTTTCCATAAAAATCTCTTTCAGATTTCAGGTATTCTTTTTCGATGTAGATTTCGGTTATTTTTTTCATGGTTACAGGTTGTCTTCGGGGTCGATTGAATCTCCTCGCAAGGCGCGCAGCCTTTTTCTGGCTTCGGTGGTGTACAAACTTCCTTTGTAGTCGAAAAGAATTTTTTTGTAGCTTTCAATCGCTTTTTCTTTGTCTTCCAAGTGGTTTTCAAAAATGTCGCCTAAATGAAACAACGCATCGTCTGCCAAAATATCGTCGGCGTGGTATTTCATTAAATCTTCTAAAAAAACCACTGCTTCTGTCCATTTTCCTTGATTTTCCATGGCAATGGCTTTTCGAAGCAAAATTTCATCCGCCAAACCATGGTAGGGAAATGCTTTCACGATGGAATCAAACAGGAAAAATGCTTTTTCATATTGGTGTTGTTCGAGCAATAAGTCTGCGGTTGCAAACAAACTCATGGCAGTGAAATTGCTGTCCAATCCATAATTGTCTGTAATCAAAAGCGACAATTTCATGGCATCGTTGGCAATCAGTTTGGAAGTAGATTGTTTGAGCACATCTAATTGATTTTGTGCAAATTTGAAATCTCCATCGTAGTAAAAAATACGCGCATTTTTGAATTTTGCTTCAAATCCAATTGGTTCATATTTGAAATCTTTGTCCACTTGCATGTAAAACAAAGATGCTTCCCAAATATCATCTCGTAAAACCAGAATATCAGCCAATTGCATTTTCAATTCAGCTTCTTGAATTTGCGTAATTCCAGGAATTTTGAGTGCTTCTTCCAAGAGATTTTTTGCTTCTAAAGTTTGGTTGGCGTAATATGCTTGGATGTGCGCCAATTCTGAAATCAATCGAATGCTTGCGCGATTTTTCCCTACGCGATTTAACGTTGTTTGATAATCATTCAAAGTGCTTGTCAATTCTTCTGGCGCGTAATTTCTGTTTTGAGTAATTTCCTGAAAATGCGTATTCAACAAAGCGAATTCAGCTTCATAAAACAAAGGGTTTTCTTCTCCCATGTCAACCACATATTTGAAACATTTGCGCGCGATATCAAAAACTCTGTTTTGAACGCACATATTTCCCAATTCATAAACGCGTTGACCAGCGCCTTTTTCACGTTTGTCGAGTGCTTGCGCTTGCACCAAGGCTGAGGCAAATTGTTTTTTCTGTGTAAAAAGCCAAATCAACATTTCAGCATACACAAATTCATTCGGTTTTTTCTGAGATTTTTCGAGTAATTTTTGCTTCAACAAGTCATATTCTGGACTGATTTCTTTCGAAAAATCAATTCTTTGCGTCAATACTGATTGAATAGAAGGTGCATAATTGGCTTGAATTTCAATTAAATTCAGGTATTCTTCAATCATTTTTTCGGGCTGACCGGTAATGTTGTAAATTTCAGCAAATTCAATATTTAGTGGGTAATTTTCCTTTAAACTTTTGCGGCCTTTTTCAAGTAATTGCAAAGCCAAATCGTATTTTCCTTTGTTTCTGAAAGCTTTGTATAAATCGAGTAGGGTGAAGGTTGAAGTGGAATAATCGGCGATTAAATCTTGGTAAAGTTTGTTCGCGTCTTTTACTTTGTCGTGATTTTCATAAAATTCGCCTAAAAGCACTGGATATTCAAGATTATTTCTGTCGGTAGAAATTTGTTTTTTGATCAATTTCTCGGCTTCTTTTTCATTTTCAAGCGCAATGAGACAATCGAAATAGCGTGTAAAATTGAATTTGTTGTTTTCCTTCGCGTATAATTTTTGGCAATAAGGCAAGGCTTTTTCGAACTGACCTGCGGCGTAATAATATTGCGCCAATTGTTGATCTGTTCCCTCTTGCGCGCGCGCAATTGTAGCAAGAAATAGAATGAAAATGAGACTAAGTAATTTCATGGTATGTAAAGATACAAATCAATTTATTGTGAAACGCTGTAAGCTTTGATTTCGTTGTGCAATCTGTTGTATGAATTTACGCAAATTGTTTTTGTTTCAAGCATTTTTTGAAGAAAATTGGCTAATTCTGTCACTTTTTTCTCTTCAAATTGAATGTTTTCATCGTATTTTGAACGGTCACCTTGTGCGTTTTTTATTTCGTTTTTGAGTTGCTCTAAACTTTGTGACGCATCGTAGATATTGCGTTTCATTCCGTCATTGGAAGATTGGAAAAACGACAACCCAGTAGAAATGTATTTATAATCTTCTAGTTTTTGTGCCCATTCGATGTTGATGGTATCTATATTGTTGCTTTTTCTGTAGATGGTTTTGTTAACAGTATTTACTTCGTCAATCATCGGCGTCAAATCTTCAATTTGTGCACCTTTCCAAGTTTGTCGAATGCTATTTATCTTGGTAATCAATGATTCCATTTTGTCTAATTGTTTTTCCTTCTTCACATCGTGACATGCGAATAGAATGAAACAAGCAACGAGTCCGAAAACGATTTTTTTCATTGAAATTTATTTACAACAAAAATAATCAATTCTTTGGCTTCTGCCAATCCGCTGGATTTGGAATTTTGGAACACAAAAAAACCGAAGAAAATGAATCCTTCGGTTTTTTGATAACTAATAGATAATCGTCTTACAGATTATAGTAACCAGCTTCAATTAAACTAGTTGCAATGATTTGTCTTGCTTCTTTTGGATTGAAGTTTTCAGTTTTGGTAAATCTTCTCAATCCCATCAACATCATGCGTGCTTCGTCGCCGTCTGCGAATGAATTAATTGCATCTTTTCCAGCTTTAGCAATTCTATCTGCAGTATCGTAGAAATACGTTTTTGCAATCGCAATTTGAACTTTAGCTGCTTCTTCACCACGCGCTTGAATTAACTTGTCAACGCGCAATAAAACAGATTCCGCTTGGTATGTCCAGATAGCGATATCTGCGATTCCCATCAAAACTTCTTGTTCTTTAGAAAGTGTTTGCATTAATTTTTGAACTGCTGAGCCAGCAACCATCAAGATTGATTTTTTGAATCCTTCAATCATTGCATATTCTGCTGCCAACGGTCCGTCTCCAGTTTCAACTGCCTCAGGAATACTCATCAATTCTCCAGCTACTTGCATCGCAGGTCCCATTAAATCCAATTCACCTTTCATGGCGCGTCTCAAAATCATGTCGACTGTCAACATGCGGTTGATTTCATTTGTTCCTTCAAAAATTCGGTTGATTCGAGAATCTCTGTAAGCTCTTTCCACAGTTGATTCTGCTGAATAACCCATTCCACCGAAGATTTGAACAGCTTCATCTACCACATAATCCAAACATTCAGATCCTGCAACTTTCAAAACTGCACATTCAGCTGCGAATTGTTCAATTCCTTTCAATGTTGCTTGCGATTTCGGCATTCCACCATCGATGTATGCTTTAATTGCATCGTCGATATTTTGTCCAGCACGATATGTTGCAGATTCTACCGCAAATGCGCGAATTGCTTGTTCAGCGATTTTATATCTGATAGCGCCATATTTTGAAATTGAACGACCAAATTGTTCTCTTTCATTGGCATATTTAATCGATTCTGTGATTGTTTCTTTAGCACCACCTAAAACACCAGCGGCCAATTTGATACGGCCAATATTTAAAATGTTGATTGCGATTTTGAAACCATTTTCTCTTTCAGAAAGTATGTTTTCAGCTGGCACTTTCACATTGTTGAAGAAAACTTGTCTGGTTGAAGAACCTTTGATTCCCATTTTTTTCTCTTCCGGATTCAAGGAAATTCCTTCAGAATCAGCTTCAACCAAGAAAGCCGTTAAGTTTTTATCATCACCAATTTTAGCGAAGACAGTGAAAAAATTCGCAAATCCACCATTGGTGATCCACATTTTTTGACCTGTGATTGAATAGTAGGTTCCATCTTCAGAAAGTACTGCTTTGGTTTTTCCAGAATTGGCATCAGAACCTGAACCTGGCTCAGTCAAACAGTAGGCAGCTTTCCATTCACCTGTTGCTAATTTTGCAACGTATTTTGCTTTTTGAGCATCAGTTCCATAATACAACAATGGCAAAGTTCCGATTCCGGTATGTGCGCCATAAGCGACAGAAAATGAATGTCCTTTTCCTAGTCTTTCAGTGGCCAATAAAGAAGTTTTGAAATCAACGCCCATTCCACCAAATTCTTCTGGAACAGACATTCCCAACATTCCTAATTCTCCTGCTTTTTCCAAAAGTGAAGGCATCAAACCTTCTTCCATTTTGTCGATTCTTTCCAAGTTTGGAGTGACTTCTTGAGCGATGAAATCATCACACATTTGTGCAATCATTTTTTGTTCTTCAGTCCATTCTTCAGGCGTAAAAATCTGAGAAGGCAATGTTTTTCGGATGATAAATTCTCCGCCTTTTAAAGCTGATTGATTTAATTCTGACATATAAGTGTATTTAAAAAAGTCTTTATTTTCGACTAAGGTAAAAAACACTTTTTTATTATGCAAGCATATTAAATATATTTTTTGTTAATTATCCCAAACTGGAAAATCAGTGTAATTATTTTGGGTAAAAAAGCAAATGAATGGATGATAAAGTGAAATTCGTTTTTATTTCAAAACATTGACGTGACCAGTTATCACATGAGGAGTCACGTAGTCTTCACAAGAAACATATTTTAACACGTAGGTATAGGTATCGTCTTGAACTAATTTTCCTCCATACGTTCCGTCCCAGCCAAATTCTGGGTCATTTGACTCAAATAGTAATTCTCCCCAACGGTCGAAAACTTTGAACGACCAAGAAGAAACTTGTAAGTAAATGATTGCATTGAAAATGTTGTTAAATTCATCACCATCTGGGGTGAACGTGTTTGGAATATAAACGGTAAACGGCTCAATATACAAACCTACAAAGCTGGTATCAGTGCAACCAAATTCATTCGTTACAATTTGTTGCGGATATTTTTGACCGCTTGTTGTGTAATAGTAGATAGGATTTTGTATTTCGCTTACACCAGTTCCTTTGTCATTGAATAAATAAACGTAGCTAATTGCGCCACTTGACAAATCTGTGAAAGTGATTTTTGAATCGCAAATATCCGTGATTTCTGGGCTAACACTAAATTTCGAAACAGGCGAAGGGTGAACTTCCAAAAAGTTAGGTTTAATCATTTCAAGTGCTGCGATACAACCCTCATTCGTTTCTATTTGCAATGAAACATCATAAATGCCTGGCTCCGTATAAATGTGAGCTGGATTTTGAAGTGTCGAAGTGGATCCATCACCAAAATCCCAAAGATATTGAATTGGCGTATCAGAGATACTTAAGTCGATGAATTGAGCTAGATAAGGAGCACATCTTAAATTTGAATCAATTCCAAAGTTGATTGCTGGTTCTCTAAAAATGGTCACGGTCGATGTTGCAGTTTCGGAGCAAGAATTAAATGAAGCAGTTAATGTCACAGGATAAACACCAGGTTGATTGTATACAACATTATTGACGTCCTCTTGATTAGAAGTTTGAATGGACGCATTTGGACCAAATTCCCAATTGATTACAGTGATGTTTGGCGGACCAGAAACCGTTCCGTCAAAATTAAAACTGTTTTCCGTAATGCAGAGTGAATCATTGTGAGTAAAGTCCACGAAAAGAGATTCATAAACAGTAATTGGTTGAATTAAGGTATCGTTACAAATGTTGTTGTTATTGACAATCAAAGTAACGTTATAGGTTCCTCCGGTGGGATAAGTAAAACTTGGACTAAAAGCAGAACTAATATCAGTTGTACTATTTGAAACTCCAAAATCCCAATTATTCCCTGCTGCGTTTTGAGAATTATTGATGAAATTGACGGTAAGTCCCCCGCATTCAGTAGATTGTGGAAAACTAAAATCAGCGGCAGAACCAGGGTAAATGTAGACAGAATCAGTAAAAGTTCGCAAGCAAGTTCCAAAACTTCCTGTGAGTGTTACAGGCATATATCCACTGGTAGAGAAACTAACATCATTTACATCAAGTTGATTAGAGGAATCGATGGAAGCGTTTGGCCCAAAATCATACATGAAAGTTGTCCCAGCTGGTCCGATAAACGTTCCGTTGAAATCAAATGAATTGTCAAAAAAACAAAGTGAATCATTGACAGTATAACTAACTTGAAGATTTTCGTTCACTTCAAAAACTTGAACAGAGGTATCAGTGCAAGGCCAACCTGGATTGGCAATTAATGTAACATTGTAAGTTCCTATTGCAGGAAAAGTAAACGTTGGTTCAAATTGAGTACTTACGTCAGTTGTAGAATTAGTTACCCCAAAATCCCATGCATAAGTAGTGGCGCCATAACTTTCATTTTCAAAAGTAATTGATGCACCTTCACAAAAGGAGACAAATGTTGTCATCTCTGATTGTGGAGTCAAAATCGCTTGCAAAGTAATGTTACAGTTGATTACTTTAAAGATAAAGTCGCGGTCAGTTTGACCGATTAAAACACCGTTTCTGTATTCTTTTACTCTAATTCCCACAACAAATAATCCAATTAATTCTGGGTTTGTTGTCAAAACTCCCGTTGTTGGATTGATAGAAATCGTTGCACCTGGTCCTAGCGGATTTGCTGCATTAAAATTGGTCGCCCAAAAAACAGGTCCGTAATTTGGCGGAGGCGCAGGGTTTGGTTGTGGGTTGTTTGCATCTGCCCCAGAATATGGAGTTATTAATTCATAAACTAATTGATCTCCATCAGGATCTGTTGCTGAATGGTCAAAAACCAAGTCATCATTGTTGCACAAAACCAAAGGTGGATAATTGGTGAATCTTGGACTGCTGTTTTGAAAATTATTGCTTGCAGTTCCCGGAATGTGAGTTGTTAAAGTTAGACCAGTACTACCTGGATCGACTATATTTACAACGTCAGGTCTTCTGCAGCATCTTTGGTAAGATAACGTGTAACCGCCAGTCGTTGGAGGGAGATTTACAATTGTGGTATAAACAGCTTTTTCGTTGCAAAACCCTGTTGGTGTGACTACGCAAGGATTGTTGAAAATAATTGGCAAAACGACACTTCCAGGAAATGGAATTTCCACATTTTGCACCAAAACATTATTGGAGCTATAGATGGCCAAGTACATTGGGTCATCATAGGGAGCACCTGATACGGTTGCACAATCTCGGTAAACAGCAATTGAAATTCGGTAATTGTTGTTTCCTAAATAGTCATAGTAAATCTCACCACCAATAATGTGCGTAGCATGTGCATTGAAGAATGAACACCAAAACAGGAGAAATAAGAATAAACTTTTAAACTTCATTGTCTAGGATAACTAAACGAAATAAATCAAACTATGGTTGCTTAAATTGGATTTTTCAGGAACAAATTTAATGTTTTCGACTCTGATAATAAGTTAATTTACAGTTATTTTTAAGTCGGAATTATTCCAAGAAATCGAATGGATTGTCGAGCTTATATTTGTAGTTAAGCATTGATTTTGATTTGTTATTGTCGACAATTTTAGAAATGGAAGTATTTTCTTCAATTGAGTATTGAGGTTTTGTTAGTTTCAGCTTATCACAGCAAAAAGTATAATATGCTTCTTTCGTTGGATGTTCCGACGCACAAGCATTAAAAATTTCTCCCCAAATTTGTTTTTCAACTATGGCTTCAATGATTCCGATGCAATCTTTTTGGTGAATCAAATTTACTGGTGATTTTCCATTTGGTAGATTCTCTTTTCCCGCAAAATATTTCGCAATTTGTCGATCCGCTCCAATCAATCCAGCCATCCTAACAATCGTCAATCGTTCTTTTAACTTTTGATGCAAAACTTCTTCCGCGAACGCCAAATGATTTTCGTTCAAAATACGCAATCTATCAAATTCATCCTCTTTTGCAACTGAAATAGAATCTGGATAAATGCCTGTAGAACTAACAAAAATGAATTTTGTTTCAGCAGGAAATGGTTGAATTGCTCTCAATAGTTGTTCCCCATAAAATCGAATGTCAGGGTTTGATTTATCTCTTTTTGGTGGAAAATTTAGAACACAGATCTCTGTTTTTTCGAAAAAAGAATTTAAATTCTGCGGTAAATCCGTTGAAAGGTCCAATCGTTCAACTGAAAATCCATTTTCTTCCAGTTGTTTAATTTTGGATAAAGTGGTAGTGGTTCCAACAATTTCGTGCCCTTTTTCTAACAATGATTTTCCTAACGGAAATCCCAACCAACCAAAACCAATAATCGCTATTTTCATCATTTTTTAATTCTAAAACAAAGGTCTCAAATTTAAAGCGAATCAAACTATTTTCTTGGATTTTCTTTTAAACTTTTCTTGTTTGATTTTGTTCTAATAAAGGTTGATAAAAGTCATGAAAAATTCCGATAATTATTGAACTTGACTCAAACAACTTGTATAACTTTACAGCGCTTTTTGACAGTTGAAAAGTGAAATATCGACAGTATGAACAGAACATATAGCAAATGGTTTATCCGACTCAACTGGATTTCATTGGTTTTAATTTTTTTAGTAACGATTGCAGGAAGTTTTGTGCGAATTTCCGGAAGTGGAATGGGCTGTCCAGATTGGCCAAAATGCTTTGGTCAGTGGGTTCCACCAACGGATGAAGCGGTTTTACCTGCTGATTACAAAGTAGTTTATTCGACCAAACGCGCCAAAAAAATTGAAAAATTCTCGAAGTTATTAGACGCTATTGGTTTCAAGACGGAAGCAAAAAAAATCAGAGAAGATAAATCATTGTTGTACGAGCAAGATTTTAATGCGCGTAAAACTTGGACTGAATATGTCAATCGTTTGGTCGGTTTTTTAGCTGGAAATACAGTGCTTTTGATTTTTCTGTGGGTTTTGGTTCGATATAGACAAAGAAAATTGGTTTTTCTTGCAACGATTAATCTCATCTTTTTGATGTTTCAAGCTTGGTTTGGTTCTATTGTAGTTGCGACAAATTTGGTTCCTTGGACGATTACGGTTCATTTATTCTTCGCGATAGTAATCATTGCGATTCAGGCGATTATTTTACTTCAAGTGAGCCCCAGTCAGCAAATTAAATTGCATCTTTCAACTCCGATGAGGTGGATTGTTGGAATTACTTTTTTAATCACTTTTATCCAAATGTTTTTGGGAACACAAGTACGTGAATCGATTGACATGTTGACCATGCAAGGCTACGGGCGTGATTCTTGGACTGATAAATTGGGAATGCCGTTTTACATTCACCGTTCTTTTTCTTGGTTGGTATTGATTATGTTGACCGTTTTGGCTTGGTTGAATTTCAAAGGACCACAAAAACGTTTGATTTACATGGCTTTTATTGTGCTGGCGATTGAATTGACCTCTGGAGTTTTGTTGGCTTATGCCGATATGCCAGGTTTGGTTCAAACTTCTCACTTGATTTTTGCTACGTGGTTACTGACAATCTTATTGTTAGCGACTTTAAGAATGCGAAAATTAGCTGTGAATTAAAAGATTCGCAATTTTCCCCATTTGATATTTGTACTTTTGTATTGCGCAAGTTGCGTAGATCACACAAAATTATTTTATGCCATTTTCTTACTTTGGATTATCAGATGCTTTAGTTAAAACGCTGACTGAATTAAAATACGAGCGACCTTATCCCGTTCAGGAAAAGGTGATTCCAGCGATCCAAACCCAAAAAGATGTTTTGGTCATTGCTCCCACTGGGTCAGGTAAAACCTTGAGTTTTGCGCTTCCGATTTTGAATAAATTGGGCGACAAAAAGTTAGAACGAAACCGAAATATTCAAGCATTAATTGTGCTACCAACGCGCGAATTGGCAATCCAAGTGCAAGCCGTTTTCCATACATTCACATCTGCGATGAACTCGGATGTTCGGTCAATGGCAGTTTACGGAGGTGTTTCCATCAATCCGCAAATGAAAGCGATGATAGGCGTGAATGTTTTGATAGCCACTCCAGGACGTTTGATAGAATTGATTGAGTCCAATGCAGTGAAATTGCACGAATGCAGAACGTTGGTACTTGATGAAGCGGATAAATTGTTGAATTTAGGTTTCCAAAAGGAAATGAATCGCATTTTATCTGTATTACCGAAAAAGAGACAAAATTTACTTTTTTCAGCGACATTAAACGAAGATGTTTCAGCAATTACACAGATTTTATTGCAAAATCCAGAGGTAATTAAAATCGAAGCAGAGGAAAAATCAATCGAATTAATTCAGCAAGCGGCATATCGTGTTTCGGAAGAAAGCAAAGGTCCTTTGTTGCGGTATTTGATTAAATCCAAAAACATGCAACAAGTCTTGGTTTTTACCAGTTCCATTTTTCAGGCGGATAAAGTAACCGATAAATTACAGAAAAACGGAATCAACGCTGTAGCGATTCACAGCAAGAAAAGTCAAGAGGCGAGAACGAAATCTTTGGCCAATTTCAAAGCTGGTCGCACGCGCGTGTTGGTTGCAACAGATTTGATTTCCAGGGGAATTGACATTCAGTTTTTGCCATTTGTTTTCAACTATGATTTGCCCAGATCTCCCAAAGAATTTGTGCATCGCATCGGTCGTACGGGTAGAGCAGAAGCGAGCGGAGAAGCGCTGACATTTGTATCGCCAGAAGACGAGCATCACTTTAAAGTAATTCAAAAGAAAATGAAAAGGATGGTCGAAATGGTCGATTCTGAATCATTTGATTTGAAGGGATTTTAGTTTTACATCAGATAATTAATGCGAATCTTTGCGTTTAAAGAAGAGATTTGTATATTTGCACCCCGATAGATTTTTCGAAAGGGAAAGGTCCTATAGCTCATTCGGTTAGAGCAACTGACTCATAATCAGTAGGTGCTTGGTTCGATTCCAAGTGGGACCACAAAAAAGAAAGGGAATGGGAGCAAGAGCGATTATTCCCTTTCTTTTTTCTTCATTCTGACAGTGTTTCTAACTCTTTATAAATGTATTAAGTCGAAACTTACTTTCATTAATTCGATTTAATAATCATTTTTTGTATATTTGAATTAAGATGATAAAAATAGTAGAGGAAAAAATTGAACAAATAATTGCGTTGAGCAAATTGCACTGCGTAACGTCAATTGCTTTATTTGGTTCGGCTGCAAAAGAAACAATGAACGAAGACAGTGATATTGATTTTTTAGTGCAGTTTTCAGATGATCTTTATCTATTGGATTATGCAGACAATTACTTTTTTTTCTTAGAGAAATTAGAAGCTTTAATGGGAAGAAAAATAGATTTAGTTACTCAAAAATCACTTAGGAATTCTGTCTTAATTGAAGAAATTGAGAAAACAAAAGTAGAATTGTATGCAGCATAAACTACTTAAATATATTCTCGATGTAGAGAGTGTAATTATTGAAATTGAAGCGATAAAAACTAAGACCGATAATAATTTTATCCTTTTTAAGTATGATATAATTTTGCAGCGAGCTATTGAGAGAGATTTAGAAATTCTAGGTGAAGCAATCAAAAATATTACCGAAATAAATCCATCAATTCAAATTTCTTCAATCAAAAACATCATTGGATTAAGAAATATTATTGCTCATGCATATGACTCAGTTGAACCTGAGATGATTTGGGCTATAATTCAGAAAGATATCCCAAAATTGTCTAGTGAGATTTTAATTCTTAAGCATAAATAAGTATTATAAATTTTCGAACAAAAATTAATCTCACTCACCCAACCACAACCTACGATATTCCATTTTTCCATCATAATCTTTGGCTTGCTTCTGTGTATCAAATACACGCTTTCCTCGCGGGTCGTTGCCCACACCAGCCTGATATGCCCAATTTCCCCAATTGCTTGAAACATCGTAGTCGATGAGTTGTTGTTCAAAATATCTTGCGCCAATGCGCCAATCTTGTTTGAGTTGGTCGATGAAATAACTAGCAACATTTTGTCTTCCGCGGTTACTCATAAATCCAGTTAATTTCAATTCACGCATGTTGGCATCCACAAAATCATCGCCCGTTTTGCCGTCAATCCAAGCTTGAATTACTGTCTCATCTTTTGCTGTGTAACCAGTTTCGCGTTGATTGAATCCATGCAATTTAAAAAAATTTGCGCCATGTTTTTTAAACATGAATCGGAAAAAATCACGCCATAGCAATTCAAAAATCAACCAATAAGTCGATTCATTTGCTTGATTTTCAGTTTCAAATTTCTTGATTTCGTGGTAAATGTATCTTGGAGATATACTTCCTGTTGCCAACCACGGAGATAATTTAGAGGAATAATCGCCACCAATTAATCCATTGCGAGTTTCCTTGTATTTCAACAATAATTTGCTTTCAAAAAGATAATAATTCAATCTTTTCAAAGCTTCAGTTTCGCCGCCTTTGAACTGGAGTGCTGCTCTTTCGTCGATTTTTTCGATTGGCAGTTGGAGTAAATCTAAATGTTGGACTTGTAAAAGCGGAATGACAGGTGAAGGAATTTTTTCAGGCGTGGGAACAATTGGTCGAATGGGAGATTCATGCTCGGTTCGCTTGCGAAATTGCGTAAACATGTCTGGGATTTGTGAAATAGCGAAGGGCAAATCAACTGCGTGATACAAAGTGCTGGTGCTGAATGTTTCCATGACGCATTTGTGTTTCCAAAGCGCTTGTTCCACGTCAACGAGCATTTGTTTTTCTTCTGAAGCGATTTCTTTTTTAGTGTACACTTTATGTACCTCATTTAAAGTGGCAAATTTTGGGATTTCGATACTCGGGTTTCCTTTCAAAATCCACAATCCGCTCCCTTTTTCGCGCAGATTGTTATCCAAATCGATCAAAGATTCAATGATAAATTGTTTTCTGAAATTCCCAGTTTTTTGAAATTTACCGACTCGTTTGTCCCAATTTTCATCCATGCAGTAAACCGGAATCACTTCATCGCTGTGCGCAATGGCTTCTACCAAAGTTTCATTGTCGTGAAGGCGTAAGTCTGTTTTGAACCAAATGATTGAACGTTTCATTTACAAAGAGTTAATGTTGTCTAAATAATATTGTGCTTGTACTAAAATTGCTTCTTTTTTGGAAATTTCCATCTTGTTCCAAACATTGTACATCATGCCAATGCGTGGATTTTTGCCTAATTTATTTTCATGTCGGTCATAAAAATGCCAATACAAACTATTGAATGGACAGGCTTTTTCACCTACTTTTTCTTTTTTGGAGTAAAAGCAATTTTCGCAATAATTGCTCATTTTATCGATGTAAGTCGCGGAAGATACGTACGGTTTGGTGCCAATAATTCCACCGTCCGCAAATTGACTCATGCCGCGGGTATTGGTGATTTCCACCCAATCCAATGCATCGATGTAAATTCCCAAATACCATTGATCTAATTCATCTGGATTTACTCCCGCCAAAAGCGCAAAATTTCCTGTAACCATCAACCGTTGAATGTGATGTGCATAAGCGTAATCCAAGGATTGATGAATGGATGATTGCAAACATTTCATTTTTGTGTCACCAGTCCAAAACCAATTTGGCAATGGATTAGAGTGATTTAAGAAATTCAAGGTCGCAAATTCAGGCATTTTTGCCCAATAAATTCCCCTCATGAATTCTCTCCAGCCAACTATTTGTCGCACAAATCCTTCTACTTGATTGTAGGTGATTTCTTCTTTGCGCGATTCCCAAGCTTGGATTACTTTTTCAATGACTTCTTGGGGTGACAAAATTTTCAAATTCATGGAAAATGACAATCGAGAATGATACACCGACCAAGATTGCGTGGTCATGGCATCTTCAAAAGTTCCGAAAAAAGGCAAACAATTTTCAATAAAAGCGTCCAATAATTCCAGCGCTTGCTGTCGATTGATAGGCCAAATGAATCGTTTTGCATCAATTTTCCCAATGGTTTTGATTCCAACAGATAGAATTTCTTCGTAAATTGTAGTAACATCATTTTCAAATAAAAACGGCGCGCTTACAACATGATTTTTGGGTATCTTTTTTCGGTTGTCGCTATCATAATTCCATTGTCCGGTAACAGGTTTGTCGCCATCCATTAAAATCATTTCCGTCTTGCGAATTTGACGATAGAACGTTTCCATCAAGTACGTTTTTTTCCCTTCGAAGATTTTTTCTAAAGTATCTCTCTCTGTATAAAAATGTTCACTGGAACAAACATCCCAAGGAATAGACAGCTTTTCAACCAAGGATTTCAGATGCTGATCGACGCGATATTCGTCAGGTTCTTGGTATTCAAATCGGGTAAAGTTTTCTTCTAAAATCAACTGATTGATTCCTTCTTCAAAAGTAGTAAAGGAAGTTGTTTCACTGATTTTACAGTAACGAATATCATGTCCTTCGGAAATCAAATGAGCAGCAAATGCCCGCATCGCCGCAAAAAATCCGGCTACTTTCTGAATATGATGATTGACATAGTCCGTTTCAGAGCGCACTTCAAACAAAGCATAAATGTGATTTTCGTTCACTTCTTGAAACCAAGAATGATTGTAATTGAGTTGATCGCCTAGAATTAGACGGAGCGTTTTTGGTTCTTTCATCATTTTGATTTCTCTTTTAAAAACAAGAATAGCAGGGATTTTGTTCGCATTTTTTATTTTTAAAATGAATCAAATCTTTATACTTTCTTTATAACTATTGGCTTACATTTGTTTCGGATAATTCAAGTATAAAGAATGATTTATAAAACCAGGTCTTACAGTCATTTAATTCAATTTTCATTGAGTATTTCTCTGGTTTTGGTGGTTGCTGGGATTTCTTTTTTGTTCAAGGATGTTATTGGCTACAAAGTTGTCGCACTGATTTTATTAATGACGGTTTCAGTCATTGCGATGCTTTTTGAGATATTCCCCGTTTTATTGGCCGCCTTGCTAAGTTCTTTGATTTGGAATTTCTTTTTTATTCCGCCGATTTTCACGTTTCACATCACAAGCACAGAAGACGGTTTGATGTTTTTGCTCTATTTTATCATCGCTTTTGTAAATACTGTATTGAGTTTCAAAATCCGAAAAGAAGAAAAAAAAGTAAGATTGAAAGCACAAGAAGCGGAACAAATTCAGTTTTACAATACTTTGCTAAATTCGCTTTCACATGAATTACGAACACCCATTTCTACCATTATTGGCTCAGTGGATACTTTACAGGATAAAAACATTC
Source organism: Crocinitomicaceae bacterium (assembly GCA_965284445.1). Taxonomy (GTDB): domain Bacteria; phylum Bacteroidota; class Bacteroidia; order Flavobacteriales_D; family Crocinitomicaceae; genus JAQVCM01. The sequence goes on along the minus strand of OZ260085.1, from coordinate 2,069,240 downwards.
AATTGACTGCAAGTCAACAAACTGAATTGTTACAACAAATTGATACAGCTGGTACGAGATTAAATCGACAAGTTGAAAATTTATTGAATATGAGTCGTTTAGAATCTGGATTTTTAAAGCCAGTATTAGATTGGACAGATTCAAATGAATTGATCATCAGTGTAATTCATGAATTTGACGAAACGCAACGACAAAAGATTTCTTTTCAGCCAAACGAATTGCTTCCCTTGATGAAATTAGATGTTGGATTGATTGAACAAATCGTTCATAATTTGATTCACAACGCATTAAAATACGCTGGTGAGCATGTTCAAATTAGCATTGAGTCAGAGTTTATAGATGGAAAATGGCATTTTTCTGTTTCTGACAATGGAAAAGGAATTGAAGCAACCCAACAGACCAAAATTTTCGAGAAATTTTATCGGATTCCAAATTCTGAAACAGGTGGAAGTGGTTTGGGATTATCTATCGTGAAAGGATTTGTTGAGATTCAGCAAGGATCAATTTTTGCCAAACCAAATCAGCCAAGCGGTGTTAAGTTTTTGATTGATATTCCAGTAGAGGTTTCATTTATGAATAATTTGAAAAATGAATAAAGCGGAGATTTTGATTATCGACGACGAACCTCAAATTCGTAAATTGCTTGAAATCACACTCGAAAGCAATGATTTTATTGTTCGATTAGCGGAAAACGCCAAACAAGGAATTCAACTTGCTGCAAATCATCCGCCTCAATTGATTTTATTAGATCTTGGTTTGCCCGATAAAAGTGGACATGAAGTTTTGAAAGAATTGCGTCAATGGTTTGACAAAGCCATCATTGTTTTATCTGTTTTGAATCACGAAAATGACATTGTTTTGGCGCTCGATAATGGAGCCAATGACTACTTAACCAAACCTTTTCGTACTGCTGAATTGTTGGCTCGAATTCGTTCTGCGATTCGAAGAAATAACAACGCAATCGTAAATTCTAAAGCGCAATGCGGAGATTTAGAAATTGATTTTTCAACCAGAGTCGTTTTGAAAGCTGGATTTCAAATCAAATTGACCAATACAGAGTTTAATTTACTTGCATTATTTTTTAAAAATGAAGGTCGTGTACTCACACATCAGTTTATTTTGAAAGAAATTTGGGGAATTGCTTACCAAATGGAAACCCAATATTTGCGTGTTTTTATCGGAACGTTGCGCAAGAAAATTGAAGAAGATTTTCACCTTCCAAAACATGTAATCACTGAGAGTGGTGTTGGATATCGATTTATATAATCTTTATAAAATCTTTATTTTTTCAAGTCGATTCTTTATTTTTCATTCATAGAATAACATTGAAATTTGCTCATTCAATTTTATATCAATGAGCAAATCTTTTTCTTCCGTAAAAAGCAAAGTTACCGCTGCTTCTTTACTTGTCGCTTTAGGAATAATTTATGGCGATATCGGTACAAGTCCACTTTATGCACTTAGAGCTGTAATTGGAGATCGAGAAATCACAGAAACCTTAGTTTATGGTGGTGTTTCCTGTATTTTTTGGACCTTGGTTTTTCAAACATCCATCAAATATATTTGGTTAACCCTGAAAGCGGACAATGAAGGTGAAGGAGGTGTTTTTTCTTTGTACGCTTTAGTACGAAAATACGGTAAAAAATTAGTCATACCAACGATTTTAGGCGCAACCGCTTTACTTGCAGATGGAATCATTACACCGCCCATTTCTGTGGCTTCTGCAATCGAAGGATTGGGAATGGTGGATGGACTTCAAAATACTGTGGTAGCAGGGAATAATTTTACGGTCGGAATGGTTGTGATTATTCTTTCGCTTTTATTCTTTTTCCAACGCTATGGAACGCACGTCATCGGACGCTTTTTTGGTCCTATCATGGCCATTTGGTTTTTGATGATTTTTGTTGTTGGTCTGAGTCAAATTGCTTCATTTCCAACTGTGCTAAAAGCATTGAGTCCTCATTATGCAATTGATTTATTAACCAATTATCCGCATGGATTTTGGTTGTTGGGCGCTGTTTTTTTATGCACAACCGGTGCAGAAGCTTTGTACTCAGATTTAGGGCATTGCGGCATTAAAAACATCAGAATAACATGGGTTTTTGTAAAAATTAGTTTGGTGACTTGTTATTTAGGACAGGCTGCTTGGCTAATCAATCAGGGTTCGTTAAAATTGGATGGCAGAAATCCTTTTTTCGAAGTTGTTCCTTCTTGGTTTTTGATACCAAGTATCATCATCGCGACCTTGGCAACAATCATTGCTTCACAAGCTTTAATCAGTGGGAGTTTCACCTTGATCAGCGAAGGAATGAACTTGAATTTTTGGCCGCGAGTTGCAGTGCGACAACCGTCAGAATCAAAAGGTCAAATCTATATTCCAAGCATCAATATATTGCTTTGGTTTGGATGTATTTTGATGATTTTATATTTCCGTGAGTCAAGCCACATGGAAGCAGCGTATGGTTTTTCAATCACCATCGCTATGATGATGACCACGATTTTACTAAGTTATTTCCTGATTTTTAAATTGAAGTGGAATATTTGGTTGGTCGTAGGATTATTGCTCATTTTTTCAACAGTTGAAATTTCTTTCTTCATAGCCAACGTCGCTAAAATTAAAGAAAGATGGATGTTTCTTTTCTTTGAACTTTTCATCTTCCTAACGATGTACACTTGGTATAATGCTAGAAAAATCAACAATCGTTTTACGCATTTTGAAGATTTAGGCAAGTTTTCACCGCAAATTCAAGAATTGAGCGAGGATCCTGAAATTCCAAAATTTGCTACGCATTTGATTTATTTGACTAAAGCCAATAATCGCCATGAAATTGAAGGAAAGATTATTCAATCAATTTTCGCTAAAAACCCTAAAAAAGCAGATGTTTATTGGTTTGTACACATTAATCGCACTGAGCAACCTTACACGTTGACGTATGATGTTTCAGAATTGATTGACGATAAAGTGATTAAAGTAAATATCAATATAGGGTTTAGAATTCAGCCCAAGACGGAACTTTACTTCAAGAAAATTGTCCAAGATTTAGTCAATGACAAAGAATTGAATTTGCATATTCGTCCCGACGGTTCAACAAAATATAATTCAAGTCCTGATTTCAAATTTGTCGTTTTTCAAAAATTTCTTTCCGTTGAAAATGAATTTGCGATGAAAGAAGGCGTGATTTTAAATTCTTATTTCCTCTTAAAAAGATTGGGTCAAAGCGACGAAGCTGCATTTGGACTTGATAAAAATGATGTCATCATTGAACAAATTCCTTTGGTTTACCAAAAAGCCAATCAGGTAGAACTCACCAGAATTATTTAACTAATTAATGAAAATGAAAACTAAAATTTTATTTGCTGTTAGCGTCCTAACAATATCAGCTTCAGCGCAAAAAAGTCAGCTAGATTCTATCCGTACACCCAAAATTCCTTTCGAAGACATCGACATGACTTGGGCAAATGGAAGCGATCGAAGAACTGAACCGACTTTCAAAGACTTGAAATTTTTCACGCCAAGTTTGATGCTAGATGTGAATTATACGTATTCGTTCAATAATCCAAATGACAATACGGTTGTTGGCTCCACAGCGCTCACAAGAAATAACGAAATCACACTTTCAGCGCTGCATTTTGGCGGCGATTTCGAATACAAAGGCGCGCGTGCCAGAGTCATGACGCAATTTGGAACCCGCTCACAAGTTGTTCCACGAAATGATGTCAGTCCATACAAAGGTCAATATCAATTAGCAAACGTATATCGCTATTTGAGTGAAGCTTACGCAGGTTATCACATCAATAAATGGTATGGAATCAACATCGATGCGGGACTTTTTATGTCATATATTGGACTGAATTCCTTTTACCAAGCTGAAAATTGGGAATATCAAGCTTCGTTTACTTCAGACAATACCCCTTGGTTTTTCAATGGAATTAGATGTCAAATTCATCCAACCAAACATCTGAAGATCGAACCATGGTTGGTAAATGGTTGGCAGAGTTATGGACGCTTCAATAAAATGCCCGGATTTGGCGGAAATATCACTTGGACGCCCAATTCAAATTTGAAAATGTTGACCAATAATTATTACGGAACAGATGCCGCTGGATTGCCTAATAGAAAAAGATTTCACAGTGATAACAGCATACTTGTGCGTTATTTGAATAAACCTAATTCCAAAGGGATTTCTAAAGCAGCGATTTCATTTACGGCTGATTTCGGTTTTGAAAAAGGCGATGGTGTAAACGGATTTCAAAAAGGTGACTCAGCGCACGGACCTTCGCAATACTTTGTAAGTGGAATGTTGTATCACAGACTATGGTTTGCCAAAAATAAATTTGCTTGGACAATTGGCGGCGGAGTAATGACTAACCCTGGAAGATATTTGGTTTTGTATCCAACTGGTCAAGCGAGCCCATTGCCGAATCCAAATAATCCAACCCAAACAGAAGGTGCATTTCCTTTCAGCGCCAATCCTGGAGATGTTTTCAAAGGTTGGGACTGTTCCACAAATTTAGATTACATGCCCAATCAGAGCATTACTTTTAGAGTAGAATTTGTACATCGAAGTGCCAATGTCCCTTATTTTGCTGGTGCTGGCGGAGTAACTTCTCAAACGGGATATTCCAATGTGCCACTTGATCCATCTTGGCGACCAGATTTAGTGAAATCAGAAAGCAGACTTATTTTTGCGATGTTGTTTCGTTTGTAAATCGCTATTAAATTAGGATTGGAGATTTTTAAGCTTTTTTCAATCCTAATTTTTCCCATAAATTTTCGGGAGGATTTGAAAAAAGTTGATTCAATCCAATCACTAAAAGTATCACCAAAACAACAAAACCGATAAAAATAAAAATTTGTGTTTTTGACACTTTTTGTATTTCAGTTCTGTCTTTTATTTCACAAACTTCTCCTGGGCAATACTGTACTTTTTCTTTGTAAAATTTTTTGTAAAAAATACAACCTATACAAATTCCAAACGAAGCTTCAAAGAATAGGAAAATCAAGCAAATAAAGCAGATTAGACCTGTGAAAATACTATAGGTATTGAAAATGTTTAATAAAATAAACATTGTAGAAGAGAGAATTATTCCAATTTTCCAAGCAAATTTTTTCTGAGGAGCCCCTACGTATTCTGGAGTTTGATTTTTGACAATCATCCTTCCTAAAATGAGTGTTGGTGCATATTTTGGATTGATGAAAACACGGATGATAAATTCAATTATAAAAATCAGGACAAAGAATTTTGCAAGCATAAAATCTTTTCGAAATACAATCATTAAAAATGAAAGCAGTGCAAATACAAATAAAATTCCTGAAGAAGCACGTATTTCTCTTTCATTTAAAACTGGAATATTAAATCCTTCCACATTTTCACCAAACTGAACTATTTTCGACATCTTTTTATTTCAAAAGTAATAGATTTCATTTTAGTAAACTATGCAAATCTTGCTGTTTTCTTCCGAATCGGGATATAAATTTTTCGATCAACTTTCGCATAGTCAAAAGTCGGATTTTCATTTTTCAAAGTAATTTTTTCAAATGCAACAAATGAGGCAATTTCGTAAGGTGAACGGTCAATTTTATTCATTTTAAAATCGATGATTGTTTCGAATAAATCAGCTTGATTGCCACGAAATTGAATGAAAGTATAATATCCTTCTTCAGTTTCAAAATTACAATCTTTATCAGATTCTTTACCTGCAAAATACCTGCATTTGGATGGATTGATATGTAAAGGAACATCTATATAAATTCCAAACAATGGTTCATTATTTACATTGATTAACCGTTGGAAAGCACTTTCGACTTTCTCTTTTTCGAAAGTTGTACTATCAACTTTTAGTCTTAATTTTTTGCAATGAATGATTGGGATTTCAAAGTGAAATTCTGCTTTCCGAGTACTTTTTGGAGTTGAAATTGATTTTTTGAATTCAGTTGGGGAACAATTAAAATGACGTTTAAAAACCCTTGCAAATTCATTGGGTGATTGATATCCGCATTGAAAAGCAACATCAGTATTTGCTAAATATGAATACATTTTAAATAAATGAACTGCATGTTCCATTCTTAAACGATGAACGTATTCATTCAAAGTTTCGTGGGTTTCAATTTTGAAAATCCGATGAAAATAGAACTTTGATAAACCAACTTCATTTGCAATAATTTCAAGAGAACATTCACTATTGAAATTCTTGGCTATAAATAGTATTGCTTTGTCTATGAAAGGGTTTGAATTCATACAAGAAATATTTTCCAAAAAAAATCCCAACGCATAAACATCGGGATTTTCAATTTTTTATTTCGTCTGATCTATTTTCCTAACCATCGTCAAAATAGTTGCCAACGCAACTGTCTCTCCAGTTTCATCATACACATCCACCAAAAATTTCACAATTCCTTTAGAGATATCGTCTTCTGAACGTTTTTCTTGATCGATTTTTTCTTTCACGGTAAATCTTACACCCAATGTCGCTCCTGGATAAACAGGTTTGGTGAAACGCGCTTCATCCAATCCGTAGTTCAATAATACTGGACCTTTTTTTGGATCCACAAACAAACCGGCGGCTTTGGATAATACAAAATATCCGTGGGCAACTCTGCGCTCGAAAATCGTTCCTTCCAAAGAAGTTGCGTCCATGTGTGCGTAGAAATTGTCTCCTGAAACATTCGCGAAATTCACGATGTCTGCATCGGTAACCGTGTGTTTGTGTGTGAAAACTGTTTCACCAATAACCAATTCTTCAAAGTGTTTTCTAAACACATGCGGATTCGCTTCTGGCATTTCTGCACCCACTTGAAATTGTTGTGTGATTTTGGTAATTGTCGTTGGATGTCCTTGAATCGCTGTGCGTTGCATGTAGTGTAAAACTCCGCGTTTTCCGCCCATTTCTTCTCCACCACCTGCACGACCAGGCCCACCGTGTGTTAACAATGGCATTGGAGAACCATGGCCAGTACTTTCTTTCGCACAGTCTTTATTCAATACCAAAATTCGTCCGTGCATACTTGCAGCACCGACAACATATTCAGTTGCCTCTTGGTCATTGGGAGTAACGATTGATGAAACCAAAGAACCTTTCCCCATGCGAGAAAGTTCGATAGCATCGTCCATGGTTTTATAAGGCATGATGGTCGAAACTGGTCCAAAAGCTTCAATTTCGTGCACATCTGTATTTTTGAAAGGATCATTATTGACAAATAAAATAGGAGAGAAGAACGCGCCTTTTTCAGAATCTCCTCCTGTTACATCCACGTGATTCGCATTTCCAAAAACGATTTCTTGCGTTTGCGCCAAGCGATTTACATTTGCTCTTACACGATCTACTTGCGTCATCGTTGCCAAAGCGCCCATGCGCACACCTTCCATACTTGGATCTCCTACTTTCGTTGAAGCCAAACGCGCTGAAATGGCTTTCTGCACTTCATCAAGCAAGTTGTCTGGAACAATAATTCTTCTAACCGCAGTACATTTTTGTCCTGCTTTTACGGTGATTTCTTTCGTTGTTTCTTTGATAAATAAGTCAAATTCTACCGTCCCAGGAACTGCATGTTTGCCTAAGATTGTTGCATTCAAAGAATCCGCTTCTAAGTTGAAGGGAACACTACGTTCTGAAAATTGAGGCATTGCTTTCAACATTTTACCTGTATGCGCACTTCCAGTGAAAGTCACTACGTCTTCGCTGTCCACATGATCAAGGATTCCTCGTCCTAATCCGCAAACCAATTGTAAACTTCCTTCAGGAAGAATTTTACTGTCGATGATGTCTTTTACCATTAACTCAGTCAAAAAGCAAGTGAATTCAGAAGGTTTCACAATCGCTGGAACACCCGCCATTAAATTGACTGCGATTTTCTCCAACATTCCCCAGATCGGGAAATTAAATGCATTGATGTGAATCGCAACACCTTGTTTAGGAACCATGATGTGGTGACCGATAAAACTTCCATTTTTAGAAAGTGGAGCAGCAACACCGTCTACATAATAAGGTAAATCTGGAAATTGTCTTCTTAGAGAAGCATTTGCGAAAAGATTTCCTATTCCTCCTTCAATATCAATCCACGAATCAATGCGCGTTGCACCTGTCAGTGCACTCAAAGCATAATAAGATTCTTTTTTATCCATCAAATGCAACGCCAATGCTTTCAGCATTCGTCCACGCTCTTGGAAAGTCATTTTTCGCAATGCACGACCGCCTTTTTCTCGACCGTAAGTCAAAATTTCTTGGTAATTCAAACCTGCACTTGAAGTGTCACCGATTTTCTCACCGGTTAATGCATTGTATAAATTAGTTTCAGAACCTTCTCCCGAAATCCATTGTGCAAGGACGTAGTTTTTTACTTGTATCATTGTGAAGTATTGCTTTTCGATTAATGAATCAAAGATAAGTTCAAAATTTGAGAGAATCACATTTCTTATCAAATTTCTAAATCAAAAAATCGTTTCAAGAAATTTTGGTGATAAGTGTACTTTTGACTTTAAGAGGAATAAATTTAACACAACCTTAATATGAAACTTCAGAAAAAATTCAAATTCAGGAAATGTTAATGAATTAGTCGAATTAACATATTGATTTTTAGAATTTTAAAATTATTTTTTTTGATTTTTTGAAACTAACTTACTTTAATCAGTGAAAGTCCTATTTAAAATCAAATATTGCATAGGTGAATAAAAAATTGCTACTTAATAATTGATATTTTTTATTAATCCAATTCCTTTTACTATGTTTGGGGTCTTAAACAAAATGTAAAGTATAAAAAAAAGTAATTATGAGTAATAAGCAAAAGACAGCTGGAGGTTTTTCGGCATTAATCGCAGCAATCGCTATTGTAATAGCGCTAGTTATTGGTATTGTTATCTATATGTTTATTTTTGGTAATCCAGCTAACTTCGTGGGTAACGATCCTACAAAAGAAGCATTGCAAGGAAATTACATGGGAATTATCTACAAAGGAGGTTTTATCGTACCTATTCTTTTGGCGGTTAACTTTATCATCATTATTTTCTCTATCGAGCGTTTTGTAACGTTGGCTAAAGGAAAAGGAAAAGGAAATGTTGATGTTTTCGTTTCTAAAGTAAAAACACTTTTGGCTAACAAAGAAATCGAGCAAGCAGTTGTTGAGTGCGACAAACAAAGAGGTTCTTTGGCAAATGTTGTTCGTGCAGGTTTGGAAAAATATGACCACTTGAGCAAAGATTCTACAATGGATAAAGAGCAAAAAGTTGAGTCTATGAAAAAAGAATTGGAAGAAGCTACAGCTTTGGAATTGCCAATGTTGTCTAAAAACTTAGTAATTCTTTCTACTTGTGCATCTATCGCAACGTTGATTGGTTTGATTGGAACAGTACTTGGGATGATTCGTTCATTTGGTGCAATGAGTTCTGGTTCTCCTGATACTGCTGCATTGGCTGCTGGTATTTCTGAGGCCTTGATTAATACAGCTTTGGGTATTACAGGTTCTGCTATCGCGATCATCATGTATAACTTCTTCTCAACTAAAATTGACCAGATGACTTACAGCATGGATGAAGCTAGCTTCACAATTGTACAAGATTTCGCAACTACTACAAAATAAGGTTTAGCCTTAAGTAATAGTAATTATAGTATTTACAAAATATTTTAGAACGAAATGCCTAAAATTAATATGCCCAAAAGCTCCCCATCCATAGATATGACTCCTATGGTGGATTTAGCTTTCTTGTTGGTTACATTCTTTATGCTTTCGTCAAGTTTCCGTTCTGATGAAGCGGCTGTAATTGATACTCCTTCTAGTATCAGTGACATGATTATCCCTGAAAATGTGATAATGGTGTCTATTGATAAAGATGGTCGTAAATTTTTCGGAATGTCTGGTAAAGATGAGGTGAAAACAAGACTTCTTGGCAGCATGGCGAAAAAATACAATTTGAAGTTTACCAACGAGCAAGTGAAAGAATTTGTGAAAATGACCAACTTTGGTTGTGACATGAAAGAAATGCCTGCTTATTTGAATTTGAGTTCTGCGGAACGTAAAAATTTCAAAACAACTGGTATTCCAGCTGACTCATTGAACAACCAATTGAAAGATTGGATTTGGTACGGAAACCTCGAAGCATTGTCTGCAGGTGAAGAAGCTTTCTTGGAAGCAACTGACAAAGGTTTGGAACCTGAAGCAAACGATTTTAAACCAAAATTCATCTTGAAAGTAGATGGTAAAGCGGTTTATGTTCGCGCGAAACAAGTAATCGACGTATTTAGAGATTTGAATTTAAACAACTTGAATTTTGTTACTTCATTGGAACACGATCCAAGAAAAAAAGAATAAGACATGGCAGAAATTGCAGAAAGTGGCGGTGGTGGTCACGACAAAGGCAAGAAAAGGGCCAAAAAGCAATCGACGAAAGTCGACATGACACCGATGGTGGATTTAGCTTTCCTTTTGTTGACGTTTTTCGTATTGACTGCTACATTTAGCAAGCCCAAAGTAATGAGCTTGGTTTATCCAGCAAAGCCAAAGCCAAATGAGATAAAAAAGGATGTAGAAGTTAACAACGCTGTTACATTTTTGTTGGCTGAAGATCGTATTTTCTACTATGAAGGTGCTTTTTATCCAGAAGGAAATGCCAAAGGAAAACCAGCAACTACAATTGAAGAAGCAAACTTTGGTGGAGGAGAAGGAAGTGTTCGTGAACTTTTGTCTAAAATGAATCGCTTCGTTTTAGAGAAAAAAGTTACTTTGGATGCTGATTTGACTAGTAAAAAAATCGCAGATACTACTTATACAAGAAAAATCAGAGAAGTAAAAAGTGCAAATGAGGCATTGAAAGTTTTGATTAAAACAGACAACGACGCAACTTGTAAAAACTTCATTGATTTAATTGATGAGTTGAAGATTGCTGATATCGGTGTAATTGCACCAGTTGATATCATGCAAAGTGAGCTAGATTTAATTAAAGCTAAAACAGGAAAATAATATGGGAATCATTTTCAGTATTGTATTGCTCGTAGCGATTGTTTCATTGTATGACTTTTTTGCTGCCCGTCGTTGGCAACAAGTTACGTCTGCACAAAGAAATGAACTTGTTTTTGAACACCGCAACAAGGCTTACGGCGCATACGTAATTAGAAGAGATTATGACAAGCGGATGATCATAATCTTATCAAGTGTAATTCTTGGTTTAGGATTGATTTATGGTACTTACATGATCATTAAATCACTTCCAGAAGAAGTAATTGAAGAGCCACCAGTGGATATGTCTCAATTCAGTGTTGCTGCTCCTCCTGTAGAGGAAGTTGAGCCACCGCCAGTTGAGGAAGAAATTCCACCGATGGAACAAACAATTGCTTTCTTGCCTCCAATTGTTACGGATGATGTAGTGGATAATCAAATTCCACCACAAGATGCGATGGTTGACGTTAATGCATCAACAACTACCAATGAAGAAGACAATAACTCTTTTGCTCCACCTCCGACGGATAATACACCGCCACCAGTAGAGAAAAAAGAAGAAGAAGTTTTCTTGGATGTAGAAGAATCTGCTGAATATCCTGGAGGAAGAGCTTCAATGATGAAGTTTTTGGCTGATAACATGAAATATCCTGAAACTGCAATTGAAGCAGGAATTGAAGGAAAATGTTATCTGAGATTCATCGTTGGTACAGATGGTAAAATTACAGACGTTAAAGTTACCCGTCCTGTTCCAGATTGTCCAGAATGTGACGCTGAAGCAAAACGAGTAGTAAGATTAATGCCACGTTGGAAACCAGGTAAAATTGGTGGAAAAGGTGTAAGAAGTTACTTCGATTTACCAGTGAACTTCAAATTAAACTAAAAAAGTTTAGACTTTATATTTATCCCCGTTATCCATTGGATTTCGGGGATTTTTTGAAATATTATGAATACAAATTTCATTAGTAACACGTTTTCGGCGTTCATCATTGTTATGTGCTTGGCACTTTCTGGCTTTATGTTGTTCACTGAATTATTCAACGATAGAATGACTGAATCTAAAAGAATCATTTTCGTAATTGTAATGATAACCTATGCGACTTTTAGAGGTTTTCGATTGTATCAAAATATCAAAGCATCCAAAAATTAATTATTCTCGATATGAAAAACTCATTTAAATTAGTTCTTTGCTGTATAGTGTTTATTGCAAGTTGTAATAATCCAATGAAGGTGACTGAAGCACATGGAATAGGAAAAGCAAAAATTTTCATTGAAGAATCATTCAAACCTTTGTTTGATACAAGTATTTATACTTTCGAAAGTCAAAATCCTTTGGCAGACATCATTCCAGTTTATAAAACGGAAGAAGAGATTTTGCAAGATTTTTTCGCTAAAAAGGTTGAGACAATGTGTATCACTCGTGATCTAACTGAAGCAGAAATAGCGAAATTGAAAAAAGCGAATATCGAAGTTAGAAGTGAGATCTTAGCCAAAGATGCCGTTGCTTTAATTATCAATCCTGAAAATCCTGATTCTACTATTTCAATCGATCAACTAAAAGATATATTGACAGGAAAAACCAAAACTTGGTCTAGTTTGAAAACTGGAATCAATGTGGTTTTTGATCATGAAAATTCTGCAAACTTCAATTACTTGAAAAATTTGTCTGGCGTAACAAAGGTTCCTGAAAATGTTTTCGCTGTAAAATCAAATGCTGAAGTTATCAATTATGTGAAAAATAACAAAAGTGCGATTGGTGTCATTGGTGTCAATTGGATCAGTGATGAAGACGATCCACAAACCTTGGATTTTTTAAATGGAATCAGAGTAATGGCCGTTTCTAAAACCGCAACAAGTGAATCTTTCAAGCCCTATCAATCTTACATTTATGATAAACAATATCCAATGACAAGAGATTTGTGGGTGGTTAATTATGCTTCTCGATCTGGTGTTAGTTCTGGTTTTTTATTGTTCATGACAGGTGAGAAAGGTCAGTTGTTAATTCAGAAATCTTCCTTGATTCCTGCTAATATGGTTGCAAGGGTGATACAGATAAAATCAGAATAATCACATTTAACTATAAATTTTAATCAATTTATTACTTTTGTCCTTTTTTTGGCAAGACTATTGATTATATTTCAAAAGAAAACAAAGCATAAACTAGAAAATAACAAAATGAAAAATTATAAGATTTTAGCTGTTTCTATGTTCTTTGGAACATTGGTAAATGCACAAACTTTAGAAAGTGCAATTAAGAAAACAGACAACGAAATGTTTGATGCTGCGCGCACTGAATTTAAAGCGTTAGTAGCTAAAGAACCAACTAAGGCTGACAACTATTTTTATTTCGGTGAAAATTATTTTAATGCAGATAATCTTGATTCTGCGAATGTCATGTGGAAAAAAGGTTTAACAATTGATGCAGTTAATCCATTGAACTTAGTTGGTACTGGAAAATACCTTTGGTTTAAAGGGGATACTACAGAAGGTAAAAAATTGTTCGTTCAAGCATTGACTTTAACAAAGAACAAAAATGCTGAAGTGATGCGTCAAATTGGTTCTGTATATACAAATGCACCAATCAAAGCGTTGAATCAAGCGGTTACTATTTTGACAACTGCAATCAAATTGGATCCAAAGAATATTGATGGACATTTGTTGTTGGGAGATGCTTTGTTGGAATTAACACCAACAAACGGTACAGAAGCGATGAAAAGTTACAACAATGCTTTAGACCTTTCAAAACAAGCTAAAATTGTAGTTCGTAAAGCGAAAGTTTATCAACGTGCTCAGAATTATCAATTAGCGAACGATTTATACATTGAAGCTCAAGATTTAGACCCAACTTATGCTCCGGCTTATAGAGAAAATGCAGAGTTGAATATGAAATTCAATCAAACTTCAAAAGCGGTTGAAAACTGGTTGTTTTACCTTGAATTAAATAACAATGACTATTCAAGATACCGTTACGCAACATCTTTATTTTCCGGAAAGAAATATTGTGAATCAGTAACGCAATTTGAGACAATTCATGCGAATGGATTCGAGAATTTCTACAGTCAACGTTTATTGGGATATTCAATTTATGAGTGTAATGCGAAAGATCCAAAAGCAGATACTGCAAATTACAGAAAAGGGATGAATGCAATGAACAGATTTTTCCAAATTGTACCTGAAGATAAAGTAATTGCGATGGATTACAAGTACAAAGGTTTGTTGTTATCTAAATTAGGAAGTGATTCTTCTGCGATTTTAGAGTTGAATAGAGCAATTGAAAAAGATTCTGTAAATGGTACTGAGTTGTATGGTGAATTGTCTAAATTATATATGAAATCTAAAAAGTATGATTTAGTAATCGCTAGTTTGAACAAAAAACTGGGTTCAGATTCTACTAAATTGACTGTTACAGAATACAACGATTTAGGAAGAGCCTATTATTTTGGAGCTAAGAACTATGTTTTGGCTGATGCAGCTTACGCACAAGTAGCGAAATTATCTCCAACATTTGCAATGGCTTCACTTTGGAGAGCAAGAGCTAATGTTCAATTGGATTTGAAAAAAGTGACTTGGGGAGCAAGACCATATTATGAAAAATTCATCGAGTTGGTTCCTGAAGCAGAAAGAGCAGGAGCATACAAAAACTATATGATTGAAGCTGCAAAATACATGGGTGATTATTATGTTAACTCTCCTGCAAAAGACATCGCTAAAGCGAAAGATTTTTGGGGAATAGTTAGAACTTTAGATCCAGCAGATGCACAAGCAAAAACTTTCTTTGCTACTGTAGGAAAATAAAATGTTGATATTTAAATTTTCAAGAGGTGTTCGAAAGGACACCTCTTTTTGTTTTTTATATTTTGATAAATAGATAGTTAGTTCGAATTAAAAAATTATTTTGAAATTTATTTTTTAATTTATGATGACCGTAAATAGCTTACGTTTTGCTACCATAGCTTTGTATCATAAAATTAAAAGATATGAGAGCAATTTTTGACAAAATCAACATCGAATCAATTCAGTTTGAATCAGGAAGTCTTGAAGTACATGTAAATTGTAAAATTTCTCAGGGAAACCAAACTTTTAGAAGTGAATTGTTGGTTGATCATACAGATTTAAATAAGTTGATGGGAAGAATCCAACAGTTGTCTGACCAAACAGATGTGATGAATTCATTTGATCGGTTCGATATGCAAAATGGACATGAATATTACTCTTTAGAATTGCAAAAGACTGAACTGGCTGACTTGTGGATTGATAATGTAGAATTTGCTAATGCATTCAGACAAATTCGTGCTTAAAAAATAAATAAAAATAACCAACCTTCTTTAAATTTATACGTTCTTCAATAAAAATGATGTACAAAAGCTAAAAAATTGTACATTTGGAAAGAATTATATCCTTCGGGAAAATTTGTAAATAATTATTGAAACTATGAAATTAAAATCTATTCTTGCTTCTACGTTAGTAATCGCTGCGTTAGCTAGTTGTGTTAAACACGAAGTTATACCTGCTCCAGAACCAAAAGTTGAATTGGTTTGTAACTTTACAGGTACTATCAATGGTACAGATGTGGAATGGACTCAAAATGTTGACGGAGTCTATTTGGAGTCTAGTAAATCTAAAATTGTACCTCCTTCAGGACTTTCTTCAGCTGTTTATTATTCTGAAATTAAATCATCAGATAATTTAAATGCTATGCGTTTGAATATTGGTCAAATGAAATGGGATGCAAATGTTACAAGTGATCCAACTTTGGCCATCTTTAACGGTTTTTTAACTGCTAATCCAACTCCAACTTACACGCTTGGAGCTATTTTGACAGGTGCAAATACTGCAGGTTTCGAAGTTGCTTATAGAGATGGTAACGGAGACGTTTGGTTGACAAAAGATACTGATCCAAATACAATCGATTTCACAAATATTGTTCAAGAATCAGATAAAACTGGTGATTACTCTAAGTTTGTTGCAAATTTTGATTGCACAGTTTACCATACCTTCCAAATTATTACGCCAAGTAATCCTCCTGCAGTAGGAGATACAACTTATGTTGAGCAATCGCTTCCTGTAAACAATGGTGTTTTCAAAGGTTGGTACAAAAGATAAATGAAACTTTTTCAAGATATTTTAATGCTGTTCATTTCTATGAGCAGCATTTTTTGTATTTTGAGGCCATAGAAAAAGCGCGTAGATGAGTCACGTATTAAAAATAGCCATTATTGGAGATTTCAATTTCACTTATAACGCACATCATGCGACCAATTTAGCTTTGGATCATGCAGGAAGATTCTTAGAAATTGAAGTGAATTATTATTGGATTAAATTGGCGGAAGCTACCCAATTTAAAACGCAACAATTTCAAGAATATGATGGAATTTGGATTAGTCCAGGACCCTACAAAAATATCTTTTTCTTAACAGGAATCATTGATCAAGTAGTTCAAGCAAAATTGCCAACATTTATTACTGGAGATGGATTCAAATCTTTGATAGATGTGCTCATAAATCGCTATAATTTAAATCCTAATGGGGAAAAATTGATTTCTGACAACTTGGTGGAGGGAGAACAATTTGAGCGCGTTGAAGTAGTTCCAAATTCAGATGCGCTGATTAAGATATATGAAAACCATTCACCCATTGAATTGACTTCATCCAGATTTAGTTTATATCCGCAATTGCTAAACTATTTGCTGGGCGAACTGATTGACATTGAAGGGTACAATCAATTTGAAGAAGCAGAGATAATTAGTTTGAAGAAATACCCATTTTTTGTAGCATGCGGTTTTTGTCCACAAATTTCTTCCACGAGAGAAATTCCTCATCCATTGGTTTATACATTTATCAAAGCTTGCATTTCGAAACAGGCAGGAAATGTAAACTAAAATAATCCTGATTTTTCTTCAGAAGCTTCGAAGTAGGTATCAATTTCAAGATTTTTTGATTCCGCTGCGTTTACAGCCAAAACATCACATCTTTCATTTTCTGGATGGCCGTTGTGACCTTTTATCCAAAAGATTTCAATTTTCTTAAATTTAGGATGCAACTTTAAATAGCGTTGCCATAAATCAGGATTTTTTTTGTCTTTAAAACCTTTCTTTTGCCAACCGAATACCCATCCTTGTGAAATTGAATCTACAACATATTTGGAATCAGAAAAAATCTTGATTGCATATTGATCCGATTTAATTGCCTCTAATCCAACAATCAATGCTAAAAGTTCCATTCGATTGTTGGTTGTTCGCCTAAATCCTTGAGAAAATTCTTTTTCTTGTCCTTTAAATCGCAAGATTGTACCGAAACCACCAGGACCAGGATTTCCTTTGGCTGCGCCATCTGTGTATATTTCAATGCAATCCTCGTGAATCATCTTAACTACTGAATAAACTGTAAAACTTATTTTTTTCCGTTATTTAGTAATTGCATGATCTCATCTAGTTTTGGTGATAAGATGATTTCAGTTCTTCGATTTTTGGCTTTTCCTTCAGCAGTTTCATTGCTTGCTTTTGGTGAAAATTCACCTTTTCCTGAAGCGGTCATGCGTGTTGGAAGAATTTTGTAATCTTCAGTTAAGATTCGAACAATGGTTGTTGCTCGACCCACACTTAAGTCCCAATTGTCTTTATAAACAGCAGTTTTTATTGGGTCGTTGTCTGTATGGCCTTCAATCAAAATATCGATGTCTGGATTTTTTTGCAAAACATCCGCCAACAATTTGATGGCTTGTTTTCCTTTTTCTTCCACTGATGCGCTGCCTGATTTAAAAAGTAATTTATCTGATAAAGAGACATATACTTTTCCGTTTTTGATTTCTACAGATAGTTCATCAGATTTAAATCCTAAAAGTGCATTTCTCAGAACATCATTCAATCTTTTGGTGATAGAATCTTGTCTTGAAATGATAGACTTCATTTCTTTCAGTGCTTTTTCTCTTTCAACAAGTAATTTCTCTTTGTTGTTGAGTTCGTCAGATTTTTGTTTTAATGTTGCGCTGTATTTTTCTGATTGAGAAATATTCTCATTAAATAAATCATTGTATTTTCCTTCCAAATCAGATTTTTGATTTTCAAGTTCATTGGTTTTAATTTCTAAACTTGAAATTTGTTTAACTAAAGTGTCATTGTGGGCGTCTTTCAATGCATTCATTCTACAAAGTGAATCTCTTTCCAATGTCAACGCTTTCATCCTTTTACTTCCTTTCAATTTTGATGGAGCATTTTCTCCGCATTTGTAAATTGGAGCACAAGCAACAAGCAATGAAATTAAGCCTGCAAATGTTAAATGAACGAAATAATTTTTCATGTTACTGAAATTTAAAGTGTTAGATTAAAGTAATTTTATATGTTCTGAAATAATATTTTTATTCAGTAATCTTGATGCATTTTGGTTAAAAATCAGTTCATTTTCAGTTGTTAAATACCTCGTTGAACCATTTTTAGAACATTTGCTTTCAATTTCCGGATGTCTAATTAGATAATCTTCTAATTTATCAGCGATAATTGCTCCTTGTGCAACAATTCTAACATTATTGGGAACAATGGACTGAATGTAGTCTTTTAAGATAGGGTAGTGCGTGCAAGCCAAAATAATCGTATCGATTTGTTCGTCTTTTTGAAGTAAACTTTCTACATCTTCCTTTATAAACATTTTTCCTGCTTCTGTGAATTGTTTATTGTTTTCAATAAGTGGAACCCAAATCGGGCAAGCATGTTGGCTAACAATCGTATTGGGTGAAAATTTCCCGATTTCAATTACGTAAGATTCCGATTTAACCGTTCCTTCTGTAGCTAGAATACCAACGTGATTTGTATGAGTTAATTCTCCAATTGCTTCAGTACTTGGTCTGATTACACCCAATACTCGTTTTGAAGGGAATAGGAGCGGTAAATCTTTTTGTTGTATTGTTCGCAGTGCTTTTGCAGAAGCGGTGTTGCATGCAAGTATCACTAATTCGCAACCCTGATTGAAAAGATATTGTACTGCTTCCAATGTGAATTCGTAAACAACATCAAACGATCTTGGTCCGTAAGGTGCTCTTGCATTGTCGCCCAAATAAAGAAAATCATAGTCTGGCATTTTATGCTGTAATTCGGTTAGAATAGTGAGACCACCATAACCAGAATCAAAAACACCTATAGGATTGAGTTTATTCATTTGCCAATTTCTTGGTTAAAGTTAATAAAAAAAGGCGATCAAAATGACCGCCTTCAATATGAAAAATCAATGTTCTTATTTGACTTTAGTTTCCTCAGCATCTAAACGAAGTAATTCAATCATCACTTCATTTGTTAAATCTAAACCTCCTTTGAAATAGATTGCTTGAGATTCATCGATGATGTAATTCAATTTTCTTCTTTCAGCAACAATGTCAACTGCTTTTTGCATTCTTTTCAAGATTGGAGCATTTAAATCATTGCTCATGATTGACATTCTTTGTTGCAAATCTTGCTCTAAAGTTTGTAATTCTTGTTGTTTCTTTTGCAATCTTTCTTCTTCATATTGACGCATAACAGGGCTTAATTTTTCTCTTTCAGCCAAGTATTTGTTATATGCTTTTTGAAAATCTGCCTCTTTTTCTTGCAATTCTTTTTCACCTGCAGCACCAAAATCTTCTAAAGTTTTAATTGCTTCTTTTCTTGAAGGCAATGTATCCAACAATTTAGATGAATTAATATGTCCCATTTTCACTTGTGCATTCAATGCCCCAGCAGACATTATTACCATCAACGCAACCAATAACTTTTTCATTTCTCTTTTTGTTTATTTTTCTTATTACTATTTATTGTTAGGTTTTACACCCATTTCTTTCAGAACATCATCACTCAAATCAAATTTATCATCTGCATAAATCAGATTGCTTTGGTTTGCTTTGTCGAAGATAAAACTGAAATTTTTGTTTGATGCTACTTTTTGCATCGCTTCAAATACTTTATCTTGAATTGGTTTAATCAATTCTTGTCTTTTTTGAAAATAGTCGCCGGCAACTCCAAATCTCATTTTTTGCATTTCCATGGCTTCTGTTTCTAATTTTTCAATTTCTTCAGAACGCTTTTTTTTCTCTTCAGCTGGAAGCAAAACTTCTTCACGCGCAAATGCTTCTTTCTTTTTTTTCAAGACATCGTAACGATCTTCAATTTCTTTTGTCCAGCGTTCTGCCAACTTATCTAGTTTGGCTTTCGCTTCAGCATATTCTGGAACGTTTCCCAAAATGTAGTCTGAATCGATATATCCATACTTCTGAGCTGAGCTGACAAACGATGTGCCAAAAATCAAAAGTAAAGCGAAAATGTATGTCTTCATAATTTTATTTTGCAACAAAAACGCCAAATATAATGTTTTTATTGTGATTGAAAAATAGCCTATTTAATTATAATTCACCCAAGTTCATTCCTATGGTGAAATTTAATTTTCCATAGTATCCTTTTTGTGATATTCCAATATCTGACGCTTTACCATAGCCAGAAGCATTTGGATCTAACTTGTCGAAGCCCCAACCGTAATCTAATCCAAGCATACCGAACATTGGTAGGAAAACGCGAATACCTACACCTGCAGATCTTTTCACATTGAAAGGATTGAATTTCGCCAATGTTGGGAAGGTATTTCCTGCTTCTCCAAAACCTAACACATAAAATGTTGCTTGTGGATTCAAAGAAATTGGATAACGCAATTCAATGGTATATTTTGCAACAATAGGATCTCCAGATGTATTTGAAAGTGTGTTATCCTCATAACCTCTCAATGCAATGATTTCACGACCACCAAATGAATTTACTCCTGTTAATCCACTTCCTCCCATGTTGTATCTTTCGAAAGGAGAGAGTCCTTTAGACTGTTTGTAAGCACCCATAAAACCAAATCCAATTCTTGGCATTAAAACCAATTTTTTATCATTCGTCAACGGGAAAAACCATTCACCGGTAAATTTCAATTTGTAATATTCCAAGTATTTGTATCGCTCTTGAGCAGTTTGAGTAGAATAATCAACTCCTTTTTCAAACGCTGAATAGGGAAGTGAACCTTTAGCTGTAAAAGTCAAGTGAGAACCTTCTGTAGGATAAATTGGAACGTTTACAGAGTTTCTTTGTAAAACATATTTCAAGCTGATATCGTTTGCATATCCTGTTGGTAAATTTGCGAATATCGCATATTTTTGAACATCATAATATTGATATGCTAATTCATAATAAGCACTAAAATAATCATCTGGAATTTTTTTACGTCGACCTAATCCAACACCGATTCCTGAAATTCCAACACCACTGTAATTTTCATTTGATCTTGCCAATCCTGTTGAAGAATAAGAAGTATGATTTACCCAGAATGAAAAAGAGTTTGGTTTTTTTCCACCTAACCATGGTTCAGTGAATGAAAAGTTATAACCTTGATAATATCTACCATTCGTTTGACCCCGGATAGAAAGTCGTTGTCCATCTCCAGCTGGAAGTGGCGACCAAGAACCTTTTTTGGTTACATTTTTTATTGAAAAATTATTGAATGTTAAACCCAAAGTTCCAATGACACGTCCTGCACCATATCCTCCAGATAGTTCAATTTGATCTGAAGATTTTTCTTCAACCGTTACTTCTAAATCTACCGTTCCATCTTGAGGGTTTGGAATCGGTACAAATTGCAAGGCTTGATCATTGAAATATCCTAATTGAGACAATTCACGTTGTGAACGAATGATGTCATTTCTGTTGAATAAATCGCCAGGCTTGAATCTCAATTCTCGTCTGATAACATGTTCGTTTGTTTTTGTATTTCCTTTAATAATGATGTTTTTATTGCGAGCTTCCTTGCCTTCAATAATTCTCATTTGATATGAAATATGATTGTCTTTCACATTTTTTTCTACCGCATTGATTTGGAAGAAAAGGTATCCTCGGTCCATGTACAAAGATGAGATATCTCTACCATCCTGACTCATGTTTAGTCTTTGGTCTAGTAATGTTTTGTTATAAACATCACCGTATTTAATTCCAAGAATCGTATCTAAATAACCTGTTCTAAATTTGGTGTTTCCAATCCATTCAATGTCTCCAAAAAGATATTTATTTCCTTCTTGAATCACCATTTTAATGGCAAGATTTTTATCGTCTTTTTGGTAAACAGTATCAAAAGAAATTACAGCATCTCTTAATCCGATAGCATTGAACTTTGCAATTACCGCTTGTTGGTCTCTTTCATAAGCAGATTGTGAAAATTTAGATTTTTTGAAGACGTGCCAAGGCGCTTTCTTTTTGGTATCTTTCATCGCCATTTTCAATTTCCAAGTTGGAATTGATTCGTTTCCTTCGATGACTAATTCTCCAATTTTAACTTTTTTGCCTTTGTTTATATTGATTAAAAAGATTTCAGAATTGTTCATTAAACTATCTGCTTGCCTTCTTATTTCGACAGTTGCAGCATAAAATCCTTTTTCTCTAAAATATCCCTTGATTCTGTTTTGCGTTGTGAATACAAGGTTTTCAGTAATTGTTTTACCAGAGTATAAAGAGATTTCTTCTCTGATTTTATCAGCTTCTCTTTTGTTAACACCTTTGAATTTGAAACGAGAAAGTTTTGGTCGAGGGGTAACTGCAATAACGAGGTAAATAATTCCTGCAACTTCTTTGTCAGCATAAATTTCTACATCTGAGAAGATACCTTCATTCCAAAGATTTTGGATGGCTTTGGCAATTTTTTCACCAGGAATATTGATATTCTGACCTTGACGAAGTCCAGCGATTAATTTAATTGCTTGATGATCATAATTATCAGCTCCTTCAATTCGAATTGGTCCAATTTCATATTCCTTTGGTTCTTGAAAATTGATGGTGGTTCCGCCAATAGAAGTAGGACCAGTAGTAGATTTTAGCGTGTCAATTTGACCAAAAGTATTGATTTGGCTTAGACAGCATATGCTGAAAATAATAAATTTAAAATATTTATTCATGCAAGTTAAATTAGTTGTTCGGATACTTGACCGAATCTTCTTTCTCTTTGTTGATATTCAAGTACCGCTTTGAAAAGGTCTTCTTCTCTAAAATCTGGCCATAAAACGTCGGTAAAATAAAATTCAGTGTAAGCCATTTGCCATAGGAGGAAATTACTTAATCTTTGTTCACCGCTGGTTCTAATTAACAATTCTGGATCTGGAAAATGTTGTGTGTTCATCTCTTCATTGATGAGTTTTTCATTAATGTCAGAAGATTTCATCGAACCATTTTCAATTTTTTGTGCAATATTTTTGATTGCCTCGGTGATTTCCCATCTTGAACTGTAGTTCAATGCAAGAATCATATTGATAGTTGTATTTTGTGCAGTTTTTTCTTTGGCAATTCGAAGTTCATCTTGGCAATCTTGAGGTAAACCTTCAACGTCACCAATACTCCATAATTTTGCGCCATTTTCATTCATTGCAGGGACTTCGTTGGCAATTGTTTTTACCATCAAGTCCATTAGTCCTTCAACTTCATCTTGAGGTCTTCCCCAGTTTTCGGTTGAAAATGCATAAAAAGTGACATATTTTACGCCAATTTTCTTTGCAGCGCTCAATGTGTCTCTAACAGAATCAACGCCAATAGAATGACCAAACAAGCGTTCCTGACCTTGTTTTTTTGCCCATCTCCCGTTACCATCCATGATGATAGCAATGTGTTTTGGCGATTTGGTTAAATCAATTTGCGAAAATATATCCATGCATTTAAGAACTCTTAAGAGAACGAATTTAATGAAAGAATAGTATATCTGGTAAAATTTTACATTTTTTAAGACATACTTTAATAAAAAAGAGGGATGTGGTTTCCCATATCCCTCTTGATGTATGTTATGTTTTTACTATTCAGCAAGAACAATTACTTTATTGTTTAGCATTTCAACAACGCCACCTTTGATTCCTACACGAATAATTTTAGGGTTTTTATCTTCTTCGATCAAAGAACTAGATTTTTCATTTCTTTCAAAATCTGACTTCAAATCAATTTTAATAATTCCCTTTCCTAATGCAGAAACAATTGGAGCATGATTATTCAAGACCTGAAACAATCCATCAATTCCAGGAAATTGAACTGCTTCAACTTCGCCAGTAAAAATTTTATGCTCAGGTGTTATAATTTCTAAATGCATCTTTTATTATTTTAAATTACGAAAACTCAATCTTTGGATTAGGCAATCGTGTCAGCTAACATTTTTTCTCCAGCTTCAATTACGTCTTCGATGTTTCCTTTCAAGTTGAAAGCAGCTTCAGGATATTTATCCATTTCACCATCTAAAATCATGTTGAATCCTTTGATTGTTTCTTGAATATCAACCAATACACCTTTCAAACCTGTAAATTGCTCAGCAACGTGGAAAGGTTGAGAAAGGAAACGTTGAACTCTTCTCGCTCTGTGTACAACCAATTTATCTTCTTCAGATAATTCGTCCATACCTAAGATTGCGATGATATCTTGTAATTCTTTGTAACGTTGAAGTGTGATTTTAACTCTTTCAGCACAATTGTAGTGTGCATCACCTAAAATCTTGGCACTCAAAATTCTTGAAGTAGAATCCAATGGGTCAACCGCTGGATAAATACCTAACTCAGAAATTTTACGAGACAATACTGTTGTAGCATCTAAGTGAGCAAATGTATTTGCTGGTGCTGGATCCGTTAAGTCATCCGCAGGTACATAAACCGCTTGAACTGAAGTGATCGAACCATTTTTCGTTGAAGTAATACGCTCTTGCATCGCACCCATTTCTGTTGCCAATGTTGGTTGGTATCCTACTGCTGATGGCATACGACCTAAAAGTGCAGATACTTCTGAACCAGCTTGAGTGAATCGGAAGATATTGTCAACGAAGAAAAGGATATCTTTCCCTTGACCTTCACCGTCACCATCACGGAAATATTCAGCCATTGTCAAACCAGACAAAGCAACACGTGCACGTGCTCCAGGAGGCTCATTCATTTGTCCGAAAACGAAAGTAGCTTTAGATTCTTTCATTTCATCTAAATCAACTTTAGAAAGATCCCATCCGCCTTCTTCCATAGTGTGCATAAAAGCATCACCATATTTAATAATTCCTGACTCTAACATCTCACGCAACAAGTCATTTCCTTCACGTGTACGCTCACCAACTCCTGCAAATACAGAAAGTCCACCGTGACCTTTAGCGATGTTATTAATCAATTCTTGAATCAATACTGTTTTACCAACTCCAGCACCACCAAACAAACCGATTTTTCCTCCTTTTGCATAAGGCTCAATCAAGTCAATTACTTTGATACCTGTGAACAAAACTTCAGTAGCAGTTGTCAATTGATCAAATTTTGGAGCCTCACGGTGAATTGGTAAACCATCACTGTTGTCCATGTCATTGATACCATCGATTGCTTCACCAACAACGTTAAATAAACGTCCTTTGATTTTGTCACCAATAGGCATTTTGATTGCACTACCTGTTGAAGTAACTGCCATTCCTCTCATGAATCCATCCGTTGAATCCATTGAGATTGTTCTAACAGAACTTTCACCAACATGAGATTGTACTTCAAGTACAACACGCGTACCGTCTTGTTTTCTTACTTCTAATGCATCAAAAATGCTTGGAAGTTCAACTCCTTTTTCGAAGCTTACATCAACCACAGGACCAATTACCTGGGATACTTTACCATGAATATGCGACATTTGGGTGTCTTTTAAGTGTAATTCTCAATTTGGGCGCAAAGATAAGCGTTTTATTTTTATTGAACAATCTAATTAGTGATATTTAATTCAATAATTGCATTTTTTTTTCAGTCTAAAACAAAAATCCCCGACATTTTTAAATATCGGGGATTTTGAGTTGTAAAATTTAATTTTATTGAATTACAAAGTTGATTGGCATTTGGAAATAGCTATCAACATTTTTACCATTTTTCTTTGCCGGTTTCCAAATCGGCATTTTGCTGATTACGCGTTTTGCCTCTGCGTCGCACTCTGGACATTCGTCAAATTTTCTTAACACTTTGATCCTAGAAATTTCTCCTTTTTTGTCGACTACAAATTGAAAGTAGCTTTTTCCTTGAATTCCAAGTTCTAACGGTAAAGCTGGATACTGTAAATTTTTCCCTAAAAATTCCATCAGTTTAGGTCTTCCTCCAGGAAATTGTGCTTCTTCATCAACATCAATTTCGGGTTCGTCAATTGGATCAATAATTTCAATCGGACCTTTTCCTTTTTTGCCTTCATCGATGATTGGTTCAAATGGATCTCTATCATCATCTCCAATAATTTTTTCATCTCCTGATTTAATATTTGGATCAATTTCAATTTTGGGATCGATAATTTCATCATCAGTCACTTTCAATTCGTTGAACTCATTTTGCTTTTCTGGGGTTGATTGAACTTCATCGATTTTTTCAATTTTGATTTCAGGTTTTTTCTCATCAAGATCAAGAATTACGGTATCCCAGGTTTCGACAGGTGAAACTTCAATAGCAACTTTTGGAGTTGTTTTGACCAACATAAAGGTTCCATAAGCTGCGCCCATGCTTCCGACCATTCCAACCAGAATCAATAACATTCTTTTGTTATAGTCTCTTCTCATGATGTAAGCACCATAATTTTTGTTTCTGTTTTTGAAAACAACATCGTTTCTAACATCTGAGGTAACTTGTTGCCAATTTTTTGCAGAGAAATAATCATACAAAGAAACAAGTAGTACAATTGCGATAATACTGAATATAATTACCATGACTTTAAGTTTTAACAATTAGTAAATAAATAATTTGAAATGAAGCTGATTTATAAAATTTCATTTCAAGCATTTCTTTCAACTTAAATTTATCTTTTGGCGCCTAAAAATAAATAATGATTGTTTGATTCATTATTTTTAAGTTTTCCGTTGATGCTTATTCAAACATAAAAAATAATTGAATAGTTTTTTTGAAAATACCCTCTTCTGTTTTGTTGCTTTATTAAACGGTAGATTTTTTCATTTTAACTGAGAATCGAAAAATATAAAATCACTTAAAGTGGCTTAAAACAAGTGTTTTCGAGTCATTTTGCAGTATATTTAAACTGTATTTTTCGTTGATTCTGTGGTATTCGATGTTGATTTTAGCAAATTTTTGTCAAAATTGTTGGCTAATTAAGTTTTAATAAATTGAGGGGGTAGCCCTCTAGCATAGGTTTTAGATAGCAACTACTTTTACAACATCATTCAATACAAATGATATTGGATTGTTTAAGTTGATTAAAATTCTGTTTTTTTTGTTTTAAAGATTTTGATCTGCTGCTGCTAAGAAACAATCAAATTCAATGGGTTTTCAGGAGTTCACACTAGCTCCTGAAAGCTTCTTGAAAATCTCCCAAATCATCTCAGTAAGTTTACGTGTCCAGAAATAATTTTTCTGTCATCGCTATTCATTAAATTGAAGGCGATTTTCCACGTGTAAATTCCATCAGAAACAATTTCACCTTGTACGTTTGTACCGTCCCAACCGATGGAAGCGTCTTTTGTTTCGTAAATGATTTCTCCCCAACGGTCAAAAATCAGCATTTCGAATCTTGTTGGATCAAAACCAGTAGTGAAAATGGGCTGAAATGTTTGATTAAATTCGTTACCGTCTGGCGTAAATGCATTTGGTACATAGTAAATTACATTTTCAATCAAAGGCAATTTTTGGGTCATTGAATCGATACATCCTTGTGCAGAGAATGCGTACAAAGTGACCCAATATCCGTCAGAATTATTCATCTCATACAAGTGCTCTGGGGACACTAGAGTTGAGTTTGTTAAATCGCCAAAGTTCCACAGAAAACTTGTAGCATTTTCAGAAAGATTGAAAAAATGGGCGTTTAGATTTGATTCACTCAAACTCGTTGGATTGATTTCAAAGTTGGCAGTTGGTTTCAAATCTGAGCAAATGTAATCTTGTAAAAGCAAGCTTGCGGTGCAACTATTTGTCGAAATTACTGTCAGCTCCACGTCATTGCAACCATCATTGAAGTATGTGTGTGACGGATTTGGATCTTGACTGGTATTGCCATCTCCAAAATTCCAAGAATAACTTTGAATGTCGCTCAAATTGGTTGAAAATTGCGTTTCTATTGGTGAACAGCCATTTAACACAGAAGCTTGAAATTGAACTGTAGGCTTTGGATTTACGGTAACTAAAACTTCGTCAGTCCTAACGCAACCAAAGTTATTTGTTCCAGAAACTGAGTAGGTTTGGGTGCTTTGCGGTTGAAACGCAATACCGTTTTGCACGTTTTGACTCCAAGAATAGGAATTTCCGCCTGTTGCGCTTAAAGTCACAAATTCTCCTTCACAAATGCTGACATCATTTCCAGCAGATATTGTTGGCAATGGACTTACGAAAATCGTTAGACTTCCCTGTGCTTGACAATTTCCAATCGATCCTGATACGTTGAATGTTGTTGTAGCCGTTGGATTTGCAAAAACCGTTGCATTAGTGCTTGCTGTCAATCCATTGGCATTTTGCCATAGATATGAATTCATGCCTGATGCAGTGATAGAAACAGTTTCGCCGATACAAATTGAATCACTCGATGAGACAATTGAGATATTTATTGAATTTGAAACTGTAATCGTTACCGAATTACTTGAAATACAATTACCTATTGAGCCAGTTACATTGTAAGTTGTGGTGACCAAAGGTGAAACGGTGAATTGATTTCCATTCCCTAATCCGTTGTCCCAGTTATAAGTGGTAGCGCCAGAAGCGGAAATTACAGTACTTTCTCCTGGACAAATTGTCGTTGCTCCTTGAACAATGATTGTTGGACTGTTTACCAATGTAATATCAATTGATCTTGGATTTCCATTTGTCAAAACGCCACAAATATTCATGGATGGTATTACTTGTACAGAATAAATTCCAGCGGGAGTTGCTCCCCAATCTATGGAAATTTGATTTGAAGTCAAAGTATTGTTGGGAGATGTAAATTGGGCAGTCGATGGCAATCCACTCCAAGTGTAAAAAGTATTTGGTAGTGAAGTGACACTCAAGTTTTGTGAATTGCCTACGCAAATTTCGCTGTTACCCGTAATGAGCGAAGTATTTGGAATCGGTTGATTTAAATTTGGCGTTGTAAGACGCACATCATCTACAAAGAGCAGTTCATCTCTTCGATTTGTCGTGACAGACAATGTAAAATAGAAGTCAGTCACACAAGTAGGAATATTCCAAGAAAATTGACTGGTTGCAATATTAAAATTGGCATTGTTACTCCCAGTTGCAATTGTTGTTGTGGTTTGCGCTATTCCATTGTGGTAAGCAGTAAATAGTAGATTTTCATTAGAATCCCAACCTGTTCCAACACACACTGGAAAGCGATTCCCCCATTGGAAAGTAAGTGTTCGATTGAAATTACTGCTACCTGAAATGTCTACATTTTCGAATGTAAAAGTGTTTACAACGTCGGTTCCATTTCCAGATCCACCGTCAAAGCAACTTCCACCGCCAGTATTTCCGCCCACAACGATTGATCGAGTGCCGGAAGTGCGATTTGCTGCCGCGAATGATTCAGATTGTGCAACATTATCGGCACCAGTTGAAGAAAAGTTCCAATTATCGCCAGTTTCACCGCCTTGAAAGGCAATGGTGATTTGTGCAAAAAAGGTATGATTAAGCAGAAAAAGAATCGAGGCAATTAAACAAATTTTTCTCACGATAAATTCCAAACTTTTCTAAATCTAAATGGTTTCAGTAAACATTTACTTCAAGGATTTCATTTAAATTTTTGCAAAGGTACGTCCAAAGGATGGAATTTTTAATAAATATATCTTACCAAAATGTTAACAAATTTAAATAGATGTATTTATAGTTATTAAGTGTCGGTTAATAAGTTAAGAATACTACAAATGCTTTATTTTTTTCTCACATAATGTAAACTAACTTTGCTCAAATTCGATAGTTATGAAAAGTACTTTTGTTTTGTTTTTATTTCTTGCAGTTGGATTGCAAGCTCAGGATCTAACGATTGTGAAAAAAAATGGTAAGTTTGGTTTTGAGAAAAACGGGAGGGAAATCATTCCTTGCACGTATGATTATGAATGCAATTTTTCTGAGGAATTGGCATTGGTTCGTTTGAATGACAAATGGGGATACATTGATTCTGCGGGAAATGTTCAAATTCCTTTTAAGTTTCAAAAGGCAGAACCTTTTTTGACCGGACAAGCTTTTGTGAAAGAAAACAATCTAGTTGGGATAATCTACAACGACGGGAGTTATTTAATTAAACCAGAATACAAAGAAATTCGTGCAGTTCCGTACGGATTCGAATTGAGAAATGATGATAAATTTGGATGCTTTTTCTCAGAAAATAACGAAATCATTCCAGCAAAATACAGTGAAATCTACTCAGAAGGATATTATTCAAACTGTAAAGTAGGAGACCAACATTGGGATTTGTATTTTAGAGGTAAGTTATTGATTGATAGTATGCAGTCAAAAATTGAGTTTTTTCAGGGAGAAAATTTTTTCAAGGTTTTTAAAAACGGAAAAATTGGAATTTACGAAGTAGAGAAAGGTTGGATTGTAGCGCCAAAATATGGGAGAATCGACAAGCAAAAATTTGCAGACTATAAAATCGGCTCCTATAATTTTGATTTTTTATTTGTACTGTACACTGTAGAAGAGTATGATAGTCAATTCATGAATGAATACGAAGATTATTACACTTATTTTCAATTAGCTAAGTCTGATGGAAGTCTCATTTCTGAGGCAAAAATGAAAGGGTTAAATTCCTACGTCGCTGAGTTTGATGAAATTAAATGCAATGTTTGTTTACAAACAAATGTAGACAATAACTTGACAGTCGTAAATTCCAATTTTGAAGTGAAAAAGTTGAATTATAAAGCGTTCAAGAAACAGGGTAATTGGTTCATAGCAGAGTCCGAAAACAAAGCAATTATTTTAGATCGATTTTTAACTCCAATCGATTCTTTTTTGAAAGTAGAATCTTATTTTGAGTTAAATTATGAAAATACAGATTGGGAAGTGAGCGATGTGGTTTACAAAGAAATCCTTGATGAGCCATTCATATTAATTATTGATATAAAAGATGGAGCAACAGTAAAAGCAGTCTATGATTTGGAAGAGAAAAGACGCATCTCTCCGTGGATAGATTATGCTGAAGTTTTGCAAATTTCCAGAGAAAACCTAAATGGTAAAACATTTTACAGGTTTTATGGTAGTGCATCTGGGGTCGGGTATTTCATTCAGGGAATGAAGGATATAGTACCTATGGAATTAGAAAAATGCGATTTGATTATGGACTTTCTGATAACGAAGAAGTTTGATGCAAGTGAACATTTTCTATATCACTTGGAAGATGGACAATTTATTCAAATTTGCCATGAACAAGAGGTGAAATTATCTGAAACAATCATCAAATATGTTGAAGGTGAAGAAGATGAAAGAAGTATTTTCGGAAATGTATCGTTACAATTCATTTATACCTTGAATCAAGATTCAAAATTTGGAGTAGTCGCCATATCTGGGAAATACATCAATGGAAAGTTTGATTCGATCAATCCTGTGATTGGATTTTCTCAATACATAAGAATTTATAAAAACGGAAAGCAAGGAATATTAAATCTTATCAATGGGAATTTGATTTCTCCAGTTTTTGATTATTCGCTGACTTTACAATATGCAATGGATCAAACCGAAGTTTATGCAACGGTTGATGGGAATGATTTTCCCTATTATTTGACCGAAAAAGGCAAAAAGTTTTATTCGCTTGAGCCTAAATATTTAATTTTCAAAGAAAAAGGGTTGTACGGTTTGAAGACCAACAATGATTTTGATGACGGAGAAAAAATTGCAACGGTGCAGATTCAACCGGAATATAAATCGATGAAACAAGATCCTTTGAGCAAATGTTTTATTGTTTCAGGTACAAATAAAAAACTTGGCTTGATCAATCAATGTGGTGATACTTTGATTGATTTTAAATACGATAAATTAGAATCTGCTTTGATTTCAAATTATTTTGATGGAAGTATTTTTTACTGTCAAATAGGCAAGAAAAAAGGAGTTGTAAGTCAATTTCAAGGAGAACTAGTTCCCGTGAATTACGATCAAATCGAGCCATACGGAAACGACAATTTGCAAAATACATTTGTTGTTTCAGTAGGTAAAAAGAAAGGAATACACGGCAGTAAAGTCTTAATTCTCCCAGTTGAATTTGAGTCGATTTCTAAACAGACAGATTTTGAATCAACTGCGATTACTTATTTTATAGGTGAAAAAGGAGGTAAGAAGTATGTGCAAGGAGCGTATTTTACGGATGCAGGTTGTGTTCCAAATTCAACCCCACTTTCTCAACCTTATGACATCGTTTTAGGAAGTTATGGTTTTTTAAAAACTGGGAATTTATACCATAAATATTATTTGAGAAACAATGAATTTATGGAGGAAACGGGTGATTTAGATGTTCAATTTTCGAATGAATTATTTACAGTCGTTTACAAAGACGGAAAATATGGCGCAATTGATCTTCAAGGTAATGATTTAGTTCCATTTATTTATGAATCAGCTTCTTTTATGGAAGGCCGATCTGAGGTAATGATAGGAATCGAAAATGGCCAGACTTATTATATTTATGTAGAAACAAACGAAAGATATACTCCTCAACAATGGTAAGAATAATTAATATCGCAATCGTGTTTTTCTTGATGGGAAATACTTTAGCACAGAAAAAAATCACTTCTATTTTCAAAGAAAATTGGAAAACGTCAATTGGCTTAACGACTTATCGTACCAATATGATTTTTCATGAAGGATTGATTTACATCGGTTCCAATGGAAAAGATAGAACCGGACGACTCGATGACCAAGACGGCGTTTATGCGATTGATCCAAAAACAGGAAAAATTGTCCATCAATTTGTTTTGCCTTTCGGCGGCGATAATGATGTTACAGGAATTGCGATCGGCGATGGAAAATTATTTTTCGGAACTGACAACTATTATTTTTTCTGTTTCGATTTGAAAACCCATGAGGAACTATGGAAATACAATCTTCCCTTTGATGTTGAAAGCAAACCAGTCTTGGAAGATTTTAACAATGATCAAAAATTGGATGTTTTTTTCAGTGTCCAGAATGCTGGGTTTTATGCCTTGGATGGTACAAATGGTTCACTGATATGGAAAAATGAGATAATCACAAGTCATGAAGGAAATGTGGCTGCCTTGGCGGTTGATGTAAATAATGATGGGGTTAAAGATTTGATTACTGCGGGAAGAGGAACTGCCAATTCAGATGAAATTCAAGGTTTCAAAATGAAACATTACGGCGATTACCATTTGGCATTAAATGGCAAAACTGGAGATTTTATTTGGGTAGTAGAAACAGGAGGTGGTGTTCATTCTTCTCCATTTATGGTTAAATCTGACGGACAAACATTATTTTATTTGATGGATTCTTATGGTCAATTGAGCATAGTTGATTCAAAAGGCAAACGCTTGCGACAAGTGGATTTTGGATTTGACTATTTCATGTCGCCCATCGTTTCTAAAGATGGCTTTTTAATCTTAGGAAGCGAATCAACGCCTATTGGAAAAGCTTTTTGGATGACGGAAAACGATACTTTGCCTCAATATTTGTCTGACAAGGCAATTACAAAAAATGTAGATGTTTTCGGCGCAAGAATTTCTGCAACAACGATGATTGCGGACGTGCTAGGAAAAGGTTTTCCACAATTGGTTGGCGTCACTGAAATGGGAGATTTGTTTTTGGCTAAAACAGATGGAACTGAAATCCAACAAGTGAAATTTAATGAGGGAGCAGAAACAAGTGTTTTTATCAAAGACATTGATCAAGATGGAAAATTAGAAATTTTGATCGCGAGTTTAGACGGAAATTTGTACTGCTATAAAACCAATTCTTCTGGGAAAGTTGAGGTTGGAATTTTCTAGAAAAGGCCATTGATTTAAATTTCTTTTGCAAATTATCTTCAGTTTTTTACATTTGTGATATGGAATTTGAATCTACATTTGTACTTATTGAAGCAAGTATTGCTGAATTAGGTGTTGATCCAATGTTGTGCAGAGGCGACAAGCGAGGACAATGGAATTTAACTTATAAGGGAGCGACAATCTGGATAGATTTATTCGATTCTCCAGCCACTCCGTCTAAGTACTACTTTCAAATAATGAGTCCTTTGCTGCGAGTTCCAGACCGAAATTTGCAAGCTTTTGCGCTAAACGTATTGGAGATTAATCATACCATGTTTGGTTCCTGGATTTGTAAAAAGAATGATTGGTTCTATGTCATGTCGCTTCGTGAAGCAGCAAATTTAGACAAAGGTGAAATTGATGCCACGATGGATAGAGTCGCTTTTTATTCTTCGGATTACAATGGAAAATTGACCTTTAAATACGAGGGCAGCTGGGATCCAAAAGCAAATGATAAGCCTTTAAATTTTAATTGAGATTATTCAACTACCTCAATCGCAACTTCATTTTTTCGATCGATTATATCCCAAGGGGCATTGTATCCCATGTACATAAAATCGCCCTTCGTTTTGATGTTGTTTTTGGTTAAAATTGCAGCCAATTTAGCGCGGTGATTTTCAATTTTTTCATCAGAAGAAAATCCTCCATATGAAATAACAGCTAGTGTTTTAGCTGATTCTTCCACTATTTTTACTTGCGACGAATTTGGTGTTGGCAAATCTGTTTGTTTGTAGCTTTTAGGCATTACAAAATACATTGTTGCACTGTCGCCGATACTCATTACAACGGGAGAAGTCATCGCAATTTTTTGATTTTTGTCATTTCCTCCAAAAATATAACCAGCGATAGTTCTAAAACCCGTACTTCCTTGTTGATCAAAAGAATTTCCTGTTAATGCTGTTTTAGCTACAATCATATTTGGATAAAGTCTAATTTCTACCTCTTCAATGGTTTTTAAAACTTTATATTCTGGAGTTTCTGTTCCTTTGCTTGTAAACGACATAACTAAAACAGTAATAACTATTAGACCGATAACGGCTGCTGGAATCCAAACGAATTTATTCATAATGCTTTTTAAGCAAAACAAATGATAAACGATTTAGTTTAAGTTATTTCTGAATATTCAATAAATCGATTATTTGTGAAGCAATAAAACCAATTCAAATGGAAAAGGTGAAATCGGGTATTTTTAAAATCTAAATCTTGCAAATCCAAATGCTGCCGAAAGACTTTTTGTGTTTTTTGAGAAAAAAGAAATCGCATCTCTGGAGGAAATTCCAATTTCGTAAGCTCCATCTCTTAAAATAAAGTTAATCCCTACAGGAACATTGGTTTTGTAAATGCCACCACCTAAGTAGCCAACACTAAATTGCAACCATTTAACAGGACGAATATCTCCACCAAAAGAGAAAACGGCATTTTGGATACTTCCAGGATTAGATTTATTGAACGGAGCGACCATGTCAAATCCGAAATTTAAGAATTTGAATGGTTGAAAACTTGCTCCAATTCTAATATTAGAAGGATTATTAACTACATATTTTTCTTTTCCTTGAAGTGTCAAAATTCCACCATCACGCATCAATTGATTCACAGATTCGGTCACATTGTTGTTGTTTAAACCTGCCAAAGAAATATTTGCCAATAGTGTATCTTTTACAGAATAAACATTTCTGTTGTAAGTTACAGATCCAACATTGTTGACAGCTGCAGCAACTTTTAATCTGCCAAAAAATATGGCACTTGCTGATAAATCAATTCCGTAACCATTTCCGACAGATGCTGGTAATCCGCCTTTAGTTGTCGTATAAGTAGATAAATTGGTCGATGCGATTGCGCCATAATCTAGATTAAAAGCTGGCGAAAGTGAGGAATAAAGTTTCAATCCATTTTCGTCAGATTCCATATCAAACATCGCCATTGATTGTATAAATCGTCCACCAATTCCACCATAGATTGCGAAAACAGAATCTTTACCAATGATTTTTCTTCCATATCCAAAGTTGTATGAGCGCGTCCACAACATTTTTACTGATGATCCAATGGTGATTTCACTCAATCTCAAAGGAATCGCAACTGATCCTTGTATCGCTGCAGCCAAAGTATCTGGAGATAAATTTTGGGTGTTGGCAATCATGGAAGTATCTCCATTCAATACAATTTGAAGTGAATCAAAATATCCAGAAAGTTGACCTTTGAAAATGATGTCCGTTGTTTTTTGACTCAATTTCGAATACCATTGATAATTCTCAGAAATATTGAAAGCGATTCCTCCGAATTTCTTCCCTTGAAATGAAAAGCCAGCCCAATTGTAATCTGCAAAAATCGCAATTCCTGACAATGCGTAATTCGCAGCAGCTTCTTTTTGTTGACCCCAATCAAAATTTTTATCTCCTTTTCCTAACAATTGATCTTGAAGACTTTTAGATAAATTTTTCAATTTTGAACTGCTCAAAGCATCACTGTAAATTCCAAAACCAAACTCACTCGATCCTGTCGTAAAGCGTTTGTCTTTGTAACCCGTTCCCCAACCCAACGCTGAATTATTTATTCCTAGACATTGATAATCAGTCAAAAATGTTGTAGCAACTCCTTTTCCAACAGCAGTATATGCTGAACCTTGCGTTTGTGAGAAAGCAGTAAAGCCCAACAAAGACAACGCAGAAATAATTAAAATTCTAAGCATGACAATCAGTAATTATGTGAATAACAGTGTGATTGAGCAAAAATAATAAAAAAGCTTAATTGAAGGGAAAACATTTTTATTGAAATCAAACTTTTGTTAGTCAGATTAGAGCGTAGGAAATTGAATGTTAATTTTTGAATTTAAGAAGAAGGCAAACTTCCAGAAACCAAAAAGAGGAGTAAACCTATGAAATTCTACTCCTCTTTTCGCTAAACTATGCTAAAACTATAAAACCCAAAAACAACTCCTATGAAAAATTGCTATTGTGGCACAAAGGTAAGTCTTTTGATTTGATCTTGAAAAGGATAATGTTTAAAAAAATGTTAAATTATTGTTGAACTTGCAAAAGACTATAAATCCGCAATCAATTTTCGAAATCTAGCAGGCCAAATTTTTCCTTTCGATTGATGATTAAATAAATGAGCATTTGTTTGTTTTTATAATCTGTCTCAAATAATTTCGGAACTGCCAAAGCACTGGTTTCTAGTCTGTCAAAAAATGTATTTCTTTCAATAGAACCATCATTGAGTTTGACTTCCACTTTCGCAACGGTATTGGTTTTTTTTCGAAAACTAGCTGTATAAACATTGTTGTTCCAAACCCCTTTTTCATCATAGTTATTCAGATTATCATTGAAGAAAATCACCAATTTATCTTTGGTAATAAATCTTGCAATTGAGCTGTAATAACCGTAATCATTGATAGAAACTTGGTTTTTAGGAATATTTTTCACCCATTCAAAAGTTCCATTCGGTTGAATTTTATAGACAATCAAGTTATTGTAATAATAATAGAAAGTGGAAGAAGTAACATTGGATCGGTAATCGTTGCTCGTGATTTGTCGCACATAATATTGCTCCAACATGCCAACGATGCTTCCATCCGCTAAAGTTATGGTTTCACGGATATCATAGTTGAAAAGTTGCGGGGCTGATTTTCCATTCTCTTCTCGTTTATTGGCGCGTTCAATCTCTTTTTCGGACCAATCTTGCATGATAAAATCTTTGCTAAATTTTTCAAATCCTTCATCAATGATTTCTTTTTTATCGAAATCCAATCTAAAATAAAAAATTCCTTTAAAGCCAGAATTTCCTTTTTCAGCATCGCCATACAAACCAGTAAAAGTCATGATTCGATTGTTGTCTGATGAAAAACTCATGTCAAAAATACGTTTACTGTCTAAGTCCAATTCAAACTCATCCAATCCGTCAGGAGTTACTTGAATTACAATCGCTTTCTCCAAGGTTGATCGATCTTTTACGCGTCCTTTTTCATTGGTATTGTAAATCTTACAAGCAAAGAAATAATCTCCAGTATTGGATAAATATCGATTTGAAATGTCGGAAATATTTGGATCATAGGGCGATTCATATTCACCTTCAGTAACAACTTCTAAACTGTCTGTCAAAACTTTATAACCAAACTTCTGTTTTTCAGTTTTGGAACCAGGAATGTCGTATTCAACACACAAAAATTCTTTATTTTGCGAATTAATGATATTGAAATATCCTCTTTTATTCCAGCTATTTGGAATTTCGTAGGAGGCCAGTTCAATGGCTGGACCATCTGGTTTACAATCTGAACCATACTTTTGCATGAAAAGTTTGTTTTTGCCGTCGAATTTATCTGAGAGAAAAACTACAATTTTGCCATTGATGGTTGAAACGCCTTCATAAGTTGCCAAACTTTTTCCGACAACATATTGGACTTTTCCTGAAGAGGCTACAACAAAACGGCTGTGATTTGCTAAATACATGGAACCTAACATTCCTCCTTGCCAACGCAATGTAAAGAAATTGGCGCCAGAAACAGGAAGTATTTTGGATGTATTGCCCTTGGCTTTAATTAATTCACTCCATTCAATATTATATTGAGCATTAGCAAATAAAACCAAAATCAAAGCAAAACTCGTTAGCCAAATTTTCATTATTTTCTTCTTTTTCTTAAAAGTAATGATTTTATTTTACCAACTGAACTCCTGTATAGTTTTGAGGCGTAATTTGTTTTAATTCTGCTCTTACAGCTTCAGAAATTTCCAAAGTGTCGATAAAATCATGCACAGTTGCTTGCGTCACGGCTTCATTTTTACGAGTCAAACCTTTCAACGCTTCATAAGGTTTTGGATAACCTTCACGGCGCAAAATGGTTTGAATTGCTTCTGCAACTACAGCCCAATTTGCTTCTAAATCTTTAGCAAAAGCTGCTTCGTTCAACAACAATTTCTCTAAACCGTTGAGTGTAGATTTAAATGCTATTAATGCATGTGCCAAAGGAACACCAATCATTCTCAATACTGTGGAATCGGTTAAATCTCTTTGTAACCTAGAAACAGGTAATTTCGCTGATAAATGTTCAAGTAACGCATTTGCAATTCCTATATTTCCTTCAGAATTTTCAAAATCAATTGGATTAACCTTGTGTGGCATTGCTGACGACCCAACTTCTCCTTCTTTCAATTTTTGTTTGAAATAATCCATGGAAACATACAACCACATATCACGGTTTAAATCCAAGATGATTGTATTGATTCTCTTCAAAGCATCAAACAAAGCAGCTAAATTATCGTAATGTTCAATTTGTGTGGTAGTTTGAGATCGATCTAATCCCAAAATATCATTCACAAAATGATTGGCAAAATCAACCCAATTGTGTGTTGGAAAAGACACAAAATGTGCATTCATATTTCCTGTTGCGCCACCAAATTTGGCAGAAAATGGAACAGCCAAAGCTTGTGTAAATTGTTTTTCTAAACGCTCTGAAAAAACTTGAATTTCTTTCCCCAAACGTGTTGGAGAAGCTGGCTGACCGTGTGTCTTAGCCAACATCGGAATATCTTTCCAAGTAGATTTCAAATCATTCAATTTATCAATCACTTGTTGCAACATTGGATAATATTCATTTTCCAACGCTTCTTTCAATGAAAGAGGAATACTGGTATTATTGATATCTTGAGAAGTCAAACCGAAATGCACAAATTCCAAATATTTCTCCAATCCAAGTGCAATCATTTGCTCTTTTAGGAAATATTCAACCGCTTTCACATCATGATTGGTGATTTTTTCTGAATTTTTAATCCAAAGTGCATCACTTTCTGAAAAGTTCAGGTAGCAATTTCTCAAATTATCGAACTTTTCTCTCGGAAAATCTTTTAGCGGTTCAATTTCGGATTCAACAAGCGAAATCAAATATTCTATTTCCACTCTTACGCGGTATTTGATCAATCCAAATTCAGAAAAATAAGGTGCCAATTCATTGGTTTTTCCTCTGTATCGTCCATCAACAGGGGAAATTGCGGTCAACGCATTTAATTCCATAACGTTTATTAAAGTGCAAAGGTAGTGATTCAATTAGAAATTTCGAATCATTTCAATGAATCAATTCTTTCAAATTTTGAATATTAAAAGATGAAAAGGCTACTCTAGTTTTTTTCTGATAAATATTCCTAATAATTGGTTAACAAAATAGACTCTATGCTTTTAATCATTAAATTTCGGAAAATTTACACACAGCATGAAAGCGAAAATTTTATTAGCAGAAGACGACACTAGTTTAGGATTTGTTATCGCAGATCAATTGCGTTCTGAAGGTTATCACGTAACACTTTGTACCAATGGAATGGATGCTTATCAGCGTTTCAATGATGAAAAATACCACTTGTGTATTTTGGATGTAATGATGCCTAAAAAAGATGGTTTCACTTTGGCTGCCGATATTCGCAAAATTGACAAGGAGACACCGATTATTTTCTTGACCGCAAAGTCTATGACTGAAGATAAAATTGCTGGTTTCGATGCTGGTGGAGATGATTATTTGACTAAACCATTTAGTTTTGAAGAACTTCAGGTTAGAATCAAAGCTTTGCTAAAACGAATCAATATCTTGGTTACTGAGCCAGAAGAAGTAATTATTCCATTGGGAAGTTACCAATTTGATACAGAAAACTACAAATTGATCCATGCTGATTTTGAAAAAACTTTGACCAAAAAAGAAGCGCAAATTTTGAAAATCTTGTGCAAATTCAAAAACCAAGTAGTTGCAAGAGAAATTGTTCTCAATGCAGTTTGGGGACAAGATGATTATTTTGTTGGTAGAAGTTTAGATGTATTCATCACGAAATTGAGAAAATACTTGAAAGAAGATCCAAAAGTAAGCATCGCCAATATTCATGGAATTGGATTTAAATTGGAGTTAGCTGATTAATGAGTACATACATTTTACATTTAGAAACTGCAACGAAAGTTTGTTCAGTTGCGCTGTCTTTGAATGGACAAATCAAGCAATTAAAAGAAATCCAAGAAGCAGGTTTTTCTCACGGTGAAAATCTCACTTTATTGATTGAAGATGCTCTGAAATCCGAGGGAATTACAGCCAAACAACTTTCTGCGGTTTCGATTGCTTCTGGACCGGGTTCCTATACAGGTTTACGGATCGGTGTTTCAACCGCCAAAGGATTGTGTTATGCACTTTCAATTCCATTAATTGCAGTAGATGCCTTGGTTTCAATTCAACAAAATGCACTTGAAAAATATCCAAATCAAAACATCATTCCGATGATTGATGCAAGA
Source organism: Crocinitomicaceae bacterium (assembly GCA_965284445.1). GTDB lineage: Bacteria > Bacteroidota > Bacteroidia > Flavobacteriales_D > Crocinitomicaceae > JAQVCM01. The sequence goes on along the minus strand of OZ260085.1, from coordinate 2,028,128 downwards.
AGAATGGAAGTTTTCGCAGCTGCTTTTAATCAAAATAGTGAAGTGATTAAATCCATTTCTGCAGATATATTGGATGAAAATTCTTACACTGAATTTGAACCATTCGTTGCTTGTGGCGATGGCGCTGAAAAGTTGAAAGATTTATGGCAAAATCGAAATGTCGTTTTTGCAACGGAGGTCTTATCAAGTGCCAAAGGTCAAGTGAAATTGGCGTATCAAAAATTTGAACAAAAAGCTTTTGAAGATGTTGCTTACTTTGAGCCTTTCTACTTGAAAGATTTTGTGATGAATGTTAAATCCAAAGCGCAATAAAATGAATCTTCAAAAACTCATTCAAGATACAAACAGACCATTTTTAGTTACTGGTCCATGCAGTGCTGAAACGGAAGAACAAGTCATTTCCGTTTGCAAAGAAATTGCGGCCAATGGAAATGCACAACTTTTGCGTGCCGGAATTTGGAAACCCAGAACTCGCCCTGATTCATTTGAAGGCGTTGGTGAAATTGGACTTCCTTGGTTGGTGGAGGCAGGAAAACAAACAAAACTTCCAACAACAACAGAAGTTGCCAATCCAAAACACGTGGAAAGTGCGCTAAAAGCTGGCGTTGATGTGCTTTGGATTGGAGCTAGAACAACAGTTAATCCGTTCGCAATTCAAGATTTGGCGGATGCGTTGAAAGGAACGAATACGCCTGTGATGATCAAAAACCCTGTCAATCCTGACTTGAGTTTGTGGATGGGCGCTTTTGAAAGATTTCAGAAAGTTGGATTGACTGATTTGGCTGCGATTCATCGTGGTTTTTCAGTTTACAAACATCCAAAGTACCGCAATGTTCCCAATTGGGAATTGCCGATTGGATTGAAAGAAAATATGCCACACATTCCATTGATTTGCGACCCGAGTCACATTTCAGGACGGAGAGATTTGTTGCATGAAATTTCTCAAAAAGCAATGGATTTAAATTTCGATGGATTGATGATTGAAACGCATCCTAATCCTGATGAAGCATGGTCTGACGCGGCGCAACAAATTACGCCCGCAGTTTTAAAGAATTTAATTGATAAATTGATTCTTCGTTCTAACCAAATTGGTGATTCTTTGTGGTCTGAAATGGAAGATTTTAGAACTAAAATCAATATTTTAGATGATCGTTTATTCGAAATTCTTTCAGCAAGAATGAAAGTGAGCGAAGAATTGGGAATTTTCAAAAGACAAAATAACATCACAATTTTGCAGGAAAATCATTGGAAGAAAATCATTGCTTCAAGACTTGAAAAAGTAGAGGAAATGTATTTGACGCCAAAGTTTGTGCGCAGCATCATGGATGACATTCACCAAGAATCGATTCGCCACCAAACCCGCGTGATGAATCCAGATTTACTCAAATGAAAAAAACTGTTTCTCCTGGGAAATACGCTGGAATTATTCAAATTCCAAGTTCTAAAAGCGACACACAACGTGCCATTTTGAGCGCGGCTCTTTGCAAAGGAACAAGTATTTTATCCAACATAGGAAACAGCAATGATGAATTAGCGATGCTTCAAGCTGTTCAAAAATTGGGTGCGCAAGTAATTAATTTTGAATCAAATAAAACTGAAATCACGGGAATTCAAAAGTTTCCTACTGATGCAAAGTTGGAAATGCACGAAAGCGGTTTGGGCTTTCGATTAATCACCAGTGTTTGCGCTGCACATGCTGGTAAATATGAAATCAGCGGATCTGGTTCACTCGCCAACAGACCAATGCATTTTTTTGAGGAAATTTTACCTCAATTTGGCGCGAAAGTTAAATCGCAAAATGGCTATATTCCAATCGAAGTAGAAGGTACAATGAACGGAAGTGGAATTTCGTTAGATAGCAGTTTGAGTTCGCAGTATTTATCTGGATTGTTGATGGCGCTTCCGCTGTTAGAAAGTGAAAGTAGATTGAACGTTAAAAATCTTAAAAGCATTCCATACGTTCAAATGACTATCAATACTTTGTCTCAATTTGGCATTGATATTCAACAGCAAAATTTTGAGCAATTTATTATCGCAGGTCAACAAAAATATTTGCCAACAAATTATGAAATCGAAGGAGATTGGAGTGCGGCAAGTTATTGGTTGGTTGCCTCAGCTCTAGGACAAGATATACAGGTTGCTGGTCTTTCTTTGACAAGTTTGCAAGCCGACAAAGCCATATTAAAAGCTTTTGAAGCAGCAAATTGTAAAGTTCTTTTTACGGATAAAAACATTTCAATTGACGGAATCGAACGCAAGTCGTTTCAGTTTGACGCTACACATTGTCCAGACTTATTTCCTGCTTTGGCAACCTTCGCAGCTCTTTGCGATGGACGTTCTGATATCAAAGGGATTTCCCGATTGAAACACAAAGAAAGTGATCGAGGGGATGTTTTGAAATCAGAATTTGAAAAATTAGGTGTCAATATTGTGTTGAACAAATTGGAAGATACCATGCATATTTATGGAAAAGATTCAATTGAAGGTGGGAATGTTAATTCTCACAACGACCATAGAATCGCCATGTGTTTGGCAATCGCTGGTATGTTTTCAGATTCCGATATGGTAGTTGACGATGCTCAATCTGTTGCGAAAAGTTATTCCAATTTCTGGGAATCTTTAGAACAATCACAAATCATTTAATCTTTTTTAGATCATACAAAATCATTAAAATTCAAAATAATTTCTGCTTTCAAAATCTTTATCGTAATATTGCAATATTAAAATAAACACATAAAGATGGGCGCTACAAAGTCGGAACATTTTACTGAAAAGCAAAATCAAATTGCAACTTTGGCAAAGGCACTTGGTCATCCTGCGCGAGTAGCTATTATTCAATATTTATTGAAAGTAGATACTTGTATCTGTGGAGATATTGTCAATGAATTGCCATTGGCACAGCCTACAGTTTCTCAACACTTGCGAGAATTAAAATCTGCGGGCTTAATCAAGGGAAACATAGAAGGAAATTCAATTTGCTATTGTATCGACGAAACTGCGTTAGAAATTTTTAAGCAATTTTTTGCCCATGTAGAAGTTGGTTTAGATGAGAAGAAAAAAAGATGTTGTTAAACATAAAAATTTAGAAATTATGAAATTATCAGAAGTTAAAGAAGCCTTGAGCAAAGCAGACTCAGTGGTTTTTCAATTGCCAAATCACAGTTTTGTTCCAGCGCATTTTCACATCACTGAAGTGGGTCTGATTACTAAAAACTTTATCGATTGTGGAGGTACTGTTAGACAGGAAAAAATAATTAATTTCCAATTGTGGGAAGCAAATGATTTTGATCATCTTTTGGCTCCAAGCAAATTATTAGGAATTATCGAAAAATCAGAAGCGATTTTCAATTTTGACGATTTGGATATTGAAGTAGAATACCAAACAGATACAATTGGTAAATTTGGATTGGATTTCGATGGAATTTCGTTTCAGTTGACCAACAAACAAACCGCTTGTTTAGCAGAAGATGCTTGTGGAATTCCTGCTTCCAAACAAAAATTAAAATTAGTTGATTTGGGTTCAGATGCAGCGGCTTGTTGCACACCTGGAGGTGGATGCTGTTAATTTTTTCAGATGGAAAACACAAGCAAAAATCATTGGGAAACGGTTTATCAGACTAAAAGTCCGAGTGAAGTAAGTTGGACACAAGATGTTCCAAAGACTTCACTTGACTTTATCGAATCATTTGGCGTTTCAAAATCAGCTGCAATTATCGATATTGGAGGAGGAGATAGTAAATTGGTTGATCACCTTTTGGCATTAGGATTTGAAAATATTACTGTATTGGATATTTCCGCAAAAGCCATTGATCGTGCGCGATTAAGATTGGGATCTAAGGCCGAAAAAGTTAATTGGATTGTAAGCGACATAACAGATTTTCAACCCAAAATGAATTATTCCGTTTGGCATGATCGCGCTGCATTTCACTTTTTGACGCTAGATTCTCAAAAGGAAAAGTATGTTGAACTGGTGAATCAATTCGTTGATGATTATTTAGTAATCGGAACATTCTCAGAAAATGGACCTTTGAAATGCAGTGGATTGGAAATTCAACAGTATTCAATTGAATCGCTTGAGGAACAATTTGCTCCAAAGTTTGAAATGATTGAATCGAAGTATGAAGATCATCAAACACCTTTTGAAACCGTTCAAAATTTTGTGTTTGGCGCATTTAAAAAGAAATAATATGTTTCCTAAAATTCAAAATATTTGCAGTCATTTGATTCAGCAATTTGATTCAATTTCACCAGAAAGAAAAGCTACTTTAGTTAAAATTTCCGATTATATGCAAATGAAATTGGACGAAAAACTTCCAGTTCAATTGATGTATGTTTGCACGCACAATTCACGCAGGAGTCATTTTGGACAAATCTGGTCGGCGGTTGCAGCCGAGTATTTTTCGATTCCACATGTCAAAACTTTTTCTGGCGGAACGGAAGCTACTTCCTTTAATCCAAATGCGATTCAAGCTTTGAAAGATTCAGGTTTTGAGATTTTCTCAGCTGAATCAACAAACGATAATCCGAGATATACAGTTCAATTTGGCGAGAATCAAGAGACAATTTGTTTTTCAAAAGTTTACGATGATTCTGCGAATCCGACCGCTGCTTTTGTGGCGATCATGACATGTTCAGACGCGGAAGAAAATTGTCCATTTATTCCAGGAGTTGAATTGCGCGTTGCGACCACTTATGAAGACCCGAAAAAATTTGACGACACAGCTTTGCAAAGTGAAAAGTACTCGGAACGTTCTAATCAAATTGCAATGGAAACATTGTATGTATTTTCATTATTAAAAAGAAGTCATGACAACAGATAATTTGATACCACATTCTGAAAGAAAAAAGTTGAGTTTTTTAGATCGATTTTTAACCGTTTGGATTTTTCTGGCGATGGGAATTGGGGTTGCCATCGGTTATTTTTTTCCGACAGCAGATGATTTTATTAATTCTTTTTCAACTGGAACAACCAATATTCCACTTGCTATTGGCTTGATATTAATGATGTATCCGCCTTTGACTAAAGTGCAATTTTCGAAAATTCCGAAGGTAATGGCAAAACCAAAATTGTTGGGAATTTCATTTTTTATCACTTGGATTGTTGGACCATTTTTGATGTTTTCGTTGGCCGTTTTATTTTTGAAAGATTATCCTGAATACATGACAGGATTGATTGTGATCGGTTTGGCTCCATGTATTGCGATGGTGATTGTTTGGAATGAATTGGCTGAAGGAAACCGCGAATTGGTTGCCGGTTTGGTTGGCATCAATAGTTTGTTGCAAGTATTCTTTTTCAGTTTGTATGCCTATTTCTATCTCGAAATCATGTTGCCACTTTTTGGAATTAAAGCATTGAGTATCGATATTACAGTAATAGAAATTGCAAAAACCGTTGGGATTTATTTAGGAATTCCATTTGCATTGGCGGTGGTAAGTCGCTTTATTTTAATTAAAACAAAAGGAGAAAATTGGTTTGAAAATAAATATTTGCCCTTCATTTCTCCAATTACATTGATTGCGTTATTGTTTACCATCATTGTAATGTTTAGTTTAAAAGGGGCGATGATTGTGTCAATTCCTTTGGATGTGTTGAAAATCGCATTGCCCTTGGTCATCTTTTTTGCAATTATGTTTTTGTTAATGTTTTTTGTCGCTAAATTTTCTGGCGCTAGTTACGCTGATAATGCTGCACTTTCATTCACTGCATCTGGCAATAATTTCGAGTTAGCGATTGCGGTTTCAATTGGCGTTTTTGGAATCAATTCTGGTCAAGCTTTTGCAGGAGTTATTGGTCCTTTGGTGGAAGTTCCAGCGTTGATTTTAATGGTGAATTTGGCTTTTTGGCTGAAGAAGAAATTGTACTAATTGATATTTACTTTTTCAAAATGAATTATTTTTCTCAACAATCAGATCGATTGCAATTTCGTGCTTTATCCGAAAATGACATTAATTCTTGGTTAGAATTTTTTGAAGGAAACGACCGTTTAGCTTTTTTAGGAATCGATGTCAATAAAGATTACCATACTTTAGCAACTGAATGGATTTCAAAACAACTGGAGCGATACCAAACAGACGGTTTAGGACATTTGGCCGTGATTGAAAAATCTTCTGGTGATTTTATTGGAATGGGTGGAATTTTGGTTCGTGAAATGGACGGTGAGAAAGTCTTTGAAATTGCATATTCACTTAAACCAACTTATTGGAATCAAGGATTTGGAACTGAGATTGCGCAACAGTTGAAACAATTTGGACTTGAAAATCAAATTGCAACAAATTTTGTATCTATCATTCATAAAGAAAATGAGGCATCGATGCATGTTGCAAGGAAAAACGGAATGAAGATTTTGCGTGAAACTAACTTCATGGGAATGGAGGTTTTTGTTTTTGGGTTGTTTTGAATATTTTCGATAGGAATTTATTATATTTGATTAGTTTCCCTTGCGTTAATATTTCATTCGCCTATGTATTCAAATTTATTTTGTGTCCTATTTACTATTGTTTCACTGTTTTTTGATAGAGTTTCAGCTCAAGGTGTTTTAAAGGTTTCAGGTAACAAAGTAGAAGATGCCAACGGTGACTTGTTGATGCTAAAAGGTGTCAATTTAGGTGGATGGCTCGTTACGGAAAATTGGATGTGTGGGATTATAGATACTGTGAACAGTGATCGATTTGCCTACAATTCGCTTGAAAGTCGTTTTTCACCACTTGAAGTTCAAACTTTAATTAATACTTGGCAAGATAACTGGATTCAATCTTCTGATTTGGATTCAATTAAAAGTATGGGATTTAATTTTGTTAGAGTACCTTTTGGCTGGAGAAACCTGCAAGATTCAAATGGTGAATGGCTGTTAAATCAAAACGGATTGCAAGATTTCTCAAGATTTGATTGGATAGTAGATCAAGCAGCACAGCGTGATATGTATGTTTTATTTGATTACCATGTTTGGCTGAAACAAGACAGTTCCTATAATTCCATTTCCGATGTCAACTATGTTAAAGCACATACTTGTTCAATTTGGAAATCACTTGCGAATCATTTTAATGGCAATGCTGCGGTATTGGGTTATGATATTTTAAATGAGCCCACGGGGTCATTTGATAATCATGTTGCTCAAATGATATATGATACGATTCGTTCTGTTGATGCGAACCATATCATTTCGTTAGAATGGATTGCACCGGATACGACTCGTTGGAAAAATGTAATTTATCAAGATCATTATTACGGATTGAGTTATCCAATTTTAGCACAGAATCAACAGTATTTTTTCGATAATTATGTGCCACAAATAGCGCAACATCAAGATTTAAATGTTCCTTTTTACGTAGGTGAATTACATGGATTTAGTTCTGATTCAAGTTTGCGTTGGTCTTTGCATCAATATTGTTTGGAAGATGTTCATTGGTCTCCCTGGACTTATAAAACTGTAAACATGGGAGGTTGGGGTATGCTTGGCGTAAATCCTACCAATGTTAAAGTAAATGTTTGGACAGATTCTTATTCTACTATATTAACGAATTGGAGTCAACTATCAGCTCCTTCCAATTTATATGAAATTACTCCCATTAAACAAATTTGGAAAAATGCGACTCAATGTGTTTTAAGCAATAGTATAGAAGAACTAAAACAAATAGATTTTGATATTTTTCCTAATCCTGTAGGTACACAACTCTGTTTTAAATCAAATAGTAATCTATTGAGTGGTTCTTTTGAGATTACAAATATCTTGGGAATGAAATTATTAACTGGAATTATTGATTCACCCTTTCAGTTTATTTCTGTAGCTAATTTGGATTCAGGCTATTATTTCTTTACGATAGGCAATCAGTCAGTTACATTTTTTCGAGAGTAATATTCTCGATGAAAGGTTTATTTTTAAATATATGATTTTATTCCTGTGGTTTCCTTTTTTGATTTTCTATATTATTTGGTTGGTTAGAAAGAAGCCACACCATCGATTTTATATCGTTGAATTTTTACTTTGTAAGTTTAAATTAAAAATAAAAAGGTGGTAATCTATTTTTTACTTTTTTGATTCGCATTACATATTGTTCGTCACTTCCATAGGAGTGACTTTTTTATTTTCAAAACATTTTTTTAAAATTTTTCACTTTTTTAAATAAGTTATTTTTGATCTTAATATTTTCATTTTCAATTATAAAAACGTTTTAATTCATTTATAAACGAATAACAATCGAATACAAATGATTAATAACCGAAAGAAATTTTGGAGTCGCCACAACTTTGCACTGTCGAAACAATCAACGACGTTTAGTTCAATTTTTATTTACAAATTTTTTAAAACACACAATTATGAACTCAATGAGAAACAAAGTAACATTAATCGGTCGCTTAGGTGCAAAACCAGAAATTCAAACTGTAAAAGGTGGATTCATGATCACACGCTTTTCTATTGCAACGAAAGAATCGTTCAAAGAAAAAAATGGAGAATGGAAAGACAACACACAATGGCACAATGCCCATATGTGGGGTAAAAGTGCTGAGAACTTCGTGAAATTGGCTGACAAAGGTTTTGAAGTTGCGATCGAAGGTCGTTTGGCAAATAGTAGTTATGAAACAAAAACAGGTGAGAAAAGATACCAAACAGAAGTTGAAGTACATGATTTCGTGTTGCTCACACCAAAAACAGCAAAAGTTTAAAAGTCCCATGAGGTGGTTAGTTAGGGTGTAAAAAATGAACGTTGCGATCAGTGGTTTTTGCAACGTTCATACCACCTAAAATCACTCACAATTTGCATTCAAAATTATTTCAATAAAACTTAAAAATAGCACACCATGAATCACGTAAATTTAATCGGTAAAATCACCTCAGAGCCAAAAGTTGTAATGCTCAACAACGGTAGAAAAATCGCTCAGTTTTCAATGTCTACACAGGAATCGTACTTGGATGCAGAAGGAAATGTGAAAAACAGAAAACAATGGCACCGCATCAGTGCTTGGGGGAATTGGGTACAGGTACTTGAAGAACTTGGGCAAAAAGGAATCAGTTTGGCCATTGAAGGAAAATTGGTTTCTCGATTTTATCAGACTCAAGCCGGAGGTAAAAAATTGATCACGGAAGTGGAAGTAAACGATTTAGTAGTTCTATAATTTAATATTTAAAATCATGAGAAATCAAATTACATTGATCGGAAATATGGGCGAAAATGCCAAAGTAACAAATTTTGAAAATGGCGGAAAAGTTGCCCGCTTCAATTTGGCAACACCATCACCTGTCAAAGGAAAAGACACTGCAGAATGGCATCGATTGTTTGCCTTTGGAAATATTGCTCAATTCATTGAAAACTTCGGGGGAAAAGGGAAACGAATTGCAGTCACTGGAAAAATCGTGAATCGCACTTATCTCAGTAAGGATGGAAAACCGAGAAAAGTCACCGAAGTTGAAGTTCGAAATGTTATTGGATTATAGCACTCTCTTCTAAGCTTTACATTAAAATACTTTTTACAAACCGTGAACGATATGCGGTAAACTTGAATCCTGTGGTTGAACCTGCCACAGGATTTTTTTATTTACTGGAATATTTTAATTGTATTAATTCTTGGAAAGAAATATTTTTCATTTTTGCTTCCGCCCAAAGCATAAAGTCAAAATATTCGAGCGCCAAAGCTTGTAAATGATCTTCTTTTAAATGGGCGAGTTCAACGTATAATTCCTCAAAAAGCGTTTCTTGCTTGAAAAAGTCTTTGGTTTTATTCACACGATTCAAGAATTTCAAAAAGATCGTTTCAAATTCGTACAAACGATTTCTAGATTTTAAAAATCGCTGTGTGCTTTTCAATGCATACGGGATGAGGTTTTCATTCTTCATCTCAAAGTGAATAAGCAAACTCATAATTTGTGCAAACGAAACAATATCTTCCTGTTTGTCAAGCATGGAATCGTTCAAAATTCGATTGATCCATTGCAACGCAGCATGCATATCGCCAGAAATAAAATAAACAGTGGCAATTTTGAAATTCAAAAAGGCTTTTCTGTTTGGTGTTATTTTTTCATCATACAATCTCAGTCCTTCTTCAATCAACGGAACCAATTTTAACGCACTTTTGAAATCTCCTTTCAGTGTTAAGATACTGATTTCGATGCTGTTTGTGCTTGAAAAAAGTTTGATATTTAAATCCTCATTCGTGTCGAAACTATAATTTTGAGGTAATTCCTTCAATTTTTTCAGCAACTCTTGAGATTTTTGATTCATTTTCAATCGTGAAGCAACAAAAATGGCATTCGTCAAAATAGAAAAGTAACGATTTGGTTGCTCCTCAATTACTTCTTTTTTGGATTCAAATAGTTCAATATTTTGAATTAGATATTGGTAGCAATCTTCAAAATCACCGATGGCAAAAAAGTATGCACTATAAATGTGATTGTACAAATATTGTGTATCAAAATAAAGTTCTTTTTGCTGCTTGGTTTTTAGCAAGTCATCGATAATTGATTTAAATTGAATCAAATCATCTTGAGTACGAGAAATTCCCTTTGATGCGAGAATCGCAAACAATCTGCTTTTCAAGTTCCAAAACTTATCGTAAGTCAAACTTTTTTCATGAAAATCAAGGTCATTTTTTAATATCTCTTCGATTTCAGCGTGGTCAACATTTCCAGAACTTTCGATTAACCTTTTCTTATGTAAACTAATTTCTGCGAGTAGATTGAATTTGTCGTGTTTTAAAGCCAATTTTTCAGCGCTTCGCAGTTGTCGTTTACATTGTTCGTACAAAGATTTATTGTACAGTATTTCTGCACTGTGAATCAGTTTATAGATTTGAGCGTCGGTGGATGAAGAAGCGTGAAATGAATCGAGCGCATTTAGTATGTGGTCATACAGCCGCTTTTTTGTGACTGAGAATTTATTTAAAAAAGCTTCACCTTTGAAATGCTCGAAAAGTTTTTCTTCATCATAAATTTCTTGTTGCTCCAAATAATCGAACAAAAGGATATAGTTGTTTTCATCACCAATAGTGTGTCTCGACGAAATGACTTTGAAGTATCTTTTTTCAGATTTAGACAAGTATTTTATCAGCTCATGTAGAGATTCATTTACCTTGGTTGACATCGTTTTATACAAATAGTTATTGTACTGCAAGATATTTAAAACACTTGAGAAGGATAAAATTTAAATCTTAAATGTGTATAAAATTGAGTTAAATGTAAGATTTTAGACTTGTATAAAAATGTCAATTTAAAAAAAGATAAGACCTGTGATTTTTTAAATTTTAGGACAAAAAAAATCCTGCATTAAGCAGGATTCAATATTTACAAGAAATCTAAAATTATTTTCCTTTTTTAGAATTCATATCAGGATCATTATTTGGATCAGTAATACCAGTACCTGTAGAAGTAGAACCTGGATTAGTTTCAGGAGCTGGAGTAACAGCTTTTTTCCAAGTTGGAGCAGTAGCAACTGTGCCACATTCCATTCTCGTCTTATTCAAATCTTCTTTTTGACAAGAAACTGCCAAAAGAGCGATTGAAAACAAAGAAATACCGACTAACTTTTTCATAACATTGTGTATTACATAACAAAGCTATGAAATTTATTCTGTTAATCCAAATTTTCGCACGGTATTTTTAGTAAAACACGCGTTCCATTGATTGAATGGTTTTCATCTTCGATTTGAAACGGTCCTTCCATCTCGAAATTGCGGTGTGAAAGCTTTCTTAAAAGTTCAATTCTTTTGCTCGTAATTTCCATTCCTTGTGAACGATGATCGCCTTCAGATTGGCGTTTTTTGTTCAAACTGAAATCAATACCAATTCCATTGTCTTTTAAAGTCACTTCCAAATGATCGCCTTTCGATTCGATTTTTATTGAAATTAGCCCTTTTCGATTTTCGACGGGTAAAATTCCATGGATAATACTATTTTCTACAAAGGGTTGAAAAAGCATGGCAGGAACCATAATATTTTCGGTGTCAATGTCAGAAACTTCAATTTTGTATTCAAATCGATCTCTAAATCGCATCGATTCTAAAGATAAATAGAGTTCCAAACGTTCAATTTCTTGACTCAATGAAACCATATTATTGTCTTCAGACGAAGAGTCGAGATTTTTGCGGATTAATTTTGCAAAATTCGTCAAATATCTATTGGCTGAAATTTTATCTTGAGTATTGATAAAATATTGAATTGAATTGAGTGAATTGAAAATAAAATGTCTGTTCATACTTGCGTTCAGAGATTGTTGTTCAAGCATCGATAGACGGGCTTTGTATTCCAATGTTTCACGGTAACTGCGCGCACGTTCTCGTCGGACCCTTAATTGAATGATTAAAATGACCAATCCGATAAGGAATAAAAATACCAATAAAAAGAACCACCAAGTTGCATAAAATGCGGGCGTAATTTTAATAAAAAGTACATATTCTTCTGAATATTCGCCAGTTCCATTTTTGACTCTAACGTGTAAATTGTAATTTCCAGAAGGTAAATTTGACAGGGTAACTTGCGGATTTGAAAATTCAGGCGACCAACCTTCATCTAATCCTTCTAGCCAATATTGATAACGTAAATCTTTGGAGTTTTTGAGCGTAACTCCATCTAATTCAATTAATAAATTATTTTTTGATCTCGGTAAAACAAGATTAAGCGGAATTCCTTCTTTGTTTAATCGTGTTGCGTATTCACTATAATTGAAATTTTGAAAATTTAATTTGATTGATTTGATATTAAGATAAGGGAGAATGTTTTCAAAGTCGAAAATTTCAGCATCAGCATCAAATGCCGTTAGACCTTGTGCCGTACCAAACCAGAGTCTTCCTTTTTTATCTACAAAACTCGAATTGATATTTGATTCAAGGTTTACTAATCCTTCTTCTAAACCGTAATGTTTTTGTTGAACATTGTATTTTAATTTCAAATTAGAAAGTACGTATAGTCCGTTATTTGTACCAACAAATACTTGATTTTCATTGGTATTAATGAAATTGATAAAGTTCGACGCTGGTTGGTCTGATAAATAGATTTGCTTCAAATTTGTACCATCACTCCAAAAAAAACCTTCATCAGTTCCGATCCAAAGATTTTCAAATTGGTCTATTTTTAGCGAAAAAGTTTTTTTGCGAATATTTTTAAAGCGCGTATATTTTCCATTTTTGAAGATAAAAATACCTCCGTCAGCGGCACAAAAAAGTTGTTTTTTATATTTTACGATATTTCGGATAGTACCTATGTCGTTGTTGGTTTCTGAATGAAGAATTCTGTTGATTTTTCCGTTTGAAATTTTGGAAATACCATTCGATCCGCCAACCCAAATATCACCAGAAACATCTTTGTAAAAGGAAGTAATTTTTCCTCCTGGCGCGCCTGTCAATTCATCAAATGTTTCAATTTTTCCGCTCAATGGATACTTAAATAATCCAGCTTCAGAACCCATCCAAATGTTTCCAGCACGATCAGTTTCAATTGCCCAAATCGTATTGTTTGGTAGTTCTTTTAAATTGAAATTTTCATTTTTTTTGTATTGAATCAGCCCTTTGTCATACGTTCCAAAAAGAAAATAATTTGGATAAATCTCTATCCCAGCAGTAATTAATTCACTTTGTATTCCACTTTTGAAATTGAAATAAACAAATTGTTCTCCAGGAAATCGAAACAAACCTTTTCCTTCTGAGCCAATCCAAATGGTTCCATTGCGATCTTCAAAAATGTTGCTAATAGCATCTAGAGGAAGTCCTTTTGTTTGATCAATAATTCTACTTTTATCGTTTTTATCAATGATAATTATACCCTGACGACTAGGAATCCAAATATTTCCTTTGCTATCAAAAATACAATTTCTAATTCCTGTTTGCGTCGGAATTTCGCCAACTGATTTGACGGTGTTTTTGTTTAAATCAAGTTTAAAAATTCCAGTATCAAAGGTTGTCAAAATAATGTCGTTACCATTTCTTGCAATACCTGAAATATTTAATGTGTCAGCGCCTTTTATCGGTTTGAAGTTGTATAAATCGTTGGTTTTTAATAAGCCACCACGAGTAGCAATCAATAAATCATTTTCAATTATTAGCAATCCACGTACCCTATTTTGATCTTCACTTTTGAGCTCAATATTGCGTATCTGAAATTTTTCATTGATAAAATATAATCCACCACCATTTGTGGCGATTACATATCCATTTTGAAATTTTTGAATGGATAATACATTGACATTTTTGTTTTTTTCAGGGAAAGTCCATTTTTTGATTTTCCCATGTTGCAATAAACTAACGCCACCTTCATGCCCAATCCAAAGTTTTTGCTCGAAACAATTTAAACTGGTAATTCTATTATTTAACAGTCCATCCTTTGTGGAATAATTCACAAAAGTTGAACCATTGAATTTCCCTAAACCTCCTAAAGTTCCAACCCACAAATATCCTTTTTCATCTTCAGCGATTGATGAAACTTGGGATTGAGGTAACCCTTCAGCAATTGAGTATGTGAGAAATGAATAACTCTGTGCTTTGGATGAAAGCACAAAGAGCGTACAAAAAATTAAAAATATCCAGCGAAAAATCATTTTATTCTTTCAGCATTTTAACAAAATCTGTCACTCTATTTCTGGCAACAGGAATTCGCAATCCACCTTTTAAAACTGCAAAATGACCGTCTTCGTTAATGTACTCAACCAATCTGTTTAAGTTAATAATGTGGGATTTATGAATTCTAAAAAATTTGGAAGGATCCAAAATATGTTCGTATATTTTCAATGTTCTTGTATCTAAATACCTTGTTCCATCTTCGAAGTAAATTGTTGTACAATTGCCGCTCGCTTCTAAGTGGGTGATTGTGTCATCTTCAATGATTTTTAATCCACGCGTATGGCTTATCGCAATTCGATTATTTGGTCGATTCGACAATAATCTTTGAAAGCAGTGACAAAAACCACCAAGAAATCTTTGTTTTCAACTTCTTCTAGCAGTTCAAATCCTTCAGCGCCGCTAGGCATTCTGATATCTAAAAAAATTACATCTGGTTTCGAAGATTCAATGATTGCCTTGGCTTGTTCTTTTCCTGATGCTTCACCAATTACCTCTATTTCTGGACAAAATTCTTCCAGCATAATTTGCAAATTTTTTCTTGCAAACTCTTCGTCGTCAATAATTAAAGCCCTCATTTTCATAGTTTAGATTTTTAATTTCATTTTCATAGTTGATGAACAAAGAAAAGCATTTTAAATTTAATTAGTGCTTTTAGATGTGCATTTGACCGAATTTAACGATTAATTTCAATTTGTTTTTAAATGAACAACCAGTTAAATTTTCACGACTACACTTAACAGAAAATTAACAACCATTAAATCAATGATCGAAACAGTTCAGGTTTTATTTATTTTCTCTTTCTGCAAACCAACTATTTTCGTAAGTATAAAACTCAACTTATGGAAAAATTATTACGCAATTCGGTTCAATTTATTTGGATTTTTAATGATAACGGGAATTAACAGTTTCCGTTTTTTTTTGAATTTAAAATACCGAAAACAAAGCAACTTATAACTGGTTTTTACGTCTTTTCGGTCATTGAAATAGCATTAGAATTGTTGTTTCAAAAATTTGTTGTAATTTCGATATGATGCGAATACTAATATTGGCTTGCTTACTCTTATTTTCTTTTGTTGGATTTTCTCAGCAAGAGCAAATTTGGTTACATCCAAATCGGGGTCAATGGCATTCAAATATTCGTTACAAAGTTGAGTTGAACGGAGGTGAAATGTACCTCGAAAATCAAGGTTTTACTTACGCATTCAACAACGCTTCTGAAATTTATCATTCGAACCACGAAGGAAATAATGACAATCATACTAATGAAAAATTAGTTGGTCATGCGATAAAATCAATTTTTTTGGGTTCTAATGCTGATGCTCAAAAAGTAGAAAGTGAAAATTCTACTGCTTACCGCAATTATTTCCTTGGGAATGATCAGTCTAAATGGAAATCAATGGTTTACAGCTTAAAGAAAGTTGTTTACAAGGATTTTTATCCATCAATTGATATGCAAGTCGAAGGCAATTCTTCAAATTTAGAATACAGTTTTATCGTTGCTCCTGGACAAGATATCGCCCAAATTCAAATGAAAATTGATGGGGCAAACTCAGTCTTTATTGATGAGAATGGGAATTTGCATACAGTACATCCATTTGGAGAAATCATTGAAAGTGCACCGAAAGCTTGGAATTTAGATGAAAATGGGAAAAAGACCAAAGTCAAGATTGCTTTTCAATTGATTGACAATATTGTTTCTTATGTTTTGAAAAGTAACTGCAACAAAAATCAAACTTTGGTAATTGATCCAGAGTTGACATTTTCAACATTTACTGGTTCAACTGCTGATAATTGGGGTTTTACTGCAGCTCCTGATCAGGCAGCACGGGTTTTTGCGGCTGGAATCGTTTTTGGCTCTGGCTATCCAATTGTCACTGGCTCTTTTGATCCAAGCTTCAACGGAGGAGGTATTGACATCGGAGTTTCAAAGTTCAATGCGATTGGTACCCAATTGATTTACTCTTC
The DNA here is from genome assembly GCA_965284445.1 of Crocinitomicaceae bacterium. GTDB lineage: Bacteria > Bacteroidota > Bacteroidia > Flavobacteriales_D > Crocinitomicaceae > JAQVCM01. The sequence goes on along the minus strand of OZ260085.1, from coordinate 2,011,624 downwards.
TTACATTGGTGGTTTGGGTTCAGAAACGCCTCATAGTATCGTATGCAATGCCAACAATGAATTGTATATCATGGGCGCAACTTCATCAGCGGATTTTCCTATGCCAGGAACACCTTTTGACGCGAGTTTTAATGGTGGCTCCTCGTTTGTAGAAGACGGGTTGACATTCAATGGTTCAGATATTTATATTGCTCGACTAAGCGCAAACGGTGCAAATCTTTTATCCGCAACATTTATGGGTGGAAGTAGCAACGATGGTATTAATGCTGGTGTTCTGAAATATAACTATGGCGACCAATTTAGGGGTTCAATAGAGATCGACGGTTCCGGAAACGTTTTTGTTGCTTCGTCAACTGCGTCATCTAATTTTCCCACCGCAAATGCTTTTCAGACCTTTTTAAATGGTCCTCAAGATGCAGTGATTTTTAAACTTTCGCCAAATTTGAATACCTTAATCTGGTCTTCTTTGTTTGGAGGTGGAGGTGTTGAAACTGGAAATTCATTAGAAGTTGCTTCGAATGGAGATGTTTATTTGGTTGGAGGAACCACTTCGTCAAGTTTAGGTTTTTCCATTGGTCATACTCTAAGTAGTTTGGGTGGTATTGCGGACGGTTATATAGTTAAAATTAACGGATCAACTCCTTTTATACAGTCTGGAACTTACATGGGCACCAACGACTATGATCAGACTTATTTTGTGCAACTCGATTTAAACAATCAGGTTTACGTTTTTGGTCAAACTGAAGGAAATTTGCCAATGAGTTCTGGTGTTTATGGAACGCCAAATTCAGGACAATTTGTGAGAAAATATTCAACTAATTTGGCAACATTAAGTTGGTCAACTTGTATAGGGGCTGGGACTGGGCATGTAGAAATTTCACCAACAGCATTTTTGGTTTCTGATTGTTTTGAAATTTATATTTCAGGATGGGGTGGATCGGTAAACAGTGGAAATAGTTCCGCAATTTTTAGTTCTAGTAACGGTTTTCAAGTAACTCCTGATGCGTATCAAGCGTCAACCAACGGGAATAATTTTTACATAGCTGTTCTTCGTCAGGATGCAATCAGTTTGAAATACGCCACTTTCATGGGAAGCTTGACCGCAAGTTCAAATCATGTTGATGGTGGAACAAGTAGATTTGATAAATCTGGTAGAATTTACCATGCTGTTTGTGGAGCGTGTGGAGGAAATAATTTTGGATTCACAACAACACCGGGAGTTTGGTCACCAAGTAATCCTAGTCCGAATTGTAATTTGGCTGTGTTCAAATTCGAATTGAACCACATCGATGCAATTATCAGTCAACCTGCGCCATTGATTTGTATGCCAGCACCGGTCTCGTTTACAAATAACAGTTCAAACGGAAATACTTTTTTCTGGAATTTTGGAGACAATACTACTTCCACGCAAGTAAATCCTACACATTCTTATCCTGGCGCAGGTAATTATGATGTTACATTAATTGTTTCTGATTCAAGTGGTTGTTATTCATCCGATACTTCGTATTTTCAGATAAATATTGGAGATTTTAATGGTCAAGTCACTGCTCCGAATGCTGCGATTTGTCCTGGTTCAAGCTATCAATTTGATGCTTCTGGTGGTTCAACTTATCAATGGTCTCCAGCTCAATTTTTGAATAATGCCAACATTCCAAATCCCATTGCTACAATTACACAGACGACTGTTTTTACAGTAATTATTGCTGATAGTTGTGGTTCTGATACACTAAACGTTACTTTACAAGTTTTAACTGGTGGTTCAAATGCGTCGTCAGATTCTACTATTTGTTTGGGAAATAGTGTTCCAATATTTGCCAGTGGTGGATCAACCTACTTGTGGACACCCGCTACAGGATTGGATAATCCAAATATTTCAAATCCAATTGCAACACCTACTCAAACAACCATTTATAATTGTTTGATAACGTCAGCATCTGGCTGTACTTTTAATGAGAGTGTTGAAATTGAGGTTGTTTTGACTCCGCCAAATCCACAATTAATTGATTCAGTGAATATTTGTTCAGGCGGTTTAGAGACATTAAATGTATCTGGCGCTGACCTTTTTGTTTGGTCTCCGAATACTAATATCTCGACCACGAATGGACCAACAGTTTCTGTAAATCCATCTAGTGATATGTATTACTATTGCGATTTTATAAATGCTTGCGGTTCTTTAAGAGATAGCGTTTTCGTAGATATTGTTTCTCCAAACATTACTGCAGGATTTGATACCATAATTTGTCCCGGACGAAGCGTGAATTTGTTTGCATTTGGAGGAACATCTTATTTATGGAGTCCAGCCAACTCGCTGAGTGATACCAACGGCGATATCGTTACTGCTACACCTTTTCAAAACACTACTTATATTGTTACAGGTTTGGATGTAAATGGATGCAGTGATACCGCTTCTGTTCACGTTGATTTATTTCCGCAAGCCTTTATACAAACTTCACCTGATGTTTATGCTTTCATAGGAGATGTGATTCAATTGAGCGCAACAAGTACTACAACAGGTTCGTATGTTTGGTCACCTTCAGAATTTTTGAGTTGTACCGTTTGTGTTAATCCGGTTGCAAATCCAGATAAAAACTTCGAGTATGTGGTGACTTACACGGATCAAAATGGATGCAGAGCTTCAGACAGTGTGCAGATTTTTTACGATGCGATTATTTACGTTCCAAATACTTTTACGCCACAAGGCAATAATTTCAATGAAGTTTTCAAAGCCGTTGGAGGTAACGTAAGAACTTTTGAAATGAATATTTACGATCGATGGGGTGAATTGATTTTTACCATGAACAGCATGGACGAATCTTGGGACGGAACTTACAAAGGTTTTGCCTGTCAAGATGGAACGTATGTTTGGAAAATTGTGTACACCGATTTCAATAGCAATAAAGAAAAAAAGATGTCAGGGCACATCAATCTATTGAGATAAATTATTTTCTAAAAGTAGAAATTCTAATCTCTTGAATTAAATTTCTTTGCGCGTCAGCAAGTTTGAAAATAGGAACATATCGACCATTGCCAATTTTTGCCGCCTCTTTCATTTTTGCTTCATCTTGTTGCAAGTTTTTAATTCCTACCACAGAAAGATTGATTCCGAGATTTTTGTGTTTTTCAATTGACTTTTGATAGTCGTCGGAATTTTTGTTGAAAGCACCGTCAGTAATTACAACCACTAAATTAGCGCCATCTTTGATGTACCCGATAACTGCTTGTTCAAATCCAAGTTTGATTCCATCTCCGCCGGCCGTTCCGCCTCCAGGTCTTATTTTTTCAATTGGTTTTTTGATAAAATCTTTTTCATTTCCCGAAGTTGGCGGAACTAAAACTTTTGCTGTAGAGGAGTATGTAACAATCGACATTTTATCCTCTGGTCGCAGATAATTGGTTAATTGATACAAAGAATATTTCATCAATTCTAGTTTGTCTCCTTGCAACATAGAAGATGATTTATCCAAAACAAATACTACGTTGATTGGTTTGAAGTATTTTGAATCAAAGTTGTCAAACGGAATTTCATTCAATTCAAGCGAAACTATTTCATTTGTGACTGTCGTCGGTTCTTTGGCAACCAAAGATTCAACAGTAATTGGAATTTCTTCTTGTACAATTACTTGCGTATCGATTTTTTCCACAGGTTTTTCTGCAACAATCGGTTCTGTTGGCTTTGTCGGTTTTTGGAATTCTATCGGAACTTGTAGGCAATACATCGGATCTTTACTTAATTCTAGTACGATGTAATTGCGTTGAAAATTGACGTACGTTCCTTGTTCAGTTGGTAAATATCCAACATGTGTACTATAAAAATAGGTGTATCCAAGTGGGATTTTTTCGATAACTTGACCGTTTTTATTTGTTTTCCAGTTTCCAATCGGCAATCCATTTTGAATCATTGAAACAGTTGAATTTGACAAAATTTCTTTGGTTTCTTTGTCGACTGTAACTACCGTGATTTTAAAATTTGTTGCATAAATCGAAGGTTTTGAGCCAAAATCAGGACAGGCTTGCATGGCGCTCAAACTGTTTTCTTCAAACTCTCTGATGTTACCTTTGATTTGTATAATTGTAGGTGTAAGTTTATCGCTAGTGTAAACTTCAACTTCATAGCTAAATTTCCCTAATTTTTTGCCATTAGGCTTTAACCTGATTATGAGTGAACTGTCCGAATCTAAATATTGACCATTAACTAAATAGAATACTTCATTTGGTTTTCGAACGCTCAACAAATATTCTTTCTTTTTTCCAGTATTGGTGATTTTAAAATCAACAAATCGTTCTGTATTGGCATAGATTTCCTCAAAATCAAATTCAGTTTTGTCAAATTTAATTTGAGTATTTCCTTGCGAAAAGAAACCAAGGATTAAAATAATAGAGAAGATGTATCGAAAATTCATGAAACCAAATTAGCAATTATTTTGCCATAATCTGTATTTCATTAACAATGAAAACGCCTTGAAGAAATTTTCTCCAAGGCGTTGAATCAACATTCATCAGTAGTTTTGATTCGTATTTTCAGTATTATTTAGGAATTGACACAGCATCAGTTACATGAATCACACCATTACTTTGATAAACGTCTGCGATTGTTACAGTTGCCAAACCACCTTTTTCGTCTTTGAGTATTAACTTTTTACCGTTCATCGTCGCTTCCAACGTACCACCAGAAACTGTTTTCAAAGTAGCTTTTCCGTTTCCTTTTTTGATTAACTCAGCAATCATTTTAGAATCAAATTTTCCAGCAATAACATGGTAAGTTAAGATTCCAGTAAGCATTGCCTTATTTTCTGGTTTAAGTAAAGTTTCAACTGTTCCCATGGGTAGTTTTTCAAATGCCGCATTTGTTGGAGCAAAAACGGTAAAAGGTCCTGCACTCGCTAAGGTTTCAACTAAATCTGCCGCTTTAACAGCTGCAACCAATGTGGTATGGTCTTTTGAATTTACTGCATTTTCAACAATGTTTTTACTTGGATACATTGGTGCGCCCCCAACAGTTACTGTTTTTTCCATTTGTGCTGTTGCGCTAAAAGTTAAGATTGATGCAAAAGCGATTCCTGTAATTTGTTTTAAAATTTTCATAATTGTCCTTTTTTGAATTTTTGTTTTTTTTGAATTCTAACTAGTATGAAACAATTACGTTTGCTGATTGCAATTTGGTTTTATTATTTGCAAAATATCTTTTTAATTATTGATTATTATTTGTTTATGGATTACAAATAGAGCAATACATCGGGTCTTCAAATTTTATTTTTCGAGGGAAATATTCTTTCTGTTCGTGCGAACAATGTTTACAACTGTACAAATAATACAAAGTTGAATCGGTAGGCAAATTACAATATTTACAAGGTAAACCCTTTTCTGCCGAGACAATTGAAAATCCAGGCGTCATACATTTTGGGCATGCGCTTAGGATTTTTGACATCAATTTTTCTGCTGTTTTTTCAATGATTTTCATGCGTGTTGGGTTAAACATTGCACGCATGTCTGTTTCGAGATAGACCTTGTCGTATGTTTTTTTAAACGCTTTGAATTCGGAAAGTAATTTTTCCCAAGTGTCAATTCCTTTCGATATTTTAATGTTGGAATTTTGTTCATTTCGGATGATTAATCCATGGGATGGGAAATTCATTTCTCTTGCGAATATTTTTAAATCGCTCGTCGAATCTATGTATTTCCCATTAAAATTTGTTTCAGTTGTTAATTCTCTAGCTATGATCTCAAGGCTGTTTTTTTTGTCGATAAAAATTAAAATTTCTTCGTTTGCTTTGGCAAAAAAGATGGAGGGATGTGTACCAAACGAACCTTCACTTGCAATTCCTAAGTCACAATTATTTTTTTCCATCGCAATCAAACATTTTTTTCTAACAGTGGTTATCGGATCATCTGATCTTTGTATTTCTCCTGAGAAAGTGCCTAGTAAATCTGTGTCAAAGTTTTGATCTACAAAACATTTTACACCCAATTTATTTTCGAAAATTGGAGCAATGACCCTTTCCTTTGCATGTTTTGTTGCGATGATAAGTTTTCTGTTTTCAAATAGATTCATTTTATGTCTTAATTGTTCGGTTGCGTATCATTTGATCGAATGAACTATTCGATTGAATAATCGGCAAAGAGTAGATGGGAATTTCTTCACCATATTTTTGTTTGATTAGACTCTCAATCGTTGAAAATAGCATCGATTTTGTTTGACAGGTAATGACTGTATTTACAGTTTGAACAACACCTTCACTTTCTTTTTTGTATGAAATGTTGTCTTTGTCAATGGAAGCATTTGCGATTAAACCTTCCTCTAGAAGTTCATTGACTAATTCTTGTGCAGGATGATTTTGGTTTAAGTATATAATTATATTGACCATATGATTTGTTTTTAGTCAGTTATTTCGATATCAATTGAACTGTAAACTTTTAATTTTTTGTCATTTCTTTCAGCAAATTGAATTATTTCAATCAATTTTTGGTTGCTTTCTTTTAATTCAAGTAATCTTTTTTTTGACCGTTCTATATTTTCTCCATTGCGTTCCTCGAGACTAAATATTTCTAGATTGTGAAAGTTAATTTTGTTTCGGATAATGGATATTAATACATCATTTGCTTCTGATGGAGTGAAAATATTGTCTATTAAATTGATTGTGTGGTATGTTTCCATATTAGTCTAATTTTAATTCGTAATTAAGTTTTACATTTTCTTTTTGATTCTTTTCGCCTTTTTAATTTTGATTCATTTGCTTAATGTTGGAAGGTATTATTGGTAGTTACAATTTGCCGCTCAATTATTTAACACTTAAGTGTTTTGAACAATTAGAAAATACAAAGGCATTCCAATCGTTATATTTACGGGAAAAGTCACAGCAAGCGCCATCGGTAAAAACAGACCAGGATTCGCTTTTGGGACAGTAATTTTCATTGCTGCTGGAACAGCTATATAGGAGGCACTTGCTGCAAGAATCGCAAAGATGAATCGATTAGTTATATCGTGTGTAACCAAGGAGCTGAGTAATGCAAAAAGTGCGCCATTGAACAATGGAATAATCATTGCGAAAATAAATGGAAACCATCCGAATGCGAAGAAAGATTTCAATTTTCGGCCACTTGTAATTCCCATATCAAGTAAGAAAATTGCCAAAAATCCTTTGAACAAATCGTTGGTAAAAGGTTTGATTCCCTCTGCTTGTTTAGCGCTCGCTAAATAGCCGATCACTAAACTGCCGAGAATCAATAACACACTTCCATTTGTAAAAGAGTGTTTCAAAACCGCTCTCTTTTTAATTTGATTCGTTTCTTCTTTATTGTAAAGTGAAATCAAAATTAGGCCAACGATGATTGCTGGTGATTCCATCAATGCCATGATGGCAACCATGTGACCATGAAGTGCCATTTGTTGTGATTCTAAATACGAAACTGCTGTCACAAAAGTAACCGCGCTCACCGACCCATATGCAGCAGCAATCGCACCAGCATCAAAAACACTAAGTTTTTTACGTAATATGAAAAAAGTGTAGAGTGGGATGAGAATAGAAATACTGATTCCAAATAGCATTGACCAAGCAATTTCTGATGTAAACTTTTCATTTGAAAGTTCTTGCCCGCCCTTGAAACCGATGGCGAAAAGGAGATAAAGAGAAATAAATTTGGATGAATTTGCAGGAATTTCTAAGTCGCTTTTGAGTGCGACAGCAAGAATTCCCAAAACAAAAAATAGTAAAGCTGGATTGGTGATGTTTTCGATTAATAAATTGAAGTTCATTTATTTAAATTTTAGGTTTTTTGAATAAATTTTAAAATTTCACGCAAATTTAGGAACCTAATTTCATTTATTTTTATTTATATTTGTTATGAATTACATTAAAATAATTTATGAATTATACTCTACATCAATTGCATGTTTTTCTGAAAGTTTCTCAAACAAAGAGCATTACTAAAGCTGCGGAGGAATTACATCTTACTCAACCTGCAGTTTCAATTCAAATCAAAAATTTTCAGGATCAATTTCCAATACCATTGACCGAAGTAATTGGTCGCAAAATTTACATTACTGATTTTGGAAAAGAAATCGCATTGGCTGCTGAAAATATTTTGAATGAAGTATACGCAATCAATTACAAAGCGTTGATTCATCAAGGAGAACTTTCAGGAAAATTGCGGATTTCGTCGGTTTCAACAGGAAAGTATATTATGCCTTATTTTTTGACAGATTTTTTGCAAATAAACGGTGGAGTTGAATTGAATTTAGATGTGACAAATAAATCTAAAGTGATGGAAAGTTTAATCAATAATGAAGTAGATTTTGCTTTGGTTTCTGTGATTCCAGAAAATTTGTTGATTGAGAAGATTGAACTTTTGTCAAACAAACTTTTTTTGGTTGCGAATTCCAAAAGGAAGTTTTCGAAAAAGCAGTACGATCATTCTATTTTTGAAGATACACCATTGATTTACCGCGAACCTGGCTCGGGAACACGCATGACCATGGAAAATTACCTTAAACAAAATGCAATTTCTGCCAATAAGAAAATGGAATTAACTTCCAATGAAGCTGTAAAACAGGCCATTCTTGCTGGTTTGGGAATGTCAATCATGCCTTTGATTGGCATCAAAAATGAACTAAAAAATGGCGATTTGCAAATAGTTCCAGTAAAAGGATTTCCTATCACTAGTAATTGGAATTTGATTTGGTTGAAGAATAAGAATTTTTCTCCGGCTGCGAGTGCGTTCGTCAAATTTATACAAGAAGCTAAATATCAAATTGTAAGAGATAAATTTGATTGGTATGAGCAATATTAATGTTTCTTCTATTTTTTAATTTCCTAAAATTCCCAAAGCAAATTTCTCCGTCAGCGCTGATTTTTTTGTTTTTGCTGCGTATTCTAAATATTTGGATTGCGCAGATAGATAACTAATTTCTCTCGCATTAATCAAAAAGAGTGAACTTTCCCCAAGATCAAATAAACTGCGTTCGGCGACTGACAAAAGTTTATAATTTTCTGCAACAGTCAAGCTGGTTTGTGCTTGTGTGACGTGCGTTGTCCACTCGTTGCGATTTTGAATTTGCTTGGTTTTCAAATCTCTTTGCTTTTGTTGTATTTCAATGGTTGTGTTTTCTATTTTGAAATTCGAAATTTGTAAAGCAGAACGTTCTTTTCTCAATAAGATTGGCATGTACAGCGTTGCGCCCCATTTGTAGTTTGTAAATGATAATTGAGTTGAAATCAAGTCCTGTGCTGGTTGCAACAAATTATAGTTGACAGTCAATTGTGGTTTGAGCATTTCTATTTTAAGTTTCCGCTCGATCACCAAATCTTTCAGTTTCAAATCGTACCAAGTCAATAATGGATGTTGGCTTTCTGAATTATTCAATAATGAAATAGGCGCTTCAATCTCTAGCTTTTCAGGTCTGATGTTGTTTTCTAGACTTAATGGAACCATTCCTTTTTCCCATAAGTAATTTTCAACTGAAAGTTTAGCGTTTTTTGCATTCAATTGTCTTTGTTCAACGTCTAAAATTCGATTGAAATATTGCGCTGAAGCTTCGATTGTATCAACAGCAGCTCTTTCACCTAGTTGGAAATTTGTTCTCATTTGTTGCAACCTAATCTCAGCTAAATTTAAGCCTTCTTTGGCCAAAATTAATTGTGCTTCTTGCTCTTGCCAAGAAATGAATATTTGTCCTGCTTCATAAAGCAAGTTGTTTAAAGTAAGCGATTTTTCAACTTTCGACTGATTGAAAATTACATTTGCTCTTTTGAGTTGCGTTCTTCGTTCGTCAGTGAAAAGTCCGCGTCCAATCGGAACTTCAAATCCTGCATAAGTCAATCCACCTGAAGGAGTCCTGTGTTCTGGATTTAAGTAATCTCCTTTGTTAAAGTCACCTGCAACTTTCAAATCGACTCCTATTCGAGTGGGAATTTTTATTCCAGAACTGATTGTGCTGTAATAGGTCTTTCCTTCATAATATTTTTGGTCAATTCCACCGAATAGAACTGGATCGAAAGCACCCTTTGACATGCGAATCGTTTGCTCAGCCAATTCGATATTATTGGAAGCCACCAATGCAATCGGATGGTTTTCTTTTACATGTTGTAAAAAGTCTTTCTGCGTCAATACACTGATTGTATCTTGTGTATAGCAAACGCCAATACCTACGAACGAAATTGAAAACAATAATTTTCTCATTTTTTGACAGGTTTTGTTTTTGGAGTGTAATAATTTGGAGGAAAACCATTGATTTTTCGCCACAATTCGTACCAAATCGGCACATCTTTTAACAAAGTCATGCTTTGAACTGCGACCCCAAGGCGCAAACCTTTCGGCCATTTGTGGTCTTTGGAATCTGGTTCTACTAAAACACGGTATTTGCCATTCGCACCGATGTAATTGTCGATAGCGAAGACTTTGCCTCCGTATGTTCCATAACTTACGTTAGGCCAACCTGAAAATACGATTGCAGGCCAACCATCAAATTGAATTCTAACTTTGTTTCCAACGTGTAAAAGTGGCAAGTCAATTGGTTCTACAAAAATTTCTACCGCCAAATCGGTCAAAGTTGGGACAATACTAACCATTGGACTGCCTTCTTTTACCGTTTCACCAACACCATTTTTCAATGCTTGAGAAATAAATCCATCTTGTGGTGCAGTCACGTAGTAAAAACCTGATCGAATGGAATAATTCGAAACTTGGTTTTGCATTTTTGTAACTGTTGCTTCCGTGTCGAATAAACTTGAAAGCGCGCTAGATTTTTCTGATTCGCTTTTTGCTATCTTGTCGCGGTAATCTGCATCGATTGAATTCAATTCAGTTTTGGCATTTAGAAGTTCATTTTTTGCTGTCAATAATTTGTTTTCTAAACTCACCACTTTCGCTTCCATTTCCTGAACTTTCAAGCGTTTATTTTCAACATCTGTGAGTGATTTTAATCCTTGTTTAGCCAATTCCTCCGTTCTGTTATATTGCTTAATAGCAATTTCCAATTGTTTGGCATTGGCTTGGTAATCCATGCTGTCAGAAATCACTTTCAATTTTCCTTGTTTGATTTTATTCGTGGCTTGAGTTAATTTAGCAATTCGGCTGTCAATCAGTGCATCAATTTGACTGTCTAATGCTTTCACTTTTACCATGTAAGAATCAGCGCTGCTTTCTTTTGCCCGCATCTGCGACTCTGTTCGTTGAATCAAGTTCGGATCCATGTATTCAGATTTCACTTCGGCAAGATGCACGATGGTGTCGCCTTTTTTCACAAACTGGCCTTCTTGTACATACCATTTTACAATTCTTCCGCCGATTACCGCTTGAATTGTTTGTGGTCTGTTATTTTGATTTAGTGAAGTTACATTTCCTTTCGAGGTAATCGTTTGGGTCCATGGTAGGAATAAGATTATCGTTAGAATTGCAAAAAACCAAAATAGTAATTTGAGCATTCTTTTGGGAGTTTTCTTTCTGTTTAACATCTGAACAGAAGCAAATTGTTGAAACTTTTTCATCGTTTAAAATTTTATTTGTTCAAATTGAATCGATTTCCAGCTTGGCAAAATATTTTCGTTGCTTGCGCATAAAATCGTTATTGCTGGATAATTTTTCTCTATATTTCCAATAATTTCATTTTGTTCTTCTGCGTTGAATGTGGAACCATGAAATGAAATCAATAATAATTTTGGATTGTTTACAATGGCTTTCGCAATCAGCAAACGTTCACGTTCAGCTTCAGAGATAGTCTTGTTTGCTTTCGACAAGTAGAAATTATAGCCTTCGGCTTTTTGAGCAACAAAATAATCCATTTGTAAGGTTTTAATTGCTTTTTCTAAATCCGCCAAGTTCAAGTTTTCTCGTGACATCAAAATGTTGTCAATCAAGGTTCCGTCGAATAATTGTGTGTTGTGTGAAAACCAGCTAAATTGTTCCAAATTTGCTGCTAGTCGTTCAGAATCTGGAATTGTTTTGTTCCAGCGAGGCTTCGTTTTTTTTGAAATCGATGGGTCAATCAGTTCTTGAAAAAGTTTTACGATTTCTTGTTGATGACCTCCTTTTATAAAGATTGACTCATGTTCTTGGATCGAAAAGATTTGAGTTAGATTTTCTTGTTCCACATTTATCAGTTCGATTGGAAATAGTGAATCTGCATCTGGATTTCTTTCCTTGTCTTCGAATGTGATGGGAACGTCAGTGATTTGACCTAGTTTTTCCAAAGAGGTAAATACATCGTATAATGTTTCTAACGATTGAATAATTTTTTCTATGGCGCTTAAAATCAATATAATCAAAACTTCAGCGGCTACAAATTGACCTAAATTCATTTGTTGATCAATTACTAAATATCCTCCCAAACCAAGCAAGGAAGCCACAATCAACGCCTTGATGGCAATCATCCAAATATATTGTTTCCAAAGAATTTTGAAATGACTTTCTCTACTCGAAAGATAATCCTGCACATGTTCATCGATGCGGTTCAATGCATGAGGGCTATTTGGAGCTAGCCTGAAACTCCAATTTGTTTTCGCAATTTCTTGCAACCAATAGGCAGTTTTATATTTGTATTTTGATTCTTCCAAACTTGTTTCAAATCCTTTTTTGATGATAGGTCTAAAAACGACATAAATCAAAATAATCAAAGAAATTCCAAAAGCAATGTAGAATGGATGGTAAAAAGCCAATACCAAAAGACTGAAGAAAATTTGCAAAAATGCAGCTGAAAATTCTAGTAGTACTTTAGAAATTCCTTTTTGAAGATTAATTACATCAAAAAATCGGTTCATCAATTCCGCTGGGATTTTGCCTTTCAAAAATTCTCTGTCAAATCTTGGAAATTTGTAAGCTAAATTGAACGAATAGCGCGTGAAAATCCTTTGTTGAATATTTTCAGTAATTCTCAACTGCATAATTTGTAAAACGCCGGTGAGAATCACACCACAGATGACTAAGAAAACTAAAATTATCCAAGAAGTGGTTATTTCTCCGCCTTGTATAAAGTGAATGACAGATTGGATTCCGAGCGGTAAACTCAAACTTACAATTCCGCTAAAAATGGCATAAATGTACAGTTGAGATACTTCTCTTTTGTCAAGTTTGAGAAGTTCGCCCAATCGTTTCCATGGTGATTCAGTTGCTTTGCCCATTACTTTTGTTTTGTGAGATTAATAGTTGAAGAAAATCAATAAAAAAACTTTCTACGTTGTCTTTGTCTTGTTGTTTGTCAGTAAGCCTAGGAAGATGATCTGCAAAAAAATGTTGAATGTGTGCACCTTCGATAATTGTGGTGATTAACATCTTTGAAAATGCGTAATTTGGAACAATTTCCTGCAACCATGCGCTTAATTTTGCAACCAAATTCTTGTAGTTGTCAAATGCACCATTTTTGTTTACATCATCTACTTTTTTATTGAGAATCGATTTAATTCCTTCACTTTCGATAATTCTTTTGAGTTTAAGTTCATCCACAAAAGCATAAATATCGTTGGCGTTTTTTTTCTCAATCAACATTTTAATTGCCTTGAAAAGTTTCTCCTCTGTATCGTCGATATGCAATGTTTCCACATGAATTTGATATTCGATTTTTCCCCAATACCAAGCGTAAAGAAACATCAACAATTGGTGTTTGTTTTCAAAGTAGCGATAAACTGACGCTTCTGTGGAATTGATTTTTTGTGCTAACTTTTTAAAAGTAAATGCTTCAAAACCGATTTCATCAATCAATTCAATGCTGTTTTGCATGATTGATACACCCAGTTTTGTCTCCTGAGGATCTTTCAAACAAGTACAATTGGGTATTGTCAACTTAATTTGCAAAAACATAAAATGATAGTTTTACTATTATATGCAAATGTAAAACATTTATGTTTGATTTGGTTGCTATTTTTTATAGAAGTTGATTAAAGAATGTTAAAAAAAGGAGGAATTATAATCATAAAATGACCTTAATTTTTTTTAGGATGAATACTTTCAACTTTGAAAGTAAAAATCTTATCTTGTGCTAGATTACCAATTAAAATTTGTCGGAGTTGTATCTTTTGTTTTTATCATCTGACTAAATTGTAATGAAAACAATGGGATATGAAATATTATTTAGGTATTTTAGTTCTTGTCTTAAGTTGCACCAGTAATAAAAAACAGGAACGTAGAGTTGATAATTTAATTGAAAAAGATTCAATAGATTTCGACATATTCATCGAAAAAATAAATAATGATTGCACTTTTCAAAAGAAAAGAACTGAATTTCCTCTTCTCTCAATTTCATTGAATGAATTCGAAAATGAATCGTATGATTCTACCTACGTTTCTGAAAAAGATTATGAGTGTATGCAATTTTCTTCTCCAAACAGCAACTTTACTAATGGAAAAGTAACATTAAAACAAATTATGTTATCCACCCAAGAGAAAATAATATTGTTAGGAGTTGAAGACACAGGAATACACGTTCAATATTATTTTAAGTTAAAGAATGACAAGTGGTTTCTAGTTAAGATTTTAGATGAGTCAACTTAGATTAGTAAAGAATTTCTTGTTGTTATTGAATTACAAAAAAAATACTTTCTGCTGAGTCCCGTTTATTTAGATAATCGTTTGAATAATTCCTATTCACCGTTCAAATACTTCTTATAAGTCTCCACTGCCAAAACACGGGCAATTTTGTGATCAACAATTGGTTTTGGATAAGCATCAGTGCCCAATTCTGGAACCCATTTTTTTGTGTAAATCAATTGTTTGTCGAATTTTTCAAGTTGTAAATCTGGACTGAATACACGAAAATATGGTGCTGCATCACAACCGCAACCTGCAGCCCATTGCCAACCACCGGCATTACTTGCTAGTTCAAAATCCAACAATTTTTCCGCAAAATAACTTGCGCCCCAACGCCAATCGATAAGCAAATGTTTGGTCAAAAAACTTGCAACAAGCATTCGCACACGGTTGTGCATAAATCCAGTTGCATTCAATTCACGCATTCCAGCATCTACGAGCGGGTAACCAGTTTTTCCTTCACACCAACTTTTGAATTGTGTTTCATCGTTGCGCCAAACAATGCGGTCGTAGTCTTTTTTGAAGGAATCGTTTCCAGAATAGGGAAAATGAAAAATGATCATTTGGTAAAAATCCCTCCAAATCAATTCATTGAAAAATTTTTCATTGGTTTCAGAAGCCACACGCGCCAATTTGCGGATGCTGATTGTTCCGAAACGCAAATGTAAACTCAAACGAGTTGTACCCAAAATCGAAGGAATATCTCTCGTTTCGTGGTAATTTTTAATGATATTTTGCGCAATTTTTGTAGCTGGAAATTCAACTGTTTGAATGCCATCAAATCCCATTTTTTCTAAACTAGGGATTTCATTTTTTGCTTGAATTTTAGCTAAATTGTGAATGTATTTTTCTATTGGATAGGAACTTAAGTAAAATGCATTTAATTTTTCCTTCCATTTACGCATGTACGGAGTGAAAATCGTATAAGGCTTATCATCAGGTTTAAGTACTTCGTTTTTTTCGAAAATCACATGGTCTTTGGAACCTTTGAATTCGATGTTCAATTTAGTCAATTTCTCAAATATGGCTTTGTCTCGTTCAAGGGCAATTGGTTCGTAGTCACGGTTTGTGAAAACAGCTTTTGCTGCAAATTTACTGGCTATTTCAGGGATGATTTCAACTGGATTTCCATAATAAATAGCAAGATCTGAACCTAACTTTTGATATTCAACTTTTAGATTTTCAATTGTTTGGTGAATGAAAATTACACGCTGATCTGTGCTTGGGAGTTTACTTAGAATAGTTTCATCAAAGATAAAAACTGGAATCACTTTTCCACCGCTTGTCAACGCACGAAATAATCCTGCATTGTCGTCTATTCTTAAGTCTCGGCGGTGCCAAAAAAGTACATTTTCCATAAAACTAAGTGCTGATCGAATTTATTTTCCGTCGTAGAAAACGCTATTTCTCTCTGTTTCCCAAAGTCTGACTTCTAATTTGTATCTTGAATCTAATTTTGCACGCAATTTATTCCAAATAACAACAGCGATATTTTCCACAGTTGGAATCAAATCTTTGAATTCAGGACGATCTAAATTGAGATTTCTATGGTCAAAAGCTTCTAAAACTTCTTCATTGATGAGGTCACTCAAAATTTTCAAATCAATTAAATAACCTGTTTCTTGGTCAATTTCTCCTTCAATCCAAGTTTCTAAAACATAATTGTGACCGTGGTAATTGGGATTGTTGCATTTACCAAAAATCAACTCGTTTTTGGCGTCGTCAAACGCTGGATTGAAAAGTCGGTGAGCGGCATTAAATGTTTCTCTTCTGCAAACTTTCATGTGGAGTTTTTTGGGTGAAAGTGAATTTACTGTTCAAAAATAGAACTTATAGTTTGATTTTGTATTCGAAATTGTGAATGATTTCTTTGAACCAAAAAGTGAAGGCTGCGGGTTTTTCAGCAATTTCTTTTTTCAGTTCGGGCAATGTAATCCATCTAAAATCTTTGACTTCTTCTGGATTTGGTTTTGGATTTTCGTTGAATTTTCCAATCAGAACATGGTCTAATTCGTGTTCAATCAAGTGGTTTTCGAGTTCAACTTGGTAAATGAAGTGAAATTTTTGTTCAAGTTCACAGTCGAATCCCATTTCTTCTTGTAATCTTCTATGAGCGGCTTCAAATATAGTTTCTCCAACTTTTGGGTGGGAACAACATGTATTTGTCCAAAGCCCTTCTGAGTGATATTTTCCAAAAGCTCTTTGGTGAATTAGGATTTCGTTTTGGTCATTCCAAACAATGATAGAAAATGCTCGATGTAAAAGTCCTTTTTGATGTGCTTCTAATTTTCCAATGCTACCAATGTTTTCGTCTTTTTCGTTGACAAGAACGATTAAATCTTCTTCCATTTTTTAAATCATGTTGAGATTATGTCTCAAATAAGAAAACACAAATAAACTGTATTTTTTGTTATTTGGAATACGAACTCGTTCGTTTAAAATCGTTTCAGCAGAAGTTGATTTGATCTTAGTAAACAATTTATAATAATAGATGTAAGCCATATAGACTCCAAATCTGGCATCTTTCGGAAGTTGAATAATTCCTTGGTAGCCTTCATGAAAATCTTTGGCGATATCTTCTTCGATTTCTTTTTTGACCTTCGAAGTAAATTCATCCATATTAATTCCTGGAAAATAAGTTCGTCCCAAGTCATGATAATCTGCTTTCAAGTCTCTCAAGAAATTGATTTTCTGAAACGCAGACCCCAATTTCATCGCGGAGTCTTTCAATTTTTCGTAAGCAGTTTCATCTCCACGGACAAATATTTTCAAGCACATCAAACCGACAACCTCGGCTGATCCTAAGATATATTGTTCGTATTTGCTTTGATCAAAAGTAGCAGTTTCAGATTCTAAATCCATTTCCATGCTAGCAAGAAATGTATCTATCAATTCAAGTGGAATATTGTATTTATTTACTGCCCATTGAAAACTATTCAATATTGGATTCAAAGAGATCCCTTTTTGAATCGCTTCGTAGGTTTGCTTTTTGAAGTCAGCCAATAAGTCTGCTTTGTCATAATTGTGGAAAGAGTCTACAATTTCATCTGCGAAACGAACGAATCCATAAACCGCGTATATTGGTTTTTGCAAATCCTTTTTCAGAAAACTGATTCCAAGTGAAAATGAAGTGCTGTACTTTTTAGTAGTGAGCGTACTCATTTCATGGGAAAGATTATCAAATATGTTTTTCATTCGTATGCAGTTTGTTCAGCTAATTTAAGTCTAACAATCGAGTTGTCTAATTGTTTAGTGATAAATTTACTTCTTAATTATTTTTTTCTATTTCACGTAAAACTTCTTTCGCAACCACTTCTCCAGAAATTATAGATGGTGGTACACCAGGGCCAGGAACAGTCAATTGTCCTGTGTAAAATAAGTTTTTCAAATTTTTGTTTTTCAAGCTAGGCTTCAAAATAGCTGTTTGCATTAGCGTATTTGCTAAACCGTAAGCATTTCCTTTGAAGGCGTGATAATCTTTCTTAAAATCATCGATGCAATAACTTCGTTGATAAACAATGTGTTCTTTGATTGATGTTTTGGTGTGTTTTTCCAATCTTTCCAACAATATGTCTAAATATTCTTTGCGCTTTTCTTCGGAGTCTTTCAAATTAGGCGCAAGCGGAACAAGTAAAAACAAATTCTCATGACCTTCAGGAGCGACAGACGGATCTGTTTTTGAAGGACAGCAAGCGTAAAACAAAGGAGCTTTCGGCCAGTCTGGTTTTTCATAAATTTCTACAGCGTGGGCTTCAAATGGCTCGTCGAAAAACAAATTATGGTGCAGTAAATTATCGATTTTTTTGTTCACTCCAAGATAAAATAGGAGTGAAGAGGGTGCCATCGATCTTGAATCCCAATATTTTTCAGAATAATTCGCAAAGCCGTTTATTAACTTTTTGTCTGTATGGTGATAATCTGCACCTGAAACTACATAATCACTTTCCAATGATTGGGTAGCTGTTTTGGTATGCGTTATTTTTTTGTTGGTATATTCAAATCCTGTCACTTCTTGTGAACGTTCGATTTTAACTCCTTGTTCCAAAGCAATTTTTTCGAAAGCTTCAATGATGTTGTACATTCCTCCTTGAGGATACCAAGTTCCCAATTCGATGTCAGCATAGTTCATCAAAGAGTATAACGCAGGCGTTTTTTGCGGCATTGCTCCTAAAAACAAAATAGGAAATTCGAGCAATGAATGAATTTTAGGGTTTTTGAAATATTTTCTGATGTAGCCGGAGAATGAGGAGGTCAAATGCATTTTGAACAACCCTTTCAGGATGCGCATGTCTGCAAATTCTCCCCATTTTAAACTTGGTTTGTAAACCAAATCATTGATTCCGACATCATATTTGTAGGCTGCTTCTGCTAAGAATTTTTTCAATTTTACAGCACTACCTTTTTCTAAACTCTCAAAAAGCGCATAAAATTCATTCAAGTTTGCTGGAATATCTGTGGTAGAATCATCTTGCCAAAAAACGCGATATGAAGGATCTAATCTAATTAATTCGTAAAAATCAGTGCTTGTATGTCCAAATTTCTGGTAAAATTTTTCGAATACTTCCGGCATCCAATACCAACTTGGACCCATATCGAAAACGAAACCATCGGCTTCAAATTTTCTAGCGCGACCACCAATGCTTTCATTTTTTTCAAGAATCGTGACATCATGCCCAGCTTTCGCGAGAAAACTAGCGGTGGAAAGGCTAGAAATACCAGCACCTAATATTGTGATTTTTTTGCTCATTAATTAGCCATGTATTGATATTCTGGAAGTGACTCCATTAATTTTTGTCTTGCAATGAAAATTCTACTTTTAACTGTTCCGATTGGAATTTCCAATTTGTCTGCAATTTCTTTGTATTTGAAACCTTCGAAATGCATGTTAAAAGGAACTTTGTATTCCTCCCCTAAGTTACTAATTTTAGAATTGATTTCTTTGTTTGTCATCAAATTTACCGCATCTTCTTGATGAACTGCTGTATTTGCAAGCATATCAAACTCTTTGTTAGCATCGAAAATAGTTCCAGACTTTTTCTTTCTGCGGTACTGATTGATAAAAATGTTGCGCATAATCGTGAAAACCCAAGCTTTGAAATTTGTTTGTGCAGCATAATAATCTCTGTAAACAATAGCTTTCAACATCGTTTCTTGAGTTAAATCTTTTGCGTCTTCTTCGTTTCTTGTAAATCCCATCGCAAAAGATGTTAAATGAGATTGCATGTGGATCAATGATTCGTTAAATTCAAGTGTTGACATAATTTTCAATTTTGTTTAACAATTTTACCAAAACATTAAACAGTTTTGTTCAACAAAATAAAGCAAACATTAAACAAAACACAAGTCTTTTATGATTTATTTTCAAATTATTTTCTTTCAACTGTAAAATTAAGTGTTTAAAAATGTTTTTAAATAATTGAATTTTAATTAATTAAGTGGCTTCATTAAATTTTAAGATACACAGTTTATTTTTTTTGAGTAATTTCAAAAAACCATTCCAGTAATTTTTTGTTTAACTTTTATGATAAAAGATCAAATATTAGGGTTTTCAGCCAAGTACAAAACTGAAATGTTGATTTCAATACTGGTGATTTTTTATACAGTAGGAATTATTGGATTGACAAATCAGCAAACTAGAGAGTCATTTTTGCCTTTGAGCTTTATGAACTTGCTACTTTCATCTGCCATATTAATTATAGGTCGAAAAGAAAGAAAGTTGCAATTTTTGTTGTTTCTCGTAGTGGCATTTTTGGTTGGCATGATTGCAGAATGGATAGGGATTCACACTGGATATCTTTTTGGGGACTATTATTATGGTGAAAATTTAGGAACCAAATTCGACGGTGTTCCTCTAATTATTGGAATCAATTGGGGGATTTTGACTGTTTGTTCTTGCAATGTGACCTCTATTTTTATCAAAAAATCAATTTGGTTGTCAACTTTTGTTTCTGCTTTATTGATGATGTTGCTCGATGTTTTAATAGAACCTGTTGCTATCACTAGCGATTATTGGCATTGGGATTCACTGAATATTCCGCTGTACAACTATTTTTGCTGGTTTGCAGTAGCTTTTCCATTGCATTTTTTGTATTTTAAATGGCAATTGAGCGAACAAAATAAGGTTACATTTGCTTTATTTGGTATATTGGTAATGTTTTTTACAATTTTAAATTTTTAGTAATATGTATTGGTGGGGACCTTTAGTTATGTTGGGCGCTTTTTTCGGAATGGAATTTATGGCGTGGGCAACACACAAATACTTAATGCATGGTGGAATGTGGCATTTTCATGAAGATCACCACGTTGCTGAACCAGGGTTTTTTGAAAGAAATGATGTTTTCTTTTTGATTTATGCCATTCCGTCTTGGTTGTGTATCATGTTGGGAATGATGTATGATTTTTATGTGCCAGTTTGGATTGGTTACGGAATCGCGATGTACGGTTTCACCTATTTCATGATTCATGACGTATATATTCACAGAAGATTTAAATGGTTGAGAGACATCGATCATCCGTATTTTATGGCGATTCGCAAAGCGCACAAAGTACATCACAAACACCAAGGGAAAATGCACGGTGAGTGTTTTGGAATGTTGGTTGTACCTAAAAAATATTACACAGAAGCGAAAGAAACATTCAAAAGAAAATATCAATCATGAGTTTGTATTTTTGGATATTGATTGGAACAATTGCAGGACCTTTTTTCCTGAGTTTTGATCAAAAAGTCCATTTTTATAAATTCTGGAAATATTTATTACCTGCTACTTTTGTCGTAGCGGTTTTCTTTTTAATCTGGGATGAATATTTCACACAACTGGAAATTTGGGGATTCACGCCGCGCTATTTACAAGGAATTTATCTTGGACATTTGCCATTAGAAGAATGTTTATTTTTCGTTTTGGTTCCGTATGCTTGTTTGTTTATCCACGAAGTTTTAAAAGCCTATTTTCCAAAAGTCAATTTGAGGAAATTTGGTCATTTCTTTGCTTTTGGATTCACTTTACTGGGACTAATTTTGGGTTTGATGTATTTCAAACAAGCCTACACAGCTTCCGCTTGCCTTATCTCCGCATTGTTGACGATTGGAATTTATTACATTAAAAAAGTGGAATGGTACGGAAATTTTGTTTTCACATTCTTGGTTGCCATCATTCCTTTTTTGGTTGTCAACGGAATTTTAACAGGAAGTTTTACGGATGAACCAGTTGTTTGGTACAACGAAAATCACATCGTTGGAAATCGAATTTTCACGATTCCGATGGAAGATATTTTTTACAATTATTGTATGTTGTTTCCAATAACTGCCATTTATGAATGGTTAAAAAGTAGAAAAGCGTAACGGAAATTTCCCCTTTGACTTAGTTAATTTATTTAATTTCAACCTGATTTCAAGGAAAAGATTACATTTCTCTGTGCAGCAACATGTCTGCCAAGGCTTTTAAAGGCTTTTTGTTTGATTCAGACACATTGATTCGACTCAATGAATTTAAAGCGATGACGTAATGTTCGTCCATCATTGCTCTCGCAGCTTCTCTAATACCTAGTTTGTCAAACAAATTTCGAGTTGAGTCAATTTTTATTTCTTGATTTGACTCACTTTTTAATTGATTCAATTCTTCCGTTTCAGTCGCATTTGCTAATTCGTAAGCCTTCAATAAAAGCAACGTTTTTTTGTTCGCCAAAACATCACCTCCAACCTGTTTTCCAAATTTTTCTGGATCTGCGTACAAGTCTAAAATGTCGTCTTGAATTTGAAAAGCAATTCCAATATGTTCTCCGAAAGTATAAATCAATTCTTGGTCTTCTTTTTTTGCTTCAGCTACTACAGCACCCATTTCCAACGCGCAACCTAATAAAACAGAAGTTTTCAAGCGAATCATTTCGATGTATTCTGAAATTGAAACATTATTTCTAGTTTCAAAATCCATGTCCATTTGTTGTCCTTCGCAAACTTCAATGGCTGTTTTATTGAAAATTTCTAAAAGTCTCGGCAATACTTTAGCGTCTTGCTTGCAAATTTCTTGATATGCTTTGACAAGTAGTACATCACCTGATAAAATGGCAATATTTGTATTCCACTTGGTGTGCACCGTTGGTTGTTTTCTTCTCAACGGAGCTTCATCCATGATATCGTCATGAATCAAAGAAAAATTATGAAAAATCTCTATTGCAATTGCGGCATGAACGGCATTTTTTCCAGAAACATCGAAAAGTTCAGCTCCCAACATGGTTAAAATTGGACGCATTCTTTTTCCACCCAAAGTCAGAAAATAGCGAAGTGGATCATATAAATTCGCTGGTTGAGACGGGAAATCGAACGTTGAAATTTCGTTTTCTAAAAAAGCTGAAAGTTGAGCGATATCTTGCATTAAAATAATTCCAATTCGATTAATAATTCTTTACCGATTAAAAACAAGTTTCTAGTTAAAATGTTTATGAATCAAAATGTATTGAGATCATTTTGAATTATACATCTGTTTCTTCATCGTCTTTTTGCACTTGTAAAGAATCTAATTCGATATCTTCTTCTTCATCGTAAATTTCAAAGTAAGGCTCTTCAAAAGATTTTGTAGTGACCAATCTTTCAAGTGTAAGAAGCAATGCTGGTAAAATTAATAAGTTGGTAACCATACCGATTAAGATGGTCAAGGAAACTAGTAATCCGAGAGCTTTTGTTCCTCCAAATTGAGAGAAAACGAACATGATAAATCCAAAGAATAAAATGACCGAAGTATAAAAAATACCTAAACCTGTTTCACGCAAAGATTTGATGATTGTAAATTTTAAATCCCATTTTTTGGTTTTGAGTTCCTGCCTATATTTAGCGAGGAACAAAATGGCATTGTCGACGGTAATTCCCAAAGCGATTCCAAAAACCAAAAGGGTAGAAGGTTTCAATGGAATATCGAACCAACCCATAATTCCACCTGTGAACAATAACGGAATAACGTTTGGAATCATTGAAATAGCCACCATTCTCCAAGATCTGAAAAGCACCGCCATCAAAGCTGAGATTGATAAAATGGCAAAAATCAAACTTTCAACCAAACTCACAAATAAATACTGTGTTCCTTCTGAAGCAACAACTGAAGTTCCGGTTAAGGTCAAATCATAATATTCATCATCAATGGCTTTGCGTAACTTTTTATTGAAATCTTTTTTCCCGAAATAAGATTTAATTTTATCTGGATCTGAATCAAATTCTAATTGTTTACCTTGATTTCCATTACTTAAAAGTGCTGTCAAACCATTGTAAATCGCTGGATAACCGTAAATGATTGAATCGACATAAGGTTTTTTTCCTTTGATGACTTTGGCATACAATCTTTCGATGTGTTTTTTGTCAGGATTCAATATTTCATCAATTCTAACACGCATTGTATCTACCTTATCTGCAACTTCATAGGAACCAATGTCTTTCATTTGAGTTCTTATTCGCAGGGTGGTAGACGCGGTATCAACCAATTCTTTCAATGATAAATTTCCACCGTTCGCATTAGACATATCGAATTTGTCTATGTATTTTTTCAAACGCAATTTATCTCGTGTAGAAATGATTTTATATTCTGCAGGATCATTTCCGTAGTAAGCCATGTTTACTACTTTGATGAAATCTACAATAGATAAACTTTTTGAAAATAGAGAATCTCCAGTGTATTTATTTTGAATTTCTTCGATTTTCTCTAATGTTTCTTGCTTAAATAATCGTCCTTTTTGCTTGTAGTTGATGGTCATTTCAAAAGGAATTGCTCCTCCAAAATTTGCTTCAATAAACTTCATGTCATTTAAAATCGGATCACCTTTTGGTAAATCACCAGTTAAATTTCCAGTAGCTCGAATTTTTGTCATTCCATATACACTGACAACAATCAATGCCACAGAACCGATGTAAATCCATTTTCTATGTTGCGTAACTAAAGTCACGACAATTTCAATAAATCCTTGAGAATAAACTCGATCTAAATGTTTTAAATGTCTTGGTTTTGGTGCTTTCGAAAGTGATGTAATTATTGGAATAATGCACAACGATAGCGCAAAGACAACCATGATATTCAAAGCAGCAATGATTCCAAATTCAGCTAATTTTTCAGAACTGGTGAATGTACAAAATCCAATCGCTGTAGTTAAGTTTGTCAAGAAAGTTGCTCCACCAACCTTGTGAATCATCGTACTTAGTGCGCGAATTTTATTTCCATGATATCGAACTTCTTGGTGATATCTTGTTACTAGAAATACACAGTTTGGAATACCAATTACAATAATCAATGGTGGAATCAATGCCATCATGATGGAAATTCTGAATCCTAACAATCCGATACTACCCATCGACCAGATTACAGAAATGAAAACCACAATGTTGCAAATCATTACCACTCTTAAAGATCTGAAGAATATATAAAGCAACAGGGAAGAAGCAAAAATCGAAAGCGCAATGAAAATATACATTTCATTGATAATTCTTTTTCCGATGATGATTCTGATATGTGGAAGACCTGCAAAATGAACTTTTCCAAAGTGTTTTTCGTAGGTAGATGCCAGATTTTCAATATCTAAAACGAATCCAGACTTCTTTTGATCAGATAAAAATCTTTCATCTAATCCAATCATCATCAATGAAACTTTTGCGGAATCATTGTAAAGTAGTTTGTCGTAAATTGGATTGTTTTTGATTTCTCTTTCAATAGAATCAATGCTTTTTTCTTTGAACGTTAAATCGGAGAATATTCTTTTGGCTTCGAATCTACTTTCTGCAACTACATTTCTGATTGTAAATAAAGTCGCTTCTGAAATAACACTTTCAACTCCTTCAAATTGAAGAATTGAATCGCCTAATTCTTTCCACTTTCTAAAATTTCTTTCAGTATAAAGTGAATCGCTATTGATTGCTAAAACCAGTGTTGAACCATCTTCGCCAAATTCTTGCTTAAATTTTAAGTAATCTAATTGAGGCTGAGATTCTTTGGGTAAAGTATTTCCGTATTTGTTGTCTATTTTAAGCCCTGTAACAGCAAAGTAACCAAAGAAAACAGTTAAAATGAGTATGATCGCCATGATGAATAAGCGATTTCTTAAAATTACATTACCAATTTTTTGCCACATAATGTTCGAAACTAAAAAAACAACAAAATTAATTAAATATGCTTAAAAACGCCTAAAAAATTAGTGTTTTAAGTCTGTATCTAGCCATTCAAAGAATTCTCTGTACCATAAAATTCCATTTTGAGGGGAAGTTATCCAATGTCCTTCTTTAGGGAAAAGTAGATATTTACTTCGCAGCCCTTGAATTTGTGCTGCTTGAAAAGCTTGCATTCCTTCACTTTCGGGAACTCTAAAATCCATACCGCCATGAATAACTAAAATCGGAGTATCCCAATTTTGAACGAAATTGTGCGGACTATTTTTTGCATAATATTCTTTGTTTTGCAAATACCAGTATGGACCTTTATTGTCCCAATTTGCAAAAAACAATTCTTCGGTTGTACCGTACCAACTTTCTAGGTTGAACAATCCACAATGTGAAACGAATGTTTTAAATCTTCCTTCATGTTTTCCTGCTAAATAGTAAACTGAGTAGCCACCATAAGAAGCCCCAACTGCACCCAGTTTTGTTGCATCTACATAAGGCTCTTTCGCTGCATAGTCAATCGCAGAAAGGTAATCTTTGATTGATTGTCCGCCCCAATCTTTTGAAATATCATTGTTCCATTTTTGACCAAAACCAGGTAAGCCTCTTCTGTTTGGCGCAACAATCACGTAGCCATTGGAAGCCATCAAAGCCAAATTCCAACGATATGAGAAAAATTGACTAACCATACTTTGTGGTCCGCCTTGACAATAAAGTAAAGCGGGATATTTTTTGGTTGCATCAAAATTTGGAGGTAAAACCATCCAAACCAACATTTTTTGTCCATCCGTTGTTTCCACCCATTTTTCTTCCACTTTCGGTAAAATGATGTCTTTTAAAATTTCTTTATTCACGAACGTTAATTGTCTGATTTGTTTGCTTTTGATGGAAATAGCAAATAAATCTGTCGGTTCAATCATCGATTGTCGGCAGGCAATTAAGTCTTTGGAATTCAAATCCAAACTGATGAAATCAAATTGACCGAATGTTAATTGAGTGATCTCTTCAGTTTTCAAATCGATTGCGAAAATTTGCTTTGTTCCTTTAATTGGCACTAAAAAATAAATGGTTTTATCGTCGCCGCTGATGCAAAATTCATCTACTGTTATGTCTGCTTTAGCAGTTAAGTTGATGTCTTTGCCAGTTTCTAGATTTTTTAGAATCAAATCATTTTTATCAGATTCAAAACCGTCGTGCGCCATGCTTGTCCAAACTAAGAATTTACCGCTGTTTGAATATCTTGCATTGGCATCATATCCAATGTAATTTTCTGTTAAGTTAATTGTCTTTTTACTTTCAATATCAAATTGATACAGTTCACTATTTGTACTGATTGCGAAAGCTTTACCGATTTTTTTCTTACAACTGTAAATGATCTTTTTTGAGTCCAACGAAAAAACAATTTGATCACTTCCTCCAAAAGGTGGTAAAATTCCATCGTAAGGCTCATTATCAAGTAGATCGATGCTACTCATCACGACTTTATCATTGGCGATTTCGTGTAAGAATAGGTGTTTTTTATTTTCGTCTGACCATTGATTCCAGTGTCTATACATTAAATCATCTTCAAGTCTTGCATTGGCCATTGGCAAATCTGGATGTTTTTCCTTCAGTGTTTCTTTGGTTTTGATTGCACCAATTAATACAATTTTGGTTTCGTCTGGAGAAAGTTTAAATCCTTCAATTTCTGGTAAACCGATGTATGAAATTTGTTTTTTGTCACCACCAGTTTGATTCATTCGCCAAATTTGAACTCCATCTTTTTCGTTTGACAAAAACCAAATCATGTTATTTTTCCCCCAAACGGCTTCCATTTCGGAAAATTTCGTTTCAGTAATTTGGGAATATTGATTTGAAGCGATATCAAAAACAAAAAGATCGGTATTTCCACTGTTCGTTGTAACGTTGAATTCGCGCAGTTCGAAAAGTATTTTTTTTCCATCAGGAGAGACTTTTCCTCCAGATAGTCTTTTTAATTTCCAAAGTAATTCATGAGTTAATGTATTTTGCGCAGTGCTTTGATTATAAATCAATAGTGACACAAAAAAGAGTAGAATGAAATTCTTTAATCGTAACATACATCTAGTTTTAGAGCAATGAAGTTACGAAACTAAATCAAACTAAGAAGTTATTTTGTTTTTTTAGCAACTGAAATTTTTGCTTGAATTCTTTTTCTGCTTTGGGTATATATTAAAATACAGCAACTTGAAATTAACATAGCAGCTAATGTGTACGTGATTGTTGTACTACCAGACATCTCTTTTTTAACGCAATAAAATAGTACATTAACGGATACTAAAGCCACAATCATTATCCGTTGAAACCATTTGATTTTATTCATTTCAAAATCTTAAAGTTGATTTGAAGTTAGAAATTTTTTTTAAAACGGAATACTTTTTAACAAAAAAAAACTGCCCGATTGGGGCAGTTTCTTGAAATAATGTATTAAAAAATTACTCTACAGTAACTGATTTTGCTAGATTTCTTGGTTGATCAACATTACATCCACGCATCACAGAAATATGGTAGGATAATAATTGTAATGGAATCGTAGCCAAAAGTGGAACTAAGTGTTCATCTGTATCTGGAATTTCAATAACGTGGTCAGCTAAATCTCTCACTTGCACATCACCTTCGGTAACAATCGCAATGATTTTCCCTTTTCGAGCTTTAACCTCTTGAATGTTACTTACCACTTTTTCGTATGACGTACCTTTTGTTGCAATAACGAAAACAGGCATTTCTTCATCAATTAAAGCAATTGGACCATGTTTCATTTCAGCAGCAGGATAACCTTCCGCGTGGATGTAAGAAATTTCTTTCAATTTCAAAGCACCTTCTAAAGCAACAGGGAATGAACTTCCACGACCTAAATACAAAGCATTTGAAGCATCTTTATACACTTTTGCGATTTCCTCGATTAAGTCATTTTTATCTAAAATTCTTTGAACTTTATCTGGAATAGCTTCTAATTCAGACAACATCGTGTGAAATTTAGAACTGCTTAACGTTCCTTTTCTATTCGCCAATGAAAGCGCCATTAAAGTCAAAACTGTAACTTGAGCAGTAAATGCTTTCGTAGATGCAACTCCAATTTCCGGTCCTGCGTGAGTATATGATCCCGCGTCTGTGATTCTTGAAATCGAAGAACCAACAACGTTACAAATCCCTAAGATTGTTGCACCTTTTGATTTTGCAAGTTCTAGCGCAGCCATTGTATCAGCAGTTTCACCTGATTGAGATACTGCAATAACGATATCATCTTCGTTGATAATTGGGTTTCTATATCTAAATTCAGAAGCGTATTCAACTTCAACGTTGATTCTCGCTAAATCTTCAATTAAATATTCTCCCACTTGACAAGCATGCCAAGAAGTTCCACAAGCCACCATGACCAATCTTTTGGAATTCATGATTTTTTGCTGGTAATCTTTCAATCCACCCAAAGAAACCCAGCCTTTTTCAGCGTTCAAACGACCTCGAAAACAATCTTTGATTGAACGAGGTTGTTCGTGAATTTCTTTCAACATGAAATGCTCATAACCACCTTTCTCAAGTGCTTCTAAGTGCATTTCTAGTTCTTGAATGTATGGAGCTTTTACTTGATTTTTAATATTGATGATTTTCAATCCTTCTTTCAAATCAACAACAGCAATTTCTTCGTCATCTAAATACACAACTTGTTTGGTGTATTCGATTATTGGTGTTGCATCAGAAGCTAAGTAGAAGTCACCTTCTGCACCAATTCCTACGACTAATGGACTACTTTTTCTAGCAGCAACCAATTGATTTGGGAACTCTTTTGAAAGTACGACAATTGCATAAGCACCAATTACACTTTGAAGTGCTAAACGGACAGCTTCTACTAAGTCTACTTTTTCATGTTTTTGGATATCATCAATCAAGTGAACTAAAACTTCAGTATCAGTTTCACTTTTGAAAATATAACCTCTTGAAATTAGTTCTTCTTTAATCGAATCATAATTTTCTATAATTCCATTGTGAATCAACGCAATTTTGCCATCCATTGAAGTATGAGGATGAGAATTGATATCATTTGGAAGTCCGTGTGTCGCCCATCTTGTATGACCAATTCCTGAATGACCACTAATATCTTTTCCAGTTGCAAATTCTTCTAAGTTTGCAACTTTTCCTTGCTTTTTATATAAATTGACGTTTCCTCCGCTCAACAATGCTATTCCAGCACTGTCATATCCTCTGTATTCTAATCTTTTTAATCCTTTAATCAATATAGGATAAGCTTCTTTTTTACCAATGTAAGCTACAATTCCACACATATATATATATATTTAATAATTGGTATAAGTGACGACTAATTTAGGTTTTTTCTTGTTAACTGATTCAGAACCATTGAAAATAATTCTTTCTGTGGTTGAATTAAAGTAAGTTGGTCTTAAGAAAACACCTCTATTTGCTATGATTTGACTAACAACTTGTTGAACATGTAATCGTAAATCAATTACATAGGCTTTGAGATTATCATCATAAACCCAATTTCCTCTTGAAAAAATGGTGTCATTGTCAGCTGAAATTCTGGTTCCCACATTCAGTTGTAAACTCGGATATAACAGATTGTTAGTATAATGAGTAACTGGCAAAATTAATTGTGCTTTTTGTATAATTGAATTTTTTGGAATATTACTAATACCGCTCATTTCAACAACCGCTCTAGATGTAAATGACTGTGCGTAAAATTCAGTATTTCCCAATGCAGGATTATTGATTAAGTTATCAAATGGCTTTCCAGTTCTGTTGAAATTAACATGATTGAAATCAACACTTGTTCCATTCATCAAAAATGAAAAAGTTTTTGAAATCAAGTCGTTTTTGTAGTAGATAGTTAATTTTGAGTTTATTGCACTTAAGCTAAAATAATAAACTGCTCCTTGTCCGCTCGGAGGATTAGGGTTACTTACTTTAACATAAATTCCTTTGAAATATTGATGAAATAAATCTTGGGTAGCAAAATTTCCTAGTCCTACGCCATCCATTAAATATGTTGCTAGACTATTTTTTAAAGGAATTCTTAGTTGTGCAGCCAATGTATCGTTTCCAACCACAGACTTAACGGATGGTTGAGGAGTAATTGTTTCTTTTCCAGGAAAAACTAAATTTGTTGGTTTTACATTTTTCGACGTAAAAGAATAATATAAACTATCTGAAACAGCACTTAAGTCATCATCTAATTCATAAACTTCAAAAGTTTGCGCATCATTTTCACCGTAATAGCCTGTATATTGCAAGGATAAAACAATAGAATCTACGATTGGATTGACACCAAAAGTAGTTGAACCTGGATTGTCAAGACTGATTTGCGTGTAAAACGAAGCGTCAACGGTTCCAAATTTTGGGTCATTATATGCACCAAGGAGCGCATGAAGTTGATCTTTAGTTACTACTGAGTCTTCCTCTATGGTATAGGTTTTAAGTTGAAAAGTATCAACCGCATTTGAATTCAATAAACCGTTAGCATCAAAAGCATCTTTGCCAACCATTGTCTCTTTTTTCTTACACGCAACTAATGCAAGTGTAATGCAAAAAAAAGTAGCGGAAAGTATTTGAACTTTCCGCCACTGAAATGAATTAAATTTTTGAATCATATCTTTATATAAGTACTTCTTCTTCAATTACTTTGTCAAAAAATTCTGACATTGCTTTTGTTTGAGATTCTTCAGGTAAAAATGTTTGTTTTAAGCAAGTTGCTTCTTCAAAAAGTGACAAAGAAACTTCATCTAAAACTTCCGATCCGATTGTTACACCGTCTGCGTATTTCAAAGCTGCTCTTGTTACATTTTCGTATGAAGGCTCAGATAAACTGTTGGTGATTTCTTTGTCAAAACCATCGAATTTCAATTTATCCGCAAAACGTTCATCCCAATTAGAACTAAAACCATTGTCATATAAACTGATTACTACTTTTGTATCTGCAAAATGTGGATCTTTATGATACATTTTTTTGATATAAAGCGGCATTAAATTAGCCATCCATCCGTGACAATGAATCACATCTGGTTTCCAACCTAATTTTTTCACAGTTTCTAAAACTCCACGACAAAAGAACATTGATCTTTCATCATTGTCATTATAATAACTCCCGTCGTCTTCAGTTATTGCATTTTTCCTTTTAAAATATTCATCGTTGTCGATAAAATACACCTGCATTCTTGCAGTTGGAATAGATGCTACTTTGATAATCAGTGGATGATCTTTGTCATCAATAATCAAATTCATTCCAGATAAACGAATCACTTCGTGTAACTGGTGTCTTCGTTCATTGATACTTCCAAATTTGGGAGTAAAAACGCGGATTTCCTTTCCATTGTCCTGAATTCCTTGTGGAAGTTTACGGGCAGTGTTAGAAATATCTGATTTCGGAAGGAATGGTGCAATCTCTTGTGAAACAAAAAGAATTCTTTTTTTCTCCATGGAAGTTTTTATTAATAAAAAAACAGTACAAAAGTACGAAAAAAAATGGCACAAATCAAAAAAAGGAATAGATTTGTCGCTTTCGCAATCATTAGAATCTTTTCAAGTGCAAGTTTTTACAAAAGTTGACGAACTCAAATCGTTTATAAAATCAAACAAAGATTTAGGAAAAACCGTTGGTTTTGTGCCTACAATGGGCGCTTTACACGCTGGTCACGGTTCTTTGATTACTGAAGCAAAAAAGTCAAATGACTTAGTAATTGCCAGTATTTTTGTAAATCCTACACAGTTTAATAACGCTTCGGATTTGGATAAATATCCACGTTCAGTTGAGGCCGATTGCGAAATTCTTTCCTTTCTGGGTTGTGATGCCGTTTTGATTCCATCAGTCAATGAAATTTATACTGATGATTTTATTCTTCCAAAGATTGACTTGGGTTTTTTGGACCAAGTAATGGAAGGCGAACATCGACCTGGACATTTTCAAGGCGTGGTGCAAGTGGTCTATAGACTTTTTGATATCGTTACACCTACCAATGCTTATTTCGGACTCAAAGATTTTCAGCAAGTTGCGGTGATTAGATTCATGACTAAGTTTTTCGACTTACCAATTAATATTGTCGCTGTCCCTACATTGCGTGAATCCTCTGGTTTAGCGATGAGTAGCAGAAATTTGCGTTTGTCAACTAGTGAACGTGAAGAGGCTGTGAAAATAAGTGAAGCTTTAAATTTTGCTAAAAATTTCGCTCAAAATCATACACCAGTTGAGACAAAGCTAGCGACCAAAGAATTTTTTAGTCAATCCAACATGGAACTTGAATATTTCGAAATTGTGGACCCAAATTCTTTGATGGATTTGACCGATAATTGGGTTCCAAATGCAGTAGCTTGTATCGTTGCTTATTGTGGTGAAGTTCGATTAATTGATAATTTGCAATTGAAGTAATATATTTCATTAAGTGTAAAAAGAAAATATTAACTTTAGAAAAGTTAAATCAATGCAATGTCCAAAAAAGCTTTAGTCATTCAAGGAGGAGGGTTTAAAACTGCTTTTACATCTGGAGTTTTAGATGCATTTATTGCTCAAAACTATAATCCTTTTAATGTTTATGTTGGTGTTTCTGGGGGTGCAAATGCACTCACTTATTTTTTAAATGGCGAATACAAGAAATGTATTCAATCGATTCATGTGCTCTTAGAAGATCCAAAATTCATTAATTACAAGCAATTATTTACTTCTGGAGTCTTTATGAATGTAGACTTTTTTGAAGAAATAGCGCAAGAAATTGTGCCTTTGAATATGCGGGCAATTTTTGAAAACCATGGACATAAATCAATTGGAATTGTAGCCACCAATAGAAATACAGGAAAGCCAGAATACTTAACTCCAACAGCTGAAAATTGGGTTTCTTGTCTAATAGCTTCCTGTGCGATTCCATTTGTTACAAAAGCCAAACACGAGATTAACGGACACGAATGCATGGATGGAAGTTGGAGCGACCCTTTGCCTGTTCAATGGGCAGTTGATCAAGGTGCGACAGATATTTTAGTAATAAGAACATCTTTCGCAGATTTGAAGGAAAAGCAATCTTTGCCAAATTTTTTGGGTGAAAAATATTTCAAGAATCATCCAGGATTGACAACTATTTTCTCAAATCAACACGTCAAATTCAATGAATCAATCGACTTCATTTTAAACCCACCTTCTGGAATTAAAATTCAACAAATTGCGCCTGAGCAAAAACTCAAAACGGGAGGCTATACCAATTCAAAAGTTGCATTGGAATTGGATTATCGATATGGTTTGGAAAAGGGATTAGACTTTTTGAGTAAGTTGAAATGAATCTTTAAACTGCAACCGCTCCCTTAATATGTGGATGTGGATCATAATTTAATAATTCGAAATCTTCCAATTTAAATCCGAAAATATCTTTCACTTCAGGATTTATTTTCATGGTTGGCAAAGGGCGACAATCTCTTGTCAATTGCAATTTGGTTTGCTCAAGGTGATTGTTATACAAATGCGCATCACCCAAAGTGTGGATAAATTCTCCATATTGCAAGTCGCAAACTTGCGCAATCATCATGGTTAAAAGTGCATAGGAAGCAATATTAAAAGGCACACCCAAAAATGTGTCAGCGCTTCTTTGATACAATTGACAACTCAATTTTCCATCAGCAACATAAAACTGAAACATGGTGTGACAAGGCGGTAAAGCCATGTTGTCAACATCAGCGACATTCCACGCAGAAACCAATAATCTTCGAGAATTAGGATTGGTTTTGATTTGCTGAATTAGATTGGAGATTTGGTCGATTGTTCCACCGTCTTTCGCAGGCCAAGAACGCCATTGATGCCCGTAGACTGGACCTAAATCACCATTTTCGTCGGCCCATTCATCCCAAATTGAAACATTGTTGTCTTTCAAATATTTGATATTTGTATCACCTTGTAAAAACCATAAAAGTTCAACAATGATCGAGCGTAAATGCAATTTTTTTGTGGTCAATACCGGAAAACCTTCATTTAAATCAAAACGCATTTGATATCCAAAAGTAGAAATTGTACCTGTACCAGTGCGATCTCCTTTTTGAGTTCCGTTTTCAAGAATGTGGTTTAATAAATCGTGGTATTGCTTCATGTGAAATGCATTTTGTTTGAGATTTCAAAATTACGAAAATAGAAAAGAATAATTGCAAAGTGAAGTAAAAACCTGCTTTCAATTCTTCCGTCCACTTGAAAATTGAAGCTTATTGCAAAATCGGAATATGGCGATAAATCAAAATAAGGAAAAGCAAACAAGAGTCGATTTTTTCTTTTTGAAAAACAGTATCTTTGCTGAAAATTCATAGAAATGATTGTTGTTACAGGTGCCGCTGGTTTTATTGGAAGTTGTTTGGTTTCAAGATTGAATCAAGCTGGGAAAGAAAATATTGTTGTCGTTGACGATTTCACCAAACATGAAAAAGACCAAAATTTGGTTGGAAAAAAATTGGCTGAAAAAGTTGAACGAAACGTCTTTGAATCTTGGTTGCAAACCAACGGAAAAGAGGTTGAAATTATCTTCCACATCGGTGCTAGAACAGATACAACTGAATTTGATAAATCCATTTTTGATGAATTGAATGTGGAATACACCCAAATGATTTGGAATTTTTGCTCCGATCAACAAGTACCATTGGTTTATGCTAGTTCAGCAGCAACTTATGGTTTAGGTGAATTTGGATACGAAGATAATCACGACATTATTCCTAATTTGAAGCCTTTGAATCCTTACGGTGATTCAAAAAATGATTTTGATATTTGGGCTTTAAAGCAAACTAAACAACCACCTTTTTGGGCAGGTTTGAAATTCTTTAATGTTTATGGACCGAATGAATTCCACAAAGGAAGAATGGCTTCAGTAATTTTTCACGCCTTCAATCAGATTTCTGAAAAAGGTTCGATGAATTTGTTTCGTTCTCACAATCCTAATTACACTGATGGTGGGCAATTACGTGATTTCGTTTACGTGAAAGATGTGGTTGAAGTTTGTATGTTTTTGATGGAAGAAAAGCCAACTTCAGGAATTTACAATTTAGGTTCCGGCAAAGCGCGCACTTTTTTAGATTTGGCAACAAACACTTTTCTCGCCATGGGGAAAGAGCCAAATATCGGTTTCATTGACACACCAATTGACATTAGAGATAAATACCAATATTTTACTGAAGCAAAAATGGAGAAAATGTTGGATGCTGGCTATGCAAAAGGATTCCACACGTTAGAAGCGGGAGTGGAAGATTATGTTAGAAATTATTTGATTCCGAATAAATACTATTGATATTTAAACATAATTTTGATTTTTCTGTTTAGTTGATAAGATTAATTTATTAGAAAATGTATCAATTAAAACGAACACAATTTGTCCCAACTGACATTCAAACTTGTTGGGATTTTTTTTCCTCTCCAAAAAATTTGCAGACCATCACTCCTGATTATATGGGTTTTGATGTATTGACCTATGTTCCTGATATGATGTATGAAGGATTGATGATTGCATACAAAATAAAGCCATTACTAGGAATTCCAATCAATTGGGTGACTGAAATTAAATATGTGCATGACAAATCATTTTTTGTTGATGAACAAAGATTTGGCCCATACAAAATGTGGCACCATGAGCATCACTTCAAAGAAGTGGAAGGTGGCGTAGAAATGACAGATATTGTTTC
The DNA here is from genome assembly GCA_965284445.1 of Crocinitomicaceae bacterium. Classification (GTDB taxonomy): domain Bacteria; phylum Bacteroidota; class Bacteroidia; order Flavobacteriales_D; family Crocinitomicaceae; genus JAQVCM01. The sequence continues at coordinate 1,975,329 of OZ260085.1, read as the reverse complement.
CTACGATTTGCCTTTAGGCATTTTAGGAAAAATGGCGCATCCACTTATTGTAAAAAGAAAGTTAGAAGATATTTTTGACTATCGATTCAAGAAAGTGGATGAAATATTTAAAGCTTTACCAAGTAAATAAATCAACGATAAAACCTTTAAATTCAGGTTTTGATCCAAACTGTTTCTCCAATTTAACCCTTAGTTCAGCCGAAGTAAGGGTTTTATTTTTTCCAATTTTCGGCGCCAAAGTTGTCATGTCAGGATTCTGAATTTCAATTGTTTTTGCAAAATATATTACGCCACCATCTTCATTTGCGACGCCTAAAATCGCACCTGGCAAACCAGTAAACGTTTCTGGACCAACGGATGGAATTATTTCATCACTAAACCAAGCATAAATCCGAGTAGAATCGTTGATTTCCCAAATCGCTTTTCTACATTCATATTTTCCAATTTTTCGTTTGCTGTCAGTTATTTTCCACTTGCGATTAACCAACGAATCTTGGACATATAAATTTTCACCCCAAACATTTAAAATAGACAATCTTGATTGTTGTTTTATATTTTGATAAACCGTATTTCTATTGGTAGTCCAACTAAATTCATCCGTTCCAACGATGTCTTGAGGAATGAAAAGTGACATACTGTCGTTAAAATAGAGGTCAAAAAAATCAATTCTGGTTTTGTTTTTTTCGCCTAGCCAACGAACCATATTTGGATCGGAAAATCGTTTTAACAAATTTGTTTTTCTTTCAAACGTAATCTTTCCAGCAGTGATTTGTGCATTGGCTACAAAACCAAAGGCAAGAAAAAAGATCGAAAAAAGGAGTGATTTAGAAATGGTCTTCTTCATTTTCTTTGATTTTAGCACTGTTGAATTTATAGGTTAATTTCACTAATAAGTAACGAGCAATGATATTCGTTTGACTGTCAGTGATGACATTGGCATTTACATTTCGACCAGCACTGATATTTTGATTCAATATGTCATATACTGTAACACCAAGAATTAAATTGTCAAGTTTCCCAAAAGTTTTGGTGACTGTGGCATTCCAAATCAGGTAATTTATATTGTATCCATTTGCTCTTCCAGAGTTGACGGTGTAATCTGCATCGGATTCAATCCCAAATTTCCATGGAAGTTTTACAAGTAAATCGGCAGAATAATTCTGCGTATAATATGGTTGGCTACTCGCTGCGCTAATGGAGCTTTTTGGATCTGTATATGTAACATTTCCTGACAATGAAAATTCCAGAGAATCCGTTTGAAATCCTACGTACAATCCACCACCGACGGATTTATTAATTGTCAAGTTTTTTTCTCCATTTACAAAGTTATTGAACTTGGAATAACCAGCATTCACGTTTGGATTTAAGGTTACAATTTGTTTGTAAATTGGAAATCCTCCACCAAAATATAGGTTAGTGTAAGCATTTCCATTCGTATTCACTGTTTTGGTATACGTTCTTCCAAAAGCATCAAAATCTACCGAACTTGTAAAAGCATTTTGGGTAATTGTTTGACTTAAACGCGACCATATGTATCTTCCAGAAACGGGCTTATAACTATTATATGCTACAAAAGCACTGTGTACATAATTCGGAACTAAATTAGGATTTCCTAGAGAAATTCGATTGGGATTGGTGTTGTCTCTGACAGGTTGAAGTTGATTAACACTTGGTTGAGTTGAAGATGTACTGTAATTTACAACCAAACGATTATTTTGAGAAAATTTGTGTGTGAATTTAAATCTTGGTAAAACGTTGTTTACAGATTGTAGTATTGTTGTGTCAGCAATCAAATTTTTATTTGAAATTTCAACGTTTCTGAAACGAACACCACCCACAAATCTATTTTTTTTGTAATCGTAAATAATTGAACTTCCGATTCTATTTTGTAATTTATTGGTTTCAAATTCATTTGAAAAATTCAAATCAGCAGTTTCATAATTTCCATTTAAGAAATTGTATGTTTTTTTCGATTGATTGTTGTGGTTTGAGAACATTTCATAGTCGAATTCCAATTTGAATTTTGCGTTTAATGGCTCGGTATAAATTGCACTAGCGGTGTGACTTAATGACAAGGTGTTGTTGTTTTTTGCTTGATCTATCGTGTCGTTGTATACCGGATCGAAAACATTATTGTTTAATGAATATAGGTTTCCGTTTGATTTATTTTCATCATAAGTGAATCGGTAAGTAGCAACCAATTTACGGTCTTTTTTCTTGAAATTTCGAATCAATGTAAGCCTGGTTTTTAAATTCGTTCCTTCAGATTCAGAATTATTTTTCACAACTGTTGATCTGTTTAAAATATTGTCTGAACCAGTAAAATCGGTTTTATCATTGCTTTCGTTGTTGGCCAAGTTGATTCTCAATTTTGGCTCAAATTCGATGGTTGTCAATGAATCAATCTTGTGTTCAACCAATAAATTCAGTGCATGAGATTGGTTCAAGCTTGTGGATTGATTTTGTTGATCCGTCACATACGTTGTATCTTCCAAAAAGTATTGAGACTTGTTTCGTTCAGCGGTTTCTAGGCCATTGTTTGAATAAGTGTAATTGATTGCCAATTTAGTTTTGGCAGTAATTTGATCGTCATAATACACACCAGTTTTCAATGTAGTTGGAAATCCTGAGCCTTGTTGGATGTTGTCTGCTTGCCATTCATCTTCCTCGTCATTGTAAGTGTATCCAGTTTCGATTCCGTATTTGTAAGCATCTTGCCATCTCAAGCTGGAATTAGTGGTATTGGACACCAAGGCAAAAACCGATATTTTTTGTTTTTTATTGAATTTATTTGCGAGTAATTCACCTTCATAAAATCGTTTGAAATCACCCGCAGCTGAAGCTTTTCCAAAATATCCTTTTTTGGCGTCATCTTTCAATTTCAAATCTAAAACTTGAATTGTTTCATCGCCTTCAGAGGCATTTTCATTTTTCTTCTCATAGACCTGAACGGATTCAACACCTTTCGCCGCCAAATTTTTTGTTGCCATTGTTGGATCGGCGCCGAAAAATTCGTCTCCATCAACCAAAACTTGAGAAATTTCTTTTCCCTGCGAGGTGATTGAACCATCAGCTTCTACTTTGATTCCAGGTAATTTTTTCAGTAAATCTTCGACTACAGCATTCGGTTTTGTTGCAAATGAATCAGCAACATATACCAACGTATCTCCCTTGTAATAAATTGGATCTTTGAAAGCGTAAATTGTAACTTCATCAATGCGCGTGCTTCTGACTGGTAGAATAATTTTTTTAAGTTCAAAGTCTGCATTATCTGGTCTTCCAAAAAAGTAATATTCTCTTTCGCCAAATTTTGGGTGGGAAACGATAAGTTGTAAAGTATCTAAAGGCAACGTATTAAATGAGAAATTCCCTGCTTTGTCAGTTCTTTGGAAGTCAATTAGCAAAGAATCTTTGATTCTTACTACCATTGCCATTGCATTTTCAAGCGGAGTATTAGAAATTGTATCGATTACATTTCCAGAAATATGCATGTTTTGACCGAATGAAAACAGAGGTAATATTGCCAGAAAAGAGATTAGAAAAAGTTTGTTCCTCATATTGTTGTAATAATTACTACAAGGATAAGCAACTTTTGTTAGAAATGTTACACAACTATTTAAATACGGTTATAAAAAAGCGGTGAACGGTTCAATTTTGATTGCTAAAAGTGATTTTTTGCCTAAAGCGGCTATTTTTTTTATTCCAGCGGTAAATGAAGGGCTTTAGTCAATTTGAATTCTTTTGATTCTAATTTCTTGGTCAGTAATTAACATCACATTGTAGTTTCCTTTTTCAAGTTTGGAAAGATCAAAATTAAACTCATTGGTTTGCTCATTAATAAATGCGCATTGAATGGTTGCTCCGCGTTGGTTCGTCACCGAGATACTTGCATAAGGATCTTTGATTCCTGATACGCTAACTGTTAGTTTTTGTGAATCTTCAGACAACTGGGTAATGAAAGTTGTTTCTTCAGTTTTTGTTTCCGAAACTTTCGAGCTGTCTTTTTTCTCATCTTCAATTGGATTTTTGCTTGCAAATGAGATTCCAGTTGCAAAGAAAAAAAGTGCTAAAGTGAATGTTGTTTTTTTCATTTTCCTTTTATTAATTTGTTTTTAATTTGACTTTTCAAGCATTAAAATGTTACAATTTTTTTGCTTTTTTATAAATATTTTTGATTTACGGCACAAAGATATCTCTTCTTTATTGGTTGAAAATCAGTAATTAATTCTTTTAATAGAAAGATAAAATTCAAAACATAAAGTTGATAGAAACATGCAAAAATTGACGATGTAGTAATACTCAATTAATAAGGGTTTTTGAAACTTTGTGCTATCACTTTTGGTATAAGAAGCTAAACTTTTGCGTTTTTAGATTGTCGATATTTTGTATATCTTTATTCTATGTTAAAATACTCTCTTTTATTTTTGGTTTTATTAATACTCTTTTCTTCGTGTTTCAAAGAACAGAATTACAATGAGGTGCCTGAAATTGAGTTTGTTGAATTTTTGCAAATAGGTGATTCCGCTAAAATTAGTTTTACCTTTCAGGATGGAGAAGGAGATATTGGATTGTCTGATGACCAAATAATTGCACCTTATAACCCTGGATCGAAATATTACTACAACGTTTACATGGTTTATTATGAAAAAGATGATGTAGATGGTTGGGTTGTTGGAAAGGATATTAATGGAGATTCAATTGTTTTTAAAAATAGAATTAAACCTATCTATTCTGGCAAGCTAAAAGGCTTGAAAGGGAAAATCATTGCTACGATAGAACCGATATTTTACAATCCGTTTTCATTGGAAAGCGATACTATCAAATATAAAATTCAGCTAATTGACAGGGCATTGCATGAGAGTAATTGGATTGAATCAAATGAAATAATTCGGTAGTTGTTGATTGTTTTAGAGCGACTTATTTAGAATTGATACAATTAATTGATCAATCTTTGAATATTCAAAAATAAAGTATATATTTAGACGTGAAGTTTTGTTAAAATCAAGAATAATTTGATGGGTAGATTTTTAGGTACATATTTAAGTTTCATTTTCTTGATGCTATTTTCTGTTTCAGATGTAAATGGGCAGTTAAATGCAAGTTTTACAAGTACTGATCAAAATCAATGTCCTAGTAACCTATTTACTTTAAATGCTTCGAATCCTACATATTCAAACTATGCTTGGACAATAACAGGCCCTTCTGGATTTAATAGTTCGCTTACTGGGAGTTCTATCGTTGTGTTTTTAAATAATTCTGGTTTTTACAATGTTACTTTAACAGTGACTGATGCGGGAGTTTCTAGTACTAATAGCCAAAACGCTTATTTAGAAGTATATTCTCCGCCAACAATTAATTATAACCTTTCAACTACTTCTGGTTGTTCACCATTAAGTGTTATTTACAACGGAAGTTCTGCTCCAGGAAGTGGAACACTTCAATCTTTTGCAATTAATTCTGCAAATGGAACAATTTCTAATTCGGAAGATTTTTCTGTGATATATAATTCAGCGGGAGTGTATAATCCCACCGCAACAGTAACCAATTCTTTTGGATGCTTTACCACGATGAATTTACCTGCAATTACAGTATTGCAAGCACCTAGTTTGACAAGTCCTTTGAATTCAAATTCTGTTTGTAGTGGTACCTTATTCAATTACGGATTTTCAAGTTCAATGCCTGGTACAACTTATTCTTGGACCAGAGCGCAAGTCGTTGGAATTTCTCCAAACTCTGGCAATGGAAATGGGGATATTAGTGAGGTTCTAATTAACAATACGTTAAATAGTATTGTTGTTCCATATATTGTAACATTAACGGCGCCAAATGGATGTGTAAGTGTTCAAACGATAAATGTTACTGTAAGGGCGCGACCAACCGTTTCAGCAAATACTACTAATATAAATATTTGTGAGGGTCAAACGACAAACTTGATTGCAACAGGAAGTGTTCCCAACGGGCAATTTACTTGGTCAACAGGAGAAGAAACAAATTCAATAACAGTTTCTGCATCAGGTATTTATTCTGTCACGTTTAATAATGGTGTTTGCACGAGTTTACCGCTAAATATTAACGTAAACACAATTGTAGCACCATCAGTAAATTTATCTAATACAGAAAATTCAGGTATCGCTAATAATGATGCGTCAATTTGCGCAGGCTCTACAGTTCAGCTTACTGCCAGTCCAGCTGTTGCTGGTGGAACTTATCTCTGGATGCCAGGAAACTTGACCACCCAATCAATTTCTGTTTCTCCTTTATCTACTGCTGTCTATACATTGGTATACACACTTGGTTGTCCAAGTATTCCGGATTCAATTACGGTGGTTGTAAACAATTTGCCAATAAATACATTCACAGCGTCTACCGCCAATGCTTGTTCTGCACCGGTAACAACTGCTTTTACTTCAACTACATTAAATGCGAATGGTGCGCTCACTACATGGAGTTTTCCTGGAGCGTCAAGTCCTTCAACAGGAAATGGAGCTGGACCAATTGCAGTGACCTATAATTCATCTGGAAATTATTCGATTTCTATGACGTCAACATCCTTAGATGGATGTATTTCAACAACCTTATTTCCTAGCGCTATTACAGTTGGAAATGGCGTTCCTCCAACTTCATCTTTTGTTAATTTAACTGCAGTTACACAATGTGTAAATGCTGATAGCTATTGTTTTCAGTATACAGGAAGTGGTGCTGATACCATTTTGCTTGATTTTGGAAATGGATTTTCTGATTTTTTTGACCCTTCAGTTTCTTATTGTTACTCGTATCCTCTACTGGGAAATTACACAGTTTCAATGACTCCCTTTACTACTGTTGGAAATGCCTTGGGTTGTTCTGGTTCAACTTCGCAAGTGAATGTTATCGTTACTGGTCCACAAGCAAATTTTAATTCAAGTGCAGTTGACTGTTCAAATCAATTGACAAGGAGTTTTTCGTCAACTTCTGCTGGTGTAACTCCTTTAACAGTTTATTCATGGAATTTTGGAGATGGTTCTCCGATCGCAAATACTCAGTCGGTTAGTCATACTTATATAAATTATGGTACATATAATGTGAACTTGACTGTTTCAGATTTATCTACAGGGTGTCTTCCTACTCAGCATAATTTTATAGTAAATGCAAACCCAAGTAACTTAGCTGACTTTCAATCAAATGCAGGTGGGGTAATAACTTCGGATGTCTGTTTGGGAGGAACATTACAATTTATAAATACAACCCCTTTGCCTCAATATAATTCTGGGGTTGCTCCTGCATCATTGACTTCAATTAATACACTTTGGGATTGGAATACAAATACAGGAATTTCATTTGTTAATACTACAGCGGGTTTGAAAGGTACTCCCCGAAGTAGAACCTTTAATTCTCCCACGTATGCTCCAGGTAACTATGGAGTTGGTATGGTAAATGTAGATAACAATGGATGCAACGACACTGTTATTCATACAGTTCATATTCATGGTGTTACTGGAACGTTTGTTGCGCCAGATACAATTTGCAATGGACTATCGTTTTCTTCAACGGACAATTCGATTGCGCCAAATGGCTCAATAGTTTCTCGTATTTGGGACTGGGGAGATGGAACGCCAAATACAACAGGAAATATTATTAATCCAACACATACATATTTAATATCAGGAAATTATACTATTACTTTGACAGTAACTGACGATTTTGGTTGTACAAAAACGTCTACTAGAAACGTTGTAGTTAGAAAACCGTTCGCATCATTTTCTGTTGATCAAGATTTTATTTGCCATAACCAAACTGTTTTGGTTACAGCGAATTCTTTTGGTGTCGAACCATTGAGTTTTAGTTGGAATGCCTCAAATGCATCACCTTCCATTGCGAGCGGTTCAAATCCTGGAGTTTTTACATTTATTCAACAAGGTAACCAAACGATTAGTTTGACTGTAAGTGATAATTTGGGGTGTATTGATGATACAATTATTCCTATTACCGTGCTTGATGTAACTGCGGGTGGAATAGCTTCTGCAAATTCTTTTGCATGTTTCAATCCACCAAATGTAGTCAGTTTTACAAACACAAGTTCAAATAACCCTGACATAAATTCTGCACAATGGGATTTCGGAAATGGGCAAACTTCAACGAATTGGAATCCATCTACAGTTTATTCTCTTCCAGGTACTTATAATGTCACTTTAATTGTAAGTTCTATGCCGACAAGTTCTGGAGCTGTTTGTAGAGATACTCAGCAAGTTGTCATCGTCAATATTGGTGGACCCAATGGAACTCTTGATGTTACCAATTCAAGTTTAACAGGTTGCTCATGCTATTTGGCGTCCATTGATGTCAATACAACAGGAGCAACTGAAGCAAAATTACTCTTTGGAAATGGCGCTTTTGTGGACCTTGTTCCAAATACAGCGCAGACAGTAACTTATTCGTATTGCAACACTGGAACCACACAACTTCAATTTGTACCTTCATTGTTCTTATCTAATGGTGCGTGTTTTGGCTATATTCCATCACTTGACACGATTAGAATTCAACCAACACCAACAGTTAACGCGATTACTAATCAAGTTTTTTGTGCCAATTCAACTACGAACACTGTGAATTTTTCAAGTCCAGTTGTAAATACAACCTTTAATTGGACAAATTCAAATGCAACTATCGGCCTCGCTCCTTCAGGATCAGGATCGATATTACCGTTTGTAGGTTTGAATAATACATCAAATCAGCAAAATGCAACAATAAGCGTAACACCAATTGCAAATGGTTGTCCTGGTAATCCTGTAAATTTTACATATTCCATTAATGCCTTAGCGACCATTGACGCAGGAATTGATCAAACGATTTGTGGAAATTCCACTGTTACACTAGCAGGAACACAAGGTGGTTCAACTACTTCAGCTACTTGGAGTGGTGGAACAGGAACTTTTAGTCCAAATGCGACAACCTTGAATGCGGTTTATACGCCAAGTGCAGCGGAAATTAACACAGGAAATGTGACGTTGACATTGACATCGAATGATCCAACCGGTCCTTGTCCTTCGGTTTCAGACCAAGTTGTGATTACGATCAATCAGCCAGCAACTGTTGACGCAGGAATCGACCAGACTATTTGTGGCTCAACGCCTGTAACACTTGCTGGAACGCAAGGAGGTTCAGCAACTTCTATCACATGGAATGGAGGTACAGGAACTTTCAGTCCAAACGCAACCACATTGAACGCGACTTACACTCCAAGTGCAGCGGACGTTACAGCAGGTTCTGTGACTTTGACGATTACAACTAACAATCCAGCAGGTCCATGTCCAGCGGCGACTGATCAAATATTGATAGCGATTGCCCAACCAGCTACAATTAGCGCAGGAATTGACCAAACGATTTGCGGAAATTCCACTGTTACTCTTGCAGGAACACAAGGTGGTTCAACTACTTCAGCAACTTGGAGCGGAGGAACAGGAACTTTTAGTCCAAATGCGACAACCTTGAATGCGGTTTATACGCCAAGTGCAGCGGAAATTAACACAGGAAATGTGACGTTGACATTGACATCGAATGACCCAACCGGTCCTTGTCCTTCGGTTTCAGACCAAGTTGTGATTACGATCAATCAACCCGCAACTGTTGACGCAGGAATCGACCAGACTATTTGTGGCTCAACACCTGTAACACTTGCTGGAACGCAAGGAGGTTCAGCAACTTCTATCACTTGGAATGGAGGTACAGGAACTTTCAGTCCAAACGCAATAACATTGAACGCGACTTACACTCCAAGTGCAGCGGACGTTACAGCGGGTTCTGTGACTTTGACGATTACAACTAACAATCCAGCAGGTCCATGTCCAGCGGCGACTGATCAAATATTGATAACGATTGCCCAACCAGCAACAATTAGCGCAGGAATTGACCAAACGATTTGTGGAAATTCCACTGTTACACTAGCAGGAACACAGGGTGGTTCAACTACTTCAGCTACTTGGAGTGGTGGAACAGGAACTTTTAGTCCAAATGCGACAACCTTGAATGCGGTTTATACGCCAAGTGCAGCGGAAATTAACACAGGAAGTGTGACTTTGACATTGACATCGAATGACCCAACTGGTCCTTGTCCTTCGGTTTCAGACCAAGTTGTGATAACGATCAATCAGCCAGCAACTGTTGACGCAGGAATCGACCAGACTATTTGTGGCTCAACGCCTGTAACACTTGCTGGAACGCAATGAGGTTCAGCAACTTCTATCACATGGAATGGAGGTACAGGAACTTTCAGTCCAAACGCAACCACATTGAACGCGACTTACACGCCAAGTGCAGCGGACGTTACAGCAGGTTCTGTGACTTTGACGATTACAACTAACAATCCAGCAGGTCCATGTCCAGCGGCGACTGATCAAATATTGATAACGATTGCCCAACCAGCTGCAATTAGCGCAGGAATTGACCAAACGATTTGTGGAAATTCCACTGTTACTCTTGCAGGAACACAAGGTGGTTCAACTACTTCAGCTACTTGGAGTGGAGGCACAGGAACTTTCAGTCCGAATGCGACAACCTTGAATGCAGTTTATACGCCAAGTGCAGCGGAAATTAACGCAGGAAGTGTGACTTTGACCTTGACATCGAATGACCCAACTGGTCCTTGTCCTTCGGTTTCAGACCAAGTTGTAATCACGATAAATCAACCAGCAATCATCAATGCAGGAATTGACCAAACGATTTGTGGAACCTCAATTGTTGCACTTTCAGGAACACTAAGTGGTTCAGCAACTTCAGGAACGTGGAGCGGCGGAACAGGTACTTTCAGTCCCAATACGGTAAATTTGACTGCAATTTACACACCAAGCGCAGCGGAAATTAGTGCTGGAAGTGTGATTTTGACTTTGACTTCCAATGATCCAGCTGGTCCATGTAGTTCAGTTTCAAATCAAGTGTTAATTACGATAAATCAAGCTGCAACTATCAATGCAGGAATCGACCAAACAATTTGCGGAAACTCTGCAGTTACGCTTGCAGGAACACAAGGTGGTTCAACAACCTTAGCAACTTGGAGTGGCGGAGCTGGAACTTTTAGTCCTAATGCAACAACTTTGAATGCAGTTTACACTCCAAGTGCAGCAGAAATTAGTGCAGGGAATTTGACTTTGACATTGACTTCAAATGATCCTATTGGTCCTTGCGTGGTGGTTTCAGACCAAGTTTTGATAACAATCAATCAACCAGCAACAATCAATGCAGGTGTCGATCAAACAATTTGCGGAACATCGACAGCAGTTCTTTCGGGAACACTAGGAGGTTCAACGACATCAGCAACATGGAGTGGTGGAGCTGGTACTTTTAGTCCGAATGCAACAAATTTGAATGCTATTTACACACCAAGCGCAGCGGAAATTACTGCTGGAAGTGTGATTTTGACTTTGACGTCAAACGATCCTGTTGGTCCATGTGGTGCAGTTTCAGATCAAGTTTTAATTACAATAAATCAAGCGGCGATTATCAATGCAGGAATTGATCAGGCTATTTGTGGAACAACAACCGTATTACTAGCGGGAACACAAGGAGGTTCAACCTCTTCAGCGACATGGAGCGGTGGAACAGGAATTTTCAGTCCAAATGCAACAACTTTGAACGCGGTTTATGCTCCAAGTGCGGCTGAAATTAATTCAGGAAATGTGACTTTGACTTTGACATCAAATGACCCTGTTGGTCCATGCGGTGCGGTCTCAGACCAAGTTTTAATTACGATTAATCAATCTGCAACAGTTAACGCAGGAATTGATCAAACAATTTGTGGAGCAATTCCTGTTTCGTTAACAGGAATACAAGGAGGTGCAACAAGCTCTATCACATGGAGTGGTGGAACAGGAACTTTTAGTCCAAATGCGACAACTTTGAACTCAGTTTACACACCAAGTGCAGCTGATCTGGCAGCAGGCTCAGTGACTTTGACGATTACTTCTAATGACCCTGTTGGTCCATGTGTTTCAGTTTCAGATCAATTAGTAATTACGATCAATAGTTTGCCTGCCTTAATCAGTCAAGACACTGTGGTTCTTTGTTCTGGTGAAAGTTTGAATTATCCTATTGTTTCGGATGTTGTTTCAAACATATCTTGGATTGGCGTGGATAATCAGAATGTAAACGGCGAAACAATAACCGTTCAAAATGGTAATTTTATTGGAGACAATTTGGTTAATGCGACCAATAATATTGAATTTGTGACCTATAACATTGATTTGACTTCAGTATTTAACGGCTGTCAAAGCGTAAACCAAAACTTGATTGTTCAAGTGAATCCTTTGCCAATAATCGACTCAATTGGAGACTTATTTTATTGCGATGGAGTATTGACAGATCCGGTACTTTTTGGGTCTAATTTATCGAATAGCAGTTATTTATGGACCAACTCAAATCCTGCAATTGGCTTAAGCGCAAATGGTGTTGGAAATATTCCTGCATTTACGCCAAATAATAATTCGCCAACTGATATTTCAGCGAACATTACTGTCATTACAGAAAATGCTGGATGCCAAGGTAGCAGTTTTACTTTCACGATTTCTATTGGGCCAATTCCAAATGTCAGTATTTCTCCTGCTGGTCCATATTGTGTGAGCAGTCCGAGTGAGTTTATGGTTGCAGATGTGGGGAATGGATTTTGGTCAGGACCTGGAATTGTGAATTCTGTAACCGGTGAATTTGATCCTTCATTTGCTAATATCGGAGTAAACATTATCACCTACACATTGAATGGAGTTTGTGGTGGCGGTAGTTCGATTGATATATTGGTTTATCCGAATCCAGAAGCTTCGTTTACCGCAGATAATTTTTCGACAACCGTTTTGGATCCTGAGTTTCATTTCGAAAACACATCAGTGAATGCAACTACTTATACTTGGAATTTTGGTGATGGAACTGGTTCTACTTTGGAAAATCCAACACAAATTTACCCTGAAGTTATTGGTTATTATTTAGTTGAATTGATTGCGACGAACAATTCTGGTTGTGTCGATACAGCAACTAATTTTGTTTACGTAGAAGATGAAACGATTTTCTATGTTCCCAACGCTTTTTCTCCTGATGGAAACGAAGTAAATAATGTTTTTTATCCAGTGTTTTCCGAAGGTTATGATCCTGATTATTATAGTCTGAGAATTTTTAACCGATGGGGAGAGGTAGTTTTTGAAACAACAAAAGTTACTGAAGGATGGGATGGAACTTACAAAGGAGAAATGTGTCAGGACGGAACGTATGTCTGGTCAATTTCATTTAAAGCGGCCACTTCCGATTTGGTCCATCGTCATGAAGGACATGTTGTTTTGATAAAATAAGGAACATTAAAATTTAAAATCCTTATTTTTTCATTTTCTCGATTATCGATGTAGTTGAAAATCCTTGTTCCAACTCCACGACTTGAACTGTTCCATTATTTTTGCGCACAAAATCGGAACCAACGATGTATTTTTTGCTGCTTGGATCTGTTTCATTGGCATCATAATCAGCGCCTTTGACCAACACGTCAGGATTTAAAAACTCTATGATTTCCTTCGGAGTTTCAGCATCGAAAATCACAACTAAGTCGATGAATCCCAAACCAGCTAAAACGATGGCTCTTGAATCTTCTGGATTGATTGGTCGCTCAGGACTTTTGTTTTGATTTCTGACTGATTGATCTGAATTTAAAGCCACAATCATCTTATTGCCCATTTCAGCAGCTTTCGCTAAATATACAACGTGCCCTTGGTGCAGAATGTCGAAACAGCCGTTTGTGAAAACAACTTTATCGCCTTTAAATTTCCATCTGTTGATCAATAATTGCGCTTCTCTTGCATCAACTATTTTCGCTTTCAAGTAATTCAGTCTCGACATCTTCTTTGTTGTAATTCTTTGGCAACATTACCAAAGACAGTAATCCTAAAATAATTAAAAATAAAGTTTGCGAAATCCAAATAATCATGCCCAACGCTTTGCCTGTTGCACTTGCGTTTGGATCATTTACACCTAAGAAAAATGCGACTGCAATCCCAACCAAAAGAGGGAAAGAACCGATGCCGCCGTTGGTAAAAGTGATTCCCAATGAACCCGCGATAAATGCCAGTAAAATTCCTTCGAATGGGAAATCTTTGGTTTGTTCCAAACTCAAAAACGGAATGGCAAAATAGACTACGTATAAAACCCAAATCGCCACAGTTTGACTCAAATATGCCCAAGGATTTTTCGATTTAAAAATGGAGAATAATCCAGCGAAAACATCTTTGACAAATCCGATGATTTTATTTCTCAAGGCCTTTTTAAATGTCATTAAGGCGACCAGTCCTAGAAAACCAACGCCAAGAACACCATAAATGACTATTTTCCATGGAAAGCCGTTACTTGCATTTTCCGATGGTGAAAAGTTGGTTTTGATTTCGTCGAAAATCTTCACGAAATTGTCGTATCCCAAAATGGCTGTAAGCGCTGCGACAGATGCCAGCATGATTAAATCAACGGCTCTTTCCGCTAAAATGGTACCAAAGGATTTTGAAAAAGGAACGCCATCAGAACGAAAAAGCATGGCTGCGCGTGAAGCTTCACCAGCGCGAGGAATGGTAAGATTTACAATATATCCAATCATCATGGCATGGTAGCGATTCCAAAATTTGGTTTTGTATCCCATCGGTTCTAGCACATATTTCCAGCGATAAGCACGCAAAAGAAATGCGCCAAAACTTAAAATCAACGAAAGGAAAATCCAGAAATAATTGGCGTTTTTGAGCGCTTTGTAAAAACCATCGAGTTCTTTTTCCGACATATTATCGAAAAAATACCAAATCAAATAAACTCCCAATAAAAGTGGCAATACAATTTTTAGTAAACCAATTATTGAGAATTTTTTCATCAGTCGATTAGATTAGTTTCTTCATTTGGGAAAACCAAACAAGGTTTGAAAGATTTTGCTTCTTCAAATTCCATATATCCATAACCAATGATGATGATGATATCACCCATCGCCACACGTCTCGCAGCAGGCCCATTCAAACAAATCGTCCCAGATTTTCTGTCACCTTTGATTACATAAGTTTCAAAACGCTCTCCATTATTGATGTTCACGATTTGCACTTTCTCACCTTCAATGACATTGGCTGCTTCCATCAAATCTTCATCAATGGTAATGCTACCAATATAATTTAGATCTGCTTGTGTTACTTTAACTCGGTGAATTTTGGATTTTACTACTTGAATCAACATTGTTACTATAATATAGAGTGCAAAGTTAGGTAAAATAATATCTTAATGCGAAACGGGTATATTTTTTTAGATATTATGATTTTAAGATATTAGGATATTAAGACGTTTGAATAGTATTTTATGTTGGGACGCAATGCATTGCGCCCCAACATAAACGATCAACGTCTTAAAGTTGCGCAGCAACGTGTCCTAAAATCTTAATATCTTAAAGCGGAGCGGGTCTATTTTTAGATTCATCTAACTTTTTGAGTTTTACGAATAATATTATGCTTATTTTTGTTTGCATTTCGCAAGATTTGATTTAATTTGAAAATTGATGAAAGAACTAGTTGCATTTTTTACGAGAATTGATCCTGTTTATGCTGCTTTGATTGCAACTACTTTTACTTGGTTGGTTACAGCGGCTGGAGCGGCTTTGGTGTTTTTATTTAAGACGATGCACCGCGCGGTTTTGGATGGAATGTTAGGTTTTACAGGTGGTGTGATGGTAGCGGCTAGTTTTTGGTCCTTGCTGAATCCAGCGATTGAAATGTCTGAAAAAATGTATCCCACCATGTCGTGGATGCCTGCCGCAGTTGGATTTTTCTTAGGAGCCATGTTTCTTTTTGGTTTAGACAAAGTGATGCCACACTTGCACTTGAATTTTGCCGAAGATGAAAAAGAAGGCAAGAAAACGCAATTGCATAAATCTACTTTACTCGTTTTGGCCATCACTTTGCACAACATTCCAGAAGGTTTGGCAGTGGGCGTCTTGTTTGGCGCAGCAGGTTTAGGGATTGATGGCGCAACCATTCCAGCGGCAATCGCTTTGGCAATTGGTATCGGAATTCAAAATTTTCCAGAAGGTTTTGCCGTTGCGATGCCTTTGAGACGCATTGGTTTTAGTAGAAGAAAAAGTTTTTGGTACGGACAATTGTCTGCCATTGTTGAGCCCATTGCAGGAGTAATTGGCGCTGTGGCCGTAATCTACATGCAACCCATTTTACCTTTCGCCTTGGCTTTCGCAGCGGGCGCCATGATTTTTGTGGTTGTCGAAGAAGTTGTGCCCGAAACCCAAAGAGACAAATACACCGACATCGCTGTACTCGGATTTATCGGTGGATTTTTGGTGATGATGATTTTGGATGTGGCTTTGGGGTAGGAGATTTTTCAAATCTTTAGTGATATGGTAAAATTTTCAGTTATTGATGTTTATTTAACTGAAATCAATATATTTATGGTAGAATTGTGGGGTTTTAGTATCCAGCTTTCAACTAAATAATCAAACTATTGGCGAAGATTTTATTCTATATTACTGTATTTCTTTTATTGCAATCAGATTTGTTTGCTCAACATGTTTTCAATAGACAATACTATGATACAATCCTTAATAGTCAAAATGACTTTCAAAGATGCAATGGCGTGCTACAAACTTCGGATGAGGGATATTTAATATGTGGTGTTGGATTTGGTGCGAAAAAAATGTCTGCAATTAAGCTAAATAGAGTTGGTGATACTATATGGTCATTTAAGTTATATGTTGCCAATACCGTAACTGGTTATCTATATCAAGCAATTGAAACATCTGATAACAATTATCTTGTTTGTGGTGTTTTTGGAGATCCAGTGCTTTTAAATGCTCATGCTGAATTAATTAAATTAGATAAAAATACGGGAGATACACTTTGGTTAAGAAAAATTGGTTTACCAGCAAGGTCAGAGCGCTTTTATACTATTAAAGAAACCTCAGATAAAGGGTTTATAGCAAGCGGGTTAAGATACAATGTAAATAATTCAAATACGATAACAGACTCAGATGTTTATTTAGTAAAAACAGATAGTTCGGGAGTAGTACAATGGGAGCAAACTTTTGGAGGAATTGGATATGAATGGGGTCAATCTCTTGAGATCGCTGATGATGGTGGTTTTATGGTGTTCGGGAATACTGATTCATACGGTGCAGGATCATATGATGCTCACTTAATAAAAACCGACCCCAATGGCAATATGCTATGGCAAAAAACCTATGGTACCCAATATGTAGATTATGGCGGTAGTATCACCAAACTTCAAAATGGAGATTATATAATAGCTGGTAGTTCTAGAATCAATTCAGATTCTGCCGTAGCCGTTGCAGTTAAAATAAATTCCGAAGGAACAGAAATTTGGAATAGAAGATATCCTCCAACTGTTCGATCAATGGAGTTTACAACTGTCAAACAACTTTCCAGTGGAGAATTAATTGTTTGTGGCGATGAACAAGGAGATACATTGAACAATTCATATTACGGCATCCTTAAATCATTGGATTTACAAAATGGAAATATTATTTGGGAGCGGCAATACCAGCTTTTTGAAGATGATTCTACGCAACATTATTTTTACAGTATGGACACATGCAGCGATGGCGGTTTAGTAATGGGTGGTATGATTATCGATAGGCGTGGTATCAACTCCATTGTAGGTAATTCTTATTGGGTAGTAAAAACCGATTGCGCAGGTAATGAATACGCTTGGGACAATGCTGCTTGCCCCAAATTTGTTGGTTTAGAAGAAATTGAAAAAGATGCGCTATTCAACCTCTACCCAAATCCATCCACAGGTGCAGTAATTTTAGATTATTTCATCCCGCAAAACGCCGAAAATCAAAGTATTTCTTTCTACGACGCCACAGGAAAATTGGTGCAGAAAGTTGATTTTACGGGCGAAGGTCAAATTCAGTTGAATGTTGATTGTAGTGGGTTTTCGAATGGGGTTTATCAAGGTGTGTTGGTTTCGGGCAAAGAAGTGATGCATCAATGTAAATTAGTAATTGTAAAATAATGTAATTTGCCATGAGATTCGTTAGGTTTGATGGCATTTGAAAAAAAATAAATGAAAAAAATCTTAATCATCTCTTTTTTTATCAATGTGGTTTTTATTTCTCAAGCTCAGTTTGTTTTTAATGAAATATATAACGACTCTATTGATAACTTTTCAAGAGCAAATGCAGTAATTCATACTTCGGACAGTAGTTTTTTGGTAGTTGGTAATACCTTAAGTTTATACAAGATGAATGCTGTTAAGATCGGTAAACAAGGTGATACTCTGTGGACTTTTGTCGCTGATTTGGGTCTCAATTCTGCTGATTACCTGAAAGATGCCATAGAATCAAATGATGGAAATTATATTGTTGTTGGTGCTTCTGGAGACCCTATTCTTCTTAATTCTCATGCAGATTTAATTAAATTAGACAAAAATACGGGCGATACAATTTGGGTACGTAAAATTGGATTACCTGATCGTTCAGAAAGGTTTTATTGCATAAAACAAACTGCTGACAAGGGTTTTATAGCGGCAGGCTTGAGATATAATGTAGATAATTTAGGTGAAATATCTGACAATGATGTATATCTTGTAAAAACCGATAGCATGGGAATTCCAGAATGGGAGCGCACTTATGGTGGTGCAAGTTATGACTTTGCAAATGCAATTGAAATAGCGAATGATGGCGGATTTATGTTGTTTGGTACAACCTACAGTTATGGCGAAGGACCGTACAATATGTATTTAATTAAAACGGACAGTCTCGGCAATCAACTCTGGCAAAAAACATACGGTGGAATGTTGGAGGATTATGGCACTTCGATGTGTAAATTACAGAATGGAAATTATGTTTTAGCGGGTACAACTCAACTTCAAAATGATACTATTTCTTCATATTTAATTAAAATTGATTCCGAAGGCACAGTTATATGGGATAAAATATTTAAGGGAGATAAAACTTATTCTGAATTTGCTGCAGTTAAACAACTGTCAAGTGGTGAAATTGTGGCAAGTGGATTGATGCCTGGTGACGATTTAAACAATACTGTTTTCGGTATTTTATATAAAATAAATGAAACTGATGGAAGTGTCATTTGGCATAAAAAACACGATTATTTTCAAGAAGATTCAACACAACATTATTTCTACGGCATGGATGTTTGCTTAGATGGTGGTGTAGTAATGGCTGGTATGGTTCGCGATTTTCGCCCAGGAGCAAGCCCTAGTAACTCCATCTGGGTTGTCAAAACCGATTGCTTGGGCAATGACAGTATTTGGGACAATGCTTGTGATTTTACAATTGGCTTAGAGGAAATTGAAAAAGATGCGCTTTTCAACCTCTACCCAAACCCATCCACAGGCGCTGTAACTTTAGATTATTTCATCCCGCAAAACGCCGAAAATCAAAGCATTTCTTTCTACGACGCCACAGGAAAATTGGTGCAGAAAGTAGATTTTACTGGCGAAGGGCAAATTCAGTTGAATGTTGATTGTAGTGGCTTTTCGAATGGGGTTTATCAATGTGTTTTGGTTTCGGATGGGGAGGTATTGCAGCAAGGGAAGTTGGTTTTGATTAAATGAGATTTATGTGAAGTTCTTTCTTTTCACTTACGTGGCTGCTGCGCGGTACCTTGATGTAAAAGAAAGAACCAAAAAATCCCGATAAATGGATCGGGACAAGGCTACGCAATCAAAGCTATAAAATTCAAATGCGTGACTAAACAAAAGTAAACTCGCAACCAGGATTATTGTAAATATTTAAGTTCGTCGATGCTCAGACAGTACTTTTGTTTGGTCGTCAAAAATTCCAATTTTTCTTAACGCTTTTATTGCTGAGGCCGGAAATGGTCTTGAAAACTAAAGATATTCTTACTGCTCTTAGTAAATGATTAATTAGATCTTAACGGAAGATTTTAGATCTTTAGACTTTTAGAAAAATCTTCCGTCTAATGTCTTCGGTCTCGAGTCTACTGTCTCAGAGAACGCTTTTATTGCTAAGGCCGGAAATGGTCTTGAGAATTAAAGATATTCTTACTGCTCTTAGTAAGTGATTAATTAGATCTTAACGTAAGATTTTAGATTTTTAGAAAAATCTTCCGTCTAATGTCTTCGGTCTCGAGTCTCGAGTCTAATGTCTCAAAAAAAAACACTTTTCTTAATTTTTTCCGTACGTTTGATAATCAAATCAATCATCAATGAGAACAAATCACGAAATCGATTATTTTATCTTGGGCGAGGAAATGCAATTGGTTGAAATTGAGCTCGACCCGCAGGAAACCGCCATTGCAGAAGCTGGTGCTTTTATGTATATGGACGAAGGAATACAAATGGAAACCATTTTCGGCGACGGATCTAGCCAAGATAAAACTAGTTTTTTTGGAAAAATTTTGGGAGCGGGAAAGCGATTGTTGACCGGTGAAAGTTTGTTCATGACTGCCTACACGCATACGGGCACAGGAAAGGCGCGCGTAGCATTTGCATCACCTTATCCTGGAAAAATTATTCCAATAGATTTAGCGGAAATGGGCGGGAAAATTATCTGTCAAAAAGATTCTTTTTTGTGCGCGGCGAAAGGTGTTTCTGTAGGAATCGAATTTCAGAAAAAATTGGGAACTGGACTTTTTGGTGGGGAAGGCTTCATCATGCAAAAATTAGAGGGCGACGGTTTGGCTTTCTGTCACGCTGGCGGTCATGTCATGAAACGTGTTTTAAAACCTGGCGAAGTTTTGCGCGTTGATACTGGTTGTATTGTCGCTTATGCGCAAACAATTGATTACGATATTCAATTCATCGGCGGAATTAAAAATACCCTTTTTGGTGGCGAAGGAATGTTTTTCGCAACATTGAAAGGACCTGGAGAAGTTTGGTTGCAAACCTTGCCAATTTCTAGATTGGCTTCGCGTATTTTGTCTTACGGTTCAGGCGCGCGAAAAGAGGAGGGAAGCATTTTAGGCGGTTTAGGAAATCTATTGGATGGAGACGGAAGATAGCAATCAATCCCAAATTCACACTTTAAAAAAAGTGGTTGCCATTGTCAACGGCAGTAAAAAATTGCGCGCCGTGGTCAAGGAGACTTTTGCCTTTTTCGAAAAAAATCCTGATTATCAGTTAGAAATTCAATATTCCAAATACGAAAAACACGCTTCAGTTTTGGCACGTGAGGCACAAACGGTCAATATTGATATTGTGGTCGTTGCTGGTGGAGATGGTACTTTCCATGAAGTGGTAAATGGCTTTGATTATTCACGACCGATTCCCAATTTGATTTTGATTGCTGCAGGTACAGGAAATGATTTCCTCTTGGGCAAAAAGCAACAATTTTCAGTCGAAAAAATGGCTGATTGCTTGAAAAATGATTCTTGGGAAAAGAACGATTTGATTCAGATTCAAACCGATGATGAAACGCATTACAGTTTAAATATCGCTGATATTGGATTTGGCGGTTATGTGATTCATTTGTTGAACAAACAACGAAAACTGAAGATTACAGGAAAATTTTCCTACGCTTTGGCAATTTTACGGGCTTTTATGACTTTCAAAATACCTATGTTGCGTTATCAATTTGGAGATACAAAAATAGAAGGAAAACACTTGATGATTGCCATTTGCAACGGTTCTGTTTTCGGCAATGGCTTGACAATTAATCCAGAAGCAAAAAGTACAGATGGCATTTTACATATCACAACAATCGGAAATGTTTCGGTGATTGATTACTTAAAACAATTGCCAAAATTGAAATCAGCAACGAAAATTGTGCATTCAGAAGTCGCTTATCACCATAGTGAAAAAGGAAGAATCGAGGTTATTTCAGGCAAAGCCTATCTCGAAGCAGACGGCGAAATTATCGAAATTGGGAATCAAGTTGATTTTGAAATCATGAAGAATGCGGTTGAGATTATGATTTTTTAGCTTGCGGAATTAAATAGAACAAAGCTTTTAATGCCGAGTCTTGCGAGGATTGTAAAAACTTATGATTTTCGTTTTTTTCTCCCCCCTCTGTCCTAGCGCTATCGCTGAGTCTTCAAAAGCTATAGCTTTTTCTCCTCCAAAGGTGGAAACTCAAATTTTTGCCAACATAGAGATTTTCAAAGTTTGGTTAGAATATTTTCTTTTTTAGATTATTAATAATTTGGCATACTTCCCCCTTTAGAGGGGGACCGAGGGGGAGGACCTATTTCCCAAACCTTAATAAAAAAGACCTATAGACAAATAGAAAAGTCTAATGTCTATAGTCTTCCGTCTAATGTCTACCTAGGAGCCTTAAAAATCGGAACCGTCGAACAAGGTTCTCCATACATGATACTTTTCGCAGTGGGCTGCAGTTTATTGGTCAATTCAACCATCGCAAATTCAGGACAAACAAGATCAGCGCAACCTTTGATGATGAATTTTCCATCGGGATATTGCGTTGTGTCAAATTCGCTGATTTTTTTGAGAATCAACGCTTTTTGTAAATCGATTTCGCTTCCAACGACTGAAAAATGGCAAACATTCAAAAGTTTGACAGAAATAAGCATATAAGCCCAAGTAGGAACGATGGCGTCTGCAGAGCAATGAATGTAAACATTTTTTCCAGCATATCGCGACCAATCGTGTTCAGTGATAAAAGTTCTAAAATCTTTTTCTTTCAAAATCAAACCTTGCCAAAGCTGGGGCGCGATGTCAAATTCTACGATATTATTGGTATTCGGTTTAAAGTCTGCCAAGTCTAAGCTAATTAAACCACTTTCCTTTATTTTATTGCGTATTTCTTCCATGTTGTTGTTGATTTAATCAGTTCAAATTTACTTAGATTTATGAATAGTTCGATGGATAGAATTTAGATTGATTAAAAATAATTTTTTTCCAGCTTGGTTGGCTAGAATAAAATTTACTATCTTGCACGCTTAAATTAAAAAAAACATAAAGATGAAATTTGTAAGCGCATTATTTTTAGGATTAACTCTTTCTTTATTGGTTTCTTGTAGTGGAGATCCAATTTTAAAGACATGGAAATTGGACAATATGGACGTTGAAGCTCTTTTGAAAGAGATGCCTAAGGAAACTCAGGACATGATGAGAAAAGGCGCTAAAGAAAATATGGACAAAACCAGAGGTAAAGTTGTTTTTAAATTTGAAGAAGGTGGAAAATTCTCTGCTGAAAATCCAAACATGGATGGAACAACAATGAAACAAGCTGGAACTTGGAAAATGGCTGCTGACAAAAAATCTTTCACAGCAGATATCAAAGGAGAAAAACAAGTCTTCACTATTCATGAATTGACAAGTGATAAATTGGTAATCGAGCCAAAAGATCAAAAAATGAAATTGATTTTTATCCCAAAGAACTAAGATAAAAATTTCAAATATTTTAAATCCTTCATGTTAAATGAGGGATTTTTTTTGCCCTTTTTTTTGAAAATTAATTTAGTTATTTTACTTGTTTTCGTTAGAAAATTTACACGTTTGAGAATTAAACCTTGAATTTGCAGATATTCAAAATCCCTTAATTTATTGAGATTTATAAAAATTGATGAAAAAAACATGAAAAAAAAATAGTCAAATTTTTGTTTGTATTAAAATTTGATTTACATTTAAGGGTCATTTTGACACTAAGTTAAACTTTTTATTAATATTATTTAATTGAAAAAATTATGAAAAAAATCTTTACTATTTGTGCTGCGTTGTTCTTAGGAACTACTGCTTTTTCTCAAACTGTAGGTCTTATCGGACCATCTGTACCAGGAAATACTTGGGCTGCAGATACTACAATGAACTCAACTGATAATGAAAATTTCACATTGACTTTGGATTTATTAGCTGATCAAATCAAATTCAGACAAGATGATGCTTGGACTGTAGCTTGGGGTGATGGTGGTTTCCCTTCTGGAACAGGTGATGTTGCTGGTGGTTCACCAAACATTAACGTACCAGTTGCTGGAAATTATACAGTAACTTTCGTATTGTCTACAGCTGCTTACAATTTCCAATTGAACACTGCAAGTATTTCTGAAAATTCTGCAAACTTGAATTTGTCAGTTTACCCAAATCCATCTAACGAGTCTGTTAATTTCAGATTTGATGCATCTAACGAAGCTACAATTACTTTGTTTGATTTAGCTGGAAAACAAGTTTCTTCTAAAACTGAAACTGCACAAACAATCAACGTTAACACTGAAAACTTGAACGCTGGTATCTACATGTACCAAGTGAAAGTTGGTAACAACGTAACAACTGGAAAAATTTCTAAAAAATAATTAGAATCCATTTAATTGAGAGCCTAGGTTTTTGCCTAGGCTTTTTTTTCTCTAATAAACTACCTGTAAAAGTTAAGCTAATTTTAAACAATTAATTATGAAGAAGTTATTATTCATTATCAGTTTTTTTGCCTTGCATGTTGGTGCAATTGCTCAAGTAATTAGTGTTTCACCAGCTTTTCCTACAGCAAGTGATGTGGTCACGATTACATACAAAGCAAATGAAGGAAATGCTGCATTGACAGGAGTTTCAACCATTTATGCACACATGGGTCTGATTACCAGCGCCAGTACTTCAAATACTGATTGGCAATATGTTCAAGGTGTTTGGGGAACAGCTGATGCAAATGTTTTGATGACTAATATGGGTAATAACACGCATCAAATTACAGTTGATATAAGTACTTTTTACGGTTTCCCAGTTGGAACTGTGGTCAATAAATTATCTTTTGTGTTCAGAAATGCAGCAGGTTCTATTGTTGGTAGAAATGCAGACGGAAGTGATATTCTTTATGATGTTTATCCTTCAAATGCTGGTTTTCTCTCAAAAATATTTGAACCAACTTTGAATACAGTGGTCAATTTAAACGACCAATTGCCAATCGTTGGAAAAACGAATCAATCGGCAAACTTAACTTTGAAAGACAATGGCGTTGTTGTAAATTCAGTTAATAATGCCACGCAGTTAAATTATACAATTACGGCCAACACTCCAGGAGATCATATCGTAGAATTTGTTGCTGATAATGGCAGTGAAATACAAATTGATACTGTGATGTATGTGGTAAATCCTACCATTAATTCGATAGATCCACCTGCAAATACAGTTGATGGCTTGAATAGAATAGATGAAAATACCATTCTTATTCGACTTTTTGCTCCTGAAAAAAACAATGTTTATGTAATCGGAGATTTCAATGATTGGAGTCCAAGTATCACCAATCACATGAATCGTTCAATTGACGGAAACACTTGGTGGCTGCAAATTTCAGGATTAAGTCCAGATATTGTTTATGGTTATCAGTTTTACATTGACGGCAATTTGAAATTGGCAGATCCATATTCAATGTTAGTGGCAGATAAATCAAATGATGTAAACATTCCTTTGGCTAATTATCCTGATCCATATGTTTATCCAACTGATTTAACAACTGGTTTTATTTCTCTTTTTAAGACAAATGATGTTGCTTTCAATTGGCAAAATAACGGTTTTACGAAACCTGAGAAAAAAGAATTGGTTATTTATGAATTATTGGTAAGAGATTTTATTGCGTCGCACGACTATCAAACCTTGGCAGATACGATTCAATATTTAGCGAATATGGGAATCAATGCCATCGAATTGATGCCGGTGAATGAATATGAAAACAATGAAAGTTGGGGTTACAATCCAAGTTTTCACATGGCGTTGGATAAGTATTATGGAACACCAGAGCATTTTAAATCTTTCGTAGATATTTGTCATGAAAAAGGCATCGCGGTGATTATGGATATTGCACTAAATCATGCTTTTGGACAAAATCCAATGGTAAATATGTATTGGGACGCGGCAAATAATAGAACAGCGGCAAATAATCCTTGGTTCAACGCAGTTTGTCCGCACGATCCATATTGCTGGGGATACGATTTGAACCATGAAGCACAGGCTACCAAAAATTACATAGATAGAATCAATCACTACTGGTTAAATGAATTCCATGTCGATGGTTTTAGATTTGATTATACAAAAGGATTTGTAAATAGTGCTGCTTCTTATAGTAATACTAGAATTGACATTTTGAAAAGAATGGCTGATACAATTTGGGCGACACATCCAGATGCATACATTATTTTGGAACATTGGGCTGATAACAGTGAAGAAAAAATTCTTTCCGATTATGGTATGATGCTTTGGGGAAATTTGACTTATGAATATCACCAAGCGATGAAAGG
The DNA here is from genome assembly GCA_965284445.1 of Crocinitomicaceae bacterium. GTDB lineage: Bacteria > Bacteroidota > Bacteroidia > Flavobacteriales_D > Crocinitomicaceae > JAQVCM01. The sequence goes on along the minus strand of OZ260085.1, from coordinate 1,949,176 downwards.
AAGTGGTTCTAATTTTTCTAATGGAATTTATTCTGCAAGAGGATGGACAAATCCTTATTTGATTACATACATTGAAAGTCACGACGAAGAACGTGGCGTGTATGAAGCAATGCATTTCGGAAGTATCTCAAATTTAGATCATACGGTAAAAAATAATTTGCCAGTTTGTTTGTTACGTGCACAAACCGCTGCAGTATTGTTGTTGACTTCTCCTGGTCCAAAAATGATTTGGCAATTTGGAGAATTAGGGTATGATTATTCAATTGATTATGGTTGCAGAATTTGCAATAAACCGATTCTTTGGAATTATTTTTTACAAAACGATAGAAAACAGTTGTATGATGTTTACAGTGCGACAATCAAATTGAAAACTCAATATGAAGTTTTTAAATCTGGTACATTGCAATATTCTTTGTCATCAACGGTGAAAAGATTAACTTATACGCACCCAACAATGGATGCAATTGTTTTAGGAAACTTTGCGGTACAAAATTCACTTACTTCCGTTAGCTTCCCGCAATTAGGTTGGTGGTATGAATATTATACCGGCGATAGTTTGCAAATAACACAAGCAACAACAGCCATTACTTTGAAACCTGGGGAATACAGAGTTTACACAACTACCAAATTGACAAAGCCAGAGATACTTTCAACGGTTGGTTTAGAAGCCATGTTAGAAAATAGTTTTGACATGAACGTTTTTCCAAATCCAACAGTGAATGAAATTCAAGTACAGTTCGATTTGAAAGCTGCAGGAGATGTTAATCTAAAAGTGATTGATTTAAAAGGAAATTTGGTCATTGAAAAAGGTTTAGCAAATAATAATGCAGGACTTTTTAAATATAAAATCGATGTTAACTCATTGGAAAAAGGAACTTATTTGATTTTGGTTCAAACAGATCAAGGTTTCACAAATGAAACTTTTGTGAAGGAATAGATTAAAGATTTAAATCAAAAAAAAACGGCTTCAAAAGAGCCGTTTTTTTTTTGATGTTATTTTTTTTGATGTTATTTTGTTTGATAAGCGAATTCAGCTAAATCTATCAGTTTATTTGAATATCCCCACTCATTATCATACCAACTCACAATTTTCACAAAGTTTTCATTCAAGGAAATTCCTGCTTTTGCATCAAAAATGGATGTTCTCGCATCTGAAATAAAATCTGAAGAAACAACAGCCTCATCGGTATATCCCAATATGCCTTTTAAATCGCCTTCAGAAGCTTTTTTCATCGCTTGACAGATTTGTTCATAGGTTGCACTTTTCTCTAATCTTACAGTTAAGTCAACCACGGAAACGTCTGCCACTGGAACTCTAAAAGACATTCCTGTTAGCTTTCCTTTCAATTCCGGAATGACCAAAGCAACCGCTTTTGCTGCTCCCGTAGAAGATGGAATAATATTTTGAAATGCACCGCGACCACCTCGCCAATCTTTGTGTGAAGGTCCATCAACTGTTTTTTGTGTTGCAGTAACCGCGTGAATTGTACTCATCAATCCTTCTAAAATGCCAAATTCATCGTTCAATACTTTCGCAATTGGAGCCAAACAATTCGTTGTACATGAAGCATTGGAAATGATATTCTGATTAGCTTTTAAATTTAGATGATTTACTCCCATCACAAAGGTTGGTGTATCATCTTTTGCAGGAGCAGATAAAATTACTTTTTTAGCACCAGCTTGCAGATGTTTGGAAGCATCTTCTTGTGTCAAAAATAAGCCAGTACATTCCAAAATGATTTCAGCTCCAACTTCATCCCATTTTAAATTTTCTGGATTTTTTTCGGATGTAACTCTGATTTCTTTGTCATTGATGAAAAGTTTGCCGTCAATCACTTCAACTTTGCCTTGAAATCGGCCGTGCGTTGAATCATATTTAAGCATATATGCGATGTAGTCAATGTCTAATAAATCATTGATTGCTACTATTTCTATATCTTGTCTCATGGTTGCAACCCTGCAAGCCAATCTACCTATTCGTCCAAAACCGTTGATTCCAATTTTCATAATCTTTCAATTTAAATTGTTAATTGTATTCCTAACAAATATACAATATTAAACCAGTAAGTGTACATTTGACACTAAGTATTTTTGTTAAAAAATACCAATTAATGAAAGTATTTCAAATTCGACTTTTCTCACCCAATTTGATTTGTTTGAGTGAACGAAATTTTCAGAAAAAGATGAATGTATTTAGAGTTACAATTTTACAAATTGCTGACGTGAAATCGAGTTTCCTTGAGTTATTTCAATGAAGTAAACGCCTGATTTCAATTTTTCGGTTGACAATTGATAAGCATCATTTCCGCCATTCAATTCAAAATGATCCAAGACCCTTCCGTCCATTCCAAAGAAATTAATTTTGAGATTTTCTGAAATGATTTTTTCGAAAGTCACATTTAATAAGTCGTTGGTTGGATTTGGAAAAATGTTCGTAGTTAAAGTCTCGCTTTCTTCTATACCTGCAAATGATACAGCACAAGCGCAATTGTTTTTCACAACTGTTGGATCAACAACTTCTGGCGCCATGTAATTCAATTTGACCCAACATTTTTGCCCTGTTTGGGTTGCTGTCGTATTTTTAATTTTAACAGTCATCCAGCCAGTATACGTTGGCACAATTGAGTCAATGATTGTTCCTGCAGCGGAAATCGAATCAAAAACAGTACAATCTTTGTCCGCGTAGAGTACAGTAATAGAATTGCTTGCGTTTTCAGGATACAATTCAAGTTTTACTTGTTCACCCGCTTTGACAAAGATTTTTCCAACTACTCTGCATTGTTCGCTGTTGGTTGGAAGCGCTCCGCCTTGTTTAAGTGAAGAGTTGTGTCGATCTCCTAAATCATTCGCCATTTCCCATTCTTGGGTAATTCTTTTGTTTGGTTGAACGTAATTGGTCGTAATTCCAGCTGGCGCCCAAATTGAATAACCTCTTCTTCCCAAAAGCGCTGTTCCATCACATGGTGGAATAGAAATATCGACTTTTCCGCCACCGTAAACTATTATGGTATTTGTTCCATTTGCACCAGAATAATCTGTCAAAATAGTACCATCGCTCCAAGCAGTTTGAACACCAACCAAATTTTGCCAAGTTGACCATTGGTCATTTACGGCAACCAACGCTTTACCTTCTCTTTCAATCACTAACGCATCAGCAGCTTGCCATCTCACCAAGTAATTTCCCTCTTTGAAATGTAAATTTTGGTGACACCATATCAAATTTTCCATGTCACTGTAGACTGGCAATTGCGCTTCGTCAGAAGGTGAATGTGAAAATCGATTACTCAAATATCCAATGTTAAATAAATCTTCGAAAAACAATTGTGGTGCGCCGTCAACTGCTAAGACAATAGCATGAACAACACTTTTTCTTCCATCATTTGGTTCAACATGAGGAGCCAATTCGTTCCCAGTATCCCATCCAGTGTAGTTTCCATCTACATCTTTTTCTGGTCTAAACGTGTCATGATTATTTACAAAAGGGACTGTTTTGTATCTGTTTTGTTGTTGGTAACTTGGAACTGTGCCCAAATCAAATCCGCCATTTCCTGAAACAATTCCTGCTAACGCATTGCGCAAACCAAAATCAAATGTTCCAGCTCTACTTTGAACGTCCGAAACCCAAGTGTCTAATTCAGTTGTTCCGCCAACCCATTCGCCCACAGCAAACATGTCTGCTCCGCCATTTGCCCACAAAGAACCATATTGTAAATTCCATAAAAAATCTTCTGCTACGTATGTCGGAAAATGTTTTACTGCATCTAATCTCAAACCTTCCCAGCCTACTTGTTTTTTGTACCAAATAATCCAATCTCTCATTCCATCTCTCATGTAGTTTTGAGATTGTGTTGGATTGTAAGTTGCGTTTCCACTTCCACCATAGGCAGAAGATTCATAAGAAATATCAGGTCCCCAATATGGCGAATTGATCGGGTTTGAACAACAAGGATTACTGGCATTTGGATAGAAATTGGTCCAGTTTTTTGGGAATCTGCCTTTTCGATTCAAATATTCAGTACTTGATTCAGAAGTTGAAGGAGTTTCAAAACAAGAATATCTAAAATTTTTGTATTTATTCGTACTTCCATCGTCCATGGCACTTGGGTCTTGACCTCCTAGACCAGCATTTGAACCTGCTCCTGTGACATGATTCAAAACGATATCTTGAATCACATCAATGCCATTCGCTTTCAAAACAGCAACCATTCTAAGCAATTCATCTTTATCGCCCATTCTGGTTTTTACATTGCCTTTTTGATATTTATCTCCTAAATCATATTGATCAAAAGGGGCATATCCAACGCTGTTTGTACCTGTATTTTTTACTGTTGGAGGTATCCAAACAGCATCAATTCCTAAAGACTTGAGACGAGGAGCAATTTCAACCAAATAATTTGACCATCCATTTGGGTAATTACTGTTCCAATAGTCCCACCAAAAACCTTGTAAAACAACCTGGCGTCGTGGATTATTCGTTTGCGCGTGATTTATGTTTGAAGTAAAAATAGTTAAGACAAGAAAAATAATTATTCCTGCAATTTTTGTTTGAATGAACGAAATTCTCATACTTTAAAAATTAATCTTGTTAATATTCTACTTCATGCGCTTCTATGCAAGTACTTTTAAATTTGTTTCAATGCTTGAACTTGGCAAGATTTCAATAGATTGCCCGAAGATAATTGCATTTATTTTAATTTCTCCTTTGTTTTCTATGGAGATAGTTTCTTTTGATATAGACAAACTCAATGGCTGATTTTGGTGGAAAATATTGAATTCATATTTTGACCATTGATCAGGAGTAATTGGATTCAAAATCAAATTTTCTCCTTGAATTCTAACTCCTGCTAGACCTTCAACGATACTCATCCAAGTTCCAGCCATACTGGTAATGTGCAATCCTTCTGCAACCTCTCTGTTATAATCGTCAAGATCCAATCTTGAAGTTCTCAAATACATTTTGTACGCAGTTGATTTATCACCAATTTTCGCTGCCAAAATCGAGTGGATACAAGGCGAAAGCGATGATTCGTGCACTGTTTTTGGTTCGTAGAAATTGAAATTATCTTTAATTTCATCCATTGAAAAATGATCTTCAAAAAGATAAATTCCTTGCAAAACATCTGCTTGCTTGATAAAAACAGAACGCAAAATTCTATCCCACGACCAATGTTGGTTGATTGGTCTTTCATTTTCAGGAAGATCTGATGCGTTCATTAAAACCTTATCTAAAAAATTATCTTGCTGCAAAAAGATATTTGAATCTTTCATTTTTGGCAAGTAGATATTTGCAATCAAATGTTTCCAAGAATCGCTTTCTCCTTCGCGTAAAATTTGTCTTTTATCTGCGAGTTTTTCTTCCACTTCTAACGCGTAAGTCAAACACCATTTTGCAATGTAATTCGTGTACCAATTGTTGTTCACGTTGTTTTCATATTCGTTTGGTCCAGTAACACCTAACATGACAAATTGTTTTTTGTCATCAGACCAATTGAATCTTTGCGCCCAAAATCTGGCAATTCCGATTAGAACGTCGCGTCCAAATTCACGCACATATTCCCAATCGTTCGTATGTCTTTCGTAATTGTGAATTGCAAAAGCAATCGCACCATTTCTGTGAATTTCTTCGAATGTAATTTCCCATTCGTTGTGACATTCTTCACCATTCATCGTCACCATCGGATACAATGCAGCACCATCAGTGAATCCCAATTTTGCAGCATTTTCAATCGCTTTATCCAATTGATTGTAGCGGTATTTTAAAAGTTGTCTTGAAACTTTTTGTGGCGCAGTTTTTAGGAAAAAAGGAATGCAATATGCTTCAGTATCCCAATAAGTTGCACCTCCATATTTTTCGCCAGTAAAACCTTTTGGTCCGATATTCAATTTAGAATTATTTCCAGTATATGTTTGATATAAATGGAAAATATTGAATCGAATGGCTTGTTGTGCCGATTTATCGCTTTCAATTTTTACATCAGCATTGACCCAAATTTGTTTCCAAGCTTCTTTGTGCGCTTCATGTAATGCATCAAATCCACTTTTGTAAGCTTCAGTAACTTGATTAATTGCAGCGGCAACCGTATTAAATTCTGAATGATTGATGGTAGAAGTTATCGAAACATATTTTTTCAAGGTGTATTTTTTTCCTTGCTCTAAAAAATGCTCGAAATGATTGTCGATATATAAATCTGCTTGTTTGACATTAGGATGAATATCTAGCAAATTTTCTTCCTCCCAAAACGAGAAACGCATAGCAGTCGCAACCAAATAGTTGGTTTTTTTAGTTCGCATACTTACCACACCTTTTTTTACACCAACTCTTTCAGTATCTCGCAACCAGAAAAATTCATCGTAATTTGAATCTGAATTGTTGACATTTCCATCCAAGTAAGGAGTGAATTTCACATTTCCAGAAAAATTCAAGGGAGTGATAGTATATTTAATCGCAGCAATTTCTTCGTTGTGCATGGAGCAAAAACGGGTAGAAACGATTTCAAATTCTTTGTTTTCAGCAGTTACACAGCGAAACTTACGCGTCAACGTACCAGTAAACATATCTAATTCACGGTAAAAAGACTTGATTTCAGCATTGAAAAGATCTAATTCTTTACCGTCGATTTCAATTTTAATTCCAATCCAATTGCATGAATTGATGACTTTTGCAAAATATTCAGGATAACCGTTTTTCCACCAGCCAACACGTGTTTTGTCTGGGTAATAAACACCACCAACGTAACTTCCTTGTAAACTTTTCCCTGAATAGGTTTCTTCAAAATTGGCTCTTTGACCAAAACTACCGTTTCCGATAGCAAAAATACTTTCAGCTTGTTCTTGTTTGTTTGCATCGAATTTGTTTTCGATGATTTTCCATTCGTCTATTTCAAACAAATTGTTCATGCTTAAATTAATTTGAATTCTGTTAAATCGTTTAAATATAAATCTCCAAGTTCGGCAATTTCAGGGTTTCCCACAGCAATTGAATAAAACCCGCCATCTTTTGCAGCTTTGATTCCACTTTCAGCATCTTCGAAAACAACACATTCTTCAGGAACAAAACCCATCGCTTCGGCACCTTTCAAAAATACTTCTGGATTTGGTTTTGGATTTTCTACCATATTTCCGTCCACGATAATATGAAAAGCGTCAATTAAATTCAATCGCTCTAAAATGAACTTCGCATTTTTACTTGAAGAACCAACAGCCAAAAGAATTCCCTTTTCTTTCGCCTTGTTAAGTAGATCAGCAACGCCTTTCAACATGTTTTCAGCTGTGATTGACGCGATGGAATCCAAATAAAATTTGTTTTTGGAAACTAAATAATCATTGAAAGTTTCTTCGCTGATTTCGATGTTTCCCATTTCTAAAATGGTTTTCAATGAATCAACACGACTCAATCCTTTTAATTTTTCATTGTCTTTTTCTGTAAAAGCAACGCCCAAACTGTCGGCAGTTCTTTTCCAAGCAACAAAATGATTGTGTTCTGTGTTGACAATTACGCCATCCAAATCAAATATTAATCCTTTAATTTCCATCTTAATTAATCGTTATCTTCTACTTTTAAAGTTAAAAGTCCTGCTAAAATCATTGTAAATCCACCAAACATAATTGTATAAAGTGTATTTGCTCCAAAAAGTTTCATGGTTAAAAATCCTAAAATTGTTGCTGCCACAATTTGCGGAATTACAATGAAGAAGTTGAAAACCCCCATAAAATATCCCATTCTTTCTGGCGGTAATGAACTTGATAAGATCGCGTAAGGCATAGATAAAATACTTGCCCAAGCAATTCCAACCATTCCCATAGAAACAGCTAAAAATACTGGATTGGTGATGAAATAAATACTGATTAAACCAATTCCTCCTATGATCAATGAAATCATGTGGGTTTTTCTGCGGTTTGTTTTATAGGCAATCCAAGGAATGATAAAAGCAAAAATTGCAGCGATCCCGTTTCTGATGGATGAACAAATACTCAGCCAGTCTGCGCCGTCATTGTATTCTTGTTTTACTCTTTGCAATTTTTTGATGTCCGCTTTTTCAGAAACTGGGTGAATCGTGTCACTGAAATAGTTTGCCAAGTTTAAAGAAACTGCCACTGGATTTTCATTGGCTCTGAATTCTTTGATTTCATTGATGTCCGCTTGTAGAGATTTGAATTGCTGTTTGACTTTTAAATCCAAGCTTTTGTTTGAAAGTGTATCTTGAATGTGGTTTTCCATTTTTTCAACCAAAGATCTTTCCACCTTCATGTTGTATAAATTGCTTGTTACAGCATTTGTACTGTAAATCCACATAGCGAATAAAGAAAACCAAGTAAAGAACTGTACCCAAGCCAATTGTTTCATTGCTTTTGGCATTTGGAAAATTCCTCCAAACGTTTCTTTGACTCCCATTAAAAAAGTCGTTTTCTTCTTTTCTTCTTTGAATTTTTCTAAATCTTCAGGAGGCATTTCCTTCGTTGTAAACACCGTGTACATTACAGAAGCTAAGAAAGCAACTCCTCCCAAATAAAAACTCCATTTAACTGAATCAGGAATTGTTCCCGTTTCGGATTGATTCGAAAAATGCATTACATTCGTGAAGAACCAAGGAAGCATCGCAGCGATTACCGACCCGATTCCGATGAAAAAACTTTGCATCGCAAAACCTTTTGTTCGTTGAGCAGCAGGTAATTTATCACCAACAAATGCGCGGAAAGGTTCCATCGAGATATTGATAGAAGCATCCATGATCCACAACATACTTCCTGCTATCCACAAAGTAGGGGAGTTGGGAAGAATAAAAAGTGCGATTGTGGCTAAAATTGCGCCGATAAAGAAAAATGGTCGTCTTCTTCCCCAATATGGATGCCAAGTGCGATCACTTAAGTATCCGATGATTGGTTGAATTAATAATCCAGTCAATGGCGCAGCAATCCACAAAATTGGAATTTCGTCTTTGTTGGCACCCAAGGTTTCAAAAATTCTACTGACGTTTGAGTTTTGTAGCTCAAATCCAAATTGAATTCCTAGAAATCCAAAACTCATGTTCCAAATTTGCCAGAACGACAAAAATGGTTTATCCTCTTTGGTTGATTTTTGTACTTCCATAGTTAGCCAGATTATTTAGAATAAACGATGTAACTCCAAGCGCCCAATTCTTCAGTCAAACAAGTAGAAATTGATTTTTTCTTTCCGGTAAAAAGATTGGTATATTTTCCTTTCAAACTATTGTTTTCAATCTTGATAGTTTGTTTTTCTGCAGAAAGATTCAAGACAACGATTACTTTTTGTCCATTTTTTTCTCTGGTATAAACCAACACATTTTTGTTACTTTCTGGACTGATGATTTGTAAATCACCTCCAAAGTTTCCATTCCAAAGTGCTTGATTTTTCTCTTTTAAATTGTCGATTTTGGTGTAGAAATCAACCAAATCCATTTTGCTCCAGTTAATGCTGTCCTTTTCGAAAAACAACAAACGTCTGTCTAAACTGGTTTCTTGTCCATTGTAAATTAAATTCATTCCTTCAATTGTGGCTGCTAATACTGCCATAGCAAATCTTGCATCACCCATTCTTTCCATTTCAGTACCATTCCAGGAATTTTCATCGTGGTTGGAAGTGAAATTCATTCTGTAAGCATTGGTTGGAAATTTGGTTCTGTCTTTAATATACCTTCTGATTTCATCTACATTTTTCTTTCCTTGTGCGATTTGATTCATGATGCTATGAAACTCCCAACCATAAGACATGTCGAACGCGGCTGTGTGATGTGCAGGATTTTCAGCTTCTGCGAGCATAAATACTGGTTTGATCGCGTCCAATTCCTTGCGTGCATCGTTCCAAAAATCAACTGGTACCCAATCAGCAACATCGCATCTAAATCCATCAATATCTGAAGTTTTTACCCAATATTTCATGGATTCAATCATCGCTTTGCGCATGTCTTTGTTGTCGTAATTTAAATCAGCAACATCCCACCAGTCTGTTCCAATTGTCGGTTGAAGATTTCCTGTTGAATCTAGTGTGTACCAATCTTTGTGTCCCTGTTCAACCCAGATATTATCTGGAGAAGTATGGTTTGCTACCCAGTCAATGATGATTTTCAAATTCAAAGCATGTGCTGCTTTCACCAATTGATCAAAATCTGATTTCGTCCCAAATTCAGGGTTTACAGCCATATAATCTTTCACGGCATAGTAACTTCCTAAAGAACCTTTTCTATTTTTTACTCCAATTGGATTAATCGGCATCAACCATAAAATATCAACGCCCATTGCCTTCAATCTTGGCAATTCTTTTTCAAGTGCTTTGAAAGTACCTTCTTTGGAAAATTGTCTCACATTTACTTCATAGATAGATGCGTTTTTAGACCATTCAACCGTTTTTAAAGGAGTTGTAAATGGTTGATTTTGACTTGATGCACCAAAGTGAATCGTTAATACAATCGCAATGAGTTTTAAAGTTTTCATAGTTTTTTAGTTTTAGATTACATTCTTTTGATTTTCAAGAATGTATTTAACATGGTAATTGATTAATCCATCAATCGGTTTTTGAATCGTTTGTCCAAGCGTTACCTGATAATACTTACAAGCCTTATCAAGTTCATTTCTGAAAAGGTGCGCTATAGAACCTACAAAATGCACTTTAATTTGTTTGTGGTTTTCATAACAAGCCACGTGGATTTGAATAAACTTTTTGAATCCTTCAAAAATCATTTCTTTCACAAAAGGATCGTTTGAAAATTGAACAATAAATTTCATGAATGAAGCCAAATATACATTTGCATTTGGTTGCATGTAAACACTGTCAACAATTATATCTTTTGTCAAACCAGTTTGGCTTTCAAATGCTTCATGTATGTGTTTTGGGAGTAGTTTATACAAATACATTGAGAGTAATTGTTTCCCAAAATAAGTTCCACTTCCTTCATCGCCTAAAATATAGCCCAATGCTGGAACTTCTTCATAGATGTCTTTTCCGTCGAAGTAGCAAGAGTTTGAACCTGTCCCAATGATGCAAGAAATAGATGGTTCGCCTTCATAAGTAGCGTACGCACAAGCTTTCAAATCGTGATCAATGTGAACTTTTGCGTTTGTAAAAACTCTTTGAAGCCCGTTTTCGATGACCTTGTTTAACTCTTTGGAGGAGCATCCAGCGCCATAAAAGAAAACCAAACTTATTTGAGATTTGATATTATTCAAACCTTCATTTTCACAAACAGTGTTGTACACTAACTCTTCAGAGTGAAAATATGGATTCAAACCGATGGTTGAAAAAGATTCGTTTCCTGAATCTTTTAAAAGAACCCAATCACTCTTTGTAGAACCGCTATCTATAATTAAAATCATAACTAAAAAAATGGAAAAAAATGCCTTTGTGTCAAAAGTACACTTTGCGAATATATAAATTTCTTTTTTACATTTGTATATGCAAATTAAAAATAAGCATCAAATTAACCATCGAATTTCTACAGATTGTGTGATTTTCGGTTTTGATTTTAATCAATTGCGTGTGCTTTTGATTGAACGTCAGCCTGTTGAAGGAGTTCCGCAGATGATGGCACTTCCAGGCGATTTGATTTTTGAGGAAGAAAACTTAGACATGGCTGCAGGTCGAGTTTTGAAAGAATTAACTGGTTTGGAAGATATTTTTCTAGAACAAGTTGGTGCTTTTGGTGATCCAAATCGTGTCAATAAACCCAATGATAAAAAATGGTTGCAAGCTGTTCGTCAAGACCCAGATGCAAGGGTAATTACTGTTGCCTATTACACTTTGGTTAACATGAATGATTATGAACCACAACCTTCTTCCTTCGCTAAATCGGCTTCTTGGATTTTAGTAGACGACATCACAGAATTAGCATTTGACCACTTTGAAATTTTTCAATCAGCTTTAAAAAAACTGAAAGATAAAATCAATACACAACCTATCGGATTCAATCTTCTTCCTGAAAAATTTACTTTTTCACAATTACACAAATTGTATGAGTCAATTTTGGGTAATGAATTGGACAAGAGGAATTTTCGTAGAAAAATGTTGAAGCTAAATATCGTCGAAAGTTTGGATGAAAAGCAAGAAGGTGTGCCTCATAAACCTTCCCAATATTTCAAATTTAACGAAGAAAATTACTTAAAATTACTTGAAAAAGGTTTCAATAATTTTGGTTTTTAATCTACTTATGGTAAAAAGTACATTAATTAATTGTTAATTTTTTTGCGGACTTAGTGTAAAATTGACGTAAAGGTTGTATATTTGATTTTTCAATGCAATATTGATAATACAATTTTTATGGCTCAAACAAAAAAAGCACCCATTATAAAACCATTCAATGCCGTTATTTTTGGCGGTGATGGTGACTTGGCAGTTCGAAAAATTTATCCCGCACTTTTTCATCGATTTGTTGACAAGCAATTAAATGTTGATTTTAATATTTATGCAATTACGCGTTCGAATGATAAACATGTTGCTTTTAATGAGCGTTTAAGAAAATTTATCACTGAATCAACTGATTATGCTGTAGATCAGAAAACGGTTGAGACGTTTTTGAAAAAAATCATTGTTCTAACACTTCCTGGTCATTCAATCGAAGATTATCAACCTTTGAAAATCGAATTAGATAAAAATCCTACTTTTCAGAATGTTTATTATTTATCCACTCCATCTGATGCGTTTGGAGAAATTGGTGATGCGTTAAATGCATGTGGATTAATCAATGACAGCAGTAAAGTTGTGCTTGAAAAACCATTAGGAAATAGTTTGGCATCTTCGAGACATATACACGCAACCATTAGTAGGTCTTTTACTGAGAAACAAATTTATAGAATTGACCATTATTTAGGAAAGGAAACCGTTCAGAATTTAATGGTTTTGAGGTTTGCAAACCATCTTTTTGAAAGTGCTTGGAATTCGGAACACATTGAATCGATTCAAATTACAGTTGCGGAAAGTTTAGGCGTCGAAAAGCGTGGCGAATATTACGATAATAGCGGTGCTTTATTGGATATGGTTCAAAATCATTTGCTCCAATTATTGTGTTTGGTTGCGATGGAACCACCTGCTCAATTGGATGCTGATTCTGTGAGAAATGAAAAGTTGAAAGTTTTGAAATCTTTGCGATTGTTGGATGATAAAACCGTTTTAACAGACACAGCTAAAGGTCAATATACAAGAGGAAAAGTAGATGGTCATTCATTGAATTCTTATTTGGAAGACATAAGTAAATATGAGTCTTCAACAGAAACTTTTGTGGCAATCAAGGCGCACATCGACAATTGGAGATGGAAAAATACACCTTTCTACTTGAGAACAGGAAAAAGAATGACCAAAAGATATTCTGAAATCGTTATCAATTTCAAAAGTGTGAAACACAATGTTTTTCATGCACAAGGAGATATCCCTGGAAACAAGTTGATTATGCGTTTGCAACCAGAAGAAAGAATCGAATTGGTTCAAATGACCAAATTGCCTGGACCTGGTGGATATAGATATCGTCCGATTTCATTAAAATTGGATTACATGGATTCATTTAATGAGCGTTTTCCTGAAGCGTATGAACGTTTGATTGTTGATGTTTTGAGAGGTGAACAAACGCTTTTCATGCGTCAAGATGAATTGGAAGCCGCTTGGATTTGGATTGAATCTGTTGTAAATGGTTGGAAAAAAGCCAATCAAAAAAATATTCTCTACGAAGCTGGAACTTGGGGGCCTGGAGAACAAATCATGGAGGTAAATCATACTTGGTCAACTAATCCAAAGTTCAATGAAGGAGTTTAGTTCAAAAGATCAGTTGGATCAAGTATTGTGTGCTGATTTGGTAAAAATTATTCAGCGAGCGATTTCAGAAAATGGTTCTGCCAATATTTTATTATCTGGCGGTTCATCACCGATTCGATTGTATGAATTGATGTCAAACGCAGATTTAGATTGGTCACAGGTTCTAATTGGTTTGGTAGATGAAAGATTTGTTCCACCAATCAATGAATTTAGCAATGAGAAGATGATTCGTGAAAAGCTAATTCAAAATTATGCACAGTCTGCTCGTTTTGTTGGTATGGTGGCAAATAGTTTAGATCAAATTGAAAATGTAAATTTCATTGCTGGAAAATATCAGCCGTTCATGCAAAAAATCGATTTGGTGTTACTTGGTATGGGAGAGGATGGTCACACGGCATCACTTTTCCCGAATGATGAGGTTTCAGAACAATTGCTTGGATCTTCTGAGATTGGAATTTACAACACGATTTCTCCAAATTTTCCGAACAACAGAATCACTTGTAGCGCTGCGATGTTACTGCAAGCAAAAAATATTATTTTGATGTTATCAGGCGAAAAGAAATTACATGTTTTTGAAACTTCCGCAGATAGTCAATTGCCGATATCATTTTTTAAAGATAAACTACAAGTTTATTATTCAATCTAATTGAAATGAAAGAAATTATTCAAGAAGTTACCAATAGAATTATCGAAAGAAGTTCAGTAACGAGAAAAAAATATTTGGAACAAATGCAATCTCAATTCAAAACTGAATATGTAAGAGGTTCATTGCATTGCGGAAATTTAGCGCATGCTTTTGCAGGTTGCGGAAGTCATGATAAATCAGTTTTGGCTGAAAATTACCAACCAAATTTGGGGATTGTTACGGCATACAACGACATGCTTTCTGCGCACAAAACGTATGAAGATTATCCAAAACACATTCGAGATTACGCCAATAAATACAACGCTGTTGCTCAAGTTGCGGGCGGTGTTCCTGCGATGTGTGATGGCGTAACACAAGGCCAAGACGGAATGGAATTATCTCTTTTTAGTAGAGATGTAATTGCCATGTCTTCTGTGATTTCACTTTCACACAATGTTTTTGATGGTGTTATCAATTTGGGAATTTGCGACAAAATAGTTCCTGGCTTGATGATGGGTTCACTAAAGTTTGGGTATTTACCAACGGTTTTTTTACCAGGTGGACCAATGGAAACGGGAATTAGCAATGATGAGAAAGCGAAAATTCGTCAAGATTTTGCGGAAGGGAAAATAGATCGAGTTGCTTTGTTGAAAGGTGAATCAGATTCGTATCATTCTCCTGGAACGTGTACTTTTTATGGAACAGCCAACAGCAATCAAATGTTGATGGAAATCATGGGACTTCAACTTCCGGGTTCGAGTTTTGTGAATCCTGGAACGCAATTGCGTGAAAAATTGAATGAAGAAGGAGTGAAGACTTTGATTAATTTGATTCATCAAAAATCATTTGACAGTTCATTGGCTTCGATTATCAGTGAAAAAACAATCGTGAATGGAATTATCGGTTTGCTTGCAACTGGAGGTTCTACCAATCATACAATTCATTTAATTGCCATTGCACGAGCTGCTGGAATTATCATCAATTGGGAAGATTTTTCAGATTTGTCTAAAATCGTTCCTTTGCTTACTAGAATTTATCCAAATGGTGCTGCAGATGTAAATCATTTTCACGCTGCAGGCGGAATGGGATTTGTGATTAGGACTTTGCTTGAAAATGAATTGTTACACCAAGATGTTTACACCATTTTAGGTTTTGGACTAGATAAATATACAAAAGAACCAAGAATTGAAAATGGTGAAATCGTTTGGGTTGAAGGTTCAAAAAACACTTTGAATGAATCGATTTTAAGAAGTGCTTTGAATCCATTTCACTTTGAAGGTGGTATTAGAATCATGAAAGGAAATATTGGCCGTTCTGTGATCAAAACATCGGCGGTTGCCACTGAGCATTTATTTATCGAAGCACCTGCCATTGTTTTTGAAGAGCAGGAAGATTTGATTAAAGCTTTCAAAAATGATGAATTAAACAAGGATTTTATCGCTGTAATTCCATTTCAGGGTCCAAAGCAAAATGGAATGCCTGAATTACATCAATTGACTCCGACGTTGACGATAATTCAAAAACGAGGACATAAAGTTGCTTTGGTGACAGACGGAAGAATGTCTGGAGCGTCAGGTAAAGTGCCTTCTGCAATTCACGTTGTACCAGAAGCAAGAGACGGCGGTTTGATTGGCAAAATTCAAACTGGCGATATTATTCAATTTGATGCGATTCATGGAGTTTTAACTTGTTTGACTCCAGATGTTGAATTGAGAGCAACTAGAACAAAAGACAATTCAGAAGTTTTTGGATTGGGAAGAGAAATGTTTGCCAATATGAGAACCATCGTAACTTCTAGTGAAGAGGGTGCAAGTTTTATTTAATCGAAGGGATATGATACAAAATAACATTCAAAATATTTTAGCAAAACATTCAATCGTGCCAGTTGTGACAATTCATTCAGCTGATGAAATTGATGGAATAATTGAATCTTTGATTTCAAAAAATATTTTTTGCATTGAGGTAACTTTGAGAACAGATTTTGCTTTTGAAGCGCTTGAAATTATCAAATCTAAATATGGAAATCAAATTTCGGTTGGGGTAGGAACAGTTGTGAATAAAACGCAAATTCAAAAAGTAAAAGAAATTGGCGTTGACTTTATCGTTAGCCCTGGAATTAGTCCTTTGTTAGCAGATGATTTAATCAATTCAGGAATTGCTTTTATTCCTGGAGTTGCTACACCAAGTGATATTATCGCTGGAATGCAATTAGGTTGGAATGTTTTTAAATTTTTCCCAGCGAATTTATTTGGTGGAATTGGTGCTTTGAAAACATACGGGCAAGTTTTTCCTTCTATCACTTTTTGTCCAACAGGAGGAATAGATAGAAACACTTATGAAGAATATTTACAATTACAAAACGTGATAAGCGTTGGAGGATCTTGGATGATGAAATAGTCTGGTAGAAAATGTGAAAATGGTTGATTTCGTGACATTTTCACAAGGATGTTTTACTTTGTTTCCCACATGTACTCGCAAGAGTTTAGGTAAATCATCAACAACTACAAAGAAGTTTTTTGATCTAGGTTAAAGTGTAAAAAAAAGGGGCGGTTGAAATTTCAACCGCCCCTTTTATGTTTATGAGAAAACTTACTTATTAATATCCAGGATTCTGAATTAGATTTGGATTCAATACGATGTCAGCTGTTGGAATTGGGTACAAATTGTAGTTTGAAGAAACTCCAATTCCTACTAAATCACCACCTTTAAATGGCCAAACATAAGTTGATGTTGTAAACAAATTGAAACGTATCAAATCTGTTCTTCTCGTACATTCCCAACTTAATTCTCTTGCTCTTTCGTCAATGATATCATCTAAAGTAATTGAAGCAAAATTAAAGCTTGAATTACCGTATGCTCTTTGACGCAATTGATTTACGTAACCCAAACCTTGGCTTATGTCTCCGCCACCTCTCAATGCTGCTTCTGCATACATCAAATAGGCATCTGCCAATCTAAACATTGGGAAATCAATATCAGTTTGTGCACTCAATGCATTTCCTGAACCGTTAGCTCCAGTTGAAGTTTTGTTTTTGAACTTTGGAAAAGCATAACCTTCAGCGAAAGTTGACAAATTCGTGATTTCCTTAGATTGTCCGTCTCTATAGAACAAGAATCGACCATCTAATGTAGAATCTGGAAATTTATTTACAAAAGCTGAAGTTGCTCTTAAACCACCCCAAGCTCCATTTACACCATAATCTGCAGGAACCATTGTTCCACCAATTGCTGCATTTACTAAGAAAGTAGTACCTCCCCAACTTTGTGCATAAACTCCATCATAAATAACAGGGAAAATAATTTCTGGAGACGTATTATTGTCAGCTAAGAAAATATCTTGATAGTTATCATCTAACGAATAAGAACCTGAATTGATTACTTTTAAACTGTAAGTAGCACATTCAGTATTTTTTGGAATACCTGTGTAAACTTCTGCATTCAAGTACAATTTAGCCAATAAAAATTGATCAGCAACTTTATTTGCTCTACCGTATGGCGCAGCACTTGGAGCTAATAACTCATTTTCGATGGCCAATAATTCTGACTCAACATAAGAAAACAATTCAGAACGTGTAATTCTTTTAGGTTGGAAAGCACCTACTTCGTCTTCTTCAGTAACGAAAGGAACATTACCAAATAAATCCATTGCGTGGTAGTAACTCAACGCTCTTAAAAAGCGTGCTTCGCTTCTGTAAACTCTGATGGTTGCTTTCTGAGTTTCAGAAAATCCTCTATCACTCATTTTTGTTTCAGACGTTTCTCTGATGAATTCATTACACAAAGTGATTTGGTAAAAAATTCTGTAGTACATTCCTTTGACGAATGACGTTTCTGGCGACCAGTTAATTTTATTCATTTCAGGAATTCCTGGATCGTTCCATCCACAAACAACTTCGTCAGTTGGTAATTCTTGTAGGTTAAACAATACACGAACGTACGCAGAAAATCCTTCATCAATACCTGCAATGTCTCCATTTCCTGCTGGACCTTGTAATCCAGTCATTGATAAACCAGAATAAAGTTTTGCAACAACATGAATATAGTTGTCTGGATTTCCGTAAACAGTTTCTGTGTTTAATCCATATTTTGGTTTTAGATTGAGTTGTTTTTTACAAGAATTCAATCCAACAATCCCACCAAGTGTGACTGCAACCAATAAAATTTGTGTGATTTTTTTCATTGTTCTTAGTATTAAAAATCAAATGTTAAATTCAATGAGTAAACTCTTGGTCTTGGATAAAGATTGTTATCAATTCCACCGTTTACTTCAGGATCTTGACCCGAATATTTTGTAATAACAAATACGTTTTGAACTGTAAATGCAGTGTTCAAACCAATTTTGTTTTTAGTCCATTTCATTTTTCCGAATTTGTATCCAAGATTGATGTAATCCATTCTGAAGAAATTTGCTTTTTCCAAATAATGATCGCTTAACAATTGGCGCTCAGTTGTTTTTTGCATTTCTTCTTCGAAGTAAAGATTTGAAATATTACTTAAGAATCCTTGTGTTCCATTGATTGATTGGAAAGTACCGCTGTTTGAGTGGATGTTATTGTAATTGTAACCACCAGTTTCTGCACGACCTGAAAGTCCAAAGAACCATTTTTTGTAAGTCAAGTTCAAAGACAATCCGAAGAACATTTTTGGAGCAGCTTGATCAAAAAGATATCTATCATCGATATTGATGATTCCATCTCCATTTCTATCAACAAAAGCATCCGTTTCTTTCCATTTGTCAGCAGTTGTGATACTTCCGTCACCGTTAATGTCTTTCGTTGCTTGTTGTCCAACTTCAATTGGTTTACCATTTGCGTCGTAAATTTGTTCATACACAAAATAAGTAAAAGTTGCATTTCCTACTTTATTTGTTTGAACATTATTTCCAACCCCACCTTGGATTCCACCAGCTAAGATTCCTGGAGAATTTGGATCGTCAATTTGAGAAAGTTTGGTGATTTTGTTTTGGTTGTAAGTTGCGTTTGCACTCAAGTCTAATCTCAAGTCTTTTTTAGCAATCAATCCAAAGTTACCACTGATTTCAATACCGCGGTTTCTCATTCCACCTACGTTAGTTAAAATCTGATTGGTAAAGTTTGTACCTGCAGGAACTGGAACAACTGCTAACAAATCATAAGTCGATTTTTGATATATATCAATTGCTCCACTGATTCTGTCATTTTTGAATCCAAAATCAATTCCTAAGTTGATACTTTCTGTTTCTTCCCATTTCAATTTGCTATCAAATCCACTTGGTCTATAAACAGTGTAATATTGTCCTCCGAAAGCATATTGAGCAGTGGTAGCACCTTCAAAATAGTTAGAAATATATGCATAATCACCGATTCCGTCTTGTTGACCAACAATTCCATAACCTGCACGTACTTTCAACATATTTAACCATTTTGCTTTCTGCATGAATTTTTCATTTGAAACAATCCACGCTGCAGAAACTGATGGGAAAAACCCCCAGCGTGTTTCTGGACTAAATCTTGAAGAACCATCTCGTCTTAAAGTCGCGTTAAAAACATACTTGTTATTGTAAGTGTAAATTCCACGTCCGTAGAAAGACAACAATGCATTTTCTGTGAAAGAAGGATTAGCAGCAGGAATTCCAATGATAGAATCTTTTGCTAAGTTGTATGTTGCATTGTTTGGGCTTGAACTTTGCCAATGTTGGTAAGTATAACCACCAGTAATGTCAATGTAGTGTTTTGATTTTTTATCTGCATTGTTATAGTTCAAGTATGCATCAATCACATTGTTGGATTTACTTGATCTGTAAACATTATAACTACCACCTGTATAATATCCAGCAGCAGAATTTGCATTTACTCTAACTTCACCACTTCCTTCAGAGTAGTCAGCACCTACATTCACTACAGCTTTGATTTGCGGGAAGAAATGCAATTTGTAAGTCAATTTCAAGTTTCCGATGTAGCGGTTTACTTTACTTTCGTCATCTCTTTGGTTGATTAATCCCAATGGATTTCTTGGTGCCAAAGTGTTTGGCTTATTGTTTTTTATCCATTCAAAATATCCTCCAACTGCGTCGTTTCCAGTTCTAACCTCTTGTGTTGGGTCAAAATACGGCGCTCCCAAAGCACCTCTGTCAGCGAAAAAAGAATTTGTTTGAACGATACGATTGTTGAATTCAAGTTGTAAATGTTTGTCGAAAAAGGAAGGAGTCAAGTTCAAAGAAACAGATGTTCTATTGAATTTATCTCTTAATAATAATCCATTTTCCAATCTAGAACCAAATGACAAACGGTAAGGAAGTTTTTTAATTCCACCAGTCAAAGAAACATTGTTGTCAGTAACAAAAGCTGCTCTGAAAACTTCTTTTTGCCAATTTGTATTTGCAGTTCCTAATAGTGCTTTTTGTGCCGCTGTTCCTCTTGAGTTTACTAAGTCTCTGTACTCGTCACCAGTCAATACATCTGCATATTTTGCGATTGTTGAAATAGATTGTTTAGTATCTAAAACAACACTTAGTTTACTATTACCTCCGTCGCCTTTTTTGGTAGTAATTAAGATTACACCGTTAGCACCACGAGAACCGTAGATTGCTGTTGCAGAAGCATCTTTTAAAATTACGAATGAAGCAATGTCATTTGGATTTATCAGAGAAAGTGGATTTGCAGCTCCAGAGATTCCTCCATTATCCAATGGCACACCATCTACTACGATTAATGGGTCATTACTTGCATTGATTGAAGTTCCACCTCTCAAACGGATTGTACTTCCTTCACCAGGAGCTCCGCCATTTGTGTTGATTTTTACTCCGGCAACTTTACCTCTAATCAATTGTTCAGGAGTTGCAACAGATCCAGAAGCGAATTCTTTTTCGCCAATAACCGTAGCTGAACCAGTTAAATCCTTGGCTCTTGTAGATCCATATCCGATCACAACCAGTTCTTCAACTTCCTCAACATCTTCTTTCATGCTTGCATCAACTATCAAATCTTTACCAGCAACAACGGTAATTTTTTGAGTAACTGTTGCAAAACCTGCAGCTTTGAATACTAAATTGTACTCACCAGCTTCAACAGTTTTGATTTCATAGAATCCAGTCGCATCCGACGTACCTCCTTTGAATTTTCCTTCAAGGGTTGCCTGTGCTTGATCAATCGGCTTTCCCCCCAAATCTCTAATCATCCCTTTTACTGTGGAAGTTTGACTAAAAGTCGTTCCAACTGAAAAAAGAATGAAAGAAAGAAAAAGCAAAGCATTTGTAACTTTTCTTTTCATAGCAATTTAATTATTAATTTATGGTTTTTTAACAAATCAACTGACCAAATTTATACAATTATTATTTAATGTCAAAATGACACTAAGAAAATTTACCAATTTATTTTTAAAGTTGAAACAGTTTGTTCCAAATTGGTAATGATAGTAAGGGTTTTAGATAATTTATTGTATTGAAATTTAATTTCTTTATTATCTAATGCAATCGATTTTGGCTCATTTTCGATGTTATGAATCACCATTTCGTACCTTCTTTTGGCTGAAACTTGATTCTTTCCAGGTGATTTTTGTTCAAAATTGATTGTAAAATATTTTTCTTCTTTTTTGTATTTGAAATATTCAATTCTTGATTGATAATTCATATTTAAAGCAGGGGTTTTTCCATCATCTGTGAAATAGATTCCATTGCTCTGTGGTAATTCTTTCTTGTAATAAAAGTGAATTGAAATTTCATTTTCATTATAATCGTCCGTGTTTTTGAGTCCTTCGGTCATCGGAATAAAAGCACCTGCTCTCACGAAAGTTGGGATATATTCAATATTTGTTTTGATTTCAGCAGTGGAACCTCTTTTATGTAATTCTCCTGTATAAAAATCAAACCAATCAGAGGTCAATGGAAAATACACTTCTTGGCTAACTTTTCCTTTTTCTAAAATTGGTGCAACCAAAATTTCATTTCCCCATAAATAATTTTCTTTGTTGGTCAACAATTTTGGATTGTTATTTTCTTCAAACATTAACGGACGCATCAATGGCAATCCATACTTACTATTTAAATATGCCATCGTATAATTGTAAGGCAACAAATCATACCTTAATTGAATCGCATTTGTGACAATTCTCTTGGTGTTTTCATCTTTAAATACTGGCTCTGATGCCACTTGTTCTTGCGCATGTGGTCTGAAAATTGGTTGAAAAACGCCATATTGCAGCCATCTGATGTATAATTCATTGTCGTCATAAGTTCCTGCAAATCCTCCTAAATCTGAATGCATATAACCGATTCCTTGCATTCCCATTTGCAATGCAATTTCTGGTTGTGCTTGCAAACCTCCCCAAGTTCTATTCACGTCTCCTGACCAAGGAATCATCCCAAATCTTTGTGATCCAGAGTAACCTGCACGCATCAAAATAAATGGTCGTTCATCAGGGTAATTTTTTTTGTATCCTTCATGAATCAATTTTGCCCAATCGTGACCATAAATGTTGTGAACTGTATTTGCTTTTCCAACTGCATGAATCAGATTGTTTGGATGTACTTCTGGTTCACCTAAATCTCCCCAAAAACCTTTTACACCTTGATCGTGCATTCCTTTGTAGATATTCCAAAACCAATCATTTCCTGATTTTGCATAAATATCAATCAAACCGGTATTTCCAAAATAGAAATTGTACACAAAAGGATTTCCTAGACTATCCTTTGCTAAAATGTTTTTCTCTACTGCTTCTTTCCATCGATTCGAAGTATTCAAAATAAATGGTTCTGAAATCAACACGGTTTTGATTCCTTTTTGTTTGAAATCTGAAATCATTTTCAATGGAGTAGGGAATGAATCTTTGTAAAATTCTAGATTTCCCATTGTTCCTTGAATTTCTTTTCCAAACCAGTATAGGTCCAAAATCACAGCATCTAATGGGATAGAATCTGAGATGAATTTATTGACCGTTTGCTCAGTTTCCTGTTGAGAATGATAACCAAATCTAGAAGAAAAATTTCCAAATGCCCATCTCGGAGGAAGCGGCTGTGTACCTGTTAGTTGTGTGTAATTGAAAATGATTTCATTCCAACTACCTCCGAAAATAATTTGATAAGTTTTATTGCCACCAGTGGTTTCGTATGCAATTGTATTGTCTTTTTTGGAATCTAAATCTAAAAATCCAGTTTGTGGATTGTCAAAGTGAATCAGGTATTTTTCAGATGACATCACAATTGGCATGCAAAAATTCATCAAAGCAGAAGTAGATTCGTACCCGTAGTTGGCTTTGTTATATAATTCCAAACGATTTCCTCTTCGGTTCATGCCCAATGCCCTCGCACCGCCACCATATAAAACTTCAGTTGAATTGATATTGAAATTAATTGCTTCATGTGTAGCCGTTTTGTAATAACCTGTTTTTTCAGAGATCACTTGTTTTCCTCCCTGAAAGTATTGAACTTGAAAAGGTTTTTTTTGGATCTTTATGTCGATTCTTCCAATTGTAAGTTTTAATACAGAATCGCTGTCGATGCTTGTGAATTCTTCTCTTGAAAGTGGTTGAACAACTGCGTGAGATTTCGCCTCTACTGTTTCTCCTTTCGGAACAAAAGTTGTTTGAATCACCATCGGACGGTAGTTTGAAAAAATGTATTTCCCATCATTTGTTTCAACTTCTATTCCCTTGTCAGATTTCTTGTAACTAACAAATTTTCTAGTGCTATTTTGACTAAAAAATGATGTGTAAATTGCTAAAAAGCAAAATGTAATAATTGAGTTTTTTAATTTCATTTTTATTTGATTTCAATAATCATGGACGTTTTGGCGCCAATAATTAATTTTTCGTTTGCTAAATTAATATTGTTTCCAGAGATAATATCTTTACACATTTTTCCAGTTGAAATTACCTCTCTGAAGCGATTCAATGTAAGAATTTGTTGATCGTTAGAATTATTTACAATCACCATTACTTTCTCTGTTGGCAAAATTCTAAAAAAGACATAGAGGTTATTTTCTGGAAGAAATTGAATCGTTTTTCCCTCTTGAACCGCTTTGCTATTTAAACGCCAATTTAGGATTTTTTTTGTAAAATTGAAATATTCTTCTTGCGTTTGATTTCTGCCAGATTGTGAATTTTCATTTTTTGAATCTTTTGAAACGAAAGCATTGTCTTTGTCTTCTTTCCAACCACCAGGAAAATCGTGTCTAATGTCTGCATCTCCCAAATTTTTGTTCCCTTTCATTCCGATTTCTGTTCCATAATAGATTTGCGGAATTCCGCGGACTGTTGCTAAAATGGTCATGGCCAATTTATAGTCAGCAATATTAGCATAGATTTCATTGAAACGTTGTGTGTCGTGGTTTTCCAAAAACAATAAGATATTGTTTGGATTGTCGTAGAGAAAATCATTGACGAAATTTTCATAAACACGAACCATGCCTTGGTCCCAATTTTGATTTTTTTCATTAAATGCTTGATTCAATGCGTCTAATAAAGTAAAATCCATCACGGATGGCAAATGTGAATTGTAGGATTGAATGGCAGCGATTGGACTGTTTTTCTGCCAATACGATTGATGTGCTTGATCATGCATCCAAACTTCACCAACGATATTCGTGTTTGGATATTCTACCATGATTTTCTTTGTCCATTTTGCGATTCCTTCTTTGTCATTGTAACTATAGGTATCAACGCGCAATCCGTCGAGATTTGCATATTCCATCCACCAAATGGTGTTTTGAACCAAATAATTTAACACCAAAGGATTACTCTGATTTAAGTCCGGCATTGATCTTACAAACCAGCCATCGGCACACATTTTTTGGTCGATTGCTGAGGCATTTGGATCCATTTGTGTCGACATTCTGTAATTTGATTGCGCGTAGCCAGGAAATTGGTGAATCCAAGTATAAGTCGGAAGGTCGTTCATCATCCAATGTCGAGATCCCCAGTGATTTGGAACGACATCTTGAATGACTTTCAATGATTTTTTATGTGCTTCTGCAACAAAATTTTTGTATTCTTCATTGGTTCCATATCGAGGATCGACACGATACAAATCGCTTTGTCCATAAGTATGGTAACTGTAAACAGAATCATTGTCTTCCAACAAAGGCGTTGGCCAAATCGTTGTCGCACCTAAATCTTTGATATAGTCTAAATGATCAACAATTCCTTGAATATCACCTCCATGTCTTCCTCCAGGAAGCGAGCGATTCATTTTTTCTACAACTGTTGGATCACTGTCGTTGGATGTTTTTCCGTTGGCAAATCGATCGGGCATCAACAAATAAAGCACATCTGAATTATTGAAACCCATTCGTTCTTTTGAATTTTCAACTCTTGGCTTGATTTCATAGTCAAACTGGTACTTCATTTTTTTGTTTTCCAAAAGATGAAAAGTGTACGTTCCGGCTGCAATATTTTTTGTATCAACGGTTACAAAAAGGTAATTTGGATTTTCAGTTTTTTGTATTCCAAGTATTGTCAATCCTTTTACTTCAACAGCTAAATGACTGATATTTTTTCCGTGCAACATGATTTCAACTTCATGATGTTCCATTCCTGCCCACCAATTTGGCGGTTCGATGTGGGTTAAAGTTTGATTTTTTTGTGCTAATGAGTAAACACTAATAAGTGAAAAAATAAGGATAAATACGTTCGTTTTCATTTATGTGGGTTATTAATGGGCGTACATTTTGTGGTGAATTCCATATTGATCTTCAACAATCATCCATTGATTCGTAGAATGTATATCAATTGATTGACCTATTAAATTATAGGCTTTTACGATTTGCATTTGATTGTCAGCGTTGATATTTTCAATTCCATTAAAACATGGATTTTGAATTGTTGTTGTCGATGTTTGTTGATTTGCAGATGTTTTTCTGTCATATAAAAATGACTCAATCGAAGTAGAAATATGAGAACCCCAAGCATCCGTAATCGCATATTGAAAATCAAAATTATTGAATCCATAATCCAAAGTTCTATAGGAATCATCGTAAGCTGCTTGTTCAATTAAAGCTTGTTTAGCTTCCAAAGCTGTGACCAAATTGGCTGGATTATAAAACGTTGATAAATAATTGTCAATGTATAAAGAGAATTGATTTTTGTAATAAGGAACGCTCAAGATCTTAGTGTAAAGTGGTCTTGGATCATTATTGGAAGCCCAATTGTAAATATCTCTATTTGCCCAATCTATGCCAGACCAATCTATTCCGAAAGTATTGTCCATGTCATATTCGATGAATACAAATTTCTGATCTGAAGGACGTTGATACAAGTAATAATTGTTTTTATTGTAAGCATACCCATCCCAATGTCCAGCAAGAACTTCTACTGCAAGCGTGCGCAAATACATGTCAACATCAAAAACGGAAGCGATTTCGCAAGCAAAGTCGTTTGAATTTGTATTGTTTAAAACATCTAAAAAATGAATCAATCCACTGTAATCATTGGCGCTTTTGTTGGTACTTAATTCATATAAATTTTCATAAGGAGTTTGATTGGTTCCAGAATAAAGCATGTTCGCGCCGTAATTGGCTTTGTATAAATTTCCTGAGTCGTTTAATGGGAATCTTGTTTTGATGAAATTTTCATCGATGTGTTCTGTATTTAAATACAAACCTTTGTATTCATCGTTGATGTAAAGTTTTACATAGCTTTTTCGTGAAGCAGGTAGTTCAGCTGATTTCAATATGTCAAGCGCAAGGTAATTTCTTAAAATCGAAACATCATTGTGTTGACCATTCAAATTTAATTTTTCTAAACCTTGCCATTTTACCCCTGAAACAAAAGTATTGAACGAGATTTTAAAGGATTTTTTCTCAGCATATCTTGATGTATTTCCACGCAGTCTAAATCCAACATTCGTGATAATTGTGGTATCGATAGAAGTCCTATATTCAAAATCGGCAGGATATTCATGATCAGAACTTAAGTTGGTTTGCAACAACATATTTGCAATACTATCTGGATCTATCGTAATGTAAACCGACGCAACTTCATTCTGTAAAAAAGCATGATTGTCTGCAGGGTGGACAGTTTGTGCAAATGAAAATTGCATCACTGTTTCAAAGACAAAGAATACGAAAAGTAGTTTTTTTAACATTTTTAGCATGTTTGAACCTTAGTGTTAAACTTACACTTAGATTGTCGAAAAGTATGTATTATTTTTCGTTTTTCAAAAATTAATTTCCTCGGAAGTCAAATTGCGAATTCATTTTGATTACAAATTTGCTTAAACTATTTTTTTGTTTTCTGTCAGCTTGTCAGCTATTTGCATCAGGCACGTTGTTTGAAGAAATCGACGAGTGAAAAGTAAAAATCAACATCAATTTGGAAATAATTTGGAGACAGTTTTGTATCCTGCTTTGTTGTTGGCATTGATGTGGTCTTTCTATTTGTTGGAAAGAATCACCACTTATGATTTTTACAAATGGGGCATTTTCCCTAAAGATATTTTAGGATTGCGCGGAATCATTTTTTCACCGCTTTTACATTCTCCTTCAGATTTTGGACATATTCTAAATAATTCAGGACCTATCGCCATCCTTTTTGGCGCATTGGTTTATTTCTACAGACAAATTGCTGCTGAAATATTTTTCTACAGTTGGTTTGTAACTGGATTTTTTGTTTGGGTTTTTGCAATCAATACGGGTTCATATCACATTGGAATGAGTAGTGTGATTTATGCTTTGGCAGGATTTCTATTTGTTAGTGGAACAATTAGAAAATATCGGCCATTGCAAGGAATTTCGCTGTTTGTGATATTTGTATATGGAAGTTTGATCTGGGGTATTTTCCCTATGCAAGCCAAAATTTCATGGGAAGGACATTTAGCTGGATTGATCACAGGAGTTACCTTGGCTTTTCTATACAAATCGAAAGGGCCGCAAGCGCCAAAATTCCAATACGAAATTGAAAAAGAAATGGGCATCGAGCCACCAGATTTAGAAGGTCAATGGTTAGAAAACATCCGATTGGCTAATGAAAGAGCTGAGGAGATCAGACGCCAACAAGAAGATTTCAAAATTATTTACGACTACATTTCGAGTCAAGATTTTATTCCAAAACCACCTTCGGACGAAAAGAATCCACCAAGCGACCCAAACCTTTAGAAGTGTTTTTCCAAGCGTCAGCTTCAAATTCTATGCAGCAATATCCGCACGTTTGTAAACCAATGTATTCGTCTGTGAAATAAGATGCTAAATCGGAAATTCCGTCATTGTGTCCAATCAACAAAACATCTTCTTTTCCTTCTAGCTTCCAAACAAAGTCTAAAAGCGACATTAAGTCAGCATGGTAAAGTTCATCGGTTAATCTCAGATCACGAAATTCAAAGTTTTCTTGAATAATTTTTGCCGTTTGTTTGGTTCTCGCGCTGGTCGAACAGTAGACTGTTATTTTCCTGGAAAGCTTTTCATTCAAGTAAATTCCCATTTTTTTTGATTGTTCAATTCCTTTTGGAAGTAAAACGCGGTCAAAATCTTTTTGAGATGGCGCAATCACTTGTGTTTTCGCGTGTCGTAGAATGTGCAATTTCATAGTTCATATTTGTTGCTAATATCGCAATTATTAATTGAATTTTCGCCAACCATTTAGCTAGATGTGCCGTTTGTGAACTTAGATGAAAGTCGAGGAGTAATCAAGTAGAAAAAAAATTGTAACTTGCGCGAAAACGAAAACATCAGAAAGATTGGAATTGGCATGCACATAAATTCAGACATACTTAAAGCTTGTGCCAGCAACGATCGAAAAGCACAAAAACAACTCTATGAGTATTGTTTCAAGTTTCTGATGCCTTTATGTTTGCGTTATCACAACAATGATGAAGACGCTCGTTCTTCTCTGAATTTAGCTTTTCTTAAAATCATCAAGGGCATCGATACAATTGATGTAGAGGCGGTTAATTTTAATGCTTGGGTCAAAAAAATTACTACGAATACTTTGATTGATGAGTATAGAAAATCTAAAACTCATTTGACTCATTATCAAGGAAAAGAGACGGAAAGAGAATTGGATTTTCATGCAGAAGTAATTCAAAATGATGCAGAAAGCGATTTTGGTTGTGCTTCAATCATGAAATTGTTGACTCAAATTCCTGCGGTCAGTGCACATGTATTCAATTTGTATGTCATAGATGGATACAGTCACAAGGAAATTGGTGAGAAATTAGAGATTTCGGAGGGAACTTCGAAATGGCATTTATCTACAGCTAGAAAATTGCTGAGAGAAAAGTTAGAAAAAATGAACGCGAGTTTACCACAAAAAATGGTTATATGAACTGGACGGAAGAAGATATAGATCAATTGTTTAAGGATTCAGCAAATCAGCTGAATGTTCCTTTTCAGGATTCCTATTGGACTGAAATGGAAGCGATGTTGCCTCAAACAAAAAGTAAAAAAGGTTTGGGATGGATTTTCGGTGGAACCATCGCTTGTTTGGCGTTGATTTCAACTTTCTTTTTCCCTGAAAGCGCTGTGAAATCTACAAATATTTCTCACGGAATTGCACACACAGAAACTAAAAACATTACCAAATCTCATTCAATTGATACTGGAATATCGACCAAAACAAATTTGACTGAAAATTCAACAAATACTGAAAGTCAAAGCAAAATTGCAAAACAAAAAAACAAATCAAATTTCAATCGTTTTGCTAAAACTGTAAACACGTTTTCTTCGACTCAACTCGACGAAAATGGACAAAGTAAAAATGCATTAAACATTTCACAGCCAACTGAAATAGATGTTGAAATTTCAAATTTGTCTCCTGAAAACGATTTTGCAACGATGCAAAAATTGCCGTTGACATTTGTTCCTAATCAGGAGAATTTCTTGGCGACATCTAATTTTAAAAATGCGAATTTGAAGCGCAAATCAAATAGTTTGTATGTGCAACTCGGCGCTGGTTTAGCTGAGTCATATATGCAAACAAGTAGCAGTAATTGGATGCCTACATTCAGCATTGGCGGTGGATATCAATATACTCCGCAAGGATTTGGTTTTACTGCTGGATTGAATCTAAACACTTCATTTTCTAATAATTTGGAAATTAATCGTAAATCGAAAGTCTATAATTTTGGTTCAACGAATTACGAACAAAATTTCAGATACAAACAAATTTACACTTTAGAGTTGCCGCTTTCTGTTGATTTCAGACGAAATAGACAAACTTTTTCAGTAGGCATTGCACCAACTTACATCGCCAGTTCGTTGATGAGGTATTCACAACTCGAAGATGGAAACATTAGTGAAGATGAAGTTTACATTGGACAAAAAGTTGGCTTAGGTCAATTTGGATTAAAACCAAGTATTTCTTATCAATTAGAAATCGCAAAAGGTTGGAATGTAGGAATTCAGTTGAGTACTCAAATCATTCAGCAAGTTGATAATACTCAATTTATTGGAACTTCAAGAAGCAATCCGTTGAGTGGACAAATCACAGTTCGAAAATCGATATTAAAATTTTAAAATGTTTAGAATAAAGTATATAGCAAATTTTTCGTTTCTTGCTTTTCTGCTAGTTATTGGCAGTTGTAAGAAAAATGAAATTATCCCACCTCCAGGATCATCAACGCCGGTTTTTACAGCTATTGGTACTTTTGGAAGTGAAGTGATTGATCTTCGTGCTGGAGATGATGGCGTCATGATGAATACTGTCTCTCTATTGTCACACGGAGTTGATTTTTTTACAGGAAATTTAGGTAACGAAGAATTTAATATTGAAGTCGGCGTTTATGGAGGAAACGTAGATGTACAAAATCCAACATTGCCAGATTTTAATAGTCAAAATGATATTTCATTTGCTTTCTTAGCTACTCAACCACCTTTATTGCTAATCAAAAAAGACTCTTTGCCAAATAGCGCTTCTATTATCAAAGTAGAGTGGGAAGTTGATGGAGTCATGCAGCCTGTATTAAATGATTTAGAAATTCGTGAACCTGGAAGATACCAAGTCTGTGCACACATTACTTTTAATGATTATTCTGTAAGTACACTTTGCAATGAAATCATTGTTGGCTTTAAATCTAATGCAGCTTTTGAATTGGAATTTGTAATGGGTCAAGATCAGAATTTAATGGCGTGGGTTGAGCCTTCGATTGGTACAATTCAATCGGTACATTGGTTTCAAGATGGTGTTCCTGTGAGTAATTTGAATCAATTGAATAAATACATTCAAGATGGAAGTCACTTGATTCAGGCTGAAGTATTATTCACAAATGGAGTTAAAAGATTACGAAGTGTGATTGTTGATGCAGAATTGACGGGAAAAAATATTTTTGATTTTGCTGAACATTACAGCTATTCAAATTTAGAATGGGATTTTAAGTCAAAATTGAAAGTTGTTAGTAATGGAATCGAATATTTTTCTCACATGACACCTAATTCATCAAATAAAATTGAAGTGAATGAAGTAAAATATTTTGGGTTGAATTCGCTTGGAAAAGCTGTGTATATTATCAAAGGTCATATTCATGCTAATTTGAAAAGCAATATTTCGTCTACTATTATTCCTTTAGATTTAGATGTATCCTTTGGGATTTCATTGAAATAAATTTTAAATGATTCATTTCTAAATGAATTGTATATTTGTATAAAACTAAAAAATCGAAAATATGAAAAAATGTCTACTACTCTCCATGATTAGCTTTTCATTTCTGGGGTTTTCTCAGATAACAATAACCTCAACCAATGTTCCGCAAACAAATGATACTTTAAGAGTTTCAGATGCTGTGATTGACAATACGATGGATTTCATTTCGACTGATATGAACTATACTTGGGATTTTTCAAATTTGCAATTCAATGGTCAAAAATTAAATGAATATCAGCCGGTTACTTCAGCTGGTTTGTATATTCAATTTGTTTTTGGTAGCTCAGTTCCTCAAAATTACCGTGCTTCTTATTATGTGGCAACAGCTGGTTCGCCATTGAACAATCTTCCAGCTCAATTGCCAATTACAATTTCAGACATCAGTCAATTTTATAAATTAAGAACTGATTCATTGACTATGGTCGGTATGAAGTTGTCTGTTAACGGTCAAGAAGTTCCTGCAAAATCGGACACTATTGAAACAAAATATAAGTTTCCACTTGATTATGGAAATACGCATTTTTCAAGAGGTTATACGAAGCTAGATCTAAATCCGATTTACGATGGAATTTGGATTCAACACAGAACGCGTCAAACAGATGTCGATGGTTGGGGACAAATTACAACGCCACTGGGTACTTTCAATGCCTTGAGAATTCACCACAGAATTACTGAATCAGATTCTTTCTATGTTTCTTTCAACGGTTTTGCATTTTGGGTTCCAATTCCAGTTCCAGAAAGTCATGAATATGAATGGAGAGCTTTGGAAGAAAAAGAACCAATTTTGTTGGTTAAAACAAATGTTACACAAGGAACCGAGACCGTAACTTCGGTGGAATATAAAAATGTTTATACAGTTGGAATCAATGAAAATGAAATGACTTCTGTTTCAATTTATCCAAATCCAGTGCAAGATTGGATGGTGATTCAATCTCCAACAAAGTTTGATGATTACAGTATTTTCTCAACAGATGGAAAATTGATTTTGAATGGAAAACTTGCCAATGGCGCACAGCAAATGGTTGATGTTTCCAGTTTGAAAAGTGGATCGTACATGATTCAACTCAATTCAATTTCGGGTGTTTCAGTGAAGAATTTCGTGAAATAATTTTCTATCTTTTCATAAGATATTAAGGTCAACTTCGGTTGGCCTTTTTTTATTTTTGACATTACGACTTCAATTGCTTACAATAGTTGTATCTTTGGTAAAAGCCGACCACAGCGAAAAACCTAAAATAAATAGAAAAACATGCAATCAAGTGAACTGATAAATAAATACCTCTCTGGATTTTTAATTTTTGTGATAGCCGCGTTTTTAGTTTTTGGCTTGTCTGAGTTTTTGAGTTCTTTTTTGGGTGCGATTATTTTCTATATTCTTTTTAGAAAATTCATGGCTTTTTTGGTTTTTCAAAAGAAATTTAAAAAGTCATTTGCACCATCATTATCATCATCATTTCATTTCTAATTGTTGTATTGCCTGTTGGCGTGCTCATTACAATGATTTTAGGTAAAGTTTCTAATTTGACTGCCAATACAGATTTAATCAAGGATTATGTCAGTGTTTTTTCTCAGAAATTAGAGCAGTTTCACATTCACGTTTCGTCTCAAAATCTGGTTTCTAACATCACCAAATTCGTTTCTCAACATGCGGGTGATTTTTTGAGTTCCTCTCTCAGTGTCGCGGCTAGTTTATTGATGATGTATTTTCTATTGTATTTCTTGCTGGTCAATGTAAAAAAGCTTGAAATGAAGTTAAATTATTATTTGCCGTTCGAAGACGACAAAATCAGTTTGTTTGGCAAAGAATTGGTCGATCAAACCTACGGAAATGCGATTGGTGTACCGGCAGTTGCTACAGCACAAGGAATTGCGGCTTACATTGCTTTTTTAATTGCTGGAATCCCAGATGCAGGAATTTATTCGATTTTGACGGGATTTGCGTCCATCATTCCTTTGGTAGGAACAGCAGTCATTTGGATTCCGGTGGCGATTTATTTGTTTGCCATCAACCACAATTGGCAAGGAATTTTTGTCATTGTTTTTTGTCTTTTGGTTTTAACTAATTTGGATAATCTGGTGCGCATGTACGTTTCGAAGAAAATCGGAGATGTACATCCTGTAACTACCGTGCTAGGCGTGATTTTCGGACTCAAATTTTTCGGATTAACCGGTTTGGTTTTTGGTCCTTTGCTGATTTCTTATTTTCTGCTAATGATCAAATTGTATCATGACAACTACAAAACCAAAACGATTGAAGAAATTGAAGAAACGGAGGAAAACGATAAAAACGCGATGATGCAATTGCTGAACAAGATTTTCTTCTTTACTGACAATTTCAACAAACCATCGTCCAAAGGCGATAAGCCAGCTTAAACCCAAACTTTAGTTCCCTCAGAGCAATTCTGACAAATGTCGATTTGATTTCTTTTGGTTAAAACGGCCAATCTGAAATCGTTGTACTTTTTGGATTTCCAGAGTTGGTCAAAATTTTCAGTCACTGCTGAGCCCAATACGTGTTTGGCATCTTTATCAAAACAGCAAGGCACTACTTGCGCGTCCCAAGTCAATACGCAAGATGACCACATGCGCCAACAATGATTTCCAGTTTTGTATTTCAATCGATACGTTCCGTCTTTTTGGCGTTTGTAGCGCGCATATTTTTCATTTTCAGGAATCAATTCATGGCCGTTTTGGTAATCGTACACTTGCGCAGATTTCAGTCGCACTTCATCAATTTCTAAGGTTTTCGCCAAGTCAAAAACGCCGTCAATTTCGTGTTCATTCGGTTTCACGACCAAGAATTGAAAAATCAAATTTGGTGTTGTTGAATTGGCTGCTTTTTTGGCTTCTACTAATAATTTGGCACCTTCAATCACTTTACTTAAAGTTCCGTGAACTCGGTAACTTTCGTAAGTTTTTTGCGTCAAACCATCAATGGAAATAATCAATCGATCTAAACCAGAAGCTACAATCTCCGCAGCTTTTTTGGGCGTGATGAAATGTGCATTGGTGGAAGTAGCAGTATAAATGTGTTGCGTCTTCGCATCTTTGATCAACTCTAAAAACTGTGGATGCAAAAAAGGTTCGCCTTGAAAATAATAATTGATGTAAAAAAGCTGTTTCCCCAATTGTTGAATCAATTGTCGGTTGAGTTCCAAGTCTAATTTCCCAGTAGGACGAGTGAAATTTTTCAACCCACTCGGACATTCAGAACAGCCCAAATTGCAAGCGGTTGTTGGCTCAATACTCACAGTAAATGGCTTTCCCCATACGATGCTTCGCTTCAAAATACGCGAAATGCGGTAAGAAAAACGCAACAATACCAAATTCGCCAAACGTGCAAACGTAAGGTGACGCAAAATTTGAAAATTGTCTTTGAAAGTCGCCATGAATTGGGATAAAGGTACGAGAAAAAGTAATTGATTGAAAATCGATCTGCCTCTTGAAAGTTTTTGAATTTGGATTTGCGCCTCATTTTTCCTTACATTTGAATCTAAATCAAAATTCCATGGTGCGTCAATTTGCTTTTATTTTAGTTTGTTTATTTTTGCATTCGAACGTTTCAGCGCAGGTTAAGAAATCTTATTTTGGGAAATATGTCGGAACAATCGCGGCTTACGAAATGAGTGCCGGTGCTAGTGAGCGCATCCAAATCGGTATTGCAGCAATTGAAATTCAATTGTCAGCCAAAGAAATCGTGGTAGTAATTGGCACCAAAACCAACAAAGGAATTTGGACTTTGGTTTCAGAAAATAAAACCAACTTCGTCATCGAGGGAAAAATGGATAATTCTTCCGCCACTGAGAGAATCTTGATTTACAAAAAAGGCAAGAAAATAGTCCGTGAAGGCATTCGCCCCCAACCGGATGTGATGTTGAAGAAGAAGAGGAAATCTTAGATTGTTGGATTCACTGCGTGGCTACCTGCGGTGGTGTTGGATTGTTAGATTATTAGCATGTGCGACTGACGATTATTTTTAGACTTATCAATTCCAGACCACTAATCCAATAATAAATCCGTGCATCCGTGGCTATTTTAGATTGTTAGATTTTTGGATTTTTAGATTATTAGAAAGCGCGGACAATACTTTTCTGAAAATACAAAATTCTCACCCTTCGATTATTAAGCTTGAGCAAAACGATTGTTATAGGAATGGTAATTTCGTCCAACAATCCAAAGATCTAATGATTAAATAATCCAGCAAAATCCTTGCATCCGTGGCTATTTTAGATTGTTAGATTTTTGGATTATTAGAAAGCGCGGACAATACTTTTCTGAAAATACAAAATTCTCACACTTCGATTATTAAGCTTGAGCTAAACGATTGTTATAGGAATGGTAATTTCGTCCAACAATCCAAAGATCTAATGATCGAATAATCCAGCACAATCCGTGCATCTGTGGCTTACTTTAGTGGATTAAGTCTTTGTCTAAAAATCCAAAAATCGAATGATCCAATAATCCAATCTTAAAACAAAATCCCCGCAATCGTCGCAGAAAGATACGACGCAAGTGTACCAGCTAACAATGCGCGCATTCCTAGTTTCGCAAGATCTGCTCTTCTTTCTGGAGCCAGAGCACCAATTCCACCGATTTGCATACCAACACTGCTGAAATTTGCAAAACCACATATCGCGATACTTGCAATTAAGTTTGCTTTTTCACTGTAAATTGGAATGGCGTCGCTGGTCAGATTTTTAAAAGCTACGAATTCATTTATTGTCAATTTTTGTCCAAGTAGCGTTGCTACATTGTTAACGTCTTGCGCAGGAACGCCCATACTCCAAGCCATTGGATAGAAAATTTTGGCAAAAATCACATCTAAAGTCAATCCTGGATTGATTAATCCAAACATCCAATTGATCATGGCAATCAAAGCCAAGAAACCAATCAACATGGCGATTACATTCATCGAAATTTTAAATCCGTCAGTAGCACCGTGACTTATGGCATCAATTAAGTTTACATGTTCTTTTTTGACTTCCAATTTCACCGTTCCCATTGTTTGAGATTCTTCCGTTTCAGGATAGATGATTTTTGAAATAATCAAAGCGCCAGGAGCAGCCATCAAACTTGCTGCGATTAGATATTCTGCCGGTGCGCCCATCGTGGTGTAAACAACTAAAATTCCTCCTGCAATACATGCCAAACTTCCACTCATGGAAGCGAGCAATTCACTTTTGGTCATGCCTTTCAGGTAAGGACGAATCATTACTTGCGCTTCAACTTGACCTACGAAAGCACTTGCAACGTTACTCAAAGCTTCTGCACCACTCACGCGCATGATGGTGTTCATTGCCTTAGCAATTAGTGATACAATGCGTTGCATGAAACCGATGTGATATAAAATGGCAACTAGAATACATACCAAAATGATTGTTGCTGTGATATTAAATGCAAAAACGAAACCGCTTCTTGCAAAATCACTTTGAATTTTTGGAACGCCTTGAACAAAATAAATTGGAATTTTTCCGTCTGCTTTGTGTGTTTTTTCGTCAAACGTGACTAATTGGTAATTGTAATGAATTTTGGGTGAATCTGCTTTGTAAACCAAAGGTGTTAATTTGTCATCTTTTGGTCCGCCATAAATCGCTGAAAGGTGAATGGTTTTTCTTCCGTCTTCAGCAACAATTGTGTCAGATTTTAAAATTCTAGCATTGTAAACTTCATTTTCAGTTGAAATACCGCTGTAAACAAAGGCAGCGCCTGTTCTAGCGAACTCTTCAATGTGTTGCATTCCCTTTCCCAAAGTCTGGAAGAAACTTTTCACAGGTGGAACTTTGAGAACTAAAACAGCGATTAAGATTTGTAGAGCAAGTCCACTGAAAACCAATCTTAAATTAATCCTTTTTCTGTTGTTTGAAACCAAAAATGCAATCCCAAGGATTACAAAAATTCCAATTATACCTGTAAAACGATCCATAGAATATTGATTATGTTTTAGTTTGTTTAGTTTTCACTTCTTTTAGAGATTTCATCTCTGATTTTAGAAGCCAATTCATATTCTTCATCTTCGAGTGCGGCGTCGAGTTTTTGTTGCAGTTCTTCAATGCTTAAGCTGTTCAATGAATTTTCAGCTGGCTTTTTTTCGATTTCATCTTCGAAATCTGAAGCAAAATCACTGTTTTCATCTAATTCAACTCCTGCACTTGCCAAAATATTTTCATAGGTATAAATTGGACATTTAAATCGAACTCCCAAGGCGATGGCATCTGATGTACGCGCATCGATTTCACTCAATTGACCTTCTTTTTCGCAAATCAATTTTGCGTAGAAAATGCCTTCGTTCAAATTGTAAATGACAATTTCTTTCACTTTGATTCCGAAAGAAAGCGCAAAACTTTTAAATAAATCGTGTGTCAACGGTCGAGTAGGGGTCATTTTTTCTAATTCGATCGCAATTGCTTGCGCTTCGAATCCACCAATAATGATCGGTAAGCTTCTTTTTCCACCAACTTCCGCCAAAACCAAGGCGTATGCCCCTGATTGTGTTTGGCTGTAGGATAATCCAACGATTTCGAGTTTTACTTTGTCCATGCTTTTAGATGCTGTTTCTGAATAGTTTAGAAACAATTAGGGAAGCAATTGCTGCTTCCCTAATTTCTATATCGATGTAAAAGTAATGATTCTAAGCGAACTTACTAATGTGCAGCTTTGAATTTTTTAACAGCTTCGTTTAATTTTGGAATTACATCGAACGCATCTCCAATAATTCCGTAGTCAGCAGCTTTGAAAAATGGCGCTTCAGGATCTGTGTTTACAACCACAATCACCTTAGAACCGTTCACACCTGCTAAGTGTTGAATCGCGCCAGAAATTCCAACTGCGATGTATAAATTTGGACGAATTGCTACTCCTGTTTGACCAACATGTTCATGGTGAGGTCTCCAGCCAATATCTGCAACTGGTCGAGAACAAGCTGTTGCAGCGCCTAAACTGTTTGCTAAATCTTCAATCATTCCCCAGTTTTCTGGTCCTTTCAAACCACGTCCAGCAGAAACTACTAATTCAGCTTCTGGCAAAGGAATGTTTCCTTCAGGAATTTTAGTGTCGATGATTTTGATTGCCGCAGCACCAACGTTTCCGTTGAAATCTTCCACTGCACATGCACTACCATTTAATTCTGGTTGAATCGAATTAGGAAGCAAAGAAATGATTTTAATAGCTGTTTTCACAGAAACCAAACCGAATGCTTTTCCAGAAAAAACGTTCACTTTGCAAGAGAAACCATTTGAAGTGTCAGGCAAAGCAATTGCACCAGAAATCAAACCAGCTTTCAATCTTACAGAAAGACGAGGAGCTACGGCTTTTGCTACTAAATCGTGAGAAAAAACAATCACTTCAGCGCCAGTTGCTTCTGCAGCAGCCGCGATTAGTTTCGTAATTTGTTGCGCATCTCCATGATCTAACGATTTGTCAACCATTACTTTTGATGCTCCGTATTCGCCCAATTTGGCTAAATCACTTCCATTTCCAGAAGCAATTACAATCACCTCACCGCCTAATTTTTTAGCGTAAGTTACCGCCTCAAAAGATGCCTTCGCATGCGCATGATTGCCGTTTATGTATACTAATGTTTTCATATTTTTATATTTTTTAGACTTTAGGATATTAAGATTTGCTTCGCAGCTGCCTGCGGCGGTTTAGGATGTCAAGACTAAAGAGAATATCTAAAGTCTAACGTCTTTTGTCTAATGTCTCAAGTCTAGTAATTAAATAACTTTCGCTTCTGTGTGCAACAAATTAACCAATTCATCCATGTTGTTTGGATCAATCATTGTGCATGCTTTTTTCGCATCTGGCAAAGTGTAACTTTCATAAACTGTAAAAGCGTCAACAGCAATAGCAGGAACAATTTGCAAAGGTTTTGTTCTAGCCGCCATGATTCCACGCATGTTTGGAATTCTTTGCTCAGCCATACCTTTAGCACAACTTACCACCAAAGGTAAATTTGCTTCAACAATTTGTAAACCACCAACAATTTCTTGTTCCAAACGCAAAGTTGAACCGTTTACATCCAATTTCGTAGCCAAAGAAACGAAAGGAAGATCTAAATCTTCAGCAATCATTCCCGCAACTTGTGAACCGTTGTAATTGATGGTTTCTTTACCAGTTAAAATAAGATCAAAATAGTTTGCTTTTGCATAAGCTGCAATTTGCGCAGCTGCAAAATAGGCATCCGTTGCTTCAGCGTCAATTCTCACTGCATCATCAGCTCCAATAGCCAAAGCTTTGCGAATCACCGCGTCATCAGCTGCGGTTCCAACTGTAATGATGGTCACATTTCCACCACTTGTTTCTTTAATTTCAAGTGCACGCACCAAAGCATACCACTCGTCATAAGGATTCACAATGTATTGCACACCATTTTCATCAAATTTAGTGTTGCCATCTGTGAATGCAATTTTTGAAGTCGTGTCTGGTGACTTACTGATACATACTAATATCTTCATTTTATCAGAATTTTAATCTTAAATCGTTGCAAATTTACTAAACAAAACTGTTTTCTTAATGTTCAAAGGACTCTTTTTTTGAATATTTTATTATGCGTGCTTAGGATGTAAGGGATTGACTTTGCTTGTTATACTTAGTGTATTTATGACACGAAGTTAAAAAACGCCAATTTTTTACAACTTTAATGCTTCAAAATGAAATTCAATTAACTTTTAATTTTGTATTTTTGGCATCCTTATCTCGATAATCGGTAAGTGAAATTAGAATTCAAGAAATTATCTACATATGAAAACAGTACAATTTAGAGAAGCACTTCGAGAAGCAATGTCTGAGGAAATGCGCAGAGATAAAAGTGTATTTCTTTTAGGTGAAGAAGTAGCGGAATATAACGGTGCTTACAAAGTTTCTCAGGGAATGTTGGATGAATTTGGTCCAAAAAGAGTAATTGATACACCGATTGCAGAACTTGGTTTTGCTGGAATCGCGGTAGGTGCTTCGATGAATGGTTTGCGTCCGATTGTTGAATTTATGACTTGGAACTTTGCGATTTTAGCGGCTGACCAAATCATCAACAGTGCTGCAAAAATGTTGCAAATGTCTGGTGGTCAATATCACTGTCCAATCGTTTTCAGAGGAGGAAATGGTACTGCTGGTCAATTGGCTGCAACACACTCTCAAAGTTTCGAAGCGTTTTATGCGCACGTTCCTGGTTTGAAAGTGATCACACCTTCAAATCCTTACGATGCAAAAGGTTTGTTGAAAGCGGCTATTCGTGACAATGATCCTGTTGTTTTCTTGGAATCAGAAAAAATGTACGGAGATAAAGGCGAAATTCCAGAAGGAGAATACATCATCCCAATCGGAGTGGCTGATATCAAAAGAGCCGGTACAGATGTAACAATTGTTTCTTTCGGAAAAATTTTGAAAGTAGCTTACGAAGCAGCTGAATTGTTGGAAAAAGAAGGAATTTCTTGCGAAATCATCGACTTAAGAACTGTTCGTCCTATCGATTACGCTTGTGTGGTTGAATCAGTGAAGAAAACAAATCGTTGTGTAGTATTGGAAGAATCTTGGCCACTGGCTTCTATTTCATCTGAAATTTCTTACCACTTACAACGTTATGCGTTTGATCATTTAGATGCTCCAGTAATGCGTGTAACTCAAACTGATACTCCATTCGCTTTTTCACCAACTTTGATTGATGAAGCATTGCCAAATGTTGCTCGATTAATCAATGCAGTTAAAGCAACTTTATACAGAAATTAAGAAATTCAAATAACGATTTTCAAATCCCAGATTCAACTCGAATTTGGGATTTTTTTTGCATTCTAATTTTGAAAAATAACTTCAATTAACAATTTGACCTTAAAAAGTCAAAAGGATTGTATTGAAAGTGCCTGATTCTCTGTTGTATCTTTGCAACATGTTGAATATACAATCGGTTCAAGCGTTGATACAGCTCATAGACGATCCAGATGATCACGTTTATGCGCATGTTCATGACCAATTAAAATCGTACGGTCCTGAGGCGATTCCATTTTTGGAAAATTCTTGGGAATCTAGAGATTTTGGATTGTTGTTTCAAAATAGAATCGAAAATTTGATTCACGAAATTCAATTTGAAGATCTGAAATTTTTGCTTCAAAATTGGATTGCTTCTGAGGAAAAAGATTTGTTGAAAGGTGCAATTATTGTTGCGCGTTTTCAATATCCTGGATTAGATGAATCACTGATTCACGCAGAAATCGAAAAAATCAGGAAAGACATTTGGTTGGAATTGAGTCCGAGTCAAACGGCATTTGAAAAAATCATGACTTTCAACAAAGTGTTTTTCGAACACCACCATTTTCAAGGGAACGCAAAATCTTTTCATTCACCGTTAAATTCTTACATCAATACAGTACTCGAAACGCGCAAGGGAAATCCGTTGAGCTTGAGTTTGATTTACAGCATCATCGCTCAATCTTTGAAAATTCCTGTTTATGGCGTCAATTTACCG
The DNA here is from genome assembly GCA_965284445.1 of Crocinitomicaceae bacterium. Classification (GTDB taxonomy): domain Bacteria; phylum Bacteroidota; class Bacteroidia; order Flavobacteriales_D; family Crocinitomicaceae; genus JAQVCM01. The sequence goes on along the minus strand of OZ260085.1, from coordinate 1,906,804 downwards.
AATCATTTTGTGTTGGCATACATGGATGAATACCGAATCAATGTCATGACAGGAAATCCAAATCCTTATGGCGTTTTGTTTTACATCAATGCGTTTTCAAAAGGGACGATTTTCCAAGAGAAAGACATTCATCAATTTTTAGAGCAAATCAAATTGCCTGCTGAACGCGGATTTTTTGAGCCTTGTCCAAATACCAAAATTATTCAACGCATGTTGACCAATTTAATTTCCGCTTTTCAACAAGTTGGAAATGTGGACAAAGTAAATGAATTGGTGATTTTGAGAAATTTATTTGGTTAAGCAGCATTTAAGTGCTTACTTTTGGATTTCAATTCAATCAGATGAAAGTAAGTTTAATCGTCGCAACAGATTTAGAAAGAGGCATTGGTAAAAACAATGATTTGATGTGGAATTTGCCAGCCGACATGCAGTTTTTTAAAAATACTACCGCAGGACAAGTGGTGATCATGGGTAGAAAAAACTACGATTCCGTTCCAGAAAAATACAGACCACTTCCCAATCGATTGAATGTTATTTTGACTAGAAATACAGGTTTCAAAGCAGAGAATTGTTTGGTTTTCCACAATCTCAAAGATTGCTTGGAACATTTTAAAAACGAAACTGAACGCAAAATTTTCATTATTGGTGGCGGACAGATTTACAAAGAAGCTTTGGATGAAAACGTAGTCGATGAAATGTTTATCACTACTGTCAATCATACTTTTGATGCGGATACATTTTTTCCAGAATTTGACAAAGATTCTTGGAACTCAGAAGAAATTATGAATAGACCAAAAGATGAAAAAAATCCCTTTGATTTCGTGGTAAATCGATATGACAAGAAATAAATTGACTTGTTGATATTTTTCTTGTTTTCGAATGATTTCTACTTTCCTTTTGGCGCATTTTGACTATCTTTAGCCCTCTCAAAAATCGGGTGAAAATCGAATGAAAGTTTGTATAGCAGAAAAGCCAAGTGTGGCACGTGATATTGCCAAAGTAATCGGTGCTACGCAAGCGAAGGACGGTTACATGGAAGGAAACGGCTATCAAGTTACTTGGACTTTCGGACACCTTTGCACCCTCAAGGAGCCACACGATTATACCGAAAAATGGAAATATTGGCGATTGGAAGATTTGCCCATGATTCCATCGAGTTTTGGGGTGAAAGTGATGGAAGATTCTGGTGTTCAGAAACAATTTCATGTCATTTCAAGATTGGTTCAAGGTGCTGATGAGGTCATCAATTGCGGGGATGCTGGACAAGAAGGAGAATTGATCCAACGCTGGGTTTTATTGAAAGCAAAATGCACTGCACCTATTAAAAGATTGTGGATTTCTTCCTTGACAGAAGAAGCGATTCGCGAAGGTTTTCAGAAATTGAGAGACGGAAATCAATACAATAATTTATACGCTGCTGGAAGTGCACGTGCAATTGGCGATTGGTTGTTGGGAATGAATGCAACGCGTTTGTTTACCAAAAAATTCGGTCAAGGAAAAGCAACATTGTCTATCGGTCGTGTGCAAACGCCAACTTTGGCAATGCTTGTGCAACGGCAAAAAGAAATGGACGCTTTCAAATCTGAAGATTATTGGGAATTGAAAACAACTTACAAGGAAACAGAATTTTCGGCTTCCATTGACAGGTTGACTTCTCAAGAAAAAGCGGAAAAAGGATTGGCTTATTTGAAAGAACATCCGTTTGAAATCACTTCATTTGAGCAAAAAGAAGGGAAAGAGGGAAATCCAAGATTGTTTGATTTGACTGGTTTGCAAGTTGAATCGAATCGAAAATACGGTTATTCAGCAGAAGAAACTTTGAAGTTGATTCAACGTCTGTATGAAGGAAAATTAGTTACCTATCCACGTGTTGATACAACTTATCTTTCCGAAGATTTGCACCCAAAGATTCCTGGGATTTTGAGCGGAATGAAATATTACAGTCAATTGACTGCGCCTTTGTTGGCAAAACCAATACCAAAGTCAAAAACGGTTTTCGACGATAAAAAAGTGACTGATCACCATGCGATTATTCCAACAGGAATTGTACCGTCAGGAATTACGCCACAAGAACAACATATTTACGATTTAATCGCCAAACGTTTCATCGCCGCATTTTATCCTGAATGTAAGGTTTCCAATACAACCGTTTTGGGAAAAGTGGGAACGTTAGAATTCAAAGCGACAGGAAAACAAATCATCGAACCAGGTTGGCGAGAAGTGTATGCGGGAGATGTTTCTGCTAAAAAGGAAGGCGAAGAAGAGAAAGTAATGCCCCATTTTACTGAAGGAGAAAGTGGACCACATGAGCCCAAAATTCACCAAGGAAAAACTTCACCACCGAAAGCCTTTACAGAAGCGACTTTGCTACGCGCGATGGAAACCGCTGGTAAACAAGTGGAAGATGAAGAAATGCGCGAATTGTTGAAAGACAATGGAATCGGTCGACCATCCACACGTGCAAATATCATTGAAACTTTGTTTCGAAGAAGATATATTGAAAAGAAAAAGAAAAATTTATACGCGACCCAAACGGGAATGGATTTGATTGACACGATTCAAAATGAATTGCTCAAAAGTCCTGAATTGACCGGTGATTGGGAACGCAAATTGCGCTTAATCGAAAAGGGAGAATACGCCGCTGAAACTTTCAAAAAAGAATTGATTCAAATGGTGGTTGATTTGACCAATGAAGTGATTTTTAATACACAACGTGTCATTTCCATCGCGCCAGAAAAACCAGTGGAGCAAGAAGTTGAAAAAGTACGCAAACCCAGAGAAGTCAAGCCTAAGGAAGAAATCAACATTGAGGCAATGACCTGTCCGAAGTGTAAACAACATTTATTGAAAAAAGGAAATTCGGCCTACGGATGCTCCAATTTCGCGGTTTGTGGGTTCAAACTTCCATTTGAAATGTTGGGTAAAAAATTGACTGAAAAGCAAGTGTTTGAATTGCTTTCCAAAGGAAAAACAGCTAAAATCAAAGGATTTATGATTCCAGGAAATCCAGTACCAGTGGACAAAAAATTGGTAATGGATGGAACTTTTAATTTGGGAATAGAAGATTGAATTGTATCTCTTGGTAGTTAATCTTCAATCACTCGCAACGGAATCAAGTCCTCAGTTTCTGCCTCGGTAAACATTCTTGATTCAGTCAAGAAACGCAATCCCATTGGAATTTCTAGTGAAAAACTAGAACCTCGACCTTCAGTAATATTTATGTTTAGTTGCGTGTGTTGCCAATATTCAAATTGATCCTTGCTCATCCAAAATTCACAACCTTCGATTTCACCCAAACAGATATCGCTATTTCCCAATTTAAAATCTCCTTTTTCAAAGCACATGGGTTGTGAACCATCACAACATCCGCCACTTTGATGAAACATCAATTCACCATATTTTGATTTCAATTGATTGATCACGTTTTTGGCATTTTCTGTAACTGTAACTCTTGGTGTCATCATTTAATTATTAGGCGATTCCGTTGTGTAATAATCTGTATTGAGTTGGAGAAATTTGCTCCAATTTTCTGAATGTTCTGCAGAAATAATTCACATCTTCAAAACCAACTTCGTAAGCGATTTGATTGATGCTGACAGAAGTTTCGCGGATGAATTTTTTGGCAATTTTAATGCGTTCTAAAATCAAAAATTCATTCGGACTCATTCCTAGTTCTCGTTTGAAAACCCTGTAAAAAGTCGCTTTACTCATGCAAGCCAATTTGCATAATTCTTCAATCGTGATTTTATTCAACACATTTTCCTTGATGTAATTTACGGTATATGTTATCGCGTTTTTTCCATGATTTTCTTTGGCGTCCACCTCCAACATATTTCGGTGCTGCAATTGAATGAGTCGAACCAACAATTCTTGCAAGGTCAAATCAGCAATTACGTCTTTCATTTGGTTGTTGTCCATGCAAACAAACATCAGCTTATTGATTACTTCTGTCAATTCAGTCGTGTTGTAAAAGAAGTAGTCATTCATTTTCAATTCCCAAGAATTTTTGCCTTCTCGTGGATATTTGTAATTCAAAAATTCCAAGGTTCTTGCGATGTGTTCGTGATCAATTGCTAATGCGATGCACTGTGTAGGAGTGTAAAATGAAGCTTCTGGAAAATCGATTTTCATCGTTACGTTTGGAGGAACAATCACTGTTTCGCCAGGCAAATAAGTGAAGGATGGATCATCATCCAATTGCATAATCTTTTTGCCGCGAACCATACTTGTAACTACCAAATCACCGAAAGTCAATGGCACTTGCGATGCAGCTTGATGCGTTTCAAAAACGTTTAACTCACATTTATCCAAAGCATAAAGCGTTCGGTTTTCGACCAAAGTTTTGAGTGATTTCTCGTTTGTTAACTGGGGTTTGATGATTGAATTCATAGTCCAAACAAATTTTCAGAAGGTTAAGGTACAAATAAAAATTCATTCAAAAATCAGTCAAAAGTGAGATTGAGAGAATTGTGCTATTGAATGACAAATTTGTGCTAGCGTCAAGAACTTAATCCAAATACCTTAGCCCCATAAATTATTTAAAGCTATTAATATGAAACGACCAGAATTTAAAAGTCACTATGACAATTTTATCGGCGGAAAATTTGTTGCCCCAGTAAATGGAGAATATTTCGACAATATTTCACCAATCGACGGAAAAGTATTTACCAAAGCAGCACGCTCTGGAAAAGAAGATATTGAATTGGCATTAGATGCTGCACACGACGCATTTAAAACTTGGAGCAAAACATCGGTTACCGAAAGAAGTAACATTTTGTTGAAAATTGCAGATGCGATGGAAGCTAATTTAGAATATTTAGCAACTGTTGAAACCATCGACAATGGTAAAGCAATTCGTGAAACAAGAGCCGCTGATTTACCTTTATGTATCGATCATTTCCGTTATTTTGCGGGCGTTATTCGTGCTGAAGAAGGAACAATTTCAGAACATGACGAATTCACTACAAGTATTGTATTGCACGAACCATTGGGAGTAGTTGGACAAATTATTCCATGGAATTTCCCATTGTTGATGGCGACTTGGAAAATTGCTCCAGCGTTGGCAGCAGGATGTTGTGTTGTTGTGAAACCAGCTGAACAAACACCAACTTCAATCATGGTGTTGATGGAATTGATTGGCGACATTCTTCCAGCAGGTGTGTTGAACGTTGTTTCTGGATTTGGTTTGGAAACAGGAAAACCATTGGCTCAATCACCAAGAATTTCAAAAATTTCTTTCACAGGAGAAACGACAACAGGAAGATTGATTTTGCAATATGCTTCTGAAAATATCATTCCTGCAACCATGGAATTAGGTGGAAAATCACCAAATATTTTCTTCCCATCAATCGCAGATGCAGACGATGATTTCTTCGACAAAGCCATTGAAGGTGCTGTTTTGTTTGCTTTGAATCAAGGTGAAGTTTGTACTTGTCCATCAAGAATTTTGGTACACGAATCAATTTATGATAAATTCATGGAGCGTGTAATTGAGCGTACTAAAGCAATCATCATGGGTGATCCTTTGGATGGAACTACGATGATGGGTGCGCAAGCTTCTAATGATCAATATGAAAAAATTCAATCTTACTTGAAAATCGGAAAAGAAGAAGGTGCTGAGGTTTTGTTGGGTGGAGAAGTTTACCAGCAAGAAGGAGATTTGGCTGGCGGATATTACATTCAACCAACGATTTTCAAAGGACACAACAAAATGCGCATTTTTCAAGAAGAAATTTTTGGACCTGTAGTTTGTGTGACAACTTTCAAAACGACAGAAGAAGCGATTGAAATTGCAAATGACACATTGTACGGTTTAGGAGCTGGAGTTTGGACGCGTGATGCGCATGAATTGTATCAAGTGCCACGTGCAATCCAAGCAGGACGTGTTTGGGTGAATAATTACCACGCTTATCCAGCGCATGCGCCATTTGGAGGTTATAAAAAATCTGGATTCGGAAGAGAAAATCACAAAATGATGCTTGAACATTATCGTCAAACAAAAAACATGTTGATTTCTTACAACAAAAAGAAATTAGGTTTCTTTTAATCAAGTATTTTTATTCTATCAAGGAAAGTCGATCTGTTTCAGGTCGACTTTTTTTATAATTGTACTTTAAAGTATTATAATTTTAGTTAAAAGTTATAATCGTAATGATAACTTTTGGTGTTTTCTGCAAATGTTATAATCATGATTTTAGTTTCTTTTTTTGCGTGAATTTTTAACTCAATCATCGCTTTTCGGTGTAACAATCGCTTTAGGCGCAAGTCTTACCAACATTAATTGTATTTTTGAGCTATGAGATTAACTTTACTATTCGCTTTTTTATTGAGTTTCCTGACACTTTCCGCTCAAGAAAAATTCCAAATCAAAGACAATTCAACACAAGAATCCGTTCCATTTGTGAAAGTGATTCCAGCTGGTAAACCAGCAATTTTGGCAGATTTAGATGGTTATTTTTCGTTGGATATAAATGCAATTTCAAGTTTTCAATTGAAATTTTTGGGTTACAAAGACACAACGATTTTTATCAGTAGTTTAGGAAATGAACGCACAATTTACTTCCAAGCTGAAGTTGAAATGTTGGATGCAGTCGTTGTGCTTCCGGGCGAAAATCCTGCGCATCGAATCATGGATCAAGTGATTGCGAATAGAAAGAATAACAGTCCGACGGAAAATAATGCTTTTCAATATGAAAGTTACAGCAAGTTTTACTTTACGATGGATCCAAAAGCCTTGGAGAAAATTCCTGCTGATACAAAAGACAGCAATTTACTTTCACTTAAAACTTTTTTTGACAGTCAATATTTGTTCCTTTTGGAAAGTAGTTCAACGAGAAAATTTATGCCGCCAAGTCGCGACAAGGAAACGATTACTGCGTACAAAGTTTCTGGTTTCAAAGACCCTATGTTTTCGACTTTCGCCAATGAAATGCAGTCGTTTAGCTTTTACGAAAATCAATTTCAGTTGCTTGGAAAAACGTACATCAATCCAATCGCTTTGGGCGGAACACGACGCTATTTGTTTTTGTTGGAAGATACGACAGTTATAGGAAACGATACCACTTTCACCATTTCATTTCGTCCGCGTAAAGGTAAAAATTTTGATGGTTTGAAAGGTCAATTGTTTATTAATACCAATGGATTTGCGGTTGAAAAAGTAATTTCTGAACCGTATGAAGTTTCTGACAATATTTCCATCAAGGTGATTCAAGAATACGCTTTCATCGAGGGAAAAAAATGGTTTCCAGTGAAATTGAGTTCAGAATTGCAAATGCCAATCTTAAAACTGGATTCAAAATTAGACAATTCATCTATCGTTGGAAAAGGAAATACGTATATCAGTAACATCGTGCTCGATCCAGATTTGAAAAAGCGAGAATTTGGAAGTATCGCCATTGAAACGGCAAACGATGCTGGTGAAAAGACGGAAAAAGATTGGGACACCACGCGTTTTTACGATTTGAACACGCAAGAGAGAAAAACCTATCAAGTGATTGATAGCATTTCTAAGGAAAACAAATTAGAACAAAAATTGATGTTGCTCACGGCTTTGGCTGATGGAAAAATTCCTTTGGGAAATTTCAATTTGGATATCAAACGTTTGATGAATTTCAATTTGTACGAAGGTTATCGATTTGGATTGGGCTTGGAAACTTCCAAAAAACTAATGAAACGCGCCACAATTGGAGGATATTTTGGTTGGGCAACCAAAGATAAAGCTTGGAAATATGGCGGTTTTTCTGAGTTCAAATTGTATCCAAAAAAGGATTTTAAATTGCGTCTGGTTTATCAGCAAGATTTATTGCAACGCGGCGGAAATGAGTTTAGAGCGAACAGTAAATCATTTAACACGAATGATTTGTACCAGCAATTGTATGTGCGAAACATGGAAAAGCAGTGTTTGGCAGAAATCATTTTGTCAGGTTATGCGACACCTGGATTTAAAGTGGCTTTAATCGGAAATTATCAAAGAGTCACTTTCACTGAAGGTTATCGATTCATTCCATTTGACACCAATCAATTGTTACTCAGTTCAAGTTTAGATTTGACTGAAATAGGAGGGGAGTTCACCTGGCAATTGGGAGAAAAAGTGATGCAATTGGGCGATAATCGCGTTTCCATCGGATCAAAATATCCAAAATTGGCTGTCAAATTCACACAAGGCAGGTCGGTGAATTCAATTGACGATTACAAATATTCTCGCGTGTTGGCAGAAATTTCTCAAAACGTTTCTTTGCGTGGCGTCGGAAAATTTGTTTGGATGATTCGCGGTTCGAAAACCATTGGAAATACGCCTTTGTTTTTATTGCAAGCGGTAAATGGAACCGGCGGAAATTGGCGTTTGTCGGTACCAAATTCATTTGAAACGATTTTGCCATCCGCATTTTTCAACGACCAACAAGTGAGTTTATTCACCAGAATGACTTTCCTGAATTGGAAAACGAAATTGAAATGGTTTGCTCCGCAACTGTCGATTCACCACGCCATGGGAGTTGGTTCGATGCAAAATAGAACGCAACATCTTGCAGATTTTAAAACCATGGAAAAAGGCTATTACGAAAGCGGAATTATTTTGGATAAATTATTCATTTCAGGATTCTCAACCTTCGGTTTGGGCGTTTTCACTAACTACGGCGCTTATGCGCAAGCGAGATTTGAAAAGAATTTGACTTTTAAGATTAGTTTAGGCTTTAATATTTAGCGAATACACAAACAATAGAGATTAAAAAATGGCAGTAATAAGTTCGAATAGTTTATTTCATTTTACAGCTGAGAAAAAAAATCTACTTGGCATACTTGAGAAGGAATTCTTGCCAAGGTATTCATTTGAGAATGTAAAATTGAAATCAGATTCTTTTAGACCTGGAATGGCTCAAGCTATACCTATGATTTGTTTTTGTGATATTTCTCTTAGTCAAATACAAAATCATATCAAAGAATATGGAAATTATGGAATCGGAATGACCAAAGAATGGGGCATTCGAAAAAAGTTAAACCCTGTAATATATTTAAATTCAGACTCTTATATTTCAAATTCAATTCATGATTTAACGACTAGTATTTTGGATCTTTTGGATGGAGAATGCACAGAACCTTTAAAAAACACAAGTGATAAATTTATGAATTTACTAAACTTTATAAAGCCCTATGAAGGGACAAGCTTTAAAAACCCAAAAAATATCGTTCGATTTTATGACGAGAAGGAATGGAGATTTGTTCCTGAAATAAGTTTTGATGAAAGATCTTCATTGTCACTGGAAGAATTTAATGATACTACAATAATAAACATAGAAAATAGTAAAATTGAAAATCATAAATTAACGTTCAACATCAATGATATTAAATACATATTTATAAATTCTAATAGTGAAATTCATGAATTTGTTGAAGCAATACAAAATATTAAAGGCTCGCGTTATACAAGAAAAGAAGTAGAAATTTTGACTACCAAAATTACGACAATAGAAAATTTAAAAGAAGACTTTTAATTATTTGTTACTTTGATTGGTAAGTAACGGTTTAAAAATTTAAACTGAAAAAACAGATCGTTTAAAATAATTTATAAACACCTCTATCTCTCAATCACCTGCGAAGTCACAATCTCGCCATGTTTACTCTCTATTTTAAACAAATAAAACCCTTCATTGAGCGATTTTACGTCTAAATCAAAACTTGGCGATTGTTCAATGTTTGAAAATGTCTGAATCAATTTTCCTGTCAAATCATACACTTTGATGTTTTCAACTTCGTGGTTCATTCCCAAATCAAAAGTGATCTGGTCGTTCGCTGGATTCGGATAAATCTCTATATTGTTTTTTGACAATTGATTTACTCCCAATTCATTTAAGTTCCCCAATTGAATGTTGTCGATGTATAAATTGTTGTTTCCTTTGTTTTTGAATCTGAAACGCACCATCAAATTTGAAGTCCAATAAGAAGTGGGTACTGAAGTAATATAGGACTTTTTCCATTGAGTTTCGTCTGCTGGTGTGAACGGACCTGTCACAAAATCGGTAACCGTTTTCAATGAACTTCCGCCCAAATAGGATTTTGCCGTGAACCAAGATTCTCCGCAATTGGAAGAAACTGCAACTTCCAACACATCCACCAAAGTACCTTCAATTCTTCCATAAGCCCAATCAAATGAAATTGCCAGACTTGTCAAACCACTCGCATCCATCGGGTAACTTTGGAAATCATAAGTGGAAGTAATTGGATTGTCGAAATTATTTAGTTTAAATGAACGATTGCTCTGAAATCCAATATTGGTGAAATCCCAATTGTATGGAGAAGCGCCTTCAACAGTAATCCAATTGTCGTAATATGGTTGGTCGTTTTCAAAAGCTTGATCAATTCCCGCGATTGCACCTTGCGCTGGTAAAACGGTAATGTAATCATTCATAACGACATCAATGGTGTCGATTCCATTACTTACTTTGAGTGTCACATCGTATTTGCCAACTTGGTTGTAAACAGCCCAAGAAAGTGAATCTGCTATGGTAAGAGAATTTCCTCCTTCAAAAGTCCAATTTCTGGCCGTGATTCCGTGGTAAGAAATATCTGTGAAATGAACAGTATCTCCCACACAAACAATTCTTTTGTCAGCTTGCAATTTTGCGCCACACAAATAATTGGTAACATCGTCCGTTCCAGTTGCGGTTAAATTTGCAGGTTGCCATAAATTATTTCGATTGGCAACAGGAGAATTCAATGCCGCATGCATTCTCGTTTTTTGTCCTTCGGTAAACATCAATGCGCAATAGGCGTAATCCATGTAATTCTGCACATTGTCTAATTCACCACATGTTTGACCGTTCAAGTTACAAGATTGCCAACCGATGGTATTTGGCGTATCTGTTACATCATCATCAAAAGCACAGTTTCCTGCGTCAGCACAAGGTAAATAGTAGTAATTTGGCACATTGTTTCCTCCCCAAATGTGTTGCAAATTCAAGAAATGTCCGATTTCATGCGATAAAACAGTTCTGTGAAAATACTGCGATGTTCCAATCGTTCCCACATAAGAATGTTGCATCACAATTCCGTCCCATTCAGGAATTGTATCTGCAGCGGGAGGCATCATTGAATGTCCGGCTAATCCTGCAGCTTCAGCGCAAATGTAAACGTTCAAATATTTGTTTGGTGGCCAATGAATCAAACTTTTTACTTGATGATCACCAATTGACGTTAAATCTGAAACAGTTCTTGTGATTCCGCTGGTGCAATTTCCATTTGGATCTAATTGTGCCAAACGAAATTCAATACCACAATCAGCAGCGCGAGATTTAAATAACTGAACAATATCGGTTGTATCGTCATTCAATTTGCGGTATTGTATATTTAATTGTCTGATTGCATCATGCACTTGGTCATCATTGATATTTTCTGGTCCATAATTATGGATGATATGAAAAACAACAGGAATGATATAAGGACCAGTTTTCATCGGAGGATTTTGACTGAATTCTTGCGTGAATTCCTGCAATCTATTGTTTGCATTGATTATACCAGTATTGTATTCCGGATGTTCCAAAAACAATTTTTGATGCATTTCATCGGTTCCACAATGAAGTTCATTTTGTGCAAAATTGATTGAATAAAGTCCAACGCAAAAAAAGAAAGTAGTAATAAGTGATTTCATGGAAAATATTTATGATGTAAATATAATTGAAATGAAGTTAAATTGGAATAATTTGGTTGGTTTAATTTAGATTGTGTTCAAAAATTATCAAAACGAAAAAAGACCGCCAGTTTACTGACAGTCTTTAAAATATGTTGAACGAAATCTTAGTGATTTGTTTTCTCGTCTTCGAAAACTCTTTTTGGACGAATTTTGTCGAAAACTCCCAATGAAATCCAGAAAGGAAGGATGAAACCTAAAAGGAATAAAAGCACCCAAAATGCCATTCCGCCAATCAAAAGAAATATAGTTATACCTAAACCACTCATATCTTCGTTTTTTAAAGTCTATTTAACGATGTAAAAGTAATAAATAAATTATTAATTGAAACTTTTTGGACATTCATTTTTCTGTTTTTTCTTTTTTATAAACATTATAAATAAAAACGAACGAAAAAGCTTACCTTTTAGGATTGAAATCAATTGTTTTTCGATCGAGTTCAATCAAAATTAAATAATTCAAAACATGGAATTTAGAATTGAAAAAGATACAATGGGCGAAGTTAAAGTTCCCATTAAACGCTATTGGGGAGCACAAACTGAACGTTCAAGAAATAATTTCAAAATTGGAAAAAGTGCTTCGATGCCGATTGAACTAATCCGTGCATTTGGACATTTAAAGAAATCTGCAGCGCAGGTAAATTGTGATTTGGGTTTGCTTTCAATTGAAAAAAAAGAACTTATTTCAAAGGTATGTGATGAAATTTTAGCTGGTACTTTAGACGACGAGTTTCCTTTGGTTATTTGGCAAACTGGTTCTGGAACGCAAACCAATATGAATGTCAATGAAGTAATCGCCAATCGAGGACAAGTGATTTTTGGAGGGAGATTGACAGATGAAGTAAAATTCTTAAATCCAAATGACGATGTAAACAAATCTCAATCGTCTAATGACACATTTCCAACGGCGATGCATATTGCTTGTTATCAATTGGTTTCTGAAAATACTTTGAGTGGATTGAAATTATTAAAAGAAGCATTCGTTGCAAAATCGAATAAATTTAGCGAAATCATCAAAACTGGACGAACGCATTTTATGGATGCAACGCCTTTGAGTTTAGGACAAGAGTTTAGTGCGTATGTTGCTCAAATTGAACACGCAATCCGCTCGATTGAAAATGCGTTGGAATTTGTGAGTGAATTGGCTATTGGCGGAACAGCAGTCGGAACAGGATTAAATGCACCCAAAAATTACGCGGTTTTGGTTGCTGAGAAAATTGCAGAATCAACAGGTTTTCCATTTATAACTGCTAAAAATAAATTTGAAGCCTTGGCGACCAACGACGCGATGGTAGAACTTTCTGGCGCTTTGAAAAAAACGGCGGTAACTTTGATGAAAATCGGAAATGATATCCGCATGCTTTCTTCTGGTCCTCGAAGTGGAATTGGAGAAATTAATATTCCTGACAATGAACCTGGATCTTCGATTATGCCGGGGAAAGTGAATCCAACGCAACCTGAAGCACTGACAATGGTTTGCGCGCAAGTGATGGGAAATGACGTAACGGTTTCAATTGCTGGTTCGATCGGACATTTTCAATTGAACGTTTTTAAACCTGTAATTGTGGCTAATGTCTTGGAATCTGCCAGATTGATTGGCGATGCTTGTGTTTCATTTACCGAGAATTGCGTCGTTGGAATCGAACCGAATTTAACGAACATTCAAAGAAATCTTGAAAATTCATTGATGCTGGTGACTGCGCTCAATCCGCACATTGGTTATAGTAAAGCGGCAGAAATTGCCAAATTTGCCCACAAAAATAATACGACTTTGAAAGAAGCCGCAATTCATTTAGGACATGTTACTGCTGAAGAATACGATTTGTGGGTTGATCCCAAAAAGATGATTGGAAATTTATAATTGAATATCAATCAACAACTTCTAATTTGGCAAACTTCATCAAAAGCGTTTTTGAACCTTCTTTTGGGAAGAAAATAGTCGCTTTTTTGTCGTCGCCAGTTCCTTCGATTTTCATTACTTTTCCTTTGCCAAATCGCTCGTGCATGACATTGTAACCAACTTTCAATTCCAAGGCGCTTGAACCTTTTCCTTTTGATGAACCCAAATCTGAAAGTGAGCGCAGGTTTGTCGGTTGAGTTGGCATTCTATTCAATCCGCCGATGTATGCTTTTTCATTCATTCCTGGTCGGGCATTTAGCGATCTTCCGCCAGCTCTTTCTCCATAAGGATTTTCGTAGGTGATAAATTCTTTGCTGATTTCCGAAATAAATCGACTTGGTTCTGATGATTGTAAATTGCCGAAAACAAAACGAGAAACGGCGTAAGAAATGGTACAAGTTTGTTCCGCTCGAGTAATGGCAACATAAAACAAACGACGTTCTTCTTCCAACTCACTTCTTGAATGTAAAACCATTTGTGAAGGGAAAAGATTTTCTTCTAAACCGACCAAATAAACATGCTTAAATTCCAAACCTTTACTAGAGTGAATGGTCATCAAAGTGACTTTGTTTTTGTCTTCATCTTTGGTCAAATCAGCATCTGTTAAAAGTGCAACATCAATCATGAATTCTGAGAGTGTTTTCAATTCCGTTGCTTCTTGGTCACTTGAAAAAGCGCGAATTCCGCTCAAAAGTTCTTCGATGTTTTGATAACGTTCGACTTCCTCCGGACCTTTTTCTTTTTCATTGTAAAGGTCTTTCAATACGCCAGAAGCTTTGGCGATGTGATGCGCCATTTCGTATGCAGGCAAAGTTTCCAATTGCGCTGAAAAACTGCGAATCATGGTCACAAATTCAAACAATTTGGTTTTGGTCGGACCATTTAATGAAACTGAATATCTACCAAAATCAGAAATAATGTCCCACATGCTTACACCATGCTGATTGGCAGCGATAACGATATTTTCTATCGACGTTTTTCCGATTCCCCTTCGTGGATAATTGATAACTCTTTTGAGTGCTTCCTCGTCTTTTGGATTCGCGGTCAAACGAAAATAAGCCAATAAATCCTTGATTTCCTTGCGTTGATAGAATGAAAGGCCACCGTAAATTTTATAAGGCATGTTTAATTTTCGCAACGCTTCCTCAAAAGCACGCGATTGTCTATTCGTACGATATAAAATGGCAAAATCATTGAAAGCCAATCCAGCACCTTGCTTTAAATCATAAATTTTGTTTGAAATTACCTTTCCTTCCTCATTGTCTGTCATCGTTTTGAGGATGGTAATTGGTTTTCCTAGTTCATTTTCGGTCCAAACATCTTTTTGAATTTGGTCTTTGTTTCTAGCAATGACACTATTCGCCGCTTCAACAATGGATTTTGTGGAACGGTAATTTTGTTCCAATTTGAAAAGTTGAAAATCAGGATAATCTTTTTTAAAATTCAAGATATTCTGAATGTTTGCTCCACGGAATGAATAGATACTCTGCGCATCGTCGCCAACTACGCAGATGTTTTCATAAACAGCCGCTAACTTTTTGACAATCAGATATTGTGCATAGTTTGTATCTTGGTACTCGTCAACTAAAATGTACTTGAATTTATGTTGATAGTATTGCAAAGCTTCAGGGAAATCGCGCAATAGAACGTTTGTTTGATACAATAAATCATCAAAGTCCATGGCGCCAGCTTTAAAACAGCGATTGGCATAAGTCTTATAGATTCTTGCCATTTCTGGTCTTTTGCTCAAAGTATCTTCTGACATAATCTCCACATTTTGCGCATAGGCATCTGGAGAAATCAAGTTGTTTTTTGCTGAGGAAATACGTCCCAAAACCATGCTTGGCTTGTAAACTTTATCATCTAAACTCAATTCTTTGATGACATCTTTCAACAAACTTTTGGAATCTTGGGTGTCGTAAATGGTGAAATTTTGAGGATAACCAATTTTATCGGCATTGAATCTCAAAATGCGTGAAAATACTGAGTGAAACGTACCCATGGTGATGTTTTTCGATTCACCACCACCAACAATATTGTTGATTCTTTCGGTCATTTCTTTGGCAGCTTTGTTGGTAAAAGTCAAAGCCAAAATATTGAACGGATCAATTCCCAATCGCATCATGTGTGCAATCCGGTAAGTCAAAACCCTTGTTTTCCCAGAACCAGCGCCAGCAATTACCATTGTGGGTCCTTCGATATGTTCCACAGCAGCGCGCTGACTTTCATTCAGTCCGTTCAAATATTCCATAGATACAAAGTTAATCAGTATCTGTAAAGTTTCAGAATGTGTTTGTTATTTTTCATTGCCAATTTATGAACATTGAAAATAGCTTGAAAAAGCAAAGAAAAATATATTCTTTTTATTTGGAATCCAAGACAGTAACGAATCCTGTTTTTTTGAATTTCGTTATGTTGTCGTTTAAAACGCCTTCAATTTGGTAGAAATAAACCCCATCATGACATTTTTCATTCCCATTGTCTGATCCATCCCAGATTAGCACTCCTGTTTGATTCGATTTTTTCCAAACAACATTTCCCCATCGGTTTTGAATCACCACATCGAATGAATTGAAAATATCTTCAAAAATGACAAATTGATCGTTTGAATTGTCGCCGTTGGGCGTAAAAACGTTCGGCATATCAAAGTCAGCATTGATAAAAATGGGTATCGAATACTTCGATTTACAACCATCTTGATCAGTCACAATCAAAGTAGTGTTTTGATATCCGGTAGAATAAATTCCTTGCGAGACATTTGAATTTGTGCTATTTGAAATCGTCGTATCAGTTCCGATTTGCCACGTCCAATTGACAATTGGTGAATTGTTGTAGGTTGAACCATCAATAAATGTGATTGCTTGTCCTAAATCTGCCGGATTTGGATTTGCTGTATAGTAAGCATTCAGACCGTTGTCTAAAATGAATATAGTGTCTAATGGATAAATAACCACACAATTATTTGAATCGGTTAGTGTTACATTAGGTATGAATGTACCAAAATCAGTATAGTTGTAAACAAAATTCAAGGAATCATCGAATGATTGACCATCGCCCATGTTCCAAACGAGCGAAGCAGCATCAGTTACATTTTCTATATCAAATTCGACAAATTGCCCGCAATATTGAGCTGATTGTATATAAGAAGGATCTCCAGTAGGACCAAAAATGGTCAAGTAATTGAAAAGGGTTGTATCGGAATTACAACCATATTCATCTATGATATGCAACGATGTGCTATAAACACCTGGGAAAACGTAAATATTACTTGGGTCTTCTGCAGTTGATAAATTTGCATTGTCGCCAAAATTCCATTCCCAAAAAAGAATGTCACCCCAACTTTCAGTTGCGTCTTCAAAGTCAACAAATACTGGCGGACAAGTATATTCTCCCAACGAGTTTACACTTCCTCCAGTCATGGTGTAATTGATTCCTGCGACAGGCATTGAGACGATTAATGTAACTGTACTGGTATCTTTACATCCATTTCCATCCGTGGCAACGAGTGTCAAAAAATGGTCTGCATATGTTGAAGAATTACTTGGAACTTCATCAAAAAAACCATTTACATTGGTAGTTGTAGAATCGACATTTCCATCCAAATACCATTGATAGGAAAGCGGACCAACTCCCGTCGTAATGTTTTGTGTGACGTAAGTTTCTAAATCACAAATGATAGAATCTATTAAAAATTTCGCTTGTGGTTTTGTAACTAAAACGGGTGTAGTTGCAGGTACAGAATTACATCCGAAAATATCAGTAGCCACCAAACTCACATTGAAATTTCCTTCAATTTCAAAAATATGATTTACTGAAGTATTGATGTTATTAGTCGTTTGTGTCGTACTATCGTCTGGAAATGACCAAGTGTAATTTTCCAAAGGTAAACTACTGCCTTGTGTCGTTGAAGAATTGAAAAAATTCACTAATAGCGGAGCACAACCAATATTAATATCTGAACTAATTTGAGCGATTGGTAATTCCAAAACCTGCAATGGACTGAAAGTAACTGTGTCTGAGCAACCAACGGTATTTGTTGCAACTAAACTGACTGAATATGTACCTGGCAAAGTATATGAGTAACTTGTATCCTGTCCAACTGCATAGTCACCATTCCCCATATTGTAAATCCATGATCCGATGGTGTTTGTAGAGGTGCTTCCACTTCCATCAAGCTCGAGTAAACTGCTTTTACAAATAGAATCATTTACCAAACTTAGGGCTGCATTTATTTGAGAAATATGAATGGTAGTACTTGAGCTATCTGCACAACCAGTAGTATAATTGTAAATTACTTGCTTGACCAGATAAGACCCATAATTGGTATATGTGTGAGATGAAGTTCCTAAATCTGCGTCATCTAGCACTGGATCTTCTAATGTAATTTGATTTCCGTCTCCCCAATACCAAATCATTTTAACATCATCAGAAATTTTTCCGATCAATGAATTGTCATTCAATATTACGTTTACAGGCAAAGAGCTTGGATTGCAAAACAAACTAGTTGACGGCAAAAATCTAGAAATAGGTGCTTTTATTCTTAATGCATTTACGTGGGTAACTGAATCTACACATCCACGAAAACTAACTGTCAATTTAACATCAAAGTATCCAGTATCAGAAACATACATGTGGTAAGGAGCGCCAACAACTGAGGTTCCGCCATCACCAAAATCCCAAGTATAAGTCACTTCATCAGGGGTGTGAGGAGTAGTTATTGAAGTGAGATTATTAAATTGAATGTATGATTTGGCGCATTGTTGCGGAGGACTAGGCGAAAAGTTAATTAAATCAATGTTTCCAACTACAATGTAATCTGGTAGGGTAAAAGTTGAAGTACATCCAGATTGTGTTGCAACCGTTAGTGTGACATCAAAACTTCCACTTGCATAATTATGTACTGGTGGAATTTGACCTACAAATGTTGTATTATCTCCAAAATCCCAAGTCCAACTCGTGATTGGATCTGCAGAAGGATTTTGCGCAATAGATGACTCAGTAAACTGCACCGCCAGTGGTGCACAACCACTTGTAGTTAATGTTGAAAATTGAACAACAGGATCTGAAAGATGAATCAAATTCACCAATGTTACGGAATCTTTACAACCATTTGTAGCGGTCATTACGAGTGTAACTGAATATGAACCATTTCCTTGAAATGCGTGAGTTGGTGAATTTTGGCCACTAAAAGTTGAACCATCTCCATAATTCCAAACAAAAGTTCCTGTTCCTGTTGAGGTATTACTAAAACTTACTGGCAAAGGCGAACAACCATTTGTTGTAGATGTCGCAATGAAAGAAGGCGTAGGAGTTGGAAGAATAGTGATTTGATGTGATGTGTTTGATGTGCATCCCGAGCTAGTATTTGCAGTTGCTAATGTCACCGTATATGTACCAGGAGTATCATAGGTGAAGACCGGATTAATTTGATTTGATGTTTGCGTATTACCAGCGTTCCAATTCCACGAGTTTGTTCCTACTGTAGAATTATTTTGAAAAGTTATCGGTGCTCCAACACAACCGGTTGTGGGAGCATTCATTGCTGCTGTGTAATTCGAAACAGTTATTGGTACGCTGAAGTTAGCATTACAACCAGAGTTTTGATTAGTAACGGTAAGCGAAGCGGTATAATTTCCAGGAGTATTGTAAATAATGGTATCTGGAGTTAACAAAGTTGAAGTTTGACTATTGCCAAAATTCCAATTGTAAGTAATACCTGGTCCAGTAGTAGAAGTATTTGTAAAATGAACGCCGAAAGGAACCACGCATCCAATTCCTTGAATATTAAATGATGCTGATGGAAGTGGATTAATAACTATATATCCGACTTTTACTTCTGCATCTGCTTGACCATTTGCGGTTTGAACTGCAAGTGTTACTGTGTATGTTCCAGGCGCAGGATAAGTATATGATGGATTAATGTCAGTACTTGTTTGTCCGTTACCGAAATTCCATGAATAATTAGTAATTGTTGAATTTCCTGGGGTTGAAGTACTCATGAAATTAATTGTACCACCCAAACATATCGAAAGAGGTGATGCAGTAAAATCGGCATTGGGAGCTTGCGAATACCCGACAACGAATGAAAAAATAGTAAATAACAAAAAAAGAAACCTCATATCAGTACTTAAGTTACATCAAAGCTATTAAAACAGACGTAATAATTCACTAAAAAGATTGATTATAGATAAAAATCAATCAATTATTTTTCAATTTTTAATGAATTACACTTCCTAACCAACGTTCCATTTCTTCTTTTGTTCGATTTTTTCTTTCAGCGATTGAAGCAACTTGTTCTTGTGTTATTTTTCCTAGTCCAAAATATTTCGCTTGAGGATGAGCAAAGTACCAACCACTTACTGCGGCTGTTGGAAACATGGCTAAACTTTCTGTCAATGTTACTCCAGTTATTGAAGTTGCATTTAACAATTCAAAAATGGTTTCTTTTTCAGTATGATCTGGACATGCTGGATATCCTGGTGCTGGTCTGATTCCTTGATAAGTTTCTTTGATCAAATCAGCGTTACCCAAATTTTCATTTTGCGCATAGCCCCAAGTTTCTTTTCTGACAATTTCATGTAATTTTTCAGCAAAGGCTTCTGCTAATCGATCTCCCAAAGCTTTCAACATAATGGAATTGTAATCATCGTGATCTGCTTCAAATTGTTTCACTTTTTCGTCCAATCCAATTCCGGTTGTCACCACAAAAGCGCCAATATAATCTTGAATTCCAATATTTTTAGGTGCGATAAAATCAGCTAATGCAATATTTGGAACTCCTTCAGCTTTTCTTGTTTGTTGTCTCAAAGTAAATTGTGTTGCGATAATCTCATTTCCTTCTGAATTTTTGATTTCAATGTCATCTCCCAAACTATTTGCAGGAAAAATTCCGTAAACAGCTTTGGCAGTGAGCCATTTTTCTGAAACGATAGAGTCCAACATACTTTGAGCATCTTCAAACAAACTTTTTGCTTCGCGACCCACAATTTTATCTTCTAAAATTTGCGGAAATTTGCCATGTAGTTCCCAAGTTTGGAAAAAAGGCGTCCAATCGATGTAATCAACTAAATTTTCTAAAGGGTATTCAATCAATTGTTGGATTCCAAGTTGATTTGGTGTGTGAATGTCTTCGTTTTTCCATTCTATTTGGAATGCATTCTTTCTTGCGTCTTCGAGTGGAAGTAAAACTTTTGCATTTCTATGTTTTTCATGGTGTTCACGCAGTTTTTGATATTCAGTTTTGATTCCTGCTACAAAATCAGTTTTTCTTTGTCCCAACAAACTTTCAACCACTGTCACAGAACGTGAAGCATCCAATACATGGACTGTCTGACCTTTGGTATAATTTTGTTCAATTTTGACCGCTGTATGTACTTTGGAAGTTGTTGCTCCACCAATCATCAATGGAATAGTCAAATTCGCTTTTTCCATTTCTTTAGCCAAATGAACCATTTCATCCAAAGACGGAGTAATTAATCCACTTAATCCAATGATATCCACTTTTTCGTCAATCGCGGCTTGAATGATTTTTTCGGCAGGAACCATGACGCCTAAATCTACTACTTCATAATTGTTGCAACCCAATACGACACCGACAATGTTTTTTCCAATGTCATGAACGTCTCCTTTGACAGTTGCCATTAAAACTTTTCCCGCTGAGGAACTTGCACCAGCTTTTTCCAATTCAATGTATGGCAACAAAACTGCAACAGCTTTTTTCATTACGCGGGCTGATTTCACCACTTGTGGAAGAAACATTTTTCCGCTTCCAAATAAATCGCCCACGATATTCATTCCGTCCATCAACGGTCCTTCGATCACTTCAATGGGTCTTGGATAAAGCAGTCTGCAAGCTTCTGTATCTTCATCAATAAATTCAACGATACCTTTTACCAAGGCATAAGAAAGTCTTTCTTGAACAGGTTTCTCTCGCCAACTTAAATCAACTTCTTTCTTTTTACCATCGCCTTTTACTGTTTCGGCTAAATCCAACAATCTTTCTGTGGCATCAGGTCTGCGATTGAGAATTACATCTTCAACATGTTCCAATAATATCGGATCAATGTTGTCGTAAATTTCCAACATCGAAGGATTCACAATTCCCATGTCCATTCCATGTTTGATTCCATGGTAAAGGAAAACAGAATGCATCGCTTCACGCACTTTGTCATTTCCACGAAAAGAAAATGAAACATTTGAAACACCACCACTAACGTGCGCTCCGGGAAGATTTTCTCGGATCCATTTGGTTGCGTTGAAAAAATCTAATGCATTATTATTGTGTTCTTCCATTCCAGTAGCAACTGGAAAAATATTTGGGTCGAAAATGATGTCTTGCGCTGGAAATTTCACAACTTCTACCAAGATTTTGTACGAACGTTCACAAATTTCAATTCTTCTTTGGTAGCTGTCGGCTTGTCCATTTTCATCAAATGCCATCACAATTACCGCCGCACCATAGCGTTTGATTTTTTTTGCTTGATCGATAAAATTTGCTTCGCCTTCCTTCAAAGAAATTGAATTGACAATTCCTTTTCCTTGAATGCATTTCAAACCAGCTTCAATGATTTCCCATTTCGAACTGTCAATCATCACTGGAATTTTAGAAATGTCTGGTTCGGATGCCATCAAATTCAAAAATTTAATCATGGCAGCTTTACCATCAATCATTCCTTCGTCCATATTCACGTCGATAATCTGCGCACCTCCTTGCACTTGCTCTAGAGCAACGGACAATGCTTCTTCGTATTGACCTTCTTTGATCATTCTCAAAAATGCCCGTGAACCAGTAACATTTGTTCGCTCTCCGATATTGATAAAATTCGATTCTGGAGTTACGATTAATGGTTCTAGACCTGATAATTTTAATGGAGGAAGACTCATATTTTTATAGATGGTGAAGGAAAAAAAGTGGAAATATTATTTACCTAACAATTTAACATTCTATTTTTTACAATTTTATTTTAAAAAAATAATTTCAAAGCGACCTTATTTTCTTGCTTTTTCTATCTTTTAATTTCCTGCAAACTGCACTTTTCTAGGTTCATATTCCTTCGCTAAATCTGCAATTACCTTGATGTGATCGGGAGTTGTACCACAGCACCCACCGATAATATTGATCAAATTTTCCTCTAAAAAAGTTTTTATTTGTTCGCCCATTAACGCAGGCGTTTCATCGTATTTTCCAAATTCATTTGGCAAACCTGCATTTGGATGCGCACTAACTCCGAATGGTGCTTGTTTACTCAGTATTTGCAAATATGGGCGCATCATCGAAGCACCAAGAGCACAATTTAATCCGATGCTCAGCAAAGGCATGTGAGAAACTGAAATCAAAAAAGCTTCAGTTGTTTGACCTGTCAATGTTCTTCCACTTTGGTCGGTGATTGTTCCAGAAACCATAATTGGCAATTGCACATTTTTTTCTTCAAAGTAAGAGTCAATTGCGAATAAAGCTGCTTTTGCATTCAAGGTGTCGAAAACGGTTTCTACCAATAGAACGTCAACTCCGCCATCAATCAAAGCACCAACTTGCTGATAATAGGCTTTTACCAATTCATCAAATGTAATTCCTCTGAATCCAGGATCATTTACATCTGGAGAAATACTCGCAGTTCTGTTTGTTGGACCAATAGATCCAGCAACAAATCTTGGTTTGTCAGGATTTCGTGCAGTAAATTCATCAGCTACTTTTCTTGCAATTTTAGCAGAATGGTAATTGATTTCATAAACGAAATCTTCTAAATCGTAATCCGCTTGAGCGACTGTTGTTCCAGAAAAAGTATTGGTTTCAGCAATATCGGCGCCTGCTTCAAAATATTGTCTGTGAATATCTTCGATAATTTCAGGCCTTGTCAAGGACAATAAATCGTTGTTTCCTTTCAAAGATTTATGGTGATTTTCAAACCAACCTTTGCGAAAATCATCTTCTCCGAGTTTGTGTCGTTGAATCATTGTACCCATTGCGCCATCCAGCACAAGGATTCTTTTTTCGAGTATTTCTTGAATTTTATTCATGTTTTTTCAAATGTAAATTCATTCATATTCAATCTAAGAGACTAAAAATGAAATAATAAATACATTAAGAAAGTTTGGAAAACAAACATGAACTTATCTTTTCAGCCAATGACTGATCGGATTTGGCACCTTTTCTCAATTTCTTGCGATAGGTTGCCAAGGTTTCGTAGGGCCTGTCCCTCCACCTTTCTTAATAAGTTATATATAAATGAACTGGCACAAAGGTAAACTAGAAATTTTGGTATTCAAAGAATTTTTCTTTAAAAAATGAAAATTCAGAATTTAATCTAGTTTCAATATTTTGTATTCGAAATTTTTATCGGATAAAAGCGAGATCAATGCTGGCAGAAGTATTTTTTGTCTTTCAGTGATTTTTGGATTGTCGTGCAACACCAAAATATCTCCACCTTTGATTTGCTTTTTTCCTTTTTCAAGAATTTTTTCTATGGAAATAGTTTTGTCAAAATCATAAGAAAGCCAAGACCACATTACAATCGTGTATTTACTTCTGATTTTTTTTGCTAAAGTAGGAGTGAGTCGCCCATAAGGCGGTCTGAAAAGTTTGGATTGAATCACCCTTTGAGCATCTTCAATTGATTTCAAGTAATCTTTTGGTTTTACTTTGAGTGCGTTTAGATGTTTCATAGTGTGGTTTCCTACAGCATGTCCTTCGTCGATAATACGTTGATAGATTTCAGGATAGCGTACCACATTTTCACCCACACAAAAGAAAGTTGCAACCAAGTTTTTTTCTTTTAAAAAATCCAAAACCCATGGAGTAATATCTGGATGAGGTCCATCGTCAAATGTCAAATAAATGGCATTTTTATCCAAAGAAAAACCCCACGTTCTTCGCTTGAAAATCAAACGCAAAAAACGTGGGGTTTTATATAACTTCATTGGTTAATTTATTCTTGCGCTTGACCTTGTGCTTCCATCAATTGTTTGATTTGCTCTGGAGTTAATCCGCTTGCACCACCAGCTGATGGGTTTGGAGCAGTTTCAACAGGTCTTTGAATGTATCCGAATTGCATTCCAACCGCATCCAAATGTCCTTTCAATTCTGTCAACATCGATCCGTAACCAGTTCTAGCACCTTCACCGCTTTCAACAGATAAGTCTTTCAAGTCTCTGTATTTTTGTTCAAAAACATTTTGGTACAGATGTCTGATTTTCTTACTCATTCTTGTTGCCAAAGCACCATTTGGATTTCCAAGTTCAGCATCTGAGGCAATCATTGCAATGGTCATGTAATTACTCAATGCAGAAACAAGATCTGTTTTATTTCTTGAAACGATTACTGCAGAACTGTTTTCGAAATAATTGAAAATTGTTTCCAATTCACCTGCGATTTGAGCGCCTAATTTTTCTGCGCCAGCTTTATCGCCAGCTCTGTACAAGATACTTACATAATCATGTAAACTTCCGTCAGCAAAACTTTGGTATGAAGCTCCATCCGCACCTTTCATTTCACGTCCATCTGGATTTGGTTCTCCATAGTCGATTACCAACTCAATAGGCATTACTTTCAATGATTTTTGAATCAAGGCAATGGCTTTTTTGTTGTTTTTAGCCGCTCTTTCGTCAGCACCAGTGATTACATTTTTCAATGAATCTGCAATGCGATTGTTACCTGCTGCCTTGAATCTTGCAATTTGAGAAGTGTAATTTTCTTTTCTTGCGATTTCAAATTCAGCGTCACGAACATAAGTTTCTGCCAATTTCGCAAAGTTTGTTCTGAATTGACTTGTATGACGACGAGAATAATAGTCAGTCAAAACACCTTTTTGGTTCATTTTACCGTAATCGTAAACTTCCATGATGTTTTTGTACATTTTCTCAACGTTCACAGGATTATTATCTTTCGCTTTCACAGGAGACAATTCGTAAACGATACCATTTTGTTTTACAAATCCTGCTTGGAACAATGCAATTGAAACACTTGAACCATAAGGAGACGAGAAGTAAATAGCACGTTTCCAATCATTGTTTGCCAAGATGTCCATCATCATTACTTGTTCTCTAGTCAAGTATTGTTTGTCGATGCTGAATCTAATTTCTTTTTCAGTCAACGAAACTTCATTTGCTTCGATAATGCCAGATTTCAATGCATTTGTTTTATTGACTGGCAAAATGAATCCTTTACTTGGGAAAATACGCATTTTGCTACCTCTTGTCGCAAACATATTGTTGTCATCTCTTGTAAATTCCATTGCTTCTTTGATTGGCATGAAATCCCAAGGTTTTTCCCAGTCTACTAATGATGATTGCAATTGTTGAAGTGGTTCTTGTTCACCTTCAATTGTTCCACCTGAATAGCCAGCAAAAATATCCAAAGCATAATTAATTGTTGCTTCGATATCCGCTGCTGTTGGATTTTCAATTACAACTCCTAAATTCGTTTTGATTGTATTCAATTTACCTTCCGCCTCAGGGTCTTTGGCTTTTAGTGTATTAGCTACGGCCAACATTCCTTTACGCAATGTTTCAAAAGATTGTTTGAACCGAACTTTATTGAATTTGATTTTAGTGTTGTAAATATTTTCAATGCTTGTTTTAGGTACACCAAAACGCATCATTTCAAACATCGATAAGAAGTAAACTTGATCTGTACTTCCAGCATACATCATGATTTGATCTTCCGTAAATTTGATTGGAAGCGGATCTGAATCATATGCTTTCATTTTCATTTGGTCTGTGTACCAATCTGTACCCATCAAAGAAAGGTTACAAACGCGAACGTCTGTGCGTTTTCCTTCAACTTCTTGTAAGTACCATAATGGGAATGTATCGTTATCACCATTGGTGAAAAGGATTCCGTTTTTAGCACAAGACTGCAAATAGTTGTATGCCAAATCTCTTGCTGAAGTTTTGTCGCTTCTGTCGTGATCGTCCCAACCTTGGAAAGCCATTAAAAGTGGAATTCCCAATGTTAAAATTACGGCTAACGAAGCGCCATTTGCTTCATTTCTAGATTTTTTACCTAGTGCTGCCATGATTCCAAGTGCAATAATTGCAATGAACGCCATGAATAACCATGACATTACTACTGGATACCCTTCGCCTGCAGCGACATCAAAGATTAAACAAACTGGAATTCCTGCACCGGCAATAATACCAAATCCAACAAATTCCTTCTTACCAAATGATTTGAATGCTTCATAGAGGGCAAATACGCCCAATCCAATCCACATGGCAAAAGCATAGAAGGAGGCTGCATAAGCGTAATCTCTCTCTCTTGGTTCAAATGGTTTTTGATTCAGGTAAACCACAATGGCCATTCCTGTGAATATGAATGTCAATAAAACGATAAATGCATCTTTTGGCGCTCTGTAGAAATGAAAGAACATTCCAATAAATCCTAAGATTAGAGGCAAAAAGAAGAAAGTGTTGTGCCCTTCATTGTGCATTGTAAATGTTGGAGAATTTTCACCTTGAGCACCTAGACGAATTTCATCGATTGCAGAAATACCTGACAACCAGTTTCCTCGCATTTGATCTCCGTGACCTTGAATGTCATTTTGACGTCCAGCGAAATTCCACATGAAATACCTCCAATACATCCAATTTACTTGGTAACGAGCAAAATAAGTTAAGTTTTCTCCAAAAGTTGGAAGCCTTTTTCCGTCGACTCCAATCTCAGCGGTTGCTAAATCAACATCATTATTGGCGCTATAGCCAGACCAATCTTTGTATCCATTGATTTTGGCAACATCAGACTCTTGATTCCAGAACATCCTTGGGAAGAATGTATTTTGAATGTAAACTGGTTCTTGATGTTTTCTAAACTCTTCGTTAGTAACGTAATATTTCTCAACTACTTCATAATTGCGACCCAAGTTTCTTGCGTATTTATTCGCAATTGCTTCGCTTTTGAATGCTTTAAGATCTGCATCAGCTCTTGTTACAACAAATCGACGTGCGTAAAATCTTGATTTATCACCAAATTTTTCAGCATCATCCATCGCAGAGTTCCAATATGGACCGTACAAAATTGGCCAACTTCCATATTGCTCACGTTTCAAATAAGCGTGCAATGTAACTAAGTTTTCTGGGTCATTTTCATCCAAAGGTGTATTTGCACTTGAACGAATAACGATGGTTGCAAATGAACCGTAACCAATCAAAAACACGATAAATCCAAGACCAATCGCATTTAAAAGTGGCTTGTTATTTTTTCTACTCCATCTCACCAAGAAAACGCACCCAACGATTAACAGTAAGAAAAAGAACATTCCACCTAGGTAGAAAGGCATTCCCATGCTATTTACGAAAGCGATCTCGAATTTAGAAGCCAATGAAATTGTACCAGGAATAATTCCTTCTTGAATGAATCCTAATGCGAAAATCGAAATGATTCCAGTCAAAAAGAATCCTTTTAGATTAACCGTTTTCCACTGGTTGAAGTAAATAACATAAGCAATTGCCGGCACAGCTAACAATCCTAATAAATGGACTCCAATAGCTAATCCAAACAAGAACATAATCAAAATCATCCAACGCATCGGACTGTGAGAACCATCTAATTCACCATGTTTGATGGCTTCCATTTCTTCGTCCCATTTCAGGATCGCCCAGAAAATCATCGCAGTAAACAAAGATGACATTGCATAAACCTCACCCTCAACTGCTGAAAACCAGAATGAATCAGTAAATGTATAAGCCAATGCACCAACTAAACCACTTCCTAAAACAGCAATCATATCGCCTTTAGAGAAAGTTCTAGATTTTTGATAAACCATTTTCTTAGCCAACATCGTAATCGACCAAAACATGAACAAAATTGTCGCTGAACTTGACAATGCAGACATGCGATTAATCCAAACTGCCACTCCTTCAGGATCAGCAAAGAAAGAAAATAATCTTCCCAACAACATGAATAACGGCGCGCCAGGAGGGTGACCAACTTCTAATTTGTATGCAGCAGTGATATACTCACCACAGTCCCATAAACTCACCGTATCTTCAATGGTGATAAAGTAAACAATGGTGGCAATTAAAAATACCAACCAACCTAAATAGACATTCAGCTTTTTGTAGTTCATTTGATTTTCTTTGGTGGAATTAACAGTATTTAAGGCAGATTATTGCTTTCAAGTACTGTTTTAGCCACAATTTAACGTGCGAATTTAAGAATATATCAAGACTTTCGATGATTGAAGATTTAAAAATCATAAATTTTCTTAGTAAATAAATGTTAAATAGTATTTTACAAGTTTTGTCAGCTTGTTTTTACCGCTTTTAAAATTTACAAAATCAAAAATATCTCAAATTTAATTTCTCATTGATGCTTAATTAAGCATCATAAATGGAATACGCATTGTCAAATTCAAGGTTCATTTCAAAACGAAAAATATTAATTATTTGTGCTATTTTGTAGAACTAAATAATTGAAGGAATAGTATTTAAAAGATTTCTTATTCTCCAAATTGCCGATTCGGTTTACTTTTTTTTCATTTTTTTTTAAAATTCCTTGTCAGAATAAAACAATTGTCTAAATTTGCACCCGTCAATGGCCCATGGTGTAACTGGCAACACGTCGGTTTTTGGTACCGAAGAGTCTAGGTTCGAGCCCTAGTGGGCCAACAAAGTGAAAAAAAACCCTCTGATTTATCAGGGGGTTTTTTTGTTGAACTAATCCAAATACTTAATTTTGAGACATGAAATCTGAAAACGTTTCCAAAAACGCATTGCTATTTATTTTAATAACCATTTGCATCGACTCAATTGGTTTGGGGATAATCATTCCATCATTTCCAAGATTAATTTCCGAAACGGCACATGTAAGTTTGAAACATTCATCCGCTTATTTCGGCTGGGTGATGGGTGCTTATGCGTTTATGCAATTTATGTTTTCACCACTCATCGGCAGTTTAAGCGATCGATTTGGGAGAAGACCAATTTTGCTGGTTTCCGTTTTTGGAATGGGAATCGACTATTTATTCATGTTTTTCGCACCAGATTTGTTTTGGTTGATTTTAGGCCGTTCCGTAGCAGGGATTTTTGGTGCGAGTTATACTTCAGCAGCAGCGTATATCGCGGATATTTCAACACCTGAAAACAGAGCCAAGAACTTTGGAATGATTGGAGCGGCATTCGGAATTGGATTTGTGTTGGGACCAGGAATCGGGGGATTATTAGCAGATTTTGGAACTCGTGCACCTTTCATGGTTGCAGCGATTTTTTCTTTATTGAATTTTTGTTTCGGATTTTTTGTGCTCAAGGAATCTTTGCCTGTTTCTGATCGCAGGGCATTTGATTGGAAACGTTCAAATCCGCTTGGTGCTTTCAAACAATTGCAAAGATTTAAAAAGACAAAGTATTTGTTTGTTGTGGTGTTTTTAGTTTTAATGGCAAATATGGCTGTGCATACGGTTTGGAATTATTACACGATGGAAAAATTCGGCTGGACAGAAAAATACGTTGGTATTTCTTTGGCCGTTGTCGGAGTTTGTTTCGGTGTTGTGCAAGGTGGATTATCTGGTTGGATTGTAGCCAAATTAGGAGAGAAGGGAACAGCAACATTGGGATTAGTTACCTTGGTTTTAGTCACCGCTGGAATTGGATTGATACCTTATGGATGGATGATGTATGTAATGATTTTGCCTTATGCACTTTCAGGAATTGTTGATCCTGCGATTCGCTCAATTGTGTCTGGACAAACCGAAAACAATGAACAGGGCGAGCTGCAAGGTGTTTTTACGAGTTTGATGAGTTTGGCAGAAATCATTGGACCACCTTTTATGATGTATATTTATTCAACATCAAAAGTTGTATGGGAAAAATCTCCCTTCGCTTATGGATCGCCGTTTTTTGCTGGTGCTTTTTTTGCGTTTATTGCTTTTTTTGTATTGCGCTGGGCGTTGAAAAAGAAAAAAGAAACTAAAATTGGCAGCTCGAATTAGTTTTCCGATAGATTTTTTAATTTAGCTTAAATATAAGCTATGAAAAATCTAATTTTAATTTTACTACTTTTAAACGGATGTTATTCGTTTAGCCAAATGCTTCCTGAAAAATACGTCAGTTTCTATTCAGACCTTGAGATGCTTTCCTACGAATCGAGTTTAGCAAAAATTGAGAAAGCAATAAAAAAAAACCCAACAGATCCTTGGTATTATTGGATGTCTGCAGGTGTTTATGAGATGATGGGTGACCAACTCAACACTGTCAAAAATTATGAAAAATCAATTTCCTTAGATTCTAATTTCTCAGCTGGTCATGGTAGATACGCGCGCTATTTGCGATTAGAAGAAAATTTTGACACTCAAAAAGCCTTGTTTCATATTAATAAAGCAATTGCTTTAGATAAAAGCGAAGCATATTATCACATCGATAAGGGCGAAATTTATTTATTTTTGAAAGAGTACAATCTCGCCCTTGAGGAAGTTAATTTGGCACTTGAAGAAAATCAAGACTATGAGACTTCGGCAATTGAGTTGATGATAAAAATTTTACATCAACAAGGGAAAAAATCTGAGCTAATACAATACATTTTGAAAAATGAATCTGGTCTAAATTTAGATTTTATGAGTACAGAAGTGGTATTGATTGTAGGCAATTTATATCGTGAAAATGGCGAACGCGAGAAAGCATGTAGCTGTTTCAACATTGCTAGAGAGCATTTTGAGATGGGAGAGATGCCTTTACCTGAAGCGCTTCTAGAAAGTTTGGAAAAATGTAAATAGTTATTATTCTAACTGAATTTATTTCGGAAATTATGTTTAGGTTCCCTTTGTTTATAGTTGGATTATTTGCTTTTGTGAGTTGCTCATCAGACTCAGTTGATAGTGATTTGAATTTTAAAGCAATTTTATCGATTGACAATCAATTACAAGCAGCGAATGAATCAGAACATGATCGTGGAACAGGATTTTATTTTGAAATTAAATCGATGGCATTTGAGTATGAAAGAAATAATGTTAATCATCATAAATCATTGATTTTGATTTCAACCGCAGATAGTATAGAGAATTATTCTTCCCAAATTATCGAACTCATTGAAAAAATTAAAACCGAATTACTTTCAAAGGAAGATGAAAATATCCATGAAATCATCCAATTTGAAAAAGATCAAGATCCGTCGATGCCATCTAAAACCAATTTAGAGCTTGTTGAAAATAAATTTAGCAGGGATGCAGTCAGCGAGCTTTTAGTTTCTCAAAAATTAGAAAACACTACAGTTTGGGGTTCGAAATTATGGGACGGTATTCAAAATTACAGAAAACTACTAATAAAAGCTGTTGGAACAAATCAGATTCGTGATGAAAAATTTTCTGTTAACCCAATGCCAATAAATGAATTCAAAAATCAGGACGATTTGCGCTTGCAAATTGAGAAGATATTTGACAAAAGTGCACATATCTCAATTGATGACAGAGAAACATTAATCTATATTTATCAAAGTCTCACAATGAATAAGTATTCAATGGTAAACGGTGAAAAAACACATTGGATAAATTCAACTTTTCAAGATCTGCCTTTGTTTTTAGCTATTTCAAGATTGACAGCTTTGGAAAATCTAATTCTCAAAACGCGAACTTCAGCTTTTTTGCAAATTATGAGCAGATCAACCGATTGTGACTACAGTTTTAATAAAATTATCACATTTGTGTCCGGACCAACTTGTGCTTCTGAAGGTGAAGAAATAGAATTGAAAATTTCAATTGGGGCGTTTGATTCTGATGTTCAACCAGTTGTTACAATCAATAATTCAAACTCGAAAATTGAATATGAGGAAGGAGTTGGAATAATAAAATTGAAACCGAAAAAGGGAATCCAGGTTTATGAGGGAGAAATTGGTAGAACAAATAAATCTGGAGCGGTTAAGAAATTCAAATGGAAACACGTCATAAATGTCTTGTGACATGAATTACTTTTGAAATAAAAAGAATCGGATTCTCAAGCCTACAA
Source organism: Crocinitomicaceae bacterium (assembly GCA_965284445.1). GTDB lineage: Bacteria > Bacteroidota > Bacteroidia > Flavobacteriales_D > Crocinitomicaceae > JAQVCM01. The sequence goes on along the minus strand of OZ260085.1, from coordinate 1,874,298 downwards.
TTCCAAACTCATTTGATTAACATCTTTCACCGCAAATGTCAAACGATGAAATGGAGAAAAACCGTGAGTTTTAATTGCAGTTCTATGGTCTTCTGTAGGATATCCTTTGTTTTTTGACCAACGATATTCTGGATAATCTTTGTCTAAAATTTCCATGAATTCATCTCGATGCGTTTTTGCTAAAATCGAAGCTGCTGCAATCGATTTAAATCTTCCATCACCTTTGATGAAACACTGATGCGGGATCGCGTGGTTTTTAAATCGATTTCCGTCGATTAGTAAAAAATCTGGTTTCACTTTAAGTTGGTCAACGGCTTCATGCATTGCCAAAATACTGGCGTTTAAAATATTTATTTGATCTATTTTTTCATGGTCAATGTACGAAACCGCCCACGCAATCGCTTCTTGCTCAATGATTGGCCTGAGAATTTGGCGTTTTTTTTCTGTCAATTGTTTTGAATCATTCAGCCAAGGATGTTTGAAATCTGGTGGTAAAATCACTGCAGAAGCAACCACTGGTCCAGCCAAACAACCTCTACCAGCTTCGTCACAGCCAGCTTCCAATTGATTTAATTCATAAAATCCTGCTAATTCAAACTCAGTTTTCATATTTTTGGCAAAATAATTGTAAATTTCGGAAAAATTAAGACTGATACAACTTTTTGGTTTGATTAGTCGTCATAGAACAAACATAATAAATTTGAAAGATGAAAAAAATCTTAACATTAGTATTGATAGCATTTATTGGTGGAACAGTTGTAGCTCAAGACGCTCCTTCTAAAGCTAAAATTGAAAATGCTGAAAAATTCACAGCGTCTAAGGATAAAGGTATTTATGTTTTTCAAATGCCTAGTTCAGTAACGGCTGAGCAAGTTAAAAAAGCATCGAGTTATTACACACAATACTTTATCGTAAATTTTGACGCAAAATCTCATGACGCAAAAATTACAATGTTGCAAAATGATAATGTTTCTAAACACGTTATTATTAGATTTTTGGTCACAACTGGTGTGAAATACATTACGATGGGTGGTGAAGATTTTGACGTTGAAACATTTTTCCAAAAATATATTATATAAGGAATTACATTTAAAATACTTTGAAAGTTGATCATTTTGGTCAACTTTTTTTTTGCGATTTCTTTTTTTCTTTTTAGATTAAAAATTATTAAAAAACATTTGTTTATTCAAATACTATTGTATTACATTTGCTACGAAAATTAAGCAGCGCCGTTTAAGAGGAAAAACTTAAAATGGTCTGCTTTTTTTGTTTTTTACATAATATTTTTTTGATGAAATCATCGAATAAAGCTTTACATCAAACACCTTTAAGTTTTGCAGGTGTAATTATAACAATCGGAATCGTTTTTGGAGATATCGGTACTTCTCCACTATATGTTTTTCAAGCAATTACAGACGGTGGCAAAAACATCAATCCAGATATTATTTTGGGTGGATTGTCTTCTGTGATTTGGACATTGATTCTATTGGCAACAGTAAAGTACATTTATTTTGCACTTAATGCGGACAACAAAGGCGAAGGTGGAATTTTTGCTTTGTACGCATTGTTGAAACAAAAACGAGCCAAATGGATTATCATTCCGGCATTAATCGGTTGTGCAACTTTGATGGCTGACGGTTTTATCACACCTGCGATTTCAATTTCATCAGCGGTAGAAGGGCTAAACACACTTTATCCAGATATTCCAACGATTCCAATTGTGGTTGGAATTATTTTTGGACTTTTTGCCATTCAACAATTTGGTACTGTTTTAATAGGAAAAGCATTTGGTCCAATTATGATGATTTGGTTCATGCTGCTTTTATATCTTGGTTTGTCCCAAATTGGTCACAATCCTTTTGTTTTGAAAGCGATAAATCCATATTATGCTTACAATATGGTGGTTAACACACCAGGTGGATTTTGGGTTTTAGGTGCGGTTTTTCTATGTACAACTGGAGCAGAAGCTTTGTATTCCGATTTAGGTCACTGTGGAAAATCAAATATCAGAATGAGCTGGGGTTTCATCAGTATAATTTTAGTTATCCATTATTTTGGTCAAGCTGCAATGACGCTTACACCAGGTTTTGCATTAGAGCCAAAACAAACTATTTTTTATGCAATGGTTCCACATGAGATACTTCCTTATGTTATTGCGCTTGCAACAGCAGCCACAATTATTGCATCTCAAGCATTGATAACAGGTGTTTTTACTTTGATGAATGAAGCAGTTAAATTGAAGATTTGGACCAATTTAAAAGTAAAATATCCTACAGACCATCACGGTCAAATTTACATTCCTTCCATTAATTGGTTTTTAATGGTCGGTTGTTTGCTGGTAATTGCAGTATTCAGAAAAGCTGAAAATATGGAAGCTGCTTATGGAATGGCAATTACAATAAACATGGTGATGTCGTCCTATTTATTGTGCTATTGGTTGTTTCTAAAATATCCAAAAGCCAAAGTGTTTTACTTCACAATTTTCTTGATTTTAGTTTCTATTGAATCTTTATTCTTATTTTCAAACTTAGGGAAAATCGTTCACGGTGGTTGGTTTACGCTCATGCTATCTATCATTTTCTTTATCTTCCTTTACTTGTTCTACATGGCTAGAAAACTGAGAAGTAGAATTACAGAATATGTTCACATGAGCAAAGTAATTCCGCTTTTGAATGCCGTTAGAAATGATAAAAATGTCGCTTATGAAGCAACGAATTTGGTTTATCCAACAAGAAGCGACAAAGCAACCAAATTAGACGCAACCGTTTTCTATTCGCTTTTTAGAAAAAAACCTAGAAAGGCAAATATTATATGGTTTTTGCATTTAGACATTAAAACTGAGCCATGGGGAATCAATTATTCGGTGAATGAAGTGATTGATAAACATTGCTATTACGTTTCACTTCAATTAGGATTCAAAGAAGAACACAGAATCGAATTTATGCTCAGAAAAATTCACCAAAATATGATTGAAAAAGGTGAATTAACTGGAGAAAGTGTTTTTGAAAGTGTGAGAGGGAAATTTGAAGAATCAGATTTTAAATTCATCATTCTGAACTCTCGTGTGGCTACCGATAATAAACTGACTGCTTTCCAAATTATCACAGTGAAAGTCTATAGATTTATTAAGAAATTGGGCCTGAAGTCTTCTGAAGATTTTGGATTGGACGAAACAAATGTAATCGAAGAATTTATTCCAATCAGTGTCACGCAACAGTTCGACCAAGAAATGTGCGAAGACTTTGAAAACTACTCAAGTAAAAGAAGAAGTTAATTGATTTCCTTGCGGTAAGTTTCTTCGTTAAATTCTTTTTCACTTTTGGCAATCACAATGGTTGCAACGCCATTTCCAATGATGTTCGTAATTGCACGTGCTTCGCTCATAAATTTGTCTACTCCCCACAAAAAACCCAATCCTTCCAATGGAATGGTGTGCATGGATGACAATGTAGTAGCAAGCACGACAAATCCGCTTCCTGCAACGCCCGCGGCTCCTTTCGAAGTAAGCATCAAAATGCCAATGAGAATCATGATTTCAGTGAAACTCAGCGGAACATTGTACAATTGCGCCAAGAAAATCGCCGCCATAGAAAGATAAATGGAAGTTCCATCCAAATTGAACGAATATCCAGTTGGAACAACCAATCCAACAACAGATTTGCTACAACCAGCTGTTTCAAGTTTATTCATCAAAGTTGGCAAGGCAGATTCAGATGAAGATGTTCCCAAAACAATCAATAATTCTTCTTTGATATATTTCAAAAATTTGAAAATATTTAAACCATAAAATTTCATAATTCCGCCCAAAATCAGGAAAATGAAAAGCGCCATGGTGATGTAAACACATAACATCAATTTTCCAAGTGGAACCAGCGTGTGTAAACCAAATTTTCCAACTGTAAAAGCCATTGCTCCAAAAGCGGCAACTGGCGCCAAATACATGACATATTTCAATGCTTTGAAAACATAATGTGATGCTTGTTCAAGAACCGTGATTACTTTTTCTTTCTTGGAATAGTAATTCAACAGAATACCAAGTACAATCGCAACAATTAATACTTGAATCGTAAAATTTGATTCAATAAAATGCAGCCAACTGAAAGGTTCGTCGGCTTTACTTGTGTATTTACTGACATCTCCGATTGTTAATTTTGATCGATCGATATTTCCAGGTTTTACTAATAATGCAACGCTTACGCCAATCGCCAATGAAACGGTCGTCACAATTTCAAAATAAAGCAACGATTTGAATCCAATGCGACCCACTTTTTTCATGTTTCCCATCGAACTGATTCCCAAAATGATTGTCAAGAAAATAATGGGTCCAATGAATACTTTGATGATATCAATAAAATAAGTTCCAATTTTCTCCATTTTCAATCCTTGCTCGGGAAAGAAATGTCCCAATAAAATTCCAGCAACGATGGCAACTAAAACGTAGAAGGTTAAATGTTTGAATATTTTTTTGAATGAAAATGCCATACTTCGGAAATTGGATTGTCTGTAAATATATTAAAATAGTGCAAAAATGAATGAATGCGATGAACTTAAGCGATTAAATCCGTTTCATTTTTTATCTCCGACAAAGCTTCGAAAAGTTTGTCCAAATCACTTTGCGAATTGAATACTTGAATGGAATATCTGAGGTAAACTGACTCATCTTGGCGCATTACAGGGATTTCTATTTTGTATTTATTGAAAAGCAATTTTTGTAATTTTTCAGGTTCTTTGGTCTGAATTGGGATACTAAAAAGTTGACCGTAAAATTCATTTGTTAACGGAGCCAAGGGATTTGAATTTAATAACTCACAAAAGCGTTTCACATTTATTAATCCCAATTCGTGGCAAGCTTTTCGGACTGATTTCCAATCGTTTTTTTCTAAAAATTCAATGGCTTTTGGAACGGTTAAAAAAGCAGAAAAATCTCGCGTACCTGTCATTTGGTGGTGGTCTAAAAAAGTGGATTCACTTGGAAAAATACTTTTGTAACCCCAACTCACAACCAAGGGTTTTAATAGTTTTTGTGCTTCTTGGGTCGCGTATAAAAACGAACAGCCTTTCGGTGTCATCATCCATTTATGGCAAGCGCCGATGTAAAAATCAGCTTTCAATTCGGATAAATTCAAATCAATTTGAGCGGGAACGTGTGCGCCGTCGACGAATGTTAACAATCCTTTTGCTTTAGCTATTTCGCATATTTCTTTTACGGGCAAAATCAAACCTGTTGAACTGGTAATTTGACTGATAAAAACCATTTTTGTTTTGGAAGTCAGACCTGCGAAAAAATCTTCGATGAACTGAGATTTGGATACCAAAGGCAATTGAATTTTTTGTCGAACGTATTTTGCGCCAGTTTCATCGCAGATAAAATCCCATGTTTTATCGCAAGCGCCGTATTCAATATCTGTTGCTAAGATCTCGTCTCCAGCTTGAAGGTTTAGGCTTTTGGCAACGGTGTTCATCGCATAGGATGGATTTACAGTGAAAACCAAATCATCTGCTTCGCAAGTTAAAAATTTGCTTAATGCTTCACGGGATTTTTTGAGGTATTCTAGACCAGTAACAGTAATAAATTGAACTGGTTCTTGTTCCAATTCCAATTGCCAACGCTGATAATCTTCGAAAATCGGTTTTGGACAAGCGCCGAATGAACCAAAATTCAAGAAAGTCAAATCTTTGCGAATGTAGAATTGATCTTCTAGGTGTTCAAAATTTTCCATGTGAAATGATTTGTCCAAAAGTAAACATTGAGTGGAGATTTTCAAATTTGATTTTCGCTTAGATTCTAATAAAAAACTGTACATTTAGAATATAATTCAAAATCTGTATGGAATTTTGAACGTTTTGGCATCTTAGTTTTAAGGTACTATTGATTTAAATATTTAAATATTCATGAAAGTAACATTTGCATTTCTTTTCATTGCGTTTTCGTTGACTGCGCAAAAGGAGGTTAAACTGAATTCAAGCATCGAAAAAGTGACCGTATTTTTTCAAGGTGCTCAAATCCAACATCAAAAGAAAACAGAATTAAAACCTGGAAGGCAAGTCTTGGTTTTCGAAAAACTGACAGATTTCATGGATCCAAATTCTGTGCAATTGAAAGCGTTGGGTGATTTGACGATTTTATCGGTTTCAACGCGAAAAAATTTCGAGGATTTGAAAATGACCAATTCTGAAATCGCGGAGTTGAATAACAAGAAAAATCAATTATACGACAAAGATCAATTGTTGCGTGATGAATATGCGATTTTGCAAAATGACAAAAATCTTTTGCAAAGAAACAGCGATTTAAAAGGAACCACTGTTGGATTAAAAGTAGTTGAATTGAAAGAAGCATACGCGTTCATTCATATCAAAATGGAAGAAATTGTCAATCGACAAACTGTTTTGGTGAAAGAATTGGAAAAATTGCAAAAAGAGATCAATAAAATTGAGCAGGAAATAGATACGCGTCAGAGCAAACCAGTAACCAATTACACTGAAATTTTGGTTGAAGTTGATGTTGACAAAACCACAAATGCTTCATTTGAATTCAATTATATTTCTCCACGTGCTTCTTGGTCGCCTTACTACGATTTAAGAAGCGATGGAATTGGAAAACCAGTTCGATTGGAAGCCAAAGCTTTGGTGAATCAAAACACAGGAGTTGAATGGAAAGACATTGATTTGGTTTTGTCAACCAATGATCCGTACGAAAATTCGAAAGAACCAATTTTGAAAGAATGGTATTTGAATTACAACAATTATCCCCAACCGAAAAATGTATCAGGGAGAACGATACCGACTTTCGACTATTCTGGACAAAAAATTCGTGGTGAAGCGATTGATGCTTCAACTGGAGAAGCTTTGTCTTTTGCAAAAATTAGTTTCAATTCATATCCGCAAACTTCCGCAGTAACTGATTTTGATGGAAAATTTGAATTAATTGTACCAAAAGGCGAGCATTACATCAATGCAACTTATGTGGGTTATACTACTTCGCAACAATACATCAATGCACCATATATGAAATTTTTCTTGCAACCAGAGGCGATTGTGATGAATACCAATGCTACCATGGCAACAGGAAGCGCAACGCAACTTTCAGCTGGATATGGCGGACAAAGTTACACCTGGTCAAATGCTACTTCACCTGCTTCAATTGCCACAAACGGGACTTATAATACTCCGGTTTCATTAGAAAATGAACTTCAAACAAGAGGAAGTAGAAAGAAAAATTCTAAACAAAAATCAGCGGCTTACAGTTGGGATGCAGATATGAAAGCTGAACAGGCAGCAAGAAATATTACCGCAACTGCAATCAAAAAAGATTTACGTGTGGAGTATGCAATCCAAACCAAAATGACAATTCCATCAAACGGACAAGATCAGCGTGTTCAAATTTCAAATTATACACTTCCTGCGAACTACGAATACCATGCGGTTCCAAAATTAGATCCGTCAGTTTATTTGGTAGCGCAAGTTTCTGGGTGGGAAAAATTGAATTTGTTGAATGGCGAATCTAATTTATATTTTGACGGAACTTACATCGGAAAAACGTACATCGATGTCAATTCTACCAAAGATACATTGTCATTCTCTTTAGGAAAAGACAACAAAATTCAAATGGAGCGCAAGAAAATCTCTGAAAAATCCAAAAACAAAACCATCGGTTCTCGTCAAAAAGTCGATGTAGCTTGGGAAATCAAGTTAAAAAACAATGGGGGTGCGAAAATTCCAATTTACATCAAAGATCAATTCCCAATTTCAAACTTAGAAGATATCAAAGTGAAACGCGGAGATTATCTGGAAGGGAAAATTGCTGAAAATTCTGGAATTATTACTTGGAATTTCATTTTAGATCCTTCTCAAAGTAAAATCTTGAACTTTGATTACTCAGTGGATTATCAAAAAGGTTACGTGCTTTACATCGAATAATAAAAATTAGAATATATGAGATTAGTATTATTTTTTGTTTGCATTTCCTTCTTCACTTTTGGTCAAAAAGAAATCAAATTGTCGTCGTCTATTGACAAAGTGACTATCTTTTTCCAAGGTGCACAAGTGCAACATCAGAAGAAAACAGAATTAAACCCAGGAAGGCAAATCTTGGTGTTTGAAAAATTGACCGATTACATGGATCCTAATTCTGTGCAGTTAAAAGCCACAGGAGATTTGACGATTTTATCTGTTTCAACACGCAAAAATTACGAAGACTTGAAGATGAGTATCTCCGAAATCGAAGAATTGAACAAGCGTAAAAACATGCTTTACGACAAAGATCAATTGTTGCGTGATGAATATGCGATTTTGCAAAATGACAAAAATTTGTTGCAAATAAACAGTGATTTGAAAGGTTCTGAAGTTGGAATGAAAGTTTCTGAATTGAAAGAAGCTTATGCTTTCATTCATTTGAAAATGTTGGAGATTATTGGTCGTCAAACTGTTATAATCAAAGATTTAGAAACGCTTCAAAAAGAAATCAATAAAGTTGAACAAGAAATTCAAACGCGTCAAAGCAAACCGGTGATTAATTTTACCGAAATTTTGGTCGAAGTAGATGTTGCGAATACAACCAATTCAACTTTTGATTTCAACTACATTTCTCCGCGCGCATCTTGGACACCTTATTACGATTTACGCAGCGACGGAATTGGAAAACCAGTTCGTTTGGAAGCAAAAGCACTAGTAAATCAAAGCACTGGAATTGAATGGAAAGAGGTGGATTTGGTTTTATCGACCAATGATCCTTACGAAAATTCTAAAGAACCAATTTTGCAAGAATGGTATTTGAACTACAACAATTATCCGCAGGCGAATAATGTGACAGGAAGAAATATTCCAACTTTCGATTATTCGGGACAAAAATTACGTGGTGAAGTGATTGATGCTTCGACAGGTGAGCCGCTAGTATTTGCGAAAGTAGCATTTTCTAACAATCCTCAAGTAGGCGCAGTAACAGATTTTGATGGAAAATTTGAGGTGATTGTTCCGAAAGGAGAGAATTATATAACAGCCTCATATATTGGTTATAATTCCATTCAATTGCCAATCAATGCACCTTATTTGAAATTCTTTGTTCAGCCACAAGATGTGAGTTTGGAAGAAGTTGTGATTACTTCTAACAAGCAATCTACTATATCTACTAAGGAAATTAGAAAAAATCTAGAACAAATGGAGGGTGTTAAATTGACAAAGCGTAGGAAATTAAACTTTTCAAGCACACGAGAAAGATCCGTAAGCGCTGGTTGGGAATACCGCGGAGATATGGGTGGTGAAACTGAAAAATTGGAAGAAGCCAAAAATGTACAAACTGTCATTTCTAAAAAAGAATTGCGTGTTGAATATGCAATTCAAACTAAAATGACCATTCCTTCGGATGGACAAGATCAACGAGTTCAAATTTCGACCTATGAATTGCCAGCAAATTATGAATACCACGCTGCGCCAAAATTAGATCCTTCGGTTTATTTGGTTGCACAAGTTTCTGGTTGGGAAAAATTGAATTTATTGAATGGTGAATCGAATTTATATTTTGATGGAACTTACATCGGTAAAACGTACATCGATGTTAATTCAACGAAAGATACACTTTCATTCTCATTGGGTAAAGACAATAAAATCCAAATGGAAAGAACCAAAGTGAAAGAAAACAGCAAAACTAAAACGATAGGAACGCGTCAAAAAGTAGATGTGGCTTGGGAAATCAAATTGAAAAACAATGGTGGAGCAAACATTCCAATTTACATTAAAGATCAATTCCCAATTTCGGTTGTTGAAGATATCAAGGTAAAAAGAGGAGAATTTTCTGAAGGAAAAATTGCCGACAAATCAGGAATTATAACATGGAATTTTATGCTTGATGCATCTCAAAACAAAGTATTGAAGTTTGATTACTCAGTGGATTATCAAAAAGGATATGTTTTGTATATCGAGTAAAAATTGAAATCTTAAAAATGTGGCGGTTGTTTGTTCTTTGGAATCGGCAACCGCTTTTTTGTTCCTTAAATAGTCCTTACTTTTGTTTCATGACGCGTTACAAGTTTGAACTTTCATATAATGGAAAACCCTTTTTTGGTTGGCAAAGACAACCCAATCAAATTTCTGTTCAGGAAGAAATTGAAACTGCGTTATATAAATTGAATCACAATCAAGCAATTGCTGTCGTTGGTTGTGGACGCACAGACACAGGTGTACACGCGAAACACTACGTTTTACATGTAGATTTAGAAGATGGATTTTACAATGCCGATTTGAATTTCAAGTTAAATCGCATGTTGCCCGATAGTATTTCAATCCAAAAGATTGAAGTTGTTTCTTCTGATTTTCATGCCAGATTTGATGCTAAATCAAGAACTTATCGCTATTTTTTGCATCAAGCTAAAGATCCGTTTAATGTTGATTTTAGCTTATTTCATCCTGCGCAACTAGATTTCAACGCGATGAATGAAGCCGCTCAGTTTTTGATTGGGAAACAAGATTTTACTTCACTTTCGAAATTGCATACCGATGTGAAAACCAATATTTGTGCTGTTTCTGCTGCAAAATGGGTGAAAACAAATGATAATCAAGCATACTTTGAAATTACCGCAGATCGTTTCTTGCGGAATATGGTCCGTGCTACTGTGGGAACTTTGTTAGAAGTTGGCACAGGAAAAATCCAGCCTTCCGAAGTGGAAAAAATTCTTTTGAAAAAGGATAGACAAGCTGCAAAAATGTCTGTTCCTGGTCATGCACTTTTTTTGTGGGAGATATTATATTGATTTCATATTTTTATGTATCTTTAGTTGTATATCTTTTTCAAACTAAACAATATTACCGCCGTGAAAGCAAAAATTGACAAATATTTAAGAGAAAACTGTAGCAAAGAAATTCTGAAGCGCGGGCAAGTTTTATTTAAAAACGCTGCGGTTTCTGAATTACATTACGATCCAGAATTAGATGAAGGAAAAGCAGCTGTTTTTGGTTCAAAAATTTACAATGTTTCTATTCATTTTTTGTTGGATCAAGCCAGTGAAATTGAAAGCTACTGCTCGTGTCCTTATGATTGGGATTCGGTTTGCAAGCACCAAGTCGCTGCTTTGTATGCTTTTGAGGAAAATTTTGACAATCAACGGACATTTGAGAAACCGAATAGAACCGAAAAAGGGAATTTAATTCTTACTGAAAAATTCTTCAAAGATTTTCATAAGTCGGCCCAAATCAATGGGATGATTAGCAATTTAAGTGCAGTGAGTGAAGTCAAAGTAGATGTTTTGGTCGAACCTTCTGATTTTTTTTGGAATGAAAAGAAAACAGTTGTTTCATTTGCGAGAAATCAGGACAATTGGTTGTTAGAAAATTGCTGTAACAATAGTTTACTGTCAGTTTGTAAACACCAGCAAGCAGCGATTCATTTGATAAAAAAATACTACAAAGGGTTTGAATTTTTTCAAAAATTGAATGATTTAAGCCGTTTGAAAGAAGAAGCTAGAATTGAATATCATGTTGGAGAAGACATCGCTTTTGATTCATTCTTTCAATTAACGATGAATGAAAATTCAGATTTTGCTTTTGTACCGAAAGATGGTGCATATTTTAGTAAAAAGGACGCGCAACATTTGATTCAAAGTTTTCAAGAAATCAATAAAATTCATACTAAAATTGCCATTCCATTTTCTCACAATCAAGAGAATGGCTTTGGATACGGCATTGCTTTCAACTTTGAGAAAACTTCGAGAAAATTATTCGATTTTAAGATAAATATTATCGAAGGAAAGGTAAGTAAGGACAATTCAAGATTAATTAATTCAATAGATTTTTATCGTGGATCTGCTTATATTCCAGAAGATTTGCGACTTTTCATCAACGATTTTGATTATTTGAAAGGGGTTTTTGGTTATACAGACCATCCTGAATCAAAATACAATCAAATCAGTGCTTTTTTAGCAAAAAACACGCTTTTGTTTGCGTCGCATCTTTGCTATGAAAATGATTCATCTTATTCTGTTTCTCGTTCAACTTTAAAACCAATAAAATTCGCTGAACTTCCGCTTGAAATCCGTTTTCAAGTTCAAAAGAAAAAGGAGAAATTTCACCTCGTTTCATATTTCAAATTAGGTGAAAGTTGGATTCCGTTTTCCAAGAAAAATGCGATTTTGAGCGGACATTTCTTTCTTCACGAAGAAGTATTGATGGTCATACCCAATTACATTTCCTTCAGCGCAGCTTCGATGTTGGTCGAAACAGAAGAGCTGATTTTACATCAAAGTGAAAAACATGAATTGGTTGAAATTATTCAAGAATTTTCCAAATATCACGAAGTTGATTTAAATAAATGTTTCAAAATTTCAGAAGTTTACCTTGCCAAACCTACTCTTGAAATTTATTTATACGAGCAAGATGGGTTCTTAATTTTGAAGCCTGAAGTCATTTACGAATCGGGAGAGCGATTTACATTGTTGACTACTGACAATGGTTTTCACTTTGACGAAGAAGAAAATGTTGCCCAATCATTTGTGCGAAATACAGAGGCTGAGAATAATTTCAAAAATGCGCTTCAAAACTTTGACTACACTTTTGATTTAGATACCAATTTCACCTACTTTTTCAAGTCTTTTGATGAGGTGCAGGCGCAAAATTGGTTGATGCACTTTTTTGCTTTTTGTCGTGACAATCAAATTGAGGTTTTTGGGTTAAAGAACTTGAAAAGTTTAAAATTTAGTCCATTTCCTGCAAACATTAGCATTGGAATTTCGTCAAATATTGATTGGTTTGAACCGCACGTTGCTATTCGCTTTGGAGACGAATTAATTCCGATGAAAAGATGGATTGATGCACTCGAACGCAAAGAGAATTTTATCAAACTAAATGATGGTACCAAAGGCATTTTGCCAGATAAATGGATCAAGAAATTGGAATCGATTTTAAGAGTGGGTTATGTTGAAGACCAAACCTTGAAAATTCAAAAATTGAAATTCAATTTAATCGATGAACTTTTTGATGAAATTGATGATTTTCAGTTAATCAATGAGCTGACAGAAAAGAAAAACCTACTAAAGAATTTCAATAAAGTTGAAAAAATTGCAATTCCAAAAAGTGTCAAAGCAACGTTGAGAGATTATCAAAAAGAAGGATTTTATTGGCTGAATTTTTTAGATAATTTTGGTTTTGGCGGTTGTTTAGCGGATGATATGGGACTTGGTAAAACGATCCAATTAATTGCTTTTTTAGCTCGACAAAAAGAAATCAATCGTGGAACTTCCTTGGTTGTTGTACCTAAATCTTTGTTGTATAATTGGAGCGCGGAGTTGGATAATTTTTGCCCAAGTTTAAAATATTTGCACTATCATGGAAGCGATAGACGATTAAATCAACAAGATTTTGAAAATGTTGATTTGGTAATCACAACCTACAATACCGTTGCTTTAGATTTGGTTGAATTGAAAAAATTTACTTTCAATTACATCGTGTTGGATGAGTCTCAAGCTATCAAAAATCCGACTTCTAAGCGTTACAAAAGTGTTTGCATGTTGAAGGCGAAAAATAGAATTGTCGCTACTGGAACGCCCATAGAAAACAATACGTTCGATTTATATGCGCAATTCAATTTTTTAAATCCTGGATTTTTTGGTTCTCAGAAAGATTTCAAAGACAAATATGCCAATGAAATAGATGGTAAAAACGACATCGCTCGAGCTGATGAATTGAAGAAAATGATTCATCCTTTTTTATTGAGAAGGACAAAGAAACAAGTTGCCAATGATTTACCAGAGAAAACCGAACAGATTTTGACGGTTGAAATGGGAGCAGACCAACGCAAAGTATATAATCATTTTTTAAAAGAGATAAGAAGTCAGATTTTAGGATTAATCGCCAAGGACGGTTTGGAAAATTCCAAAATGTATATTTTACAGGGTATGATGAAATTGCGTCAGATTTGCAACAGTCCTGATTTGATAAAAGACAGTGAATTTGATTGTCAAGAATCCGCTAAAATTGATTTATTGATGGAAAAATTGATTCCATTGATAAAGACGAATAAAGTATTGGTTTTTTCACAGTTCACCTCAATGTTGGCATTGATTCAAGCGAGACTAGAATCTGAAAAAATTGCTTTCAGTTACTTAGACGGAAAAACGAACAAACGTTTGGAATTGGTGAATGAGTTCAATGAAAATGAATCTAATCGGGTGTTTTTAATCAGTTTAAAAGCGGGCGGAACTGGTTTGAATCTCACTTCTGCAGATTATGTGTTTTTAATTGACCCTTGGTGGAATCCCGCGGCGGAATCACAAGCCATTGATAGAACACACCGCATCGGACAAAAAAATCATGTTTTTGCCTATAAATTGATTTGTGAAAATTCTATTGAAGAGAAAATAGTTCAGTTGCAAGAAAAGAAAAAAATGCTTTCAGAAGATTTGATTCAAGCGCAAGAGAATTTTGTGAAGAAATTAAATCAATCTGATATCGAGGTATTGTTCAGTTAATTTTTAGATATCTGTCATCTAATTTTTTAAAATATGTGCTCTACAGACGCAGAACACATATTTGAAACTTCATCTTTTATTCAATTACTAAAATGTAATTGTTTTTCTTCCCTTTTCCAATCAAAACAAATTTTCCATTGATTAAATCTTCTTGGGTAATTTTAAAGTCTTCGCTTACTTTTTCTTTATTTACACTTACAGCGTTTGCTTTCAATTCTCTTTTGGCTTCTCCATTTGATGCCAAGAAGTTTGTTTTTCCAGCCAATGCATCTACGATTGACAATCCATTGTCAATGTCTTGTTGAGACACTGTTGCTTGTGGTACACCGTCAAAAATTTCCAGAAATTGCTCATTTGATAATTTTTTCAAATCGTCAGATGTTGATTTACCAAACAAGATATTAGACGCTTGAATTGCTTTTTCTAATTCTTCTTTTGAATGCACAAAAATGGTAATTTCTTCAGCCAGTCTTTTTTGAAGTAGACGCAAATGCGGTGCTTCTTCATGTTCTGATATCAGTTGATTTACGGTTTCTTGGTTTAAAAAAGTAAATATTTTAATGTACTTGATTGCATCAGCATCAGCAGTGTTCAACCAAAACTGGTAGAATTTGTAAACTGACGTTTTATCAGAAGTCAACCAAATATTTCCTCCTTCGGATTTACCGAATTTTGAACCATCTGCTTTGGTAATCAGCGGACAAGTCATGGCAAACGCTTTGGCTCCATCTCCGTTCATTCTGCGAATCAATTCTGTCCCCGTAGTGATATTTCCCCATTGGTCAGATCCACCCATTTGCAATTTGCAATTGTGTGTGTTGTATAAATGAACGAAATCGTAGCCTTGAATCAATTGGTAAGTAAATTCAGTAAACGACATTCCTTCTCCTTCTCCAGATAATCGTTTTTTGACTGAATCTTTCGCCATCATGTAATTGACAGTGATGCGTTTTCCAACTTCACGTGCAAAATCGATGAATGAAAAATCTTTCATCCAATCGTAATTATTGACTAATACTGGCGCGTTTACTGCTGTTGAATTAAAATCTAGAAATCTAGAAAGTACCGCTTTGATTCCAGCAACATTTTTAGCCAATGTTTCTTCATCTAAAAGATTGCGCTCATCTGATTTCCCTGAAGGATCGCCAATCATTCCTGTGGCACCGCCAACAAGTGCAACAGGCTTGTGTCCGAATTTTTCTAAATGAACCAATAAGATAATCGGAACTAAACTTCCGATGTGTAAAGAATCTGCAGTTGGATCAAAACCAATGTAAGTTGAAGTCATTTCTTTCAACAACTGTTCTTCTGTTCCTGGCATGATGTCTTGCACCAATCCTCTCCATTGTAATTCTGTAATGATATTTTGTGACATTTTGTGTTGTCGAAACTCTTTTAAGTTTCTTATTTCTATTTCGTTAAAGATTTGAAAACTTCTTCTAAAGTTCTTTCTTCCTTACGAAGTGTTAATACTAAAACATTGTTTTGTTGCGCAAATTGAGCAATAATTTTTCTCAAATCAAGATTGCCATTTGATTCAACCAACCAACCGTTTTCTCCCACTTTTTCAACTTTGTTGATTCCTTTGATTTTGATGATTTGATTTTTAGTTACATTTCCTTCAAACTCAACAAAAACAACTTGGTGATCTTCTTCATATTGCAATTCTGAAGCTGTATTATCGGCCACAATTTTACCAGTTTTAATGATAATCACACGGTCGCAAATCGCTTCTACTTCTTGCATGATGTGTGTTGAAAGCATCACAGTTTTAGATTTTCCAATTTGGCGAATCAATTCACGAATTTCAACCAATTGATTTGGATCTAATCCTGAGGTTGGCTCGTCTAAAATCAAAACTTCTGGATCATGAATAATCGCTTGTGCCAATCCAACGCGCTGACGATAACCTTTCGAAAGCATCCCGATTTTTTTGTTTTGCTCAACTTCCAAACCAACTTGTTGAATCATTTCATCAACACGTTTTTTAAGATTTGGAACATGGTAAATTTTACCTACAAATTCCAAATATTCACGTACATACATATCCAAATAAAGTGGATTGTTTTCAGGTAGATAACCGATTTTTTTTCGGGTTTCTAAAGAATCAATATCCACAGGAATTCCGCAAACTTTTACTTCTCCTGAAGTGCTTGGAATAAAGCCTGTAATGATTTTCATAGTGGTCGATTTTCCAGCTCCATTTGGACCTAAAAAACCAACGATTTCACCTTTTCCAACTGAAAAGGAAATATCATTCACCGCCGCTTGTTCTCCGTAAAATTTAGTCAAATGACTTACTTCAATAGACATGTCTTTCGTTTTGTTGTTGCGAAGATACGGATTAATTCAAAATTGGGAATTGAGGTTTTTATTTTTGTTGAATCGTTTATTTATCTGTTTGTTCCAAGGAATAAAATTGTGATTCAACTATACTTCGCGCTAATTTCTTAAATTTGTAGCAATGACTTCGAAAGGAAAAGTTTTAAAATCTACAGGTAAATGGTATATCGTCGAATTAGAAGATGGTCAAATCATTAATTGTAGAATACGCGGAAAAATTAGGTTAGACGGATTAAAAACAACCAACCCAATTTCTGTTGGTGATATTGTGATCGTGGATCCAAAAATTGATGAAGAAGGAAACCGTGTAATCTTAGATTTTGAAGAAAGAAGAAATTACATAGTCCGCAAATCAACCAATTTGAGTAAACAAATGCAGATTTTGGCTGCAAACGTGGATCGCGCTTATTTGTTAGTGACAACAGTCGCGCCGGTGACTCATTTGGCTTTTATTGACAGATTTTTAGTTTCCGCTGAATCGTTTCGAATTCCTACAACTTTGCTTTTCAATAAAATCGATACTTACACAGCTGATCAACTTGAATACATTGACGCATTATGCGATTTATATGGCTCAATCGGCTATCCTTGTTATAAAATTTCAGCTGAAAACAAGACCAATATTGATTTTTTAAGGGAAGAAATCAAAGATAAACAAGTCATGATTTCTGGTCACAGTGGAGTAGGAAAGAGTACGCTGGTCAATGCGCTTGATCCGATTTTGGATTTGAAAATTGGCGAAATTTCTGAATATCACCAGCAAGGTCAACACACCACAACTTTTGCAGAAATGCATCCACTTTCGTCTGGTGGATATATCATTGATACACCGGGAATTCGAGCTTTTGGAATCGTTGATTTAGACAAAGAAGTCATTTCCCATTATTTCCCTGAAATGCGCGCGTTGATTGGCGAGTGTAAATTTCACAATTGTCAACATTTGAACGAACCAAAATGTGCCGTAAAAAAAGCGGTTGAGGAAAAACAAATTTCAGAAAGTCGCTATATGACCTATTATCAATTGATGACAGAAGACGACAGCGAAGTTCACCGCAAAAAAGAAATTTTTGGATGAGAGTTTTGTTGCAACGTGTAAGTGAGGCTTCTGTGAAAATTGAAGGAAAAATCAATGGTCAAATTGGTCAAGGATTGCTGCTTTTAGTTGGAATTTGCGCTGAAGATAATCAAGAAGATATCGATTGGTTGATTCAGAAAATTGTCAACATGCGCATTTTTAGCGATGAAAATGGAAAAATGAATCTTTCCGTTCAAGATATTCATGGCGAGATTTTGGTGATTAGTCAATTTACTTTGCATGCTTCTACCAAGAAAGGAAATCGTCCGAGTTTTATTGACGCAGCTCGACCAGAAATTGCAATACCTTTGTACAACCAATTTATTGAGAAGTTGCAATCGTCTTATTTGAAAGTTGAAACAGGAATATTCGGCTCCGATATGAAAGTTAGTTTGGTGAATGATGGACCAGTGACAATTTCACTCGATAGTAAAAACAAAGAATAATCTTAACTTCGTCTTCCTAGCACTTAATAATGACTTTTAATTCAGTACAATTTTTAATTTTTCTTCCTTTAGCACTTTTGCTTTACTATGCAGTAAGTTCTAAAAAACGATGGATTGTATTGTTGATTTTGAGCTATGTATTTTATGCAGGATGGAAAATCGAGTATTTAGTATTAATTATTTACTCAACACTAGTAGATTTTTTTATTGCTCAACTCATTTTTAACGCCAAATCTGAAGTTAAAAAGAAATGGCTTTTGACTTTTAGTTTAATTTCTAGCTTTGGTATTTTAATTGTCTTCAAGTACTTCCATTTCTTAGTTGGCGGTAGTTCTTGGTTCAAAGATGTTGCAAATTCACATGAGCAAATACTTTGGCTTCAGTTTGTTTTTGAATATGGAATACCAGTTGGAATTTCTTTCTATACTTTTCAAACGGTAAGTTATACCTTAGATGTTTATCACAAGCGAATTGAACCCGAAAAAAACTTTGGGAAATTTGCACTATTTGTTACTTTTTTTCCGCAATTAGTCGCCGGTCCAATCGAGCGGTTTTCAGATTTACATCCTCAATTATTCAAAGCTTTTAAGCCGAAATTAGAGACATTTCGATTGGCTTTTCAATTGTGTGTGTATGGCTTTTTCTTAAAAATGGTCATTGCAGATAATCTCGGCGACATTATCAGTCCGCTGTTTGCGAATCCCATAGCGTACGATCAATCGAGTAAATTGATTGCGCCATTTCTTTTTGGATTTCAAATTTTTGCTGATTTTTTCGGCTACACCTTAATCGCAATCGGCGTAGCACATTTGTTTGGAGTTAAATTGATGGATAATTTCAAATCTCCTTTTGGTTCATATTCTTTGAAAGAATTTTGGAGTAAATGGCATATTTCTCTTTCCACATGGTTTCGCGATTATGTTTACATTCCGCTAGGAGGTAGCAAAAATTCTAAAAATCGTTGGATTTTTGCGATTCTGATGACTTTCGGCTTGAGTGGATTATGGCACGGAGCAAGTGTTACTTACATTTATTGGGGATTGTTTCATGGTGCTTATTATGTTTTGGAACAATTTCTTTTCCCAGTCAATTACCAAAAGAAAATGAAATTTATTGAAAAAGTAATTCGTTGGACAGCCACTTTTTCAGCTGTGACTTTTGGCTGGTTGCTTTTTAGGTCGAATAGTATGAAAGATATTTCATATTTTTTCTCGAAGACCGGAGATTCAAGTATTTTCAAGCCAGAATATCTACTTCTATTAATCCCATTAATTGGATTTTTTATGTTGGAATTCCTATTTAGAAAAAGTCGAATTGATCAATTTTTAGACGAAAAAAACACAATGACAAGATGGTCAATTTATGCTTTTGCTTTAGTCAGTATTCTCCTTTTTAGTGCTCGTGGAGATATGCAATTTATCTATTTTCAGTTCTAATGAAAAATCCAGTAAAATACATATTTTATCGCCTTCTTGGAATAACATTGATTGTGATTATTGGCAGTGTAATTTATCAATTCACGATTTATCCTGAAATAAAAAAATCGGAAGGTTGGTTGCAAGAATTGGCTGAAAAAAAGCTAGATAAACATGCAAGCATTTACTATTTTTCATCTTCCACCAATAAATCCACAGCTCCCATTGACAGCGATAAACGAAGTATTATAGAAATAGTACAATCGACCGTGGGTCAAAAAATTGTTTCGATTGATACTGGTGCAGTTCATTGTGGGATATTTTACGAGATTTTAAAAAAGATTCCTGAAAGTCAATCTATTGATAAAATAATTGTGGATTTAAATGTCCGCAGTTTTGGCAATAATTGGATTCATTCAGGATTAGAGAATTCATTGCAAAGAAATTTGGTTTATTGGAACAACTATCCGGGAGTTTACAATCATCTGAGAGCGTCCTTGAAAATGTACAATTACCAATCGCCAGCTGTCCATATTCGCGCCATAGAATATGGAGAAAAATTCACAAAACTTCCTTTTAGAAAACCGCATAACACCATCAAGAATTGGTGCGATTCACTTTTTAAAATTCCAGATCATGATGAAGCTGGATTGGTATTGATTAAACATTTTGGTCATTTCATAGAGGAAAAAAATCCGATGCTAGAAAATGCTGATTTAATCGTTGAATGGTGCAAAAAACGCAACATTCCCCTTGTTTTTATTATCTTGCCAGAAGATGTATCTAAAATGCGGAGATTGGTCGGCGAAGATTTGGCAAGTTTGGTGGAGAAAAATGCCGATTTTTTAGAGAAAAGATTTTCTAGTAAATCAGTTGAAGTGATCAATTTAGTGAATGATTTCGATGAAAACGTTTTTTTTGAATCTTTTCCAACTGAGCACTATAAAAGTTTTGGAAGAATGTATGTTGCACAAAAAATGATTGAAATAATCAATGTAAAAAGATAAAATGGAAATCAAAGAAGCACAAAAAATCGTTGATGATTGGATTAAAACTTTTGGCGTTCGTTATTTTAATGAATTGACCAATATGGCCATGTTAACCGAAGAAGTTGGCGAAGTTGCTCGAATTATAGCACGTAGATATGGTGAACAAAGTGAAAAAGAAAGTGACAAACAAAAAGATTTAGGCGATGAAATGGCAGATGTTATGTTTGTTTTAATTTGCTTAGCCAATCAAACTGGCGTTGACTTAGAAGCTGCATTGAAGAAAAATTTAGACAAGAAAACACAACGCGATAGCACGAGACACCTTGAAAATAAAAAATTAACTGATGACAATATTTGAAAAATTAAATCTGCATTTCGAAGAGACTTTTCCTTCTGCTGGAATTGAGAAGCCGAATGAATTACAGGAAAAGGTACTTCAGCGCGTAAAACAAGGCGGAGATTTACTAGTAATAGCAGGAAAATCTTCGGGAAAATCGTTGGCTGCTGCAATCGCTGCTTTGGAAAAAGTTCCAGAACAATTAGAAGGTTCGCCGCGCGCTGTAATCATTTGTTCAACTTCTGAACAAGCCAAAATTACCGCAGCTTTTATCGTGAAAGTTTCGAGAAGAAAAGAAATTTACGTCGAATTGGCGCACGACAAGGGTAACATGATTGAACAGCGAAATCATATTTTTGAAGGTGCTGATATTGTCGTTGGAACTGCGAAAAGAATTTACGATTTGTACATTCAAAATGGAATCAACATGGGGAAATTGAAACTTTTCGTTTTGGATGATGCTGAAACAATGTTGAAAGAATCAACAATCGCCCAAATGAGAAGAATTGCGGATAGTTTACCGAAATGTCAACGAATTATTTTCGCTAATTCAGTTTCTTCCAAACTAGAAAAAGTGATGGAAGATTTGATGCTAAATCCATTGGAAATTCAGGCATAATTATTGAAGAAAAAATTTGAAAATAAAAGCATGAAAAAAATTACTTTTTTATTGACAATCGTTTTGTCTAGCATTATTTCGACGTATTCCTTCAGCCAAGAAAGTGAAGCATATTCCAATGAAGATGTTTCTGTTGGCATTGTAAGAAAAGGAAATTTTATTATAGACCCCTATTACGGAGCTCCAAATTTTGGTAAAACAATAGTTAAAAATATCACATTCGATAACCAAAAAATCAATACCACTGGCGAAGGAGGTCTTGGTCCGTTGGGACTTCGTGCTGAATATATGTTGGCAGACAAATTTGGCTTAGGAATTGATCTGATTTACAATTCATTTATGTTAGGATTGACTTATGACTCTTTAAACCCTGACAATACTCTATACAGAAGATACCAAGGAGAATTGGCAATGAAAAGAATTCGTGTTCAGTTGAGATTCAATTATCATTTTGTTTCAACAAATAAAATGGATGCCTATGTTGGAATTGGTGCTGGCTCAAACACACGAATTTGGTCAGTCACAAACACAGATCCCGCGTATCAATTTGAAAAGGGAAAAGTAAAAGGAACTTTGTTACCTTTTTCAATGAGAGCCGCAGTCGGACTTCGATATTATTTCATCCCGAATCTCGGATTAAATGCAGAAATAGGAATTGGAGGTCCACTATTGTCAGCAGGGGTTTCGGTTAGGATATAATCAAAGATATTTAATAAAAAAGGTCAGATTTCACGATGGAATCTGACCTTTTTTTGTTTCTATTATTTTAATTTAAACTGCGACATTATGCTCTCTCAATGCTTCGTTTAAAGATGTTTTAAGATCTGTAGAAGCTTTTCTTTTTCCAATGATTAAAGCACAAGGAACTTGAAAATCTCCTGCAGGAAACGTTTTGGTGTAAGAGCCTGGAATTACCACACTTCGTTCAGGAACATAACCTTTCATTTCAACAGGTGAATCGCCAGTAACATCAATGATTTTGGTGGATTGTGTCAACACAACATTCGCTCCCAAAACCGCTTCTTTACCAACGCGAACGCCTTCTACGACTATACATCGTGAACCAATGAAAGCATCATCTTCAATAATTACTGGAGCAGCTTGCAAGGGTTCCAAAACACCGCCAATTCCAACACCACCACTCAAATGCACATTTTTACCAATTTGAGCACAAGAACCAACTGTTGCCCACGTGTCAACCATCGTTCCTGAATCTACATATGCGCCAATATTGGTGTAAGAAGGCATTAAAATTACTCCTGGAGCGATGAATGCACCGTAACGCGCAATGGCATGAGGCACAACACGTACTCCCAAATCTTTGTAATTTCTTTTCAACGCCATTTTATCGTGAAATTCAAAAGGACCAACTTCAATGGTTTCCATTTGACGGATTGGAAAATACATTACGACGGCTTTTTTTACCCATTCGTTCACAATCCAATCGCCATTTTCAGTTGGCTCTGCAACGCGTAATATACCTTTGTCGATATCTTCAATCACATGCTCAATCGCTTCAATGGTTGATTTTTCTTTCAATAATTCTCGGTTTTCCCAAGCTGCTTCTATCGTTGATCTCATATTTATCTTTTTTTCCTAATGGTTGGAATGAATTTCATTTTTTGCAAAGATAAGCATTGCGTTTATTTTTCATCTCTAAAAACCTTCCACGATTCAATGATTCATTTTCGTTCAATTCCAACTATCTTTGTGTCATGGGAAGAAAACTTGCACTTGATTTTGGTTTGAAAAGAACAGGAATTGCCATCACCGATGAAATGAATATCATTGCTTCTGGTTTAACAACGGTTGATAGTCGCGAATTAATGGGTTTTCTTGAAAAAACAGTGTTGGAAAAAAATGTCGACACAATTGTTTTGGGTGAACCGAAAAGATTGAACAATGAAGATTCTCATATCACACAAAATGTTCGTTTTTTGAAAGAAGATTTAGAGAAAAAGTTTCCAACGCTAAAAATCATTTTGATGGACGAAAGATTTACTTCAAAAATGGCCTTTCAGTCGATGATTGATGGCGGATTGAATAAAAAACAACGACATAATAAAGCACTTGTTGACGAGATTAGTGCTACAATTATTTTACAATCATATATGAATCAATTCTAAAATGATTTCATTCCCAAGGGCATATTTTTATTCTAATCCAGCGCAATCTTTGTTCTTTTTTGGAGAAGGACCAATCTTGAAATGTCAAGTTGGAAATGCCTTACATGAACTCGATGAATTCGTTGCAGAAAATCAAAACAGATATTTGGTTACTTTTTTAGGATACGATTTAAAGAATGAAATCGAGGTTTTGAAAAGTGAAAACAAAGATTTTCTTCAATTTCCTGATTTGTTTTGTTGGAATCCAGCTTTTGTAATTTCCTTAGAAAAAGGAAATGCCCCGATTTATTTACAAGGAGAAAAGTCTGATTTCTCAGAAAAAGAAATTGAAAATTGGTTGAATGAATTGAATCAACCTAAAAAAGAATTACCGAAAATTCATTTCAAATCACAAATATCAAAAAGTGATTATTTGGGAACGGTGAAGTTATTACAAAATGAAATTCAACAGGGAAATACCTATGAATTGAATTTTTGTCAAACATTTATTGCTGAAAACGTACCTGATTTTAAGTCAATTGAATTACTTAAACAACAAATTGAACTTACTCAAGCACCATTTTCAGTCTTTTTGGAATTTGATCAATTTCAGGTGTTTTGCGGTAGTCCTGAGAGATTTATTCAGAAAGCTGGAAATAAAATCATTTCAGAACCAATCAAAGGAACAATCAAGCGCGGACAAAACGATGAGGAAGATGAACAATTGAAAATACAGTTGAAATCCGATCCCAAAGAACGCGCGGAAAATATCATGATTGCGGATTTAGTAAGAAACGATTTGTCTAGAATTGCCCAAAAGAATTCTGTAAAAGTAGAGGAGTTGTGCGGCATTCATACTTTTGAAACGGTGCATCACATGATTTCAACCATCAGTTGCGAATTGAAAGAAAATTTAAAGTTTTCAGACATTCTCAAAGCAACTTTTCCAATGGGTTCAATGACTGGCGCGCCTAAAATTAGTTCGATGGAATTAATTGAAAAACACGAATCTTTTAAACGCGGATTGTATTCTGGTTCGATTGGCTATTTCAAGCCCAATGGTGATTTTGATTTTAATGTTGTGATCCGATCGTTTTTGCATAATTTAGAAAATCGTTGCCTAACTTGTTCTGTCGGTGGTGCAATTACCATTCAAGCGGATGCTGAAAAAGAATATGAAGAATGCTTGGTGAAAGTGAAACGTATTTTGCAATTATTTGGCGATGATCAAGGAATCTGATTTTCAAAATAATTGGTCATGGCTGAAAAATAAAAAGATTTTTTTAGCATGCAGCGGTGGCGTAGATTCCATGGTTTTGTTGCACCTTTTAGTAAAAGCTGAATTTCAAGTTTCAGTTTTGCATGTCAATTATCATTTACGTGGTGAAGATTCAAATAATGATGCGCAATTTGTAAAATCAACTTGTGAAAAATTGAATTTGCCTTTTTATTTGAAAAGCGTCGAGACAAAGCAAATTTTGCAAGAAAAAGGCGGGAATTTACAAGATGTCGCAAGGAAAATTCGCTATGATTGGTTCCACGAAATTACTGACCAAGATGCAGACAATTTCATCCTGTTGGCTCATCACAACGACGATCAAGTGGAAACTTTCTTTCAGCACATTGCACGTAAATCTGGAATCCTAGGATTGGCAGGAATGTTGAAAAATCACAATCAAATTGTGCGACCACTGTTGAATTCTTCAAAAGAAGAAATTCTTGAATTTGCAAAATCACATGACATTTTGTGGAGAGAAGATAGATCAAATGTAAAGAATGATTACACACGCAATAAATTGAGAAACATATTGTTGCCAGAAGTAATAAATCAAATTCCAACATTAAAAGATTCAGTCTTGACTTTGGTGAAGGCTTTTCAAGATACCCAACTAGATTTAGAATTAAAAGTCAAACCAATCGTTTTTAATATTCTTGAGACAAAAAAATGGAGTCACGATAATTTTGATCAATTGTCAGAATTTGAACAAGTTGAAGTTTTGAGAAGTTTGGGGATTCGTCAAACAGCCATTTCGGAACTGCAGAAATTGAGAAAATCTCAAAAGGGAAAAAAGATTCAGATTGACGAATTTGATATGTACCAAGATTCAGATTGTTTTATGATTCTCAAACCTGAATTGATTATTGCCAAAAAAGAAGTTTGGAAAGTTTGCCAACTTAAAGTTGAATTCTTGCCCAATCAATTTAATTTAAACGAAATATACCTTGATTTATCAAAAATCAAAGGTGAGTTAAGATTAAGAAAGTGGCAAGTTGGTGATCGAATGAAACCTATTGGTATGAATGGTTCAAAATTAATTTCGGATATTTTAACTGAAGCTAAATTGTCATCAATAGAAAAAGAAAATTCCTTGGTTTTGGTTGATGACGAAAAGATTATTTGGTGTGTAGGATTGAAAATTTCACGAGAAGCGATGCCAAATGAGCAAAGTGAAGCAATTGAGAGCGTTTGGATAGAAAAGCAGTAAATTTTTTTCGTACTAAGGCAATTTAACACTAAAAATATTTGGAATTTACATTTACTTTTTTTAATTTAAACTTCTAAATCAAAAAACCATGCAAGTATTAGAAGTCCAAACAATTGAAAAAGAGATAGTTCCTACTCTTTCTTTCCATGGAGAGAAGCTTTTCAAGCAACATCCAGAAATTAGACAACAACTTGAGCAAGCTACGAGGCTTGGAAATGGTTACCATACAAAGGTTTCAATTTATTTTCATGACGATGAAGGTTTGAAACGTGTTGAAACTACAATTTGGGCGACTGGCGCAAACTATATTTGCCTCAAAGGTGGTGTTTGGATTCCAATCTCAAGGATTCAGGAAATTAAATTTTAGCCAATAAAATAAGGGTTTTTTGTGATTTGTTTTCTTTATCTTTAATTTGGAAATTCAAGAATAATTACGAACTCGTTAACCATTAAGTCCGTTTCATTTTGTAAATTTGAAGTTGAAAATTACAAGCCATTGTAGTCTTCTCTTAATTTCTTTCAATGAAACGGATTTTTCTTTTTTTTACAAGTCTCTTTTTAGTGTTGCATTTAAGCGCTCAGGAAGCAGCAATTCAATGGGAGTTCAATTACAATGAGAAAACAAATCAAGTTGAAATTGTAGCGAACATAAAAGATGGTTGGCATTTGTATAGTCAGCACATTAAGAATGATGTCGGACCAATTCCAACTTCCATAACTTTCAAATCTTCAGATGATTTTCAATTAATTGGTGCAGTAGGTGAACCACAGCCAATTCAAAAATACGACGAGAATTTTGAAGCCACATTAGACTTTTTTGAGCACAAAGTAATTTTTACACAAAAAGTAAAAGCAAAAAAAGCGAGCGTTCTTGAAGGCTCAGTCACTTTCATGGTGTGCAATGAAACCATGTGTTTGCCTCCGGTAGACAAACAGTTTAAAATATCAATTCCGAAAAATTAACATTCAATTATAGCATCATGCATTTCAAATTACGACCAATTTTTATGCTTTTCGTAAGCATCTTTTTACTAGGAAATATTGCATTCGCACAACCGAGTTGGAAAGACAAAATGACTTTAGATTATTCGGTAACGAAAGATGGAGATTGTAAAGCAGTTATCAAATTCAAAGCGAAACTTGTACCTGGATTTCACATTTTTTCCATTTCTCATGATCCTGAGAAAGCAGATTTTACTGGAACACCTACTACTATTGAAGTTGAGCCTTCGAAAAATTTTAAGTTGATTGGTAAACTTGCTGAATCAAAAAAACCAACTGTTCACAAAGATGAATTTGGAACTTCTTTGTATTTCGAAAATACAGTTGAATTTTTGCAAAAAGTGGAAGTGTTGACCGACAAATCATTTGTGATGGATGTGCGACTGACTGGTCAAATTTGTGATGAAATGGGCTGTGTTTTTGTAAATAAGGATTTCAAAGTTGAATTCAAAAATTACAAACCTTGTTCGATAACAGAAGTTCCAGAAGAGAATACAAATCAAGCAGTTTCAAATTTAGATACCAACACAAACGCTGTAAAAGAAAACAACGACAAATCCAACAAAAAATCGACAGCCGATGAAATTAAAGAAGTTAATGCTGACAAAAAGAAAGCTGATTCATTTTGGATTACTTTCTTAAAAGGCTTTGGTGGAGGATTGATTGCTTTGTTGACGCCTTGCGTTTTCCCAATGATTCCAATGACGGTTACGTTTTTCACGAAACAATCGGGTTCACGCAGAAAAGGAATAATGAACGTTTTGCTTTATGGCGTTTCAATCATTTTGATTTATGTAACAATCGGATTGGTCATCACAGCTATCATGGGACCTTCAGGATTGAATGATTTATCAACGAATGTTTGGATGAACTTACTGTTTTTCTCCATTTTCATGATTTTTGCCTTTTCATTTTTGGGCGCATTTGAAATCAGAATGCCGAGTAAATGGGTGAATAAAGCAGACGGTAACGCTGATAAAGGTGGTCTAATCGGGATTTTCTTCATGGCTTTTACTTTAAGTTTGGTTTCGTTTTCGTGTACAGGACCTATTATCGGAACTTTGTTGGTTGAATCTTCTACAAGCGGAAGCATGATGGGACCAGCAATCGGAATGATTGGTTTTTCTTCAGCACTTGCCATTCCATTTACATTGTTTGCAATCTTCCCAGGATGGTTAAATTCATTGCCTCAATCTGGAGGATGGTTAAATTCTGTGAAAGTTGTTTTAGGATTATTAGAATTGGCACTTGCTTTGAAATTCTTGTCCGGAATCGATTTGGCTTACCATTGGGGAGTTTTGACAAGAGAAATCTTCATCGCCATTTGGATTGTGATTTTCTTTGTGATTGGTTTCTACTTGCTCGGTAAACTCAAATTTTCGCACGATTCTAATGTCGAAAGATTAACTGTGACTCGTTTCATGTTTGCGCTATTAGCATTGGTTTTTGCTGTATACTTAGTTCCAGGAATGTGGGGCGCACCATTGAAATTAATTGATGGTGTAGCACCTCCAAGATCTCATTCAGAAGACAATTTCCGTTTCGTTCGTGGCGAATCGAATGGGGGAGGAACTGCTATTGCTGATCCATTTTTCCAAGAATACAGAAAAGACATGCACGAAATCGATGGAGATTTATTGGTTTTCCATGATTTAGACAAAGCGCAAGAATATGCTAAAAAGGTAAATAAACCTGTTTTGTTAGACTTTACAGGATACAATTGTCCAAATTGTCGCAGAACTGAATCAACTGTCTGGACAGACACCAAAATCAGCTCAATTTTGAAAAATGAGGTCGTGATAGTTTCATTGTATGTAGATGACAAAGCGAAATTGCCAAAATCTGAATGGAAATTTTCCAAAGCTTTGGACAGTGAAATTCGTACTGTTGGAAACAAATGGGGCGATTACCAAATCCGCAAATACAACCAGTTATCTCAACCATTGTATGTATTGACAGATCCTGAAGGAAATGACTTGACCAAACCAATGGGGTATGAATCAAACATTGATGTTTACAAATCTTTCTTAGAAAAAGGTTTGAAAAAATACAAGAAATAGGATTTTGAAATAGTTATCAATATTCTAAGACAAAAAAAAACGGAAGCAATTATCAAGCTTCCGTTTTTTTATGCATTTATCTTTTAATTAATTTTCAGCTCGTTGCTCCCAAATTGGTAATAGTTGAGCCAAAGTATCAACTGCTTTTTGCATGTCTTGTACACTCACATATTCATGTTTGGAATGAATTGCCATTTCTCCCGTAAAGATATTTGGACAAGGTAATCCCATGAATGAAAGGCGCGAACCATCTGTTCCACCACGAATA
This sequence comes from Crocinitomicaceae bacterium, assembly GCA_965284445.1. Lineage (GTDB taxonomy): Bacteria > Bacteroidota > Bacteroidia > Flavobacteriales_D > Crocinitomicaceae > JAQVCM01. The sequence goes on along the minus strand of OZ260085.1, from coordinate 1,844,703 downwards.
ATCGTTGGTTTTGGTGTGATTCCAGCTTTTTCCATCGCTTCAATGGCATAATCAGTCACAAAAGGAACATCTTGTATAATTTCTTTCATGTTGCGGTATTGCTCAGTCACCTGACAAGTATAAGTCGCTCCAGGAAATTGCGCAATTGTTGCTTTCATCAAATCTTCCAAACGCGTTTCATATTCAGCCAATTTAGCGGTGATATGATCACGAATAATAAAAGTAACTGTCGCTTCTTCCAAACCACCATTAAACGAAGTTGGATGCACAAATCCTTCTCTTCCAGAAGTTGTTTCTGGCGTCCAAGAATCTGTTGGCAATGAATTGACAAATGCAGAAGCAACTTTCATCGCGTGCACCATTTTTCCTTTCGCGTATCCTGGATGAGCGCTCACTCCAGTGATGTGGAAACTCATAGCATCAGCTGAAAAAGATTCGTCTTCAATCGCGCCTAATTCTCCACTGTCCATCGTATAACCGTAGTCAGCGTTTAATTTTTCCATGTCTAAATGTTCCACACCGCGACCAACTTCTTCGTCAGGCGTAAACAAAATACGCACATCACCGTGAATTACTTCTGGGTGATTCACCAAATAATGCGCAAAATCCATGATGATGGCAATTCCCGCTTTGTCGTCAGATCCCAACAAAGTCAATCCGCTTGCAGTGATTATATCGTCACCAATTTTTTCTTTCAAGTATTTATGTCTTTCCGTCGTAATGATTTGTTCATTGTCATCTGGTAAAACAATTGGTGAACCGTCCCAATTTCTATGAACAATTGGTTTTACATTCGTCCCGCTGCAATCTGGCGCTGTGTCCATGTGAGAACAAAGGCAAATCGTGGGAACAGTTTTCTTTGCTGAATTACTTGGAACCGTCGCGAAAACATATCCCCATTCGTCCATTTCCGCATCTTTGATTCCCATTTCCAACAATTCTTCAACCAAAACTTTGGCCAAATCTTTTTGTTTCATCGACGAAGGAAAAGAAGGAGAAACTGGGTCCGCGGTAGTGTCAATTTGAACGTATTTCAAGAAACGTTCTTCAACGGTGTATTTATAATTCATTTGATTTCGATTTTGGGAATAAAGATAGGGAAATGTTGGGAGATTTTGAGTTTCGTTCTTTGAATGACGATTTTCAACCAAAAAAAAAGACCAGCCAAAGCCAGTCTTTTCAAAAATCTATTTAAAAATCAATTAGATAATTTCGTTTGCAGCGAAATGAAATTTACCTTCGATTTCAGCATTTTCGTCTGAGTCAGAACCATGAACAGCGTTACGACCTTTTGATTCAGCGTAATATTTACGGATTGTACCTTCAGCAGCTTCAGCTGGATCAGTAGCACCAATTAACGCACGGAAATCAGCTACTGCGTTTTCTTTTTCCAAGATTGCAGCTACGATTGGTCCAGAAGTCATGTATTCAACTAATTCACCATAAAATGGTCTTTCAGCGTGTACTTCGTAAAATTTTTGCGCTTGTTCTGTTGTCAATTGTGTCAATTTCATCGCTTTGATTTCAAAACCAGCTGCGATAATCATGTCGATAATTTTTCCTGTGTGCTTGTTTTCAAGTGCATCAGGCTTTAACATTGTAAATGTTCTATTTGTTGCCATTTTCTTTTTTCTAAATTGGGTGCAAAGATACGTTTTTTAGACCGAAGTCGGAAACGATTGGGTAAAAGACTTGTTAATTTTGTGAAAAAAAGATGTTAGGATGTTAAGATATTAGGATGCTAAGACTAATTTGTGTCCAACAATCCAACACCGCTGCAAGCAGCCACGAAGTGAATCCAACACCGCCGCAGGCAGACGCGCAGCGAATCTAACAATCTAAATTATTTCCGTTCATACTGGCAGCACGCATGCAATTTCTTATACGCTTTGTCGTCGCCTTTGTATTTCACGTTGTCGTAACCCGCCAAGGCGATGTTTTTTTGAATTTGGTCTAAATTGATTTTATTGGCGTCAAATTTCACGTTGATCAATTTTTTGTCCACGTCCCAGTTCGCGCTTTCAACTCCCTCGACTTTCAAGGATTTTTCGATGGTTTCTTTGCACATTTCGCAATTTCCCCAAACGGTGAAAGTCGTTTCTCCTTTGCCATCAACGATCGTCGTTTTGGTGAATTCGTTGATTGTTTTGCTTACAGTTTCTGTGTTTTCACTACCACATGAAGCGAAGAAAACAATTGAAACTGTAATAAATAAAAAGTTTACAATTGATCTAATATTTTTTTTCATTTTAAACAGTTTAATTTTTAATAAATTTCTGGTGAAAATACTGATTTTCTCTTAAAATTGAAATCATGTAAATCCCATTTTCAAATTGATTAATATCTATACTTTCTTCGTCTTTAGATGAGGTTGTTTGAAAACAAATTTTTCCGACATTGTCAAATATCACAATTTCAGAAGTTGATTTTCCTAGAGGCATATTGACTTTAAGAATAGAGTTTGATGGATTTGGATAAACGTTTAATATTTGATTATCTGGTACTATTTCTGAATTCCCAGCAAAACTTTCTGTTACCACAAATTGTCCCATCATTCCAGCATCTTCATGCATCAGAATATGACAATGAAACATATATGGAACCATCGAATCCGCAAAATCTTCGAATTTAGTTATGAATTTCAAAGAATCTCCTGGTGGAACTAAAATCACGTCTTTTCTGCCACTTTCTGATGGGGTAGGCATCACAGTTTCATTTCTATTCAGCAAAAAGAATTGAACATCATGAATGTGAAAAGGATGTGCAACCATGGTTTCGTTCACCAATTTCCAAATTTCAACATGGTTTAATGGAATATTATAATCTATTCGCATCATGTTGTACAAACTGTCATTGAAGTAAAACGGACCGTCCATCACCATCATGCTATCCGCTGTGAATCGAATTGTACGAGTGACATTGGCATCGGACGCTAGAAAAGGAATGTTATTTTCCAAGGTACTTGGAATACTTGTTACGGGATTTATTGTTGGAGCAACAACATTAATTTGCAAAATATTAAAGTCAATCCCGTTCAAAGGACTGTCCATCGGCGGTCCACTTGGCATCGGCATGGTTGGTCCTCCTTGGATTCCCATGGCTAATTCGGAAGCGTAACTCATTAGGTGTAAGGCTTGTCCGTTCAAAGTGCTCAAATCAACCAATATCTCTGCGCGTTCTCCGGGAGAAAGTAAAATACGCGTGGTTTGAAAAGGTTCATTTAGCAATCCTCCGTCGGAACCAATTTGGTGAAATGGAAAATCATTCGTAAATCCAAATAAAAACGAGCGTTCTCCGGAAGCATTCAATATTCGCATTCTAACAATTTGTGCTGGAAAATCGCCATATACCGAATATCCATTGTTTGCTCTTGCTCCATTTACTAAGATGGTACTATCCTGCATTCCCAATGGCATTGCTTGATTCAAAGAATCGTATTGTTGGCATTGAACGATAATTGGAAAATCATCAACTCCATATCGTCTAGGTAGATTTAGTGACCTTTCAGTAGAATCTCGAACAATGATTAATCCTGCGGCGCCTTTGATTGCTTGTTTGGCTGTTTTCATGTGCCAATGCGGATGATACCAATAAGTTGAAGCATGATCCATAACTTTAAACGTTGGATGCCAAATTTCACCTGCTAAAATTGGTGTGTGTGGTCCGCCATCCCACATTGCTGGAACATGCAAGCCATGCCAATGAACTGTAGTTGTATCATCGATAGAATTTGTTACATCAAAATTGACTACTTGTCCTTTGTTTAAAATAATTGTCGGACCTAAATAAGCAAATTGATTGTACCCGAATGTTTTGGATTTCGGACCAGAAGGAAACAGTTGTAAACTGTCATTGTGCATATTCAACGCAATATTTGTTCCCGAAAGTGTATCTGGAATCACTAAAGGCGTTTGACCAAAAGTGATGCCTGAATACAATAAAATAATAATGAACCAAGTGGAATTTTTCATCTGACAGAAAATAATTACTTATTCTACAATGAATTTTTCAGTTCTTAATTCACCATTAGCTTGGATTTTCAAGAAATAGATTCCTTTTGAATAGCTGGAAATGTTAAATTCAAAATTGTTTTTCCCGTTGGCAATAATTTTGTTTTCATTTGAATAAATTTTTCCATCAAGTCCAACGATTGAAATTGTAATGTCTTGATTTTTAGCTGACGAAATTTCAAGATTTAATACGTTTTGAACTGGATTTGGAGTAATCAAAGTGGAATTGATAACAGCAATATTTTCCTGGATTCCAGCAACAGAGCCAGAAAAAGCCAAATCATCTAACCATAAATAGTCATTATTTGCAGGTGTCGAGCCACTTGCTTGCATAAAAATGATACAACTGTCAGGAGTTTCTGAACTAGTGTAAGTAAATGGAATTGTAAATGTCGCCCAATTCATTTGCATGCCGTTCAATGCTTTGTAGGCAGTTGCAATGATGTCGCGTTGATTGGTAATGTTATTCCATTTTGTTAATTTGACATCAACTGATCCTTGTGATGTGCCATAAATCATGTGTTGCCATTTTCCTGTGAAATTTTGAGGTTGTCCTGTAAATGCAAAGCCAGATTTTGGTGCCATGGTCATTGAATCTAAAATTCCACAAACAGCAATTCCATTTATCACAGATGGTCCAACAGTTTGAGACGTTAGTTTCAAATAGGAGGATCCGGTCGCTCCCGGAGTACCAGCGGTTGCAGTAAAAACAGCTCCAACTGCCGTTGTATTATTCATCGTACCCCAATTGTCAGGTGTAGAATATGTTCCATGTGAAGTCCAATTTTCAAAATCAAAATTTGGAATTTGAGCGACTGCAGAAAAGCTTAATGCGTTAACAGCTAATAATATAATGAATATTTTTTTCATCTTTAATAATTTTAAATTTATAAATACAAGTTTAGTTGACATATTGATAGTCAAGAAATGTATCTAAATCAAATTATTAAAGCTCTGTTTTTGAGGAAAATTGGCGTTTTTTGTTGAGGAGGAGGATGCTGAAAGTGTAAAGGCACTCTAGCGGTTATATTTCTAGTAAATTCTTGTTCAAAATTGACTATCGCATTTGTGACTATTGCAAATTGATTGGTGGAATTTACTTTTATTTCAAAATTTGAAGAATGATTGTCTTTGATTTTGAAAACAACTAATTTATTGTGGCAACAGCTATTAGATTCTATTTTATTTCCACAACAAGATTTTTCATTATTCTTGAAAAGTGAAATTTTTTGCACTTTTTTACCACAATAATGGATGTTAATTGCTGTACCTGTTGAAACTAACAGATAAAACACACACAGAAATATGGTTAAAAAAGATTTCACGATTGATAAAATTCTAAGCAAATGTACAATAATATCAAGTAGAAAATATAATTAAAAGTTTAGGTTCTATTGAAATGCTATTTAAATTTTAAATAACGACTTTGATTTTTTCTGCAACAATTTTATCAACAGGAAAAGTCATTTCTTCTGATGAAATATTTTTCAAAGCAATCCATCTCGGCATTTCTCCATCTTGGGTTAAAATTTGCTTTTCGCTTTTTGCTGGAATATTTTGCCATTTAGAAGAACTTACCCAAAAATAGAAAATCAACAATTGATGATTTGGATTGAAAGTAGATTCTTGGTAAAAATCGTTGACAAAAAACAATTCTCCAACTTCAATTTCGACCGATAATTCCTCTAAAAACTCGCGTTTCAAACCGTCTGCAAGTCCTTCTCCGAATTCCAGACCTCCACCAGGAAACTTGGTAAATGCGTGGTTGAATCGAAATTCATCCGTGATTAAAACTTCTTCGCGGTCGTTTTTCAATAGACCATAAACCCGCACATTGAAACTTTTCATTTCAATTATTTCTCCAAAATGGATTTGATGTCTGGTCTGAAATACAGTTCTGATTTCAATACTTTTCCATCTTCGCGGTAAATTGGTTTTCCATTTGCATCCAATTTACTCATGTTTGAGCGTTGAATTTCTTGAAAAACTTCTACAATTTTATCTTGCAAACCATGACGTAAAATCGTTCCACACAAAATATACAATTGATCACCCAAAGCATCCGCTACTTCAATTAAATCACCATTTTTGGCTGCTTCTAGGTATTCTTCGTTTTCTTCTTTCATTAAGTTAAAACGCAATTCTACTTCAGCTTCTGTAAGGTTAACTGTTGGCTCATAATGATTTTTGATTCCAAAAGCATCATGAAATTGTTCTACGTGTCCGATGGTTTCTTGAATTTTCATTTTTGTGGATTTTATTTTTCGTAAAATTAAAAAAAGGGATTATCAATGAAGACAATCCCTTTCAGATATTTTGAGCTATTGAGATTATTCTCCTACAACTTCAAATGTAAATGTTGGTTTAACACCTTTGTGTAAGTTAGCTTCCGCTTGGAAAGTTCCAACTTCTTTAATTGGCTCATCTTTGATTTTCAATGATTTTCTATCGATATCAAAACCAGCAGCACGAAGTGCTTCAGCCAATTGAACAGTGTTAACAGAACCAAAAATCTTACCGTTTTCACCTACTTTCGTAGAGATAGAAACAGTAACTTCAGCCAATTTAGCTGCAATTGCTTCTGCCTCAGCCATAATTTTAGATTCTTTGTGTGCTCTTTGCTTCATTGTTTCAGCATGTGCTTTCTTGTTAGAAGGCGTAGCCAAAATTGCATATCCCTGAGGGATCAAAAAGTTGCGTCCGTAACCGTTTTTTACTGAAACAGTTTCGTCTTTATAACCCAACTTATCTACGTTTTTCTTTAAGATAATTTCCATTTTACTTCAAGTTTTATTTGTTTGACAAGTGGCTTATTTCAACATATCACCAACATATGGCAAGATTGCCAAATGACGAGCTCTTTTGATAGCCTTGTTAACCCTAGTTTGGTATTTTTGAGAAGTACCAGTGATACGACGAGGAAGAATTTTTCCTTGTTCGTTTACCAATTTCAACAAAAAGTTTGGATCTTTATGATCGATGAATTTAATTCCACTTTTCTTGAATCGGCAATATTTTTGTTTTTTAATGTCGATGTTAATCGGCGTTAAATAGCGAATATCATTTTGTGCCATTTCTTTAAAATTTTTGTGTTAAACAATTAAGCTTCTGCTTTCGCAGTTTTAGCTTCACCCATTTTAGCGCGTCTTTTCTCAGCGTAAGCAAGGTGATTTACGTCCATTTTTACTGTAAGGAAACGCATAACACGTTCGTCACGTTTAAAAGACAATTCAAGGTTTGCGATTATATCACCTTCACCTTCAAACTCCAACAAGAAATAAAATCCTGTTGTTTTCTTTTGGATTGGGTAAGCTAATTTTTTCAAGCCCCACTTTTCACTGTGCTTAAGTTTACCACCAAAATTGGCGATTTCACTTTCGAATTTTTGCACTGCTTCCTTTGCCTGATCATCAGACAAAACGGGAGTTAAGATGAAAACAGTTTCGTAAGAATTCATAATGTTAATAAATAAAATTAATAATTTAAGGGTGCAAAGATAGGGAATTATTTTTAAAATCAACTATAGTGATGATTAATAACTTAAAAAACTATCCAAGTTTAAGAACAATTCCAAATGTTGAACTAAAAATCCACTTTCTTACCGTTTGTGGCGGCTTTGAATCAAAATTATTACTAAACTCACTTTTCAAGTCTATATTTTTCTTCAGTTTGAACAAAAAAGTATATTGACCTGAAATACGATAGTCTTTGAAATTTTGAACATTTGCTTGATAATAGGTTACCGCTGTAAATGCATAAGTAGGCTTATTGATAAACCACGACAAATAATTACTCCAACGAACATCATGATTGAATTCCGTGTAAGGCTGAATTTCTTCGTATTCAAAAAAGAAAGAACTACCAGTAAAAAAACGAATTTCTTTACTGTCGTAAATTTTCCATCTCAAACCAGTTCCGGCTAATGAACGATTTCTTTGCAACAATAATTGATTGTATTGGATTTGAAGATAACTTTCCCATTTCCAAGGACCATTTTTGATTCTGTAAGCGTACCGAAAATGGGACATGCCGCGATTTGCATAAACTACGTCGCCTTTGGAGTAGCCAAAATCATTGATCAAAAGAAAAAAATGTTTTCTGGTTTTATATTGAGCCAAAGTTCTAAAATTCAAACTAAACAGTAAATCTCTTGTTCGTTGAGCTGAAAACGAAGCATCCACTGTACCGCTCCATCCCGAAGTGTCGTCGTATATTCTTTTATTTTCAATATTCACTACTTGCGCAAAAAATTGAAAATGCAAAAGCATAAAGAAAGTGCCAAAAATTAATTTCATCAATGACAAGCTGATTTATTTAGGTGCAATCTTGTATAAGTAAAGGCCAACTATTCCAAACAGAAAATTCGGTAACCAAACAGCTAACATTGCTGGAAAACCAACGTTGATGGCCGCGACAGTTGTTACTTTCATTGCAAAAATGTAAATAAAAACAAATCCCAATCCTATCGCAATATTGACTCCGATTCCACCTCTAGATTTTCGACTTGAAACTGCAACACCGATCAATGTCAATACATAAGTTGCAAAAGGATAAGATGTTCTCCGATATAATTCAATTTCATACGTTGGAATGTTTCCTGCACCTTTGTCTCGTTCCTTTTGAATAAATTCTTTGAGTTCTGAATAGCTCATTGTTTCCGCAAAATTATCCCGAATGGCAATATCTTCGATTTGAAAATTAAAAAGTGTATCCATTTTAACACCTGCTTTCAAATCGTCTTTCAAAACTTTATTGTCTTGAACCTCTTCGTTTGGATTTATTTTTCTGACGTAATAATCATTCAAAATCCACTTTTTCGATTTAGGTACATTTGTTGCCGATTTAGCAAATAGATATGATTTTAATTTTCTGTCTTCAGTCCATTTTTCTATTTTCAAACCATAGACAATCCCATCATCACTGGCATAATTGTCAAAGTAGACTGAAACATTTCCAGGGAATTCTGCATGGTAATTTGTTACAACAATTCGATCTCGATAATATTTCTCCTCAAAGTCCAATCTTTTTTGATTGGAGATTGGAACAATAAAGTGGTTGAGCCACAAGGATAATAACATGAGTATTGTTGCAGCAATCATGTAAGGTCGCATAATGCGTGTAAAAGGTCTTCCACTAAACATCATCGGAATAATCTCAGAATCTTGAGCCATTTTAGCTGTAAACCAGATTACAGAAACAAAAATGATCATCGAAGAAAAAGTATTCCCGTAGAAAATCAAAAAGTTAACATAATAACTTCCAAAAATCTCTAAAATAGGTGCTTTATTGTCAATTAATTCACTTAGTTTTTCAGATATATCAAATACAATGGCGAGCAACATAATTACTCCCAGCATGAAAAAGAAAGTCGTTAAAAACTTTCGAATGATATATATGTCAAACTTTTTAAGCATCAATTATAAACGTGTACCTAATTTTTTTACTTGAATATCTTTCCACTCGCTGAAAGTTCCATCTAAAATACGGCGACGGGCTTCTTTCATTAACGCTAAATAGAAACCTAAATTATGAATGGTCGCAATTTGAATTCCTAAATTCTCTTTAGATTTAATCAAATGACGTAAATATGCTTTAGAATATACTTTGTCAACAAAGGTTGATCCATTCGGATCTAACATGGAGAAATCTTTCGTCCATTTTTCGTTTTTAATATTGATTGTACCTTCGGAAGTAAATAACATTCCGTGACGTGCATTTCTAGAAGGCATCACACAGTCAAACATATCGACACCCAAAGCGATGCATTCAAGTAAATTTACAGGAGTTCCAACGCCCATTAGATATCGTGGTTTTTCTTTTGGAAGAATGTTGCAAACCAAATCGGTCATTTCATATAAATCTTCGTCAGGCTCACCTACGGATAATCCACCGATTGCGTTCCCTAAACTAGGATAAGCAGCAATCGTTTCAGCTGATTCAGTACGTAAATCTTTATAAGTACTACCTTGAACTATCGGAAAAAGTGCTTGTTCATAACCATACAAAGGCTCTGTTTTTTCCATTTGATCGAAACATCGCTTCAACCAACGGTGTGTCATGTGCATTGAACGCTTGGCATATCCGTAATCACAAGGAAAAGGGGTGCATTCATCAAAAGCCATGATGATATCACCACCAATCACGCGTTGTATATCTATTGCTCTTTCAGGAGAGAAAAAGTGATAACTTCCGTCGTGAAAAGATTGAAATTTCACACCTTCTTCCGAAATTTTACGCGCACCTGACAGAGAATATACTTGATAACCGCCACTGTCAGTTAATATTGGTCCTTCCCAACCATTGAATTTATGTAATCCACCAGCACCTTGAAGAACTTCCAAACCAGGTTTGAGATACAAGTGATAGGTGTTGCCCAAAATAATTTGAGCTTCTATTTCGTTTTTTAGTTCATGTTGGTGAACCCCCTTCACAGAACCAGCTGTGCCTACCGGCATAAATATCGGAGTTTCAATTACGCCGTGGTCTGTGTGCAAGCTACCAGCTCTTGCTTTTGTCTTTGTATCTGTATAATGTAAATCGAAGTGCATATCTTTGTTGAAAAATAAACCGTGCAAAGATAGTTGTATTTAGCTAAGTGTCCCATCTTTGCACAAAAGGATATTGTAAATGGAGTTTTTACCTGATTTTAACGTTAGCATTGTATTGTATTTATTTGTTGCTTTCGCATGTTTGGCGTTTCTCCAGTTGATGTACGTTTTGTTGATTCATGCACGCTTTGCTTTTTTTAAGAATAGTAAGAGTTTTAAGAATGAAGCTCAACCAGCTGTAAGTGTGATTATTGCGGCAAGAAATGAGTCGGATAATTTATATCTAAATCTACCTTTAATTCTACAGCAAAAATATCCGAATTTTGAGGTTATAGTGGTCAATCATCAGTCAATTGATGAATCATACCATATATTAAATGCCTATAAAATGCAATTTCCTAACTTGCGAGTTGTTGAAGTTGAACCTAGTCGTCATCTAGGAAATGGGAAGAAATTACCATTGACTTTGGGAATAAAAGCTGCTAAAAATGAGCATTTAATTTTCACGGATGCTGATTGTCAACCTGCAAGTAATTTATGGCTCCAAGGAATGATGTCTAAGTTTTCAGATGAAAAACAAATCGTGATTGGATATGGACCTTATCAAGTAGAAAAAGGGTTTTTAAACAAAATTATTCGTTTAGATACAGCCTTTATTGCAATGAATTATTTTTCTTTTGCATTGGCTAAGATGCCATACATGGCAGTTGGTCGAAATCTAGCATACACCAAGAAAACGTTCGAGTCTGTTCATGGATTTAAATCACATTACTCAATTCATTCGGGTGATGACGATTTGTTTATTCAAGAAGCTGCAAAAAACAGGAATTTTAATATTCAAATAGAAAAAGAGACCTTTTGTTATTCGAAAGCGAAAACGACTTGGAAAACTTGGGCTCAACAAAAGTCGAGACATTACAGCACAGCAGGGCATTACAACGTTATTAAAAAATCATTGTTAGGAATCTATCCGCTGACCTTGTTGATGTTGTGGATTTCCTTTGTTATTTTGATGTTTGATTCAGAATATAGATGGATCACATTAGCATGTTTTGGTTTTATTATTGGAATTAAATGGTGGATTCAAGGAATGTGTTTTGCTAAATTAAAAGCCAAAAGCTTTATAGCATTTTTACCTTTCTTAGATTTATTTTATGCGATTCTTGTACCGAGCATGTTTTATACTGCAGAAAAATCGACAACATCGACATGGAAATAGGTGAACATTTATCAGAAAAAGCGAAACACGATTTGATGCTTGTGGAAGCAGCAAAGAACGGGAGTCAAGCAGCTTTTGGCGAGCTAATGGAGCGCTATAGAGAGTCTGTTTATTTTACCATGTTCAAAATGGTGAAAAATACGGATGATGCCGACGATTTGACAATCGAAGCGTTTGGAAAAGCCTTCAATAGATTAGATCAATATTCCCCAAGCTTTGCTTTTAGTACTTGGCTTTTTAAGATTGCATCAAATAATTGTATCGATTTCATCCGCAAAAAAAGGATTAAAGTTACTTCCATGGATACTGGTTTTACCAGAGATAGTGGAGAAATTATTTATTTTGACGCAAAATCGTCCACTCAAAATCCTGAGGAAGCCATAATTCAAAGTCAGAAAGTAAAAATGATGCGAAATTTGGTGTCAAAACTAAAACCTCGCTACCGAGAATTGGTTGAATTGCGTTATTTCGAAGAATTAAGTTACGAGGAAATCGCAGAAACTTTAAACTTGCCTTTAGGAACTGTGAAAGCACAATTATTTAGAGCAAGAGATTTTTTAGCAAATATGATTGAAAACACCAAGGATTCAATTTAGATTTCAAAAAAAAATATGATATTGTCAAAGCTTCAAATTCTGATTTGAAGCTTTTTTTTTCTCCTAGACTAAGTAAATAATTTTCAAATTCAATTATTTTATAGCAACAAAATTCAATCATCTGAATCTCCTGAATTTGAATTTGTTCTTCGCTTAAATGCAAACCTTTTTGAATCCACAACAAGTTTTAAATAAGTTTTCAGGCAAAAAAGTCACATTTAAAAAGTCTATTTCATCAAACAGATTTGAATTTTCTAAATTGGATTTTCTTACAATTTAAGTTCAAAAAGTTGTTTGTATTTCTAGCATTTATTATTTAAAAAAAGATTAAATATAGGGCAAATTAAAAACGTTTTTATTAAAATTAAAAATACAAAATTTTGCTTTTTTATGCAATTTTTTGAAGTTGATTTGACTTAAATTTCCCTTGTGTTTTTAGCCAATGAATAAGTTTCTATTTGTACCAAATATTAGTTAAAATTTTCTGAAATATTTAGGAATAAACATAATTGATTATGGTTTTATTATTAATTTTATATAATTAATTTTCATTTATATATAAAATTAGTCGTAATCTAATATGATTATATTTTACATTATAAAAGCAACAAATATTTTAAACAAAATCTTTTTTTTCTACTTACAAAATGATTGTGAAAACGATCTTATAAATTACATTTTACATCTCGCAGATATATAAAATAGTAAATAAATAAGTTTGTATTTTTTAATTTAAATATATAGTTGATTTAAAATTTGAAAATATGGCGTAGTAAAATCTTTAAATTTTAGTTCGTAATGCAGTAAGTGAAATGTACAGATTTATTGCAGATCTTAAATTTTGGGAATGTTTTTACACTTATTTTTCCTTGGAGAAAGTCAGCAAAGAAATCATCGTTATTTTTCCTTCTTTTTCTTTTTGTCTTAAATTCAAAGTAATTTGAATAAAAAATAAGCTGGATATTTTTTGGTCCAATGGAGCGTCCTACATTTTTTTTAATCCTTTGGCTTTTGAGTTTTCAATTCAAAAATTGAATTTTTAGGACAAAAAAAAAGAGTCTTAAAATTTAAGACTCTTTTTGTGCGGAGAATGTAGGATTCGAACCTACGGTACCTCTCGGTACAACAGTTTTCAAGACTGCCGCAATCGACCACTCTGCCAATTCTCCGGGGGCAAAATTAGTAATACTTTGAATACTGACAAGCATAAAATTAAAAAAAGATTAAAAAAAATAATTAATAGCTGAAAAACAAGTGGTTATTGTGTTGTCAAATTAACCGTTTACAGTGTGAGTTGTGCATTTAGCTCAATAATCAAGCAAACATTCCATAAATTCTTAGTAATTTTATACCTTTCAACTGTAATTCATAGGTCAAAACAGAAATTTTGAGATTTAAAATAATTTTCAACGTTTTTATCTGACTTTTAAAATAATTCTGAAATGAAACGATTTTTATTTTTATTCATTTTTCTTTGTTTTTCTATTGTCCTCAATGCGCAAAAGAACAAGCAATTAAAAGCTTATTTAGATCACAAAGTTTTCTATGAAAGTTCGATTGGAAATTACGTAGAGGTTCAATTGCAGTTTTTAGGGCTTTCTTTAAAATACAAAGGTGTTGAGGGTGGATTACAGGGAGAAGTTGCGATTCAATTATCTATCAAATCGGACAATAAAATTGTCGCATCAGACGCATACAGATTGCAGACACCATTAATGAGAGACAGTATAGTAGAAGATTTCTTTGATTTAAAAAGATTTGCTTTACAACCTGGTAATTATGAGTTAGAAGTTTCATTGCAAGATTTGAATGCAACCAATGAACCAATGTCCGGAAAACAACAGATTGAAATAAAAGATTTGGGTTCTCAGTTTTCATTTTCAGATATACAGGTGTCAGAAACAATGACAAAAACCGATTCCGTCAGTGTTTTTACAAAATCCGGTTATGAGATGATACCTAGGATTTCAAACTATTTTACAACGGAAGCTAGTGCTTTACCAGTCTATTTTGAAATTTATTCACCTGAAAAATCTGCTCAAGCAGTTGGATTAAAGCAGACCATCTTTCAAACTAAAACAAAATTAGAAATGGAGGATTTCACCCGTTTTTCAAAACATGAAGTCAATCAAATTCAACCGATATTGAGAGTCATTGATATTACTAAATTGCCTTCTGGTGAGTATACGTTGCAATATACATTGATTTCTAAAGACAATAAAGAAATTGCAAGCGTAGATTACTTCTTTGAACGTTCAAATGAAATCACTGAAGCGATTGCAGCTGAAAACATCGTTTTAGATCCTGCTTTTCAATCTTCGATTACCGATGATAGCGTTTTTTATTATATGGAAAGCTTGATTCCGATTTCAAAACCAGCTGAGATTAAAAATATCATCAGTATTTTGAAGAAAAAAGACAGCGAGCAATCAAGAAAGTATATTCAAGCATATTGGGTTTTGAGCGCGAATGGTGCAAAAGCGTACGACGCTTGGATGAAATATAAAGGACAAGTGCAATTGGTCGAACGTCTTTTTTCAAATAATTTTCTTGAAGGTTTTGAAACCGATAGAGGTAGGGTTTATCTTCAATATGGTGCACCAAGTTATATCATTGCTAGAGAAAGTTCACCTTCTGATTATCCTTATGAAATTTGGCAATACGATAAAATCAAACAATATTCAAACAAGCGATTTATTTTCTATAATCCTGATTTAGTAAATAATAATTACAGATTGTTGCATTGTGATATGATCGGTGAACTTCAAAATTATCGTTGGCAACAAGCACTGGCAAAAAGAAATTCTCCAAATAGAAATATTGATGACCCGAATGATGGAAATAATAGCCATTATGGAGGCGAAAGTTTAGAATTATTTCAACAAAAATAAAACTCCATTGAATCAAATTGCCATTGTTATCCTTAATTGGAATGGAAAGCATTTTTTAAAAGATTTTCTACCAAGTGTAATAAAACATTCTGGGGATGCAAGGATAATTGTGGCTGATAATGCATCAACTGATGATTCAATTTCATTTTTAATTCAGGAATTCCCCAACATTGAAATCATCCAAAATGATCAAAATGGTGGTTTTGCAAAAGGATACAACGATGCGTTAAAAAAAGTGGACAGCAAGTTCTATTTATTACTCAACAGTGATGTTGAAGTGAGTGAGAATTGGTTGGAGCCTCTTTTGAAAACGATGGAAGATGATAAAATCGCAGGATGTCAACCGAAAGTGTTGGCTTTTGGCGACAAGTCAAAATTTGAACATGCTGGAGCTGCAGGTGGTTATTTAGATCATAATTATTATCCTTTTTGTCGAGGAAGAATATTCAATGAAACTGAAAAAGACACACAGCAATACGACGGCGAAGCAGAGGTTTTTTGGACTTCTGGTGCTTGTATGTTGATTCGTTCTGAACTGTATCACCAAGTTGGTGGATTCGATGAATTGTTTTTTGCACACATGGAAGAAATTGACTTGTGTTGGAGAATCAAAAGACTGGGATTTAAATTCAAAATTATTCCATCTTCTGAAGTTTTTCATGTTGGAGGTGGAACATTGAATTATTATTCTCCAAAAAAAACCTACTTAAATTTTAGAAATAGCTTGTATATGATAACTAAAAATCATGCAGGTTGGTTGTTTCCAAAGTTATTTTATCGAATGTTGCTTGATGGCGTTGCTGCATTGATGTTTTTATTCTCAGGAAAACCAAGTCATTTTTGGGCTGTTTTTAAAGCGCATATAGATTTTTATAAGCACATAAAAACCATGCTTTTCAAGCGAAAAGAGTTAAAGAAAACTCAAGTAGAATTTAATAGAACGGGACTTTATCGAGGCAGTATTTTGTGGGCCAAATACTTCAAACGCATTCACGCTTTCAGTAATTTGAATATGAGGTTATTTGACTAAAGGAATCAAATATTTTTTCTCCTTAATTCAAAATTTTGTCCCAAGTATACTTTTCTAACTTGTTCATCTGAAGCTAATTCTTCAGCTGTTCCAGATTTCAAAATTGATCCTTCAAAAAGCAAATAAGCGCGATCGGTAATAGAAAGTGTTTCTTGTACATTGTGATCTGTTATCAAAATACCAATATTTTTCTTGCGCAAATCAGCAACGATGCTTTGAATGTCTTCCACAGCAATTGGGTCAACGCCAGCAAAAGGTTCATCTAACAGCACAAACTTTGGATTTGTAGCCAATGCACGTGCAATTTCAGTTCGTCGTTTTTCTCCACCAGAAAGTCTATTTCCTAAATTCTTGCGCACGTGAGTTAAACTAAATTCTTCAAGTAATTGCTCTAATCTTTCAGTTCTTTGTGGTTTGGTTAAATCAGTCATTTCTAGAATGGCCAAAATGTTATCCTCGACACTTAATTTTCGAAAAACGGAAACTTCTTGAGGTAAATATCCAATTCCCAATTGCGCTCTTTTGTACATCGGGTAATTGGTTATATCGATATCATCCAAAAACACAGAACCTTCATCGGGTTTTACCAAGCCAACGATCATATAGAAAGATGTTGTTTTTCCTGCGCCATTTGGACCAAGTAAACCAACAATTTCTCCTTGATTTACTTCAACAGTAACGCCTTTAACAACACCTCTTCCTTTGTATGTTTTTTTAATTTCCTGTGTGTATAATTTCACTTGTTGGATAATTTAGAATGCTCAAAAATAAGAAGAAACAATGAATTAGAAGCTGAAGGTCATTCTTGCACGAATTCCAATCGGGTTCATGCCCGGATCTAAATGAGTTACACGATAAACCAAATCAATTCTTCCGAATTTAAATATGTTTTCAATGCCAGCAGCCAATTCAGTATAAGGAACGTTGCCAAATTGTTTTGTAAAAGTTGGTAAAATCATTTCACCAGAATGCTTGGAATCAATCGAACCATAGACGATTCTTCCCGTTGTTACCAATCTCCATTTTAATTTTTTCACTAAAGGAATTCTATCAAAAAGTAATCCTTGCCAATGTTGTTCTAATAAGCCTGCAACATATTTATCTGAAATGAATTCAAAATAGTTTAATTTATTGAAAGTACTAGTTAATAGCCAATAAGACTGATTTCCTTCGTGAACTTTTAAGAATGGATAAGCAGCAGTTCCTGAAATATAACCTGCAGTAAATCCATATCTCAAACGCCCTAATACACCCACGTTTCTGGTGTGCTCCATTTGAAATTCGAACTTTTGATAATTGTAATCACTTCCGAAAATTCCTTTTACTCCAAAAATCCCTTGAATTGAAAAAATCGGATATTTTGAGCCTATAGATGAACGGTCAAAAGCACCTGAAATAAATTCCTCATCTTTTGTCCATCTCATTCGTAAAGTAAATTCAGATGTTTGAATTCTAGGAATATTAACTAATGTTCCGTCGATATTTCTCTTTTGATAATTAGCTAAACCAAGTGCTGTGTATTCTTTCCATTCAAATCCACCGTATAAAATCAGGTCTTTTTTAATATCTTTTTCCAAGTTAATTCCAGCTTTTTCTACAAAAGTCAATTTATCTAATGGTCCGGTTCTGAAAAGTGTATTAAATGTGGAACCAACAGAAGCGGCGGTGGGAGAAACACCAATTTGTTCGATATCATAATTGTAAAATGTTGTCAGCATTCCTCGTTTTTTAGGTGTTAGATTGTAACGAATCGAAGCACCGTATTTAAATCTTTCATCACCAAAACCATAAGCAATACGACCACCAAGCTCTATTCTTCTGGAAAAATCATTGGAGGTTCGCAAAGCGAGTCCAACTCTATACGATTCAATTGGATTGACACTAAATAAACTAAATGCACTTCCAATTTCAATCTTGCCCAATGGGAAATAACCAGTAGCGCCCATGTAAGAAAGTTTTTTCAGGGTCTTAAAAAAAGTAGTATTATTCAAAGAATCAACCATTTTGTCGATTCCTGCCTCTTGCGCAGATAGAATTTCATGTCGATTTTTAATCCAATAATCTTTAGATCTAATCATCGCACTGTCCAAGTATTCCACCGTGTTGTCAGCATTGTAAAACGCATCGTCTCGAGGTTGATTGATGACAAAGTCTTTTCGAGAAGATAATTTTCGAGCAAAAAATCCGTAAAGTTTAGACTTATCGGTGAATTTAAAATCCACGATCATTTTTTCTCGAACCTGCATCCAAACTTCTTTTTCAACTTGTTCAAAATCTTGTTCGAAATACATGTCTTGGACATAATTGATATTTGCCCAAGGCGATAAACTTGCCTTGATACTTTTTACAGCATAGGTTGTGTCATGAATCCACATTTCTCCAGAAAAAGTCATGTCGCCAGTTCTTTTTGGTTGGAAAGTCAATTTGTAGCACCATTTATTATCAATAAAAGTTGAATCGGTCAATACAAACTTGTAATATGACCTTGCAATGTTTGCAATTGGACTTACAAAAGAGCGTTGGAAAAGATTTATGTAATTGTCATAAATGTTCATATCCAAATACATATCTCCTAAAAGTTGATTGATTTGAATGTTTTCAATTCCAGAAACTTTTGAAGCTTTAATGATTTCGATTTTCTTTTTCGGATTGTTTCTAAAGTGAAAATCTGAAATTGATTCACTTAAAAGCACAGGTAAATAGGTAGATCCGTCGTCAGTGGAATCAAGGTAGTCCATCACAACATCTAATCTTTGGATTAGTCCTCTTTCGGTAAATTTTTCTCCAATATTATTGAGGTCAAGTTGCATTTTATTGTAAACTTCATAGTCGTAAGAAGTTAATTTTTCTTTGTTGTTGATTTGTTTATTTGCAATAATTTTCTTGTGTAGCGTGATGGAAGGTAACTCATCAGGCGGTCGAACAAAGAATGTTTCAAGTTCTTCGACATCAGGTTTGAGTGAAATATTTATTTCTTGAGATTGATCCAGCTTTACGGCAACGGTTTTGGTTTTGTATCCTAAAAAAACAAATTGTAAACTGTCTGTGGCGTAATACGTTTCTATTGAGTAATTCCCTGAGGTGTCCGTAGAAGTCCCCATTTTTGACAGGTAGAATTTTACTTTAACAAAAGGTAGCGTTTCGCCAGTCACTTCATCAGTCACTTTTCCATAAACTTTTGTTTGCTGGGAAAATGCTGGTAAAATGAATCCTAAAAAAGTAAAAATGAGTAAATAATTTTTCATAATTCTCAACCCAAAGATACAAAAATCAAGCCAGTTAAAGATTAAATTAAACGATAGTTTCTTTCGCTCGTTTTTTCTCCACGCTTGCAGTTACCCAAATACTTATTTCATAAAGTAAAAGAATTGGAATAGATACGATGATTTGACTAATCATATCTGGAGGAGTAATTACTGCAGAAAGAATAAGGACACCCACGATCGAGTGTTTTCTGTATTTCTTCAAAAAAGTGGCAGTGATGATTCCTAATTTTGCCATCAAATAAGCAACAACTGGCAATAAAAAGAGTAATCCAGAATAAAAGACAGTTGAAATAATCGTACTCATGTATGAGTTGATTGTAAAGATGTTGTCAATATTTTTCGATATTTGATAAGTTCCAAAAAACTGAACACACATTGGGGAAACCACAAAATAGCCGAATAATATTCCTAGAAAAAAGAGAATACTTACATAAAAAACAATTCCTTTAACCACTGTTCTTTCGTTTGATTTCAAACCAGGTTTAACAAATGACCATAATTGATAAAAGATAAACGGGAAAGCTAAAACGACACCTCCCACCATACTCATCATCATTGCATAACCAAATTGACCACCCATGGTTGTACTTTGCATTTTTACTGGAATTTCTTCAATGCAAATCCCCATGTAATCACACATCAATCTGAAACTAATAAAAGAAGGGTCTTTCATCGAAAGGAAAACATTGTCGATAATCCATTCTTGAAAAATCCAGATAGCAATCGCGATAACTACTACAACAGCAGCACTGCGTACGAGTCTCCATCTTAATTCCTCAAGATGATCCAAGAATGACATTTCTTTACCTTCTTTTTCTTTCATTTCGGGTGCAAATGTACAATAACTGTAGATTATAATAAACAAATCATATAGTTCAAATCAGAATAAAGTATAAAAAAGAAAGAAATAGAGAATTTTTAATAAAATTATGACAAAATAACCTTACAAATTGTGTAACTTCGCTTAAAAATTTTGTAACTTTCAGGTAAAGTTCAATTAACAAATCCATGGTTCAAACAGATCTTAAAGGTGCACTTCGCACATATTTCGGATTCGATAGCTTTAAAGGAAAACAAGAGGACATAATAAACAACGTTTTGAATGGAAAAAACACGTTCGTTATTATGCCCACTGGTGGCGGTAAATCGCTTTGCTATCAATTACCAGCATTATTATCAGAAGGAACAGCGATTGTTGTTTCTCCATTGATTGCTTTGATGAAAAATCAAGTTGATGCTATTCGAAATGTGAGTGACAGTGAATCAGTGGCGCATTTTCTGAATTCGTCATTATCCAAAGCAGAAATAACCAGAGTGAAGACAGACATTCAAGCTGGGAAAACAAAATTATTGTATGTTGCGCCAGAATCATTGACAAAGCAAGAGTATATTGACTTTTTAACGTCGGTAAACATTTCTTTTTTTGCCATCGATGAAGCCCATTGTATTTCAGAATGGGGACATGATTTTCGACCAGAATATCGAAGATTAAGAGAGATTTTTGAAAAAATTTCTAATGTTCCAATCATTGCATTGACTGCAACTGCAACACCAAAAGTTCAATTTGATATTCAGAAAAATTTGAATATGTTGGACGCGGTTCTTTTCAAATCGTCTTTCAATCGTGACAATTTATACTATGAAATTCGTCCGAAAAAAGATGTGGAGAAAGAAATTATTCGATACATCCGTTCTAAGGAAGGAAAATCTGGTATCATTTATTGTTTAAGCAGAAAAAAAGTTGAAGAACTTTCAGAACTTTTGCAAATAAATGGAATCAATGCATTGCCATATCATGCTGGTTTAGATGCTGCAACCCGAGGAAAACACCAAGACATGTTCTTGATGGAAGACACGAGTATCATTGTTGCTACCATTGCATTTGGAATGGGAATTGACAAGCCAGATGTTCGTTTTGTAATTCACCACGATATTCCAAAATCACTCGAAAGTTATTACCAAGAAACTGGAAGGGCAGGACGTGATGGAGGAGAAGGTGAATGTGTTGTTTTTTACAGCTACAAAGACATCGAAAAATTAGAAAAGTTTCTACAAGGAAAACCAGTTGCAGAACAAGAGATTGGGAAACAATTGCTCCATGAAATGGTTTCTTATACAGAAACTTCTGTTTGTAGACGAAAATATATTCTTCATTATTTTGGTGAACAGTTTGATGAAACAGAATGTAACTGCATGTGTGATAACTGCAAATTCCCACGTGAACGTTCTGAAGGAAAAGAATTTGTGTCCTTACTATTGGGCGCTGTAACAGAACTTGAAGAACAACAAAAAGCGAAACATTTGTGTGCTTTTATTGCAGGAAATATTACTGCTGATATAAAAAGTTACAGACATGATCAATTGCCCCTTTTTGGAAAAGGAAGCGAGAGAGATGAACATTTCTGGAATGCTGTGATTCGCCAAAGTTTGGTAGGTGGATTTATCACCAAAGATATTGAAACATACGGAACAATAAAATTGACTGAAAAGGGGAAAGATTTTATCCAAAATCCAACGTCTTTTCTGCTTATCAAAGAAAGAATTTTCACTGGAACTGATGGTGAGGATAATGATATCGTTACACCAGGAAAAGGTGGTGCTTTTGACGAAGATTTATACCAATTATTGGTTGATTTGAGAAAATCAATTTCGAAACAGAAGAACATTCCACCATTTGTGATTTTCCAAGAGCCATCTTTGAAAGATATGTGTTTACAATATCCAATTACTTTGGATGAATTGACAAATATTCAAGGAGTTGGAACTGGTAAAGCCGCACGATATGGAGAACCTTTCTTGGCGTTAATTCAATCTTATGTTGAAGAAAACGAGATTGAAAGACCTCAAGACATGGTTGTTAAATCTTTGATAAACAAATCTGTACTTAAAGTTCAACTGATTCAAAATATTGACCGAAAATTACCACTTGAAGATATTGGTAAAGCCCAAGGAAAAAATATTGATGAAGTTATCGAAGAAATTGAAGGAATTGTTTCCTCTGGAACCAGAGTGAACATCAATTATTACATCGACGATATTCTAGACGCTGATAATCAAGAAGAAATTTATGATTATTTCAAAGAAGCTGAAACCGATGATATCATTGAAGCTTACAAGGAATTTGACGGAGATTACACTGAGGAAGAATTGAGATTAATGCGCATCAAGTTCATGAGTGAAATGGCGAATTAATCAAAAAACGAAATACTTTAAAAACCGCTTTTCATTTAAATGTCAAGCGGTTTTTAATTTTAAAGGAAATTGGAAAAAATGTCATCTAACATTGATGTAGATATTTGAGTCTTATGAGAATTATTAGTTTGATTACTTTCTTCTTTTTAGTGAACAATTTAAATCTGTTTTCACAAGACGTTAAAGCGATTGAAATTAATTTCATACCTACTTTTCTTTCTAAACAAGTGCAATTGGGTCAATATGTTAGAATGAATCAAGCTGATAGCATTCAAATTTCAACGTTCAAGTTTTACATTTCCAATTTTGAATTGCTTAGCGATAATAAAATGGTTTGGAGATTCAACCCAGGATTTTACCTAGTTGACATCGAAGACACCAATTCATTTAAAATCAAGGATGTGATACCAAATGATCTAAATTTCAATCAAATATCTTTTGATCTTGGAATTGATAGTATCACAAATGTTTCTGGTGCGATAGGTGGAGCATTAGATCCTACCAAAGGAATGTACTGGACTTGGCAAAGCGGTTATATCAATCTTAAGCTTGAAGGGAATTGTAATCTTTCTGCACAAACAAATGGCGAATTTATTTTTCATCTCGGAGGTTTTCAAAATCCATTCAATACCATTCAAAAACTATTTTTTACTACAAGTGCAAAAGAAAAGTTTGAAATTGAAGTAGAATTAAATAATTGGATTTCAATGATAGACTTTACGCAGGCCAAATCGATTATGTCACCAAGAAAAGAAGCGATAGAAATGGCAGTAAAAGCAACTAAAATGTTTGTTTTGAAATGAGATATTTACTTTTTTTTCTCGTTATTTGGATGCTTTTTTCATTTTTTGAGAAAGAAAATCAGTTGTTTTCCATTCCTAAAAATTGGCCGAAACCAGTTTACAATTTTAAAAACAATCCATTAACTGAAGAGAAAGTCCTTTTAGGGAGAAACCTCTTTTATGACCCGATTTTATCTAGAGATAATACAATTTCTTGCGCAAGTTGTCATTCTCCATTCAACGCATTCACGCATGTTGATCATAATTTGAGTCATGGTATTGAAGATCGGATTGGTACGAGAAATTCTCCCACTTTAATGAATTTGGCTTGGCATCAGTCATTTATGTGGGACGGAGCTATCAATCATTTAGACATGCAAGCGTTGGCGCCAATTAGCCATCCAGCTGAGATGGATGAAAAAATCGAAAATGTAATTTTAAAACTCAATCGAACCAAAAAATATAAATCCTTGTATTTTAATGCGTTTGGAGATAGTATCGCTACAGGCGAAAGAACATTAAAAGCCATTTCACAATTCATGTTGACTTTGGTTAGTGCCAATTCAAAATATGATTTGGTAAAACAACACAAAGCAAAGTTTACACTTCAAGAAAAAAACGGTTATAAATTGTTCCAAAAACATTGTGCAAGTTGTCACCAAGAGCCACTTTTTACAAATCTGCAATTTGAAAATAATGGATTGAAAGTAGATTCAAAACTCAATGATATTGGAAGAATGAAAATCTCACAAAATCCAAAAGATTCTCTGAAATTTAAAGTTCCAACGTTAAGAAATATCGAATTTTCTTATCCATACATGCACGATGGAAGATTCAAAAAGTTGAATCAAGTATTGAATCATTACACCAATGAAATTCAGAAAAGTTCGACATTGGCGGAAAGTCTTCGTAGTCCTATTATTCTAACTTCCAATGAAAAAGTGGACATCATTGCCTTTCTTCTAACATTGTCAGATAAAGAATTCCTTTTTAATCCAAATCACGGATTTCCAAGAGAAAAATAAATTTGAAGGAAAAGTTTAAAATAAACATCTAACAGTAAAATCAAGGAATTAAAAACTTGTAAAACAAAAATGCTTATGAAAAAAAATATTATTGTTGCGTCGCTCCTTTTTTTAGGATTTTATTCAAATTCTCAAACGAATCCCGCAATCCTTTCTTGGTTGAGAAATACAACAGGAACTTTAGGTAGACACTATGTTGCAGGTAATTCAACTGCAATTAATGATGCTGATTCAGTGAATGTAAAACACGTTTTGTATTCTGCAACAAGTGTTTACGTCAAAACGAACGGGATTCCTTCGTATGTGACTGGACCATTTCAGGATGGAAATCCATCTTTAGCTACGACCCAAAATGCCATTTTTAAATTTCCATTAACTCCGGCGCAAAATACTGGAACACCAACAGCAACTACAGGCGGAAATATTGGTCTGTTTATTAATGGAGTTGCTTTATTTGATTACCGTGATGGTGTTGCTTGGAATACTACGACAAGTGCGTTGTGTGGTGGTCCAGGAAATCCACCTTGTCCAGGTGGACCACAGACTACTCAAGCATGGAACCGTGATGCAGTACCAGCTGAGAAACCTGGTTTTGACTGTTCGAAAGGACATCCAGCGATGGGGAATTATCACCATCATCAAAATCCAAGTGCTTACAATCTAGATTTAAATGTCATTTCAACAGTTTGTACATTGTATGCTGCTGAAGGTTTATACGCAATTGATAGTACGCAACATTCACCATTAATTGGATTTTCATACGATGGATTTCCGATTTATGGCGCTTACGGATATAAGAATGCTGACGGAACAGGTGGTTTAGTAAGAATCAAATCGGGATATCAGTTGAGAAACATTACCACAAGAACGACTCATGCCGATGGGACAGACGTAGCAGACGGACCAGCTGTAAGCACAACTTATCCTTTGGGATATTTTAGAGAAGATTATGAATTTGTAACTCACTCAGGTCAAGAAGATTATTTGGATGAACACAATGGAAGATTCTGTGTAACACCAGAATATCCAGCTGGAATCTATTGCTATTACACGACTGTTGACGCTAATTGGAATTCATATTATCCTTATGCTGTTGGACCCACTTTTTACGGTAATGTGACTGCTTCTAAAGTTACAACGATTAGTGAGCAGGTAACAGAATACACTGGAGCTGCTTCTGGGTTAACTGAAATATTGAACGACAATCATTTTAATATTATTCCAAATCCTGCAAGTGATTTAGTGGCGATTCAACTTCTTGGATTGGCCAATTCAGATATTCAAATAGAATTGGTGGATTTGACAAGTAGAAAAATTCAAAGTTCTACTATTTTGCAGGGAAGTACAATTGCTTTCTTTGATACAAGCAAACTTTATAGTGGAGAATACATCGTTAAAATTTCAGATGGAAATTCAGTGATTTCTAAGAAATTGATGATTATTAAGTAGTAAAAAACAATACATTTGTAAATCAAGTATTCATTCATTTGGGTACTTGATTTTTTTTGGAATAAAAATTGGTATCCACACGAAAAAACAATAATGAATATTCAAATTCGCTTGATACATGTATTGCTCTTGACATTGATAGTTTCTTTCTCAAGTTGCACTGTTGAAAAAAGATTACACTTTCCAGGACATACAGTTAGATGGAATCATGCAAATAAAGTTGAACACTCTGAAAAAGAGCAGGTATCAGAAGTTTTGGCTGAGATAAATTCAACTAAATCTGACGAAAAAAGTATAACTACTGTATATATCAATCAACCATTTACTGAAGAAGTAAATCAATTGACCGAAACGAATTTAATTCCAGAAAAAGCGGATAATTTTATCGCGAAATCTAACTTCGATGAAAAGTTAGAAAGATTGAATAGCATCAAGAATAAAGTTTCAGAAAGTAAATTTTTGAAAAAGAAATTCAATTTGAAGTCCAAAAAATCAGAAGTTAGACCAGACAATGATATGTGGGGATATTTGGGTTCAATCCTTGTAGGAGCATTAATTGTACTGGCGATAGTAATCGTTGTAGCATTAATCATAGCTTTGATTCTATCGACGCTGCCGCTTGTTTTAGCAAAAATCATAGGAGGAATATTACTAGCAGGTTTATTGCTATTTTTCATATTATACTGACAATAAAAAACACAAATCAATTTTTACTTGATTATCTTTAACCCAAAATAAATTCCATGAGCAAGATTTTAATCATCGATGACGAGAGAAGTATTCGCCGCGCTTTGCGTGAAATTTTAGAATTTGAAAACTTCGAAGTACATGAAGCGGAAAATGGTAAAGAAGGGTTGGAGAAAATTCAATCAACGACTTATGACATCATTTTTTGCGATATTAAAATGCCATTGATGGATGGAATGGAAGTCTTGGATGAAATTCAAAAAGCCAAAATTGACGTTCCTGTCATTATGATTTCAGGTCATGGAAACATTGAAACAGCAGTAGATGCAATCAAAAAAGGAGCTTTTGATTTTATCGAAAAACCGTTGGATTTAAATCGAATTTTGGTTACGATTCGAAACGCCAAAGACCGTTTGTTTTTAGTTGAAGAAACAAAATCTTTGAAATCTACAGTTAAAAAATTCAAAGGATCTTCGATCATCGGCGAAACAGAAGGCATTGTGAAAATCAAGGAAATGATTGAAAAAGTTGCTCCTTCTGATGCGCGCGTTTTAATCACTGGCGGAAACGGAACAGGAAAAGAATTGGTTGCGCGATCTTTGCACGACAATTCAAACAGAAGAAAAATGGCTTTTGTGGAGGTAAATTGTGCTGCTATTCCTTCTGAATTAATTGAAAGTGAGCTTTTCGGACATGAAAAAGGAGCCTTTACATCCGCAGTAAAAGATAAAAAAGGAAAGTTTGAATTGGCGAGCGGTGGAACTTTATTTTTAGACGAAATTGGAGATATGAGTGCTTCTGCACAAGCGAAAGTGTTGCGTGCTTTGCAAGAGAATGTCATTCAAAGAGTTGGAGGTGAAAGAGACATTAAAGTGGATTGTCGCGTTGTTGCAGCAACCAACAAAGATTTGCGCAAAGAAATCGAAGAAGGAAGATTTAGAGAAGATTTATTTCACCGTTTGGCTGTAATTTTGATTCATGTTCCTTCGTTGAACGATCGTAAAGACGATATTCCTTTGTTGGCAGAACATTTTTTAACCATGGTGTGCGCTGAACATGGTGTGGGTAGAAAATCCTTTTCAGATTCTGCGTTAAATCAACTAAAAGTGACTGATTGGACAGGAAATATACGTGAATTGCGTAACATCATCGAGCGATTGGTGATACTTTGTGGACAGGAAATCAGCGGGGATGATGTGAAGATGTTTGCCAATCCAAAAGCTTAACTAGATACTCTTCAGTAATTCAGCTAACTGCTGAGCTGTAGCTTTTCTTTCAAATTCACTTGGACTCTTTAAATCAGGTTTGATACCTAATTTTCCTTGGAAAGTATCTTGAATGAATTTCAAAATTTCAATTTTATTTTCAGGTAAAAACACTTTTCCTTGCGTGTAGTGTTCTACTAAATATCCAGCATCACTTTCAGGATTAAAAACGCCTAAAATTGGTTTTTTGCAAGCTGCATATTCCAATAATTTTCCTGAAACAAATATCGATGACCCTTCATAAACTGGCAAACAAAGTAAGAGTAAATTTGCGCTTTTCATCAATGATAAAGCATCCGTATGAGGAATTATTCCACGGTAAATAATCGCCATATTCTCACTTTCTAGCGCTTGAAAGTCTGCTAAAACATCCGATTCAATCTTTCCTGCAAGAATCAATTGAACTTTCTTATTATCGTTTGCAGATTTAAATTCGTTCAATGCTGAAACAATTGATTTATACGGATAATTTGCACTTAATGTACCAACATACGCAATGGTAAAAATTTCATTTTCAACGACTGTTGCATCTGAAATTTTAGATTCATCAAATCCGTTAAAAATAAATTTGACTTTGTCTTTTTGGCTTTCAATTTTTGATTGTAACAATTTTTGCATCGACGGACCAACCGTTAGAACCAAATTAGATTCTTGTAAAACATCCAATTCCATTTTTTTGTCTTTCGCCTCGTTTGATTTCGTGCGTTTGAACAAATCGTTGTAATACACTTCCGTCCATGGATCACGAAAATCTGCAATCCAACAAATATTTGGTATCAATTTCTTTAATTTTAGCCCAACTAAATGTGTTGATTGCGGCGGACCAGTCGTGATTACAAAATCAAATTTTTCTGTTTGAAGCAATAGTTTTGCTTTTTTGAAAGCGTATGGATTCCAGCCAACTCTGGCATCCGGAATAAAATAATTTGCACGAATGAAGCGCGCCATTTTATCCATGATTCCTGGTTTTTTGCCACCAACATTTCCTTGCGGAATGCTTTTTTTGGCGTTACCACTTTTCAAAAATGAATACAAGCGAATTGGTTCTAAAGTGCTTGTTTTAAAAGTACGGATGTGTTCAATTTCTTGCACCAAACTTTCATCTACACTGCTGTATGAAGCTTGTTTTTCATTTACGGTAATGACCGTTGGTTCAATTCCAAATTCGCCTAAATATTTCGCGAAATACATCCATCTTTGAACTCCCGAACCACCACTTGGTGGCCAATAATAAGAAATGATGAGTGCTTTCATGAAAGTTTAGAATTAAAGCATTCCAACAACTTCTGAAATGGCTTTGTCTAAACCAGCAGCATTTTTTCCTCCAGCAGTTGCGAAAAAGGCTTGACCACCACCACCACCTTGGATGTGTTTAGAAACTTCACGAATGATTTTTCCTGCGTCGACATTTTTATCTGTCACAATTTGATCAGCAAAAATGATTGTAAGAGAACATTTGTCTCCTTCGATTCCACCAATGACAGCTGCGAAATTTTCAACTTCACCTTTCAATTGGTAAACGATATCTTTGATACTTCCAGCGTCTAAATTGATTTTTTCAGCCAATAGATTAACCCCGTTTTTACTGGTGATTTTGGCTTTTAAATCCGCTTTCACCAACATTGCTTTTTCCTTTTGGAATCCTTCGATTTGTTTTTGAAGTTGATTGTTTTTCTGAATCAATTCTTCAATAGCAGATTTCAAATTTTTTGGATTTTTCAAAATACTGCTGATTTCATCCAATGAATCCGCTTTTTTGCGCAGTAAATTTTCAGCTGTTTTATTGGTAATCGCCTCAATTCTTCTGATTCCTGCTGCAACAGCAGTTTCAGTTGTCAATTTGAACATGCCAATTTTTCCAGTAGAGGGAACGTGTGTACCGCCACAAAGTTCGATTGAATTTCCGAATCGAATTACGCGCACATTGTCACCATATTTTTCTCCAAAAAGTGCCATGGCTCCCATGTTTTTTGCTTCTTCTATAGGTAAATTTCTGTGTTCATCTAATTCAATATTGGCACGAATTGCATTGTTTACAAGTGTTTCGATTTCAATCAATTCCTCATCAGTTACTTTTGAAAAATGAGAAAAATCAAAACGCAAATAATCAGCGCTTACAAAAGAACTTTTTTGTTCTACGTGTGTTCCTAACACCGTGCGTAAAGCGTGTTGTAACAAGTGTGTTGCAGAGTGATTTGAAGCTGCCAACTCACGTTTTTCGATGTTTACATGTGCATCAAATTCTGTTGTTGGATCGATTGGTAATTTTTCACTCAAATGAATGATCAAGTTGTTCTCTTTTTTGGTGTCAAAAATGAACGTTTTATTTCCATTGTGCTCAATAAATCCAGTATCGCCCACTTGTCCACCTCCTTCAGGATAGAAAGGCGTTTGATTGAAAACCAATTGATAAAAAGCTTTTTGCTTTTCACTCACTTTTCTGTATTTCACAATTTCAATCCTTGCAACCAAGTTGTCGTATCCAATAAATTTCTCTTCTGAATCTGTTTTCAAAACAACCCAATCATCAGTTTCGATGGCTGTTGCAATTCTCGAACGGTTTCTTTGTTCTTCTAATTTGGCTTCAAATTCAACTTCATCGATGGATAGATTATTTTCTCGAGCAATCAAGGAAGTCAAATCTACAGGAAAACCAAAAGTATCATACAATTCAAAAACAGCTGCACCATTTAAAACTGTATTTTTTGTTTCTCTTGCTTGCACCATCAATGCATCCATCCTTTTGATTCCTTGCTCTAAGGTTCTGAAAAAACTCAATTCTTCTTCAAAAATCACTTTTTCAATGATGTCTTTTTGCTTCAATAATTCTTGAAAAGGATCTCCCATTTCTTTGCCTAAAACAACCGAAAGTCCTGATAAAAATGGTTCTTTCAAGTTCAAGGTTTGGTAGCCGTAACGAACTGCTCTTCTCAAAATTCGACGAATTACATATCCAGCACCGGTATTTGAAGGCAATTGACCATCAGCAATTGAAAAAGCAATTGCACGAACGTGATCTGCAATGACGCGCAAAGCAATATCTGTTTCTTCTTTTTCACCGTATTTGAATCCAGAAATTTTCTCCATGTGACGAATTAGCGATTGAAATAAATCAGTGTCGTAATTCGAAGTTTTTCCTTGTAAAGCCATCGCCAAACGCTCTAATCCCATTCCTGTGTCGACGTGAGTTGCTGGCAAAGGCTCAAGACTTCCGTCTGCTTTTCTGTTGAATTGCATGAAAACGTTGTTCCAAATCTCAACTACTTGCGGATGATCGTTGTTGACCAAAGTCAAACCATTCACTTTTTGACGGTCTTCCAATGGTCGAATATCCACGTGAATTTCAGTACAAGGTCCGCAAGGTCCAGTTTCACCCATTTCCCAGAAATTATCTTTCTTAGAAGCTAAAATGATTCTATCTTCTGCGATGAAACGTTTCCAAATGTCAAAACTTTCTGTGTCTTGAGGAACACCATCTTTTTCATCACCTTCAAAAACGGTTACATACAACTGATCTACAGGGATCTTATAAACATCGGTCAATAATTCCCAAGCCCAAGAAATGGCTTCTTCTTTGAAATAATCTCCAAAAGACCAATTCCCCAACATTTCGAACATTGTGTGGTGATAAGTGTCCACTCCAACTTCTTCTAAATCATTGTGTTTTCCTGAAACGCGTAAACATTTTTGTGAATTTGCCACTCGTCTGATACTTGGAACACTATTTCCTAAAAAATAGTCTTTAAACTGGTTCATTCCAGCATTAGTAAACATCAAAGTTGGGTCGTTTTTTACAACCATCGGAGCTGAAGGAACGATTTTGTGTCCTTTTTCTTCAAAAAAGCGGAAAAAATGTTGGCGTATTTCGTGAAGTGTCATGAATATAAAGTGTTATTATTCAATAAAATAAATTGAATAAAAAGATAATTTAAAATTTCACAACAAAGTTAGAATTTTTGACTGAATTTCAGGGGAAATCGGGACGCAAAAACAATGAAATAAGTGATTTTTCAATTCTAAAATTGAAAAGATGGAATTGAATGACAAAATTTAAAGTCTCGTTCTAACCAAATCTTCCAAACAATCAATAAATCTTGGATGGTCATTAGAACTTGGCACTAATTGTACTTTTTCTCCTCCGTGTTCTTCGAAAATTTCTTGGTATTCGTCACCGATTTCAATGATGGTTTCAAGGCAATCTGCCACAAAAGCTGGACTGAATGCCAGTAATTTTTTAGCTCCTTTTTTACCTTGTTCTTCCACAATCACATCAGAAAAAGGCGTCAACCATTTTTTGTCTAAACGGGATTGAAAGCAAACAGTGTAATCTGATTCTTTGAGTCCTAATTTAGCAGCAATCAAGCGCGTCGTAGCGTATGAAGTTGCTTTGTAGCAGAATTTATTTTCCTCATTAATCGATGTTTCACAAGGTTGATCTTCACACAAACCATTGTCGTAAACTTTGTCCACTTGTCGCTCAGGTAAACCGTGATAAGAAAACAAAATATGGTCATAATCATCAAAATTAAACGCTTTAGCTCTTTCAACTATCGAATCGATATATGCAGGATGATCATAAAATTGACTGACAATCTTGATTTCAGGAATTACCCACCATTTGCGAATCAGATTCATGGCTTTTTCGATCGCAGAACCAGAAGAAGCACTTGCATATTGGGGAAAAAGTGGAATGATAATAATTTGTTCATAATTGGCTTTGTGCATGCGATCCAATACCACATCCATTGAAGGATTTTGATAACGCATCGCCATTTCGACAGTGATATTGTCGTTTTGCAAACGTTCAGCCAATAATTTTTGAACTGATTGTGTATAAGTCAATAGGGGAGAAACACCATTTCCATGTTCCCACAATTTTTTATAAATCTTTGCAGATTTAGGCGCTCTGAAAGGAACGATGATTCCGTTGACCAACAATTTTCGAGCTAACCAAGGCAAATCAATGACTCTTGGGTCATTTAAAAATTCGCTCAAGTAAGTTCTTACATCTGAGGTTGATGGACTGTCTGGAGTTCCCAGTTGGATCAATAAAACGCCTGTTTTTTTCATTCTTTAAAAATAAGTATCAGACCTCAAAAAGAAATCTGATACTGTAACAAAATTATTTCGAGAAAGTTTTTGAAACTTTAATTATACGTGCAATGCTCTAGCAGCAGTAGCATCCAAAGCAGCTTCTTTGATTGCTTCAGAATAGGTTGGATGCGGGTGACAAATTCGTGCGATATCTTCAGCTGATGCTCTGTATTCCATAGCTACAACGGCTTCCATTATTAAATCCGCTGCACGAGGAGCGATCATGTGAACTCCTAAAACTTCGTCAGTATTTTTGTCAGCCAAGATTTTTACTAATCCTTGAGTATCCATACTTGCACGGGCTCTTCCTAATGCTTTGATTGGAAATGAACCAACTTTATATTCAACACCAGCAGCTTTCAATTCTTCTTCTGTTTTACCAACTGCAGCAACTTCTGGCCATGTGTAAACAACACCTGGAATCAAATTGTAATTGATATGCGGTTTTTGTCCTGCGATTAATTCAGCAACATAAACTCCTTCTTCTTCTGCTTTGTGTGCCAACATTGCTCCACGAACAACATCACCAATTGCATAAATATTTGGAATCGAAGTTTGTAAGTGATCATTTACTTCCACTTGACCACGATTGTTTGCAGTCAAACCAGCATTTTCAAGATTCAAACCATCAGTGTAGGCTTTACGACCAACAGCAACCAAACAGTAGTCAGCTTCTAAAACAACTTCTTGGTCTTTTTTATTCAACGCAGTCAATTTTACACCTTTTCCAGTGTTTACAACGCTTTGAACTTTGTGTTCCATGTGAAATTTGAATCCTTCTTTTTTCAAAACACGAGTCAATTCTTTACCTAATGTTTTGTCCATTGTTGGAATAATTGAATCAGCGAATTCAACTACTTCCACTTCAGAACCCAATCTAGCATAAACAGAACCTAATTCAAGTCCAATAACACCACCGCCAATTACCAATAATCTTTTTGGGATTTCTTTCATTTTCAACGCTTCCGTTGAAGTGATGATGCGGTCTTTATCTGGTTCCATTCCTGGGAAAAAGTTTGGTTTAGAACCTGTTGCGATGATAATATTTTTCGCTTCAATCGTTTCTTCACTGTCTTTTCCTTTGATTAAAATCGAATTTTTAGATGCAAATGAACCCCAACCGTTGTAAACAGTCACGTTGTTTTTATCCATCAAAAATTTAATTCCATTGCAAGTTTGTGAAACAACTTCCGCTTTGCGTGCAATCATTTGATTGATGTCCGCTTCCAAGCCAGTAATATTGATTCCATGCTCCGTAAAATTGTGCTTCGCATTGTGAAAATGTTCAGAAGAATCCAACAAAGCTTTCGAAGGAATACAACCCACATTCAAGCAAGTTCCGCCTAAAGTATCATATTTTTCAATCAAAGCAGTTTTCATTCCAAGTTGTGCGCATCTAATAGCAGCCACATATCCTCCAGGTCCTGAACCTATAATCGCAACGTCGTAAGTACTCATCGTGTTTAAATTTTACAAGACAAAGGTAGAATTTCTTTGTGAATTACATGCTTTTTTGAAAGTTAGGTTTTTGCTAAATTGACATAGTTTGTGAAATTTTTATGACATCATTGAATCCAATGAAATAATTTAATCTTTGCATAACATCGCAACTTGGTTTAAAAATTAAATTTGAGCGTGAAAAAATATCTATTTATCGTCGGCACATTTCTTTTAATATCTAGTTGTAAAAAGGACAAAGTACCAAGCCCAAAAGTAGTTCCTGTAAATTGTCAATTGGAAGATACAATTTCGTATGCGAATCAAATTCAGCCGATATTAAACAACAATTGTTTGCCTTGTCATCAATATCCAGGTTCAGGAGGAATCAATTTGGATACTTATTTAAACGTAAAAAGCATCGCATTAAGTGGTCAACTTGTTCAATCCATTATTCATGATACCAATTATATAATCATGCCACCGCTGCCTCAAAATCAACTTGATTCATGTCAAATAAAAACTGTTAAGCGTTGGGTTTTGCAAGGATGTTTGGAGAATTAATCTTCATATAAATTATTTCTCCGCCCAACCTTCTCGATCCAAACTTCTAAACTGAATGGCTTCAGCCAAATGTGCAGCAGAAATTGTGTCAGATTTTTCTAAATCAGCTACTGTTCTGGCTACTTTCAAAATGCGGTCATACGCACGCGCCGACAATCCTAAACTATCCATCGCGCGTTTTAAAATCGCATTTCCAGCTTCGTCGATTCGACAATAAACACTTAAATCTTTTGAACTCATTTGCGCGTTGCAGTGAATTCCATCTGCGTCAACATATCTTTTTTCTTGCAATAAACGTGCTTCAATCACCCTATTTCTGATGTCAATACTTCCCTCATCAGGCTGATGATGCGCCAATTCATCGTAACTAATTGGAGTAACTTCTACGTGCAAGTCGATTCGATCTAGTAAAGGACCAGAAATTTTATTCAGGTATTTTTGTACAACGCCTGGACCACAAACACATTCTTTTTCAGGATGATTATAGTAACCACAAGGACAAGGATTCATCGCTGCAATCAACATAAAACCTGCTGGATAATCGACAGTGAATTTCGCCCTTGAAATGGTAACGGTTCTATCTTCCAAAGGTTGACGCATTACTTCCAACACCGTTCTTTTGTACTCTGGCAATTCATCTAGAAACAAAACGCCGTTGTGCGCCAATGAAATTTCGCCTGGTTGAGGATAACCGCCTCCTCCAACTAGCGCGACGTCAGAAATTGTGTGATGTGGCTTTCTAAAAGGTCGTTGCGTGACCAAACCAATTTCCTTTCCCATTTTACCTGCAACGCTGTGAATTTTGGTTGTTTCCAAGGATTCTGCCATGGTCATTGGAGGAAGAATGGTGGGTAAGCGTTTTGCTAACATGGATTTCCCTGCTCCTGGAGGTCCGATTAAAATCACATTATGACCTCCGGCCGCTGCGATTTCAAAGGCACGTTTTATATTTGATTGTCCTTTGACATCCCGAAAATCGACTTCAATTTGATCTAATTTCTTCTGAAATTCAGCTTCAATGTCCACGATTGTTCTCTGAATTTGCGTTTTGTGATTCAAAAAATCAACCACTTCGATCAAGCTATCAACGCCGTAAACCTCTAATTCATTCACAATTGCGGCTTCGACCGCGTTGGCTTTCGGCAAAATGATTCCTTTGAATCCTTCTTTTTTGGCTTGAATCGCGATTGGCAAAATACCTTTCATCGCTTGCACACTTCCATCGAGCGACAATTCACCCAAAATCAGATATTCTTCCAAGCGCTCGCACAAAACTTGTTCGCTTGCGGCTAAAATTCCAATAGCTATTGGTAAATCGAAGGTTGAACCTTCCTTGCGAATGTCAGCAGGTGCCATGTTTACAGTGATTTCCTTTCCTGGAAATTTCAAATCATTGTTTTTGAAAGCAGCTTTGATTCTTTGCTGACTTTCTTTGACGGCGCTGTCTGGCAATCCGACTAAGAAAAAATTTACTCCTTGCCCGATATTAACTTCGATGGTAATGGTCGTTGCATCAATGCCGAATACGGCACTTCCATAGGTTTTGACTAACATAAAAGGTATTTTTAAAAAATTAAGTTAACTAAAGATAGGAAAAAATATCCTTTCAAAACAAACTGAAAGTAAAAAAAAGAGAAGTTTAAATTCATTTTCTCATCTTTGTACTCATGAAACAAATGATTATTTTATTGAATCTATTTATTCTGTTTGCTTGCACTCAAAAACAAGCTATAAAACAGAGTAAAAATGTTTCTACGGATTTAATAAAATACGCTCAAAATTTCAAAATTATACAACAAAAAGGCTTTGTAGAACTTCAAATTATGAATCCTGAAAACGGCTCGGTTGAACGCGACTTTGCATTGGTTCAAAGAAATTCTAATGTAGAAATACCGAAAAATTTAGAACAAATTGAAGTCCCGTTGAAATCGATCATTACGCTTTCTGGAACCAATATTGGAATGATAGAAAAAATCAAAGAATCGGCTAAAATTAAAGGCGTTTCAAATTCTAAATACATTTACAATCAAACTGTTTTGAAAGGTATTAAAAGCAAAAAAGTGCTTGAATTTGATGATTTTAGTGTTTTAAATCCAGAACGTGTTTTGTTGACTAAATCAAAAATTCTTTTCCACACAGGTTTTGAAGGAAACACGACCGCCAATGAAGATAAGTTGTCGAAATTGGGTATTTTGTGTATTCCGAATTACGATTGGAAAGAAAATCATCCTTTGGGAAAAGCAGAATGGATCAAGGTTTTTGGCTATTTATTTGGTAAAGAAAAAGTGGCAGAAGCTTATTTTGAGCGAGTAGAAAAAAATTATTTGCAACTCTCTAAAACAGCTAAGAAATTTAAGAAGAAACCAACTGTTTTTTCAGGAATGGTATATGGCGATACTTGGTATATGCCCGCTGGTGAAAGTTTTGGCGCCAAATTATTAGCAGATGCTGGCGCAAATTATGTCGCTAAAAATGAAAAAGGAACTGGAAGCATGTACTACAGTTTCGAACAGGTTTTCAAAAAGAATCAAACCACAGACTTTTGGGTAAATGTAGAAGTTCCGACGAAAAAAGAAATGCTCAAATCCAATGAGAAATACCAATATTTCAAAGCGTTTCAGAGCAATAACTTGTATTCTTACGCGCATCAAATGAATTATTTTTGGGAAAATAGTGCTGTAGAACCAGATCGAGTTTTGTCTGATTTGATTCAAATTTTTCACCAAA
Source organism: Crocinitomicaceae bacterium (assembly GCA_965284445.1). Taxonomy (GTDB): domain Bacteria; phylum Bacteroidota; class Bacteroidia; order Flavobacteriales_D; family Crocinitomicaceae; genus JAQVCM01. The sequence continues at coordinate 1,806,921 of OZ260085.1, read as the reverse complement.
GTGAAGTGAAAGCCGAATCTTTGCATTTTTATCGAAAATTGACCGAATGAGAATGAGTCGAAATATCGTATCATGGAGTCTCATTGTCCTGCTTTTCGCATTGATTCTCATTCATGTAAACGGAGGAATCTTTGGATTTAACTTCGGGAAAATCTTCAGTAGTATTTTTGATTTCAATGTTGATGATCAGAGCTTAATTATCTACCGTGAATTGCGAATTCCACGAACTTTCATGGCGATTTTTGCAGGAATGGGACTTTCCATCGCTGGTCTATTGATGCAAACATTATTCAATAATCCCTTGGCTGGTCCATCTGTTTTGGGAATTACTTCCGGTGCAAGTTTATGTGTTGCAATTACGATGATGACTGGAATTTCTTTCTTCACCTCAGACATAGGAATTGTGGTGATTGCATTGATTGGCGCATTGATTTTTAGCTTGATTATTTTGTTCTTCTCGATGTTTGTGAAATCGCAAATTTCTTTGCTTTTGATTGGAATGATGTTGGGAAGTTTTACAAGCGCATTGATTCAAGTACTGCAAGTTTCTTCGCAAGCAAATCAAATCAAAGCATTCACTTTGTGGGGATTTGGTTCCATGCAACAAGTGAATTTCAATCAAATTCCGTTGATTTTTGGGGTTTTCGTTGCGGGTGTTTTTGCTTTGATTTTTTTGATAAAACCATTAAATCTATTAGTCATTGGAGAAAAACCTACGCAATTGTTGGGCATTCAAATGAAATCTTTCAGAATGTTGATTATTGTGGTAACTTCCATTTTTGCTGGTCTTATCACCGCCTATTGCGGACCCATTTCGTTCATTGGTTTGGCAGTTCCAAACATGGTGAAACTACTTTACAAAACGCAAAATCATTTGCAACTAATCATTGGATCGGCGTTGGTTGGGGCGTGTACTTTGCTTTTTTGTGATTTATTGATTTTGTGGATTGAGCCTTATTTTGTTTTACCACTGAATGCTGTAACAGCTTTGATTGGTGCGCCGGTTGTTGTTTGGATAATCCTGAAAAAATTCTAAGATGATACAATTGAAAAATATAGAAATTGGTTATCATTCGCCGCTTTTGTCGATCGAGAATCTCGTGCTCGAAACAGGAAAATTTTATGCGATTATTGGAAAAAACGGCATTGGGAAAACGACCTTTATTCACACAGTTTTGGGATTGATTCCAACAATCAAAGGAGAAATTGATATCAACGGTCAAAATATCCATCAAATTTCAGCCAATCAAAGAGCGAAATTAGTGGCGCATGTTCCTTCTAAATTTGAAGGCGTTCAACATTTATCGACGAGAGATTTTATCGCTATGGGACGAGCGCCTTACACCAACTTTTTAGGGAAATTGGCTGAGGAAGATTGGAAATTGGTGGATGAAATCAGCGCTGAATTGGGAATTGAATCGTTTCTACAAAAAGACACTTCTGAATTGAGTGACGGTGAACGACAAATTGCTTCTATTGCCAAAGCGTTGGTGCAAAAAACTCCTGTAATTGTATTGGATGAACCAACCGCATTTTTGGATTATGCCAATCGTATGTCGGTGCAAAAATTATTGCAAAAAGTCGCAAAAAATACGAATGTTTGCATCATCCAATCTTCGCATGATCTCGAACTTTGCCTTGAGTTTGCGGATGAAATGTTAATTGTGGAACCAAATAAGAAAACGATTATTCCAATCAATAGGGCGAATTGTAGTAAAGAGAAAGTGATAGAAATTGCTTTCTAAATCGATATTTTATTCAAATTTAAAATTTCCGTTCTCTTCAAATTTCACTTTCAATTCTGGAATATCAATTCCTGTCAATAATTTGATTTGACCAAAGGCGCCACCAAGTGAATCCAAAACTGGACCGCCATTTCCTAATTGTTTGGTGGAAATTACTTTTCCAGAAACAAAAGAACCATCGCGTTTCATTTTGATTTCAAACAAAGGTGCCATTCCGCTAATTCCATTGAGATTAAATCTTCCATAAGTGCAAAAATTGCCCATGGAATAAGTAATAAATCTTCCTTTGTAGTAATCAATTGCGCGCGTCACATGCGGCCCATGTCCCAACACTATATCGGCGCCAGAATCAATCACTTTTCTCGCAAATTCATACACATTTCCTCTGTTTTCTTCGTAAAAAATTTCAGTTTTACGTGTAACATGCGTTTTGGAAGAACCTTCTGCGCCACCGTGAAAAGAGACAATCACGATGTCACACATTTTATCCAATTTAGCAACAATTTCTTGTGCTTGGACGTAATCTGTGATTTGCAAACAAGCTGTATTAGGTGCGAAAGCGGTGAAACCATATTTCACGCCATTCAAAGTGATTGTATCCCAAGGACAATCGTCTAATCCTGCAAAATGAATTCCTTTTTCTTTTAGGATTCTTTGCGTGTTTTTTCTTCCAGCATCGCCAAAATCGCCCATGTGGTTATTCGCAATTGAGAGAATGTCAAAACCTGCATCCTTGTATTGATCGACAAAATATTCTGGTTGACGAAATGCATAACATTTGGATGGATCACCACATTTTTTAACTTGACCACCTTCGTTCAAAACTGTTCCTTCTAAATTTCCAAAAGCGATGTCTGCATTTTGAATGAAAGTGTGCATTGGGGAAAGTAGAAAAACATCTGAAGCAGGCAGATAAGATGGATCTGGGAAATTGGTTCCTAACATCATGTCTCCAACTGCAACAAGTGTGATAATTGAATCCTCAACTTCATTTTCAAGATTTTCTACTTTGCTTGTTTGATTTTTTTCTTTTGCTTTCGTTTCAATTGGGTAAAAAAGAATTACACCAGAAATCAAACTTCCAGCGAGTATAATTAATAAAATATTTCTCATGAGTTTATTCAAAATTGTATTGATTCAATGTTTTATAATATCGCAAATCAAATTTCCATTGGTGTGTATGAATTCAGTTTGTCGAGGTACAAAATTGTATGTGTGTTGGCTTGATTTTGTTCATACATGATGTCGAATTTTGCACCAAAAACTACTTCTTTGAATGTGTAAGAAGTGTTGATTGCAACCGTATTGCTGAACATGTCATCGAAAGTTTTGACGAAAACCATTATTTCTCCATCTAAGTTTTCATAATCTTCTTTGGTGAAACTATTCAAAGGACTTTCTTCATCGATAGGATGCACCAAGGTCCAACTTAAAGTCAAGGTATTTACTTTGGCTAATTCTAATTTAAGCGTATAAAACTTATTTACTAAAATGCCATTTTCTTCCATTTCGATTCCCAAGGTGATTTTCGCTTCTGCGTCAGTGAAATTGGTATTTTTAAATGGAACCATGCGCAACATCAAAGCAGTTTTATCTTTGTACGGTGCGATTAGTGCATTTTTTGAAAACTGAATGTAAGCAGTTGGTTTACTAAATCTTCCAAAAAACAAACCTGTTGCAATGGCAAAGCTTAACAATCCAATTAAAGCTTCTGCTGAAGAAATAGTGCTCGCTAAAAATCCGTTTGGACTTATGTGGCCGTAGCCAACAGTTGTAAATGTTTGGGCGCTGAAAAAGAATGCCTTTCCAAATTTATCAATCTCAGATAAACTTGTGTCAATTCCTTCTAAATATTGGACGCCAATCAAGTAATAAATAGCAGCAAAAATGAAATTTAAAAGAATGTAAAAAAGAAATAAAATGGTCAAAAATTTGTAAAGCGGCATATCAATCAGCGTGTGATACCAACTGATTCTTTTGAAAAAATTCAACCCACGTTTTTCAACATTTGCCGTACCATCTTTATTTACAAATCTTCCACCGTAACGATTTGCATTTGTTCCAAATCCGGTGTTTTCATCCGATTGAGCGTTGATTTTTCTGAATGAGCGCATAGATTATCTCAGTAAAGAAACGTGTCCTCGTTTGGTAATTTCTTCTCCATCACCATTTTTGACTCTCAAAACATACATGTACAAGCCCGTTTCAGCTTTTTGATCTGAAAGTGTAATTATTCCATCCCAACCTTCATTCATGTCATTGGTTTCAAAAATTACATCACCCCAGCGACTTAGAATCGAAAGTTTATATGCTGTCGGATTTATTAGTGAGACAACAGGTTTAAAAATTGGATTGATTCCACCTGGTGTAAACGCATTTGGAATGTAAATCAATGGCTCATAAATTGAACATGTTTCATTCGAACGACTAATTTCTGAAAAAGAATAAATATTCATTGATTCAACAGCTTCTACATAGTAACAAATTTTGCCACTTAATTCAAAATAGTTTATCAAATCATCTTGAAAATTCAATTGATTTATTGATAAAACTGCCAAAGGTGACCAATCAAATACACCATCAAATCCTCTGTATAAGTTGTATCGAATGATGCTTCCATTGTAACCAATATATGGCGACCAACTGACATAATTTTTCATGTTAATTTCGTCTGCTTGCACTCGCAAGAGGATGGTGGTGACTTCGTTAGACACACCAGCTTCATTTCCACAGCTATCAATAATTCGAATGCGGTAAGTATAACTGTAGCGATCCGTATTCACATCTTCATCTATGAAAGTGTTGAAGCTATTTGTTGCTGGAATTTTTTGAATTGATTCGAAGATTCCCACTTCATTTTTTCTTTCCAAAGACAATTCTTTGATACCTCCTACAAGTTCAATGTCGTGTCTGATTGTAACCGTTTTATCCAAAACAGTAGCAACTCGTATGTAATTAAAAGAAGGAGCACTTGGCGCAACTGCAGAAACATTAATTTTGTTTGAAAATGATTGATTTCCCGAAGCGCTTTTTGAGCGAATGACAAAATCATAGAGTTGTAAACCTAAAACTGGAATTGAAAAGTTTGGAGTTGTTGTCGTTCCAAATAAAGTCCAAGGTCCACCATTCATTCTACCGTAAATCTCATATTCCAAAAAATCTGGCCAACCGATGTAAGGCGTCCAAGTCAAAGTTGCTAATTGTCCACATACATTGTAGGTGTATTGCACAAAAACAGTGGTATGCAAATCACTCTTCGCCGAAGTTTGATAAGTGGAAGGAGTAGAAACTGTAAAACAAGAATCGAAAGCAGCAACAGAAAAAGTCAATGCTGCATTTGAAGTGTTTGGACTGAATGTATAAGTTGTACTGTTGATTCCCCAAGTTGTGTCTAATTCGAACAAAACGCCATCAGGATCAGCCATGTAAATCACATATCCGTAAGTGTCTTCCTGTCCATTTGTATTCCAAGTAATCGTCACGTCTCCAGTCAACGTATCGATTGTAACAGAAGTGATAATTGGAATGTCAGGCGTGATCATGTCTTCGAAATTGTCGCCAACAATGTTGCTTGTAAAATCACAACTGGTGGTTGGCAAAACGATTTGATAATTCAAAAATGCATCACAAATATCAATTGTGTCCTTGAAAGTTTGCGTTCCATAAGCTACACTGTCGATTAAAGTCCAAGTGCCAGTTGGATATTCGCGCATGATGTGGTAGTATGGATTCAAGTCTGAATTATAAGGAGAAACAGGTTCATTCCAATTTAAAACAGCCGTTCCGTTAGACGGATTTGTCAATGAAAGTATGATGTTTGAAACCGTATCACTAGATAAAACGGTATTGCCATTGCAACCAGAAATGACTTGAATATAAAAAGATTCAGGTGTCGTAATCCCAGCGATATTGTATGAACTCAAATTGATATTGTTAACACTTGCAATCGGATTGTTTGAAGAAACTCTTCTAATTACATAAGAAACAAATGTTCCATTTACATCTGTTGATGGCGTCCAATTTATTGTAATGTTTCCATTAGCAGCAGTTTGAATACAATTGATTTTTGGAGGCTGAACGATTCCTGGATTTTTGACATGTATTGTAACAGTAGCATAAGTCACTTTGGGTACTTGACAATAGTTGTCTTGCACTTTAAACACAAAATGGTAAGGTACTTCTTCTGCTACAATTCCATATTGATTGACCAAATGGTCACAACTTGTTTGCCAATTGAAATTTGTTGAAACTCCTTGAACACCTGTAATTGTTGGTGTTGTGTTTAATGTAGCGCAAGGGAAAATTCCGCAGCCAGTATTGTTTGTGTAATTGGTTCCGAACATCAATCCTGAGGCAGTCAACAAATTATTTTGTGGCGAACCATCTTGCAATAATTCAACATCTGATGAAGCCAAATTGAAATTCACTAAATCACCCGCATTGATGGTTGTTTCAAATAATCCACCAAAAGGTCCAGCAATAACAGGAGCATTATTTGTTGGAAGACAATTAATTACAGCCAATTGAATTTCGCGTTCAACTTGTGCAATTAAAACTCCGTTTCTATAAGATTTAACAATCACTTTAACAACAAAATTTCCAATAGTATTGCTTAGAAATGTCAATTCACCAGTACTGTTATTCACCGAAGCAGGAACATTTGCTCCGTTGAATGAATTGTCTGGAGTAGGAGAGTTGGCAGTAAAACCAACTTCAAAAGGAACTTCAATTGGATTGTTAGGAGGATCGAAAGTACCTGAATTAAAATTATTCAATGGAGCGCCAAAACTGATTGCAATGGAGTCTAAATCAGCATCAACTGCATTCATGTTGTAAATGTAAGGCGATCCAGCGCAGGTTACTAAATAAGGTTCTTGTAAAAATTTCGGAGAAGAATCAACACATCCAGTTGCTGAATTTGGAACAGCGAACATGTAGGCCGAAATTGTAATTCCGTAATTTGATGGATTGACTAAATTCGTTATTGCATTGCTTCTTGAAAAATTTTGAGCAGTAAAAATCCAACCTCCAACTGGCGGTATTCCGGGTAAGGTAATTGGTAAACTTCTGTAAGTAACTTTTTCGATTGCGCCGATTCCATTTCCTCCGCCAGTTCCCGTTCCGCACGCCAATTGAGGCGGAGAACCAGCTACTTGACTACAAATAGGTGAAATATCGACTCTTGAAACAAAAGCAACATCAATTGTTGTGATGGTAGGATGGTTCCAAACTTGAATAGTTTCATTTACAGTATTTACTTCAGCGCCATTGCAATCGCGGTAGAAAACCAATTCAAAAACGTAATTTCCTCCCTGACAAACCCAAGTAATTTCACCACCCATTACATGAGTTGCTCGCGAAATATTTGAAATCAGAACCAAAAATAATATAAAGAGATAACGCATAGGAGTATAACGAAAATTCTAGAAATAAAGTATTACTACAAAGATACATTTTTAGCCGAAAGGTTGCTTTCAAAAACAGTGAATCTTAACCAAACTTTAATAATGCTTCTACTATTTGTTAAACAAAGTGCAAAAACAATTGTTTAACAGATAGATAGAATTGATTTTTCGAGGCTTAATTCGTTGAGAAAAAATAAAAAAAATCTGCTTTTTAAAGTCAATTCTTAAAAATTGTAAATGATGAAAAAAAATATGAAATTTCAGCATATTTATCCAATTAACTGTAGTAATTTTAAAACTCATTATGTAAATATTACAACATGACAACCGAAGAAAAAATAACCAAAGGTTACATTGAGTTCGAATTGCTCAATGGTCGTGCGCCACATTCAGTATTTGAATTGACCAAAAAAATCAAAATAGAAGAATCTGTTTTTTACCAGAGTTTTGGGAATTTAGAGCAAGTTCAACAATCTATTCCTCTAAATTTATTGAGAAAAACGCTTTCGATTATGGATGAAGATCCTCAATATGGAAGTTTTTCCGCTCGTGAGAAATTGTTGGCATTGTATTTCACTTTGTTTGAGCAATTCCAAACACAAAGATCGTATCTATTACTCAAATACAATGATTTGCGTAAAGCTCCTCAAACGATGAAAGATTGGAAACTGTTTTTTGAAGAAATGGAAACGAGGGTTGAAAATATTTTGAGTGATGGCAAAATTTCTGATGAAATCAAAGACAGACCAATCATTGGAAATCATTTTGCAAAAGGCTTTAAAGTAGTTTTTACGTATTTATTTAGAGTTTGGATGAATGACGACTCAGTTGAATTTGCAAATACTGATGCAGCCATCGAAAAAACGGTTAATTTGAGCGTCGATATGTTGGGAACAAGTCCACTTGATTCCATGCTTGATTTTGGAAAATTTGCCTTGAAAACTAAAATATTTTAATCATGAGTGAGGCTGGAGAAGGACAAAATAGCATTCCTACTTCCAAAGTGAAACGCGCAGCGAAAATCATTGGAACGGGTGCAAAAGTCGGTGGGAACTACATCAAATATTACGCAAAAAAGGCAATTCATCCTGAATTGTCGAGAGATACTTTGCATGAAGATAACGCAACAGACATTTACAACTCATTGAGTGAAATGAAAGGAAGCGCGTTGAAAGTTGCTCAAATGATGAGCATGGACAATCAAATCTTGCCGAAAGCGTATCAAGACAAATTTTCATTGGCGCAATACAATGCTCCGCCACTTTCATATCCTTTGATTTTAAAAACTTTCCAGCAATATTTCAATCAAAAACCACTGGATCTTTTTGATACTTTTTCCAAAGACGCGGTTCATGCAGCGAGCATCGGTCAGGTGCACAAAGCCACTAAAGATGGTAAAGATTTGGCAGTTAAAATTCAATATCCAGGAGTAGCCGATTCTATTAGTTCTGATTTGAAGATGGTAAAACCGTTGGCGGCTCAAATGATGAAAATGAAGGCTGCAGATTTGAAAGTTTATATGGATGAGGTAGAATCCAAACTTTTGGAAGAAACTGATTATGAACTAGAACTCAGACAAGCAACAGAAATAGCAAATGATTGCGCTCCACTCGAAGGATTGCGTTTTCCAACATATTATCCTGAATGGTCGAATAAAAGAATCATTACCATGGATTGGATTGAAGGAAAAATGTTGCCCGAATTTTTGAAAACAAATCCTTCACAAGAAATTCGCAATAAAATTGGTCAGGCGATGTGGGATTTTTGTTTGTTTCAAATGAAAGTTTTACGCAAAGTTCACGCCGATCCACATCCAGGAAATTTCATTGTTGATGCAGATAATAACCTTTGTGTGATTGACTTTGGCTGTGTAAAAGAAATACCTTCAGATTTTTTTGATTCCTATTTTCAATTGTTGGATCCCGAAATTTTGAATGACCATGATAGACTTATCGCTTTATATCGCACGCTTGATTTATTAAGAGACGAAGATACTGAAGCAGAGCAAAAAATCTTGATTGCCACTTTTGAAGAAATGATTTTGCTTTTGGGCAAACCTTTCAGACAACCAAGTTTTGATTTTGGAGATGATGCATTTTTCAAGCAGATTTATAACATGGGAGAAAATATTGCCAAAGACAAGGAAATCAGGAACATGAACAATGCCAGCGGACCAAAACACTCGATTTATGTGATGCGCACAATGTTTGGAATTTATGGACTGCTAAATCAAATAAAGGCTGAAGTAAAATTGAATTACACTTTGGACTAGTTGGATCTCGCGAAAATTCGTTTGTAAATCGCAAAAAGAAATAAGACTAGCGAAACCATCACGAATGATTTCCCCATCCAATCTCCATATTGTGTGTAAAACGTTTGCTTAGAATTACGTTTCAATGTGGCTTTCAAACTGTCTTCTTTCCACCAGGTAGAAGCTTTCAGTACATCTCCTTTTTGGTTAATGAAACAAGAAATTCCAGTATTGGCAGATCTGGCAACGGCTCTTCGATTTTCAATGGCGCGCAATCTTGCGAATGACATGTGTTGTTTGTAGCCAGGCGTATCTTTCCACCAACCGTCATTGGTAATTACAAAAATCAATTCCGCTCCTTTGCGACATTGTTGTGCGATAAATTCGCCATAAATAGATTCATAGCAAACTACTGGTGCATATGTAATTCCATTAGATGTAAACACCTGTGATTCATCTTCAATCCCTAAAGTTCCACTTGTTCCACCATTGTTGATTGCCAATTCTTCCAAGAAAGGAAAAATATTGGAGAAAGGGATTTTTTCCACTCCCAAAACCAATTTAGATTTGTGGATAAATGAAGGTTGATCCAAATGGTCAATCATCATGGAAGAATTGTAAAATTCTTCATAACCTGGTCCGCCCAAAATCTTGACTGAAGCGCGAGATCTTTTGTTTTTAAAATATTTTCTAGTTGAAGCACCAATCAATAAAGTAGCATTTGGCCAATTGGCTTTGCGCTCGACTAAATAAGGGAAATAGATGATTCTTTCTACTTCATCTTCATAAAAAGAGAAGGGCAAAGCGGTTTCCGGCGCTAAAACAAAAGCAGTTTTTTTGCTGGTATTTCGATCTGCTAAATCACAAATTTTGTCAAGTTGATCTTTTACACTACCTGTAAACTTTTCATTGTATGGATCTATATTAGGTTGTGTTACCACAATTTCAGTGTCTTTCCCTTGCTCGGAATAACTGACATATTGAATCAATGAAATCGCAATCGGAATGAAAATCAAGCAAATCAACTGAATAATGACTGTTTTTTGAAATTTCCAATTTTGCTTTTTGAAGTAAATTTTATCGATAATTCTGAAAGCCAATACATTCGCCATCAAAACCCAAAGTGAACCGCCCAATACGCCAGTCACAGAATACCATTGCACTAAAAAAGGCAATCTTGAAAAGGTATTTCCAAAAGCCAACCATGGCCACGAAAGTTCCCATTGAAAATGCAAATATTCAAATCCAATCCAGCAAAAAATGAACGTCCAAAAGCCAAATTTAAATCCTAGTCCTTTTTTAGTAAAATGGAAAATTTGGAAAACCAATGTCATGATCAATGAATTGAGCACAAAAGCCATGATTGCTCCGATTGGACTTGCATTCCAAATCCACCAAGTTGTTCCGACATTGTAAATGAAAAACACCAAATAGGCGTGAACAAAAACATTCGATGAACGCAAACGATTTTCAGCAATTTGATTTTCTACCAAAAGCAAAGGAACAAGCGCAACAAACATCAATGGCGCCAAACTTCCTGTGAACGGAAACGAAATCACCAAGAGTAAACCGCTTAATAAACTTGCTAAATAGCGCTGTTTTCTATTGAATTTAAACATTTGAATAAGATAGATTGAAATGAAACTAATTTACTTTAGAATCCAAAGATTCGCTTGGAGAAGTTTCGGCTTTTGGTTTACTTTTTATTCCGAAATACAGAATCACAATTCCGGCAATGATGAAAGGAATACTCAACATTTGGCCAGTATTCAAAGCCATCACATTGTCGCGTTCGGTTTGTCCTACTTTTACAAATTCAATCAGCAATCTTCCTGTCCAAAGCACAATCATGAAAGTTCCAAAAATAATTCCTGGTTTGTTTCTCGCATTGGTTTTCCAATACAAATACATCAACAGGAAAAATGTAAAGAAATAATAAATTGCTTCATACAATTGCGCTGGATGGCGCGCCACTTGTAATCCTTCAACCAAATAATCATCACCCGCATTATTGAAAATAAATCCCCACGGCAAATCTGTTGGGACACCAATGATTTCATGATTTACCAAATTTCCTAATCGAATAAAACATCCTGCGATTGCAATTGGCGCAGCCACGCGGTCGAGTACCCAAATCATAGGGCGTTTGGATTCTTTTTTAGAAAAAATATACAGCGCAACCAAAATCAATATTGCCGCACCATGAGATGCCAATCCACCTTCCCAAATCTTAAAAATCGCAATTGGATCCGCTTTATACGCTTCCCAATCGTAGAAAAACACATGTCCTAATCTTGCACCAATAATTGTTGCTAGAACTATGTAAATTAACAGTTTGTCCAATAATGATTCAGGAATCCCTTCTTTCTTGAACATTCTTTTGATCACTAAAAATCCAATAATCAATCCTGTTACAAAAAGCAATCCGTATAAGTTTGGCGTTGCCCAACCGGGAATAATTTCTGAACTGACTTTCCAATCGATGACTAAATTCATTTTATTGATTTTGAGATTCTGAAGCGAAAGATAATGGTTTTTGGTTGTTTTCTTTGAAAATTAACTTTTCAGAACGACCTTTTTTGAAAATTTTGTTGCTCACAACGTTGCCTTTGCGCAATGCTTTTTGTTCTTCCAAAGGCAAATGATGAATATCAGTGCATTCTTGAGAGCAGCAGTTGTCATATTTGGCTTTGCAATTTTCGCATTGAATGAAAAGTAAATGGCAACCATCGTTTGCACAGTTTGTATGCACGTCGCAAGCTTCACCACATTGATGACAATTAGAAATCACATCTGGAGTAATTCTCTCGCCTCGTCTTTCATCGAAAACGAAATTTTTGCCTACAAATTTATTTTCAATGCCTAATTTATCGCAATCGTTGGCGTATTTGATGATTCCACCTTCTAATTGATGTACATTTTTGAAACCTCTATGTTTATACCAAGCGGATGCTTTTTCACATCTGATTCCGCCTGTGCAATACATCACGATATTTTTATCCTCGTTTCCTTTCAAAATTGATTCTTCGATAATAGGCAAAGATTCTCTAAAAGTATCCACATCAGGCGTGATTGCGCCTTTGAAATGTCCAACTTCACTTTCATAGTGATTTCTAAAATCAATTAAGATTGTATTTGGATCATTCGTCAATTCATTGAATTCTGCAGCATTTAAATGAATTCCCTTATTGGTAACGTCAAACGTTTGGTCATTTAAGCCATCGGCTAAAATTTTGTCTCTAACTTTGATTTTTAATTTTAGGAAAGGATGTTCAGTTGCTGATTCGTCTACTGCAATATTCAATCTGATTCCATTTAAAAACTCGATTTCGTAAAGCATATTCCTGAACTTTTCGAAATTGGGAATCGGCACAGAAATTTGTGCATTTATTCCTTCGTGTGCGACATAAATTCGCCCAACGACATCTAATTCAGAACATTTTAAAAATAAATGATCTCTAAACAATGGAGGATTTGCAATTTGTGCATATTGGTAAAAAGAAACAGTTACAAATTGATAACCACTTTCGTTTAATTTTTTCACCAAATCCTCTTTACTTAATGTGTTCCACAGTTGCATGCTATGCTTGTATTAATTAAAGAAAGCACAAAGTTAGGGATTATTTTTTTGTCAAGAAATTTTGAATTGCACTTGAAAATTGAATTAAAGAATCTTCCTTGCGTAAAACTTTATTTTTATTCTTGATTTTTTATACCTTAGCTGAATGAAAATAATCTTCTATTTTACCCTTTTTTCATCACTTTGGTTGATTCTATGTGCTTGTCCAACGCCGGATTTGAATACGCAAGATTTGAAAAATTTGCGCGCAAACCATTATGATTTTAAAAATTGGAAAAGAAATTATTTCAAAGGAATAAATTTTGACTTACCGAAAAACTTAGAAAAAGGAAACACGGATTTCATGTATAAATCGGATGGACTTTCAAAAGTGAATTACCAATTAGGCGTATATATCTCCGTTGAACATTTTGATGCCAATGAAGCAGATGAATATTCGTTCTCATTTGATGAAGAAGTACCAAAATTAACTGCGGTACATGAGTTTTATATGAATCAACGACGAAATTCCTTTCAATATTTAGAAAATTCAATTAAAACAGATTTGCCTAAAGGTTCGAAACTTCCTGGTTCGATGGAAGTAATTTTTGGTCGTGTTGATGAATATGATTACGATATGAAATATGTCATTGCAACAATTGAAAAGAACAACCAGTGGTACGTTTTTCAGTTTATTACAAGCCAAGATTTGTCTACCTATTTATTTGATGATTTCAAAAAAATCATTCAATCTGTTCGATAAAAAATGCATCCATTTCACCAAAATCTAATTCATTTATTTCAATCTGAACTTCCTGGAGAAGAAGCGCATAAACCAATGATGCCAATCAATCGGCCACTATCAAGCAATGCGTTGAAAGAAGCTGTCAACGTGAAAGAATCTGCAGTTGCTGTGATGCTTTTTGAAGAAAATGGGGTGAAACATTGTACATTAATTCAACGACCATCTTATGATGGAAGTCACAGCGGACAAGTCAGTTTTCCTGGCGGGAAAAAAGAAATAGAAGATGAAAATTTGGCATTCACTGCTATAAGAGAATGTTGGGAGGAAGTTGGAATTCAGCTGTTAGACAATCATTTAATAGGAAAATTGACATCTGTTTACATTCCTGTGAGCAATTTTCATGTCGAACCGTTTTTGTTTTTTTATCCTGAAAAACCAGAATTCACGCCAGATGAAAGAGAAGTTGAATCAATATTTACCATTACGATGGATGATTTATTGGATGACGCAAACATAAGCACAATGGAATTCAAGGTTTCAAATGCTGTAACGATGAAGAATATTCCTTGTTTTCAAATTGGCGAAAAACAAATCTGGGGAGCTACAGCTTTAATTTTAAATGAATTGAAATTTATTTTGAAAAAATAATTTATTCCTCTTGTCCAGAAGCACTACTTTGCTGTTTTAATACATCAAAATATTGCACTACAAATCCATTTCCAGAAGTGGTGACAACCAAATTGTTATTTCCTTTTTCCGAGAGAATAACTTGCTCTTTTCCTTCCAAAGGTTTTAGGGTGTAGTTTCTTTCGGAGCGATCAAAAACGTACAAATTATTTTCAATGGCATCAATCATCGCAATATAGGTTTTTCCATTTTGCAAAGTGATGACGTCATACGAAGCCAATTCTTTGAATGGAATATCAAATTGAAATAATTTTATACCTTGTTGATTCAACACGTGAATTTTATTGTAACTGATAAATGCAAGGTAACTGAAATTTTTGCCTTCAATTAATTTGAATTGTTTCGCATTTGGATAGTTCGCCAAAACAGTTTCTTTACCCGTATAATCCAATTTTTTCAAGGATCCATTTTGCACCGCGAAATAACTTGGACCATTTTCGGAACTAACAGAAATTCTGTCTTGCGGCATCGCTTCGTGCGTCTTTACAATTTTGTGTTTTTGTAAATTCACTGTTTGCGTTCTTTCTGAACCTGTTATAACAGCAATCAAATTTCCTTTTTGCATGAAAACATCCACTGGATTTTTGACATTTCCAACGTTCATTTTTAGTGAATTGATCATTTTTCCTCTTGAATCGATGTGCAACAATTGCTCACGTTCATCCATGACGACTAAATTTCCACCATTTTTAGATTTGAAGAATGTAGCGCCGTTTGTCGCATTGTTGTCAACTTGAAAGGGGAAACCAGCGATATTTTGACCAGATTCGTTGATCAAATAAATTTTAGAGTCTGTGTTGAATAGAATTACATTGGCGACATTTCCTTGCCATTCGATGAATTGAGGATCGCTAATCAATGTTCCTTCCACATTGATTTTCCAACGCAATTGCTTATTTGAGATAGAAACCAATTTACCGGCAGAAGTCCAAATGTATTGTTGATTTCCGCGCCCTAAAAACTGGATCACACGTCCGTCTATTGTTTGCGACCAACTCATTTCCTTTAGAATTTCAACTTCTTCCAATTCTTGCTCTTCAACCATCAAGCGGAAGATTTGCGTTTTGATCAAAATGTTTTGATACGCACTTTGCGCGAACGCTACGTTTCCAGAAATGAATCGCTCAGAAACTTTCTTTGGTAATTTCTGATAAATCGCATTTTTGATGTTTTCTGTCAACGCAACAGTTTTTCCTAATTCGTAATCAGCAACAATCGCTTGACAAGTTTCTTTACTTTCAGAAATAACAATTTTATCCGCTAGATACATCATGTAGAATCCTTTCGACAAATTGCTTGGAAACGATTTTGTCAATTGAATTTTGCGATATTGTCGCGTCGAAGCGTTTGTCATCGTGTCTGCATTTGACATTTCTTCGCTAATCACCACAAAAGGATCTTGTCCGCTCAGATAATCTGAAATGATGCATTTTTTTCCTTGATATTCGAATTGAACAAAACCAGATTCTGCCCATTTGTATAGCGGACTTTCGGCTGAAATTACTTCAGAAGAAAGCGCAAATTTCTTTTCATAGAAATGGTAATTTTTCAATTTATTGGGTAAAACTTCGGCGAAAATATCTTGATCATCGACTTTTTTACTGTTGATGTTTTTACTAAATTTCGTTTGGTAAGAAACAGTTCCATCGGTTTTGAAATATACATCCGTTGACAACAAAGGTTGATTCAATTGAATGATACTTGCGGTCGCTTTTTTATCCCAAAGTGGCCAATCTAGACTTTCTTCTGTTGGTTCGATTTCAGATTTTGAGATCAATAAAAAATTGCGTTGAAAACGAACTTTGGTTCCATTGCCGATGGTAAATTCATCTTCATTTACTTTCGTTAATGTGATGTTTTTGGATTTAAAATATTTATTAGCAACAGTTTCGCTCCAAATCACGGGTAATTCAACTACAATCAAAGGTCTTTTGCGAGAAACAAAAATGCGTTCATTTGGAAACGGAGCAGCCAACAAAGTATCCATCCAAACTTTGAATTCACTGTGAATCTTGAAATCTAATTGATTTAAATCCAATTCTTTTGAGCGATTTACAATCAGAATTTCGCCGTCGCGCGAGTCAAAAATATTTTGCGGAGTAATTTTATCTGAGCGATCGAGTAAATCAAAACCAACATAAGTAATCCATGCGATGCTGATGATACCAATTACAAATAGAAAAACCCGATTGAACATAATTTTGACTTTAATCAATAATCCCAAAATTAAGGTATTAATTCAAGCAAAGCTTTTAAAATCGCTCAATTAGTTAACAAGTCAATGTTTATTTGAATTACTCACAATAAATCAAAATTTGAGCATGAAATACTTTCAATTGAACTTTAAATCTGTTTTATCGAACTACCTTGAAGAAAATAAAATCCACGATTATGAAAAGTAGCAACGAAAATTCCGAAGAAAAAACACCGATTCAAATTTTGAATGAGCAAATTTTAGCGAAAACGCTTTGGATTCGAAAAAATGAGCCTGAATTATCTAAATTTTTAACTGAAATGCCAGTTTCTATTCCGACTGAAGAAAATCCAACTATTGACCAAAAAAATCTATCCGATTATTTGGATTCTTTGAATCAATTGATTGAAAATTATCGAAAAGAACATGGAGGAGTTTCCAAGTCTATTTGATATTTCTCGGATGATAGGAAATAATCGCTTCGCGGATAAATCTTTGGTCTAAATGCGTGTAGATTTCTGTGGTTGTGATTGATTCATGTCCCAGCATTTCTTGAATTGCGCGCAAATTGGCACCGCCTTCGAGCAAATGTGTTGCGAAAGAATGTCGGAAAGTATGCGGACTGATATTCTTTTGCAATCCAATTTCGTTTGCCAAATTTTTGATGATGGTGAAAATCATCACACGCGTTAATTTTGCTCCGCGGCGATTTAAGAAAACTACATTTTCATTTCCTGGTTGAATGTGTTGGTGACGGCGAATAAAATCGTTGTAAATCCCGATTTCCTTTTCCACGCTTGGACTCACGGGAACCAATCTTTCTTTGTTTCCTTTTCCGATGACGCGGATAAAACCTTCTTCAAAAAACAAATCCGAAAATCGCAAATTGACCAATTCACTCACACGCAAACCGCAACTGTAAAGCGTTTCCAACATGGCGCGGTTTCTGTGACCTTCGTTTTTGCTCAAATCAATCGCCGCAATTAAGGCGTCAATTTCTTCAATTTCCAAAACTTCGGGGAGTTTTTTGCCAATTTTCGGCATTTCGAGCAATTCGCTGGGGTCATTTTTGATGACATCTTCCAAAATCAAAAAGAGAAAAAATTGTTTGATTCCTGAAATCATTCTTGCTTGACTTCGTGCGCCAATTCCCAATTCGTTGATGGAAGTCAAAAATGCTTTCAGATGCACCACACGAATCGCTTCAACTTCAATTCGTTGTTTGATAGCGAAATCCATTAAATTCAGGACATCACGCTGGTAAGCCAAAATAGAATTTTCAGCCAAGCCTTTTTCGATTTTCAAATACGAAACAAAATGCTTAATATAGCGTTCCCAAGTCATTGCATGCAAATATGAATACAAATATGAACATTTTAATCATTAACGGACCCAATTTGAATTTACTTGGTCAGCGCGAAACATCGGTATATGGCGATATGACTTTTGAGGCTTATTATGAAACCTTGAAAACCAAGACCAAAGCAAATTTGACTTATTTTCAATCAAATGTCGAAGGTGAAATCATCAATCAAATTCAAGCTGCGAAAGTAGATGGGATTATCCTGAATGCGGGCGGATATACGCATACAAGCGTTGCTATTCGCGATTGCATTGCAGCCGTTGAAACGCCTGTTGTGGAAGTGCATATTTCAAATATTACTGCGAGAGAATCTTTTCGACATATATCGCTGATTTCGCCAGTTTGCAAAGGTTGCATTTTTGGATTTGGGATGGAAAGTTATGAGTTGGCGGTGAGGTATTTTGAGATGAGATAGTTTCTACTCACCAAAAATCAACTCCCTTAATTCATTCTTCTGCGTTTGCAACTCCAACATCGTTTGCTTGTTGTTGATCATCAAAAACACAAATTTCCATTTGAAGGCAATGTGTTTTAGGTATTTGAAAAATGAAAAAGCAAACAAACCGAAAATCGGCAAACTCCAGAAATAGGCGAATTTTTCCCAGAAAGTGAGGTCAAACAACCATTGAACGCCGTAAGCAAAACCCAAATAAGTCAAAGGATAAAGAACAAGTCCGAGTAAAACAGCCATGGGCGCGTAATATTCCACTTCTTTGGTCATTTTTGGCACCAAAATGTCAATCAATTTGAAAGGCAAAATACTGTGTAAAACGCCATAAAGAAATAAAGGTAAACCGATTACTAAAAACAGGATCGACATGGCTATTTGTCTCAAAAACATAACCGAGCGAAATCTTCTGTCTAAAAAGTCAGCACGAATTTCGAATTTATTTAATTGCCATTGAAGTTGAATTAAACGCGATTTAATTTCATCCAATTTCCAAGGTTGCGTGATGGTGATTTCAGAAATTTTGTCGCGGATTTGTTTGATCAATTTCACTTCGCCTTCCACGCCTTTGCCTTCATTTTTGATGTATTTTGAAGTGAAAATTTCGTGCAAGGATTCGGTCAACTCTTCTTCCTCTTTCGCAGCGGAATTGAAAAGCAATTGTTCTAAGCGAATGCGAATTTGTTCAGTCAAACGTTTGGCAGCAGTTCCAGCGCTTTGTTGGTAATCTTCCAAATAGGATTCTACCGACATAGGATTTCCTACTTGTACCAAAATATCGCTTCTGAAACGATTTGCTTTCAAATAATTCAATCCCAAAGGAACGATTTGCACATGTAAGTTTCCTTGATTTCTGTTTTCAACTTCCAGTGCGATGCGCGCAGCACCCGTTTTTAATTCTCTTAAATGACGCTCCAAATAACTTGTTCCTTCAGGAAAAATGACCAAAGTTTTTCCTTCTTCCAACACACGATAACAAGCTTCAAAAGAATCTTGATTGGCAACACCAGCAATTTTTCCTTCGCCACGACGATTGATTGGAATCATGTTTAAGCTTCGCAAAATCTTTTGTTTGAGTGGAGAATTAAACAAGGTCGCTTTCGCCATGTAGTGAATCGGTTGTTTGCAAATATTTCCAATCACCCAAGCATCCATCAAAGTATTCGGATGATTTGCGAGAATAATACAAGGTCCATTTACATTCAATTGCTTGCGGTTTTTGACTTTTATTTCTTTGTAATAAAGTCTTATTCCGATGGCAACAATTACTTTTAATATGCGATATAACATTGAATTTTGTATCTATTTGATTGATTTTGTAAAATCAGTTGCTAAAGTATCAAAAAATGGCCCAATAATTTTTAAATCTATTATTTGAATCAGTTTCATAGAAAACCGTTTCTCCAATTTTCTACTGCCAGATAATATGAACTGCGATAATTTGGTCCTCTTTCAAGGTAAAAATTATTGGGAAACATGATTGATTGGTCATTCATGAAGGTAAATCTTATTTGTTCATTTACTTGCTGTGAATAATACCAATTTTGCTGAAAACCATCTTTTTCAATTTTGTTAGGTTCACCATAAACGATGTAAATCATTCCTAAATCAGTTAATGCGCCCAATTTGTAAGAGCTGAAATTTTTGTTTGCGAATTCAACTCTTCTTAGAAATTCTTTTTTCAATTGGTTTGCTTTGTTTTTATCATTTTGCGCTGCTTTTAACCAAAATTCTTCAAATGCTGTAGCTTGTAGGTTTGGGTCTTTGAATTTTTCTATTTCGTTCGCGCTACAAAGATAAGTCATGCACAAATAGGCGATTTCGATTTCATTTTTAGAATAGGTGAAAAAGCCTAGCGATTCATTATTGTCGGCCTGGTTGGTGATAATGGTAATCAAATCCTTTGAATTCATTTTCAATTCGTTATTTACAAATTTGCGTGAGAAAATTGTATCAAATTTGCTGAAATCGGGATCGGAGTTGGATGTTGAAAAAGGCGAAATCGCAGGTTTGTAATGCTCTTTAAATTGTCTTATTTCGACGGTTTGATTATTATGCATCTCACTTTTGATGAGCAAAGAGTCTTGTTTTATAAAATGTTTAACAGTCGGTTTTTTATCCTGCAAGTTCAATAAAATAAACTGTTCGGGAATGAACGTTTTCTTTCGTATCCACCAATTCTGGTTTTCAAAATAGACGTGTTTGTTTTGATCTGTGTAAGTCGTAGAAATAAACACATCTTCGCGTTTCGGAATTTTGATCGAAATACTGTCGATGAAATTTTCATTTCCAATGTTCAACCAATTCTTTGATTGCGAATCATAAACTTCTTTTGTCAAACTGTTTTTTCTGACGGCTATTTGCAATGTCGCTTTTCTCGTCCATCGATCTAAGGTATCTCTTTTCGAAAGTAGATTTTCATTTAAAATGTCGAAATAAATCTTTGCGGTTGAATCATTTTCTTCATAAATCCTAAAATCGAAAGTCAAATCTTCGCTGTATTTTAGTTTTACTGGTGTAATCGGTTTCAAATGTGCATATCCATCTATCATTTCTTTTTCTGATTCGCATGAAGCAAAAATCAAGGTTAATAGAATACAGCACAATAAATATTTCATGGTCGTTTTAGCTATTCATCATTTAAAAGTAGGCAATATATCCGAAATGTATTTTACCGTCTTTAATCAATATCGGATTTCCAAATTGTTTGCCGAGCGCATAGGAAATTGAAAAAGTTCCAATCTTCGTTCCGAATGAAAAACCAGTTCCAAAACCGAAAGGATGATCTTTGTAATAATTTGTAGTTCGATTTTCATACCAACTTTGGTCAAAAAATAAAAATGCAAATGAATTTCGATCTACCAAAAAACGGTATTCCGCGGTAAAAATGGTTCTCGTTGTCGCACGCAATTCTTCTTCGTTGAAACCGCGTTGAGAAACTTGTCCACCAAATCTAAACGCTTCATTTTGATAAAAAGTAGGAGCGATGTAAAATTCAGATTGATTTGCCAATCTCAAAACGTGTCGTTTAGCCAATGGAACAAACCAATTCAGTTGAATTTCTCCTCGATAAGTGGTGTTTTTGATTACTTGAGCTGTGTCGTTTGCTTTAGATTTTCTCAATCCAACGGAAGCGTCTAACAGCAATGTAAATCCTCGAGATGGATTTGGCAAGTAGTCAATATTTTGCTTGAAGAGTGCTAGACCGTAGGCATTTGTTTGAACAGAACCTAATTTCGAAAATGCAGGATTATTTTGTCCGCCACGCAAAACCGAGGAAGAATTATTTCTGTAAAATGCTTTCAAATAACTTCCGTTGTTTAGTGCATATTGAATTCCAGCTGTTAATTTGAGTTCTAAGAAAGATGAATCTCTTTTGTAGAGTTGAAATTGACCATCAATTCCAAACGGTGATTTAAAAAGGTTGGGTAAATTCAATTGAGCTTTCAAAGATTGCGTTTGCGCTTGCAGACTTTTCCAATTTAAATCAATCATTTCAGCGCGCTTTAAGACATTTACTAATTTCAATCTTATGTCACCGGTTACTGAAATTTTGCTGGTATTTTGATTGGGTTGCAAACCGATTACACCATTTGCCAAACTCACAGGTTTTGATTTCAAGTAAAGAAACAATTCTGCGCCTTCTTTGGTAAATAAAATTTCCGCAGGTTTGATTTCTTCTAAAAAACTGATTTGTTTTAATCTGGCGCTTATTAACTGAACATCAGATTGATTGTATAAATCTCCAGTTTTGATATGAATGTATGAACCAATGAGTTTACTCGTTGATAAATTGTCTCCTTTGAGGTTGATTTTTGTCCAACGAACATCATTTCCTTTGTTAATTTGAATGTGCGCTTTCAAATTTGAACTGTCGATTTCAATTTTATTCAGAGAAACTGCCGCAAAAGGATATCCATTATTTTCCAACGTCTGTTGTAATTTTTGGAGTAAATTTCCAATTTCGGTTGGATTGAAATCTAAGTTTGCGATTAATTTCTCGTTAACAATATTATATTTTCGATAAAATTGTAAATCTTTTTCATCCATTGAAAGTTTTGCTGATTTAAACTTTGGACCAAGATAGAAATGAATCGATAATTCTTTTTCTTTGAAATGCAATGAATCGATAGAGGCGAGGAGGTAGCCTTTTTTAATGCCGAAATTTTTGAATTCTTTTGCGTAGGTCAATGCTGATAGGCTATCCTTGAAAATGATCGTTGGATTTTTCTTTAAAATTTTAAAATCTTCGTTAGTAAATTTTAGCTTATAATCTTTTTGGCTCCATCCTAAAATGGAAGCAAATAAAAAAAAATATAAGGCAAAAAACTTCATGAATCCTTTTAACGTCAAACAAAGTTCATTATTTCAACACTAATATGTTAGATAAATGAAAAATAAATTTCCGAGTCTTTACTTTTTTTTTTAATTTTGTTGCACACAAACAGACAAATTAAAATCGATCGAATATGAAAAAAGTATTGACCTTGACACTTATAGGGTTGTTATCTGCTTTTGTTATTGCTTCATGTGGCACTAAGAAAAAAGGAAGTTGCGACGCTTACGGAAGTATTGACAAAGTAGAAAATTCAGATTTAGCTAACAAATAAGCTATTTCTCCTAAAGAATCAAGGTCAGCAATTTTGTTGACCTTTTTTTGTGCAATAAATTTTAGGAATTTAATTCGTCTATGCATTTTTGATTTTGCAATTCCTTTCCATGTATGAAAAATGGAATTGCTTTTGAAGGATTTTTTTCAACGTAAAAACCAAATTTGTGCGCAAATCCCAAATAATATAAAGCATCTCCTACAATGATGGTTGATTTATTGCTGTCAACAATTTTTTCAAAAAGTTTGTAGCCTTTTTCATAGTCAATCTGCGTTCCAAGTCCAAAGTAATATGAATAAGCAAGGTAAAACCAGTTCAACGAGTAGTTCGATTCTCCCCAAGCTACAGATTTTTGAAAAAATGGAAACGACATTTCATAGACTGGTTTAAAGTCTGTCATGTAATAATGTCCAGAAAAATAAATGTCAGCGTATTTCAAATAAATTTGCGCAAACTTCAGTTTTACTGCCTTTACTCCTAAATTATTAGAACCCTTAAATACTTTTTTAAAATGCCGAACTAAAATAGGGTTACAATCTTCTGAAATTCCATAAAAATAACGTCCAACCGGAAGATTGAACTGTTTTAAGCCGTGAATTAAACCTTGAAATAGATCAAAAGAATAATCATGAAAATGAAAAATTTTCTGAACTGGTTCTAATTCATTTAATTTAAATCCATCTTCATACAAATAGACTGTGCAAAGCTGCTTTTCAAGAATGATGAATATGGATTTTTGATAGCGCATTTTACGGTTTCAATGGCGGTTTTTTATCAACTTTCTTTTTTTCTGGTTCCATCATTTCCATCAATTTCAAGCCAAGAAGTCCATCCATGGAATTTCCATTCCCATTTCCACCGATGAGCACGTCTGGAATTAATTTGACATTTCCTTTAGCCAATTCTTCGGTGATTTTATATTTGGTAAAGTTTTCACCTCCAATGGCTTTTACCGCCAATTCATAAGCCTCCGCATTTGATTTACCGATTGCAAGAATTTTCCCTGCTTCTGCATTTCCTGTCAAAGTAATTTGTTCAGCTTGGGCAGATGCTTTCAATTTAATTGCCTGAGATTCCGCTTCTGCGCGTGCTTTCGTTGCTTCCGCTTCTGCATGTGCTCTAAGTTTTGTTGCTTCCGCTTCCGCACCTACTGCTAATTTAACTCCTGTCGAATCTCCTTCTGCTTTTTTAACTGTAGCACTTGCAGTTCTTTCTGCAATTTCAACACTTTGTTGCGCTTTCACGATGTCTTTTTGCATGTCGGCAATGGCAGTTTCTTTCTCCATTCCCTGTCTAGTTTCTTGCGCTTTCTTTTGGGTTTCGTAAGTCACTTTTTGTTCCTCTGCAATTTTTCTGTCCGTCAACGTTTTCATCAATGATTCTGGCGGTACAATGTCACCAATCAAAGTATCAACCGCATTTACATTGTATTCGTCCAATACTTTTTTAATGTGTTCTTTTGCAGATTCTTGTCTTTCTTTTCTTGACGATAAAAACGCGATAACATCACTGTCTTGCGCAGAGTTTCTGAAATAGTTTCCAATCGTTGGTTCCAATACTTGTGAAACCAAATTGACCATATTTCCAAAACGAGCGATTACTTTGGGAGCTTCAGTCGTTGGCACGTGAATAATTTGCGCAACATCTAAATTGAAAGGGAATCCGTCTTTGGATCTCACAGTGATTGTAGAAAGATTTTTGTCAAGGTTATGTGCTTCACTTCTTGCCGACGCCCAGTTTAAAACTAGATTTGTTGTGGGCACTAATTCCACTTTCATAATGTATTTGTTGATTGGATATTTTCCTGGTCCAAGTGGTTCCAACCAAACTCCTTTGTATCCTTTTTCAACAATATTTCCATGTTTAAAATCTGTTCCAGTTAAATCTTTTCCATCTTGACCAACATAAGAAATGACAACGCCAACAAATCCAATTGGAATTTCTGTCATTGGTGTTTCTTCAATTTGAATTGCCCAAGGATTTAAGTTGTAAGATCCAGCTAATATTACTTGAGGTTGTAATCCTCTGTTTCCTCCATTTTTAATGAATAAATCAAAATCTTGAAAATTATTATGTTCATCTACTAATTTACCTGCAATTTGACCAGCGTCAATTGGTAAACCATCAAGCGTCGTAATAATTCCAACCATACTTTCTTGAATGCGCACCATATCTGTAGTCGAAACATGAAAAAGCATTGTGTTTATTCTGTATGAACCAGCAGTAATATAGGTAGTTTGACGACCTCGTTGACCACCGTTATCAAGGAATTTAGTTGCATCTTGAAAATTGTCACTTTCTACATATTTTGCAAGGATATTTCCTGTTGGGATTTCACCTCCATCTTTGGCAAGTACCAAACCGATTTTTCCTTCAGGGATAATCGTGAATGATTCCATCGTCACATCATATTGCCAAAACCATTTCCAGAAATAAAGTCCTGGAGCCAATGTTTTTGCTTGGAAACCTGCCTCACCTAATGTTGCAACGATTCTGCCATCGGGAAGTTCTTTGTTGAGTCCGAATAGTACAAACTTTTTGGTAACAAGTCCGATTTTATCTTCTGGAACGATGACCATTCCAAAAAGGAATCTCAAAATATATTTGTAAAGTATTATGCAAATGATTATTAGAAGAATCCACCAGTAGTTTAGAAAAATATTCGCCATTTTTTAAAGGTTTAAGATTTGATGTTTGATTTAAAATTGAAGTATAAATGTATTGTTTTTTAATCGAAATTGAATAATTGAAAATAAAATAAATTCATTGCTGATCGACAATCATTCTAAAAGTCAAATTAATTCTAGGTGTTTTGATTTTTAAACTTTTGGGTAGGGCATGAAGCCAGTCAATTTGTGTTTCTCCTTTCATGACCAACAAGCTGCCATTTTCAAGAATGGTAGAAACTTGTGTTTTGTCTTTTTTATGTTTGAAAACAAATTTTCTAGTTGCTCCAAAACTTACGGATGCAATCGCTGATTTTGGAACAATCATCTTTTCATCATCGCTGTGCCAGCCCATGCCTTCGCTGCCATCGTGGTAAAGGTTGAGTAAACAGGAGTTGTATTTTTCCTTTGAAATCAATTCCACTTTTTCTTTTATTTCCAGTAAAGTTTGAGTCCAAGGAAGTGCAATTTTGGTGTTGTGTGAATAGGTATAAGCAAATGGTTTGTCACCATACCAAGCTGTTTTTCTTTTGGTTGTGATTCTTTTTCCAAAGATTAAGATTTCGTCATTTTCCCAAGCAATGTTTTTCAATAAGTCATTGAAAATCGTATAGATTTCTTCCTTGCTAAAAATGATTCCATGTGATTCAACGAAACTTTCACCAAACAATAAATTGTTTTCTGAAGATTGATTGAATAAATCCATGCTATTGGAAATTTACTGAAAATTCAAAAAGAAGCACTAAAAAAATAACAATAATCAGCATCGCAGACTGAATGTAAGCTTGCGCATTTGCATACTTATTTTGAATGATACATCTTCGAATCAATAGATAGTGAATAATTAAAAGTATTGAACCATTCACTAAGAGTAAAACAATTGCTTTTAATTGGTCTATGCTCGGAAAAATCAACCATGAAATAAGAAAACTAAGACTTGCTAAAGCCGCAGTTACAAGTGACGATGCGCCTAAAATAAGGAAAGTTTGAACTGGTTTCGAAGGATAGCTGAATATTTTGAAAATTTGTTTCATCAAGCTAATTTACTTCTGATCTGTTTCATGAAATCTGAAGCATACACAAAATCAACGACTTCTTTGTTGTCAGTCGTTACAATCGTTTTGTTGTTACCTTGCCACCAATTTTTGCCCTTGTAAATAAAATTGATATGGTCGCCAATCTCGATTACACTATTCATGTCGTGTGTAATCACGATGGTTGTCATATTGTATTCGTAAGTGATTTCTTTGATTAGCGCATCAATTAAGATCGAAGTTTGCGGATCTAAACCAGAATTTGGTTCATCACAAAAAAGGTATTTTGGATTCATCGCAATCGCTCTTGCAATGGCAATTCTTTTTTGCATTCCACCGCTACATTCAGCTGGGAACAGTTTGTTTCTGCCTGCAAGATTTACTCGTTCTAAACAAAAATTGGCTCGGTCTAACATTTCACCTTTTGACATTTTGGTGAACATAGAAAGTGGGAAAATGATGTTTTGTTCCACCGTCATTGAATCAAAAAGGGCTGAACCTTGAAAAAGCATTCCGATTTCAGTTCTGATTTTTCTTCTGTCTTCTGGAGACATGACACAAAAATCCAATTCATCATAAAAAATGGAACCTTCATCTACTTCGTGTAAACCAACGATACATTTTGCCAAAACAGATTTTCCTTGACCGGAAGCGCCAATAATCAAATTGACTTTACCAGTTTCAAATTTTGCTGAAACATTGTCTAGTACTTTATTCTCACCAAACGTTTTAGAAACATTTTTTACTTCAATCATTACAAAAGAATCATTTGGGTGAGTAAGAAATTGGCAATCAAGATAGCGATACTGCTACTAACTACCGCTTGGGTAGAGGAGCGACCGACATCCAAAGATCCGCCTTTAGAATAGTATCCGTAAAAAGAAGAAATCGAAACAATCAAGAAACCGAAAACAACGGTTTTCGTAAGTGCATAAACAATATCACCAGTTTTGAAATAGTAGCGAATACCAATCAAATAGGTTTCAGTTGTCGATAAATCTGCAATTACAAGTGACAGCCATCCTCCAACAATTCCCAGTGTCATTGAGAATGTAATCAAGATTGGAAAGAAAATAACCGCAGCTACAATTTTTGGTAATACTAAATAAGTTAATGAATTTACACCCATTATTTCTAGTGCGTCAATTTGTTCGGTAATGCGCATTGTGCCAATTTCTGAGGCAACGTTGGAACCAACTTTTCCTGCTAAAATCAAAGAAATAATTGTTGGAGATAATTCTAAAATGGTACTTGAACGCGTAATATAACCAATGGTATAATCTGGAAGAATCGGATTGTCCATGTTGGAAGCAGTTTGCAATGCAATTACACCACCAATAAATACAGACATTAACGCAACGATTGGTAACGAATTTATACCAATGGTTTGAATTTCATCAAATGTTCTTTTGCGGAAAATTTTGAATTTTTCTGGTTTAGAAAAAACAATCCAAAGCATTATGCAATATTTCCCTATGTTTTCTAGTATCTTCACTGACCGCTAAATTAATGTATAATTTCGTTTTTTTGAAGAGAATTTCCATTTTTATGAATCAATATTGATTACTTCAATTAATTTTAACGTCAGAATGATGAAAACAACGAATAAAAGGCAATTAATTCTTGAGAAATTAAAGGCGTTTGTACCAAACGGTTTCGAGGAAATGGTTGTTAATTTGTTGTTTGAAAATCCAGTAAGCTTTAAAATTGTTGCGCCGCGTTCCACTAAATTAGGTGATTTTAGAGCGGGAATGAACGGCGAGAAATCGCAGATTACTGTAAATGGAGATTTAAATCCCTACGCATTTTTGATTACAACGCTGCATGAATTTGCACATTTGAAAACTTTTTTGGAATTTGGTCATCGTGTCAAACCACATGGCGAAGAATGGAAAAGTATTTATAGAAGCTTATTGTTACCTGCAATAGATTCTGGTTTATTGCCAAAAGACATTTTAAACGCTTTGGTTCAATCGTTGACAAACACAAAAGCATCTTCGTGTTCTGATGTTAATTTGACAAGGGTTTTGAGAACTTATGATAAACCGAAAGAAGGAATTGTTTTACTTGAATCATTGCCGAAAAATACTACTTTTGTGCTTCAAGGTAAACATTTTATCAAGCGCGAATTACGAAGAAAAAGATATTTGTGTGATGAAATATCGAGTAATAAAAAGTATTTAGTTCATGCGCTCACAGAAGTGAAACCATTAATTTGAGATTATATTAACATGGAAAATAATTATTGTATCATTATGGCTGGCGGCATCGGAAGCCGCTTTTGGCCAATGTCAACGCCGCAAAAACCAAAACAATTTTTAGATGTTCTTGGGATCGGAAAATCTTTGTTGCAAATGACTTTTGAGCGATTGACAAAAATTGCACCTGAAACGCAAATCTACATCATGACCAATGAAGGTTATGTAGATTTAGTGAAAGAGCAGTTGCCAATGATTTCTTTGAGTCAAATTTTAACTGAGCCAAAAAGAAAAAACACAGCACCTTGTATTGCTTATGCAGCTTCTAAAATTCATTCAATGAATCCAAAAGCAACATTGATTGTTGCACCGTCGGATCACTTGATTTTGAAGGAAGATAAGTTTACTGAAATTGTTCAGATAGCGATCAATACAGCGAATCAAAATGATCGATTAGTTACCCTAGGTATCAAGCCAACACGTCCTGATACTGGATATGGTTATATTGAGTTTACTGAACAAGGTGATATTTTAGGTGGACAAGTAAGAGAAGTAAAACATTTTACTGAAAAGCCTGATAGAGAAGTAGCTGAGTTGTTCTTAAAATCAGGGAATTATTATTGGAATTCAGGGATTTTTGTTTGGACCGCAAATACAATTTTAGATGCATTAAAGAAATTTAAACCAGATTTGTTGGGATTGTTTTCAGAAGAAAATGGTTTTTACAATACTTCCGATGAACAAGCTTCGATTAATCATTGCTTTGAAGTTTGTGAAGATATTTCTATCGATTTTGCTGTGATGGAAAACGCTAAAAATGTAGATGTTGTGTTGGCAAATTTCGATTGGTCTGATTTAGGAACTTGGGGAAGTGTTTACACGCATTTAGAAAAGGACTACAATGGAAATGCGGTTATTGGAGACAATGTTTATATGATCAATTCAAGTAATTGTATCGTTAATTTACCGAATTCAAAATTGGCTTTGATTGAAGGTTTGAACAATCACATTGTGGTTGAATCAGACAATATGTTAATGATTTTGAATAAAAATGATGAGCAAAATTTGAAGAAATACATGGCTCCAATGGAGGAATCAAGTCCAAGTTTTTTTAAGAAAGATTGATTTTAAAAATACTTAAAAATAAAAGCGCCCGACTCATTTTGAATCGGGCGCTTTTGGTTTAGATTGAATTTTGTTTTAGTCATTTTGACTTGATTTCCATTCTCTATATAAATCAAAGTAGCTTTTAGTTTCCATTACTACAACGCCTCCTGTTGTGTCACCATATTTTGCTGGAATTCCACCTGTGTAAACCATCATTTCGCCGATTGAACAACTTGGAACGTTTGATACTGCATTCATTTTGACGCCGTCCATCATGTAAATCATGTCGCCTTTTCTTGCTCCTCTGAAAACCAATTGTCCATCATCGGCAACTTTGATGTCAGAAGACATGGCTGCAATCATGGCTGTTTGGTTAAATTTCAAAGGACTTCTTTTGATTTCTTCTGAACTCATTTTGATTACTGGATTAACGCCATATTTCAATAAATGAATTTGATTTCTATCGTAAATAATATCTACTACGCCTAAATCTTTTCCATTTGGTTCAAAAACAATAGTTTGTAAGTTTTCGATTCCATCCATGTTGATTTCTCCTTGGATATTTTTCATGGTGTCACCTTCAGCAACGATCGTGAAAATATATTTTCCTGCAGGAATGGCTGAGATTCTGAATTTCCCGTTCATATCGGTCAAATCTTTGTAGATTGTTCCGTTTGATTCTGTGTAGACAGTTGCATGAGTTAGTTTCATGCTGTCAGCATTGATTACGGTTCCGATGATTTCACCAAACGCGCCTTGTGCACTTGCGATTCCTGGTAAAGCTAGAAGTGCTGTAAAAATTAACTTTTTCATAATTTGTAAGTTTTAAGATTAAACATTTCTATAAGGATGCGCATGGCATTTCAATTCCATAAAATTAATTTAAAAAATTCAATATTATCTAATTGATTCTATAATCTTTTTTGATTTTCAGACTTTTAAAAGAAAGTTTGAAGCAAAAAAAAATCCTGACCGAAGCCAGGATTTTATTATTTTGAATTAGAATTTTATGCTTCTTCTTCATCTTCGTCGTCTGCATCAGAACCTTTTGCAGCACCACGAGCCATTTTAACTGAAACTACAACTGCGTTTGCTGGTTCCAAGAATTTCAAATCGTTGCTGTCAATTTGACTAACACGAATTGATTGACCAATACGCAATTTAGTAATGTCGATAGTGATAGCATCTGGTAAAGAACCAGGTAAACCAACAACTGTTAAACGACGGAAAACTTGTAACAATTTACCTCCGGCAAGTACACCACGAGAAGCACCTGTTAAACGAACTGGCAAACCAACTCTTACTGGTTTGTTAGCATCTAACTGGAAGAAATCAATGTGTCTTACTGTTCCTTTGATAGGATCTTGTTGAATATCTTGGATGATAGCAGTCGCTTTTTGTCCATCGATATCTAATTCAACTTGATAAACTTCTGGTGTGAAAACCAATTTTTCAATGTCATTTTTCTTTGCAGAAAAGTGAGTTTGTGTGCCTTGACCGTAAAGTACGCATGGTACCAAGTCTGCTCTTCTTAGAGCTGCAGCATCTTTTTTCCCTACGTTCGATCTAACCGAACCGCTCAATGAGATTACTTTCATTTTACTTGTTATTTATTGTTTATGATATTACAAAGTGAGAACTGATAGATTGATTATTCACCAATCTACGTATTACATCAGAAAAAAGTGCGTCAATTGGTAGCACTCTGATTTTATCTGAATGTTGTTTTAACGGAATCGTATCAGTTACGATCAATTCGGTCAAACGTGAATTATTGATTCTTTCATATGCTGGGCCTGAAAGAACTGCGTGGGTGCAAAAAGCACGAACACTTAAAGCACCTTTTTCCATGAATAAATCTGCTGCTTTGGTTAACGTACCAGCGGTGTCACACATGTCATCAATCAAGATAACATCTTTTCCTGCCACATCTCCGATAACGGTCATTTCAGCAACTTCATTTGCTTTCTTTCTTTGCTTGTGACAAATTGCCAAACCTGTATCTAATTTCTTAGCATAAGAATTTGCGCGCTTTGCACCTCCTGCGTCAGGAGCAGCAACGATTAAATTTCCATTATTTAGTGCCAACATTTCTTGGTAGAAAATAGTTGAAGCAAATAAATGATCAACTGGAACTTCAAAGAAACCTTGAATTTGATCTGCATGTAAATCCATAGTGATGATGCGATCTACACCAGCTGCCATTAACATATTGGCAACCAATTTAGCACCGATAGCAACTCGTGGTTTGTCTTTTCTGTCTTGACGAGCAAAACCGAAATAAGGAATTACAGCGATAATTTTTCTAGCAGAAGCTCTTTTAGCAGCATCAACCATCAATAAAAGTTCAAAAAGATTGTCAGCAGGTGGCATCGTTGATTGAACGATAAAAACATCTTGACCACGAACAGTTTCTTCAAATGAAGGTTGAAATTCACCATCACTAAATTCCATTACTTTCACGTCACCTAAAGAGATTCCGTAAGATTTTGCAATTCTATTTGCTAAATCTTGTGAAGCCCTTCCTGAGAAAATTTTTACACCAACTGACATTTTTCTAGTTTTAGAGGTTGCAAAGGTATTATTTTTTTATGGATTTTGAAAATCTAAAATGATTATTCAGTTTTTAAAAATGAAGAGATTTATTGAAGTATCAGTTCTTTACTTATTTCGAACTTTGAATTTGTTAATAAAAGGTTTAAATCATTCCATAATTATGTGTGTTTTCGACACTTTTTGTAGTTGCAAATTATATAACTTTGCGCTTTTATAAATTCAGTCATGCAAACAATTTTAGTGATAGGGGCGGGGATGTCAAGTTCTTCATTGATTCGTTATTTTTTGGACAATTCAATCGAAAATAATTGGCAGGTTAGGGTTGTTGATCAAGATATTGAATTGGTAAAACGCAAATTGAATAACCACCCTGCTGGAATTGCTTTAAGTTTTAATGCATTAAATCCAATCGAACGAAGACCGGAGATTGAGAAAGCAGATTTAGTTGTCAGCATGCTTCCAGCCCGTTTTCACGTTGAAGTTGCCAAAGACTGTATTGAACTAAAAACGAATCTGATTACTCCTTCCTACGTTTCCCCTGAAATGAGATTGCTTGATGAAGCCGCAAAAAACGCAGGAATTATCATAATGAATGAGATTGGAGTAGATCCGGGTATCGACCACATGAGTGCAGCTAAGATATTGGATGAAATCAAAGAAAGAGGAAGGAAGATGTATAGTTTCAAATCTTTTTGTGGTGGATTAATTGCTCCAGAAAATGACGATAATCCTTGGAACTATAAATTTACATGGAACCCTCGCAATGTTGTGTTGGCAGGACAGGGAGGTGCGGCTTGTTTTATCGAGGAAAATCAATACAAATATATTCCTTATGGTCAGCTTTTTCAACGATTAGATGAGATTGACATTGAAGGTTATGGCAAATTCGAGGGGTATGCAAATAGAGATTCGTTATCATACAGAAGCGTTTATGGATTAGAAAATATTCCTACTATATATAGAGGTACGTTAAGAAGAAAAGATTTCTGTATAGCTTGGAATGTTTTTGTGCAATTAGGAATGACTGATGATACCTATAAGTTAGAAAAATCTGAACAGTTAACTCCGAGAAGTTTTCTGAATGCTTTTTTGCCTTATAAAATTGAAGATACCGTTGAGAATAAAATGAAAAGATATTTCACTTTCGACGATGAGGAACTATTCAATAAATTTGTTTGGTTGGGTATATTTGAAGATAATATTCCATTTGGAATTGAAAATGCGTCTCCAGCACAATTGCTTGAAAGTTTGTTAGTGAAAAAATGGGTTCTTTCACCTGAAGATAAAGACATGTTGGTGATGCATCATGAATTTGTTAGTGATTTAGATGGAGAGAAAGAAACGATTATTTCTTCCATGGTCAATATTGGAGAAAATCAGGTATATACATCTATGAGTAATACAGTCGGTTTGCCGGTCGCTATTTGCGGAAAAATGATTTTAAATGGTGACTTAAAATTGAAAGGAGTTCAAATACCGGTGATGAAAGAAGTTTACGATCCGATTTTAATGGAATTAGAATCGTTTGGAATAAAATTCATCGAGAAATACAATTAGTTCTGATTATCTTCATTTAAGGCATAAATACTTTCTTTTCCCTTCTAGCGCTACAAAATTCAAGGTTTTTACATATTCTAATTTCGTTATTGTCAAAGTAAAAAAAGAATCATCTTTTTTATTTTAAACAATTGGATGTGAAAAAAATCATTTAATTACAGCTAAGCGCTTGGTTTCTAAAATTAATTCGCTATATTTGCACCCCCCAAAGTATGTTTGGGCAGTTTATTTATTTATAAAACACAGAGAATTAGTATGCCAACTATTCAACAATTAGTTCGCAAAGGTCGTACGGCAAATGTAAAGAAAAGCAAATCTGCTGCTCTTGATTCTTGTCCGCAACGCAAAGGGGTATGTGTAAGGGTTTACACCACTACTCCTAAAAAGCCGAATTCAGCTATGAGAAAAGTAGCGAGGGTTCGTCTCACTAATGGTAAGGAAGTCAATGCTTACATCGGTGGTGAAGGACACAATTTACAAGAGCACTCTTTGGTGCTTGTACGTGGAGGAAGAGTAAAAGATCTTCCTGGGGTTAGATACCACATTGTACGAGGTGCAGAAGATACAGCTGGAGTAGAAGGAAGAACTCAGCGTCGTTCCAAGTATGGTACGAAAAGACCAAAAGCGAAAAAATAATTTTAAAGCTTTCTAAGAAATGAGAAGAAGAAAAGCCAAAAAGAACCCCATCCTCCCGGATCCAAAGTTCAACGATGTTCAAGTAACGAAATTCGTTAACAACTTGATGTATGATGGGAAGAAAAACTTAGCGTTCAAAATTTTCTACGATGCATTGGCAATTGTAGATACTAAGTTAGAAGAAACAACAGGATTGGAAGCTTGGAAAAAAGCATTGGAAAATGTTACTCCAAGTGTAGAGGTTAGAAGTCGCCGTGTAGGTGGAGCTACTTTCCAAATTCCAACACCAGTTCGTGAAGACAGAAAAAATTCATTAGCTATGAAATGGTTGATCGGTTATGCTCGTAAGCGTAATGAGAAATCTATGGCTGGTAAATTAGCGTCTGAAATTATCGCAGCTTCTAAAGAAGAAGGTGCAGCATACAAAAAGAAAGAAGATACACTTCGTATGGCTGAGGCTAACAAAGCGTTCTCACACTTTAGATTTTAATTGTCATGGCTAGAGATCTTAAATATACCCGTAATATCGGAATTGCAGCACATATTGATGCTGGAAAAACGACTACTACTGAGCGTATTTTGTATTACTCAGGAATGAGTCACAAAATTGGTGAAGTACATGACGGTGGTGCAACAACAGATTGGATGGAGCAAGAGCAAGAAAGAGGTATTACAATTACTTCTGCTGCTGTTACCATTGATTGGATGTACCGCGATGAGAAATACCATGTAAATATTATTGATACTCCAGGACACGTTGACTTTACAGTTGAGGTGAATCGTTCGTTAAGAGTATTGGATGGTTTAGTTTTCTTGTTTTCTGCAGTTGATGGTGTTGAGCCTCAATCAGAAACAAACTGGAGATTGGCTAACAATTATAATGTTCCAAGAATTGGTTTCGTTAACAAAATGGACCGTTCTGGTGCTGACTTTTTGAATGTTGTTAAGCAAGTTAAAGACATGTTAGGAAGTTACGCTGTTCCATTGCAATTGCCAATCGGTGCTGAAGATTCATTCGAAGGAGTGGTAGATTTAGTAAACTGGAGAGGTATTGTTTGGAATGAGCATGACAAAGGAATGACTTTTAAAGAAGTTGAAATTCCAGCTGACATGGTTGAAGAAGCTACTGAATACCGTGAGAAATTATTGGAAGCAGTTGCAGAATTCGATGAGTCTTTGATGGAGAAATACTTCGAAGATCCAAACTCAATTACTGAGGATGAAATCTTAGCTGCATTACGTGCTGCTACCATTTCTGGAAAAATTGTTCCAATGTTATGTGGTTCATCTTTCAAAAACAAAGGTGTACAAACAATGTTGGATTATGTAATGGCTATTTTACCATCACCGTTAGATAATGGTGCTATTGAAGGTATCAATCCAAAGACTGATGAAGAAATTGTTCGTAATCCTTCTTTTGATGAGCCTTTTGCTGGTTTAGCATTTAAAATTGCAACAGATCCTTTCGTTGGACGTTTGTGTTTCGTTCGTGCTTACTCTGGTAAATTACCAGCAGGTTCTTACGTTTACAATTCTCGTTCAGACAATAAAGAACGTATTTCACGTATCTTCCAAATGCATGCTAACAAACAAATTCAAATTGATGAGTTAGGAGCTGGAGATATCGGTGCGGTTGTTGGATTTAAAGATATTCGTACAGGAGATACTTTGTGTGCTGAAGGGCATCCAATTGTATTGGAATCTATGGATTTCCCAGATCCAGTAATTGGATTGGCAATTGAACCAAAAACGCAAGCTGATACAGATAGATTATCTATTGGTTTGAATAAATTGGCTGAAGAAGATCCTACTTTCCGTGTGAAATCTGATCATGAAACTGGACAAACTATCATCGAAGGTATGGGTGAGCTTCACTTAGAAATTATCGTTGACCGTTTGAAAAGAGAGTTCAAAGTTGAAGTTAATCAAGGTGCTCCTCAGGTTTCTTACCGTGAAGCAATTACTGGAAGCGTTGAACACCGTGAGGTTTACAAAAAACAATCAGGTGGACGTGGAAAATTTGCTGATATCTTGGTAAGAATTTCTCCTCAAGAAAACATTGAAAAAACAGGATTGGAATTCATTAACTCAATCAAAGGTGGTAACATTCCAAGAGAGTTTATTCCTTCAGTTGAGAAAGGATTCAAAGAGTCAATGAAAAATGGTGTATTAGCTGGTTATCCAGTAGATTCATTCAAAGTTGAATTGTTAGATGGATCTTTCCACGCTGTCGATTCAGATTCATTGTCTTTCGAGGTTGCTGCTAAAATGGCTTACCGTGAAGCATTGAAAAAATGTCAACCTATTTTGTTGGAGCCTATCATGAAATTGGAAGTTTTAACTCCAGAAGAAAATATGGGTGATATCGTTGGTGACTTGAACCGTCGTCGTGGTATGATGAAAGGAATGGATGACAGAGCAGGATCAAAAGTTGTTAAAGCTGATGTTCCATTGTCTGAAATGTTCGGTTATGTAACTCAGTTACGTACATTATCATCAGGACGTGCAAGTTCAACAATGGAGTTCTCACATTTTGCAGAAACTCCAGCTAACGTTACAAAAGATGTTGTAGCTAAAGTGAACGGTAAAGTAAACGCTTAATTAGTTTAGAAATGAGCCAGAAAATTAGAATTAAATTAAAATCATACGATCACAACTTAGTTGATAAGTCAGCTGAGAAGATTGTTAAAACGGTAAAGGCTACTGGCGCTGTAGTAAGCGGACCAATTCCATTGCCAACACATAAAAGAATCTACACTGTATTGAAATCTCCACACGTTAACAAGAAAGCACGTGAGCAGTTTGAATTGTGTTCTTACAAGAGATTGTTAGATATTTACAGTTCATCTTCAAAAACAGTAGATGCATTGATGCGCTTGGAGCTTCCAAGTGGAGTAGACGTAGAAATTAAAGTTTGATAAGAACTTTATATTTATAATTCATAATTTATAATTAACAAAGTATGCCTGGATTAATTGGTAGAAAAGTCGGAATGACTAGCATCTACAGTGCCGAGGGTAAGGCAACACCATGCACAGTGATAGAAGCTGGTCCTTGTGTCGTAACACAGTTAAAGACACAAGACAGAGACGGGTACGAGGCTGTTCAATTAGGTTTCGGTGAGCGTAAAGATAGTCGCACACCAAACGCATTGAAAGGTCACTTCAAAAAAGCGAATACAACACCAAAACAAACGGTTGTTGAGTTCAAAGGTTTTGAAGGACTAAGTCTTGGAGATGTAGTAAGCGTTGACATCTTCTCAGAAGGTGAATTCGTAGGAGTAGCAGGTACTTCAAAAGGAAAAGGTTTTCAAGGTGTTGTGAAAAGACACGGTTTTGGTGGGGTAGGTCAATCTACACACGGTCAACATAACCGTTTGCGTGCACCAGGATCAATTGGAGCTGCTTCTTATCCTGCAAGAGTATTCAAAGGAATGCGTATGGCAGGACAAATGGGAAACAAGCGAGTTTTGATTGAAAACTTAGAAGTTTTGAAAGTGTTAGCTGACAAAAATTTAATTGTAGTGAAAGGGTCTATTCCTGGAGCTAAAGGTTCAACCGTATTAATTGAGAGATAAAATGGAAGTTAAAGTATTTGACCAAACAGGAAAAGCTACTTCTAAAAAAGTAACTCTTTCGGATGCAGTCTTTGGAATAGCACCAAATGATCATGCAATTTATTTAGATGTTAAACAGCATTTAGCTAATCGTCGCCAAGGAACACACAAAGCGAAAGAAAGAGCAGAAATTGCTGGTTCAACTAGAAAAATTAAAAAACAAAAAGGAACAGGTGGCGCACGTGCTGGTAGTATCAAATCTGGTACAATCGTAGGTGGAGGTCGTATTTTCGGACCACGTCCACGTGATTATCACTTTAAATTGAACGTAAAATTGAAACGTCTTGCACGTAAGTCAGCTTTTGCGTACAAAGCACAATCAGAAGCGATTTTGGTATTGGAAGATCCAAATTTTGCTAGTATCAAAACGCAAGAATTTAAAAATATGTTGAGCAACTTAGAATTGCAAAACGATAAAATTCTTTTGATTTTAGGTTCTGAGAATGATAACGTATATTTGTCATCTCGTAACTTGAAACGTGTGAAAGTTGTTACTGCTGATTCAGTAAATACATTTGATGTATTGAACGCGAAAAAAGTGGTTTTGGCTGAGAGTTCAATAGAAGTAATTGAAAAGATTCTAAACTGATTTAGTGATGAATATAATTATCAGAAAGCCTCTAATTACTGAGAAAGCAACTGCAGCGAGTGAGTCTCGTAACAGTTTTACTTTCGAAGTTGCAAAGAGTGCAAACAAGATTGAAATTAAAAAAGCTGTCGAGAAGATGTATGGTGTTAACATAGTTAAAGTTCGTACAATGACATATGGCGGTGGTAAATCCTCTATCAAACAAACGAATAGAGGTATCGTTGTGCAACCAAACAACCCTTGGAAAAAAGCGGTAGTTACTGTTGCAGATGGAGAGACGATTGATTTGTTTAATAACATTTAAGAAAAAAGAATGGGTCTTAAAAAATTCAAGCCTACAACTCCAGGGCAAAGACACAAGATTAACAGTACTTACAAAGAGGTAACTACAAACATCCCTGAAAAGAGTTTGGTTGAAGGTATCAGCAAGTCTGGAGGTCGTAACAATGACGGTAGAATGACCATGAGATACATTGGAGGTGGTCACAAACAAAAATACCGTATCATTGATTTTAAAAGAGACAAGCAGGATATCCCTGCAACTGTTAAAACGATTGAGTATGATCCAAATCGTACTGCACGTATCGCTTTATTGTGGTATGCTGACGGTGAGAAAAGATACATCATTGCTCCTGAAGGTTTGAAAGTTGGTGATACTGTTTTGTCTGGAAAAACAGCTACACCTAATGTTGGTCATGCTATGTTCTTGAGTGATGTTCCATTGGGAACTGTAATTCATAACATTGAATTGAAACCAGGAAAAGGAGGAGCAATCGCTCGTGGAGCTGGAACGTATGCACAGTTAAATGCGCGTGACGGTCGTTATGCAATTATCAAAATGCCTTCTGGTGAAACTAGAATGATTTTGACAACTTGTATGGCAACAATCGGTTCAGTTTCAAATTCTGAGCATAGTTTAGTAGTATCTGGAAAAGCAGGTCGTTCAAGATGGTTAGGCCGTCGTCCACGTGTTCGTGGTGTTGTAATGAATCCTGTTGATCACCCAATGGGTGGTGGTGAAGGAAGAAATTCTGGAGGTCATCCAAGATCACGTAACGGAGTTCCTGCTAAAGGATACAAAACACGTGCTAAAACTAAGTATTCAGATAAGTTTATCATCGACAAAAGAAAGAAATAAGTCATGAGTAGATCGTTGAAAAAACCGCCGTTCGTACATTACAAGTTAAGTAAACGAGTGGACGAAGCTCACGCTTCTAACAGCAAAGCTGTGATCAAAACATGGTCAAGAGCTTCTACTATTACCCCAGAAATGGTTGGGTTAACAGTTGCTGTGCATAACGGGAATAAGTTTATTCCAGTTTTCGCTACTGAAAACATGGTTGGTCACAAGTTAGGTGAATTTTCACCAACTCGTAACTTCCGTGGACATGGAGCGGATAAGAAAAATAAGAAAAGATAGTTTTTTAAATTTATTAGTGACATGGGCGCTAGAAAAAGAGAAAGAGCTGAAAAGTTAAAAGAAGAGAAAAGCACAACTGCAATTGCAAGTTTGAAAGCTTCTCCGATTGCTCCAAGAAAGATGAGATTAGTTGCAGATCTTGTAAGGGGAGTTGATGTTAATAAAGCTCTAAATATTTTGCAACATAATTCGAAATTTGCCTCTAAAAGTTTGGAAAAGTTATTGCGTTCTGCAATTGCTAACTGGGAACTTAAAAATGAAGGAAAAAGTATCGAAGACGAGAAGTTAGTTGTTAAGTCAATTCAAGTTGATAGCGCAGCAATGATGAAACGTATTCAAACTGCACCTCAAGGAAGAGCGCATAGAGTAAGAAAAAGATCGAACCACGTTACCATCATAGTTGATGGTGCTAAATAAGTAAGGATAACATGGGACAAAAAACGAATCCAATAGGAAATAGACTTGGTTTCATCCACGGATGGGAGTCTAACTGGTACGGTGGAAATGATTACAAAGATAAAATCGTTGAAGACGATAAAATCCGTAAATATCTTTCTGCCCGTTTATCCAGAGCTAGTATCGCAAAGATTATTATCGAGCGTACGCTTAAACTTGTTACTGTAACTATCAACACGGCTCGTCCGGGTGTAATTATCGGTAAAGGTGGTCAAGAAGTTGACAAACTGAAAGAAGAATTAAAAAAATTGACGAAAAAAGAGATTCAGATCAACATTTTCGAGGTGAAACGTCCAGAATTGGATGCTCGTTTAGTTGCTGATGGAATTGCTCGTCAAATTGAAGCCCGAATTTCTTTCCGTCGTGCAATCAAGATGTCAATTGGTTCTACGATGAGAATGGGTGCTGAAGGTATCAAAGTAAAAATTTCCGGACGTCTCAATGGTGCTGAAATGGCTCGTACCGAGATGTACAAAGATGGACGTACTCCGTTACATACGTTCAGAGCGGATATTGATTACGCGGTAAGCGAAGCACACACTACATATGGTCGTATCGGTATCAAGGTATGGATCTGTAAAGGTGAAGTTTTCGGTAAGAGAGATTTATCTCCAAACATTGGTATGGCTGCAGGATCTGCTAAAGGTAGTGGTGCTCCATCTCAAGGTAATCGTAAACCAGCCGGAAATGGTGGTAAAAGAAAGAAAAAATAATTGATACAGTAAAATTTTCGGAAAATGTTACAGCCAAAAAGAACCAAATTCAGAAGGGTACAAAAAGGAAGAAACAGAGGTGAAGCTGAAAGAGGTAGCACCATTGCTTTTGGATCTTTTGGACTTAAAACCCTGGAGCCAGCATGGATTACTTCACGCCAGATCGAAGCTTCACGTATCGCAGTTACGCGTTACATGAAACGTGAAGGTCAGGTTTGGATTAGAATCTTCCCAGACAAACCAGTAACATCTAAACCTGCAGAGGTAAGGATGGGTAAAGGTAAGGGTGCTCCAAGTCACTGGGTAGCAGTAGTTAAACCAGGTCGTATTATGTTTGAAGCAGACGGAGTTCCTTACGAGATCGCAAAGGAAGCACTTCGTTTAGCAGCACAAAAACTTCCTGTAAAATGTAAATTCATTGTTCGCAATGACTATGTTATACCAGGTAAATAGTTAGTAAGATGAAACAAGAAGAAATCACAAAACTTTCGTTGACAGACTTAAAGAGTCGTATCGGATCTACAGAGGAACAATTGTTAAAAATGAAAATTTCTCACAGTGTTACTCCAATGGAAAATCCTATGCAAATTCGTGTAATTAGAAAGACTATTGCACGTCTGAAAACGGAGTTAGGAAAACGTGAAACGCAGGCATAGCCTGCATTAAATGCAATTAGCTTCGTATGGAAAAGCGTAATTTAAGAAAAGAGAGAGTAGGTGTTGTTACTAGCGATAAGATGGAAAAATCTATCGTTGTTTCTGTAGAAAGAAAAGTAAAACATCCAAAATATGGTAAGTTCGTAAAAAAAACTACTAAATTTGTAGCCCACGATGAAAATAATGACTGTAACGAAGGCGATACAGTTCGCATCATGGAAACAAGACCCTTGTCTAAAAGCAAGAATTGGAGATTAGTAGAAATTGTTGAAAGAGCTAAATAATCATTAAGTAATGATACAACAGGAATCAAGACTTTCAGTAGCAGATAACTCTGGAGCAAAAGAGGTATTGTGCATCCGTGTTTTAGGAGGTACAAAACGTCGTTATGCATCTGTAGGAGATAAAATCGTAGTTGCTGTAAAGAGCGCAATGCCCTCTGGTGCCGTTAAGAAAGGTCAGGTAGCCAAGGCTGTGGTAGTAAGAACAAAAAAAGAGGTACGTAGAGCTGACGGTTCATACATCCGATTTGATGACAATGCTGTGGTTATTTTAAACCAAGCAGGTGAGATGAGAGGAACCCGTATTTTCGGACCAGTAGCTCGTGAGCTTCGTGAGAACAATTACATGAAAATTGTTTCTCTTGCTCCTGAAGTACTTTAAAAATTGTAAAGTCATGCAAAAGAAATTACACATTAAAGTTGGAGACTCTGTTAAGGTACTTAGCGGAGAATCTCGTGGACAAGAGGGAAAAATTCTTGTAATCGACAAAAAGAAGGACCGTGCAACGGTTGAAGGTTTAAACATGATGAAACGTCATACAAAACCATCTGCTTCTGATCCTCAAGGAGGAATTGTTGAAAAGGAAAGTGGTATCCATATTTCCAATCTCATGGTAGTTCATAATGGCACTGCTTCAAGAGTGGGTCGTAAAATGAACGATGCAGGTAAATTAGTACGTTATTCTAAAAAGTCCGGACAGGAAATTAAGTAATGAGTTATACGCCAAGACTTAAGGAAAAGTATGCACAGGAAGTAATTCCTGCACTTACTGAAAAATTTGGGTACAAGACGGTAATGCGTGTACCTAAATTACAAAAAATCGTGTTGAGCCAAGGTATTGGAGATGCGGTTGCAGATAAAAAGTTAGTTGATAATGCTGTTGCAGATTTGTCTAGAATTGTTGGACAAAAAGCAATTGCTACAAATTCTAAAAAAGATATCTCTAACTTTAAATTACGTAAAGGGATGCCAATTGGTACGAAAGTAACATTGCGCGGAGATAAAATGTACGATTTCTTAGATCGTTTGATAGCTGTTGCTTTGCCACGTACACGTGACTTTAGAGGTATCAGTCCAAAAGGATTTGATGGAAGAGGAAATTTTAACCTTGGAGTTAAAGAGCACATCATTTTCCCAGAAATTGATATCGACAAAGTAAGTCGTATCATGGGAATGGATATTACTTTTGTTACATCTGCAGAAAGCGATGAAGAAGGTAAAGCTTTGTTAGACGCGTTTGGTTTTCCATTTACAAAAAAATAAGAAGAGATGGCTAAGGAATCAATGAAAGCGCGTGAGCGCAAAAGAGAAAGAATGGTTGCTAAAGATGCTAAGAAAAGAGCAGAATTGACAGCTATTTTGAAATCTACAAGTACTGATGAAACAGTACAAAATGCTAAATGGGATGCTATGATGGCATTGCAAAAATTGCCAGCAAATGGATCTAAAGTTCGTTTGCATAATCGTTGCGGTTTGACAGGTCGTCCAAGAGGTTACATGCGTCAGTTTGGAATTTCAAGGGTAACTTTCCGTGAAATGGCTTTAGCAGGGAAAATCCCAGGCATCAAAAAATCAAGTTGGTAATATTTTTTAGGAAAACAGATGAATACAGATCCTATAGCAGATTTTCTGACTCGAATCAGAAACGCGAGTAGTGCCCGTTTGAAAATGGTTGAAATTCCTGGTTCTAACGTTAAAAGAGCCATGACACAGATCCTTTTCGATCAAGGTTACATCACGAATTTTAAATTCGAGG
This sequence comes from Crocinitomicaceae bacterium, assembly GCA_965284445.1. GTDB lineage: Bacteria > Bacteroidota > Bacteroidia > Flavobacteriales_D > Crocinitomicaceae > JAQVCM01. The sequence goes on along the minus strand of OZ260085.1, from coordinate 1,762,672 downwards.
AAGATGACAAACAAGGTGTAATTAAAATTGCACTTAAATATAATCAGTCGACTAAAGTTCCGGCTATCACAAAATTGGAGCGTGCTTCACGTCCAGGTTTGAGAAAATATAGCGGTGCTTCTGAAATGCCACGTGTATTGAATGGTCTTGGAATTGCAATCGTTTCTACTTCAAAAGGTGTTATCACTGATAAAGAAGCAAGAAGAGAAAACGTAGGTGGAGAAGTTCTCTGCTACGTATATTAATATCATAATTAATAATAAAAAATGTCAAGGATAGGTAAATCCCCAGTTACGATCCCGAGTGGAGTAGAAGTAACATTAAACGGAACAACTGTTTCCGTTAAGGGTCCTAAAGGAACTTTGACACAAGAAATCGATTCTTGTGTTACTGTGACTATCGAGGACAATGTAATCACTTTTAGCCGCGAATCAGACGCACCAGCTCACAGAGCTAAACACGGTTTATACCGTTCATTGATCAATAATATGGTCATTGGTGTATCAGAAGGGTACAAGAAGGCATTAGAAGTAGTAGGTGTAGGTTACCGTGCAACAGCAACAGGTCAATTGTTGGAGTTGTCATTAGGTTATTCTCACCCAATCGCTATCGAACTTCCTTCAGAAATTAAGGTATCTGCAGAAACCCTTAAGGGTAAAGCTCCAGTTGTGACTTTAGAATCATTCGACAAGCAGTTGATTGGTCAAGTTGCTGCCAAAATTCGTTCTCTTCGTAAACCAGAGCCATACAAAGGTAAAGGTGTTCGATTCGTAGGTGAAGAAATTAGAAGAAAAGCTGGTAAAGCTGCAGGTAAAAAATAATTTGTAATTATCATGGCATTTAGTAAATTAAAAAGAAGAGCAAAGATTAAAAGAAGAATCAGAAAGAAAATTTCTGGTACTGCTCAATTGCCTCGTTTGACGGTTTTCCGCAGTAACAAACAAATCTACGCGCAATTAATTGATGACACAAAAGGTGTTACTCTTGCATCTGCATCTTCTTACAATAACAAAGCAACTGAAAAATTAAATAAAGTTGATCAGGCTGCTGTTGTAGGAAAAGAAGTTGCTGAGAAAGCAGTTAAAGCTGGTATTCAAGCTGTCGTTTTTGATAGAAACGGTTACTTATACCACGGTAGAGTTAAATCATTGGCTGACTCAGCTAGAGAAGGCGGACTTAAATTTTAAAAACGATGGCACAAACATTAAATAGAGTAAAATCTGCAGACTTAGAGCTTAAAGACAAGCTTGTTGCTGTGAATCGTGTGACTAAAGTAACTAAAGGAGGTCGTACATTCAGTTTCTCAGCAATTGTTGTTGTAGGTGACGAAAATGGTATCGTTGGACACGGACTTGGTAAAGCGAAGGAGGTAACTGAAGCTATTACAAAAGGTATCGACGATGCGAAAAAGAATTTGATCAAAGTTCCAATTTTACGTGGAACTGTTCCTCATGCACAAAAAGGTAAATTTGGTGGTGCAGAGGTTCTACTTAAACCAGCTACTATCGGTACAGGTGTTATTGCAGGAGGTGCAATGCGTGCTGTATTAGAAAGCGTTGGTGTACATAACGTATTGGCTAAATCTCAAGGGTCTTCAAACCCTCACAACGTTATTAAAGCGACAATGGACGCACTTTCTAAAATGAGAGATGCTGTAGCTGTTGCTAAACAACGAGGAATTAGTTTGGATAAAGTGTTTAACGGTTAATATTACGAAAATGGCTATAATTAAAATTAAGCAAGTAAGAAGCGCTATTAAACGCCCAGCTGTTCAAAAGGCTACGATTAAAGCACTTGGATTTAGAAAATTGAATCAAACTGTGGAAAAAGAGGTTACTCCTCAAATTCTTGGAATGATTAAGAAAGTACAACACTTACTAGAAGTTGTTGAGTAGAATCTTTAAATCGAATTAAAATGAACTTAAATAATTTAACTCCTGCAAAAGGTTCTGTTAAGCAAGGAAAGCGTATTGCTCGTGGTCAAGGATCAGGGCATGGTGGAACTTCAACAAGAGGGCACAAGGGAGCAAAATCAAGATCGGGATATAGTACTAAAATTGGTTTCGAAGGAGGGCAAATGCCACTTCAACGTAGAGTACCAAAATTTGGTTTTAAAAATATCAACCGTGTTGAATATAAAGCAATTAATTTAGATATTATTCAATCATTAATTGAGAGAAAAAATATTTCTGAAATTACACCAGAAATTTTACGTGAAAACGGTATCATCTCTAGAAATGACTTGGTTAAAATCTTAGGACGAGGCGAGTTGAAAACGAAGATTAATGTTACCGCACACAAGTTTTCTGACACTGCAAAAGCAGGAATTGAAGCTCAAGGTGGTATTTGTTCAGAAATCTAATTAACTTTGCCAACATTTTTTCCAAATGAAGAAGTTTATACAGAATATTAAAAACATATGGAAAGTAGAAGAATTAAGAAAGAGAATCATTTTGACTCTTTCTTTAATTCTTGTTTATCGCATAGGGTCTTTCGTTATTTTACCTGGTGTTAACTATGCTGCTTTAGCAGCTTCTAACGCTAAAGGTGATGGTAATGCATTGACGACTTTGCTTTCTCTATTTTCAGGTGGTGGTTTCTCTAATGCATCAGTGATGGCATTAGGAATTATGCCATATATCAGTGCTTCGATCATCATGCAACTTTTAGGAATGGCTGTTCCAGCTGTTCAGAAAATGCAAAATGAAGGTGAATCTGGAAAAAAACGCATCAATAATTACACGCGTATACTTACGATTGTGATTTGTGCTTTACAAGCTCCTGCGTACTTAACTCAATGGGTTGGTAACAAAGGTGCATTACCTGTAGACGCGACATCACTTTGGTGGGTTCAGTCAGTAATCGTAATGGTTGCAGGATCTATGTTTGCTGTGTGGTTAGGTGAGCGTATTACAGATAAAGGTATTGGTAACGGTATTTCTTTGTTGATTACAGTGGGGATTCTTTCAAGACTTCCACAAGCTTTCTTTGCAGAAATCGGTATGAATGAAGATAACCTTATTAAAATTGTATTAGAAATTGTAGCATTTATGCTTATTGTTTTAGGTACAATTTTGATTGTGCAAGGTGTACGTAAAATTCCAATGAATACTGCAAAAAGAATTGCGGGGGCCAGAGCTACTGAAGAAGGAGCAAGAAGCTATTTGCCAATTAAGGTAAATGCAAGTGGTGTAATGCCAATCATTTTTGCTCAGGCAATTGTAACTATCCCAATGATGATTGTTTCTAGTACTGCTGGAAAAGATGGTGGTGGTTGGTTTCAAAATGCTTTCTCAAACATTTATGGAGTTCCTTACAATGCATTGTTAGCGCTTTTGATTATCGTCTTTACATTTTTCTATACAGCGATTATGATTAATCCTAGAAAAATGGCAGATGATATGAAAAGAAATGGTGGTTTTATTCCAGGGGTTCGTCCAGGGGAAGAAACAGCTGATTACATTGATACTTTGGTCTCAAGAATCACGCTTCCAGGATCTATTTTCTTGGCAATGATTGCTATTTTGCCTTCTATTGCGCATTCAGCAGGTATTACATCTGGCTTCGAAATGTTTTTTGGAGGAACTTCTTTGTTAATCATGGTTGGTGTTGTTTTGGATACACTGCAACAAATTGAAACTTATTTGTTGAATCGTCACATGGATGGTTTGATGGAAGGTTCAAAAGTTAAAGGTAGAAGAGCAGCTAAAGAATTATCTGGATTTTAATCATGGCAAAGCAAACATCAATTGAACAAGACGGTGTAATCATCGAAGCATTATCAAACGCAATGTTTAGAGTTGAGTTAGAAAATGGTCACGTTATTACAGCGCACATTTCAGGTAAAATGAGAATGTTTTACATCAAGATTTTACCAGGAGACAGAGTAAAAGTAGAAATGTCACCTTATGATTTATCAAAAGGTCGTATCTCATTTAGATATAAATAGTCTATTTAATTAGAAAACGAAATGAAAGTTAGAGCTTCAGTTAAAAAGCGTTCTGCAGATTGCAAGATCGTTAAAAGAAAAGGTAGAGTTTACGTGATTAATAAAAAGAATCCTAAACTTAAACAAAGACAAGGATAATTAGTAAGAATTATGGCACGTATAGCAGGTATAGATTTACCAAAGAAAAAAAGAGGTGTAATCGGTTTAACTTACATCTTCGGTATTGGTCGCAGTACAGCGGCTCAGATTTTGAAAACGAACAACATCGATGAGAACATTAAAGTTCAAGATTGGACAGATGAGCAAATTGGTGCAATTCGTGAATCTTTGAGCGAAATCAAAGTAGAAGGTCAATTGCGTTCTGAAATTCAATTGAACATCAAACGTTTGATGGATATCGGTTGTAACAGAGGAATTCGTCACAGAGCTGGTTTACCTTTGAGAGGTCAAAGAACAAAAAACAACTCTCGTACAAGAAAAGGTAAGAGAAAAACAGTTGCGAACAAGAAAAAAGTGAGTAAATAATAATTAAGATGGCAAAGTCTAATCAAAAGAAGAAGAAAAATGTCAAAGTAGATGCTTTGGGTGAAGCGCATATTCAAGCTACCTTCAACAATGTAATTATTTCTTTGACAAACAACGCTGGTCAAGTTATCTCTTGGTCATCGGCTGGAAAAATGGGCTTCCGTGGTTCTAAAAAGAACACTCCTTACGCAGCGCAAGTTGCAGCTGAGGATGCAGCGAAAGAAGCACATGACTTCGGATTACGTAAAGTGAAAGTGTTTGTAAAAGGACCAGGTGGAGGACGTGAGTCTGCAATCCGTTCTTTGCATAATGCTGGGATTGAAGTAATTGAAATCATGGATATTACTCCATTACCACACAATGGTTGTAGACCTCCAAAAAGAAGAAGAGTTTAATAACAAATAGGAGAACAACACCATCGAAGGAAAAGCCTTAATTCATGGTGCTCTTTATAATAACAAATAGAAATGGCAAGATACACAGGTCCAAAGTCGAAAATTGCTCGACGTTTCTTAGACCCAATTTTTGGTCCAGACAAATCTCTTGATAAAAGAGCTTATGGTCCAGGACAACATGGTCCATCTAAAAGAAGAGGTGGAAAAAAGTCAGAGTACGCTATTCAGTTAGCTGAAAAACAAAAAGCAAAATATACTTACGGTATTTTAGAGCGTCAGTTCTCAAATATGTTTGATAAAGCTTCTCGTAGTAAAGGTATTACCGGTGAGGTTTTGCTGCAGTTATGTGAATCTCGTTTAGACAATACAGTTTTCCGTATGGGTGTTTCTCCAACTCGTCGTGGTGCACGTCAGTTGGTTTCTCACAGACATATTACTGTAAACGGAGAAGTAGTAAATATTCCTTCATACACATTGAAAGTTGGTGATGTTGTTGGTGTTCGTGAAAAATCTAAATCTTTAGAGGCAATCACTTCATCGTTGGCTTCAAATAATAAGAAATACGATTGGTTGGATTGGAATCCATCTGATATGACAGGTAAAGTTTTGAGCATTCCTGCTCGTGACATGATTCCTGAAAATATCAAGGAACAGCTTATCGTCGAATTGTATTCTAAATAATAATTTAAAGCATTAACATGGCTATTTTAGACTTCCAAAAGCCCGATAAGGTTATCATGATTCAGTCTGATGAGCACAAGGGACAATTTGAGTTCCGTCCGCTCGAGCCTGGATACGGTATTACCGTTGGGAATGCGTTGCGTCGTATATTGTTATCTTCTTTGGAAGGTTATGCAATCGCTTCTATCAGAATAGAAGGTGTCGATCACGAATTTACTACCTTGAAAGGAGTAGTAGAAGACGTTACTGAAATCGTATTGAACTTAAAACAAGTTCGATTCAAACAACAAATTGAAGGTACTGATAACGAAACAGTAATTGTTTCTATCTCTGGACAAAATCAATTAACTGCTGGTGATTTAGGTAAATTTACTTCTGCATTCCAAGTATTGAATCCAGATTTAGTAATCTGCAATATGGAATCTTCTGTTAAATTTGAAATGGAAATGACGATCGTTAAAGGTCGTGGTTACGTTCCTGCAGAAGAAAACAAAATTAGTGGAGTACCTTTCGGAACCATTTTTATTGATTCAATCTTTACTCCGATTAAAAATGTAAACTACACGATTGAAAATTATCGTGTTGAACAAAAAACGGATTATGAAAAATTAGTGATGGAAATTACCTCTGATGGTTCTATTCATCCTAAAGATGCATTGAAAGAAGCTGCAAAGATTTTAATTCACCATTTCATGTTATTCTCTGATGAGAAAATTACTTTGGATAGCGAAGTTAAATCTGATACAGAAGAATTTGATGAAACATCTCTTCACATGCGTCAATTGTTGAAAACAAAATTAGTTGATATGGACCTTTCAGTGCGTGCATTGAATTGTTTAAAAGCTGCTGATGTTGAAACTTTAGGTGATTTAGTTTCATACAACAAAAATGACCTTTTGAAGTTCCGTAATTTTGGTAAGAAATCTCTTACGGAATTAGAAGATTTGGTTGATAACAAAGGTTTGAACTTTGGAATGAACGTAGCCAAATATAAATTGGACAAAGATTAGGATCGCAAATTAAATGTAAAATATCGTAATAGGTGATTGAATAATAGCGATCTAGAATTATTCAATTAACCGTTACTTACGAAATTAATTAAAATGAGACACGGTAAAAAATTAAATCATTTAGGCAGAAAATCAGCTCACAGAAAAGCGATGTTGTCTAATATGGCATGTTCTCTTATCGAGCACAAACGCATTTCTACAACTGTAGCAAAAGCAAAAGCGCTTAGAGTATATGTTGAACCATTGATAACAAAATCAAAAACGGATTCTACTCACTCACGTAGAACAGTTTTTAGTTATTTAGGTAGTAAAGACGCAGTTTCTGAATTGTTCAGAGATATCGCTCCTAAAGTTGCAGGTCGTCCTGGAGGTTACACTCGTATCATTCGTACTGGTTTCCGTTTAGGAGATAATGCTGAAATGTGTATGATTGAATTAGTTGATTTCAACGAATTAATGTTGAATGACACTACTAAAAAATCAACTACAAGACGTTCTCGTCGTAGTGGAGGTGGTGCTAAAGCTACAGCTGCTACTGAAGAAGTTACTGCTGTTGAAGAGACAGCTGTTGAAACAGAAGAGGCTCCAGAGGCATCTACTGAAGAAGCAGCAGACGAATCAGCTGAAGAGAACACTTCAGAAGAAGAAAAATAATTTAGATTTAAATCTATCAGAAAGGGCGGTAAAACCGTCCTTTTTTTTGTTTTAAGTTTTTTCGCTTTTTCACTTTTTTTGTGAAGATTCATATTTGTTTAAGCAAATTTCTAGTTTGATTCAGATTGAAATCCTACCTTTGCAAAAATATTTTTAGATGGAAGAAAGAATACCAGCTATCCTCTTATTAGAAGACGGTACCTTTTATCAAGGAATTGCTGTAGGTAAAAAAGGAACAACTACTGGAGAAATTGCTTTTAATACCGGGATGACCGGTTACCAAGAAGTGTTTACAGATCCATCCTATTTTGGTCAGATTTTAGTAATGAATACTGCCCATATCGGAAACTACGGTATACACGATTCAGAAAATGAATCTGAATCAATTAAAATTGCTGGTTTAGTTACCAAAAAATACTCTGAAATTTATTCTCGTTCTTCAGCTAAAGGGTCATTGGACTCTATGATGATTGAAAATGATTGTGTTGGGATTTCCGACATAGATACACGCTCATTAGTTCGTCATATCAGAAGTAAAGGCGCAATGAATGCTATTATTTCGTCTGATATTCTAGATATTGATGAATTAAAAGCGCTTCTAAAACAAGTTCCTTCCATGGATGGTTTAGAATTATCATCCAAAGTTACAACTGAAAAGGTTTATGATTCCATTCCTGAAGATGCGAAATTTAAAGTTGCACTTTTAGATTTAGGAGTCAAAAAGAATATCATTCGTTGTTTGGTAGAAAGAGGTTGTCATGTGCGTGTTTTCCCAATGTATTCTACCTTAGAGGAAATGATATCATTCAATCCTGATGGTTTTATGATTTCTAATGGTCCGGGCGATCCTGGCGCGATGAATGAGACTATTCAATTGGTTTCTCAAATTGTTGATTCTAGTATTCCAACTTTTGGAATTTGTTTAGGACATCAAATTTTAGGTTTAAGCCAAGGTTTGACGACGGTTAAGATGTTTAACGGTCACAGAGGAATTAATCATCCAATCAAAAATTTGAAGACAGGTAAGGGAGAAATTACTTCTCAGAATCATGGATTTGTGATTTCTAAAGAAAGTGTTGAAGGAAATGATACAATTGCCGTAACTCACATTCATTTGAATGACAATACAATTGCTGGAATAGAATTGATTGGAAAACCTGTTTTTTCTGTGCAATACCACCCTGAAGCATCCGCTGGACCGCATGATTCAAGATATTTGTTTGATCAATTTATCGATAACATGCAACAATCGAAATAATTTAGTTACCTAATTAATGATTTCTAATTCTTAAAATAATGAGCAAAATTGTAAAAATCGTTGGAAGACAAATCTTAGATTCAAGAGGAAATCCAACTGTGGAAGTTGATGTTTATACTTCAAATGGAATTTTAGGTCGCGCTGCAGTTCCATCTGGAGCTTCAACAGGTATTCATGAGGCAGTTGAATTGAGAGACGGGGATAAATCTGTTTACCTTGGCAAAGGCGTTTTAAAAGCTGTAAATAACATCAATACAGTAATTGCTGATTTATTAATCGGGAAATCTATTTTTGACCAAAAAGCGATTGATACAGCCATGTGTGAACTTGATGGTACAGAGAATAAATCAAACTTAGGTGCCAATGCAATTTTAGGTACTTCATTGGCAGTTGCAAGAGCAGCAGCTCAGGAATCTGGATTGCCTTTGTATCAATATATTGGTGGAGTTGGTGCAGTTACAATGCCGGTTCCAATGATGAATATTCTAAATGGCGGTTCTCACGCTGATAATTTAATAGATATTCAGGAATTTATGGTTATGCCTTTTGGAGCAAGTTCATTTTCTGAAGGTTTAAGATGGGGAACTGAAATTTTTCACCATTTGAAAAATGTATTGAAATCAAGAGGAATGTCAACGAATGTAGGAGACGAAGGTGGTTTTGCGCCTAATCTTGGTTCTAATGAGGAGGCAATTCAAGTTGTTTTAGAAGCTATTGAGAAAGCTGGGTTCGTAGCTGGAAAAGATGTGTTTATTGCTTTGGATGCAGCATCTTCAGAGTTTTACAAGAATGGAAAATATGTTTTTGAATCAACTGGCGAAGAAAGAACTTCAGAAGAAATGGTTCAATTTTGGGTAGAATGGTGTGCGAAATATCCAATTATTTCAATTGAAGATGGTTTGGCTGAAGACGATTGGTCTGGTTGGAAGCTTTTAACTGAATCGATTGGTAATAAAGTTCAATTGGTTGGGGATGATTTGTTTGTTACAAATACAAAAAGATTGTCTCGTGGCATAAAAGAAGATACTGCTAATTCCATTTTGGTAAAAGTGAATCAAATTGGATCTCTTACTGAAACAATAGAAGCTGTTCAAATGGCAATTAAAAATGGTTATACTTCTGTGATGAGTCACCGTTCTGGTGAAACTGAAGACAATACTATTGCAGATTTAGCTGTTGCCTTAAATTGTGGTCAGATTAAAACTGGTTCAGCTTCTCGAAGTGATAGAATGTCTAAATACAATCAATTGTTAAGAATTGAAGAGCAATTAGGCAATTCAGCAGTTTATCCAGGAAGTTCAATTAAATATTTAAAATAGAAATCCTAACAATAACATATTTAAAGAAGGGCATATGTCCTTCTTTTTTTGTTTTAGCTTTACAATAACTCATTTTTTTTCATTTTGAAAGACAACTAATTAAACTTAAATTCGTCTTCAAAATAATCATAAACACTTTATAATGAAATTATTTCTTGTAGGATTCGTAATTATGTTGACCAGCTTTGGTTCATTTAGTCAACAACAAAATGAAACGCATTTTTTCGCTCAATGTATGCTCACTATTGATAATCAAGAAGATTTCAATGATTTAACAGCTTCATTGCAAGCAAATCCATACGTGAAAGTTGTTAGATTAGATTGGATTTCAAAAAGACTATTTTTGCTTACCAAAGATATCAATGAATTGCCTTTAGAAACTTTCAAGTCTTGGTTGGGAATCTATGATACTAAAGCAAATTGTATTCAAATTGGTTTACATGGAACAGATTTAGTGAATCCTTACCCTTTTGTAAATTGTCCAAATTAGTAGTTATGAAAAATATAATTTTAATCTTAAATTTATTGGTCATTTTTATTGCTAATGGTCAAACTCCAAATAATTGCAATGGAGCAGTTCCAGGTTGTACAACTCCTTCCTTTGGAATACAACCTACTAATTCGGCGACAAATATTATTGATTTTACAACCTCAAATAACATTTCAAATCCTTCAACTCCTCCTTATGGAAACAATTCAGGATGTTTGTTGTCTGGGGAGACAAGTTCAACTTTTATTACAATTTCAATTGTAACATCAGGAACTTTGCAATGGTCAATTATCGGATTAAATGCAAATGGTACTCCTTCTGGCAGTGGATGTTTTGATTGGATCATGTGGCCTTACACAAATGCATCTGCAACATGTGCAGGTATTACTGGCAATACATTGGCTCCTGCTGCATGTAACTGGAATGGTACATGTAACGGAAATACAGGAATGTCAACGCCAGCTAATTATCCGCCTAATGCATCTGGTACAAGTTATGTTGCTCCGCTGAATGTGGTTGCAGGTCAAACTTATCTACTTTGTCTTTCAAATTATAGTGGAACATCACAAAATGTGAATTTGAATTTTTTCGGTTCTGCAAGTGTTGATTGCAATCCAACGACACCTGATCAAACAATTTGTTTAGGAAATTCTGCCACGGTCAATATATTGACTCCAGGGATGATAAATCCAACTTTTAATTGGTTGGTTACAACTGGTGTATCAAATACAACAGGTGGCACAAACGTTACGGTAACACCGACAGTTACTACAGTATATTCAGTTGAAGTAACAGAGCCGACTTCAGGAACAGTTCAAATAGTTGATTTTACAATCACAGTGGTGAATCCTCCACAACCCAACGCAGGAGTAGATCAAAATGTTTGCTTCGGTCAAACCATTAATTTGTCTGGAACGGTTGGTAGTCCTTCTAATACTTCTTCTTGGTCAAGTATTTTGCCAACGGGTCTCACTCCAGCAGCAACGGCGACTTTTTCACCAAATTTCAGTACTTTAAATCCTACCGTTACTGTAAATCAGCCAGGTTTGTATAAATTTATTTTGAGAGAAAATAATACTGTTTGTGGAATAATCAGAGATACAGTTTCCGTTTTGGTTTCAGAATTGGTACAAACTGTTTCAAAAGTCGATCCTACATGTGGTGGTTACTCAGATGGAACAATTACAATTTCTTCACCTCAAGCATCTGAATATAGTTTTGATAATGGTGTAACTTGGCAATCATCAAATACATTAGGAGGTTTTGCAGCCGGAACGTATACAGTTTGTTCAAGAAACACTTTGGGTTGCCAAGTTTGTTCTCCGATAACATTAGTTGAACCATTAGCGGTAACAGTTTCATTGTCAAATGACACGTTGGTCTGTCAAAATGGAACTGCGAATTTAATCGCGCAAGGAGCGAACGGAACATCGTTTACTTACATTTGGGGACATACAAACAGCAGTGCTGCAAATCAGACTGGTTCTCCAATTGTGAATACATATTACGATGTGATTGCTGTAAATCAAAATGGTTGTCAATCTGCTCCGGATTCTATTTATGTTACTGTAAGACTGCCTATTTCCGGAGCGATTACACCGACATTTTCAATTTGTCCTGGATACCCTCAAAATATTAATGCTTCTGCCGCTGATGGAATAGGTGCTCCTTACAATTTTATTTGGTCAAATGGAACAAACTCTTCAGGCGCAACAAGCACAATAAGTGCGAATCCTCCTTCAACAATGACATACACTGTAACAATAACCGATGGTTGCGAATCATCACCGTTGGTGCTTTCTTGTGAGGTTGTTGTTTTACCTTTGCCTCAACCGCAATTTACTGTTTTAGATAGTGCGATTTGTGAGCCAGCTGTTTTTATTGTAACAAATACTACTGATCCGACGATGGTGCAAAGTTCATCGTGGGCAGTGTCTGATGGTCAAATTTTTATCAATCAAAATTCATTTACAACTACCGCTATGTGGGCAGGAGATTATGACGTTCAATTGATTGTTGTGTCTCCAGCAGGATGTGTTGATTCTGTAACGATTCCAGCATTTTTGCATTCTAATCCAAAACCTGTAGCTGATTTTATTTGGACTCCTTCTCCAATCTACATGTTTAATACTGAAGTCTTTTTCCTAAATCAATCAATTGATGGATACAGTTATGAATGGAATTTGCAATCAGGAAATCCTGCAAATTCAATATTAGAAAATCCAATTGTAAAATTTCCCGACGGTGAAGTAGGAAGTTATAGCGCACAATTGATAACTACTTCAGAATTTGGTTGTAAAGACACTGCGAATTATTTTGTTCCTGTTTTACCCGAAGTTTACATTTATGCACCGAACGTTTTTACACCTGACGGGGATGAATTCAATCAATCTTGGTTTGTTTACATGGCGGGTATTGATATTTATGATTTCAATTTAAAGATTTACAATCGTTGGGGTGAAATTATATGGGAATCAAACGATATCAGCGTTAAGTGGGACGGAACTTATAATGGCGAAGTTTTACCTGACGGGACCTACACTTGGGTAATAAGAACCAAGGATTCGATTACAGATGATATCTATAATTTTAATGGTCATGTTACCATAATTAGATAATTTTCAAAATTTGATAATTCTGATATTGGATTAAATAATTTCGCCTTTTTTCTACATTTTCATTGTATTTTTGTGTCAAATTTTTCAAGATGACAATACAAGAATTTCAAGAAGATATTAAACAAGGAATTCCAAGTGTACTTCCTCCAAAAAAGGTCTATGATTCAAATGTTAATCATGCGCCTAAGCGAAAAGAAATTCTTTCAGAAGAGGAAAGAAAATTGGCATTGAGGAATGCATTGCGCTATTTTCCAGAAAATTTTCACGCTGAACTTGCTTCTGAATTTTTAGAAGAATTGGAAATTTATGGTAGAATTTACATGCATAGATTCCGTCCTGATTACAAAATTTACGCAAGATCAATAAACGATTATCCAGGGAAATGTCAACAGGCAAAAGCGATCATGTTGATGATTCAAAATAATTTAGATCACGCTGTAGCACAACATCCACATGAGTTAATAACTTACGGAGGCAATGGTGCTGTTTTCCAGAATTGGATTCAATACAGATTGACAATGAAATATTTGTCAGAAATGGAAGAAGATCAAACCTTAACCATGTATTCTGGGCATCCAATGGGACTTTTTCCTTCGCATAAAGACGCTCCAAGAGTGGTTGTGACGAATGGGATGATGATTCCGAATTATTCAAAACCAGATGATTGGGAAAAATTTAACGCATTAGGAGTAACGCAATACGGTCAAATGACTGCAGGTTCTTATATGTATATTGGTCCGCAAGGAATTGTTCATGGAACTACTATTACCGTTTTAAATGGATTTAGAAAGATTAAAAAGTCTCCAAAAGGATCGCTTTTTGTTACTTCTGGTTTAGGAGGAATGAGTGGTGCGCAGCCAAAAGCTGGGAATATCGCAGGTTGTGTAACTGTTTGTGCTGAAGTTAATCCTAAGATTACAAAAATTAGACACGAACAAGGATGGGTAAATGAAATCATTCAGGATTTAGACGAATTGACTCGCAGAGTTCGAGAAGCAATGTCAAATCAAGAAGCTGTATCCATTGCTTATTTGGGGAATATAGTAGAAGTATGGGAGAAATTTGATGCCGAAAATTTACACATTGATTTAGGTTCTGATCAAACATCATTACACAATCCGTGGGCTGGTGGATATTATCCAATCGGTTTGTCATTTGAGGAGTCAAATGATTTAATGGCAAATAATCCTGAGTTGTTTCGAGCGAAAGTGAAAGAAACTTTGATTCGTCATGCTGCAACAATTAATAAGCATACAGCTAAAGGAACTTATTTCTTTGATTACGGAAATGCTTTCTTATTGGAAGCATCGAGAGCAGGAGCAGATGTAATGGCGGAAAATCACATTGATTTTAAATATCCTTCTTACGTGCAAGACATCATGGGACCGATGTGTTTTGATTATGGTTTTGGACCATTTAGATGGGTTTGTGCTTCAGGAAATCCAGAAGATTTAGCTAAAACAGATGAAATAGCTTGTGCTGTTTTGGAAAAAATGATCTTAACTTCTCCAAAAGAAATTATCCAACAAATGGAAGATAATATTCAGTGGATCAAAGGAGCGCAAGAAAATAAATTGGTCGTTGGTTCTCAAGCTCGAATCTTGTATGCTGACGCAGAAGGAAGGATGAGAATCGCTGAAGCATTTAATAATGCAATTGCAGCTGGCGAAATTGGTGAAGTTATTCTCGGAAGAGACCACCACGATGTTTCGGGAACAGACTCTCCTTATAGAGAAACGTCTAACATTTATGATGGTTCAAAATTCACCGCTGACATGGCCATTCAAAATGTGATTGGAGATGGATTTAGAGGCGCAACTTGGATTTCCATTCACAATGGTGGTGGAGTAGGCTGGGGCGAAGTAATAAATGGTGGTTTTGGAATGTTGTTAGACGGTTCAAAAGATGCTGATCGCAGATTGAAAATGATGTTGCATTGGGATGTAAACAACGGTATTTCTCGCAGAAGTTGGGCAAGAAACGAAGGTGCAATTTTTGCTATAAAAAGAGCAATGGAAATGGAACCAAAGTTAAAAGTGACTATTCCTGCAATTGTTGAAGATGATTTGATTTCAAAATTGTTCAAATAGAAAATTATAAGACAAAAAAAAAGAGTTTCATTTGAGACTCTTTTTTTTGTTAATTCGTTTTTACATCACTTTTATTTCCACCCTCCGATTTGCTTGTTCTTCGTAGGAGAATTTTGGATTTTCGAAAATCGGTTGCGTATTTCCATATCCAACAGCATTCATTCTGTTTTTATCAATTCCATTTTCTTCAAGAAAAAGGAAAACCCTTCTAGCTCTTGCTTCAGAAAGTTTTTGAGCGGCAAAACAATTGTCACCAGTTGAATGCACATGGCCTTGGATTTCGATTTTTATTCCTGAATTTAAAGAGAGAAAATCTTTCAATCTGCGCAATTTATCCTCTGCTCCAGTTGTTAACGAACTTGTACCAGATTGAAATTCAATATCGTCTAATCGTAAACTTTTGCCAGGACCAATTCTTTCCATCCAAATCGTTAATTCATGGTTTGATCGTGAAGAAATCGCTTCGTTTCTGTCAGCGAAGAAATAACCTTGCGCATCGCACTTCACATCAATTTGACCTGATTTATCAACGTTGAATAAGAAATCCGATCCATTGTAAAGGGTAGATAGTTTTTTAATTCCATTTACCTCGATATTTGCAACAATAGGATTTCCAGTTTCAAGATCTCTGATTTTTATGTTGACGTAAGGATTTACATTGCTTTTGCGAATATCAATTACTTTTTGTGCTTTATTTTTTTCTTCTAAACTCAATTCATCACTGCTTCTATCAAATTTAAGATTGAAGTCCAAAGTCGGTTTTCCTTTTTCTTGGGTGTTAAAGAGGAACATGACTTTTTGGTCTTTTTTCAATTCCATTGGATAAAGGCTGTTTTCACTGATGTTTAATGAAAAACTAACTTCATTGCTTTTGGTTTGATCGATAATTCTTTTGATTTCGGTGGTTCCTTTTTGTAATCCAACACATAAATCATCCACTTCATTCTGAAAAGCAATCATTTGAACGGTTCCAGAAGCAATTTTTGCATCTATAATTAATTTACCTTCATAAGGAGCAACAAAATAACACCACAAGCTGTTTTTTTCATTAACAGTTTTCAAAGTGGTATAAGCTTCTAAATCGTTCACCTTGCCTTTGGAATCCGGAAATTGCAGAGTATAATTTCCAGGGAAGTTAATTGATGTTGCACCATTACAATCAGCAATATTTTCTGAAGTAAAAAACGGTGATTGAGCATAACTCAATGAGGTTGTTAAAACAAAAAAAGTAAATAAAAATTTCATTTCAGTAGTTTTTTCAATTTCTATCAGAAATGACAATGATTTTTTTCAGGCTAATTCATTCTTTTAAAGAATTTTAATTTCCACCCTTCTGTTTGCTTGAGATTCTTTCTCATTTTTTGGATTTGGGTAAATCGGAAACTTATTGCTGAAAGCTTTCACAGTCAATCTTTTTCCGTTTACGCCACAAGCTTTAAAAAAGTTACGAACTTTTCTTGCTCTTTTTCTTGAAAGGCTTTTTGAAGACATGTCATTTTCCCCTTCATTGTTGACATGGCCTTGTACTTCGATCTTTATTTCAGCATTTAAAAGTAAAAAATCTTTTACTCCAATTAGGTTCGATTCTGTGCCTGGGAAAATTTGATCTGTTCCTTTAATGAATTGCAATTTATCAATTTTCAATTTTTTTCCTTTGCTTAAAGATTGAAGTTGGATTTTAATGATTTTTGATGAATCAGGATAAACTTTGAATGTTTCTTCAGAAAAGAAATAACCTGTTGCGTCGCATTTAATTGTCAGTAAATTCATCTTTTCAGTACTGAAAATTAAATCTGAACCTTTGTATAAATTTGATTTTTTCTTGTCTTTGATATTGACATTTGAAATGATTGGAAGCCCTGTTTCGGCATCTCGAATTTCAATTTCCATTGTCGCAGATAGACCGCTTTTCCTTTCATCGATTACTTTTTTGAACTTATCAGGGTTTTCAAACTCATCAGAAATTTCAAATGTGATTGAGAAGTTTAAAAACTCTTTAAGGCCTTTTTCAGTGTTAAACACCATCATGACAATATCATCAGATTTTAAATCAAGTGATATTGTGTCTATACTAGCGATTGAATCTTTTGGAATTAGAATTTCAGAAACGGGACTTTTGGTAGATTTTTCGATGGTTGCTTTTCCATAATAGATGTCATCGACTATATTTCCTGAATTACTTTTTAAGATAATTAAATCAAATTTCCCCTTTGAAATTTTAGCTCCGAGGCTCAATTTTCCATTTCGTGGAGCTGTAAATTTAAAAAATAGCGAGTTCGTTTCTTTAAAATTTGGTAAATAAGAATAGGCAAAAAAATCTTTCAAACGGCCTTTTTCACCAGTGAATTCGGAATTGAAGTTTCCTACATTTTGTAATTCAACGGCACCTGAACAATCTGCAATATTATGATTTGGCAATAGTACCTTTTGGGCTGATAGGGTAAAAGTGAAGAAAAGGAAAAATAGAGTGGAGATTCTCATCAAAAAATTAAAATAATATTGCTGCTTCAAAATTACTACTTATTCAGCGGAACAAGAAAAAATATTTGTTAAGGTTCAAAAGTAATTTACTAGAATAATTTAATTTACCACCAGTTTAATGTTTCCTGATAAATTTGTTCTTATCAATAATTCATTGTTCATGGGATAAATAGCTTCAACTCGGAGTTGACTCATTTTGCCTTCAATCGCTGTTTTTTCGTCAATTTTACGATTCAATTCTTTTTCCAATTTAATTGCCGATTCATCTAAAATGGTTTTTAAATTGTAAGTAGCAAATCCTCGAATAGATTGGGTGATTTTATCATTGAATAGCCATTTTCCGCTTTTGAGCAATGCATTTTTGGTTTCTAAATCAAAAGTTAAATCAGGAAATGAAATTTGTTGTTTTTGATTGTCGAATGTTGGTGTGCCGACAAGATAAAGAGTTCCTTTGCGTTTGCCAGAAAACGAGATAGCAAAACTCAATTGTTGATTTGCTGCGCCAAATATTTTCGCTGAATCAATGATGACTTTGTTTTTTTTGATGTCAATTTCTTTGCCTTTCAATTCTGAAGAAAGCAATCTTGAAAGTGAATCATAATTTCCAATCACGTCTAGTTGAATATTGAACCCATCTTTTTTAAGATAATTGGAAAGATTTGGAAGTGGTTTTGGTTCTGTAGTATTTTTTGTCAATTCAACTTTAGGATACGCTTCCATTGCAATATTGAAATTCAGTAGACTTCCGTTGAGTTGAAAATTGCTCACACTAATTTTGTCAGGCTGAATGTATAGATAGCCATATTTGTCTATTTTCATTGGTTTAGACATGGTTTTCCATGCTTTGTCGATTTCATTTTTGATTTGGGTTTCACTGACTTTTTTGTCAATATCTCCCGCCATGTCTTTGAGTGCTTTTTTGACTTCTTTTACCAAATCTTCAGTAGCATCGTATTTAAAAACGGTCACTTCACATTTTGATAAAGGTTTGATTTCCTTTAGTTTTGTGACTGATTTAAGCTGGTAATTCGGCAATAACTCGAAAGAAGAGTTGTAAGAAATTGAAATTTTTCGCATCGGTTCACCTACACCACAACTGGCATATAATCTTGGAATTACACATGTTCCATTGTCATCAAAAACATCTGTACAACTTGGGCAATAATTGACTTTCAAAGAATATTTGCCTTCGATATCAAATTGTAAATTATTTCCCTTACCGCTAAATTCAATTGGGTTTCGTTCAAAAACGTAGGAATAGCTTGTTCCTTCGCAATGGTCTTCTTTTCCTGAAAATTTGTTAGGAACTGCGGCATCTGCTTGTTTGAAATAGGGCTTCAGTTCCACTTGAATGGGAACATCAATGATGGAAGCTTCTTGTTGGGTTGGTCCTGGTTTTGTGATTTGTATTGCAGGTTCCACAGGTTTGATTTCTGCGCAGGCCGAAAGGAAAATTATGATGGTGCAGAATAAGAAAAATTGACTTGAAATTTTCATTTTGAATGTAAGCTTTTGAATCTTAAAATGATCTCATTTTTTGTAAAAATAAAAAATCCCTGTCAGTATTTAAATTTTGTCGTTGAATAACAAATAAATAAATCCTGACAGGGACAAATATAATTCGAATAGACTAAGCCATTTTCGACTGTAATCCTCTATCCAAAGCGTCTAAGAAATCTTCTGTATTTACGAAGTGAGAATCATTTGTTTCTCTTCCGTGGATACAAACAGCTAAATCTTTGGTCATTACACCACTTTCAACAGTTTCGATACAAACTCTTTCTAAGGTTTCGCAGAAATCAATCAATTCTTGGTTGTTGTCTAATTTTCCTCTGAAAGCCAAACCACGTGTCCAAGCAAAAATAGATGCGATTGGATTTGTAGAAGTTTTCTTACCATTTTGGTGATCACGGTAGTGTCTTGTTACAGTTCCGTGTGCTGCTTCAGATTCCATGATTTTTCCATCAGGAGTAATTAAAACAGAAGTCATTAATCCTAAAGATCCAAAACCTTGAGCAACAGTATCAGATTGTACGTCACCGTCATAATTTTTACATGCCCAAACAAAATTTCCGTTCCATTTCAAAGCAGAAGCAACCATGTCATCGATCAAACGGTGCTCGTATGTGATTCCAGCAGCATCAAATTGTGCTTTAAATTCAGCTTGAAAGATAGTTTCAAAAATGTCTTTGAAACGACCATCGTATTTTTTAAGGATTGTATTTTTAGTAGAAAGGTACAAAGGCCATTTTTTGGTCAAAGCCATATTGAAACAGCTTCTTGCAAAACCTTCGATACTTTCGTCCGTGTTATACATTGCCATTCCAACGCCATCACCTTTGAAATTGTAAACGTCAAAAGTTTGTGTTTCTCCACCATCTTCAGGAGTGAAAGTCATTGTTAATTTTCCTTTTCCTTTGAAAACAGCATCTGTTGCACGGTATTGATCACCAAAAGCGTGACGACCAACGATGATTGGCGCCGTCCAGTTTGTAACCAAGCGAGGAACGTTTTTCATCACGATTGGTTCTCTGAAAACAGTACCATCCAAAATGTTACGAATTGTACCATTTGGAGATTTCCACATCGATTTCAAATGAAATTCTTGTACACGCGCTTCGTCTGGTGTAATTGTTGCACACTTGATACCTACTTGGTATTTTTTGATAGCTTCAGCAGCATCAACAGTGATTTGGTCATTTGTTTCATCTCTCTTTTCGATTCCTAAATCGTAGTATTTGATATCAAGATCTAAATAAGGAAGAATCAATTTGTCTTTGATGAATTTCCAAATAATCCTTGTCATTTCATCGCCATCAAGCTCTACAACAGGATTTGCAACTTTAATTTTTGCCATGTTAATCGTGTATTTTAGTTTTTATTTTCAATTGTTACAAAGGTAACTTTTTGAATTTAATTGAAGAAGATTTTGATTGGTTAATATGTATAGTTTTATAGAATATTCAAAAGTCAAATATTGATTAGGCATTTAGTAGGTATTTAAAATCAAGTATTTTACCATTTGATCAACTGCTCTTTTTCTATGACTATAGTTTGATTTTTCTTCAATGTCCATTTCAGCAAAAGACTTCCCCAAACCTTCAGGTTCAAAAATCGGGTCATATCCGAAACCATGATTTCCTATTTTGTCGTGTCGGATAGTTCCATCCACTTTTCCTTCAAAAAGTAAAGTTTTCCCATCAATAATTAATGCGATAACTGTTTTGAAACAAGCTTTTCTGTTTGTTTCGTTTTGAAGTTTTTCAAGCACCAAATTCATATTTTCATCGTCATTTCTTTGTGTGCCTGCATATCTTGCGGAGTAAACTCCCGGCTCATTGTTTAGTGCTTCTATTTCTAATCCTGAATCATCGGAGAAACAAGGCAAATTCCATTTTTCAGCAACAAATTGAGCTTTTAGCAAAGCATTTCCAGCAAAAGTATCTGCTGTTTCAGGTATTTCCTCATGAAAATCCAAGTCTAGCAAAGTTTTTATTATGAATTCTTTTGGCAAAGCCGCTTGAATTTCTTTGGCTTTGTTTTGATTTGAAGAGGCAAAAATGATTTCCATAAATTATAATTGTATTCCGATGATCAATATATCATCTGTTTGTTCATGTTCACCTTTCCAGGCCAGATGAGTGTTATTTAAATACGCTTTTTGTTGTGAAATTGGCAGCTTATTCGCCAAGGCAAGTGATTCTTTGAAGGATTTATATTTGAATTTTTTACCTTTTTCTCCTCCAAATTGATCAGGGAAACCATCAGAGAATAAATACAAAGTATCACCGGGGTTTAATTGGATTTTATGATTTGTAAAGTGATTGATTTCATCGTGAATGTACCCACCAACAGGGAATTTATTTCCTTTAAATTCAATTAGCTCATCGTTTGCAAAAAGGTAAAGAGGGTTGTTTGCTCCGGCAAAAACACATTCTTTAGTGCTTTTATCAATTGAAATCAAGGAAATATCCATCCCATCTTTGATGCGACTTTCACTGTCTTTCTGGTTCAATGTTTCAGTCAGCCAGATATTGACTTTATCTAAGATTTCATTTGGATTTATCAAACCTTTTTCTAGTACAGCTTTATTGAGTAAGTTAAAATTCACAATGGAAATCAAAGCGCCTGGAACCCCGTGCCCAGTGCAATCTGCTGCGGCAATAAAAATATGTGAATCAACTTCTGCAATCCAATAAAAATCTCCACTTAAAATATCTTTGGGTTGATAGTAGATAAATGAATTCGGGAGAATATTGTTCCATTTTTGATCAGGAGGCAGAATAGCACCCTGAATTCGTTCAGCATATCTGATACTATCTGTAATTTCTCGTGTTTTTATTTCCAACAATGCATGTTGTTTCTCAAGAGTATGTGAGTAGTCTTCAATTATTTGCTTTTTATCTTCGAGGTTTTTATTTGCTTTTTCTTTGATTCGATTACTTCTAAAAATAACAATGATAATAAGTGTTGTTAGCACAATTCCGGCTACTGAAAAATAAATTGACAATTGCTTTTTCTCGTTTTCTTGCGCTAGAATTTTATTTTCTTGTTCTTTTTTTTCAGATTGATATTTAATCGAAAGATCATGAATCATTTGTTTGGTTTCATCATCAAAAATGGAATCTTGTATTTCAACAAATTTCCATAAATACTGGTTAGATTCATTTATTTTTTTTGCATTTTTATTTGACAACGCTAGATTATAGTAAACATCTAAAGTTGATTTTCTGTCATCCAGTTTTTGGAAAAGTTTGAGAGATTCTTCTAAACTTTTAATTGAAGAAAGGTAATCTGCTTTTTCATTTTGAAGTGTGCCTATATTATTATACGCAACAGCTAGAGATGAGATATCTTTTGGATTATTTCTAAGAATAGCATTTTTAGATTTTTCGTAGTATTCTAATGATTTATCTAGTTTACCCTCATAGTCATAGCATACTGCAATGCCATTATAAACGTATGATTCGTATTTTTCTAGATGTTCAGGTTTTAATTTTGATTCAACAAACCAATAATATTTCAAGGCTGACTCAATGTTATTTTGATCTAGGTAGTAATTTGCGAGATTGATATAAGCGACAATGTAGTAATTGTCATTTTTGATTTTTTTATAAAGTTCAATTGCTTTTTTCTGATAATTAATCGCTAAATCTAAGTCACCGTTTTTTTCATTAATATCTGAAAGTTTTTCGTAGGCTC